>CAVURZ010000009.1:0-34431 GCA_963744035.1 uncultured Solirubrobacteraceae bacterium | reverse complement strand
TTTGAGCCGCTGCGCGCGCACCTCGAGCAGACGCTCACGCCGCTGCCGTACCCGCGCCCCGCCGCCGCCTGAGCCGGCGCGCAGCCGGCGGCAAGCGCTAGCTTTGTCGCGATGACGCTCGACGCCAACAAGGAGGCCGTGCGCAGCTTCTACGCCGAGGCGATCAACGGCCGCGACACATACGCGTGTGAGCGCTGGTTGTCCACGGGCTTCGTGCACAACGGCGTCAAGCGCGGGCGCGAGGGCCAGCGCGAGGTCGTCGCCTACTTCCTCGCCGCCTTCGAGCCGCTGCGCCACGAGATCCTGCTGCTGCTCGGCGAGCAGGACCTCGTCGCCGCCCACCAGCGCTGGAGCGGCCGTCAGGTGGGCGAGTTCCTCGGCTGCGCCCCGAGCGGCCGCGAGATCGCCTTCACCTCGACCGCCGTGCTGAAGCTCGCCGGCGGCGAGATCGTGCAGGCGTGGGATGAGATGGACACGGGCGCGATCGCCGCGCAGCTCGCAGCTGCTTGACAGGCTCACGCGCGGCAAGGGCGATGTCGAGAACGCGCGCGCGGCTCCGACATACCGATGAACGCGCCAATCCGGGCGCGCCGAACAGGAGGCAGACAATGAAGTTCATGCTGATTCAGGCTTACGGCGGCGTCGAGGGCGTGCAGCCGATGACCGAGTGGTCTCCGCAGGAGATCGATGCGCACATCGCCTACCAGCGCGCGCTCAACGACGAGCTGCGCGAGCACGGCGAGCTGGTCGACGCGCAGGGGCTGGCGTCGCCCGAGCTGGCGAAGTTCGTCAAGCACGACGGCGCGGGTGCGCCGGTGGTCACAGACGGCCCGTTCCCCGAGTCCAAGGAGCTGCTCGCCGGCTATCGCATCGTCGACGTCGAGTCGCCCGAGCGGGCGATCGAGATCGCCGCAAAAGGGTCGGCGGCGCCCGGGCCGAGGGGCATCCCGATCGAGCAGACGATCGAGGTGCGCGAGGTGATGGACGCGCCGCGCCTCCGAGGGTGACGGCGCGCGCGAGCATCGAGGACCTGCTGCGTGACTCGGCGCCGCAGGTCCTCGCTGCGACGGTGCGCCGCTTCGGGCATTTCGCCGATGCCGAGGACGCGGTGCAGGAGGCGCTTCTCGCCGCGGCCGCGCAGTGGCCGGCGCAGGGAACGCCGCGAAGCCCTGTCGGCTGGCTGATCGCCGTGGCCGCGCGGCGCATGACCGACAGCCTGCGCAGCGACAGCGCGCGCCGGCGCCGCGAGCAGTCGTCGGCCGGCGAACCGGTCGTTGGCGCCAGCCAAGGCTCGCCGGTCGTGGGCGGCGCCGACGACACGCTTGCGCTGATGTTCATGTGCTGCCACGAGGCGCTCACGCCGGCCTCGGCGATCGCGCTCACGCTGCGGGCCGTGGCGGGGCTGACAACAGCGCAGATCGCCGCTGCCTTCCTTGTGCCCGAGGCGACGATGGCACAGCGCATCAGCCGCGCCAAGCACAGCGTCGAGGCCTCGCGTGTGGCGTTCGCGATGCCGGACGCGGGCGAATGGCCGTCGCGGCGGGCGTCGGTCCTGCACGTGCTGTACCTGATCTACAACGAGGGCTACCTGGCCAGCAGCGGCGCGCAGCTGGCGCGCGCGGAGCTGTCCGGCGAAGCGATCCGTCTGGCGAGGATCGCTCGACTCGCGTTGCCCGGCGACCCGGAGGTGGCCGGCCTGCTCGCGCTGATGCTGCTGACCGAGGCGCGCCGTCCGGCGCGCACCGACGCCGACGGCGCGATGGTCGCATTGGACGAGCAGGACCGGACCCTGTGGCAGCGCGAGCCGATCGCCGAGGGCAGCGAGCTGCTCGTGCAGGCGCTGAGCGCGGGTGCCGTCGGGCCCTACCAGCTGCAGGCGGCCGTCGCCGCGGCGCACGATCGAGCCGAGCGCCCCCAGGAAACCGACTGGCGTGAGATCGCCGGGCTCTACGAACTGCTGCAGCGGATCTCCGACAGCCCGATCGTCGCACTCAACCATGCGATCGCGGTGTCGATGGCCGACGGGCCGCAAGCGGGGCTGACGCTGCTGGCCGAGCTCGAGCAGCCGCTTTGCGGGAGCCACCGCCTGCACGCGGCACGCGCCCACCTGCTCGAGCGTGCGGGCGACACGCAGGCCGCGCTCGCTGACTACCGCCGCGCCGCCGCGCGCACGACGAGCATGCCCGAGCGCGACTACCTGCTCAAGCGCGCCGCGCGGCTCGCGCACGGCGAAGCCACGTAGGCGGCCCCGCGCTCAAGAGCGATCAGGGTGTCGCGGACTTGTGGCGCTGATCAGGCGTGCGCCGCGCCCGTGCGTAAAGAAGCTGAACGCCCAGCGCGTGAACACGAGCAGGCGGTTCTGAAAGCCGACCAGGTACCACAGGTGCACCGCAAGCCACGTCAGCCATGCCGGCGCACCGCTGAGATGCAGGCCCTTGATGTCCGCGACGGCGCGCGCGCGGCCGATCGTCGCGAGGTTGCCCTTGTCGGTGTAGTGAAACGGTTGGTGCGGCTTGCCCGCGATGGCACGCCGCACCGCAGCGGCCGCATGACGGCCCTCCTGCATCGCGACCGGCGCCAACCCGGGCAGCGTTTGCACGTCCGCGCCATGGCGCACGGCGACCATGTCGCCGAGTGCGAACACCTCAGGGTGCCCGCGCAGCGTGAGATCCGCCTCGACGATCAGCCGGCCTGCGCGATCGAGCTCGCCACCGCCGGCATCCGCCAGCGCGCGAGCCAGCGGCGACGGAGTCACCCCGGCGGCCCACACGACGGTGCGCGCGGCGTAGCTGGTGAGCTCCCCGCCGGGACCGCGCGTGGTCACGGCCGCGCGATCGATGTCCGTGACCGTGTGCTGGACCAGCGGGGTCACGCCGAGCCTCTCCAGCGCTCGCGCGGCGCTCGCTGAGAGCGATGGCGGAAAGCCGGTGAGCACGCGGTCGGCGGCCTCCACGAGCAGCACGCGCGCCGCGGCGGTGTCGACGCGGCGATACTCGCGCACGCTGTCGTGGGCGATCTCGGCGATCTGGCCGGCCATCTCCACGCCCGTCGGCCCGGCGCCGACGACGACGAACGTCAGCCATGCCTGACGACGCTGTTCGTCGGGCTCCCACTCGGCCGCCTCGAGCGCCGTGAGGATGCGGCTGCGGACGTCCAGTGCGCCCTCCAGCGACTTCAGCTCGGGCGCGTGGGCCTGCCAACCGTCGTGGCCGAAATAGGAGTACGCCGACCCGCCCGCGACCAGCAGGCTGTCGTATTCCAGCGACGAAGGCGCCGGGACGCCGTCGGCCACGGGGCGCAGCGCGACGCGTCGCGCCTGCAGGTCAAAACCCGTGGCCTCGGCGAGTACCACCTCGACGTTGCGCCGGCGGCGGAAGATCGTGCGCAGCGGGTAGCAGATCTCGCTGGCCGACAGCGCCCCTGTGGCGACCTGGTAGGCGAGCGGCTGGAAAAGATGGAAGTTGCGCCGGTCGACGACCGTCACCTCCAGCGGGCCTTTGGCGAGCTTCAGCGCGGCCTGCAGGCCGGCGAAGCCGCCGCCGACCATGACCACGCGGTGTGGTGTGCGCTCGGGCATGACAAGCAGGCTACGACGACGCTGCGCGCTGCGGTTAACGGTCTGCGCCGCGCCAAGCCTCGCCGGCCGGACACCGCGCCGTCGAATGTCCGGTCAACGATGGGCAGACACGCCGGACGGCGATCGGGCAGGATTTGACGATGGCGGCGCTTTCGGCAAAGGACGTGCGCCTCGTGCTCGACTTCGTCGGCGAGGCCCACGGCGCGGACGATCTGGAGGAGCTGCGGTCGTTCCTGCCGGGTGCGCTGCGGCGGGTCGTACCGGCCGACTACGCCTCCTACAACGAGGTGGGCCACGACGGACGCGTCTACGCGACACTCGTCGACCCGGAGCTGCCCGCGGCGATGTTCGAGCAGTGGGGCCGCTACGCCGGCCAGAATCCGCTGGTCATTCGCCACGCACGCACACGTGACGGACGCGCATACCGCTTCTCCGACGTCGTGCAGGCCGGCTCGTGCGATGAGCTGGAGCTGTTTCGCCGGCTGTATGGCCCACTCGGCGTGCGCCACCAGATCGCCTTCACGCTTCCCTCGCCGCCCGATGTGACCTTCGGCATCGCGTTGTCGCGCGGCGGGCGCGACTTCAGTGAGCGCGATCGGCAGTTGCTCAACCTCGCCCGGCCGCACCTGATCCAGGCCTATCGCAACGTCCAGGCACGCGAGCGCGCGGCCGCGGTCATCGAGTCACTGCGCCGGGGCATCGACCAGGCACGCGAGGCGGTCGCGGTCGTCGAAGGCGGCGAGGTCGTCTTCTCGTCCGCTCGTGCGCGCCAATGCCTACGCGAGCTGGGCTGGAGCGATGGAGCGCCCGCCCCCGGCGCCCTGCTGGCGCCCAGCCCGACCGGGCACGCATGGGACCCGGTGCGCCTGGCGAGCACGGGCGTCGTCCTACGACGCCTGCCGACCGGCACGCGCGGTGGCCTGGTCCTGCTGTTCGAACGCGCCGCCGCCGGCCTCTCGCCGGTCGCCCTGCGCGGACTGGGCCTCAGCGCGCGCGAGGCCGAGGTGCTGCGGCTGTTTGCCCTCGGCCTGAGCACGCACGAGATCGCCGCGAGCCTGCAGATCAGCCCGCGTACCGTCTACAAGCACACCCAGAACATCCACTCCAAGCTCGGCACGAGCGATCGCGCGCAGGCGATCGCCACGGCGCTGGCGGCCGAGCACGAGCCGCGCCTCGCCGCCGCCTGAGCGGCGCGCGGGCATCAGACGGCGTGCGAGGATGGCGCGGTGAAAGCGCGCGTGATCGGTCTCTCGGCGCTGCTGGCGACGCTGGTTCTCGCCGCCTGCGGGTCCGGTGGCGCGGCACGCTCGGTCGCCACTGCGCACGCCGCGACCGAGAGTGCGCACACGACACGCGCGGCCGCGCAACGTGGACGTCTGCGCCTGGTGCGGGTGGGGAGCTTTGACGAACCGACATCCGTGACCGGCGCGCCGGGCGATCCGCATCGCGTGTACGTGTTGCAGCGCTCGGGACGGGTGATGCTGCTGCTCGACGGCCACAAGCAGTCGCAGCCGTTCCTGGACATCTCAGGCTCGGTGTACTCGCAGGGCAGCGACGAGCAGGGGCTGCTGGGCATCGCGTTTCCTTCCGACTACGCGACGACCGGGCGCTTCTATGTGGACTACACCGTCGCCGGCAATGACATCAGGATCGCTCAGTACCGTCGCTCGCCGGGTAACGCGAACCTCGCGCAGCCCTCGAGCGCGCGCACGCTGCTGACGATCGATCACCACGCCTTCACCAATCACAACGGTGGTCAGTTGGCGTTCGGGCGCGAAGGGGACCTGTTCATCGGCGTCGGAGACGGCGGCAGCGAGGGGGATCCGAGCGCCAACGGACAGAGCACGGACACGCTGCTGGCGAAGATCCTGCGCATCGCGCCGACGGCCGACGGCGGTTACACGATCCCGCGCGACAACCCGTTCGCGGGCCGGCCGGGCAAGCGCGCGGAGATCTGGGCGTACGGCCTGCGCAACCCCTGGCGCTTCTCCTTCGACAGCGCCACGGGGGATCTGATCGTCGGCGACGTCGGGCAGGATCGCGAGGAGGAGCTCGACTTCGCGCCGGCCGGAACCGGATCGGGCGCCAACTACGGCTGGAGCGTGTGGGAGGGGAATCGCCGCTTCCGCGGCGGCACCGCCCCCGGAGCCGTCCAGCCTGTCCTCACGCTGTCGCACAGCGACGGTTATTGCGCCGTCATCGGCGGCTACGTGGTGCGCGACCGGTCGCTACCGCGCCTGTTCGGCAGGTATCTGTTCGGCGACTACTGCCGGGCGAAGATCGAGTCGGTGAAGCTCTCGCCAGGGCGCTCCACGGCGCCGGCGCCGACCGGCCTGGAAGTGCCTGCCCTGTCCTCGTTCGGTCAGGACGCCAGCGGTCATATCTACGCTGCGTCACTGCAAGGCGGGGTCTACCGTCTCGCGCAGCGCTGAGTGCCGGCGCGCAGCGCGGTCAGCCGCCGGGCAAGATCGCGCCCGTGTCGACCGCTTCGAATTCAGACCACGGCCAACGCGGCGCCGGCTGCGGCGAGCGCGGCGAGCGGACTCCGGGCGTAAGACCCCTCTCTCACGCACCACAAGCTAGCGCCCGCCGCTCACCTCTCGCCCTCGCTGCTCGCAGCCGGGCTCATCGCCAGCGCCGGAATGAGAGCCGGTTCGGCGAGATCCGTGTCCAGATGAGCCTGGCCGATCGGCTGTGCCTCCAGCGCAGGCCCGGTGGCACGTCCTTCCTCCAAATGCGCCGACGCCAGTTGCGCCTCGGCGAGCATCGGTGCGACGGTGCGGTCCTGGAACGGGAGCAGTCCAGCGACGCCGGCCTGCTCGAACGCGCGATGAATCATCCGGCTGCCGGGGATCAGCGCGAAGTCGAATCCACGCCTCGTGCAGAGGCGGCACCGAAAGGCGATGACCGCAACCCCGACCGGGTCTATGTACGCCAGCTCGCGCAGGTCGAGCGTGATCGCAGTGACCTTTTCCTCACACAGGCGCTCGATCTCTGCTTCCAGCGCATTTGCCGAGCTGCTGTCAAGCTCGCCGGTGAGGACGAGCGTGTGCTCCCGTGTGACGACGCGGGACGGCGAGAAGCCGTCGTCGGTGCTCCCTCGTGCGAAGCGTGTCTTTCCCACCGCGAGCGTCGGTCTTGGACCTGCGAGAGCGGCCCTGCCGTCCTCATCTCGACCGATCCTTGCGGTCACCGCCAATTCTTGGCGTTTCATCTGATACAGCTCCTTCCAAAGGCCTCGTATTGACTTCCAAGGGCGCGGATCGGGTGATCGGCGCCCGGTTGAAGCGGGCCGAGAGGAGCTAGCCGGGACGCTCAGGAATCAGTACGAAGCAGGCCGTGAGCCACGGCCGCGAGGAAAGGCGTAGTCGGCGCATCGCGCGCGGTCCCGCCAGCAGCAGCAGCCCGGCGAGCGAGAGGAAGGCTGAGGGTGCGACGCCCGAGCCGCCGCCGACGGCCGCCCCTCCGGAGGCTCCACCGGGCGCCGGCCCGGGAGTCGGGCTGACGGGCGAGTTGCCGACCGCAGAGCCGCCATGGCCGCCGCCGCCGGGCGGCAGTCCCCCACCCATCGCCGTCGCGAACGAGCCGTCGACCCGGGCGAAACCGATTGTGGACGATTCGGCGAGGCGCTTTTCGCCGAGCCAGCCGACGGTGCAGTTGTCGGTGGCGCGCCCGCCCAACGCGGAGAGTTCGCAGCTGAGCGCCTCGGCGTGCTGGGCCGCCGTCATCCCACCGCCCGGCCCGTTGTCGCCGCCGCCCAGCGCGGGTGTCGCCGACGCTTGGGCCTCGCCGTCCCCGGCCATTGGAGCCGAGGGGGGAGGCGAGAGCGGTCCAGCGACGAGCGCTTGCGGTTCGCCGGAGGTTTCACCTACGCTTGCCATGCGAGCGACGGAGTCCTGCGCCGTGCCGGAGTCGGAGGAGTTGCCATGCAAGAGGGCGGCGGTGGCCCCTTCCGGGCCTTCCTGGCCGGTCTTGATCGCGACTACTTCCTTGACCGTTTCCTGCGGCGTCTGTTCAACCGGGGCCGGCGCTTCAACGGAGGCCGGTTTGGTCGTTTCGCCCGTGCCGGGGGAGCTGGTCGCGCCTTCGCCGGATTCTCCGCCGGTCGCTGGGGTTTCGACGGGTTTTTCGCCGCCGCTCCCGCCGGTGCCCCCCGAGGCTTCTCCACCGGTCGCCGGTATTTCTTGACCGCTTTCCTGCGGCTGGCTTCCCTGGCCGCCCGGGGTTTCTTCGCCCTGCCCCCCCGGCCCGGCGGCCTGACCTTCGCCTGGCGACGGCGTTTCGGCCGATCCTGGACTCGCCGGGGTGCCGGGCGGTTCGTCGGCATATGCGCTCCCGGCCAGCGCGAGCGTGCAGAGGATCGCGAGAATCGCCGCTATCAGGTAAGAAGAGCCACGTTCAGCGATCCGCATTGGGGGATTGTGACCTATCCAGGGCATCTTTTCTCGCAGCATGCGTATCTCCTACGCAAACAATAAGAATCACAGCGCCGACAGCCAATCGGATTGGTCGCACGATGCGCGAATTATCCGACCGTCGGTCGCCCGGCAGATGAACGCTATCCGACGCCCAGGCCGGATCGACTGGATCGGGGGCGCCCGGTGGGAATCGACAGCGCGATCTCGTCGTCAGATCACTGGCGCGCGTTGGCGTAGAGGAGCACCGTGAGGTTGCGAAAGTGCCTCCGCTGCACGTCCGGGCCGTAACGGCCGGCCAGGCTGCGCACGACGGCCTCGCGCCGCTGCACCGGGACGTCGGAATCTCTGATGACAAGCCACACGCGAGCCGACGGGGACGCGAGTGTCGAGGCGAGTCGCACCCGCGCCGGCTGCACGGCGTGAGAGCCCGCGCGTGTCTCGTAGTAGGCGACTCCCGCTGCCGGCCCGCCAAGCGGCAGTTCCGGGTAGTAGACGATGCGGTCGCTGTGGTGGCTGGCAGCGAGGATGTACTGCGCCGCGCCGCGGTAGCCCTCGATGGAGGGTTCTCTGTACCAGGACCCCGTGTAGAGCAGCATGAGAGCGACGAGCAGCGCACACACGGCCGCGCCGAGCGCCTTGCGCCCGAGTGCGGCAACGCCCGCCGCGGCCAGCAGCAGCAGCGCCGGCAGCACGACGATCAGGTAGTGCGCGACGAAGAACGAGCGGCCCAGTCGCGAGGCCGCGAAATCGAGCGCAACGGGCACGAACAGCCAGGCCGCCGTGAAGCCGGCCTGCCAGCGCCGCCCGGCGGCGAACGATCGGATGAAGCCGTAACAGGCCAGCGCGCTCAACAGGACCGCAAGCGCGGTACCGCCGACGAGGCCCGACGGCAGGCGCACGAGGTCGCTGAACGTCGGCGTGCCGATCCATTCGACGCCCTGCGAGCCGGCTCGCGCCGCGAACACCAGCTCGGGGATGCACAGCACGATCACGGCAGCGACGGCGATGGCCCAGCGTTTACGCAGGCCCGGCGCGGGCGCCAGCACGAGCAGCGTCGCGAACTGAACAAGCAGGACGAGCGCAGCGAAGTAGTGCATGTACAGCGACAGCGCGCTCGCCAGCACATATGCGACGAGCGTTCTTCGAGAGGGGTTCTCGAGCGCTGTCACGAAGGCCAGGCACGAGGCGAGGATGAGCAGGACGAGCAGCGCGTAGGAGCGGGCGATCTGCTCGTACTGCACGAAGAAGGGGTTGAGCGCGAGCAGCAGCCCGGCGAGCAGACCGGCGGTGCGCCCGAACAGGCGTGTCCCGAGCACGACCGCGAAGGGGACGGCAAGGCAGCCGGCGACCGCGCTCAGGCTGCGAACCGCCGCTTCGCCTGCTCCAAAGACGCCGCTCCACAGGTGCAGAAGCGCGTAGTAGCCGCCCATGTTCGGATCGCTCTTGCTGATCACGTGCCACAGACCGCCGATGCCGAGCTGGGCGTATTTGGCACTGAATGCTTCGTCCAGCCACAGGCCCTTGGTGCCGATCCCGTAGAAGGCGGCAACGAGCCCGACGATCATCAGCGCGATGATCGCCGGATCGACGCGCGCCAGTGCGATGTGCAGCCGACCGGCGATCGGCTCGCGCGGTCGCTGCGATCTGGGCGCTGCGCCTCGCGATCTGCGAGCCGGCGGCGGGAGCTGGGCGACCGACGGCGGCATCCCTCTATGTAGCAGCGTCAGGTGTGCCGAGGGGTCCGGCGAGGACGAGGATTGCGCCACCAGCCGCCGCGTCCTATGGCCGATCAGCGCGTCGAGCCAGAACCGGCGGCTCGGCGTGAGCCCGGCGAATCGATCCCGCCCGGAGGACTTTCCCATCACCCATGCATCGACCGCCGCGGGACTCGGCTTGAGGAAATTCAGTACCGCGAGTCAGGCAGTCGCGGGGCGCGCAGCGGTTTAGAAGAAGCGTCCTCGGGTACTACGCGTTCATCGGAGCCGATGCCCGGGCGAAGGGATCGGCATCGAAGCGAGGGTCAAGAGCTTCTGCGCGTACGCGCGGGGATAAGGGGAAAAATGCTGCGTCGAACGAGTGGCGATCGCCGGGTCGTGAGCTGTGTCGGAGAGCCTTGCAGGGCGGCAGAGGGGTCTGCGCTTGTACGTCGCGTGCGGATCGGTCTCAGCTCCGCACTTGCGGCGCTCGTCGTTGGCCTGTTGACGGCCGCGGGCGCCTCGGCGTTCACCGCCCAGGGCAGCGCCGAACAGGTCTACGCGACCGGCTTGCCGGCCAACGCGCAGGTGTCCCTGCTGAAAAAGAAGACGGCTGTGGCGACGCAGAACGCCGACTCGCTCGGCGGCGTGCTGTTCCGGGGCGTAAAGCCCGGCAAGGGCTACACGGTGAGCGTTACCTCGACGGGCGAAACGTCGGAAGCGCTCACGGTTCACTCCGACGCAGCGGCTCCCTGGGATCCCGAAATCTACAAACAGTCGATCCCCGATAACGGATACACGTACCTGAAGACACGCGACGGCACCGAACTGTCGATCGACGTCCACCCGCCGAGCAGTCCGGCGGGAGAGCCGGGCGCGCCGACGAGCATCCACCTCCCGACCTTCCCGCTGACCGGGGTGCCGACGCCGAGCTACACGCCGCCGTACCCGACGATCATCGAGTACTCGGGCTATGGATACGCCAACCCGGCAGGACCGGAAAACGGCATCGCCGTGCTCGCCAACCTGATGGGCTTCGCCGTCGTCGACGTGAACATGCGCGGGACAGGCTGCTCGGGCGGGTCATTTGACTTCTTCGAACACATGCAGAACCTCGATGGCTATGACGTGATCGAGACGATCGCCCACCAACCGTGGGTGCTCAACAACAAGGTGGGCATGCTCGGCATCTCCTACGGCGGGATCAGCCAGCTGTTCACCGCGCAGGAGCAGCCGCCGGACCTCGCAGCGATCGCGCCGCTGTCGGTGATCGATGCCACGGCTACGACCCTCTACCCGGGCGGCATCCGCAACGACGGCTTTGCGGTGGCATGGGCCGAACAGCGCCAGCAGAACGCCGAACCGGCCAGTCCCGGGCACGGTCAGGCATGGGCGAACACGCGGATCGAAGAAGGCGATCAGACCTGCGCCGCCAACCAGGCGATGCACGGCGAGGCGGCCAACCTGATGCAAAAGATCGAAGCCAACTCGACCTACGATCCGGCGGTGGCCGACGAACTCGATCCGGATACGTTCGTCAAGAAGATCGACGTGCCGACGTTCCTTGCCTGTCAGTGGGAGGACGAGCAGACCGGAGGACACTGCGCCAATCTGGTCCAGCACTTCACCGGCACGAGCCACAAGTGGTTCACGTTCACCAACGGCGCGCACATCGACTCGCTCGATCCCTACACCTACAACCGGTTGTACGACTTCCTCGAGCTGTACGTCGCCAAACAGGCGCCGATCGTCAATCAGGCGGTCGTTCGCGCGGCGGCGCCCGTCATCTATCAGGAAGCCATGGGTCTGCCGAAAACCGACGTCGTGACGCTGCCGGCGGATCCCATTCAGACCCAGCCGACCTACGAATCGGCGCTCGCGGCCTTCGAAGCACTCCCGTCGATCCGCGTGCTGTTCGACAACGGCGCAGGCACGTCGCCGACGGGCAGCACGACGCCCGGCGATCCTTACCCCGGCTTTGAACAGTCGTTCTCCAAGTTCCCGGTCCCGGGCACGAAGGCGCGTTCGTGGTACCTCGGAGCAGCTGGCGCACTCAGCGAAAAACAGCCGACCGCCGAAGGGACCGACAGCTACACGTCAGACTCCAAAGCGGTACCGCTGACCGACTACGGGTCCAACACCGGCGGCGGAGGCCTATGGGGCAACGCCTCGCAGTGGGAATGGAACTGGGTCCAGCCGCCGGCGGGCTCGGCCGTCTCCTATGTTTCCGCGCCGCTGACGAGCGACACCACGGCCGTGGGCGGCGGAGCCGTCCACCTGTGGGTCAAGTCGTCGACCCCGGACGTCGATCTGCAGGCGACCATCAGCGAGGTGCGCCCGGACGGCAACGAGACGTTCGTGCAGAACGGCTGGCTTCGTGCGAGCGAGCGCAAGCTGGCCACGAGCGCCCAGAACATGTTCAAGCAGAAGCCGACGGAACTGCAACCGATCCCGACGTTCCTGGCGTCCGATGTGGAACCGATGCCCGCCGGCCAGTACGTGCCGGTGACGATCCCGCTGTACTTCGAGGGGCATGCCTATCGCACGGGTTCGCGCATCAGGGTGACGATCTCGGCGCCGAACGACACACAGCCGATCTGGTCGTTCTCGCACACGCAGCCCGAAGGCACGACGGCAACGGAGTCAGTCGCGTTCTCGCCGAGCATGCCGTCGAGCGTGACCCTGCCGATCGTGCCCGGCGTCAGCGTGCCGACGGGCCTGCCGCCCTGCCCGGCCCTGCGCAACGAGCCCTGCCGTTCCTACCAGGCGCTCGCGAACAACGGTTCCTGAGTGGTCCTCGCCCCCGGCCGGCCGGCCGGCCGGCCGTCGGTCGGGGCGAACTCACGGGAGCTCGGCGAGAGCGGCGCGTTCGCCTGAGCGCACCGCGCCGTCCATGTAGCCGACCCAGTAGTCGGAGGTCTCCGTCCCGGCCCAGTGGATCCGACCGACCGGCGCGCGTAGCGCCAGCCTACGCCGGAGGACACGCAACGCCGGCGGCTAACCGGCCGGTGTTTCTCGGCCGACGGCTCGTCCCTCCAGCGACGCTCCGGAAGTCACCTGCGCGGGCAGGGAACGCGGATCACGCTTGTCACGGTTTTGGCTGGGATCCCGAATTCGCGTTCGCCGCCGAACGATCCGCCGAAGGTGATTTCCGTCTGACCAAAGAAACCGCCCTTCGGGCATTCGCCCTTCTTCGGGACGGTGCCGTAGGAGACCACCTTTCCGTGGGACTTGAAGGCGGCGCCTGCCTTGATGTGGATTTTGCTGACCGACGCAAGGGGCGCCCCGGGCACGGTGGCGACCGGCGGTACGAGGGTCTTCAGCTCCCAGGAGTATTTGCCGGAGCTGGGAACGAAGCGTCCGCTGGACACGACTTCGAGGCTGACCGGGCTCGAGCCCTGCGTGTAGAACAGGACGCTGCCGCCCGCGCCGAAGAACCCTTGCAGGGTGGCATTCTCCGGCACGCGTTCGCTGCCGAACGTCACTTCGCCGAGCACGCTCCCGATCGGGCTCGCGACGGAGTTCTTGGGACAGCCGCTGGGACCGATGTTCTTCAGCGTCGCTTCGGTGCACGTGGCGAAGCCGGACGGGTGCAGCTTGACGCCCTTGGGCAGATAGACGTTGACCGCCGAGATCGGCGGCACGCTCCCTTTGGGGTTCTGCGGCGTGGCGCCGTAGCCCGATCCGGTGATTTCGAGGCTGGCTTCCACATCGGCGCCCTTGCCGTAGAAGTTGCCGGTGCCGGGGAAGCCCGGGATCGGGACCGCCGCTGCACTGACCTTGAGCGTCGGCAGCGGAATTTCTTCAGCTGAGGCCTGCACGGGCGCGGCGAGCGCGATCACGATGAGCAGGGCCAACGCGACGGCGGGTTTGAGTCTCATGTCATGGATCCTAGACGCCTGGCGGCCGAGCCGACACGTGCGTCTCCTACCCCATCGCGTGGATCATGTGGGGCGAGACCGGCGCGCCCGGAACGACGAACCCAGGGACATCGTGGGGCACGGCGAGGATCGCAGCGGCGAGCACGAGGAGAACGCTCGCGGTTGCCAATCTTGGGCCGCGTCCCGCAGGGCCGACCTTCTCGAACGCCACGAGCACGGCGATCAGCGCCATCCACGTGAGGCTCATCACACCGAGGGCGAACAGCGCCGCCATCAGCGCCCACGAGCATCCGAGACACCATCTGCCGTTGCGCAGCCCCGCGACAAGTGCTCCTGTCCGAGTGCTCTGGCGGGAGGCGTCGATGACTTGCAGGGGGCTTCGGCACTTCAAGAGGAACGCACGCTTGAGTGGCGTCAGCTGGTAGAGCGCGGCGAGCGCGAGAACACTGGCCGCAAGCCAGCGCCCGCCGCCGTTCCAGGCCAACGATGCGCCGAACAAGCGCTTTGCGAGCACGAACAGGCCGTAGGCTCCGGTTCCCGCGACAGTCCAGACGAGCAGATAGCCACCGGCGAACAGGACTACACGGCTGAGCTTGCGCGGGATCGAGGCGGCAACGGCCGTCGCCGCCGGCGCAAGCGACGGCAGCATCATCGCGGCCATCATCGTTGCCCACACGCCGGTGAACCAGCCCACCGAACCGAGTGCCGTGCCCGGTCCTGCGTCCATTCCCGCCATCCGCTCTGCCATCGACCACCACGCCAGGCCGGTCGCTGCAAGCAGACCTGCGACCACGGCTCGCGGAGCTACCGATGATCCTCGCGCTCGCACAGCGGCCACGGCTCAAACCCCTCCGTACTCGTCGTGGCGGCGCCACCAGATGCCGCTCTCGTTGCGTCCGAGCGGGGCGCGGTCGAGCCACGCATACATACCCCACAGGCCGTCCACTCCTCGCCCGTAGGCCGAGTAGGTGTGGAACACGACGCCGTCCTGGAGGACGAACGCGCTCATGCCCGGCCCCTCTTTTCTGAACGTCACGGGATCGGTGCCCGCGCCCTTGGCGATCTCGATCAGGCCGGGGCTCTGCTCGGACGGCCGGAAGTCGGCGGTGCGAAAGTTGTACTCGACGGCACCCGACTGCCATTCCTGCTCGGTATGCGTTGTGTGAAAGTCGAAGTTGAAGTCGCTCTCAAACGACGACGCCCAGGGAAAGCTCCAGCCCATCCGCCGCTTGTAGTCCTGCAGCTTTGCCAGCGGTGCCCGCGACACCGCTGTGAACGCCACGTCGTGATTGGCCAGGTGCACCACCGAACCGGAGAAGCCGTCCGCGATCGCCGAGCACGACGGACAGCCGGCCGTGAAGTCGGGCCCGAACATGAAGTGGTAGACGAGCAGCTGCGAGCGCCCTTCAAAGAGATCGGCAAGCGACGCGGTGCCGTCATCGGTCTGGAAGCGGTACTCCTTCTCGATCGCGACCCACGGAAGCTCCTGCCGCAGCCGCGCCAGCTCGTCGCCGCGTCGCGTCAGCTCCTTCTCGGCGTCGAGCAGTGCAAGCCTCGCCGCGAGCCATTCCTCGTGAGTCGCTGTCTTGTGATCGGGCATCGTCATCTCCTTCTCGGTATTACGAATCGGGTGCGGCGCGTTGTGCGGACTCGGCGAGCTGCTTGATCCGCGCCAGACGCTTGTCCCACTGCGCCGCCACCCGAGCCATCGACTCGGCAGCGGCGTCGAGTCGCTCGGCCCGCACGGCGTAACGCACTTCGCGGCCGTGGCGTTGGCCGGCGACGAGGCCGACACGGTCAAGCACGACGAGGTGCTTTGCGACGGCCTGTCGTGTGACCGGCAGTCGCTCGGCGAGCGTCGTAGTGGTCGCCACTCCCTGCTCGAGCAGGGCATCGAGAACGCGCCGCCGGGTCGGGTCGGCGACGGCCGCCCACAGAGCGTCCTCTTCGGCCACCGCGGCCGTCATCGGCGAGCGCCCCGTGGTGGCTTCGAGGCCACGTACTCGTCTAGTTCGCCGAGATGTTTCGCCCAGCCCCGCTCATGGCTTTCGAGATACCGGTCCCTGCTTTCGGCGTCCCGCGCCACGGCGTCGATGCCACTCTCGACGACCCTCAAACGCGTCTGGGCGCCCTCCTCGGTGAGGCTGAACTCCACCAGTGCCGAGTTGTTCTCGTCGGGCTCAACGCCCCGCGGATGGTTCCAGCGAAAGCAGAAGCGGCGAAACGGCTCCGCCTCCACGACGCGGATCGGCACGACCAGGTCGGCGTGCTTGTCCGCGCCGCGCCCTCCGGGTCTCCACGTGAGCGTGCCGTCGGCACCGTTGCGCCCCTCGATCTGCGCTGCATCGCTGAACCAGCGGCTGATCTGGTCGGGCTCGGTGATCACGCTCCAGACAACCTCCGGCGTCGCGTCGATGAGGATCTCTCGCTCGACGATGTCAGCGGCCATGTGGGCACCTCCCGGCAATATGCAACCGATGGTTGCGAGTCATCTCGAGCAGAGTAGCAGCGCGGCGCACGCCGCAGAAGCGGCCAGCCGGAAGCGCCATGCGTCAGGAAGCGGCCAGGCGCTCTCCTACTCAGGGGTCATGAACGGTAAGACGACGGCGCCGACTCGGGCGAGCGCTTGTCCCATCCGTGAAATGACGAGTAGTCGTCTGCATCCCACGCGTCGCGCAGCCCGGGCACGCTCAGATCCCAGTCGGGGCGGATCTCGGCGGTCACGGCTCGCAGGTCGTGCCACAGATCCACAAAGGACGGACGACCCCAGAACCAGTAGCCGTTGTAGACGCTGTGGATCAGCAGCCCGGGCTTGAGCACCAGGGTGTGAGGGATCATCGGGTCGTGCTCGGGGTCGGTGTACTCCTGGATCTCGAGATCCTTCTGGACGGTCCGCTCCGGATCGGAGAGGAAGGGCCATTGCGCGCCGGTGGATGCGCGGAACTCCTGGCTTGAGTGATGAGTGTCGCTGGAGATGGTGGCGACCTTCGTGTATGCGACCGCGATCTTCGGGTAGTTGGCGGCCAGCTCGAGGTGCTGGTGGTGCTCCTTGGGGCAGTAGTTCCCGCGCGCGAGCGTGAGGATCAGGGGATCGTCGCCTTGGATCTCGCTGAGCCTACGAGCGACGTCTTCGTGGTCGGGCAACTCGTAGTCGGGGAAGGTGCCGCCGGGGACGATGTCGCTACGCATGATCTGCTCCTGTCCATGGTTGAGGAGTGACGCGACGAAAGCGTTTCGGGTCTAGATTGAGCCTATTCAACGGGGCGCCATCGGCGCCAGAAGGGGGGCCATCCGATGAGTGCCCGCACACCGGTCTGCGACCTGCTGGGGATCGAACACCCGATCGTCCAGGCGCCGGTGTCTGCGGATCCCCGCCTGCCCGCTGCTGTCTCGAATGCCGGCGCTCTGGGTAGCGTTGCGCTGTGGTGGGCCGATGACGCCGGAGACCTCGTTCGCGAAACGGCAGGGCTCACCGACCGCCCGTTTGCCGGCAATTTCGTTCTGGTCAGCGATCAGCATCGCCGACTCGATCAGGCGCTCTCGGCTGGACTGCGGATCGTGTCGTTCCTCGGCGGCGAGCCGGACAGCTATGTCGAACCGGTGCATGACGCCGGAGGGCTCGTCCTGCACACGGTCGGCAGCGCCGAGCAAGCGCGCCGCGCCGCCGGATGCGGAGTCGACATCGTCGTTGCGCAGGGCTGGGAGGCAGGCGGGCACGTGATCAGTGGCGTGGCGACCCTGCCATTGGTGCCGGCGGTGGTCGACGCGGTGTCGCCGGTACCGGTGATTGCGGCCGGGGGGATCGGCGACAGTCGAGGAGTCGCGGCCGTGCTCGCGCTGGGCGCTCAGGCTGCCTGGCTGGGGACCCGCTTTCTCTTGGCCGATGAGATGCCGGTCCACGAGGAGTATCGCCGGCGTCTGATCGGCGCGGCCGAGACCGATGCAGAGTGGTACCCCGACCTCTATGCGGTGGGCTGGCCGGACTCCCCCCACCGCGCGATCCACAACTCAACCGCCGAGAGGTGGGAGGCGGCGGGCCGGCCGCCGCTGGGCAGTCGCCCGGGGGAGGGAGAGGTGGTCGCGCACTTCGCTTCCGGCGAACCGATCGTCCGCTATTCGCCTGCGCCCCCGCTCGTCGGAACGACCGGCGACATCGAGGCGCTTTCGCTGTGGGCCGGGCAGAGCGTCGCCCTCGCCAAGCAGACCCAGCCCGCTGCGGAGATCGTGGCCGAACTCGTCTCTTCCCTGTAGCCCGGCCTATGCAGCCGATCCAACAATGGAGGTCAGCATGAGCACCATCGATGAGCAGATGGTCCTGGCGCACTTCATCGTCTCAGAAGATGTCGAGCGGTCCCGGCGCTTTTACACCGACGTGCTTGGCGGCAGGGCCGTCATCGGCGGTGAGGCGGGTGACAAGGTGACGTATGTTGCGCTCGCCAACAGCTGGATCATCATCAACGTCGGCGGGGGTCCGACCGACGACAAGCCGACGGTCACGCTGGAGACGCAGCCCGACCCGGACCGCGTCAGCAGCTTCCTCAACATCCGCGTGGCGGACATCCACGCCGTGTACGCCGAGTGGAGCGCCCGGGGCGCTCAGTTCCTGACGGAGCCAAAGCAGCACGAGACGGAGTTGCGCTGCTACATCCGCGACCCCGACGGCTACCTGATCGAGGTGGGACAGACGACACTGGCCAGAGGCTGGCGTCCGCCTTCATGAGAGGGGATGCCGGCGCGCCCGCTTGCGTGCCGGCATCCCTGGTGCTTGTGCGTGAACGGCACTGCAGCTCAGCGCCGCCACTAGGCCGCGACCTGGCAACCCCATTCGAAGGACGCCCGTTCAGCTTCGCGAACACGGGCTTCTTCGCGTTCGATTTCGGCGCGCCGTTCGTTTTCGACCTGCGTGACGCTCGGACCGCCGATGCGCAGAGGACGTGTGTCGATGGCGCTCAGCAGGCCATCCTCGGCGTTGTTGAGGTTTCCTTTGATGTTTTCACACGGGCTCTTGCCGCCGATGGTGAAGTTCGTATGAGTAGTGCAGTGACCGGCGTTGCAGATCGTGTGCCACTGGGCCTGAGAGACGGCCGGAACGACCGCTGCTATGGCGAGCGCGCCTGTCGCGACTGCGGCGGTGAAGATGATGCGGATTCTCTGCTTGGACATCTGAGCCTCCTTGGGCCGGATCGGTTGTTGAGGCCATCTTCGATCCGTCAGTGCCCCACTTCCAGGCACCCCAGGGGTAGGCCCGCCTTACCCTAGCCTCGCCACGCTGTCCAGGCAATTGGCGCGGCCGTACACGAGAGGCTTCACGATCCCGGGCATGCCGTACCATGCAGCTTCGTTCACATCAAGCTCGAAGCCGCACGCAGCCATCGTCGCGATCGTCTGCCGATTACAACAACAGCCGCTCGCGACCGCACGCCATGGTCCCGCGAGAGCGTCTTGCAAAAACGAGCGGACGCGCGAGCCGGCACGGACGTGCTCGATGAACAGCAACTGCCCGTTGGGGGCGAGCACGCGTGCGATCTCCCTCAAGGCAAGCTCCGGAGCGGGGACCGTGCACATCACGAGCGTCGAGACGACGGTGTCGACAGTGCCATCCGCGAATGGGAGGCGTTCGGCCGCCGCATCGATCACAGATGCGCGCGGCCTCAGCCGGCTCGCCCGGCGCTCGAGGCGTGCGCGCATCGCGGGGTCTGGCTCGGCCAGCACCAGCTGATCGAGATGCCGAGAGTAGTGCGCGAGATTCAGTCCGGTACCGCTGCCTATCTCCACCGTCAGGCCACGCGCCTGGGAAAGCAAGCGCCGCCTTTGGCGGCGCATCGCACGTCGCTCGCCGAGCCACAGGATGGGGTCGTATATGCGCGCGGACAGGCGACCCGCAAGCGTCGTGGGAGAAGAGCCCGCTGTGCTGTTCGTCTTAGGGTTGTTCATGGCCGCAACGCTATTACGGGAGCGCCCACTTCACATCGCCTGAACCGCCATCTCGCCACGGCAAACGGCACCGCCCCGGTTGGGCGGTGCCGTCAGCGTCGGGCGCCTCAGCGTCCTGGTTCGCTCAGCCTAGGGGCAGAGCGGGTTGCTCGGAACCCCTTCACAGGGCTGCGGCATGGTTGCCTGCGGCGCCGGAGCAGGCTGGCCTTTCGGTTCCCTGATCGCGGCGCCCTCTTCGCTCAGGAAGACGACCCATTCCAGGCCACCGATACCGAGATTCGGGTTCGGTGTGGTTGCGTTCTGACAGCCCCACGTTTCCTGCAGTTCCGGTTCCGCCGGGAATGACGCGTCGGCGAAGTGGTTGTTTTCGACGCAATCCATCGTCGACTGCGACTTGCCCATGCCGAAGATTCCTCCCTCCAGGAAGAAGTCCCCCGCGTACGCACCGCCGGCAGCGCCGTTGTTCACGAAGGTGTTTTCGGCGAACCTGTTGCCCGCGTTCTGGAAGTAGATCGTCTGTTCCGTCGGCGGGTAGGGGTTCGGGTACTCATGTGCCAGGATCCCGTCGGTCGGGTTGTTTTCGAACGTGTTGTTTTCCACGTTGTATGCGTAGTCGCCCGCGAGCTCCATGCCGACTCCGAAGGCCGCGATTTCGGTCGAACCGTTCTCGGGGGCCGTCTTGTTGTCGTTTTCTGCAAACAGATTGTGCCGGTAGATCTCGCACCGTTCGATCTGAGTAGTGGTGAAGTGCGGCGTCGGATTCGGGTGGGCGATGTTGTGACGGCCGCACTGGCCGTCGTTCGGCGGCGGCGGATCGCCGGGATTTTCGCCGTCCGGCGACATTCCGTTGAAGTTGTGCCTGAATACGGAGTTTTGGAAAATCAGCTGCCCGCCGGAGTTGGAGCCGGAGTAGCCAAGCGAGTTGTTTTCCATGGTCGCATCGTTGATCAGCGCCCGACATTCCTGACAGGCTCCCAGGTACAGCCCGGAGTCGTTGAAGCCCGAGGCGTACACGTGGTTCCATTGGCCGAGCGTCTCGTTGCCGGTGAAGATGCCGTAGGCGCCTTCCAGTCCGGTGACGTATGCGGTCAGGTAGGCCCCGTACCAGCCGTGGGCTTTCACCCGCCCCGACTCCGCTCCGCCGTTCCACCAGATCTCGTTGCCGCCGCCGCCGCCGTGCTCTTCAAAGTTGCGAACGGTCAGGTTTTCGATCCAGACGTTGTTGGTTTCCTTGACTTCGATCCCGTTGGAGCCTGGAGTGTTGATGTTCGATCCATCGAGAATGACCCCATTGCGATCCATCCCGCGAATCCAGATCTTGTGGTGGGGCGGTTCAACCTTGACTTCTTCTTCATAGATGCCCGGCTCGATCAGCACCCAGTCGTTGGTCGTGGTTGCATCGACAGCTTCCTGGATCTTGTGGAAGTAGTGTGTCTTCTTCGGCACGCCTTCCGTCGGGAAAGCGCCCTGCGTGACGATCTCTACCTGGCCGTTGGCGAGCGCCGCGGTGGCGGTCGTCGCGAATGCGGCGAGCACCAACACCAGCAGACACGCGAAGCGGCGACCCGCGCCATGGCGGCCCGTTGACCTGCGCCTAATAGGCATAACGTGATCTCCTCCCTCTCTGGCTTAGAGCTGCGGGTGGCGATCGATGTGGAGTTAGCAGGGTCACGCGGGGGCACCCCCGTGCCCGACCCCGGTCACCTCACTGGCGAGGCGCATCGCAACTCGCCTCCTCAATGATCGGAGGCGCGCGAAGTGTACACCTGGGGCGCGGGCCGGGCTCGCCGCTCGCGCGTCGGCGGCAGCCGCCTCAGGCCAGCTCGAGCATCGGAAACGCGCGGTGCTCGCGTGGCGGAACGAGGAAGTTCTGTCGCCTAGTGGCGGTGATGAACCGCTCCAGCCCGAGGTTGGCCTGAGGGACGTTGTTCTGCTGCGCGAGGTCAAGCGAAGCTTGATTGCGCCGCATAGTCTTGAAGAAATCGGCAGTGGGCACGAAGATGCTGAAGTTCAGCTTCGGCTGCTGCGAGCCGTCGGGTACGTCGAGCGAGTCAAATCCCGGGCCGTCGGCACGAATGTGGATCGGCTTGGTGTTGGCCGCGCGGCTCGAGCGTTGCAGCGCGGTCGTATGGCCGATGTGGCGCTGATGGTCGAACGCGGCGAGCGACTCCGCTTCGCCGGATGCGCTGAGGCTGCTCAGGAAGGAGTTTCGGAGTGCCGCCGGTCCGCCGCCGTCGGTGTACTGGTCGGTATAGCCGTGGCCTGGCAGTGGGTTTGACCCGAACATCGCCGCGGCGCGTCGCTCGTAGGTTTCTTTGGGCCGTTCGTAGAACTGCTCGAGATCCTGGATCAGGTGCGACAGGTGCTGGATCGAGCCACGGGCGAAATAGTCGCGTTTGGCCGCGGTCGTCATCGTCGCCGTGGTGTCTCCGAGGAACGTCACGTCGGGAGCCGCGCCACTGCTGCCCACCTGTTGGGAGAAGAACCCCATCCACATGGGCGACTGGGGATTGATCATCCCCGCATAGGGCAGTTGCTGTTCTTCAGCGATCTTGCGCGGAAGGCCCTGCTGAGTGAAGGTCAGTCGTCGCGAGGTGACGCTAAGCAGCCCGCCGAGCTGCGAGTTGCCCACCACCGCACCGGCGAGCGTTGCGCTCCCACCGGACAGCCAGCTCAGCACGTCGTTGATGATCGCCGTCGAATCACTGCGAAGCGTCAGCAAGACGTCGTTGGCCTCGATCTGAACCGGAACGGCGAAGCGTTCCTTGGTGACGCCCGGATTCAGCGGCGAGACATCCGTAGGGCCGGGTACCGCCTCCTCGAGCGCATAGCGTTCCGGTTCCGTTCTCAGGCGCGGCATGTGCCCGGCGACGAGCGCGCCCGCCATCCCGCCAGGCAGCCGTTCGAAGTAAGGGATCCCGTAAGCGATCGTCGTGAACACGCCGCTCGGGGCGAACGGGTAGCTCGCCTCGATCCTCGTGAGGGCGCTCGCCAGCGCCTGCTGATCGGCCAGCGTCGGCGTCCGCGTCAGAGCGAACGTGACAAAGGTCGTATAGACCGGTCCGAGCCGGACCCGCACACCGTTGACCGCGAAAGCCGGCGCGATGTACTTTTCGATCTGAAACTGTATTTCGGGTAATTTCCCGCTCGCGGCGACTGCACGCTGCGGTATGAGGGCGAGCAGATCCAGCGCGCCAAGCGTCGAAGCCGTGACGCCGAGGCGAGCTGCCCGCTGCAGCAGCGTGCGGCGGGTGATCGTGGACTCATCGGGCACGCGAGCGGCCTCCATCGTCCCGGCCCATCAGTCGATGCGTGACATGATCACGCATCAGTCGCGCCCTCGCCCTCGCCCACGTTCGCTGCCCTGCACCTGCATCGCTCCTCCGTGGCTCTCATCCCCCTGCGGATCTATCGCGCAGGACGATACACGCGATTCTGAGCTGCGGGCAAGGGAGCATCGATTGAGCTGCTGGGCGGTGTGGAAGGGTTGACGCCGGAAGTGTGTCTTGCTTGTGAGCGCGTTTTGCGCAAGGCCCGCGGGGTGCAGTGCATTTCCGCGGGCGGGTCGTTGTCAAGAGAGGACCACCGATGTTCAAGGCAGAGATTGGGCGGATCGAGTGCCGAGCGCGCGTCGGCACCGTCGCCGCCGGCGCGATGGGGCCGGCCCGGGCTTCGTGTCCAGGACCGCAACGCGCGAGCGCAAGGTTCGGGGGTTGACGATGCCGGGCATCGAACGAAGGGGTGCCGTCTTCGTGATCGACCTCGGGGATGGCGAAAATCGATTCAACGCGACGTCCGTGCAGGAGCTCGAGGCGTGTCTCGACGAGGTAGAAGGCAATGCTCCAGGCGCTGTGGTCACGACCGCGAGCGGCAAGTTCTGGTCCAACGGACTGGACCTGGAGTGGATGTCCACGCAAGGCGAGCAAGCGATGGCCTTCGTCGCACGCGTTCAGGAGCTGCTCGCGCGATTCCTGGAGGTCGGCGTCCACTCCGTCGCGGCAATCCAGGGCCACGCGTTCGCCGCCGGTGCGATGCTCGCCCTGGCCCATGACGAGCGCGTGATGCGTGCTGACCGCGGGTTCTTCTGTCTTCCGGAGGTCGACATCCGCATCCCCTTCAGCGATGGCATGACGTCGCTGATCGCCGCACGACTGCCGGCCGCGACGGCCCACGAGGCGATGACAACCGGGCGCCGGTACGGAGGAGCGGCGGCCGCCGATGCGGCGATCGTGGCCGAGGCGGTCGCGGAGCATGAAGTGCTGTCTCGCGCGATCGAGCGCGCCGGAGGGTTGGTCGACAAGGACCCCGGCACCCTGGGGGCGATCAAGCGAGGGCTCTATCGCGATGCCCTGGAGGCGCTTCGCAGACCACCGACCCCGTGACTACGCCGGATCGACGCCCACTGCGGCGAACTCATCCGAAACGTCGATCGCGATCGCGTCACGACCGAGGTTCGGTCGACGCGCGAATGTGGGCTTACGAGCGGCCCGGCAGCCGCTGTGGCAGGCCCGGCTCGGGCTCTTTCGCGAAGGCTGTGGTCATGTAACCCATCAGCGCGTACAGCCCGCACAGCGCGACGAGCTCGACGACGCCCGCATCGCCGAACTCGCGTGTGAGGATCCGCTGCGTGTCTGCCGCGATCTCTCTCCCGGCGACGATCTGGTCGACCGCCTCGACCGCAGCCGCGCGCGTGGGGTCGAGGCCGAGAGGCACGCCGTCGGCGGCGAGCGCCGCGATCGTGGCCTCGTCGACACCTGCGAGCGTTGCCGGTCGCACGTGGTGTGCCCACTCGTAGGTGAGGCCGCGTCGCGCGGCGTAGCGCAGGATCGCCAGCTCGCGAAGATCGTCGGGCAGCGTTCCGCCGAAGCGGAGCTGCTCGCCGAGCGCGCCCACCAGGCGCGCAACGCCGGCGTTGTTGAACATGGCGACGTACACGGCTGCGAGCTCAGCGCGGCCGTCGGCATGCGTTCGCACCCGGGCGATCCGTCGCATCTCCTCGAGCGTGGCCGCATCGGCGCTTGGGCGCGGATCGGGGAGCTCGGCCATCAGTGGTCGTCGTGCCACTCGGCGACGGCATGGCGCCACGGTGCGATCGGCGTGGGGTAGCGCTTGTCGACACGCGCCGCGATCACGAACGGCCCGCTTGCCGCGAGCCCGCGCTCGAATGCACCGGCCAGCTCCTCGGGGTGCCTCACGGCGACGCCGTCGCCGCCGAGTGAGCGAGCGAGCGCCACCCAGTCGATCCCAGGGATGTCGGTAAGTGCCTCGGGTCCGGGGCCCATGTCCTTGGCGCGGTACCAGATGTTGCCGTAGGAGCGGTTGTCGAACACGAGCACCACGAGCGGCACTTCGTGACGTGCGGCCGTGTGCAGCTCGAGTCCGTGCATGAGCATGCATCCGTCGCCCGTGGCCACGACGAGCGGACGCTCAGGACGGGCCAGCTTGGCGCCGATGCCGAGCGGGATCGCGCCGCCCATCGGTCCGAGATTGGCCAGCGACAGGTAATCGCCATCGCCGAAGCTCGTCCAGTACTGCGAGCACCACGCGCGGTGTGCTCCGGAGTCGACTGCGAGCACCGTCTCGCGAGGACAGGCGGCGCGTGCGGCCGCGAGCATGCGCGCCGGGTGCATGGGCTCGGCCTCCTCGGCCCCATCCGGTGACTCGTAGCTACGCGGGCCGCGCCCGCGCACGTCGGCGAGAAACGCGCGCCGGGTCGCCACGCCCGCGTCGAGGCCCTGAGCAACGGCGCCGCTCGCCACAGCGAGTTGGTCAAGGAACAACTTCGGGCTCGCGGTCACGGGTACGCTCGCAGGCCATGTACGACCGATCAGGCTCGGATCCGCGTCGACGTGGATCAGCTCAGCACTTGGGAGCATCTTCTCGTCCCAGTTGAGCGTGTCTCGCTGTGACAGCGCCGAGCCGATGACCAGTAGCACCTCAACGGCCGGGTCCAGGATCGCCTCGGTCGCCCACCGCGAGCCTCCATAGCCGAACACACCGAGCGACTGTGGATGGTCTTCAGGAAGCAGGCCCTTGGCGCCCAGGGTCGTGGCCACGGGTATCTCAAAGCGCTCGGCGACGCTCGCCAGCTCGGTCTCAGCTGCCGCGTGCGCGACGCCGGGGCCGGCGAGGATCACGAGGTTCCCCGCAACCTTCCCAGCGCCGGCCCCGAAAACGGCGAGCGCCGCCTCGAGCGCCCCCGCGTCCACGAACAGCGGCTGGTAGGCGGCCTGCGGCAGCGGCGTCCAGGACGAGTCGAGCTCGGCACGTTGCACGTCCAGCGGGACCGAGAGGTGCACCGGCGCGCGCTGGCGCAGCGCCGTCAGCGCGGCGGTGCGCAACTCGCTCGCCAGCAGCGCAGGCGAGCTGACGCTGAGGCTCTCGGCGGTCAGTGGCCGCAGCACCGACACATCGTCGAGTGCCGCACCGCTCGCGTCCTGAAAGCCGCCGCGCCCCTCGGTGTCGGTGGGCACCTCGCCGCTGATGGCGAGCACGGGCGAGCGGTCGGCGCGGGCCGCGGCGAGCGCGGTGACCATGTTGAAGATCCCCGGCCCGCCGATCCCGAATGCGACGCCCAGCCGGCCAGAAGCTCGCGCGTAGCCGTCGGCCATGTACGCCGCGCCGGCCTCGTGCGCCGCCACGATCGAGCGCACGCCCGCGCCCTCGGTCATCGCAGGCATGAAGGGGTCATTCATGCCGCCGGGGACCATGAACAGGTGCTCGACGCCCTCCGTCGCCAGGGAGCGCACGACAAAGGAGGCGCCGTTCACCGGGTAATTTCTATCGTGCCCGCGAGCGCGTCACACGTCAAATTCGACCAACACGCGGTGTTTGGTGCAATAGAACGTGTATGGAGGCAGCCTCGTCGGAGCTCGGCCGCACGCCCATCCTGGGCTGGAGAACTCCTTGCGATCATCTGAGAGCTTGCCCTCTTTGAGCACGTGCAGGGCGGTATCGCAATTCCAGCCCACGTGAGCCTCGTTCGTGGGCCCGGTGATCTTGATCGAGCGGGCGAACTGATGGCTCCCACAGTGGATCCTGATGATGGTCGCGGCAGCCGCGGCTGTTGCACCCGCCGCCAGCGAGACGCAGGCGCTCGCCGCCAGTGCACAAATTGCCAGCACTGCAGCGATCTGCCTTCCTCGTTTCTTCATGACTCTCCCCGCGATCGTTCGCTGTCGGACATGATCGACGACGCCGTCTCGCCGACGCCGTTCCCCCGTCGTCTGAAGTGAACCAATCCTTTGCCCAGGTCCGTCTTCTTCGCAGAAGGCTACGTGCCGCGATGGCTGAGTTCAAGGCTCGTTCGGCGGAGCGCAAACGCAAAAAGCCCTCGGCAGCGATCTCTGGCGGAGAGGCAACGGCGCGATTGGTCGAGGTGATTGCCGACCCAGATCTCGTCTAGCCGTAGTGTCCAAGCCCCCGAATCACCTATCGCGGGACCGTTCGACCGAGGAGAGAACCGAATTGACCGAGCTGACCGACATCCAGACCGAGCTGAATGAAAAGAGCGAGACCGACTACTCCGATCTCAGCGCCCTCTTCATCAACTGCACGCTGAAGCGGAGCCCGGAGGTCTCAAACACCCAGGGCCTGATGGACATCTCGGCGGAGATCATGCGTCGCAACGGCGTTGCGGTGGAGAACATCCGCGCGGTCGATCACCAGATCGCGACCGGTGTGTGGCCCGACATGACAGAGCACGGCTGGCATGCCGACGAGTGGCCGGAGATCTTCGAGAAGGTCATGGCGGCCGACATCCTCGTCCTCGGCATGTCCATCTGGCTCGGCGAGAAGTCCTCGATCGCCACCCAGATCGTTGAGCGACTCTACGGCAACTCCCACCTGCTCAACGCCAACGGCCAGTACGCCTACTACGGTCGTGTCGGTGGTTGCCTGGTTACCGGCAACGAGGACGGAGTCAAGCATTGCGCGATGAATGTTCTCTACTCTCTGCAGCACCTCGGCTATACGATCCCGCCACAGGCTGACTCGGGATGGATCGGCGAGGCGGGCCCCGGGCCGTCCTACCTCGACGAGGGCTCCGGCGGCCCGGAGAACGACTTCACCAACCGCAACACCACGTTCGCCGCGTGGAACATGCTGCACCTGGCTCGTATGTTGAAGGACGCCGGGGGCATTCCCGCTCATGGCAACCAGCGCACCGCCTGGGACGCCGGCTGCAGTCTCGACTTCCCGAATCCGGAGTACCGCTGATCTGCCCGATATTGGAAGAGGCAGATCTGGTGGCGTTCGTGCCGTGTCGTGATCTGGAAGTGGCGAGCCGATTTTACGGTGATGTCCTCGGGCTTCGTTTGCATGAAGCGAGCGAGTTTGCCTACGTGTATGACGCAAACGGGACGCAGCTCCGTGTCACGCTGGTCGACAGGCCCGCCCGAGCGCCATATACCGCGCTCGGCTGGCGGGTGCCGGACATCGCCGCGGCGATCCGGGCACTTCGAGCGGCGGGCGTGGCATTCAGGCGCTACGACGGCATGACCCAGGACGAGAACGACATCTGGACCGCGCCGGGAGGCTCGCGCATTGCGTGGTTCGCAGACCCAGACGGCAACATCATTTCCATTCAGCAGCCGCCCGGAATCTGATCGGCAGGCGCGCGCCGGCGCCGCCAAGAGGTTTGAGCAGGCGAGCTTGAGGAGTGCGATGTGCGCATCGGGGTCACGCGCTCGACGCTGGTCTCCGGCATGCCCACGTGGTCGCATCCGAGCGAGCCCTCAGCTGGACGTTCGATGGGTGAGCTACACGCTGAGCGAACCCTCCACAAATGATCGTGCCTCGATCATCAACGCGCGCCATCGCCCGAGGTCACGGTCTGCGATGAGGGCCCACTCGCGGAACACTCTCCCCGCCGGAGCGAAGGGCTCCCCGGTCCCAGCCGCGATCAGCTCGCCTACTCGGGCCGCAGGCAGCTTGACGATCAGGTCGCCACTTCGGTGGTCGCACGACGCGAAGAACGCACCACCCACCCGTAGGCACGGGAACCCCATCATCGTGCCGGTCTCCACGTCCTCGGCACCGAGGACCTCCTCCGCGGTCTCCCAGAAGAACGCGGTTGGGTCCTCGTCTGTCATGCCGCCGCGGGCTCATAGTGCAGCAAGTACCCCGTCGTCGCCAGCCATCGCTGCCACCCATCGGATGATCCGTCGACTGTCACCTCGCCGGCGAGCACACCTCCGTCCCAGTCGGCGTCGCCGGCCGCCCACCGGGCCAGGAACGTCGAGCTCGTGCGCACGACTAGCTCGGCCGCGCTGGCCGGACCAGGCTCTTGGAATAGCTGGCCTTTGGCGAAGCGGAACCGCGTCGGCTCGCCGTCGACGATCAGTTCGAACTCACCATCGGAGAGGCCAGCGATCCCGGCTACATAGCTCATCTCGAAGGACTGATCGGCATGACCATCGGCGGTCGGGTCAAACAGGAATAGCGCGCCCCACTCTCGCAGGGCCCGAAGCGGCTGTTCGAGCGCGCGGCCACGGTCGGTCAACTCGTAGAGGACGCCCTCGCCGACCGATCCCAGCTGGCGCTCGACAACTCCGGCAGCCTCGAGGCGGCGGAGGCGGTCCGCGAGGACGCTCGTGCCGATGCCCGGCAGCCGGTCGATCAGCGCGCCATAGCGGCTGGGCCGCTTCAAAAGCTCTTGGACGATCACGAGAGTCCAGCGATCTCCAAGCACATCGAGCGAACGCGCCAGCGGGCAGAAGCGTCCGTATCCGGTCCAGGGGCCCTTCGGCATCGTGTTACCCCTCTCAGGCCGCGGGCATCAGGGCCGTCATCGCAGCCGTGTCGAAGATGAGACGCGACGAGCTGAGCTTGCCGTCGCGCACGGTCGCCAACTCCGCCATCGTGATCGAGCCCGCGCCGGCCGGCGTCTCGATCTCAAACTCATATATCGAACACACCTCGTCGTTTGCGACCCACTGTCGGATCATCCGGTTGCCTCGCACCATCGGCCCGAGTCCGGAGGCGCCCTCGACGAAGGCCGCCTTGCCCTCAGACTGCAGCATCGGGCCATGGAAGGAGAAGTCCTCAGCAAGCAGCTCCGAAGCGCCGGCTATGTCACCGGAGGTGAAGCGGTCGAGATACGTACGGAATACGTCGGCAGCGGACACGGGGGCTCCTTTATTGAGATTAGGCTCTCAGTTTAGGAGCACGATGGTCCTCTGTCAACTTCTTTCGGCGGACTGCTGCATATCCTCAGCTTCAAGGGGCGCGGCCCGAACTCGGCTCGCTTCGAGGCCCCAACTGCAAAAGACCTGCAAGCCCGGTCATAATGGGCGAACCGGAGAGGAGCAGACATGAGAACCGTGCGATTCACACCGAGCACCCGCCGCAAGACGGTTGCTCTTATGGCTGTCGTATGCGCGACGCTTGGGTGGGCTGCGCTTGCGGGCGCCGCGCACGCGTATCTCTACTACAGGGACGGGCAGTCGATCGAGCGCATCGCGCTGAATGGCAGCGGCGGGCGATCGAAGTTCGTCGCCGACGCCGGAGGAATCGCGCATTGCGGCCTCGCAGCCACGGAGTCGCACGTCTACTGGGCGAACAACCGCGATATCGGCCGCGCCGACATTCACGGATCGCACATCGAACGCAACTGGATCCAGCTGCACAGCAAGGTGTGCGGCATAACCGCCGACGCCAAGCACCTCTTCTGGATCAGCGACGACGGGGACATCGGACGGGCGGATCTGAGCGGCGCGAACGTCAACGAGAAGTTCATCAAGACCAGCCGGCGGGCGCTCGCGACGGTCGCCGTAAGTCCCTCGTTCATCTTCTGGATCGACCGCAGCGGGATCGGTCGCGCGAATATCGACGGCAAGAACGCCAACGAAGACTTCCTCCCTGCGGACTTCGCGACATCGCTCGCGGTCGAAGGGAACTATCTGTACTGGAACAACTTGGGTGCGCTCTTCGACGGCCGCACGATCGGCCGCGCAAAGCTGGACGGCGCCGCCGTCAACCAGAAGTTCATTGACCTGACCCCCGTCGACCGGCATCCCTGTGGCTTGGCTGTCGTTGACGAGCGAATGTTCTTTGCCAATTGGCGCCCCGGGAACTTCGGCGAGGACTTCTCGATCAATTTCACCGGCCTTAGTTCCAACGATGTGGAGCTCACGCACTTTGGCAAGCAGTTCCCGTGCCCCTCGGCGTTGGCGGCCAACCCGGAAGGGCCGACCGCGCTGTCACGATGATCGAGACGACGCGCTGACCGCAAGGAGTTTGAGTTGCGGATAGATCATTTCCAGCCGAGGCGCGGCGGAGCCCGCAGGAGGCGAGCCGGTGTGGCCGTCATCGTGGGGGCTGCAGTCGCGCTGACCCTGGTATTGGTGGCGAGCGTCGGCGCCGGGCCGTCAGCGGCCCGCGACGGCGGCCTCGCCGCCTCGCCGCCGCCGGTGATGGAGGTCCACACGATCGCCGACCAGGGGGGCGTGCCCGGGGTCTCGATCGTCGACCCCACGACTGGGGTCAAGAGCTTCTACCCTGTCAGCCCCTCTCCCGGGCAGTGGCTACAGGTCGTCGTCCTTGACCGCAGCACGCTGCGCCTCGTAAGCAACAGGACTCTCGATTGCCGGCAGGACTGCGCAACCGCGCTGAAGGAGCAGCTGAGCGGCCTCGATGGCAGCAGACTCGTCATCGTCTCGGATCAGTTGTGGCCTCAGGGACACACGACCAATGGTCCGGCGAGGGTGGCGGACGCCCTCGCCAGCCTTGGGGTTGGTCAGCCGCCGCCCTGGCTAGGGGCCTACGGTCACCTGCCCCAGGGAGTGTTCTCGGCGATCGGTGTGCCCACGAGCGGCAAGACGCTCGGGTTCTCCACCTACCGTTACTCGCCCGGGCCCGCGAGCTTCGGAGACATCAGCGGCTACCTGATCCGCAACGCCGACCGTCATTACACCTTTCAATCCTGGGAGCACATCTCGTTCAACACCAGCGCCAAACATGACCTCCACCACAACTACGTCCAGGTTGGCGGCCAGCACTTGAGCGCTGCCAACGGCGGCTTCCAAGTCGTGATCGTCGATCGCTACTCGGGGAAGGCAACGTCGAGTTCTTTCGTGACAAGCGATCCCAACACCTCCGGCGAGCGCCTCGACCGGATGGCCGCCCTGCTGGAGGCCGCGGACGCGCCGGGCGCGAACGACCTGGTGATCGTGGCGTCCGTCGGCTATCCGCGCCGCCGGGCTGGCTGCATCAATTGCGGCGCTCAGGAGGAGATTCTCGACAAGCCCGTAACAAGGGTGGCTTTTGACATCGCGAAGCTGGGCGGCACGGTGGGGCCGATCTTCACCAGCATGGATCCCAGAGCGAAGTTCCTCTCCTACACGTTGGTGGGACAATCGCACGCCGGATACGGGCGGGGTCTGCAGTCGTCCAAGTCCGGCAATGCGATTGCCGAGGGCAACCTCGCTCCGATCGCGGGAACGTTGACCCGTAGCTCAACGGATTTCGGCCTAAGCCTGGAGAACGAGGAGGTCCTTGGATCCGTTCCCGTGGTCGATGTGGTCAACCATCGGCCGGGCCCGTGGCCGCATCAGGACAATGCGACCGACAACGCGGCGCTAGCGTGGATCGCTGAGGAGCAGTTTCTGGGAACTGACCCGCGGACGCAGTACTACTCGAGCCGGTCGATCGACTGGAGTGCGAAGAAGACCGCGATCGAGAGCCTGCGCATGCCCGAGCAACATCCTGGATTTGAGCAGGCCAACTTCACGTGGGCCAAGCGCGAGCTGACCCAGGAGATCGCGTGGCTATTGATCGATCGCCACTACTTCGAGCAGCTGGCCAGGCCCTATGCCGACTCGGCCTTCAGCTCCTGGGCGAAGCTGACCGAGGCTGCGGCGAAGGTCAACGCCGAGGTGAAGACGCCTGCTCAGGACAAGGTGGCGGCCAGCATCCAGGCCGGGGTGCTCGGCCTTGCCGACGTCGGCAAGGCGATTCCGTACGCCGGTCACGTAATCGAGGTCGCCCGGGTCGTCTACACGCTCGCGCTCGAGCTGGCGGAGATCAATCGCCAGGAGCCAGAGCCTGACAGCTTCGAGGTCAAGGTCGGCGAGCTGGCGGGGGAGGTTGCCAAGCGGCTTGACGAGGCCCAGCAGACCATCACCAACACGATGTTCAACGAGACCGTGGCCGACTATCACAAGCTCAAGACCGTGGCCGAGTGCGCCCAGGCCGAGAAGTCATGCCACATGGATCCTGGAGCCTGGCAGATCACACCCGACGACTACCGTCAGGCTGCCAAGGGCTTTCAGCTGTCCCTCGAGCAGATGTTCTACGGGGCGTTGCTGTCAGCGAAGTACACCGCCTGGGTGACGCCTTCGTTCCGCAGTGACGATCCTCGGCGCCTGATCGGGTATGGCGTTGCCTCATCCATAAGGCAGCCGTTCAAGAACGTCGCGTCGGGCGGCTACATGGTGCGGGTGAACCGTTACAACCTGTACGAGGAGTGGGTGCTCGGCAACTTCGACCGCGACACGTTCTTTCCAAGCTTCGAGCTTCCCAGGGAAGACGTGCTCAAGAGACTGTGGGAGCCGATCGACCCGGCCAACCCTACGGCGGCAAACGGCGGGCTGGGCTTGAATCGGGAGGAGTTCTTCGCCCAGTGGTTCGAGCCGCCCAAGCAGCTTTGCGGAGTCAGACTGCGCGGCACGCCTCTGACAAGCTGCGAGATGCTTTCCGGTTGAGCCACAGGTGCCGCGGACGCACATTCGGCCGCGTGGTTTGCGCCGAACAGTTCAGTGGAGCCAAGCGGGATCGAACCGGTGACCTCCTGCTTGCAAAGCAGGTCGGCGGGAGCCAATAAAGGCCCCCTCCCTACGGTCGATTACCCGAATCAGAGGGCAGGATCTAGGACGGGCGATGCCCCGGGCTACACCGTATTCCTCGGGTTTGAGGCACCCACTCGACAGGGGGGCGCCTTTTGCTGGACGAGAGGAATCACGAAGCGCGTTGCCGAGTAGGCTTCCTTCTCCCCCATGAGGAGGTCGATCGTGCGAAAGCACGTCATGGTCGCAGTAGTCGTAGCTAGCTTTTCGGTGGTCGGGTGCGTTTCGAGTTCGTCGGCCGCGACATCCAACGTGGTTCTCGGCTCTCCAGCTTTCGCGCCGCAAGGTGGCGAAGGGTGGGGCACGGCGCAGCCGGCCAAGATCTACAACGGTGGCGACCCCAGCGGGCTGGTCAGAGAAATCCACTGGGTTGACTGGGGCGCCAGCAGCGCGATCGGATATGGCCTGCATGCGATCTTCAAGCCTCACGGGGGCTATTACAGCGAGCCAGTGCTGACGGAGTTGCGAGCGACCGGCTTGGGCAAATGCGGTGGTGGCCCGCGTGCTTACACACTTCTGTATGTCCGAGACCCCCAGCGCCCTGATGGCCCAGCTGGACCATGGTACTTGTGGTCGGAAGCCAAGAGTCTCTGTCGGTCCGGGTTCTGACGCGGTGGACGACAGACGCCCGATCCGGATCCTTGGCAGACGAGCGCGGCCGGCCCGTTCATGACGATCGGAGAGGTCGAGATCTGGAGCCTCGGTGCAGACCGCTTTCGCGTCGTCGCACCGACCGGCGGGCAGGAGGTCGAGGGCCTCGCGCAGGCTCAGACACGGGCGCGAGAACTCGCTGGCGGGGGCGCTGGGCTGATGTCGGGCGAGTCGATCGTGACGAGGCGCGCGGTCGCGTTGCCCGCGGCGTCGCGGGCACCCGGCGCGACGAGCCCCTCGACGACGAGGCGGCGGCCGGTCTGGATGGTCGTCGCGATCTCGTCGTCGGTGAGCGCAAGGCCGTCGCGGCGGAGCCCGAGGGCGACGATTCCGTTCCAGGCGCCCCAGAGGAAGCGCGAGACCTGGTGGGCGTCGAGCTCGTCGCGTAGCTCGCCGGCGTCGATCGCGGCCTGGATCTCGGCCCGGAAGCCG
>CAVURZ010000008.1:0-186529 GCA_963744035.1 uncultured Solirubrobacteraceae bacterium | reverse complement strand
GCCGTGCGGGGGTTCCCAGGCGGGGCGAGGATCGCGTTTCCGCCACACGTGAACCGCCCGAGAATGTATGGTCATGCAGGCGATGTCGACCGTACCGGGGAACGAGCCGAAGCCAGGCGTGATCATCACCCATCCCAACCGGGACAAGCCTGTGGTGCAGGCGACCCGGGCCACGGTGATCGTGCTGTTGCTGGCCAGCGCCGCACTGGTCGCGATCGTGACGATCGGGGGCTGGAAGGTGCTGGAGGGGGCCATCCCCGTCCAGATCGGCTACATCGTGGTCTACATCGTCCTGGCCTTCTACGCGGGACGCTGGAACCGGGGCGTCCTGCCGGTGTCCGCAGCTCTGGCCGTCCTGCTGGGGATCTTCGCTCTGGTCGCGGGGCCGGCGTGGTTCGCACGCGACAAGACCGGTTTTGAAGAACCGGCCATCAACGCCGGGTTGCTGGGACTGCTGACGCTGCTGATCGTGCCGCTGCAGATCCTGATCGTGGCCTTCGCCATGCGGGGCTTTCAGCAGGGCTGGAACGTGGAGCTCGAGCGCCGCGATCCTCAGGCGCCCGGGGAGAGCTTCGCCACTCCCCCGCCGCATCCCGCCTGAGCAGCCGGATATCCTCGCCCTCGATCGAGCGGCTCGCGGCGGTGGCGGAACGGTAGACGCGGGGCCCTCAAAAGGCCCTGTCCGAAAGGGCGTGTGGGTTCGAATCCCACCCGCCGCATCGATCTCAGTCGCTCGCGTGCCGGGTTCCGCCGACGATCTCGATCAGAGACTCGGCCAGCCCTGACCGTGCAGCGAGGATCCCCCAGGGCAGATTCTCGGCCTCCTGGAGCTCGAGCACCAGCAGGCCGGCCTGTTCGCAGACGAGTGACCCGGCGGCGATGTCCCACGGCTTGACGGTGCGCTCGAAGTAGGCGTCGTAGCGTCCGGCGGCGGTCCAGCAGAGGTCCAGCGCAGCGCTGCCGAAGCGGCGGATGTCGCGCACCGCGGGCGCGAGCCTCGCCAGAACCTGGGCCTGGGCCGCCCGCACGCCCGCGTCATAGGCGAGGCCGGTGGCGACCATCGCGCCTGCGAGATCGGCCGAACCCTCCTCGCCGCCGCCCGGGTCCTGCCGGCGGCCGTGCAGCTCCACGGTTCCCGACCGGGAGCCGAGCGCGGCCGGGCCTCCCCGGGTCGCCATGAACAGCTCCTCGCGGTTCGGGTCATAGACCGCCCCGGCGATCGCCCCCTGCTCGTCGCGCACGGCGACGCTGACACACCACTGGGGGATGCCGAACAGGAAATTGATGGTCCCGTCCAGCGGGTCGACGACCCAGCTGAGTCCGCTGCTGCCCTCCTTCGATCCGCCCTCCTCTCCGATGATCCCGTCGTCGGGGCGGCGCTCTGCGAGCAGCTCCCTGATTGCCCGCTCGGCCGCGAGATCGGCCTCGCTGACGAGGTCCGTGGGGGTGCTCTTCGATGACACCTCGCGCTCGGCCCCCAGCGCAGCACGCTCGGCCAGCAGGCCACCCGCCACCCTGGCGGCCTCGACGGCGATCTCCAGCAGCTGCTCGGGTTCGCTCATCCGAACAGCGGGGGGCGCTGCTCGGCCCAGGGCCGCTCCGCCTCGAGCTGTCCTGCCAGGGACATCAGGGTCAGCTCATCCGTGGGGCGCGCCACGATCTGCACAGCTCGCGGGAGACCCTCGGCGGTCATCCCGGCCGGCACCGACGCGGCGGGTTGGCCGGTCACGTTCCACGGCCCGTTGAAGGGCACCCAGCCGGCGACGGTGTTGACGGTCCACAGCGCTCCCCTGCCCTGCAGCCTGCCGATCGGGGGCGCGAGAGCCGCGGTCGCCGGGGTCATCAGCAGGTCGTGATCGTCGAACACCCGGTTCAACCTGCTTCTCAGCGCCTCCTCCGCCTTCAGCGCACGCTCCAGCACCGCGGGTGGAATCAGCCCGCCCAAGCGGGCCATCGACCGCGTGCGCCGTTCGAGGCGCTCCGGGTGCGGCAGGGCCGCGGCCTCGTCATGGATGCCCCGCAGGTAGCGCACGGTGACCGCCGTGAGTGTGTCCTTGCCGTAGTCGGGGTCGCGCTCCTCGACATGATGCCCGAGCGAGCGCAGCAGCTCGATCGTCTCCTCGAAGGCCGCGATCGCGCTCGGGTCAAGCTTCGCGATCACTCCGAACGGGACCGCTCGAGAGAAAGCGATCCGCAGGCTCCCCGGGTGTGTCGAGGCGGCCTGGGCGAAGGACACCGGAGGCGCCGGCACGCTGTCCATGTCGATCTCAACCGAACCGGATGCGACATCGTGGAACAGCGCCGTGTCCGCTACCCGCCTGGTCAGGACGCCGTTGACCGACAGTCCGTGCCAGCCGCGCGCCTTCGGCGCCATCGAGACGCGGCCCCGTTGAGGCTTCAGTCCGAAAAGTCCACACCAGGCGGCGGGAATGCGAATCGAGCCGGCGCCGTCGGAGCCGAGTGCCGCACCGACCAGTCCGGCCGCGACGGCCGCGGCGCTACCGCCGCTGGAACCTCCCGGAGCCCGCTGAAGGTCCCATGGGTTGCGGGTGGCGCCAAAGGTCGCCGTCTCGGTGAACGGCCACATGGTCAGCTCAGGGACGTTGGTCTTGCCGATCACCACGGCCCCGGCCTCGCGCAGGCGGCGCACCACCTCGGCATCGGCGACGGCCGGGCCGCCGTTGGCATTGGTCCCGTAACAGGTCTGCTCTCCCGCGACGTCGATGTCGTCCTTGACAGCGATCGGCACGCCCAACAGCGGGCGTCCGGCACCCGCCGAGCGCCGGCTGTCGGCCTGGTCGGCTTCCATCAGGGCGCGTTCCGCGAGAACGATCCGGAAGGCGTTCAGCTGCGGCTCGTGGGTCGCGATCCGACGCAGGTACAGCTCGACCAGCTCGCGCGAGGAGACCTCGCGGGCGGCGATCAGCTCTGCCTGGCGGGCGATTCCGGCGTAGGCGAGCTCGACAGCGTCCATCGACCGTGAAATCTATCCCACGTCCGGCAACCGGCCTAGGATCACGCCATGCACTATCCAGTGACTTTCCAGGCCGACTATGTCGAGCGCCGCAGCAGACTGACCGCCTTCTTCCGCCTCCTGCTGGCGATCCCGCTGGCGATCTGGCTCTATCTCTATGCGATCGTCGCGACCATCGCCGTCGTGATCGCCTGGTTCGCGATCGTGATCACGGGTCGCTACCCGCAGGGCCTCTACGACTTCGTGGCGGACTTCACGCGATTCCTTGCCCGCTTCACGGCCTATGCCGCGCTGTTGAGTGATCCCTATCCCTCCTTCGGCGGCTCCGATGACCCGGGGTACCCCGTGCGAATGGAGTTCGCCGGTCCCCTTGAGCAGCTACAGCCGGCTGAAGACGTTCTTCCGCGCGATCATCGCGATCCCGCTGGTGATCATCCGCTACATCATGGGCCTGCTGCTCGAGGTCGGTGCGGTCGCGGCCTGGTTTGTCATCGTGGTGACCGGCAAGATGCCCCAGGGCCTGTTCGATCTGATGGTGCTGGCGAACTCCTATACCGCCCGCAGCGACGCCTACCTGTACCTGCTGACCGAGACCTACCCGCCGTTCCAGGACGACGAGACCCGCACGGCCGGCCTCACCCCGACCGCCTGAGCGTCGCCGAACGCGGGCCCTCAGACGGGCGTGACCGAGTTGTGCTTGGCCGGCCAGTCGCGGGTCTTCGAGGCTGCCTGGGCGAAGCGGCGGATCAGCTCCCGCGCAGCAGCTCAGGCTCGATCACCGCGTCGATGACCATTTCCGAGGCCAGATGCAGGATGTCGATGTCGGCCCCGTACTCGGCTCGCAGCCGCTCCTGCTCGGCGGCTCGCTGCGCCTCATCCTCGATCGCCTGGAGCTGGTTGTAGTAGACGGCGTTGATCGCCGCCTGCGGGCCCATCACGGCGATTGAGGCGCTCGGAAGGGCGATGCAGCAGTCCGGCTCGAAGGCCGGCCCTGCCATCGCATACAGGCCGGCCCCGTAGGCCTTGCGGACGATCACCGAGATCTTCGGGACGGTCGCCTCGCTGACGGCGCTGATCATCTTCGCGCCGTGACGGATGATCCCCTGGCGCTCGACCTGGGTGCCGATCATGAAACCCGGCACGTCGGCCAGGAACAGCAGCGGGACGTTGAAGGCGTTGCAGTTCCAGATGAACCGGGCGGCCTTGTCGGCAGAGTCGGAGAAAAGGACCCCGCCCTTGTGCTTGGGCTGGTTGGCCACGATTCCCACGGCCCTCCCGTCCAGACGGGCGAATCCGACCACCAGCTCCTTGGCCCAGCGCGGATGGATCTCGAGGAATGAGCCCTCGTCGATCAATCCCTCGATCAGTCGCTTGATGTCGAACGGCTTGTTCTCATCGGCCGGGATCAGCTCGCCGATGCGCCAGCCCGTCTGCGTCGAGGCGCGGCGCCAGCGAGTCGGCGAGCGGGAGGCGTCCGCGCGCCAGTCGGTGGGCAGGATAGGAGAGGTAGCGGCGGGCCAGCTCGAGACCCTCCTCGTCGCTCTTGACCAGCTGATGACCGCAGCCGGAAACGCCCGTGTGCATCCGGGCTCCGCCCATCTCCTCGAGGCTGACCTTCTCGCCGATCACCATCTCGGCCATCCGCGGCGAGCCCAGGTACATCGAGGCGTTGCCCTCGCGCATGATCACCAGATCGCAGAAGGCCGGGATGTAGGCGCCACCGGCGGCGCTGGGGCCGAACAGCACGCAGACCTGCGGCACGACCCCCGAGAGCTTGACCTGGTTGTGGAAGATCCTCCCCGCCCCGCGGCGCCCGGGGAACATCTGGACCTGCTCGGTGATCCGGGCCCCGGCCGAGTCGACCAGGTAGACCATCGGCACCGACAGAGCCAGCGCTCGCTCCTGGATGCGCAGGATCTTCTCGACTGTCTTGGGCCCCCATGAGCCGGCCTTGACAGTCGGATCGTTGGCCATCAGGGCAACCGGGCGCCCATCGATCGCGCCGAGGCCCGTCACGACGCCGTCCGCTCCCAGGCCGTCCTGATCCCAGTTGGCCAGCAGCGCTTCCTCGGAGAAGGAGCCCTCGTCCAGCAGCATCCCGACCCGCTCGCGAACGGGGAGCTTGCCCTGCTCGAGTGCCTTCTCGCGGTGGCGCTCGGGGCCGCCGGCGAGGGCGCGCTCGGCTGCGGAGCCGAGGTCGCTCATCGGGGCAGGCCGGGCGGGCGCGGGGGGCGGCGCAGATCCGATGAGCCGCCGTGGCGGCGGCGACGACCATCCCGGTCGCGGCGCCTGTTCAGTTTCGTTCGACCTCATCGACGTCGGGGGCCGGGCCGAACAGCAGCCAGGCGTTGCGGACCACCGGGACGAACGTCGCGAGGATCACCCAGATCGGCCAGAAGCTCCCAACCGGCCCCGCTGGCGGCCCAGATGCGACGCACAGACCGAGATGCCGAGCGCCCCTCCCCCCTCCTGGAGCAGACGGCGTCGGAGCTTGGAACGGCGCAGGGCAAGCGCGCCCTGCACCTGGACCACGCCCATCGGCAGGTCGGCCCGCAGCTCGTCGAGTTCCGCCTGTGTGACGGCCGCATAGGCACGGCCAGGCGCTCCTCGAACTCCTCGGAGGTCAGCCGGCCGGCGAGCATGTGCTCGCGCAGTTCCTCGGCCAACTGCTCGCGGTCGGAGTCTGCGACCCGAATCCCTGGGCTGTCCACGGTCGCTCAGCCCCTCAGAAGGCCGGGTTCTCCCGGGGCGCCTCGCCGGAGTAGTCGTAGAAGCCCATGCCCGACTTGCGTCCGAACCAGCCCGCCGCGAGCATCTTGCGCAGCATCGGCGGCCGCGCGAAGCGCCGCTCGCGGAACTCCTCGAACAGGACGTCGCAGATCGAGCCGAGCGTGTCCAGGCCGACGAAGTCGGCCAGCGTCAGCGGTCCCATCGGGTGCCCGGCGCCGGCCTTCATGGCCTCGTCGATCTCGCCGACCGAGCCGACGCCCTCTTCGTAGGCCCGAACGGCGTCCATCATGTAGGGGACCAGCAGCCGGTTGACGATGAAGCCCGCCTTGTCCTTGGTGGGGATCGCCAGCTTGCCCTCCGAGCGGGCGAACTCAGAGCGCCGTCTCGAAGGCCTCGTCGGTGGTGGTCACGCAGCGAACGACCTCGACCAGCTTCATGACCTGAGCGGGGTTGAAGTAGTGAAGGCCCACGAACTGCCCGGGTCGGCGGGTCGTGGCCGCCTGGTCGATGACCGAAAGCGAGGAGGTGTTCGTCGCGAAGACGGCCTCGGGCTTGACGATCGAGTCGATCTCCTTCCACATCTCGAGCTTCAGCGCCAGGTTCTCGGTGATCGCCTCGATCACCAGGTCGCAGCCCGCCAGCGCGCCGTAGTCGGTGGTCGCGTCGATCCGCCCGCGTACGGCGTCGGCATCCTCCTGGCTGGACTTGCCCTTCTCGACCGCCCGGGCCAGCTGCTTCTCGATCTTCGCGACGCCCTTCTGGAGGGTCGCCTCGTCGACCTCCCGCAGGACGACCTGATACCCGGCCTGTGCCGCCACCTGGGCGATGCCGTGACCCATCAGGCCCGCTCCCAGCACCCCCACCTGCTCGATCTTCTGCGCCATTGCACTCCTCGGTTGGTCTCTCCCCGACGGGCCCGCATGCACCCGCCGCGACGTTCGGCGCCTGCGCTCCCCAGTGGAGGCGGCGAGTGCAGAGCCTATTACCGCGGCCATGGTGCCGTCGGCGCCGTGATCGCCCGTGGGCGCCCGGAGCCGCGCTGGCGCTAGCCTGCTAGCCATGGATCCGGATCCGTCCTTCGACCTCGTCGCGGCCGAGCTGCGGGGCGACGGCTCGGAGCTCGCGAGCTCGATGGAGGTGCTGGCCGCGAAGCTCGAGCAGGCCCTCCCTGGGCGGGCGTCGGTCGAGCGTCGTGGCGGCGGGCTGTTCGGGCCGCGGTCAGAAGCGGGTCTGCTCCGTCGAGGTGGCGCTGGCCGACTGCCGCTACCGGCTGGCCTTCAACAAGGGGCGCCTGGCGGGCACCAGGATGCGCCAGAGCGGCGGCATCGCGATCAAGCGGGAGACCCTGGAGCCCGGCCCCTGGCTGGACGCGCTGACCGATGAACTCCGCGAGGAGGCCCGGCGCAGCGAGGACGCTCGCCTGGCCTTGGAGCGCCTGCTCGCCTGATGGGTCGCTCCGAGCCGCCAGATCAGATCGGGGCTGCTCGACTGGAAGCGGCGGAGGCCGAGCAGCGCGAGTCCCTGGAGCGGGTGGAACGGGGTGGGATACCGCTGCAGGCCGAGCGGCGACTGCGCGAGCTCGGCGAGGGGAAGGGCGCGTTCACCTCCGACCTGTCGGTCGGCTCGTTCGCCCTGTGCCATCAGCTGGGCCTGGAACCGCTGGCCCAGGTTATGGGCAGCTCGATCTACCAGGTGGGCTACCAGTCCACGGTACCGATGAACCTCGGCGGCGGGCTGATGTTCGAGCTGGACTCGCTCTCGCGAGCGTGGAACGAGGTTCGCGAACGGGCCTTCAGCCGGCTGGGCGAAGAGGCCCGGCTGCTCGGCGCCGACGCCGTCGTCGGGGTGCAGATCTCGAGCGGCGCCCGAGAGTTCACCGAAGGGGCGATCGAGTGCGTGGTGATCGGAACGGCCGTTCGCAACCGTGAGCAGCCGCCGCCGGGAACCTCCAGGCCGCAGCAGGTGCTCACCGAGCTGTCGGTGCCCGACTACGCCAAGCTGCGCCTGGCCGGGATCGCAGACGCTGGGCGTCGTCGCATGGACGTCGGTGTTCTTCATCCAGCCGACCTACGAAACCCGGCATGCTCAGCGGCGGCATGGGGTACATGGCCAACCAGGAGCTGCCCGAATACACCCAGGGTGTCTATGAGGCCCGGGAGCGGGTGATGGCGCGCGTCAGCTCGCAGGCCTCGGCGTTGGGCGCCAACGGCATCGTCGGCGTCAGGGTCGGCCACACGATCCAGCGGACCGAGCAGGGCGCCGGGCGCTACCAGCAGGGTGGGCTGATGGTGAGCTTCGACGCGATCGGCACGGCGATCCGGGAAGACGCGGCGAACAACTTCACAGCACCCAAGACGACCATCGACCTGACCGAAGGAGCCCCTTGATGAGCGATGAACCGATCGAGCAGGAGACCGCCTATGACCCGACATCGCTCGAGGGGGTCCCCGACGCGGGCCGCGCGCGGCTGCAGCAGAACCGGGCTGGGCTGTTCACCTCGGATCTGTCGGTGAACGAGTTCCTGCTCGTCAAGGAGGCCGGCTTCGAGCCGCTGGGGCTGGTCGTGGGGAGCTCGATCTACCACATCGGAATTCAGATGGCGGGGTGGAAGAAAAGCCAGGAGATGACGGTCCTCTCGGAAGCCATGTACAGCGCCCGCCAGCTGGCCATGACGCGGATGGAGGAGGAGGCAGATCAGCTCGGTGCGGACGGCATCGTCGGAGTGCGTCTGGACATCGGGCGCTACGAGTGGGGCCAGGACATGGCCGAGTTCATCGCGATCGGCACCGCCGTCAAGCACCGCGACGGAGTGCTTCACCGGGCGCCCAACGGGAGGCCCTTCACAAGCGATCTCTCGGGCCAGGATTTCTGGACGCTGCTGCGCACGGGCCATCGGCCGGTGGGGATGGTGATGGGCAGCTGTGTCTACCACGTCGCCCACCGGGGGATGCTCCAGTCCCTGGCCCAGACCGGCCGCAACGTCGAGCTGTCGAACTTCACCCAGGCTCTCTATGACGCCCGCGAGCTGGCGATGGAGCGCATGCAGAGCGAGGCCGCTGCCATTCAGGCCGAGGGAATCGTCGGCGTCCAGCTGCAGGAGAAGAGCCACGGCTGGGGCAGCCACACGATCGAGTTCTTCTCGATCGGCACGGCGATCGTTCCCCGCGAGGGCCACAACGAGGACATTCCAGGCGCCCGACGACCGTCCTGGACCTCAGCTGATCAACTGCTTGAGGGGGGCTGCGCCCGGGTGAGGCCGGCGCCCGCCGGGCTGACGCTGGGAATAACCTTTCTGCGGTCCACGACGTCAGGAGCAAGCGATGAGCATCGTCTTCACCGAGGATCGCGGCGCCGTCCGCCACGTCATCCTGAACCGGCCCGAGAAGCGCAACGCGATGAACCAGGAGCTTCTGCTGGCGCTGGGCGAGGCGCTGCGCGAGGCCGCCGCGGCCGAATCCGTCCACTGCGTCGTCCTGCGCGGCGAAGGCCCCGTCTTCTCCGCCGGCGTCGACCTGGTCGAGCTGATGTCCTCGACCTCCACGCCGGGCATGCTGCGGCCGTTCCGCAACGTCTTCCTCGAGTGCGCCAACCTCTGTGAAGAGATGGCCAAGCCGGTCGTCTGCCAGATCCACCGGACCTGCGTCGGAGGCGCACTGGAGGTGGCCCTCGGCTGTGACATCCGGATCGCCTCGAGCGACGCCCAGCTGGGGCTGCCCGAGGTCAAGTTCGGGATCATCCCCGACGTCGGCGGCTCCACCCGGCTGCCTGCCGTCGTGGGGCTCGGCCGGGCCAAGGAGCTGATCATGACCGCCCGCACGATCGACGCCGCGGAGGCCGAGCGGATCGGCCTGCTCAACCGCGTCGTCGAGCCCGAGGAGCTTGGACGGCGCGACCGGGGCGCTCGTCGATGAACTGCTGGCGAACTCGCACATCGCCGTGGGACGCGCCAAGCGCGTGATCGACGCATCGGCCCGCCCGACGATCGCCGCCTCGCTTGAAATGGAGGTGGCCGTGCAGGAGTACTGCGTCGCCGCCGCCAAGGAGGCCGCCCGCGGCGTCGAGGAGCCGGTCGCCGGCTAGCCGCCGGCGCCAGCCGGCGTGCCAGTCGACGGGGCCGGCCAGCAGCGTGTGGCTGCCCAGCGGGCGGCCCAGGATCTCCTGGACGCGCGCGAGCGCAGGCCAGCAGGGCCGGCAGGTCGATGCCCGTCTCGATGCCCATCTCGGCCAGCATCGAGACGAGGTCCTCGGTCGCGATGTTGCCCGTGGCGCCCGCCGGGACGGGGCATCCGCCGAGCTCGCCGAAGCTCGACTCGAAGCTCTCCACGCCGGCCTCCAGGGCCGCCAGCACGTTCGCCAGGCCCTGGCCGCGGGTGTTGTGGAAGTGCGCCGTCAGCTCGATGCTCGCCGAGCTCCGCATAGGCCCGCTCGAAGAAGCGCGCACCTGCAGCGGGTTGGCCATCCCGGTCGTGTCGCCGAAGCCGACCTCCTGGGCGCCCGGCGTCGCGCAGACCGCCGCGCGATCTCCAGCACCCGCTCGACGGGAACATCGTCCCTCGTAGGGACAGCCGAAGGACGTCGAGATGACCCCCTCGCAGCGCAGGCCGGCGTCGCGGGCGCGCCCGAGGACCAGCTCTCGACGCCCGCTAGGGACTCGGCGATCGTCCGGTTGACGTTCTTGCGGTTATGGGTCTCGGAGGCCGACAGGAAGACGTTCACCTCGTCGAAGGCCGGCCGTCCCCCCGCGCGCTCGTCGAGCAGCTCCAGGCGCGTTCTCGAGGCCGCGCTCGTTGGGGATCAGCACCGACAGGCTGACCTCGGCGGGCACGTCGATCGCGGCCAGCACCGCCGCCGCGTCGGCCAGCTGGGGGATCACGTCGGCGCGCACGAAGCTCGTCACCTCCAGACGGCGCAGCCCGGTCCGCGCGAGCGCGTCGATCAGCTCGACCTTGCGCTCGGTCGCGATCACCTCGGGCTCGTTCTGGAAGCCGTCCCGCGGACCGACCTCGCGGATCCGCACGGTCGCCGGGCAGCGAGTTGCCCTCGAGGCTCATCGGCTCGAAGCCTATACTCGGCCGCCGTGGCCCAGAGCTCCCCGATCCCGTCACGATCATCGGCGCCTCGGGCGCCCTCGGGCTTCGGCCTGGCGCTGCGCTTCGGCCGCGCCGGGCGTCCCCGTCGTGATCGGCTCGCGCGACGCCGGGCGGGCGAGCGAAACGGCCGACGCGGGCGCCGCGAGCTGATGCCCGAGGCCAGCTTCACGCGGCCAGGACAATGCCGACGCCGCCCGGGCAGCCAGGTCGTGATCCTCAGCGTCCCCTTCCGCAGCCAGTCGGAGACGCTGACAAATCTCAAGGAGGCCCTCGCCCCGGGCAGCTGCTGATCGACGCCACCGTTCCGCTGGCCGCGGCCGTCAGCGGCAAAGCGACCCGCATGCTCGGCGTCTGGCAGGGCTCCGCCGCCCAGCAGGCCGCCGAGATGGCACCCGAGGGCGTTCGCGTCGTCTCGGCCCTGCACACGGTCAGCGCGGCCTCGCTGACCGATCTCGAGCACCCGCTCGATCAGGACGTCCTCGTCTGCGGCGACGCCCGCGCCGACAAGCGCGAGGCCGCGCTGCTGATCGAGCAGATCGAGGGGCTGCGCTGCGTCGACTGCGGCAAGCTCGAGATGTCGCGCACGACCGAGTCCCTGACGGCGCTGCTGATCTCGGTCAACTCCCGCTACAAGATCCATGCCGGCATCCGGCTGAGCGGGCTGCCCGACGGGCTGTGGGACTGAGCGCGGCCGGGCACGACATCCTCCTGCTGACGGGCGGCACGGGGGGCGCGAAGCTGGCCCGGGGCATCGCCGATGCGTTCGGCCCAGAGCGGCTCACGGCGATCGTCAACACCGGCGATGACATCGAGATCTACGGCGCCCACGTCTCACCCGACCCGGACCTCGTCTGCTTCTGGCTGGCGGGGCTGATCGACGAGCGCGGCTGGGGGATGGACGGCGACAGCTTCGCTGTCATGGACGGGCTGCGCGAGCTCGGCGTGGATGTCTGGTTCAACCTCGGCGACCGCGACCTGGCGTGGTGCCTCGAGCGGGCCCGGATGCTCGCCGAGGGACTGAGCCCGGCCGCGGCCATCGCCCGCCTGGGCGAGGCGATCGGCCTGCGCGCGCGGGTCCTGCCGATGAGCGATCGAGCCGGTCCGGACCTGGGTGCGCACGCCCGCCACGGGATGGTGCGGCTTTCAGGAGTTCATGATCCGCGCCCGTGCCGCGGGGCCGGTCGAGGGCCTCGAGTTCCGGGGCGCCGAGGCGGCCAGCCCGGGCGAGGGCGTGCTCGAGGCGATCGAGGCGCGCCTCGGTGATCGTGATCGGCCCCTCCAATCCGCTGGCCTCGATCGCCCCGATCCTCGCCGTGCCGGGGATCCGCGACGCGCTGTGCGAGCGCCAGGCGCGCCGGTCGTGGCGGTCAGCCCGATCGTCGGCGGGCAGGTTCTCAAGGGGCCCGACCGCGGCCTTCATGGCGTTTGCCGAGCTCCCGGCCAGCGCCGCCGGGGTGCGCGAGTACTACGGCGAGCTGCTCGACGGGATGGTCGCCGATGAGACGCTCGAGGGCCTCCCGGCGCTGCGGACCGAGACCCGCATGGGCGATGCACAGGAGCGCGCGCGCCTGGCCCGCGCCTGCGTCGAGTTCGCCGCGGGCCTCGCGGGATTTCCCAGCTAGGCTCATCGGGCCGTGCGAACCGCCGCGATCCTCCCAGTCAAGAGCTTCGCCCGAGCCAAGCAGCGCCTCGGTGCGACAGTGGCCGACCCGATGCGCCAGGAGCTCGCCGCCGCGATGGTGGCGGACGTGATCGAGGCACTCTCCCAGACCAGCGAGATCGAGCAGACAATCGTCGTCACCCGCGAGAGCGCGATCGCCCAGGCAGCCCTTGCGGCCGGCGCCGTGCTGGTTGAGGACGCCGGCGAGGAGGGGCAGTCGGCAGCCGCCCTGCTCGGCATCCAGCGCGCCCTGCAGGATGGCTTCGGGCGTGTTCTCTGCGTCCCCGGGGACTGCCCCGCCGCCGACCCCGCGGAGCTCGCCGCTCTGCTCGCCGGTGCCGCGGCCGGGGCCGAGGTCGTGGTCGTGCCGGACCGCCACGGCAGCGGGACCAACGGGCTGCTTCTGCAGCCGCCGGGCGCGATCGAGCCGAGCTTCGGCCCGGACAGCTGCGCCCGCCACCTGGCCCTCGCCGGCGCCGCGGGCCTCACAGCCCGGGTCGAGCAGCTTCCGTCGCTGTTGCTGGACATCGACACAGGAGCCGACCTGGCCGTGCTGCGCCGCCGGCTGGCCGACACGGGGGAGCGGGCCCTGGCGACCCGTGCCGTCCTGTCCGGCCCCGAGTTCGCCGAAGCGCTCGTTTCGAGCAGCCTCGCCTAGATCGCCTTGGCCCCGCTGAGCGCAGAGGCCCTGACGGGGATCCCAGAGATCCGCCCAGGCGAGGATCTGGCCGCGGCGATCACCGACGCGGCCGGTGCCAGGAGCGCTGCGACGCGGGCTGCTCCTGGCGATCGCCCACACCGTCGTCTCGAAGGCCGAGGGGGCAGTGGTGAGCCTCGCGACGGTCGCGCCCGGCCCGCAGGCGCTCGAGCTGGCCGCTGAACAGGGCAAGGACCCTCGGGTTATCCAGGTCGCGCTCGACCAGTCGGCCGAGATCCTGCGCGCAGAGCGCGGCATCCTGATCAGCCGCACCCACCACGGCTTCGTCTGCGCCAACGCCGGCGTGGACAGCTCCAACGCCTCGTCCGCCGGATCAGGTCGTCCTACTCCCGCTCGACCCCGATGCCTCCGCGCGCGCGCTCCGAGCCCGCCTTGCCGAGCTGACCGGCGTGGCGCGGGCTGAGGCCCCGGCGGTGCTGATCACCGACAGCTTCGGCCGCGCCTGGCGCCACGGGCAGACCGACGTCGCGATCGGCCTCGCGGGGATGGCGCCGCTTGATGACTGGCGGGGGCGCACCGATTCCAACGGCCTCGCGCTGCAGGCCGACCTGGCTTGCGATCGCCGACGCGGCGGCGGGCGCTGCAGATCTCGTGCGGGCCAAGGACTCGCGCAGAGCCGGTCGTCCTGATCGAGGGCCTCGAGCGCTTCGTCACGCGCCGAGGACGGCCCCGGGGCGGCTGCCCTGCTCGCGCCCTCAGCCGAGGACCTGTTCGGCTAGTCCGTGCGGGCTCATCCGCCCGGCGCTGCGCTCGCGCTCGAGCAGCTCCGACCAGAAGCGGATGAACTGGTGCTCCTCGGCGATGCCCAGCTCGAGCGCAAGGCCCCATCCCTCGGGGCTCGCCGTGATCAGCTCGCGCAGCGATTCCAGGGCCGCGAGATGTTCGCGATGGGCGGCTGACCTCGTGCTCGGCGAGCGGGCCGGGCTCGGCACCGAAGAACAGCCGCAGGGTCGCTGGATCGCGCAGCTGGTAGGACCCCTTCCGGCAACGTCTCCGCGCCAGCGTTCGAGCTCGGCTTCGCCCGCGCTCGTGAGAGCGTGTAGATCCGCCGGCGGCGACCCGTCTGCTCGTGCTCCTCGCTGAGCAGCCCGGCGTCGGTCAGCCGGGCGCACTCGGTGTAGATCTGGGTGTGGGGAACGCTCCAGAAATTGAACGTCGAGAGCTGCGCCAGCTGCTTGAGGTCATAGGGCGTCGCCGGCTCGAGGCGCTCGAGCAGGCCGAGGACGATGTAGGAGGTTTCGCTCATCCGAGCAGTCGACACGGCGAAGAGCCTAGACTAGGGTCCTGAACCATTCGCCCCGAATGGTACAAGAGAAACAACGTGGCTACAAATATCAACATGGACCCTCCTTCGGAGAGAGGGATGCGACGGCACTGCGCTCGGGCTTCACGACGCTCGAGCATGAGCGCACGATCGAGCAGTTGCCGCTTATCGGGAAAGCTGCCCCCGTGGCTCGGCGGGCTCCCTGCTGCGCACCGGCCCGGCCCGCTTCGAGGTGGGCGAGAACTCGATGCGCCATTGGTTCGACGGCCTCGCCATGCTCCACCGCTTCACGATCTCCGCGGGCCGGGTCGGCTACGGCAACCGCTACCTGCAGAGCCGCGCCTACCGGGCCGCGCAGGCTGAGGGCAAGATCGTCTTCAGCGAGTTCGCGACGGACCCCTGCCGGTCACTGTTCAAGCGAGTCCAGACGATGTTCTCGCCGGGACAGTCGATATCCGACAACGCCAACGTCAACATCGCGCGCCTGGGCGAGCGGTTCGTGGCGATGACCGAGACCCCGCTGCCGGTGGAGTTCGACGCCCGCACACTGGAGTCGGCCGATGCGCCGCCCTACAGCGCTCCGGGCCAGCTCTCCACGGCCCACCCCCACCTCGATCGAGACGGCGGCGGGATGATCAACTACGCGGCCAAGCTCGGGCCCACGAGCAGCTACCGCTTCTTCACGGTGGACCCGGCGCTCGCGGAGCTGCGCGTGATCGCCTCGGAGCCGGTCAAGGAGCCCGCCTACATGCACTCCTTCGGGCTGACCGAGCGCTGGATCGTGCTGGCCGAGTTCCCGTTCCTGGTCAACCCCCTGGCCCTGGCGCTGTCGGGTCGGCCCTACATCGAGAACTTCCGCTGGAAGCCCCAGCGCGGTACGCGGTTCACGCTGATCGACCGCGAGACGGGCGACGGCGGCCCACAGTTCACGACCGATCCCTGCTTCTCCTTCCATCACGTCAACGCCTTCGAGCGCGGCGATGAGGTGATCGTCGACCTGTGCGCCTACCCCGACGCCGGGATCATCGAGGATCTCTACCTCGAGCGGCTGCGCGCCGGCAAGCCGATCACGCCCGCGGCGCTGACCCGCTTCCGCCTCGACACGCGGAGCGGCGCGGGTAAGCGCAGGAGACGCTGTGCGACCGCGACCTGGAGCTGCCGCGGATCAACTACGGCGCCTGCAACGAGCGGCCCTACCGCTACGTATGGGGCACCGGCGCGGGGCTCGGCGGCTGGCTCGAGGAGATCGTCAAGGCCGACACCCACGAGGGCGACCACGATCTCCTGGTCGGAACCGAACTGCTACGCCGGCGAGCCCGTGTTCGTCGGCGAGCCGGGCGTCGAGCGGGAGGACGCCGGGGTGCTGCTGTCGGTGGTGCTGGACGCGACGCATGCAGCGTTCGTTCCTGCTGGTGCTCGACGCGACGCACATGAACGAGCTGGCCCGCGCGGAGGTCCCCCACCACATCCCCTTCGGCTTCCACGGGCAGTTCGCCCGAGCCTGAGCTCAGACGGCGGCGGCCCCCGCCAGCGACCAGTCGCTCTGCTGCTCCAGCGGGTAGCGGCGGCGAATCCCGTAGAGGGTCGTCCGCTCGGCGGCGGGCCGGCCCGCCGCGTGGGCCGCGGCGATCAGCTGCTCGGGGTCCAGGCGCGTGCCGTGGTAGCTGCCGGCCAGGCGGCTGATCGACTCCTCCATCAGGGTTCCGCCGAGGTCGTTGACCCCCCAGGACAGCGCTTCGGTGGCGGCCTCGAGGCCCATCTTGACCCAGCTGGCCTGGAGGCTCGGGATGCTCCGGCCGAGTGCCAGGCGGAAGACTGCCGTGTGCTTGAGGTTCTCCTCGCGGGAGATCTCCTCAACTCCGTGGGTGCGACCCAGAAGCGTCTGGAAGGGAATGAACGACAGCGGGACGAACTCGGTGATACCGCCGGTCCGTTCCTGCAGCTCGCGCACGACACGCATGTGCTCGGCAAGCTCCCAGGGCTCCTCGATGTGGCCGAACATGACCGTCGAGGTAGAGCGCAGACCGGCATGGTGGCTGGCCTCGATGATTTCCACCCAGCGCCCGACCGGCAGCTTGTTCGGCGAGATCCGTTCGCGGACGCCGTCGTGGAGCACCTCGGCGGCGGTGCCCGGTGTGGAGCCCAGGCCGGCATCGCGCAGACGCGAGAAGACCTCCGCGGGCGCCAGCCCGGAGATGTCGCACATGTGGGCGATCTCCATCGGGCTGTAGGCATGGAGATGCAGCTCGGCGCCGGCATCGGCCGCCGTGCGCTTGGCCAGGCGAAGCCAGCCCAGGTAGTCCTCCAGATCCCAGTCGGGGTGGATGCCCGACTGGATGCACAGCTCGCTCGCGCCGTAGTCCAGCGCTTCGTGGATGCGCCCGACGAACTCCCGCTCGTCGTGCTCGTAGGCCTCCGGGGAGCGCTTCCCCTGCCCGAAGCCGCAGAAGGCACAGCCCACGGTGCAGACATTCGAGATGTTGATGTTGCGGTTGACGACGAACGTGACCAGCTCGCCGGCCAGTTCTGCCCGTAGCTCGTCGGCGGCCTGGCGCATGTCCTCGATCGCCTCGGGGCGGGTCTCCGCGAACATCGCCGTCAGCTCCTGAGGCGTCAGCGTCTCGCCGCGACGACCCCGTTCGACAGCACCCGGCACGAGACTTGGAGCGATCGGCGTCGGCGGCTCGGTGCGACCGGAGCCGCGGCGCGGGATGAAGCTCCAGTAACTGGCCCTGATCGTGTCCAGGACGCCCTGGGCGAGCCACTCCTGGTCGATGTAGCGGGGATAGACGCACAGGCGCTCCGTCAGGGCATAGCCGTCCGCCTGCAGCTCCTTGCGCACCTGGTGCGGTGAGGGAAATGGATGCTCGGGCGAGATGTGATCGCCGTTCGCGCTCAGACCGCCCAGGTCCGTGGCGCCGGCCGCGACCAGCTCGCCCCACCAGTCAGCCAGGTTGGGAGGGATCTGGATACCGATATCCGGCATCAGCCGCGCCGTCTCTGCGACCAGGCGCTTCATGTCCTCGATCGTCACCGGCGTCGCCCAGGCGGGCAGCTCGAGCTCCGGCCGGCTATCGGCAACGCCCGTGCGCCAGTACTCCCGCGCGGCCTCCTCGGCGATCTCCGCCGGCTCCTGGCCGTAGTAGCGCTGGTGGGGGACGAAGTTCTGCAGGATCACCTCCTGGATGTGGCCGTGACGCTCGTGCACCTCGGCCAGCGCCGCCAGCGAGTCCATGCGCTCCTGCTCGGTCTCGCCGATCCCGACGAGGATCCCGCTGGTGAAGGGGATCTTCAGCTCGCCGGCCGCATCGATCGTGGCCAGCCGACGCGCGGGGTGCTTGGTCGGCGAGCCGGCGTGGACGGTCTCCATCAGGCGCTCGGAGATGGACTCGAGCATCAGTCCCTGTGAGGCGGTGACCTCGCGCAGCCTGGCCAGGTCCTCGCGCTCGAGGACGCCGAGGTTGGTGTGCGGCAACAGGCCGCGCTCCAGCGCCCGTTCACAGGTCCAGACCACGTAGGCGGTGAAATCCCTGTGGCCGTACTCATCCAGGCGCGCGCGCACCAGGGGATTGACCTCGGGCTGCTCTCCCGTGAGAACCAGCAGCTCCTTGACCTTGCGCCGAGCCGCACCGTCGATCTGCTCGATCACCTCCTCGGGCGAGTAGAGGTGTGCCTGGTGGGTCGCAAAGGCGCAGTACTTGCAGTAGCAGCGACACGTCCTTGACAGCGACAGCGTCAGGTTGCGCGAGAAGGTGACCCGGCGGCGCATGGGTGGAGTCTAGGACGCGAGGGCCGCGGGTAAGGTTGGCGCATGCCGCTCAGGCGGGTGATCATCGACCACATGACGCTCGGCGTCAGCGATCTGCAGCGCTCGCGAGCGTTCTACGAAGCCATTCTGGAGCCGCTCGGCCTGGCTGAGATCAGCACCCACGACGCGCTCCCGGACTCGATCGGGTTCGGCCTGGACGACTTCGCGATCTCAACCGCCTACGGGACCGGCGCGCCGGTCCATGTCGCCTTCGCCGCGGACAGCCGCGAGCAGGTCGACGGATTCCACGCCGCCGGCCTGGCCGCGGGAGGGCGCGACCATGGCGCGCCCGGGATCCGGCCCGAGTACAGCGACCATTACTACGGCGCTTTCCTCCTGGACCCGGACGGGCACAACATCGAGGCCGTCTTCCACGAACCCCGCTCCTGACCCCTCGGGGGCGGCGCACCGAATCGTCATTTGGCCCCCGCCCGTGACGGGCGGGGGCCCTTTCCCTACGGGCGCTCCTACGCCTGCGTGGGCTCAGCGACCGGCGCCGCGCCACCGGCCACGCCGGCTCCCTGCTCGGCCGGCTGACCCGGGTGCTCGGGCACCGTGCCGTTGCCGGAGCCGTCGAGTCCGATCCCGGCGGCCAGCTTTGCGCCGAGCTCGCCGTCGACCTTGCGCCAGTGATCGACGGCCCGCTCCTGGATCTGCTTTTCGACGTCCGTCCCCAGGTGGCCGATGAGGTTTTCGGCGAGGTGCTCGCGGTCGGTCTCGGAGAGGACCTCGCGATAGAGCGTCCCCGCCTGGCCGTAGTCGTCATCCTCGCTGTGCAGGGTCTGGGCAGCACGCACGATGTCGCCGTCGGCCTGCCATGAGACGTCACTGTGGAGCCCCGGGTCGGCCGCCGGGCCGCCGAAGCTGTTCGGCGCATACACCGGCTGGGCACCGGCATGCTCGTAGCGCATCGCGCCGTCCTTGTTGTAGGAGTTGACCTCGCTCTGCGGTCGGTTGATCGGCAGCTGCTGGTAGTTGGCGCCGATCCGGTAGCGGTGCGTGTCGGGGTAGCTGAACATCCTGCCCAGCAGCATCCGGTCGGGGCTGGGGCCGATCCCCGGGACCATGTTGGAGGGCTCGAAGGACGCCTGCTCGACCTCCGCGAAGTAGTTCTCGGGGTTGCGGTCGAGCACGAGGCGGCCAATCGTGATCGGCGGGTAGTCCGAGTGCGGCCAGACCTTGGTCAGGTCGAACGGGTTGAAGCGATAGTCCTTGGCGTCGTCGAACGGCATGATCTGCATCTCCAGGCGCCACTCCGGTGCGTCGCCCCTGGCGATCGACTCGAACAGGTCGCGGAGGTGGAAGTCCGGGTCCTCGGAGGCCATGGTCTTTGCCTCCTGGTCGGTGAAGTTCTCGATCCCCTGGACCGTCTTGAAGTGATACTTGACCCAGAAGCGCTCACCGCCGGCGTTGACCCACATGAACGTGTGGCTGCCGAAGCCGTTCATGTGCCGCCAGGTCTTCGGGGTGCCGCGGTCGGTGAACAGGAACGAGACCTGGTGGTAGACCTCCGGTGAAAGCGACCAGAAGTCCCACTGGGCGTTGTTCGAGCGGGTGTTGGTGTCGGGCATGCGCTTCTGTGAGTGGATGAAGTCCTGGAACTTCGAGGGGTCCTTGACGAAGAAGATCGGCGTGTTGTTGCCGACCAGGTCGTAGTTGCCCTGCTGGGTGTAGAACTTCAGCGCGAAGCCACGCGGGTCGCGGGCGGTGTCAGCCGAGCCGAGCTCGCCGGCCACGGTTGAGAAGCGCAGGAAGGTGTCGGTCTTCTTGCCCGGCGTCGAGAGGAAGTCGGCAGAGGTCCACTGGGTGACGTCCTCGGTCACTTCGAAGAAGCCGTGTGCCGCGCCGCCCTTCGCGTGTACGACCCGCTCGGGCACACGCTCGCGGTTGAACTGGGCCATCTTCTGGATCAGATAGTGGTCCTGCAGGAGGATCGGCCCGTCCGGGCCGACCGTAAGAGAGTGCTCGTCGCTCGCTGCGGGGATGCCTGCGTCGCTCGTCGTAGCAGGTGGCTTCTCATCGCTCATGTTGGGCCTCCGAAGTAGTTGGTGGTATCGAGGTGCTCTGTAGGCCACCGTAGACGGCAGCCGAGCGGTCTCTCCCCATTCCCTTACCCCGTTATGCTCGGCGCCCGATGCCCGACCCCGCCGAACGCCAGGTTTTTCTCGCCCGCCATGGTCAGACGGCCTACAACCACGAGGGTCGCTTCCAGGGTCAACAGCAGATTCCCCTGGACGAGACGGGGCGCGCCCAGGCGCTCGAACTCGCCCAACGTGCCCTCCCCTACGATTTCAGGACACTCTGGACGAGCCCGCTGATTCGCGCCCGTGAAACGGCTGCAGCCGTGGCGGCCGTCACGGGCCTCGTCCCCGTGGAGGACCCGCGTCTGATGGAGACCGACGCGGGCGACTGGACAGACCGGTCCTTCGCCGACGTCCGCGGCGAATCGCCTGAACTGTTCGACGCCTTTGCCGGCGCCCAGCCGGATTTCGCCTTCCCCGGCGGCGAGAGCTTCGCCGAGCAGGAGGTCCGCGTCGAGGCGGCGCTGCTCGATGTCATGCAGGGCGAGCTGCCCGCGCTGGTCGTCTGTCACGGCATGGTCATCCGCGCGGCGATGCACCACCGCATGGGTGCGGCCGGGCTGGCCTTCACCCGCGTGGCAAACGCCGCCATCGTCCCGCTCGACCCGGGGGCTGCCCTGGAGGCGGATCTGGGCGGCGGCGCCGAGACTACGCCGAGCTAGAGCACCGCTCAAACTCCCTGAGCTCAGCTCAGGATCGTGCAGCCGGTGCTGCCGTGGGCCAGCAGCCTGCCCTCGTCGCCTTCGAGGAACAGTCTCCCCTCGGCGGTCGCCGTACGCCTGCCGGCATGCACCACTCGGCCTTCCGCCAGCACCCTCCCGTCGCCGGCGCGCATCGAGCGCAGGTAGCGCACCTGCAGGTCCGTCGTGGCGTAGCCGACCCCTGCGGCGAGGGTCGTGTGGACCGCGCAGCCCATGCAGGAGTCGAGGATCGTGGCGGCCACCCCGCCGTGAACCGAGCCAATCGGGTTGTACATCCACTCGGCCGGCTCGAGCGCGAACACGGCCCTGCCGTGCTCCACCTCGATCACGCTCATGTCCAGTGCCCTGGCGATCGGCGGCGGCGAGATGCTGCCGGCGATGATCGCCTGCATGACCTCCAGTCCCGAGAGCCCGACGGTGCTCTCGAGTGCCGCGATCGGATCGTCCCACTCGAAGCTCCGTACCCGTCGCTGGCCCACGGCGCTCATGCCGGCACCTCGTCGAGGCGCTGCGCGACCGCCCGTTGGCGGACCGGCGGCCCGATCGCGGCCAGCGCCGCGGCCGTTGCCAGGCCGCCCAGGACGGTGATTATCCAGGCGCTGTGGAAGTCCGCGGCGCTGGTGGCCGAGACGCCCAGCACGGGCACCAGGATCGCCACGCCCAGAGCCGCGCCGATCTGGCGGCCCATCGTCAGGATCGCGGCCCCGGTGGCGAAGCGCTCGGGCGCCAGCGAGGACGCCCCCGCCCCAGTCAGGGTCGGGATCACCAGGCCGACTCCGGCCCCGCTGATCAGGGCCCCGGGGAGGTACTCCGAGAAGTAGGCGGGATGATCGCCGGTCTGGGTGATGTACCAGACCGACCCGGCGGCGAAGATCAGTGAGCCGATCGTTCCCGGCAGCCGGTAGCCCACGCGCGCACCCAGCCTGGCCGATGGGACGCTGAAGGCAGTGGCCATCGCCGGCCCGGGGAACAGCATCAGGCCGGCCGTCAGCACCGGCTCGTGCCAGACATCCGTGAGAAACAGGACACCGGAGAGCAGCATCGCGCCGAAGCCCGCGAAGAACAGCACCGAGCCGCCGACCGCCAGGCCGAAGGAGCGAACGCGCAGCATCGAGGGCTCGACAATCGGCGCCGGGTGACTTTCAGAGCGCCACCAGATCGCCGGGAGCAGGATCGCCGTCGTCGCCAGCAGGGCGAGAATGGCCGGGGATCCCCAACCCCAGTCCTCCCCCTTGACGATCGCGACCACAAGCGAGCCGACGGCGATGATCAGCGCGAGGGCACCCAGCAGGTCGGGCCTCCCCGCCCCGGCCTCGCGGCGCTCGCGCAGAGTGCGGATGCCGAAGGCCATGCCGAGCAACCCGATCGGAACGTTGACCAGGAACACCAGGCGCCAGTCGGCCTGGACCAGCAGACCGCCGAGCGGCGGCCCGCAGGCGGCGGCGATGCCGCCTGTCGCAGCCCAGACGCCGATCGCCACATGACGCTCGTGGGGGCCGAACTCGGGCAGCATCAGACCGAGTGATGTCGGCAGCATCAGCGCGCCCCCGACGGCCTGCACGATGCGGGCTCCGATCAGGAAGTCAACCGACGGAGCCAGCGCGCAGCCCGCGCTGGCGGCCACGAAGATGCCCAGTCCCAACAGGAACGCGCGCTTGCGCCCGAACGCGTCCGCCCAGCGCCCGGCCGGCACCAGCAGCGCCGCGAACACGATCGCGTAGCCGCTCAGGATCCACGAAAGCGAGCCCAGCGAGGCCCCGCCGAAGTGCTTCGCGATCGACGGGAAGGCAATGTTGACGATGAACAGGTCGAGGCTCGACATGAACACCCCGACACAGACGATGATTGAGACGCGCCATTTGCGTTGCATGATGCAACCCTAACACACAAGAGTTGCATCACGCAACCCGATCGCGTTATGATGAGCGTGTGCTCCGCAACGACTACGCCAACCAGACCTGCAGCATCGCCGGTGCCCTGGAGGTCGTGGGCGAGCGCTGGTCGCTGCTGATCATCCGCGACGTGCTGCTGGGACTGCGGCGGTTCGACGAGCTCCAGGGACACCTCGGGATCGCCCGCAACATCCTGCAGACTCGCCTCACCCGCCTGCAGGAGCAGGGTGTGATCGAGCGCCAGCTCTACCAGGAGCACCCACCCCGCTACGAATATCGCCTGACCGACAAGGGCCTTGACCTTTGGCCGACGATCGTCTCGCTGATGAAGTGGGGCGATCGCTATGCCGCGCCGGCCGCCGGAGCGCCCGTCGTGATCGAGCACCGAGGGTGCGGCGGCACCGTGGATGACCACCGAATCTGCGAGACCTGCGGCGCGCGGGTGGAGGTCAGGGACGCCGTCGGGCGGCCCGGTCCGGGCGCCTCGGCCGATCACCCCCTTGTGCTGCGCGAGGCCCGCAGCGCGGCCGCCTGATCAGCTCAGCGACTCGACCACAGCTGCGGCTTCCCGCGCCATACGCGAGCGCGGCACGACCAGATCGAAGCCGGCCGCCAACGCCCGCTCCCGTACGTCCACGTCCACGTGGGAGTAGAAGGCCAGCGCCTTCAAGGTCTCGGTCAGCCCCTCGCCTCGAAGCTTCTCCAGCGTGGCGGTGCCGTCGAAGCGCTCGTCGGTCAGGTCGGCGATCAGGACGGCCTGCTCCGCTTCCGGGCGTGCTTGCAGACGCTCCCGCAGCGCGCGCCTCGGCTCCGATCAGCTCGACCTCATGGCCCGCCCCGGTCAACGAGGAGAGCAGCCTGGAGCCGAACATCAGGTCGGCGCTCAGGATCAGGACTCGCGGCCACGGCTACTGAGCCCGCAGGCGGCGGAACTCCTCACGTGCCGACTGGGGACGACCCCACATCTGGGTCACCTCGACCCGTCCCGGCCCGCGTCTCGCGCAGGGCCAGCTCGCCCTCGACACCGGCTTCGTCCAGCAGCCGCAGCGCGCCGTGGACGGTCTCGGCCGAGGCCGCGTGGCCGAACCTGTGGGCCACCAGCAGCCGCCAGTGCCAGTCGTTGTGCGAGTAGGGCCGGGCACCGCAGGTGGCCAGATACGAGCGACGCTTCGACGTAGCGCGACTCGTCGGCGATCCGCATGTCCAGCTCGAGATCGGTCCAGTCCTCCGGGAGCGAGTCGACGATCCTCTGGAAGTTCTCTGCGAGGCCCATTGCCGGGAAGCCTAGCGCGGCTATTCTCGGACACATGGCCGCCACTCCCACCGACACGCTCCAGGCTGAGCACTGGCACTGCGCCAGGGCTGCGGGGTGATCGACCGCTCCGAGCGGGGTCGCCTCGCGCTGAGCGGCGCGGGGGCCGTGGAGTTCCTCAACGGGCAGGTCACCAACGAGCTCGCCGGCCTGCAGGCCGGCGAAGGCCGCTACGCCGCCTTTCTGACACACAAGGGCAAGATGCTGGGAGACCTGCGGATACTCGCCGTGGCCGCCCCGGATGGCGGACTGGAACTGCTGCTGGACACCGAGCGCTCGGCGCTGCAGGCCCTGTTCGACATGATCCGGCGCTTCAAGGTCGGCTACGACGTGGAGCTGCACAAGCGCACCCTCGAGAGTGGCCTCGTCTCGCTGATCGGCCCCGAATCCTCCGCTCTCGCCGCGATCGAGGGCCTGAGCCGGGACGAGCACTCCAATGTCCCCGCGAGCCTCGACGGGATCCCCGCTCTCGCCGTCCGCACCGATACGGGCGTCGACCTGGTCTGCGCGGCAGCAGACACCGAGCGCCTGCTCGACTCCCTGCTCGCTCGCGGAGCTGCGCCGGTCGGCGAGGCGGCCGTCGAGTGCCTGCGAATCGAACTTGGCCGCCCCCGCTACGGGATCGACCTCGACGACACCGTCATCCCGCAGGAGGCGGGCCTGAACGAGCGCGCCGTGAATTTCACCAAGGGTTGCTACGTCGGGCAGGAGACCGTCGCCCGGCTCTTCTACAAGGGCAAGCCCAACCGCCACCTGCGTGGCCTCGGCTCTCCGGTCTGAGCGTCGCCGGCGAGGAGCTTCGCCTCGGCGAGCGCGTCGTGGGCCGCCTGAGCAGCGTCGCTGACTCGCCGAGGCTCGGACCGATCGGCCTGGCGCTCCTGCGCCGCGAGGCCGAGCCCGGCGCCAGCCTCGATATCGGCCCCGGCGAGCTGCAGGCCGAAGTCGTCGAGCTGCCCTTCCTGCCGGCCTGACCACGCCCCTGGGATGGCTGTCGAAACCGTCTTTGCGATCGCCTCCACCCTGGCCCTGCTCGTCGGCCTGACGTTTGCCGCAGCATTTCTCTCGCCTCGCTTTGGAGGCTGGATGGCCAGCCACACCGAGCGCCTCTCACCCCGCCTCGGCCGGCTCTTTAGGGATGGCCTGGGAGGCGGCTGACCGCTGTGCAACTACAGACCGGGGAGAAGCGAGTGGTCCAGTTCGCCCTTCACGCCCCGTCCCGCCAATTGGCGAGCAGCTTGTCGAACGCCAGCGCGTAGGCCCGCATCGCCGGGGTGGTCTCGGGCTCGGAGAGGAGTTCCCGGCGACATGCCCGAGGAGCGCCTGTCCGGGCCGAGCCTTGTGTGACCCAACGCACAGTGCAACCATTGCGCGGCGATACAGTTGCGCTTATGCAAGTATCTGCCGGCATGCTCGAGATCGACCGCGACCGCCTGACCGGCGACATGTATGCCCTGGCGGCCTACATGATGCGCTCGGCCAACGTAGGAACCTTCAACGCGATCGCCGAGCTCGACCTCTCCTTCACGCAGATCAAGGCGCTCTGCGCGCTGGAGATCGACGGCCAGGAACGCTCGGTGAAGGCCCTTGCCGACTCGCTCGGAGTCTCGCTGCCCGCGATGAGCCGGGCGGTGGACGGCCTGTTCGAGCGCGGCCTCGTCGGCCGCGAGGAGGACAAGGCCGACCGGCGCATGAAGCGGGTCCGCCTCACCGAGTCCGGGCCGCCAGGTTCCCCTGGCCCTCAACGAGGCCCGCCTCTCCGCCCTTCAGGAGCTGATCGGCTCGCTGACCGACCTCCGAGGCCGACGCGCTCGGAGGCGCCCTCGGACTGATCCTCGAGCGCCGCGAGGAGATCGCCGCCTACCGCCCCGCCGCCACGAAAGGACTCAGCCGATGACCGACCGGATCCGCTCGATGCAGATGAACGACGACAACAGGCGCTGGTGGGCCCTCGGGGCGATGTGCTTCGCCCTGTTCATGATCATGCTCGACAACACGGTGGTCAACGTCGCGCTGCCGTCGATCCAGCGCAGCCTGAACGCTTCGACGGCCTCGCTGGAGTGGACGGTCAACGCCTACACGCTCTCCTTCGCGGTCCTGCTCGTCACCGGTGGCCGCCTCGGCGACCTCTTCGGCCGGCGCAAACTCTTCCTCGCCGGCGTGATCATCTTCGCCGGCTCGAGCGCCGCGATCGGCTTCTCTCCGAACGACACCTGGCTGGTCGCCTGGCGGGCCGTCCAGGGCTCCGGTGCCGCGCTGATGATGCCCGCGACCCTGTCGATCATCACCAACGCCTTCCCGGCCGAGGAGCGCGGCAAGGCGATCGGCACATGGGCCGGGGTCTCCGCGCTGGCACTCGCGATCGGGCCGGTCCTCGGCGGATTCCTGGTCGAGAGCGTCAGCTGGCAGTCGATCTTCTTCCTCAACCTCCCCGTCGCCGTGGCGGCCGTGCTCGTGACCCTCTTCGCCGTTCGCGAGTCCCGCGACGAAACGGTCGCGCGCACCGTCGACATCCCCGGCGTGGCCGACCCTCACGATCGGCCTCGGCGCGCTCGTGCTTGCCCTGGTCGAGGGCAACGCCTGGCACTGGGGCTCGGCGCGCGAGATCGTCGCTCTTCGTCGTCGCCGTCCTCGGCCTGGGCAGCTTCGCGGTGATCGAGACACGCCGCCGCGTGCCGATGGTCGACTTCAGCTTCTTCCGCTCGCGGACCTTCCTGGGCGCCAACATCGTCGCCTTCATCGTCAGCTTCGCGATGCTCGCGATGTTCTTCTTCCTGGCCCTCTACATGCAGGACATCCGCGGCTACAGCCCGCTGCAGGCCGGTGTCCGCTTCCTGCCCTCGACGCTGATGATCGTCCTCATCGCGCCGATCGCCGGCCGCCTGGCCGACCGGGTCGGCCCGCGGCCGCTGATGACCTTCGGCCTGCTCTGCGTCTCGGGCTCGCTGTTCTGGCAGTCCCACCTGACCGTCTCGAGCTCCTACTCGACTCTGCTCCCCGGTTTCATCCTGATGGGCATCGGCATGGCCTTCGTGATGTCGCCGATGAGCACCGCCGCGATGAACTCCGTGCAGGCCAACAAGGCAGGCGTCGCCTCGGGGATCCTCTCGATGAGCCGCATGGTCGGCGGCACCTTCGGTGTCGCCGTTCTGGGCGCGCTCGTCGCGACGCTGGGCCGGAGCAAGCTCGATGAACTGCTCCCCACGGTCCCCTCCTCGACCCGTGCCCAGATCGCCAACGGCCTCGGCTCCGGCGCCTCAGCCCACGGCGGCGTGCCGGCCCAGATCATCAGCGCCGCCCACGAGTCCTTCGTCTACGCCCTGCAGAACGGCCTGCGCCTGGGCTCCGCGGTCGCGTTCGCCGGGGCCCTGATCGCCTTCACGCTGATCGGCCGCGACAAGCCCGCTTCGGCCGCCGCTCCGGCGGGAGCGCCCGAGACGCACGCGGAGGAGCCGGTGGCGCAGGAGCAGCGCCTGCCCGAGACCGTTCACGTCTAGCCGGCCATGGCGGCGATAATGCCGCCATGGCCACCGCCTCGGCGCACGAGTTCTTCGCCGCCTCGGCCGGTGTCGCCGGTGCGCTGATCGGCCTGCTGTTCGTGGCGATCTCCGTTGCGCCCGAGCGGGTGTTGGGTCCGGACGCCCAAGAGGTCCATGCCGTCCGAGCCTCGGCGACCCTGACGGCCTTCAGCAACGCTCTGACCGTCTCGCTGTTCGCCCTGATCCCCGGGTTCAACGCCGGCGGGGCGGCGATTGTGGTCGCGATCATCGGCCTCGTCTTCGTCCTCGCCGGCACTCTGCGCCTCATCCCCGCGTTGCAGGACAAGATCGCCCGCCCGTTCGAGCTGACCTTCCTGGTCGGCCTGCTTGTCGTCTTCATCCTGCAACTGCTCGCCGGGATCAAGCTGGACGGGCACCCCCGCGACATGGGCAGCCTGCACACGATCTGCGTGCTCGTCGTGATCTGCTTTTTGATCGGCATCATCAGGGCCTGGGAGCTCGTCGGCGGTCCACACGTCGGCCTGTTCGGCTCGATCCTCGGGCTGCGCGGCCGAAAAGGCAAGGAGGACCCGCAGCCTTGAACCCGACCGGCATCGCCTGGCCCCGTCGGGCCGGCGGCCACGAGAGCGACATCCGCGAGCAGGACATCCGCGACGCGGCCCTCCCGATCGGCCTGGTGGACGTCAAGGTCGCCGCGATCGATGAGGACTGGTCGGGGCTGCGGCTGGTTTGGCGCACGGAGCTGCGCGAAGGTCCCCGCCCCGCCCGCTTCACGCCGGGCGGGTAGGATGGCGGACGCGACTTGTTCCCTAACACGCGAGGTTCAGAGCACGTGGCAATCGATCTTCAGCAAGTGTCCGCCGTCGACGTCGAGCCCGGCGAGCTGCCCCGGACGATGGCCGCCTGGGTCATCCGCGAGGAGCGCTACGGCGAACCCAAGGACGCCTTCCAGATCGAGGAGATCGAGGTGCCCGAGCCCGGCGCCTTCGAGGTGATCGTCCGCGTGATGGCGGCAGGCGTCAACTACAACAACGTCTGGGCCGCCCTCGGCAAGCCCGTCTCGGTCATGAAGTACGGCGACCACCCCGAGTTCGGCCACCACATCGGCGGCTCCGACGCCTCGGGGATCGTCTGGAAGGTCGGCGCCGGGGTGACCCGCTGGAAGCTCGGCGACGAGGTCGTCGTGCACTGCAACCAGGCCTCCTACGAGGACCCGGAGGTCCACGGCCTCGACCCGATGGCCGCGCCCTCGCAGAGGATCTGGGGCTATGAGACGACCTGGGGCTCCTTCGCTCAGTTCACCAAGGTCCAGGCCCAGCAGCTGCTGCCCAAGCCCCAGGCGCTCAACTGGGAGGAGGCCGCCTCCTACGGGCTCGTCTACTTCACCGCCTACCGAATGCTGATCACCCGCTGCAAACTGCAGGCCGGCGCCAACGTCCTGATCTGGGGCGCCGCCGGCGGCCTCGGCGTGTTCGCGACCCAGATCTGCAAGGCCGCCGGCGCGAACTGCGTCGGCGTCGTCTCCTCGGCCGAGAAGGGCGAGCTGGTCAAGCGCCTCGGGGCCGTCGACTACATCGACCGCAACGAGTTCGCCGGCATGATGCGCGTGGGCGGCGAGACCGCCGACGAGGAGAAGGCACGCTCGAAGGTGGCGCTCGGATTCGCCAAGCGGGTCAAAGAGATCCTCGGAGACGCGCCCGACATCGTCTTCGAGCACGTCGGCAAAGCGACCCTGCCGGTCTCGGTCTTCACGGCCAAGCCGTTCGGGAAAATCGTCATCTGCGCCGGGACGACCGGGATCGACGTCGACTTCAACGTGGCCGTCCTTTGGATGCGCCAGAAGGAGATCCTCGGCTCGCACTTCGCCAACGCCTACGAGTGCACGAAGGCCAACGAGCTGATCGAGAGCGGCCAGATCCGTCCCGTCCTGTGGCGGACGCTCGGCTTCGAGGGCGTCGCCGAAGCGCACCAGCTGATGCTCGAAAACAAGCACCTGGGCAAGATCTCGATCCTCGTCGGCGCGGACGCCGAGGGCCAGGGCAAGACCGCCGAGGGCCCGGGCGCGATCCACGCCGAGGTCGGTGCCTGATGGCCGGCACGGTGATGATCCCCTGGTACGCCACGGGATTCCGCGGCGACGGCTTCGAGGAGGCGCTCAACGAGGTTGCCGCGATCGCGCTCCGCTACGGCGCCACCTCCTACGCCGTCTACCGCTCCCGGGACGACCAATACCGCTTCCAGCAGTTCGCCGCGTTCGAGCGACAAAATCGACTGGGAACGCTATTGGGAAGGCGACGAGATGGTCTACTTCCGCGCCACCCACTCCAGCTGGTACCAGGTGCCCGTGCTCTACGGCTGGTGGGATCAGACCGCCTCGGGCGGGCTGGCCGCGGAGTCGCCGAGCAACGGGACCAACGGCCACGCCAACGGCGTCCACACCAACGGAATACACACGGGCGAGCTGAACTAGCAGCGCCTCGGCGAGCGCTCAGCGTTCGCAGAGGGGGACCCCGGCAACCCCCGAAGCGGGCTCTCAGCCCTGCTCGAGCGGGGCCATCGTGAGCCCGGCGCCCTTCAGCTGCTCCCAGTAATGCTCGGCCAGCTCCTGGTGGCCGGTGTAGACGATCGGCCCGCCCGGAGGAGTGGATCACGTTGGCGATCTCCATGCCCCTGCTGCAGCGAGATGCCCGGGATGAAACGCGACAGCGTGCGGGCGACGTGCTCGAAGGTGTTGTGATCGTCGTTGCGGACGATCACCCGCCAGGCCCTCCGTGGCCGGTCCCCGGACCGTCGATTCGCGGCGCATCGAGCGTCTGATCCATTGCCCGGAGGATAAAGCTCGCGGCGCGACCGTACAATTACGGACATGAGCGGCGATCACTCACCGCGCCTGCCCGAGCCCGACCGTCCGTGGATGATGCGCACGTACGCCGGACACTCGACGGCCAAGGCCTCCAACGAGCTCTACCGGCGCAACCTGGAAAAGGGCCAGACCGGCCTGTCGGTCGCCTTCGACCTGCCCACCCAGACCGGCTATGACCCCGACGACGAGCTCGCCCGGGGCGAGGTCGGCAAGGTCGGCGTGCCCGTCGCCCACCGCGGCGACATGGCCGCGCTGATGGACGGCATCCCGCTCGGGGAGATGAACACCTCGATGACGATCAACGCCACGGCCGCCTGGCTGCTGGCGCTTTACATCGTCGCCGCCGAGGAGCAGGGCGTCAGCCAGGAGCAGCTCCAGGGGACCACCCAGAACGACATCATCAAGGAGTTCCTGGCCCGCGGCACCTACGCATTCCCGCCGGCCCCGTCGATGCGCCTGATCGCCGACATGATCGCCTACACGGTCGAGCACGTCCCGAAGTGGAACCCGATCAACATCTGCTCCTACCACCTGCAGGAGGCCGGCGCGACGCCTGTCCAGGAGATCGCCTACGCGATGAGCAATGCGATCGCCGTGCTCGACGCGGCCCGCGAGCGGGTCCAGAGCCAGGACGTCATGGAGCAGGTCTTCGGACGGATCTCCTTCTTCGTCAACGCCGGCGTCCGCTTCATCGAGGAGCACGCCAAGCTGCGCGCGATGTCGATCCTCTGGGAGGAACTCGGCCGCGAGCGCTATGGCGTGACGGACCCCCGCCTGCTGCGGTTCCGCTACGGCGTCCAGGTCAACTCGCTCGGCCTGACCGAGGCCCAGCCCGAGAACAACGTCCAGCGGATTGTGCTCGAGGCGCTGGCCGTGACACTCGGCCGGGATGCCCGCGCCCGCGCGATCCAGCTGCCGGCCTGGAACGAGGCGCTCGGCCTGCCACGGCCCTGGGACCAGCAGTGGTCGCTGCGGATCCAGCAGATCCTCGCCTACGAGACCGACATCCTTGAGTACCCGGACATCTTCGAGGGCTCGAAGGTGATGGAGGGCCTGGTCGCGGAGCTGCTCGAGGGCGCCCGCGCGGAGATCGCCGTCGTCGCCGAGCACGGCGGCGCGGTCGAGGCCGTCTCCTATATGAAGGGCGCGCTTGTCGACTCGCACCGCGAGCGGATCCGCCGCATCGAGAGCGGCGAGCAGATCGTCGTGGGGCAGAACCGCTATTCCGAGTCGGAGGTCTCACCCCTGACCGCGGATGCCGAGGGCGGGATCCTGGTCGTGGACCCGGCGCTGGAGGCGCAGCAGATCGAGGCCGTGGAGCGCTGGCGCTCCGAGCGCGACCAGGACGCCGTCGATGCCGCTCTGGCCCGGCTGGCCGACGCCGCAAGCCGGCCGGAGGGCGCCGAGAACCTGATGGAGCCGACCATCGCCGCGGCCCGCGCCGGAGCGACCACCGGTGAGTGGTCACGGACCCTCCGCGACGTGTTCGGAAGCTACCGGGCACCGACCGGCGTGGGCGAGGCCGCCGCCGCTGCCGGCGACGGAGACCTCGAGGAGCTCCGCGGCGAAGTCGCGAGGCTGCAGGAGAAGCTCGGTCGCCGACCGAAGATCCTGGTCGGCAAGCCCGGTCTCGACGGCCACTCCAACGGCGCCGAGCAGATCGCCGTGCGCGCACGTGACGCCGGCATGGATGTGGTCTATGAAGGGATCCGCCTGACACCCGCGCAGATCGCGGCCTCAGCGCTGCAGGAGGGCGTCCACGTGGTCGGCCTGTCAATCCTCTCGGGCTCGCACCGTGAGCTGATCCCGGCCGTCGTGACGGCGCTCCGCGAGGCCGGTGTCGAGGTGCCCGTCGTCGTCGGCGGAATCATCCCCGAGCAGGATGTGGAGCCGTTGCGGCGCGCGGGCGTCGCGGCCGTCTACACGCCCAAGGACTTCGACATCACGCAGATCATGCGTGACATCGTCGGGCTGCTCGACGGTGAGCCGCCCACGCCAGTAGCCGTCGGCGGCCCGACCGCCAACGGCGTGGCGTGAGCGACACCGGATCCGCCCTGGGGGCGCGCCTGCGCGAGCGGGACCTGAGCGCGGCGCCTGCGGCATTGAACCTTCTCGAGAGCGCGGCCCCCGACGATCTCGAGCAGGCGGCGGCGCTGCTTCGCGAGGTCTCCCCCGCCGCGCTGGGCGACGAGGCTCCGGCACATCTGGTCGGCGTCACCGGGCCGCCGGGCGCGGGCAAGTCAACGCTCCTCTCGGCCCTGCTCGGGGCGTGGCGCGCGCGCGGGATGACAGTCGCGATGCTGGCCGTCGACCCCAGCTCGCGCCGCTCCGGAGGGTCCCTGCTGGGCGACCGGGCTCGAATCGACTTCGACTCCGTCAGACCGGGGCATCCTGATCCGCTCCACAGCCGCGGGCGAGCGCCTCGGAGGTCTCGCGCGTGGCACCCGGGCGGCGGCCCAGGCGCTGGCTGCGGCCTTCGATCTGGTCGTGATCGAGACCGTCGGCGTCGGGCAGGCAGAGACCGAGGTGGCCGAGGTGGCCGACACCGTCGTCGTCGTCGTCCAGCCGGGCAGCGGCGACGTGCTGCAGTTCCTGAAGTCCGGGATCATGGAAACCCCCGACGTGCTGGTGGTCACCAAGTCCGACCTGGGCCAGGTGGCTACCCGCAGCCGTCGCGACCTCGCCGCCGCCCTGCGCTCGCTCGGCAACCGTTCGACCCGGCTTCTGGCGGTCTCCTCGCTGCCCCCGCCCAGCGGGATCGAGGAGCTCGTCGAGGCGATCTCCCAGCACCGAGCCGAACTCGACCTCCCGGCCCACCGGCTGCATTCACGGCGCGCCGGCGCACTGAGCGACTTCACCCTCGAGCAGGGCGAGCGGGGACTCCGAGCGCTCGGCGGCAGGGGCTCAGCAGAAAGGCTGCTGAGCGAACAGGATCCCGGACTCGAGGGACCCGCCCTCGTCGAGCTGCTGACCGAGGCGTTCAACGCCGAGTCCCGATGAAGGTCGACCTGCTGATCATGTTCGGCAGCTTCGTGCTCGCCAGCGCCGTCGCCGGAGCCCTGGGCGCCGCCAATCTGGGCACCGCGCTGGCTTTCGGGCAGATCGCCTTCGCGGCCAGTGTCGTCTACGTGATGCTCAAGCGCTGAGCAGTCGCCCCGCCGGTGTTCTCAGCGGGTGTGATGAAACAGGGCGCTCCGGCGTAGTAGGGGTATGAGAGCAACCGACCCAGCGGGCTTCTCCTTCGAGGACCTCTATCGCGACTCGGTCGCCGACGTGCACGGATACGCGATCTCCCTGCTCGGCGACCGCGCCGGCGCGGAGGACATCACGGCCATGGCCTTCGAGCGGCTCTACCGTGCGCGCTCGCGCATCGACTCCCGGCGCGGCACGCCGCGGGCGCTGCTGTTCACGATCGCCCGCAACGCCGCTCTGGACGAGCTTCGCCGTCGTGCCCGTCAGCCGCAGCTCGTGGAAGACGCCGAGGCCTCGAGCGAGCAGCAAATCGACGACGCCCTGACCCTGATCCAGCGGCGCGACACGATCCGCGCTGCGATGGCGCAGCTGAGCCTCCGCGAGCGGGAGATCGTCCTGCTGAAGTTCCACGGCCAGCTCACCAACGCCGAGCTGGGGCGGGTCCTGTCGATCAGCGAGTCGAATGCCGCGACTCGCCTGCATCGCGCCCTGAAGCGCCTGCGCGACCATTGCGCCCAGGCGGGCCGAGCGGAGGTCGCATGAAGATCATCCCCTTCCCCACCGGCGCAGACGTTCCCGACGCTGCTGTGATCGCCGAGCTCGAGGCCGCCCTCGCGGGTGCCGCGGGCCCCGGCGCGAACGCCTGGCGGCAGCTGAGCGAGGACGTCCGGGTGCTCGCCGCGCCGATCGACCCCGGGTTCGAGCGGACGCTCGGCGAACGGCTCAACAGCCCCGCACCGGCCGAGGACGACCCACAACCCGGTGCGAGCGCTCCCGGGCGCCTGCAGCGCTGGTGGGCTGCACACACCACCCGCTCGCGCGTGCTCACGGGCGGTGGCGTCGGCGTACTCGCTGCGCTGTTGCTGGCGATCGTGATCGTCGGTCCGTTCAAATCCGCCGGCAAGGGCCTGCACATCGGACGTGGGCCGGCCCTCTCCCAGTCCTCCCCGGCAGCCGCCAAGACGGCCGCCCCGACCAGCTCCCGGGCGGCGAAAGCGGATGAGCTCGGACCGTCCACGGAATCCTCCGCCGCGGCCTCGGCCCCCGCCGTCTCGGCGGTCCCCTCAACGCCGGCCAGCCCCTCCCCCGCCCGCGTCGAGCAGCTGGCGGCCTCACTCACCCTGGGCACCACAGCGAGCGAAGTCCAGCGGGTCAGCGACCAGATCGGCCGCGCTGTGACGGCCGAAGGCGGCTACGTGGCCAGCTCCCAGGTCCAGGTCGAAAGCCGGGGCGAAAGCGGAGCGACGCTGAGCCTGAGCGTCCCCAGCGCCCACCTGGCGCGGACCCTGAGTGCCCTGGGACGACTTGGGGCGGTCCGCGCCGAGACGCAGTCCCAGCAGGACATCACCGACGCCTACGGGGCTTCGAAACGAGCGCTCGCCGATGCCGTCGCCGAACGGGCCGCCCTGCTTCGCGCCCTCGCCGCTGCGAGCACGCAGGGCGAGATCGAAAGCCTGCACCGACGTCTTGCCCTGTCCGGCGCGGCCATCGATCGAGCCCGAAATGCGTTCGGACGGATCTCCCGCGAGGCCTCGAACTCGAACGTCGAAGTCACCGTGGTCGGCGACTCGCACACCACGGGCGGACTGACGCTGGGGCGAGGCCTCCACGACGCCGGGCGGGTCCTGACCGTTGCGCTGGGGGTCCTGCTGATCGGACTCGCCGCCCTTATCCCGATCGCCCTGGTGGCGCTGGCGTTCGGCCTCGGTGCCAGGGTGCTACGGCGCGGGCGCCGCGAACGGGCGCTGCGCGGCAGCTGAGCCGTCCCGCCCGCGGCGCAACACCATTCCCGAGCACATAGGCTGCGGATATGGCGACGGGTTGCTTCATCTCCACCGGGCGTTCCCTCGAGGAGGCCGTCGAGCGGGTCAAGCTGGCCGAGTCGCTGGGTTATGAGTCCGTGTACATCACCCACGTCGCCGGACGCGAGTCGCTGACCGTCCTGACGGTCTATGCCCAGGCCACCAGCCGGATCAGGATCGGGACGGGCGTCGTCCCCATCTACACCCGCACGCCGGCCACCATGGCCCAGACGGCAGCCACGATCGATGAACTCTCAGGCGGGCGCCTGACCCTCGGCCTGGGAGTCTCCCATCGGCCTGTCGTCGAGGGATGGCACGGGCAGACCATTGACAGCCCCATCGGGGAGATGCGCGAGTACGCCGGCATCGTCAGGGCGATCCTGCGCGGCGAGGATCCGCCGGCCGGCGAGAAGTGGCGCACAGGCTTTCATCTGCTTGGAATCGACACCCGACCCCAGCTGCCGATCTATATCGCGGGCCTCTCCCCCGCGATGCTCAGGCTGGCCGGCGAGATCGCCGACGGCGTGATCCTGTGGCTGTGCAACCCCGGCTACATCGCCGACGTCGTGGTCCCCGAGGTGACCGCCGGGCGCGAACGGGCAGGCCTGAGCCTCGACGGCTTCGACATCGTCGCCGCGGTCCCCGCAGCAATGACCGACGACCCCTCTGCAGCCTTCACGGCGATGCGCCGCGACCTGATCCCATACTTCGGCCTGCCGTTCTACCGGGCGATGATCGAGCGCACCGGATTCGGGCAGGACATCGCCTCCTACGACGCCGCCGCAGGCGACCTGGAGGCGATGCAGGCTGCGATCTCCGACGGATTCCTTGAACAGCTGACGGCGGTGGGTGACGAGCAGGGCGTCCGCGCGGGCCTCGAGCGCTACCGCGCCGCGGGCGCCGGCTCGCCGTGCCTCGGGCCGATCCCAAAGACGGACTTCGAGGCGACCCTCCGCGCGGGAGCCGGCGCGGGCTCCTCCGACGGCCTCTAGCCTTGCCGGACCGCAGCAGGGTCGGGGGCGCCCGTGTAACGGATCTTCTCGCCGGCGCACTGAAGGGATGAGCAGATGATCGTCCTACTTGGCTTTGCAGTCCTCGCCGGTGCAGGCACCGCGCTGTCGCCGTGCGTCCTGCCGGTGCTGCCGGCGCTGCTCTCAGCGGGGGCGGTGGGCGGCAAACGCCGGCCGCTGGGGATCGTCGTCGGGCTCTCCGTGACCTTCACGGTCACGATCGTCGGCCTGGCCACCGTCGTCGACGGGGTCGGCCTCGGCGTGGACCCGCTGCGGGACATCTCGATCGCCGTCCTGTTGATCTTCGGCCTGGTCCTGCTGATCCCCTCGCTCGGCGACCGGCTTGAGGCTCCGCTCTCGCGGCTGGCGCGCTTCGGTCCCAAGAACACCGGCGACGGCTTCTTCTCGGGGCTGCTCGTCGGCGGCGCGCTGGGCTTCGTCTATACGCCCTGCGCGAGCCCGATCCTCGCGGCGGTCATCACCGTCAGTGCGGCTTCGGGCAAAACCGTCCTGCTGGCGCTGGCCTACTCGGCCGGTTCGGCCGCCGTCCTGCTGCTCCTGACGCTGGGCGGACGCAAGGTCTTCGACCGTGTGCGCCGAGCGGGGCGCGGCCCGGCTGTGCAGCGCGGGATGGGGGTCGTGATGATCGTCACAGCCCTCGCCATCGCGGTCAACCTGGACGTCAACTTCGACCAGTTCGTGGCTGAAGAGATCCCCAATGTCAACGTCACAGCCGCCCTGGAGTGCTCTGAAACGGTCACCTCCCGGCTGCACGAGATAACGGGCCGCCACGCCCGTTTCGCTCCGGCCAACGGCTCGGCCACCTGCGGCAGCTCCGCCAGCCGGGTCAGGGTCGCATCGGCGGGCGCCTCGCAATCAACTCTGCTGGCTGATGCACAGGGCTTGCGCAACCTGGGACCGGCGCCTGAATTCACCGAAACCCAGGACTGGTTCAACACGCCGGGGAACCGGCCGCTGTCACTGAGCGGCCTGCGCGGCCGAGTGGTGCTGATCGACTTCTGGACGTACACCTGCATCAACTGCATACGCACCCTGCCCTACCTGAAGGCTTGGGATGCGGCCTACCGCAAGGACGGGCTGACCGTCGTCGGAATCGAGGCACCGGAGTTCCCCTTCGAGCGAATCGCCGGCAACGTCGCCAACGCGATTCAACAGTTCGGCCTGCACTACCCAGTGGTGCAGGACAACAAGCTGGCCACCTGGAACGCCTGGGGCAACGAATACTGGCCGGCCGATTACCTGATCGATTCACACGGCGACGTTCGCTACACCGCCTTCGGCGAGGGCGACTACGGGAAGACCGAAACTGCGATCAGAGCCCTGCTCGCCGAAGCGGGCCACCAGGTCGGCGGGCGCGGACATGCCACAGGCGTGATCGTCCCCTCCCAGGAGGCCACGCCCGAGACCTACCTTGGCACCGAGCGGGCCGAAGGCTGGATGCACCCTCCTCAGAGCGGCACACACGACTACGGCGGCCCTTTCACCGGCGAACTTGCACTGAATGAGTTTGCCTTCGGCGGCACCTGGAACATCTCGGGCCAACCCGCGGTGGCCGTGGCGAATGCCGCCATCGACCTCGAGTTCGAGGCCAAGCACGTCTATCTCGTGCTGAGCTCGCCGAACGAAACCCCCCGGAACGTCCAGGTGCTCCTCGACGGGCATCCGATCTCGGCGGCCGACGCCGGCGCGGATGTGCACAACGGCGTCGTCACCGTGCGCCGGCAGCGCCTGTACTCGCTCGTTTCGCTGCCCGGCGATCGCCGGGCCCACCTCTCGCTGCGCTTCGCCCCCGGCGTGACCGGATACGCCTTCACCTTCGGCTAGCGGCGCGCCGGGCCTACGCACATATCGCGTAGCAGCGGAGCGGCTCCAAAACGTAAAGTTCACGGCGGCCAATCAAACCGAGTTCTGGGGGCATGATGGAGATTATCTCGAGCCGTTACGGCGGATGGCGAGCATTTGCACTGCTGGGCGCCGCTGTTGTGCTGTTGGTCGCCGTATTGATCGCGGCACCAGCTCGGGCCGCCGCCGCGGCGCCGCCGCAGACCGACGTCATGCTGCTGTTCGACACAAGCGGCTCGATGTCCGGCGAGCTCGATGAAGCCAAGACCGAAATCAAAAACGTGATCGCCCAGGTGAACGCGTCGCTACCGGATGTCCAGTACGGCGTCGCCGAGGTGCGGGATTTCTGGCCGTCGGTGTACGACACCACCGAAGACGAAGCAGAAGTCGAAGGCAAAGCGCCGTCCTACCCGTGGAAACTCGACCAGCCGCTGACCTCAAACCAGGAAGCGGTACAGAACGCGATCAACCCGCTCGCAGCGAGCGGAGGCGGCGACGGGCCCGAATCCTACGGCCGCGCCCTTTGGGAGACCGACACCAACCCCAACGTCGCCTGGCGTGCGGGAGCCCGCCACGTGATCATCCTCGTCGCCGACAACATCCCGCACGACAACAACCTCAATGAAGGACTACCCGAATCGGAGTGGCTGGCCAACCCGTTCGAAACCGGCGAAGAACTCGACGGGACCTGGAACATCCCGGGCACGACATGGGTCGCGGGCGACAACACCGAGTTCCATCACGACCTGGCCCAGCTCGACAGAGACGGCAAGACGCTGGGCGAGATCGAGTTCTACGGCGGCGAAAACGGCTACCTGCCCTACTGGCAGTACTGGGCAGGCCTGACCGGAGGGGAAGCCGTCAACGGCGGCAGCGGCGAACTCGCCACGAAGGCCGTCGCGATGATCGAGGCACGGGCCAGCTCGGCGCTGCCGCCCTGCCCGACAGGCGAAACCCGCAACGGCTCCGGCGTCTGTCAACACAACACCGCCACCCAGGTGATCTGCAACCTGGTGATCGCAACCGGCTCGGACACCTGCACAGCGACCGTCGGCGACGCCGCGACGGAAAAACCGACGAATCCGACCGGCACGGTCACATTCGCCAGCTCCAACGGCGGCGCGTTCCCGTTCGGCACAACCTGCACGTTGGCGGCCACATCCGGATCGGGCAACACCTCCAGCTGCGCGGTCGAATACCTGCCCCCGACCAAACCTAGCGCCGCACCCGCGATCAGCGCGGCCTACGGCGGCGACGCCGGCCACGCTGCCAGCGCCGGCAGCACGACCTACCCGCCGGCCGAATTGCTGGGCAAAGAGATCTCCGCCTCCCAACTGGGTGAATTCACCGGCACCACGGCGGAAGTGCCCTTTGAATGCGGCTTCCCGTGCACGGCCGCGGGCGAACTACTCACGACTCCGAGTCTCGCGGGCTTGTCCTCGCTCGGCACCGTCAGGGTCGAACTTCCGGCAAGCGCGGCAAAGCACAAAAAGAAGAAAAAGCCGGTTCTGCTCGGCAAGGGCACGCTCAAACTCAGCAAGGCGGGCAAGGGCAAGCTGGTGATCCACTTCAACGCCAAGGCCAAGCACGTCTTCGCGCATCTGAAGGGGAAGGTGAGCCTGACGCTCAAGTTCACCGTCAAGACCAAAGCCGGCACGCTGGTCGAGAACAAGACCGAGCACGTCACGCTGAAGCCGAAGAAAAAGAAGCACAAGAAGTAGAACAGCTCCGTGGTGGCCGGTCCCAGGGTCTCGGGGCCGGCCACCATGCTCCGCAGGTCGCCCGGCGCGCAACCGCCTGCCCCTACAATGCTCCCCATGGAGGGTTCGATGGCCGAGACGAGTGCGCGCAGCTGGCTGCGCTGCTATCGCTGCTGGTCGCAGGACCTCGAGGTCCAGGTCCACTACGAGGGCATCCACAAGATCGACCCCGACACCGGCGAGCGCGCGGAAGTCGTCGACGAGCTCCAGGAGGCCGTCGTGCAATGCCTCGACTGCATGCACGACCAACCCCATCTCGGCTTCAGCAACGGCCGCGTGGAGCCGATCGAGGACCGCTGGGAACGGATGATCGCAGGCACCCCATGGGTCGCCTCCTGCACCGTCACAGTCGAGTCCGAGGACGTCGAGAGCTGCTCGGGACCCGAGGCCGGCGACGCCCTCTCCTATGCCGCCTTCGGCGACCATGGCGTCCGCGAGTTCTTCACCCACGTCCGCTTCCACAAGCACGAAGACGACGCCCGTATCATCGTGCACCTGCTCGTCGAGCTCTACGCCCGCTCGCTGGAGGAGGCCACCGATGTGCTCGAGTCCTCCGCCCGCGGCTCGCTGACGATCACCTCGCTGGCCGAGGAGTCACGGCCACCCGCGGCAGCGGGAGAGTCACACCCCCACGACTGAGAACTCGTAGTTCCACGTGCCCTGCTTCGTGAGGGCTACCTTGGTGTCGCGCTCCGCCGGCCGCTTGCGGGGCTTGAGGGGATCGACCCTCGGTACGCCCGCGGCGGGCAGCTCCTACGCGAGGCGCTCTTCGAGGGCCTTCAGCTGGGCCATCAGCTCCTCGGGGAGGTTCTCGAACTGAGCGAAGTGCTGGTGGAACTGGGGCAGCTGCCCGCGCCACTCCTCGACATTCGCCTGCAGCAGCTCGGCCATGGCCGCTTCGGTGACGTCCAGGCCGCGGGTGTCGATCCCTTCCGGTCCGACCGGCGGGATCACGCCGATCGGCGTCTCGGCGCCCGCGCCGTGACCGGCACAGCGGGCGAACACCCATGCCAGCACACGCGAGTTCTCGCCGTAGCCGGGCCACAGGAACCTGCCGTCGTCGTCCTTGCGGAACCAGTTCACGTAGAAGATCTTCGGCAACCGAGCGCCGGGCGTCTTGCCCATCTCCAGCCAGTGCGCAAAATAGTCGGCCATGTTGTAGCCGCAGAAGGGCAGCATCGCGAACGGGTCGAAGCGCAGCTCGCCGACTGTCCCGGCGGCCGCAGCCGTCTTCTCCGAGCCCATCGTGGCGCCGAGGAACACGCCGTGCTCCCAGCTGAGCGCCTCGGTCACCAGCGGCACCGTGGTCGAGCGCCGGCCCCCGAACAGCATCGCGTCGATCGGGACCCCGACCGGGTCCTCCCACTCCGCGGCGATCGCGGGGTCCTGCGAGGCGGGGGTAGTGAAGCGGGCGTTGGGGTGCGCCGAAGGCGTGGTGCTCTCAGGTGTCCAGTCGTTGCCGTGCCAGTCGATCAGGTGCTCGGGCTTCGTCGCGGTCATGCCCTCCCACCAGATGTCGCCGTCATCGGTTTTCGCGCAGTTGGTGAAGATCGTGTTCTGCTCGATCGTGCGGATCGCGTTCGCGTTGGTGTCCTCGCCCGTTCCGGGCGCCACGCCGAAGAAGCCCGCCTCGGGGTTGATCGCGTAGAGCCGCCCGTCGGGGCCGAACTTCATCCAGGCGATGTCATCGCCGACGGTCTCGACCGTCCAGCCCTCGAGCGTCGGGATCAGCATCGCCAGGTTGGTCTTGCCGCAGGCGCTCGGGAAGGCACCCGTGACGTACTTCGTCTCGCCCTCGGGCGAGGTCAGCTTGAGGATCAGCATGTGCTCGGCCATCCAGCCCTCGTCCCGGGCCATGACCGAGGCGATCCGCAGGGCGAAGCACTTCTTCCCGAGCAGCGCGTTTCCGCCGTAGCCCGAGCCGTAGGACCAGATCTCGCGGGACTCGGGGAAGTGCACGATGTACTTGTTGTCGGCATTGCAGGGCCAGCTGACGTCCTGGACGCCCTCGGCCAGCGGCATCCCGACCGAGTGCAGGCAGGGCACGAAGTCACCATCGCCCAGAGCGTCGAGGGCGCCCTGGCCCATCCGGGTCATGATCCGCATGCTCACGGCGACATAGGTCGAGTCGGTCAGCTGGACGCCGACGTGGCTCTTGTCCGAGCCCAGCGGGCCCATCGAGAAGGGGACGACGTACATGGTGCGGCCGCGCATCGAGCCGGCGAACAGCTCGGTCAGGCTGTCGCGCATCTCGCCCGGGTCGCGCCAGTTGTTGGTCGGGCCGGCTTCGGCCTCGGTCGGCGAGCAGATGAACGTCCGATCCTCGACGCGGGCGACGTCGCCCGGATCCGACAGGGCGAGATAGGAGTTGGGCCGCTTGGCGTCGGAGAGGCGCTCGAAGGTGCCCGCTTCGACCAGCCGCTGGCAGAGCTCGTCGTACTCCTCGGCGCTTGCCGTCACACCAGTGGATCGCGTCCGGTTCGGTCATGTCCGCGATCTCCTGCACCCAGGCAAGAAGACGCTCGTTCTTTGTGGGTGCGGGAACGGTGGTGTTCATTTGATCCGGACTACTCCTCGATTCGCGGGCAGGGGCGGCGCGCTTTGCGGCCTTTGTTCACCGCGCAAATACACCTCGGCAAACAGAAAACGCCCTCGTGGGGCGGGCCGGGAAAGCGTACCGTAAGCCGATCCGCAGGGCCAGTGGGCGCTCAGAGGCCTGGACGCCGGCTTCCGGGCGGCTTCAGCCGGCCTGGCCGTGCTCGCGGCGGGGTACGAGGACCAGCCGCTTGAACTCGGCGACCAGCACGCCGTCCTGATTGAGAACCCGCGTGTGCACCTTGACGGTGCCGCGATCGGGCTTGGTACGGGACTCCTTCTTCTCCAGCACCTCCGACTCGCAGAACAGGGTGTCGCCGTGGAACACGGGGGCCGGGTGCTTGAGCTCTTCGGTCGCGAGGTTCGCGATCGCCTTGCCGCTGACGTCGCTGACCGACATGCCGAGCGCCAGGGAGTAGACCAGCGGACCGACCACGACGTTGCGACCCTGCTGCGATTTTGCGGCGTAGACGTCGTTGAGGTGCAGCGGATGGTGGTTCATCGTGATCAGGCAGAACAGGTGGTCATCGGACTCGGTGACCGTCTTGGCGGGCCAGTGCTTGTAGACGTCACCGACCTCGAACTCCTCGAGGTAGCGGCCGTAGGCGTGCGCGCCGCTGGCCTCGCGGGCTGCCTGATCTGTCTCGACGGTGAGGGTCTCGCTCATGGGTCTTCGGGTGTCTCCTTGACGGGGGCTGGAGAGGGAACTCTAGTGGCTCGAGGTCCCCGCGGGCCGAACGCCTCAGGGCTCAAAGACGATGCGTCGCCCCGCCGCGACGGGCCCCGATGTGGGCGTTTCGTCGATACTTTGATTCACCGAACCGCGGCCTCACCGCCACCAGACACGACCAGGAGAGCACTTGCGCAACCCCCGCGACTTCTTCAAGCCACTCGCCATCGACGCCCCCGAGCCGGCGCGCGAGATCCCTTTCAAGCCTTCCCGGATGATCCACTTCATGGACTTCTCGAACCCGAAAATGGTCGAGAAGACGCCCGACCTCGCGCCGAAGGTCGACATCCTGCTCGGCAACCTCGAGGATGCCGTGCCGCTGGAAAAGAAGGAGGCGGCCCGCGCGGGACTGATCAAGGTGGGCAAGGAGATGGATCTCGGCGACACGGCGCTGTGGACCCGCGTCAACGAGCTTGCCTCGCCCTACGTGCTGGACGACCTCACCCAGCTGGTCACCGAGATCGGCAACAAGCTCGAGGTCATCATGATCCCGAAGGTCGAGGGGCCGTGGGACATCCACTATGCCGACCGGCTGCTCGCACAACTCGAGGCGAAGGCCGGAATCGAGCGCCCGATCCTGATCCATTGCGTGCTCGAGACCGCCCAGGGCGTCGCGAACCTCGAGGAGATCGCAAGCGCCAGCCCTCGCATCCAGGGCATGAGCTTCGGCCCGGCGGACCTCGCCGCTTCGCGACGGATGAAGACCACCCGCGTCGGCGGCGGGCACCCCGGCTACCGCACGATCGCCGACCCGGACCCGGAGAACCCCGACGCGCCGCGTGCCAGCTACCAGCAGGACCCCTGGCACTACTCGATCGCCCGCATGGTCGATGCCTGCACCTCTGTCGGCGCGCTGCCCTTCTACGGCCCCTACGGCGACATCTCAGATGAGGAGGGCTGCGAGACCCAGTTCCGCGCCTCCTTCCTGCTCGGCTGCGTCGGCGCATGGTCGCTGCACCCGGGACAGATCGCGATCGCCAAGAAGGTCTACTCGCCGGATCCCGACGAGGTCGCTTTCGCGAAGAAGGTCATCGCGGCGATCCCCGACGGGCGTGGCGTCCACATGATCGACGGCAAGATGCAGGACGACGCGACGTGGAAGCAGTGCAAGGTGATGGTGAACCTCGCCGAAATGCTCGCGAAGAAGGATCCGGAGCTGGCTGAGGCCTACGGGTTCACACGCAGCCGCCAGCGCGCCGTATAGGCTTCCGCGCCGCATTCACAGATGAGGTTCTTCGAGTTCGAGGCGCGCGAGATCGTCAAGCGCGCCGGCATCCCAGTCACCGACTACGGCTTCACGGCCGATCCGGCCGAGGCGGCACAGATCGCCGAGCGGATCGGCGGCCCGACCGTCATCAAGTCGCAGGTGCTCTCGGGCGGGCGGATGAAGGCCGGCGGCGTCAAGTTCGCCGACACGCCGGCCGAAGCCGAGTCCTACGCCAAGGACATCCTGCAGCTGGAGATCGGCGGCCACATGCCACGCGGTGTGCTCGTCGACCCGAAGGCCGAGGTCGCACAGGAGTACTACGCGGGAGTGGTCTGGGACGGCACCGCCAAGAAACCGCTGATGCTGTTCAGCGACATGGGCGGGATCGACATCGAGCAGGTTGCCGAGGAGCACCCCGACCATGTCGGGCGAGGTCACTTCTCGACACTTGAACCCTTCTCCGACTTCCAGGCCAAGCAGGTCATCGCCGCGGCCGGTGTCACCGGAAGGGCGCTGCAGCGCGCCACCCCGGTGCTGGCCCGCCTGGCACGGCTGTTTCTGGAGAACGACATGACGCTGGCCGAGATAAACCCTCTGGCGGAACTGAAGGACGGCTCGTTCGTCGCCCTCGACGCGCACATGGAGATGGAGAACGAGGGCATGCCGCGCCAGAAGGGCCTGATCAGGGCACTCGGCATCGGCGAGGAGGAGGGCACCCGCGAGGACCACACGCCGACCCCCTTCGAAGAGGCCGTCAAGGCGCTCGACGCCGCCGATCACCGCGGTGTGATCCAGGGCAAGGACACCGGCTTCAACGGCAACATCGGCCTTGTGATCGGAGCGGGCGGCGGTTCGCTGACGCTGACCGACGCCGTTCGCCAGCAGGGCGGACAGCCCGCCAACTATTCCGAGATCGGCGGCAACCCTTCCGTCGCCAAGGCCTGCGGCCTGGCCAAGCAGGTGCTCGAGAAAGACGGCGTCGAGAAGATCGCCGTGATGATGTCGATCGTCTCCAACACCCGCGTGGACATTGTCGCCCGCGGCGTCATCAAGGCCTGCCTGGAGCTCGGCAGGGACCCTGGCGAGACAATCGCGATCTTCCGCATCCCCGGCGCCTGGGAGGAGGAGGGCTTCAAGATCCTCGACCGCTACGGCATCGAGTACTGCGACCGCTCCGTGTCGCTGTGGGAGGCGGCCGGACGAGCGGTCGCCAAGATCGAAGGGGCGTCGGCCTAGCCATGTCCATCCTGATCGACCAGGACACGACCTTCATCATCCAGGGCATCACCGGCCGCGAGGCGGTCAACCTCACCCGTGAGTGCCTCGACTATGGCTCGAAGATCGTCGGCGGCGTAACGCCCGGGCGCAAGGGCCGCGAGGTGCACGGCGTTCCCGTGTTCGACACGGTCGAGCAGGTCGTCGAGCACAACGGCGGCGTCGTGCCCGACGGCTCGGTCGTCACGGTCCCCCCGGCGGGCACCCGCGATGCGGTCTTCGAGGCCCTGCACGCCGGCATCAAGACGATCGTGATCGTCACCGAGCGCATCCCCCGTCGCGACGTCGCGATGATGGTCGAGCTTGCCGACGCCAAGGGAGCCCGGATCATCGGCCCGAACTGTCTTGGCGTGATCGTCCCCGGCGTCGCGAAGATGGGCGGCATCGGCGGCCCGGCGCGCAATGCCGCGGTCGCCTATCAGCCCGGCGCGGTCGGTGTGATGAGCCGCTCCGGCGGCATGACCACGGAGATCTCCTCCACCCTGACCGCCGCGGGGCTGGGCGTCTCGACGGCGGTCTCGATCGGCGGCGACGCGATCATCGGTTCGACCTACGCCGAGTTGATGCCGTTCTTCGAGGCCGACGAGCAGACCCAGGCGATCGTGATCTACACCGAGCCTGGAGGCCGCATGGAGGCGCAGCTGGCGGAGTGGGTCAAGGACCACAACTCGCGCCTGCCGATCATCGCCTTCATGGCCGGCAAGTTCATGGACGACGAGGAGATGCAGGGCATGTCCTTCGGGCACGCCGGCACGATCGTCGAGGGCAAGGAGGACTCCGCGACCGAGAAGATCGCCCGGCTCGAGGCCGCCGGCATCCCGGTCGTGCAGCGGATCGATGAGATCCCCGACCTGGTCAAGGCGAAGATCGCCGAGCGGAGCGGAGCATGAGGAAGGACGCCCTGTTCATCGCCGTCGAGGTCGACGACGCTGCCGCCGCGGACACAGCGCTCGCGAAACGGCTCACCGAGGCCTGCCCCGTCGACATCTACGCCCAGGCCGGCGACGGCACGCTGGAGATCGTCGAGCAGAACCTCGACGAGTGCGTCCTCTGTCGCCTGTGCCTCGACGCCTCGCCCGACGGCGCCGTGAAGATCATCAAGCTCTACGACGACGGCGCCGAGCTCTAACGGCCCGGTGCTGCGCCGGAGCGCGGGGAGATCGACCCCCGCCCTCGCGGTGGCATATGCTTGAGACGAGGGTCAACGGGGAATGAACGAGAACTTCTCACTCATCGTCATGTGCATCTTCCTGCTCGGGTCGCTTGCGTTCCTGGCCGAGCAGCTGACGTCCTACCACTAGCAGCCCAGCGCAACACCCGGCTGGCCGCGGAGCACGTTGATCGCGCCGGTCAGGGAAGCCGCAAGCGCTCCCTCGGCGATCCCCTTGCGGCGGTAGGCGACCGCCCCCGCGCGCATCAGCTCTCGTACGACCCGGTCCTCCTCGTCGGAGGAAAGCACGACGATCGCTGTTTCGGGTGAGACCTGCACGATCCCTTTGACAGCCGACATTCCGCCGCCCTTGGGCATCTCGAGATCGACCAGCGCCGCGTCTGGATGATGCGTCGTCGCCAGTTCGACGACATCTTCCCCGTCTACCGCCACGCCCACCACTTCAAAGGCGTGGCGCAACGAGCCCTCGAGGATCGACAGGACCAGCGGATCATCATCCGCGATGATCAGTCGAGGCCGCGCCGTGACCGGCACCGCGACCAGCGGGGCCAGCGGGGCCAGCGGGGCCACGTCGGGGAGGATGCGCTCGGGACCTTCGCCCGCGGCCGCGAGCGCGAGGGCCGCCACAGGGGCCGGGCGCCCGGCCTCAACCAGGATCTGCCTGCGTTCCACGCGCCGCGGGGGCCGCTGGTGCGGTTGGCGCAACCTCGCATCCAGCTGTTGCTGGCGCCTTCGCAGGTCAGCTGCGAGGAGCAGGTTCGCCGGGTCGGCGAACTCCCGCAGCTCGTCGAGCCTTGCCTGGTCCCGCGCCAGTGACGCGGCGCTGGACGCCTCGCCGCGGAGGTCTCGTTCTTCTCGATCCGGGTGCATGTTCAGATAGTCATCGACCCGCTAAATGGAACGGCCACCCCGGAAATGAGGTAGTTGCCCGAGCAGCCGGTCGCGGCGCGGGGATGCAGCGATGCACCCCCGCGCCTGCAACGGTGCGCCAGAGGAGGAGGATGGTCCTCCGCGCTGCCCTGGGACGGCCCGCCGGAGCGGTCGTGGTCCAAGTTCGGGTGCCGCTCGCAACACTGACCTAGTCCTTTGCGTGAAGTCGAGAAGAGCGCGGGGAGCCGCGATCCGGATCAACATCGGCGCGCGGCGGGCGAGCCCCCCTCCCCCAAATGAGGTATCAGCCGGAGAGCGTGCGGTCAGTCGTGCTTGCGCGCTTTGCGCAGGTGTTCGCGTTCCTGCTGGCGCTCGACCACGTTGACGATCAGCTTCACGATCTGATCTGGCCCGGAGGCCTTCGCCTGGCCATAGGTGAAGGCCTCGATCCAGTCGGGCACCTTCCCGTCCTGGGCCATGATGTTGAAGAACTCCCGGCGCATTTCGACATGCACGCGGGCATCTTCGGCTGGCGCCCGCGTGACCTTCACATCGGGCATCTCCAGGCGAAACTGCTGGACGTCCCCGCGGCCCCGCAGCTCAACGCCGACGACAAGCTTGATCGGCTCGAGAGCAGGTACTTCCTTGATGAAGTTCCGCGTCGCGAGTTCGATCAGCGCCTTTGCGTCATCGGCCATCGAGGCTCAGATCTTATGACGCTGCAGAAGCTTGCGGCCGATCACCATGCGCTGGATCTCTGAGGTTCCCTCGCCGATCAGCAGCAGCGGAGCGTCACGGTAGATCCGCTCGATCTCGTACTCCTTGGAGTAGCCGTAGCCGCCGTGGATGCGCAGGCACTCCTCGGCGCAGAACCGACCGGCCTCCGAGGCGAACAGCTTCGCCATGCCGGCCTCGAGATCCGAGCGCTCGCCGGCATCCTTCATGCGCGCCGCGCGGCGAACCAGCAGCCGGGCGGCATCGACCTGGGTGGCCATGTCGGCGAGCTTGAACTGGATCGCCTGGTGCTCGGAGATCGGCTTGCCGAAGGTTCGGCGCTCCTGTGAGTATTTGAGCGCCAGCTCGAGCGCCCGCTGGGCCAGCCCCACGCCACGGGCGGCGACGTTCACGCGCCCCAGGTCAAGCGCGTCCATCATCTGCACGAAGCCCTTGTTGAGGCCCTCGGCCTCGCCGCCCAGGATGTTCTCGGCGGGGCAGCGGTAGCCGTCGAAGACGAGCTCCGTCGACTCGACGCCCTTGTAGCCCATCTTTTTGAGCTTCGGCGGCACGTCGAAGCCCGCGTAGGGGCCGGTGTTCTTTTCAACGCCGGGCTCCTTCTCGCAGATGAAGCAGGTCATGCCCTTGTAGCGCGGGTCGGCCTCAGGGTCGGTCTTGACCAGCGTGAAGACCAGCGTGGAGAGCAGGCCGTTGGTGACCCACATCTTCTGGCCGTTGATCTCGTAGTCGCCCTCAGGGGTCTTCTTGGCCGCTGTTTTGATCGCCTGGACATCTGAGCCGAGCTCCGGCTCAGACAGCGAGAAGGCCGCCCGGATCTCGCCCGTGGCCAGGCGCGGCAGGTACTTCTGCTTCTGCTCCTCGGTGCCGAAATGCATCAGCAGATAGGAGCCGATGAAGTGCGTGTTGACAATGCCGGAGATCGAGATCCAGCCGCGCGAGAGCTCTTCGACGATCATCGAATAGGTCGTCAGGTCCAGGCCCATTCCCCCGTACTCCTCGGGGATCGTGACGCCGAACAGGCCCAGCTCCTTCATCTGCTCGACGATCGGCTCGGGGAACGAATCCTCGTGGTCATAGTGCTCGGCGTTCGGCAGGATCTGCTCGTCGACGAACTGGTGGACCATCTCGGTGATCGCTCGCTGCTCGTCTGTCTGCTCGGTGTAGGGAGAGGCTACGGCCATGCTGATCTGGGCTCCAAGGTCGGGGTCAAGACCAGCATACCGGCGTCTCGCACGCGGATTCGCTGCCGCCAATACCATCATTCTCGCGCCGCCCATGAACTTCGCCACCGAGATCGTCGATGCCGCACCGCCCGAGCGGCTCGCCCTCCTCGAGCTGGCTCGCGACGGGGCGCGACGGGAGTGGAGCTTCGGCCAGGTCGCTGAGCGCTCGGCCAGGCTGGCCGGCGCCCTGCAGGCCCACGGCGTCTCGCGTGGGGACGTCGTCATGACGCTGATCGGCAACCGCCCCGAGTGGGTTCTGACGATGGTTGCCTGCTTTCGCATCGGGGCCGTCGTGCTGCCCTGCACCGAGCAGCTCCGCGCGAAGGACCTCGAGCTCAGGATCCGCCTGGCACGACCGGCGCTGATCGTCGCGGACGAGCGAAACACCGGCCAGCTGAGCGCTCTGGCGACACCGATCCTCACCGTCCCCGACGAGAGCCTGTTCTCACACCCCCCCGCCGCCGCCGTCGATCTCGGTCTCGATGACCCCTGTCTGATCACGTTCACCAGCGGCACCTCGGGCGAGCCCAGCGGCGTCATGCACGCCCAGCGCTACCTCCCCGGCCAGCGCCTGCAGGCCGAGCAATGGCTCGACCCCGCACCCACCGGACTGGTCTGGTGCACGGCCGCAAGCGGTTGGTCGAAGTCGGCGCGCAACGTGTTCATCGCCCCGTGGCTGCGCGGTGCCGCGGCGCTTCTGCACGATGCCCGGTTCGACCCGGCCGAGCGCCTCGAGCTGCTCGAGCGGGAGCGGGTCTCGGTGCTCTGCATGGCCCCCACCGAGTACCGGGTCATCGCCAAGCGGGTCGATCTGCGGCCCTTTCCCGCGCTGCGCGGCATGGTCGCGGCCGGCGAGGCCCTGAACCCGGAGGTGCTGCGCGCATGGCGGGAGGCCACGGGCCTTGAGATCCGCGACGGCTATGGGCAGACCGAGACCGGCCAGCTCACCGGCGCGCCCGCCGGGACGGCCACCCGCCCCGGTTCGATGGGCCCGGCGCTGGGGGCGATCAGGCTGGAGATCCGCGAGCGTGAGCTGACTGTAGATCCGCGCACGGTGCCGACCTTCTTTCTCGGCTATCTCGGCGAGCAGGTTGGCCGCGGCCAGGACGGCGGCTGGGTGATTGAGGACCGCCGCGACGGAGGCCTCTGGCGTACCGGCGACCGCGTCGAGGTAGACGAGGACGGCTGGTTCTTCTTCGAGGGCCGAAGCGACGACGTGATCGTCTCGGCCGGCTACCGCATCGGGCCCTTCGAGGTCGAGTCGGCGCTGGTCGCCCACCCGGCCGTTGCCGAGGCCGCCGCGGTCGCCGCTCCCGATGAGGAACGCGGCGCCGTGGTCAGGGCTGTCGTCGTCCTGCGTGACGGCCACACCCCCTCCCCGGAGCTCGTCCGTGAGCTCCAGGACCACGTGAAGGCGCAGACGGCTCCCTACAAGTACCCGCGCATCATCGATTTCGCAGGTGAGCTGCCCAAGACCTCCTCGGGGAAGATCAAGCGCGCCGAGCTGCGAGCGGGCGCGGCCTGAGGCGGGCGGGCGTCCCTCTGGACACCCGCCGCACCCTGGAGCCCGTCGGCCACATGGCGCCTCGACCGGCCTCACCATCGGACTCGATCGCCGCCGCGTCGACGGCCGCCTCGCGGGCATCGCGCAGCAGCAGCCTCGCCATCTCGGTGACCGTGCCCTGCTCGGCTCGCCGTGTCCTTGCGTTCTGTCGTGCCAGGGCGCTCATCATGCTGCCTGCGCGATCGGCTCTGCGGCCTGGACGGACTCGATGCGCTCCAGCGCCTCGTCGGTCTCCTGAACCGCCGGCTCCGATGGAGCTCGGAGCAACAGGAGCCCGGCCACGATCCCCACGACCACCGCGACCGCACCGACGAGGTAGGCCAGGTGGTAGCCGCCCGTCAGCGACGCCGCCAGCCCGCTGCCGGATGCCGTCAGGGCTTTACTGTGGTCGGTCGCGATCGTCCCGAGCGTTGCCAGGCCGATTGCGCCGAACAGCTGCACCGAGACGTTGATGATCCCGGAGGCCAGCCCCGCGTCCTGCTTGGGCGCGTCGGCCATGCCGATCGTCAGCAGCGGCAGGAACGACGCTCCCGCGCCCAGCCCGAGCAGCAGCATGGCGAAGAAGATGCCCGGGAAGTAGGCCGCGTGGATACCCGGCAGCGTCAGCAGCAACAGCGCCGCCGCGATCGCCCCGAGGCCCACGGAGAGGGTGCGCAGCGAGCCGAACCGTGTCATCGCCCGAGCCGAGAGGCCCAGCGACATCACCGCGATCGAGATCGTCAGCGGCATGAAGGCCAGCCCCGTTTCGATCGCGTCATAGCCCAGCACCCGCTCGAGGTAGAGCGCGCCCGAGGAAGAAGGCCGAGAACATGCCTGTCACCAGCAGACCCCGCACGAGGCTCGAGCCCATCAGCATCCGCAGCTTGAGGATCCGCAGCGGCATGATCGGGTTCGAGATTCGCCCCTCGTGCCACAGGAAGGTGCCCAGCAGCGCCAGCGAGGCCCCGCCGGCGCCCAGCGTGCGCGCCGAGAGCAGGCCGTATTCGCTGGACTTGACGATCGCGAAGGCGCCGATCATGGTCGCCAGCGTGATCAAGTACCGAGCCGAGCAGATCCACCCCGCCGGCCAGGCCGATCCCCTCGTTCTCCTCGATCAGCGCCGCAGCCCATGACGAACGCGATGACGCCGATCGGCACGTTCACGAAGAAGATCCAGTGCCAGTCGAGCGACTGGGTCAGCGCACCGCCGGCCAGCAGGCCGATCGATCCGCCGCCGGCCGAGACGAACGCGTAGAGGCCCATCGCTTTCGCCTGCTCGACGCGTCCCGGGAACTCGGTGACGATGATCGCGAGGATCACGCTCGAGGCGACGGCGCCGCCGGCGCCCTGCAGCAGACGGAAGCCGATCAGCATCGCCTGGCTCGTCGCGATCCCGCACAGCACCGAGGCGCCGGTGAACAGCACCAGCCCGGTCAGGAAGACGCGCTTTCGCCCGACCAGGTCGCCCATCCGCCCGGCGAGCAGCAGCAGGCCGCCGAAGGTGATCAGGTAGCCGTTGATCACCCAGGTCAGGTTCCACTGGGTGAAGTGCAGGTCGTGCTGGATCGAGGGCAGTGCCACGTTCACGATCGTCGCGTCGAGCACCATCATCAGCTGTCCCAGGCACAGAACGCCCAGGGCTATCCAGCGACGACGCTCGAACGGCCTCCGTTCGATGTGCTCTGTCGAGCTTGGATTCGTTCAATCAACGCGGTCATCGGGTGCCTCCAAAGGTTGCGGAGAGAACACCATAACAAGGATCATCCTTGTTTCAGGGATTATCTATCTAAAACTTATAATCGCTGGTAAAGTGATTGCAGGTGATGTGATGAGCTATAGACTCCAAGACATGGGCAAGCAGAGGGCATGCGCCCCGGGATCGATGGTCCTGCTTACGCGGCTGGCCAAGCAGGCCTACCGTCGCAGCGACGACGACCTGCTGGGCATCCAGCTCCGCCACCTGGTCGCCCTCTCCTACATGCGCGACCACGACGCCTGCCCGCAGCAGGCCCTGGCAGACGCGTTCTGCATGGACGCCAACAACGTCGTGCTGCTGCTCAACGAGCTCGAGCAGGTCGGCTACGCCACCCGGCTGCGCGACCCCATCGACCGCCGCCGCCACCTCGTGCAGCTGACCGAGGACGGGCGCCAGGCGCTGGCCCGGGCCGAGCAGGCCGAGGGGCAGATCGAGGACGAGGTCCTGGCTGCGCTCAGCGACTCCGAGCGAGCGACCCTGCACGAACTGCTGACTCGCGCTCTGCGAGGCATCGAGCCGGCCGACGGCGAAGCCGGCGCCGAGGCCTACAGCGCGACGATGGCGTCTATCTCGACCTGAGCGCCCTTGGGCAGCGCCACGACGCCGATCGCGACTCGCGCGGGTGGCTCTCCGCCTGAGAAGAACGAGCCGTAGACCTCGTTGACCGCGGCGAACTCGCCCAGGTCGGTCATGTAGACGGTGAGCCTCAGTGCCTGCGCCAAGGAGGTGCCGGCCGCCGCACAGACCGCTTCGAGGTTCTCCAGGCAGCGCCGGGCCTGCTCGGCCGCGCCGGCACCGACGATCTCGCCGGTGGCCGGGATCAAGCGGAATCTGCCCCGAGCAGAACAGCAGCTCCCCCGTGCGAACCGCGTGGCTGTAGGGGCCCACCGCCGCGGGCGCCCCCTCAGCGTCGATTGCAACTCGCTCGTGGCCATCGATTGGACCCTAGCGCGAGCGCCCCAGAGGGTGCGAGTAGATTCCAACTAATGCAACGAGCGCTCCGCGTGCCCCTGCTGGGGGCCCTCATCTGGATCGCGGCGCTCGGATGCTCCGTCGCCCCCTGCCGGCGCGGACATCGCCTACACCGCCTGCCCGAAAACCAACCAGTACGCCTGCGCGCACCTCGCCGTCCCGCTGGACCCGGGCGGCACGACACCCGGGACCCTGACCCTGTCGATCCGCCGTCACCGGGCCGCGATCGGGAATGCCCGGACCGCGATCATCGCGCTCGCCGGCGGCCCCGGCCAGCCTGCGCTGCCGTTCGCCGAACAGTTCGCCGAACTGCTCGGCCCGATCGCCGACACCCGTGATCTGATCGTCTTCGACCAACGCGGCACCGGCACCTCCGACCCGCTCTCCTGCCACGTCGGACGCAGCGGCCCGAACGGTCGAGCAGGCGATCTCCAGATGCGCGGCCTCGATCGGCCCCAAGCGCGCCTTCTTCACGACCGCCGACACGGTCGCCGACATCGAGGCGATCCGCCAGGCCGGCGGCTACGAAAAGCTCGTCCTGTACGGGACCAGCTACGGCACCAAGGTCGCCGAGGATTACGCCGAGGCCCACCCCGACCGCGTCGAAGCGCTGGTGCTCGACTCGGTCGTCGCCCCGAACGGGCCGGACGTGCTGAACCGGTCGACCTTCGAGGCGCTGCCGCGCGTGCTGCGCCAGATCTGCGCCCGTGGTGCCTGCCGGGGCGTGACCAGGAACCCGGTGTCAGACCTCGCGCGGCTGCTGCAGCGCATGCATCGCGGACCCGTGCGGGCGCGTCTCGTGGGCGTCCTGGGCCACTCGAGCACGGTTTCTATCCGCCCCGGCGAGCTGCTGCAGACCCTGCTCGCCGGAGACTTCTCGGGTCGCCTGCGGGCAGAATTCGTCACCGCCGTCCGGGCCGCCGTCGAGGGCGATGCCGCGCCCCTGGCGAGACTGTTCCTGACGGTCGGCAGGGCCGGCGGCGAAGGCGAATTCGACGGCCCGCTCTACTACGCCACGACCTGCGAAGAGCAGTCCTTTCCCTGGAACCGAACCGCCGGGCAGGCTCAGAAGCTGCGCGAAGCCGAGGCCGCCATCCGGGCGCTGCCGCGCTCCGCGTTCGCCCCGTTCACGGGCGCTGATGCGCTCGAGCTGAGCGACATACCGGCCTGCTCGGCATGGCCATATCCCGCCGTCCCCGCCGGCGAGCGATTCCGGCACGCTGCCCTCTGTACCGACGCTGATCCTCAGCGGCGCCGACGACCTGCGGACGCCGACCTCGGGGCCCGCGAGCTGGCACGCACGATCCCCGGCTCGCACCTGCTGATCGTCCCCTTCACCGGGCACTCGGTACTCGGCGACGACCCCAGCACCTGTAGCGGTGCCGCGCTGCAGGCCCTGTTCAACGGGCAGCCGATCAAGCCCTGCCGCAACGGGCCCCCGCCGGCGCGGCTGCGCCCGCAGTCCCCGCCGGCGCGAACCCTGTCCTCCGTCTCGCCCCAGCCCGGCTACAGCGGCCCCCTCGCTCGCTCGGCGCACGGCGTCGTGCTCACCGTTGCCGACCTCGCAAGACAGCTCAGCCTGCAGTCGGAACTGGAGGGCTCAAGCGGCGAACCGTCCTTTTTCGACGCGCTCGTCACGGGGCTGCGCGCCGGTGTGGCGGAGATCTCGCCGGGCAAGGTGCAGCTTCGCGACTACTCCCTGATTCCCGGCCTGACTCTCTCCGGCACGATCCGCCCCGAATCCGCAACGCTGGTGGTGGGCGGCTCGCTGGCCGCCCACGGGACCCTTCACCGCGGCAGCACGCAGGATGCTGGTGGGCACACTCGCCGGCCAACCCGTCCGCCTACCGGCCAATTCGGAGATATCGGCAGCTATTGTCGGCATCGATGCGGCGACGCGGTCCAGATCTCAGTTCTCGCGATCGTCACCGGGCTGCTGGCGCTCAGCCTGACTCCGGGCACAGCATCGGCGACCCTCAGCTTCATCCCCTGCGCTGAAGTCAAGGGCTTCGCATGCGCCTCGCTGGGGGTCCCGCTCGATCGCTCGGGTGCCGTCTCCGGCACGATCTCGCTGAGCGTCGAGCGCAAACTGGCGGGACGCTCGCCGAGCTCCTCGGCGATGGTCGCGCTCGCCGGCGGCCCCGGCCAGTCGGCGCTCCCCTTCGCGGCATTCACGGCAAAGACAATGGCCGCCGGGCTGAAGAGCCGCGACCTGCTCCTCTTCGACCAGCGCGGCACCGGCAGCTCCGATCCGCTCAGCTGCCCGGCGCTTCGAAGGCTCCAGCCTGGCCGCCGTGGGTCGCATCTATCAGCGCTGCGCCGAACAGATCGGCCCGGCACGCAGGGCCTTCACCACGCAGGAAACGGTCAACGACATCGAGGCCCTGCAGGGTGGCGGGCGGCTACGACAAGCTGGTCCTCTACGGCACCTCCTACGGCACCAAGGTGGCGCTGGAGTACGCCGAACGCTACCCCCAGCACGTCGAAGCACTGCTGCTCGACTCGGTGGTGCCGAGCAGCGGCCCCGAACCACTGGGGATACCGACCTTCCAGGCCGTCGGGCCGGTGATCCGCGAGCTGTGCTCACAGCTGCTGTGCGCCGGGATCACATCCGATCCTCTCGCCGATCTGAGCGCGCTTATCGGCCCGCCTGCGCCGCCATCCGCTGACGGGGCTCGGTCTACGACGGCATCGGCCGGCGCCACAGCACCCGGCTCGACGAGTCGGGCCTGCTCGGGATCCTCAAGGACGGTGACCTCAACCCGGCCCTGCGCGCGCTCGTTCCCGCCTCGGTTCACTCGGCCCTCCACGGGGACCCCGATCCGCTGCTTCGCCTGCAGGCGCTTGCCGAGGGGCTTATCCCCAACGTGCCGAGCGCTGAGCGGACCAGCTACGGCGGTGATGAAATCGACGAAGCCCTGTTCGCCGTGACGACCTGCGAAGAGGCGCCCTTCCCGTGGCAGCGCTTTGCCTCGGCGAGCACCAGGGACGCCGAAGCCCTCGCCTTCGTGAAGGCTCAGCCCGCCTCGGTGTTCGCGCCGTTCGACGCCACCACGGCGCTGCTGGACAGCACCTTCGAGCTCTGCGACCACTGGCCGAACGCGGCAGCGGCGCCCCCCGCGGCCGCACCGCTGCCGGACGTCCCCACCCTGATCCTCTCCGGCGAGCAGGACCTTCGGACTCCGACCTCGGGCGCCCGCGCCGTCGCGGCGCTGATTCCCGATGCGCAGCTGCTGACGGTCCCTTTCACCGGGCACTCGGTCGTCGGCAGCGACCTCACCGACTGCACCGCCAAGGCCCTGACGGCCTTCTTCAGCGGGCTTGCGGTAGCGCAATGCCCCTCTGCCAAGGATGTCCTGCCGCCGCCGCCGGTGGCGCCGGCCGACCTGGCGCGCGTGCGCCCGCCCGCGGGACTTCCCGGACAAACCGGCAGGACCGTCGTGGCCGTCCTGGACACGCTGCACGATCTCGGCCGCCAGGTGACCGCGGCGACGATCCAGGCGGGCGCCAAACTGCCCAATGGGGCGAGCTTCGGCGGACTCCGAGGCGGCTACACCCGGCTGAGCCCGACGCGGGTCACGATGAGGGCCTACTCCTTCATCTCCGGCGTGCAGCTGACCGGGACGTTCACAGTGAGCCGGGGCAAGCTCCTGCGGAGCACGATCGTCGTGGGAGGCCCCAGCGCCGCCACCGGGGTCATCAGCTTCGGCTCGGCCGACCGTTTCGTGACCGGCGTGCTCGGCGGCCACGCCTTCGCCCTGAGCCTCGCCAGGGTCAAGGTCGCCGACGCCTCCGACGGCGGTGAATGGCCGGACGCCGTGCCTGTGCTCGCCGGCCCCGGCCGCTAGCCCAGGCCCCACCGCGGGCCGCCTCCGCGCGGCTACCCTGGAGCCGTGCCCAACGCCCTGGCGCAGGAGACCTCGCCCTACCTGCGCCAGCATGCAGGGAACCCCGTCGACTGGCTCCCCTGGGGAGAAGCCGCCTTCGCCCTGGCAGCGGAACGGGATGTGCCGGTGATCGTCTCGATCGGCTACTCGGCCTGTCATTGGTGTCACGTGATGGAGCGCGAGTCCTTCGAGGATGAGCTCACGGCCCAATTGATGAACTCGGAGTTCGTCTGCGTGAAGGTCGACCGCGAGGAGCGCCCGGACGTCGACGCGATCTATATGGAGGCCGTTCAGGGCATGACCGGCCACGGCGGCTGGCCGCTGAACGTCTTCCTCACACCCGAGCAGCTGCCCTTCTACGGCGGTACCTACTACCCGCCCGAGCCGCGCCACGGAATGCCGTCCTGGACCCAGGTGCTGCAGGCGATCGCCGAGACCTGGCGCGAGAACGGCGAGGAGATCCGCAACGGCGGCGAGCGGCTGCGGACCCAACTCGCGGGAGGCGCCGGCCTATCCGCCTCCGAGCAGCCGATCACCGAGGACGCTCTCGATGCGGCGGTGGAGGCGCTGCATCAGACCTTCGACTCCCTGAACGGTGGCTTCGGCCCGGCGCCCAAGTTCCCGCAGGCCTCGGTGATCGAGTTCCTGCTGCTCCGCGGTGAGCACGAGGCCTCGTTGCAGACGCTCAGGGCGATGGCCTCCGGGGGGATCCATGACCAGCTCGGCGGCGGCTTCGCCCGCTACAGCGTCGATGCGACCTGGACCGTGCCCCACTTCGAGAAGATGCTCTACGACAACGCCCTGCTCGCCCGCGCCTACCTCCATGGCTGGCAGGCCTCCGGCGATGACGCTCTGCTGGAGGTCTGCCTGGGAACGCTCGGCTGGGCGATGCGCGAGATGCGCGGTCCCGAGGGCGCCTTCTACTCCGCCCTGGATGCCGACTCCGAGGGGGTCGAGGGCCGCTTCTACGTGTGGACGACAGCGCAGCTCGAGGAGCTCCTCGGCGAGGACGCGCCAGCGGCAATCGCCTGGCTGGGGGTCGAGCACGACGGGAACTTCAACGACCCCCACCATCCCGAACCGGGGCTGAACGTCCTGACGGCTCGCGGGCCCGAGCCCGCCGCCGATGTCATGCGGCGGATTCGAAGCCGGCTGCTGGAGGCCCGTGCCCGGCGCGTGCGACCCGGCCTTGACGACAAGCGGCTGACCGCCTGGAACGCGCTGATGATCTCCGCCATGGCGGAGACCGGCGCACAGCTGCAGGGTGCGGCGCCCGCCGGACTGACCGGGCCCAGCGGGGATGAGCTGCTGGAGGCGGCCGGCCGTTGCGCCGGATTCCTGCTCGAGGCGATGCGGGACGAGCAGGGCCGGCTGCTGCGCAGCTACAACGACGGCCGGGCGAAGATCGTCGCCTACCTCGAGGACCACGCATACCTGCTCGAGGCGTTGATCGTCCTGTTCGAAGCCAGCTGCGAGGAGCGCTGGTTCACCAGCGCTGTCGAGCTCGCCGAGGAGATGATCGCGCGCTTCGCCGACCCGGATGGCGGCGGCTTCTTCACGACCGCCTCCGACGGCGAACGGCTGATCGCCCGTCGCAAGGACCTGGAGGACAGCCCCACCCCGGCGGGCTCCTCGAGCGCAGCTGCCGGCCTGCTTCGCCTCGCTCAGATCACGGGCGATGAGCGCTACGAGAGTGCCGGGCTGTCGGTGCTGAGCCTCGAGCACGAGATCGCCGGACGTCACCCCAGCGCCTTCGGCCATCTGCTGCAGGCGATGCACTGGAGCCTCGCGCCGGCGCGCCCGCTGTCCTGCCCGGTACCTGAGATCCCCGCCCGCCCCTGAACCGGGCCGTCCGACTCAGAGGATCGAGAGGTAGCGGTCCAGCTCCCACTTGGTGACCTGGACGCGATAGTCGTCCCACTCCTGGCGCTTGATCTCGACGTAGCGGTTGAACATGTGCTCGCCGAGGGTTCTCAGGACAAGCTCGGACTCCGCTGTGATCTCGATCGCCTCGCCGAGGCTCTCGGGCAGCTGCTCCACGCCCAGTCGCTTGCGCTCCTCGCCGGAGAGGTGGTAGAGGTTCTTCTCCATCGGCTCGGGCAGCTCGTAGCCCTTCTCGATCCCCTCCAGACCAGCCTGCAGAAGCGCGGCGAAGGTGAGATAGGGGTTGCACGCCGGGTCGGGGCAGCGAAGCTCCATCCGCGTGGCCTGCTCGCGGCCCGGGTGGTACATCGGAACCCGCACCAGAGCGGAGCGGTTGCGCCGCGACCAGGCGACATAGGTCGGCGCCTCGAATCCCGGAACCAGGCGCTTGTAGGAGTTCACCCACTGGGCGAAGATCGAGCAGATCTCACGAGCGTGCTTGAGCTGTCCCGCGATGAAGGCCTTGCCGACATCGGAGAGGAAGTACTGGTCGTCCGGGTCATAGAACGCGTTCTTCCCGTCGGCGAACAGCGACTGGTGCGTGTGCATCCCGGAGCCGTTCTCGCCGAACAGCGGCTTGGGCATGAAGGTCGCGTGCCAGCCGTACTTCATCGCATACTCCTTGACCGTTATGCGGTAGGTCATGCAGTCGTCGGCCATCTTCAGGGCGTCGGCGTAGCGCATGTCGATCTCGTGCTGGGACGGCCCGACCTCGTGGTGGGTGTACTCGACATGGATCCCCAGCTGCTCCATCGCGAGGACCGTCTCGCGTCGAACGTCGGAGCCCGCGTCGAGGGTCGTCAGATCGAAATAGCCGCCCTCGTCCAGGACCTCCGTGGAGCGGGAGTCCTTGAACAGGAAGTACTCCAGCTCCGGCCCGACGTTGAAGGTTTCAAAGCCCATCGCCTGAGCGCGCTGGACGGCACGGCGCAGCACGTGACGCGGGTCCCCCTCGTAGGGGGTGCGCTCGGGCGTGACGATGTCGCAGAACATCCGCCCGACGCCCTGCTCCTCCGGCCGCCAGGGAAGAATCCGGAATGTGCTGGGGTCCGGCATCGCGATCATGTCGGACTCCTCGATCGCGTTGAACCCCGTGATCGAGGACCCGTCGAAGCCCATGCCGGCCTCGAATGCGTCGTCGAGCTCGGCGGCGTTGATCGAGAAGGACTTCAGCTGGCCCAGGATGTCGGTGAACCAGAAACGGATGAAGCGGATGTTCCGCTCCTTGACGAGCGCCTTGACGTCCTCGGCGTTCTGCGGTTGATCACCCATCGTGGCGGACCCTAGCCGATGGACGGCGACAGCCGGTATCGACGGCTGGCCAAAGCGAGCCGGCTCAGTGACCGGCGACGGCCGCCACGAAATCGGCGACCTCTTCGGCTTCCTTGCCCTGGTAGAGAAGCGCCGGCATCTGCCCGAGTCCGCGGGCCCGCCCTTCGGCGATCGCGTTTTCTACGAGCGCTTTGCGGCCGGCGCGGAGTCGAGATCTGCTCGCCGACGCGGTACGTCGAGGTTCGGGCCCGACCCGGGCGTACGACTTGACCGCCGCGAGGGTGTGGCAGACGGCGCAGGAGTGCGCGAACAGTTCGCCGCCCTTGCTGCTCCTTCGCGTTCAGGTGCGACTCCGCCCGACCGCGACGCTGGACTTGTGGGCTCCGTTGAAGGCCAGGACGATCGCCGGAACCGCGAGGCCGAAGGCGATCAGCATCGCGATCCCCAGGGTCAGCAGCCGTTTGCCGGCCTTCGAGCGCCCTGCTTGGCGGTGCCTCGCGGCGTTCCGCTGCGCATCGCCGCGAAGAAGACGACCAGCGCCGAGCAGGATCCAGAAGGCCAGAAAGATGATGACCATGCGGGCGGGAAGATATCGAGTGGCGGCCCGGAACGATCCGCCGGGGCTGGCGCGCCCGCCCCGGCAGTCGACGCTTGATGAGGAAGTCCACACCCTTATCTGGGCGAAAGGCTGCCGCGCTACCCTGAACTTGGGCGAGTTGCAAGGCCGCCGGACCCCACCGAAGGGCACCGAGAGCCGTGAACATCCTCCGCCGTCTCCCCCTCTCTCGCCTGCTCCTGCTGTGTGGCGCGGTGCTCGTCATCGGCATCTCGCTGACCGCCCTCGCCCTGGCGGTCGGCTCGGGCCCGACACCGCCGGCGCAAGCCGCTCGCCCAGGCCGTCCACGACGCCCTGCGGTGGACCGCCCGTCGCAGGCTTCAGCGCCGACGTCAAGCTGACCGACAACCTGCTCGAAGGCGCCAACCTCGCCGAGCGGCACAGGACAGGGTGGCGGCGGCGGACTGGCCTCCAACCCGCTGCTCTCAGGCGCCTCGGGGCGGCTGTGGGTCTCCTCCGACGGCCGTGTCCGACTCGAGCTGCAGGCAGAAAAGGGCGACACCCAGATCCTCTATGACGGCACCACGGCCGAGCTCTACGACGCCTCCACGAACACGCTCTACCGCTACACCCCGACCGCCCACGAAGTCGAGCGGTGACCGCACGCGGCGCGATCCACGGTCATCCGGCGGGCTCGCACGAGACGCCTTCGGTCGCGAAGATCGAAGAAGCGATCGCCAAGATCAAGAAGCACGCCAACCTCTCGGGCGCGACCCCGACCGACGTCGGCGGACAGGCCGCCTACACCGTTCGCGTCTCGCCGAAGGAAACCGGCAGCCTGATCGGTGGCGCCGAGCTGTCCTTCGACGCCGCCAACGGACTGCCGCTGCGGGCCGCGATCTACTCCACCGACAGCTCCTCGCCGGTGATCGAACTGGCCACCAGCGACGTCTCCTACGGGCCGGTCAGCGACTCCGTGTTCGCCTTCACGCCGCCCTCCGGCGCGAAGATCGTCGAGCTCAAGCCCGCCCGAAGGCGCCACGGCCCGGGGCGAAGCATTCCCCGGCGCGAAGCCGGTACGTGACGAGCCACGGCAAGGGCCTCAGCTCGATCTGGGTGCTCGAAGACAACACGCCTCGGCAAGAGCGCCGGCTCGAAGAGCGCTCGAAGGGCTGCCGAAGGTCAAGATCAACGGCGTCAGCGCCAGCGAGCTGAAGACGGCGCTTGGCACGGTGCTGAGCTTCGAGCGCTCGGGCGTCAGCTACGTGCTCGCCGGCGCCGTCGCGCCGAAGGACCTCGAAGCGCTCGCACGTGGCCTCTAGCGCCGACGAGGGCGACCCAGCGGCGCCCGTCAGGGCCCGCGGGCTGGTCAAGCGCTACGGAGAGTTGATGGCGGTCGATCACATCGACCTCAACGTCCGCGCCGGCGACGTCTACGGCTTCCTCGGCCCCAACGGCGCCGGCAAGACGACCACCCTGCGCATGGCCCTGGGACTGATCACCCCGACCGAAGGCGATCGTCGAACTGTTCGGTCGCGACCCGATGCGCGCCGGCGCCGGCGCGCTCGAGGGCGTCGCCGGCTTCGTCGAGGCGCCCCGCTTCTACCCGTACATGAGCGCCGGCAAGAACCTCGAACTGCTGGCTGCGCTCGACGGCGACGGGGCCGGCGGGCGGATCGGCGAGGTGCTCGACACGGTCGAGCTCAGCGACCGCGTCGGCGACCGCGTCGGCGGATACTCGCACGGCATGCGCCAGCGGCTGGGCATCGCCGCGGCGCTGCTGCGGCGCCCTCGGCTGCTGATGCTCGACGAGCCTGCGACCGGCCTCGATCCCGCCGGGATGCGGGACATGCGCCTGCTGATCCGGCGCCTGGCAGAAGAGGGGATCACCGTGCTGCTGTCCAGCCACCAGCTGCCCGAGGTCCAGGAACTCTGCGACCGCGTGGCGATCGTCAGCCACGGCCGGGTCGTCTATGAGGGGGCGCTCAGTGATCTGCGCCGTCAGGGCGGCGCCGGATACCGGATGCACACGACCGACGATGTCCGGGCCCTCCAGCTGGCCGTGCGCCCATCAGGGTGTCGAACACGCCCAGCAGAGCGAGCACGGGATCGCCTTCCAGGCCGAGGAGCGCGACGTCGGCAGAGCTGTCGCTGTCACTCGGCCGTGCGGGGATCGGCATCCTCTCGCTGACCCCCGAGCTGGCCACGCTTGAGGATCTGTTCTTCCGGCTCACCGAGGGGCAGGCCCCCGACGGTGAGCAGGCCCACGGCGACCAGCCACCTGAGCTGGTGGGGACAAAGTGAGCAGCACTGCCGCCGCGGAGCCGCCCGCTGTGATCGCGCCGACGCCGAGCCGGCCCAGACGACCGGCCGTGCGCACGGTCTATCGCTGGGAGCTGCGCAAGCTGGTCTCCCAGAAGCGGACCTACATGGGGTTCGCGCTGGCCGCGCTGCTGCCGGTCATCTTCATCGTCGTCCAGCTGGCCCGCGGACAGCCGCCCCACGGCGGCGACACGATCTTCGCCTCGGAGATCTTCCAGTCGGGGCTCGCCACCCCGGTTCTGATGCTGACCTTCCTGGCCGCCTTCTTCCTGCCCCTGGTGGCCGCGCTGGTGGCGGGCGACATCGTCGCCGCGGAGGACGACAACGGCACCCTGAAGACGATCCTCACGCGCTCGGTCGATCGCGGCCAGGTGATCGCCGCGAAGACCCTGGCCGCAATGAGCTACGGCGCCGCTGCCGTCTTCCTGGCGGCCGTCGTCGGGACCGTCGGGGGCGTCGCAGCGTGGGGATTTCACGGGATCACGGACCTTCTCCGGCACCTTCGTGTCGGCCTCGGAAGCGCTGCTGCTGATCTTCGCGGCCTACGGCTGCTTCCTGATCCCACTGCTGACGATCGTCGCTGTCGGCGTGCTGCTCTCGACGGTCACGCGCAACAGCGCCGCGGCTCGATCGTCGGCACGCTCGGCTTCATGACTGGTGCTGGCAATCGTCTCTCAGATCCCCGGCCTCGAGGGCATCCACCCGTATCTGCTGACGACAGTACTTCGCCTGGCAGGGCCTGCTGCGGACGCCGACCGACTGGGCGCCGATCGTGCATTCGCTGGGCTGCGCGCCCTCTACGCCGTCCCGGCGATCTTCGCCGCCTACCTGGTGTTCCTGCGCCGCGACGTCGCCGGCGGCTGACCGAGCGGCTCAGCTGACCTCGGCGGGCAGCTCGATGTCGGCGAGCTCCACGTCGCCCATCAGCCGCCGCGCCTCGCGCGCGTCGATCAGACCCGCACCCACTCGGCCCGTGGACTCCGCGCCGCAGGCCACGCCGAAGCGGAAGCACTGGTCGGGCGGGCGGCCTTCGTAGCGGGCCGCCAGATATCCGGCCAGCAGGGCATCGCCCGAGCCCGCGTTTGCCGGTCGGCTCACGCGGCTCGATGCGGGCACGTTTGAGACGGCTCTGCCCGTCGATGAGCAGTTGTGCCAGGCCGCCGTCGGGGAGCGTCATGATCGCTTCGCGAGCTCCCAGGCCGACGATCTCGGCCATCGCCATGGCCCGCTCCTCCTCGCCGGCGAACTCGTGCCCGACGAGCTCCTCGGCCTCGATCACATTCGGTGAGACCAGGTCCGGCTCGGCACGAACGGCGTGGCGCAGCGGCTCACCCTCGGCGTCGACCACCGTCGTCACCTGCGAGCGCTCCAGGTCCCTGATCAGCGCCCCGTAGAGATCGGGCTCCACACCACGCGGCAGCGACCCGGCGAAGACGACGATCGCCGCGCCCCTGGCCAGATAGACGAGCTTGTCGCGGAACAGCTCGACCTCATGCGGCGTGACGGCGGGGCCCCGTTCGTTGATCTCCGTCTGTTCGCCCGTCGTCGGATCCAGCACCGAGGTGTTGGTCCGCGACTCGTCGCGGATGCGAACGAAGTCGTTGAGGATCGACTCCTCGGTCAGCTGCTCGACGATGTGAGTGCCGGTCGCGCCTCCGGCGAAGCCCGTTGCGATCACCGGCTGCCCGAGCGCCTTCAGCGTGCGGGCGATGTTGACGCCCTTGCCGCCGGCCATCGTGCGCTGTTCGACCGTCCGGTGGCGCCTGCCGAGCCGGAAGCTGGGAACAGCCAGCGACTTGTCGATCGCGGCATTGAGCGTGACCGTGATGATCATGCGGACGCTCCGACTCCGGCCGGGCGCTCCCCTGCGGCCAACGATGCCCTGGGTTGCACGACTCACAGGCTAGCGGACCCCTCGCCGCCGCAGGCACGATTGCCGACCCTCCGACGGGCGCCGGGGGCTCAGTGGCCCTCGGACAGCCTCCAGGCCGCATCGCGCAGTCGCTCGGCCTCGGCGGCCGCCGCGGCAGCCGGCTCGCCGCCGCTGTTCAGGTGTGCGCCGGGCGATGCTGCGCGAGGCCGACACCAGGCCGCCCGCGCGCCCGGGCTGGAAGGCCGCCCTCAGCTCCTCCACACGCCCACCCTGGGCGCCGATCCCGGGAAGCAGGAAGACGGCCTGCCCCATCAGCTCTCGTGCCCGCTGCAGATGCCCCGGCGCGGTCGCGCCGACGACGGCGCCGACATCGCTGAAGCCCGAGGCGCCGATGCCCGGGCGGCCCGAGCTCCTCGACCAGCCGGGCCGATCCGCTCCCAGACCGTCTCCCCCTCCGGCCAGCTCCAGGTCCTCGATGTCGGCCGCTCCGGGGTTGGAGGTGCGCACCAGCAGGAGCACGCCCGCGCCGCTTGCCCGGGCGGCCTCGACGAAGGGCTCGATCGCGTCGCGGCCCATCAGCGGGTTGACCGTGATCAGGTCCGCCCCGAGCCCGTCCAGATGGCCGAAAGGGCTGTCGGCCCCGCCCAGCAGCGCCGCGGCGTAGGCGGCGGCGGTGACGTCGATGTCGCCCCGCTTGCCGTCGGCGATCACCAGCAGCCCCTGCTCGCGTGCGCATGCCTGCAGACCTCGCGCAGGACAGCGTTGCCGCCCGCGCCCGAGCGCCTCGAAGCGCGCCAGCTGCGGCTTGACGGCGACGCAAGATCCGGCGGTCGCGTCGATCAGCGCGCGGCAGTGCTGCGAGCACCGCCCGCGAGGCCGCTGCCTCGAGGCATCGCCGGGCCAGTCCGGCGGAGCCTCCGCGCCGGGGGCGGCCGGCCACAGCTCGCCGGGATCGGGGTCCAGCCCGAGAACGAGCTGCGAGCCGCGCTCGGAGACCCGCGCGGCGAGGGTGTCGCCGAAGCTGCTCGGCGGGGTCAGCGACTCCTCACAGCACTCTTGAGGCCGCTGCCGGCCGTGAACCGCGGCACCCTCGAGGCTGCGATCTCGATCGGCTCGCCGGTGCTCGGGTTGACGCCCGCGCGTCGCGCCCCGCTCGCTGACATGGAACTTGCCGAACCCCGACACCGCCACCTCGCTGCCGCGCCGCAGCGCGTCCTCGACGGTCGCGAGCACGGCGTCCACGGCACGCGCGGCATCCTGCTTGGTCAGCTGGGCGCGGTCAGCGACCTGATCGACCAGCTCGGACTTCGTCACCTTCGCCCTCCTCGTTCGTGAAACGTACGTCTCGACGCTAACACCGCAGGCGGACGGGCGGCTGCGCAAGAATACGCCGATGGCATTCGAACGCGTGGCCTGGATCGTGACCGTGATGGCGTCGCTCATCACCGCGCTGCTGTTGCTGCTGTCGGGCTATCAGGGCTACGCGGGCCTCGGCCTGGCCGTCGCGATCTCCGCCGCGATCAACCTGCGCTGAGCGGGCTCACAGACGCCCGCCGGCGGCCAGCCACTCGACGAGCTCCGCGGCCGCCCGGCCACGGTGGCTGATCTCATCCTTCTGGCGATCGTCGAGCTCGGCCATCGTCAGCCCTGCGGGGCCGTCGTCGGGTAGAAAGGCCGGGTCGTAGCCGAAGCCCCTCTCACCGCGCGGCTCTGCCGCCAGTCGCCCGGCACAGCGACCCTCGAAGGTCTGCTCCTCACCGCCCGCGGGGTCGACGTAGGCGATCACGCAGACGTATTCGAGTTCGCTGCCCGGCGGGGCCTCGCGCAACAGCAGAGCGAGGTTCTGCTCATCGCTGGCGTCCTCGCCCGGCGTAGCGGGCCGAGCGCACCCCGGGCGCCCCGCCGAGCGCGGCGGCGGCGATGCCCGAGTCATCGGCGATGCCAGAGCCGCCGCTCTGCGGAGGCCGCCGCGCGGGCCTTGCCGAGCGCGTTCTCGGCGAATGTCATCCCGTCCTCGGGCGGTAGCGAGCACCGCGTCGGAGAGCATCTCAAGCTCAATGGCCCCGGAGCCAGCCGGGCGAGGATCCGCTCGAACTCGCGTCGCTTGTGCCCGTTGTGGGTCGCCAGCAGCAGCCGCACTGCGTCAGCCGGCTGAGATCGCGGCGCGGCCGGCCTCGATCGCCTGCTGCTGGACGAGCCTGAGCTGCTCGATGCCGTCCGAGGCCAGGCCCAGAAGATCATCGAGGTGCGCCCGCGACAGCGGCGTGCGCTCACCGGTCGTCTGCAACTCGATCAGCCCGCCGTCCCCGCTCATGACGACGTTGGCGTCAACCTCGGCTTTCGAGTCCTCGCTGTAGTCGAGGTCGAGCAGCGGAATACCGCCGATCACCCCGCAGGAGACCGCCGCCACGGAGCCACTCAGGGGGCTCTGCTCGAGACGCCCGGCGGCCTTCAGCCGCTCGCACGCAAGGGCCAGGGCGACGTAGGCGCCGGTGATCGATGCGCAGCGGGTCCCGCCGTCGGCCTGGAGCACATCGCAGTCGAGGTAGATGGTGCGTTCGCCGAGGGCCTGGAAGTCGACGATCACCCTCAGCGAGCGTCCGATCAGCCGCTGGATCTCGATCGTCCGGCCATCCTGGCGTCCCCGTGTCGCATCGCGCTGCTTGCGATCGCCGGTCGAGGCCGGGAGCATCCCGTACTCGGCCGTCACCCAACCCTTGCCCTGCCCGGCCATCCAGCGCGGGACGCTCTCCTGGGCGGACGCGGTGCAGATCACCCGTGTCTCGCCGGCCGAGATCAGGGCGGAGCCCGTGGCGGTGCGCATGAAACCCGGCTCGATCTCGCACGGGCGAAGCTCGGCGGCCGCGCGATCGTAGCTGCGGGGCCTGCTGGTCTCTGTAGCCATGCAGGCCATCATTCCAGAGCGCTACGGTCCGGGGCTCCGTGCGCGCGCTCGTCGTATCCAACATGCTTCCGGACGGCGCCCATCCCGAGCGTGGCCGCTTCGTGCGCGATCAGGTCTCGGCGCTGCGTGAACTTGACGGCGTCGATGTCGAGCTGCACGAGTTCGCTCCCGGCGGGCGCGCATTGATGGCGGCGCCCCGGGAGCTGCATGGTCGCTACGGACGCGGCCGCCCCGGCGGCGCCTTCGATGTTGTCCATTCCCACTTCGGCCTGACGGCCTGGCCCGCCATGGCCGTGCCCGGCGGCGTGCATGCGTTGACCCTCCATGGCACCGATCTCGCCCACCCACGGACGCGGCTGATCACATTGGCGGCATTGCCGCGAATCCAGCTGCTGGCAACAGTCTCCTCCGGCCTCGCGGCCGGCCTGCCCCGGTGGGCCGCGAAACGGGCGCTGGTGCTGCCGTGCGGCGTGGACATCCAGCGCTTCCACCCGATCGACCGGCCTGCCGCCAGGGCCGAGCTCGGTCTGTCCCCGACCGGTCGCTACCTGCTGTTCGCCGCAGACCCGGCCCGGCCGGAGAAGCGCCACGACCGCGCCGTGTCCATTGCACGGGACACGGATGCCCAGCTGCTCACGCTGGGCGGAATCGCCCCGGAGCGGGTCCCCCTGTTGGTCAACGCGGCCAATGCGGTGCTCGTCCCGTCCGAGCGCGAGGGCTTCGGGTTGGCCGTCCTCGAGGCGCTGGCCTGCGACGTCCCGGTGCTGGCAACGCCCGTTGGAGTGCACCCACAGGCCCTGGCGGGTATCGCGGGGACGTCTGTGCGCCGAGTTCGAGGAGAACTCCTGGCGGACCTTTCTCGAGCCGCATCTCAACGCCTCGGACCCCCGCGTGGAGGGGCGCGCGCCAGATCGAGCGGTTCTCCGCGAAGACGATGGCCGAGGCGGTGCTGGCGGCCTGGGAGAGCGCACTCCGCCGCCGACGGTAATCGTGCGGGTAGTGTTAATCGGGCGTGGATCAGACATCCGGCACGACTCCTCCAGAGGCACCGACGCAGGGGCCCACTGACAGCGCTCCGACAGAGGCCCCGGCCGCCGAGCAGCCGGGGTTCGGCTCGCGCGGGCGGATCCGCCGGCGGGCCCGCTTTCTCCGCCGAGGCGCGTGAGCTCGCCTACCGCGACCTGGGCGGCCTGGTTTTCAACCTGCATCGGTTCGGTGAGCGCAACGACTCGCTGGTGCTGGCCAAGCTGGCAACGCTGAGCCACATCGACAGCGAGCTGCGCACGATCGAGAAGGCCCTGGGTGACAGCAGGCCGATCACCGTCCTGCGGGAGGCCGGGATCACGGCATGCCCGCGCTGTGCCGCGATCCACGGCAGCGAAGACCGCTTCTGCCCCAACTGCGGTCTGCCGCTGGCACGCAACGTCGACCTGCCGATCGCCGGAGCGCCGGCGAGCACCGCGTCGGCGCAGGCCGCCGCACCCCCAGCCCCCGCCGCACCGGCACCTGCCACCGCCGCGTCTGCCCCCGCTCCTGTCGCCCCCGCCCCCGCCCCGGCCCCGGCCGGGCCGCCAACCGCGCCGCTGGTCGTGCCCGCGTCGTCCGCGGGGAACCCGAGCCCGCCCGCCGAGGGGCGTCTGCCGGGGCCGGTGAACCCCGACTCTCCACCGACACCGGGGCCGGCCAATCCTTCGGCGCCCGCGGGTGGGGCCCGGGCTCCGGTGCCTCCTGCCCGCGGCGGCCCGCCGGCCGGCGCCGAGCCGCCGCGCCGATCCGGGCCGGAGGAATCGACGGAGATCCTGCATCCCCCGGCGTCCGGCGCGTGAGCGCGGCCACCGGAACTTCACCCCCCGGGGGGCCCGCGGGGGCCCCTGCTGCACAGCCGTCGGTTGAGCCCTGTCCGCTCTGTGGAGCGCCACTGCAGCCCGACCAGGAGTGGTGCCTGAAGTGCGGCGCGGCCGCCCGGACCCGTCTGGCAGCGGCTCCCAAATGGAAGACGCCGCTGATCACGGTCGCTGTTATCTGCGTGGTGGCACTCGGTGTGCTGGTCGCTGCCCTGGTCAGCCTGGCCGGCGACTCAGGTCCTGCTCCTGTGCCAAAAACAGTCACGATCACGAGCTCGGCGCCGAGCGGTGCGACGACCCCCACCACCCCGCCCGCGACAACGCCGACCACGACGACTGTCATCCAGCCGACGACCACCGTGACGACGCCCGCGGCGAGCACGCCGGCACCAACCACGACGACAACCACGAGCACTCCGACGTCCGGCACTCCGACGAGCAGTACACCGACGAGCTCCACCCCGGCGAAGGCGCCGCAGGAAAAGTAGCTCGGAGATACGGTTCCCGCGATGCCCGTCCCTCCTTCGGCGGGCGCACACGAGGCCGACGTGGCCGTCGTGGGCGCCGGCGCGGCCGGTCTGTATGCAGCGTTGTGCGCGGCGCGTGAGGGCGCCAGGGTCGTCCTGATCTCGGCGACGCCGCTGGCCCAGACGGCGAGCTACTGGGCCCAGGGAGGCCTGGCCGCCGCGCTGGCGAGCGATGACAGCTTCGAGCTGCACCTCAGGGACACCGAGGCGGCCGGACGCGAGCTGGTGCGCCGCTCGGCGGCCGAGGTCCTGGTCAACGAGGCGCCGGAATGCGTGCGCGACCTGCAGGGCCTGGGAGTCCGCTTCGATGCTGACCGCTTCGGGCAGCTGGCGCTGGGCCTCGAGGGCGGGCATTCGGTGCGGCGGGTAGTCCATGCCGGCGGCAGCGCGACCGGCCGACGGGTGGTCAGGCAACTCTCGGCGCTCGCTGCCGAGGAGCCGCGGATCGAGGTGCTGGAGGGATCGCGGGCACGGGCGCTGTGGCAGCGGGACGGACGCTGCCGCGGCCTGATCTGCGATGGCGGCACGGTGGTTGCGAGCCGCGCGGTGGTCCTCGCCACTGGCGGCGCAGCGGCGCTCTGGGCGCGGACGACCAACCCGCCCGGCTCGCAGGGCATCGGGCTGCTGCTGGCGGCGGCCGCCGGGGCCGCGCTGGCCGATCTCGAGCTGATGCAGTTCCACCCGACCGCCGTGATCGGCATCCCGGGCCGTGAGGGGTTCCTGATCACCGAGGCGATCCGCGGCGAGGGCGCGACCCTGCACGACGCTGCGGGAGAGCGGTTCGTCGAGGAGCTCGCGCCGCGGGACGAGGTCTCGCGAGCGATCCAGGAGCTGCTGGAGCAGACGGGGGGCAGCTCGGTCGGGCTGGATATGCGGGCGATCGACCCGGCTCGCTTCCCGAATGTGGTCACGGCCCTGCGGGAGGCCGGTCTGGACCCGGCCAGCGAGCTGATCCCGGTCGCCCCGGCGGCCCACTACATGATGGGCGGGATCGTCACGGATCTCGATGCCCGCTCGACTCTGGCCGGCCTTTATGCGGTCGGCGAGTCGTCCTGCACGGGGCTGCACGGAGCCAACCGCCTGGCCTCGAACTCGCTCAGCGAGTGCTTCGTGTTCGCCCGCAGGGCCGTGGCCCATGCGCTGGCGCAGGACTTGCCGATCCCGTCCGCAACCGAGCGGCGCCGAGCTGGCGGCGCTGGAAGGCCTGCCCGGCCCGGCAGCGGCCGAGCATGGCACCCGTGAAGCGCTGTGGCGCGACGCGGGGATCATGCGCGATGCAGACGGGCTGCGGCGGCTGCTTGAGGACCCCCACCCGCTGGCCCGGCTGATCGCACGCTGCGGCCTGGCCCGCGAGGAGAGCCGGGGCGCCCACCGGCGCAGCGATTATCCCGCGCGCGACGAGACGCTCGACCACCGCCATGCGGTGCTCGCGCGGCAGCGACCCGCCCGCCTGGCAGACCTGGCGCTGAGCGGCGGTTGAGGCGGATCCCGCCTCCGCCAGGACGGTCGAGACGGGTCAACGTTTGGCCCTGTCGGAATCCGGACATAAGAACTTTGGGTTTCGATCTTTATCTCGATCCTTTTCGGGGTAGCCGTGTTGGATCGGTGAAAGGACTTTCAGAAGGTTGGAGTCTGTGAGGAGAAGGCGGGTGTGCTCCCAACCAAGGTTCGATCGATAGAGGGACAGGAGTAACGCCATGTATCAGTTCAGTCGGGCCATCTACAGAGAGCTCTCGGATCAGATCCTTGAGCCCGCTGGCTCCCAGGATCGGAGCAACCATGCGGCGGTGCTGCAGGCCTGTGAGGCCGTGATCACCCGCCTGGCCGTCGACCGCCACTACTTCGCGCGGCCGGAGCGCACGCTCTTCTGCGACATCCGCGGCTATTTCCCGATGGCGGCGCAGGGCCGGGTACACCTGGTCATCACCCGCTACCTGGGCTACGCCCAGCAGTTCCTTGCCGAGCACCCCAGCGAGGCCTACGCCGCGGTCAGCGGCGCACAGCCCTGCTGCCGGGCAACGACCCGCAAGGGCTCGGCCTGCCAGCGGACGCCGCTCGCTCGCAACGGCTACTGCCCGTCGCACCAGCACCTTGCCGACACCGAGGACCGCGAGCTCGCAGCAGCCTGAGTTCTCCTCTCGCACCGCGCCCAGCCGACTTCCCTAGGCTGGGCGAATGCTGCTCGGGGTCGACGTCGGTGGGACATTCACCGATGCCGTCCTGATCGACGCCGCAGGCGTCCTGCACACCGCCAAGGTCCCTTCGACTCCGGCGGAGGAGTCCATGGCGGTGTTGAATGCGGTGGAGCTGCTGCTGCACCGGGCGGGCGCGCTGCCCGCCGAGGTGCAGCGTTTCGCGCACGGGATGACGGTCGCCACGAACGCCCTGCTCGAGGGCCGCCACGCGCGAACGGCGCTGATCGCCACGGCGGGTTTCACCGATGTCCTCGAGCTGGCCCGCCAGGCCCGCCCGCATCTCTACCGGCTCTGTGACGGGCCGCCGGCCCCGCTGGTGCCCGTGGAGCTGCGTTTCGGGGCGCACGAGCGGATGCTCGCCGACGGCGTCCTGAAGCCGCTGGAGGATGGTCACGCAGGGGCCCTCTGCGAGCGGGTGCGGGACGCGCTGCCGGAGGCGGTGGCGGTGTCCCTGCTGCACTCCTACGCCGACCCCTCCCATGAGTTGAAGCTGGCCGTTGTGATCGGCCGGTTGATGCCGGGAGTGGCGCTGTCGCTGTCGAGCGAGCTGGTCGGTACGTTTCGCGAGTACGAGCGCACGGCGACGACGGCGCTCGACGCCTCGCTGTCGCCGCTGCTGGCGTCCTACCTCGCGGACCTCTGTGAACGGACCGCAGCGATCGGGCTGAGCGAGCCGCAGATCATGCAGTCCTCGGGCGGCCTGACCGACCCCGGCGCGGGCGGGAGCCCATGCGGCCCTGACGGTCCTCTCCGGGCCCGCGGGAGGGGTCGCCGGGGCGCTGCTCGCGTCCGCTCGGGCGGACGAGCAGAGACGTCGCCTGTTTTGACATGGGCGGAACCTCCTGCGACGTCTGCCTGATCGAGTCTGGCCGGGTTCCAGAGACGGCCGAGCGGGTGATCGCGGGGCGCCCGGTGGCGCTCCCGGCGCTTGAGATCCACACCGTCGGCGCGGGCGGCGGCTCGATCGCCTGGCGGGATTCCGGTGGTGCCCTGCGGGTCGGACCGCAGTCGGCGGGCGCCGAGCCCGGGCCCGCCTGTTACGGGCTCGGCGGAACGCGCCCGACCGTGACCGATGCCAACCTGATGCTGGGACGCCTGGCGGCCGAGATTCCCCTTGCCGGCGGGCTGCGCCTGGACCGGGAGGCCGCCGAGCGCGCCATCGCGGGACTGGCCGGCGAGCTCCGTTTGAGCGCACAGGACTGCGCCGAGGGGATCGTGGCCGTCGCCGAGGCGGAAATGCTGGGCGCGCTGCGGCTGATCACGGTCGAGCGCGGCATCGACCCTCGCTCGTTCGCGCTGATGCCCTTCGGCGGCGCCGGCCCGCTGCATGCCGCGGCGCTGGCGCGCAGCCTGGGGATCCGAACGGTGCTCTGCCCGCGCGCATCAGGGGTGCTCTCGGCTGTGGGCCTGGCCGCGGCGGCGCCCCGGCGAGACGTCGCGAGAACGGTGATGAGCGAGCGTTCATGACGGCTCGGAGGAGATCGTCGAGCAGGCGCGCAGCGAGCTGATCGACCTGGCGCTGCGGGAGCTGGGCGAGTTGCCCGCGAGGATCAGGGTGCGCCACGAGCTTCGCTACCGCGGCCAGTCCTTCGAGCTTCCGGTCGAGGAGGAGCGCGCTCTCTCCGGCGCTTCCCCCGGCCTCGGCGCGAGCGCGCTGCGGGAGGCCTTCGATGATGTGCACGAGGCCGCCTACGGCTACCGCGAGCCGACCGCGGAGCTCGAGCTGGTGAACCTGCGGGTGTCTGTCTGGGGGGCGGCGCCCGCGCTGAAGACGTCGGGCGCGCCCGACGGCGGGGAGGATCTCGGATCGACGATGGTCGTCTTCGACGGGCGGCCCGTCCCTACCCGTCTGATTCGCGGCGAGCCGCCCGCCGACAGCCGCTTCGAGGGGCCTGCAATCTGCGCCCTGGAGGAGGCGACCCTCCTCGTTCCGCCCGGCTGGAGCTGCGTCGTCGACCCGCACGGAACGATCCGCATGTCGACGCCGGAGCTGGACGTGGGCGATGCTTGACCCGGTTGAACTCCAGGTTATGAGCGGCGCCCTGCGTGCGGCCTGCGAGGAGATGGGCGTCGTGTTGATCCGCTCCGCTCACTCCTCGAACATCAAGGAGCGCCGGGACGCCTCGACGGGCCTGTTCGATGCCGACGGGCAGATGGTCATGCAGGCCGAGCACATCCCAGTTCACCTCGGTGCGATGGGTGCCGCGGTCGGTGCGGTGCTGGGCGAGCGTCACAAGCCGGGCGTGTCATGGATCCTCAATGACCCCTTCGCGGGCGGGACGCATCTGCCCGACATCACAGTGATCACGCCGGTGTTCAGCACGGCGGGGGACCTGCTCGGATTCGCTGGGAGCCGCGCCCACCATGCGGACGTCGGAGCCCGGATTCCGGGCTCGATGCCGGCCGACAGCCGCAGCCTGGACGAGGAGGGAGTGGTCATATCGCCGCGGCCGCTGGACGAGCCGGCGATCGAGCAGCTGCTCGCCCAGATGCGCCAGCCGCACGAGCGCCGGGCCGACCTGCGTGCCCAGCTGGCGGCCAATCGCACCGGGGCGATCCGCCTGGGCGAGCTCGCCGCGCGCATGGGCGTCGCACGGCTGCGCGAGGGCACCGACGCGGTCCTCGACTACAGCGAGCGGCGCACACGCGCCTGCCTCGCCGAGCTCCCGGACGGGGTCAGACGTGGCGAGGACTTCCTCGAGGCTCCCGAGGGAGACCTGCTGCTACGACTGCGGGCAGAGGTCGCGGGCGATCGCCTGGTGCTGGACTTCAGCGGCAGCGCGGCGCAGCACCCGGGCAACCTGAACTGCCCGCTGGCGGTCACCGACTCTGCCTGCCTGTTCGCCGTGCGTGTGCTGAGCGACCCCGACATCCCCGCCACGGCCGGAGCACGCCGCCCGGTCGAGGTGATCGCGCCCGAGGGCAGCCTGCTCAACGCCCGGCCGGGCGCGGCGGTCGCGGCGGGCAACGTCGAGACCTCCTCACGGGTCGCCGACCTGATCCTCGGCGCCTTCGGGCTGGCCCAGGGCCAGGGCACGATGAACAACCTGACCCTGGGCGATGGCGCCTTCTCCTACTACGAGACTCTCGGCGGGGGCCAGGGTGCCTGCGCGCACAGCGACGGGCCGAACGCCGTGCATGTCGCGATGAGCAACACCCTGAACACCCCGATCGAGGCCCTGGAGCGGGAATTCCCGCTTCGTGTCACCGAGTACGCGCTGCGCCGCGGCTCGGGCGGCCGGGGTCGCCATCGCGGCGGCGACGGGGTGATCCGCGAGCTTGAAGCCCTGACGGAGATGACCTACTCGCTGATCGCCGAGCGCCGCCGCCACGCCCCCCGGGGAGCCGCCGGCGGCGAGGACGGGGCGCCCGGCAGGGACGCTCTGAACGGCCGCCTGGTGCCGGGCAAGACGACAGGCAGCCTGCGCCCGGGCGACCGGCTTCGCATCGAAACGCCCGGTGGGGGAGGATTCGGGGATGGCGGACACGAGCCCCTCTGAGCGAATCGGCTTCCTCGGCCTGGGAATCATGGGGTCCCGGATGGCCGCCCGCCTCGCTGCGGCGGGTCACCCGCTGGCCGTCTGGACGCATACCGAGGGCAAGGCTGAGACCTGGGCCGCCGAGCACGGGGCCAGGGCCATGGCCACCCCCGCCGAGGTGGCGGGCGAGAGCGACATCGTGATCAGCATGGTCGTCGACGGCGGCCAGGTCGCGGAGATCCTGCTCGGAGCGGGAGGCGTGATCGAGGCCGCCCGTCCGGGACTGCTTTGCGTTGACATGTCGACGATCGCGCCGCCGGACAGCCGCCGCATCGGGGCCGCTCTACGCGAGCACGACACGGCGATGCTCGATGCCCCGGTGACCGGTTCCGCACCGCGGGCCGAGGAGGGTTCGCTGACGATCATGGTCGGCGGCGAGCAGGGCGACTACACACGCGCGCGGCCGGTGCTCGAGACGATGGGCAGGGTGATCGTCCACGTCGGCGAGCTCGGGCAGGGCGAGATGGTCAAGCTGATCAACAACGCGATCGGCGCGGCCAACGCCGCAACGGCGGCCGAGGCGCTGGTCCTCGCCTCGGCCACGGGAATCGACCTCGATGCGCTGGTCGAGGTGGTCGGCGCCGGATCCGGCGGCTCGGTCCAGATGACGCTGAAGTCCGCGGCCATGCGCGAGCACGACTTCACGACCCTCTTCAAGACCGCCCACATGCTCAAGGACGTGAGGCTCTGTCTCGAGGAGGCCCAGCAGGCGGGCGTGCCGTTTCCCTCCGCAGCCCACGCCCGCGACCTGCTGACCGCGGCCATCGGCAGGGGCCACGCCGATGCCGATTATGCGTCGCTGATCGAGGCAGCCGAGGGCCTCGCCGGCCGGCGGCTGTGATCTGCGCTTCATAACCCTGGCCGACTGGCCAGTCGTTTTCGCACTTTCGGTGAATTAACGTGCGAAAAAGGCCACGATTTGCAGGCGATTTGGGATTTTCGCTCAGGTTTCGTATCTTTAACGCTGTTGGTGACGCCGCGCAAAGCGACGCACCGGGCTTTCAAGGCTGTTCCCTCTCACCAAGCACGCTTTCTTTATGCCAATTGCTTTCAAAGAATGGGCTGTCACCGTCCGCGCCCTCGCGGAAGGCGAGCAGCTCCTGACACTTCGCAAGGGCGTCCTCCCGCAGGCCGGGAAGCCGTTCCGGTTGGCGCACGAGCGTTTCTTCCTCTACCCCACTTTTGATCACCAGACGGGTGACCTGGTCCGGGAGTCCCACCAGCCCGAGCTGCGCCGCGCGCTCGAGGAGGGCGTCTGGAGCGACGGCGAGCCGCCGCTGCACAACTTCGTCTCGGGCGCACCGCTGCAGCAGCCCGACCGGGTCCGGATCCGTGCCTGGGCGGAAGTGACCGACCACTTCACGATCGTGGACCCGCGCTGTGTCGACGCGTTGTCGCCGTTCTATGTGTGGACGCCCGACTATGCCGAGAAGCGACTCGGCTGGCGCCCGGGCCGCCAGCCCCTGCATGTCATGCTCCTGCGGACCTACAGGATCCCCCGTCCGGTGACCGTCAAGGTCAAGGACGAGTACACCGGCCCGAATGCCTGGGTCGAGCTCCAGCGCGAACTTCCCTTCGAGGGCACCCCTGTGCTCTCGGACGCCGAGTTCGAGCGTGCCTCGGAGGAGATCCGGGGCATCGCGAGCGAAGCCGGCCAGCCCGTTTACGCCTGAGCGTCCACGGGCCCGACCGGGCCTGGTGGCGGGGCAAGTGCTTCGCGGGCTGCCTCAGCACCGGACTCGGGAACGAGGATGTCTCGCGGTCCCGCTGCGAGGAAGTCCGGCACGTCGAACCCCCCCGAGCGCCGCTGCATGCTGGGGATCCCCTCTTCGAGCAGAAGCGCCGCGACCAGCTCCGCCTCGGGACCGTTTTCGGCTCGAGCGATCTTCACCAGGCGGCCCTCGGAGTACTGAGGCTTGATCTTGCGCGCCTGGCGCTGGCGCTCGCTCGGCGTCCCTTTGCGCGCCCGGGACGTGAACCAGGGGCATCCCGCAGTCATCGCAGAACCGCTCGCTGCGGGCATAGGTCCGCCCGCAGTCGGGGCAGACGAGCGGCCGGTCGCTCACGCGCCGTGCTCGGCGATCGCCACCTCGGCGATGGTGCCGTTCTCGATCAGGTAGGAGCGAACCTCGGGCTCGGCACCGGCCTTCGAGTCCGACGATGATCCACTCCACCCCGGGCCAGTTGGCCGCGAAGTTGACATCGGTCTGGGAGGGGTAGGGCGGGCTGCGCACGTGGGAGTGGTAAATCGCTCCGAGCGCGTGGCCCTCGTCCTCGATCGATTTGTAGAGGTCCAGCAGTTCACGGGGATCGATCTCGAACTTCATCGGGCTCGCGTGGACGTTCATGGCGCGCAGCACCCGCTGAGCCTTCGCGGCATCGTCCTCGGTGACCGCGACGACGCCGCAGACCTCGTTGCCCGGATCCTCGAGAGCGTGCGCGACGATCTGATCGATCAGCTGCTGCGAGATGTTCATTCGGAGCTCGGCGCCGCCGACGCGGACGCCGCTACCACCAGAGGGTGGACTCGAGGTTCTCGATCTCGTCGACCGGCAGCGTGTAGAGGCCGCTGGAGAGGTACTTCCAGCCGTCGTCGCAGACGACGAATACGACGTTGCCCTCATCGAGCTCGCCCGCGATCCGCACGGCGATTGAGGCGATCGCGCCGGATGAGACACCGGCGAACAGTGACTCCTGGTCGAGCAGTTTGCGTGTCCAGAGGATCGCGTCCCTGTTGGTCACGAATATCTTGCGGTCCAGCAGGCTCAGATCGATGATCGGCGGGATGAACCCGTCATCGAGCGAGCGCAGCCCCTGCACCGGCTCGCCCTGCATCGGCTCGGCGGCGACGATCTTCACGGCGTCGCCAAGCGTCTCCTTCAGGCGCCGGCCGTTGCCCATCAGCGTCCCGCCGGTGCCCAGTCCGGCGACGAAGGCCGTCACCTCCTCGAGCTCCTCGAGGATCTCCAATGCCGTGCCGTTGTAGTGGGCAAGGGGGTTTGCTTCGTTGCCGTACTGGTAGGGCATGTAGCAGGAGGGGTCCGCGGCGGCCATCTCCAGCGCCATCGCAACCGCGCCGTTTGAGCCCTGGTCGCCGGGTGAGTAGACGATGTCTGCGCCGTACATCTTCAGCAGCTGGGTGCGCTCGGGGGTCACGTTGTCGGGCATGACGACCTTCAGCGGATAGCCCTTCAGCGAGCAGATCATCGCCAGCGAGATCCCGGTGTTTCCCGAGGTCGGTTCGAGGATCGTCTGCCCGGGACCGATCGCGCCCTTGGCCTCGCCGTCCTCGATCAGCGCCCGGGCGACACGGTCCTTGACAGAGCCGGTCGGGTTGCGTGACTCGAGCTTTGCCCAGATGTGGACGCCGGGCTTTGGCGAGAGGCTGGGCAGCTCGACGAGAGGCGTGTTGCCGATCGACTGCACGACGTCGCCGTAGCGCCCCCCACAAGGACGGTTCTTCAGCCGCTCGGCCGCCATTACTTCACGGAATATAGCGCCCTCCGTACCCTCGCCCCAGGCTCTTCACGACGGCGCTTCGACGGCGTCCTTCAATGGGCGCGGCTCCGGCGGCGCGCTCAGCGCCGAAGCGGGCTTCGCCGGATGACGGCGACCGTCCAGCAAGGACTGGCCAGGCGGCCAGTCAGCGACTAGACTATCGCGGCGATGACGTCGCCGAGCGATTCATACGACTACGACTGGCTCGTTGTCGGGTCCGGTTTCGGCGGCAGCGTCTCGGCTCTGCGCCTGGCCGAGAAGGGCTACAGCGTCGGCGTCCTGGAGTGCGGCCGGCGCTTCGCCGACCATGAGTTCCCGAAGTCCACGGCGGACCTCAAGCGGTACTTCTGGAACCCGCGGCTGGGCATGAAGGGCATCTTCCGTCTGACCACCTTCAAGGACGTCTCGGTCGTCTCAGGCTGCGGCGTCGGCGGCGGCAGCCTCGGCTACGCATGCACGCTCTACGTGCCGCCGAAGCAGTTCTTCGAGGATCGCCAGTGGGGCGCGATGAATGACTGGGAGAGCGCCCTGGCACCCCACTACGAGGAGGCCCAGCGGATGCTGGGCGTGACGCAGAACCCACATGAGGACCCGGCCGACCAGCTGCTGCGCGAGCTCGGCGAGGAGATGGGCGTCGGCGAGAGCTACAAACGCACGCCCGTCGGGATCTACTTCGGCGAGCAGGCCGGCAAGACCGTCCCTGACCCGTTCTTCGGCGGCGAGGGCCCCGATCGCACGGGCTGCCATCTGTGCGGACGCTGCATGGTCGGTTGCGTCCACGGCGCCAAGAACACGCTGGTCAAGAACTATCTGTACTTCGCCGAGAAGCTCGGCGCAAAGGTCACCCCCGAACGCACGGTCCTCGATATCCGCCCGATCGGCGCGGCCGACGGCTCCGAGGGCTATGAGGTCGAAAGCGTCCGCTCCGGGGCCTGGCTGCGCAAGGAACGCCGCGTCCAGCGCGCCCGCGGCGTGGTCGTCTCGGCCGGCCCGCTGGGCACCAACCGCCTGCTTCAGCTCTGCCGCCTCGGCGGCTCCCTGCCGCGCATCTCCAGTCGCCTGGGCGAGCTGGTCAGGACCAACTCCGAGTCGATCCTGACGGTGACCGTGCCCGAGGACTACCACGAGAACCTGATCAAGCGGGTCGCCATCAGCTCCTCGATCTACCCCGATCCCAACACGCACATCGAGACGGTCACCTACGGCGACGGACGGCGACTCGATGCGGATGCTCTACACCCTGCTGACCGGGGACGGCACCCGTGCGACCCGGCCGCTGAAGCTGCTGGCCCAGATCCTGCGCCATCCAGGCCGGCTGGCGAAGGTGCTCTTCGCCAAGCAGTGGTCGCGCCGGACGATCATCCTGCTGGTCATGCAGACGCTCGACAACGCGATCGCCCTGCGCCCTCGCAAAGGCCCCTTCGGAACGTTCTGGCTGCAGACCGAACAGGACCCCGAGCGGCCCAACCCGACCTTCATCCCGGTCGCCAACGAAGCCGCCGAATGGTTCGCCAAGAAGACCGGTGGTATCGCCCAGAGCTGCCACCACCGAGGCGCTCTTCAACATCCCCTCGACCGCTCACATCCTCGGCGGCGCCGTGATCGCAGCCGACCCCAGCGCGGGGCGTGGTCGACGCCGAGCAGCGGGTCTTCGGCTACCAGAACCTGCTTGTCTGCGACGGCTCGGCGGTGCCGGCCAACGTCGGGGTCAATCCGTCCCTGACGATCACCGCGTTGGCCGAGCATGCGATGAGCAAGGTGCCCGCGGCAGGGGCCGCCGATGCACCCGCGCATCTCGCGGCGGCGATTCCCAGGCCGCCTGAACGGCGCCGGGTCGCCCGCTGGGCCGGCTCTGAACAGCTCCGCAGAGGGCGCTCAGGCCCGGTAGCGGACCAGCTTCGTGTGCGAGCAGCCCTCGAGCTTCCACGGCCGGTTGGAGGGCAGGTAGCGCATCACGATCGTCTTCAGGCCCGGTCCGTTGCAGTGCACGATCCCGTGGCCATAGACCAGCGCGATCTGGTCGTTGCCGGACCCGGTCCAGATGTCGCTGTAGCCCTGACTGGCGTAGATGAAGTCGTTGCCCGGACCGCCGTGGAGGAAGTCGCTCTGGTCGGAGGGGTCTTCGGGGTGTGAGTCGCCCCAGATCACATCTCCCACTTCACCGGCCCAGATCGTGTCGTTGCCATTGCCTCCCAGCAGGTAGTTGTGGACGTGCTCGAGGCCCCTCATGGTGCCGCTTTCGTTGTTCGGATGCCCCTCGTGGTGTTCCTGGGGCGGCCAGCCGTCCGTGGTTCGCGAGCCCGTATGCGGCGCCGCCCGCGCACATCAGGGCCGCGCAGCAGATCCCGGCAAGGAGGCCTCCACGAGCGAGCAAAGAGCGGGCAACGGCGAATATCCTCATCCTCGCAACGTATCGGCCTCAATCCTGGAAACAGGTAGGCCTGGACGATCGGGCGAAACAGGGCGCGCCTCGCTCGGGCGGGCCCCCGGCGGGCGGGCGCGGACCTCGCCTAGTGGGCGCCGCCGGCCATGGCCGGCAGGATGACCAGCGTGTCGCTGTCGCCGACCAGCGTGTCGAGGCCGTCCAGCACGCGGACGTCCTCGTCATTGAGATAGACGTTGACGTAGCGGTTCAGCTCGCCCTCGGATGAGAACAGCTGGCTCTCCGTCGCCGGATGCGTCGAGGCGAGGTCGCGGAGCACGGCGCCGACGTTCTCGCCGGACGCTCCGACCTCCTTCTCGCCGCCGACCGACGCCCGCAGCACCGGGGGAATCTTGATTGTCGCCATGATCGCCGGCAGCCTACCCAGCCGCGGCGCAGAACGCCTCGTAGTCGGGAAACACGCCGAGCTCATCGTCGCGGATGTCCTCCGGATCGCGTGAGCAGATCGGGCACTCAGGGTCGCGGTGGACTTTGACCTCGCTCAGCGTCGCGCCGAGGGCGTCGTAGAGCAGCAGCCTGCCGATAGCCGGTTCGCCGATGTTCAGAATCAGCTTTACGACCTCGGTTGCCTGCAGCAGGCCCATCGTCCCGGGCAGCACGCCCAGGACGCCGTTGGCGCCGCAGGACGGTGCCAGCTCGGCCGGCGGCGGCTCGCGGAACAGGCAGCGATAGCAGGGGCCCTCGTAGGGCTTGAAGACCGACAGCTGGCCGTCGAAGCCGAGGATCGATGCCGAGACGACGGGAATCTTCAGGCGGACCGTCGCGTCGTTGAGCAGGTAGCGGGTCGGGAAGTTGTCGACCCCGTCGACGATCACGTCGTAGCCCTCGATGATCTCCATGATGTTCGAGGCGTCGATCCGCGTCTGGTACTTGCGGACCTTCACGTCGGGGTTCAGCGCGTTGATCGCGACCTCGGCCGAATCCACCTTTGGTGTCCCGACGCGATCGGTCGTGTGGATCACCTGGCGCTGCAGGTTCGAGGTGTCGACGACGTCATCGTCGACGATCCCGAGCGTCCCCACGCCGGCCGCGGCAAGGTACAGCGCTGTCGGCGAGCCGAGCCCGCCGGCGCCGAGCAGCAGCACCTTGGCATCCAGCAGCTTCTGCTGGCCGTCGGTGCCGATCTCAGGGATCAGCAGGTGGCGGGAGTAGCGGTCGCGCTGCTCGGCCGTCAGCGCCCGGGGCACCTTGACCTCGTAGCCGCGGTCCTTCCACAGCGTGATCCCACCGGTCATCGAGCGCACATGCTCATAGCCCAGCTCCTGGACCAATGTCCGCGTCCCGTATGCCGAGCGGTTGCCGGAGGCGCAGTAGAGGATGACCTGGGTCGAGCGATCGGGGACGACGCCCTCGATCCGCGTCTCCAGATAGCTGCGCGGGACGTGTTTGGCACCCGGCAGATGCCCGGCTGAGAACTCCTCGGTCTCGCGTACGTCGATGATCGCCACGCCCTCGTCGATCAACTCCTTGACCTCGGACGGGTCGACCTCCTCGATCTGGCTCTTGACTTGGCGAAGCAGCTCTGGACCGGACGGACTCATCTGGAAACTCCTAAACCACGGTCGGGATTCATAGACTTCAGAAAGTATAGCGACTGAGTTGAGGCTTCCCGGGGCGGATGCAAGTCAACCATCCCTCCCCTAGTCTGGCCACGGTGGACGACCGCCCGCGACTGCTCCTGCCGGCCTTTGCCCTCGTGCTGCTGCTGGGCGCCCTGGCATTTGCGATCTACGCCAACTCGACCGGAAACAGCGGCGGGGCACCATCCTCGAGCGCGAGCACCTCGACCACCGCGGCGAGCGGATTCGCGGGCGCCGCGCTGCCGCCTGGTGTCCGCGCGCCGTCCTTCACGCTGACGGACCAGTCCGGCAGGCCCGTCTCCCTGAGCTCCCTGCGCGGGCGCCCGGTCGTGATCGCCTTCCCCTACACCCACTGCCGCAACAGCTGCGTTCTGATCGCCCAGCAGATCCGCGGCGCCCTGGACGAACTCGCCCACCCGCCGGCCGTCGTGCTGATCAGCGCCGATCCCGCGGGAGACACGCCGGCCCGCGTGCGCAGCTTCCTGGCCCGGGTGTCACTCGCCGGGAGGGCCAGCTATCTGACCGGGACGGCGCCCCAGCTCAGACGGATCTGGCGCTCCTACCGCGTCACCCCCTCCTCGGCCGGCGCGGCCGCCTACGCCAAGTATGCGACCGTCCTGCTGCTCGACGGCCAGGGCGATGAGCGAGTCCTCTACGGCCCCGAACAGCTGACCCCCGAAGGCCTCTCGCACGACGTCCGGAAGCTCGAGGGCGGCTGATACCCTAGCTCGCAGGTAGGAAATCAGGATGATGTTCTCAACCAAGGCCGAGTACGGCGTACGCGTGATGGTCGAGCTTGCTCGGAGGACCGGCGGCGAGCCCGTTCCCCTGGCCGAGATCGCGGCCAACGACGGTCTGCCGCTGGCCTACCTGGAGCATCTGGTGGCGCGCCTGCGCAAGGCGGGGCTCGTCGATTCGCGGCGCGGATCGCGTGGCGGCTACATGCTCTCCCGCCCCGCCGCCCAGATCTCGATGGCCGATGTCGTCGAGGCGCTCGAGGGGTCAATCGCCCCGATCGAGTGCATCTCCGAGGCCGCGGACGGCTCGATCGTCTGCTCACGGGAGTCCAGCCCCGGCCACGCCTGCCCCACGAAGCTGCTCTGGACACGGGTGCGCTTCTCAATCGTCGCCACTCTGCGCGAGACGACCCTCGCCGACCTGCTGGTGAGCCCGCCCCTTGCGGGCCCGCCGACACTACAAATCGAACCCCTCACGACCGGAGCCTGAAACAGAACATGGCAGACCTAGAGATCAGAGACCTGCACGTCCGCATCGAGGAGCGCGAGATCCTCCGCGGTGTCGACCTGGACATCAGCCGGGGCGAGATCCACGCCCTGATGGGCCCCAACGGCTCGGGCAAGTCGACACTTGCCAACACCCTGCTCGGGCACCCCTCGTATGAGGTCACGCAGGGCACGATCACCTTCCAGGGCCGGGACATCACCGAGGAGGAACCGCACGAGCGCGCGAAGGCCGGGCTGTTCCTGGCGTTCCAGTACCCCGTCTCGATCCCCGGCGTCTCGGTCGCCAACTTCCTGCGCATGGCGATCAACGCCAAGCGCGACGAGCCGATCCAGGTGAAGGAGTTCCGCACCCAGCTCCAGCACGCCATCGATCTGCTCGACGTCGACCGCTCGTTCACCTCGCGTCACCTCAACGACGGCTTCTCCGGCGGTGAGAAGAAGCGCGCCGAGATCCTGCAGATGGCGATGCTGGCCCCCGACGTGGCGATCCTCGATGAGACCGACTCGGGCCTGGACATCGACGCCCTGCGAACGGTCGCCGAGGGCGTCCAGCGCCTGCACGACGAGCAGGGCCTCGGGGCCCTGATCATCACCCACTATCAGCGCATCCTGCACTACGTCCAGCCCGAGTTCGTGCACATCCTGATGGATGGGCGGATCGTGCTCGAGGGCGGCGTCGAGCTCGTCGAGCGCCTGGAGCGCGAAGGCTACGACCAGATCCGCCAGGAATTCGGTGGCGTCGGCGAGCTGACCGTATGAGCGCCGCCCCGAACGGTGCCGCCCCGGTAAAGGAAAAGGCCGGCCGCCACCGCGACGCGACCCTCTACCAGGCCCTGGCGGGAGCCGGCGCGGGCGACGGATCGCACAGCCTCGCCGAGCTGCGTGAGGCGGCGCTGAAAGCCTTTGAGTCATCCGCGCTGCCCGTCTGGCGGCGTTCGGGGTTCTGGACCACAAGCCTCGAGAGCCTCGACTTCGACGCGCTCGAGAACAGCGTCCAGGACAGCGAGGTCCCGGAGGTTGTGACACGGACGATCCCCGACCGCCCGCGTGCCGGGCGGATCGTGCAGAGCGCGGGCTCCGTGGTCCACGTCGAGCTCGACCCGGCGCTGGCCGAGCAGGGGGTCATCCTCAGCTCGCTGGAGCAGGCCTTCGCCGAGCACACGGAGCTTGCGTCGGCGTGGTACTCCAAGCGGCTGCTGATCGACCGGCACAAGCTCGAGGCCGCCAATGCCGCGTTCTGGACCGGCGGCATCTTCCTCCACGTCCCCCAGGGGGTCGTGGTCGAGGACCCGTTCGAGCTGATCTACGCGATCGACCGCCCCGGCATCGCCCAGTACGGTCGCACGCTCGTCGTGGGCGGCCCGAACAGCGACTTCAAGGTCCACGAGTACGACCTGGCCGAGGACTTCGATGGCCAGGCGCTGCACGCCGGAGCGTTCGAGCTCTACCTCCAGGACGGTGCCCGCTGCCGCCTGGCGCAGGTCCAGGACTGGGGTCAGGGCGAGGTGTTCGACGTCTCCACCCGCTTCGTCGGCATCGGCCGCGATGCCCACTGCCACTGGCTCCCGGCACTCGTGGGCGGGCACCTGATCCGCCAGCATCTGGAGCTGGCCGTCTCCGAGCCGGGCGGCGACATGGCCTTCCGGGGGATCTTCTTCGCCGAGGCGCAGGAGCACCTGGACGTATTCGCCGCCGACCTGCACGAGACGGGCCCATCGGGCGGCGACGTCCACTGGCGCGGGGCGGCCACGGGCGAGAGCCGGGCCAGCTTCGAGGGCCTGATCCAGATTGACCCGGGGGCCCAGCAGACACACACCTACCTGCAGATCCACTCGATGATGCTCTCCCCGAAAGCACGGATCGACGCGATCCCCTCGGTGCTGGTCTCCTCGGATGACGTCTCTGCCTCCCACGGCGGCACTGTCGGAGAGCTCGATGAGGCGGTCATCTTCTATATGCAGACCCGTGGCCTTGACAGGCCGAGTGCGGTCAGGGTGATCGTCGAGGGCTTCTTCGAGCCCCTGATCTCAGAGCTTCAGGATGAGCCCCTTGAAGAGGTCGTCCGGGAGCGGATCACCCGCAAACTGGCCTCGGCCCGCGAGGACATCGAAGCGTATGCCACCAGTCGCTGAGAGCGCCCTGGACGTAAGGGCCGACTTCCCGATCCTCGCCCGCGAGCCCGGGCAGGAGCCGCTGGTCTATCTCGACTCCGGCGCAACCTCGCAGAAGCCCCGGGTGGTCATCGAGGCACAGGCAGACCATCTGCGCAGGCACAACGCCAATGTCCACCGGGGCGTCTACCCGCTCGCCCAGGACGCCGACGCCGCCTTCGAGGGGGCACGCCGGCGAATCGCCGCATTCACCGGCGCCGAGCAGCGCAGCACGATCTTCACCAAGAACGCCACGGAGGCGATCAATCTCGTCGCCTACGCCTGGGGCCGAGCCAACATCGGCCCCGGCGACGCAGTCCTGATCACCCAGATGGAGCACCACGCAAACATCGTTCCCTGGCAGATCCTCTGCTCCGAGCGGGGCGCCCAGCTGCGCTACCTGGAGCTGGACGAGCGCGGCGAGCTGTCCCTCGCGGCACTCGACGCCGAGCTGGCCCGCGGCGATGTGCGGCTGGTGGCCTTCGCGCATGTCTCAAACGTGCTGGGCACGATCAATCCGGTCGGCGAGATGACCGCCAGGATCAGGGCCGCCGGCGCCGTGTCGCTGATTGACGGCGCTCAGGCCGTCCCGCAGATGCCCGTGGATGTCGGGCTGATCGGCGCCGACTTCTACGCCTGGACGGGCCACAAGGCCCTTGGACCCACCGGCATCGGTGTGCTGCACGGCAACGCCGCTCTGATGGAGCAGATGCCGCCCTTCCTGACCGGCGGCGACATGATCGCCTCGGTCGAGCTCGAGAGCTCGACCTGGAACGAGCTGCCCTGGAAGTTCGAAGCGGGCACTCCGGCCGTCGCCGAGGCCGTCGGCCTGGCCGCGGCAGTCGACTACCTTGCGGCGCTCGGCATGGGCCGGGTCCGTGAGCATGAGCTGGCTCTCACCGAGTACATGCTGGAGGGTCTGGCCGGTGTGCCGGGCCTGACGGTCGTCGGCCCGCCCGAGGCCGCCTCAAGGGGCGCCCTGGCCTCGTTCACGCTCGAGGGCCTGCACCCGCACGACATCGCCGAGATCCTCGGCCGCGAGGGAGTCTGCGTCAGGGCCGGGCACCACTGCGCGCAGCCGCTGATGCGCTGCCTCGGCGTCGGCGCGACGGCACGGGCCAGCCTGGGCGTCTACAACGAGCTGGCCGACATCGACGCGCTGGTTGCGGCCCTCCACACAAGCCGTGAGATCTTCGGCCTCTGACCATGGACGACCTGTACCGCGACTACATCCTCGAGCACTACAAGCGGCCGCAGAATTTCGGCGAGCTGGACCCGCATGACCTCGAGGGCCTCGAGCACAACCCCCTCTGCGGGGACGAGCTCGGCGTCCACATCCGTGTCAAGGACGACCGCATCGAGGAGATCCGCTTCCACGGCCACGGATGCGCCATCTCCCAGGCATCCGCATCGATCGCCTCGGAGGAGCTCAAGGGCATGTCGCTCGAGCAGATCGGCGAGCTCGATGCGGACTGGATGATCGAGCTGCTCGGGATCCCGGTCTCGGCGACGAGGCGCAAGTGCGCCCTGCTCAACCTGAAGGTCGTCCGTGGCGCCGTCACGGGCGACAACGCCTGGCCCCAGTAGCGCACGGAGGTCAGCGCGAAATCGACCTGACGGTCAAGGGGACCTTCGCCCGAGTCGACCGTCGGACTCCGTCTGTCCAAAACGGCCCGGTCGCTCGAGTGGGCGACGGGTACGGGCGAAAGAAGGGCATGACCTCGCTCCGAAGCCGAGGGCGCTCTCTGCTGCCCCGGCGACGCACCGACCGCGATGTTCTGCTCGATCGCGCGACGATCCTCCTGGCCGCAGCCATCTTCGGCGTCACGTTCTACCTGCGCGACAGCCTCTCCACGACCGTCAACGCGAACGAACTGCTTCCCATCACGCTGCTTGCCGTGAGGTTCGGCCTCCGCGGCGGCATCGCGGGAGCGATCGTCAGCCTGGCGCTGGTCTTCACCTGTGAGCTCCTGCACCCGATGGCCGACCTTACGGCGCTCGGCTACGCGACCCGGGTGATCGCGTTCCTGATGACGGGCCTGCTGTTGGGGAGCTTCCTCGATCACCGCCACCGCCTGGAGGCGGAGCTGATGCACTATTTCGAGGACTCGCTCGACCTGCTCGCCACGGCCGACAGGAACGGAGGCTTCGTGCGTGTGAACCCGGCCTGGGAGGCGACGCTGGGACGCTCCGCGGCAGAGCTCTGCTCGCGGCCGCTGGTCAGCTTCACCCACCCCGAGGACCGCGTGGCTGCGGCCGCGCAACTGTCAGCCCTGCTGCACGAACCAGGCGAACACGAGAGCCTGCGCAGCCGCTTCGAGACCGCTGACGGAGGGAGCGTGTGGATCGAGTGGAACGGGCATATGTCCCAGCGCCACGGACTGCTTCACGTCTCCGCACGTGACGTCACCAGCCAGGTACACGCCGAGCAGCAGATCAGAAGCGGCGCGAAGCTGCTCCAGGCCAAGGTGGCCGAGCGCACGCGCGAGCTCGACGAGGAGCGCGCGGACACGCTGCGCCGCCTCGTCAGGGTCGGCGAGTACCGCAACGACGCGACCTTCCAGCGCGCCGAGCGCGTCGCCGCCACCGCCGGCGACATCGCGGCGGCGCTCGGCCTGGACCCCGCAGAGGTCAGGCTGATCCGCGAAGCGGCACCGCTCCATGACATCGGCAATCTCGCGATCCCCGACGAGATCCTGCTCAAGCCCGGGCCGCTGAACGATCGCGAGCGCGGAGTCATGCGCAGCCACACGACCGCCGGCGCCCGGCTGCTCGGCGGAAGCCGCTCACCGGCCCTCGCACTGGCTGCCCTGGGTGCCGCGAGCCACCACGAGCACTGGGACGGCCGAGGCTACCCGGACGCCCTCGCCGGTGAGGCGATCCCGCTGGTCGGGCGCATCGTCGGCGTGGCAAACGCCTATGACGCCCTGACCCATGATCGGCCCTACAGCGAGGCCTGGCCCGTCGAACGGGCGATCGCCCAGCTGGAACGCGAGGCGGGCACCCGCTTCGATCCGCGGGTGGTCGCGGCATTCCTCGCCAGTCGCAGGCCCACCGATCCCTCACCTGTGCGAGAGGATGCGGAGCTGCGCGAACGCCAGCAGCGGGTCCGCAGGCCGGCTGCATTCTGAGCGTCGCGGAAAGCTCGCCCCGTCACGGCGAGAGCGAACCGGCCCGTCCGGGTCAGCCGCCCCGGCGCAACCTCTCGATCTCCCGCGCCGCATCGGCGAGATGCTCATCGAGCTCCGCCACCCGCGCATTGGCGGCGGCGAGCTCGGCCAGCCACTGCCCGTCGCGCTCGTCCCGCAGCGCACGCAGTTGCGGGCGCAGGGCGCCCAGCGCGGGCGGATCGCACAGGAGCGCGAACCAGCGCTCGTTCTGGCGGACGCGCTCGGCCCAGGCCTGATCGCGGCCCGTGGCGCGGAAGTGAAGGACCGTGGGCTCGGAGCTCATCGCGGCCCGGGCCCCACGGGCCATGATGCGCTTCCACAGGTCCCAGTCGGCTTCACGCGCGAGCTCGGAGTTCCAGCCCCCGGCAGCCCGCGCGAGCTCCACCCGGACACAGACGGCCGACATGACCGTCGTGTTCGTCCGGCGCAGCCGCTCGGCGATCGGGGGCAGGCCCCAGTCGAGACCCCCGGCCCAGGTGATCGATTCATCCGGCCAGACCGCCACGGCAGGAGCCTGCACCAGCTCCGCCCCGGTGCGCTCGAGCGTCTCCTCGAGCCGCTCGAGATGGTCGGGCAGCAGCAGATCGTCATCTCCCAGCCACATGATCATCGCCCCCCGCGCCAGCTCCAGGGAGCGGTTGCGGTGCTCGTAGGCGTAGCCCGGGAGCTTCTCCAGTTCCACCGCCTCGACCCGCTCGTCTCCCAACGCCAGTAGCGCCGCGGCCGTGCCGTCGGTGCAGCCGTCGCACAGCACCAGCACCTGCTCGGGCGGCGTGGTCTGGGCCAGGGCGCTGCGTACCGCCAACAGCACCGTCTCGCGCCGATCATGGGTGGGGATCGCGACCGTGAAGGAGCTCGCCACGGGCCCAAACATAGTCCGGTACGCTCGAACCCGGATGGCCGTTCGCCGCGATGCAATGACCGTGACCGCCGACGGGGACAGTGTGCAGAGACTGCCCGCGGGCCTCCAGCTGCGGGACCTGATCACCCACCCGGACGAGCGGGGGACGGTCTGTGAGCTCTACGACCTGCGCTGGGGTGTGCAACCCGACCCGGTGGTGTTCTCCTACATGTTCACGATCCGCCCCGGCGCCGCCAAGGGGTGGGGCATCCATCGCGAACACCACGACCGCTACGCCTTCATCGCGGGAGAACTGGAAATTGTCCTCTACGACGAGCGTGAGGACTCTCCGACCACCGGCCTGATCAGCACGATCATCCTCAGCGAGCATCGCCGCCGGCTGCTGACGATCCCGCCCGGGGTATGGCACGCCGAGCGCAACATCGGCAGCTCGGATGTCCTGGTCGTCAACTTCCCGACGATCGCCTACGACCACGCCAACCCGGACAAGTACCGCCTGCCGCTCGACACCGAGGAGCTCCCCGTCGAGGTGACGAGAAGCTGGAAGGGCTGGTGATGAGCGCCTGGATGTCAGCCTGCGCACCGCCCCCGGCGGACCCAGGGAAGGGCACGATACAATTCCTACCTACCAGCACAGGATTCGCAAGGACAACCCCCAGCGAGGACACAAATGGCCACGATTGACCGCATCGCAAAACCCAGTCCGATCGTCGAAGACGAGCAGGGCCAGCTGACCGCGCGCCAGGGGATCTCGCGCGAGGTCGTCAGCGAGCTCTCGAAGATCAAGGGCGAGCCCGACTGGATGGCCGAGAAACGGATCGAATCGCTGGAAATCTTCGAACGCAAGCCCCTCCCCAACTGGGGCCCCGACCTGAGCGGCCTCGACCTGGACGACCTCGTCCTCTACTCGCCCCCCGACCGCCGGGCGCTTCAACAGCTGGGATGAAGTCCCAGCCGAGATGAAGCAGACCTACGAGGATCTGGGGATCCCCCAGGCCGAGCGCGAGCACCTCGCCGGCGTCGTCGGCGTCTGGCGCCAGGAGCCGGTCTACGAGGGCCTCAAGGAGGAGTACGCCAAGCAGGGCATCCTGTTCTGCTCGATGGACACGGCGATCACCGAGTACCCCGAGCTGGTCGAGAAGTACTTCATGAAGAAGTGCGTCCCGCCGCAGGACAACAAGTTCTCGGCGCTGCACGGCGCCGTCTGGTCCGGTGGCGCGTTCTGTTACATCCCCAAGGGCGTCAAGTGCGACCTGCCGCTGCAGTCCTACTTCCGCATGGAGGGCGCCGGCGAGGGCACCTTCGAGCACACCCTGATCATCGCCGACGAGGGCTCCGAGGTGAACTACATCGAGGGCTGCACCGCGCAGACCTACAGCGTCAACTCGATGCACTCCGCGGTCGTTGAGATCTTCGTCCACGAGGGCGCCAAGGCCCGCTACACGACCGTGCAGAACTGGTCCAAGGACGTCTACAACCTGAACACCAAGCGCGCGATCGTCGACGCCGAAGGGACCGTCGAGTGGGTCGGCGGCTCGATGGGCGCCAAGTACGTGATGCTCTACCCCGGGCTCCTTCCTGATGGGCGAGGGCGCACGCGCCGACCACCTCAACGTCGGCGTCGCAGGCAAAGGCGTCCACAAGGACACCGGCGCCAAGGTCGTCCACCTCGCCCCGAACACGACCTCCAACATCCTCGCCAAGTCGATCTCCAAGGACGGCGGCATCATGGGCTACCGGGGCCTCGTCAAGATGGGCCCCAAGTCGGCCGGCTCGAAAGCCCGCGTCCAGTGCGACGGCCTGATGATGGACGGCGAATCGAAATCGGACACCTGGCCGGACATCCAGATCCAGAACCCCCACGTGACCGTCGCCCACGAGGCCACCGTCGGGCGGATCTCCGACGACCAGCTCTTCTACATGGGCTCGCGCGGCTTCACCGAGGACGAGGCCGCCGCGATGATCGTCAACGGCTTCATCGAGCCGGTGACCAAGGAGCTCCCGATGGAGTACGCCGTGGAGCTCAACCGGCTGATTCAACTGGAGATGGTCGGCTCCATCGGCTAGGGACGCGATGGGCGGCGCATGGCGGCGTCCTCGATCGCTCGGGTGCCGGCGCACCCCACGCTTCCTGCCTGGGCTCCGAAGGAGTGCGTCCTTGCCCTGCTCGCCCGTCCCGCCCCTAACGGCGTTGCGCTGAAGACCATGGTTCTCAAACCGGCCTGAACCGTGCGGGTTCCCTACGACAACATTGCTGCGCCTCTGTTCCCGACGAAGCTGCCGTGGGTCAATACGGCTGGGCCGCAGTCGACGATTCAGCAGGGGCGCCCGATGCTGGTGGAGTTCTGGGACTTCTGCAGGCCCAATTCGATCAGGACGCTGCCCTACCTGAAGGCCTGGCATGAGCGATACGGCGAGGCGGGGCTGCGGGTGATCGGGGTCCACTGCCCCGGGTTCGAGCCCTCCCATGACGAGCAGGCCGTGCGGGACGCGGTGCAGCGGCTGGGCATCCGCTATCCGGTGCTGATCGACTCCGAGTTCGAGCTGTGGCAGGAGTATGAGAACCAGGGCTGGCCGGCCCGTTATCTGTTCGAGCGGCCGGGGTCGCCTGTTCGACTACCACTACGGCGAGGGCGCCTACGCCGACACCGAGCTGGCGATCCAGGAGCTGCTTGGCATCGAGCGCGAGCCGCTCGCGCCACTTCGGCCCGAGGATGCCCCGGGAGTGGTCCTCTCACCCCAGACAGCCGATCAGCCGGGGGCCTACAACGGACCCTATGAGGCCGGAGGCGTGTGGGGGGTCTTCGGCGGCTCAGGCTCGGTCACCGTCAACGGGGCCCTGATCGAGATCCCAGCCCCCGGTGCCCACCTGTTGATCGAGCATCCCCGCCATACCGCGGCGGTCCTCGAGTTGACCCCCGGTGAGGGACTTGAGCTGCCTGGCCACGTGCTTCTCCCCCGGCGTGCCCGTCGAGGGCTAGACAGGCAAGGCAGAACGTCAGCTACGGACGCGCGGGCCGCGCCAGCAACTGCTCGCGTGTGAGGCCCTCGAGCAGCCGGAGCAGCGTCGGCGGGCCGGAGGGCCCGACCAGCACGCAGGAGCCCGGCCAGTAGGGGTTCTGCGAGCCGCTTTCGTCAAGGAAGATCGGCGCGTAGGTCCAGCTGCCGCAGTTGACGAGACGAGCGCCTCCCCGACCGCGCCACTCCTGCTGCTCATCGCCCGGGAAAGGCCCGGCGCGATGGGTGTGGCCGAAGACCACGTGGGCATCGCCGAGCTCCAGCCTGGCCGCCACCTCGCCCATCGCCTCGAGGCCCGCCCGGCGAAGCTCGACGGGCGAGATGTCGGCACGCAGGGGCCCCACGCCGGCCCTGTTCAAGGCTCCGACCGCCAACGGGAACGCGCCCCGTATGACCTTCGTGCGGGCCCTGCGCGAAGCCGCGCGCAGAGGTCCGACCCTCGCGACCCGGCGAGGCGCCGTTGGATCCACCCCCGCCAAGGGCCTGCCAGGCGGTCACCGTTGCCATCCCGTTGAGGGTCGGGCCGGTGTTCGCATCCGCGCGCGACGGCGTCGCGCCAGGCAAATACCGGTGCCCCCATCGCCTCGTAGTCCTCGACCCCCGCGAAGCTCGACGCCGGCCGCCGGAGCAGGCGGCTCATAACCCCGACGCTGAGACGCTCGAGGGTCGGCACGGTCAGGTGGCAGTCGAGGTAGTGCCCGTGCATCGCGTAGACGTCGTCGCGGATCCAGATGCCCGGATAGGCGACACGCAGACGCGCCGGTGAGCACCACTCGGCGATCTTTGTGACCGTCGCTGAGACCTCAGCCGGCTCGAGTAGCTGCTCGAGCCGGAGCGGGCCGGGATCTGAATCGGCGCCTCGCGATGCCAGCCACGGTTCGATCAGGCGCGTGGTCGTGGTTGCCGAGCGGTGATGACCAACTCGCCTTCGCCGAGAGCTCGCCCGAGGTCCTCGAAGAACGGCCTGGCCGCTGCCATCGCCTCGCGCACCGGACCGTGACGAAGCTCCAGCACGTCGCCCAGCAGCACGACCCGCTCGACGTCCCTGACGGCAGCCAGCAGCGGCTCGCGAAACTCTGCCCGGCGCAGCAGATCCGATCTGGAGCCGCTGCCCAGGTGCAGGTCGGAGAGGATCAGCGTGCTCGTCATAACGGCCGCGCGAGCTCAGCACCTCGGCCGGCATCAGCGCCGGCGGGTGATGCGATCGACGGTGTGGATCAGGTCGCTCCGGCGCCGGCGCCGGGGATCGGCGCCGACGGGCGCCACCTCGCGGATCTGCTTGGGCAGCATGAAGCGGACGTCCTCTTTGACGACGTCGAACTCCGATACGTCGCTGACCCCGCGGTCACGGAAGAACTCGACCAGGTCGGCGACGAGGTTCTCCGGCGCGCTGGCTCCCGAGGAGATCCCCACCACCCGGCAGCCCTCGAGCCATTCCTCCTTGACCTCGCCGGCATTGTCGATCAGGTGGGCCTCGGTGCCGCAGTCGCGGGCGACCTCGACCAGCCGGACGGAGTTCGACGAGTTGCGCGAGCCGACCGACCAGCAGCAGATCGCAGCTGGGGGCCATCTGCCTGACGGCCGCCTGGCGGTTGGTGGTGGCGTAACAGATGTCATCGGTGCGGGGACCGGTGATCTTCGGGAAGCGCTCTTTGAGGCGGTCGATGATCGCCGCCGTTTCGCCGACCGCCAGGGTGGTCTGGGTGACGTAGGCGATCCGCTCCGGGTCCTCGACCTCCAGCGTCTCGACGTCGGCCTCGTCCTGGACGAGGACGGATCCGCTCGGGAGCCTCGCCCATCGTCCCTTCGACCTCCTCGTGGCCGGCGTGGCCGACGAGCACGATCGTGTAGCCGTCCTCGGCGAAGCGGACGGCCTCGCGGTGGACCTTGGTGACCAGCGGGCAGGTCGCGTCGATCGTCTGCAGGCTGCCGCTCGATCGCACCCTCGCGGACGGCCGGGGCCACACCGTGGGCCGAGAACACGCAGACGGCCCCCTCGGGGACTTCGGTGTGCTCCTCGACGAAGATCGCGCCTCTGCCGCGCAGCTCCTCGACGACGTGCTTGTTGTGGACGATCTCCTTGCGCACGTAGACGGGCGCGCCGTGCAGCAGCAGGGCCTGTTCAACCGTCTGCACGGCACGGTCCACTCCGGCGCAATAACCGCGGGGCGCCGCCAGCACCAGCTTCTCCACAGTGTTGACCATCGCTGTCATTGTATTGGGCGTACAGGTACGCTAAGCGCCGATGCCTCAGCGCCACCTCGATCGGCTGACTCCTGTGGACGCATCCTTCCTGCATCAGGAGGGCCCCGTCTCCCACATGCACATCGGCGGGCTGACCCTCGTCGAAGGCCCGCCGCCGACGATGGACGAGTTCCTGGAACAGATCCGCAAGCGCCTGCACCTGGTGCCGCGCTACCGCCACAAGCTGGCCCACACGGCGATCGACAGCGGACGGCCGGTATGGATCGACGACCCCAACTTCAACCTCGAGTACCACGTCCGCCACACGGCCCTGCCGGCGCCCGGCAAATGGGAGCAGCTGCAGGAGCTGACGGCACGGATCTACTCGCAGCAGCTCGACCGCTCCAAGCCCCTCTGGGAGATGTGGCTGATCGAGGGCCTGGAGGACAACCGTTTTGCGCTGATCACCAAGACCCACCATTCCCTGATCGACGGAATCGCCGGCGTCGACCTGGCGACGGTGCTGTTCGACCTCTCCCCCGATCCGCCGCAGATCCCCAGCTCTGGCAAGCCCTGGAAACCGCACCCGGAGCCGGGCACACCGCAGCTGCTGGCCGCCGGGATCGTCGGCGCCGCACGCACCGGCCTGGCCCTGGTGGAGGGTGCGCTTGACGCGCTGGCTCACCCGGAGCGTGCCCTGGGCAAAGCCCGGGAGGCCGCCGAGGGCATCGGCGAGATCGTCTGGGCCGGCCTGAACCCTGCGCCGGAAACCCCCCTGAACGTCCCGATCGGCCCGCACCGGCGCTTCGTCGGCGTGACCAGCCGGCTCGATGACTTCAAGACCGTAAAGAACGCCTTCGGGGGGACCGTCAACGATGTCGTCCTTGCGGTGGTCGCGGGCGCGCTGCGCAGCTTCCTGATCTCCCGCGGCCGGCGCACCGAGGGTGTCGAGATGCGGGCCCTGGTCCCCGTCTCGGTGCGCACCGAGGACCAGCACGACGGAGGCAACCGGATCGTCGTCATGCGGGGCCCGCTGCCGGTCTACATCGCCGACCCGCTGAACCGCCTGCGCTTCGTCTCACAGGCGATGGACGGCCTGAAGGAGTCAAAGCAGGCCCTGGGCGCCGAGGTCATCTCCGGCGCACAGAGCTTCGCCCCCCCGACCATCCTGGCCCAGGCCTCGCGGCTGAACTTCTCCACCCGGCTGTTCAACCTGATCGTCACCAACGTGCCCGGCCCGCAGTTCCCGCTCTATGTGCTGGGCCGCGAGATGCTCGAGGCGATCCCGGTGGCCTTCCTGCCCGAAAACCACGCCCTGGCGATCGCGATCATGTCCTACAACGGGCAGATGAACTTCGGCCTGCTCGGCGATTTCGACGCCCTGCCCGACATCGACGCGATCGGCAAGAACATCGCCGATGAACTGGCCAACCTCGTCTCGCTGGCGCGGGACGAGGCGAGTACCCCGGCCGCCTAGGACTGGGCCGCGATCGCGCCCGTGTAGCCACGTGCCCGGGCGAGTGGCCTCGGGGGATGGCGCTCAGTAACCCAGCGCGAACTTGGCGTCCTCGCTCATCAGCTCTGGCGACCACGGCGGGACGAAGACCATCTCCGATTGCGATGGTCGTGACGCCGTCCAGTTCTCCGACGAACTCCTCGATCTGTTCGTTGACCTGCGGGCCGATCGGGCAACCCGGGGTGGTCAGTGTGAAGGTCACCTTCACATCCCCCCCGCCTGCGATCTCGACGCCGTAGATCAGTCCCAGCTCGACGAAGTCCAGGCCGAGCTCGGGGTCGATCACGTTGGAGAGGGCGTCCATGACGTCCTCCTCGGTCACCTTCGCGTTGGCGATCTCGGCGTCGGCGGCAAGCTCTACGGGATCCGTCGTGTCAGCGGTGTCGGTCATGAGGCCAGTCTAGCCGCGGTGCCCGCGGGCCCATGCTCGGGCCTCCAGCCGGCCAGGACCGCGAAGTGCAGCTGCTTGAAGAAGCAGTCGCAGTCCTCGAGCCCCGCCTCGGCCAGCCAGCCGATCTGGGTGTGGATGTCCCGTGAGCGGTCCATCTCCATCCGCTCCACCGCCGCAGCGATCTCCTGCTCCGAGGCTCCGGCCTTTTCGCAGGCCTCCCGCCACAGCCCGCGGTAGGTCGCCTCGAGCCAGGGCGTCGGCCCGGCCACATGCTCGGCGTTGACGAACGCGCCGCCGGGGCGCAGCACTCCCGCCACACGGGCGAACAGGTCCCTCTTGTCGGGGTCCTCCAGGTGGTGGATCGCCAAGGCGGAGACGACAGCGTCGAACGGCCCCTCGGGCAGCGGGTCGCGCAGATCCGCCACGACCGTCGAGATCGCGCTCTCGGGCAGGCGCGTCCTGCGCCTCGGCGAGCATCTCGCCGGCTCCATCGAGCAGCACCATCTGCGCTTCGGGGAACTCCTCGAGAACGGCCCGGCTCATCAGCCCCGTCCCGGCACCGAGGTCGAGCACCCTCCTCACCTCGCCGCCCTTCATCGTGAGCAGGCGCACGGCGGTGCCGTAGAACTCATCGAAGCACGGCACCAGCCGCCTACGCTCAGCGTCGTAAGCCGACGCATACTCCGCAAAGACACTGACCGAATCGCTCACCGCATGTACGTTAGAGCCCTCACAGCCCGCGCCGCCTCATGGCCGGTACGCGTCGCCGCCTCACGCGCCCTCCCGGCGGGCCAACACAACCCTCCACACCGCCCCGCGCAGTTCGGAAGGCTACGCGTCTAGGGCGCTGTAGGCCAAGCCAGGCAAGGACGCAGACGGTGAAGTGTGCTCCGCACACGAACCGGCGAGGACGCAGCCTGGCGCCGGCATACAGCGCCCTAGTTGTCGCAGCCCAGGCGGTCCCACATATACAGCTGAATGCACTCAACCGCCAGCTCGGCGGCACGCTCATTGGACAGCCGCGGCAGGACCGTGTCGAGCGCCTGGTCCTCGGCCACGCCGGCCTGGAAGGCTTCCTCGCCCCGGAAGCCGGCGGCGATCTTCAGCGCCTCGCGGCGGTTCTCGCCGAGACTCGGGAAGACGCCAACGAGAAACTCCGTGTTGGGGATCGGCTGGCCGACCTCCAGCGAGGCGTGCCAGGCGGCCAGCAGGTGCAGATCGTCCTCATCGAGGTCGGCGATCGCCTTGGCGTAGTGGACCGACAGTTCCTGGTCGGGGATGTCATCGACCCAGGCACGAACGACCTCACCGACGAGCTGGCGGCGAGCCTCACGGCCGACGGACTCGGCGATCACGCGGATGGCGTCCTGGGGTTGAATGAAGCACAGTGGCATCGGGGGCTCCCGGCGGTCTGAAGGATCTGACGCCAGCCACTGTAGGTGTCCGTGTGGACGGCTTTTTTACGACTCGCCCGCAGGCGCCCCGAGGGCCCGCTCCATCTCCTGTGCGAGGGCCCGGTCGGCATAGGGCCCGTTGCCTCGGAGGGCCTTCAGAACCTGCCTCTGGCTCAGCGGATCCTTGTCCTGGCTCATCTTCACCTTGCAGGTGAACCGGGTGATCGGGATGCGCAGCCCGACGGTCCCGCGCGCCAGCCTCGCGCCGAACTCCTGATCGAGCAGCACCGGCTCCGCGACGTGTCGCTCGAAGTGCTCTACCAGCCGGGTCAGGACCCTGAGGTTCTCCTGCTCGCAGAGAATCTCGGGCGCCCCGTAGCAGTGGGCCACGCTGAAGTTCCAGGTCGGTGCCGGCGTCGCACCCGCCACGTACCAGCTGGGCGAGATGTAGCCGTGTGGGCCCGCGATGATCACCAGCACCTCCGCCGCGCCGAAGCGGTGCAGCTCCTCGTCGGGTCGGCCGACGTGGGTGACGATGGCCAGCTCCTCGCTGTCCTCGTCGAGCAGCACCGGGTAGTGGGAGGCGATCGGCCCCTGCTCGCCCTGGCTGACGATCGTCGCCCAGGGGTTCTCTTCGATCAGCCTGCGCACGACGCCGGGATCCTCCTCGGCGTGGGCGGGGTTGTGGCGCATCGCTCAGACGCCGAGGGCGCGCGCCGCCTCTGTGGCGGTCGCCTGATCGTCCTCGCCGTCGGAGAATCCGGCTGTGGCGCGCTCCGGGGCGACCCAGTTGGCCAGCGCCAGGTCGAGCGCCTCCAGGGGTACCTGCGAGGCCTCGGCCAGAGCGCCCGCGCGGCGGTCCAGCAGCAGCGGGTCGGCGATCCCGAAGACCCGCTTGGCGGCCAGCGTGGTCGGGTCATCCCCGCCTCCGCCGAGCTGCAGCGAATCCGCCTGCAGCTCATAGATCCCCAGCCGGCCGAGCGTGACGAGCAGTTCATAGCGGCCCGCCCGGCTGAAACCGGGGAGCGCCAATCGTTCGAACAGCCTGGCGAAGCGGCGCTCGGGCGTCCATGCGCCGTCGCCTGTGAAGGCCGCCGCCTGACTGCCGCCTCCGGCTCGGCTGACCCATTGCGCGTAGGCCACCAGCATCGCCTGGCCGCGGCCGGGCTCGCGCGAGCTGCGCGGCCCGACGTCGGCCTCGTCCAGCAGCCCGCCGATGTCATCCCCGAGCGAAGCCGGGCCGGGAACCTCGGCCAGCACGGCGCGTATCGAGGCGAACGGGTCGTCGTCCTCGGTCGGCGCCAGATACGCGGCGATCACGCAGCCCCAGGTCGCATGCTCGACATCCGTCGGCGCCAGCCCTCGCAGCTCACCGTAGAGACCGGGCGGCTCCAGCGCGAGCGCCACCAGGCGCCCGGCGGCGAAGTCGATCTCCTCGGCCAGACGCGCGGCGTCGGCCGAGGCCCGCAGGCCCGGGACGAGCTCGTTGGAGTAACCGTCCTCGGCGGCCCGGCCCTCGCGGCGTACCTTGCAGGCCCGTGGCGCCCCGGCGAGGGCCTGCGGCGCCGCGTGCCCGCTCCGGCCGTTCGGGCGCGCCGCGGCGAGCCGCCGGCGGGCTCCTTGCCCGGCAGCGTCTTACTGCAGATCGGGCAGCGCTCTATGAAACGGTTGTGGCGGCAGAACGTCGGCATAGCGCCGGTGCACGGTAGCCGTTCGCGCGTGCGCGGGCGGCACCGGCCTTCCGCTCCTTCCCCAGCGCGTAGAGGTAATCGTCGAAATCGACCTGGATCGTGTGGCGCTTGGAGGCCACGTAGCGCTCGCGCATCGCCCGCTGGTCAGCCTCCATGTCGGCCCGCATATCGCCCGGGGAGGGCAGCGCGTAGTCACCGAGCAGATAGTCGCCCACCCAGGCTCCCTGGGCCTCTGACAGCGGCATCACGGCACCCAGCGGCTGCAGCAGGCCGATGAACTGGACGTTGGGGATATCGGGGTGGAACACCCGCCGGAACAGCTCGATGTGATTTTCCGGCGCCGAGATCAGCCGCTCGTCGAAGAACGGGAAGCTGATCTTGTAGCCGGTGCAGTAGACCACGATGTCGGCCTCGACCTCGGTGGCGTCCTCAAAGCGGACCCTGCCGCCGTCCAGCTCGGCGATGTTGGGCTTGGGCGTGATCGTCCCGTGCTGGATACGGTCGAGGATCCGTCCCGAGACCGTCGGGTGGGCCTCGCCGAAACGATGGTTCGGCTTCGGCAGGCCGTAGCGCTCGGGCGGCCCCGCATAGCTGCGAAGCAGCGCCTGGGTCATCCGCTGACGAACCTTGAAGGGCACCCGCGGGTCGTTTCGCAGCTGATCGACCGGTTTGCCGAAGATGTACTTGGGGACGATCCAGACCCCCTGGCGGGCCGCCAGGTAGGTGCTCTCGGCGACATAGGAGGACTCAACGGCGATGTCCATCGCCGAGTTGCCCATACCGAGCACCACCACCCGCTTGCCGGCGAAGATCGAGTTGTCGATGTAGGAGTGCGCGTGCATCTGCTCGCCGGCGAAGGTGTCCGACCCGGGGAAGGCCGGTTCGGGCCAGCGCGGGTTCCAGTGGTGCCCGTTGGCGACGATCAGATCGTCATAGGAGCGCGTCTCACCGGTGTCCAGCGAGACCGTCCAGAGGCCGTCATCGGCGCGCTCCGCATGGGTCACGCCGGTCTCGAAGGTGATCCGCTCACGGATGCCGAAGTGGTCGACATATTCGTCGAAGTAGGCTGCGATCTGGGTGTGGTGAGGAAAGTCCGGATAGCTCTCGGGCATCGGGAAGTCCGAGTACTCCATCCGCGGCCTGGAGGTGTTGATGAACAGCTCCTTGTAGGCGGCCGAGGTCCCGTTCTTGTTCGCGAACACCCAGTTGCCGCCGACCCGGTCGGACTTCTCGAAGCAGTCGAAGTCGATGTCCCGCTCGTGCAGTGCCTTCGCCGTCGCGATGCCCGACGAGCCCGCGCCGATCAGGCAGACCCGCCCCGCGCGCTCAGAGGTCTGATCCATGGGACCGAACCCTAGCTAGCTTGCGCCGACGCCCGGCCCGACGTGCTGCGGCGGACCCTCCGGGCCGGAGTCCGCGTCGGCGTGCCCGGCCAGCCCGTCGTCCTGGGCGCCGGCGCGCCTCGCCAGATAGCGGTCGACCATGCGGGCGCACTGGCGGCCCTCGTTGATCGCCCAGACGATCAGCGACTGCCCGCGGCGGGCATCACCCGCGGCGAACACACCATCGACGGAGGTCGTGTAGGGGCTGACCGCCTTGACGTTGCCGCGCTGATCGCGCGCCACGGCGAGCTGCTCGAGCAGCGGCTGCTCGGGGTGCAGGAAGCCCATCGCGAGCAGCACCAGCTGTGCCGGCAGGTCGCGCTCGGTCCCCGCGATCGGCGCGAACGGCGGCTCGGGGGAAGCGCTCGCGATCGTCAGCGCCGAGACGGCTCCGGAGCCGTCATCGGCGAAGCGAGTCGTGGCCACCGAGTAGTCCTGCTCGCCGATGTGGAGCTCGCGGGCCTCCTCCATGGCGTAGCTGAGGCGGTACTTCTGCGGCCACAGCGGCCAGGGGGTGCGGTCGTCGGGCCGGTGTGCCGGCGGCTCTGCCAGCAGCTCCAGCTGGACGATCGAACGGGCCCCCTCGCGCAGCGAGTTGCCGACGCAGTCGGCACCGGTGTCCCCACCGCCGATCACGACGACGTCCTTGTCCTTGGCGGTGATCTCCCGCGCGGCCGCCGGCGGGGGGCTCGATCGGCTCGGGGCCGAGCTCGCGGGCGACGAAGCGGTTGCGCTGGTAGAGGTAGTCCATCGCGAAGTGGACACCCTCGAGCTCGCGGCCAGGAACGGGCAGATCGCGTGGGACCCGCGAGCCTGTGGCCAGCACGACCGCGTCGTAGGTCTCGGTCAGCTCCTCGGGGCTGATGTCCGAGCCGACGTCCACACCGCAGCGCAGCTCGACGCCCTCGGCCACCAGCTGCTTCACGCGACGCTCGACGACGGACTTTTCGATCTTGAAGTCCGGCACGCCGAAGCGCACCAGGCCGCCGGCCGCCTCGTCGCGCTCGAACAGCGTCACCCTGTGCCCTGAGCGGCGCAGTTGCTGCGCGGCGGCCATCCCGGCGGGCCCGGAGCCGATGACCGCGACGGCATGCGCCGGTCTCGCGGCGAGGCGGCTGCGGGACGACCCAGCCCTCGTCCCAGGCGCGGTTGATGATCGAGTTCTCGATCTGTTTGATCGTCACCGCATCGCCCTCGCGGATCTCCAGGACGCAGGCCGCCTCGCAGGGGGCCGGGCAGAGCCTGCCCGTGAACTCGGGGAAGTTGTTGGTCGCGTGAAGCTGCGCGATCGCGTCCTGCGAAGCGGTCGCGGTAGACGAGGTCGTTCCAGTCGGGGATCAGGTTCCCCAGCGGGCAGCCGTTGTGGCAGAACGGCACGCCGCAGTCCATGCAGCGGGCGCCCTGCTCGCGCAGCTGCTCGACCGGGCGGGCCACAAGGAACTCGCGGTAGTCATGGGCACGCTCCTCGGCTATCCCGGTAGGGAACACCGTGGCGCTCGATCTGCAGGAAGCCGCCGAGTTTGCCCATCAGGAGCCGGCCTCTGCCGACCTCGGCCTCACCGGCCTCATCGGAGGCCGCCTCTTCCTCGGCGCGTTCGCGCAGGACCCGCTTGTAGTCGTGCGGCATCACCTTGACGAATGCCTTGCCGCCGATCAGCTCATCCCACTGTCCGAGGACCCGCGCGGCGACCGGCGATGCGGTCCGCTGTCCGTGCTCTTCGATCATCGCCCGAAGCTCGATCGCGTCCGCCTCGGAGAGCTCGTCGAAGCCGACCATGCCCATGTTGCAGCGCGCGGCGAAGTTCCGCTCCTCATCCAGCACGTAGGCCACACCGCCGCTCATGCCGGCCGCGAAGTTCCGCCCCGTCGGGCCGAGCACGACGACCCGTCCGCCGGTCATGTACTCACAGCCATGGTCGCCGACTCCCTCGACGACCGTCCAGGCGCCGGAGTTGCGAACGCCGAAGCGCTCGCCCGCGAGGCCCCGGAAGAAGGCCCGTCCAGCCGTGGCCCCGTAGAGCACCGTGTTGCCGACGATCACGTTCTGCTCGGCGACGAAGTGCTCGCCCATGCCGTCTCGCGGGCAGCACCGCGAAGACCCCGCCGGAGAGGCCCTTGCCGGCGTAGTCCTGGGCGTCGCCGCGCAGCGTGAAGGTGACGCCGGGAGCGAGCCAGCCGGCGAAGCTCTGCCCGGCTGAGCCTTCCATCGCGACCTCGATCGAGCCTTCGGGCAGGCCCTCGGCGCCGTGCTTGGAGGCGATGTGGCTTGAGAGGATCCCGCCGACACAGCGGTTGCGGTTGCGGACGGGAAAGCTCAGCTCGACGCTCTCGCCGCGCTCTATCGCCGGCTCGGCCGCCTCGAGGATCTGCCAGTCAAGCGCGTCCTCGAGCACCGCCGGGGGCGCTTCGACGCGGCGCCGGGGTGCCTCGGGCGGAGCTCGAGGTTGCGCAGCAGGTGCGTCAGGTCGACGCCGCGCGCCTTCCAGTGCTCGATTGCGCCGCCCACGCCCAGCAGGTCCACGCGGCCGATCGCCTCATCCAACGAGCGCAGCCCGAGCGAGGCCAGGATCTCGCGGACTTCCTCTGCCACGAAGAAGAAGAAGTTCACGACGTGCTCCGGGGTGCCTTTGAAGCGCTTGCGCAGCTCCGGGTCCTGTGTGGCGATCCCGACCGGGCAGGTGTTCAGGTGGCAGGCCCGCATCATGATGCAGCCGGTGGCGATCAGCGGAGCGGTCGAGAAGCCCATCTCGTCGGCTCCCAGCATCGCTGCGATGACCACGTCGCGGCCGGTCTTCAGCTGCCCGTCGGTCTGCACGACGATGCGCGAGCGCAGGTTGTTCAGCAGCAGCGTCTGCTGGGTCTCGGCCAGGCCGATCTCCCAGGGGATGCCGGCGGCCTGGATCGAGGACAGCGGCGATGCGCCTGTGCCGCCGTCGTGGCCCGCGATCAGGACCCGGTCGGCGTTGGCCTTGGAGACGCCCGCGGCGACGGTCCCGACCCCGACCTCGGAGACGAGCTTGACCGACACCTGCGCGCTCGGGTTCGCGCAGCGCAGGTCGTAGATCAGCTGCTTGAGGTCCTCGATCGAGTAGATGTCGTGGTGCGGTGGCGGGCGAGATCAACCCGACGCCCGGGGTGGTGTGGCGGATCGAGCCGATGTAGGCGTCGACCTTGTCGCCGGGCAGCTGGCCGCCCTCGCCGGGCTTGGCCCCCTGGGCCATCTTGATCTGCAGCTCGTCGGCGTTGACCAGATAATGGATCGTCACGCCGAAGCGTCCCGAGGCGACCTGCTTGATCGCCGAGCGACGGCGGTCCCCGTTCTGGTCGGGGGTGAACCGCGAAGGGTCCTCGCCGCCCTCGCCGGTGTTCGAGCGCCCGCCGAGCCGGTTCATCGCGATCGCCAGGGTCTCGTGGGCCTCGCGGGAGATCGAGCCGAGGCTCATCGCGCCGGTGCAGAAGCGCCTGACGATCTCCTTCGCCGGACTCGACCTCCTCGAGGGCGATCGGCTCGCGCGCCACTCCGCCGCCGATCTCCAGCAGACCCCGCAGGGTCGCCCTGCGCGCCGCGTCCTCGTTGACGGTCCGCGCGTATTCGCGGTACTTCTGCTGAGCCGGGCTGTCGCGGACGTTCGCCTCGGCGACGGTGTCTCCCGCGAGGGCGGCCGCGACGTCGCCGTTGGCGGAGCGCACGGCATGCTGGACCAGGGCGATCGTCTCGGGGTTCCACATGTGATGCTCGCCGTCGCGCCGCCAGGCGTAGACCCCGCCGACCGGCAGCAGCGGGTCCTGCGGCGCCGGGTAGGCGCGGGCGTGGCGCTCGAGCGCCTCGGTCGGCCAGCACCTCGAGGCCGATGCCGCCGATCCGCGAGGCGGTGTGGGTGAAGTGGGCGTCGATCAGCCCCTTCTCGAGCCCCACGGCCTCGAAGATCTGCGCCCCCCGGTAGGACTGGATCGTCGAGATCCCCATCTTGGAGATCGTCTTCAGGAGCCCTTTGCCGATCGCTTTGACGACGTTCTGCGCGGCCGTCTCGGCGTCGATCGGGATCTCGCTGCCGTCGGGCGCGCTGCGCACGATCCGCCCGTCGAGCACCAGCTGGTCGAGGCGTCTCGAGCATCAGATAGGGGTTGATCGCGCTGGCGCCGTAGCCGATCAGGGTCGCGAAATGGTGCACCTCCCGCGGCTCGCCCGACTCGACGATGATCCCGGCCCGCAGGCGCGTGCCCTCGATCACCAGGTGGTGGTGCACCGCGGCCACCGCCAGCAGCGACGGGATCGGCACGCGCCGCGGACCGAGCAGCCGGTCGTTGAGGATCAGGATGTTGCAGCCTTCTTCGATCGCCTCGTGGGCCTGGCGGCAGATCCGCTCGAGCGCCTCGGCCAGGCCGCTCGGGCCCTTTTGAACCAGCCAGGTCGCGTCGATGGTGCGGGCTTTGTAGACGTCGTGGTCTACGTGTCGCAGGGTCTCCAGCTCGCGGTTCAGCAGGATCGGCTGTTCCAGCAGCAGCTTGTGGGCGTGCTCGGGCGACTCGTCGAGCAGGTTGCGCTCGTTGCCCAGGGTCGTTGCGAGGCTCATCACGATTTCCTCGCGGATCGGATCGATCGGCGGGTTGGTGACCTGCGCGAACAGCTGCTTGAAGTAGGAGAACAGTGGCGGCGCCTGGTCGGAAAGGACGGCCAGCGAGAGGTCGTTGCCCATCGAGCCGATCGGCTCGGCCCCGTCGATCGCCATCGGCGCCAGCAGCACGCGCAGGTCCTCCTGGCTGTAGCCGAAGGCCCGCTGGCGCAGCGCCAGCGGCTGGTCGGACAGCGTCACTTCATGCGATGGCGGCAGCTCCTTGAAGGGGACGGCGTTGCGGGCGAACCACTCGCCGTAGGGCTGCGCCGTGGCGACTTCGCGCTTGACCTCCTCGTCCTCGACGATGCGCCCACGCTCGAGGTCGACCAGGAAGAGCTTGCCCGGCTGCAGGCGCCCGAGGCGCTTGATTTCCCCGGGGGCGATGTCGAGCAGCCCCGACTCGGAGCCCAGCACGACATGTCCGTCCATCGTCTCGACCCAGCGGCCCGGCCGCAGCCCGTTGCGGTCCAGCGTCGCACCGACCACGCGTCCGTCGGTGAAGGCGACCGAGGCGGGGCCGTCCCAGGGCTCCATCAGACATGAGTGGAAGGCGTAGAAGCCCTTCAGGTGCTCGGGCAGGTCGTCGCGGTTGCGGTAGGCCTCCGGGATCATCATCATCGCCGCGTGCTGCGGCGTGCGCCCGGCCAGCATCAGCAGCTCGAGCACGTTGTCGAAGGTCGCCGAGTCGGAGTTGCCCGGCCCGACAACCGGCAGGATCTTCGGCAGGTCCTCGCCGAACAGCTCGCTGCTCAGCTCGCTCTCGCGGGCGCGCATCCAGTTGACGTTGCCCATCACCGTGTTGATCTCGCCGTTGTGGCAGATCACCCGGTAGGGGTGAGCAAGCTCCCAGCTGGGGAAGGTGTTCGTGGAGAAGCGTGAGTGCACGAGCGCCAGGGCGCTCTTGCAGCGCTCGTCACGAAGATCGCTGTAGAAGGCAGCCAGCTGGTAGCTGATCAGCATCCCCTTGTAGTTGATCGTCCGCGAGGAGCTCGAGGCGATGTACAGGTCAGGGTGGTTGGCCGTCAGCTCGGTGATCCGCCGGATCACGTAGAGCTTGCGCTCGAAGGCATCCTGGTCGGCGGCCTGGGCCTCGCCGGCGCCGACGAACAGCTGGCGGATCTCCGGGCGGCAGGCGCCGGCGACCTCACCGGCCTCCTCGGGGCTGATCGGCACATCGCGCCAGCCCAGCAGCAGCTGGCCCTCGTCCACAACGGCCCGCTCGAGGATCTCTTCGAGCGGACGGCGCTCCTGCGGGTCCCTCGGCAGGAAACACATCATCACGCCGTACTGACCGGCGGGCGGCAGCTCGAACTCGCTGAGCCCGCGCAACAGCTCGTCGGGCATCTGCATCAGGATCCCCGCGCCGTCCCCCGTGCGAGGGTCGGCCCCCGAGGCGCCTCGGTGCTCGAGGTTCTCGAGTGCCGTGATCGCGCGCGTGACGACCTCATGGGTCGGCTGGTTGTCCAATCTCGCGACCATGCCGACGCCGCACGCGTCGTGCTCGAAGCGAGGGTCGTAAAGACCGACGGCCTTTGGCGGCTGTTTGCTGTGCGTGGACATGGAAGTGCTCCCTTGGGGTGGTGCAGCCCAATGGCACGGGCAGGCGGGCACCTGAGGCGAGCGAAAAGGGTATCAGTGGATGAGTCCCGGAACTAGCGGATTGAACGAATATCCACTCGGCCGCGATTGGGCCTCAGAACAGCGTCAAAGGGGTCTCCGTGTCCTCGCGGGGGCTCTCCGGCTCGTCCCCCGGATCAGAGCGCAGGGTCTCCTGTTCACTCCATGAGCACAGCGACCGCCGCCCCGGGCAGGTCTCGCAGAGCGCCCGGTGAGGCCGCGGGCTGACCTCGTAGGTGCCCGCAAGGGCCCGCTCGGTGAGCTCTGCGAGGCCGGCCTCGAGCTCTGAGATCGCGGCGGAGGTGTAGACAGCGGCCGCCGGTTCACCGGGGCGCTCGAGAAACCAGTGCACGACCTCCACCTGCCGCGCACCGGAGCGCAGCGCCGCGAGCGCATAGAGCCGGCGCTGAACGCCGTAGTCGCGCTCGACGCGCGCCTCGAGATCGTCCCCGCCGTGAACCCGGTCGCTCTTGTAGTCGACCAGCAGCAGGCCCCCACCGTTCTCCTCGGCGAGCATGTCGATGACGCCGCTCAGCAGCGGATCGCCGGCCGTCAGCGAGAACGCGAACGGGTACTCGCGGCCGATCGGGCGAGCGGCGGCGATCCGCCGCCCTGTCTCGCTGAGCGCAGCGGCGGCAACGAGCGCGGCCAGCTCGGCGCACTCGGCCTGTGAAGGTGCGAGGCCGAGCGCCGCGGCGGCCGACGCCACCTCGCCCGCCGCGGGCACGCGCGCCCGAGGCGAAGTCGAGCTTCTCCATCAGGCTGTGGACGAGCGTCCCCCGCAGCGCGCGCCTGAAGGCCCACCTGCGCCTCCGCGTCGCGGATCACCGCACGGTCCTCCCGCAAGGCGCAGGACCCGTTCGAGATAGAAGCGATACCCGCAGCGCTCGAACTCGCTCAGCGAGGAGTAGCTGAGCGAAGCCGCAAGGACAGGCGCCGGGGTCGGGATCGTGCGCGCCCGGCACCTGTGCCTGCTCGCGGCCGGGCTCCGGCGGCGGTGGCTCGGCCAGCGGTGTGCGTGCCTCGGCGCCGAGCGCGCCGGGCACCAGCAGGCTGGGCGCCGGCGTCTGCAGGGGCGGCGCGGAACCGGGCCGCTGAACCAGTACCCGCACCGCGACAGCGCTCGGCCCCACCCGCAGCAGGGGCGGCTCGGCCCCTGCTGCCAGCAGCTCGGGCAGACCCGGGTCGAGCGCGGGCACCGACCCATGCGATCGGGCACGCGGTCTCGGTCGGCCATTTCTCGAGCTTTGCCGAGCCGCACAGCAGCAGGCGATCGCGGGCTCGGGTCATGGCGACGTAGAGAATGCGGTCCTCCTCCGCCCCGTCCCTCTGCTTCTGCTCGGCCATCAGCTCGTCGAACTCCAGTGCGTGAACCGAATCCCCGCCGTCGAGGCGCATCAGGCGCAGACCGATGCGGTCTCCGTCGAGCAGCAGGTCGGAGGTCTGGTTGTTGGGCCCGCGACCCATGTCGGCGACGCAGACGACGGGAAACTCCAGATCCCTTCGCGGCGTGGATCGTCATCAGGCGCACGGCATCCGGCTCGACCCCTTCGACTGGCGCGTCGGGCTCGATCGCCGCCGCCCGCTGCAGGTAGGTGACCTGATCGAGGAAACCCCGCAGGTCGCGGCCCTCGGTCGCCTCGAAGCGGCGCGCCAGACGCAACAGCTTGTGGATGTTCGCGATCCGGCGCTCGCCCCATTCGAGTCCGAGCGCGTGGTCTCGATATCCGCTGGACTCAAGCGCCTGCTCGATCAGCTGCGAGATCGTCCGGCGCGACATTCGCCGGCGCTCGCTCTCGAGCAGCTCGCAGAAGCGCCCGAGTGCTGCCCGCTCACCCGGGCCGAGGAGGCCTTCGAGCTCGCCGTCGGCGCCCGCGAGGAGTGCCTGAGCCGTCTCCCACAGGCCGCGCCCCCGCCTGCGGGCGGCGCCTGCCAGCAGCGCCAGGGCATCGAGCGAGCAGCCGCCCAGCGGCGAGGCCAACGCCGAGTGCAGGGCCAGCTCGTCAAGCGGGTTGGCCAACGCCCTCAGGTATGCCAACAGGTCGGCGACCTGCTGCTGACCCCAGAAGGCGCCGACCGCCGCGAGGGTCCGCAGCCCGCGCTGCGCCAGCGCCCGCTCGAACAGGTCGAGGTCTCCCGTGGCCCTGCAGCAGGACCACGATCTCCCCCGCTCGGGCCTCGCCCGCGTCGATCAGCTCGGCGATCCTCCCGGCCATCATGCGCGCCTCGGCCTGGCGCCACAGCGGAGCCTGCCCGAGGCCGTGGGCGACGGATGCTTCGAGCTCGGGGGTGCGGTCCCATCCGGCGGCGCTGTTGAGCAGCAGCTCCACCTCGGGCGCGGAATCCGCCGCGGGCATCGGCCTCGCGCCCGGCAAGCAACGGCGAGTAGCCGTCGAATCGCTCTGCCAAAGATCTCGTTGACGACGTCAAGAAGCGCCGGGCGGCTGCGGAAGTTCCGTGTCAGCGACAGGCTCTGGCCGGTCGCGGCGAGCGCGTCGCGGCGCTCCCGGAAGAGCTCCACATCGGCATGCCTGAAGCCGTAGATCGACTGGAACTCGTCGCCGACCGTGAACAGGTTGCCCCGCTCCAGCGCCCGCAGGATCGCCAGCTGGCGCGGGTTGGTGTCCTGGAACTCGTCCACCATCAGCAGCTCGAAGCGCTCCGACCAGGCCGCTCTGACGCGTGGGCGCGTCTCGAGCAGCTCCCCGGCGGCCAGCTCGAGGTCGTCGAAGTCGACGCCGCCGCGCAGCAGCTTCAGTTCCTCGTAGGCGGCCGTGAAGCGGACCAGCAGCTCGTCAAGCAGCGCCACCGTGAGCACGGCGTCGCGGCTGTCCGGGTCCTTCTCCCGCACGTCCGGCGCCGGCAGTCTCGGCGAGCGCATGCCGCGGCTGCGCAGCTCGGCGTGGGCGGCGAGAATGATCCGCTCGACACGGTCGACCCTGTAGGCGGCCAGCAGATCGACGGCCTCGGGCCGGCCCGCCTCGCAGAAATCCGGCGGCCGCAGCCTTCAGCGCCTGCTCGCGCAGCCTGCCGGCTCGGCCTTCGTCGAGGATCGTGAAGGCCGGGTCGAGTTCGGCGGCCAGCGGATGCGCGCGCAGCAGCCGGGCGCAGAAGCCGTGGAAGGTTCCCACGAAGGCCGCCTCGGTGTCGCGTGCCGCCTCGCGCCTGCCCAGTTCGAGCAGCCGCGCCCGGACGCGCGAGCGCAGCTCGCCGGCGGCCCGCTCGGTGAACGTGATCGCGAGGATCCGCCCCGGGGCGATGCCGTCCTCCAGGACCGCTCGCACGAAGCGCTCGACCAGCACCGAGGTCTTGCCGCTGCCGGCGGCCGCGGCAAGCGCCAGCGGCTCGGAGCGCCGTGCAGCCGCGGGCTCCTGCTCCTCGGTCAGCGCGTTCCGATGGCGGCGCTCATCGCTCGCACCGGCAGATCGATGGGTAGCTGCAGCCGCCCTTCCAGGCGCAGCTCGAGGGGCGCGCCTCGAGCTCGCCTGCACCCGCCTGAGCTGCGATCTCGCGGGCGATCGTGGCCGCCCGCTCGAGCAGCTCCGCGCGCCTCGTCGTGCTCGAGCACGTCGGTTCTGACGCTGCTCGATCTCCAGTTCGCGCGCCTCCGTCGATCAGCCCCCGCGCCTGCAGGTCTCCCGACAGCGGCTGGTAGAGGCCCGCCGACGGCCGGCCGGTCCAGCAGCTGCTCGACGGCGAGCATGTAGAGCGACAGCTGCAGCTTGCCCTCGCGCTCCCACTTGCGCACGGCTGAGACTTTGCCGCTCTTGTAGTCGACCAGCACCGCCTCGCCGGACGGCGTCAGGTCGACCCGGTCGATCCGGCCTCGCATCTTCACGCCATCGCCCAGATCGAGCGGCCCCAGCGTCGAGCCTTCGCCACGGTCGTCCTCGCGCGTCAAAGCCGAACCCGAGCTCCAGCTCGCTCGGCTCCAGCGACGAGCCTGACTCGGCCGCGTGGCTCAGGTAGCGCTCCAGGTCGAAGCGCAGGCGCCTGCGGATGGCCGCCCGCCGCTCGGGCGAGACCGACAGCGAGCGGGCCCGCTCGTGGTCCTCCAGGGCGCGGTCGAGGAGTTCGAGGGCCAGCGGCAGGGCGGCCGGATCGACCCGGGCGCTGCCGGTCTCGCTGCGCAGGCCCGTCGAGCGTGTCGTTGAGCGCCTCGTGGGCAAGCCCCCCCTGGGCGAGCGGCTCGGCCTCGGGCTCGAGTTCGCCGGGCCGAGCATGCTCTCGACGTACCACTTGACCGGGCAGCCGAGCCAGCGTCTCAAAGGAGGATGCCGACCAGACCCGCTCCCGCAGCGCCGGCCAGCAGGCGCTCGTCCGCGATCGGCTCGGGCCCCGCGCGAAAGCCCGGGCAGCAGCGCGCCGCGTGGCGGGCCCGTCCACGGCCCCCAGCGCCCTTCTGCGGCGACGCTCCATCAGCCCGTCGCCGAACAGGTCCAGACAGATCCTCGACGAACAGCGAGCGCGAGGTCGGCTCGGCGTCGTCGTCGGCAACGTGCCAGCTCAGCCCGAGCAGCTGCTCCGGTCGCGAGAGGACCGCGTAGAGCAGGTGGCGCTCGGCGGCCAGCGTGTCGCCGGCACGCCCGAGCCGCAGGCCGCTCAGTTCCGCCAGCCGCGCCCGCTCCTCCTCGGAGAGCAAGGGCTGCGGGCGCGAGCGAGCCGGGAAGACACCCTCCTGCAGCCCGCAGAGGAACAGCGCCCTTACGCGCCGTGCGCGCAGCGCCAGCGGGTCGAGCACCGCCACCGCCGAAGCCGCCCGGGGCTCGGGGCCGGGAAGCTCGATCGCGTGCGAGGGCCTCGGCCAGCTCGATCGCCCGGCCAGGCGCCAGCTCGGGCGCCAGCGCGGCGAGCTCGCGCAGCTCGCCGAGCGCCCCGCGCCCGGCGGCCAGCGCCTGGGCGTCGTCCATCTCCTCCTGTCCCAGCACGCTGGCCAGGCCTCGGCGCGGCGCCGCGAACAGCAGCCCCAGCTCCGCGACGACCCGGTCCAGCAGTGCCGCCGGCCCGCGCTCCTGTGCCTCCAGGAGCCGGTCGATGCGCTCCAGCGGCCAGTGGCGGGACTCCCACAGTGCCCTTGCCTCCGCGGCCCCTTCGATGCCACCGCGCATCAGTTCGGCTTCCAGGCGATCGGCGAGCGCCGGCTGCTCGAGCATCCCCGGGGTGCGCAGCCAGGCGAGCAGGTCCGCGGCCCGCCCCGGCTGGGCCGCCCCGGCCGGCTCGACACTTCGCAGCAGCCCGATCAGCCCGCGCCCGATCGGAGCGTCACCGAACAGCCCCGGCAGGCGCATCGCGATCGGAACGCCGGCCGACGCGAACACCTCGCGCAGGAGCTCGGAACCCAGCAGGGGCGCCCGGGCAAGCACGGCGATCTCCCCCGCCGGCATTCCGGCGGCGATCAGCTCGGCCACCTCGCGTGCGATCAGCTCGAGCTCAGCCCGTTCGCCTCCCCCCTCGAGGAGGCGGACGGTCTCCCCCGCCTCGATGCGGGCCGCGTCGGTCTCGAACAGGTGACGCTCGATATGCCCGAGCGCGGCGGCCGCATCGGGTGCATAGTGGTCCGAGCGAGGCGGCAGCTCGCGCACCTCGGCCGCCAACGGGAGCAGTTCCTGGAATACACCTGCGCGTCCCGCGAAGGCGATCCGGCCGGGCTCATAGGCGAGGGAGACCGTCACCTCGGCGTCGACCAGCCGCCCGAGCGTCTCGATCGCGTCGAGCTGCAGGGGCGTCAGGTCGTCGAACCCGTAGAACATGACGGGGCTGCCCCCCACGCTGCCGGGCCGCCGACGCAGGACATCGAGCGCCGCGACGGCCTGCTGCTCATCGTCACTGCGGCCGATCCGCTCGAGCGTCGCGCGGTAGTCGGAGTAGATCCGCCCCAGGCGGGTCCGCGCAGGATCCTCGCCGTCGGCCTCGGCCCACCGCTCCAGCGCCGCCACGAACCTACCCGGGGAGACACGGCGCATCTGCAGCTCGGCGAACAACTCGCCAAGGGCGCGGATGAATCCCGCCGAGGGACGCCCGACGCCGTTTCGCACGGCCAGTGCGTGCAGGACCCGATCGCGGGCGATCCCCTCGCAGCCGCGGCCCTCCCGCCCCGGCCCGCCGGACGGCCTCCTCGATCAGCCCGGCGAACCGCTCGACGCGGACGCCCGCGGCGGTGCCGTCGCCCGAAAGCTCGCGCAGGTAGTACTCGGCGTCGGCCCCGGTCGGGACCACCAGCAGCGGCTCTCGCCCGCGGGCGCCCGCCTGGCGCACGGAGTCCATCACCAGCCGGGCCTTGCCCGCGTTGGCGGGGCCGGTGATCAGCGAGATCGGCACTCAGCCCATCCTGGCGCACGCCCCCGACGCGCCCGCTCGCCTCCTCTGCACGCGGCGCTCAGGCGGCGCTGCGAGGCGGCGACTGCGTCTGTGCTCGCTGTGGCCACCGCTCGGTGCTCTCGGCGGCGGCCTCGCCCTCGGCCTCGGGCGGCTTTGCTCCCTCGCGGGCCCACAGCTCGTCGAACTCGACCCGCCATTTGCCCTCCTCGGTCTGGCTCAGGGCCAGGTGGGCGCGGAAGCTCCGGCCGCTGCGCCCGCGGAATCCGGTCACGGCCTGGGCGGTGTAGCCCTTCTTGATCAGCTCCTTGGCGATCGCGATCGGCAGCGTCTTGCCTGCTTTGGCCTTCCAGATCACGAACCCGCAGCCGGCGTCATCACGCGCCCAGCAGGAGTAGCCCTTGCGGTTCTCGACGATCTCGTGGCCGCAGACCGGGCAGGGCCCGAGCCGGGCGCGCGGGATGCGGACGTCTTTGAGCGTCTCGTCGAGCTCCTTGACGGTTTCCTCGGCGAAGCCGGCGATGTCCTTCATGAACTTCTCGCGGGAATCCTCGCCGCGCTCGATCTTGCCGAGCCGCTGCTCCCAGCTACCCGTCAGCCCCGGCGAGGTCAGGGCGTGATCGTTGAGCAGCCTGATCACGTTCAGGCCCTTCTCCGTGGCCACCAGCGCGCGTCCGTCGCGCTCGACGTAGCCGACCGTGATCAGCCGCTCGATGATCGCCGCCCTTGTGGCCGGCGTGCCGATCCCCGATTCCTTCATCGTCTCGCGCAGCTCGTCGTCGTCGACGAGCTTGCCTGCGGTCTCCATCGCGCCCAGCAGCGAGGCATCGGAGTAGCGGCGGGGCGGTTTGGTCTCCTTGCTGGCGCTGGCGATCTCGCGCGTCCGGACCGGCTCGTCCTCGATCAGCCGGGGCAGCGTCTGATCGGCGGCCTCATCCTCATCGCCGCGGTCGTTGTCCTTGGCGTCCGCTGCGACCTCGTCGTAGACGCCCCGCCATCCCGGCTCCAGCAGCAGCTTGCCGCGGGTGCGGAACAGGAACGAGGCCGAGTCGGGGCCGTCGTCGGCTTTGACGGTCGTCTCGACACGGGTGTTCTCGAACACAGCCTCGGGGTGAAAGACGGCGAGGAAGCGGCGCACGGCCATGTCATAGATGCGTTTGTCGTCGGAGCTCATTTTGTCAACCGGATGCTCCGAGCGGGTGGGGATGATCGCGTGGTGGTCGGTGACCTTCTCGTCGTTGACCACTCGTGCCAGCGGCAGCACGTCGAGTCCGGTCACATACCTGGCACCGCTTGCGTACTCCTTCTGCTTGCCGACGATCTCCGCGGTCGGCTTGATCTCCTCGACCATGTCCGTCGTCAGGTAGCGGGAGTTGGTACGCGGGTAGGTCAGCGCCTTGTGCTCCTCGTAGAGCCGTTGTGCGGCGGCAAGGGTGCGTTTGGCGGAGAAGCCGTAGCGATTGTTGGCCTCGCGCTGAAGCGTCGTCAGGTCATAGAGCATCGGCGCTTTCTCGCGCTGCTCTTTCTTCTCGAGCTTGGTGATCGTGCCGATCCGGCCCTCGCAGGCGGAGACGATCGCCAGAGCCTCCTGCTCGGTCCCGATGCGCGGGCCTTTCGTGTTGCCCTTGCTGCCCGGAGGTGCCTGGTAGTGGCCGAGGTAACTGCGCTCGCCGCCGCCTTTCTCGCCGGGCAGCGGCTCGGTCGTCGCGAAGGTCGCGTCGACCAGCCAATAGGGCTCCGGCTTGAAGGCCTTGATCTCCTCCTCGCGGCGGGCCACGATCGCCAGCGTGGGGGTCTGCACGCGGCCCAGTGAGACCGCGCCGTCGAATGAGCTGCGCAGCCGGATCGTGGCGGCGCGGGTGGCGTTCATGCCGACGATCCAGTCGGCCTCCGAGCGCGAACGGGCGGCCTGCTCGAGCAGCTCGAACTCCTCGGCCGGGCGCAGTGAGGCAAGTGCCTGCTTCATGGCGGCTGCGGTCATCGAGTTGAGCCACAGCCTTTTGACGGGCTTCTTGGCTTTCGCCTTCTCGAACAGGTAGGCGAAGATCAGCTCGCCCTCGCGACCGGCGTCACAGGCGTTGACGACCTCCTCGATGTCCTCGCGGCCCAGCTGTTTGGTGACGACCGACATCTGCTTGCGGGAGCGCTCGTCGCGGACGATCAGCTTGAACTTCCCTGGCACGATCGGCAGATCGGACATGCGCCAGCTCTTGTATTTGGGGTCGTAGGCTTCGGGCTCGGCCAGCTGGACCAGGTGGCCCACGGCCCATGTCACGACATGCTCCGGCCCCTCGAGGAAACCCTCGCTCTTCTTGAACGGGCCCGGAAGCACCCGCGCCAGGTCCTGCCCGACGGATGGCTTCTCTGCGACCAGGAGGGTCTTCGACATGGCGGTCAGCGTAGCGGCAGGCGGCGCTGCGCAAGCGGGCCGGGTCTCTCAGCCCGCCGTGCAGGGCCCCGTTGCGACCGTGCCACCGCCGCCGTTCGCGGTCCGCGCGAGGATGCTCGAAACCGTTTCATTGGCAACGCCGTAGCCGCCCCGGTGCGCGCCGCCGACGGTGGCCGCGAAAACGGTGGTAAGCACCCTGCCGGCAGCGTCCACGAGCGGCCCTCCGGAGTTGCCCGGCCGCACCAGTCCGCGCAACGGCGTCAACAGACGCGACACCGGCCCCCGGCCATATGCATCCTGCGTGATCACCGTCTGGGTGCGCCCGACCCGCCCGGCCTCGGCGTCGAACGGCCCGTTCTCGGGGTAGCCCAGAATCGCCCCGCTCCTCCCGCTGGGCACGGAGCCCGCAAGACGCAACGACGGCAGCGCCAGACCCCGGACCCGCAACAGGGCGAGATCATCGGTCGGGTCGTAGGCGAGCGGTTCGGCATCGAAGCTCCGACCGTCGGGCGCCTGCACGGTCGTGTCGCGCTCGCCCGCGACGACGTGGGCGTTGGTCACCACCAGATCGGGCGCCGGCGACCCAGCCCGAGCCCTCGATCGCCAGCCCGCAGGCCGAGCCCAGGACGCGCACGACGCTGCGCTCGGCGATCCTCACCCCCGGCAGATGCGCGGCGTTGGGGTTCGGGGCCGCGACATCGGGCCGCGGGCCGGCGATCGACGGCAGCGGATCGAGTCGTGAGAGCGCATTCAGTACGGGCCCGGTCGGCGGCAGGATCTCGTTCAGGCTGCGGAGGATCGCCGACTGTTGGATATCGGCACGGAGCGCTTCCTGGCCGGGGGTCTGGGCCGCGACGGCCGCGGCGATCCAGACGATGCCGAGGCTCAGGGCGACTCCGAGCACCGCGCCGAGAGCCCCGTCGAGCAGTCCCAGGCCGGGGACGATCAGCGTGCGACGCAGTTTGAACCCCAGCCCCTCCAGCCCGTTGGCGAGGATCGCGCCGCCCATCAGCGCCCCGATCAGGCCGAACGCGGGCGCGTAGGGCGAGGATGAGCCACGGGGCAGCAGCAGCGGCCCGATCCTGGTTCCCAGAAAAGCTCCGCCCGCGAAGCCGGCAAATGACAGGACGCCGACGATGAACCCCTGGCGGAAGCCGAACAGCGCCAGCGTTCCGGCGAACGCCACAATGAGCCAGTCCAGCAGGGTCATGTGCCATGTTCTACAAGCTCGGTGACGGATAACAACAAACAACGGCTGCGGCGCGCCCGTCCGGTGCTTGCGCTCGCAGTCGTCGCATTCCTGGTAGGAACGATCGTGGGGGCACATCGCGGCCCTTCGGCCTCGGTCGGCCTGGCTCAGCAGTTCACGGCGGCATGGGCCAAGGGCGACTACGCCGCGATGTACAGCGAGATCACCCCCGAAGCTCGCCGTCGTATCTCGGCGGCGGACTTCGCCGCCGCCTACCGGCAGGCGATGCGCACGGCCTCTGCCACCAGCCTGCGTGTGACCGGACACGCCCACGGCGTCGCCGGTGGCGCGGTCAGCGTCCCGGTGGAGGTCCGGACCATGCTGTGGGGAACGCTGAAGCTGCCGGCGCGGGTGCCGGTCGAAACCGTCGACGGGAACACCCGAGTGGTCTGGACCAGGGCACTGGTGTTCCCCGGCCTGGATGCCGGCACGACGCTCACGCGGCGTGTCTCGCTGCCCCGTCGCGCGACCCTGCTGGCCCGCGACGGCAGCGTGCTGGCCGAAAGCCCCTCCGACGGGCAACCCGGGCGGGTTACGCCGCTGGGTGAAGCGGCCAGCGCGATCGTCGGTACGGTCGGGCCAATCCCGGAAAGCCGCAAGCAGGCGCTCGAAGCGGAAGGGGTGCCGCCCAACGCCGAAGTCGGGACCAGCGGGCTGGAGGAGGCACTGGACGACCGCCTGCGGGGAAAGCCCGGTGGAGAGCTTGTGGCCGGCGAACACGTCATCGCCTACACCTCGCCACGGCCCGGGAAGGCCGTCAAGACCTCTATCTCGCCGGCGATCCAGACCGCCGCGGTCGACGCCCTGGGCGGTCAGCTGGGCGGCGTCGTGGCGATGGTCCCGTCCACGGGCGAGATCCTGGCGGTCGCCGGAATCGGGCTGGACGGGCTGCAGCCGCCCGGCTCGACGTTCAAGATCATCACCCTCTCGGGGGCGCTCACGGCCCACATCGCGACCCCGAAGACCGTCTTTCCCTACGCCACCCACGCCACCCTTGACGGAGTCACGCTGAACAACGCCAACGGCGAGGAATGCGGCGGCTCGCTGGAACTGGCCTTCGCCGTGTCCTGTAACTCGGTGTTCACTCCGCTGGGCGTCAAGCTGGGCTCCGCCCGCCTGGTGGCGATGGCTGAAAAATTTGGCTTCAACCACCCGACGGGAGTTCCGGGGGCACCCGAAAGCACACTGCCGCCGGCCTCTCAGATCCAGGGCGAACTCGACACCGGCTCCACGGCGATCGGCCAGGGGGAGGTCCTGGCCACGCCGCTGCAGATGCTTACCGTCGGCGCCACGATCGCCGATGGCGGGCGCCGCCCCGAATCGAGCCTGCTCGTCGGCGGTAACCCGCGCAATGACGGCACCCGCGTGCTCAGCCCGGCCGTGGCTCGGACGGTGCGCCACCTGATGACCGAGGTCGTCCGCGAGGGCACGGGACGCTCCGCCTCGATCCCCGGGGTCGTCGTGGCGGGCAAGACGGGGACAGCCGAACTGAAGACGCCCTGCAAAGCCGTGGAACCGTCCGGCGAACAGACCGAATCGGAATCCGAATCCGGGTCGAGCGAAACCTGCAAAGGCGAAGAATCCGAAGGCAGCAACACCGACGCCTGGTTCACGTCGTTCGCCCCGGCAACCCACCCGCGGATCGCCGTCTGCGTGATGCTCGTCAAAGATGGCGCCGGCGGGGACACAGCCGCACCGGTCGCCAAGAGTGTCCTTGAAGCGGGGCTGCACGCCCTCCCGGGCTAGTCGGACGCGGTGGAGCTAGACGTCCAGCTCGGCCGATGCGTACTCGGCCGCATTGGCCGGGTTCACGATCTTGACCTCGAGCGGCCGGTTGTCGAGCGAGACCACCTGGATCTTGAACAGCAGCATCAGGCCCTGGGTGGGACCGAAGGCCGGGGTCGTGTCCAGCAGCGGCAGCCGGCCGCCGGCGGGGACTTCGCCGCCCCGGTAGGCGTATTCGTTGGTCGCGTCCGGGATGATCGGGCTGTAGAGATTGTTCTGGGTGTCGGAGATCGTGATCGAGTTCGACGCCTGCAGGGGCACCGAGGAATGGTTGTAGACCTGCAGGAACACGGCGAACCACTCCTGGCCCGGTTCGAGTTTGGCCTCGATGGGGCTGAGGCCTTTGAGGTAGGACATGTCCTCGGAGTTGGTCGGGTTCAGCTGGCGTGAGAGCTGAACCTCGTAGGTGAGCGGGCCGACGTCGAGGTACGGAGCGTTCTGCCCCGACTCTCCGGCGTAGGTGCCGGTGGTGACCTTGGTGTGGGAGTTGTCGCTGCAGGCGCCCAGAGCCAGAGCGGCGAGCAGGACGGGCAGGACGAGGGCGAGCTTGCGCAGGCGGCTGATCATGCGGGCGGCAGTCTACCCACCGGCGACGGTCACGCGCCGTGCTACGTCGGGTGCGGCGCCCTGCAGGGACGCCTCCTCGAGGATCGTGCGCAGGCGGTTCATCGCCTTCTGGCCCTTGCGCCGCGTCCAACTGCGCGAGCCGAAGCTCTCGACGAGCCGATCGGTGAAGGTCAGGGGCACCGTCTGCAGGGTGAAGCTGACGCGCGTCGCCCCGCCGGAGGCCGGCGTGAGCTCATAGACGCCCAGTGTGCGGATGCGGTTGCTCTTGCCCGTCCGGCCCACCTCGACGATCTTGTGGGGCCGCTGCACCTCGGCGAAGCTCACGTCGGCCCAGCTGTAGCGGTTGCCGGGGGCCTTCACGCGGAAGCGGGCGCCGGCGCCGACGCCGACCGAGTCGATGCGGGTCAGATTCCAGTCGACCAGGTAATGGTCGGTGAACTGAGGGTGGTTCGCGATGTCCTGCAGATAGTCGAAGATCGCCTCGCGAGGGGCTGAGATGACTGTCGAGACGGTGACGGGGTCCACGGCCAGGGAAGTCTATTAGCCCGGCCCCCGTAGGGCCCGCGGCGCCTGCCGGGGCGGTTTCCCGCTCAGGCCGCGCGGGCCGTCAGGCGCACGGTCTGACCATGCTCGCTGTGGCGGACGAGCTCGCTGGCGAGCGGCTGATCGCGCCTCAGCTGGCGGCAGAGCTCGCAGACGACCTCGGAGCGCCCCTCGGCGCGGCCCTCGTAGAGGTGCACTTCCTCGCCCGTCAGCGGCGTGCGCCCGCAATCCGAGCATCGTGTCCGGTCCTCGGTCAGCGCCCCGAGTCCCCTTCGGAAAAGGCTGCGCTCGAGCTGCTCGATGTGAATGTGTGTCGTCTCCATGTCCGATCATTCGGCGCGCCGGGACTCTCTCCTGCCACTGGTCGCCGCCGCCCACGAGGGGTGTCGAGGCCCCGTTTACACCGCGCTCCCCGTGGGGTAGGCAATAGACGAAGCCGGAATCCCCGGCGGGACGCGCCCAGACCGCTGAGATTCCGTTATGTGGGATCCTCAGGAAGGGATGGCTTGTTATGATCGCTACGAGTTTCCCCGGCGAGGGAGCGCCCCCACGGCAGCGCAGCGCATCCAGGAGAGGGAGGAGCAGGAAATGGAAACACACACCTCAGGGACCTTTGTAGGTGCCGGCTCCTTTCGCTGCCAGCAGTGCGGCTACACCCTCACGCTAGAGGGCACCGAACGGCTGACCGACTGCCCGAGCTGCGGCGCGAAGGAGTTTGCCCGGGCCTCGCTGTTCGGCACAGAGCGTGTGTCAGCGACGGCCGCCCAGGAGACATCGCAGGCGCAGCTCGTGGCGCCCGTCGCGGCCGGCATCGGGGCGCGGATGGACGGCGCCCGCGCGCAGCTCAACGAGCCCGGCGAGTACCTCGCCTACGAGGACACCGGCAAGCTCTGCGTGGTCGCGCTGACGCGCGAGTGGACACGGATCGGGCGCAGCCTGGCCGCCGACGTGCGCTTCGACGATCCGACCGTCTCGCGCCGCCACGCCCTGATCGTGCGCTCTCCGGACGGCGTGCGGCTGCTCGATGACCGCAGCCTGAACGGCGTCTACGTCAACGGCGCGAGGATCGACGGGCGGGTGCTCGAGGACGGCGATGAAATCATCGTCGGGCGCTACCGCCTGACGTTCCTCGAGGTGAGCCCCGAGGACGCGCTCGCAGCAAGCCCGGACACGGGCGCGGCCAACTCCGCCTGAGCAGCGCGCCCCGAGCGCCGCGTCGCGAGCGTCGCGGCAGCGTAGTATCGCCACATGGCACAGACGATCGCGGTGCTCTCACAGAAGGGCGGGACGGGCAAGACCACCACCGTCCGCACGCTGACCGACGTCCTGCGCCGTGCCGGTCTGCGGACGCTGGCGATCGACCTCGACCCGCAGGGCAACCTGTCCGACTACTTCGACCTGCCCACGGACGTGGAGCCGACGATCGCCGACGTCCTCTCCGGGCGCTCCGCGCTCGACCAGGCGATCCTCGAGGACATCGTCCCGGCGAACCTCAGCCTGGCCGAGGCCGAGCTGATGCTGGGCGGCAAGATGGGCCGCGAGCTGACCCTGCGCAAGGCCCTGGCCAAGGCCGGGGCCGACTATGACGTGATCCTGATCGACTGCCCGCCGTCGCTGGGCCTGCTGACGATCAACGCGCTCGTCGCCGCCGACCACGCGCTGATCACCGCCGAGGCCCAGTACTTCGCACTGCAGGGCGTCGAGCAGGCGATCGAGGTCGTCGAGTTGGCCCGCGACAGCCTCAACCCGCGGCTGAAGCTGCTGGGCGTTCTGCTCAACCTGGCCGACATGCGCACGGTCCATTCCCGTGAGGCCCTGACGTCCCTGCAGGAGCGCTTCGGTGAGCAGGTCTTCGACACCGTGATCAGAAGCTCGATCGCCTACGCCGAGTCGGCCGAGCGGGCTCGTTCGATCCTCGACCATCGCCCGGACCTCGGTGCGGACTACATGGCCCTGGCCGGCGAACTGCTCGAGCGCCTCGACGGCCTCGATGGAGCCGGCGAGCGACTGCAGAAGCTCGCCCGGGCCTCCGCGGGCTCCTAGAGCTCAGCGCGGCGGCGGCTCAGAGCTCGCGCACGTAGGCGCCCTGCGGCTCGAAGGGCGCCCGCAGAACGCTGGCCCAGCCCTCGACCTCGCGCGCCAGGGCCTCAGCGACGGCTCCTGTCTGCTCGTAGAAGCACCACACCAGCACCGTCGGCCCGGCACCGGAGATGCTGGCCCCCAGCGCGCCGAGCTCGTGGGCCCGTCCGGCCAGCTCGAAGGACTGCGGGAACAGGTGCGAGCGGCGCTGCTGATGTAGGCGGTCCTGCAGTCCCCGTCCGAGCAGATCCCAGTCCCCGAGTGCCAGGCCCAGGGTCAGCAGGGCGCCATGAGCGACGTTGAAGACCGCATCGGCCATCGGCACCTGCTCGGGCAGGGCCGCCCGGGCAGCCCGTGTCCTGACGGCGGTCTCGGGCACCACGACCAGTGCCTCCAGGCCGGTCGGCGGCTCGAAGCGGGTCGCCCTTCCGTCGGCGCAGATCACGAAGCCGCCGTGGATCGCGGCGGCCACGTTGTCGGGGTGCCCCTCGACGGCCGTCGCCTCGGCCAGCATGTCCACGTCGAGCTCGAACAGGTGATCGGCGGCCATCAACCCGGCGACGATCGCCGAGGCGCTGGAGCCCAGCCCGCCGCAGAGCGGGATCTCCGAGCGGATCCTGAAGGTGAACCCGTCAGCCGGATGGAGGCGCTCGAAGGCCCGTACACAGAGGTTCTCGCGACCCTTCGCCACCGCCAGGTCGGTCTCGACGGAGAAGGTCCCGGTCTCCTCGACCTCGAGCTCCAGCGACGGGGCGAGCGCGGCGGCCATGCAGTCGAAGCCGGGTCCAAGGTTGGCCGAGGATGCCGGCACGCGCACGAGGCGCCTACGGGTCACCCAGTACCGCCTCCTCGATCGGACCGATCTCGACGGGGCAGGAGATCACCCTCCCGTCGTTGTTCGCAATCGCCGTCTCGGGGTCCTTCAGGCCGCGGCCCGTGAGCACGCAGACGATCGACTCGGCGCCTTCGGCGCCGTACTTCAGCAGACCTGCCACGGAAGCCGCCGAGGCCGGCTCGCAGAACATCCCTTCGCGCGAGGCCAACAGGCGGAAGGCCTCGAGGATCTCGACATCGCTGACCGAGCGGATCGCCCCGCGGGAGTCCGTCGAGGCGGCCATCGCGTCCTCCCAGCGCACGGGGTTGCCGATGCGGATCGCGCTGGCCACCGTTTCGGGGCTCTCCACGATGTGGCCCTCGACCAGCGGCGCCGCGCCGGCGGCCTGATAGCCGAGCATCCGCGGCGCAGCCCCGACCTCCTGGAAGCCCCGCCAGTAGGAGGTGATGTTGCCGGCGTTGCCGACCGGGATGCAGAGCGCGTCGAGGTGCCCTTCGAGACCCTCGTGGATCTCGAAGGCCGCCGTCTTCTGACCTTCGATGCGGTACTCGTTGACCGAGTTCACGAGGACGATCGGATGCGATGAGGTGAGCTCGCGAACCATCGTCAGGGCCTGGTCGAAGTTCCCCTGCAGGGAGATCACGCGGGCGCCGTGCACGAGGGTCTGGGCCAGCTTGCCCTGTGCGATCTTGCCGTCGGGAACGATCACCGCACAGGTGATCCCCGCCCGCGCGGCGTAGGCCGCGGCGCTGGCGGCGGTGTTTCCGGTCGAGGCACAGATCACGGCCTTGGCGCCCTCGCGGACGGCCGCCGAGACGGCACAGGTCATGCCCCGGTCCTTGAAGGAGCCCGTCGGGTTGGCGCCCTCGAGCTTGAGCCGCACGGTCGCCCCGACCATCTCCGAGAGCAGCGGCGCGCGCAACAGCGGCGTCGAGCCCTCCTGCAGGGTCACCAGCGGATCGCCGGCCGTGAACGGCAGGCGCTCGTGGTAGCGCTCGATCAGCGGCACATGGGTGCCCGAGAAGGCGGCCCCTTCGACGGACCGCAGGTGGCGGCTCCACTCGCTGACTGGCTCGCTCACAGAAACTCCTCTTCGATCACACGGATGGTTCGGGGCGGCGAGCGCATGAAGTCGAATGCTCCGATGCGCTCGACGGCGCCGCAGCAGCCCCGATTCAAGCACGGGGTGGGTGACCATCACGAGTCGAGCGCGCTCGCCCATCCCGCGCTGCAGCACCGACTTGATCGATACGTCGTGCTCACCGAGGATCTGGGTGACCGACGCGAGCACGCCCGGCCGGTCGGCGACATCGAGGTGGATGTAGAAGGCGCTCTCGACGTCGGTGATCAGCGGCAGGGCGAGCGGAGGCGCCGGCGGACGGGCCCCTCCGGTCATCACGCTGACGACGTCGCCGAGCACCGCGCTGGCCGTCTGCAGCCCACCGGCGCCGGGCCCGGACATGGTGATCTCGGTGATCGCCTCGGACTCGACGGTGACCGCGTTGAACGGGCCGGAGATCGCCGCGAGGGGATGGCCGGGATAGAGGAATGTCGGATGGACATGCACCGACAGGCCGCCGTCGCGACGCTCGGCGGTGCCGATCAGCTTCAGGGCCAGATCGAGCTCACGGGCGTACTGCAGGTCGTCGGTTGAGAGGTGCTCGATTCCCTCGTAGCGGACATCGTCGAGGTGGACCGGCGAGCCGAATGCCAGCCGTGCCAGGATCGCCATCTTGGCTGCCGCGTCGCGCCCGCTGACATCGTCGCTGGGGTCGGCCTCGGCGTAGCCGACGCGCTGCGCCTCGGCCAGCGCCTCGGCGTAGGTGGAGCCGGCGGTCATCTCGGTGAGGATGAAGTTGGTCGTGCCGTTGACGATGCCGTGGATGCGCTCGATCGGAGTCGCCGAGAGCGACTCCTCGAGCACCCGGACGACAGGCACCGCTCCCGCGACGGCGGCCTCGAAGCGCAGCCTGACGTCATGCTCGCGAGCGGTCTCGTAGAGCTCCTCGCCGTGCTGGGAGAGCAGCTGCTTGTTGGCGCTTACGACGTGGCGTCCGGCGCGCATCGCCCGCAGGAGATATTCCCGTGCCGGTTCGATCCCGCCCATCACCTCGACCAACAGCTCCGAGCCCTCGAGGATCTCCTCGAAGTCCCCCCGCGAGCGGGTCAGCATGCCGCTGAGCACCGGGCGGCGCCCGTTCATCCGCTCGATCTCGTCGGCGCGCTGCTCGAGCAGGGGCGCAAAGGCGCCGCCGACGTTTCCGTGGCCGAGCAGCCCGACGCGGAACGGGGCCCTCTCCCCCGGCGACTTAGCCGACATCGCGGGCCGTCAGATCCTCGAAGCTCTCGCGCCGCACGACCACGCGCGCGTCGCCGTCGCGGCAGAAGATCACCGGCGGGCGTGGTACGCCGTTGTAGTTGTTGGCCATCGCAAAGCCGTAGGCGCCGGTTGCCGGGGTCACGACGACGTCGCCCGGGCGGGGGTCCTCCAGGCGGGCCTCGCGCACGATCACGTCGCCGGACTCGCAGTGCTTGCCGGCCAGGACGCACTCGGTCGAGTCGCCGAAGCGTCGACGACACTGGGCTTCATAGGGGGCGCCGTAGAGCATCGGGCGCAGGTTGTCGGACATGCCGCCGTCGACCGCCACCCAGCGGGAGACGTTCTGCTTGACGCTCTCGACCGTGTAGAGCGTCACGGCGGCATTGGCGCACAGCGAGCGGCCGGGCTCGATCAGCAGCCTGCCCTCGGCGGGGAAGCCGCCCGCGCTGACGCCCTCGACGAGCGCGCCCACGTAGTCCTCGATCGAGGGCGGCGCGGGCTGGCGCTCGGTGTACTGGACGCCCAGCCCTCCACCGATGTCGAGCACCGGAGAACTCGCCCAGGCGCGCCAGCTCGCCGGCCGGCGCGACGGAAGGGCTCGAGCTCGAGCAGCTGCGAGCCGATGTGGGCGTGCAGCCCCAGCAGCGACAATCCCGGGCGTCTGCAGCACCCGCTCGATCGCCGCCGGTGCATCGGCCATCGAGAAGCCGAACTTCGAGTCGGCCTGGCCGGTGGAGATCTTCTCGTGCGTCTCCCCCCTGACGTCGGGGGTGACGCGGATCAGCACGGCCTGGCCCTCGGGCCTGTCAGCCAGGGCGCCGCTCGGCGATCAGCGCCTGCAGTCGCTCGATCTCGTCGAAGTTGTCGATCACGATCGTCCCCACCCGGTGGCGCAGCGCCATCCGCAGCTCCGCCTCGGACTTGGCGTTGCCATGCAGGACGATCCGCTCGGGCGCGAAGCCGGCGGTGAGGGCGAGGTGCAGCTCGCCGCCCGAGGCGGCGTCGCACCACAGGCCCTCCTCGGCGAACAGGCTCGAGGACCGCCGAGCAGGGGAAGGCCTTGGAGGCGAAGACGACCTGGACCTCCTGCTGGTCGGAGGCGCGCCCGGCGCTCAGGAACGTCCGGGCCCGAGCGCGCAGGTCGTCCTCGGCGACGACATAGGCGGGGGTCCCGAACTCGCGGGCCAGCTCGAGCGTGTCGCAGCCGCCGACCTCGAGCACGCCGCGCTCGTTGATGCGGCTGCCCAGTGGAAATGCGCGCTGAGAGTGTCGTGCCGGTGGCCATCGCGGCTGATTATCGCGTGCCTGCTCAGCCGTCGCGTCGGACGGCCGCGCTCAGGCGGCGCTCGGGCGCAGCGCGGCGGTGCCTCCCCGGCGAGACCATTACCCCCAGCCAGACGATGCCGATCACGAACAGCGCGAGGCTCTCCAGCTGCGGCGAGGTGAGCCCGATGAACACCTCGCTGTTGCGGCGGATGAACTCGACCAGCAAACGCTCGAGACCGCTGCCGACGAGGTACAGGGCGAAGATCACGCCCGGTCGCACCCGGTCACGGAGCTTCCACAGAAAGTAGGCCAGCAGGCACATCGTGACGGTCTCATAGATCGGCGTCGGCTGCACGCGCACGCCCGGCGGCGTCGGCACGGTGCCGTGCGGGTAGCCCATCGCCCATGGCAGCGTGGAGCGGATTCCGTAGTCCCCGTCACCGGAGACCTGGCAGCCGATCCGCCCGATCGCATAGCCCAGGGCGAGCGCCGTGGCACACATGTCGAACATCTGCAGTTCGAAGCACCCTGCGCCAGCGCATCCAGAGCATCACCCCGATCGCGCCGCCGATCGCGCCGCCGTACCAGACCAGTCCGGACCCGGAGAAGATGTTGCCGAGCAGGCTCCCTTTGAGCGAGTTGTAGTTCTGCAGCAGGTAGTAGAGGCGGGCGCCGACAACCCCGCCGATCAGCGCGGCGAAGACGATCTCGTAGGACCAGTCGGGTGAGCGGCCGAGCTCCTTCAGGCGGCGCGCGCAGAGTGCGCCGCAGGCCAGGAAACCCAGCGCGAAGCAGACGCCGAACGTCTTGATCGAGAGCCCCAGGACGTGGATTTCCGGCTTCATCGCACCTGTGTTCGCTGGGTCGTCATCCGCGCGCCACTTTAGGGCACGGCTAAGTCTGTCTGCCAGAATCACCGCCATGGCGAGCGGTCGATCCAGTTTCGGCAAGGACACGGGCCTTCAGGCACGGATGCTGCTGACGATGTTCCTGCTGGGCCTGCTCTACGTCGTGTTCGTGGCAATCCTGTTCGCCGCCGGCGCTGGTGCGGGGATCATCGTGATCGTCGCGGTGGGACTGCTCCTGCTGCAGCTGTTCGCCTCGGACAAGATCGGTATGGCGACCCTGGGCGTCAAGGAGGTCACGCCGGCCGAGGAGCCCGAGCTGCACGGGATCATCGAGCGCCTGTGCGTGCAGGCTGACCTGCCGAAGCCCCGCGTCTGCGTGATGGAGACCTCGATGCCCAACGCCTTCGCGATGGGCCGCTCGCGCAAGTCGACGACGGTCTGCGCCACACGGGGGATCCTCGACATCCTCTCCCCCGCCGAGCTTGAAGGCGTCATGGCCCACGAGCTGACCCATGTGATCAACAGGGACGTGATGGTGATGACGCTGGCCGGATTCTTCGCCAGCCTGGCCGCGATGATCCTGCAGTTCGCCTTCTTCTTCGGTGGCGGCTACGGCCGCTCCAACGAAGAGGAGGAGGACATCGTGATCGTGATCGCCGTCTCGGCTGCCGTCTATGCGATCTCGTTCCTGCTGCTGCGCGCGCTCTCGCGCTACCGGGAGTTCGCGGCCGACCGCGGCTCAGCGGTCCTGACGGGCCGGCCCAGCGCGCTGGCATCGGCGCTGCTGAAGATCAGCGGCACGATGGAGCGCGTGCCGCGCCAGGACCTCCGGGCGGCCGAAAGCATGAGCGCCTTCTTCATCATCCCCGCCCGGGCGAAGAACTCGTTGATGAACCTGTTCGCCGACCACCCGCCCCTGGAGCAGCGACTTGCGGCGCTCGAGCGCCTCGAGGCCCAGCTGCAGGGCACCGCCTGAGCCGGTGGGCCTGCGCGACATCCTCACCGGGCGCCACGAGGTCAAGGGCCCCGCTCCCGACCGGATGTTCGCGATCGCCACCGCCTATGTGACGCTCGAGACCGAGCACCAGATCTCGCCGGCCGGCAAGGCGGCGATCGTCTTCCAGGCACTGGCCACCAGCGAGTTCGAAGCGACGCTCAAGGAAATGGAAGAGCTCGTCACGGCGACCGGCGGCGACAGCGGCGACGAGCGTCGCCACCGAGGACGACAGCTACGGCTACCAGCTGGATGGTCCTGCACAACCCGGCGGGTGCGCCGAGCATCGAAGACCTGGCCGTCGGCATCAACGCGGTCTCCGGCTCGATCGAGACGGCCGGTCACGGCGAGCGGCTGCTCTGCGCGGTGTTCGCCTTCACCGACGCCAAGCGTGCGCCGATCTACTTCATCTACAACTACAAGCGCGGCTACTGGTACCCGTTCGTGCCGGCCTCCGGGGAGCAGCAGCGCTCCACCGAGCGGGAGCTGCAGATCAAGGCCCAGATGAGCTCGGAACTCCCGATCGAGCCGGAACTGGAGCGCTGGTTCCCGCTGTGGGGGATCCCGATCTAGGCCCGCCCGGCGCCGCGGGCGTCTCAGTCGGGTATCAGGCCCTCGCCGGTGAAGTCCGCGCCGGCCTCGGCGAAGCGAGGTGTCGGCGCGGCGGCAGGATCACGTCGGAGCCCTCAAGCTCGTCTTCGCCGATCGGGGCTCCGGCGCCGCGGACGAATTCGAGCAGCGCCGTAAAGGCGTCCTCGAAGCCCGACTCCTGGCCGGACTCGACGACCGAGACCACCTCGGTCTCGAGGCTGTTGAGCTGCTGCTTGTCCTCGTCGGCGAGCTCGTACTGGCCCTCCCCGGAGATGCGCACGATCATGCTGCGCCACCCTCGGCCGGCGGCTGCTGAGCGGCCTCGCCGGCGGCGATCTGCGGCGCGGCCGTCTCGCCCGAGCCGAGTTCGCTCTTCATCTTGGCCAGCTCGTCATCGACTGCCGGCTGGCTCGAGAGCTGCTTGAGCTGCCGGTCGATGTCGTCTTCGCCGGAGCCGAGCGCCGTGATGTCGTCGAAGGTGCCGGCGGCTTCAAGCTCCTGGACGGCGTCGGCGCGCGCCTTCATGTTTTCGGTCTTGTCCACCGCACGCTGCATGGCGAGGCCGACGTCGGCCATCTGCTCGCCCACGCCGGTTGCCGCCTCGGAGATCCGAACCTGCGCCTCGGCTGCGGAGTACTGGGCCTTGATGACCTCCTTCTTGGTCCGGAAGGCTTCGATCTTGGCCCGCAGTTTCTGCTCGGAGTCCGTCAGCTTCTGCTGCTGGGTTTCCAGTTCGCCCACCTGGGTGTCCAGCGACTGGAGCTCCGTCTGGGCGACGTTCTTGCGTTCCAGTGCCGCCCGGGCCAGATCCTCCTGGCCGGCGGCGACGGCCTGGCGGGCCTGGGTGTCGAGCTTCACGACGCTCTTCTGAAGGGTGCTCTCCTGCATCTGCAGGCGCTTCTTGGCGGTCACCACGTCGGCGATGCCCTTCTTTACGTTCTGCAGCTGTTCGACCTGCTTCTGGTAGCTGTAGTCCAGCGTCTCAGCGGGGTCTTCGGCACGGTCCAGCAGCTTGGAGACCTTCGCCTTCACCACGGTGGACATGCGCCCGGTCAAGCCGGCCATCTGGATCCTCCTGTTGCTTTCCGAGGGGCCCGCCGGTCATCGACCGGCCGATGCCCTCAAGCGTAGCCGACGAGCGGGTCTACAGCCCGAGGGGGTGACGGACGACGTAGCCGGAGTTTTCGGGGCGCAGCGGACGCCAGCGGGGACCCTGCTGGTTCGAGGGGTCGTCAGCCGAGCTGGTGTCCAGACGCAGGCCGGCGATCGTCATGTAGGCGTGGCCGGCGTTGCCGAAGATCGCGATCCAGCGCCCCGGGCCGTGCGAGCCGAAGCTCTCGAGTTCGGAAGAGTCCTCGGGGGTCTTCAGCAGGCTGGCCCCGTGCAGGGCAAATGAGACCGTCGCCGAGCAGTCATAGCCGCGTGAGATCCACGAGCCGTGTCCGCCGCCGTAGATGTAGGGCAGGCCGATCAGCTCGTTGCCGGCCCAGATGATCTGCTGGACTGCCGCCGGCGCTTCCATCGGCGCCGCCGCGAGACCGTTGACGTAGCGCGCCGTGGAGCCTGGAACGAGCAGCTCGGGACGGTCCGTGGGCCCTTTGGCGGAGCTCGTACCCGAGGGCGGGAACGGGTTCGTCGTGACCGCGGTGCTGCTGCCGGCGCTCGACGGGGCGGCTCCACCGGTGAGGCTGGCGGCCGAGCCGGTCGTCGTCGTGGTCGTCTCGCCTGCGACGAACGGGACGACTTCGCCGGTGGCCGTCTTGACATACACGGGGCCCGTGTACTTCAGGCTGCGTGAGCGGGCGGTGACGCGAAACAGGTGGACCACCGGCTTTGTCGTGGCGGCCGGCGCGGGGGCGGTGGTGGTGGGGGCTGCCCCGCCGGTGGGGTTGGCGGCAAGTGCGGAGCTGGAACCGGCGCCCAGGGCAATCAGGCTGCAGGTCAGCGCACTGGCAATACGTAGCTGCAAAACAACGACCTCTTTCGTCGGCCTGCGGGGTTAGCTGACGGGCTAGCGCTGAAAGAGCCTGCGCTTCTCACGAGCTTCGTGGGATTAGCCCCAACAAACTGGGTCCCCCGTTCCCTGACATCGAGCCAGGGATTCGGCATTCGGGACGGCAAACTACCAAACTGATCCGACACTTGCGGCTGTAGTTCGACATAACTCCGCTTTTCCCCGCAAATCGCAAGTTTTCCGGTCCGCCCGATACTGTGGCCGGATGTTCAGCGGCGCCTCTCGAGCCATTCCCGCCTTCGCGATTGTGGCGATTGCCACGATGTTTGCGGGCTGCGGCAAGACTGGCCCGCAGAGCACAACCTCCGGCGGGGTCTCGGGCGGCGGCCCGCTGCAACGCCTGGCGCCGGTCGAAGCGGAGGGCGCGGTGAGCGTCACCACCCGCAACACAACCCGCGTCGGAGGAGCCGACTCCGCTGTGACGCTGCCTCGGTGGCCCGCGTCGTCTACCCGGGCCTGACCCCGAGCTCTCGGCCGCAGGCTGTCGTGCTGGTCAACCAGCGCGACTGGCCGGCGGCGCTGAGCTGCCTCCGTGCTGGCCGGAGCGCCGCTGGGCGCGCCGATCCTGTTCGCGACCGGCAGCACCCTGCCGGAAGTGAGCCTGAAGGCGCTCGAAGCGATGCGCCCGTCCGGGGCGCCCGCTCTCGGCGGCGCCCAGGTCATCAGGATCGGGACCACGGCGCCCGTCCCGGCCGGCCTCAGCGTGCGCTCGCTGCCGGCGCCGGCGCCGGCCGCAACCGCAGCGGCGATCGAGCAACTGCTGGCCTCCGCCCGCGGGGGCAGCGCCCCGCATCAGGTGATCGTGATGCGCAGCGGCAGCGTCCGCGCGGTCGAGATGCCCGCCGCCGGACTGGCCGCAGAGAGCGGCGCTCCGATCCTGCTCGCCGAAGGCCCGGGCCTCGGACACGAAACGGCCTCGGCACTGGCGGCGATGCACCGGCCCTCGATCTACGTCCTCAACCCCGGCGCCCTGGGCCGCCAGGCGCTCGGCGAGCTGGCCGGCCTCGGTCGGGTGACGAAGATCCCCGGTCCGCCACCCAGCGAAGGCTCCGGCCCGGGCCCCGACTCGATCGCGATCGCCCGCTACACCGACGGAACCTTCGGCTGGGGGGTCAAAGAACCGGGCCACGGGCTCGTCTTCGCGAACCCCTCGCCGCCCGCTCGATGCGCCGGCGGCCGCCCTTCTGTCGGCCAGCGCCGACTATGGGCCGTTGCTGCTGCTGACCGCCGGCGGCGGGATCTCGGCGGGACTGTCGACATATCTGGGCGACATCCAGCCGGCCTACGCGGCGGCGCCCGAATTCCAGCCGGTGCGGGGCGTCTACAATCACGGCTGGCTGATCGGCGACGAAAAGGCGATCCCCCTGATCACTCAGGCGGAACTCGACTCTTTGCTGGAGATCAGCCCGCGCCAGCAGGGCGCTTCCACCGAAGCGTCCGTGCTGCAGTCCCGAATAGTCGACAGCTGGAGCGAGATGAGCCAAGCCGAGGACCCACGCCGCCTGAACCGTCTCGAGGACGGGAATGAGGTGACGCTCGAGGATGTCCGCCAGCTGATGGGCGCCTCGACCCCGCACTTCGCTCTGCAGCTGCGCAACCGGATCGCCAAGCTGATCGCCGGCCTGCCGGCCGATCACCCGGCCCGCCTTGAAGGCGAGCGCGAGATCGCTCGTCTCGAGCGGCTCGGCTTCACCGGCGAGACCCGCGGCGAGGGCGCCGCCGAGGGCGAGCGCCCGATGCCCTCGCTGAGCATCTCCCCGGCCGAGGCCTAGCCGGGCCGCGGCTGCTCAGCGCCGCGAGAGCTCGAAGACCCGCTCGCGGCGGGCGTCGTCGAAGCGCGCTCTGCAGGGGCCGGAAGATCAGCCAGAACAGCGGCACGTCGAAGGCCAGCGGGACGATCACCCAGGCGATCCGCGGGGCGCCGAGCGTGTAGAGCACGACCGCGAAGACGGCATGGAAGAGCGCCACCGGGATCGCCGCGAGCATCGCCGTGTGGGCGCGATAGCCCGCGAGGTGCTCGCGGATCGTGAACTCGAGCGTGCCGATCATCACGGCGGCCAGCCCGGCGATCAGGACAGGGGCGCCGGAGGCACCTCGAAACAGGCCGATGATCGTGCCGATCGCCCCGACGAAGATCAGCAGCTCCGACAGCGGCCAGGGGTGCCAGGGCGCCTCGGGACGCTCGCCGACGCTGCCCGGGGCGCGATAACTCCCAACCGGCGCGGCCCGCTGCTCGGCGCGGCGCGGGCGGGGCCTGGACTTCGTGGCGGCCGCCGGTGCGCCGCCGCCTGGGGCAGCGTCGTCGGTCGCCACACGCTCGGTGGCCGCGCGGCTCGTGCCGGCACCGGCACGCTTGCGTGAACGCCCCTTGCGGCCGCTGTTGCGCTTGGCCACGGCGTCAGGCGCCGGGCCGGATTCGACTGCCCGACATCGCCGTCGATCCTAACGCCTATGCTGAGCGCGATGTCCTCGCTTGCAGGGAACGATCCCGCCGCCTCGGCGGGGATCCCCGAGAGCCCGCTCGCGGGGCCCTTCCCGGTCGGCGAGTACGCGGACCGGCTGCGCGAGAAGCTGCGCACGTTCACCCACGTCCAGCTGCTGGGCGAGATGGTCAACCTGCGCGTGGCCCGCGCCCGGGTCTACTTTGAGCTGCGCGACGCCGGCGGCGCGATTCCCTGCGCGGTCTGGCGGCGCGACTGGGAGAAGATGCTGGAGCGGACCGGCGAGACCCCCGCCGAGGGGATGCAGGTCGTCGTGGCCGGCGGATGCGACTACTACCCCGGCAGCGCGACCTCCTCGCCGGGATTCTCCTTCTCGGTGGATGACCTGCGCATCGCAGGGGCCGGTGATCTGCTGGCACGAATCGACCGGCTGCGAAAGCAGCTCGACGGCGAGGGGCTGCTGGAGAAGCAGCAACTGCTGCCCCGGCCACTGCTGCCGGCGACCATCGGCGTGGTGACCGGAGAGAGCGGCAAGGCCCGCGACGACCTCGTGGCCGCCCTCGCACGACGAGGATGGGCCGGGCGCCTGGTGTGGGCATTCGCTCCGGTCCAGGACCGCCATGCCGCGCCGATGATCACGCGGGCGCTCGGGGATCTGGCGGGGATCGAGCAGGTCGAGGTGGTGATCGTCGCCCGCGGCGGTGGCTCTCTGGCGGACCTGTTGTGCTTCTGCGACGAGACGCTGTGCCGCACCGTGGCCCTCCTGAGCGTGCCCGTGATCGCCTCGGTGGGACACCACACCGACCGGACACTGCTCGACGATGTCGCTGCCGTGAGCTGCTCGACCCCGACCCATGCCGCCGAGGCGGCAGTCGGCGTCGACTGTCGGCGCGCCCGCCGCGAACAGGCCGCCGCGGCCAAGCGGCTGGACGCTCACGCCCGGCGTCTGCTGAGCGTCCGTGCCAAGCAGCTCGAGTCGGCCACCAGGCTGCGCGACCACGGCCGCCGGGCCGTGCTTCACCGAGCGCGGAGGCTCGCCCTGCTGTCACGAGCACCGTCTGCGCACCTGGAACGCCAGCGTGTGTCCCTGCACCAGCAGCTGCGGGAGATCCGCGCGGGTTCGCGGCGGCGCCTGGAGTCCGAGCGGACGATCACCGGTACCCGGGCGCTGGTCCTCTCGCGCAAGGCGGCATCGACGGTCGTCGACTGCCGTGAGCGCCGGCCGCGCGAGCTGGAGCAGCTGGGCATGGCCCTGGCCGGGCACGATCCGCAGCGCACACTCGAACGCGGCTACGCGCTCGCAACCACCTCTCAGGGCGAGCCGATCTCCACGGCCGAGCAGGCCAGGCGGCTCGAGGAGCTCTCGCTGCGCTTCGCCGACGGCGCGGTTCGTGCAAGGCTCTCTGAGCGATGAGCGTCGACCCCGCAGGCTCCGCTACCGAGCCGCTGACCTATGAGGCGGCGGCCGGGCGGGTCGAGGAGATCATCCGCCGGCTGGACTCCGGCGAGGCGAGCCTCGATGAGACCCTGGCGCTGGTCAGTGAGGGAAAGCGGCTGATCGAGCAGTGCGCCCGCGAGCTGGCGGCCGTCGGCAGCGCGCTGGAGGAGCTCAAGCTCGATGAGCTGGTCAGCCGCCTGGAGCAGGAAGCCCAGAGCCAGTGAGCAACTGGGAGCTGCTGGCGGGCCTCGAGCTGGAGATCGAGGACTACTCACTCGAGGGGCTGCGCGAGAGCGTCTCAAGTGACTTCGAGCGGCTCAGCACGGTCATCCACCTGCACGGCGCCGGCCACGAGGGGCTCGGCGAGGACGTCACCTATGACGCTGAGGACCACGAGATCCTGCAGCAGGCCGGTCCCGTGCAACCACTTTCGGGTCGTTTCACGATCGCCTCATTCTGCGAGCTGATCGAGCAGCTGGAGCTGTTCCCGGAGGCTCCGCAACGTGAGGTGTCCGTGCGCTACCGGCGCTGGGCGTATCAATCGGCAGCGCTGGACCTCGCCCTGCGCCAGGCCGGCGGGACGCTCCACGGAGTCCTCGGGCTGACACCGCTGCCCGTCCGCTTCGTGGTCTCGCTGCGACTGGGCGAGCCGCCGACGCTCGAGCCGATTCGCACGCGCCTGGATGCCTACCCGGGAATGCGGTTCAAGCTCGACCCGACCAGCTCGTGGGATGAGCAGTTGATTGCCGAACTGGTGCAGACCGGGGCCGTCGACTCGGTCGACTTCAAGTCCCTCTACGTCGGCTCGATCGTCGACCAGGCCGCCGACCCTGTCCTTTACCGCCGGGTCGTCGAGGCCTTTCCCAAGGCCTGGATCGAGGATCCCGGCCTGACGGCGGAGACCGAGGAGATCCTGGCCCCGCACCGCGGCCGGTTCTCCTGGGACGCCAACATCCACTCGATCGCGGACATCGAGTCGCTGCCCTACCGGCCCGGGATGGTCAACATCAAGCCCTCGAGGCTGGGGGGCCTGCGCAACCTGTTGGAGGCCTATGACTATTGCGCCGAGCGGGGTATCGGCAACTATGGCGGCGGCCAGTTCGAGCTCGGCGTCGGGCGCGGTCAGAATCAATACCTGGCATCGCTGTTCCACGCCGACGCTCCCAACGACGTGGCACCGACCGGCTTCAACCTGACCGATCCGCCGCCCGGCCTTCCGGACAGCCCGCTGGAGCCCTCGCCGGCGGCGCTCGGCTTCCGCTGGGTCTGAGGGCGCCGGGCCGATCGGGCCGTCGAGCGCAACTTCCGTGCCGCCTGGACGTTTGCAGGCGCAGAGCCGGTAACGTCGTATGGGCCACCGTGGAACGGACGGGCGAACGGCGGCGACGGGAACGCATCTGGACCGAAAGGGCCTCAGCGATGTTGGCGAGCAGAGTCGCTCACAACAGATTGACCGCACTCGGCGCGGCCGCCCTGGCGGCATCCGCGCTGAGCCTGCTCGCCCCCGCGGCCCACGGGGCGAGCCCCGGCGGTACCGCCGTCGGCAGCGAACCGACGAGCACCGCGCCGGCCGCCAAAACCCCGGCCGCGACCTCCCACGGAGCGCATGTGACGAGCGTGCGGATCACGAGCGTCGCGTGTGTACCGGCCGCGCACTGCAGCGCCAATCCACGACAGGTCAGCACGCACGGGAGCCTGCTGCTGAAGGGTCTCAACCTGAAGGCCGGGATGGTCCTCGCGTTCCCCAGCCGCCCCGGCGCCAAAGTCACCCGCAGCTCCCCCTCCGCCCGCCTGCGCTCCACCAGCGCGGGGCTGCTCGCGACCGTCCCCAAGGCCGCCCACTCGGGTCACGTGATGGTGCTCCTCAGCCAGGGTCGCTACACGAGCTCCTACGGTCCGATCTACGTCTACACCCACGCGCTGCACCCGCCTGTGAAAGCCGTCTCGCCGGTCCTCGCCGGCGGCGCTCCCGCCGGAGCGCTCGAAGGCCAGGGTATGTGGATCTGGTACGTCAACCGCTCAAGCGGGGGCAGCGTGCCCGCGATCATCGCGCAGGCCCATGCGGCCGGCGTCACGACGGTCTTCGTCAAGAGCTCGGACGGTTCGAGCAACTACTGGAGCCAGTTCTCAACGCAGCTGGTCGCCGAACTCCACGCGGGCGGCCTGAAGGTCTGCGCCTGGCAGTACGTATACGGGAGCAACCCGGCCGGTGAGGCGAAACTGGGCGCCGAGGCAGTGGCCAACGGGGCCGACTGCCTGGTGATCGACGCCGAGGCCGAGTACGAAGGCCGTTATGCGGCCGCCCAGACCTACATTGCCGACCTGCGGGCGAAGATCGGCGCCGCCTACCCCCTGGCGCTCGCGTCCTTCCCCTATGTCTCCTACCACGGGTCCTTCCCCTACTCCGTGTTCCTCGGGCCTGGCGGCGCACAGTTCAACGCGCCGCAGATGTACTGGAAGGACATCGGGGTCTCGGTCGACACGATCTACGCCAACACCTACATCGCCAACCGGATCTATCAGCGTCCGATCTTCCCCCTGGGACAGACCTACGGCGGGATCTCGGCCTCGGATGAGCTCCGCTTCCGCGAGGAGGCCATCGACTACGGCGCTCCGGGCTGGTCATTCTGGGACTGGCAGGAAACGACCGCTGCGGGCTGGAAGACGCTCGCCGCGCCGCTCGCCCCGCTGACGACGGTGACCCCGAACACGAGCTATCCGGAACTCGCAAAAGGTGCCAGGGGCGACCAGGTGCTGTGGCTGCAGGAGCACCTCGCCACGGCGATCCCCAGCCAGGAAACCACCGGCGTCTTCGCGAGTCAGACGACAAGCAATCTGGAGTCCTTCCAGACCGCTCACGCGCTCCCCGCGACCGGCGTGGCCAACGCGGCCACCTGGTCCGCTCTGCTGGCCCTTGCTCCGGTCGAAGTCAAGTGGACCGGGAAGGGCCCGGCGGCCTGAACCCGCTCGAACGAGAACGGGGCGCCCCGAAGAGCGCCCCGCGATCGTTCACATGAAGTGCCGCTCAGACGCGCTGGATCAGCGTCCCGGTCCCGAGACCGCCACCGCAGCACATGGTCACCAGGCCGGTCTCCTTGTCCGAGCGCTCGAGCTCGTGCAGGAGGGTGGTGATCAGGCGTGCGCCTGTCGAGCCGAGCGGATGGCCGAGCGCCATCGCCCCGCCGTTGACGTTGACACGGTCCATGTCCGGGTCGAGCTCGCGCCGCCAGGCGGCGACGACGGGCGCGAAGGCCTCGTTGATCTCGAACAGGTCGATGTCGTTGATCGACATGCCGTTGCGCTCGAGGATTTTGCGGGTCGCCGGAATCGGGCCCTCGAGCATTTTCACCGGGTCGCAGCCGACGGTCGTCTGGTCGACGATCCGAGCACGCGCCTTAAGACCGAGCGCCTTGGCCTTATCGGCTGACATCAGCAGCACGGCGGCGGCCCCATCGGAGATCTGGGAGGCGTTGCCGGCCGTGATCTTGCCGTCCGGCTTGAAGGCCGGCTTGAGCTGGGAGAGCGTCTCCAGGCTGGTTTCAGGACGTATGCCCTGATCCTTGACGATTGTGTCCCCGCCGACGGTCATCGGCACGATCTCGCGCTCGAAGCGTCCCTCCTCGGTGGCCTGGTTGGCCAGGCGGTGCGAGCGGACGGCCAGCTCGTCGAGCTCGGCCCTTGAGATCTCCCACTGATCGGCGATCATCTCGGCGCCGATGCCCTGGCCGACGATGTTGTGCTTCGCCATCAGCTCCGGCGTGAAGGCGTAGCCGAAGTCCTCCTGGGTCTTCATCCCGGCGGCGAAGGGCAGGTGGCCCATGTGCTCGACACCCGAGCCGATCATCGCGTCGTGGACGCCTGCGGCGATCAGCGCCGCCGAGAAGTTGACGGCCTGCTGGGCCGAGCCGCACTGACGGTCGACGGTGGTGCCGGGCGTCTCGATCGGCAGACCGGCTTCGAGCCAGGCGTTGCGGGCGATGTTGAAGCCCTGCTCGCCGAACTGCTGCACGCAGCCCGCGATCACGTCCTCGACCTCCGATGCATCGACGCCGGAGCGCTCGATCACCTCGGTGTAGGTCTTGGCCAGCAGCGCGTTCGGGTGCGTGTCCTTGTAATAGCCCTTCTCCCTGTGCCCGCGGCCGATCGGCGTGCGGACTGCCTCGACGATCACGACTTCGCGGCCCTCTTGTTGCCTCATTCTCAACGTCCTCCTAAGGTCTTTTGCCGAGCGGTTTGGGTGAGTCGGCCCGGGAATGCGTACTCTACCGCCTGATCCTGGGCCGACTGGTTGACCAGCCAGTCGCCCGAGCCCCCCTTGAAAGACCGACCTGAACAGCAAAGGAGCATCGTGAGCAAACGTCTGGCCGTAGCCGGCAGCGGCGCCATCGCATGCGGCCTGGCGGCGACCGCAGCCCACCATGGGCCGGTGCTCCTGCTGGCCCGCTCGGAGACCTCGGCCGATCGGGCCAGGGCGACCGTCGAGAAGACCCTCAGCCGACTGGGCGCGGAGGTCGATCCCGATCATGTCCAGATCGTCACCGAGCCCGGCGCACTGGCCGAGGCGACATTCGTGGTCGAGGCGGTGGTCGAGGACCACGACATCAAGGCCGGACTGCTCGGCGAGCTGAATGGGATCCTCGGCGAGAGGGCGATCCTCGCCAGCACGACCTCCTCGCTGTCGGTCGAGCAGTTGGCCCAGGCGAGCGGGCGCCCTGAGCGTTTCGTGGGCCTGCACGTGTTCAACCCGGTGACGAAGATGAAGCTGGTCGAGCTGATCTTTCCGAGCGCCGCGAGCGCGGAAACGCGCAGCCGCGCCCTGGCGCTGTGCGAGGCCTTCGAGAAGACGCCCGTCGAGGTCCCGGACGTGCCGGGCTTCGTGGTCAACCGGCTGCTGTTCCCCTATCTGTTCAATGCGGTCCGACTGCTCGAAGAGACGGACATGGACCCGCAGGACATCGACACCTGCATGAAGCTCGGAGCCGGGCATCCGATGGGCCCCCTGGCCCTGCTCGATCTGGTCGGACTCGATGTCTCCAAGGCGATCGGCGAGACGATCGGCGAGCCCGTCCCGCCGCGCATCGGCGAGCTGATCGACGCCGGACACCTCGGCCGCAAGACCGGCCAGGGACTGCATTCCTACTGAGCTTCAGGGGCTGCCGAGGGAAGATTTATCTGCGCTCAGGGGACTTTTAGCTGCGGTTCATCAACCTGGCGATACTTGTACATGCGACCTCAAAGTCGCAACGCACACCCGCCTCCTCCCAGTGCGCACGATCCGGTCCGCTCCCCCCGCGGGCCGGACGTGTTTAAGAGCCCGTTTCGCGGGCCTCGCGCTGGGGGACCGGGCGGCGCTCGCGGATCCGCAGCGACTCGATCCGGTTCTCTCGCACCGACTCGACCCTGATCGAGAAGCCGTCCGTGTTGACTGTGTCGCCGCGGCGCGGCAGTCGTCCGAGCTCGGCGAACACGAAGCCGCCAACGGAGTTGTAGGCGTCGCTGTCGACTGGCAGATCAAGGCCGTAGTCGGCCAGGTCGGTCACGGCCACGTGACCGCGGACGAACCAGTCCCCGTTGGCCAGCTTTCGCACCTCGCCCGAAGCCGGATCGGTCTCATCGGCGATCTCGCCGACGACCTCCTCGATGATGTCCTCGACGGTCACCACACCGACGACACGGCCGTACTCCTCGACGACCACGGCCATCGAGGTCCGCTGGCGCTGGAGGTCTGCCAGCAGGTCATCGAGCGGCTTGGTCTCGGGCACGATCAGGGCGTCATGGACGAGCGACTCGATCGGCGAGTTGGGCCCGTCCTGCATCAGGCGGCTGACCAGCTCGGAGACGTGGACCAGGCCGCGGACGCTGTCGCGGTCGTCATCCTCGGTCACGACCAGACGGGTGTGGCCACTGGAGACGCACTCGCGCAGGGCGCTCTCGACGTCCTGGGAGATGTCGATCGTCACGACCGCGGGGATCGGCGTCATCACCTGGCGGGCCTCCTGCTCGTGCAGGTGAAAGACACCCGTCAGCATGCCCGCCTCGCCGGGGTCGAGATGACCGCCGGCATGGGACTCGGCGATCAGCAGCTTCAGCTCGTCGGGCGAGCCGCCGGCCTGTTTGCGTTTCATGTCGACGCCCAGCAGCCGCAGGATCCGGTTGGAGACCGCCGTCAGGAGCACGATCAGCGGGTGAAAGACGACACTGAACGTACGCAGCGGTCGCGCGACCCGGCGTGCCACGGCCTCGGCGCGGTCGATCGCGTAGAACTTCGGCACCATCTCCCCGGCCACCAGCTGGGCGGCGGCAATCAGCGCGAAGGCGATGATCGCCGAGATCGCAATTGCCAGGCCATGGCTGAGCGCACTCGGAAGCGCTCCTTCCAAGAGGTCCGACAGCGCGGGCTCGCCGAGCGCTCCGATGCCGATTGAGGTCATCGTCACGCCGATCTGGACGGCAGAGATGTACTCGTTGACCCCGGCCAGCTGCTCAAGGGCCAGCGAGGCGCCCTTGGCGCCTTCGTCGCGCATCACTTCCAGCCGCGCCCGCCTGGAGCGCACGAGTGCGTACTCGGCGATCACGAAGAACGCGTTGATCGCGATCAGGACGGCCGTGAGGCTGAGCTTCAGGCCGATCACGCGCTGGGGGCGGTCTTCCGGCCGCGCCCGTGGGAGAAGGCGATGTCCCTGCCGACGGGGGCGTGGTGCACCGGGACCGGCGGGACCACGCTACTTCGGGGAAGTTCTTCGTCGTCGTTCATCGTGCGTGTAAGCCGCTCAACCGTAGCAAGGCGTACGGGCGGACACCGATGTCGCGTGGCCGCTCAGGGGAGTGTGTCGATTTCGCCCGCGAGGCTGAAATCCGCCTCGGTGAGGCCGCCCGCCGAGTGCGTCGAGAGCGTCAACCGGACCTTGTTCCAGCCGTGCAGAAGGATGTCCGGATGATGGTTCGCCGCCTCCGCGAGGCCTCCCACGCGCTCGACCAGGCGCAGCCCCGCGGCGAAGTCGGCGAGCTCGAAATCCCGCTCGATTGCCGGGCCGTCAACCAGCCGCCAGCCTTCCAGCCGGGCGAGCCCGTCCGCCACCTCGGTCTCGTTCAGAAGGGCCATGCTCCGAGACTACCCCGATCCCGGCCCGTAGGGGCGACGGCACTAAAGTCTTCGCATGAGGATCGTCAGCCTCGTCCCCCACGCCACCGAGCTGCTGTTCGCGCTGGGGCTCGGTGATGAGATCGTGGCCGTCACCCACGAGTGCGACCACCCCCCGGCGGCGCTGCGGATCGAGCAGGTCACCCGCGACGTGCTGCCCGCGGGACTCAGCGCGGCGGAGATCGACGCGGCGGTCCGCGAGCGAACGCTCGAGGGCGAGGCGATCTACGAGCTCGACGGCGAGGCACTCAAAAGCCTGGAACCCGACCTGATCGTCACCCAGGCGCTGTGCCCGGTCTGTGCGGTCTCCTACGACGAGGTCGCCGCGCTGGCCGAGAAGATCCCGTCGCGGCCGCGGGTCATCGCACTTGACCCGAAGACGCTCGGTGAGACCCTGGGCGATGTGAGGACCCTCGCCGAGGCCACCGGGCGGCGCGACCGGGGGTCGACCTGCTCGGGGAGATCGCCAAGCGCCTTGACCGCGTGAAGCTCGCCGTGCGGGGCGCCGAGCGCCCTCGGGTGGCGGCGATCGAGTGGCTCGACCCGGTCTACATCGCCGGGCACTGGACGCCGCAGCTGATCGAGCTGGCCGGCGGCGAGGATGTCCTCGGCATGACGGGCGAACCGTCGGTCACCCTCGAGTGGGACGAGCTCGCGGCGGCCCGGCCCGATGTCGCTGTGGTGATGCCCTGCGGCTATGACGCCCCGCGGGCCCGGATAGAGGCCCTCGAACACGCCGAGAGCCTCGCGTCGATCGGTGCCGCCAAGGTGGTCGCGGTCAACGCCTCGGCCTACTTCTCACGACCGGGCCCACGCCTGATCGACGGGGTCGAGCTGCTCGCAGCGATCCTCCACCCTACGCTGTTCGGCGAGACCTTCGGCCCGAGCAGGCGCTTGAGCTCGAGGCGCCTGCGCTCAGGGTCCCGTCCGCACGAGCTGGTTGACCGAGGCCGGCGATTCGCTGGCCTTCGAGGTCGCAATCGAGCGCGGCCACCGCTCCCACGGCGATCACCGCGCACGCTGCCAGCGCCAGCCGCCTGCGCGCGGTGCTTCGTGCCCTCCTGCAGGATCAGCGCGGCCACGGTGCCCGCCGATCAGGCCGCCGATGTGCCCGCCCCATGAGATCCCGGGCAGCGTGAAGCTGATCACCAGGTTGATCAGGATCAACCCGCCGACGCCGCTCTGCATCACGGGGATCTGACGGGACCTCATCTCGACGGCGGCGGCCCCCATGATCCCGAACACCGCCCCCGAGGCGCCGACGGTCAGGACGTGAGGGGACACGATGAGAGCGCCCAGCGAGCCGGTCAGCAGCGAGACGCCGTAGATCACGCCGAAGCGCAGGCGCCCGAGCGCAGGCTCGAGCATCGAGCCGAGGATGTAGAGGACGTACATGTTGAAGCCGATGTGCAGCAGGTTCTCGTGCAGGAAGCCGCTCGTGACCAGCCTCCAGTACTGGCCGTGCGCGACCCCGACGGTTGGGAAGCCCGGAAAGCTTCCGATCAGGCCGCCTTCTTCATAGACCTTGCTGGTCGGACTGCTGCTGATCGAGAAGCTGCCCTCGGCCAGGAAGGCGATCACGTTGATCGCGATCAGTGCCAGTGTGACCTCGGGCCTCGAGGCGGTGTTGCGCAGCGTCTTGACGGGCGTCCTCTGGCGCGAGCACTCCGGGCAGCGCATCCCGACGGGCGTGGTCGTCATGCAATCCGGGCAGATCGGCCGGCCGCAATTGGCGCAGGAGACCCCCGTCTCGCGCGAGGGATGGCGATAACAGGTGGCCATGGAGGGACGAAGAGCGTAGCTCGGCTGCGACAGGGCCGACCGGCGGGCCCGGGCCCCGCGCGGGGCGCTCGCTCAGCCGTCGCCGAGCAGCTTGCGGGTCTCGCGCTCGAGATCCTTCAGGGCGTGCTCGGCGACATCGCGGAAGCCCTGCAGGCTCGGCGGCGAGTTGCTGCTGTCGGCGTCGCGCCCGAAGCACCACCAGGGCGGCTCCGGCGGCGCTGCCGGCGACCACTGCGGCAGCGGGCCGCACCCAGTTGCGGGGGTCACGCATCGCGCTGAGCTCCCATGCCTCGAGCTCGTCGGCGGCCATCTCGGTGATGCTCGTCAGCGTGCTCTCGAGGCGCTCAACGAGGTCAGCCGGCGGCTCGATGGGGCGCAGAGCTTCTCGCAGCAGCCCCTCGAAGTTGGGGACGGCCTCAGTCATCTGCGCCTCCCGGCGAGGAGTCCGCGCGCGGCGGGTCGGCGGGCTCGCCACGCTCGCCGACGATCTCCTCGAGCTGCTTGATCGCGCGATGGATCAGAACCTTCGTGGCGCCATCGGAACGTCCCAGCGCACGAGCGATCTCGCGGTTGTCCATGCCCAGCGCGAAGCGCATGATCAGCGCCTCGCGGCGATCGTCGGGGAGCAGGCCGACACCGTCCAGGATGCGCTTGAGCTCGTCCCGGCCCTCGACCAGCTGCTCGGTCGTGTGCGGCGCCGTCAGGTTGGTCGTCTCGTCGATCGGCGAGGCCGGCTTGCGCGAGCGGTCCCGGTAGAGGTTGGCGGCCAGGTTGTGGGCGATCCGGATCAGCCAGGGACGCAGCGGGCGCCCATCCGATTCCCGCTGTGCGCGCTCGAAGTGCCGGTAGGCCTGCAGGAAGGTCTGCTCGGTCAGATCCTCGGCGTCGTGATGGTTGCCGACCCGGTAGTAGGAGTAGCTGTAGACGTCGCGCAGATGTGCGCGATAGAGGTCTGAGAACTCCGCGTCGAGCTGCGCCTTGGACTTCTGACTGACTTGCTCGGCCACTCATTGCACCCTACCCCCGTACCGCGCCGAGCACTATGCCGCCCGGGAGACCACCCGCGCGGCGTCCTCGTCGCTGCCTCGGGTCTCGCTCGGGCGCATCGCCGCCGAGCCAATCCCACTGCAGGCAGACGCAGGCCCAGATCCGCTCGGTGACCGCGCCGGCCAGGCTCGGCGAGCACTGCTCGACGGTCGGGTAGTGCAGCGGGCGTCCGACCCGCAGTCGCACCTTGCGCGGGCGGATCCGCCAGCCGCGGCGGACCTGGTCGGTGCCGATCACTGCGACCGGCGCGACGGGCGCACCCGTTTCCAGGGCCAGGCGCCCGATGCCGCGGCGGGGGTCGGCAAGAGCGCGCCGTGACGGATCCGGGTGCCCTCGGGGAAGACGACGACGCATCGCCCCGTTCGAGGATCTTGCGGGCCGTCGCCATCGCGTCGCCGTCGCCGGCGCCCCGGTCGACGGGAAAGGCGCCGAGCGCGTTGAGGATCCAGGCCTGCCAGCGCTTTTCGAACAGCTCCCGCTTGGCCATGTAGTAGACCGGCCGCCGGATCAGGGTGCCGATCACGAAGGGGTCGAGGAAGCTGCGGTGGTTGGAGGCCAGCAGCAGCGGGCCCTCCTTGGGCAGGTGCTCGCGCCCGACCCGGCTCATCCTGAAGTAGACGAGGAAGAACGGCACCAGAAGCCCCCTGAGGACCCAGTAGATGACCGGGTTGACGCCCTTGTTCAGGCTCCGCTCGCGGAAGCTCCGAGATCGACGCTCGGCGGCGCTCGGCGGTGCTCGGGGCTTCGGGTCCGGGTTGGGAGCGCAGGATTGCCACCCCTGCAATACACCGCCGCCGAGCCCCGCGTTACAGGCCCTCGGTACTCTCAGGCCGACTTGGCGCCGACGCGGCTCGAGCTCGCCGTCGACTCGCCCGGCGGGTCGCCCGCGCAGCAGCCAGCCGCCGTCCGTCGGGCAGCACCGAGCTCGCGCTTGGCCAGCTGGGTCAGCGCGCTCGTGACGGTCGGCCGCCGCGCCGCCACGAGTTCGGAGAGCACGGCATGGGTCAGGCGCAGGGGCAGCGAGACGCCCTCGTTGCCGACCCGTCCCCAGCGGCTCGCCAGATGCCAGAGGAGCATGTGCAGTCGGACATCCACCCGGGCCTGGTGGACGATCGCCATGTTCACCGCCAGCGAGCGCGAGCGGGACACGGCCCGCCCGACCAAGCCGTCCGCCGAGCTCGGGGTAGGTGGCCAGATGGCGCATGAACTCGTCGTCCAGGACCGCAACCCGGACCGTCTCGAGCACCCGCCAGCCGGTCGTCATCTGGAGTGTCGGAGGCTCTTCTTCGCCCTCCCAGGGCCGCAGGACATCGCCCTCGCCGAGCAGCTCGGCGCCGAATCGCCCGCCGATCCCGACCCTTCTGATCAGCAGGCCGCTCCAGCACCAGCAGCCCGATCCCGCTCAGGCCGGCGATCGCGGGCCCGCTGCGCCAGCGGCCCGGCGGCAGCGCGATCTCGCGCGACAGCACATCCTCGATCGCCTGCTCGCGGCGCTCGAGCGGAATCGCCTCGGCAAGGCCGTGATCGCGCGCAAGGACGCGACAGGGCTCGGGGATGGCTGTGACGATCGGGCTCATTTGCTCAAGTGCAGGGCCGCGCCGCACCCACAGCCATCAATGGCCTGAGGGACGCACATCCCGCTGATAGGGGGTTACCCCGATCCGCCCAGGTCAAGCAATGCGGCAGTGGTGGCCCGGCCCGCGTGCGCCTAGACTGCGACTCCGTCGCGCCGGAGTAGCTCAGCTGGTAGAGCGCCTGTCTTGTAAACAGGGGGTCACGGGTTCGAGTCCCGTCTCCGGCTTACCGAAGCGCCCGCAAGCACTCGGTTTCGGTACATGCCTGCCCATCTGGCGTGCCTCTTCAGGCAGCACCGGCCGACCGCTGCCTGGGTGCTGCCTCGTTCAGGTCCGCCGAGGCACGAGCGCAGGTCGGCCGACTCCGGGTTGCCTCCCGGCGGCGGCTCCGAAGTGGTCCGGGTCCGGTCAGGCGTTACAGCTTCGGCGCGGGCCCCGCACTCGCTTCGCGGGGGCTGCCGTTCGTCCATGGCGAGTTCTTCGAGACCGCGGCAATACCTCCGATATCAGAACAGTGGGGAGAAAGATCCCTGATGATGAACATGTACCCAGTGGCCGCGTTTTATCGACCGTAGGCCGAGCGTCACGAGCAGTATGAGATATATCAGGCCGAGAATCCCGACCCCGAACACTGATGTGGCTACGACAGGCATGTCATGCAGTCAGGGGCGAGCGCGGCGGTTGACGAGCCGGTTCTCGAACGACCGCACATGTCGGGATGGGACGAGGACGTAGAATCGATCATCGCCGCAAGCCTACTCCCAGCCGCAGCCGCGTACCGCTTCGGCCCGACTCATCGCCCTGCGTCGCGCACAATCGGCGGGGTCTCGCGCGGATCGAAACGGAGGGTCAGGCAGCAAGGCGCGATGAGCTGAGTAGCATCGGCGGGCACGCTGCGTCCAAGCCCCGACCTCCACGCGAGCGCTGGCAGGGGCCCGAAGAAGGCACCGTTCCGCGGAATCGTCCCGGTGAGCTGGCCCTCATAAGCAGCAAACAAGTCCTCGTCGCGCCTTCCCTCGATCGCCCTCCACCGCGGTCGCCGAGGTTGGGGAACATCTTCCGGTCGGTGAAGTGGATCGCCACTGCGCTGACGATCGTTATCGAGATCGTGATTGACGCAATGATCCGGCGCGGCCCGCGCCGTCGTAAGTGGCTTGCGCCGCAGGACGTTGGCTGGGTGGGGGTGAGCGATGGGCGGCTCGGGTGTGCTCTCTCCGGGCGTGGCCATGATCCACGTGGACTCCTTACACCGGCTTCACAGGTCTTCACCTCGACCTGCGTCATCGCGACCGGCGAACTTCTTAGCTGGCTCACGAATATCATCGCGGCCGCCGTCGTTCGTCGCCTGGTTCGCCGAGCTGATAAGGGAGGAGCACCTGTGGACCACACGTCGATCTCCGTCTATCTGGTGATCGACACGTTCCTTCTCTTGCTCATCGGTATCGGGCCCAAGATCGCGCTTGTGCCGTTCCTCGAGCTCACGGCAACGATCGACCTCGACGCAAAGACCCTCGTAGTCCGCAAGATGCTCATCACCGCAGCCGCCGTCGCGGCTGATTCTCGTCCTGCTCGGCGAGCTGCTTGCGCGACTGCTGCACTTCTCAACCGGATCGCTTTCCATCGCTGGCGGGATCATCCTGATCATCATCGCCGTACATGGTGTTGGTCCGCTGACCAGTCGCACGGCATGATGACACAGGGACGCGACCCAGCAGAAGTAGCCGTGTTCCCGCTCGCGATCCCCTACCTTCTGAATCCTGCCGGGATCGTGACGCTCGTGACCCTCTCGGCCGAGGCCGATTCGCTCGCGGTGTTCGGCATGGTCCTGGGGCTGCTGGTGGTCGTCCTCGCGTTGGATGTGGCTGTTTTCCGCTGGGCCAACCGTGTAAGCGATCATCTCGACGAGAGTCGTATCCTCGCGACAGAGAAGGTTTTCGGCGTGTTGCTCGCCGCGCTAGCGGTCCAGCTGATGCTGGATGGGCTGGACAGCGTCGGCATCATTCACCTAACAGGGCACTGAGCCACATCCCGCGCGGCCGAGATGTCACTCGTCACTTCCACCCGTGTTGGCGTCGGCCGCGAGCCGTGCGCAGAGGCTCCGGGGCTGACGCGGACCCCCAACGTCAAGCGGGCGCTGCCGACGCCGGTTCTGGTAGCGAACCCGAGGGTTCGGTATCGGGCCGAACCTGATTACTCGGCGGGAATCCGTCGGCTGAAGAGCTCACGCTCCCGAGCTGGGAAGCCAGTGAACCGATGCCGAAACCGGCGAGCAGCATCGGTCCCGTCACGATTTCGGCGCCCGCCCCCTCGTCGAGTGCACCGATGAACGTCACGAGGCCGACGAACAGTGCCAGGAACCCCATCTGCACCACTCTGCGCGGTGAGGCGTTGGAAAAGAACCTCGGGATCCCGGCGGCCGCGATGATCAGCGTGATCGAGAGCGGGAGCAGCCTTACTCCGTTTCGATGGCCGACAGCCCGAGCGCGATCGAGAGGAACAGCGGCCCCGCGAAGAACAGTCCGCCCTGCAAGAAGTACTGGAAGAAGAACGAGGTCAAGCCACTGCGTAGCACCGGGTTGCGGATGCTCGCCAGGTCGATGAGCGGCTCGCCCCCGGCGGGCTATGACCCGGTTCTCCCACGCTAGGAACAGCCATATGACGGCCCCGCCGCCGAGAATAAGCCAGATCGTCGGAGACAGCCCGAGCCATTCCGGGCGCCTGGTTTGGGCTCCACGAATCCCCACGTGCCCGCACGGAGTACCCCGAAGACGATCACACCGAGGCCCAGGGACGAAAGCGCGGTTCCAACCAGGTCGAGTCGCACTCCCGTCTTTCGCGTTCCGTCGGCCATGCGACGGGCGAGAGCGAGAATCGCTAGCACGACGAGAACCTCGCCCTCGAACACGTAGCGCCATGAGAGGTACGTCGTGAAGAGGCCACCGATTATCGGTCACACTGCGATCGCGACCGGTACGGCGGACGCCACCAGTCCGTAAGCGCGTGGTCGTTCGTCGCGGGTGAAGTTGGACGCCACGAGCGCGACGATCGTGGGCAGGATCAGCGCGGCGCCGATACCCTCCAGGCAGGACCACATCCGAGCAGTAGCACGCCGAGGCTGGGCGAGATCGAGGTGATCAGCGATCTGCAGCCGTAGATGACGCAGCCCAGCGTGAAGGTTCGGTTGTGTCCGAGGATCTACCCGATCTTTCCGCCGGTGATCATCAGCGAGGCCATCACGAGCGTGTAGAGCGTGATCGCCGTCTGGACACCACTCACGGTCGTGCCCACATCCTTGGCGACCGTGGCGATCGACACGTTCATAACTGAACTGTCGAGCATCATCAGGAACTGACCGGCGCATAGCGTCACTAGCACGGCTTCTGCTGCGCGCCCGCGTCGTCCGTCCGCGCCTGCCACCGCGTAGCTACCAATGTCGCCGCGAGAGAGGCTGGGTCCTGCGCGCGCCCGATTTCGACGTTGTGCTGAGAACGCGGCGAATCATGTGTAGCTCACGAACACTTTCTCGATCTCACCGTTGAACTTGAAGGGCGCCTTGTCGTAATAGTCCGGCGACACCGGTGATCCAAGCGCGATGCCGATGTCGAGGCACTCGGTTGCGCTGAAAGCGATCGCAGTGCTGATGGGCACCGTCCCCTCTCCAACCATGGCACTGTTGACCTTGAGCGTGACGTTGAGCGGTCCACGCGGGGGCTGATACGGATCGACGAGGCTGGTCTCGATGTCGATCGTGACCTTCCCCGTGGGCAGCGTCTCTTCAGAGCGGATCTTGGTGCGCTGAATCTCGAACAGGTTGTATTCGTAATAGAGGAGACCCTCCTCGACGAAGCACGTCAGGCCCCCCGCGAACCCGCCCAGCTTGTACAGCACGCCGTTCGCGTTCTCGGGGATCTCGGCCTCGATGCTCACGAGGTTCGGCCTGATGCCGAGGGCTGGCGCGGTGAACTCCGGGATGCGCACCGTGTCGCCGAAGTAGTTCCACTCGGTATAGGGCGGCGCTGGGCGCAACTCAGGGTGATAGAGCAAAATCCAGAAACCGCCACCGATCGGCAGGGCGTTGTTCCTCGTTGCCTCGATCAGGAAAAGGTCCTTCATCTGCGCCAGCTTCTCCGGCATCTGGTCGGCGAGATCGTTCGCCTGACTCCAGTCCTCGTCGATGTTGTAAAGCTCCCACTGGTCCTTATCGGGCGTCCATTCGGCTATGCCAGGCGGGACCCCTGTGACCCACGGGACTCGCGGCCCGAACGACGAGGCCATCCAACCGTCGTGGTAAATGCCGCAGCTGCCCAGCGTCTCGAAATACTGGGTATGCAGCTGGCCTTCGGCCGCCGGATCGTTGAAGCTGTACGCGAGGCTCACCCCGTCGATTGGGTCCTGGTGGACGCCGTTTACCTCCAGCGGCGGGGTTATGCCGAGGATCTCGTAGATCGTCGGGACTATGTCGTTGCAGTGATGGAACTGCGAGCGTGGTGAGGCGTCATGTTTGATGCGGGCGGGCCAGCGCACCGCCATCGGGTTGCGGGTCGCGCCGAAGTACCCGGCGAGGCTCATCGTGCCCTTGTAGGGGGTGCTACCTGCCCAGGCCCACCCGGCGTGGTAGATCGGGTCGGTCTTGGGGCCGCCGAGCGCGTCTAGACCGCCTATTTCCTCGACCGCCTGGAGCTGTTGCTCGATGGTCGTGGGAATGCCGTTGTGTGCCGTGAGCTCGCTGATGGTGCCGTTTTGGCCCTGCGCGGAGGTGCCGTCATCGCCCCACATGTAGAAGATGAGCGTGTTCTCTCCGTAGCCGAGCGCGTCGATTTCCTCGACAATCCTTCCGATCTGCACATCGCAGTGCTCACCGAACCCCGCGAGCACCTCCATCAGGCGGCACTGGAAGGGTTTCTCGTTCTCGGGGATGCTGTCCCATGACGGCATCTGCTCGTGCGGAGGCGTCAGCTTGGCGTCCTCAGGGATCCATCCCTTTTCCTTGGCGCGCTCGTAGACCCGCTCGCGGTAGGCGTCCCACCCATCATCGAACTTGCCCTTGTATTTGCCGGCCCACTCTTTCGGGGCGTGGTGCGGGCCGTGGATCGCCCCGGCGGCCCAGTACATGAAAAACGGCTTGTCCGGCTGCAAAGAGCGGTGACGACGCAGCCAGCCGATCGCGTCGTCGGCGAGATCCTCGCTGAGGTGGTAGCCCTCCTCGGGGGTCTTCGGCGGGGGCACATAGTCCAGGTTGCGGACCAGCGTTGGCTCCCAGTGAGAGGTCTCCGCACCTAGAAACCCATAGAAGTACTCGAAGCCCACGTTCGTCGGCCAGTTCTCGAACGGGCCGGTCGGCCCGGCCTCCTCGACGGGCGTGTTATGCCACTTGCCCCAGGCGCCTGTCGCGTACCCGTAGTCCTTGAGCACCTCCCCCACCAGAGCGCTGCTCTTGGGGATCCGTCCTGTGTAGCCAGCCCAATCGTTGGCGAACTCCGTGATGATCCCGTTGCCGACACGGTGATGGTTTCGGCCCGTTAGTAACGACGCGCGCGTCGGGGAGCAAAGCGCGGTCGTGTGGAAGCGGTTATAGGTGATCCCCTCATCAGCCAGGCGCTCCATCGTCGGCGTGTTGATCTCGCCACCGAACGCGGACGGCTGGCCTGAACCGCCGTCGTCGATCATCACAATCAGGATGTTCGGGGCATCCTCGGGAAGCCGACGCGGAATGGGTCGGGGATCGTAAACCGATTCCTGCATCGTCCGGCCTGCCACGCTGCCGGACGGCGGCGGCGGGATCGGAAGTGACTCGTGGCTCTGCGGTCCGTCCGGGGGATTGACCATTGTTCGCTCCTGACTGGCTCCGACGATTTAGCGCCACACTCGCCTACAGCGTGGGCGAATCCTAGCGGGACACAGCCCGTAGTGGACCTTGGTCAGCTCGACCAGCGCTACGAGTCCGCAACGGGTGCGAGCGTCGAAGTCCCCCAGCCATCTGTCGAGCGAACAACACACCGGAAACCGAGGTGGCTAGTCGAGGTATCGACTGCCTCAGCTTGGCGCGCCGCAGGTCGGTAGCGAAGGCAATAACTGGGCGCACACAGGTGGGAGCCACCCTTGATAACACGCCGAGGAATCGCCGCGCCGGGACCTCCAACGTCGTAGCTCGCATCCGGAGTCTCAACGCGCGGGTTGCGAGCAGGGCCGCAGCAGCCAGGAGCATCGACCTTCCGGGCCAGGAATTGGAAGGGGTGCTCCTCAATCAGCTGATCGACGGTCTTCTCAAGATCATCAGGGGTGCCGCCAGGTGCGGGCCGAGCGACGAGCATGATCAATGCCGCCTGCCAGCTCTCCGCGTTGGTGAAGCTCGCGTAGTAGCGCTCGGCTTCATCCGTGGGGATGTCAATCTTGGTGCTGATCGTCTTGAGGTCGAGTTCGTCGGTGCCGATCGCCCCCAACTCGATGCGTATTTCGTTCACCTCGGTGGTCAGGCCGTATGTCCTCGCGATCTCCAGCGCGCGTTCGAGGCGGATGACCCTCAGCATCCGTCGCCCTTGCGGACTCCTCTCGCCAACGGCGAACCTGCTCGCGTCGTAGCTCGACACGCTCCTCGGCGGGAACCAGTTGATCGAGCAAGTCGGCGACCGAGTCGGCGATGTGGGTGTCTCTTCCGTACTTCACGTCGACCCGCTGGAGGATTTCGTCGAGTCCCTCCGGCCGCTCCTCGGGCGGCAGGGCGACGAGGGGCCGCAGCGCCCCCAGCGCGATGCCTGGGGACCACGCCTCTGTCGCAAGGTCATCTTCAGCGAACGAGACCGCTTTCGCGACGACAGCCTCTTGCCGGGCGGAGTCATGGATGCCGCGCGCCAGCTCCAACGCTCTCGACAGAAAGCGCACCCGTTCCATCGCGCTCCACGCCGGGTCAGCGGCCAGCGTCAGAAGCGCGTCACTGGCGGCTCGTGCGGCGAGGTGAGGGTCGGGTTTCCACTTTCTCTCCCAAAGAAGGTCGCCGAGCCGGGCTTGTACAGCCGGGTGGTCGATCCGGTCGAGTGCTTCCCGCCATGCGGCAACGCAATCGTCGGGGAGGTCACGGAGCGCGGGCGGGAACTGCCACCCGTCGCCAGCCATCATCGGCCCGAACGCCCCCCCAGCGCTCTCGCGGCCGGAGCTGAAACCCTCATGCAGTCTGTAGTTGAAGGCGAATACAAACGGCCGCAGCCGCTCGTCCTCGCCCTCAGGGTCGTGCGCCCGCAGCACCGCCTCGATCGCCAACCAGGAGTTCGCGTCGGCTACCGCGCTACGAACCCAGTCGAGGACCTCATCATCGATCGGCATGCCATGAGGCTATGAGACGCAGCAGGCGACTCCTCGGCAACCTGGGCCAGGCCAAACCGGCGTCGCGAACCCAACACGTCGGATGCGGCGACCTACCGCCAGGCAGCACCCGTCACTCCGCTGCCTGGATGCCGCCGAAACCCGTAGCAATCGATCGCATCGGCTGCCAGAAGCACGCGCCCCGCGACGGCCAAAATGCCTGCAAATACGCGCTTTACTGGCTGTCAACACGATGGTCTTGTAAACAGGGGGTCACGGGTTCGAGTCCCGTCTCCCGGCTTACTCTGATCCCTTGTGCGGGCCTAATTCGCGAGTTCGTCCTGGCTCACGTAGATGATTTCCTTCTGCCCTGATTCCTTGGTCCAGGCTGCGAGTGCGACGCCGGTCGGGCTGATCGTAAGCCCCACCGGTCGTCCGCCTTTGGAGAGCACGACCAAGGGTTGCCAGGTTTCTCCTCCGACCTGCGTTGACGCCACGATGCGATTCTTCGCAGCTTCCGGCTCGGGGGTGTAGGGGATCGGCTTGGCTGCGCAGGCGTTTGGCGGGAGACTGTCCCTCCCGGGTACCGATACTGCGATCGGGAGGCCTGGCGGTTCCGTCGGTGCTTCACTCCAAATGGCGAGGAGTTCGTCCGCCAAGGGATTTGCAACGAGCTGCGGGCCGTAGGTCGATGTTGATGGCGGGCTCGGGGCAAGGGGATGTTGCGAGGTCCAGCCACCGCCGCTGTTGCTGATGATTTCCACGGCTGTGGCCTTGTGGCCGAGGTTGCGCGTGAAGATCAGTGCCATGTGCGCGTCGGGCTCGACCGCGCTCCTCACCTCGCTGTCAGGGGTGCGCGAGATCCGTGCCGGGCCTGAGAATCGGCCGACGTGGCTTCTGGTCGCGACTTCGATTCCCCCGCGGCCGGCGGGCGCCTGTCGTCGCCAGGCAAGCAGCGCATCGCCCTGCAGGTTTGTCTCCACCTGTAGTTCTCGGATTCGTCCCCCGCGTCTCGGGAATGTCTGGACGGGACGCTCGGGCCTTCCGTTGGCCGCAAGGACGAGAGCCTGCACGGCTTCCTTACGGCCTTCGGCGACCCAGGCCAGGAAGGTCTCTCCGCGTTCGTCGGTGGCAACCGTGAGGTCCGCGGGAAAGAAGCCCGATTTGCGGGAGAAGATGGTTCGCGGCGGACCTCGGTGGCCGTCGGTGGCCACGGAGGCGACCCGCACCGCGCCACTGCCTCTGTAGGAGGAGACGAGGAACACGATTTTCGTTTGTCCCTGGTCGTCGGCCACCAGCTGCGTCTCGTAGTTCGTTTCCTCCGAGGATGCGACTGGCCTTGATCGGCCCCAGCCGCTGGCGGCTCTGCGACCCGCGGCACGCAGCTCGCGTGAACCCGAGACCCACGTGACGGTTGCATCACCGCCTCCGTCGATTGCGGCCCCGACCGACCCCGCGTACATGTCTTCACCCTCCCGGCTCAGCAACGCAGGACGAGTCCATGCCGTGGGGCCTTCGCGCGTGACAGCTTCGACACAGCCGGGAGGTTCACCTTCGAGGTTACGCTCCCAGGCGAGGACCACGTCGCCGGCCGCGTTGCTCGCCAGCACCACGTGCCGAAAATCGCCGTAGGTCGTCGCGGCGGTCTGCGGCGCACCCCACGCAGCCAGAGCCGGGCCGGGAATCGCAAGAGCGCACGACACGCTCACGGCCAACCCCACCGCGGCCCTCGCTTCGGGCTTGGCACAGGTCTCCGCTGCAGGTCCGCATATCACCACTATCGGCAACGGCCCGCCGGATTTCAATCAAGTTCTAGGACGAGGCGCTTGACCCGAAGGGCTATTTCGTCGCGAAGGCGGCGGACCTCGGGGAGCGGCCGCCCCTTCGGGTCGGGTAGCTCCCAGTCGATGTACCGCTTGCCCGGGAACGTAGGGGCACTCATCGCCGCAGCCCATCGTCACGATCACGTCGGCTCGTTCGGCCAACTCGGCGCGTCAGCAGCCGGGGCGTCCTGCCCCCGAGGTCGATCCCGATCTCGTTCATCACCTCACGACCTCCGGGTGTACTCGATCCGCCGGCGTAGTCCCGCCGACGATGCCTCGTGCCTGCCCTCGGCAGCGAGCTCGAACAGGGCTTGACTGATCTGTGAGCGTCCGGCGTTGTGAAGACAGACGAAAAGCGCGTGGGCCATCGCTAGGCCGATTGTTGGTGGGGCAGGATCACGTTGGCGGCGTCGGCCGCCGTGGTGTGGGGGTACAGCACCCTGACCGCGAGCGACCGCCAGCGCCCCGCCGATGAGCTGCGCGACGATGTACGGCGGCACCGACGGGGGCGCGATCCCGGCGAAGGTGTTCGAGAAGATCCTGCCGACGCTGATAGCGGGATTGGCGAAGCTCGCGGAGCTGGTGAAGAAGTAGGCGGCTCCGATGTACGCGCCGACCGCAGCGGGGGCGGCTGGCCGAGCGCCGCGTACGGGCGAGGGAGAAGATCAAGAGGATCAGCCCGGCCGTGGCGATCACCTCGGAGAACAGATGCGCCGGGGTCGCGCGGTGGTGCGTCGAGATGCTGATCGCGGCGAGGGAGAACATGCCGTTGGCGACGACGGCGCCGAGGATGCAGCCGGCGACCTGGGCGGGCAGGTAGGCGAGCGCGTCGCGCCAGCGCAGGCCGCCGAAGCTGGCGTCGGCGAGCGACACGACGGGGTTGAAATGACCGCCGGAGACGGGTCCGAACATGAGGATGATCGCGAACAGGCCGGCGGCCGTGGCGGCGGCATTCTCGAACAGCTGCAGGCCGACATCGTTCGGCGAGAGCGTCTGCGCCGCGATGCCTGAGCCGATCACGAGGGCGGCGAGGAAGGCCGAGCCGAGCAGCTCGGCGAACAGACGTCGGGCGAGCGGGGCGTCCATCGGCACGAACCCTATTGCATTGACAACCGTCGGTTCAATCGATATATGTAGATTGATGGCTTGTCGATCTGGAGCTGATCCCCAAGCAGAAGCGCGGCAACGGAGAGCCGTGCTGCGAGCCGGTCGTCTATCCCGATGTGGAGCGCGATCAGGCGCTTCGCATGGCGGAGGTCGCCAAGGCGCTCGGTGACCCGATCCGCCTGCAGCTGGTGGACGTGCTGCGCAAGCACGCAGGCAAGGTCTGCGTCTGCGAGCTGGTGCCGCTGTTCGACATCTCGCAGTCAACGCTCTCCCATCACCTCAAGAAGCTCCGCGAGGCCGGGATCGTGGACTCCGAGCGCCAGGGCCTGTGGGCCTACTACTACGTCAAGCCCGACGCTGTGAAGGAGCTAACCGCATGGCTGAGCTAGCACCCAACACCCCCGCCGACTGCTGTCCGCCCGAGCAGCAGGCCACCTGCTGCGAGCCGACCGAGAAGGCCGACTGCTGCGGCCACGGCGAAGGCTGCGGCTGCGCCGCCGGCGAGAACCGCATCCATCGCGACCGGAGACATCCGGGAGCAGGTCCGCGAGCGCTACGCCGCCGCCGCGGCGCCAGGTCACGACGGCAGACCCGGGCGCCGGGTTGCTGCGCGCCGAGCGACACATTCGACGGCGGCAGCGAAGTCTTCGGCGCCGCGCTCTACGCGCTCGGTGACCGCGAGCAGATCCCCGACACCGCCGCGCTCGCCTCCCTCGGCTGCGGCAACCCGACCGCCGTCGCCGAACTGCACGAAGGCGAGACAGTGCTCGACCTCGGCTCGGGCGGCGGCATCGACGTACTGCTCTCCGCCAAGCGGGTCGGCCCGACCGGCCTTGCCTACGGCCTGGACATGACCGACGAGATGCTCGCGCTCGCCCGCGAGAACGCAGCCAAGGCCGGCGTCGAGAACGTCGCAGTCTCCACAGGGCTACATCGAAGAGATCCCGCTCCCCGACGCCAGCGTCGACGTGGTGATCTCCAACTGCGTGATCAACCTCTCCGGCGACAAGCCGAAGGTGCTCGCGCGAGGCCGCCCGCGTCCTGCGGCCCGGCGGGCGCTTCGCCGTCTCCGACGTGATCGCCGACGAGGACATGGACGACGCGACCCGTGCCGGACATGCAGGCCTACACCGGCTGCATCGCCGGTGCCCTCACAAGCGCCGAGTTTGAAGCGATCCCTCTCAGGCCGCCGGTCTCACCGACATCGAGATCAAGCGAGACCCACCGCGTCCACGCCCGCGCGGCCTCGGCGATCGTCCGCGCCCGCAAGCCGGCCTGATGACGGGAACCTCCGCGACACACCTTCACGACCCTCAGACCCTCTACCGCCACTGGGAGGACAGCCAGTGGAGCCCGTTTGACATCGATCTCACGATCAAGGCCTGAATCCCAGTTCAGACAGCTGGAAAGAGGCTCCCTCGCCTGCGCTCCGCGGTGTAGAGTCGCGGACCATGGATCCCGATCGTCTGAAGACAATTCCTCTGTTCTCGTCCCTGTCGGAGAAGGCGCTCGACACGGTGCAGGTGTTCGCCACCGAAACGTCGGTTTCGGCCGGCAAGCGACTCGTACACGAAGGTGACTACTCCTACGACCTGATCGTCATCGACACGGGAACGGCAGACGTGATCAAGGCCGGTCAGGTGATCGGCTCGCTCGGGCCCGGAGACGTGTTCGGCGAGATGGGCATGCTCTCGGGCAACAAGCGCACGGCCGACGTCGTGGCGACATCGGAGATGAGCCTGATCACGCTCAGCAAATGGGATCTGAAGCGCATCTCATCCGAGGTCGGCGACCAGCTGCGGGCGCTGGTCGAGGAGCGCCAGCGACACGACCAGGAGCGCGCCCAACCCTGATGATTGGCTGCTCAGGCGCGCCGCCGTCGGCGCGCCTCGCCCTCCCAGAGGAGCAGTCCGACCACGGCCATCGCCGAGAGCAGCAGCAGTACCTGATTGCCGGTCAGCGCTCCGATCAGCAGCGTCACGCTCAGCGCGATCTGCAGCGATGCTCGAATTATCGGTAACCGTCTCGCCACGTCGCGAAGTATCCCAGTTGCCCACCGGTGCCCGGTGCTGGCGGCTCAGTGCTGGTGGGCTGCAGTGGCGACGGTCTCGTGACCCAGAGAGCTGCGGCGGGATGACTCGTAGACCTGCGCGCAGTGCTCGCCGCAGAAGTAGAACGTCTCGCCGTCGAGCTCGCGCCGCACCGCCTTGGCGCGGTCGATCTTCATGCCACAAACGGGGTCTCTGGCGCCCCGCTGAATTGTCAACCAGAACAGTGCTCCGAAGACCACGAGCCCAAGGATGTTGGTGAACAGGCGGTAGTCGAGCTTGAGCGAGCCGAAGATGTCGGCGCGCGTCGGCCGCGTGGTGGGGATCAGGCCGAGGCCGCTGAAAGCCAGGTCGACCAGGATGGCCGACAGCACGATCGTCACGAACATCAGGGCGACGATCCTGGCGGTGTAGGCAGCCCCGTAGTACTTGCGGTAGATCAACACAATCGGAATCACGATCAGGTCGGCGAAGATGAATGAGATCACCCCTCCGAAGCCGATGCCGCCGGACCACAGAACGGCCGCGAGCGGCACGTTGCCGACCGAGCAGACGAAACTCAGTACCGCGATCACCGGGCCGACCAGGGCGTTCTCGACAAGCTTGACCCCGGCCGGCGCTTCGGTCAGGAAGAGAGCATTGAAGAAGCTGTCGGGAAGCTGGGCAACGAATCCGGCGAGCAGAAACCCGATCGTGATCTCCTTCCAGAGCATCGACCAATCGTTGCGAAAGTTATGTGCGACGTCCGACCAGGAGTCGGCGCTCATGAGGCGCCGGCGGATGCTCATCTCGCCCCCTGCGCTGTGATGCTGGTGTCCGGCGTCGGCGGCCTGAGCGTTGACGCGCGCCTCCTCTTCGAGGTCCTTCGACACGAACATCCGCAGCAGCAGGCTCATGATCACGATCAGGACCAGCCCGCCGACGAACTCGGCCAACGTGAACTGCCAGCCGATCAGCACCCAGATGACGATCCCGAGCTCGAACACGAGGTTGGTGGAGCTGAACTGGAACGCAAGCGCCGAGACCGCGCTTGCGCCCTTCTGAAAGAGGCTCTTGGCGATCGCAATCGCCGCATAGCTACACGAGGAGGAGGCCGCGCCGAGACCGGTCGCCAGCGCGACCGGCCTGAAACCAGAGCCGCCCAGGGCGCTCTGAATTCGTTCCCGCGGCACCCAGGCCTGCACGACCGCCGAGATAGCGAATCCGAGCACGAGCGCCCACCAGACCTCCCAGGCCATCAGAAACGCGTCCTTGAAGCCATCGCCGATCGTGTCGATCACGCCCATCCCAGGCACTCTAGGCCCGTCGGCGCGGCGACCCGCAGAGGCGGCTAGAGCGATCGCTCTAATCTTGGTATGGTCCGCCGCCCGCGAGCGAGAGGAGCAAACGATGAGCAACAGGTCGGGTCTGATCGCAGGAGCCGCTGGAGCCCTGTTCATACGCGGAGCCCTGATCAGGGTGCTGCTGTTCAAGCTCAGACGGGATGTCGCGAAGCTGAACGCCGGCGATCACGGGCCACTGCTGGGCGGATATGCCAAGGATGCGGTCCTGCATTTCAACGAGGGGCCCCACCGCTGGTCGGGGGAGCACGTTGGTAAGGCGAGGATCGAGGACTTCCTCAAGGAATTCACGCGTGCCGGGATCAACGGGGAGATTCGTGCGCTCTGGATCGGCGGCCCGCCCTGGGCGATGACGCTCGTCGTGCGCTTCGACGACTGGGCCAAAGCTCCCGACGGTCGGGAGATCTACTCCAACCGCACCCTGCTGCTCGCGCGCACGCGCTGGGGCAAGATCGTCGAGCAGCACGACTTCTATGAGGACACGAGCAGGATCCAGACGCTCGAGGACACGCTCAGCGAGCTCGGCATCGAGCCCCTGGCGCACTGACCCGGACGTCCCGGCCGCGAATCGAGAGTTCGCAGAGTTGGGATACCGGGCTCCGCCCTAAAGGAGCCGCCGAGGCACTCCGATGGACAGCCATGCAACTACGTGGCCGTTCGCGCGCCCTGGTCCCTCTACTCGGGGGTTTGCTTGCCTGCGCCGCAGTCCTCGGCTGCGGCAAGGCCAACCCGAAGGTCGCCCGTTCGGGGCCGACCGTGACCGTCACCGAGCGCGACTTCCAGATCGAAGCACCCACCCACCTCCCGGCGGGCCCGGTCACGCTGCGGGTTCACAACGAAGGCCCCGACCAGCATGAGCTGATCGTTGCTCCCGCGACGAACGGGCCGCCGGCGCTTCGCCGTGACGGCCTGACCGTCGATGAGGAAGCGATCGAAGCCTCGGAGCCCGGAGCGCTCGAGCCCGGCGAACCCGGAGCGGTGCGCTACCTGCATGTCGATTTGAAGCCTGGCCGCTACGTCTTCTTCTGCAACATGGAGGGCCACTACATGGGCGGCATGCATCACGAAGTGGTGGTCGGATGAAGCCCGTGAGGATCAGGCGCCTGCGGCCCTTCGAGAGCCACAGCCGCTGGATCGTCCTGGCGATCCTTGCCACGTTCGTGATCGTCGCGGCCGTCAGCGTGACCCTGACCCTGTCGGCCACCGGGAAGGCTCATGATCGCGGCACGATCGTCGAGGTCGCCGCGCGCCAGCGAACCCTGGTCGAGCGCTACTTCAACGAAGTCCTGCTGCAGCACTCCGGAGCGCAGGCCGACCCGGCCACCACCGCGACTGCGCTCAGCGAGAGTGCCCGGGCGCTGCTGAACGGGGGCGCCGCCCCCGCCGTCAACGGCGATGACGATGAAACGTCCGTTCCCCCCGCCTCGGGGGAAGCCGAGCGCGCGCAGATCGAACAGGAGTCGCGCCTGATCGCCGACGTCACCGCGACCGGTGAAGCGCTGCTCGCCGGCAGGCCCGCCTCCACGGTGGCGCTCAGGGGTGGCGAGCAGATCACTGCCACGGACCCCGTCCAGCGCCTGCGCATCGGCGTCGCGCTGGTATCAGCGACGGCCCTGAACGTCGCCCGGACCGTCGCGATGAACGCGGACAACAGCGTCAACTCGCTCGTTGACACCGAGCTCTGGCTTGCCATCGGCGGCCTAGTCGCGTCGCTCTGTCTGGCCGGGGCTCTGGTTGCGACCTCGCGCCGCCAGACCGCCCACTTCAGGACCCTGGCGCAGTCATCCACGGACCTGCTCGCGCTGGTCGACGAGAAGGGCTGCCGCTACGCGAGCCCGTCGCTGGTCGCCAAGACGGGCATCTCCGAAGAGGAGCTGCTGGGCGCCGGCCTGGCCGAGTTCGTGCACGAGGATGACCGTCCGCTGCTCCAGGACATCGCCAGGACAGCCCAGCCCGCCGCGGTCTCATTCAGGCTGCGAGACGGCGCGGGTGAGTGGCGCCACCTCGACGCACGGGTCTCCGACCTGCGCGACGACCGCCATCTTCGAGGCGTCGTGATCAACGCCCGTGACACGACCGAGCGTTTCCGACTGGAGCAGGAGCTGACCCAGAAAGCCGATCGCGACGGTTACGTCAGCCGGCTGGCCGAGGCGCTCGAGATGGCCGACGAGGAGCCCGCCGTCTGCGACGTCGTCGAGCGTGCCATGGCCGACGTCTCCGAGGCGACGCCGATGGAGCTGCTGCTTTCGGACTCCAGCCGCGCGAACCTGCGCCGGGTCGCGGACAGCCCGACCGCCGGCGCTCCCGGCTGCGGCGTGAAATCACCCTTCTCCTGCGTCGCCGTGAGGCGCGGCAGTGCCGTCGTGTTCGAGTCCAGCGAGGAACTCAACGGCTGCCCTCATCTGCGCGGGCGCGAGGGAGGCGCCTGCTCCGCCGTCTGTGTCCCGGTCGGCTTCATGGGACGCTCGCTCGGCGTGCTTCACACCACCGGGCCCGACCGAGCGCCACTGGGTGAGGAGAGCATCGACCGGCTGCGAGCCCTGGCGGCCCAGTCGGGTTCGCGGATCGGAACGGTCCGGGCCTTCGAGAAAACCCAGCTGCAGGCCTCCACCGACGGCCTCACGGGCCTCGTCAACCGGCGCACCGCGGAGACCAAATTGCGTGAGATGGTCAAGGCGGGCAGCCTGTTCTCGGTCGTCCTCGCCGACCTCGACCATTTCAAGCAGCTCAACGACACCCACGGCCACGAGTCCGGCGACCGGGCCCTTCGCCTGTTCGCCACGGTCGCCGAGGAAGCCCTCCGCGACCACGACATCATCTCCCGCTGGGGCGGCGAGGAGTTCATCATCGTGCTGCCCGAGCTCGACCGGTTCCAGGCCGTGTCTGTCATCGACCGGCTGCGCCTGCGGCTCTCTCGTGCCCACCCCGGCGAAACGGCGCGCTTTACCGCGAGCTTCGGGGTGGCGGACTCGAACCAGTCCGACGCGGTGGAGAAGCTCGTCCAGATCGCCGATGTCGGACTCTACGCGGCCAAGAAAGCCGGTCGCGACCGCGCGATGATCGGCGAGAGCGACGGCCCGATCCCGGTTCCTCGCGCGCCCTCCACGAGCGAGGACAGCGAACGCTCCGGCCAGCGCCCGCCGATCCAGGAAGCCTCCTACGAAGAGGATCCCGCGCCCAGCGGCTCCGAGATCCGCTGAGCTCGGCGAACCGGCGAACCTTCAACGTGCACGTCGCCCCCTGCAGACCGGGTCCGCGACGGCACTTCACCCCTGATTCATTGAGGCCAGAAGACTCCTGAGCCGCCTCACACGCCTACGCCGAGATGGCGTCGCTCGAGCCGCCTGCTGATAGCCTGCCCCGGCCCGGCCGACCACGAGAGGGGCGCCGCCAGCGGCGCCTGGGAGAGATGTCGCTAGCACGCCGCATACGCCGGATCCCGCGCCGCATCAAGCGCAAGATCTCGCCGCCTGCCCCCGCGACCCCGCGGGCTGAACGGCTCCGCAAACGCGAAGCCGAGCGGGCGAAGATGCTGGCGATGATGCCCGCCGGGGGAGCGTGCGCGGAGATCGGCAGCTGGCGCGGCGACTTTGCCGCGGTGATCCTGGCCGACCGCAGGCCGCGGCATCTCTACCTCGTCGACCCGTGGGAGCACAGGACCGATGAGAACTACGAAAAGGCCTCCTACGGCGGGAAAATGCAGGGCGGCCAGCAGGCTCTCGACGAGATGTATGAGAGCGTCGCGGCGCGCTTCGCCGGGGAGATCGCAGCGGGCCAGGTGATTATTCTGCGCCAGCGCTCGCGCGATGCCGCGCGGACCTTCGCGGCCGAGTCACTGGACTGGGTCTACATCGACGGCGATCACTCCTACGAGGGCGTCAGCGCCGACCTCGAGGCCTACTTCGGGGCCGTGAAGCCCGGCGGTCTGCTCGCGGGCGATGACTACGGCCAGGAGGGCTCGTGGTTCGAGGACGGGGTCAAGCGGGCCGTCGACGAGTTCGCGGCTCGCTGCGCCGGTCTCGAGGTGATCGGCACGCAGTTCGTGCTGCGCAAGCCCTAGCCTGCGCCGAGCAGCCCGCGGCTGCGCAGGAACTCGATCTGATCGCCCGCCACGCGGGCCGGCCCCTCGCCGAGGAACGCGCCGAAGTGGTCGTAGGGATAGCGATGCAGCTCCGCTGCGGGCGCCCGTTCGGCCAGTCTTTCAACGGCGCGTTTGGAGACCGAGATGTCCTGTTCTCCGACACCGACCCAGAGCGGCGCGGTGATCCTGCGGGCCTTGGCCAGAGGCCGGTGCATCGCGACCGTGAGGAAGACGGCGGGAGAAATCTCGTTGCGCCACGGCGAGCCTGCGGGCACAGCGGCGGCGAAGCCGTCGGCCTCTCCTGCGAGCGTCATCGCGGCATGCCCGCCGGGCTGGGCGGTGACCGCCACGACGTTGTGGCGGCCGAACTGGTCGCGCAGCGCGCGGGGAATCAACCAGGCGCTCAGCATCGGCGGTGTTGCCAGCGCACGCGCAAGGCCGTCGACCATCGGGCAGAGTGCGAGCGTCGCCGCGATCCGGGGGTCGGCGGCCGCCGTCTCCACCACGTGACCCCCGCTGAAGGAGAAGCCCCAGAGGATGATCTTCTGCGGATCGATCCCCTCGAGGCTCCTGGCGAAGGAGACCGCCGCCCGCCAGTCCTCCAGTTGAGCGGCCTTGCGAAAGCGCTGACGCGGCTCGCCGCCGGAATCACCCAGATAGCGGTGGTCGAACACGAGCACCGCCGCGCCCGCCTCGGCCAGGCGTGCGGCGTAGTCGGGAAGACCGTCGTGGCGGGTCAGGGAGAAACCGTGCGCCATCACGACGCAGGGCACCTGCGAAGCGGACTCGCCGCTGCTCGGCGCCGGGCGATAGAGCCAGGCGGCACACTGATCGCCGCCGGAGGGGAACTTCAGATCGGTGCGCTCCGCGGGGATGGCCTCGGGAGCGCTCACCTCGTGTACATGCTCTCGATCGCCGCGAGGTACTTCTCGGAGATCGGCTTGCGCTTGAGCTTCATCGTCGGCGTCAGCTCATCGCCTCCCGGCAGCCAGTCGCCCTCGACGATCGTGAATTTCTTGATCTGTTCGACTTTGGCGAGCTTCTCGTTGGCCGCATCAACGCCCTCGGCGACCACAGCGCGGACGCGCTCGTCGCCGGCCAGCGACTCGAGCGATGTGTCCTCGATGCCCTGCTGAGATGCCCACATCGGCGCGAAATCGGCGTCCAGCACGATCAGTGCAGTGTTGTAGGGACGCATGTCACCGATGCAGCACGCCTGCCCGATCAGCGGCGAGGCGGTCTTCAGCGTCGCCTCGATGTTGGCGGGGGACATGTTCTTGCCGCCCGCGCTGATGATCAGCTCCTTCTTGCGGTCGACGATCCGCAGGTAGCCCTCCTCGTCGAACACGCCGATGTCGCCCGTGCGCATCCAGCCGTCCTCCGTGAAGGTCTCGGCGGTCTTCTCCGGCAGGTTGCGGTATCCGAGCATCACGACCTCTGATCTGATCAGCACCTCGCCGTCGGTGTCGAGCTTGATCTCGACGCCCGGCGCCGGCGGCCCGACGGTGCCGATCCTGATCTTGCCGGGCGGGTTGACGCTGCCTGCGCCGCAGGTCTCGCTCATCCCCCACAGCTCGGCGAGCGGCAGGCCGATGGCGTGGAAGAACTCGAGCACTTCGACCGGTGTCGGAGCGGCACCGACGTTGATCGCCTCGACCTGGTCCAGGCCCAGCGTGCTCCGCAGTCCCGCGAAGATCTCCGCGTCGGCCTTCGCGACCTGCGCCGCGAGCTCCTCTGCGACCGGTTCACCGCGCTGCTCGAGACGGACCTTCTCGATGCCCGCCGCGACTGCGGCTTCCATCGCCTGGCGCTGCTCGGGCGGCTGACCGGCGATCATCGTCTCAAGGCCCGCCTTCAGCTTCTCCCAGATCCGCGGCACCGCGAAGAACCAGCTTGGGCGCACTTCGGGCAGGTAGGAGAGCACCTGTCGGGGATCCTCGCAACACGTGATCTGCAGTCCATAGACAATCGGCAGGTAGTGGTGGGCGTTGCGCTCGGCGATGTGCGCGCTGGGCAGCCAGGAGATGACCCGCCCGTCACGGGGAAACTCGATCAGCACGTCAAGGCCCTCGACGGCGGCCAGCAGGTTGCGGTGGATCAGCTGGACGCCCTTCGGCGGGCCGGTCGTGCCGGAGGTGTAGATCAGCGTGAGGATGTCGGTCGGCTCGATCTGGGCGACCGACGCCTCGACGTCGAACTCGGGGTCCGCGCCCTCGACTTCCGAGAGATGCAGGATGCCCGGCGCCGGCTCGCCGTCGATGACGATCACGTGCTCGAGCCCGGGGAGCTCCTTGCGCGCCTCGCGGACACGGTCGAGGTACTCCCGCTCGCAGATCAGGATCTTCGCTTCGGCGTCCTTCAGCAGGTAGGCGATCTGCTCCGCGGTGTAGGTGCTGTAGATCGAGAACGGCGCCGCTCCCAGCATCATCCCGGCCAGGTCGCAGAGATGGAACTCGGGGCGGTTGCCGATCATCAGAGCCAGCGTTTCGCCGCGACGCAGGCCGAGCTTTGACAGTCCGCCGGCGAGGGCGTCGACGCGCTCGCGCAGAGCGCCCCAGGTGATCGTGAACTCGTCGCCTTTCGTGCGGATGGCGACGTCATCGGCACGTTCGGCGGCGGTCAGGCGAAAGGCCTCCGCGATCGTGCGGGCACTGGCTGCGGCTCGCGGCTCGCCTGCTGCTGTTGTCGTTGCGGCCTCCATTTGCGGCTCCTCCCGATTCGCGACGCGCCCACCCCGGGGGCTCTCTCGGCCCGATCATACGCCGCCCGCACGCCAAACGACAGCGCTGTGGCTAGGCTCGCAAAATGCGAACTGGCGAGCTCGGCTTCTGGTGGCGCTCGCTGGGCGGCCCACCGGCTCCTCGCGCACCCCTCCCAGGACCCCTGGAGGCCGACGTGGCGATCGTCGGAGCCGGCTACACGGGGCTGTGGACCGCCTACTACCTGGCCCGCGCCGACCCGTCCCTGCGGATCGTCCTGCTCGAGGCCGAGGTTGCCGGCTTCGGCGCCTCGGGGCGCAACGGCGGCTGGGTCTCGGGATTCTTCTCGGGTCCGGCGCGGGCCTATCTGCGCGATGGCGGGCAGGCCGCCCTGTCGCGGCTGCAGCGGAGAATGTTTGAAACCGTCGAGGAGATCGCGGCGGTGCTCGCACGCCACGGGATCGACGCCGATCTGGTGCACGGCGGACATCTGTCGGTCGCGCTCGGCACGGCCCAGCTCGCCCATCTCCGCGGCGAGCTCGACGCCGCACGCGCCGGTGCTCTCGGCGAGGAGGATCTGCGGCTGCTCTCAGCCGATGAGCTCGCGGGCAGGGTCAGGGTCGCGGGTGCCCTGGGGGCCAGCTTCTCACCGCACGTCGCCAGGGTCCACCCGGCAAAGCTGCTCCGCGGCCTGGCCGAGGCGGTCGAGGAGCTGGGCGTGCAGATCTTCGAGCAGACAACCGTCTCGGCGATCGAGCCGCGGCGCGCCGTGACCGGCCGGGGCACCGTCTCCGCACGCTGGGTCGTCCGCGCGACCGAGGGCTACACCGCGAGCCTGCGGGGCCAGCGCCGCGCGCTCGTCCCGATGAACAGCTCGATGATCATCACCGAGCCACTCGCACCGTCGATCTGGGAGGAGATCGGCTGGTCCGCCAACGAGGTGATCGGTGACAGCGCCCACGTCTACGTCTACCTGCAGCGCACAGCCGATGGGCGGATCGCGATCGGCGGACGCGGGAAGCCCTACCGCTTCGCCTCGCGCACCGACGGGCGCGGTGACACGCCACCCGCGACGGTGGCGAGCCTGCGGGCGAAGCTCGCTCAGATGTTTCCCGCCGCGGCCGGCGTGGAGATCGACCACGCCTGGTCGGGCGTCCTCGGCGTGCCACGCGACTGGTGCGTCTCGATCGCGGCCGACCCGGTCAGCGGCCTGGCGCGGGCCGGCGGCTACGTCGGGGAAGGCGTCGCGGCAGCCAATCTCGCCGGCCGCACCCTCCGCGACCTGATCATCGGCGAGACCAGCGAGCTGACCCGGCTGCCCTGGGTCGGGCGCGCCCCGCGAAGCTGGGAGCCCGAGCCCCTGCGCTGGGGCTCGATCCATGCCGTCTACTCCCTCTATCGCCGCGCCGATCAGGCCGAGCAGCGCAGCGGGCGCCCGTCGCGGCTGGGACGGCTCGTCGACGCCGCATCGGGCCGGGTCTGAGCGAATAGCATCGGCCACCGTCCACCCGAGGAGGTCAGATGTCCTACGAGACGTTGCTCTACGACACCGACGAGCAGGTCGCGACGATCACCCTGAACCGGCCTGATCGACTCAACACGATTGTCCCGCCGATGCCTTCGGAGCTCGAGCAGGCCGTCCACCGGGCAACCGAGGACGAGGCTGTCAAGGTGATCATCCTGCGCGGCGCGGGCCGGGCCTTTTGCGCCGGCTTCGACTTCGGTGGTGGTTTTCACCACTGGGACGACTCGTTGCGGACCGACGGAAAGTGGGACCCCGGCAAGGACTTCACATTCGCAACCTCACAGAGCCTCGGCGTGGTGCCGAAGTTCATGTGCATCTGGCGCACGCCGAAGCCGGTCATCGCCCAGGTCCACGGCTGGTGTGTCGGCGGGGGCAGCGACCTGGCCCTCTGCGCGGACCTCGTGATCGCCAGCGAGGATGCCCGCATCGGCACCTCCTACTCCCGGATGTGGGGCTGCTACCTGACCGGCATGTGGCTCTACCGGCTGGGGCTGACCAAGGCCAAGGAATACGCCCTGACGGGAAAACCGTTGTCCGGCATCGAGGCCGTCGAGGCGGGGCTGATCAATGCGGCCGTGCCCTTCGAGCGCCTTGAGCAGGAGGTGGCCGACCGCGCCCGCCGGCTGGCGGGAATCCCGATCTCACAGCTGACGGCCATGAAGCTGGTCGTCAACCAGGCTTACGAGAACATGGGCCTTGCCTCCACGCAGCTGCTCGGACCGGTGCTCGACGGCCTGATGCGGAACACGCCCGACGCGGACGCCTTCATCGAGCTGGCCGAGCGCGAGGGGGTCGCCTCGGCGGTGGCCAGGCGGGACGGCGAGTTCGCCGACTACAGCCAGGCGCCGCCGTCTGAGCAGCCGAACCCCGACAACGTGATCCGGCCCTGACGTGGCGCGAGAGGACTTCCGCGAGGTCTGGGAGCTGCGGGCGGCGGAATGGGTGCGTTGGGCACGGGGCCGCGAGCTCGACCATCCCTTCTGGAACCTCAACCTCCCCGCGATGCTCGACTTGCTTCCACCGCCCGGGCGCCTGACGCTGGACGTTGCCTGCGGCGAGGGCCGGGTGACGCGGGAGCTCGCCCGGCGTGGTCATCACGTCGTGGGGATCGACTCCTCGCCGTCGCTGCTCACGGCCGCCCGCGAGGCCGACCCGACGACCGAGCTCCTGCTCGCCGACGCCGCGGCACTCCCGCTCGAGGCCGGCGTCGCCGACCTCGCGGTCGCCTTCATGGCGCTGATGACGGTCGATGACATGCAGGGCGTAGTCAACGAGGTGGCGCGGGTACTGCAGCCCGGCGGGCGTTTCTGTATCGCGCTGCTACACCCGATCGAAACCTGGGCCAACTCCGCCGCCCCGAGCTATTACGACGTCGCCGCCTACGAGAAGGAGGTCGTTCGCGACGAGGGGGCGATGAGGTTTCGCGACATTCACCGCCCCCTTGGCGATTACTTCCAGGCACTCGAGGCGGCCGGCTTCGTCGTGGAGCAGCTCCGCGAGCCGGCTCCGAGCGATGAGTACGTCCGCCTCTTTCCCGAGGTCGCTCACTGGCGTGCCCGCCCTTTCCTGCTGCACCTCACCGCGCGGCTCGACGGTCCGGCTTGACGGCGCCATAGCGGCTCCAGTGGCGCTCGGGGATGTCGTCGCGGTCCTTGTACCAGTGCCACACGCAGGGATCCTTGGCGTAGTCCTGCGGCGGTTCGGAGGGATAGAGCGGGTACCCGGACCACTGGATAGGAAGCGACTCGTTCATGAAGCTGCAGTGGGTGCAGTAGAGCGGGAAGCCCTTGCGATCGAATGACCAGTCGTGGGCCTCCTGGGTGACGCCGCCTCCCGGCAGGCCCTCGTAGGCCCCGTTTCGCACCAGTCGCTGCCCTGAGCCGCAGGGGTTCATCGAGAAGCTGACCTTCTCATCGTCCTCGACGATCGTGAAGGAGCCCGGGTTGGGCCCGACGCCCGAGCAGGAGTGCGCCCGCCATGTCGCGGCGAGCAGTTCGACGATCTTGCGCCGGTCGAGCGAGTTGATCGCGTCGTGGTGCTGGCGCCAACCGCGGCCCATGCTCTCCGTCCAGGCTTCGGCCACCCCATCCTCGCCGAGGCGCTGCTGGATGAAGGAGACGAGGTCAAGGACACCTCCGGCCATCAGGTCGTGGAGCATCTGCCACTCGTGCTTCATCTCTGAGCACAGGTGCCTGGCCCGCTCGAGATCGCCGGCGTCGATCGCCTCGATCGCCCGGTCCATCGTGGGGCGCGACAGCTCATCGAGCTCCTCGGGTGAAAACCAGCGGTCTGTCATCGTTCCCTCCTTCGATGGTGGTCGAGGGGCAATTGTGACCGAGCCGCGCAGGGCGCTGGTGACCGGCGCCGGCCGTGGCATCGGCGCGGCGATCGCCGCCCGCCTGCGGACCGATGGCCTCGAGGTCCTGACGCTCGACCTCGGTGAGGGGTGTGACATCACCCTCGATGTCGCCCGCGACGAGTTCCCATCGATGGACGACATCGATGTCTGCGTGGCCAACGCAGGGGTCACCACGACGATCGCCCCGGCCCACCGCATGACGCCCGAGCAATGGCAGCTGGATATCGACGTCAATCTGACCGGCTCCTTCCGGACGATCCAGGCCTGCCTGGGAGGCATGCGCGAGCGTGAACACGGCCGGATCGTGGTGATCTCGAGCGTCGCCGCGATCGGTGGCCTTCCGGGGCAGGTCGCCTACGCCGCCTCAAAGGCGGGGCAGCTCGGGATGGTCCGTACGCTGGCCGCCGAGAATGCCGCCCGGGGAATCACGATCAACGCGATCCTCCCGGGAATGGTCGCGACCGAGCAGGTCCTCGCGATGCCCGAGGATGTTCGTCGTCGAGCCCTCGCCGCGGCGCCGTCGGGCCGCCTCGTGGAGCCCTCGGAGATTGCATCGGCCGTCGCCTTCCTGGCCAGCCGGGACGCAGCTCAGGTCAACGGGCAGACGATCGCCGTCGACGGGGGAGCATCGCTGAACCTGGTGACGCTCGGCGGCTCGCGCTAGCCGGCCAGCAGCGCCGCCTCGGCGGCGGGGTCTCCGCGCAGGCGTAGGGCGGCCGCCGGGAAGAACAGGGTCGACAGCACCGCCGCGCCGACGAGCGCGGCGGCCGTCGAGGGGCGCATATGCCCGGTGCTCACGGCAAGCGTGGTGATCGCCAGCACGAGCGGGAGCTGGGTCGAGCACATCAATGCCAATGCGAAACGGTCGCGGCGGGAGAGCTCGGCTCGGTAGAGCAGCATCGCCGGGACACCCCGCACGATCAGGAAAAGCGCAACGAACATGAACATCTTCGCCACGCCCGAGGGGCTCGCGAACAACGCCTGCACATCAAGCTTCATCCCGCTGACCACGAAGAAGAACGGCACGAACACGCCGAATGCGACCGCCTTTAGCTTCGTGTCGAAGGCCGGCAGCTCGCGCCCCGTGAGCGTCTGGCGGGTGATCAGGCCCGCCGCGAAGCCGCCGAGCAGCAGGTCCAGGCCGAGTTCGAAGGCCAACAGCGCCAGAGCGAAGACCAGCACCACGATCCAGCGCACTGCGAGCTGGGAGCTGCTCTCCATGGTTCGCTCCAGCAGCGGCATCGTGCGCCCCGCCGAGCGGACCGCCAGGACGGCCACGACGACCGCCAGGGCAACGAAGGCGATCAGGATCAGCCCGTTGTGCACGGTGCTCTGGGTCGAGAGGATCAATGTCAGGAGCAGGATCGGGCCGAACTCGCCGACGGCCCCGGCGGCCAGCAGGTAGGTGCCAAACCGTGTGCGCAGCTCGCCGGCATCCGAGAGCATCGGGATCAGCGTCCCGATCGCCGTGGTCGCCATCGCGGAGCCCGTGTAGAGCAGCGACAGGACCACGCCCGCGAGCGCCAGCAGGCCGCCGAGGGTGTAGGCGAGCACCAGCGAGATCGCCCAGCCGGCGACGCCCAGGAACAGCGGGCGACCGCTGATGCGATCGATGTCGATCTCATAGCCGGCGAAGAAGAACAGCAGGCCCAGGCCGAGGTCGGAGAAGAAGCTGATGAATTCGCTCGCATGCAGGCCGAGCACCTGGGGGCCGAGGAGAATCCCGCCGAGCAGCTCGAGCACGACGACCGGCACGGCGAAGCTGCGGCCGGCCGCCAGCCCGGCGATAGTCCCGGCGATGGCCGAGCAGCCGACGATCGCGAGGAAGGTGCCCGGGGCGAGCAGCGTGGTGGCCAATTCAGACCCCCGTCCGATACCGCGCTGTTGTGCCCGTCTGCCCCTTCACGCGGCCCCGACCCTACCGGTGGGAGCCGCCGTGCAGGACCTGGACGTCTATTGCACTCACCGCATCGAACCTCGGACGCCTGGGTTACAGCCCCCAGCACTGGAAACTCCACCCCATCCGCACAAGGAGAAGGCAAAACATGCGTTCATACAAGCTGACGTCGGCCGTCCTGGCCGCCGCTGCCTTGCTGGCGCTGGCATCTGCCGGAACGGCGTCAGCCCGCAATCACAGGAACGGGATCCTCGGTGCGAACTGCCGGATCTCCCTGAACGTCGCACCCCGCCTGGTCACGAGCGGCGAAACGGTTCTGGCCTACGGACAGGCGACATGCCCGCAGTCAAGCGCCGTCGGGCAGACCGTCACGCTCTATCAGCGGGTCGCCGGCAGCTCCGGCTTCGCGGTCGCCGGCACGACGACGACGGACAGCCACGGCTTCTACCAGATGACCACCGCGGCAGAGACGACCAACAGCCAGTTCTATGCGGCGATCGGCGCCGACGTGAGCCGTCACAGGCCTCTGAGAGTGGCCGCGCAGGTCACGCTCGCAGGGCCTCCAGAAAGCAAACAGCTCTTCGAGGGACTGAAAACCGGCCGTCGTAACGCTGTCACCTTCACGGGCACCGTGAGCCCGGGTGACGCCGGCGCTCTCGTGATCCTGCAGCGCCAGAACGCGATCCGCGGAAACGAATGGCACCGCATCGGCCACACGATCGTGACCGGCAGCGGAACCTTCGCCCTGACCCACGCCTTCGTGGCGCCCGGCGCCTCGGACCTCCGTGTCCTGGTGAAGTCGAACAGGCGCAACATCGCCAGCCCGTCCAACGTCCTGAGCTATGAGATCTCCCAGGCGCAGAACCCGTCGCTGACGATCCTCAGCGCGACCGACCCGATCCCCTTCGGCGGCTCGACCGTCATCAGCGGGACCGTGTCCGGCGAGCCGAACACGACCGTGACGCTGATGGGCCACGCGGCCCACAACCCGTTCGCCACGATCACTACGGCGAAAACGGACGGGAGCGGGAACTACTCCTTCCCCGCACAGTCCCCGACGGTCTCGACGTTCTACAGGGTGACCGACGCAGGACGCAGTTCGTCGGTCCTCTATGAGGGCGTCAAATACCTGTTGACGGCGTCCGCCTCGGCGAGCACCGTTACATCGGGTCAGCCGCTGACGTTCACGGGCACCGTGACACCGGCCAGGGCCGGCCACACGATCTACCTGGAGCGCCAGAACATCGCGGGGACCGGCTTCCACGTGGTCGCCGTTGGGACCGTCAACGCCGACGGCACCTACTCGATCACCAGGGAGCTCTATGCCCCCGGCACAGACGTGCTGCGGGTAAAGATCCCCGGCGATCCGGAAAACGGTGGGACGCCGAGCGACCCGTTCACGATCACCGTCACCCCGTTGACCTCGGCGGCCAAGATCACCCCGGAGCCGCCGGGCAACTCGACGCTCCCGCCGGAAGGGCAGTCCTAGCCGGCACAGGGTCGTACCGCAGCACCTGAATCACCAGCAGTGCCTCCAAGCAGCCCTCCATCCCAGCTGTGGCCGTCCGAGAGGGCGGCCACAGTCGGTTAAGGGAGCGCCAGGAGCGCCGGGTCGCCTGGCACGCGGCGATACCCGGCCCGATCCGGACGTCCCCTAGGCTGCGATGGCGCGTGAGTCGAGGTGCGCTCCGACCTTGCGCTTGACCCTCTGCAGGGCGTTGTCGACCGTCTTCGTGTCACAGCTGATGCGCTCGCCGACCTGCTCGTAGGAGTAGCCGTCGAGGTACAGCCCGAGCACACGGCTCTCGAGCTCCGAGAGGGCCGTCGAGAGACAGCCGACCAGCGATCGGAGCTCCTCTGATGAGATGACCTGGTTGACCGGATCGTGAACCGTCGGGCCGGGCAGCATCTGGTCGAGCGTCGGTACGTCGTCGCCTGCCCCCGCGGGGGTCGAGGAGAACGACACGTACTGGTTGAGGGGCGTGTGCTTGTTGCGGGTGGCCGTCTTCACGGCCGTGATGATCTGGCGAGTGATGCAGAGCTCGGCGAAGTTGCGAAAGCTCGACTCGCGGTCTGTCCGAAAGTCCCGGATCGCCTTGTAGAGGCCCACCAGGCCCTCCTGGATCAGATCGTCGGCGTCGCCGCCGGCGAGGAAGTACGACGAGGCCTTCAGGCGTACGAAACCGTGATAACGCCGGACCAGACGGTCATAGGCGTTGCGGTCGCCCTGCTTGGCCAAGGCTATGAGGAAGATATCCTCAACCTTAGATTCAGAGTTAGGGTTCTGGGAGAAACGGGCCACGAGCAGATCCTTTCTTCGAGGCCCGCCCGTTATGGGCGCAGCCTCGGACTGTGCTCAGTGGCGCACTCCTCCCCTGGCGCCAAAGTCTATTCAATTACTAAGGTTTCTCAACCTTAGGTACAGCGTTATGCGCGGCAGCCTGACACAGTTATGAAGCGCTGTCAAGCCTTTTTTGCAAGATCTCGTACAGCAGCGCCGCGGCGGCCGCCGCCACTCCCAGCGAGCCGACCTTTCCCAGCAGAGGCAGGGCGATCAGCTCGTCGCAGGCACCGGCCACCCGGGGCCTCAGGCCACTGCCCTCGCTGCCAAGCACCAGGATCGTCGGCGCGCCGGCGTAGTCGGGGCTGTCATAGGGCACGGGGGCGCGCCCACCCTCCCGCTCGGCGCTGGCCCCGTAGGACCAGCAGCCGGCCTGCCGTGCTTCCAGCAGAAAGTCGGTCAGGTTGCGCACACGGGCGATCCTCAGGTGCTCCACGGCGCCGGCCGAGGCCTTGCACACCGCCGGGGTGACCTCCGCGGCGCGGCGCTCGGGAATCACCAGCCCCGCTACTCCCGCGCACTCGGCGGTGCGGGCGATCGAACCGAGGTTCTGCGGATCCTGAACCTGATCGAGCGCCACCAACAGCGGGTTCTCGAGGGCGAGCAGCTCACGAACGCCGACATATGGGTATGAGCCGGCGTCGGCGCAGATTCCCTGATGGGCCTCCGAGCCGCAGCGGGCCTCGATCTCCTGGGCGCTGGCGCTCTTCAGCGCAACACCCTCGAGCCACGGCTCCCGGGCCGCTCCGCCGCTCGCCCAGATCGTGGCGATGCTCTTGGCCCGGCGCCCCTGAAGGGCCTCGCGAACAGGGTTGCGCCCGTAGAGGATCACCGTTTGGCGGCGGGGACAAGCTCGGGGCCCGCGGGACCGTCGCGGATATCCCAGCCGAGCGCGCCCAGCTGATCGCGGAGGCTGTCTGCAAGCTCGAAGTCCCGCGCGGCGCGGGCCTGCTCGCGCCGCTCGAGCAGCGCCGTGGCCTCGGGGTCGATCCCTGCGACGCCCCCATCAACCTCGAGCGGTGTCAGTGAGGCCAGCCCGAGCACGCTGAGCATCTCCCTGAGGTCCCCGTCCCCCACCCCGCCGGCCCGGCGGTTGGCCTCGCGGACCCACTCGAACAGCGATGCCAGTGCCGCCGGTGTGTTGAAGTCCTTGGCCAGCGCGTCGAAGAAGGCGTCGCGCAGCGGGCGCATGTCCGGCGGACTCGGCTCGTCTGCGTCCAGTCGGCGCAGGGCATCGCGGATCCGCTCCACCCGCCGCCCCGCGTCGAGCAGCTCCTGCACGGAGAAGGCCAGCGGCTGGCGGTAGTGGCCGGAGACGATGTACATCACGACCGCCTCGGGGCCGTGGGCCTCGAGCACCTCGTGCAGCAGGGCGATGTTGCCGACCGACTTGGCCATCTTCTCGCCCGTGAACTGGATCATCCCGTTGTGCATCCAGATCCGGGCCAGCTCCGAGCCTCGGGCCGAACGGGTCTGGGCCGCCTCGTTCTCGTGGTGGGGGAACAGCAGGTCCGAGCCCCCGCCGTGGATGTCGAAGCCGACACCGAGCAACTGCTCGGCCATGGCTGAGCACTCGATATGCCAGCCCGGCCGGCCCCTGCCCCAGGGTGCCTCCCAACTGCTGTCCTCGCCCTCCTTGTGGGCCTTCCAGAGCGCGAAGTCCAGAGGATCCTCCTTCAGGTCCACTCCCTCCCCGCCCTCGCCCTGATCCATGTTCTCGATCCGGCGGTGCGAAAGCCGGCCATATTCCTCGTCGGAGCGGACCCTGAAGTACACGTCACCCTCGACGGCGTAGGCGTGGCCGCCATCGATCAGGGTCTGGATGTAGTCGATGATCGGCCCGATCGTCTCGGAGGCCAGCGGCTCGTGGTCCGGACGCCCGAGGCCCAGGCCGTCGGTATCGGCTTTGTAGAGAGCCGTCATCTGCTCGGCCAGCTCGACGCTCGGCAGCTCACCGGCGCGGGCCGCGTCATAGATCTTGTCGTTGACGTCGGTGACATTGATGACCAGCTCGACCTCCAGCCCCTCGTGGATCAGGAACCGTCGCAGCAGGCTGAACACGACGAACGGGCGGGCATTGCCGATGTGAATGCGGCTGTAGACCGTCGGGCCACAGGCGTAGATGCCGACCCGGCCCGCATCGCGCGGTTCGAGCCTTGCAAGCTCGCCGCTGCGGGTGTCATGCAGGAGGATCTCGCGCATCAGTCGGGTGCGTTGAGGTTCGCGACTGCCAGGGCTGCCACGCCCTCGCCGCGCCCGACGAAGCCGATCCGCTCGCCGGTCGAGGCCTTGACGTTGACCCGGCCGGGCTCGAGGCCCATCGCGCCGGCAAGGCGACCGCGGATGGCCGTCTTGTGAGGCGACAGCTTGGGGGCCTCCATGATCACGGTGCAGTCGATGTTCACGGGCTCCATGCCTTCGCCGCGAATCGTCTCCATGACCAGTTCCAGGAGCCCGACGGAATCTGCGTCGCGCCATCGCGCCGCGGTGTCGGGGAAGTGTTCGCCGATGTCCCCCAGCCCGGCGGCCCCGAGGAGCGCGTCGATCACGGCGTGGGTCAGGACGTCGGCGTCGGAGTGCCCGTCGAGGCCGACCTCATGCGGGATCTCAACGCCGCCGATCACGAGTCGCCGCCCGGCGGCGAGGCGGTGGGAGTCGAAGCCGATCCCCGAGCGGATCACCCGATCGGCTCCATCCGTCGCTGGCGCCCTTCGAACAGGGCGATCTCGCCGGCGCCGAGCTGCTCGAGCAGCTCGAGCGCCTGCTCGTAGCCGGCGCCCACGTCCTCGGGGCGATGGGCGTCGCTGGAGAGCGCCAGCGGGATCCCGGCTTCCAGGCACATTCCAAGGAACGGAGGAGCCGGGTAGATCTCACCGACCGGCTTGCGCAGACCGGCCGTTGAGATCTCAACGGCGACACCGGATTCGGCGATCGCTTCGACGGTCGGTTCGTAGTAGCGGCGCAGGTCGCCCTGTGGCGTGCGACCGGGATGTGCAGGGCCCCAGATCTTCACCAGGTCGGGGTGGGAGATGATGTCGAACAGGCCACAGCGGGCGCTCTCGGCCACCGTCTGGAAGTAGCGCTCCCAGATCGCCTCGGGGCTGCGCCGGGGGTCCTTGGGATCCCACACGGTGTAGTCGTCCATGTCCACGAAGCCCTCGCGGATGAAGTGGACCGAGCCGACCACATAGTCGAAGTCCCGAGCCTCCAGCAGGTTGGCAGTCCTGTCCTCGGCGCCGGCGATGAAGTCGCACTCGATCCCCAGGCGCAGGTCCGTATCGGAGCGAACGAAGTCGCAGTAGGCATCCAGGTCATCGCGGGCGAAGCTCTCCCAGAAAGGGTGGCGCCAGAGGTCCAGGGCCGCGGTGAAGCGGTAGATGTGCTCGGAGACCCCCAGCTCGGAGATGCCGCGCTCGGAGGCGGCCTCACGGTAGCGCTCGGCGTTCGCGGCGGTGAAGTACTCAGCGGGCGTCGCGGCGCGATCGTCGGGGCGCAGGTGCAGGTGATAGTCGCTCAGCATTCGGTGGGCGATTCAAGCAGGATTCAGCCGGCCTGGCTGTGGCGCTCGGCCAGCAGCAGCTCCGCGAGGCGCAGGTCGACGGGGGTCGTGACCTTGAGGTTGCCGGGGTCGGAGGCCACGACGATCACCCGTCCTCCGGCCCGCTCGATCAGCGATGCGTCGTCGGTCGCCCGCGCGAGCTCCGCCGCATCGACGCCCAGCGCCCGTGTGAGGGCATCCCGCCGGAAGACCTGCGGTGTCTGAATCGACCACAGCTCGCTGCGCGTGAGCGTCTCGAGCACTGTTCCGTCTGGCCCGGCGCGCTTGATGGTGTCGGTCACCGGAGCGGCGGCGATCGCCGCGTCGGCTCCGGGGTCAGCGCGCAGGGCCTCGATCACCCGCTCGGCCAGCCGCGTGCTGAGCAGCGGCCGGGCGGCGTCGTGTACGAGCACCATCTCATCATCCCCGCCCGCCGCCTGCAGCGCGCGGCGCACCGAGTCCGAGCGTGCCGCCCCGCCCTCGACCGACTCGACCCCGTGCAGGAGCACCCCGGGCGGCAGGGCGACGAGGATCCGCTCGATCCCCTCGGCCGCGCGCAGTGCCTCGATCGAATGCGCGAGCATCGTCTGTCCGCCCAGTTCGACGAGGGCCTTGGGACGGTCGGCGCCGAGGCGCTCGCCGCTGCCCGCCGCAACGATCAGGGCGAGGGTCATCTGAGACGGCTGTCGCGCACGCGGCATCCGGCTCGAAGCCGGCCCTGCCGCGTGCGCGAGAGCCTCGCTACTTGGCTCCGGCGACGGCCATCTGGCTGCTGGCGGAATCCGCGAGCAGCTCGTCGAGGTAGCTCTCGGCCTCTTCCTCGTCCTTGTCGAGCGCGTACATCAGCTCGGACGCGAGGATCTTCTTGGTGCGGGTGAACATCTGCTTCTCACCCGTCGACAGGCCCTTCTCGCTCTCGCGGAGGGAGAGGTTGCGAACAACCTCGGCGAGCTCGTAGATGTCGCCGGTCTTGATCTTGTCCCGGTTGTGCTTGAAGCGACGGTTCCAGTTCTTCGGCATCTCGGAGACTTCGTCTCGCAGGACGTCGAGCACCTTCTTGACCGTTTCCTCATCGATGACCCGGCGCAGACCCGCGAGGGCGGCGTTCTCCGTCGGGACCCGGACCGTCATGTCGTTGTGGAGGATCTTGATGGTCAGGTACTCGCGGCGTTCGCCCAGCACCTCCATCTCCTCCTTCTTGAGCACCTTGCCAGCGCCGTGGTGGGGGTATACGACCTGGTCTCCGAGCTCAAACTCGATGTACTCGACCTCCCGCGTGACCTCGAGGTCCTCGGTCAGCGTTCCGTCTTCGGTTGCCTGTGTCGGGATGGTGTCCTCCTTCGTTGTGGGCGGCCCGCGGGCGGCCCTTGATCTAAGTCTGTAGGTAGCGATCCACGAGGTTCAGCTCCTGCAGCCGGCGCAGGCCCTCGCGGATGTCCTTGGCACGGATCTCGCCCACGCCCTCGACCGACTCGAGCTCCGAGTCGGCGGCGCCCAGCAGCTCGTCGAGCCCGCCGAACTCGGTGACGATCTGCGTCACCACGAGCTTCGGCAGCCGGGGTATCCGCCCGAGCACGCGGTAGCCACGTGGCGATACCGCGTAGTCGAGCGTGTTCAGCTTGCGGTCATATCCGAGCAGCTCGGCCAGCCGGCCAAAGTCGAGCAGGTCCTGGTGGGCGAGCCGCCCGATCTCCTCGAGCGCTGCGGCGAAGGCCTCGTCGGAGTAGCTCGAGAGGTAGTCCCGCACGAGCGCCGCCTTCTCAGCGGCCGCACCGACCATGGTCTCCTCGAGCTGCATCTCGATCAGGCGCCCCTCGCTGCCAAGCTCGACGATGTAGCGCTCGATCTCGACCGCCATGCGCGTCACCAGCTCCGAGCGCTGGAGCACGGTGAGGACGTCGTGGAGGGTCGTGCCGCCCTCGAACTCCAGCGCCGTCAGACGCGTGGAGACCTGATCCAGGCGGGTGCGGAACTTGTCCAGGGTCGCCAGCGCCTGGTTGGCCTTGGCGAGCACCACCGGAATGTCCTCGAGGATGTACTTGGCGCCGTCGACATAGACCGAAACGACCTCGCGCCGCTGGGAGATCGCGATCACCAGTGCGTCCGTCTGCTTGGAGACGCGCTCTGCGGTGCGGTGGCGGGTGCCTGTCTCGTGCGAGAGGATCGTCGGGTCGGGCATCAGCTGGACGTTGGCCATCGAGATCTTCGTCGCGTTGGCGTTCAGGACGATCGCCCCGTCCATCTTTGCCACCTGGTAGAGGAAGGCCGGGGTGTAGTCGATCTCGAGCTTGATGCCCCCGGAGTTCAGGAAACTGAGGTCCTCGGGCTCCCCGATCACGATCAGCCCGCCGGTCCTGGCGTGCAGAATGCTCTCGATTCCCTCGCGAAGCGCTGTCCCGGGCGCGATCATCTCCAGCGCCCTCATCAACCCCGGATCCGGTCTGACTTCGTTGTCTACATCTTCGCCGGATCGTGGTGCCACAGCCCTAATTCTAGGGCATTTAGCGATCCCTTAGCTGCACGGCCAGTTTGCGCCCAAAACCTACAAAGCGCCTGCGTGCGCAGGAGAAGCGGACCCCCGCGAGACCCGCGGCCCCCGGGCGCCGTCCGGCTCGGCCGGACCACCCGCCAGCGCGACGGCCAGCGCGTCCCGCAGCGTCGCCGCCTCGCGTGCCGGCGCGCCGCTGCCGGGCGGAGCGATCACCGCCTCCAGGCCGTGCCTGGAGGCCTCCTCCAGGCGCCGCTCCGGGTGCCCCACCCAACGCAGCTCACCGGTCAGGCCAAGCTCTCCGAAGCAGCCCAGCGGCGCACCGGCCAGGGCCACGCCGCGGCTGGCGCTGGCGACCGCCAATGCGACCGCCAGATCACAACCGGGCTCATCCACACGCACGCCGCCGACGACGTTCACGAACACATCGGAGCCCCCCGTTCCCACACGGCCGTGCCGGCCGAGGATCGCAAGCACCAGCGCGAGGCGATTGCGGTCAAGGCCGGACACCACCCGCCGTGGCTGCTCGAGCTCCGAGGGGGCGACCAGCGCCTGGACCTCGACGAGCAGTGGCCGCGAGCCCTCCATCGTGGCGAGCACGACGCTGCCGGGGGCCCGGGTCGCCTCCGCGACGAACCGCGCGGAGGCATCCAGGACCTCCACCAGTCCACCCTGGCGCATCTCGAACAGGCCCGCCTCGTTGGTTGAGCCGAAGCGGTTCTTGAGCGCTCTGAGCTCGCGATAGGGCCGCTCGCGCTCGCCCTCGAACTGAAGCACGCAGTCGACCAGGTGCTCGAGCACGCGTGGTCCGGCAAGCGCGCCGTCCTTGGTCACGTGCCCGACCAGGATCACAGTCGTGCTCTGAGCCTTGGCCAGCTCCATGATCCGGGCCGCCACCTCGCGCACCTGCCCGACCGATCCAGGCGCACCGGAGAGCTCGCCCGAGCGGAGCGTCTGGACGGAGTCGATGACGCAGGCCGCGGGCCGCTCCGCCGCAAGCACCTCGAGCACCCGCTCGAGGTCGGTCTCGGCCAGGATCGGCACCTGCAGTGCCCCGCCCGAGCCGTCGAGCCGCTCCGCACGCAGGCGAACCTGCTCGGCCGACTCCTCACCACTGACGTAGAGCGTCCGGTGTCCGGCCGCGGCGAGGTGCCCGAGAACCATGTTGGTGAGCGTCGACTTGCCGATTCCCGGAGAGCCTCCGAGCAGCACCAGCGAACCGGGTACGAGGCCTCCACCGAGGACCCGGTCAAGCTCCCCGATGCCGCTGGCGAGCCGCTGCACCGGAGCCCTGCCAACCTCGCTCAGGCGTCGCGGCCCCTGAGCCGAGCCGTCGACGGCGCGCAGCTGCGGCGGGCGCGAGCGGCTGCCGGGTTTACCCGGCGCCGGCACGACTCGCTCCTCCACGAGCGTGTTCCAGGCATCGCAGCCGGGGCACTGGCCATGCCACTGGGCGGACTGCACCCCGCACTCCGAGCAGACGTGGATCGTGGTTCGCGCCATGATGCTCAGACTAGGGGCAGGCGGGGACGGCAAGCGCATGCGCCCGGGCCCTCGCGGATACTTCCCCGATGCCCGCCGAGGAACCAGCCGACCCGCCCGCACAGGAGCAGGCCGGCCACGACAGGTTGCTGCCGTGGATCGCGGCCGAGCGGGCGCTGCGGGCGATCATCCTGCTCGCGGTCGGCATCGTGCTGCTGACCCACCCGCACACCAACTGGGGAACCGAAATCACCCGGCTGGCGGAAAAACTAGGGCTGAACCCAAGGGGCAACTGGGTCAAGCGGGTGATCGACAGGGTCAGCCGGATCAACGCCGACAAAAACGTCATCTTCGGCCTCGCCGCGATCGGCTACGGGGTCCTGGAGGCGGTCGAGTCCTATGGCCTATGGACCCGTAAGCGCTGGGGCGAGTGGCTCACGGTCATCGCAACCTCCCTGTTCTTCATCCCCGAGATCTGGGAGCTGACGAAAAGCGCCTCGGTGCTGAAGGTCGGCGCGCTGCTGGCCAACATCGCGATCGTCGCCTACCTGATCTGGCGGCTGCGCAGATCGCACACCGCCAAGGCGCCCGCCGGGGCCGCCTGAGGCGAGATCAGCCGCCGACCAGCGGGCTGCGGCGCTCGAACAGGCAAACGTCGCGCCAGCGCCCGTCCGGCATCTGCCCGACCCGCTCGCGGACACCCACGCGGCGAAAGCCGCAGCGTTCGTGCAGTGCGATGCTGGCGCGGTTCTCCGGGAAGATACCCGCCTCCAGGGCCCACAGCCCGGCGTGCTCCGAGGCCGCGATCAGGCCATCCAGGAGTGCCCGCCCGACACCCTTGCCGGCCTGCTCCGGGGCGACGTAGATGCTGACCGCGCCGAGGCCCCGGTATACCGCCCTGGCCGAGACCGGCGAGAGCGCCGCCCAGCCGAGCAGCTCGCCGTTGTCGCCGTGAGCACCCAATGCCGGGAAGCCGCCGCATTTGGCGACGAACACATCCCAACCGGGTGCGCTGACCTCGAAGGTCGCGTTGCCGCCGTCGATCCCCGCCTCGTAGATCCGCGCCGCCGCGGGCCAGTCCTCGGCCGTCAACGGCTCGAGGACGACCCGATCCTGCGGCGGATGCTCCAGTTCTCCGCGCCTACTGCTCGGCAGGCGGCGCGGCGTCGGCCTCGACGTCGGCCGGGCCGGGCTCCTCGGAGCCGGCCTCACCGGCTCCGACACCGACGGGATGCTTCTGCTTCTTTGGCTGAACGATCGAGAGTTTGACCTCGCCCTCGAGCTCGCCGTCCGGGTCGACCACGACGGTCGCCCCCGGGGTGAGCTGTTCGCGCAGGACAAAGTCGGCCAGGGGATCCTCGATGTAGCGCTGGATGGCTCTCCGCAGAGGCCTG
>CAVURZ010000007.1:0-15946 GCA_963744035.1 uncultured Solirubrobacteraceae bacterium | reverse complement strand
TGAAACGGTGACCACGACATACAAGGCTCCGTGCCCTCCGGCATAGGGTCGCAATGACGGCGAGGCAGTGCCTCTAGGGGCGTAGACTCGCCGGTAGGGAGTTGAGACGGGCGGCTCCATCGAAGAGGGTGGGGCCGCCCGGCTCGTTTAGATATCAAGGAAGGAAAGGGTGAGAGAGCAGACCGCCGGGTGGAGGAGAGGTGCGGCCACGGTCGCCGCGTTCCTCGCCATGGCCGCGATTGCGGCCGTCGTTCTGCTGTCCAGTTCCGCGGGCGGCTCCAACGGCAGTTACACCGTGCGCGCGATCTTCGACGACGCCGGCAACATCATCTCCGGCGAGAACGTGAAGATCGGCGGCGTGAAGGTCGGCACTGTCGGCTCGGTCACGGCGACGCCGCAGGCCAAGGCCGCTGTCGTGCTGAACATCTCCAACCCGGGCTTTCAGGACTTCCGCGCGGACGCGAGCTGCACGGTGCGCCCGCAGGCGCTGATCGGCGAGAAGTTCGTCGACTGCCTGCCAACGCAACCGCGCGTCGCCGGCACGCCTTTGCCGCCTGCGCTGAAGAAGATCGGCAAGAACCATGAAGGCTCCGGGCAGTACCTGCTGCCCGTGCAGAACACGCACAGCCCCGTCGACGTTGACCTGCTCGGCGACATATCTCGGCTGCCCGAGCGCCAGCGCTTCACGATCCTGATCAACGAGCTCGGCGCGGGCCTGGCCGGGCGTGGCAGCGACCTGAACGTCGTGATCCGGCGTGCCAACCCGGCGCTGCAGGAACTCGATCGCGTGCTCGCCATCCTCAGCTCCGAGAACAAGGTGCTGGCGAAACTGGCCGTGGACTCCGATCAGGCACTACAGCCGTTTGCCGCGGTGCGCGAAAAGGTCGCCGACTTCGTCGTGCAGAGCAACACGGTCGCGCAGGCCTCTGCGCGCCACCGCGGAGCGCTCGCGCGCAACCTCGCGTTGTTCCCGAAGTTCCTCGCGCAGCTCGGCCCGTCGATGGAACGGCTGGCCCGCTTCGCCGACCAGACGACCCCTGCGTTTCGCGACCTGAAAGTCGCCGCACCGGGGATCGACAAGGCGTTCACGAGCCTGCCGGCGTTCTCCAACAGCTCGACCGCATTCTTTAAGAACCTCGGTGCGACGTCGAAGGTCTCCGGTCCCGCGCTGACGTCGATCCAACCGCTGCTCGCCCGCCTGGAAAAGCTCGGCAAGGAAGCCAAGCCGTTCTCCTTCAACGCGGCGGAACTGCTCTCCAGCCTGCGCTCGACCGGCGGCCTGGAGCGCATCCTCGACTTCATCTTCCTCGGCGCCGGGTCGACCAATGGCTATGACTCGCTCGGGCACTTCCTGCGCTCGGAAGCCATCGGCACCGCCTGCCTGACCTACGCCGTCTCGACGGCTTCGGCGTGCGCCAACGCCAAACTCTTCAACAACGCCTCCAGCGAAGGCAAAGCCGCGACGGCCGCCTCGGCGCACGCGAGCTCCACGAGTGTCGTGATGGCCCGCACGCTCGCGGTCCTCAAAGGCGCGACGCCCGCCGAAGCGACAGCGAAGTATCCGGGAGCCACCACGCTGGCCAGCGGCACGGGGGCACCTGCGGGCAACGAACCCGCCGCGGTTGCCAAGCCTGTCGGCGGCGCCAGCGCCGGAACCACCTACTACGCGCCTTCGGCGGAAAGCTCGGGGGCGGACGGCATGTTGCTCAACTACCTCCTCGGCAACTAGACGCAGATGACCCGCCCAAGCGCATTGATCGTCCTTCTGCTCGCCGGCCTCGCGCTGCTTGCATTGCTCGCGCCCGCCGTGTCACCGGCCGAAGAAGCGCCGGCGACCGCGACGACCACGGAAATCGTCACCACCCCCGCGCCTGACGAAACGCCGGCGCCGACCCAGACGACTGCGCCGGCCGGGCCGCCGCCGGCGACGAGCTCGACCGCCCAAGCGCCGGTGGCGCCCGCGCCCTCCGCGACGACGCCGAAGGTGAGCGGGCAGAGCTCCCAGGGGGCCACGCCGTCTCCCGCGAGCGGCGCCGGCAAGGCGGGCAGCAAGTCGACCGGCAGCGAACCGGCCGCCACGGCCAAGCCCAAGCGCGGCAAGAAGGCGCCCAAGCCCTCGGCGCTGACGCCGGCGCTGCCGCTCTCGCTGTCCTCGTCGATCGCCGGCGTCCCCGCGTTCTTCATCGAAAGCTTTCGCATCCCGCCGTTCTTGCTGCCGATCTACCAGGCGGCAGGCACGGCCTACGGCGTGCCGTGGCAGCTGCTCGCGGCGATCAACGAGGTCGAGACGGACTACGGGCGCGACCTCAACGTCTCCAGCGCCGGCGCCGAGGGCTGGATGCAGTTCCTTCCCTCCTCGTGGGCGACGTATGGCGTGGATGCCAACGGCGACGGCTTCAAGGATCCCTACAACCCGGCCGACGCGATCTTTGCCGCCGCCCGCTACCTGCGCGCGGCGGGCGCCGCGACGAGCCTGCGCGGTGCGGTGTTCTCCTACAACCACTCCCAGGCCTACGTCGACTCGGTGATGCTACGCGCGAAACTGCTCGGCGGTACGCCTTCCGGCTTGCTGGGGGCGATCACGGGGCTCACCGAGGCACGCTTCCCGGTGCACGCCAAGGCGCATTTCAGCGACGGATTCCCGACCGCCGCCGGCGGCTCGAGTGCCGCCAAGTCGCTGCCGGGAACGGTCATCTACTCCGAAGCCAACGCGCCGGTCATCGCAGTGCAGGACGGCGAGGTCGTGCAGATCGGAGACTCGGCACAGCTGGGCCGCTTCGTATCGCTGCGCGACGCGTACGGCAACACCTACACCTACGCGAAACTCGCCAGCGTCGCCCAGCTCTATCCGGTGCTGCGCCCGCACAACGGGCAGGCCGCCGAAAAGAGCGCCGCCAAGGTGCAGGAGCCGGCAGAACCGCGCCCGACCGGCCCGGCGAGCGCAGGCACCCAGGCCGGCTCGCAGCCGCCCGCCGGCGAAGGCACGGCGACGGGGGCGCTGACGCTGGGCTCCTCCAGTGCGCTGGAAGCGACGGCTCCGGGCTCGGCCTCCGCGCCGCAGCCCGGCGCGGACACCGCTCCGTCGCAATCGCCCGCACCCGCCGCCGGCGCTGCTGCGTCCAGCGGCGAAGGCACGGGGACGGTGCCCTCCGGCGAAGCGCACGCCACGCCGAGCGAACCGGCGACGCCGCCTGCCGACCCCGCGCAGCGGGTGTTCCGCGATGGCGCCAACGACGTGTACCTGCATGAACTGCACACAGGCGCTCGCGTGATCGCGGGCACGGTGCTCGGGCATGTGGGAGATGGCGCAGGCAACGCCGGCGAAGGCGCCGAACCGCGCATGCTCTTCCAGATCAGGCCGGCCGGCGTCGGCGCCCCGCAGATCGACCCCAAGCCGATCCTCGACGGGTGGGTGCAGCTGGAGAACAGCTCGGTCTTCCGGGCCAAGGGCAAGGACCCCTTCCTGGCCACGGCCCCGACCGTCGGCCAGGTGCTGCTGGAGTCAAAGGAACAGCTGCAGCAACAGGTTCTGGCCAACCCCGACATCGACATCTACCCGTGCGGGCGCCAGGACATCCAGACCGGGCAGATCGACCGCCGTGTGCTGGCGACGCTCGAGTTCCTCGCCGTGTCGGGCCTGAAGCCGACCGTCTCTGCGCTCAAATGCGGCCATTCCGATCTGACGACCGAAGGCAACGTATCCGAGCACTCCACCGGCGATGCCGTGGACATCTCGCAGATCAACGGAATCCCGATCGTCGGCCACCAGGGCCCCGGGTCGATCACCGACACGACGATCCGCAAGCTGCTGACGTTGCAGGGCTCGATGAAGCCGCACCAGATCATCAGCCTGATGACCTACCCCGGGGCAGACAACACGCTTGCGATGGCCGACCACTACAACCACATCCACGTCGGCTTTTACCCGCTGTTCGCTCAGAGCGCCAGCCTCGCCGGCTCGCTCAGCTCCTCGATCACGCCCGGCCAGTGGATCAAGTTGATCGCGCGCCTGGGTGAAATCCCCGACCCGACCGTGTCCAGCGGTCCGTCCTCGGCGGCAATCCCCGTCCACGCGGCGAGCGCCTCGGGAGGGGGCCGGTAGCGATGGCCACGACCGCTCCCAAACCGCCGACGGCACCGCCTCCGGGCAGCCCCCCGCCGCGCCCGGTGGGCCCGTCGCGCGGCCGCTACGTGCGCCCGCTCGCTCTCGGGTCGCTGGTGATCGTCGTGCTGGTGATCCTGTACATCGTCTTTGCGGGCGGCGGGAGCTCGACGTACAAGCTCGAATTCGCCGAAGGCGACCAGCTGGTCAGGGGCGATCAGGTTCAGGTCGGCGGTGTCCCCGTGGGCACCGTCAAGGACATCGCACTCACCCATGACTTCAAAGCGCTCGTGACGATCAGCGTCGATTCGTCGCTGGTGCCGCTGCACGCAGGCACGACTGCGCAGGTCCGAGTGCCTTCGCTGTCCAGTGTCGCCAACCGCTTCGTCGCGCTCAGCCCCGGCCCGAACAACGCGCCGGCGCTTGCCTCAGGCGCCCGTCTGCCCGCGAGCGCGACCAAAGACGTGACGGATCTGGACCAGCTGTTCAACACGCTCAACCCGAAGACGCGCAAGGGGCTGCAGCAGTTCATCCAGGGCACCGCAGAACAGTACGTCGGCCAGGGCAAGTCACTGCAGGGCGCGACCGAATACTTCGCCCCTTCGCTGTCGGCGACCAGCCACTTCTTCTCCGAGCTCGTGCGCGATCAATCGACGTTCACGAACTTCCTCGTCGAAACGGCCAAGGCCGTGACGACGATCGGCGCGCGCAAGGAACAGCTCTCCGACCTCGTCGAAAACGCCAACTCCACGTTCACGGCGATCGGCGACGAGCAGACAAACCTCGCCCAGGGGCTGAAGGTGTTGCCAGTTACCCTGCGCCAGGGCAACCGCACGTTTGCACAGCTGCCCTCCGCGTTCACAGCGCTGAAAAAGCTCGTCGACGCGTCCAAGCCGACCGTCCAGCCGCTGACGAAACTGCTCACCAAGCTGAAGCCGTTGCTGACCACGGCGACGCCTGTGGTGACGAACTTCTCGACCGCCTTCAGCCAGCCGGGGCCCAACAACGACCTGACGGACTTCGTGCGCGCACTGCCCGCACTGGCCACTTCGCTGGAATCGAGCACGGCCGCGGCGATCCCGGCAGACCGTGAATCGGTGCCGATCACCGCCTTCTTCGGACCCTACTCGCCCGACCTGCAGGGGACGCTGCGCCAGTTCGGGCAGACGACCGCCTACTACGACGCCAACGGACACTACGCGCGCATCAGCCCGGTGTTCCCCGACTTCTCGCTCAACAGCAAAAACACGCTCACGCCGGCCAGCGCTGCGCAGGCCCTCGCGCCGCTGAAAACCGGCCAGCTACGCAAGTGCCCCGGCGCGGCCACCCAGCCGGCGGCGGACGGCTCCTCGCCGTTCACCGACTCGGGCCTACTGACCTGCGACCCGACACAGCACCCATGAACCGTCGCCGGAGCACATCGCTGGCGGGCAGCCCGCTGTTGATCGGAGCAGTGACGACGCTGATCGTCGTCGTCGCGGTGTTCCTCTCCTACAACGCGAACAACGGCCTGCCGTTCGTGCCGACCTACAACATCAAAGTCGTGCTGCCGGAGGGCTCGGGCCTGCAGCCGTCCAACCAGGTGCGCATCGCCGGTACGCGTGTCGGCATCGTCGGCTCGCTGACGCCGCATCTGAGCCCGTCCACCGGCAGGGTCACGGCGATCGCCAACCTGCATCTGGAAAAGAAGGTCGAACCGCTGCCCAAGGACACCAAAGCCACCGTGCTTTCGGTCTCGGCGATCGGGCTGAAGTACCTGGAACTGGAAAAGGGCAAATCCAGCGAAACGATCAAGGCGGGGCACGCGATCCCGGTCAGCCAGACGACCGAACCTGTGGACATCGACCAGCTGTTCAACATGTTCGACGAAAAAACGCGCACGGCGATCCAGGTGAACACGAACAACTTCGGCGACGGGCTGGCCGGCCGCGGGCTGGAAATCAACGAAGCGCTGCACACGCTCAAGCCGCTGGTCACCAATGCGATCCCGGTGCTGCAGAATCTCGCTTCGCCGCAGACCGACCTGCGCGGTCTGTTCAAAGGGCTCGACCGTCCCGCCGAACAGACGGCTCCGGTGGCCGCGCAGAACGCGGCGCTGTTCACCGAGCAGGACACCTTCTTCACGGCCTTCGCGAGCGTCGCAAAATCGCTCGAAGAAGCGACCGAGGGCGGCCCGGCTTCGCTGGAACAGGCGATCTACTCGCTGCCCCACGAGGCGGCGTTCACCGAAAAGAGCACCGAGTTCATGCGCCTGCTGCGCCCGAGCGCGAAAACGCTTACGACGGTTGCCAAGCCGCTCGGTGAAGCCTTCGCGGTGGGGGCCGTCAACCTACAGGCCGCGACCGCCCTGAACACGCGCCTGGCCGCCTCCTCCCAGGCCCTGCAGAAGTTCACCGAAGACCCGATCGTCACGGCCGGGCTGGAAGACTTCACGCAGACGCTGCAGTTCGGCAATCCCGTGCTCGCGGGACTGGCGCCCGAGCAGGCATTCTGCAACTACCTGACGCTGACGTTCCGCAACGTGGCGAGCCTGCAGTCGGAGAACATCGGCGTCGGCACGCTCGCACGCGCCGGCCTGGTACTCGCGCCGAGCGGCTCCAACAACGAGGGCTTCCCGTCGTCGGCGCCCGCCAACGGCCCGTCGATCGAAAAAGCGTTCGTCGGCTCGAGCACGATCGTCGACAACAACCACGTGCACGCCAACCCGTATCCGAACGTGGCGGGCCCCGGGCAGCCGCGCGTCTGCGAAGCCGCCAACGAGACCTACGAAAAAGGCAAGGCCGTGCTCGGAAACCTGCCGGCCGCGAGCGTCGCCAGCCAGCGCGAAATCACCAGCCGCGAAGAAAACCTGTTCGGGCAGAAGTACTCCGCCGAACAGCTGAAGAACCTGGGCATCTCCACGGCCACGAAGAAGCCGGCGAAGAAGAAGACGGCGAGCAAAGGGAAGAAGAAATGAGCCCCCTTCGCCCCAAACGCTGGCGCCGCCACGACGACATCCCGGTTCGTGAGCTAAACCGCACGAGCCCGGTCCGCTTCGCGATCGTCTTCTTGGTGGTCGTGATCGTCGGCGTGTACTTCGGCTTCACCAAGCACATCCCGTTCAAACACGGCTTCCGCCTCAACGCGCAGTTCGCCAGCGCGATCAACATCAAACCGAAGTCGCCGGTGCGCATCGCCGGCGTCGACGTGGGCAAGGTGACCGGTATCAGGCGCCAGGGCTCGACCGGACTGGTGAGCATGGAAATCGAATCGCGCGGCCTGCCGCTGCATTCCGACGCGACCGTCAAGATCCGCCCGCGCATCTTCCTCGAAGGCAACTGGTTCGTCGAACTGCAGCCCGGCAGCCCGGCGACCAAGACGCTCTCCTCAGGTGCGACGCTGCCGAGCACGCAGTCCTCCGATCCCGTGCAGCTCGACCAGGTGCTCGACGCGCTGAACACCGACACGCGGGCCAACCTGCAGGACTTCCTGATCGGCTACGGCGACGGGCTCACGCGCACGCCGTCCAAGGCCGACAATGCCGAACAGGACCCTGAGGTGCGAGGCGTCAACGCCGCCGAAGCGCTCAACAAAGCCTATGCCCGAGCACCCGCCGCCGAGCGCGGCGGCGCGATCATCAACCAGGCGATCGGCGGGACAGAACCACACGACCTGTCAAAGCTCGTGCTGAGCATCGGCAAAGTGACGTCAGCGTTGAACGTCCACGAGCAGCAGCTCGGCGAACTGATCGGCAACTTCAACACCTTCTTCCGTTCGTTTGCCAACCGCTCGTCGAGCCTGCGCGCGGCCGTCGCCGTGCTGCCGAGCTCGTTGCACAACATCGACAGCGGCCTGCGCGAACTGGACCGCGCTTTCCCGTCGATCAAGACGTTCGCCACGGACATCCTGCCGGGCGTGAACAACACACCACAGACGGTCACCGCGACGCTGCCGTGGATCGCGCAGGTCGAAGCTTCACTCGCGCCGAGCGAGCTGGGCGGGGTGGCCAAGGCGCTGCAGGCGGCGACGCCGCAGCTGGCGCAACTGACCGCTGAACAGACGCCCTTCTACAAACAGACCGAACTCTTCAACAAGTGCCTGAGCAAAGTGCTCTACCCGGCCGGCAACACCAAGCTGCAGGATGGGGCGGCGACGAGCGGCGTGGAGGACTACAAGGAGTTCTGGTACGGGCTTACCGGCCTGTCGGGCATCGGCCAGAGCTTCGACGGCAACGGCACGATGACGCACTTCCTGCTCGGCAGCGGCGGACCGACGCTGCGCTCACAGCCGGCCTCCGTGGAGGGCAGCAGCACGACGGGACTGAAGCTGCTCGCACACGCCTCGCTGCAGCCGCAGGGTACGCACCCGGCGCTCCCCAAAACCGAGCCGGCCTACAAGCCGCTCGTCCCCTGCTACACGCAGGCGGTACCTGAATTCAACGGCCCGCTGTCACAGGGCCCGGCGGACGGGAACGGCTGATGGCCGCGCGCGAACCCAAGCACCACGACCACAAACACGAGGGCGGGCTGACCGTTCGCGACCAGATCGAGCGCTACCGCACGGCGTTCGTCTCGATCATCGTGATGATCGTCATCGCGGCGGCCGTCGGCGGCTACATCCTCGCCCACGAGAACCTCAAGCTTCCCGGCTGGGTACCCGTGCTCGGGCGCAGCTACTACTCGCTGAAGGCCGAGATTCAGACCGCGCAGGCGGTCACACCGGGGCAGGGCCAGGCGGTGACGATCGCCGGCGCGAAGATCGGCGAAGTGCAGAGCGTGGACCTGCACAACGGGATCGCGACGGTGTCGATGAAAGTGACGCCCAAATACGCGCACCTCTACCGCAACGCGACGATGTTGCTGCGCCCCAAGACGCAGCTGCAGGACATCACCGTGGAGATCAACCCGGGTACGCCATCGGCCGGCAAGCTGCCCAGCGGCTCCACGCTGCCGCTCTCTCAGACGGCGCCGAACGTCAACTTCGACGAATTCCTGTCATCGCTCGACGCCGAAACGCGGGCGTATCTGCAGGAGCTGCTGGCCGGCGCGGGCGGCGCCTTCAAGAACAACGGCAAAGCCTTCTCGGCGACGCTCAAGCGCTTCGATCCGACCGCGCGCGAGATCCAGAAGATCTCCTCGCAGCTGGAACAGCGACACGCCAACACTGCGCGCGCGATCCACAACTTCAGGTTGCTGACCGAAGCACTCGGCGGCAAGGACAAGCAGCTCGCACAGCTCGTCGACGCCTCCAATGCGGTGTTCGCGACGTTCGCCAAAGAGGACAGGGCCGTGGAACAGACGGTCCAGCTGCTGCCGGGCGCTCTGAGCAAGACCAAGACGGGCCTGGGCAAGCTCGCCACGGCGGCCAATCTGGTCGGACCTACGCTGCACAAACTCGACCCGTTCGCCAAAGCGCTCGGTCCCGCCAACAACGCCACGCGCAAGCTGGCGATCGAGACGACGCCGATCATCAAGAACGAAATCCGTCCGTTCGCGCGCGAAATCCTGCCGACGCTCAACCTGGTCGCGCCCGCCACCAAGCAGCTGTCCGAAGCGTTCCCGAAGCTCGCCACGACCTTCTCGGTGTTCAATGAATTCTTCAACGAGCTCGCGAACAATCCGGGCAAGAGTCAAGGCGGCTTCCTGTTCTTCCTGGACTGGGCCAACCACAATCTCAACAGCGTGCTCAGCTCGGCCGACGCGCACGGCATCCTCGGGCGCACGCTGGTGTACTTCAACTGCGAAGTCGCGCCGCTGCTCAAAGGCGTCGCCGAAGTCAATCCGAACGTGAACCTGCTCGTCGGCCTGCTCAACCCGCCGACGAAGGCCGACTGCCAGGCTCAGGGGATCCTCAAAGGCGCGGCCGCGTTCCACACCGTGACGGCGCCCAAGGCCCCCGGCTCGAAAGTGCTCTCCGGGGCCAAGACGGCCAGCGGGCCAAAGTCTGAAGCCAAGGCGCGGGAAGGCGGCCGCTAGAGATGCAAAAGCGCGCACCCACGCTCGGCAACATGCTCGTGATCATCCTGTTCGTGCTCAGCTGCTTTGGGCTGCTGCTGTTCCTGTGGGAGTCCTTCGGCGGTCCGCTGCCGCTGAAGCCCAAGGGGTACCGCATGACCGTCGCATTCCCCAAATCGCTGGCGCTCGCCGAACAGTCGGAAGTGCGCATCAGCGGCGTGAACATCGGCCGCGTCGTCGCGCTGAAGCTCGGCAAAGGCGGGCGCACGCGAGCAGAAGTGGAAATCAACCAGAAGTACGCGCCGATCCGCGCGAACATGCACGCGATCCTGCGCCAGAAGACGCTGCTCGGCGAGACCTACGTGCAGCTGATCCCGCAGGGCAACGGGCGCACCGGGCCATTTGTGCCCGACAACGGCCAGCTCGCCGACGCGCAGGTCGAACCGTCGGTGACGCTCGACGGCATCCTCTCGGCGTTCGACTCAAAGACGCGGCGCGACTTCCAGATCTGGCAGCAGTCGCTGGCTGAAGGGATCGAAGGTCGCGGCGAACAGCTCAATGCCGGCTTCTCGCAGATCAACCCGTTCGTGCAGAACGCCAACACGCTCGTGGGCCTGCTCGCCTCCCAGGAGGGAGCGGTGCGCGCGCTGGTCAAGAACACAGGGGTCGTGTTCAACGCGCTCGGCAGCCGCGATCACCAGCTCGAAGGCCTGATCGTCAACGGCGAGCACACCTTCCATGCGCTGGGCGAAGGCAGCCAGGCGTTCGCCGCCGCTTTCCGCGCGCTGCCGGAATTCGAGAAGCGCTCGAAAACGGCGCTCAAAGAACTCGATCGCTTCGCCAACGACGCCAGCCCGTTCCTCGACGAATTCCGCCCCGTCGAGCGCAAGCTCTCGGCGACGCTGACCGCAGCCAAGCCGTTCGCGCCGCAGTTCGACAGCTTCCTGACATCGCTGGGCCCGCTGTCCAAGGCGGCGAAGAAGGGCCTGCCCGACGTCGGCAAGACGCTCGACCTGACGACCACTCAGTTGCAGGAAATCCGCCCGGTGCTGCACAACCTCGATCCGTTCCTGCAGAACCTCGGCGAATATGTGCCCGAGCTGCAGGCATTCTTTGCCAACTTCACGGCCGCGACGCAGGCCCACGGCAGCAACACGAACACGCCCGGCGGTCCGCAGCAGCACTACCTGCGCTCGATGCAGGTGCTCAGCCCGGAGAGCCTGTCCGTCTACGCACAGCGGATCGGCACCGACCGCGCCAACCCGTACTTCAAGCCGGGGGCCTTCCGCGCGCTCGGTAACGGCGGGCTGCAGGTGTTCAACAACAGCAACTGCTCCAACCCCGTGCCCTCGGTCAGCGGGCCGCCCAACGCGACGATCTCACAGAGCCTGATCGAAGAGATCATCCAGTTCAAGGTCGCAAACGCACCGGAAACGCCCAACTCGATCGCCGCGCCGGGCTGCAACCAGCAAGGACCGTTCACGTTCAACGGCCAGACGTCGCAGTTCCCGCACGTCGTCTACGGTGGGAAATGATGAGCGAGGAGGAGCACGACTACCAGTGGCACTCCAGCGACCTGGATCTCTCCGGCGACCCGGCCGAGGGCAACTGGTCGATCCGCTGCACCGACGTGCACAAGCGACTCGGCGGCGTGTCGGTGCTCAACGGGCTCACCGTGGCGATCCCCGACGACACGATCACCGTCGTGCTCGGCCCCTCCGGGACCGGCAAGAGCGTGCTGATCAAGCACCTGATCGGGTTGATGTTCCCCGACTCGGGCGATGTCGTCGTGCACGGCGAACACGTGCCGCAACTGACGATGCCCAAGCTGCTGGCACTGCGCCAGCGGATCGGCGTGCTGTTCCAGGACGGCGCGCTGTTCGGCTCGATGTCGGTGTTCGACAACGTCGCCTTCCCGCTGCGCCAGCACACCGATCAGAGCGAGGCGCAGATCGCCAGCACGGTGACAGAGCGCCTGACCGATGTGGGTTTGGCCGACGCGATGGACGATGCGCCCTCGCAGCTCTCCGGCGGCATGCGCAAGCGTGCCGGCTTCGCGCGCGCGCTGGTGATGGAACCAGACGTGGTGATCTTCGACGAGCCCGACTCGGGCCTTGACCCGGTTCGCACGGCGCTGCTTTGCGAACTGATCCAGGAGATGCACTCGATCCACGGCGGCACCTACATCGTCGTCACGCACAACATCGCCTCGGCGCGGCAGATCGGCGAATACATCGCAGTGCTGTGGAAGGGGCGCATCGTCGAAGCGGGTGACGCCGAGCGCATGTTCTCCTCGGAGAACGCCTTCGTGCGTCAGTTCCTCAGCGGCTCCGCGGAGGGGCCGCTGACGATGGACTGAGGCCGCGTCCGCGGTCCTGGGCGGGGGCTCGACGCCGAGAAACGCCAAACGGGCACGCTCTAGGACGAGTCGCGCCGGCCGTACAGCCAAGAGCCGTTCGGAAGTCTCGTAGAGCGTCCGAGGCGGTTCGCGGTTTGCTCCGCCGAGCGCCCCCTGCGCGGCTCGCGTGCCCGGTCGGCACGACGCCGTAGATCCGTCACACGCTGATGCGCGAGCATCATCCTCAGGCTCGGATAGGCGGGCAGGCCGCCGACGAGCGGATCGCGCGCGTTCATCTCCGTCTTCTCCCAGCCAGGCGCGCCGGATGCCTGCCCATGGATCGGTCACCGGCTCGGGCTTGTCCTGTCATCGTCGCGCGCACTGCTCTGAGCAGTCGCGTGAGCTGATCGCTGTCCCCGCGGTATGCCGGGCCGCTACCGTCGCTGAGCAGCGACCCGAGCAGCGCGATTCCGGGGGCGTAGAGCGGCGCCGGTCCGCGCAACAGGCTGAGGATCTCGCGTGCCTCCGATGTGTTTGCCGCCGCGAGCACGCGACGCGGCAGCACTCGCCGCCGGCTCGTTGCTCCATCTGCGGCCGACAGCCAGCGCTCGAGCCCGTCGGCGGCCGCGGCACGAGAGCGCGGCGACGTGAGAGCGTGAGCGCGGGCGGCAAGCTGGCTGGAGTGCGCTGGATCGGTCCCGGCGAGCAGGGCGCGGTCGAGCGCCGCGGCGCGCACCCGCGCAAGCAGTCGCGCCGACGGTGCGGGTCGAAGCAGATGGTCGACCGACCAGTCCGAGGGAGGTTCCGCACGCCGGTCGCCGGCGGAGCGTGACTTCTGCGGTACGATCATCGGCAACACCTCCGTTACCTGATAGCTGGTGTTTGTAACCTATCATGACGGTACACCGGTTTCAAGCGGATACCGCAGAAATTTCCAGCTACCACCGAACTCGACGAGGTCCTGTACGCGCAGATGCCCGAGACACCACACGATCTGGAACTGACGATTGACTTTGTCAACACGCTCGACGTCGAGAAGGGCAGCGACGCACTGGCCACGACAAACGGGCTTGCCGATTGGCTGCGCGCGCGCGGAATGCTGAGTCCTGGCAAGGCGGCGCTGGGCGAGGCAGATCGACTGCAGGCAGTCGATCTGCGCGAGGCTCTGCGCTCGCTGATGCTGTCCAACAACGGCGAGCCGCCCGACGATCGAGCAAGCGCAACGCTCGAGCTGGCGGCGCGCCGCGGGGATCTCGGTGTCCACTTCGCGTCAGGCGATTCGGTCAGTCTCGAGCCGGGCGCGCAGGGCGTCGCGGGCGCGCTTGCGCGAGTGCTGGTGCCGGTCGCGCGAGCGATCGGCGATGGCTCGTGGCAGCGGGTCAAGGCCTGCCGCGCGCCCGACTGCCGGTGGGCCTTCTATGACCGCTCGCGCAACCGCTCGGGTGTGTGGTGTGAGATGGCCGTATGCGGCAACCGCACGAAGGTGCGGACCTACCGCGAGCGGGCCCCGCGCAAGCAGAGCTGAAGCGTTCCCCCGGACCATGTGCGAACATACGTTCGTATGGTCGCCTGCGTCCACCTTCCCCGCTACGAGCTGGTGCTCGCCGCCAAAGGAGCACAGGCACTCGTCGGTCGCGCGCTGGCGATAGCTCCTCCCACCGGCTCCGAGCAACGCCTGGGAGAAGTCTCCGGCGCCGCCGAGGCACAGGGTGTGCGCAGAGGTATGGCGCTCGGCGAGGCGCTTGCGCGCTGCCCCGACCTGGCTCTCGTTCCCGCCGACCCGGTGGGCACCGACGAGGCCTGGGAGTCGCTGCTGGGAACGCTTGAGGCGATCGGCGCCGCCGTCGAGCCGGCGCGCCCCGGCCTGGCCTATTTCGAGACCGGTCCGCTGCGCTCGCTGTACGGCTCCGACGCCGCCGTGATCGCCGCCGCGCAGCGGGCGGTCTGGCAGGCCCCGGGCAAGGGTGCGCCGGTAGCGGTGGGGCGAGGCGATCGCCACGCGCGCATGGGGGCGGGCCCCACGCGCTTCTGCTCGCTGGCGGCGGCGCTGGCGGTGCGTTCGCGCCGGCCGCTCGTGCTCGACGGCTCGCAGGCACTGCGCTGGCTGGCCGGGCGCCCGATCGAGCTGCTCGGCTATCGCCGTCAGACCGAGCAGCTGCTCGAGCCGCTCACACGCTTGGGGGTGCGCACGCTGGGCGAGCTGGTTCGCCTGGGACGCGACGAGCTGGCCGATCGCTTCGGGGCGGCGGGCGTGCTCGCGCACCGTCTGGCCTGCGGCGAGGACGCAGCGCTGCGTCCTCGTTCGGCGCAGGAGCGTGTACAGGAGACGATGGAGGTCGGCGATGCCAGCTCCGGGCCGGCGATCGAGCGCGTGCTCGGCGTGTTGGTGGACCGGCTGCTGGCGCGCGGCGATCGCCGGGGGCGCACGCTGCGCGCGGTCACGCTGTCTGCGCGATTGCTGTCGGGTGGCGGCTGGCGCGAGCGCGTGGTCTTTCGCCAGCCGCTGGCCGATCGCGAGCGCATTGCCCTGGCACTGTCGCTGCGGTTGCTGCTGCTGCCGGCACCGGCCGCATCGCTGGGGCTCGCCGTAGAGCGCTTCGGTCCGCCGGCGGGCGAGCAGCAGGCGCTGCTGGACGAGGGCCACGCAGCGCGCGTCGGACGCCTGCGCGAAGCCGTCGCGCAGGTGCGCACGGTTGCGGGGGAGAACGCGGCGATGCGGGCGGTGTGCGTCGATCCGGACTCGCGCGTGCCTGAGCGGCGGGTCGTGCTGACGCCGCTACCGGGCTGATGGCGCCTGCCACCCGCGTGCAGCTGAATCTGCCCCACCCGGCGCGCGTGCGTGCGGGCGCGGGAGGAGTGCCGCTGCACGTGGACGGGCGGGCGATCGAGTTGGTGCGGGAGTCCTGGCTGGTGGAGGACCGTTGGTGGACGGCGCGGCCGCTGCGCCGGCGCTATTGGGAGGTGGTGACGACGAACGGGCGCAACCTGGTCGTCTTCCACGACCTGGGCGCGCGACGCGCCGGCGGCTGGTTCGCGCAGGGAGCTTGAGGCGAAGCGTGCGCACGACAGCGGGGATGAGATGACATCCACGCCGCCGTACGTGGAGCTGCACTGCCATTCGGCCTACTCGTTTCTGGATGGCGTGTCGCTGCCGCAAGAGCTGGCGCAGAGCGCTCGCGAGCTCGGTCACCAGGCGCTGGCACTGACCGACCACAACTCGGTCAGCGGCTCGATGGAGCTGGCTCAAGCCGGCTCAGATCACGGCCTGCACACGATCCACGGGGCGGAGATCGACCTGACCCCGGCCTCCGGCTGCGGCGCCCGTGCGCGCCACCTCACGTTGCTGGTGCGCGACGAGCGTGGCTGGCGCAACCTCTGCCGCATCCTCACGCTCGCCCACGCGCACACCCGCGACGGGTCTGCGCGGCGCACGCTGGGCGAACCGTCGGTTGGATTGCAGGCGCTGCTCGACCACGCCGAGGGGCTGGTCTGCCTGACCGGCTGTGCCGAGCGCGGGGCGATCGGCAGCGGCATCGCCGACGAGCCGGTCGCGCGGGGCCTGCTCGATGCATT
>CAVURZ010000006.1:0-122730 GCA_963744035.1 uncultured Solirubrobacteraceae bacterium | reverse complement strand
TGATGATCCCGTCGACGCCCATGGCCGTCAGCTTCTCGATCATGCGCGGCGTCGTCGACGGTCCAGACGTAGAGCTCCCCGCCGCCTTCGCGGACGGCCTTCACGAGCGAGGCGGTGACGACCCGCCAGTGGGCCATGATCGCGTCGAAGCGCCCTTCCTGCAATGCCGTGCCTGGCCCTTCGGGGCAGCATCGCCCGGTAGCCCGTCAGGATCGCGAGAGCCGGGATCGCGGTCAGCATGTCGGTCGTGTAGTCGCGGCGCACCCGGGGAACCGACCAGCCCAGGCGCAGCGCCGGCTCGGCCGGCGGATCAGCGCGAGGCCCGACGGGAACATGCCGCTGATCAGCGTCCGCTCGACCAGTCCCGCGCTCGCGCAGCGCCGCCAGCACGCGCAGCTCATAGCCGGGGAGCTTCACGTCCACGTCGAGTTCGATCCCGGCGAAGGCGGGGCCCGCAGAGGTGGTCGAGCGCCTCCTCGAAGGTCGGCGCCCGGCGCGAGGCGGCGTCCTCATGGTCGTGTGCCACGAGCAGGCGCCCGCTGCCGTCGGAGCGCTCGGAGAGGACGTCCAGCTCGATCATGTCGACGTCATGGCGCCAGCGCCGCATCGAAGCTCGCGAGGGTGTTCCCGTGCTCGATGTGGGCGCGCCCTTGTGGCCCACCCGGCGCGGCCGTGCGCCGCCTGCAGCAGCGGTCGCGGGATCGGCTTGCGGCTCGCTCATCGCGCACAACCTTTGCAGAGCCAGCCGGGCGCCCGGGGGTCAAGCGCTGAGGGTGAAGCGTCGCGGCCCCGAGTGGAAACCGAGCTCGGTCAGCGAGCCCGCGAAGGGGGAGGCGATCGCCGGCTCGCCGTCGATCCGCTCGAGGCCAGCTTGCCCACACGCCCGCCGCGCACGGCATCGGCGAGCGCCGCCAGGGCTATGCGCAGACGGGTCCTCCTGCCCCGCGCCGGGCGCGACCGGCACGCTCGCCGGCGGGCATCTCGAGCAGCGTCGTCAGGCCGCGCCCGCCGCGCTCGACGTAGAGCACGGGACGGTCCTCGACCAGCACGACGTAGGCGCCCGCCACCCGCGCGGCGCGGCGGTCGGGCCCCTCGCGTTTGGGCCACGGCAGGGCGGCGCCGTAGGGCTGCGCGGGGTCAGCCGCGGCGAGGACCATCGTGCGCGGTCCCTCTCCGGTGCGCCGCGGCGCCGCGCGCAGCCGCTCGACGGCCCCGGGCAGGGCGAACTGCGCGCCGCCCATCCCCTCGATGAAGTAGCCCGCGACGGCAGATGCCGAGCGTCTCCAGCTTGGAGAAGGTGTCGTAGAGGATCGAGAAGCCGCCCTTGACGCCCTCGGCCAGGACCTGCTCGCGGGTGACGATGCCGTAGCGCTCGAGCAGCAGCTCGGCCAGCACCCTGCGCCGCTCGACGGCACCGGCGGCGTCGGGCTCGCCGCCGAACACGCCCGCCGCGAGCGACCAACGGCCCTGGACCTGCGACTGGGCGCCGGTGCTGCGGCGCGAGGCAAAGCGCGAGCGGCCGGGATGGCGCCTGAGCGCGCCGTCCTTCGCCGAGCGAGGCGCTCGAGCCACCCCGCGCGGGCGAGGGCAGAGCTGCGGGGCACGCAGCGGGCGCCCAGGCGTCGTTGGTCGCCTCCCCCGCCCAGACGAGATCCCAGAGCGCCTCGCGCAGCGCCTCCGGCGGAGCGTCGATCTCGGCCAGCAGATCGGTGAAGAAGCACGGGCCCCTGCGCGAGGCGCTCGCGCAGCAGCTGGTGCTCGGGCTCCTCGGGGGGCGGCCGAGGCCCGCGCGGCGCGGCCGCGCCGGCGGCGGCCCGATCGCGCGGCGTCGTCGCGGAAGTAGAGGGCCACCCGCCCCGAGCGCCCGAGCGGGCCCGCGCCGACCCAGACGAGCTCGCCGCTGGCGCACAGAGTGGTCCAGCCAGGTCTGCGAGTAGGCGCCTGTGCGCCGCGGGAGGATGTCACGCTCCCAGCTCTCGACGGGCAGAGCGAGGCCCTGCAGCGGCACGAGCACCTCGCGCAGGCGATCGATTCCGGCGCCGGCGGAGGTGTGGCGGTCGATCGCCCTGCCACGACGGCAGGAAGGCCGCCAGACGGCTCTCCTCGGCGGGCTCGATCTCCTTGCGCAATGCGGCGAGGGATGCGCGGCGCAGGCGGCGGAGCACCTCGACGTCGCACCAGTCGCGCCCGCTGCCGCCCGGCCGCAGCTCGCCGCGGACGAGGACGCCGTCGCGCTCGAGCTCGCGCAGCACCGCGCCGGCGTCGACGCCGTAGCGCTCGTGGACGTCCTCGGAGGAGAACGGGCCGTGGGTGCGCGCGTAGCGGGCGAGGAGCTCGCGCAGCGCGTCAGCCACGGGGGCGATGAACGCCTCCGGCAGCCCCCCGGCGGCGCGGCGCCGAGCGCGTCGCGATAGAGGCCCGCCTCATCGGCGGCGATCAGGCGCTGCTCGCCGCCGATCCGCAGCTCGGACCGCGCGCCGTTCGCGAAGCAGCTCGGCGAGCAGCGCCTCGGCGTCGATGCCCGGCGAAGACGCGTTCCCCGAGCTCCGCCGCGGACAGGTCCCCGACCCGGCGCAGGACGTCGTGCAGGCCGTCGCGGCCGGTCGCCGCGGGTCATCTCCGAGCGGCACTGGAGATCCTCTTCGACGCGCTCGAGCGCGCCGGGGTCGATCAGCTCGCGCAGCTCCTCCTGGCCGAGCAGCTCCCGCAGCAGGTCGCGGTCGAGCGAGAGCGCGGCCGCTCGGCGCTCGGCGCGTCGGCGTGTCGCCCTCGTACATGTAGGTGGCGACGTAGTCGAACAGCAGCGAGGAGGCGAAGGGCGAGGCGTGCTCGGTCTCCACCTCGACGAGAGAGATCTCGCGGGTGTGCAGGCCGCGCAGCAGCGACTGCAGCCCGGGCAGGTCGAGCACGTCCTTGAGGCACTCGCGGTAGGTCTCGAGGATGATCGGGAACTCCTCGTAGCGGCGCGCGACCTCGAGCAGGTTCTGAGCCTTCAGCCGCTGCTGCCACAGCGGCGTGCGCCGCCCGGGGTAGGCGCGGGGGATCAGCAGGGCGCGGGCGGCGTTCTCGCGGAAGCGCGCCCCGAACAGCGCCGAGCCGCCGAGCTCGGAGACGATCGCCTGCTCGACCTCGTCCGGATCGAGCAGCAGCAGGTCCGCCGCCGAGGGCAGCGCCTCGGCCTCCTCCGCGTCGAGGTCGGGGAGGTGCATGATGATCCCGTCGTCCGTCCAGATCGGATCGGAGTCCAGCCCGAAGCGCTCATGCATCCGGGCCGAGAGAGCGAGTCCCCAGGCAGCGTGGACGCGTCCCCCGTAGGGCGAGAGGACGCACAGCCGCCAGTCGCCGATCTCATCGCGGAAGCGCTCGAGGACGATCGTCCGCTCGCTCGGCAGGACCCGCGTCGCCTCCTGCTGCTCGCGCAGGTAGGCCAGCAGGTTCGCGGCCGCGCGACGGTCGAGGTCGTAGTCGCGCTCGAGCGTCTCGGCGTCCTGGTCCACGGCCCACCGCGAGAAGGCGCCGATCGCCTCGCCGAGCTCCTTGGGACGCCCGACCGAGTCGCCCTTCCAGAAGGGCACCGCGCCGGGAGCGCCGGGAGCCGGCGTGACGATCACCCGGTCGCGCGTGATCTCCTCGATCCGCCAGGTCGAGGCGCCCAGCAGAAAGGCCTGCCCGGCGCGGGCCTCATAGACCATCTCCTCGTCGAGCTCTCCCACCCTCCGCCCGTCGGGCAGCGTCACGGCGTAGAGCCCGCGGTCGGGGATCGTGCCGGCGTTGGCGATCGCGAGCTGGCGGGAGCCCTTGCGCGCCCGCACGACCCCGGCGACGCGATCCCAGACGATCCGCGCCCGCAGCTCGCCGAACTCTTTCGAGGGGTAGCGGCCGTCGAGCATGTCGAGGACGTTCTCGAGCAGCTCGCAGCGACAGCTCGCTGTAGGAGTGGGTCGCGGTGACCAGGCGGTGGAGCTCCGCCACCGAGACGCCGTCGGGCTCGCTTGAGACGGCGATCGCGACGACCTGCTGGGCGAGTACGTCGAGCGCGTTCCGCGGCACGACCGTCGGCTCGATCTGGCCCTCGTGCATGCGCCGGGCGACGACGGCGCACTCGAGCAGGTCGCCGCGGAACTTCGGGAAGATCCGCCCGCGGCTGACCTCGCCGACGCCGTGCCCGGCCCGGCCGATCCGCTGCAGGCCCCGGGCGACCGACTTGGGCGACTCGATCTGCAGCACCAGGTCGACTGCTCCCATGTCGATCCCCAGCTCCAGCGAGGAGGTGGCGACGAGGCAGGGCAGCCCGCCGCCCTTCAGCAGCTCCTCGACCTTGGTTCGCTCCTCGCGTGCCAGCGAGCCGTGGTGGGCGCGCGCGATTTCCAGCGGCGCGGCGGCGGCCCGACGGGCTCCTCGCCGTCGCCCCGCTCGGCTCCTGCTCCTTGCCGGCCAGCTCGTTGAGCCGCAGCGCCACCCGCTCGGCCGAGCGGCGGTTGTTGACGAAGACGATCGTCGAGGTGTGTTCGCGGACGAGGCGCAGCAGCTCGGGGTAGATGGCCGGCCAGATCGAGGCGCGGGTCGCCTCGCCGCCCTGCACCGGGTCGAGCGGGTCGGCCGCCGGGTCCAGCGGGCCCGCCCGGCTCGGTCATCGACTCGACCGGCACCTCGATCCGCAGGTCCAGCTGCTTGCGGGCGCCGGCATCGACGATCGTCACCTCGCGGCGTGGCCCGACCAGGAAGCGCCCGATCTCCTCGAGCGGGTTCTGCGTGGCGCTCAGCCCGATCCGCTGGAAGGCCGACTCCTCCGGCCCGATCGACGGGTTGCGCTGCGCGTACCAGCGCCTCGAGGCGCTCGAGGGTCAGCGCGAGGTGCGAGCCCCGCTTGGAGTGGGCGACGGCGTGGATCTCATCGACGATCACGGTGTCGACCCCCTCCAGCATCGAGCGTGCCTGGGAGGTCAGGATCAGATACAGCGACTCGGGCGTCGTGACGAGGATGTCCGGCGGGTTGCGCACCATCGCCGCGCGCTCCCGCTGGGGCGTGTCGCCGGTGCGGATCGCGACCGTGATGTGCTCGGCGCCGATGCCGCGGATCGGCGCCCGCAGGTTGCGCTCGATGTCATAGGCCAGCGCCTTCAGCGGGCTCACGTAGAGCACCCGCGTGCCTGTCGGCCGGCTCTCCCCGTCGGCGGGGCCATCGGCGCCGAGACGGTCCAGCGCCCAGAGGAATGCCGCCAGCGTCTTGCCCGAGCCGGTCGGCGCGGAGAGCAGCACGTGCTCGCCGCGTGCGATCGCCGGCCAGGCCTGCTCCTGGGCCGGTGTGGGGCGCTCGAAGGCCGCGTCGATCCACGCACTGCACGGGCTTCGTGAAGACGTGCGCTGACATCACTCGAGCCTAGCGTTCCGGGCCCGCTCGCGAGCTCAGCCTCCGAGCGAACGCCCGTACTGGCGGGCGTAGTACTCGCGGTACTCACCCGAGCGGATCGGCTCCCACCACTCGGTGTTGTTCGCGATACCAGGCAACGGTCTCCGCGAGGCCCTCCTCGAAGCGCACCCGCGGCGCCCAGCCGAGCGCCCGGACCTTCTCCGAGGAGAGCGAGTAGCGGCGGTCGTGGCCGGGCCGGTCGGTGACGTGCTCGATCTGGGACTCCGAGGCCCCGGTCAGCTCGATGATCCGCTTGACGACCGTGATGTTCGCCTCCTCGTCGGGGCCGCCGGCGTTGTAGACCTCGCCCGCCGCGCCGTGTTCGAGGACGTGGCCGATGGCCCTGGCGAAGTCCGTCGCGTGGATCCAGTTGCGGACCTGCTTGCCGTCGCCGTAGACCGGCAGACGAGTCTCCGAGCAGGGCGTTCAGGATCATCAGCGGGATCAGCTTCTCGGGGTACTGGTAGGGGCCGTAGTTGTTCGAGCCGCGGCAGATCCGCACCGGCAGGCCGAAGGTGTGGAAGTAGCTCAGCACCAGCAGGTCGGCGCCGGTCTTGGTGGCGGAGTAGGGCGAGGAGGGCCGCAGCGGGCTCTCCTCGGTGAAGGTCCCCTCCTCGATCGAGCCGTAGACCTCGTCGGTCGAGACCTGCAGGTACTGCAAGGCTCGTGCTCGCGGGCCGCCTCGAGCAGCACGTAGGTGCCCAGGGCGTGAGTTTTCACGAACGCATCCGGCTCCGCGATCGAGCGGTCCACGTGGGTCTCGGCGGCGAAGTTGACGATCGCCTCCGGCGCGGACGCCGCGATCGCCGCCGCGACGGCCTCACCGTCCTCGATCGCGCCGCGGATGAAGCTGAATGCACGGCTCGCCGGCGAGGTCGGCGAGGTTCTCCTCACGCCCGGCGTAGGTCAGCTTGTCGAGCACGGTCACCTGATCGCCGTGCTCACGCAGGCGCTGGCGCGCGAAGGTCGAGCCGATGAAGCCGGCCCCGCCGCATACGAGCAGTTTCATGCCCGCATCATCCCAGCGCGCGCGGCAAGGTAGCCGGCAAGCCCGTCCTGCCACGGCGGCAGGGGAAGCACATCGTCGCGTTCTGACTCCAGGGCCGACCACGCGGGACGCGGTGCCGGCCGTGCCATCTCGGCGCTTGCGGCCTCCTGCACGGCGCAGCCGAGCTCGGCCTGGCGGAAGATCTCCGCGGCGAAGCCGTTCCACGAGACCGCACCGGTCCCGGCCAGATGGACGATGCCGCGAACCTCGCGCTCGAGCAGGCCGAGCAGCGCCGGCGCCAGATGGCCGGTCCATGTCGGGCAGCCGACCTGGTCGGTCACGACCCGGACCGACTCGCGCTCCGCGGCCAGGGTCAGCATGGTCTCCGCGAAGTTGCGCCCGCCGAGTCCGAACAGCCAAGCCGTCCGGACGACCGTGTGGCCGCGCGAGGCGCCCATCACCAGAACCTCGCCTTCGAGCTTGGTCAGCCCGTAGACGGTCGCGGGGCCGGTCGGGTCGGACTCGATGTAGGCCCGGGGCGCGCCGTCCGCGCGCAGCGGCGCACGCCCGTCGAATACGTAGTCGGTGGACACCTGGACCAGCCGCGCGCCGGTCGCCGCGGCCGAACGGGCCAGGTTGCCGGCGCCGTCGCGATTGACCTCCCCGGCTCCGAGCGGGTCGCTCTCGGCGCCGTCCACGTCGGTCCAGGCGGCGCAGTTGAGGACCCCGTCCGGTTCGATGCGGCCCAGCATCTCGAGCGTTCCGGGCTCATCGCAGATGTCGAGCTCCGAGCGCGGCAGAGCGATCATTTCGTGTCCCGCACGCTCGCCGGCCCGCATCACCTCGAGGCCGAGCATCCCGTTGGAGCCTGTGACCAGCAGCCTCAAAGGATCGAGATGTCGGAGTTGTCCCCGACCATGAAGCGGTAGGCGCGGGGCTGGCGCTCGCCGCGGCGGATGGTCACGTTGCGACCCAGCAGCGAGGACTCCATCCGCCCGTCGAGATCGGTGACCGTGCAGCCCGCCAGCAGGATCGAGTGCTCGACCTCCGAGCCCGGTGATGCGACAGCCCTCGCCGATCGAGGTGTAGGGGCCGATGTAGCAGTCGCGCAGCACCGCCCCGGCGCCGATCACAGCGGGGCCGCGAACGGTCGTCCGTTCCAGGATCGGCGCCGGGCTCGACGACGACCCGCCCGTCGAGCTGAGAGTCGATCAGCTCCCCCTCGATCAGCTCGGTCAGGTTGTCGAGGATCAGGCGATTGGCCTCGAGCATGTCCTCGAGGCGGCCCGTGTCCTTCCACCAGCCCCTGACGATGTGCGGCTCGACGCGCCGGCCTGCGTCCACGAGGTACTGGATCGCGTCGGTGATCTCGAGCTCGCCGCGAGCGGAGGGCTCGATCGCGCGGGCCGCGTCGTGCACGCCGGCGGTGAACATGTAGACGCCGACCAGCGCCAGGTCGGTCGCGGGCTCGGCCGGCTTCTCGACCAGCCGGCGCACCGGTCCGACCTCGCCCTCGGCGGCCGCGGCGAGCTCCGCGACGCCGTAGTTCTCGGGGTCCGGAACGGGGGTCAGGAGGATCAGTGCGTCCGGCTCGCTGGCCCGGAACGCATCCACCAGCTCGGTGATGCCTCCCTGCAGGAGGTTGTCTCCCAGGTACATGACGAACGGGCTGGCGGCCAGGAACGGCTCGGCCGTCAGCACCGCGTGGGCGAGGCCCAGCGGCTCGTCCTGGAGGATGTAGGTGATCCTCAGCCCGAAGCGCGAGCCGTCACCGGCGGCCTCTTCGATCTCCGGGCCGGTCTCCGGGGCGATGATGATCCCGACCTCCTCGATGCCGGCGGCGGCCATCGCCTCGATGCCGTAGAAGAGCACCGGCTTGTTGGCCACGGGCACCAGCTGCTTTGCGCTCGTGTGAGTGATGGGCCGCAGACGCGTCCCCTTGCCCCCCGAGAGAATCAGGCCCTTCAGTCGCTCCACGCTCGGGAACCCTAGCGACGATCGTGCCGCACAACGGGTACACGAGAACCAATGAGATCTGTAGACCGGCGATCCCGGCGAATTCTTCAGCTACGTTTTAACCCGATCAGCCGATATTTCGAACTATGATCAGGTTCCGAACCGTTGTTTTCGTACCTTGACGTTCCTAATTGTCAAGCCTCATAGCCCCCCAAGCCGAACAGGAAGCAGAGACCCGCAATATGCCGAAGACAAAAACCACCGCTCCCAAATCGGCCGTAGCGGACAACGATCCCGCCTGGTCGATTCCAAGCCTGCGCGAACCGCGGTATTCACAATCGCTCGAGCGCGGCCTGGCGATCCTCGGCTGCTTCACCCCTGCGCGCCCCGTGCTGGGCATCGCCGACATCGCGGATGAGCTTGGTATGAGCCGCTCGACGACGCACCGCTACGTGATCACGCTGGTCGCGCTCGGCTACCTCGAGCAGGGCGCCTCGCGCAAGTACCGCCTCGGCCTGCGGGTCACCGATCTGGGCATGTCGGCGCTCAACTCGACCGGCCTCGCGCGAGCACGCCCGGCCCTACCTGGAGGAGCTGCGCCAGCAGACCTCCTACACGTCCTGCATCTCCGTGCTCGACGGCGGCGAGATCCTCTGCGTCGAGCGCGCCCGCAGCTTCCGTCGCGGCCTGACCGACGCCGAGCGCGACATCGAGCCCGGCTCGCGCCTGCCCGCATACGCGACCTCGATCGGCAAGCTGCTGATGGCCTACCTTCCCGAGGGCGAGCAGCGCGAGGTCCTGGCGGCGCTGAAACCGACCAAGGTCGGCCCCAACACGATCACCACCAAGCGCGTTCTGCGCGAGGAGCTCGAACATGTCAGGGAATCGGGCTTTGCGGTCAACGACGAAGAGCTGCAGTCGGAACTGATCTGCGTCGCGGCGCCGGTGCGCAACGCCAGCCGCGAGGTGGTGGCCGGTGTCAACATCGCGGCGCGCAGCTCGATGATCTCGCTGGAGGAGCTGGTCGACGCGCTGAGCCCTCATCTGGTCTCGACGGCCGACCGGATCTCGGCCCGCCTGGGCTACCGGCGCGACGACGAGCGCGCCTAGCAAATAGCCTTGGGGCAGATGCGTCGCGCGCTTGCCCTGAGCTGTCTGCCCCTGTGCGCCCTCGCCCTCTCGGCCTGCGCGACGAAAACATCGACGGGAAGCTTCAAGGGCGCTGAGAAGTCCGTGGCCCAGACGATCGCCAATCTGCAGTCCGCTGTGGCGGCCGGTGAACAGAAGAAGATCTGCACCGAAGACCTGTCGGCCTCGGTCGTCTCCTCGCTCGGTGGGACGAAGGGCTGCGAAGCCGCGATCAAAGAACAGGTCGCGGAGATCGACGGGACCGAAGCCGAAGTCGAATCAGTTCAGGTCAACGGCAAGACCGCCACGGCCAAGGTCAGGAGCACCTACTCGGGCAAGAAGACCCAGACCGAAGTCACGCTGGTCGAAGAAGGCGGCAAGTGGAAGATCTCGGCCGTCAAGCCGATCGAGCCCGTCACGCCCACCAAGACGACCGGCTAGTAGGTCCCGCCCAGCTTGCGGTGATCCCAACTCGCCCGGCGCAGCTCGACGAACTCGAGCGCCACGCGCTTGGCGGCCTGCTTTTCAACCATCGCGCCGACCTCGGCGGGCAGCTCGGTGACCGGCTCGGCGCCACGCGGCGTGGCGTAGCGGCGGAAGATCTCCTGCCCGAGCGGCGCGACTGTGTCAAGCCCGGCGTGCACCCGCACCTCGCACTCGAGCATCACCCCGCGCAGCTCCTGGTAGAGCTCACCGGCCTCTACCTGCAGCGCCGCCCGGGGGTCGCGTTCGAGGTTCTTGACCTTCTGCGAGACCCCGTAGGTCCATGACCACAGCCGCGGCCCCGGCTCGCCCGCGGGCGAATCGCGCAGGACGTACCAGAGCGGCATCAGGTGAGGCCAGCCCCGCGGCCCCTGTGTCGCACAGGTGAGCGTCCGTTCCTCGGCGAGGAAGGCTGCGACCTCCTCCTCGGTCATCTTGATCTGATCGCGGCGGCTCATCGGAACGGCCCGCTGCTCAGACGCCGGCCGGTGAGGCGAGCGCCTGGCGCAGCCGCCCGACCGCCTGCAGCGACGGCCTCACGGGCATCCTCCGGCTCGAGCACCGCGGCGTCGCCGGCTTCGCGCAGGATCTCGCGCACCAGCCAGTCCACGCCGGCGAAGCTGAGCTCGACGATGACCGATCCGTCGGCCCGCTCCTCGACGACCCTGCGGGCCTCGCGGGCCCACCGCGCGCGCTCCGGGGCGACCCACACCCGGGCGCTGCGCGAGGCCTCGACCTCGCCTGTCCGCAGCCAGCCGTCGACCTCGGCGGCCGGGTCGACCTCGGGGCGGGGCTGGAACTTCTCGTCGCTCACGTGAGCGCGCTTGATCCGGTCGAGGCGGAAGTGGCGGACGCCCTCGCGCTCGGGGTCATAGGAGGCCACGTACCAGCCCTCGCGGCCGTTCGTCAGCGCGTAGGGCTCGACCTTGCGCTGGGAGATCTCGTCCTCGTTCTCCTTGTAGTACTCGATCTCGATCAGCCGCCTTCCGGTGATCGCCCTGGAGATCAGCCGGGCCACGTCGGAGTCGTCGCTGGCCGGCGGCGCGACCTGCAGGCCCTGCTCCATCGGGTCCTCGCCCAGGGCGGCCACGATCTTCTCGCGGGCCGACGCCAGCGAGCCCTCCGGGATGTGCTCGCCGATCAGGTCGATCGCGGCGATCAGGGCCTTGGCCTCGACCGGCAGGAGCCGGGCGGGACGGTCGAAGTTGTCGCTGTAGGGCTCGGGGTCGATCTCGATCTCCCCCTCCTCCTCCTTGATCTCGGCGTAGAGGACGTAGGAGCCGCCGCCGAAGTTGACGACGTTGAGCACGTTGAGGTCCTCGCGCAGCTCCTCGTCGGAGATCTGCAGCCGCTCGCAGATCTCGGCCATGACGACCCGCTCTTCGAGGCGGCCGGCGTCGATCAGGATGCTCGCCAGCGTGACCAGCCGCGCGAAGCGCTCGGGACGGATCGCCGTGTCCGGGCGGCCCGTCTCGCTCTCGCCCTCACCCGCGCCCTTGCGGGTGGTGCGCCGTGAGCCGCTGGACTCGGCGGGCTTGGTGATGCGCTTGCGCCGCGACGCCGGGCGGCTCCTCCTCGTGTCGCTCGCGCAGCTGCTCCAGGCGCCGGCACATCTCCGCGGCGAGGTCGGGCGGACCGACGAGACGCGCGTTGGCGCCCAGGCCGAGCACCCACGAGACGAGGCTGCGGGCGTTGGAGTAACCCGTCTCGAACACCCGGTCGCCCTCTTCGGCGAGCGCCGTCACGTCAACCTGCCCGTCATCCTCGCGCTCCAGCTCGGCGGGGTCGCGGACCTCGCCGTAGCGTCCGAAGTGCCGTTCGATCTGCCAGGCGATGCGCTCGGAGATCAGGATCCGCGCGACGCCCTGCTCCTCGCCCAGCTGCCAGTCGGCGCGATTGGCGTAGGAGCGCGGGTCGAAGTCCTCCGGGCCGGTGGAAGTCGTGCTCGGCCTTCGTCGCGTAGGAGACCTTGCCGCGGATGCGCGAGAGGCGGAAGACCCGAACCGCCTTGCGCTCGTGCGAGTAGCCCAGCAGATAGAACTGCCCGCCCTGAAACAGCAGGTGGTAGGGGTCGACCTTGCGCGATGAGACCTCGTCGCGGCCCATCGTGTAGTACTCGAAGACGATCGTCTTGTTGCGGAAGATGGCCGTCTCGACCTTGGCAAGGCGGGCCGAGAGCTCGTGGCCGCCGGCCGACGCGGTGATGCCCAGCGCGACCGAGCGCTGCTCCGGTGCCCGCAGCGGGCTCGGCCGACCCCAGGTGATCTGCTGCAGCGCCAGGCGCAGGGGCTCGGCGTAGGCGAATTCGCCATCAAGCAGGCTGAGCGCCGTCTGCAGGGCCGCCAGCTCCTTGTCGGTGAAGGCGATCGCCGGGAGATGGAAGTTCTCCGGGCGCAGCGAGTAGTTCTCCTGCTCCGCGGCCCCATCGGCGGGGCGCTCCACCGTCAGCTGGATCCGCAGCGACTCGAGCTCCGAGCGGTCCGCGTAGAAGCGGCGCGCGAAGGCATCCTCGTTCATCCCGCTGTAGCCCTCAACGTCACGCCGGATCTCCAGTGCCGTGACGGGCCGTCGCTCGGCCATCAGGTAGGAGATCAGCGAAAGCTGGCGGATCAGCTTCTCGGTGTCCTTTGCCATCGGCTCCGAAAGATAGAAGCCGGGGGCGAGACGAGCGCAGCGCCGCGACGCGGACCGCTCCGCTATTTGCGGCTTTTCACGCCGCCTCGCGCTCGGGCTCGGCCGGCCGGGCCGTCTCAGGGACCTCGCCGCCGCGCTCGAGGAAGAAGGCGCCGGAGCCGATCGCGCGATCGAACTGCGACCAGCGGCGCCCCGGGGCGAGCTCCTTCTCGAGCCGGTCGAAGCTGCCCAGGCGCCCGCCGAGATTGTCGATCATGTGCACCAGCGTCGCCTCCCGCGTGCAAGGCACGACGGGGCTGCCGTGCTCGAGGCTGCCGTGATGGGACAGGATGATGTGCCCCAGCGACTGCGCGAGCTCGGCCGGGAAGCCCTCGATGTCCTCGATCATGCGACGGATCAGGTAGTAGCCCAGGGCGATCTCCCCGTGCAGGCGACCGGCGTCCGTCAGGTCGATGTTCTGAGGGTCCGCGGTGTAGGCCTCGAGCTTGCCGATGTCGTGCAGCAGCGCGCCGCTGACCGCGACATCGCGGTCGATGCCCGGGAAGGTCGCGCTGATCGCGCTCACCGACTGCGCGACGCCCAGGCAGTGCTCGAGCAGGCCGTGCGCATATGCCTGGTGGTAGTACTTGGCCGCCGGCGCGATCCGGTAGCGGGCCCACAGCTCCGAGCCCTCGCCGAACACCCGGTCGAGCAGAATCCGCAGGTGGGGCTCCTGGATGGTCGCGATCAGCTCGCCGATCTCGCCTTCCATCAGCTCGGCCCCGCGTGCGGGGCCGTCGTGCAGGTCCTCCGCGCAGTAGCTGCCGGGGATCGCCTCGGAGAGCCCGCGCAGGTTGATCTGCGGCCCGAAGCGGGGGTGCACCGTGTAGCGGCCGCGAACCGTCACCGGCGAGCCCGGACGGATCAGCTCCTCGATCTCGCCAAGCTCCTCCCAGACCATGCAGGGGACGGCACCGGTGCGATCGCCGAGCAGCAGCCGCAGGTAGTCGCCGCCGTCGCGGCGCTGGCGTCGATCCGCCTCGCGGACCAGCAGAACCTGGTCGATCTCGATGCCGTCTGTCAGCTCGTTGAGGAGCACGATTTGAAGGTAGAGACGCTCGCGGACGGCACCGCCGGAGGAGAGTTCCCAATTCCCTAAGATCGATGCATGGGAGCGAGGCGCTTGGGAGCGAGGGGCAGGGGTCTGCGGGCCTGCCTCCTGACGCTTGCGGCGCTGTCGGCGATGCTGTTCTCGCCCGGCATCGCGGGCGCCTGGTGGCAGCCGCCGTCGAGGCCCTCCTTCTACTGGCAGCTGCAGGGCACGCTGAGAGACCTCGCTCCCGGCGAGCATCTATGACGTCGACGGGTTCGAAACGAGCGCCCCGCAGGTCGCCGCCCTGCACGCCGCGGGCAAGCATGTCGTCTGTTACATCGACGTCGGCACGGCCGAGAACTTCAGGCCCGACTACGGCGCCTTCCCGCGCTCGGTGCTCGGCCGCTCGAACGGCTGGCCCGGTGAGAAGTGGATCGACATCCGCCAGCTCTCGGTGGTCGAGCCGATCATGGCCGCCCGTTTTCAGATGTGCCGCGAAAAGGGCTTCGATGCGGTCGAGCCGGACAACATCGAAGCCTTCTCCAATCACAGCGGCTTCCCGATCACCGCGGCCCAGCAGCTGACCTACAACGAGTGGGTGGCCCAGGACGTGCACTCGCTGGGGATGGCGATCCTGCAGAAGAACGACGGCGAACAGGCCGCCCAGCTCGAGCCCTACTTCGATGGCGCCCTGACCGAGCAGTGCAACCAGTACTCCGAATGTGCCGACTTCAGGCCATACCTGCAGGCCTGCAAGCCGGTGATCAACGCCGAGTACAAGCTGAAGACGAGCCGTTTCTGCGCGGCCGACGACGCCGCCGGGATCGTCGGCGCCCGCTTCAACCTGGCGCTGAACGGCAAGCGCTACGAACCCTGCCCCTAGGCACAGCCGGCTGAGCCGAGCGGCGGCTCACCCGAGCGACTCGGCCAGCCGCTCGGCGGCCAGGCGCAGCATCGCGCGACGGGTTGCGATCGTCGCACTCCCGACATGCGGCAGCAGGACGGTTCTCGGCGCAGCCAGCAGCCGCGGCGGGACGCTCGGCTCGTGCGCGTAGACGTCGAGCCCCGCGGCGCCCAGCCGACCCGACTCCAGCGCCTCGGCCAGCGCGTCCTCCTCGACCACCGCACCCCGCGCCGTGTTCACGAGAACAGCTCCCTCGGGGAGAAGACCGAGGCGCCGGCGATCGATCAGACCTCTGGTCGAGTCGCTCAGCGGGACGTGCAGGCTGAGGATCTCGCTCGCCGCGAGCAGCTCGTCGAGATCGCCGACCCAGCCGGGCTCGCCGGTGGCGTGGCGGGTGTGGTGGATCACATCCATCCCGAAGCCCACGGCGCGCCTGCCCACGGCCCGGCCGATCGCGCCGTAGCCGACCAGCCCCAGCTTCGCGCCATGCACATCCCGGCCCCAGGTCTGATCGAAGCGCCAGCCCTCCCAGCGTCCCTCGCGCAGCGCCCGCTCGGTCTCGCCCAGCTCCCGCGAGGCCCAGATGATCAGGCCGAAGGCCGCGTCGGCGGTCGTCTCGACCAGCGCCTCTCCGGCGGTTCGGATCGTGATCCCGCGCTGATCGGCGGCCTGCCTGTCGATCGCGTCGGAGCCCGCCCCGGCCAGGGAGATCACCCGCAGCAGCGGCATCCGCGCGATCGCCTCGCGATCGACCGGCATCGTCGGCGAGCAGAGCAGCCCTTCGGCAGACGCCTCAGAGCCCGGCTCCCCGGCGCTGCAGCTCGTGTGCCGCCAGGGCCTCCGAGGCAACCCTCGAGCATCGGCGTGGAGATGAGGATCCGAGCCATCGGCCTGGTGGCACCCGCGGGCGCCCGGCGTCCCGTCCTAGGGAGTGAGCCTGTGCGGGCCGCGATAGAGGAAGGTGACCTCGCGGACGCTTGTCCTGGCCGAGCATCTGCATCAGCAGGCGCGTCAGGCCGAAGCCGAACCCGCCGTGGGGAGGGCAGCCGTAGCGGAAGAAATCCAGGTAGTACTCGATCGGCCCGACGTCGATGCCCGCGATCCGCAGCCTGCGCGAGCAGCCGGTCGCGGCGGTGCTCGCGCTGGGCGCCGGTGGTCACCTCGATGCCCCGCCAGAGCAGATCGAAGCTCTTGGTCAGAGTCGGGTCGTCGTCGTGGCGCATGTGGTAGAAGGCCCGCACGGCCGCCGGATAGTCGGTCACGAACACGAACTCGTGGCCGTGGCGCTCCTTGATCAGCGCCGACAGCGCCCGCTCGGTCGCCGGGTCCAGGTCATGCCCCGCGCCCGGCACGTCGTGCCCCGCGGCGCGGACCATCTCCTTGGCCTCCTCGAGTGTCACCCGCGGGAACGGCAGCGCTCGGCACGATCACCTCGGTGCCGAACGTCTCCTCGATCTGCTCGCCGTGGCTCTCCTTGACCGAGGCGAGCACGTGCGCCAGCCAGCGCTCCTCGACGGCCATCACGTCCTCGTGCGAGTCGATCCAGGAGAACTCCATGTCCACGCTCGTGAACTCGGTGTCGTGGCGTGAGGTGAACGACGGGTTGGCGCGGAAGACGGGCCCGACCTCGAAGACCTTGCCGAAGCCCGCGGCCATCGCCATCTGCTTGTAGAACTGCGGCGACTGGGCCAGGTAGGCGTCGCCCTCGAAGTAGTCCACGTGGAACAGCTCGGCGCCCGACTCGCTGGCCGAGCCCATCAGCTTCGGCGAGTGCAGCTCGATGAAGCCCTCCTCGCGCCAGAACTCGCGCATCGCACGCTCGACGGCAGTCTGCACCTCGAAGATCAGCCGCCGGTCGGGGCGGCGCAGGTCGAGGTAGCGCCAGTCGATCCGCTTGTCCAGCGCGGAGTCCGGGGCGATCGGCAGCTCCGGTTCGGCCTGCGAGTCGACGCTCAGCGACTCGAGGTTCGAAGCTCGAGGCCGCCCAGCTTCACGCGCTCGTCGGCAACGACGGTGCCGGTGACGCGTGACGGCCGACTCCGCGGTCAGCGCCGAGATCAGCTCGTTCAGCTCGCTCGGCGGCTCGCCCTTTGCCAGCACCGCCTGGGCCATCCCCGTTTCGTCGCGCAGGATCACGAACTGGACGCTCTTCTGGTCGCGCAGCGCGTTGACCCAGCCGCGCACGGTCACGACCTCGTCGATCTTCCGCGGGCAGTTCGGCGATCAGCGTTCGCTCCATCGCCAGGACCCTATCGAGCCACGCGGGCTGGGTCGTCTGGGCTCCGACCAGGCCGCGGGCCAGCGTCTCGGCGGCGATCTTGTGCGCGTCGCAGATCCGCCCGAGGTGCAGCAGCGAGTCGGTCTCCGCCGCGACCTCGCCGTCGCCCAGGCGCAGGACGAGGCCCGCGTCGGGCGCGAGGTCGCTCGCCGCGAGCCCGACGGCGACGTTGACCAGGTCGGTGGACGTGACCGCCGCCACCGCCGCGCAGCGGCAGATCCCGACACGCTCGAGAACCTCGCGGTCATCGCCACGGCCGATCACGACCGGGATCCCGGCGGCGCGGGCCAGCCGGACGCAGGGCGCCTCGGGGTCGCGCTCGACGCCGATCACCGCGACCTGGCGGCGGCGCAGCTCCTGGGCGAGGCGGAAGCCGACCTGCCCGAAGCCGACCAGCAGGACGTGCCCGCGCGCGGGAGCGGCGCGCGGGCCGAAGATCGCCGTCAGCCGCGGCGCGCTGAGCCGGCGCACGAGCGCCGCCGTGAAGACCGCCACGAGCAGCAGCGCGGCGAGCGTGTCGAGCGCCGAGACCGCCTTGAACCAGGTCGGCGCCGCCGCCGCGCCGGGCGCGCTCGCGACCGTCGCCACCGACCGGGTGCTGAAGTAGAGCGCGTCGACCACCCCCTCATGCAGGGCGATCATCGCGATCGCCGCCTCCACGAGCAGCGCGAGCAGCAGGCCGGCGCCGGCGCGGACCAGCAGCCGCAGCGCGTCATCGACGAGGCGGATGCCCGCCATGGCCGCTGTGCGCGCCCATCGCGGCGACACAGTGCTCGGCCAGATCGGCGGCGACCAGCTCCGCGGGGGAGATCACGTGCACCGACGGCGCCACGTGAGCGAGCTCGCGGGTGATCGTCCGGTCGAACATCGTCACCCACAGCGGCAGGTCGGGCCGCAGGTGTGCGCTCAGCAGGGTCAGGCGCAGGGCCAGCACGTCGTCGCGCGCGACCACGGCGACCGCCGTCAGGCCCTCCTCGCGCAAGGGCCGCCGCGATCTCGGTGTCGCTGGCCGACGCCGGCCGTGCGGACCGCGGCGCCCCATCGCGCGCCAGGCGCAGCGCCAGCGCCGCGGCAAGCCCGCCGGGCTCGCCCAGGATCAGTACCGCTCGCTCCCCTCCCTCGTGCGACTCGCTCATGCGCCGCCCCTCACGGCCAAGGTGTCTCAGGCGGGCGCCGTCGGCTCCTCTGCCAGCTCCACCTCGACGGCGAACTCCTCGGCCTCGACGCTCTCGAGCATCTCGACAGTTCCGGCCTGGCGCAGGTCCTCGGCGCCCAGCTCCAGCGCCGCGAGGCGCTCGGCCGTGTCGTGCACGATCACGCGCGACACCGGGCGCCCGCATCGGTCGCTTGGCCTGCGACTTGGCCTTGCGGACCTCACGCAGAACGTCGGCCGCGACCTCCAGCGCACGCAGTTCGCGCTCGCGCCTCCGGCGCCCGCCGCCTCCGCCTCGAGCTCCTGCGCCTCCGGCCACGCGGCGCGATGGACCGAGCCCTCCTGCCACCACGACCAGACCTCCTCGCAGACGAACGGCAGGAACGGCGCGAACAGCCGCTGGAAGACCGACATCGAGAGCGTCAGGGCCCGGCTGACCGAGGCCGCGACGGCCGGGTCGGGGTCATAGCGCCGGCCCTTGACCAGCTCCAGGTAGTAGTCGCAGTACCACCAGAAGAACTCCTCGGTCCGCTGCAGCGCGCGGGCGTAGTCGTACTCCTCGAAGCTCTCGCGTCGGCGTCGGCCACGACGCCGGCCAGGCGCGCGAGCAGGGCGCGGTCGAGCGGGTGCGTCAGCGCCTCGCCGGCCGGCGGAAGGTCGCTGAGCGCGAACTTCGATGCGTTCAGGATCTTGACCGCCAGGCGCCGGCCGACCTTCATCTGCTGCGGGTCGAACGCCGTGTCGGTGCCGGGCCGCCCGCTCGCCGCCCAGTAGCGCACCGCGTCGGCGCCGTGCTCCTCGAGCAGATGGATCGGCGTGACGACGTTGCCCTTGGACTTGGACATCTTCTTGCGGTCGGGGTCGAGCACCCAGCCGGAGATCGCGGCGTTCTTCCACGGCAGCTCGTGCTCGTCGAGCTCCGAGCGCAGGACCGTCGAGAACAGCCAGGTGCGGATGATGTCGTGGGCCTGCGGGCGCACGTCCATCGGGAAGACCTTGGCGAACAGCTCGGGGTCCTCGCCCGCCTGCCCGGCGATCTGCGGCGTCAGCGAGGAGGTCGCCCAGGTGTCCATCACGTCGGGGTCGCCCGGCGAAGCCGCCCGGCTGCCCGCGCTGGTCGGCGGCGATAGCCCGCGGGCACATCGGTCGAGGGGTCGACCGGCAGCTGCTCCTCGGACGCTCGCGATCGGCTGGGAGTAGAGGACGTTTCCCTCGCTCGTCGATCGGATACCAGACCGGGAACGGCACGCCGAAGAAGCGCTGGCGGCTGATGCACCAATCGCCGTTGAGGCCGTTGACCCAGTCCTCGAAGCGGGCCCGCATGTAGGGCGGATGCCAGGCCAGCTCGCGTCCGCGCGCCAGCAGGCGCTCCTGCTGCTGAGATCGTGCGGATGAACCACTGACGGCTCGTGACGATCTCCACCGGCCGGTCGCCCTTCTCGTAGAACTTCACCGCCCGCGTGACCGGCACCGGCTCGCCGATCAGATCGCCGGACTCCGTCGAGCAGCTCGACGATCCTCCGCCGCGCCTGGTTGATCGTGCGTCCGGCCAGCTCGCCGTAGGCCGCGCGGGCCGCCTCGAGGTCCTGTGACTCCCAGCCCTCGCTGCCCCAGGCGACCTCGGCCAGGCGCCCGTCGGGAGCCAGGACAGAGCGGACGGGCAGGCTCAGCTCTCGCCACCAGATGACGTCGGTGACATCGCCGAACGTGCAGACCATGACCAGCCCGGTCCCCTTGTCGCGCTCGACCAGCGGATGCGTAAGGACCGGAACCCGCGTGCCGAACAGCGGCGTCACGGCCTCGCTGCCGACGAGGTCGCGGTGGCGCTCGTCGTCCGGGTGGGCCAGCAGCGCGACGCAGGCCGCGATCAGCTCGGGACGGGTCGTCTCGATCACCGCCTCACCGTCGCCGTCGACTCGCCCGAAGCGGACCTTGTGCATCGCGCCGGGCCGCTCGCGGTCCTCGAGCTCCGCCTGGGCGACGGCGGTCTGGAAGTCGACGTCCCACAGCGTCGGCGCCTCCAGCTGGTAGGCGACCTCGCGCTCGAGCAGGCCCAGGAACGAGCGCTGGGAGATCCGCTGGGCCAGCGGGCCGATCGTCGTGTAGGTCATCGCCCAGTCGACCGACAGCCCCAGCCCGCGCCAGAGGTCTTCGAAGGCCTGCTCGTCGCTCTCGGTCAGCCGCAGGCAGAGCTCGACGAAGTTCGGCCGCGAGATCGACACGGGTTCCTTCTCGGAGGGCTCCTGCGGCGGGGAGAAGTCGGGGTCATACGCGACCGACGGGTCGCAGCGCACGCCGAAGTGGTTCTGCACCCGCCGCTCGGTCGGCAGGCCGTTGTCGTCCCAGCCCATCGGGTAGAAGACCTCGCGGCCGCGCATCCGCCGGTAGCGGGCGACGGCGTCGGTGTGGGTGTAGGAGAAGACGTGCCCGACGTGCAGCGAGCCGCTGACCGTCGGCGGCGGCGTGTCGATCGAGAAGACCCGCTCACGCGGCGCCTGCGATCGAAGGAATAGGTGCCGTCGCGCTCCCAGGCGGCACTCCACTTCTCCTCCAGGCCCTCGAGCGTCGGGCGCTCGGGGACGCTGGCGCTCTGTGCTGGCTGCACGGAGGACAAGGCGCTGATCGTACCCGCCGTCGCCGTGGCGCGGCACGGCGCCGGCTCTCAGACGCCAGAAACGCGCAGTGTCCGCGGGGATGACTCCGAAACTCTAAGAAAATTCCCAGGAAGTGTGTTTTATTTTTCCGGGGGGAGTAGGGTGATCCCCGTCTGGGGAGAATCGACCGGGAGACAACGGTGCGGGAACTCGGGTGGGCGAGATGAGCGTGATGGCGCGGAAGCTGACGGCGTCATCGCCGCCGTCGTGCTGCTCGGCGTCCTGATCGGGCTCTACATCTCGATCTGGGCGACCAGCGCACCGGCCACCATCGCCGCGACACCCGTCGCCGGCGCCGCGGTTGTTCCCACCACCGAACTGACCCTGCAGACCGACGCCGCCGTCGGACCGCAGGAGAGCCCCAACCACCCCGACTGGGTCTCCTACCTGGTCAAGCACGAACGGCAAATGGGTCAGGAGCACGATCTACACCGTGCCGGCCAACTCGCTGGTCCACGTGACCGTCTACCAGTTCGACGGCGACTCGGGTCTGCGCAACGCCTTCCTGTCCCATGTCCAGGGCACGGTCGGGGGCACCGAGATGAGCCTCGACGGCAAGACGATCAACCACATCGACCCCGAAGAAGCCTCGCACACGTTCGTGATTCCGCAGCTGGGCGTCTTCGTGCCGCTCGCCGGGGTCGAAGAAGAAGCCAAGAACCAGTGCGAATACGGCCCCTGCGACCCGTCCACGATGGCCCACCGGAAGATCGAATTCACCTTCAGGACCGGCCGGAAGGGCCGCTTCCGCTGGCAGTGCTTCGTGCCCTGCGCCGCCGGCACCTACTTCGGCTTCGGCGGACCGATGCAGACGCTCGGCTACATGGACGGGTTCATCAATGTCGTCTAGCGCCGGCAGCCGGGCAGGCCGCCGAACCGGACCACGTCCGCCGCTTCGCGGCGATCTGGCTGATCAGCGACGCTGATCGCCCTGCCGCTGGTGATCTTCGTGCTCGGCCCCGACCTGCCTCCGGGCAACGGCAGCGACGTCGCCTCCGGGCAGGTGACCGACAACACGGTCCTGCTGGCGATGGCCACGCCGGTGCTGCTGATGGTCGTCATCTACCTGATCTACGCGATCATCAACTTCCGCCAGCCCAAGGGCGGCGTGCTCGAAGGCCCCGCCGTGCGGGGCCACGCAGCAGATCCAGACCTCCTGGATCGTGATCACATCCGTGCTCGTGCTCAGCCTCGCCGTCTATGGAACCGTGCGACTCGAGCAGGGCTACGGCGCCGGCTCGGGCAGCGGGCCCAAACCGCTGACCGTGCCGAGCGGAAAACGACTTCCCGTACAGGTCATCGCCCAGCAGTGGGCCTTCACCTACCGCTACCCGACCTACGGCGGCGTCGAGACCGCCCACCTCGAGCTGCCGGTCAACACGACGATCGAATTCCACGTCACCTCGCTTGACGTGATCCACTCCTTCTGGGCCTACCAGCTGGGCGTCAAGGCCGACGCCAACCCGGCCGTCGACAACGTCGCATTTGCCAAGCCGACCAAGATCCAGACCTTCGAAGTCCACTGCGCCGAGCTCTGCGGGATCTGGCACGGCGGCATGTTCGACCACGGCCATGTGGTCAGCGCCGCCGCCTTCGAAACGGTGGATCACCAATGAGCGGCTGACCTTCGCACCCACCACGAAGGTGCTGCCGAAGTACTCCACCACCTACCTCCCCGAACCCACGAGGCGCGGCGAATGAGCACGACAACAGCAGGCAGCATGCGAGCGGAGCCGGCCCGTCCCGTTTGGCGACGGCTGATCGGCTTCAACCTCCTGACAGCCGTCATCCTCGGTGTCGGGGGCTACTACCTGGGCTGGTTCATCGGCCACCAGGTCAACGGCGGCAAAAGCTTCGAATATCAGTCCGCCATCGACGAAAACGACGTGGCGCTGCTGCTCGCCTACGTATTCGGCGTGGTCGGCTTCCTGATCGGCCTCGGCTTCGCCAACTACCCCGTCTCCCGCCTGCTCGGGCGCCCTGCGTCGCTGCGCGAGAAGGAGGATCACGGCATCGCCCGCTACTTCGGCCTGTGCACCGATCACAAGGTCGTCGGCATCCAGTACCTCTGCGGCATCGGCCTGTTCTTCTTCATCGGCGGCCTCAACGCGATGCTGATCCGCACCGAGCTTCTGACCCCACGCCGACCTTCGTCGGACCGAACCAGTACCTCTCGATCGTGGGCATGCACGGCACGATGATGATGGGGATCTTCACCTCAGCCGCCCTGGGGCCGTTTGCCAACTACTTCGTGCCGATCATGATCGGCGCCCGACGCATGGCCTTCCCACGGATCGAGTCGCTGACCTTCTGGCTGCTGATGGCAGCCGGCTTCATCCTCTGCTCAACCATCTTCTTCGGCGGCTTCCCGACCGGCTGGACCGGGCTATGAGCCGCTCAACGACCAGGCCGTGATGGGGATGGACTCCTACATCATCTTCTTCGCACTGGTCGGCATCTCGATGTGCCTGCTGGGCATCAACATGATGGCCACGATCATCACGATGCGCGCGCCCGGGCTGACCTGGTCGCGCCTGCCGATCTTCGTGTGGGCCGTGTTCGCGACCTCCGTACTGATGGTCCTCGCCGCGCCCATGCTGGTCGCGACGCTCGCCATGTCGGCCCTGGACCGCACGATCGACACCTCCTTCTTCATCCCCGGCGGAGGCGGCAGCTCCTACCTCTACCAGAACCTGTTCTGGTTCTTCGGGCATCCCGAGGTCTACATCCTGGCCCTGCCCGGATTCGGGATCGTGCTCGAGCTCCTGCCGGTGTTCACCCGCAAGCCCCTGTGGGGCTACCGGCTGGCGATCTCAGGAATGCTCGGCGTCAGCCTGCTGAGCTTCTTCGTCTGGCAGCACCACCTGTTCGTCAGCGGCATCAACGCCGACCTGCGCCCCTTCTACATGCTCTCCACCGAGATCATCTCGCTGCCGACCGGGTTCATCTTCCTCTGCGTCATGGGAACGCTGTGGCGATCGCGGATCTCCTTCACGGTGCCGATGCTGTTCTGCCTCGCCTGGGTGTTCAACTTCCTGATCGGCGGCCTCTCCGGCGTCTTCCTCTCAGACACGCCCAGCGACACGACCACTCACGGCAGCTTCTTCGTGATGGCCCACTTCCACTACACGATCATGGGCGGGCTGATCTTCACGTTCTTCGCCGCGATCTACTACTGGGTCCCGAAGATGCTCGGTCTCAACCTGAACGAGAAACTCGGCAAGCTGCATTTCTGGCTGATGTTCATCTCGTTCAACTCGACCTTCCTGCCCCTGTTCGCGCTCGGCATGGAGGGCATGCCCCGGCGGGTCAGCTTCTACGAACCGAAGTTCCACACGCTCAACGTCTGGGTTTCGGTCTCCGCCTTCGTGCTCGGTTTCTCGATGCTGATCTTCCTCTTCAACGTGGTCTACTCGCTGATCTTCGTGCGCGAAAAGGCCGAGGCCAACCCGTGGCACTCGAAGTCGCTCGAGTGGCAGGTGCCGACGCCGGTGCCGGTCAACAACTTCGAGCAGATCCCGGTCTTCGACTCCGACCCCTACGACTACGGGACACCGGTGCCGGCGGGATCGATCGGCGGGCCACAGACGGCGGGGGCGAGCTAGCGCCATGGCACTCCCACACGAAGAAAAGCCGCTCGGCCTCCAGATCCCGCCGGTTGAAGCCGGTCCGGAGATCCCGCCGGAGCCGCCGGACGTCGGCGCGCGTGCCCTGTCGGTCGCATCTCGTCTGCTGGCCGGCGCGACGACGTTCTTCTTCCTGGCCTTCGTATTCGCCTACTTCTACCTGCGCTCGCTCAACGTCGAACACATGTGGCGCCCCGCCCACCTGAAACCCGATGCAGGCGCTCGGCGCCGTGTTCATCGCCTGCATCATCGCGCAGCGCCGCGACGGCGATCATCGCCGGGCGCGGCATGAAGGGCAAATCAGGCAGCTGGGTCGGGCCGGCGACCGCCAGCGTGATTCTCGGGCTCGCCGCAATCGCGGTGCAGTGCATCGAGTACACGACGCAGAAATTCGGCCCCACCGACGGGGCCTACGCCAGCGTCTTCTGCGCCTGGACGGCCTTCTACCTGATCGCCGTGCTCGGCGACCATGTACTGGCTCGAGACACAGGTGGCGACCGAGTTCCGCGCCCGCCGCAACCCCGCGGCAAAGGACGGCGACATCAAGGACCCCGACCGGCTGATCGCCCCGGGGCTCGACGCGGCCGTCTTCTACTGGGCCTACCTGGCGGGGATCGGCGTGATCACCTACGTGGTGCTCTACCTGCTGTAGTGATCGCCTCCGCCCCGGCAAAGGTGGGGCTGTGGAGCTGGACCCTGGACCCTGCGTTCGGCTGCTCGTGGTGCTCGGTGATCCTCTACTGGGTCGGCGACCGCAGAACCGTCACGCCGGCCCGCCTGGCCCGCTCGCAACGCATGCGAAGCGCGGCCTTCTACGCCAGCGCTGGCGATCCTCTTCATCGCCGCTGGACTCGCCGATCGAGGGGTTCAGCGCCCAGCTGTTCTGGGTGCACATGATCCAGCACGTCCTGCTGATGCTCGTCGCCGCTCCACTGCTGGTGTTCTCACGGCCCTGGATCAGGCTCTGGCGGGCGCTGCCGCTGTCCTGGCGGCGCTGGCTTGCCCACGGGGTGGCCGAGGGCGAGCGGACCGCCCCGCTGCGGGCGCTCAGCGGCTGGCTGGGAACCCCGGTGGCCGCACTCGTGCTGTTCTCGGTAGTGCTGCTCGGGTGGCACGTGCCGGTGATGTTCGAGGCGACCCTCAGCTCCGAAGCGCTGCATGCCCTCGAGCACATCATGTTCTTCACCGTCGCCGTGCTGATGTTCAAGCAGGTCATCCCCTCGCCGCCGCTGCGGGTCCGACTGAACGATGTTCAACGGGTGCTCTACGTGATCGCGGCGATGACCGTCAGCTGGGTCCTCGCGGTGATCCTGGCACTTGCGCCAAAGCCGCTCTACCCGCACTACGCCCATCTCGCCACCAGGCCCGGAGGCATCTCCGCACTCGCCGACCAGCAGCTCGCGGCGGGCATAATGTGGGTGCCCGGATCGATCACCTTCGTCATCATCATCTTTGTGTACGTCCACCGCTGGCTCGCACCGCCGGCGCCCGGTTCATCCGCGGCGCCGAGCATGGCGAGCGGGCACTAGGAGGTCAAAATGCCAAGCCTCGCCGCCGTCATCGCCTCAAGCTTCCTGACCGGGTCGGTCCTCACGCTCGTCCTGCCGCTGGCCGTCCTGATCGGGTGGCCATCTGGTACGTGATCCTGTTCAACAGGGGGATGGGCGAACGCTGAGCCGCGGCTCAGCTCATGTTCACGTAGCCGGTCGCTTCGCCCGGGCTGCGGACGTTGGCCGCGACCTTGTTTTCGTAGTTGCCCTCGATCGTCGAGATCTGCCCGTTGGGCAGTACGCCGCGGACGATGCCGACGTGCTCGCCGCCGAACACGATCAGATCGCCGGGCTGGGGCACCACACCGGGGCCGTTGGGTATCGCCCGGCCGCGTGCTCTGCGCCCACGACCAGATCTCCGAGACCGAGCCGAGGCCCGCTCCGTCCGCGCCGATCGGCTCGCCCGCCTGGCGGGCCGCCCAGGAGGCGAAGTAGGCGCACCATGGCGCCCCCGGCACCGCGCCCGCGGTGGCTGCGCGGTATTCGGCGATGGCCGGTGATTCGTTGGAGCCAGGCGGCTGCTCGGCCTGGCCGATCTGGGTTTCCGCGGCAGCGACGATCCGCGCGCCGGCGGTGGTCGCGATAGGAGCCGGAGCCGTAGGACAGCCCGGAGGACCCAGCCACGCCGGTGGGCGTATTTGCGCCGAGGGCCGCTGTCGCCAGGAGCGAGCGCGGGCTTCCGTGGGGGCTGCCATCGCAGCCGCCTCCCGCCGTGGAGTAGCCCGCGCTCGCCTGCGCGAGCGCGGCCGCGAACGGCGAGGCCGTGCGCTCGCGGCGGGCGCTTCGGTGCCTCCGGTCGAGCGCTGGCGCCGGAGCCGATCAGCTGGGAGGGATCGGCGATCGCCTGCCTGATCGATTCGACCCGGGCGAGCGTCGTTTCGATAGTCATCACCCCGGTAATCGGCAGCGCGGCGAGATGGTTGAGTCGCCCGCGGCTCGTGGTGGGCCGTCCGGTCCCCGGCACCGCACGGTGATAAAGGCGGATGGGCGGCCGTCGCCGCCCATCCAGAAACCACCGTTCCCTCGATGAAGCGGCGGTATGTGGCTTCCGCCGGCCCGTTGAGGCCGAGTGAAGCGTTGTATGACCCGCCCGGCAAGGCGTCCGGCCGCGAGACCGGTCAATGCCGGGCAGGCTTCGCTGCAGCGGTGGCGTCTATCGGCGCCACCGCTGAGGAAGTTCGTGACTACTGGAGGAGCTTCAGAACGGCTTCCGGAAGGTGGTTGGCCTGGGCGAGAATCGCCACGCCAGCCTGCTGCAGGACCTGCTCCTTGGTGAAGTTGGTCATTTCCGTAGCCATGTTGACGTCCTTCAGACCGCTGACGGCCGAGGAGAGGTTCTGGGAGTAAACTTCCAGGTTCGCCTCGGTGTACTGGATGCGGTTCTGAGCGGCACCGAACTGGCCGGCAGCCTTCGTCACTTCGTTGATCGCTTCGTCAACCGATTTGATTTCGGAGACTCTCACTTCGGCTGCTCCGCCGATTTCGATCGTTTTGACTTCGACTGTTTCTTCTTCGTTGGCGCCGACCTGGAACTTGAAGGCTTCGCCGCCGTTGAGAAGTTCCACGCCGTTGAAGGTCGTCGTTTCGGTGACTCGTTCGATCTCCTGCGTCAGCTGTTCAGCCTCAGTTTCGATCGCTTCCTTGTCTTCTTCGGAAGTCGTGCCGTTGGCGTACTCGACGGCCAGCGAGCGGATGCGCTGAAGCATCCCCACGATGTCGTTGAGGGCACCCTGGCCCGTCTGTGCGAGCGAGACGGCGTCAGCGATGTTCTGCGTCGCCTGGTTCAGGCCGTTGACCTGACCCTGCATGCGTTCACTGATCGCGTAGCCGGCGACGTCGTCGGCGGACGAGTTGATGCGAAGACCCGAGGACAGACGCTGCATCGACGTCGACAGCATGTTCTCGGTCAGGTTGAGGTTCCTCGCGGCATTCATCGCCTCGAGGTTCGTGTTGACGGTAAGGCCCATTCGTTCATCTCCTTGATGACGGGGTGATTTAGGTCCCGGACCGACTCCATGTCGACCCACGCCGTCTTATCGACAGCGTGAGGGGAAACTTGAGGGCAGAACCCTCGCTGTTGGCCTTGTTCTCCACGTGCGCCGCCGGCCCTCCCGCTGGGCGCGTTCCTGCAGGCCTCGATCGGCCTCAGACGCGTACGTCGATGTGGCCCCGCCGGGCTCCTCGTCCTCGTCCGGCAGCTGCGCCTGGCGGGCCCGGCGCCTGCGCTCCTCGGCGTCGCGGGCCGGGCCGGTCGCCCTCGCGGGTGATCCTCGCCAGCCGGTCCACCGGAGGCACGCGGCGGGTGGGCACCGCGGGCGGGCCGGGGGTGATCGGGTGCAGTGGGTCCATGGGCGGCTAGCTCATCGCCCCGCGGCCTGTCCCTGGCGCCCGGCGGGCTCCGCCGCTCCCTGGCGGCGCTCGAGCGCGCCTGGGCCGCAGCCAGCAACTGCGGCCTCGCGCGCCTTGATCTCGACCACCACCAGCCGCCGCCACACGAACACCGCCCCGGCCCAAACGGCCACGTAGAGGATCGCGCCCGGCAGCCAGCGCGCGCAGGCCCGCGTCGGCGAGCGTGTGGGTCGGCAGCGACAGGTAGCCGCCGAGGATGAAGCCGACCAGCGCGCCCCATGCCTTGGCCCGTTCCACCGAGCGCGCGGCCCGCGGATGCCCGGCGATGCTGGGGCCCGTCGGCGAGCTCCACCGGCGCCTTGTCCTTGCCCTTCTTCGCCTCCTTGTCCTTCTTGTCCTTCTTGTCCTTCTTGTCCTTGGACTTTGCGGGCGCAGCGACCGGCGGCGCCTGCATCGTCGGCGGCCCGTCGCCGTCGAGACTCCGGGTCGCCGGCCAGCGGCTCGATCGCTGCTCGGCGAGCGCCGTGTCGGCGTCAGGCATCGTCCGCTCCCTTGTCCAGGCCACGGCGGCGTTCGGCACGCTGGCACTCGAAGATGAACCGCACCAGTCGGCGGCGGTCGAGGTCGGTGATCTCGTCGAAGACCACTCCCAGCCGCCCTGGCCGTCGGTGCGCACGACATGCCCCGTGCCGCTGACCGGCAGCACCCCCGGGTCAGGCGTGAGGCGGAACTTGACCTCCTCGCCGACCCGCAGCGTCTCGGGCCCGGCCAGCAGCAGGCCGCCGCCGCTGACATCGACGTGTAGCTCTGCATCTGCTGCTGCTCGCGGGCGGAGTAGACCAGCACGGGCCGCGCCGAGCGGATCCGCACGTACTCGCGTTCCTGCAGCACCTCCACCGAGCGGGGCGCGTTCACGCGCACCAGGTCGCTGTCCTTCGGGTCCTCCATAACGCAGCTGCCGCGCAGCCGCACCCGGCCCCTGCTGCCGGTGTATTCGATCACCATGTCCGCCATCTGCGACGGCGTCAGCGGCCTGCGTGGGAACCGTGATGGCGACCAGCATGCTGTCCTCGCCGCGCTCGAGCACCCGGGCCGGGACGTGTCCGCCGCCGCCCAGGTTCAGCGAGATCACATCGTGCACGTCCGGCAGCACGACGGGGGCCGGTGCCGGGCTCTTGTTGCGCCCGAGCCTCATGGCAGGACCATCCCGGCCAGCTCGGCCGGGTCCAGGCGCCTGAGCCGCCAGCCCTGCGGCCGGCCCCGGTCGAGCAGGTACTCCGGTGCCAGGCCGAAGCGGCAGGCCGCCTCGACCGCCACGCCGATCTGATCGGTCTCCTCGGCATGGGTGACGATCAGCGCGTTGGGCTTCAGCGGCGCCAGGGACTCCAGCAGCTGAGCGGCCGCCGCCCCGCCGAGCGTGGCGGGCAGCGCCACGATCACCCGCTCGGGCTCAAGTTCCGCGAGCAGCCGGCCCAGGCGGCGTATCCCGGTGCGGTCGGCCGGCGAGACCCCGGGCGTGTCGAGCACCACCAGCCCGCCGGAGCGGGCTTTGCGCAGGGCCCGCTGTGCGCGCGGGTTCTCGACCGGCGTTGGTCTTACGAGCTGCGGCGAGAGCAGCAGCTGCAGTTCGCCGTGCGTCGGCTCGGCCGTCACGGTCGCAAATGCCGCCGCCAGCGTGCTTCTCTGGCGGTAGGCCCCGAGCAGCGCCGCGCAGCAGGTCGTCTTGCCCGCCCCGCCCGCACCGACGATCACGATCGAGGCGCCCTCGAGCGGTAGCGCGGGAGCCACCGGGATCCTCTGCGCCAGGGCGCTGCGGACCGCCGCCGCGAGGCCTCGCCGCGGTGCGAACGGCAGCACGTGGGCGTTGGCCGAATCGATCAGGTCGGCGATCATCCGGTCACTCACGCCGTAGCGGCGCAGTCCCTTCTCGACACCCGCTCGAGCCCGTCCCTGCGAGCCCGAGCCGACCGTGCGGCGCTCGGCCACGCCGCGAGGCGCACGCCATTCATCCAGCCGCTGCGGCTCCGGTTCGGGCGGCGGCTGCATCCTGCGCGGCGGCTCGGGAATCAGCTGGTGGAAGTCGACCCGCGGCGCGGGCGCCGGTGCAGGAGCGGGAGGCGGCGGTTCGCGGTGTGGTTCGGGGACCAGCGGGCGCTCGTGCAGGCGCGCGCGGTTCTCGCGGCAAGCGCAGCCAGATGTGCCGTCACGTAGGCGCTCCCGCCGATGTGCCCGGCCGGGCTCTCGCGCGCGAAGAGCGGCGGTGGTTCGCCAGCGGCTGGGGCGCCGGAGGCGGGCCGGCTGGGCGATCGGCGCCTGTGCCGGCACGGGCGCCGGGTGAGCGGCAGCTGCCGGCTGCGGGATCGGCGCGGGCTGCGCGGGAGGCGTCGAGTGGGCTGCTGCGGCGGGCTGGCCGTACGCCGTCGCGGCGTAGGCGGGTGGGAGCGCCGGTGCGGCCGATTGGGGCTCGATCAGCCCGGGTGGGGCCGGTTGCGGCTGGAGCTGAGCCTGGGGCTGGGGCTCTGCCGCCGGCGGCGGGATCGGCGGGGTCGCGTCGTCGGCTCGTCATAGACATCCACGCTCGGGCGTGCCGGCGATCGCCTCGATCTCGACCCACTGATGCTGGAAGAAGCCCAGCACCCCGCCGGTCAGGCCCTCGCGCCTGCGCAGGATGATCGCGTCGGGGCCCGAGCTCGCGCTGGATCCGCGGGATCAGCTCGTCCACCGAGCGGCCGCGGAACACCCGTGCCTCGCCGGCCGATTTCCCGTTGCCCAGGCGCCTGCTGATCGCTTCCAGCATCTCCCCCGGCGTGCTCATGCGTGGATCACACCGATCGTTTCAACGTTCACGCCGGGCGCGATCTCGTTGTAGGAGCAGACCGCCAGATGTGGCTGGGCCTGTGCGATCAGCCGGCGCAGATGGCGGCGGATCCGGGCCGAGCACAGCAGCACGGGCCGCGCGCCCGGGCGCGCTGGCGTGGTCGACCTGGGCGCGCAGGGCGCCGACGATCGCCTGAGCCGCGGGCGGCTCCATCGCGAGATACTCGCCGTCGGTTGTCTGGGTGATCGACGTCGAGACCTCCTGCTCGATCGCCGGATCCAGGGTTATGGCTTGCAGGCGCAACTGCTCATCCAGGTGGGGAGCCGTGATCGCCCGGCCGAGCGCCTGGCGAGCGTACTCCGATAGAAGGCTAGTGTCACGTGTTGTTCGCGCCTTGTCCCCGATCGCCTCCACGATCGTGCCCGAGGTCGCGGATCGCGACCCCCTCGGCCAGCAGCGACTGCAGGACCCGCTGGATCTCGCCCAGGGAGAGCGTCTCGGGCACGACCTCTTCGACGACCGCGGCGTTGGTCTCCTTGAGCCGGTCGAGCAGCGTGCGGACGTCCTGGCGGCTGAGCAGTTCGGCGGCATGCGAGCGGATCGTCTCGGTCAGGTGCGTGACGATCACCGACTCCGGGTCGACGACGGTGTAGCCGAGCGATTCGGCCTCCGAGCGGGCGGAGTCGTGGATCCAGACCGCCTCGAGGCCGAAGGCGGGCTCGCGGGTCGGGATCCCGTGCAGCGTCCCGGCGGCGTCGCCGGGGTCCATCGCCAGCAGGTGCCCCGGCATGATCCGCCCGCGGGTCACCTCCGAGCCGCGGATCTTGACCACGTACTCGTGCGATTCCATCCCCAGGTCGTCGTGGATCCGCACCGGCGGGATCACCACGCCCAGCTCGGTGGCGATCTGCTGGCGGACCAGGCTGACGCGGCGCAGCAGCGAGCCTCCCGCGCCGCCTTCGACGAGCGGCACGAGGCCGAAGCCGATCGCCAGCTCGAGCGCGTCGACGCCCGACCTCGGGCATCCGGTCGCCGCCGCGGCGCGCGGCAGGGCCGCGGCGCCATCGGCCTGCGCCTTCGCGTCATCGTCGGCCAGGCCCGGCATGCCGTTGCGCACGCCCCAGCCGATCGCCCCGAAGATGCGCGGCGATGATCAGGAACGGGAGCTTCGGCAGGCCGGGGATCAGCGCGAAGCCGCCGATCGCCGCGGCGGCGACCAGCGGCGCCTTGCGCTGGCTGAGGATCTGCCCGGCGATGTCCGAGCCGAGGTCGCGGTCGGAGGCGGCGCGGGTGACGATGATGCCCGTCGCCACCGAGATCAGCAGTGCCGGGATCTGCGCCGCCAGGCCGTCGCCGACGGTCAGCAGCGAGTAGTGCTGGATCGCTTCTTCGAAGCCCAGGCCGTGCTGGAGCATGCCGACGACGATGCCGCCGATCAGGTTGATCGCGATGATGATGACGGCCGCCATGGCATCGCCTTTGACGAACTTCGAGGCACCGTCCATGGCGCCGTAGAAGTCGGCCTCGCGGCGCGATCTCGCCGCGGCGGAAGCGGGCCTCGTCGTCGGTGATCAGGCCGGCGTTCAGGTCGGCGTCGATCGCCATCTGCTTGCCCGGCATCGCGTCGAGCGTGAAGCGCGCGCCGACCTCGGCGACGCGGCCGGCGCCGTTGGTGACGACGACGAACTGGATCACGATCAGGATCAGGAAGATCACCAGGCCGACGACGACGTTGCCGCCGACGACGAACTCGCCGAAGGACTTCACGACGCTGCCCGCGTCCCCGGTGGTCAGGATCAGCCTGGTCACCGAGACGTTGATCGCCAGGCGGAACATCGTGCGTCAGCAGCAGCAGGCTGGGGAACGAGGCGAAGTCCAGCGCCTTGCTCGAGGTACATCGTCGTCGCGACGATCGTCAGCGCGGCCGAGATGTTGACCGTGATCAGCAGGTCGAGCAGCGGCGCCGGCAGCGGCACGACCAGCATCGTCACGACCAGCACGACCCCGACCGCGGCGAGCAGGTCGGAGTGGCGCAGCATCCGCTTCACGCCGTTGCCGTTCATGAGGCCAGCCTCCTACGCCCGGCCATGCCGGTAGACGAACGCCAGCACCTTGGCGACGGCCGCGTAGAGCTCCTCGGGGATCACCTGGCCGATCTCCGTCGAGCTGTGCAGCGCGCGGGCCAGCGGCGGGTCGGCGACGACCGGCACGTCGTTCTCGGCCGCGATGCGCCGGATCTGCGCGGCGATCAGGTCCTTGCCCTTGGCGACGACCTCGGGGGCCGTCTTGCTGCCGTCGTAGCGCAGCGCGACGGCGTAGTGGGTCGGGTTCGTGACGACCACGTCGGCTTCCGGGACGGCGGCCATCATGCGTGCGCGGGCGAGCTGCATCTGGCGCCGGCGCAGGGCCATTTTCACCTCGGAGGAGACGCCGTACTGTTTCGCCTCGTCGCGCACCTCCTGCTTGGTCATCCTCAGCTGTTTCTCGTGCCGGTAGCGCTTCCAGCCGTAGTCGATCAGCCCGATCGCGACGTAGGCCATGGCGGCGTGCTGAGCGACGCCCATCGCGCTGGTGCCCCGCCAGCGACGCCAGCGCCGCGGGCGGGATCCCGACGGTCGCGGCCAGCCCCGTCATCCCCGGCAGCAGCGTCAGGGCCGCGACCGCCCCGACGACCGAGACCTTGGCGATCGCCTTGATGGCTTCGAAGGGCAGGTTGGGGCCGAGCAGGTTCTTCGTGCCGCTGACGGGGTTGATCCGCCGGAAGTCGGGTTTGAGCGTCTGGATCCGCGGCCGGCCGCCGACCTGCGCGACGCCGCCGATCAGCGCCGCCGACCAGGCATGCAGCGGCGATCGGACCGACCGTCAGCAGCACCGTGTTGCCGGCCGAGTGCATCAGTTCGCTGAGCCCTCCCGCCGTCATCGCCCGGCTCGGGTGGGCGATGTCCCCCAGCATCTCGCGCATTCCGGCCGCGGCCGTCGCGGCGATCGCCGGCCCCGTGATGCTCAGCACCATCAACCCGGCAACCAGCACCAGCGCGCCGCTGAGGTCGGCCGAGCGTGTGACTTCACCCTTGTCCCGCGCGCGCTTTCGGTGTTTGGGTGTTGCCTTCTCTGTGCGGTCCTGGTCGGCCATCAGGTCACCTTCAGCGCGCCCAGCGCTTCGCTGACGCTGACCGTCATCTGCCCGTCGATCCAGTTGGCGACGAACGGCAGCGACGCCGCCACCACCAGCAGCGTGACGGCGACCTTCGTCGGGAAGCCGACGGCGAAGATGTTCAGCTGCGGCACGACCCGGGAGACGACCCCGAATGCGACGTCGGTGATCAGCAGCGCCGCGAGCACCGGCGCGGCGATCTCAAGCGCCGAGGTGAAGATCGTCGAGAACGACCTGCACGGCGCCGGCGACCAGCGATGCCAGGCGCGGTGCCTCCGTCAGGGGCACCAGTTCGAAGGTGCGCCCGAGGCCGCGGATCGTCCAGGCGTCGCCGCCGATGACGAGGAAGACCATCGTCCCGACCAGCGAGTAGAAGCGCGAGATGACGGCGCTTGATTCGCCGTTCATCGGGTTGATCAGGCTGCCGTAGGAGAAGCCCGAGACGACGTCGATCAGCGAGCCCGCCGATTCGACCGCGGCGAGCAGGATCGCGAGCGTGAAGGAGAACGACAGGCCGACCAGCATCCCCTCGATCACCAGCCCGGCGACGGCCAGCGTGTCGCTTGGCACATGCTGGCCGTGCATCGCGATCGGGGTCAGGCCGATCGAGATCCCGACAGCGATGATCCCCTTGACCCGCGGCGGGATGATCTGCGAGGAGAACAGCGGGGCGATCACGAACAGCGGCGTGACCCGCGCCAGCACGAGGATGAAGCCGACAAGCTGGTTGCCGGCGAGTTCGCTCAGGACGGCGTTCACGTGCCGACCATCGAGGGGATCGAGGTGAACAGCTCGGCCGTGTAGGCGACGAGCTGCCCGAGCATCCACGGGCCGAGCACGATCATCACGCCGGCGACAGCGATGATCTTCGGGATCAGGCTGAGCGACTGCTCCTGGATCTGTGTGACGGCCTGGAAGATGCTGACCACCAGGCCGACGACCAGCGCCGCCAGCAGCAGCGGGCCGGCGACCTTCAGCGAGACGCTCATCGCCTGCGAGGCGAGGTTGATGACGGTGTCCTGGTTCATCTCCGCCGGCGCCTCAGTGGAAGCTCTGTACGAGCGCTCGGATGACAAGGTCCCAACCGTCGACGAGCACGAACAGCAGCACCTTGAACGGCAGGGAGATGAACGTCGGTGGCAGCATGATCATGCCCATGCTCATCAGCGTCGAGGAGACGATCAGATCGATGATCAGGAACGGCAGGAAGATCAAGAAGCCGATCTGAAAGGCCGTATTGAGCTCGGAGACGATGAACGCCGGGATCAGCACCTCGGTGGGGACTTCCGCGCGCGTCTTCGGCGGCGGATCGTGGGCAAGGTTGATGAACAGCGAGATGTCCTGACTGCGGGTCTGGCGGAACATGAATTGGCGCATCGGGATCTCGGCCCGTTTGAGCGCCTGGGTCGTTGAGATCTGATGGGCCTCGAGCGGCTGGATGGCGGTCTTCTTGATCGCGCTGATCGTCGGCGACATCACGAAGATCGTCAGGAACAGGGCGATCCCCACGAGCACCTGGTTGGGCGGCGCGTTGCTCGTGCCGATCGCGGTCCGGATGAAGCCCAGGACGATCAGGATGCGGCTGAAGCCGGTGACCGTGAACAGCACCGCCGGGACGAGCGTCAGCCCCCCGATCAGCAGCAGGATCTGGACGGCGTTCGAGGAGTTGAGGTTCAACGTCGCACCGTCAGTTCACGAAGCCGGTCGATGACCGTCGTCCCCGGGCCGGGCGACGGGCATGCTGCATCGGGTCGTGGTCCTCGGAGCCCGGCGGCCCGGATCCGCGGCGGCAACTGCGCGGCGCGGGCTGTGGCCCGCGTCGATCACGTCGATCAGGCCGGCCTCACGCGCCTCTTCCTCGGTGTAGCGGTGGATCGGCACGACGCCCTGCTCGGCGGAGCCGAGCAGGATGTAGTCGCTGCCTGCCTGCACCAGGTGGACGGAGCGGCCCGTTGCTCAGCGTGAGGGCACCGAGGCTCGTCAGCCCCACTCCCTCGAGCTGAGGCGTCGCGTCCGCCCTTGACCTGCTTGAGGATCCAGGAGAGTCCCCAGATCACGGCGATCACGATCGCCAGTCCGACGATCGTGCGCACGATGCTCGCTCCGGAACCCGCCGTGTGTGTGCCGGTTGAGACCGGAGAGAGGTTCAGAGGCGTGTTTTCGCCGGCGCCCGTGCTCGCCGCGGTGGTCGCGGTGGTGCTGGTCGTCGTGCTCGTCGCGGCGGCCATTGCGGCGCCAGGAAGCATCAGCGCGAGCAGGCAGGCGCCAGGGATCGCGGTCGCCGTCGCGGCCGCACGGGAAAGCGGGTTCAGCTTCGTCATCGAGGGTCGACTCCGAGGAAGAGTCGCCCGGGTTATCGGCCCTCATCGGCGGTTCTTGAGGCGGACTTATGGAACCCCGCTGCCACGGGGTCGGGCTGCGGCCCAGCTCCTCAGACGAGCGCTTCGACCTTGACGCCCCAGCAGCCCTCGCCGGTGACCACCAGCGAGCCGCTCGCGAAGCAGACGCCGTTGGCGAACAGCTCGACCGGCTCCTCCGCGCTCTGATCGAGCTCGACGACCGCACCGGCCGCCAGCTCGAGCGCGCCGCCCAGCGACATGTGCGTGCGGCCCAGCTCGGCCCAGACCCGCACGAAGATGTTGCGCAGGATTCCCTGGGCGTCCTCCTGGTCGGCCGTCTCGGCGTGGGCGCGGGCGCGCTGGAGCTCGGCGCGGCCAAGCTTGGCGTAGGTGTCCGCCCGCTTCGGCGGGTCGTCCGAGGCCTCGAGCTTGATCGCCTTGCGCGTCCCGCTGCGCCCGGGCCTGCCGCGGCCGACGGAGACCTCCTCGGCGTAGACCATGACGCCGTCGGCCGCGGTCTCCTGGAGCTCCACCAGCCCGCCCGGGACGATCTTCAGCATTCGCTCGATCGGCATCTGCGCGCGTGCCGACCTCGGCCCGGAGCAGCACCTGCGCGACGGCCAGGCCGCTGCGCAGCCCCGCGTTCCCGGCCGCCGTCGGCGCCGGCGAGTGGTGGTGGCCGTGTCCGCGGGCCGCCTCGGCGATCGGCTCGACCGCGCTCCACGGCATCAGCAGTGTCAGCGTCGAGGAGATCCCGTCGATCGTGCTCTGGAAGGCGACGGCCAGCGTCGGTTCGCTGGCCGGGGCGATCACGCCGGCGTCGCCTTCGAGATCCAGCTCGCCTCGCGTGAGCTCGGGGCCGTCGAGCTCGCCCCAGGCCTTCGACAGCCCGCCCACGACGGTGTCGAGCAGTCCCTTGGCCAGCGTCCAGTCGATTTCGGTCAGGTGTCGCTCGGCGGGGGCCTGCGAGGCCTTTCCGCCGAGCAGGCATTCGAGCGCCTGCAGCACCCAGGGCAGCTCGACGCTCAACAGCAGCGCCCGCTCCGGGCCGCCCTCCTCGACCGCCACCGCGAGGGCGTCCGTCGCCAGGCGCACCCGTGCGGCGGCCCACATGTCCTGGGTGACCTCGCCGATCGAGATCTCGACCTCGGTTTTCAGCTGCGCCGTCAGTTCCTGCGACAGCGAGTCGGCGAACGAGGCCAGGGCGGCCGTCAGGTGGCGGCGGATGTCGGTCGTGAACTTGGTCGGCTGGGAGAAGTCGAGCCGGCGGGTGCTGGCCTGTTCGGCTCCCGTGGTGCCCGGCTCGGTTGGAGCCTCGCCGCTCTGGCTCACCGCCATTCCCTGTCAGTCTCCCGCGTCGGTTGCGCCGCCATCCTCGCCCGCGGACGCCCGGCGGCTCGCCGACCGGCGGCGTAGAGGGCTCCGTCCGGGGACGCTCCATCGAGGATCTCGGTGATGCGAAGACCGTACTGCTCGTCGGTGACGACAACCTCGCCGCGGGCGATCGGCGAGCCGTTGACGAGCAGGTCGACCGGTTCCCCGGCCTGGCGCTCGAGCTCGACGACCGTGCCGACGCGCAGCTCCAGGGTCTCGCCGACGGTCATGTGGGTGCGCCCGATCTCGACGCTCAGCTCCATCGGGATCTCGCTGAGGCGGCTCAGGTCGGCCGCGCCGTTCGTGGCCGCGCCGTTGGCCGGGGCGCCGTCGAACTGCTCGTACTCGATCGTCTCGGTCATGGCGTCTCCTATTGGACGGTCAGGTCGGGGAACAGGACCGTTTCGACTTTCACGTCGGTCTGCTTCTTGATCGCTTCCGTGATCTTCTTCTCGATCGCCTTGCGACCGGACTCGCTGACCAGCGTTTCACCGCTCTGGTTGGTGATCGTGTTGGTGATGATTTCGCGCACGACCGGTTCCTCGGGCAGCGTCCCGGCAGCCGATTCACCGGAGCCCGAGGCACCCGACGCGGCGGTCGCCCCGTCGCTCTGGCCGGGGGCCAGGTCGAGCGCCACCGCAACCTTGGCGTAGCGGCCGTCCTTCAGGTTCAGCAGGAATTCCTTTGGCATCACGTAGATCGTGCCCTGGATCTTGGTCTTGGGCACCTTTGGCTTGGGCTTGGTCATCGTGTAGCCGACGAGCAGCAATATCGGCACTACGGCGAGGATCTTCTTGTTCTTCAGCATGGTGGATCGTCCGGTCGTCTTTCGCTCAGGGTTCGCTTTCGCCTGTATCGACGCGTTTGACCACAATCTCGACCCTGCGGTTGCGGGCCCGTCCTGCGGCGGTGGCGTCGCTTGCAATCGGCTGCTGGTCGGCGTAGCCCACGGCGACCAGGCGTGACGGGGCCAGGCCCTGTTCGACGAGGAACCGCACGACAGTGCTGGCGCGGGCCGTCGAGAGCTCCCAGTTGCTCGGGTACTGCCCGTGGATCGGCACGTTGTCGGTGTTCCCCTCGACGTCGATCGGGTGCCCTCCGGCGAGCTGCAGAAGGTTGGCGATCTTCGACAGCAGGGCGTCCGAGCGAGGGCTCAGTGTGGCCTGCCCGGAGGCGAACAGCAGGTCGTCGGTCAGGACCCTGATGACCAGGCCCCTTGATTCGATCGAGGTCTGGACTTTGGAGCCGAAGCCATGGCTCTTGGCGTAGGCGTCGAGCTCGTGCTTGATCTGGGTGAACAGCGCTGTCTGGCGTTCTTCGGCGCCGGCGCTGGCGGCCGCTTCCACCGACGGGGCGGCGGCCTGGGCGCTTGCCGCGCCGTGGGTCGAGCTGCTCTGGTAGGTGCTGGCCTGGGTGGCCGTCACGGGGACGATCGCCTGCAGGTCGATGCTGGTCGGAAAACGGCTCGAGTTCGAGCTGGCGCCGGGTTTGGCGATCCCTTTGCCGCCCGGCAGGATGTCGCCGGAGAAGGCTGCACGCAGCGACTTCTGCAGCACCTGGACCTTGGAGATGTTGACCGAGGAGATCGAGAACAGGACCATGAACAGCGCCATCAACAGCGTGATCATGTCGGCGTAGGTCAGCAGCCAGCGCTCGGCGCTCTCCTCCTCCTGGTGGCCGCCGCCGCGGCGCCTGCCGCCGTGCGAGCGGGCCATCCTCAGGCTGCCTTGGAGTCGGAGCCGACGCTCGCCAGGGCGGGTCCTTCTTCGGCCTCGCGCTCGGCGGGCGGAACGTAGGACATCAGCTTTTCGGAGACCAGGCGAGGGTTGTCGCCGGCCTGGATCGAGAGGATCCCCTCGACGGTCATCATGCGCAGCTCCACCTCTTCGCCGGAGATCGCCTTGAGCCGGTTGGCGATCGGCAGGAACACGACGTTGGCCGCGCCGACGCCCATCAGGGTGGCGATGAAGGCGGCGGAGATGGAGGGGCCGAGGGTCGAGGGTGCGGCCAGGTTCTCGAGCACGTGCACGAGGCCCAGCACGGTGCCGATGATGCCCATCGTCGGGGCGAACCCGCCGGCCTTCTCAAACGGCCCGCGGCCTGACTCGTGGCGGGCGGCCATGCCGTCGACCTCGGCCTCGAGGATCGTGTGGACCATCTCGGGGTCCGTCCCGTCGACGACCAGCTGCAGGGCGTTGCGGGTGAAGGTGTCCTCGATCTCGCCGAGCTGGGCGTCGAGCGCCAGCAGGCCCTCTCGCCGGGCCTTGTCGGCCAGCGTCACCAGGCGGTCGAGCTGTCCCCGCAGGTCGGGCGGTTCGGCCGACATGACCAGCTTGTAGAGGCTCGGGACCTTCTTCATCGAGGTCATGCCGACGCTCGCCAGGGTGACCCCGGCGGTGCCGCCCATGATGATGATCAGGGCAGGGATGTTCATGAACGAGGCGGGGCTCGTCCCATCCATCATTGAGCTGAGAAGCAGCGACCCGAAGGCCATGCCTATCCCAATGGCCGTTGCAGCCTTCATTTGCAGACCCCATCGGCCGGCCGCCGCGATTCTTCAATTTTGCCGAGCTGGCCTGCACGCAACGCCGAGTCGCCCGTCGCGGCGCGGGAACTATGCGGGTCCGCGTGCCTAGCTGGGCTCGTCCTCGACGGCCATCAGCCGCGGCACCTCACGGCCGGGCGCGGGCCCGGCGGGCCGGCTGGCGCTCGGGGCGGCGCCTGCGAAACGCCTCGCTGAGCACATCGGCGCGATAGGCGTGCACGGCGCTCGTGACCTCCTCGGGGGTCTCGGCGACAACGACCTTGGCGCCCGTCGCCAGGGTGATGACCGTGTCCGGCGTCGATTCGACCGTCACGATCATGTCCGGATTCAATTGGAACGGCTCGTCGCTGTGACCGAGCCGGCTCAGCGTGATCATCCTCTATCTCCCTTGATCTTCAAGTCTAGCCAGGGGTCGGGACGGCGACCGTCGCCACCGTCCCGACCGAGGCTCCTCGGAGTCGCGTCTGGTGCGTACCCCCTTCCGGGCCCTGGGGCCCTTCAGTCTCAGCCGCTCAGCTAGTGCATCGAGACGAGCGTTTCCAGCATCGTGTCGGCCGTCGTGATCACCCGCGAGTTGGCCTGGTAGCCGCGCTCGGCGGTGATCATCTTCGTCATCTCGCTGGCGAGATCGACGTTCGACATCTCGAGCTCGCCGCCGACCGTGGCACCGAAGCCGGGGGTCGACGGCGTGCCGATGACCGGCACGCCCGGAGTTCGCCGTGGCCTTCCACAGCGATCCGCCGGCCCGTTCAAGGCCGGTTTCGTTGGCGAACGTGGCAAGCGAGAGATAGCCCGCCACGACACGCTGCTGGTAGGTTTTGTTTTCGGGGTTGTTGTCGGTGTAGGCGACCGACCCGTCGAGGCCGATCGAGACGTTCGTGGACCCCGGCGGGATCATGAGGAACGTGTCTTCTTTGCCCGGGCGAGTAGGTGGTTTCGGTTTCGCCTTCTTTCGCGACGGCGTTCCTCCCGACCACGTATTCGCCGGACTGCGTCGTCAGGAAGCCCTGCGCGCTGGTCGTCAGGTCACCGGCCCGGGTGTAGCTGAAGTTCGCCGGCAGGCCGCTCGTGTAGGGAGCTTTGGCCGGCGGTTCGCCCGGTCCGACGCGCAGGAAGCCGCCGCCCTCGATCGCGAGGTCGAGCGGGTTTCCGGTCGTCTGGAAGGCGCCCTCGGTCATTTCGTTGCGGGTCGCGTCGACCTGCACGCCGAGCCCGATCTGCACCGGGTTGGAACCGCCGTTGCTGCTTGTCGGCCCCGAGGCGCCGCGGATCACCTGCGTGAGCGAGTCCGCGAACGTGATGTTCGAGCCCTTGTAGCCCACGGTGTTCACGTTTGCGAGGTTGTTGGCGGTGTCGTTGAGCATCGCCTGGTTAGCATCGAGGCCGCTGATTGCGGCATACATGCCCTCCATCATCGTGATCGACCTTCCTTTCGCGGCTTCCTCGAGGAGGTCCAGCCGTGGTTGTTTGGCGTCGTGCGCGTCATGCGATCACGGCGCTATCGATGTTCGTGAACACGTTGTCCTTCATGTGTTCGGATCCCACAGCCGTGATCACGGTGTGGTTGCTGACGGACACCACGAACGCGGTGCCGTCGACAAGCACGAGGGAGTCGCGCGAGCCCTTGCTGGCCGCGCGGGCAACACCCTCGTTAAGTCTTTTCATCGTCGAGCCGTCCAGCTCGATGCCCCGCCGTTCCACCCGCGCCAGGGCGTGTTTGGAGAACTGCAGCGGCTGCGAGCCGCCGGCCTTGGCGAGTTCGTCCGCGAACGTCGGGCCGCCGGGGACCGGACGCCGGGCCGGTGCTCCCGTCGCGGGGGCCGCCGCGGGCGCGCCGACTGCTCCGGGTGGGAGCAGGGCTGGGTTCGTGATCTCGTTCATTGCACTTCCGTGATGCTCGCCAGCGCGATGTCGGGGACGCCTTCGACGGTCACCGTGGTTCCGGTGGAGGTGGACTGGACGCTTTCGACCTTGCCCGTCCCGGCGCCGTCCTTGCCCGAGTAGTTGACGGTCCGCCCGATCAGCTGAACGCCGCTTGAGAGCTCGGTGGCGTTGGCCAGGTTGGTCGTCTGCTCGACCTGGGTGAACTGCGCGAGCTCGCTGACATATTCGTTCGTGTTCGCCGGCTGCAGCGGGTCCTGCGCCTGCAGCTGGGCGATCATCAGTTTCAGGAAGTCGTTCTGCCCGAGTTCCCCGTTCGGGTTTTTCGCGCTGCTGGTCTGCGCCGGTGTCGCGGCGGCGACCGCGGCGGCCTGTGCTGTTGGTGTGGTCATGGCTCTGTGTTCCTCTCTTGTCGTTCAGGCGAGCACGTCGACGAGTTCGCCCAAGATCTGCGTGGAGGCTGCTCCCGCGCTCCCGCGCCGTGCCGGCTGCCTCAATGGTCTCCTCGCCGTCGGTCGTACCCGAGCGAGCGCGAGGCGCCCGCGGAGGACCCGGCGTTCCGTTCTTCGCGGCCTTCGGCCTGGCCGAACGAGCCGATGTCAAGTCGCAGCAGCGTCGCTCCGCAGGAGCTGAGCGCCTGGTGCAGCTCGCCGCGGGCGGCCGCCAGCGCCTGGGCGGCAGCGGGCGTCTCGGCGGTGACGCGCGCGAGCAGGCCGTCGCCGGTCTGGCTGAGATGGATGCGGATGTCGCCGAGCTCGGCAGGCTGCAGCGAGATCCTCGCCTGGCTGATCCCCTGCTGCGCTGGCGAGCTCGATCGTCGCGTGAATCGATTCGATCATGTCCTGCATCTGGACCCCTGCGGCCGTCAGCGGCGCGTTCACGGCGCCGGGCACCTGGCCCGCGGCGACCGCGGCCGCGACGCTCGGCAGGGGGGCCTGGGGGGCGTCTGAGCCTGACGCGGCGACAGTGGCGCTGCTCGCTCCGAGGGACCCCGCGGCCGTGGAGCCCGTGCTCGATCCGGAGCCCTTCGGGTGGGGCTCATCGCCGCCCGCGACGGGCGCCGCGCTCTGCACGGAGGCTGTGGCCGCACGCGAGACCTCCTCGGCCTGGATGGCGGACGGCTGCCGGGTCGCTGCTCCTTCTTCCGCCGGGACGGACGGCGCAGGGCCTGCGGCCGGCGCCAGGGACCCCTGAGCGCTCGCCCGGGCGGCGGCTTCACCCTGGGCGGGAGTCGCGGGCGCGGCGGTGGGAGTCCCGTCGCCGGCGGATGACGGGGGCGGGCTGACGGGCGGTGGCGTGGAGGGAGCCGGGGCCGGGGCCGGGGCCGGCGGGGTGGTGCTCGTGCTCGTCGTGGTGGGCCCGGCGGCGGCAGGGGCGTGCTCGGCGGCCTCCAGGGGGCCCTCCGGGATCTCGGCGGGTGCCGTGGTGGCCCCCGGCGTGGACTCGGTCGCGCTCGCCGTCTGCGAAGCATCGCCTGCACCGGATTGCTCGCCCGGGCGCGATACCGGCGCGGAGGCCGCGGCGGCTGCCCGCCCGGTGCCTGGCCGCGTCGCCTGGCTGCTCGTCGTGGACGTGAGCGGCGCCGCTTCGCTGCCGTCGGGCGCCCTGCGGCGGTCGTGTTCGTGCTGTTCGGCTCGCCGTTCGGGGTCGCCGCTTCGGCTCCCCTTCACCTGGCCTTCCGCGTTTGCGGTCCGGGCCCAAACTTCTGCGAGCGCATCCTTGAATGGATGCACCTGTGGAGGCGCCCCCGGTGGCGCGCCGCTCATCGGCGGGGGCGCCGACTGTGCGAGCACCTCGGCTATCGGCGATGCGCTCATGTGATCGATCCCGTCAGCGCCGTGGGGTGTTCGCGGCGGTAGGTTTCGGCGTAGCCGAGGACTTTGGTGACATAGCTCTGGGTTTCCGCGTAGGGCGGCACCCCTCCGTACTGAGTCACCGCTCCGGGGCCGGCGTTGTAGGCCGCCAGGGCCTCGCTGGTGTTGCCGCCGAACTTGGCCATCATCTGGCTCAGGTAGCGCGCCCCGCCTTCGATCGATTCGGCCGGGTTCAGAGGATCGGCGACGCCCAGCGAGGATGCCGTGCCGGGCATCAGCTGGGTCAGCCCGGCGGCCCCGGCGCTGCTCTGGGAGTTCGGGTCGAAGCCCGACTCCTGCTGGATCAGCCCGTGCAGCACGGCGGGGTCGACCCCGTTGCGCTGGGCGGCCTGTTCGATCAGGGCGTCGTAGGAGCTCGAGCCTTCCGAGAGGGCCGCGGAGGCCGGCGTGGCGCTGGCGGCCTGCAGGGCGGCCGCGAAGGCCGTAGGCGTGCTCTGCGTCGTGGCCGTGGCGGCGGTGGTCGAGGCCGTGGAGGCGGTCCCGGTGGAGACTCCCCGCGCCGCTTCGAGCAGCTGCTGCAGTTCGCGCACGCGGGCGGCCGCAGCCAGCTCGCCGGCCGGAAGGGTGCTCTGCGAGGGGCTGATCGCCTGGGTGCTCATGCGGTCCTCTGCCCCGTGCGGCTGGCGGCCATCTCGTCGAGCACCTTGCTTTCACTGAGCGCGGCGTCGCGCTCGTGCTCCTGGCGGCGGCGCTCGCGCAGCCTGTTCAACATCTCGTGCTCGCCGGCCGCGTGCGTGAGCTCGATGTTCCTTGCGGCCACCTCAGCCTCGCTGCGCTGCATCTCAAGTGCCTGGCGCGAGCGATTGGCCTCAACCCGCTCGAGGAAGGCCTGGCGGCTCTGAAGCTCGACGGCCCCGAGCGTGCCGTGCGGCGCCAGGCGCTGTTCGTCCTGGGCGCTCTGCAGCTCGGCCTCGGCGCTCTGCAGCTCGGCCTGGCAGCTGGACATGCGCGTGATCGAACGCGCAAGCTCCTGCTGGGCGAGCTTCTCCTTGCGCTCGCGCACAGTGCGCACACGCTCAAGGCGAAACCGAAACGAGGGACCGGTCACGGCCTGTTTATCGGCGTCAGAGGAACGTTCTTTAGAACTGAAACTGCGCTGGGCGAGATCTCCCAGGACGCTCCACGGGGGGCTCTCACAGGTTCAGCCCGACGGGAGGAATCGCCGAGCCGCCGCCCTCGACGACCCCCTGGAGGGGGGTCCCGCCCGTGCCCTCGGGGCCGGGGACCTCCTCCGCATCTTCGATCTCCTCGGAGTGGGCCCGCAGCGAGGCCAGCAGCGCCCCTGACAGGGCGAGCAGGCGGGCATCGGCCTCCTCGGGGTCGCTGTGTTCCTTGACCGGCTGGCGTAGGAATGCCTCGATCGCGGCCCGGTTGGCGATCGCCGAGTCCAGCACCTCGTCGGTGCCGGGCTGGTAGGCGCCGATCGCGATCAGGTCTTCCTTCTCGCGCAGCACCGCCAGGGCGGCCCGCAGGCTCTGCCCGGCCTCGGCGACCTCCGGCGTGACGATCTCGCCGATCAGCCGCGAGACGCTCTGCAGGACGTCGATCGCCGGGTAGTGCCCGGCGTGGGCCAGCGAGCGGGTCAGGACGATGTGGCCGTCGAGGATCGAGCGGGCCGCATCGGCGATCGGCTCGTTCATGTCGTCGCCGTCGACGAGCACCGTGTAGAGCCCCGTGATCGAGCCCGTCGCGCTGGTCCCGGCCCGCTCCAGCAGCCGCGGCAGCATCGCGAAGACGCTCGGCGTGTAGCCGCGCGTGGCCGGTGGCTCTCCGATCGCCAGGCCGACCTCGCGCTGGGCCATCGCGAAGCGGGTGACGGAGTCCATCATCAGCATCACGTCGTGTCCCTGGTCGCGGAAGTGCTCGGCGATCGTCGTGGCGGTGAAGGCCGCCTTGATTCGCACCAGAGCGGGCTGGTCGGATGTGGCCACGACCACGACCGAGCGCTCCAGCGCGTCGCCCAGGTCGCGCTCGATGAACTCGCGCACCTCGCGGCCACGCTCGCCGACCAGGGCGATCACGTTGATCGAGGCGGTGGTGGAGCGGGCGACCATCCCCATCAGCGAGGACTTGCCCACGCCGGAGCCGGCGAAGATCCCCAGGCGCTGGCCCAGGCCGCACGGCACAAGCGTGTCGAGCGCCCTTACGCCGAGGCCGACACGGTCGGTGATCCGCGGTCGCGAGAGGGCGCCGGGAGGCGCGGCGATCGTCGAGCGGGCCACGCCGGCGGGGGCGGGAAGGTCATCGTTGGGCTGACCGAGACCGTCGACGATCCGCCCGAGCAGGCCCGGCCCGACGGAGACCCGGAAGGGCGCCCCGGTGGCAAGCACCCGGGTTCCCGGGCCGATCCCGTGCAGCTCGCCCAGCGGCATCAGCAGCGTGCGCCCGTCGCGGAAGCCGACGACCTCGGCCGCCACAGGCTCGCGGTTGCGGTCGGTCCCCACCATGCACACCTCGCCGACCTCGGCCTGCAGGCCGGTCGCCTCGATGATCAGCCCGATCAGGTTGCTGACGAAACCGTGGCGGCGGGCCAGGTCGGCCTCGCGAATCGCCTCGGAGGCCCGCTCCAGCAGGCCCTGTGGGGCGCTCACCTGTCCTGCTCGCGCCGGGGTCCGAGCTCGGCGCGGACCACCTCGCCGGCGCGCTCGAGCTGGGTCTCGACGGTGGCGTCGACCTCGCCCTCTGCGGTCCGCACGAGCGCGCCGCCCACCGCCACCCGGGCGTCGGGTTGCAGATCCCACTGCTCGACCGCCGCGCTTTGATCCTGCAGGTCGCCGAGGGCCCCGCGCACGGTCTCGAGGTCCGCCGGGTTGACGACGATCGAGATTCGCCGCTGCCCGGCGACACGCCGCAGGGCTCCCTGGACCACTTCCACGACGAGCTCGGGGCGGACCTGGAGGGTCGCGACGATCACCTTTCCGGCGAGACTCAACGCCAGTTCGATGGCGTCCCGTTCGACGGCCTCGGCGGTCTGGTCGCGTACCTCACCGACGCCGAGAATCGCCTGCTGCAGCGCGGCCGCGGCGTTAGCGGTCTCGGTCCGTCCCTGCTCGAGGCCCTCGGCCCGCCCGGCGCTGTAACCGGCCGCGTGGGCCTCGGCGCGGATCTGCTCGGCCTGCTCGCGTGCGGCGGCCAGCTCCCGGGCCGGCGCATCGCGGGGCGGCGGATCGGACGGCTCGAGCTGTTCGAAGTCGAAGCTGACGAGCGCCTCAGACAACGGGCTCGCCCTCCTCGCCCTCGCCACCGGCGATCACGATCGTGCCGGCTTCCTCAAGGCGCCGCACGACCGCGACGACCCGTGACTGGGCGTCGTCGACGTCCTTTTTGCGCTGCGGCGGCTGGATCTCCATCTCCTCGACCAGCATCGCGGCGCCGCGCTCGGACATGTTGGCGAGGACCAGATCCTTGACGTTCTCGGGGGCACCGCGCAGCGCCAGCACCAGATCCTTCTGGTCGACCTCGCGCAGGACCTGTTGGACGGCGCGCTCTTCGAGCTTGACCAGGTCCTCGAATACGAACAGCATCCCCCTGACCTCATCGGCGAGCTCCTTGTCGGAGGTCGCGAGGTTGTCGAGGACGTTGCGCTCGAGGGTCCGGTCGGCATGGTTGAGGATCCCCGCCAGCGCCCGGGTGCCGCCGGCGACGGCTGTACTCGCGCTCGGAGACCGAGCTGAGCTTGATCCTGATCGCCTGCTCGAGCTTTTCGATCACGGCGGAGTTGGTCTCGCCCATGCGCGCGATGCGCAGCGCGATGTCCGGCTGCTGAGCGTCCGAGAGCTTCGTCAGCACCCCTGCGGCCAGCGTCGCCGGCAGGTTCGCGAGCACCAGCGCGATCGTCTGATGGGACTCGCCGCGGATCGATCGAGGCGATCCGCTCCGGCTCGACCCGGCGCAGAAACTCGAACGGCCTTGCCTCGGCGGGACCGGCGATGCGCCCGAGCAGCTCGACCGCGCGCTCGGGGCCGAGGGCCCGCTCGACCACGTCGCGGGCGAAGTCGATGCCGCCGTTGGCCCCCTCTCCCGCGAGCCCCGCTTCGGCCATCTCATGGAAGACCGAATCGGTCGTCTCGGGGCCCACGCCGCCCAGCCGGGCCATCTCGGTCGAGAGGCTCTCGATCTCGTCCTCGCGCATCCGGCCGATGACTTTCGCGGCCCGCTCGGAGCCCAGCGCGGCCATCAGCACAGCCGCCTTGCGGGCGCCGTTGCACTGCCTCCTCGGCCACCGTGCTCCTCGCCGGGGGGCAGTTCGCCGCGACGGCGCCCTGCGGCAACTGCGATGCCATCTCCGGCTAGTCCTCCTGCATCCAGGTGCGCAGCTGCTGGGCGACCCGGTCGGGGTCGTTGTCGGCCAGCTGTTCGACCTGTCTGCGGATCTCATCGCCACCGCGGGCGCCGTTCATCCACCTGCCCGACGGCCGCCGGCTGTCCGTTGCCGGCGCTGACTTCGATCGGCCGCGTGCGAGGCTTCGCGTTCGAGCTCGGCCAGGCGCATCGGCGCGTCGAGCTCGCGCAGCCAGACCGGCTCCTCGATCGGCTCGCTGCTCGCGCCTGCGCAGCGAGCGGGTCGTCAGGAAGAGGAACACGATCGCCGCGATCCCGAGCAGCGCGTACTTGGCGTAGCCGAGCGGGCTCGCCGCGGCGGCGCTGCGTGCTGCGTGCTCTTCGCGAAGGCGACCTGGCCGATCGAGATGGTGTCGCCGCGCTTGGCCTGGATACCGGCGGCGTTGGTGACCGCTTCCTTGATCGCGGGCAGCGACGCCGGCCGGGACGGAGTGGTCGAGCAGCACCGAGACGTGCTGGCTTTCGACGGTGCCGGGAGCGATCGTCGAGTGCGTGACCGTCTTGTCCACGCCGAGCGAGGAGGTCGAGGTTTCCTTCTTGTAGTTCGACTTGCCGCCGCTGGACGCCGCGGTCGTGTTGGCCGTCCCGGTCGCGCCCGCGCCGGCACCGTTGCCGGCCAGTGTCTCGAGCGACTTGCTCTGCGCCAGCGGCGTCCCGGTTTTGCCGTATTCGAGCGATTCCTTGGTCGTCTGGTCGACGTTCATGTTCGCGTAGACGAGCACCTGGGCCTTGCCGACGCCGAGTGTCTGGGCGAGCATCGCGTCGAGGCTGGCCGCGGTCGCCTGGTCATAGCGCTGCTCGGCGTCCTGCACGCTCGTGCCGCTGCCGCAGCCATCGGAGCCCGAGGACTGCGGCCACAGCAGCTGCCCGCTGCCGTCGGTGACGGTGACCTTGCTCAGCTGCAGGCCGGGGACGCTCGAGGAGACGAGCTGGGCGATGCCCCGCACCGAGGAGTGGTCGACCGAGGTGGTGCCCGACAGCAGCACGGCCGCCGAGGCGCCCTGGCCTTCGCCGAAGACCTGGTTGGTCGAGCTCGGCAGCACCAGCTCGACCTGGGCGCCGGAGACCCCCTGGATGCTGTTGATCGTTTCGTCGAGCTGGCCCTGGAGCGCGCGCTGATAGGTGACCTGCTGCTGGAAGTTGCTTTCGCCGAGTTTCTGTTTTTCGAAGAGTTCGAAGCCGGGCTGGTTGTTGCCGAGCAGCCCCGCTCCGGCTGAGCGCGACGCGGGCTTCGGCGGTCTGGTTCGACTGGACGGCCAGCGCCGTGCCGTTGTTCTGCAGCTCGTAGGCCGACGCCGTGGGCGCTCAGTGTGCTCGTCATCTTGCCGGTCTGGGAGGGGTTCAGCCCGCTCGCCAGCGTCGAGTAGCCGGGCGCGGAGACCATGTGCAGGAACAGGTAGATGAACAGGATCGCCGCGGCCGCGCCGCCGCCGACGATCAGCCATGCGCGCGGTGTGAGCCTCGATGCGAGCTGTGCGACGGGCGGCACGGATCAGACCTGTGTCTGGAAGATGGTCTGGGTCGCTTCGACGGCCTTCGTCCTGATCTGGGCGGCCAGCTGCATCGACAGCGCCGCGTCCTCGACGGTCGAGATCGCGGCCTCGGGGTCCTTGACGGTCCCCGTCGCGAGCGCCTGCGATGCGGCGTCGGCGCTCTGCTGGCTGCTCTCAAGCGAGGAGATCGCCTCGGTCAGCGCGCCGCCGAAGCCGGAGCCTTCACCGCCGGTGCCTTCGCCTGCGCCCACACCGGTTCCCTGGCCGCGGCCGGTCGCCGCGGTGGTGCCGCCGAGCCCTTCTGCCGCCCCGACGCCGCCGGCGGCGCCGAGCTGGTTGGAGAGCCCGCCGATCGGAGGAATGATCATTTGAGCAGCCCCAGGGTCGAGGTGAACATCGACTTCGCGGTCTGCATCGCCGTGACGTCGGACTGGTAGGACTGCTGCTCGGAGATCAGGTCGGTCATTTCGGTGACCGTGCTGACGTTCGGCATCTTCACGTAGCCCTGTGCGTTGGCTTCGGGGTTGGAGGGGTCATAGACGAGCTGGTCGGGCGTCGAGTCGCCGACGATGCCCGACACCTTCACCCCGCCGGATCGAGGCCGGCGCTGCCGGTGCGCCCTGAGTGCGCCCGAGAGCGCGCTCGCCGAAGCTCGGCGCTGCCGCGCCTGCGCGAGCACGACCTCCTGGCGCTGGTAGGGCAGCCCGTTGGCGCCTTTCGTCGTGTTCGCGTTGGCGAGGTTCTCGGCCGTGACATCCATGCGGATGCGGTTGGCCGTGAGGCCGGTGCCGGCGATCCCGATCGCGTCGAAGAGTCCCATCAGGCGATCCCGATCGCGGAGCGGATGATGCTGTTGCGGGTCCCCGCGACATCCGTCAGCGCCTGATAGTCGAGCCCGTTTTCAGCGAGCTTGGCCGATTCTTCGTCGATCGCTCACGGGCGTGCCGTTGGGCGCCCGCCTGTTCGGGGAGCCGTTCCGTTTCGAATTCCACTTCGCGCGGCGCCTGGCCCTCGTTGACGGCGTTCTGCAGGCGTCGCCTCGAAGTTCACTTCCTGGCGGGTGTAGCCGGGCGTGTCGGCGTTGGCGACGTTGTTGGTCAGCGCGGTCTGGCGCTGCCAGGAGCCGCGCATCGCAGCCTCGAGCAGCTGCTGGGTCGAATCTACGAGTGCCATGGTGAAGCGGATGCCTTTCCGCCCTCCCTGGGCTGAAACACCGACGCTCTCCCTGAGGGTCGCTTGCATCGCGGCCGTGGACCGGCCGTCCCCGTGATCGGCAGGAGCGCGCGGACCTTTAGCGGCGAAGGGCCGCTGGCGGCGCAGGCGCCCGTCAGGCGCTGCGGTCGAGCTGCGAGCCGCGGGGGAGCCCGCGGGAGTACCCGTCGGCGGCCCGTTTGGCGTGCAGCGCGGCGGCGTTCTCGACGAGCAGCCCCTCGCGCATGCGGATCAGGTCGATCCTGGCCCGCTCGCTGATCAGGCGGGCCCGCTCGAGCAGCGTGCGGGCCGCGGGCGGCGGGCTCTCCGGCAGATCGGCCGTGAGCTCCTCCCAGACCTCGCCGAGTGCGGCCAGTCCGTCGATGTCACCGCGTCCGGCCAGCTCGAGTTCAAGCTCGGTGTGCGCGAGGATCGCCTCATAGCGCGCGAGCTCGGGGAACTGTGCCGTGGAGCTCAACGGGGGCCGCTCTCCTGGGCGATCTGGCCCCAGGCGTCGCGCAGTTCGCTCAGCAGGTCGCTGACGTCATCGAGCTTTGAGGCGTCCTGGGTGAAGCGGGAGCTCGAGAGCTGTTCGAGGCAGAACATGTAGATCGCGTGCAGGCGCTCGGCGACGAGGCCCTGATCGAAGTCGAGGGTCGCGTCGAGGTGACCGATGATCAGCTCGGCGCGGCGCAGTGTGTTGTGGCCCCGCTCGACTTCGCCGTTTCGCATCGCCGCGGCGGCCTGGCGCAGGAACCGGCGGGCGCCGTCGTAGAGCATCACGACCAGCTCTCCTCGTGTTGCCGAGAGCACCGCCCCCTGACGGTATGCCTGCTGAGATGCCGCCGCGCCTGTCATCGCCTGTCCCTTAGATCGGCGTCCGGCGAAAAAGGTTGAGCGGTGAAATCAGCCTTTGCTGTTGGCGTTCAGCCGTTCGGACTGTTCGGTCAGCCAGGAGCCCGTGGCGGTGTTCTTGGAGATGACGCCTTCCAGGCGCGCGTAGGTCTGTTCGAGGGCGTGCTGGCGCACGGCCAGCATTTCCTGCATCGTGCTGATGCGCGTTTTCATGTTGCGGACTTCGGTGTTGTCGCCGTTGATCCGGCTTTCCAGCGTGCCGCCCGGTTCGGCCATCTCGTTGACCACGCCGTTGAAGGCGGTGGCCCATTGGCGGAACATCAGCTTGGCCCCTTCGGGGTTCCCCAGCACGCCTGAGGCGAGCTTGGTGGGATCGATCACGAGCAGGCCGGCCAGCGAGCCGGGCGTCGAGCTGCCGGCGGCACCGGTGCTGACGCCGATGTCGACGGGACTGGACATCCCTTCGGCCAGCCCGGCGATCGGTTCGTACATCGTCTGGCGCATCCGGTTGAGCACATCCGACAGGTCGCGGTCGCCGAACAGGGTCCCGGTCGCGAGTTCTTCGGCGTTGGCCGGGTTCGCCGGCGGCTTTGTCGAGAGCTCTTTCTGGACTTCTTCAACGGTCGTGTTGTAGAGCTTGACGAATTCCTGAACCCGCGTTTCGATCGTTTTGGTGTCCGCCGAGGGCGCCTGCACGGCGATCGTCACGGGCCCGGCGCTGGTCAGCGAGCTGAGCGTCAGCGATACGCCGGGGATCGCTTCGGTGAGCACGTTGGTGGTCGAGGTTCCGGCGACGCCGTCGAGCGTGTATTCCGCGTCCTTGCCTTCCTTGGCCACGCCTTCCTGTTCGGTCAGCGCTTCGCCGGGATCTTCGACGGTGATGCCTTCGAGGCCGCCGGCACCCGTCGTGCGACTGGAAAGGACGATCGTTTCGCCGTTGACGACAGCGGCATAGACGGTGCCTTTGCCGTCGGCGTTCAGCTTGCTGGCGAGTTCCTTCGCCGTCCCGCCGGCCTTCAGCGTGTATTCGCGGCCGCCGACGGTGATCGTGTCTTCCGCTTCGGGGCTTGCGAACGTGAAGGTGCGCTGAGCCGAGTTGGCCAGCTGGGTGACTTCGAGCTCGTAGCCTCCGACGCCCGGCGCCGGCGGTGATCGCCGCGGAGACCCGGCCGGGTTCGCTGGAGGTGACCGTCTGGGTGCTTTCGAACAGCGAGGGCAGCTGGAATTCCGAGGCCGCGAAGGTCAGCTGAAGCAGCGACGATTTGATTTTCTGCATCGCCGTGGCCTGATCGGCGAGTTTTTCCTGCTGGTGGGTGAGCCTGGTGATCGGGACGCGTTCGGCTTCCAGCAGGGCGTTGATGATCGACTTCGTGTCCAGCCCCGAGGCGAGGCCCGTGACCGAGATCGGCGAACCGGCGGACGCGCTGACCGATCCGGTCGACATCCGCAGCTACCTCAGCGGCCGGCCGACGGCCAGCTCGACGGCTTCTTCGGGGCTGAGCATCCGGACCGTCGCGCCCGAGGAGTCCCGCAGCGCGATCTGCAGGCTGCTTGAGTCGGGGCTGAGGGCGAAGCTGAGCTGGTAGCCCCGCGCGCGCAGGCGCTCGTTGATCGCGTCGGCGTGGGCCATCTGCTGGAGCACCTCCTCGGGGGGACTCGAGCGGGTGACGTCGACGTCGCGGCGCCCTTCGCTGCGCGAGAGCTCGGCGGCGAGCGCGTCGAGCGGGCTCGCACCGGGCGCTTTGGCCGCGCGGGAAGGGTCTGTAAAGGGTGGGGTCGGCGAGTTCACTTGGCGTTTTCTCCCTGAAAACGGTTCACGCGGTCCGGTCCATGGGCCGCCTCGCGCTGCTGGTCCTACATGTGTGATCGACGTCCCCCGCGAAAACTTTAAGACCGATCGGCCGTGGTGGCTGCATTTCGCGTTCGGCGCGCGGCGAACCGGTCACGCGCGCGGGGATGGGGTTTCGCCGCCCGCCGAGGCAGGGGATGTCGGCCCCGGGGCGAAATAACTGCCGGTCTACCTCTGTGCATTCCCTCGATAACAGGCAGGAGTATGGAAATCACCGGCAGTCGAGTAGCGAGGACCCCTGCTCCGCAGGTCCTTGCTCTGTGGCAGGAGTACCAGCGCAGCGGAGATCGCAAGCTGCGCGACCGGCTGATCTTCATGTTCATGCCGATGGTCCGCTACATCGTCTATCGCAAGGTCCGCGAGGTGCCGGCCCAGTGCGACGTCGAGGACTTCCTGTCCTGCGGGCTGGAGGCCCTGATCCACTCGATCGACCGCTACGACCCGGACAAGGGCGCGACGCTCGAGCAGTACGCCTGGACCAGGATCCACGGGGCCGTCCTCGATGAGCTGCGACGCCATGACTGGGCGCCCCGCTCGCTGCGCCGCGACGAGCGCATCATCAACAGCGCCCGCGAGACCTTCATGGCGGCCAACGAACGCCCGCCTGAGCGCGCCGAGCTCGCCGAGCGGGTCGGCATGAGCCCGTCGGAGCTGAGGAACCGGCTCGATCAGGTTGCCCTGGCCGAGGTCGGATCGCTCAATCGGGTCGTGCGCTCCGATGAGAACGCGACGATCGAGCGGATCGACACGATCGAGAGCACCGACAGCGACTCTGACCCGATCCTCAGCGCCGAGCGACAGGAAGCAAAGCAGCGCTTCCGCAAGGCGTTCGCCCGCCTCTCCCGCCAGGAGCGCGAGGTCGCCGTGCTGCTCTACGTCGAGGAATGGACCCTGCGCGACATCGGCGTTCGCCTTGGCGTCTCCGAGAGCCGGGTCTCCCAGATCCACACGCAGCTGCGCCGCCGCCTCTACGAGCAGCTCGCCACCGAGCTGCCGCTGTTCACCGCGGTCGGCTGACGCTCTCCGGCCGCGGCTAAAGAAACGCCCGCCGCGGCCGAAGACCCTGACGATGGACCTCGGCCTCTTCATCTCCGCATCCGGCATGGTCGCCGAGCAGACGCGCCAGGATCAGCTCTCCAACGATCTTGCCAACGCGTCGACGCCGGGCTACAAGCCCGACGAGTCCCCGCAGCACAACTTCGGCGCGGTGCTGCTGGCCAACACCCACGGCGGCGTGCCGATCGGCTCGGTCGATGAGGGAGTCAGCCTCGGCAAGACCTACACCGACCTGGCCCCCAGCTCGATCCAGGAAACCGGCGAACCGCTCGACTTCGCGGTGGAGGGCACGGGCTTCTTCGCGGTCAAGAGCGCCCAGGGCGTTCGCTACACCCGCGACGGGCAGTTCACCGCATCGGCCTCGGGCATCCTGACCGACCTGAACGGCAACCCGGTGCTGAGCCAGTCAGGCGGGCAGATCAAGGTCCCCGCCTCCGGCACCCTGTCCTCCTCGGCGGTAGGGGCATTTGAACTGAAGGGCGCCGAAAAGCAGGGCGAAAACTTCTTCACCGGCACACCCGCGGGCAAGGCGGCGGGTGCCGTCCGCCAGGGCGCCCTGGAGGGCTCGGGTGTCGACGCGGCCAAGGTCATGATCGAGATGATCACCTCGCTGCGCAGCTTCCAGTCGGGCCAGCAGGCGATCCAGGCGATCGGCCAGACCCTGCAGTCGGCCTCGACTCAGGTCGGCTCGATGAACGGCAGCTCCTAGGCCTCCTGACGGAGGCCGCTCGCGCAATCTTCCGCCCGCCTCGTCCCGGCACTCAAGTCCCTCCGGCGGATGCCGATCACCTGGTTGCAGGGCATGGATCACCGGGCTCGATCCCCGTCCCCCGCCCCGCTGTGCCCCTCGACACGATCGGACGGAACGAGCTGATGCTCGAAGGTCTCTACTCCGCAGCGGCAGGAATGGCAGCCCAGCAGACGCAGCTGGACGCGATCTCAAACGATCTGGCGAACCTCTCGACCAACGGCTACAAGTCCGAGCGGGTCGCCTTCAGCGACCTGCTCTACAACAAGGTCGACATCGCCGGCACGGAAACGACTGCCGGCTCGGGCGCGAAGGCGCAGATCGTCGGCCGCGCGGAATCCCAGGGCTCGCTGAAGGAAACCGGCAACCCTTTCGACCTGGCGATCGAAGGACCGGGCTTCTTCCAGGTCACCCGTGCCAACGGCGCACGTGCACTGACCCGCAACGGCGCCCTGCAGGTCGACGCCGACGGCTCGATCTCCGACGCCGGCGGCAACCGCCTGTACCCGCCGATCAAGCTGCCCAAGGGCGTCTCCGCCGAAGAGGTTGGGATCTCCTCCAACGGCACGGTCACCGCACAGGGCAAAAAGCTCGGCCAGATCAAGCTCGTGAACGTGACCTCGCCCGGGCATCTGACGGGCGAAGGCGACAGCCTCCTCTCGACGACGAAGGAAAGCGGCGAACCGAAAGCCGCCACCGACGCGAAGATTCACCAGGGCGCGCTGGAGGACTCAAACGTCGACATCGGGCGCGACATGGCGAACGATGATGAGCACCCAGCGCAACTACCAGATGGCGAGCACGGCGATTCAGACCGAGAGCCAGATGATGCAGATCGCGAACCAGCTGCGCTCATGAGCCTACCGGCGCAATCAGTGGCCGCCGGGCTTCCCGTCAAGACGCCGGCACTCGAGCCCGCCTGGGTGCGCCACGGTACGGCCGCCGTGCAGAAGCAGTACGCGGCAGCGCTCGAGTTCGAACAGATGCTGGTGACCCAGCTCGCCAGCTCCCTGACCCAGAGCGGCGAACTCGGCGGCTCCTCATCCGGCGAAGAAGGCGGCTCCGAAAGCGAGCCGGGCGCGAGCATCTACAGCTCGATGCTGCCGCAGGCGCTTGCCAGCGGGGTCGTCAGCGGCGGTGGATTGGGACTCGCCGAAGAGCTCACCCGCCAGCTCTCCGGCAGCGTCGCGACGCCCGCCCCCGAATCGGCCACCCCGACGGGCACCACCGACACCTCCACCCCGAACCCCGGCGGCACAGACTCGACCGGGGGCACGAGCGCGCAATGACACCGTCGGCGACGCTCGCCCCGATCGCCCGCGACGAGCAGCTCGCGGCCCAGGTGCTGCGCCACCTCGACGCGCAGATCGCCTCGGCCCGTGGGCTGCTCGCGGTCGTGCTCGAGCAGGGCGCGGCGATCCGCGGGAAAGACGTGCAGACGGTCGTCCGCCAGGCGGGCATCCTGCGCGGCGAGATGGGACGCCGCCAGATGCTCGAGGAGGATCGCAGCCGGCTGCTGATGATCTGCGGCGAGCGGCTGGGCGTGAGCCCCGAGACGGTCACCCTCTCAGAACTTACGAGCCTGATGAGCACGCCCGAGGCGGCCCAGGCGCTCACGCGCAGCGCCGAGCTGAAGGGCCTGCTGAACGAGCTGCAGCGCGAGCACTCGACCAACCGCGCGGTGATGCAGGTCGAGCTGGGATTCCTCGATCACCTGATGGGGCTGCTGGCCCTTGACGGGGTCTCCGGCTATGACACCCACGGTTCCTCGGCGGCGATCACCAAGGACCGTCCCAACGGCGGCCTCCACGTCCTGGATCTGCGGGCCTAGCGATGTCGATTCCCACACTTCAAGGGCTGCAGACCGCCCTCAGCGGGCTGCTCGCCGAGCAGCAGGCGATGGATGTGACGGGCAACAACATCGCCAACGCCAACACCGAAGGCTATTCACGCCAGCGGGCCGTCCTTGAGACCAATCAGGAGATCCAGATCCCGTCGATCTCCGCGATCACCGGCCAGGGCGCCCAGCTCGGCACGGGTGTGACGGTCGAGACCTACACCCGTGTCCGAAACAGCTACCTGGATGCCCAGTACCGCACCCAGAACAGCGGCCTGAGCGGCGCCTCGGCGCAGGCCGAAGCGCTCGAACAGGCCCAGAGCGCGGTCAACGAGCCCTCGAGCACCGGGATCGCGAGCCAGCTCTCGGAATTCTGGAGCTCCTGGAACAGCCTTGCCGACGCGCCCAACAGCGAAGCGGTCAAGGAGGGCGTCGTGGCGGCCGGGCAGCGTCTGGCCGGCTCGCTGAACGCCCTCTCGACCCAGTTGTCCTCGATCTCCGCGCAGGCCGAAGCGCAGTACACGAGCCGCACCGCGCCGGGCGGGGAAGTCGCCGAAATCGCCAAGCAGATCGGCCAGCTCAACGAACAGATCAAGCTGGCCGAACAGGCGAACCAGCCGCCCAACGACATGCTCGACCGGCGCGATCTGCTGCTCGACAAACTCTCCTCGCTGGCTCAGGTGACGGTCACGACCAACCCCGACGGGACCGACACGGTGGCCTTCGGCGATGCCGCCAAACCGCTGGTCGAAGGCTCGACGGTCAACTGGCCCCAGACCCTCACGGCCGCGGCGGGCGGCGAGCTGGGCGGCCTGCTCTCGCTGACAGGCCCCGGCGGCTCGCTGAGCGCCTTCCGCGCCGAACTGGACTCGGTCGCCTCTACGCTGGCCACGAGCGTCAACAGCCTGCACACCGCGACTCCGTTCTTCAGCGGCAACACCGCCGCGACGATCGCCGTCGCCGTCAAAGCCTCCGAAGTGCAGAGCTCATCGACCGAAGCGGCCGGCGGGAACGACATCGCCCTGGCGATTGCGGGCCTGCGCGGCGGCGCGGCCGATCAGAGCTACTCCTCGCTGGTGGAGTCGATCGGCAACAAAGTCAAGTCGGCCCAGAGCGAACAGGCGAACATGCAGACCACGCTGACGGCGATCTCGAATCAGCGCCAGAGCGTCTCCGGCGTATCGCTGGATGAAGAAATGACGAACCTGATCAGCTTTCAGCGCGGCTACCAGGCATCGGCGCGGACGCTGACGGCGATGGATGACATGCTCGAACAGCTGATCGAGCACACCGGGCGGGCGGGGCTGTAGAGATGATCAACCGCATCACCGACAACATGCTCAACGGAACGACGCTGGACGACATCAACTCGTCTCTGGCAAAGCTTGAGCGCAGCTCCAACGAACTGTCCTCGGGCCGCAAGATCCTCGAGCCCTCGGACGATCCGTACGGCGCGAGCCGCTCGATCGACCTGCAGAGCCAACTGGACGGGCTGACCTCCTACACGGCCAGCGTCAACGACGGGATCTCCTGGACACAGGCGGCCAGCGGCTCGATGGCCAACATGGGCCAGGCGCTGCAGAAGGTCCGCCAGCTGCTGATCTCGGCCGGAAGCTCCACCGAGAGCCAGGCCGACCTGAGCAACATCGCAACGGAAGTCTCACAGCTGACCGAAGCGATCAAGCAGGCCGCCAACACCCAGTACGCCGGCCAGTACGTGTTCTCGGGCACGCTCACCTCCACGCCGCCATACAAAAACGGCGCAAACGACGAATACCAGGGCAACACCGGGACCATCTCGCGCTCGATCGGCCCGGGGTCGACGGTGCCCGTCAGCACAGACCTCTCCTCGGTGCTCGGCAACGGCACCGAAGCTGCCGACGGCAAGACCCTGGATGTCCTGCGCACGATCGTCGCCCACCTGACCGAAGGGACCGCCGAAGGCAGGGCCGCCTTGACGACCACCGACCTCAAAGCGCTCGACGGGAACATCGAAGGGCTGCTCCAGCTGGAGTCCAATGCGGGCAGCGCCACCAACCAGCTGCAGGCGGCCTCCGCGCGGATCGAATCGCTGCAGGGCTCGATCACCGGGGCCCTGAGCGACACGCTGAACACAGATGTCGCCCAGGCGACGATCGAATACTCCACGCAGCAGGCGGCCTACCAGTCCGCGCTGCGGGCTGCCTCCACGATCGTCCAGGAATCTCTGCTCAACTTCCTCAAATAGCAATGCAAGGAGAACCAGACATGTCCGTGACCTTCGAGAGCGTGCGCTTCGGCACCGTCGCGGTCCCCGCGGAGGAGGTCATCGCCTTTCCGGACGGCCTGGTCGGGCTCGGCGGGCTGCGCTACACGCTGCTGGACCGCAACCCGGGCACGGGCTTTCTGTGGCTGCACTGCGTCGATGACCCGGCGCTGGCGCTGCCGGTCGTCAGCCCTTTCCAGTTCTTCGCCGACTTCCGCCTCGAGGTCACGGAGGAGGACCACGAGCGGATCGGCCTGAAGGACCTCTCCGAGGCGCTGCTGCTGGTGACCGTCCGTGCGACGCCCGACCCGCTGGACATCACGGCCAATCTCCGTGCCCCGCTCGTGATCCACGAGGGCCGCGGCTTCCAGTTCATAAACACCGTCGATGGAGCGCCGCTGCAGGCGCCGCTGTTCGAACTGGCCGAGCCGTCGGAGACCGGCAGCCAGAGCTCCGCCGACGCGGCCTGAGGGCCTCCCCCGCCGCTTGCTTCATAATCGGCCTCGATGCTGATCCTGACGCGACGCCCCGGAGAACGCGTCGTGATCGGCGATGACATCCTGATCACGGTGATGGGTGTCAGCGGGCACACGGTGCGCCTGGGAATCTCGGCACCGGAGGGCGTCTCGATCTACCGCGAGGAGATCTGGCTGGCGGTCAAGGAGGAGAACCGCGCCGCCGCGGCCGCCGACCCCGAGTCGCTGCCCACCGGCCCGCCGCCGCCCGCCCCGGGCGAGCCCCCGTCGGACTCCTGAGCCTGACCGCTTGGTGTTTGCCTTTTAGCCAGCGGCACAGGTAGACTGCCGCTGCGCCGGGTCTCAAGCCGGCGACCGCGGCAGTGCGTCTCGTCGGCGAGGCGGAGTGGGGCTTGTGTATGGAGACAAGCATGATGAGCCCCGTCACCTCCCCTGGATCGCCCACCGCGGTTCATCGATGGAGGAGGGTGGAAGGCATGTCAGGAAGGTTGTTCAGATCCGGCCGCATCAGCGGCCCCGGGGGCGCTCGGATAGCGCTTCTCGCGCTGGTCCTGGTGGCGGCATTGGGCGCCATGACGGGCACGGCGCTGGCGAAGAAAGTGCCGCAGGTTGACATCGTCAGCCACGGCGAACCGCCGGAAGTCGTGCCCCCGAACACGCATTACTTCACGACGATCCAGGCTGCGGTCGACGCGACCCACAAGGGAGACTGGGTCCTGATCGCCCCAGGCACCTACGCCGAACAGGTCGTCATCAACAAAGAACACGAGGGCATCCACGTCCGCGGAATGGACCGCAACACCGTGGTCCTCGACGGGGAACACAAGCCCGGCGACGGGATCCTGGTCGAAAAGGCGAACGACGTCTGGATCGAAAACCTGACGGCCCATGACTACGACGGCACCGCCGCGATCTGGTGGACCGGCGGCACGGAGTCCAAAAAACAGAACGTGCACGGCTGGTTCGGGAAGTACCTGACGGCCTACCAGACCGACCAGAAGGGTGGCTACGGCATCTTCACCCAGAACGAGCACGAAGGCTGGTGGGAACACGTCTATTCCTCCGGCTTCAACGACTCGGGGCTCTACATCGGCGCCTGCTGGGAATGCAAGGCGCGCGTGACCGACGCGACGATCGAAAAAGACTCGGTCGGCTACTCCGGCTCGAACTCCGGCGGCAACCTGGTGATCGAAAAATCGATCTTCCGCGACAACGGCGCCGGCATCGTGCCGAACGGGGAAAACCCCGGTGACGGCCCGCCGCCTCAGAACGGCGAATGCAACGCCAAACGGCCGAGCAAACCGTACAAACTCTTCACCAGCACGAACATCGCTCGGTGCACGGTGCTCAAGGAAAACCTGGTGACGGAAAACAACAACCTGGAAACCCCGGTCAATGGATCGACGGAAATCGCCCCCTGGGGCGTCGGCGTCGAGCTTCCCGGCGACATGGCGGACCTGGTCGAAAACAACACGATCACCAAAAACGTGAACAACGGCGTGCTCGGCTTCGAGTACCCCAACCCCTACCCGCCGGAAGAAAGCACGATCTACTACCAGTTCACGGGTAACAAGATCGCGAACAACAAATTCAGCGAAAACGGCGGCAGCGGCAAGTACGGTGCCGACGACATCACGCTGGAGGGAGGCCTCTTCCCGCACGGGAAGTACACCTCCGACAACAACTGCTCGACGGGCAACGTAACGCCGGATGGCGTCGAGCCGCTGGACCTCGAAACCACATTCAGCTGTTCGCAGACGACGACACCGCCGCCTACGAACGCGCTGCTCCTGCAGTATGTGATCGAACTGTCAGAAGAGAACGCGACGCTGCACAAAGGCGCGGCTCAGCCCGCTCCCGGCCCGCAGCCGACGATGCCAGAACCCTGTGAAGGCGTTCCGGCCAACCCGCTCTGCCCCTGATCGGCTGAGCTGAAGCAAGCGGTGCACGGCGCCGTCGCCCCTGGTGGGCGGCGGCGCCGCTCCCGTTAAGGGGAGCGCCTCCCCGAGGCACGGCTCAGGTCGCCGAGGTCGTGCCGAGCAGCTCGCGGAAGTGCATGCCGCGCTCGGTGAAGTCCCTGTAGTTGTCGTAGCTGGGGGCGGCCGGGGAGAGCAGCACGACGGCTCCGTCCGGGGCCAGCTCGCGGGCCAGGCGAACCCCCTCGGCGAGGTCCGGGGCATCGACGGCCCGGGAGGACGGCGCGCCGCCCGCACGGACGGACTCCACCAGACGCGGACCGGTGCTCGGCAGGCCGATCACGATCGCCTCTAGCGCAGCCAGCCTGCGCCCCAGCTCGGCGTAGTCCTGCCCGCGGTCAAGTCCACCGGCGAGCAGCACGATCGGGCGCCCGGGGAAACTCTCGAGCGCCGCCATGGTGCTCTCTGGCGTCGTTGAGATGCTGTCGTCGACCCAGGTCAGGCCGGAGCCCTCGGCGACGGTCTGCAGACGGTGCTCGAGACCCTGAAAGCCCGCAACGGCGCCGGGCAGGGCGGGAGGCGCGACGCCGGCCGCTTCGAGCGCGGTCAGCGCTGCGGCGAGGTTCAGGGCGTTGTGCTCACCGGGCAGCGGCAGCTCGGCTGCGGGCACCCGCAGCTCACCTCGCTGGAGCACACCCTCGGGCGAGATGTCCCAGCCGTCCGGGGTGCCGTAGAGAACGCGGCGGGCAGCGGTGGGGGCCTCGGCGAGCTCGGCCTGACGGGCGGGCAGGACGGCCGTGCGCAGGCCGGCGAGGCCGAGGATGCGCAGCTTGTCCGCGCGGTAGGCCTCGTGGCTGCCGTGCCAGTCGGCATGCTCGTTGTAGAGGTTGGTGAAGACCACCGTCTCAGGACCGCTCGTGAGGTCTGAGATCTGGTAGCTCGAGAGCTCGAGGATCGTGAGCGAATCAGGATCGGCGTCGAGCAGGTCTAGCACCGACACGCCGATGTTGCCGGCGAGCAACGCCTGCTCCCCGGCGGCGAGCGCGAGGTGGTGGGTCAGTGCCGCGGTGGTGGACTTGCCCTTCGTGCCGGTCACGACGATCACACGCCGCGGGCCATGCTCGGCGAGCCAGAGCGAGGTGGCCGTGGTGACGGGGATCCCGAGCTCGCGCAGGGACTGCATCTCGGGTCGGTGGATCGAGACGCCGGGGGAGCGCACCACGACGTCGCAACCGGACAGGGCTTCGAGCACCTCCCAGCCCGCAACGAGCCGCACCGCCGGGCTCAGCAGCTGCTCGGCGATGTCCTCCGCCGGAGGGCTGTCGAAGGCGGCGATGACGATCCGGGCGCCGTGGCCGCGGAGCTTCAGCTGCCGGGCGAACGAGGTGATCTCCCGGCCGGCTCCCCAGACGCCGACGCGGGCGCCGTCAAGGTCTGAGAACCGCACGGACGTCCTCGAGCAGCTGCGCGGGCACGTCGTGATCTTCGCCCAGCGCGAGGACGGCCTGCGGCGAGCCGAACGACGAGTCGGGCTGCTCGGCGAGCACCTCTCCCACCAGCCGCCTGACGACCACGTGATCGCTCCAGCGCTCGTCGGCGGCAAGCAGGCGCATCGCGGCGACGCTCTCCTGCTCCTCGCCGACGCACTCGAAGGGCTTGTGCCCGCCGCTTGCGGCGAGCAGCGCGAAGCCCTCGAACTGGCTCTCCTCGGCGAGCAGGTCGGCGCCGAAGATCTCGCGCAGTTGCGCGGGGGAGCTGAACGGAGCCAGTGCGAGGAACACGAAGCGGCACTTGGGGCAGTCACAGCACCATGAGGCGGCCCGCAGCGCGGGGTCGATGCGGAAGATCGCGTTGCAGCTGGTGAAGGCGCCGTGATAGCGCTCCATCTCGGCGAAGGCCCGGGCGATCGCCAGCTCGGAGGCCCCGCGCAGGATCGAGAACTGGCGTACGGGGACACCGGTCTCGGCGACGGCTGCGCTGAGCAGCCGCTCCGCGCGCAGCCCCTTGCTGAACTGGTGGTTGACCTCGATCCCGTCCCATTGCAGGTTGGGCGCCGAGGCCGAGCGCTCGTTGGCCATGGTGACCGCGTCAAAGCCGTTCAGTGCGGCGGTCAGGAGGGCCACGCAGGTGACGATCGCCGTGATCGGGATATGCCCGTTGACGGCGCCGGCGGCGTTCAGCTCGAACAGCAGCGGGTCGAGGCTCCGGCGGGCGATCAGATGGGGAAGCCCGGCCGCGGCGGCGGTGCGGACTATCGGCGCGGCGCTGCCGATCGAGAACAGCGCGACCTCGGCACCCGAACGCCGGGCGATCTCGATCGCCACGGCCGAGTCCTTGCCGCCGCCGACCGGCACCAACAGCCGACCGAGAGAGCTGGGCGGCGAGGCTCCGCGGGCGGGCGCCTCGCCACGCGGGAAGACCGGCCGGGGCAGCGCCTCGAGCCCGTTTGTGTAGGCCAGCTCGCCAAGGCCCTCGGAGTAGAGCGCCTCGAGCAGCTCCGCGGCGGCGGGAGGAGGCGGGGCGCTCTCGCAGATGATGCGCGGCGGCAGTGCGGCCTTGAAGTAGCTGACCCCTGCCACCCAGTGAAGCAGCGCCAGCAGCCCGTCGACGCGCTCGCGCTCCGAGTCCGAGAGGGGAGCTGCGACGGGCAGCTCGATGCGCTCGCTGAAGTGCAGTTCCTCGCCCAGGGCATAGTCGAGTAGGACGTGCCCGTCGGCGTCCAGCTCACGGCCGAGAAAGCGGAAGCTGCCATAGACCCCCCGCTCGAACGCGACGGGGGGCTGCCCGGTGTCCACTGCCATTCGCCCCAGCCTAGAGCAGGACTCCTTCAAGCCTTACGCCTAGCCCGCAGTGGGCATGCGCGAGATGATCTCGTCCATGTTGATCTGCATCGCCTTCTGCCCGAGCTCGCTCCCGAAGTCGGTGAACAGCTCGGAGAGCACCTGGTTGCCATCGCTGATGGTGGCGCCGAGCCCGCGCAGCCGGTCGAAGCTCACCTCATCGGCGAGCGGGGACATGCTGCCGCAGGCGTCCGCGACAACCATGACCTCGTAGCCTGCGTCGATCGCGCCGACAGCCGAGTGGAAAAGGCAGATGTCGGTCGTGAGCCCGGCCAGGATCAGCTTGCGGCGTCCCAGCGCCTCGGCGGCTGCGCGGAAATCGCCGTCCAGGAAGCAGTTGAGGGTACCTCCGCGCTTCACGCGCGCCGCGTAGGCCGCGGGAGCGAGTTCCTGGATGTCCTTGATGTTCGTGCCGATGTTGTCCTCCATCGTGCTCGTGACGAGCAGCGGCACTCCGAGCTCCGATCCGATGCGTGCGAGCAGCCGAACGTTGTTCACCGTGGTCGTCTGCGGCTGACTGGCGATCCAGCCGACCGTCATGTCCTGGTGGTCGATCAGCACGATCGCGGCGTTTTCCGAGGTGACGAGAGGGGGCATGTGGCTCCTTGGCTTGGTGGGAAGGCTTCACAACAAGTCGTTGCTATGCACAACGACTTGTCGAACCTAGCACAGTCGTTTCGTCTAGCAACGACCCTTGCTAGGCTTTCGAATATGGGGGTTTCCAAGCGGTCGGCCTGGTACGAGTCGGTGCGGGGGCATGCGGTCCTGATCGAGCTGATGGATCAGGATCTGCGACGCGACTGCGGAACTCCGCTTGTTTGGTACGACGTGCTGGTTGAGATCGCCCACGCGCCGGGTCAAGCCATCCGCATGCGAGACCTCGCCGAGCAGGTAGTTCTCAGTCGCAGCTGGCTGACCCGCAGAGTCGGTCAGCTGGAAGAGGCAGGACTTGTCGAGCGGCTCCCCGATGAGATGGACGGTCGAGGCATCCTTGCGGTTCTCACCGCGCACGGCAGCGAGCGGTTCAGGGAGATGGAGCGCTCGCACTCCCGCTCGATCAGCGTCCACTTCTCGGCCAACATCGACGAGCACGACGCCGACGTGATCGCCGCGTCGTTCAGGCGAATCGCCGAGAGTGGGCGGGGGGCTCGCCTCGATCGAGCAGAGGACCTGGCAACGAGCGCGCCGGTCCGGCCCTCTTAGTCGTTGGCGGTGACGGCCTCGAGCAGCTCGCCGAAGCGCTGGCGGGCATCCTCGCGGCGGGTCGGCAGGTGTTCGCTTGGAACGCCTTCCGCGGGCGGCTGGTAGCCGGCCAGGATGTGGCGGGCCACGGACTGGCGGTGCACCTCGTCGGGGCCGTCATAGATGCGCGCGGCACGGGCGAAGCGGTACATCTGCTCGAGCGGCAGGTCGGTCGAGTAGCCCAGCGAGCCGTGTGTCTGCAGGGCCCGGTCGACGACGTCGTGCAGGACCTTGGCGCCGAAGAACTTGATCAACGCCACCTGGTCGCGGGCGGCACTGGCGCCCTGGGTGTCCATCGTCCAGGCGGCGTGCAGGGTCATCAGCCGGGCTGCTGACATCTCGGCGGCGCTGTCGGCGATCCAGTTCTGGACGGTCTGCTTTTCGGAGAGCAGCGAGCCGTGGGCGTGGCGGTAGGTGGCCCGCTCGCACATCATGTCGAAGGCCCGCCGTGCCACGCCGAGCCAGCGCATGCAGTGGTGGATGCGCCCGGGGACGAGGCGGTGCTGGGCCATGATGAAGCCCTCCCCCTCCTTGCCGAGCAGGCCCTCAGCGGGAATGCGGGCCCCGTCATAGAGGATTTCAGCGTGGCCGCCGTAGTGGCCGAACTCGGTTGAGGGGTGCTCCATGGTCGGGACGTCGCGCAGGATGTCAACGCCCGGAGTGTCGGTCGGGACGATGAACATCGAGGCCCGCTGGGAGGGCCTGGCGTCGAGGTTGGTGACGGCCATGACGATCAGGAAGTCGGCGATCGAGGCGTTGGAGGAGAACCACTTGCGCCCGGTGATCACCCAGTCGTCGCCGTCGCGCACGGCGCGGGTGGCGAGCTGGGTCGGGTCCGACCCGGGGGTGTGGGGCTCGGTCATGCTGAAGGCGCTGTGCAGGTCGCCGGCCAGCAGCGGATGTAGCCAGCGGTCCTTCTGCTCCTCGGTGCCGTTCATCGCGAGGATCTCCGAGTTGCCGGAGTCCGGGGCGGCGTTGCCGAAGGCCAGCGGCGCGATCGGCGAGGTGCCGAGGATCTCGTGCATCAGGCCGAGGCGAACCTGTCCCATGCCCTGCCCGCCGAGTTCCTCGGGCAGGTGCGCGGCCCACAGGCCGCGGTCCTTGACGCGCTCCTGCAGCGGCGCCATGGCGCGCATCAGGCCGTCGAGGCCGAGCTCCGGCCAGATCGTCTCCAGCGGCCAGATCTCGCGGCGGACGAGATCTCGCATCCAGTCGAGCTGCTCCTGGAACTCCGGCTCGGTCGAGAAATCCCAGCTCATCGCTTTGCGTCCTTTCGGTCGGGCACCCCGGTGAAGTCGTTTAGAGCCTACGTGCTATCAACCAGTGGCGCTCGGAAACCCGGCAAAAGGAGGAGCAGATGAGCAACGCGGGACAGATCGTGGGCGGTGTCGACTTCATCGCCCTGTCGACCAAAGACCTCGACTCGGCGGCGGCCTTCTATGGGGACACGCTCGGCCTGCGGCGGTCGGTCTACATCCCCGACAGGAACTTCGCGGAGTTCGAGACGGGCAACCTCACCCTGAGTGTCCTCAACGGCGAGGCGATGGGAATCGGGCACAACGTCATCAAGAGCCCGCTGGCACTGCACGTCGATGATGTCGCTGAGGCACGAGCAACGCTTGAAGCGAAGGGTGTGGCCTTCCAGGGGGAGATTCTCGACACGGGGGTCTGCCACATGGCCTTCTTCGCCGACCCCGACGGCAACGCGTTGATGCTCCACCACCGCTACGCGCCGCGAGCCACCGAGGACTGAGATGGGCGGGGCGAGCGCGCTGCAGGCGAGGCTGCTCGCGGGCGCCCGTGAGCTGTTCGCGGCGCACGCCCTGGAAATACCCCAGCGCGATGATCTGTGCGGCGCCTTCTGCGGCGCCCTGGCGATGCGGGCTGCGGGGATCGAGCACCTGGGCGAGGAACCGCTCGACCAGGACACCGTCGCCGTCGCGGCGGGGAGCATCGTCTCGGACTCCCGCGACCCCGACACCCTGCCGGCCGGGGAAACCGGGCGGCGGGACTACCGCCTGCAGATCCCCGGGATCGATGACCCGGATATCTCCGGGACAACCGCGGCGGGCGTCGTCGAGGCCCTGGGAAAGCTCGGCGCGGGGAAGATCGTGGCGATCCCGCTGAGCGGGCCGTGGACGGCGGAGACGCTGAACGGGATGTTCGATGCGGCGCTCACCTGCGAGCAGCCGGTGACGCTGATCGCCAACCTGGCCACCCATCACCTGTGGGGCGGGCACCCGAGTGCCGCCGAGTTGCTGGATCAGCTCTACGGCGGCGGCGAAAAGGGCCCGCCACCGGACTGGGATGTGGGGCATTTCACCTGTATCCCGGCCCGCATCGAGGGCCCGGGCGGGAGCCTGTACGTGGTCGCCGACACATACCCGGCGCTGGGCAACGGGGGGATCCACCTGCAGCCGACGGGACGGCTGGCGGCGGCGATCGACCGGCGCGACAAGCCGGCCGGCGGGATCATCGCCGTCCTCGGCGCGGGCGAGGCGGCGGGGATGCGCGAGCGGATCGCGGCGTTGGGGTTGCGCGAGGAGATCTGGGACAACGGGACGGTCATGGCGTGAGCGCCGCCGAGCTGACGGCGCTTGTCACCTGCGACCTTGGGGGGATCGTCCGCGGGCGGTCGGTGTTCAGCTCCGAGCTGTCCGAGTACCTCAGCGCCGGCGTGGGCTGGGTGCCTGCGAACCACGCCCTGACGCCACTGGGGGGACTGGCCGAACCGAACCCGTTCGGCTCGACGGGGGACCTGCGCCTGCTGCCCGACCGGGAGACCCACGCGACGCTCGGGGCCGGGCCGGGCGAGACAGCGCTCGAGCTGCTGCTGTGCGACATCGTCGAGACCGACGGCTCTCCCTGGGAGTGCTGCCCGCGGTCGTTCCTGGCGCGAGCGCTCGAGGCGCTCGAGGCGGAGACCGGAGCCGAGCTCTGGACGAGCTTCGAGCACGAGTTCCAGCTGCAGGGCGCTCGCCCGGCGGCGCCGTTCTCACTGGAGGCGCAGCGGCTGGCCGAGCCGTTTGCGAGCAACGTGATGGGCGCGCTGCTCGAGGCCGGGATGGAACCGGAGCGTTTCTTCGCGGAGTTCGCCCCGCAGCAGTTCGAGATCCCTGTGGCAGCGGCGGCGGGGGTCACCGGCGCGGACCGCGCGGTGATCGTGCGCGAGGTGATCCGCGAGGTCGCCCGCCGGGAGGGCCTGCGGGCAAGCTTCGTCCCACTGCTGGACCCCGCGGCGGCAGGCAACGGCGTGCATATCCATATGAGCCTGCGCGACGGGGCGGGCCGGGCGCTGCTTCACGACCCGTCGCGGCCGGCGCAGCTGAGCGAGCTGGGCGGCAGCTTCGCGGCGGGGGTGCTGGCCCACGCCGCGGCGCTGAGTGCGCTGTGCGCACCCAGCCCGGTCTCCGCGGAGCGCCTGCGGCCCCATCACTGGAGCGCCGGTGCGGCCTGCCTGGCGCAGGGCAACCGCGAAGCGCTGTTGCGCATCCCGCCGCTGGTGTCGCTGGCCGGCGAGGAGGAGGCCTCACAGATGCGCCTGGAGTACCGGGGCGCGGACGCCGCCGCGAACCCCCACCTGGCGCTGGGTGTGATCATCCTGGCCGGTCTCGAGGGAATTCGGGCGGGGCTTCCCTGCCCGCCGATCCTCGAGGTCGACCCGGCGACGCTGTCGGGCGCGGAGGCCGAGCGCTTCGGGGTCGGCGCGCTGCCCGCCACACCCGCCGAGTCACTTGCCGCGCTGGAGCGGGACGGGACGGCGCTGGGCTGGCTCGGGCCGCTGTTGGGTGAGGCCTATCTGAGCCTGAAGCGGTGGGAGCTGGCCGCGACCGCCGATCTGTCTCTCGAGGAGGCCTGCGCCCGCTATGGCGAGATCTACTGAGCTGAGCGAGGCGCTGCTGGCGGCGCTCGAGCAGGAGCTGCCGCGCGCGGTCGAGCTGCGCCGCCGGCTGCACGGCGAGCCCGAGCTGGCCCACGCGGAGCTGCGCACGGCGGCGGCGATCTCGAGCTGAGCTGCCGGTGCAGGCGCGGGACTTCGCGGGCACCGGGCGCCTGGCGCTGATCGGCGCGGGCGCAGGCCGGGCGGCTCCGGTCGCGGTCAGGGCCGAGCTGGACGGCCTGCCGCTACGGGAGCGCACAGGTGCGGAGTTCAGCGCGAGGGGCGAGACGATGCACGCCTGCGGCCATGACGTCCACATGGCCGCGCTGTGCGCCCTTTCTCGCGCGGCCCAGGGGCTGGGCGAGCGGCTGCCGGCACCGCTGCTGGCGATCTTCCAGCCGAGTGAGGAGAGCACCCCCTCGGGTGCCGAGCTGCTTCTCGCTGAGGGACTCGGCGATCCGCCACCGAGGGCGGTCGTGGCGGCCCATATCCATCCCGAGATCGGCTGGGGCAGCGTGGGCCTCGATCCGGGAGCGGTGAACGCGTCGTTCGACGAGATCGAAATCGAGATTCGCGGGGCACCTTCACATGGCGCCTATCCGCACTTCGGCAGGGATCCGATCCTGGCGCTCTCGGCGGTCATCGTGGCCTTGCACGCCCAGCTCGGGCGGAGCGTCGACCCGACGCACCCCTCGACCCTGACGATCGGGGTGATCTCCGGCGGCACGGCGGACAACGTGATTCCCGCCGCAGCCCACGCCAGCGGCGCGCTACGGGCCCACCGCGAGCAGGACCGTCTGATCATGCGCGAGATGACCGAGCGGGTCGTCACGGGGGTCGCGGCGGCCCATGGTTGCGAGGGCAGCGTGCGCCTGGTGCCCAGCGAGCCGGCACTCCAGAACGACCCTCGAATCGTCGAGACGGCGCGGCCGCTGCTCGCTCAGGCGGGTCTCGAGCCGGCGCCTGAATGGCGCTCCTGCGGCTCGGACGACTTCGCCTTCTTCAGCGAGCTGGCACCGATCGCGATGGCCTTCGTCGGCCTTGAGGGTGCGCCCGGTTTTCGCCCCCGCCCCCTGCATCACCCCGAGCTGCTGCCGCCGGACGACGCGGTGGGCGCGGTGGCAAGGACGCTGGCTCTGCTTTACCTGGCCGCTTCTGAGCGCTAGCCGGGTATGCGGCTGATGATGAGGCGCAGCGCGCCGGTGAACTGCGGCTGGTTTCGCAGATGCCCGTGGCGCTCCTCCCATCGACCACTGGCGAGGTCGTCACGAAGCTTCTGCACCCCCCGCTCGACGACCTGGGGACTGACGAAGGCCCAGGCCGATTGCGCGCGGCGCACCTCTGGATCGAGGAACGCCTCGGGACGGGCGTAGTAGGCCTCGGTGAAGCCATCGGTGCAGTCGGCCGGGATGTTCACGGGCAGCACATCGACGTCCCCTCCCAGCGTGCGCGCGATGTCCTCGATCGCCGGATAGCGCCGCCGCTCGGCCACGAACAGCTCGGGAAAGTACTCGCCCAGCCACAGCCGATCGAGCTGCCGGCCGTCGAAGGTCATGACGAGCACGAGCTCGCGGCTGACGCGACGCATCTCGCGCAGGCCCCGCTCGGGGTGCGGCCACTGATGCACGCTGATCAGCGCCATGGCCGCATCGAAGCTGTCCTCGTCGAAGGGCAGCTGTTCAGCGGTGGCATCGATCGCCGGCGCCGCGCGCCGGGGCCGCTGGGAGCGCATCGCAGGCGACGGCTCCACCGCGAGGACCAGCAGATCGTCGGGCTCGTAGGACCCGGCTCCGGCACCCACGTTGAGCAGCGTGCGGGAAGCTCCAAGCGCGTCGCGCAGATCGGCGGCGATGCGCGGATCGGGCCTGCGTATGCGTGAGTAGGCGTCACCGACCGGCTCGTAGTCGAAGTCACCTGGGGAACTCTGGCGGCCACTCACTGCGGGGAGTCTAGGTCTGTGAAACGGCGATACGATCGCGTGGATGCCGGACCGCCTGTACTTCACCAACTCCGAAGAGGCCAACGAGCTGATCGCGAAGGATCCGATGGCCCTGTTGATCGGGTTCGCATTGGATCAGCAGGTCACGGTGCCCAAGGCCTTCTCCGGGCCGCTGGCGATCAAGGAGCGCATCGGCACGCTCGACCCCAAGAAGCTCGCCGTAACTGACCTCGAGCCGGTCTTCCGTGAGAAACCGGCTATCCACCGGTTCCCTTCGAAAATGGCCGAACGGGTGCACGAACTCTCAGCTCACGTCAGTGCGGAGTACGACGGTGACGCCGAGCGGGTGTGGAAGGACGCGAAGAACGGAACCCAGCTGCGGGAGAACATCGAGGGACTGCCGGGCTTCGGCGAGATGAAGGTGAAGTCCCTGGGCGCTGTGCTCGCCAAGCGCTACAAGATCGCCAAGGCCAAGAGCCTCGTGCCGCCCCACCCCACCCTCGGGGACGTCGACTCGCCGCAGGCGCTGCTCGACTATCAGGCCGCCAAGCGGGCGCACAAGGCGGAGTGGAAGAAGATGACGGGATCCACATGAGCGGACTTCGAGGAATGGCGAGCGTGGTGAAGAAGCTGACGCTCCTCGTCGTCGCATTGGCGCTCGTCAGTGCGATGGCGCTGGCCGTCCATCACGGGCGTGCCACCGCGTTCTCGCCGCCGAACCACCGGTGTCCGGCGGTCCCTTCACTCAACGGCCTGAAGCATGGTTACCCGATCCTGATCCAGACCCGCGCCGTGTCCTGTGCCGCCGCGCTGACGGTGGTGCGGGCGAAGGAATCGAATGTCGGGGTGACGTTCATGGGCAACCCCAACGGCCCCGCTGCGCAGTACCGCTGGAGGCTCGAGGGCCTGCCCGGCTGGACGTGCTTCGGTGACGGCAGCGGCTTCCCGGGCCACGGCGAGGGCGGGGCATGCACGAGGGGTGCCGACACGGTCGAGTGGTACCACGGGTAGGACGCCGTGTCGGTTGAGGAGATTGACCTCTACCTATCCGGTCTGGAGGAGCCGAAGCGCTCGACGCTGACGGAGCTGCGCGACACGATCGCGGCGATCGTCCCCGACGCCGAGCAGTGCATCTCCTACGGACTGCCGGCGTTCAAGCTCGACGGCAGGACGATCGCCGGCTTCGCAGCCTTCAAGAACCACCTCAGCTACCTCCCGCACAGCGGCTCGGTGATCTCCCGGCTTGCCAAGGAGACCGAGGGATACACGAAGACGAAGGGCTCGCTGCACTTCCCGATCGACGAGCCGCTGCCAAAGGCGCTCGTGGAGAAGCTGCTGGCGACCCGCATGGCCATCGACTGACGGGGGGCGACCCTCAGAGCATCCCGCGGGTGCGCATGGCCTCGAAGATCTCCCCCGCCACATCCTCGGCCGCCCGCTGCTCGGTGCTGATGAGGATGTCGATGCCCGGCAGGGCCGGGTTTGACAGTGCGAGCTTCCTCGCACGTTCGATCAGCGGCAGCTTGCCGGGCCATCGGTCGGGCTCTCGGGCATCGATGCGCGCGGCGACGGTCGCCGGTGAGGCGCTGAGGCAGACGACCAGCAGCAGGTCGGCGGCCGTGGCGGCGGTGACTTCGGCAAGCTGCTCGGCGGACACGCCCGTCGCCGAGATCAGGAACCGTCGGCGGCCGGCGGCGCGCTGGAGCTGAAGCACAGCCTCGAGCTGGGGCACCCAGTCCCTCGCCTCCAGGAGCGGCCGGCCGAGCGAGAGCTGCTCGGCCTCGATCGCCCCGTGCTCGACATCCTCGATGTCGTGAAGCGTCGCCAGAGCCTCCAGCACAGATGACTTGCCGGCGCCGGGGGAGCCGATCAGGACCAGAGCGACGATCACCGTGCGCCGAGTATCCCCGATTCGAAACCGCCGGTTGCAGTGTGAGGAGCCCACCTCGCGGGTATCTCCCCCGCATGGATGATCCAGCGTCCGAACCCACACCTGACTACGTCCCCTCCTGGTGGGAGCGGGGACGATACGGTCGGGCCAATCGGAGGTTCGATCGCAGCCCGACACGGGTGCTGGCGTTCTACGTCGTGATGGGAATCATCGGGCTGGCGATCATCGTGCAGGCGATCGTCAATCCGCACGCCGCGCTGCATGGCTACCGCAGTGGTCGCGCGCTCGTCGGCGCAGTCCTGCTGCTGCCGATCATCGTGGTGTATGCGCCGCGGGCCTGGCGGGCGCGCCGTGAGAGCAGGAGGGCTTCGGTGATCGACAACAGTCGGTCGCGACCCTAGCTGACAGTACGGGCAGTTCCGCCCACGACCAGGCAGAGGGGCAGCCGCGCTTGGCGACTAGTTCGCTTCCGCCCGCCAACTCTCGTAGAGGGCCGAGAACTCCTGGCGCATCGCCGGTGTCAGATCGCTGGTGCGCAGACGCCCCGTGAGACGAATCGTCACTCGCATCTGCTCGAGGTACTCGGTGCAATGCTCACAGGCGGCGATATGAGCCTCGAAGCCACGGCGGCGGGGCGCCGGCAGGGCGTCCTCGAGGTAGTCGGTGATCAGCTCGACCATCTGCTGGCAGACGAGATCCTCGCGGCGGCGGAACATCAGGCGCGCTCCAGCTGTGATTCGAGCGCCTGTCGCAGGCGGCTGCGTCCCCGGTGCAGCAGGACCCGCTGGTTGCCCTCACTGATTTCAAGGACATCGCTGACCTCCTTGCTGCTCAGGCCGTCGACGTCCCTGAGCAGGACGACCTCGCGCTGGCGGCCCGGCAGGTCCTCGAGCGCGCTGCGGATCTCCTCGGAGATCGACTCGGCCTCCAGGCGGTCGTCGCTGTCCTCGATCCAATGCTCGGGTGGCGCCATCCAGGCTCCGGAAGCGTCGAAGCGGGCACTGTCCACCGACGGGCCGGCATCGCCGATCGCGACGCTTCGATCCTCGCGGACCCCCGTGGTCTTCGCGCGGTTGACGAGGATCCGAAACAGCCATGTCTTGAAGGTCGAGCGCCCGGCAAAGCCGTCGATCCCGCGCAGGACTCCGATCCAGGTGTCCTGCACGACCTCCTCGGCGACCGCGGCGCTCGGAACGAACGAACGGGCCAGGCGCAGCATGCTGCCCTGATAGCGCGCCACGAGTGCGAGGAAAGCCTCCTCGTCCCCGTCGCGCAGCCGCTTGATCAGGCCGGCGTCCTCATCCTCGGCGTGACTGCGCGCCATCTGCCACGCGACACCGGCGAGGCCAAGAAGGACGTTGAGGTGAATCGCGGGCACAGGAATATGCAACAGCATGCTCATCCAACATTGTCCCTGGGACGTGGGGCAGCGTTACACGACGGGCGGCGGGGTGCCCTGCGCGCTCGCGGCCAGCACCGGGTCCCATTCGCAGACGACGCAGGCGTGATTGAAGGCGGACTGTGCGAATTCGACGGCCAGCGCATGCGGATCGTCAGCCGCGCAGAGGTCGTCCCAGTCGAGCACGTACTCACCGAGGCCGTCCTCCCAGCGACTCGCCGCGGGCGACAGCGAGACCGCGGCGAAGCCGTCGGGAGCCGGGTGGGCGTATGCGTAGAAGGCAGCCTTCTCGTAGCGGGGATCGCCGGGCCACCAGCCGACGGCGACCTCCTGGGCATCCATGGCGTTGCGCATGATGAAGTCCTGGGCCGGCGGCTCGGCGGGCTTGCCGGAGAAAAGGCTGACGGCCAGATCGAAGGAGCCCCACCAGGCGTTGACCGGAGTCGAGCGGCCGCGGAACGGAGCGCGGAAGGCTCCGAGCACCAGCGCTGCCTGCGTCGCGGCGGCAAAGTAGCGCGCCACGTCCTCGGTCTCGTAGCGGGCGTGCTCCTCGTCCTCCTCGAGCGACACCGTCCAGGCGACCTCCTGGGGGTGCAGGTCGATCGCGAACGGGCCGACCAGGCCGTGGGCGGCGGCGAGGATATCCCGCGTGACCTCGCCGACCGAGCGGTGCGGGGTCAGCGGCACACGTGCCCCCCGGCCGTCGCTGTGCTCGAGCACGGCCTCGTGGTGGCGCAGATCCAGGGCGGCCACCAGGGATCCGGATCCGTCGGGCGCGGGCAGCGCCAGGGTCTCCCAGCCGCGCGCGCTCAGGCGCAGTGCCGCATGTTGCAGCTGGGGCTCGGGCGGAGCGAGTGCGACGGCGAACTTCCCGAGCAGCTGACTGTGAGCGTGCAACGTGTCGCACGTCTCCTGCCACCGCGTGAATGGCAACTGCGGCCATTTCGAGGACATGACTTCACCGTAGCGCGACGGCGCTCGCTCCGGCTCAGAGGCCGGGGTCGAGAAGCAGCTCCATCAGCAGCAGGTCAAGGCGGACGCCGTGCTTGATGGCGACCTCGCGAAGCAGCCCGACCTCGACGAACCCGAAGCCCCGGTGCAGGGCGATCGAGGCCTCGTTGCCGCCGTCGATCCCAGCCATCACCGCATGCAGCCCCCGTCCCCGGGCGTGCTCGATCAGCGCCGCCACGAGCGCCCGGCCGATTCCCATCCGGCGGCTGTCGGCGCGCACGTGAACGGTCTGCTCCACGGTGTCGCGGTAGCCGGCCCAGGGACGGAAGGGCCCGTAGGAGGCGAAGCCGAGGATCTCTTGCCCGGAGCTCGCGACGATCACCGGCATCCCGGACTCGGTCCGCTGTTCGAACCATGCCAGGCGCGCCTCGGCTGTCTCGGCTGTCTCGCTGAAGATCGCGTTCGAGGAGGCCACGACCTCGTTGTGGATTCGTGAGATCGCGGGCAGGTCCGCCTCCGTCCCAGCTCGCAGGCTCACGGCCGCTGCGCCACCGCCATCGCTCATCCTTTGATGATCGCTCAGCGAGGCCCGCGGCGCGAGCCGGGCCGCTAGAGGATTCCTTCGATTCCCGACAGGGCGGCTTTGCCCAGGACGATCTCGAGGGTCACGCCGGCGATGCCGACGAGGACCGCGACGAGCACCAGCAGGATGTCCTCGAGCAGCACACCGAGCGAGAGCAGCACCACCCCCAATGCCGGGAGGGTGTCCAGGCCCGTGAATGGCGGGGCGACGAAGGCGGCCACTGTTCCCGCGAGCACGAGCACCCCGAAGACGAGATTCGAGAGGCGGTGGTTGAACAGCCGCTGCAGACGCGGCCGCGAGAAGCGTTCGAGGAACCGGATCATCTTCATCAGGCCCGAGAGGAAGCGCTTCTGGCGATCGCCCGCCAGCTCGAGCCGCCGCCATCGCTCAGGCAGCCAGGGTGTCTTTCGGCCGATGATCAGCTGCAGGGCGAGCAGCGCCGCGATGATCTCGAAGACGTGGGTCGCACCACCGGTCGGCAGCGGGAGAGCGGGCACACCTAGCAGCAGTACGAAGGGCAGCGCGAAGCTCTTCTCCTCGAACAGCTCGAACAGGCTGCCGAGCGTCTTCTCGCCGTCGCCCTCGAGCCACTGCTCGAGCTCATCCCCCACGCTCGCGGGCGCGCTGTCCTTCGGCTGGGGGGCGCTCGCCATCACGCAGACACTAGTGGCCGAGATGCGCTGGAATGTCGCCATGCGCCGCGGCACCTACTCGATCGTCGCCCGCGACCCCCGCAGCGGCGAGCTGGGCGTGGCGGTCCAGTCGCACTGGTTCTCGGTCGGCTCGCTGGTGGCGTGGGCCCGGCCCGGTGTGGGCGCCGTGGCGACCCAGTCGGTCGCCGAGGTGGCACATGGGCCCAACGCGCTCGACCGGATGCAGGAGGGCCTCGATGCCCGGGCGGCGATCGACGCTGTGCTCGCGGGCGACGAGCAGGCCCACTACCGGCAGCTGGGCGCAGTGGACGCCGCCGGACTGGCGGTCAGCCACACCGGCGCGAGCTGCATCCCCTTCGCCGGCGACGCCGGCGGGGAGGGGTTCGCCTGCCAGGCCAACATGATGGGCAACGACACCGTCCCGGCGGCAATGGCCGCAGCCTTTCGTGACCATGAGGGCGAACTCGCCGATGGCCTGCTGGCGGCATTGGACGCGGCCCAGGCCGCGGGCGGGGACGTGCGCGGTCAGCAGTCCGCGGCGCTGCTGGTGGTCCCCGGCGAGGGCGAGCCATGGCGGACGCGCTTCGATATCCGCGTTGAGGATCACGCCGCCCCACTCGGGGAGCTGCGTCGGCTGGCCCGCTTCGCACGCGCCTATGAGATGGCCGACCGCGCCGACGAGCTGGCCGCGGAGGGTGAGCATGGCGCTGCCACGGAGCTCTATCTGGCCGGGGCCGAGCTGGCTCCCGAGGCCGACGAGCTGACGTTCTGGGCCGGCCTCGGATTGGCTGAAGGCGACCTCGACGGCGGTGTCGCGCTGGTTCGCAGGGCCCTGGCCGTCAAGCCGAGTTGGATGACGCTGCTGGAGCGCCTGGACGGCGAGCTGGCGCCGAGCGCGGCCGCCGTGGCCGCCGCGCTGCGCGCCTCGTCCTGAACGCCTGCCTCAGGCCGTCAGCTCGGCCGCCATCTCGTCGAACACCGCGATGTAGGCGTCGATGGCCTCATCGGTGTGGGTCACCGACAGGGTCCACTCCTCCTCGCGACCCGGCGTCATGAAGATGCCCCGGTTCATGTTGAACAGCCAGGCCAGTTCGGTCACCTCGACGTCCTGGTTGGCCTTGAAGGTTTCGTAGTCGACGACCTTCGTGGGCGAGAAGGTGACACAGCCCTTGGCGCCGATCCCGACGGTGTAGCCGGGCAGGCCATAGCGCTCGATGACGCCTTCGCAGCCGGCCACGATGCGGTCGTTCAGATGATCCATGTGGGCATAGGCCTCGGGGGTGAGGACCTCCTCCAGGCTGGCCCGAGCGGCGGCCATACAGAGCGGGTTGCCGTTGTAGGTGCCCACCTGGTAGACGGTCCCGTCCTCGACGACTTTCATGATCTCCTCGGTGCCGCCGACGGCCGCCGAAGGCAGGCCGCCGCCGAGGGTCTTGGCCAGGGTCACCATGTCCGGCTTGACGCCGAAGCGCTCGGTCGCCCCGCCTGCGGCGACCGCCAGGCCCGTCTTGACCTCGTCGAAGATCAGCACGATGCCGTGGCGGGCGGTGATCTCGCGAACCTCCTGCAGGTAGCCGTCCTCGGGCAGGACGACGCCGAGGTTCATCATCGCCGCCTCCATGATCACGCAGGCGGGCTTGCGATCTTCGGCCTCCATCTTTTCGATCCGCCGCTCCATCGCGCCGGCGTCGTTGAAGGGCACCGGGATGGTCAGCTCGGCGACGGCGTGGGGAATTCCAGCGCCGTAGGGCAGCGAGGCGTAGTTCTCGCGGTCGCCGATCTTGTCGTACTCGACGCCGATCGAGACCATCACGCCGTCATGGTGGCCGTGGTAGGAGCCGAAGATCTTCACGATCGGCTCGCGGCCGGTGTAGCCGCGGGCGATTCGGATCGCGTCCATCGTTGCCTCCGAGCCGGAGTTCAGGAAGCGCCACTGCTCCAGACCCCAGCGGCGGCTGAGCTCTTCGGCGACGAGCACACCGTCCTCGGTGGTGGCAGCGAAGTGGGTGCCCTCAGAGACACGGCCGCTGACCGCCTTGACGATCGCCGGGTGGGCGTGACCCTGGACCATCGAGCCGAAGCCGTTGTGAAAGTCCCACATGCGGTTGCCGTCGACGTCGTGGACGACGGGGCCCTCACCGGTGGTCAGGTATATCGGCCAGGGGTCGCGGCCCTGGTAGCTGGAGGCGACGCCACCGCTGAGCGACTTGCGGGCACGCTGGTACATCGCGGCGCTCCCCTGAGTGCGCTCGTCGAGCCTGGCGGCTTCGCGCTCGATCAGGCTGCGCACGCGATCACGGTTGAGCTGCACGGTTGCCTCGGCTGCCATCTGGTCCTCCAGTCGGTCTCGCCGGCCCGCATGGCCGGCGCGGTTGTGCGTCTAGGTTACGCGCACCAAGGCCCATGTCGATTTGCCGCCCACCCGTTCGTCCCACAGAGGACAACGACAAGAAGGAGGCACGATGAAGTACATGCTGCTGATCCACCAGGGCACCGCGCCGACACCCCGCTCACCGGAGGATTGGGAGAAGCTCTCCGCCGAGGAGCAGCAGGCGATCTACAGCGAGTACCGGGCGGTCAACGAGACCCCCGGGGTCACGCCCGGCGTGGCGCTCGAGGAGCCCGACGCCGGCGCCACGGTCCGGGTCATCGACGGCAAGCTGCTGCGCACCGACGGCCCGTTCGCCGAGACCAAGGAGGCAATCGCCGGCTACCTCCTGTTTGAGTCAGACAGCCTCGATTCCGCCGTCGAGCTGGCCGCGAGGATCCCCGCGGCACGCCTGGGCGGCGCTGTCGAAGTTCGGCCGGTCATGGAGTGGTGAGGGGGGCCTCACCACCCGAGGCCTCTCCCAGGTAACGCTCAGGTTTCCGGGGCATCGCTCCCAGCGTGGCTGGCGAGCATGCCCCCATGACCACTACAGAGCTCCTCCAACCACCCGTCTCGACATCCCGGCCGCCCGTCCCCCCTCCGCGGGGCCCTGACAGGCCGAAGGCCCCAGCGGAGAAGCGCCGTGCGGACCCGTCGTGGGCAAGACCGGCGCTGATCGCCCTGCTGGTGCTGACCGCCGTGGCCTACCTGTGGGACCTGAGCGCCTCGGGCTACGGCAACTCGTTCTACGCGGCCGCAGTCCAGGCCGGGACGAAAAGCTGGAAGGCGATGTTCTTCGGTTCGCTGGACGCGTCCAACTTCATCACCGTCGACAAGCCCCCGGCCTCGCTCTGGGTGATGGAGATATCGGGCCGAATATTCGGGTTCTCGAGCACGAGCATGCTCGTGCCGCAGGCACTCGAGGGTGTGGCCGCCGTGGCTCTGCTGTACGCCGGGGTGAAGCGCTGGTTCGGGGCGGGGGCAGGCCTGGCGGCGGGTGCGGTGCTGGCGCTCACTCCCGTCGCCGCCTTGATGTTCCGCTTCAACAACCCCGACGCCCTGCTCGTCCTGATGATGGTGGCTGGCGCCTACTGCCTGATCCGCGCCATCGAGAACGCGAGCACCCGCTGGATCCTGGCGGCGGGAGCAATGATCGGGATCGCCTTCCTGGCGAAGATGATGCAGGGCTTCATCGTCCTGCCGGCCTTCGCGCTGACCTATCTGATCGCGGCTCCCACATCCCTGCGCAGGCGTCTTCTGCAACTCCTGGCCGGCGGTGCCGCGGTGCTGGTGAGCGCGGGATGGTGGGTGGCGATCGTCGCGCTGTGGCCGACGGGCTCGCGGCCGATGATCGACGGCTCCCCCGACAACAGCATCCTCAACCTGATCACCGGCTACAACGGCCTGGGACGGATCTTCGGGGCGAGCGGCGGCCCGGGCGGTGGCGGCGGTTCCAACTTCAGCGGCACAACGGGTCCGCTGCGGCTGTTCAACGAACTGATGGGCGGCCAGGCCTCATGGTTGCTCCCCGCAGCCCTGCTCGCTCTGGGCGGCGGCCTTTGGGCAACGAGACGGGTCCGCGCACGGACAGGACCCGCGCGGCATTGATCCTCTGGGGTGGCTGGCTGCTGGTCACAGCCGCTGTGTTCAGCTTCAGCAAGGGCGTCATCCACACCTATTACACGGTCGCGCTCGCACCGGCGATCGCCGCGCTGGTGGCGATCGGCGCAGCGATGTTCTGGTCGCGCCGGGAGTCCCTGGGGGCGAGGGCGATGGCCGCCCTGGCGGTGGGCACGAGTGCCGGCTGGGCCTACGCGCTGCTGGAACGCACGCCGAGCTGGGAGCCATGGCTGCGTCCGGTGATCCTCATAACTGGAGCACTGGCCGTGGTCGGCCTGCTCGCCGCGCCGTACCTCGGCCGCCCGGCCAGGCGTGTCACCCTGGCCGCGGCGATCCTCGGCGTCGTGGCGGCGATGGCGGGACCTGTCGCCTACGCGGCCGACACGATCACCACACCGCACACCGGGTCGATCGTCTCCGCTGGGCCGGCGACTTCAAAAGGCGGTCTGGGCGGCCTACCCGGTGGCGGCGGCAAAGGCGGGACCGGTGGACCTCCCGGTGGCGGCCAGGGCTTCGGCGGTCCAGGCGGCGGCACTCGCCCATCGCCGCCGAGCGGTGGTGGCACTGGGCAGGCCGGCACGTCGGGGTCCTCGCTGTTCGGCAGCGGCTCCAGCTCGAGCAGCGGCGGCGCACGGTCCGGCTCATCGCTGCCCGGTGGGGGCGGTGGTGGCACCACTGCCAGCGCCGCCCTGGTCAAGGCGCTGAAGAGCGAAGCGTCGAGCTATCGCTGGGTCGCCGCGACGTCGGGCTCGCAGAGCGCCGCGACACTGGAGCTCGCATCCGGTGAGGCGGTGATGGGCATCGGCGGCTTCAACAATGAGGGTGGCAACCTGTCGCTGAGCGCCTTCGAGCAGCTGGTCGAAAAAGGCGAGATCCACTACTACGTCGGCTCGGGCTCAACGGGCGGCGGGCCGGGTGGAGGCGGGACAAGCTCATCGATCGCCAGTTGGGTCAAGGCTCACTACACGGCCAAGACGATCGGCGGGCAGACGGTCTATGACCTGACGAGCCCGCTGAGCTGAGCAATCGAGTTAGCAATCCGCGCGGGCCTACCCTGACGGCCCGCGCGGATCGCCGACGTGGGTCGATTAGGCTCCAGGCGCAGTAGGGCCAAGCCGAGACCTGAAGGGGTGAAATGAAGAGCAGTCTGGAGATCGCCCAGGAAGCCGAGCCGCTGCCGATCGAGACGATCGCCGAGCGCTGCGGCCTCGAGGAGCAGGACTTCGAACCCTACGGTCGTCACAAGGCGAAGATCTCGCTGTCAGTGATCGAGCGCCTGGCCGGGGCCCCCGACGGGAAGCTCATCTGTGTCGCCGGCATGACGCCGACCAAGGGCGGCGAGGGCAAGACCACCACCGCAATCGGTCTCACCCAGGGGCTCGGGGCGATCGGGCGTTCCCCGGTGCTTTGCCTGCGCGAGCCCTCGCTCGGGCCGGTGTTCGGGATCAAGGGCGGGGGCGCCGGCGGGGGCCTGACCCAGGTCGTTCCGATGGAGGATCTGAACCTTCATTTCACCGGGGACATCCACGCCGTGGGTGCGGCCAACAACCTGCTTGCGGCGATGCTCGATGCGTCGATCCTTCACGGCAACCCGCACAACATCGATCCCCTGCGGATCGGCTGGAGGCGAGCCCTGGACATGAACGACCGGGCCCTGCGCCAGATCACGATCGGGCTCGGCGGGCGAGCCAACGGATACCCGCGGGAGAGCGGCTTCGACATCACAGCCGCCTCGGAGGTGATGGCGATCCTGGCTGTCGCTCGCGATCTGCAGGATCTCCGTGTACGACTCGGCGCGATTACGGCTGCGCACTCCTACGACGGCAAGGCGATCACCGCCGAGGACCTGGGCGCGGCGGGACCGATGACCGTCCTTCTCAAGCAGGCCCTGAAGCCGAACCTGATCCAGACGCTCGAGGGCCAGCCGTGCCTGATCCACGCAGGACCGTTCGCCAACATCGCCCATGGGAACTCCTCGCTGGTCGCCGACCTGATCGGTCTCAAGCTTGGCGACTACGTCGTCACCGAGTCGGGGTTCGGCTCCGACATGGGAATGGAGAAGCTGTTCGACATCGTCTGCCGAGTCGGGGGACTGCGACCCAGCGCCGTCGTGTTGGTCGCGACGCTCCGAGCCCTGAAGCATCACGGCGGACTGGAGTACGACCCGAAGGTCGCGCCTGGAGAGGATGCGGACGCGATCGAGGCGGGCCTTGCCAACCTCGCCCGGCATCTGGGCATCGTGCGGGAGTTCGGACTTCCCTGCGTCGTCGCCGTGAACCGTCGTCCGGGGGACACGGACGAGGAGCTCGAGCTGGTGCGCCAGCGGGCGATCGAGCTGGGAGCGTTTGGCGCGGAGGTCAACGAGGGCTTTGAACGCGGAGGAGCGGGAGCGACCGCCCTGGCAGAGGCGACGGTGGCGGCCTGTGAGCAGCCGAACGATTTCAGGCTCATGTACGAGATCGATGCCTCCATCGCCTCAAAGATCGAGGCCGTCGCCACCCGGGTCTACGGCGCGACTGAGATACAGCTCGCTCCGGCGGCCCTCCAACGAATCAGCGAGTTCGAAGCAGCCGGCTTGGGCGAGTTGCCGATCTGCATGGCCAAGACGCCGCTGTCGCTCTCGGGTGATCCGGCGCTGCTCGGCGCCCCCGATGGGTTCATCCTGCACGTCCGCGACATCCGCGCCTACACAGGCGCGGGGTGGCTGGTTCCGCTGTGCGGAGACATCCAACAGATGCCGGGACTTGGTGCCGCGCCTGCGGCGCTCAGTGTCGACATCGACTCCGAGGGACGAACCGTCGGGCTGTTTTGAGAATCGTCCCCTAGTAGGGCGTCGGAAGGTCTCTCCGCCGACTAGTGCCGTTTGACGCGAAGCTTGCTGACACCCGCTGTGGGCGAGAAGCTGACGTCGTCGAAACCATGTCGTGCCCGGGTCTTCACAGACCTGAAGCTCGATTTCCACCGCAGTCGCCCCGGGTGGCGGTGTGGCCGTGACGTCGAGATGCGTCCACGCGCTGTTTCCCTGGGCGAGAGAACCGGATGCGGTCGACGCTATGAAACGACCGGATGAATTCGACCAGGCGAGGACGATCCGAGAGGAGCCTTGGGACCCCGTGCCTCTTGCCCATACCCCCGCCGAGTACTTGACGCCGGGCACAATGGTCGCGATGGGCGCAGCGTAGAAAGCCGGGCAGCCAATCATGTGATTTCCGGCAGAGTCGCTCATGCGAGCCGACGCCACGCCGCTATGGGACACAGTTCTGTCAATGGCGAAGGACGAAGCGGTTGGCATCCAGCGGCGCCAGATCGCGGGCTCCGAGACACCTTCCTCAAAACCATTGTTGAAGGACACCAAAGGCGCAGCGCCCGCGAATATGCTCGAGAGCGACTCTGCGGCGGGCTTCGCCGAGCCGTCCGCGTGCAGGATTCCCATGTGTTCGCCCCATGTCGTCCCGGTTTGCCCGGGCATGTCGTAGAGGATCCATGGGGCAGCCCTCGGCAACCCGAGAGACGCCGTCGCCGACTCAACCATTCGATAGTAATAATCCTGGTAGCTTTCGAGGCTGGCAGCCCCACTTGCGAGACCGCGGGCCCAGCCATAGGAGGCGGACGTTGCGAACCCGGTCTCTCCCACGATCAGAGGCACGGCGGCAGCAAGTGATCGCGCTTCGGCGAGGACTGGATATGCGTCTGCGGCGTTTCCGTAGTAGTGGACGTCGAAAAGGTCGGGGGGCGTCGCGGCCAGTGTCGTCCTGAGCGCCCGTAAGGTGCTCACACCGCTGCTGATCGAGGCCGAAATGGTCACTGGGATGGACCCCGCGACGTATTTGGCATACGGCAGCAGAGCCTCCGCCCAGGCTCGGGCATATCGGTTGGCCACGACCGGAAGCTCGTTGTGGAGATCGATATAGACGATCTCCGGCGAGCCGGCAAGCGGCGTGAGTACCTGCCGGACCCACTCCTCGCTTTCCGCGATCGCCCGATACTGCTTCCAGCCGTCGAACAGGGTCAGCTCGACGCGCAAACCGTGTGCCGCAGCCATTTGGACCGTCTGGACGAGTCGTGCCTCCATTTCCGGCGCAGGCGTCGGAAACCCGAGCGCCGAGGCATTGACGATTATCCGCACGGCGTTAGCATTGAGGTCGGATATGCGAGCGAAGTCCGCGGCTACGCGACTCGGTTCCCAGTTCTTCCACATCGCCCCCCACCCATTGTTGGAGGGGAAGTAATCGATCAGCCGAAGACCACCGAGTTCAGCTCCTATCGGGCGTTCGGCGGCACCCGCTGTGGCGCTCTGCGTGAATCCGTACGCCGCCATAACGCAAACGGCGGCCACAGTTAGCGCGCGAGGCACTCGAGATTGGCGACGGAAAAGGGCGTTCATGACTTGGCGGTCTCATGCGTTGATCGACAAGGCACTCAAATTGCTTCAGCTCTTCCGAAATCCTTGGACAGCCAGGTTCGATTCCCTTAGCGGCGGCCCGACCCGTCTGGCGTTGGTAGGCCTACCCCTTGGCCGGGAAGAAGTAGGTGTTTTCCAGGGCCGGCACGCGCGTGGTGCCAGCGTAGAGAGCCACCCGTATCCCGTGGGGGCCGCGGGGAACACGCCTGCTGAGCACCCGGAATTCTGCGCTGGGTGACAGCCGAACCCGGCGGGTTGTGAACGAGCCGGATTCGTAGGCGAGGACCAACCTGAAATCTACTGTCTGAGCGTCGCGACTCTTGACGATGACGAGCGCACGCCTATCGCCTTTGTGCACTGGCAGCGTCGAAAGCTCGAGGAACGGCGATTCGCGGGCGGCAGCATGACTCGCGATGGCTACCGCGGCCGTCACGATGGCTAGCGCCGTCGCTGCCAGTACGAGATTCGCGACCGTCATCGGACGTGCCATCCTTGCCTCGGGCGCCCGGCCCGAATCGAGCGAGTCGCGGGCCCGTGGCCAGAACAGTGCGACTAGAGCCGCAACCACGGTGGTAGTTGCAAGCGATACCGCCCATGTGGCCGTGCTCAGACGCCCTGGGATGAGATCAAGCGCCAGGCCTCCCACGGCTAAGAGGGAGAGGCTCGCGCCGGCAGCCACAAGCAGCTTTTCCGCGCCTCCTAGCCCCTCGCGACGGAAAACGAGCGACATAAGCGCGTAGCCAGGCAGCACAAGGCTCAGTGCGAGCCCCGCGATGGTTCGAACGGCTCCGCCGCCGACCAGAGTCGAAACAAGGGCACACACCGGCGCAAGCGCGATCACGATCCAGAGATCGGATTGCGCAAGGGTCCTCTCCTCGTCGCGGCGTGAGCGAGTCATCGCAGCGCGCTCACGGCGTAGATTTGTATCGTCCCATTGTCGTAGATCCTCGAAGCGCCCCTTACTTTGTCGAACTTACGAAGCACGCGCGCGGACAATGGCCTTTTATAGTCTTCTGCACCTGGTTCGCCTTTATCGAAGTAGAATCCACTCGTCGGAATTCCGTTGCCGAGGCGTCGATTAACCAGCACGAATTCGACGTGACCGGCCGCGATTGCAGCGCGCACGCTTTTATCGACGGCCGACGGTGCCATGACCTGCCAATTCCTAACGTCGTCCACCGGCCCGTAGAGTGGCCGTTGGAGTACGTCTCCCGCGAGGCCTAGCTCGTCGAGAAAGTCCGTAGCGAATCGCCTACCAGCCCCTAAACGCGTCGCGGTCCACTGGTAGGCACTCAGAGTGTTCAGAGTCACTTCGTGCGGCACACCCTGCTTTGCTGGGTCTTCTGGCAGACGTTCCGAGTATTGCCAAGAGACCGCCACGCCGCCCGCGACCACAACGCCCGCGAGCAGTGCAACCGCCAGCGTAGGCACCCGCCAGCCGCCTAGCGGGCGACTCATCAGGCTCACCCCGCACGCGGCAAGCACCGCGCCTAGGCCAAGAGAAAGGAACTCCGTCGAGCGATTCGCGGTCTCAGCGGCGCTCCCCACGAAACGGAGCGGCAGCAGGAGGGGGTAGAGAGCCGCGAGCGCCAACGCGCATAGCATCAGCGGGTGCCTAGCTCGCTGCTTCCAAACGAAACGTCCACCATAACCAAGTCCGACCAGCGTGATGAGGACCGCTAAAATCCCGAGCCCGCGTTCCCAAGACGGGGCTACTTCCGCCCCGCTCGTGAAGAGCTTTCGTGTTGGGCTCGCACCGGTTATTACGTTGTACAAGCCGGATCCGGTGCTGGAAGCAATGCCTCCTAGATATTGCCCGGTAATCGACGCCACGGTCCCGAGCCACAGCGCGATCGCTGCGCAAGTGAATAGCGCCAGGCCATAGGGGTTAAACGCCGACTCGGCGTCTCGCCGTGCGCGCCAGAACGCGATGAGCGACCATACGACCAGAATACCTGCGAGGAAATACGACGACAGGTGGTGTGACACGACAACGGCAAGGATTGCCAAAAGCACTAGCCCGGTAAGTCGCGGGGATGGCCCGTGGTCGGCCCGCTGCACCGTTAGGAAGAGTGCAAACAGGACCAGGGGTAGCGCCAGCGACTCATAGCTGAACTGTGCGCTCCAATAGAGGAAGTTGGGATTGGCGGCGTACATAAAGGCGGCCAGACCCGCGATCCGCGCGGAACCGGAGAACCGCTCGACTAAGAAGACAATCGCGAGGATCAAGATCGCTCGCGAAACACCAATGACCATTGAACGCTGCTGTGGTGACCGACAGATCGGTGAGACGCACAACCGCCATCGTGATATCGCCTAGCCCGGGATAGCGGGCGGCCTCTGGAAGCAGCGGATTGAATTCAAACAGCCTCCCCCACGCGAGGTCGTCCTTAACCGATCGGAGGTGGACAAACTCGTCCGAGAACGCAAGCCGCGTTGGGCTATACGTCACCTTCGTCATGTAGAGGCCCAATCCAAACGCGAGAACCAGCCATATACGCTCGGCTCGTGAAGCGTTCTTTGAGCACAGTCTCCACCCAACCGGCCCGACGATTAGCAGAATCCCTGCCCAGAACAGGACCTGCTTATTTGGCCCGCCTTCGCGAGACGCAGCGTCCGCGAACGAGATAAAGAGCACGCCGCTCGCTATCGCGACACAGAGTGGCATCAGGAGTCCGAGCGACTGGTGCTCGGACGGAACGTCCTCGGCGCTGCCACCTCGTGATGCCGAGCCGGCGCCCCCGCCCGAGTCGGCTCCAGCGATGCCCTCCGGGCCTTTTCGAAAACTCATTGGCATCGAACGCCATACATAGTCCCAGAGGCGACCCAGCGCGGCCTCACTGCGGGTATCCTCGGCCGGGATGGAAGACACGCGTCCCGCCTCGGTCTCGGTACTTGTCTCGACGTACAACCGGCCGAAGCTCCTGCGACTCGCGCTGAGGAGCATTCTCGCGCAGACGTACTGGGACTTCGACGTTCTCGTTTGGAACGACGGCGGGATTGAGATGCTTGATGTCGTGCCTGAGCTCGCTGATCCGCGTGTCCGGTATCATCGCCATCCAGAGAACCTCGGCGTGATGCACGCGGTCGCGGCTGGTCTGCGCGAGCTGAGAGGGGAGTTTTTTGCCCACATGGATGATGACGACGAATGGGCCTCGGACTTTCTCAGTGAGCAGGTTCGGCTCCTCGAAGCGCACCCGTCGGCCGCGCTCAGCTTCTGCGACCACTGGGTTATGTCTGAGGACGGCAGCCTTGACGAGCCATCTACCGTGTCGAATTCGGCGCATTGGGGGCGACTCGCGCTAAGTCCCGGCCTCCACGAGCCAGCGTACGAGATCGCCTTCCGAGGAAGCATTCCAATAGCTTCCGCAGCAGTCGTCCGGCGCACTACCCTCGATCTCAGCGATGTACCCGCGGAGCTGAGCTTCGCTTGGGATCTGTGGCTGGCGTATCTCGCGACACGCACTGGTCGCGGCGTCGTTTATAACCCGACACGGCTGTCGCGCAAACGACGCCACGCAGCTCAACTGATGAGCGCAGTCGCGCCCACAAGCAACCTGACGGACCTTGTCATCGTGTACGAGCGTCTTTGGTCAGAACCTTCATTTGCCGTCAACCGTGAGCAGCTAACCGATCGTCTTAGCGAAGCTTCTGCGAATTGGTCCGTCGCACTAATGCGCGATGGCCAGCACGCGGCGGCACTCAACGCGGCGCAGCGGAGTATCGCAGTTAAGGTGACGTTGCGCGGCTGCATCGCGCTCGCCGCCAGTCGTCTCCCGTCCAGCTGGAGCACACGCGCGGCGCAGACGGCGAGCGCTGGCTTTGCTCGCTGGCGACGCCTCACGCAGGCATCGCTTCTTGGCCGGGGCTCCTACTAGAGTCTTCTCGGTCATCGTGAATCGCGAGCTCCTCGCACCTGGTGCCCGCAGCAGCGCGTAGTCGCACTTGGCGGCGATAGTCCCAAATCACGAGACTGGCGCCCACGATCCGCGACGCCAGCCACCCTAGGCCAGCGCCAGTGATTCCCATGGACGGAAGCAGCACCCATGCGAGGACCAGTGCAAGACCCGCCGTCCCGAGTTGAAGCCAGGCTCCGAAACGGAGCCTGCTTTCGACACGCAGAACGGCGACCCACACGTCCATCAGCGAATCAGGGAGCGAGGAAATGGTGAACAGCAGTAGCAACCAAATCCCTTCCGACGCGTAAGCGGGGCCAAACGCTCCGAGTATCCAATGACCGCTCAGCGCGAGGAGAATGCAAGCGGGCACGAGCACTCTCATGATTGTCCGTTGGCTGCGTGCTGCCATCTTCCAGAGATCCGACGGCGAGTGCGCCCCCTCTGCCGTCAGTGCCGACGCTACCGACGGCGAAATCATCGAGAGCACACCGCAGATTCTCCAGGTGGCGTAGAAATAGGCTGTTGCTGTCGCGGACACCTGGATGGTGACGAACACCGGCAGTAGGTACCACGGTGCAAAGTTCCCGATATTGATCGAGTGATGCCCCGCAACGTAGGACCGGAGTGACCGCATCTCCTCCCCGACGCCTGCCGCGGCTGGCCGAAAGTGCCGACCAAGGCTGGGGATCATTGCGAAGGCGACTAGGACGGTAATGCCACCTGCAACGACCCACGCAAAGAAGATTCCGAAGGTACCCATTGCCACGACTACCGGCACCAACAGGAGGGGGATCTTGATCACCGAGAAGACGCTGTTTCTAATTAGCGGCTTCTCTGCTCTTCGCTCGGCGATGCACGCATAATCGAGGAGAGTGCTCACAGTCGTCAACACAACCCCAGCCACAAATACAAGGACGTAAGACGTCGAATGGTCCAAAACCTTGAACTGTGAAGAAATCGCCGGTAGAGCGATCGCCACGACAAGTCCAGCGAGAGCGCTGCTCACAATGCCGCAAATCAGTGCCGCGGTGAGCGTCGCCGACCATTCGGGGCCGGCCGTCCGCCTGGGCAGCATCTGCACTAATGCGGTATTGATGCCGAGATTGGATGTGAGCGACACCAAGGTCATCGCTGAGACGAGAGCTGCCGACAGCCCGACCTCGGATGCACTGAAGCGCCGTGCCGCCACCAGCCAGAAGGCAAACCCCAGGATCGACGTCACAACAGTGACCGCCATGATGTAGACGCTGTTACGTATCAGCGAGTCAGCGCGAATGTCGCCGATCGCCGTTCGAGCCCGAGAGAGGGATGGCTGGCCCTTTCATTGGGGATCACGTGGCCGAAACAGGCCGTCTCGTGCGGGGGCCACGCAGTCCACCATTTCCGACCAGCCCGTGCGTGTTACGGCCGTCGGGCCGTCGTCCTTGTCCGTTCGGTTGGAAGGACATTGCACGGGCGCGTGACTAATCCGTCCGCTGCAGAACGAACTGCCAAGCCCAAGGGAACCGGCGCATTGGCCGCTCCATGACTCGCCAGGCGCTGCGCAGGGCCTCCGGAATCACCTCGGGGGGGTAATTGAAATTCTCGGCGTGGATCGTGCGATACCCAAGACGCTCTGCCGTAGCAATGAGCTGACGCATCGTCACGACGAAGAAGTCGTGCTCCCAGGGGACGGGCGACAGCTTCCAGTAGACCTTCTGTGCCCTGATCGGCAGCCAGCCCATGAACGGCAGGCGACTGTGGGACTCGATCGGGAAATATGGATTCGGAATCTGCCCGACAACGTATCCGCGAGGCTTTAGGACCCGACGAATCTCCAAGAGGGAGGCCTCGCGGCGCTCGGGGAAGCACATGCTCGTAGACGTTCGCGAACAGCGCGACATCGAAGGCTTGCGACTCGAATGGCAGAGCATCGGCGGTGCCGCCCAAGAGAGGCAGTCCGAGCTCCGAATTGCGCGGCTCGACAATCGTGGGGTCAATGCCGGTCCAGGTGAACGGCGTCGCACGCTCCATCGCATCGGTAAGCGCACCCTTCTGGCAGCCAACGTCGATCCCCCGCTCGGCAGGCACGTCGCGACTGCCGGCGAAGCGGTTGATAAGCGCGCTCATCGAGTCCGCGAGAATCCGGTTGCGCGCGTCCCACTCTTCAGGGGACTGCATCACGCCCGTGCCGGCCAATGCCTCAGTGGTCATCGCTCGAGCTCCGTTCTTTTGCGACCCTGACGGGAGCCTCCTTCGTGGCACCCGACCTTTGGTCAACAGTATCGCGCCCAGGGATCGCGGGCACCATGGCCGCCGACTCATGACGCTGGGCGCCCACTGTCAAGAGCCAGCCCGTCAATCCCCGCGGCGCGTGCAGCGAGGGTGCCTCGGCGGCGGCCGTGCGAGGGTCTCGAGCGCGAATCGCTCGAACTCCTCGGCATAGCGTGTGTGGTCGCGTTCACGCGCCAGCTCACGTGCGCGCGGTTAGCCATCGATGCTCGGCGGTTGGGGTCGTCCGCGAGTGTGCGCATCGCTATGTGGAGCGCTTGCGTCTCGCCTGGGTCGCACGATCAGTCCGGCACTTCCGCGTCCGAGTCGCGCGGCCACGTCCCCTGCAGCCGCGGATGAGATCACCGGCAGCCCTGCTGCCATGGCCTCCTCAATCACCAGTCCGTGCGGATCGCCAAGCGTCGGGAACGACCATCACGTCGGCTATCGCGTAGTAATCGGCTATCTCCCTTGCTTGCACGAACCCGGCGAACACCACACCCGGCATGGAATTCGCTCGCTGCGCGGTACCGGTGCTCGTCGGGACCGTCCCCAAGCATCAGGAGAGACACGTCTCGCCCTTCCGCCAGGAGGGCCCCGTACGCAGCGATCAGATGGTCCGTGCCCTTCCCGCTCCACAGACGTCCTACGTAGATGAAGACACAGCCTTTCAGTCCGAGTTCCTCCCGGCGCGGCGTGCGAAACCGACGCCCTCGCTCGGCATCCACGGCCAAGCGCTCGTAGTCAACCGACTGTGTCACCGAGGCAATCCGGTCGGCCGAGAGTCCGTAGCGTTCTGCGAGCGCTTTGCCGTCGGCGCCCGGAACCTTTGCGCCGTCGACGGCGCGAAACACGAAGTGCTTACCTGCCCCGCGCCACCACGTTCGCTCGCTCCAAGAGTCGAAGTTGGGCAGCACACGAAAGGCGGTTCGGCCCGCGAGCCGCCGACCGGCGAAAAACCCCGCCGTGAGATGGCTTCGGTCGTACTCCTGTACGAGGAGATCGGGGCGAGACTGCGAGCAGCTCGGCCACGGGAACCCGCTGGCGCCATCCAAAGATCGATCTGCTCGGTATGTAACGGGCAGGGAACAGCCATTCACGCTCATCGACGTCCCAGCTGCGGTACGCCTCGCGACGAGTGTTGAACCAAGCTTCGAACTCCAATGCCCCCTCGGCGGGCAACAGCGTTGAAGCGCCCGACGAAATACGGGCGTGGGCGAATGGTTCCAATACACCACCCTGGGCCGTACAAGGCTCGACTCGCTCACGGCGGGGCACGCTATCAGCGCACTCGCGTTGCCTCTCCCCTGATAGGATTCGGCTCGCGGCGCTGCGTTTACCCAATACAAGAGACGGAGTTCGAACTGCCGGGCAGGGCATCGTTTGAGTTCGCGCCGGACAATGGTCACAGGTGGCCTTGGGTTCGTCGGGGCGCACGTCGTCCAGAAGCTGGCGACGGACGGAGCAGAGCTCGTCGTACTGGACGACGGCTCACTTGGAAAGGTGGAGAACCTCGGCGCGGCCGCCGACAGTGTGACCACTGTCACAGTCGATATTCGGGACGGGGCCGGTGTCACGGCGGCTTTCTCGCAATACCGCCCTGAGACAGTCATACATCTGGCTGCGCTTCACTTTATCCCCGCGTGCGACGCCGACCCAAAGCGATGCATCGACATCAATGTTGGAGGTACTCAGGCGGTGCTCGACGGATGCGCATTGGCAGGTGTCGACAGCGTGGTACTCGCATCCACAGCGGCGGTCTATGCCCCCGATACGACGGCGCATTCGGAGGAATCCCGGATCGGCCCCACGGATATCTACGGTCTTACGAAGCTTTGGAGCGAGCAGCTCGGAGCACGGTTCCACGGAAAGTCCGGAATCCCGGTTCGCATAGCTCGCCTGTTCAATGTGTTTGGCCCCGGCGAGACCAACCCCCACCTGATCCCCGCGATCATCAAGCAGGCCGAGCGATCGGACAGCCTACGCCTCGGAAATCTCACGACCGCGCGGGACTACATATATACGGGTGATATCGCCGGCGGCATCGCGGCGCTCTCGCGTCTCGAAACTGACGGAGTGACGACATGCAATTTGGGACGTGGCGAGGCGCACGATGGCTACACGGTAGTGAGGGCCATCGGCGAGGCGCTTGGCCGCCCGCTCGAGGTGCTCACGGACGCATCGCGAATACGTCCGTCGGACCGCCCCGTCCTCCTCAGCGACTGCACGCGGGCTCACGAGATGCTTGGTTGGAAGGCCGAGACCACACTGGTCGCGGGACTGACTGAGGCTGTGCGCCGGCCCACTGCTGCAGGCGTCCAGGTCGACTGAAGTGCGGATCGCCTTCGTAAGCGGGCATTTCGCGCCGTTTGTGGGTGGCGTCGAGAAGCACGTCGTCGAGATCGCCACCCGCCTGGCCGCGCTGGGTGAGGACGTAGAGGTCCTGACACATGCAGAGCCCGGAAAGAGCCTCCCGTTCCGCGAGACGATGGGAGGCGTGACCGTGACGAGATTTGGCGTCCCGGCGCCCAGTACTAATTTTGCGCTCTCGCCCGCCCTGTGGCGGCATCTGCGTAGACATGCCGTTGACTATGATGTTGTCCACGCGCATGGTTATCACGCTTTACCCGCGTTACAGGCCGCGTTCTCGCGCCCGCCGGTTCTAGTCTTTACGCCGCATTATCACGGCACTGGGCATTCAGTTTTCCGCAAGCTCCTGCACCCGCCGTACCGGCGGCTGGGGCGCGTGATCTTTGACCGATCGGCGCGAACGATCGCCGTGTCCCCCCCGAGGGTCGACTGATACTCGGACACTTTCCGGAGATTGAATCGAAGCTTGTCGTGATACCCAACGGCGTCGACGGAGATGCGATTGAGCAGGCGAAACCGTTTGCGGAGCCGCGAACTGTCGTTCTCAGCGCGGGGCGAGTCGAGTCGTATAAGCAGGTTGACAAGACCATCGCTGCAGTTGCCCATCTCCCCGAGAACTTCGTCCTCCGGATCACTGGCGACGGCTCGATCCGACCTGAGCTCGAGGAGCTTGTCACCCGCATGAAGATGTCCGAACGAGTCCGCTTCCTCGGCAAGGTGTCGGAGGAGGATCTATACCGCTGGTTTCGAACCACGAGCGTCTACGTGAGTATGTCCAGCAACGAGGCCATGCCTGTGACCTTCATTGAGTGCCTTGCCGCCGGGGCTCGCGTTGTCGCCTCGGACATTCCGGCACACCGAGACCTCGTCGCGAAGACTCGCGGATCCATCCGGCTCGTGGGGCTGGATGCCACACCGGGGGAGGTCGCGACCGCAATCGTCGAGTTGGCTGCAGAGCCCGTGAAACAAGCCGCGGTCGATACGTGGGATGAGGTGACCAAGCGGACGCTCGAGCTCTACGAGGAGGCAATCGCGGAGGCGAAGCCGCTCACCCACGCCGCCCGATGAACCGCCGGCCCGCGGAGGGCATACTGATAGTCGGCTCGGGCACGCGCTTTATCAGTGGTGTCAGCCACTACACCCGCTATCTAGCCGTGGCGATCAGTGCCCACGCGCCTGTGTCCGTGATACTGATGCGGCGGCTGATACCCCGAATTCTCTACCCAGGCCGTGCCCGCGTTGGCGAGCGGCTGACAGAGGAGTCATACCCGGCCGACATGCCTGTCTTTGACGGCATCGACTGGTTCTGGGTGCCGAGCGTGTTCCGGGCGGCTCGCTTCATGTTGCAACAACGACCCGCGGTCGTTCTCTTCCAGTGGTGGACTGGTGCCGTCCTCCACAGCTATCTGTTGCTTGCTCTACTAGCCCGGTTGTTAGGAACAAAGATCATCATCGAGATACACGAGCTTCAGGACACCGGCGAGGCGAAGGTGGCGGGGGCCGAGGAGTATGTCCAGCGAATAGGTGCGCTGCTGATGGGCCGAGCGGACGGATTCCTCGTGCACTCCGATTTCGATCGCCATGCGCTTACGGCGAGTTACGCAATCAAGGGGCGCCCAGTGGAGGTCGTTAGGCACGGCCCTTACAGCCACTACACAAGAGGCGGGGTCGCACCGTTGCGTCAAGCGCCAGACAACGCCTGCAACTATCTCTTCTTCGGGACCATACGGCCGTACAAGGGGCTCGAGGATCTTGTGCGGGCGTTCGAGCAGCTAGCGACGGAGGACGATGCGCCAGATGTATGGCTGACGATCGTAGGGGAGACTTGGGAAGGGTGGACGGAGCCGATCGAAATGGTCGCTCACTCGCCGCAACGCGACCAGATCACGTTGGTGAACCGCTACGTCACCGACGAGGACGCTGGACGTTGGTTCGCTGGCGCTGATGTTGTAGTACTCCCATATCGACGTTCTTCCGCGAGCGGACCGCTGCACATGACTACCGAGGCGGGGCTTCCGGTGGTGATCAGCGAAGTCGGCGGGCTACAGGAGGCCGCGTCCTCCTACGAGGGAGCGCTGCTCGTCCCTCCGCGAGACGTTGTGCGCCTCGCCGCAGCGATGGATGAGGCACGATCCCTCCGCGGCCAACGGTTCATCGACAACGGGTCGTGGGATGAGAGCGCGCGCAAGGTAGTAGCTCTTGCGGCAGCCATATCGGCTACGAGCGCGAAATGATCAGGTTGACTAAACGCTCGAGCGTCGTGGACGAAACATCGTCCGGATGGGCAACGATACGAAGGCTGTAGAAGTAGGATCCAGCTTGCGCGAGCAGCTGCAGCCCGCCTTCTCTCCCGCGAGTCGATGGCGTGAATCGGATCAGAATTGCGTGCTCCAAATGTGTATCCCGCGTCGCGGTTACGGCGGTACCCGCCGGCGCCTGCGTTTCGCGACATAGCTTCGCCTCACTGGCGAGCACGAGGTGTGCATCGCTGCTGGAGGCCAGCTCGACTGCGACCGACTTGAAGATCAGACGCCCAGGACCTTCGTAGCCGGCGATAGCCGACGACACGAAGCCGTGAGCGTCGAGAAGGCTGACTTCGCGTCGTCGTGAAGATGCGTCACGGCTGGTGTTGAAGGCGAGCTGCTTTGCCGTTAGCGCTCCCGATGGCAGGTCCTGATCCGAAGAGCCCGGGACATCGATCAGTCGCAGGACATGGAGAATCGGGGCCTGATCGATCCCTGCGCTGGCACCAGGGACGCTTGCCCACGATGGGGTAGCTGCGAACACAAGCGCCGTGCACCCTATGAGAAGACCCGCTCGATGCCTAGGGGGCGACGGAAACCTCATCCGACGCCCCCCCATGATTCGGCATCTGCCATTCGCAATATCAAGAGCGTACGCGGCGCGTCCCACTCACGCGATATCAGTCAGGCATTCACTTTCCGAAGCGAATCCGAACGCCGCGGCCCCGGTCCCCGCACAGTCCGCCACCGTCGCTGTTCGCAGCGAGATCCGAAGACTCCCATAGTTGTCGCGCGTATTGATGTCGTAGAGGCGGAATGCCACGTGGTGGTGTTTCTCGCCGACGACTGCGTATTCATAAACGTGTTTTGCTGACGGCACACTTGGGGCTCCGAGGACAGCTGGGTGCCGCCAAACCCCTGTACCGTTGTTCATCTGGAAGTTGATCCATTTGACGGGGAGTTTCGCGTGGGCGCAAGGTTCGGGCAGCCACGGCCGTGAGAAAACGAACTCGGAGTCGAAGCCGACTTGTCCAGACCCACCCGACGAGCCAAACAGTGGTGCCGATTCTGGCGTCCCACAGACGATGGTCCATGGCGGTTGCGGCACAGCGTAGTTGATGGCCCCGTAGTAGCTGAACGTGCCCTGCACCACTGCAACGTAGTATTTACCTCCAACGAGTTTGACGTTGCTGGTCGCAGGAGGCGTGAACTTTTTCTTTGAGGCCTGGTAGGAGTCGAGGCTGAAATGGTCGATCGTCGCTGCACTCGCCACGGCTGACCCGGCAAGAATCGCCATGGCACAGACGGTGGCGCAAAGCCCGACACGCGTGCTTCGCGGCATTGTTACCCCCCTAGGGCACTTCCCTTGATGTTTGGCTTGCGTACTGCTGTAACTGCTCAGTCTGCGCATCACGCACCCTCTCCCGCGAAGACCAGTTCGCCTCGGGCGATAGCGGTGTGCTGCACACGCTCGATCGCGCCCTCTTCTGGCCGGCGGCGCGCGCGCTCGCGAGCGATTGTGCGGAGGACCCTGAGACCGTCGCGGAAAGTGCGGAGGTTGCTCTGGCCATGGATTCGGTCATGCTCGAAGCTTGGAACCTCCCGCACGTCGAGTCCCGCGCGGCAGACCCGGATGTTGATAAGTGTCTCGATCTCAAAGCCGGTGCAGTCGATCTCCATTAGAGGAAGGCAGTGACGCCAGAAGGCGTTGTAGCCGTAGCAGAGGTCTGTGTAGGCGGCTCCAAAGAGGCGGTTTACGGTTCCGACCAAGACGCTGTTACCGATTTTGCGGAGGGTGGTGATGTCGGAGCTTCCCCCACCCGCTACAAACCGGGTGCCTTTCGCAAAATCGGCACCGTCGAGCAGTCGTCGCACAAAGTCGGGGATCTCGGCGGGATCAGCCGAGCCGTCCGCATCGAGCATCACCAAGATGTCGCCGGTCGCAGCCTCAAAGCCACAACGTAGTCCGTCGCCCTTCCCCCGTCCCTCCTGGGTAATCACGCGCACATCGTCTCGGCAGGAGAGCGCAACCTCGGCCGTACCGTCAGAAGAGCGACCATCAACGACGATCACCTCATGCAGCCCGTCAGGAAGGGCGCTCAACACCAAGGGAAGGTTGAGCGCCTCGTTCTTGGCGGGAATTATCACGCTGACAAGCGGCGCTCGCAATCCACTGCTCTCGTCGTAACACTCGATGGCTCTCTTGGAGACCAGAGGGGCGTGCAGAATCGTCGATGTGACTTCTGGTTGGTGCCGTGAGGCGGTCTTAACAGTCATCGCTGGCTCCCGTGCCTGGGTTGTTTGCGAGCATCCCTCCGCCCCGCCCACGTCAATCTTCTGACGCGAACCTGAAAAGCAGTTCCACCCCTTCGACCGACAATACTAGGCAGAGCTCGCCAGACCTCTGTTAACACCCTGTTTAGTATTCAGACCTCCCGTATGGCCCGTTGTCCATGCGAGTGGCAACCCCCCGGAACCTTTGCTGACACGTCAGGTGTCGGACACGGATCTGCCCCGCTTAGGCACTATCCGCACATGCGCGTGATGTGAAGATTCTCACCGGCGATGAGTTACGGTCGCATCGCGCCCGTCGGCCCTGCTGGAAACGTGGGCTCCCAAGGCGCCGCGCAACGCGTTGTCAACGCCGAGGGAGACGCGCGATCGCGACCAACATCAGTGCGGTCTGGATGTGCCGGGGGAGGCGAACCGCCCGAGACCGCAGGGGCCAGAACAAAGGAGCGCCGCTACTCCCATCGGTGATGTCGCGAAGTAAATGGGTCGCGAAGCCAAATGCGACGCCCCAAACTAGGCGCCGACGTGATGCGGGGATCTTCAAGCCGGCCAGAGTCACGGCCGCCACCGTGACCAGCGAGTGAGGATAGGGTCGCGGGCTCGTCCCCATCAGGCCGCGGAAACCGAACAATGTGTCGGGAAGGTGGTCGAGGTCGATGAGTACAGAACTGAGCAGGGCGGCGGTCCGGAATATAGGGTCGCGCGCACCTACGCTCTGGAGAGCGATCACCGTCGTCGCGATGTGAGCGGTCTCGTCAAGTGCCGCCCGCGACAGGAACGACTTGTCATCGCTGCTCACGCGGTTGACAGCAAGTACCGTCCCACACGCGGCCGCTGTAATCCATTGGCGATCAGGCATCGATCGCGCCGCGCTTCAACCCTGCTGCGTCCCCACCCACGCAAGAATCGCCTTCGACGGCCGGATTACGGTCCCATCAGCGAGCTTCAGGACCGGCAGCTTCTCTGCCCCCGTCGCCGCTCGCAGCTCAGCCCGCGACCCTTTGCGCAGGAACGGAATCGGGCTGCCGTGGGCGGCCACGACCTTCTCGTAGGGGATGCCAGCGGAGTGGAGAGCCTCCTGAACGCGGCGGCAGGGATGGATCTTCGGGCCGCCTTCATCGCCATGACAGACATAGAGGGTCGGCTTGTCCGGAGTACGCATCTGGCCGGACAGCTTAGACCTGCGTCGGAACGAGCACGAGCTTGCCGGTGACGTGGCCGGCCTGTCCCTCGCGGTGGGCCTGCGGCACATCCTCCAGGGCGAACGAGCGCGTGCGAACCGCCAGCCTCATCGCCCACCGCGACGGCTCGGCTGGGCCGAGCGCCTCCGTGCCGACCTCGCTCGCGACTCCGGCAGCCTCGAATCCTAGGCGCATAGGCAGCTCGCCGTCGGTTCCCATCGAGCCGCTGTAGAGCTTCCAATCAACCGGGTTGATGCCCGCGGCACGCACCTCGATGCGGACCTCTCCCGGTCCGGGGCTCTGGGCTGGCTGCTCCAGCACCGCAAGGACCTCCGGTCCTCCAAAGTCCCTTGCTACGGCAACTCGAGCCATACTCCCCACACTAGCCAGGCGGGGGCCCGTCCGATCAGGTTTCGACGGTCACCAATGTGCCGATCGGCGTGAACGGCCAGATCTTGGCTGAGGCGGCGAGCGGCAACTCGACGCAGCCAAGGCTCTGGGGAGTGCCGAAGGATGAGCGGTCGAAGTTGTGGAGGGCGTCGCCGCCGTTGAAGTAGCTGATCCATTTGATCCCGGGGTCGTTGTATTTGGACCCGTCGGGGTTGGTGCCGGTCATGGTGCCTTCGGGGATGTGCTCGAACACCGCGAAGGTCCCAAGTTCGGTTTCTGCGCCGGCGATACCCGTGTTGGCCGGCGAGGAGATCACGATGTGTCCGGCGCTCCACAGGGTTGCCACCTCGGGTACTTCGCGGTGGACATATACGTAGCTGTAGGGTTCGGTGAGGCGCTTCTGGGCGATCGCATCGCTGAGCAGCTTGCGCCAGACCGCCGCGCCGGCGACGCCGTCGGTGGTCATTTCGTTGTTGTCCTCAAACTTCATGACGGCGCCCTTGGTGATGATCGTCGCCTCGTCGGGGTTCCACCTTTCAACCAGCTGGTGCGGGGTGTTGCCGTAGCGCCAGCTGAACGTTCCGGCCGGAGGCTCCACGGCTGCCTGCGCCTCGGCCGCGGGGGTGCGGGCGACTTCCGGGCCGGTGGGGTGCCAGGACACCGGCAGGTAGCCGGCCTGGGCCAGCAGCTGGTGCAGGCGCAGCGTCGACCCGGTCGGGACGATCCAGGCCACCTGCTTGGTCTGGTGAAGCCCGCTGGCGCCTGCCGTCGTGACGGACACCGATTTCGGCAGCTGAACGCTCAGCTGTGAGCCCATCGGTGCGCCGTATCCGGAGGGTACGAACTTCAGGGTGTGGCTGTTGACCTGGAGCCAGCGCCCGGAGACGGCGGGGGAGAGATGCGGGTGGGAGGAGCCAAGGGCTTCCGCGACTGGCTTTGAGAAGGTCAGGTAGATCGGCGTGGACGGGCCGATCTTCGAACCGGCGGCAGGACTGCTGGCCATCACCGGGGAGCTCGACGGCGGGAACCAGCTGACGTGGGCCGGGGCTCCGACCTTCTCCCAGGGCCGCGCCGCCGCGGCGATCTCGATCGTCCCGGTGGCCGCCTGGCGGCCGATCGAGACGGAACTCGTCGTGCCGCTCACCGAATGCGGAGCCAGGTGCCCGCTCGCGCCGTAGCTGACAGCCGCGACGGGCTGGTCGAAGACCACCTGGACGTCGGTCCCTTCGTGAACGGTCATCCAGCGGTTTGCGACGTGGGCCACCGGCGCGCTGAGGGTCAGGTGCTCGGTCTGCTTGGCGCCCAGCGCCCAGCCGAGCCACCCGGGCCTGCGCACGACCACATCGACGGAAACCTGCTCGCCGGGGGTGAGCCGGTGAAGCGGCGTCAGCCGCCCGCCCTGAACGGACATCGGGATCTTCGCCCCTGTGGGGGAGTAGGCCGTGACGCTCTCGACCGAGCCGCCCAGAGGTTGCACCGAGACCCTGGCCAGAGCCGTCGAATCGCCGGCCAGCGAGGCACCCGACATCGTCAGTGCGAGGACCACCAGCACGATCAGGGCGATGACCAGCACGGCGCCGATTCCCAGCAACGTGCGTTTCAGAGGGTGCGTCGAAGCGGACATCGCACCGCCCGCCGTTTCCATGGCCATCACATCAGGATAAGAGCATTTACCGCGAATCGCGAGGTTTGGTCGATGTCCTTCATAAAGAAGCTCGGAATATCTCGGCGGGACTTCCGTTGCGCCCGGGTCGCAGGCACTGAGCACCCTCATTCGCCCGCGGGGGCGACTTTCAGCGAGGGGGCACCCCTGGCATGGGAATATCCGGACGACGCGTCTCGCCCAACGAAAGGACCAACATGAGTGCAGCGATCCAACGGCCGTCGCGGGGATGTCCATCATGAGCGAAGCGCGAGGAAGCGTTCGGGTGGAGCGAGGGGCGAAGCGAGTGCGCGCCTACCTGGCGGGTGAGCTGGTGGCCGACACGATCACCCCGTGGCTCGTCTGGGAGGTCCCTTACTACCCGACCTACTATTTCCCGCTGGACGATGTGCGCGCCGAACTGCTCGATGAGGGTGAGGCACCGAGCCACTCGCCGAGCCGAGGTGATGCCGATGTGCGCTCCGTAGTCGTGGACGCCGGCCGGGCTGCCGGGGCGGCGCTGGTGTATGACCGATCGCCGATCGAGGAGATCCGCGGCACGGTGCGTCTGCAGTGGGATGAGATGGAAGCCTGGTTCGAGGAGGATGAGGAGGTCTACACCCATCCGCGCGACCCCCACACACGCGTCGACATCCTCGCGAGCACCCGCCGCGTGGAGGTGCAGGTGGATGGCGTCACGATCGCCGACTCCACAAGCCCAAGGATGCTGTTCGAGACCGGGCTACCCGTCCGGTACTACCTCCCCCGCACCGACGTCAGGATGGATCTGCTGCAGCTCACGGACACCGTAACCCACTGCCCATACAAGGGTCGGGCGCAGACCTGGAGCGTGACGATCGCAGAGAAAGTCCACCCCGACTTCGCCTGGGGATATCCCGCGCCGCTGGCGGAGAGCCAGAAGATCGCCGGCCTGATCGCCTTTTACAACGAGCATGTCGACACGATCATCGACGGAGTTCGACAGGAGCGACCAAACACCAAGTTCGCCTGAAGCAGCGCGACCGCCGGCCCGGGCGTATCGTGAGGGACGATGACGAGCGGGGCGCCCGATGCGAAGGACCTGTTGGGCGAAGCGTTCCCGCACCTCGTTGGCGAGCGAATCGCGGAGGTCGGATCTGAGCTGGCGGGCTGCCCGGTCGCGGTCTACGTGTTGGACCTGGAGGGTGAGTTCGCGCTTCGCCTTTCAGGTGCCGCCAACCTGTTTCCAGAGCGGTTCCGCGCGCCGCTCGGCGTCGGTCCGGAGCTTATTCCCGAAGCCGTGCCGCGGCTGCGCGAGATGGTCGACGAGCTCGTCGGTCCGAGCGCGTTGTGGCCGCTCGTGGTGCGTGACCGGGTGATGGGGTTCCTTCTGGCCCGTGATCCCGCGGCACGGGACATGCATGAGTTCGCGGGGCAGGCCGCGTTGGCCCTGGAGCTGGCCTCCGGCTACACCGACGCGGTTCATTCGGTACGCCGGCGTAAGCAGACACAGCCGGCTGCTGAGATTCAGCAGAATCTGCTTCCTCCGCGTCTTGCCCGACTTGAGGGAGCCAACCTTGCCGGTGGCGTCCTGCCGGGATATGAAGTCGGCGGTGACTTCTTCGATTACGCGGGCAACGCCGACGGGCTCTGGTTCGTGGTTGCCGATGCCGAGGGGAAGGGGAACGCGGCAGCTGCGATGTCCTCGCTGGCGATCGGCGCGCTGCGCGCCGCCCGACGGACAGGCGAGGATCTGCAGCACGCCGCCTTGGCCACCGACGAGGTGATCCTGGCGCTCGACACGCCGCGATATCTGACGATGGTGCTCGGATCCTGGAAAGCCTCCGACGGCCGCCTAGATTGGATCAACTGCGGCCATCCTCCCCCTTTGATCATTCGGGCTGACGGGCAGATCATCGAGCTGGAGGGAAAGCACACCTTCCCGCTCGGGCTGCAACTGGCGCCGCGGTCGTTTCCAGTGCTCTCGGCCCCGCTTCGTCCGGGAGATCGGTTGGTGATCTATTCCGACGGACTCAGCGAGCGACCCACCGCCGCCGGGGGACGCCTAGGTGAGGACGGCCTCCGAGCGATTCTCGCCGAGATCGGAGCATGCTCCGCGGCGATGACCGTTCGCGGTTTGCAGGATGCGGTGATCGGTGCCTCACCGGACCCTCTGCGTGATGACGCAACGCTGCTCGTGATCGCCCCAAACTAAAGGCGATCGGCGCGCGACCCCAGATGGCGGCGGTGGCTGTACTTCAATCTTCCATTCGGGCGCTGGGTGCTGGTGAGAGGCCCCGGGCTCGCGCCGACGCGGCCCTTCGAGGACCAACAACGCCTCTGAGACGTTGCCAGAGCTTGACGACCTCGCGGCACAGTCAGCCGCTCGCTGTCTATTTCGTTCGTCTTCGCGCCGCTTTGGTTTTCGTCGCGGCTTTGGTTTTCGTCGCCGCTTTGGTTTTCGTCGCGGCTTTCGGTTTGGCTCTCGTCACCGTTTTCGCTTTGGCTTTCGTCGCGGCTTTCGCTTTCGTCGCTTTCGTCGCCGCTTTGGCTTTGGTCGCTTTGACTTTGGTGGCCGTTTTAGCTTTGGCTTTGGTCGCTTGGGCTTTCGTCGCGGCTTTCGCTTTCGTCGCTTTCGTCGCCGCTTTGGCTTTGGTCGCTTTGACTTTCGTCGCCGCTTTGGCTTTCGCTGGCTTCGCTACGCGTTTACTCGTTGGCATGCAGCCCGAGCCCTTTCTGATCGTTCGAATCCGGAGACGAAGCTACCAACCGGCGCGGGCGACACGACGAGCATCGGACTACACCGCCTCCTTTGCCGCACTAACTCCGACGACAACCTGGCTAGAAAGGCCGCGTCTGCCGAAGGAATCGTCGGCGCGGCGCCGATGAGGGCTCGATGCCTGGTTGTCACTCACGCCTTGCCGGTGCCATGTTCGCGCTCCTCCTTGTCGGAGGCGCAACCGGGTGCAGTGCGAGCGTGTTGGTCGGCACCGCGTCCACGACCGGCGCGCCACGATCCTCACAACCACAGAGGCCCGGCACCTGCGAGGTCGCCCCACCGGAAGTGAAGATCCCGACCGGCGAATGGACCGCCAAGGAGACAATCCTGACCACCGGCGCCATCGATGCCTGCGCGGGAGAGCACCTCGTACGTCCGTGGGACTTCCGCCAGGCCTGCACTGCCGGTGTATGCAGGACCTACCTCTACACCGTCACCTACTACGGCACCGAGGTGGCTGAAATCGCGCCCGACGGCCCGGATCGGTATATCGCAACCTTTCAGCCCTCGATCACGCCGTGCCCACACCGTCCGGGAGAAGACAACGGAAGCAACCGCGGGTACTCGACCTTGACCCTGTGGTGGTCCTCAGACAGGAAGACCCTCCACGGTCTCAGCCGTGACCATCAAGTCGGCCCCTGCGGTGGCGGCCCGGACGACACCTCCAGCTACGTCGCCGAACGTACAAATCCCGCCGCGACTCCGCCGGCGGAAGGCCCCTGACGACCTAGAACGGAAGCACGGCTGGCTTCTCGGACACCGGCTTGGCGATGGCGACGGATCCCTCATCCCTCTCATCGTTTTTCGCAGCCGGCAAAGAGGCCCTCAGATGACGATGGACGTCTACGCGCGGGAAAAGAGACTATGGCGAGACCCGGATTCGAACCGGGGACACCACGATTTTCAGAAGGCCGCCAGAACCCCTGGGACGGCCCGGATTTGCAGGAGTTCTACTGGTAGACCAGCACTTTGGCTTGTCGACCGTTTGCAGGGGTTTTGTGCACCTTAAGGTACTGGCGGAGGGCTCCGGTGCCTTTTGGAGGCCACAGTTGCGACGGCGCGCTCGGGCGCCGGCTCAAACCACGGGTGCGAGTCCACCCCATGGTTCACTTATTTCTCCAAAGTGTATACTTAGTGCCTTGGCCCAGTCCGGACGAAGGAGCACTCCATGCGCTACACCACCGCCCTTGCCCTGATGCTGCTGACGCTGCCTCTCCTGGCGGGGTCGGCGACGGCGACACCGACGGTGTCCTTCAAGCTGAGAGCCGTCCCAATCCCCGGCTTCGCGCACACGGGCAACTTCCTGGGCGCCGGAACCGACGTGAAGCTCGACCTGACCATCGGTGGCAGCGAATACTTCGACTCGCCGCCGCCACTCATCGGCGGGCGCTTCTACGTCCCGGGCGGAGCGGTTGTGCATAGCGAAGGATTCCCCACGTGCCCTGAAGCGAGGTTGCTCGCCGACGGCCCCTCTGTCTGCCCGAAAGGGTCAAAAGCAGGTCCGATCGGCAGCCTGTTGGGCACGATCACCTTCGGCAGACAGCGCGTCGATGAGACCGCCGAACTCATCTCCTTCTTTCGCCCCGGCGGCGGCTTCGAGTACTACGGCTACGGGCATACCCCTGCAATCGTCGAAGCGGTGGCCAACGGCCGGCTACTCCGTTCCGGCAGCGGCGAGTTCGGACTTGAGGAGGAGGAGCACATCCCGATCATCGAAACGGTGCCCGAAGGACCCGACGCATCGATCCGAAGCCTCACCGGCACCTTCGGCGGAGCCATGAGGTCGCATGGGAAAACGCAGTACTACCTGCGTCTTCCGCGCAGATGCCCCGTCGGCGGGTTCCCGCTTAAGTGGGAAGCGATCTTCGCCGAAGACGGCGACCCCACGAAACCGGAGACCGTCACTACCTATGACAGGGCGCCATGCCCGCGACGCTAACGGGGCGCGGGCGAGGCCGCGTTGGCCGGCCGGGTCCGTGACGACGATCACCCGGTCGCAAGGAACGCCTGTTCGCGCCTGCCCATCTCGGTCATCGCCGTCGCACCCTCCAGGCCCTCGGCCGCGATCGCACCCCAGTGGGCGCCCGCGCGCAGGCCGCCTATGACGGAGTCGACGCCGACTTCGATCCGGCCCATCAACGTGTAGTCAGGAGACATTTTGATGTGGCGCACGGCGTTGCCCGACGGCCCGTTGGGAGAACATCTGCGCTCGATCCGTCGGGCGACGTAATCGGGGGTGACGACGAATCGCTTTGGCGCCCAGAGGAGAGCCCAGTCATCTCGCCAGTGCGCCAGCACTTCGTCGGGGGTTACGGGGTCCGAGGAGTTGATGAATCCTGCCTCGATCGAGGCTCGCCATATCCCAAGCGCATCGCCCCGTAGGCACATACGGAGGATCGCCTCACACATCTGTACCTGGTCATACTCGAAACGCTTGACACAGCCGAAGTCCAGGAACGTCACGCTCCCATCGGGATGGAAGATGTAGTTGCCGGGATGAGGGTCGGCGTTGATCATCAACATCCGTTTATAGGCGCCGTAGGTAAAGCGCCAGATGGCCTCGCCCCACTGATCCCGGAGTGGTTGGCTGGCCGCCACGGCTTCCTTCCACGTCAACCCCTCTGCCAGGTCCTGTGTCAGGACTCGCTCGGTGCAGAGCTCGCGGACCACGGCGGGGACGTGGATAAAAGGGTGGCCTCGGTAGTGCGCGGCGAACCGTGCCTGATTGGACGCCTCGTGGCGATAGTCGAGCTCCTCGCTGATGCGGTCGCCCAACTCTCGAGCAGCGCCGCGGAGGTCGAAGCTGAGGCGCCGCGGCGAGAGACCACATGCAAAGAGAGCCACAAACGTCGCGAGCAATTCTGCGTTCTTGAGATCGTCTCGTACCGCATCCGCCACGCCGGGATACTGGATCTTGACGGCGACCCGCCGCCCGTCATGAAGGCGCGCGGGGTGGACCTGACCGATCGACGCCGCACCGAGCGGCGCCCAGTCGAACTCCGCAAAGACGCTCTCGGCGGGGCAGCCGAACTCGCTCTCGAGCACGCTGCGTATCAAGCTCGGTGCCATCGGCGGGACGGCCCCTCGTAGACGTCCGAACGCCGCCTGATAGGCCGCGCTCATCTCGGCCGGAATTGCCGGGCCGAGCGCCGCGAAGGAGAGCATCTGCCCAGCCTTCATGAGCACACCCTTCGAGCTTCCGAGCAACTCGGCGTAGCGCTCTGCGGACTGCTCATGAAACTTGGCACGGGCCTCCTTTCCCGATCCGTGGCGCAAACTCGTTGCTGTCGCTCCTCCCACCGTGCGCGCGGTGAGGCCGATCAGGGGGACGACGCGGCGAATACGTCCAGTCGCCGCCTCTGAGCTCTCGCGCGGATTTCGCCCGCCGTCATCGCTGCTCAACTCAGCTCCTTGTCAGCAACACCTTGAGGTCCCAAAGCGTATGCTTAGGTGCGCCCGATGTCAACGTCGACGCGCGACCGAATCCTCGATGAGGCGATGCGCCTGTTCAGTGAACATGGCGTTGCCGGTACGAGCATTGCGCGAATCGAAAAAGAGGCCGGGCTCACACCGGGGTCGGGAGGTCTCTACCACCACTTCGCGTCCAAGGATGCGGTCCTCGCCGCCGGCGTCAAGCGCCACCTCGACCGGATCCAGGCCCTTCGCGACATCCGCAGCGTCCTGACCCCGCTCGGAGATCTCCACGCCGAACTAACCCTCACGGCTCGCTATGTGCTTGCCGAGTTGGACCAGGAGGCCGAGTTGCTGCGGATCCTGGCAGCGGGCGTCCGCGACCGACCAGAGACGCTCAGTGCAGCGGTGCAGGATCTCGTCGGCTCGACGTTCCAGGACTTCGCCTCCTGGGTACGCGAGAGCGCGGAGCGTCGGCTGACAGTGGCAGATGCACACGGCATCGCCGCCGTCGGCCTGGGCTCGCTGTTCGGAAGCCGCCTGATGCAGCATGTGCTGTCGGTTCCGCTCGATGTCGGCGACGATGTCCTTGTCGCTACCTGGGTCCAGATGATGGGCGCAGCGATGCAAGCGCGTGCTCCCTCTTGACGAGCCCCTCCGTGGCGAGATCTCATCCGCCAGAAGGCATGATCGAAGTCACGCGATCGCGCCCACCGGATCCAATCGCCGGCATGCTCGTCCCAGACCGCCCGCAGCGAGCGTTCGTCCCTTTTCATCGCCCTATTCTGGTGCCTGCGCATCATGGGGTAGCAACGTCGCATACCCCTCTGCAACCAGGCGGTCGTCCGCTATTCCCAGTGCGGCCCGAAGCTCGGCAACCAGTTCGTGCTCGAGCGCGAGGTCCGACTGCGGAGGTGCCACCGCCTCGATCTCAATAAAGGTGCCGATCTGCTCGACCTGATCGAGATGTATTCGTACGCTACCCCAGAGAAACAGGTGGCGACGCTTCGTTACGGTCACGCTGACGCCGACTGACTGCGCTAACGCAGAGCGAAGTCCACATCCGTCATCGACCTCGACGATTCGGTATCGGCTTTCTCTCTGGTGTGGTTCGTCGGGTCGCTCGAACTGGATGAGGTGGGGCCGACCAGGACGCTCCTCACGCAGCTTGAGACCGCCGACGCTCACGTCGAAGTAGGTGTCGCGCTGCCAGATCACGCCCTTGTCGTCGGCTCCGAGCTCTCGAAACACCTGCATTGACCTAGCCGGCTCAGGATCTCGAGCCTTCAGCTCGATATTCCGACGGGGATCAGTCACGCGCGAATCATGCATCGAGCAGCTGTGCCGGTGCCAGCCGGGAGGGCTCGGCCACCTCGACGCTGCCTACCTTGGTGGGCACGGGACCTTGATGCTCTTCGTGACCGTCGTCTGCGTCAGACCGCCGAGGCCGGCGAAGGTCAGTTCGGCCTTGCCGGGGAAGCCTCCCTTGGGGCACTTCTTGGGTACGCGACCGTAGTAGATCGTCTTGCCGTTCTTCTTGATCGCCGATCCGACCTTGACCGACACTGATGTCACCGATGCATCCTGAGCTCCGGGGACCGTTTCCACCAGCGGCACTTCGGCGATCAGCTCGTGGCTGAATAGGCCGCTCGCGTTCACGAGGTGCGCCTTCGAGATGACTTCGATGATCGTCGGTTCGTGGCCGAACGTGAAGAACTCCAGCCCGCCGCCCGGCGCGTAGAAGGATTCCAGCGTCGCCGTCTCGGGGACGATTTTCGTGCCAAAGGCGACCTCGCCGTGGACGACACCGACCGGGCCCGCCCGTGAGCCCTTCGGGCACGCCTTGGGGCCCTGGCCGGTCGGTTCGAGCGTCGCAACGGGACACGTCGGGAAGCCCGACGGGTGGAGCACCGTGCCCTTCGGCAGGAACACGTTGACGCCGATCACCGGCGGCGGGAAGCCACCGTATTCGGTGCCAGAAATCGTGACCTTGCCTTCGACCGCCGCACCGGCCCCCAGTTTGTTCCCCGTGTTTGGAAAGCCGGGGATCGGCACGATCCTTGCTTTGACCGACACCGTCGGCACGGCCATGGTGGCGGGCGATCCGACTACTCCGACCGCCAGGAAAACCCCCAGCGAGACTACAAGCGCCTTAAGCATGACGAAACGTCCTTCCCTCGTTGTGCGGCATCACTTGATGACAAGGATCTGCGGGTGGGTTGCCAGCAGCGTCTGGGTGAAGACATAGTCGAAGCTGAAGATCGCCGTGAACGCGATCACCACCGCGTCGTTGACCGCTCGGCCCACCCCCTCCGCTCCACCTGAGGCGCTCATTCCCTTGTAACAGCAGACGATCGCGATGATCGCCCCGTAGATCGTCGTCTTCAGGACCGAGCCCCACAGGTCCGTCAGGTTCGCGTTCGCGAACAACGTGGCCCAGAACGGTCCAAGTGGCTGTCCGTTCACGATCTCCGCCAGCAGTCCCCCGAAGATCCCGAACAGCAACGCGTAGATGTCGAACAGGCCGGTGACCAGCATCAGCGCCAAGAAACGCGGCACCACCAGGTTCTTGACCGGGTCCACGCCCAGGACCTGGAGCGCGTCCAGCTCCTCGCGGATCTTCCGTGCGCCCAGGTCCGCAGTGATCGCCGTGCCCGCCACGCCCGCCACCACGACCGCCGTCACGCTCGGACCGATCTCACGGATCGCCCCCAGCACGAAGAACCCACCCAGCCGGTCCAGGGCCCCGAAGATCGTCAGGAAATTTGCGGCCTGCAACCCCGGCGCGGCGTAGCAGAGGCAGACCGTCGAGATCAGCAGCGGGAACCAGCACAGGCGCAACGCGAACAGGAATTGCGAGACGAACTCGCCTCCATACGGGAACGGCGGCCGGATCGCCGAGACGAGCGTCCTCCCCGTCAGGAGCATCATGTCCCCGAATTCCTCGAGCAGACCCTGCGCCAGGCCGGCGACCCGTCTCGTTATGTTCGGGTCGCCCGAATCCCCTCGCGCCATAGGCCGACGATACACGACTCAGGCATCTCCATAAACGTTGTGGTGGAGATTCGCTGCGCGGCCTACGTCTCGCGCATTGGCCCGATGGACAGATTGGTTAGTCGGTCCACGAAATCGATCGAGCCCCGTCGAATAAACGTCATCGTACCGCTCGCTTCCGCGTCGTCGGCTGCGACGCCACCCCCAGACGTAGTTGGGTGGGACAGGTCGAAGAAAAGGCGGGCGCCGCGGCGGAGAGGGAGCTACGCCGCGGCGCCCTACCGGGCACCAATTGGAGGGGACATGATGCCCGGCAACATCGAGCAATGGCCTATGAGGGGAGGCCGCCCGAGCAGCTCCGCCAGCCTCAACGCGTGCCCCCAGGAGCGACAGGACAAGCGCCAAAAACTCGGCGGATAAACGCTGGTCTGGGAGACTACCAGCAGATTCGGATGCTCGCAACTCAGGTGGACAATCGTTGTGAAATCGGCGTTTTTGGGCGACTAACGGCCGAATTCGGAGCGCGCTACGCCCGCATCGATAAACGACAATATGGAGGCTAAGCGTCTGCGGTGCTGCCCGTGGCGGCGTTCGCGGCGGCCCAGTCGCGGAGAAACACCTCGGTGGCGGCTGCGTCGAGTGGGCGGGCGAACAGGAACCCCTGGCCGCCGTCGCAGTCCTGGTCCTTGAGCAGCGACAGCTCACACGGCTGCTCGATGCCCTCCGCGATCGTCTCGATCGACAGGGCCTTGCCGAGTTGCACCAGCGTGTGGATCAAGCTCTCGCCTTCGGCGTTGTCAGAGAGACCTGTGATGAACGACCGGTCGATCTTCAGCGCGTCCACCGGGAACTGGCGGAGGTGCGCCAGCGAGGAGTAGCCGGTGCCGAAGTCGTCGATCGCGACACGGACCCCGAGCTTCTTCATCTCGAGCAGGCGCCTCACCGTGTCCGTCGCGTCGCGCATCAACGTCGTCTCGGTGATCTCGAGCGTCAGAGCGCCCGGGTCGAGGCCGCTCTCCGCGAGCGCCCAGCTGACGTCGGCGATAACGCCGTCGGAGTCGAGCTGGCGGGCGGAAACGTTCACGGCGATCCCCACCCGATATCCGCGGGCACGCCAGCCGGCGGCCGTGAGGCAGGCCTGCTCGAGTACCCAGCGCCCGACAGCCACGATCAACCCCGTCTCCTCCAGCAGCGGGATGAAGTCATCGGGCTGTACGACCCCACGTGACGGGCTGTTCCAGCGGATCAGGGCCTCAAGGCCCGTCGGGGTCATGTCGCCGAGCGCGAACGTCGGCTGGAATGCGAGGAAGAACTCGTCGTTGTCGAGGGCCGCACGGAGATCCATCTCGAGCTCCATGCGGGCGTGGAGGGCGTCGGCCATGCCGGACTCGAACACGACGAAACGGTTGCGTCCCCCCCACTTCGCGCGGTACATCGCGATATCCGCGTCACGCAGCAGGTCGTCAGGGCAGGCACGGTCACCGCACGCGATGCCGACGCTTGCGCTGACGGTGACCGGAGGGTGCTCAGGGCCGACGTCGATCGGTTGCTGCAGCGTTTCCAACAGCCGTTCGGCGATCAGCTCCGGCCCGGCCATGAGCGACATGTCACCCGCGAGGACGACGAACTCATCGCCTCCCAATCGGCCAAGAGCGTCGACATCTCGGACGACACCGTCGAGGCGGGCGGCGACGGAACACAGCAGCGCGTCGCCCGCGGCATGACCGAGGGTGTCGTTGATGGACTTGAAGTTGTCCAGGTCGATGAAGAAAGCTGCGACCGCGGATTTCGAGTGGCGGGCCCGCAACAACATCTGGGTCAGGCGGTCGACGATCAGGGCTCGGTTGGGGAGACCGGTGAGGGTGTCGTGCGTCGCCATGAAGGCCAACTCGCTCTGGCGGCGGTCGAGCTCCTCGTCGGAGATGCGACGCTCGCCGTCGAACGACTCGCACATCTGGATGATCGTCATGCGCAGAATGAAGTCGAGCATCCGCAGGGCCTCGGTCAGGTGCTCGGAAGCGACATCCAATCGGGCCGCCGTCTCGTGGAGGATCTCGCTGGAGGCGTCGAACCAGCGCCAGCAGCGCTTCGTGACCTCGTTCAGGGGTGCCGCTCGCTGGGCAGCAAGCTGTCCGAAGCAGAGCCAGACCTCCTGGCCCACCTCGATCGCGGCCTCGGCGCTCTCGCCCGCGATCCAGCGGGCGACGGCGACCGTTGAGATCTCACCGACTCGCTGGAACTGCTCCTCGACGATGTCGGTGAGGCTGACGCCGGACTCGCGGCTGCGGGCGACGGCGCGGGCCACGACCTCCATCCGCTGGTCATATAGCTCGCGGCCGAGGCGAGCGACGTGCGGGGAGCACTCGTGGGTGACGCTGCCGGGCGGCAGGAGCACGGCGGCCGGTGACGGTTGCGATCGTTGGGCTGGCATGTTCTGATTGTCGGGATCGCGATGCTCGATCATGAGGCGTGAGTGCAAACACTCAGCGGGTGTTTATTTCTGGCCCCGGCGGAGCGCGCCCCGACAGCTCCAATGCCGCCGTGTTGCGCAGCAGTCCTAATAACTCTGGGCTCTAATAGAGGGTCGCACCGTCACAACGGATCGCCGCGGCTCCCGCGACATCAACTGCCGCGTGAGCGTTTACAGGGTGTGCGGTCGGCGGGCGACCGCGGCGAGCTGCGCTTCGAGTGCGCGCTGCTCGGGACCGTGCTCGAACATGGTCTGGTATTCGCGCAGCATGCTGGGCAGTGGCGCCCGGCTGGTACGGGAGGCACGCATCGACACGAGCAGCCCGACGAGGGGGATCAGCGCGTTCGCGGCGAGCCACACCACGATGATCCAGATCAGCGTGGGCATGTGGCGGCGCCCCTTTGAAGAATGAGTGCCGCGGCGAGACTGCCCGCGGCACTCGACCCGGCCCGTTCGTATGGAGGAGGGAAACGGCCCGGGCGCCTTCGAGCGCACCGGCGAGGGTGCGGTGTCGCTCGAACGGGCCCGCGACGAGACCACGCCGCGCGACGGGATGAAGAAGCCGAGGCGCTGAGGAGACTCAGCCGGGGCATGTGACCGTGTGGGCCTCGACGCCGCGGGCCGTCAGATACCAGGCGTTGGGTGCGGTCGCCGTGGTCCTCCCGGGGCCTCTGTTCTCGACGAGCCCGAGGCCCTCGAGCCGGTGCAGGAGCTTTGAGATCTGCCCGTTGTCGCTGATGCCCGCGTGCCGCGCGACGCGCCTGTTCGTCGCCCCGGGGTGGGCGTCGATCGCCATCAGCACACGGGCCGTGCGGTAGGTGATTCGGAAGCCGAGCTCGGCCGCCGACAGCGCGTCGCATGCCGGCCGCACCGGTTCATCCCTCGACTCGATCAGCTCGGGCGGCGGCAGTCTCAGCTCGGCCAGGGCGGCCTCGGCCCCCAGGTATGGCAGAACGACCGTGGCCATCAGCGGGCCGAGTAACCCGATCATCGGTTCATGTCGGGGTGCTTCGAGGCGCGTCTGGAGGATTTGAGCGATACCGGCGGCGAGAACCTCGCCGGTCAGGGCCGCAGCGGGGAGGCCGTCCGCTCCGCGATCGAGAACGGCGGCGAGCTCAGACAGCAGCCGTCCGCGGTACTCCTGGACCCAACCGCCGGCGGTGAGGGAATGCACGAGACAGACCCGGGCACGAAGCGGCTCGCGGTCGATCAGCAACAGCAGCTCCGCGAGCGCGGCGCGGACACGGGGCTGCCAGTCGTCCTGCGCTGCGTATGCGTTCGACATCGCCGTGCGAGCCTCGGCGACCGCGTCTTCGATGGAGCCCAGGAAGCAGGCTTCGCGACCGTCGAACAGCTCGTAGAACGTGCTGCGCGACATCCTCGTGCGCGCGAGGATCGTGGCGACCGTCAACTCGGCGAAGGTCCCCTCGCGGAAGTGCTCGATGACCGCGCTGGTCAGACGGTCGCGCTGGAAGCTCGGACGCACGCCACGACGCCTGTCGGGCTTTCGTGTGGCGGTACCGGACGGCGACGGCAGCGTTGCGACGCTCACGCTGACCCGGCCTCGGATCGCGTGGAGGCAGGCTGCGCTACGGGTCCGATAGCTCCCCCCCGAAGGCTCTCTTCACCAGAAATAAACACTTCCGTGGAAGCCTAGCCCACGCGCTGGCCGTATGTCAATTAGTCCAATGGGATCACCTCTCACTGGACAATCGGGGCTGTCAGCGCGCGCCCACCGACGATATGGTACGGGTTCATAAACATTCGTGACGTAATTCGGGGTGGGCGTCAGGCGCCCGCGACGGGCGGCGCTGTCCTGGATACGCCCACAAACACGAGCGTGGGAGCGCCCAAGAGCGTCTCCCACAAGCGAGAAAAGCCGGTAGCGTTGCCGCACCGCGGGAGAGGGACCAGGGGGATAAACACGATGGCGCAGACGGCGAAAGCGACGCAACGCGAACGGCTACTCACGGGCATGGTCACCGTCGCGAACCGCGGCGGCTATGCGGCGGCAAACGTCAGTGCCGTGATCGGCGAGGCGGCAGTATCACGCCCCACGTTCTATGAGAACTTCGCCGACCGCGACGCGTGCTTCATCGCCGCGATCGACACGGGGCACGATGTGCTGCTCGGATACGTGGAGGCGGCAGTCGCCGAGGCGCCGCCCGGGCACGAGACGGCCGCGCTCGTAGAGGCCGTGGTCGAGTTCACGACCGCCGACCCCGCACTCGCACGGTTCGTGATGAGTGAGTCGATGGGTGGCGGGCCGGCAGCCCTCGACGCCCGGGACGCGGGCGTCGCCCGGGTCGCCCGGGTCGCGGAGAGCGCACGTGACCCCCAGGTCGCTGCGCCCGACCTCGACCACGAGGTGCTGGTCGGCGGGCTCTACCGCCTGCTCGCGCGCCGGCTACGCCGAGGCGAGCCGGCCATGGCAGGACTGCTCGAGGACCTGCGCGCCTGGGTCGCCGCGTATGAGAAGCCCGGCGAGCAGCACCGCTGGCGCGGCCTCTCCCCCGGCACCGCAGCACCGCGCTCGCCCTACGTGCCCGACAAGCCGCTGCAGGAGCACATACCCGAGATGGCCAAGCTACCCCAGGGCCGCCAGCGGCTCACCGAGGAGCAGGTCGCGGAAAACCATCGGCTGAGGATCCTCTACGCGGCCGCGCGGATGGCCGAGCGCAAGGGCTACACCGCCACCACCGTTGGCGACATCTCGGAACTCGCGAAACTCGACAAGCATGTCTTCTACCGCTACTTCTCCGACAAGCAGAACGCCTTCATGTCTGTTCACGAACTCGGCTTCCAGCAGGTAATGGACGTGACCTCGAGCGCATTCTTCTCCGGTAAGGACTGGCCCGAGCGCAGCTGGGAAGGCGGGCGAGCCCTGACGCAGCTGTTGGAGGACAACCCGCTCGTGGCGCATGTCGGGTTTGTCGAGGCGCACGCGGTGGGCCCCGGCGCGGTGCAGCGCATCGAGGACAGCCACATCGCGTTCATGTTCTTCCTTCAGGAAGGACTCGTCTACAAGAAGCAGCCGGTGCCACCCACCCGGCTGGCGATGGAGGGGATCATCGCGAACATCTTCGAGATCATCTACCGCCAGGCGCGGACCGAGGGGACGCCACAGGTCGCAGTGATGCTGCCGCACATCGCGTATCTGTGGTTGACGCCGTTCCTCGGCAGCAAAGAGGCGGAGACGTTCATCGCCGGGCATCAGCAGGACGGCCAGCTGCCGGCGGCAGTGAGTAGCCGCGGCGTCGGCTAGCCTCCTCTGATAAACACCAGCGGGGTGATAGCCGTGCGAGCGAGGGGCAGGCAGCAGCAAAGGCAGATCGCTTCGGGCGTGCAAGCCGACGCGTGGCGGCACGGGCGGTGACGCCGGTCGCGCGAACCGACAGACGGGCGAGCCAGCGCGAGCGACTCCTGGCCGCGATGCTGCAGCTCGCGGCCAGCGAAGGCGTTGCAAACACAACCGTTGCGAAGGTGATCGCGCACGCCGGCGTCTCACGTCCGACCTTCTACGAGTACTTCCCCGACCGCGACGGCTGCTTCCTCGCCGTCCTCGAGGACACACAGAGACGTGTACTCGTGGAGATCGAGCGCTCCATTGACGGAGCACCGCCGGAGCGTGCGGCGCACGCAGCTGTAAACGCGCTGGTGGACTTCGCCCGTGCAGACGCCGAGCGCGGACGCATCGTGATCAACGAGGCGCTCGCGGGCGGGCCAGACGCGCTCGACCTGCGCGATGGGTTGAACGCCACGGTCGATGCGCTGGTCGAGCGGCGATATGCAGATGGTGCCCCCGCCGCAGCGGTGCCGGACCTCTCCACTGAGATGGTGCTGGGCGGGGTGCAACGGGTTCTGAGCCCCATGCTGCGGGTCGGCGAGGTGGACCAGAAGGATCTCGCGAAGGACCTGCACACGTGGATGGACCACTACGCGCTGCCGCGGGGTGAGCATCGCTGGCGCACGCTCGCGGCGGCCGGGCATCCACTCCGTGAGCCGGAGGTCGCGCCGGTGCTGGAGCCGCCGCCGCTGCAGCGTGGGCGCCAGCGAATGTCCCGCGAGCAGACGCAGGAGAACCGTCGCCAGCGGATCATCTTCGCGGCGGCCCGAGTATCCGAGGAGAAGGGCTACGCGGCGAGCACGGTCGCTGAGATCACGCGCCAGGCCGGCGTGGACGGCCGCGCGTTCCACCGGCTGTTCGCAGACAAGCAGGCTGTGTTCATGGCGTTGTATGAACTTCAGTTTCAGCAGGTGATGGCGGTCGCTGCGGGTGCCTTCTTCAAGGGCAGCACGTGGCCGCAGCGTGTGTGGCAGGCCGGGAAGGCGTTCGGTACCTACCTGGACCAGAACCGGACGCTCGCGCACGCCCTGCTGATCGAAAGCTACGCGGGCGGTCCGATCACGGTGCGACGGATCGAGGACAGCGTGGGCGCGTTCACGATCTTCCTGCAGGAAGGCCGCCAGGAGGGGGTGCAGCCGGAGCTGCCACCCGTCGCGTTACGTGCGATCGCCGCGACGAACTTCGAGATTATCTATCACCAGGCCCGCGCGGGCGAAGAGGCGCCGATGCTCGATCTGCTTCCGCACGGGGCGCATGTGACGCTTGCGCCGTTTTTGGGCGCCGCGCAGGCAACCGCCGTGATCGACGAACTGGCGGCAGCCGAGACGCGCGCCTGACGGTCTCGATGCACCGCCGCCCGGTCACCCCGATGTCACCGTCTGTTGATCACGTGGGGGAGTTTGTCGCGGCGTCGAGGTAGGTGTCCATCAGGTTCGCTGCCTCGTCCTCGGCGCCGGGCAGCAGGTGGCCGTAGCGGTCGAGGGTGATCGAGATGTTCGCGTGGCCCATAAACGTCGAGAGGGCCTTTGCGTTGACGCCAGCCGCGATCATCAGACTCGCGAAGGTGTGGCGACAATCGTGCATGGAGATCGGCTGGAGGCCCGCCGCGCGCCAGGCGCGCTGCGCCCGTTCGGCGACCGAGGAGGCAGAGAAAGGATTGCCACCCACTCCGAATGCCAGGCGCTCCGCATCGGCAGGGGCCGCCAGTTTCGCGGGCGCCAGCAGCGCTCGGAGGGCGGTGGCCACGGGAACTCTGCGCCGGCCGGCCTGTGACTTCGGCTCGACCATCTCGTGCTCCTTGGGGTCCCACGCACGACGTACCTCGATCAGGCCGCGAGTGAGGTCGATGTCACACCAGCGCAGGCCCATGAGCTCGCCGCGGCGCAGCCCCGCGTACATGGCGGTGCCCCAGAGGGCGCGGTCTGAGGCCGTGAGGGCCGCGAGCAGCAGCTCGGCTTCGGCAGGCGAGGCAATGCGCTTGTTGCTGAGACGCACCGCGGGGAGGTTGAGCCCGACGGTCGGGTTCACGGGTACCTCGCGGCGGCGCCAGCGGCAGATGACGCGCACAGGCATGACCGCATTGCGGATGCTCGAAGGCTCCGCGCCAGCGGCCTGCAAACGGTCCGCGTAGGCCTGGATGTCCTCGAGCGCGAGGTCCGAGAGACGAACACGGCCGAACTCGCGCATCAGCCCGTCCTCCCGGCGGGGGTGCCTCGCAGCGCGGCCTCATAGGAGCGGATCGTGCTCGGCTTGTAGCGGTCGCCGGACCGCGTCCGGATGGCGCCCGAGCGGATCCCGGCCAGCCATAGGGCGGCGGCCTCGCCGAAGCTCATGCTGGAGGGCGCACGCAGTTCTCCGCGGCGGAGCTTGCCGTAGCTCTCCGCGCGCCATGCGCGGGCGTCGGAGAGCGAATCGAAGTGCTTGCGGATTCGCTTGGCGTCGCGGGCGCTCCAGACAGCCGCCTGGTAGACGCGGTTGCAGTTGCACGCCGCGCCCCGCTCTGAAGCGCAGCCGGCTCGGTGCTTGACCGAGATGCCCGCGTGGCGCGCCTTCTCCCCTGCTTCGCTCAACTTCCCCTCCCCCTCCATTTCGCGACTCCTTGGCGAATCCCCGGCCGAAACAGTACGCGCGCGGCGGTGTTTCTGACGGCCCGTCGGAGGTCGGCAACTCGGGGAAACACCCGCAGCGGATTTGCCGTCAACCCGCTGCGCTGAAGCTCGTGTCACTGAGTCCGAAGGCTGCAGCCGACCGCCCGCAGCGTGCACCAAGCGCCATCCGCATTGTCATGACCTAGACCGCAGAAACACTCGTGAAAACTTGCGCGGGCTGCGCCACTGTCACCCGACTGTCACCGCTGTGGGCGCGGCCAGACGAGGCCTTCGCTCCTGGGACCGTCGCGGTTTAGAACACCGCGCCGGTCGCCGGCCGGTCGATCCGGCTGCGCGGGCCACCTCCCGGCAAGGGGATCCTCCGTCGTGCCCGAGCAGACAGGCGCTCGCACCGACAGCCCTCACGACTTTCAAGGCTCAAGCCAAATCCTCGTGCGTAGCGCTCGGCGCTCCCACGTTCAACTCACAGGAGACGAGATAGCCGATGCTCTCAGCACTTCGTAGGGCTGACAGGAATGGCGTGAGCCGGAGGACAGCGGCTCGTCGTGGCGCGCCGCGCTGTCTGATCACGATTGGCGCAAGTCTCCTGATTGCCGTCGTTGCCGCGCAATTTCAGACAGCGGTGGCGGCCGAAACGTCCTGTCCGAACGCCTCCATGCGGACTGGCTTCGGGGCAAACCTCCCAGACTGCCGAGCATACGAACAGGTGTCCCCGCCAGAAAAGAATGGAGGGGAAGCGCAGGGCTACCCCGGTGTGCTTCTGTCCTCCGAAGACGGGTCCGCTGTGACGTTCTACTCGCAGCTCGGTAGCCAGCTCCCCGGATCTGGTGGCGCGACCCAAGAATTTCCTGCCTACCTCTCGCGGCGCGGCGCTGACTCGTGGGCCACGCAACGACTCCTGCCGCCCCAGTCGGTCGGTGGCAGAGCCGGGTTCCTTGGAGTCACGCCTGACCTGCGGTACGACGTGGTCGAAGCCGAACACCTTGGCTACCTGGCGCCCGGCTACGGCCTCGGCCTGTTCGTCATCGACACCGAAGACGAATCGGTTGAACAGATCGTGCCGTATGAAAAGAACGAACTGGAAACACCTTACGTGTTTGATGGCGCCAGCAAGGACGGCTCCCGCATCTTCTTCGAAAGCGAAGCTCAGATAACCCCCGACGCGCAGGCCGGAACAGACAACCTTTACGTCTGGAACCGCTCCACGAAAGAAGTAACACTGGCCGGGGTGCTGCCTGGTCTCGCCGCTGAAGCGCCCCCTGCGGGCTCGTTCGGCGGAGCCGCCGAATGGTGGGAAGGGCAAAACCTCTCGAGAGGCGGAGGCCGCGCCGGACTCGCCGTTGCCGCCCTTCACGCTATCTCGCCCTCCGGAGACCAGGCCTACTTCACGGCTGCCGAAACCGGCCAGCTGTATCTCCGCCGCGGCCTCGTCGCGGGCAGTCCAAACACGGTCCAGGTGTCCGCCCCAAACCCCGGCGTCGTAGACGCCAACGGTCCGAAGCCTGCGTTTTTCATGGAAGCCACCCCGGACGGGTCCCACGCCTTCTTCAAGTCCGCAGAGAAACTGACCGCCAACGCCACAACCGGACCGTCCGACGAAGGGAGCGACCTCTACCGCTGGGACGAGGCAACCGAATCCTTGACCGACATCACTCCTGATGACGCCCAGGCCGCCGGCGCCCAGGTGCAAGGCCTCCTGGGGGTAAGCGAAGACGGCAACTCGGGCTATTTCGTCGCGCGCGGCGCGCTTCCCGTACAAGCCTCGCCCGGAGGAACGGCTCAGGAAGGACGCGAAAACGTCTACCGCTTCGTGGACGCTGACGGGAGCGTGACTTACATGTTTATCGGCACGCTCTCCAGCCGAGCCGGCTTCTCACCGCGGCTGCGGAGAAGTTCGAGGGTCTCTCCTGATGCCAACACGCTCCTCCTCAGCTCGTCTGACCCTCTGACCGGCTACAACTCCGAAGGCCACACCGAGCTCTTCCGCTACTCGGCTCCCAGCAACCGGCTCACGTGCGTCTCATGCGAGCCGGCCGGTGCAGCGCCCGCGGATGCCTCACTGCAAAGCGGCAAAGTCAACGTTTACCTCGAACCCCGGTGGACGCCCGCGACCGTCTACACAAGGAATCTCTCGTCAGACGGCGACCGCGTCTTCTTCGAAACCAGCGGGCAACTCGTACCCGCTGACATCAACGGCGAAGGATGCCGCCTCGAGGAAAACGAAGGGATGACTCCGACCTGCCAAGACGTCTACGAGTGGGAGGCGCCAAACGCCTCGGATCCGACCGACTCGTGCACGCTCACCGCCACGGCCTACAACGCCGAGTCCGCCGGATGCCTATTCCTTCTCACGCCCGGGCAGACGGAGACGCCGCAGTACTTCGTCGACGCCTCCAGCGACGGGAGCAGCGCGTTCCTTATCAGCCCCTCGCAATTGGTCGCCTCCGACAAAGACACGCAGTACGACATGTACGACGCCCGCGTCGGAGGGGGACTTGACGCTCAGCAGGAGTCAACCGCGCTCTCCTGCGCAGGCGAAGGGTGCCTACCCGCACCGACGGTGAGGCCGGGCACAACGAGCCCCGCCAGCGCAACCCTCACCGGCCAAGCCAATGTTGTTTCTGAACCGGTGCGCAAGACGACAACAAAGCCGCTGACACGCAAGCAGAAGCTTGCCCGTGCCTTGAAGCTGTGCCACCGCAAACATGGCACGGCCCGCCGGGCGTGCGAAAAAGCAGCTCACAAAAGTTATGGCGAGAGTCGGGCGGCGGCGAACAAGTCGCGCGTGGCGGCCACTGGAAATTCGACCAAAAGCGAGGGCCGGTAAGTCATGGCGCATTCAACGATGAGGGCTACGCTGCTGGTCTGGCTCGTCGCGACGGTTGTACTAGCCGTGGCTCTGCTCGCCACCACCTCGGCGGCGCAGGCAT
>CAVURZ010000005.1:0-920771 GCA_963744035.1 uncultured Solirubrobacteraceae bacterium | reverse complement strand
GTTACGCAGCTCGACGGCCTCGAGCTCTTCGTCACCGCGCAGGTCCGATACCTCTGTGCAGAGTCTCCACGCTTATGTTCTCGGACCCTCGAACCTGCTCAGCGAGGTACTGGGACATACCGGCCGCGAGGTCGTTGCCTCTGAGGATCAGGATCACTTCGCCTACGCGGCCTGCGAGGAATACGGCCGCCTGTCCGGCAGAGTTCCCGCCACCGACGACGGCTACGGCCTCGCCGTGGCATTTTTGTGCCTCGACCTGGGTAGCGGCGTAGTACACACCGGCACCCTCGAAATGGCCGAGTCGTTCAAGGCCTAGCCGCCGGTAGCTTGCCCCCGTCGCCGACACGATGGTCTTCGCCCAAAGACGGTCGCCGCTCTCAAGCTCGATCCTGAAGACCGACCCATCCCGGCTAAGGGCTCGGGCACGCTCCGGTACGGCCGTGCGAACCCCAAAGCGCCGCGCCTGCACCGCTGCGCGCTCAGCGAGTTCGGAGCCGGAGATCCAGGCCGGGAACCCCAGATAGTTCTCGACGCGGGATGACGTGCCAGCCTGGCCGCCGATCGCGACGGCATCGACGAGGATGGCTTCGAGTCCCTCCGAGCCGGCATATACGGCGGCACCAAGACCCGCTGGCCCAGCCCCCACGATCACGGCATCCCACGCTGCCCTCGACGTTTTCTTGTGCCTGAGATTGAGCGCGGTCGCGGCTTCGATGTTCGACGGGTTGTGCAACACAACCGATCCCCTGACCAGAAGGGGCAGGTCGTCGGAGCCGATCTCCAGGTTTGCGGGGAGAAGATCGTGGCCCTCATCCAGCACAATCTCCACAAACGTGTGCGGCACGTGGTTGCGGGTCAAGAACTCGCGCAGCTCGCGGCCCCTCTCGGAGTTCCGTACATCGAACAGGCGAACCCCGTTGCCGGCGTCGACAAGGATCCCCCGTCGCGCAATGAACGCGGAAAGAATCAGATCTCCGAGCTGCTGGTGGCGACCCACGACCGACAGGAGTGCGGCCCTGGTGAGAACGATCATCTCCCCGGCCTCGCGCACCCGGGCAGCAAGATAGGCCGGCTCGCCGGTCATCAAGCTGACGCTCTCCTACAAATCGCCCCTGCCCGTGTAAGCCGAGAACAACCTCCTCGCCGCTGCCAAAACCGTCGAGAATCTCAACTACCCCATCCAACACCACAAAGAATGAGCAGTCCGGATCGCCTGGTTCAAACAACAGCTCCCCACGGACAAGCTCGCGACGTTTCCCGACCGCGTCGAGCAGGGCGAGTTGCTCGACGCTCAGACGGGGAAATGCCCTGTCCGTATCGAAGATGGTGCTGTTCATTGCGCCTCGCCTTTGCTGCGGACATCGTCGCCATCACGACCGTGCGCCCACAGCAACGCGGCTCCATAGGAGCGGTACGGCCGCCATTCTTGGGCGCGTCGACAGAGGTCCTCCGCGGTGGGTCTTGCCTCGAAGGAGAAGGCCGATTGCGCGGCGCGTAGGAGGCCGACGTCTGCCGCCGGCATGATGTCCGGCCGGCGGTAGTAGTGAAGAAGGAACATCTGCGCAGACCACGGCCCGATCCCGAGTACTGCCAGGAGTGCGGCTTCAGCCGCTTCGTCATCTGCTGTCGCCAGCGCTTCAAGGTCGAGACGCCCATCGATGATCCGTCGGGCGAGGTCGTGGAGCGAACGCGCCTTCGCGCCCGAGAGACCCGCTTCGCGCAGCTCCTCGACGGGAGTGCTGATGGCGCGCTCCGGCTCAACTGCTCCTCCGAGGAGCGTTTGTACGCGCGAGTAGATTGTGAGCGCTGCCACTGTGCTCAGCTGTTGGCTCACGATGTGGAGCACGAGCTCAGGGAAAGCGGCGCCGCCGACGGTGTTGTCCAGTAGATCCCAGGAGAAGGGATCGGGCCGCCCGTGGTGTGCGAGGAGGCGAGGGAGGGTGTCATCGCGGCGTGCCAACACGCCATAGGCGCGCTGGCGCTCGGTGAGCCGTCCTGAGTTCCACGGAGACGGGTTTAGTTGGTTCCCAACATTGATTTGATGGGTGGGGTTGGCCTGTCTTTCAGAGCGTAGAGCTCCTCGAGTTCTCGGGGTGGCCGGTCGCCGAGTGCTTCGTGGAGTCGCTCGTTGTTGAACCAGGCGACGTACTCGACGACGGCCAGCTCGAGCTGTGAGCTGCGTGGGCCCAGACGCGGTCTGCGATGAGCTCGGTCTTGAAGCTGTCGACGAAGCTCTCAGCAACGGCGTTGTCATAGGCATCGCCGACCGTCCGATCGACCCGAGGACGCTGTGATCGTCGAGTGTCTGCGTGTAGTCGATCGAGGTGTATTGGCTCCCGGCATCGGTGTGATGAACCAGCTCGACATCGGCGCCCGGCGCCCGCTGATGCAGAGCCATCCGCAGCGCGTCGAGGACGAGCGTGGTGCGCATGTGGCCGCGAACTGCCAGCCGACGATCCTCCGGCTGTAGGCGTCGATCACGAAGCTGAAGAACACCAGCCCCTCCCAGCAGCGCAGATAGGTGAAGTCCGCGAACCACAGCTGATCAGGCCCGGCGGCCTCGAACTCCCGCTCCACGAGATCCGGCGAGCGCCTGGCGAGCGGATCGGCCTTCGTCGTCCGCCAGGGCTTGCCGCGGCGCTTGGCGCCCTGAATCCCGTGCTGGCGCATCAGCCGCGCGACACGGTCACGCCCGACGTGCTCGCCGGCCCGCAGCAGCGCCTTCCACATCCGCCGCGATCCGTAGGCCAGGTAGTTGGCCTCGTGGACCTCACGGATCCGGGCGAGCAGCCGCTCATCCTCGATGCGCCGGCTGAGCGCCGGCCGCTCGCGCGCTCGTAGTAGGCGGACGCCGACACGCCCAGAGTCCGGCAGATCGGCTCGACCCCGAAGCGCTCGCGATGCTCCTCGATATACGCGCTCACTTCGGACGGTGTGGGTCGAGCTCGCCCGCGAAAAACACGCTCGCGGACTTCAGGATCTCGTTGGCGCGGCGCAGCTCAACGTTCTCTCGGCGCAGCTTCTTGATCTCCTCGCGCTCCTCGCTGCTCAGGACATCCTTGCGCCGGCCCTCATCCGCTTCGACCTGCCGCACGTATTTGCGCAGCGTCTCGGGGGCGATCCCGAGATCACGCCCAACATGCGCGATCGGCCTGCCCGACTCGAACACCAGCCGCGTCGCGCGCTCCAGCAGCTCCTCCGGGTACTTCCTCGCTCTCGCCATTCTCAGAGACTCCTCCTCCCGCCGACAACCGGCGATAGAAGTCTCCGTCAAACCCAGGATGGCTCACGGACCTCAGGGCATTGTCGTCCATCAATAGCCGGGCCCCGTTGCGTCTGAGCATCGCGCCGGTGACGGGCCGCGAAAGAACCGCTGTATCACTTTGCCGAACCATCGGAATCTCCTGTGTCGTTGCGTTTCGTGACTAGCCCGTCCCGCCTGGGGGCGACCTGGCACCGTCGCGACTGGACGCTTGGGTCCTACGTGGTGCCGAGCGTCGGGGCCAGGTGGCCAATGGCCTGCTGTATTGCGGCGCGTCGCCTGATCGGGGACGTATTACGCGACCGCCGGCTGGCCCGCCACATCGACAGACGACCCAGCCGGTGTCGCGGGGAGCGCACCAGACCGTCAGGCAGGGACCGCGGCCCGTGCCGTCTGTCCGGTCTCGGTCATGCTCGTTCCGTCTCGCAGAAACGCCAGGAGGTCCCTATTCAATTGCTCTGTGTGTGTGTCGCTCAGACCGTGAGGCGCTCCGGGGTAGTAGATCTCCTTCACGTCTTCGATCAACCGCGCGGCCTTGTGGGCTGAGTCTTTGACAGGAACGATCTGGTCATCCTCACCGTGGAGCACGAGCGTCGGGACATCGATCCGCTTGAGGTCCTCTGTGAGGTCGGTCTCCGAGAACGCCTTGATGCTTTCATAAGCGTTTTTCATCCCGGACTGCATGCTCCACAGCCAAAACTGCTGAAGCACCCCCGGTGAGACTTCGGCACCGGGCCTGTTGGCCCCGTAGAACTGCGTCGCGAGGTCTGTGTAGAACTGCGAACGGTCTTTCACCAGGCCATCCCGCAGGCCGTCGAAGACCTCGATCGGCAGGCCCTCGGGGTTGGTGGCGCTCTGCACCATGATCGGCGGTATCGCTGAGATAAGTGCGGCCTTCGCGACACGGTCGGTCCCGTGCCTGCCGATGTAGCGGGCGACCTCGCCGCCTCCCGTCGAGTGCCCGACCACCGTCACATCCCTGAGGTCGAGCGCCTCGATCACGTGGCCGAGGTCGTCCGCGTATCCGTTCAGGTCGTTGCCGTTGTCGGGCTGACTCGAGCGCCCGTGCCCTCTGCGGTCATGAGCGACCACCCGGTAGCCGTTCTGGGCGAGGAACAGCAGCTGACCGTCCCAGGCGTCGGCGTTCAGCGGCCAACCATGGGAGAACGTGACCACCGGTCCTGTTCCCCAGTCCTTGTAGTAGATCTCCGTGCCGTCGGGTGTCGTGATTGTGCTCATGGTGCCTTCCTTTTTGGGTTAAGCGAGGGTGATCCCCCGCGTGTCTTGACTGGCCACTTGCGTTGCGGGCCAGTTCGCTTCAGCGCCTCTCGCAGCTCTCGTGGGTTCTCGGCCAGCTACCCGGGGCAGTGGATGGGCTAGGCGGCGATTGCCGCGGGCTCCGCAATGAACGCCAGGAGCTCGCGATTGACGTTCAGGTCGAGCTCCGTCAGCAGTGTGTTGAGGGCGCCGGCAAGCGTGTCGAAGTCGTAGCCTCGCGTCGGGTTGGAGGAGCGCCCGAACCCTCGCCTGTCATAGCTGACGACGCGATGACCGGAGTCGAGTAGAGGGTGGAGCCGGAACTCCCACGATCGAGCATCGAATGGCCAGCCGCTAAGCAGGACAGCGGGGGAACCGCCGCCCTGGTCCTCGTAATACAGATCAATCTGCGCCGAGTTCTCCTGCCCAACGTTAATAGTGCTCACCAGCGCCTCCGTTCACGGTTTCTGGATGGGCTTACGCCAGTTCCGCCGCTTTTGTGGTCGGGAAGTTGACGACGTTGAGATTGACGTTCCGGCGGCGACTTCGAACCAGTTGGCTCACTGGTCGAGTCCCTGGCGGAGGTGACTCACACGCGGGCAGGCGGTCATGGAACGCGTCCCCCGCCCAGCGAGGACCCGGCTCAAGCTGAGCAACGGCTCCCGAACGGTGCGATCCGTCCTCGAGCGCGATTCGAGGTCAAGTGCGTTGTGTCGGGTTCGGGGCCGTGAATGGGTGACTGACGAAGCGCGTTCGGCTTGAGTACCGCCCTCACGAATGCGTCGGGGGCTCCTGTGGCAGGTTGTGTCTCGCGCTCGGCACGCGTCAATGCACTCTCGGCCCCAAGAAGTGATCTGCCGACACCGGCCCGTCCTTGGCCGGGAAGCTCTCGTGGGAAGGCGGTCGAGCCGCGGTGTCCCGTGCTGCCCACGACGAAAGGCCGGTCGCGGTATTCACGAGGGGTTTTCTTCTGGATTGATCGCGCCGCCGGTGACCGTCGAGGCCTTGTCCACCTCAGGCGGCGGAAGAAAGTCCCCGCGGGCAAGCGCAACCGCGGTCCGCGCGGCGATGAGGCCGACCAGCAAAGTGATGGCAGCAAGCACGGCGTAGGAGTAGAGACGCCAGCCGTCGGGGTGCTCGTCAGCGAGCCAGTGCAGACCGGCCGTGGCGACGATCGCCCAGGAAAAGGTAAAGGCCCAGAAGCTAGGGGCGAACCTCAGTCGTCGATAGGCGGGCAGCATCGGAAGCTGGGCCAACACCATCACGACTCCGTAGCCGCCAAGCGCACTCGCAAACGCATCGATGTGGTCGTGGGTCAAGCCGAGATAGGCGATCGTCGCGACCGCGGCAGGAGCGAGTTGGATGGCGATCGTCGGAACCAGCAGCGGGAGCAAGGCGCGGCCGAAGAAGAGGCGGGCGAGGATCATCGAGCCGAGGATCAGCCAGAAGATCAGGCCGATGCCGAACAGGACGTATCCGAACCTGGTGTATCCGCACGCCGCGGCGGCGGCGGCACTGATAAGTCCGCCGGCGACCGTCGGCAGGAAGTAGCCGGGATGAAAGCTGTCGAGGCTCATTGGCTCATACATCCACTGGCCGATGAACCAGGAGCCGAGGGCCACGAGTCCTCCGATGAGGATGACGATTAGGACGCGGGCCAGGCTGGGGTCGTATGGGAGCAGCCCGTCGAGGATGAGCACCATAGGGACGATGAGGACCAGTGCTCCGAAAGGCCCGAGTATTGGGTCGCTGAGGTTGGCGACGATCTTGCGCCAGGGCCTGTGGCCAGCGCCGCGGAGATACGCGAGCAGCAACCCAAGCCACACCACAGCGCCGACGACGCTGAGGACCTCGCGGATGTATGGGGTGGCGAGTCCCTTCTTGGCGGCATAGGCCCAAGCGGTCGCCAGACCCGCGATCCCGAAAGAGATACCGAACAGGCTGAGAGGAATCGGGCGCGGCACCGGACCACGCCGCCCGGCTGGTGTCGCTGCTCGCTGCCTGCGAACGGGCGGTGGGTGCATGACTTCGGGCATTGGATGCAGAGTCCGTTAGGGGGCTATGGCCATGGGTGCATCCCGCGGGCGTGACGACACGCGCCCCGGGGTGCGCCCTCAACAGATGCGAGGGAGGTCAGTCGGTGCCGAACGCGGCGCGCAGGAACGCGGTCGCCTGTGCGATCGCAGCGCGGGTTGCGTTGGCGCCGCGCATGGCGTCAAGCAGCATGAAGTCGTGGACGACGCCGTCGTAGCGCACGGTTGTCACGGACACCTCGGCGGCCCGCAGTTTGGCGGCGTAGGCCTCGCCCTCGTCGCGCAGCACATCGGCCTCGTCGACGAACAGCAGCGTCGGCGGAAGACCGCGCAGCTGCTCGATCGTCGCCTGGTTCGGCGACGCGGTGATCTCGCCGCGCTGCTCGAGGTTGGGGATGTAGGCATCCCAGAACCACTCCATCGACTTGCGGGACAGGTAGTAGCCCTCGGCAAAGTAGTCGTATGAGGCGGTGTCCATGGCCGCGTCGGTAACCGGGTAGTACATCGAGGTCTGCAGGAAGTGCACGTCGCCGCGCTCCTTGGCCATCAGGCTCAGCGCGGCGGCCATGTTGCCGCCAACGGACTCGCCCGCCACTGCGAGCCGCTCGGGGTCAAGGCCCTTGCCGGCGCCCTCTCGCGCCGCCCATTGCGCGGTCGCGTACCCCTGCTCGATTGCGACGGGGTAGTGCGCCTCGGGGGAGTTGGGGTACTCGACGAACAGCAGCGCCGCGCGGGCGCCGACGGCGAGCTCACGCACCAGGCGGTCGTGGGTGGCGGCGTTGCCGAGGATCCATCCGCCACCGTGCATGTAGACGATGATCGGTAGCGGGCCCTGGACGTCGACGGGCTTGATGATCTTGACCTTCGCGTCGCCGACCGGCGCGGGAACAGTGATCCATTCCTCGTCCACCGGCGGCTTGTCAATGTGTCCCGACTGCAGGTCTTCGAGAACCTTGCGCGCCTGGGCGGGCTCGAGTTCGTAGAGAAACGGAGGGTGTGACGTCGCGTCGACGACGTCCTGAGCTGACGGCTCCAACACAACACGGGATTGGACTGCCATGGTCTTTCTCCTTTGCTGCTTGGGTTTGCATGGATGGGCTTACGCCAGTTCCGCCGCTTTTGTGGTCGGGAAGTTGACGACGTTGAGATTGACGTTCCGGCGGCGACTTCGAACCAGTTGGCTCACTGGTCGAGTCCCTTGCGGAGGTGACTCACACGCGGGCAGGCGGTCATGGAACGCGTGCCCCGCCCAGCGAGGACCCGGCTCAAGCTGAGCAACGGCTCCCGAACGGTGCGATCCGTCCTCGAGCGCCGAAAGGTGAATGCCGATCGGGCACTTCCAGTTCGGGCGAGCCCTCGCCCGGCAGGGCACACCGGTGGATCAGAGCGCAGTCGTAGACCGTTCGGCATCCTCTGCGCTGAGCATGATTCGCTATCGTGGCATCGTTTATGAAAGCCACCGGGGGCAGGCCGCGACTGCTGGGTCGAGGCGGTGAGTGCGCCGTGCTCGACGAGCTGCTCAAGGCCGTCCGGGACGGCGGAAGTCGGACCCTGGTGCTCAGCGGTGAGGCGGGTGTGGGCAAGTCGGCTCTGCTCGATTACCTGCTGAGCGCAGCGCCGGACATGACGGCGGCCCGTACCGGAGGTGTGGAGTCCGAGATGGAGCTCGCATTCGCGAGTCTTCACCAGATGTGCAGCCCGCTGCTGGCGCACCTGGCGGGCATCCCGACCCCTCAACGCGAGGCGCTGGAAGTGGTCTTCGGGCTTCGAACGGGCGCGGCCCCGGACCTCTTCCTGGTGGGATTGGCAGTACTGAGCCTGCTTTGCAACGCCGCCGAGCAGCAACCGCTTCTCTGTATCGTCGATGATGCACAGTGGCTCGATCGCGCATCTGCCCGTACGCTGGCGTTCGTTGCCCGTCGTCTGCTCGCCGATCCGGTCGGCGTGGTCTTTGCAGCGCGCGTGCCGGGCCAGGAGCTGCGCGGACTTCCCGGGCTGACGGTCAAGGGGCTGCGAGACGACGACGCGCGCGCGCTGCTGACCTCGGCGGCGCACTCGATGCTCGACAAATCTGTGAGAGATCGCCTCGTCGCAGAGACGAACGGCAACCCCCTCGCGCTGCTCGAGCTGCCCCGGGGTCTGTCGCCGTCGCAGCTAACGGACGGCGTAGACCTGTTCGGACATCGCGCGCTGTCGGGCCGCCTCGAGGAGGGCTTCGAGCGGCGCCTCCACGGATTTCCGCCCGATACCCGCACACTTCTCCAGCTCGCCGCCGCAGAGCCGCTCGGCGACCCTTCGCTTCTGTGGCGGGCCGCAGATCGGATCGGCGTCACGCCGGGCGCCGCAGCTGCTGCCGAGGATGACGGGCTGCTGAGGATCGGCGCGCGCGTGGCCTTCCGCCATCCTCTGGTGCGCTCGGCGGTCTACCGCTCGATGTCAACCGAGGATCGCCGCGCGGCACACCTCGCGCTGGCTGCGGCGACGGACGCGAAGACCGATCCGGACCGGCGCGCGTGGCATCTCGCTGCGGCAGCTTCGGAACCGGACGAAGGCGTCGCGCAGGAGCTGGAGCAGTCAGCGAGCAGGGCTCACGCACGTGGCGGGCAGGCCGCGGCGGCAGCGTTCCTCGCGCGCTCGGTGGCGCTCTCGGTTGATCCGGCCCGGCGTACGGATCGGGCGCTCGCGGCCGCCGACGCGAGCCTGAAGGCGGCCGATGTCGGCACGGCGACGACCGTACTCGCGATTGCGGAGGCGGGGCTGTCGGGAGAGTTGCAACGGGCACGTCTTGACTCGCTCCGTGCCGAGCTCGCTTTCTCGCAGAGTCGCGGCAGCGACGCGTCGCCCTTGCTGCTGAGCGCGGCACAACGGCTCGAGTCGCTGGACTCGCGGCTTGCCTGGGACACCTACCTTGATGCCTGGAGCGCGGCACTGTTCGCCGGCCGGTTCGCGACCGCTGCCGACGTATATAGCGTGTCCCGCGCGGTGCTGCTCGCGGTGCCAGGGCCCGAGCCGCCGCGAATGTCAGATCTGCTCGTCAGAGGTCTTGCGCTGCTGATGACCGAGGGCCGCGCCGCGGGCGTGCCGGTGCTGCAACGAGCCGTGGCCGGCTTCGCTGGCGAGGAGGCGAGCAGCGAGGAGGCGCTCAGGTGGGGCTGGTTGGCGATGATCGTGGCCATCGTGGTGTGGGACTACGACTCCTGCCTCGCCGTTGCGAGCCGCAACGTAAAGCTCGCTCGCGAGACGGGGGCGCTCGCAGTCCTGTCCATCGCGTTGCAGCCCATGGCTCAGGCGCTCGCACTTGCGGGCGATTACGCGGGAGCAGCTCAGCTGATTGCGGAGGCGGACGCCGTCAGCAATGCGACTGGTGCCGTCGAGCTGCCCCATGCCCGTTTGCACTTAACCGCGCATCGGGGCAGTCATTCCGATCTAGCCCCGATCGCGGACAAGACGCTGCGCGAGGCGACAGCGAGCGGGCAGGGAAACGTGGTCCAGTTCGTCAGCGTAGCCAACGCTGTAGTCGCGAACGGCGAAAGGCGTTATCGCGATGCGCTGGCGCCTGCGGAGGACGCCAGCAACGACATGCCCGAGCTCGTCGCGTCGATGTGGGGCCTGTGCGAGCTGGTTGAAGCTGCTGCGAGGAGCGGCGAGACGGAGACGGCACGGGACGCAGTGGAACGGCTCAGCGCACGCAACGACGTGAGCGGCAACGACTGGGGGCTCGGGCTGGAGGCCCGGGCGCGAGCGCTGCTGGCCGAGGGAGCCGAGGCCGAGGAGTACTACAAGGAGGCGATCGCCCGGCTCCAGCGCACGCCGCTCCGACCCGACCTCGGGCGGGCATACCTGGTCTACGGCGAATGGCTCCGCCGGGAGAACCGTCGAGTAGACGCGCGCGCGCAACTGCGCGCCGCACATCAGTTGCTCTCGGATGTGGGCATGTCGCAGTTCGCCGAGAGAGCCCGCCTAGAGCTTCTGGCGACGGGAGAGCGCGTGCGAAAGCGTGGTGAGCAGACGCGCGACGAAATCACGGCGCAGGAGCGTCAGATCGCGCTGCTTGCGCGCGACGGGCTTTCCAATCCCGAGATCGCCGGGCGGCTGTTTCTGAGTCCCCGCACCGTGGAGTGGCACCTACGCAAGGTGTACTCAAAGCTTGGCATTAGCTCGCGGCGCGAACTTGCGGCGCGCCTCAAGGGAGCCTCAGCCGCCACCAAGCGCTAGTCACTCTGGTACTCGGGTGCGCCACAATCGCACCGTTCAGGCCCGCATGAGCCCCTCGAAGGCAGTTCTCGCGGACACCGTCACTTGCGGGGCGGCGACTAACGACCTGATAGAACCGCGAAGATGTCCTCCACCAGAGACGAGTCAGAGACGCTTGTCTGCGTTGTGGAGATTCCGAAGGGAAGCCGCAACAAGTACGAGTGGGATCCCGAGCTCGGCGGCATCAAGTTCGACCGGCTTCTCATGAGCGCCGCAACCTATCCGGCCGACTACGGCTACCTGCGCGACACCCTCGGGCAGGATGGGGACCCTCTTGACGCGCTGGTGTGCCTGTACGAGCCCACCTTCCCGGGATGCCTCATACCGGTAAGGCCGGTGGGTCTATTCGAGATGAGCGACGAGAAGGGTGTCGATGACAAGATCATCTGCGTTCCGCTCCACGATCCCTACTGGAATCACTACGAGCAGCTCGACGAGCTGCCGGAGTTGCTGCGTGACGAGATCGAGCAGTTCTTCTCCATCTACAAGGACCTCGAGGGTAAGGTCGTGAGCATCGGCGGTTGGCGCGGGCGAGAGGAAGCCACCCTCGAGATTGCAGCGGCTCAGGAGCGCTTTCGTCGCTCGCAATCGTAGCCGCAAGATGGAGCTTTTCCTTGGACTGGCAGCGAGATCGGGTCACAGCCGGTCGCTAGTATTGCCATAGGCCTCGATTGCGAAAGGCTGGCGAATTGCCTCAGCGACGTGCGGTGCGTTTGTCGGCAATCGGTGTGATGGCAGGTCTGTTCAGTGGCCTGTTCGGTGTCGGCGGCGGAACCGTGATTGTCCCTCTAGGGATTCTCTGGCTGGGGTACAACGAGCGCGAGGCGACGGGCACCGCGCTCGCGGCGGTGGCGATCATCGCCGCGATGGGGGCCGCCGTCCAGGGCGCTTACGGAAACGTAGAGGTGCGCGACGCAGTGCTGATTGGGGTGCCGGCGGTGGGCGGAGTTCTGTTCGGCACAATGGTCCAGCAGCGCGTGGCGACGAGGAAGCTTTCTCTTGGCTTCTCGGTTGTGCTCCTCGCTCTAGCCGCGGACATCGCGCTGCGGTGATCGAGACGATCGTGATCGGGCTGCTCGCAGGAGCCCTGGCCGGCCTGTTCGGGGTCGGTGCGGGCGCGCTGATCGTACCCGCCCTAATGCTTCTACACGGGCTTTCACAGGTCAGTGCGGAGGCTACGTCGCTCCTTGCTCTCGCGATTGTCTTCACCGTTGGCGCTTGGCGGCAGAAGCAGTACGGCAATGTCCGTGGTCGCGACGGCGCCCTGATCGGCGGCCTCGCGGTGGCGGGAGTCCTCCCCGGAGTGGTCCTCGCGAACGTGCTGCCCCAACGTGCACTCGAACTTGCCTTCGCAGCCCTCCTTGCGGTGGTCGCACTGCAGCTCGCCGATCGTGAGCTGCGCACGAACCGACACACGCGACAAGAGGATTAGGCCTGCTCAAGGCAGTGAGTGCACCGGATACCTCCACCAACCTCGCGGAACGCGCGAGGTGAGCGTCCTACGCGGCCAATGGATGGCGCAGAGAGGGTGATGCGGTACCGAATCCCGCTACCGTTGACCGTCTCGATACAGCTGACGGACGGAACCTCCCGGACCGTCGGCGTGTTCTTGAGCAGGGCGGGTGAGATGGTCGAACTCGAGGATTGCTACGAGTTGGGCGTGGTGCGAGCTTCGGTGGCCGATGTCCGCGCGCGCCAGCGACGGGCCGTTACGCCGTCGCCTCGAAGGTTAAACCCGCCCTCATGGTAGTTCGGCCTACGTACCAATTTTGGTACCAATCTGAGCGAATCTGGGGTCATTTGAGCAATCTTGATTTCGCTCTAGCAAGCCAGATATGGCCCACCGGACCCCGGTCTACCCAGCTCATAACCCGAAGGTCGCGGGTTCGAATCCCGCCCCCGCTATCGAGAAGCCCCCGTGAATCGGGGGTTTTTTCGTTCCGGTAGTCAGGTGAGGGGCTGGGGCGGGGTGCAAGCGGGGTGCAATTTTGAGGGAAAGTGCGGCCAGCTGTGGCTGCCGACTCTCAGCGGGCCGGCGTGCGATCGGTCACGGCGCTCGCAGCCCCGTCCGGCGCATCACCGAATCTAAAGAGCCCATGTTCGGCTCATCGAAACCTTCCGACGTGCTCCCCGAGCTGATCGACGATCGCGCGATCACGCGTCACGACCAGGATCGTCTGCGCCACAGCGGGTTCGCAAGAGAGCTCGCTGAGCTAGTACGCACGGTGACCGCGCCAGCAAACATCGCGCTGTTCGGCTCGTGGGGGGCCGGCAAGAGCGGCCTCGGGAAGCTGCTCTGTGGCGAGCTGGACCGCAAGGACGGCATCCGTTGCGTGGTCTACGACGCGTTCAAGTACGCCGACTTCCCTCTTCGGCGCGACTTCATCTCCCAGGTCGCGCACGGCCTTGAAATCGACGACGATGCCTTCCACGACGGGCTCTACCGTGAAACAACGACGACGAACCTCAGCTTCAACGTCGGGAAGCTCACCCGGCTGATCGTCATATTCCTCATCGCCGCCATCGTCGGCCTCTGCGTGTTCGTCGCGTTCGCGTTCGTAGTCTCCGAAGTCCTGCCCGGAAGCGCGCACGGGGACTTCAAAACGATCCTCAACTCCGGCACCGTCCTGCTCGTCACCCCGGCCGCACTGCTGACAGCTTTCGTTGCGATGGCAAACAGGTCGATCCCGGTCGACCACAACCGATCAGAGCCCGCGAGCGAGGAGGAGTTCGAGAAGACCTTCCGCAAACTGATCGTGAAGGCGAAAGCAAAGAAGCTCGTCATCTTCATTGACGAGCTCGACAGGTGCTCCTCGGAGGAGGTCGTCTCGACGCTCGCGTCTGTCCGCACGTTCCTCGACGTCGATGGGTGCGTGTGCATCGTCGCCGCGGACCAGGCGGTCCTCGAGCGAGCGCTCTCCAAGTCGCTCGTGCAGGCAACCCCAATTAACCGCGCGAACCCCTATTACAGCTCTGGAAGCGAGTATCTAGACAAGGTCTTTCAGTACCAGCTGCCCGTCCCGGCGCTGATGCCCCGCCGGCTGAGCGGCTTCGCGCTGCGCCTCATCAAAGGTCACGGAGGCGTCTGGACGGAGGTGGATCACGACAAGGTCATCTCCGCACTCATTCCGGTGCATATCCGAAGCCCGCGCCGGGTTAAGACGCTACTGAATGCCTTCGTGATCGCATATCGTCTCGCGGCCCTCCGACACGAGGAAGGCGCCCTGCACACACCGCCGCGCCAGCGCGCGGCAGAGATCGCCAAGCTCGTCTGTCTCCGCCACGAGTTCCCGCTGTTCGCCGAGGAGCTGATTGTCGACGCACGCATGCCCGACTATGTGCTGCAGGTCGCACAGGAGCTTCGCGAGGGAGCGAGCGACAAGGAGGCGGCTGCTCAACGACCTCCGCAGGTCCGCATCGATGTATGGGAGCGGGCAGTCGAATATGCGACCGAAACCTCCGACGTCGATGTGATGCTCCCCGACGTCAGTGACGACGAGGAGGCCGAAGGGCCGATCGCCGACGCTCGCCGCCGGCACGGCTCGCTGCTGATCGCCTACCTGCAGGGCAACGAGCGCGTTCCAGGCCCGGCCAGAGATCTCGTCCACCTCGAGAGTGGAGGCGCGGCATACGGTCTCTCTCCCGCGTTCGCGGACCAGCTCGAGGAAGAAGCCGTCGCCGGCATTTCCGGGGATGTGGTGGAACAGATCGTTGCGCTCGACGACACCACGCAACGGCAGAGCGCTCTACGGATGCTGGCGCACCGAGCACTCGAAGCGGAGACCTCCGGCGAGCGCTTGAACGTCATGGCCGCACTCACCGCCGCGGCCGTTACGATCGCCGATGCACCAGCCGAGAACGACTCCGAACCGGTTGAAGCCGATGACGCGGAGTGATATCGAGCCGGTCAGCGGCGAGCTCGTCGACGCTCTCCTCTCGTTCGTCGCGCGCGAAGGTGCCCTCGACGGAACCATGCTCGAAGGCGCATGGGTGGTAGCCCTCGCAGCCGGCCCAGACGGGGCGGAGCTACGGGACAACGTGCTCGAGTACAGCAATAGCGCCCCGGACTCAAGGCTCCTCCGACGGATTCTTGGTGACGTGTCATCGCTTCCACCGGACCTGCAACGCGAGCAGGGCGACAGGCTGCTGACGTTGATGACCGCCGAGCCCAGTGCCGCCGCACAGTTGTTGGCGAGCTTCGACGAAACCCCCTGCGAAAATGTCAGTGCCTCGTTGCGCGCTCCGCTGTCCGCTCGTGCGAAAGCGCTCGCCTCAGCTCAGCGCGAGGACGAGTCTCCCGAGGACTACGAGCGCCGAAACAGCGAAGCGATCACACTGTTCAACTGCGTAGATGAGATGTTCACGGTCCTCGTCGAACACGACACGAAATCACAGGCTGAACTCTTTTTCAGGGCGACGCTGGGATCCGGCCCGATCCGCCGGCGCGACAGTATCGACGAGCACCTTCACGGCTTGACACCGGTCCTGCGCGAGGATCTGACCGCGGATTGTGTGTCGATGGCAGGTAATGCGACGGGAAGCAAAGCCGCCGCCTGGCTCGCCGCGCTCGACCCGGCACGGGCTTGGTCGGTCAAAGACGGGCAGGGTCTCCTTGCGGCCGCGCGAGCATTTGCGGAAAGAGTCGTCGCCGAGCAGGTCGACGAAGCTGACATTGCTGCCTTCGGGCACGAGCTCGCGAGGCTGCGCAGTGAGCACGACTGGCCAGGCACCATGATGCTCGAGGAGATGATCGCGAGCCCCGAGGACCTGTCCTATGACCAGTTCGAGGAGAAGCTCCGTCTCGTTAAGCCACTCCTCGACGTCGAACTCGTCGCGCCCGAGCAGGTCGCCGACACGCGGGCCGTCGCCGCGACCGGCGAGCTCAACCGGGAGCACGCGATCGAATTCGCACAGGACGATCCCGCCCGTTTCGTCGCAGAGACGTTCCGCGATGTCCTCCCGATGCTCGAGACACCGACCTTCGAAACTGCGGATGAGGCGCTCGGGGCTGCGACATGGCTGCCGCAACTCGACCGTGCGCGTCTCCTTCTGCTGTTCGATGTGGCCGCGAAAGACCGCGACCTCCTCGCCCGGGCTCCGTTGAGCGCCGAGACGGTCTGCTCCTACATCGAGGAGCACGCGGACGCCCTTGACTTTGAGATCGCAGCCTGGGTCGCGCATGACCCGGGCGACACCGCGATCCATGAACTGATCAGTCGATACGCGAGCAGGCGCCCAGAGCCCCTTCTGGACGCGTTGCACGCACTCACGGCGACCGCCACAGCGGAGCGTAGGCTCACGCTCGCAGAACCGTTCCTCGGCTCAGCACCGGGGCGTCTGCTCGATGCGCTCTCTTTCCACGACGCCGACCAGGATGCGGCGGTGAAGATCCTCCTGGAGCGCTACCGGAGCGCTTCGAATAACCAGGGACGTGAGCAGGTGCTGCTGTTGTGGCGGGCACTTCGTCCTACGGAGCCTGGCCCTCGCCGCGTGTTGATCGAGGAGGTCATGATCCCCATGGCCACCCTGAACAGGGAAGCGTTGGATCTTGTGCTGCGGGAGATCAATCTTGCGATCGACCCACCGAAAACAAAGACCCGCCTCCGCAAGGCGCTTCGTGAGGGTGGGCAGCGCTTTAAGCGCGAGAAGCAGGTGCGCGCCAAGCTGGAAGAGCTTGGGTGGAGCAAGAGCTCCGGCCGTTTTGTACGTCGCGACGAAGACATCGATTAGCCGTACGCGATGCGCCGCGCGCGGCGCACGGGCACCAAGCAGACTCAGCAGCGCCTGAACTACGCCGAAGCCTGCGCTGAGGACCTGGACGATCGCTCCGAAGGAGCGGATGCTCGGCCACGACGGAGCGGAACGGGTGGAGGTCAACCCATGCGCTCGATTCCGTCGATATTCGCCTGTACGCCGGTCGCCCGGGCTCTCGCTGCCGACGTGATCGCCGTCGTTACGCTGCTGCAATGCCGATCTTCTGGAATGAGCTGGAGATCCTGCAGGCGATCGACGCGCATGACGGTGGCGGCCCGCCTCGTTCTTCACCGCTTTTGAGCTGATGAATGCACTCGCGCTCCTGCGCGATGCGCACGTCGTCGAGCAGGACCACCGTTCATTCCTGCGTGAGCTCTCGGTGCTCGCTGACGCGGGCTTGCTCACCTGGCAGCTAACGATTCTCCCGAGCCAGGTGCGACAGCTCGATCAGCGCGAGCCGCTGGGCTACCTGCAGAACGTTCGCGATCTCGCGTTGACCGTCGCGGGCCGCGATCGCGCACGTGGCCAACTCGTTCGCCTGCCGATGGAGGACCCGGAGGAGGACGATGGCCGTCCGATCCGCCACTCCACGCTCCAGGATGTCGCCGAAATCATGGCCCACACCGGTGCGAGCCATACCGAGATCGAGATGCTCTTCACCGAGGCGGGAGCATCACCGGACCATCCGCGGCGCATCAGCGGCCGTGTCCTGCAGCGGGCGCTCCCAGGCCTTCTCGCAGAACTCGCGGATGGATCGTCCGGCCAGCGACGGGACCTGCGGATGCTGCTCGGCGCATGGCTCGATGATGGGCTGCACAGCGGGCCGTCGGACGAGCAGCACCGCGAACTGCTCGCGGACTTCGCACGTCAAGGTTGGTTCGTCACCGACAGCCGGCTGGTGATCGGCGAGCGGATCAGACGATCGAACGGTGGGCCGACCTCGCCTGGAGTCATGCTGGAGGGCATGCATCCGGTCGTATGGGGTGCCGCCTTTGCCCAGTGGTCTGCCGGGCATCGCCACGAGGCCATCTTCGCCTCGGCGAAGGCGGTCGACTCGATGCTGCAGGCGAAGCTCGGACGCCACGACATCTCGGGGGTCAAGCTGCTGCAGGAGGCCTTTAGCGCCGACGATCCAGCCCCTGGCAAGCCGAGACTTCGGTTCACCGGCGTTCTAGATTCGCAGACCCGTCTCTCGGTGACTCGCGGAGCGCTCAGCTTCGGGGTCGGCTGCTTCCAGGCTATACGCAACCCCGTTGGTCATCTTCCGAACGATGAGCATGCGCTCAGCGATCAGGAGGCCCTTGAGCGCTTGGCGGCGCTCTCGCTGCTGGCGCGCTGGGTCGAGCAAGCCGCCATCGAGCGTTGACCGGCCCACCGTCAACCAGCTAACTGGCCGGTCCGCGCAGGTCCGCTACTCGGCTCGTGCTCGTACTCTGGCGGTCAGCCGGATCGCGGCGAGCTGGCAGTAGAACACCCACTCCAGGAAGATGTCCTCGTCGTAGTCGCCGTGCTGCTTTGAGTCGCGGTGGCGAAGCGCGAATTGGTTCGCGATCTCGAACAGCCGGTTCTCGTCGGCGGTGAACAGCGCGGTCTTTGTCGCTTCGCTCTCCCGTAGGGCTTCGAGGACGCCGGCGAGGCGAACGCATGCGCTGTGACGGTCGGTACTGCTCGCATCACGCCCCCGGAACTGGGCGATCGCCGCACGGACGTCGTCGGCGATGTCTTCGGCGGCGATCTCCGAGGGGAATGGGTGCTCGATCAGCGGCTCGAGCGCTGTCGGTGTCCTTTGCACGATGCTTCCGTCGCCCCCGAGCCTTAGCGCTGGCTCGAGGAGACCGAGCGCGGGGTCGATCAGCTCACGCATGCGTGCCTGCCCACGCCTGACCGCCTCGTCCGACGGCTCCTCTTCGTCGGCGTTGACGATGCTCGCGGCCTCATATAGCGCCTGGAGGAAGTCGAGTAGCTGATCTGTTGAACGTGGCGCGGTGCGCCTGCGTTCTTCGGAGTGGTAGTCGAGCAGATACCACCACGGGTCGACCGACCTGACCCGGGTCAGGAAATACGGCGCCGGGTCGACGCTCTGGCCTGGTAGTTCAATCGTGTCGTCCTCGTAGATCGTGCTTCTTGTGGGATCACCAAAGTACGCGGCAAACACGTACTCGTGGAGCAGTGTCCGCAGCTCCGGATACACGAGCCGGACGAGGTCTTTCGTGTTGAGCCCGCGTCGACGGCCATGCGCTTCGGAGTAGGGGCGTGGGGACATCGTCGACTCTCGGCTCAGCTTCTCGCGAGACGGCGACGCGCGGCACGGAGGGCGCTGGGTGTTGTTGGGACGATTGGCACGTCGCCAATCGTCGCTTCGATGCTCGCGTCGATCGTCTCCCACAGCGTCTGATCATCGAGCGCTCGGCGCAGTGTCCGGGCTAGACGCGAGGGATTTCTCTCCTCGGCGAACACGTCGCGGAACTCCGCCAGCCGGCGATTGATTGTCGCGACAGATTGGCCTGTAGCGTGGGCGAGCTTCGGGATCGTGGGTTCCCGGCCGAGGCTTGCCGAGCACGCCCCGTACTCTTCGATGAAGGCAAGCATGCGTCGCGCCTTTTGCTCGTCACCTTCGAGCTCGTCCGTCAACCAGTCGCGCAGCGGTAGCCCGCCGTCGATGACCTCGACCGCCAGTGGCCCCGCGACCCGCGCGAGCTGCTGATCGATCAGTCTCCGCAGCTTGAACAGCTCGATTCTTGGCATCTCGGAGAGTCCCGCGGCGACCTCGGCCTCGGGCCGTCCCGCGCGCAGGTCGTCGATCACCCGCTCCAGCAGGACTTGCGCGCGAACCAACTCGTCGTGATACGTCATGCGATGAATCGTATCAGCGAACCTGGGCCCGATCGCGCTTCGACGTCGACTATGGCTCACGTAGCGACCAAGCGTCGGGACCCAACGAGGAGCAGTGGAGCGTCCACGCTCGACCACCTGATCCAGGCGACGGCGAAGGCTTCGCTCCCGCCCGCCGTACCAGAACGGCACCCAACGCCGACCAAAAGTCGCGCAGACGACGAGGTCAATGAGCCCGGATCGTCGGCGATACTGACGCAATGCGCATTCGATCCTTTGAACTCCTCGACTTTGACCTTGCCTGGCGCCGAGTTCTCACTTGGGCGCAGGGTGGGCTTATTGACGTGCCCGACCGTCTTCCGTTCGAGGTTCTCAATCGTGTCTATAAGACGAGACCGCCTCGACTCGAACAGCAGCATCATCTCTCGCCCGTCGCGCTCGTCTTCTCTTCGAAGAAGAGCGGTACATCCCGCCCTTTCGTGCGGAATAGCCCCCGCGACGTGCTGCTGTACCAGGCGCTACTTGATCGCCTTGCTCCCGACATCGAGGAGAGCCTTCCTGCGCGTGACGTCGTCTTCGCCTACCGGCAGACGCTTGGCGCCGAGGCGAATGCCTTTGCCGGGACGCCGGGTCGCCGGGCGTATCTGGAACGCCTTCAAACAACCCTTAGCGCCCCGTTTGAGGCCGTCTACTCTGTGACCGCCGACATCGCTGGCTACTTCTTCCATATCGACGTCGACGAGCTTGAGCGCCGCCTATTGAGCATCTCGTCTGAAGTCGACGCAGTGCGGGACGTTGCCGATCTCCTCCGCGGCTGGCAGTCGCTTGGGGTTCGGGGACTGCCTCAAGGGCTCCGCCCGTCATCCCCGCTCGGAAACATCTTCTTGCTCCCGCTTGATCGCATGCTGCTCAACCAAGGGCTGACCCACGTGCGATGGATGGATGACTTTGTCATCGCGGCTGACTCTTTCCACGAAGCAAGGAGTATCCAAGACGAGGTTGAGAAAGTCCTCTACGACCTCGGGCTGACGCTTGCCTCCGACAAGACGCGCATCTTGCGATGGGACGTGGCGATCGAGGAGAGCGAGGACGCGAAGGACGAGCTTGCTCGGCTGAAGGAGTCGCGTCGTCGGGGAGCCGAAGATCTCGCCGCCGAGGCGCTCCAATGGATGGACTATCCGCCCGATGAACCCGAGCCGATCGATGCGGGTCAAATAGATCTAGCCACGACCGTCGAGCGGTACGACGAGCTGCTCGCGTCGCTGAGCGATGTCGACTTGCCAAAGCGGTTTCAGCCTCGTGTAGCGGCTGCGCTGCGCGAACTGAAGGCCCTCAAGCATTCGCACGCCCTCGACCAGATTCCGCACCTACTGACGCGGGCTCCCGACCTGACACGCGACGCGCTTAGCTACGTTGCCGCCGTCTCGGCTATTGAGCCCGCCGCCGCAACGGAGGCATTTGCTGCTCTGCTGGACGCCGATCGCTTCTTGAGAGATTCTGAGAAGCTTGAGCTGTGCCAAGCAATCCTTGCTCTTCCCGAAGGAACGAACGACAAGCTCTCGAAACCCCTCGGGCTATGGGCGCTCAAAGCGGAGCATCGCCTCGTGCGTGCGCGTGCGCTCCTTGCCTGGGGAGCTCAGAGCTCGAAGGATGACTTCCGTGTCGCAGACAAGTTCTGGCGCACCGCGAAACCGCAATGGCAACCCTACGTCCTCGTTGCCGTCCAGCGCAAGAACATCAAAGAGCGCGATAAGCGGTACGAGAGCTGGAGCAGCAGCGGTCGGTTCCTGGACCGCCTCGCGACACTGGTGCAGAACCAGCCAATCGCGTGGCGCAAGCTCTAGCCTGTAACGCTCGGGGCGGAGCTAGCTGCCCGCCTCGCAGTCCGCGGCGGCGGTCGAGCTCGCAAGCGCGGCCTCCGTGGCTTGGGAACCTCCCCCGGAGAGTCGGGGTCCGCGGGAGGCGCTTGACTGTTCCGGCTCCTCGATGAGTGTCAGCGCGGGCTGGCCGCACCGGGTGAGCAAGAAGCCCGGCGCCGCGTGAGCCGCGAGCACTTCTAGGCCGTCCCGGGCACCGGACCTCCAATGGATATGAGTTGCGGCCCCGAGCACGCGCGACGCTACCGAAAGCTTCACGTGAACCCCGCGCGAAAAGTCGAGCAGACTATACGCACCAGGGTGCAGAGCCCTGACCTTTACCTAAGTTGTTCGTGGTCCGACTGGCGCTGACAGCGTCCGGGTGTCGCTGAGTTTCACACCTATTGAGCCGCGGTGGGGGTGTTGTTACGTTCGCCGGGATGCAGACGACGCACAAGATCTCGGGCGACTCCGCGGCGGGCTACGCCAACTACCTCACCTCGTCCTCAGATCGCGGGGACTACTACACGGGCGGTGACGAGGGAGAAGAGGACGGCGGCGGCGGGGCACCGCTGGCGCCGAGTCGCTGGCACGGCTCGCCGGCGCTGCTCGCCGACCTCGGCCTCGCCGCAGACCGACCGGTCGAGCGCGAGGACCTCGCCGCGCTGATGGAGGGTGTCTCGCCGGCCGACGGCCGCGAGCTACGACGCGCGGGCGGGGATGGTTCACGCGTCGCCGGGATCGACATGACGTTCAGTGCGCCGAAGTCGGTGTCGGCGCTGTGGGCGGTGTCCGCTCCGTATGAGCGGGCTCGGATCGAGGCGGCCCACAGCCGGGCGGTGGCGGGCGCGATCGGCCGTGTCGAGCGTGATGTCGAGCTGCTGCGCAGCCGGGTCAACGGAGAGCTCCACTGGGAGCGGGCCCACCGGCTGTTGGCGGCCGAGTTCGTCCACACCTCGAGCAGGCTGACCCGCGATCAGGAGAGCGGCGGCGTGCCCGACCCGCAGCTTCATTCCCATGTCGTCGTCCTGGGCGCGGAGCGCATGAATGGGCGCTTCGCGGCGGTCGACTCCCGCGAGCTGTTCCGCTCCGCCCGGGCGAACGGCGCGTGGTACCGGGCGGAGCTCGCCCACAGACCTCCAGGAGCTAGGGCTCGAGATCCGTGGCAGGACGGGCAAGGACGGCCGCTACTTCGAGGTGGCGGGCGTGCCCGGGGCGCTCAGCGAGCGCTGGTCGATGCGGGGCGCTGAGATCGATCGGGTCGCCCGGGCGTTTCGTACCCGCTATGGCCGGGAGCCTCGAGCCGGGGAGCTCGAGCTCAATCACGGTTGGAACCCGCGGAACGAAGACGACGGTGTCGCCGGTCGATGTGGACGCGTCGTGGCAGGCGGTGGGGGAGGAGTATGGACTCACGCAGGCGGACGCTCGCGGCCTGTATTCGCTCGAGCATGAGACGCCTGATGCGCGTGACCTCGGACGGGATCTGCTGGGCGACGTGACGAAAGACCGCTCAACGATCAGCGACCGTGACCTGCACGCCCGTGCGTACGAGCTGGTGGCGGGCATGACCCACCCACGAGAGGCCGATGCCGCTGTGGATGAGCTTTCGCTTTCTGGCGAGCTTGTCGCGTTGGCCGACGGACGGTGGACCACGCGAGAGCTCCGTGAGCGAGAGCAGCTGACCTTGGAGGTAGCACGGTCGCGTTCAACCGAACTGGTCACGCCGGTCAGCGACGCAGCGATCCGCGAGTCCCGACTCGAGGTCCAGCACGAGCTCGGGGGACAGCTGAGCTCCGAGCAGCGACAGGCGGTCGAGACCATCACGGGCCCCGGCGGCGTCAGCGTGCTGGTCGGCCAGGCCGGCACCGGCAAGGGAGTCGTGATCGCTTCCGCGGCGGGAGCGTGGGAACACGACGGCTACAAGGTGATCGGTACGGCGGTGGCCGGAGCGACGGCGGAGCGCCTCGGTGCAGACGCCGATCTGAAGACTTCGGTGACGACCGATGCTCTGATCGCGCGCGTGGAGAACGGCAGCATGCAGATGGATTCGCGGACGGTCGTCGTGATGGACGAGGCGGGAATGGCGGACACCCACCGCCTGTCGACCCTGGCCGAGATGACGGCCAAGAACGACGCCAAGCTGGTGCTGGTCGGCGACCAGGCTCAGCTGCCGTCGATCGGCGCCGGCGGCATGTTCGAGGCGCTCCAGGAGAACGTCCCGACGGCTGAGGTGAAGGAGGTGCGCCGGGCCGAGCATGGCTGGGAGCGCGAGGCCTGGCAGCAGCTCCGCTCGGGCGAGGCTGAGAGTGCACTGGCCAGCTACCGGTCGCGGGACCGTCTGCACATCTATGGCACGCGCGAGGAGGCTGCGGAGCAGATGGTCGAGCAGTGGGACCAAACGCGGCGGGAACATCCGAGCGACAGCACGGTGATGCTGACGGACGCGTCGAACGTGGAGCTCGATCGGATCAACGCCCTCGCGCAGGAGCGTCGCGCGCAGGCTGGGGAGCTCGGAGCAAACAGTGTCGAGCTACCTGGCCGTGCCTACGGCCTGTCGGCGGGCGACGAGGTGATCTTCAGCGCTTCATTCAAGCCTCCAGGGGAGCCGCGGGTCGAGAACGGCACGCTCGGCACAATCACGGAAGCGGCCGATACGAATCGCCTGTCGATCGAGACCAAGGGCAGCGAGGCCCGCGAGGTCCCGGTCGACACGGAGGAGTTCAGCGACCTGAGACTGTCATATGCCCAACACGTCTACAAGGCGCAGGGCCGCACGGTGGACCGCGCGTTCGTGCTCACCGGCGGCTGGCAGACAGACCGCGAGCGATCCTACGTCGCCCTCAGTCGCGCGAAGGAGCAAACGGATATCTACGTCTCCCGCGAGGACCTCGGCGAGGAGGGGATGGACGCGGGAGCGGTCGAGCGGCTTGGCGAGGCTATGACCGAGAGCCACGCCCAGCACCCGAGCATCGCGACGCCGGCAGTAGAGGAACGCGAGAGCGAGGCGGCACGAGCAATGCGGGAGTCCCAGGAGCGGGCCCCAGATCGGGGCTTCGGCGCCGAGGTGGAGTGATTCGTCCGCGGCGGACGGTTCTCTACGCGGCCTCCCGCAGCCGCTCATAAACCTTCCGCAGGTAGTACTCCCCAACGGTCGCCCGGAAGTCCTCGTCATCAAGGATCTTCTTGTAGATCTCGTCGTTCGCATCAACCCGCGTCACGATTGTCTGCAGGAACTTCCGGTCGAAGACGAGCCCGAAGTTCTCGATGCTGTTGTTGCGGGCCTGGTCGGCGAGTTCGCCGTCTGCCACCCAGCTTTCCTCGAACTGGTCGAGCAGCAGCTTGTCGACGTCGGTCAGCTCGGTCCCGAAGCGCTCGTTGAGCACCTCGACGATGCTTGACAGGTGCTCGAGGTCGAGCTCTTGCCGTCCCCCTTTGCCCTCGCCAAAGAACGACTGGACCTCGCCGGTATCGGCCGTGAGGGACAGCGCGCCCTCGAAGGTCATCTGGTGGCGCAGGTGGGTCAGCTCAACCTCCGTGCCGAGGTCGAGTCGCTCGACGGTGGCGGTGTCGCGCAGGTAGAGCGAGAGCGCTCGACAGTAGATGTAGTCGCGCTCGAGTTTCGGGTCGGTGAAGGCCGCGATCTGGGAGACGAAGGAGTAGGTCCGGACGAATCTGGTGAGCGCGTCGCGGAACTCCAGACGCTCCTCATCGCCCAACGCTTCGAAACGGTCCTTTGCGGGGCCGATGGCGGCGTATGCCTCGGCCGAGCGTTTCTCATCAGTCGTGCCGGCTCCGAGCAGCGCGGGCATGGCCGCCTCGATCTCCTCTGGCCGGAGCACGTCAAAGTCATCCAGACGCCGCCGCGTATCGCTGAGGATGTTCGGGTCCGTGGGGGGCGCGACGGTGCACCCGTGGAAGTCCTCGAACGCCTCGACGATTTCCTCGGTGTCGTTGCGGAAGTCAAGGACGAACGTGCTCTCCTTCAGCGGGTGGATGCGGTTCAGCCGAGACAGCGTCTGGACGGCCGCGAGGCCCACGAGCTTCTTGTCGACATACATCGTGTGCAGCAGCGGCTGGTCGAAGCCGGTCTGGAACTTGTCGGCCACGATAAGCACGCCGTAGTCGTGCGTCCCGAACTCCTCGGCGGTGCGGCTTTCGGGAAAGCCGTTCATGTTGGCCTCGGTGAGCGGCACGCCGGTCCCGTCTTCGATCTTCCCCGAGAAAGCGACGAGCGTGCGGATCTCCGCATAGTCCTTCTCGGCTATGTACTTGTCGATCGCTTGCTTGTAGCGGACCGCGTGCAGGCGAGATGAGGTGACCACCATCGCCTTCGCGAGCCCGCGCATCTCCTTCGAGGTATGCGACCGGAAGTGCTCGACGATGATCTCGGCCTTCTGGGCCAGCTGGTAGGGATGCAGGTCGATGAACCGGGCGATTGCCCTGCGGGCCTTCTTGGCGTCGTACTCGGGGTCTCCTTCGGTGGCCTTCTCGATTTTCCAGAAGGTCTTGTAGGTCGTGTAGTTGGCGAGCACGTCCATGATGAACCGCTCCTCGATGGCCTGGCGCATCGAGTAGAGGTGGAACGGTTCGTGCTTGCCGCTCTGGGGGTTGAGCTGCCCGAACATCTCGAGCGTCCGTCCCTTGGGGGTGGCGGTGAAGGCGAAGTAGGAGATGTTCGACTGGCGGCCGCTGCGCGCGCCGACCGACCGGGCGAGTGCCTCCTCGACCGGGTCGATCGCGGTCGAGAGCAGCCCGGCGTCCTCGGCCTCGGCGGAGGTCAGCTCCCGTTCTTCGCCCGCGCCGAGCGCAAGGCGCAGGTCCTTGGCTGCCTCGCCTGTCTGGGAGGAGTGCGCCTCGTCGATGATCACGGCGTAGTTGCGGGCCGGCATGTCGCCGATCTTGTCGATCACGAACGGGAACTTCTGCAGGGTCGTGATGATGATGCGCGCCTGCTCGCCCATCAGCGCATTGGCCAGCTGGGTTGCGTCCTGGTCGATCCTCTCGACGACCCCTCGAGCGTGCTCGAACTGGAAGATCGTGTCCTGCAGCTGACGGTCGAGAATCACCCGGTCGGTGATCACGATCACCTTGTCGAAGATCTTCTCGTCCTTCGCGTTGTGAAGCGTGGAGAGGCGATGGGCCGTCCAGGCGATCGTGTTGGACTTCCCCGAGCCAGCGGAATGCTGGATCAGATAGGAGTGCCCGGCGCCGTTTTCCGCTGCGTCCGCCTCGAGCTTCTTGACTGCGTCCCACTGGTGGTAGCGGGGGAAGATGACCCTCTCCGCCGCCCGTCGAGCGCTTATCGAGCCCTTCTCGGGACGCTCCACGTTGATGAACCGGTGCAGGATGTCCAGCCAGGCGTCCTTGGTCCAGACGCGCTCCCAAAGGTAGGAGGTCTTGTGGCCGTTCGGGTTGGGCGGGTTGCCCTTCCCTAGGTTGTGGCCGAGGTTGAACGGAAGGAAGCGCGTCGACTTCCCCTCCAGCCTGGTTGTCATCGCGACCGAGTCCGGGTCGACAGCGAAGTGCACCAGCGCTCGGCGCCCCAGCGTAACGTTCTTAGGGTCGCGGTCTTTGCGGTATTGCTCGATCGCGTGCTCGATGTTCTGGCCGGTGAGGTGGTTCTTTAGCTCGGCCGTCGCGACCGGGATACCGTTCAGGAACAGACAGAGATCGAGCGTCTTGTTCGAGTCTGGATCGAACGGGAGCTGCCGCGTGACCGTCAGGCGATTCGCGTCGTATTGCGCGACCAGCTCGCGCGCCACGCCGAACGCCGGCTTGCGGTAGGACAGGCGGATCTCGACGTTCTGGTCGCGGACGCCATGACAGAGCACCTCCACGGTCCCCCGCTCGTCGATCTGCTGGGTGACGCGTTGGAGGAATCGCTGCCGGGCGGTCTGGTCGTCGCCGCCATGGGCCTTGACGAGCCGCTCCCACTCCACGCGCTGGGTCTCTTCGATGAAGGTGAAGAGCTCTCGGGTGTCGAGGCCGAGGCTTGCGTTGAACTCTGGCTGCCACTCTGGGTCCGTGCCGAGCTTGCAGACGCGATAGCCGCCACCGGCGACCAGTTGGGCCGTGATCTCGTCCTCTAGTAGCTTCTCGCTGACTGGGCTCATAGTGCCCCGGGGATAGCGAGTTGGCCAGTGACTGCGGCAGTGATGAGAGCCTGGCGGCGCTCTCGGAGCAACTCGAGATGGCTGAGGTGTGCCGTTCGAAGGCTGCTAGCTCGCGCGAGGCGGCGGTCAAGCTCAGCCACGATCTCGTCTTGCTCATCGAGTGGCGGTACGGGTATGACGATGCTTCCAACGGTCTCGGTGTTCAAGTTCAGTTGCGTACCTAGCTTGCCGAGTCCCCGGAACAGCTGGGATCCCTTGAAGAGGTAGTAGAGGTAGTCAGGGCGTACACGAAGCCGCTCGAAATAGACAAAGCCGTCATGGACGCAGCACTTGATCTTCGTAATCATCGGCTTGCCTACGGAGCCGGCAATGCTGATGAACAACGAACCTGGAACGAGCTTGGCGCTCAGACTGCTGCCCAAATTCGAGAGACGCTGCGTTGTCGTCGTCAAATATCGGTCGGAGTCGGTCACGTCGGCGATACGGACCCAGGCATACTCGCCGTCCTCGTCGAAGTAGACGGGATCGTCGATCGGGCGCGGGGAGGCACCGCGTCGCACCTGGCCGACCCGGCGAATCTGCATAGCCCTCCAGTGCTCGGGGATCGCTCCGAGCCATTGGACCCCGCTGTCAACCGTGGGTAGACCCCGTAACCCGCGGCTGGTGAGCTCGTGGATAAGCGAGCCTTCGCGTTCGGTCAACAACGCCAACATGTTCTCCTTGGCAGCGATTACCGCGTCAATACGCGCCGTCTCGTCGTCGAGGTAGTCGGCGACAGCCCTTTGGCTCGGCAACGATGGACACGGTACCCGGATGTCTCCGACATCGGATGGGTTCACGGCTGGATAGCTCACACCCACCGACGCGGCGACGACCTCCTCGATAACGGTGTCAGCCTGCGCGAGCCACCCGAGGAATCGAGGATCTGTATCCGGCCGTGGTCGAAGGCAGACGAATCCGGTAGATGCGACGAGGTCCGCCTCAGCGTCACGAAATGTCCAAACGGCACGAAGGTAAGTGCGCACGGTCGAAATAATCGTGTCGCCCGTGCGAAGCACGCGGCGCGCCCTCGAAGGCGAGGTGTCGAAGATCATCGCTTCGGGCTCCTCGACCAGTACTCCACGTCCCACTGCCGCGATATCGACGTAGCGAAACGAATGGTTAGGGTCCGTGGTCTCGCTCAGCGTCTCCGGATTCAGCTGAGCGAGATGCTTCAACGGCACCGCTTCCGCGTTCATCCGGCTACCTCAGCCAATAGCCGCTGAATCTCATCCTCAAGTGCCTTGATCTCGGCGTCAATATCTCCCAGCGGTCGCGGGGGCACATACCTGTAGAAGTGCCGCGTAAGCGGGATCTCGTAACCGACCTTGGTTCGGTCGTGGTCGACCCAGGCATCCGGTACGAAGGGCAGCACCTCCTCGCGCATGTAGTCATCGACGGCCGTCCGATACTCCAGCGTCGCGACGCGCTCGGCTGGGTCCTCGACAAAGGACACGGGCACGTGAGGGAGGGGAACGTTCTCGTTGTCCCGCAGCTCTGGGTCTGGCTCGGGGTTGCCCTTACGGTCGGTGATGACGGGCGCCCCCTCGTCGCGGACAGCCAGTGCCGACCACAGGGCTTTCTGTGCGGACGCCGCAAGCTCGAGGACGCTGACCGCCTCCTTGAACGTCTTGACCATCTCCTCTTGCGTGGCAAAGCTTGCGCCTCGCTCGTCCTGGAGCAACTCCCTGAGAGCCGTCTGCGTGTCCGCCGGCAGCTTCTGAATCACCTTGGCGGCAAGCGCGGCTGCGATCGTCTCGTCCGTGATCTCCCACCGCAGTTGCAGCGGGCGCTCGACCGTGATGCGCAGGAAGCCGAAGGCCTCGTTGGGAAAGATCTTGACCCGCTCTCCCTCGGTGAAGTCGCCGTAGAGCTGTGTGATCTCCTCGATCTGCTCTCGGGAGATCTCCTTGCGCTTCTCGCCGAGCGACTTGCGCATCTTCACGAAGTACTCACGGGCGTCGACGAGCTGGACCTTGCCGCGGCGCTCTGGGGCCTTGCGGTTGGTGACCACCCAGAAGTATGTGGAGATGCCGGTGTTGTAGAAGAGTTGGTCGGGTAGCGCGACGACGGCCTCGAGCCAGTCGTTCTCGATGATCCAGCGGCGTATCTCCGACTCGCCCGAGCCGGCGGCGCCGGTGAACAGGGGAGACCCGTTGAAGACGATCGCTACTCGCGAGCCGCCCTCCGAGGGTGGCTTCATCTTCGAGATCATGTGTTGCAGGAACAGGAAGGAGCCGTCGTTGATCCTTGGTAGCCCGGCGCCGAAACGGCCGTTGAAGCCCTTGGTCTGCGCCTCGGTCTTGACGGTTTCTTCCACCTTCTTCCACTCGACGCCGAACGGGGGGTTGGCCAACAGGTAGTCGAAGCGCTCGCCGTCGTGTTCGTCTTCGGAGAAGGAGTTGCCGTAGGCGATGTGGGAGGCGTCCTGGCCCTTGAGCATCATGTCCGAGCGGCAGATCGCGTAGGTCTCGGCGTTCAGCTCTTGGCCGAAGACCTCCAGGCGGGCGTTTGGGTTCAGGGAGCGCAGACTGTCCTCGGCTACCGAGAGCATCCCGCCGGTACCGCAGGCCGGGTCGAAGAGCGTCTTTACGATCCCGGGCTTGGTCAGGATGCTGTCGGCGTCGTCGATGAAGAGCAGGTTGACCATCAGCCGGATGACCTCGCGCGGCGTGAAGTGCTCGCCGGCGGTCTCGTTTGAGAGCTCTGAGAATTTGCGGATCAGCTCCTCGTAGAGGTAGCCCATCTCGATGTTCGAGACCGCCTCGGGGTGGAGGTCTACGTCGGCGAACTTCCCGATCACCTGGTAGAGGACATCCGCTCTCCGCAGCCGCTCGATCTGCACGGCGAAGTCGAACTTGTCGACGATGTCCTTCGCTGCCGTAGAGAAGCCGCCGATGTAGAGGCTGAGCGCGTCGGCGATTCGGTCGGGGTCGTCCAGGAGCTTCGTGAAGGTGAGCGGGCTCCGGTTGAAGAACTGCTGGCCGGCGACCGCCTCAAGGACCGGGTCTACGTTCTCGATCCTCCCCTCCAGCTCCTTGGCCTTGGCGAGGACGGCCTGCTTGGTGGGCTCAAGGACGCAGTCCAGTCGGCGGATCACCGTCAGCGGCAGGATCACCTTGCCGTACTCGGATTGCTTGTAGTCGCCGCGCAGCAGATCCGCAACGCTCCAGATCAGCGCAGCGTGGTTGCGGACACTCTCGCTCTCGGGGCCGGGAGCACTTGGGACCACCGTTGCCATGGCTGCGAGATTACTGAGCCTGCTCGCCGTCCAGATGGGCGGTTGCGTTCGGGCTAAGCGACGGGTTCCGGCTGCCTGGCGGCGTGAAACTCGGTGACCCACTCGCGTGGCACGAACGACGGCGTGTCGTTCCGGCGCCTGAGGAAGTCGGCGAGCCACAGCAGCCCAACGACAAGGACCATCGTCAGCCCGTGGTTCTCGGGCGGGCGGGCCAGGACGTCGGAGCCGTCGGGGAAGACCAGGGCAATCGGGCGGCGCTCTGCAATTGCGCTGGCCATGAGAACAGTCGAGTCGGGCGAGTCAGCCGGAATGAGCACGGTGCCGTCGGGGTAGCGCTCGTCGTTGGCGGGGTCGAGTGCGATCCGCGTAAGCAGATCGGCGGCGGCGTTCGTGCCGGGGGTGTTTGAGCTGAGGGCTAGGTTCTCCATGGCTCGACGATCGCTTCCCAGTGGTCCTTCAAGTGTCCGATAGCTGCCGCAACGGCGGCGTTCGTGGGCCCCGGATGGAAGATCTCCGGAGCCTGCTTGCCGTCCTTCGGAGTGTAACGGTGCATGTGATTGCTTCCTTGATGGTTGTCGAACAGTCTTGCCGTTTGCCAGTCGGCCCCAATGAGGACTAGAAGCACGACCGCGTAGCGCTCAATCGGCCGTCCGGAGCGGCTGAAACGGATCAGCACGCCTTGCGCCAGCGCGATGTCGGTGCTCTGCTCGTAGGGCATCGGGCAAGCTTCTCAGGCCGTGGCGACGAGCTGGCTGGGCTCGGCGGCCACGGTGACCCATGGCTCCGTCCGGTACCACGGCGTGAGCCGAAGTAGCCCCCAGTTAGTTCCGCGGACCAGCAATCCATGGCCTTTCGGTAGTCGTGCGACCTCTCCGGGCGGGAGCGTCCGGTGGCGTTGCGTGTGGTAGGTGACGCTCTCCGATTCGGTGCCGGGAGGCGCGAATCGTTGCTCTGTTTGGCTGCGCCCGAGGGTGTGGGAAACGAGCTGGCGGTCGTACTCGCCAAGGGCCAGGGAGATCGCCTCGAGCGTCTTGCTGTCGGCGATGCCGTTGAGGACCAGCTTGGTCTGGAACAGGGTGAGGAACCCGTCTGCGGCGGCCTCGCCCCAGCGGTTGCGGGCCTGACTCAGGTCCTGAAGGCAGGCCATCACGTGGAGGCCTTGGCCGCCGGCCTCGGAGACGAGGGCCGGCAGGTCGTGGATCGGGGCGATGTTGGCGACCTCGTCTAGGCAGAGGAAGACCGGCGGACGGCTCTGGCTTGTCCTTGACCGCTCGTAGGTCGCGTGGCGGATCTGCTCGAGAAGGCCGACGACGAGCGGCGCGACGAGCGCCTGCTTGTGGGCCGGGGCCGTGATGTAGATCGTGTCCCGTGATGCCACGAACCGGTCGGCGTCGAAGTTCGGGTTGGCGGCGGCCTGTCGGGTGGCGTCGGCGTTGTAGGCGGCGAGGACTCCGGCGGTCGCGGAGAAGATCGAGGAGCGCTCGCGGCCGTCGGTCTTGGCGATCCCGACGAGGACATCGTTCGCGATCTTGGCGTCGTGGTCCTCGAGCGTCAGCCCGGCCGGGTCGAGGTCCTGGCGCAGAACCCAGCGCAGCAACTCGCCGACCGGCTGGTTGCTGAGGTTCGCCGCGAGCAGCAGTGGAGCGAGTAAGGCGGTGGAACGCTCCTTCCAGTGCTGCTCGTTGGTCGTGCCGCTGGCAGCGTTCGTGGATGCGGCCATCGCCCGGGCCATCAGCAGTGCGGAGTCCCAGGTTTTCGACGCTGAGACGGGGGACCAGGACAGTCGGCGGATCTCCCGAGGCAGCTCGCTCTGCTCGCCGGTCGGGTCGAACAGCCAGACCTGGCCAATATCCGCGCGGGCACGCCACGTTGCCTCGAGGACGTCGGGCTTGGTTGCCGTGGAGACGGCGGCGCCGGGTGCTGCGAGCATTGCCGGGATGACGACCGTGCTCGTCTTGCCGGAGCGGGGTGGGCCGAGGACCAGGACGGCGTGCTCGGGGTCCGCTGCCATCCACCCTCCGCCGGGACGGAACCCGAGGAAAGCCCCGCCGCCGAGGGTGAGGGAGTGCTCGCGCACGGCTTCGCCTGGGTGATTAGCGCCGGCGAGTCGATCCGCGAGACGGACCGCCGGGGAGCGCCTGCGCATTCGCGCGGGAATGCTCAGTCGCCCAGATTTCGCTCCCCTTACTACGAGGTAGGCAGCGAAAACCACGAGCGCGTCGCGCCCCATGACGTGCGCTGTCGAGCGCGCCGCGCCCGCCGGGCCCTCTTGAAGCAGCCGATGGGTGAACAGCTCGAGCGCGATCAGGACTAGCGCGATTGCGCCAAGTTTGATCTTCCCGCGGCGTCTGGTGGGTGGGTCGAGGTACTCGTGCGACGGACCCCAGCCCCGTGATTGCTGAGAAACTAACATCAGAGTGACATCCTATATGATGACGGTGTGACAACAGCTGAGGACCACCATGGAGTGGGCACCGCATGACTGGCTCACGCCGGCCGGTTGGCCGGGGGACGCGTGGGGTGATGCGCGAGATCGATCAGGAGCTGGAGCGCATAAACAAAGGGCTCAGCGGCTATGAGACGCTGCTCCAGGAGCGCGCCCGGCTGCTCGCTGCCAGGGCTGCCCTGACGGGCGAGAAACCCGCCCGTGGTGCTCGGGGCCGAATCTCTCAGGATGACATTGCCGCGTTCCTCTCCGAGCATCCCGACTCCTGGCCGGCGGAGATTGCCGCAGCGCTGGGGGTGCCGGTGACGAACGTCTCGGCGCATCTCTATCGCGGGAAGAACACGCGGTTTCGTCGCGGCCCGAACGGTTGGCGCGTAGAACTCGGGGGGGTGGGAGATGGGGACTGAGAGCGACACACCTATATGTCTACTTCTACTTCTACTTCTCCCGAGGCCCGCAGGTACCTGATCTCCCCTGAGGAGATCCGTCCCGAATGGGCACTCCTCTACATATGCACGGTCGCACTGCAGTTCATCAGCGGGTTCATCCGTTGGTCCCTCGCCAGCTTCTCTCTGTGGCTGGTCTTCACGATCCTCGGCAAGTCGACCTCGCCCGCCAGCTCGCTCGCTCTACTGATCGGCTACGGACCGCTCGCCCTGTCCCTGGCGACACTCGTGCTGCCCGTCGGTGGCTGGCTATGGCGCCAGCAGAGCGGCGGGCGCCTGCCATCCGAGCGGGAGCGGCTGATCTACGAGGACGCGCTCGATGTACTCACCCAGTCCGCCCCGAGTTTGCGCGCGCCACGGGCGTGGTTCGTGCTCGACGAGCCGACCGTGAACGCCGCCGCGTACGCGGACACGCTGATGCTCACCCGAGGCCTGCTCGAGAGCGGCTTCCTCGTGCCCGTCCTCGCGCATGAGCTCGGGCACCTCAACAGCTCAGACGCCCGGCTGACCGCGGCCCTGCATCGCCTCACCGTCCCGCCCCGCCAGCGGCTGAGCTTTCCATTTCGGACACTCGGCTTCCTCGTCAGCGGCGGGCCCGGTGCCTGGCTGATGCGGACGCCGTGGGCTGCGTACTGGCGCTCCCGCGAGTTCGCAGCCGACCAGTATGCGGCGCGTCTCGGCCAGGGAGAAGCGCTTGCGCGGTTCCTCGACACCAATGCCCTTGAGAACGACCTGCCGATTCCCTTTGCGTGGCTTGGCCGGCACTCCCACCCCCCAACCGAGTACCGGATCGACCGTCTCTACACCCAGGAGCCTGTTGACCTCGCGTTAGCTCCGGGCCCGGAACCTGTCAAGGCCGCCCCTGTGGGGCCGCCTGCGGCGGGGCCTGACGGCCCGGCCTTGACAGAACCCGACCCCTCCGCTGGATAGCAGTGAGGTCGGCAGGGAAAACCCTGCCGACGAACTCGACTCACGACGACGATTGGAGAAGCGCATGAGAGGACTCACGACACTCCCCCGGCAACACGTTCGCCGCGCCCGGCCGGGTGCTCGCCGGCCGCTCGGGGTCGCGGGACAGCCGATTGCGGGCGGCGCCAGGCCCGGGATCGACCCCCTGCTGACGGCCGATGAGGTCGCCGAGCTGCTGCAGGTCACCAAGCAATGGGTCTATGCCGAGACCCGCGCGAAGCGGATTCCTCACGTGCCGCTAGGACGGTATGTGCGCTACCGCCGCTCGGCGGTGCTGCAGTGGCTCGGCGCGATCGAACAGCAGTCCGTCGGCCGCCGGTCCTTCTGAGCCGACGGTAGAGCCGGTGAGCCACGATCAGCCCAAACGGATCTACGGGTCCGGGTCCGTGAGCGTCCATCGCGGTTCCTGGTACGGACGCTGGTGGGTCGGCGAACAGCAGGTCAAACGGAAGCTCGGCGCGATCCGCGAGCCCGGAACCCGTGAGGGGCTGACTCGCAAGCAGGCCGAGATGGCACTGCGTCGGCAGATGACCGAGGTGCGCGTCGTGGTGCCCGAGGAACAGATGACCGTCCAGGAAGCCGGCGACCGCTATCTGCACCATGTCGAGCACGTCAAGCACCGCAAGCCCTCGACGCTTCAGGACTACCGGATCATCCTCGACAAACACCTCGTCCCGCACTTCGGTACGAAGCCTGTGGAGCGCATCGGCCCACGCGACGTCGCGAGCTACATCACCGCCAAGAGCCGGCCCAAGGACAAGGGCGGCCTGAGTCGCAAGACGATCGTCAACCACCTCAACTTCGCCCACGGCCTGTTCTCCTTCGCCCACCGACGTGGGTGGTGCACCTCGAACCCGGTCGCTGCGACAGACCGGCCCGAGACGGAGCAGGTCGACGCGGACATCCGCTTCCTCGATCTCGCCGAGCTCGAGGGGCTCCTGGCCGCGGCGGCGGTCCGCGCGACGCAGATCGAGGACGGCGAGGACGAGCCCGATGCCCGCGGTCACACCGACCATGTCCTCTACCTGACGGCCGCGATGACCGGGATGCGGCTCGGGGAGCTGGTGGCGCTGCGCTGGCGCGACGTCGACTGGTCTGCATCGGTGATCCGGGTGCGACGCAACTACACGCGAGGCCACCTTGGGACACCGAAGTCCAGGCGCTCATCCAGGGCGCTACCGATGGCCGACCGGCTCGGCGGCGAGCTGGACCGCCACTACAAGCGATCCGCCTTCCAGGCCGACGACGAGCTGGTCTTCTGCCACCCCCTCACCGGCGACCCCTACGATGCCTCGCAGATCCGCATCCGCTTCTACGAGGCGATGAAGTCCGCCGGCATGGGTCACCGCTGCGGGCGCAAGCGCGGCATCACCTTCCACTCGCTGCGGCACACCTTCGGAACCCGGATGGCCGCCGCCGGGGTCCCGATGCGGACCCTGCAGGAGTGGATGGGACACCGCAACCTCGCGACGACTGAAATCTATGCGGACTACGCCCCGGACCCAGCGTTCGGGGCGGCGTTCGCCGAAGGTGCGTTCACCTCCAAGGACGCGGAGCCAGATCCCGCGCTCGTCAAAACCGGCCCGCCTGACGGCGCCGGGTAACCCCACATCCAAGGGAGCCGAAATGGAACTCACCAACAACTGCCTGCTCCCCTATGAGGGATTTCACTGCACCCAAGAGGTCTGCCATGTCCGTGTCTACGAGCAGGCCGGCCGGCTACCGGTCGTGATCGCCGGCCAGCTCGACGACGGCCCCGGCACCACGACCACCAACGCAATCGAGATGGTCGCCTCAGCCATCCAATCCGAGTTCTTCAGCGACGGCCGCGAGTTCGAGCTCGTCGAGCACTGGCCCGACACAATCGACAGCCAAGGCACACCGGTCTTCGCACGCGTCCACTTTGAGCACCGCAGCATCCAGGCGGACCACGCCGATGCGAGTCATTTCGCCGGCACGCTCGTCTCGATCGACGCCGATGGGACCCAGGTCGACCACGGGTCGCTGATCGAGGGGGACTTCCGCGATGCACGTTGGGAGCCGATCCAGGACGTCACTGACCTCGTTGGCTGCGCCGTCCAGGTCTGGCACCCGGGCGACTACACCGCAGGCGCCGTCGCCGGCGATGCAGGCCAGCAGATCCGCGACGAAGGGGCCGAGCAGTCGAAAGAGGCGATCAACCACCTGATCGCGTTCATCGAACCCGACTCATGAAGGCTCCTCTGGGGAGTCGAGCCGTGGCAGGTCAAGAAAAGATTGATCGGCGGCCAAGGCTGGGGACAGCGGATCACAGGTCCCCGACCTCCCCGGTGTGGGGTGTCCCGACGACCATATCCAGAAACCAAAGGCATTCAGCGAGCGTGCGCAGTCGAGCCGGGGCCTCTGGGTCCCTCGCGGATACGACCCAGCGCTCACCGTGAGCCGACACGCCTGTTTCTCGCACGATGCCGATGATCTCCGCCCATGTGAGCACGCCGACGTCGAATCCCGGCGGCCGGCCAGTCCGCCTGATGTCCCGGGGTGTTCGCTTGATCACCACGAGGCGGCCCTTGGCGGCTGGCTCAGCCGCCTGAAGCCCGAGGTACTCGAGCGTGTATTGCTCGCCGGAACGGCTACGCACCTCGCCACTGTTGATCTTGTTCTCAATCCAGAGACGCGCTAAAACGCGGCCTTTCGGCGCCAATGCCTCGACCGCGATGTCGACGGTCTTCCTCGAGTCTGGCAGCTGGTGCTGCAATCCAACGCGAAACCGCTCTGAACGCTTACCCGAGATGGCGAGACCGACCGTTGGGTGGGAGAGGATTCGCCGGACGAGCTCGTCATGGCAACGCAGAGTCACGGCGAGGACGTTCGTCAACGCGTTCTCCATGTGCGCCACGTAAAGATCCGTGATCCCAGGGCCCGCCAAAGGCGCCTCGATCAGCCATATTCGGTCAGACTCGGCTCGGGATCGGCGCGTAATTCGATGATCCCGCGGAGGCACCGCCGAAGAATATGCGCCGCCGACTCGGCACACCCACCACGTGACAGGCGCGCACGGCACTGAGCGGATCTGACAGGGATGTTCGCCGTGGCGGTCGGACATGGCCTAAACGAGGGGCCCTCTCCGCCGGCCCTCCTCGTCGATGTACATCCTGAGCGGCTACTTCGCCATGCCTACGGGAAACGCCCTGGGGTGGCTCTCCTGTGTCCCGACATGTCGACCGACGAGCTTCACGTGTGGCGAGGCAAGTGAGCGTCAGCCAACGTCTTGGCTACTCAAGTGCTTCGCGTGCGGCACGAGCATGAATGTCGTCGCCTGCACACCACTCGGTGAGCGGATGCGCGTCGCGCCAACGCGTGGCGTACTCGCCGAGGGGTTCGAACACGACGCCCGCGCTCGCCATGTGTCCGACCAGCGAGTCCAGCATGTCGAGCCGGTGACCGCGGCCGATCACCTGCGGATGCATGCAGAGGACGAAGGTTCCGCCCGGGCTGGAGCGGACGGCGTAGTCGAACTCGCCCTGCCAAATCTCCCGGACGCTCGACGGCGGACTCTGCTCGGTGCTCCACCCGACCTCGAACTCGAAGTGCGGGAAGTCGTCGAGGATCCAGCTGAATGGCATCTCAACAAGCTCGGACGCGTCGCCGAAGTGGTACGCCTCGGTGCTGGAATAGGAGTCACCCCGTCGCAGGTAGTAGGGCGCGAAGTCTGATCCGCTGCAACTCGAGTCGTAGAGCATCCCGTGCTCCAGGAGCACTTCGATGGTGTACTCAGAGAAAGCTGCGGCAGGCGAGCGATAGCCGACAGGCGAGATCTCCGCAGCTCGCTGCAACGCATCCAGGCCCCGGATGAACACCTCACGCTCCGCGGCCGCCGAAAGAAGCGCCGGATTCTCGTGTACCCATCCGTGGTGGCCGATCTCGTGTCCGGCGTCGCGAATCTCGCGGACGAGAAATGGATAGGCGAGTGCCGTGTGGCCGGGTATGAAGAACGTCGCCCGCGCCCCGTGCCGCTGAAGGAGAGCGAGGATTCGCTCAATTGCTACTGCCCCGAACTCCCCGCGGGAGATCGCTGCCGGATCGCTCGTGCCGGCCACCCAGACGGACATCGCGTCGAAGTCGAAGGACAGGCTGACCGATAACGGTTCGGCGCTCATGCCGAAAAGCTGACGGTCGAGGTAACGGGCGAGGGCTTGCGCAGCCGATCGCTGTAGTCCAGCTCGGTCCAAGGTGCGACGCAAGGATTGCCGGGCGCGAGCCAAATGCGTCGGGAGGGGAGGTCCATGACGACGCTGGCCAGCGTGGCCGAGCGCTCTGGGGCCGGCTGGCGCATGTCGGGGTGGCAACAAATACCGAGGGGAAAGGTGGCGTGGTCGGCAAGGACCTCGCGAAAAAATGCCGCGTCGAGCGGGCGTCCGGCCTGGTCGACCAGCGCCTGTAGGCGCTGAAGCCGGAAGGGGCTGTCGGGCATCGCGACGAGCGACACGGCGCCGTCGCGGAAGCCGTCATGCGTGAAGTGGTTGGTATGCAGAAGCAACCCATCCTCGGGCGCGTGCAGGAACAGTTGGGTGTGGTCGCCGGGTGCGGCCTCAATGTCGAGCGCAACTCCGTCCTCGTGCGCGATCAGATAGTTGCCCGAGGACGAGCGCTCCGCGCGTTGCAGCGCTCTAAGAGCGTCAGAAATCGTCTCGGCGTCGAAGAGGGCCCGGAGCAGCACGTGGAACGGCACGGCGGGGTGTCCCCGATCTCCGCGGCTCACCAGCGCGTTTGCCACGACGCCGACGCCCGATGAGTTCATGCCGAACTTCGCAAGCAGGCCCGCCTCGACGACCGTCACGTAGTCCGGTCCCCGGTCCCTGCGTGCCTCGATGATCACGGTCGTCTCCGCCGCGTGGGGGATCCAGTCCCAGTTCTCACCGAGCAGCACGCTACCCGTCGCGGTTTGCGGCGGGAGAGCGGCGAACGCACTGCACTCGGCCGGCAGGTGGGGACCGCCAGCGACATCACGTGCCGTCGCGGCGAACATAATCTCGGTGCGTACGTTCAGCGCAATTACGTCAAGCTCGTCGACGGCTGCGCCCTCAGCGATACCGCTGATTTCTTCGGCGTATTCCCGCCCATAGGCTTCGATGGGTGCCCGGAACCGTGCCGCCTCGGTGCGCGTGCGCGACCAGTCCCAACGTGCGTAATGGTCGAAGACCTCCTTGTAGCCCTCGATAGACGCGCGGACGCGTTCGCGCGCCGCCTCGCCGTGCTGATGCCCGCGTTCGCGCGCGGACCCGCTCACCTCAATGGTCGGATACATCTGACTCTTCTTGACCTCATGTGATCGGTTTGGCGACGTGCGGCTCGGTGACGTACATCATGTTTCCGTCGGGGTCATAAAACGGGCGGTACCGGTACCAAGTCCCGGACGGGTGCTCCCACCTGATCACATCAGGATGCGCCCACTCGACCTTGCCGTCCAGCTCAGCGAGTGCACTGTCGAGATCGTCGACCTCGAAGGCGAACGAGTCAAATCCGGGTGGATTCTCGGGGTTCACCGCGGTGCGTCGCGCCTCGTGCTCACCGACATCCGACTGGAAGATGTAGATCGTGAGGTTGCCGGCATCGAGCGCCGCCCAGCCCTCCTCAGGCTCGTACGGCAGCATGAAGGGAAGGCCGAGGAGATCGTGGTAGAAGACCACGAGAGGCTCGACCCCTCGGGTGAGGATGTCCAGGTTGTCAATGCGCTTCAGGTTGAGCATGTAGGCACCTCAGGGGTAGGAATGGGCGACAACGTGGGGTTCAACACGGCTCTCATGTCCCGATCGAATCGAGCTTTACCATCGCGTGCTTGATGCGTGTGTAGTCGTCGAGCGCGTAGATGGAGAGGTCCTTGCCGTAGCCGGATTCCTTGAACCCTCCGTGCGGCATCTCCGATAGGAAGGGGAGGTGGTCGTTTACCCACACGCAGCCGAAGTCCAGCTGGCGCACGGCCTCCATCGCGAGTCCCACGTCGTGCGTCCAGACCGATGCGGCCAGACCGTAGGGAATGTCGTTCGCCATCTCGATCGCTGCGTCGAGCCCGTCGGCTCGCTGCACGGTGACGACCGGCCCGAATATCTCTCGCTGGACGATCTCGGCGCCTTGGTCGGCCGTGGCGATCACCGTCGGCTCGACGAAGAAGCCGCGGTCCCGACCCCCCGCCGATCCGCCGCCCACGAGCTCCGCGCCTGCGCTCACGGCACGGTCGATGAATCCGAGCACTCGCTCCTGCTGACGAGCAGAGACGACCGGGCCCATCTCTATCTCCTCGCCTTCGGAGGGATCGCCCACACGCAAAGAGGAGGCCGATGAAGCGAGCGCTTCGAGTAGCGCCTCGTGGACGCGAGCGTCGGCGATTACCCGCGCGGCGGCGGTGCAGTCCTGGCCCGAGTTGAGGAAGCTTGCAACTCGTAGGCCGGCTGCGACAACTTCGGGGTCGGCGTCGCCGAGGACAATGACCGGAGCCTTCCCACCGAGCTCGAGGTGCACCCGCTTGAGTGTGTCCGAGGCTGTGCGCGCGATGGCCTTGCCCGTCGCCACGCTTCCAGTCAGCGACACCATCGCGACGTCGGGGTGCGCGACGAGCGGCTCGCCGACCGATGGGCCGTCGCCGGCAACGATGTTGAGCACGCCTGGAGGTAGCACCTCGGCCGCCAGCTCCCCTAGACGCAGCGTCGAGAGGGGTGTGATCTCCGACGGTTTCAGGACAACGACGTTACCGGCGGCGATCGCCGGGGCGATCTTCCAGATCGCCATCATCAAGGGGTAGTTCCACGGCATGATCTGTCCGACGATGCCGAGCGGCTCGCGCCGAACCATCGAGGTGTAGCCCTGCTGGTACTCGCCGGCGGCAGGTGTTTGGCCGGTGCGGGCAGCGCCCGCGAAAAAACGGAGCTGATCGGAGCAGATCGGCAGTTCTTCGGCCGCGAGCGAGCGCGGCTTGCCCACGTTCGCGACCTCTATTGCCGCTAGCTCCTCCGCGTGTGCATCGACTAGGTCAGCCAGCCCGAGCAGTAGCTCCTGTCGCCTGGCGGGTGTCGTATCGCGGAACGGCCGGCGGGCGGCTCGTGCGGCTTCGACGGCGCGATCGACATCAGCGCTGGTGCCGTCCGCGACGGTCGCGAGGACCTCGCCCGTGGCCGGGTTCAGAATGTCTCGCTCGCCGCCCTCTGCGGCGGCGAGTAGCTCGCCACCGATCAGGTTCCCGTATCGGTGGGTCGCATTCATGCGGCGACCGGAAGCCCGAACGCCTCGGCGACGGGCGGACATAGAAGCTCCCCTTCGCGGACGTTGACTCCGGGGGCTATGCCGGGGTCGAGCGCGATCGCGGCGTCGATCCCCAGTCCGGCGATCCGGCGAACGTAAGGAAGGGTTGCGCTGGTGAGCGCGCGCGTCGCGGTTCGCGGGGCAGCGCCAGGCATGTTCGCGACGCAGTAATGAAGGATCTCATCGACCTCGTACACCGGGTGATCGTGAGTCGTCGGTTTCGAGGTCTCGAAGCACCCTCCCTGGTCAATCGCGACATCGACAAGGACGGCCCGCCGGGGCAGCAGCGCGAGACCGGCGCGTGTGACGAGCCGCGGGGCCGAGGCCCCTGGCACGAGGACGGCGCCGATCAACGCGTCGGCGCGTCGAAGCTCCTCTTCGATCGCCATTCGACTCGACACCAGCAGCCGCGCGCGGCCGCCGAACAGGTCATCAAGCTCGCGCAGCCGTGGAAGTGAGCGATCGAGGATTGTTACCTCGGCGCCCATGCCGCAGGCGACCTTGGCAGCCTGTACGCCGACGACGCCGCCGCCCAGGATCGTCACGTGCGCCGGAGCCACGCCGGGAACGCCGCCGATCAGCAGCCCTCGCCCCCCCACGGGGTCGAGCAGGAAGGATGCAGCGGCCTGCGCTGCGAGCCGCCCGGCTATCTCGCTCATCGGCGCGAGGAGCGGGAGCCGGCCCGCTTCGTCGACGACGGTCTCGTAGGCGACGGCGGTAGTTCCCGAGGTGAGCAGCGCGTCGGTCAACGGCCGGTCGGCTGCGAGATGCAGGTAGGTAAAAAGGATCTGCCCGTTGCGCAAGCCGTGGTACTCGGCCGGCACCGGCTCCTTGACCTTGAGTAGTAGGTCGGCCGTCTGCCAGACCTCGCTGGGGTCGTCGGCGAGCCGCGCGCCCGCGCTCGAGAAATCCTCGTCCTCGTAGCCCGACCCGGCTCCGGCTCCGTTCTGGACGATCACGTCGTGGCCGTCGCCGACGAGCTCTGCCGCGCCAGCGGGAGTGAGCGCGCAGCGGCGCTCGCCGCGCTTGATCTCACTCACCACGCCGACGAGCATTATGCGAGCGCCTCGGTCGCGTGAGCTGCCATATAGGACCCTGCGTCCGCCAGCACCTCGGCCAGACGGTCCGTGATCTCATCCAACAGTGCTGCGTCGCTGATTAGCGGGGGGGCGATCTGCAGGACACTGTCGCCGCGGTCGTCGGCGCGAGCAATCAGTCCTGCCTCGCGCAGCCGGCGCGGGAGGAAACCGCGGATGAGGCGGTCGCGCTCGGCCTGGTCGAAGCGAGAGCACTGCTCGTCCTTGACGAGCTCGACCGCCCAGAAGAAGCCGTCGCCGCGGACATCGCCCACGATTGGCAGCGGAAGCAGTTCCCGCATGCGGCTCCCCAGATGAGGGGTGAGAGCGCGAACGTTCTCGAGGATCCCGTCGCGCTCGAAGATCTCAATGTTCTGCAGCGCGATCGCCGCACAGAGCGGATGGCCGCCGAACGTGATGCCGTGCCTGAACGTGACGTTCTTCTCGATGAGTGGGCCGACCACCCGCTCATGGGCGAGCACGGCGCCCATCGGGGCGTATGCCGATGTAAGCCCCTTCGCCAGCGAGACAAGATCCGGCGTCACGCCTTCGCGCGCGGTCGCCACCCACTCGCCGAGCCGCCCGCACCCACAGATGACCTCGTCGGCCATCAACAGACATCCGTGTTCGTCGGCGATCCGCCTGAGCCCGGCCCAGTAGCCAGGGGGCGGGGTCAGGCATCCGCCCGCGTTTTGGACCGGCTCGGCGATGATCAGGGCCACCTGGTCAGGGCCGGCGGCATCGATCGCCGACTCCATCTCGCCGAGCAGACGTGCGCAGAAGGCGTCAGGATCGTCTCCGTCGGGCGCGCGGAATGCGTTGGTGTTCGATACGTGCGTGACGTCGATCGCGGGCGGCCCAAAGGGCGCCTTGAAGCGCTCGATCCCGGTGAACGCGAGCGCCCCCAGCGTCACGCCGTGGTAGGCGCCGTCGCGCGCGATCGCCTTCGTCCGCTGTGGCTGGCCGACGGCTTCGAAATGCTCGCGGGTGAGCTTCCAGGCCGCCTCGACGGCCTCCGAGCCCCCGCTCGTGAAGAGCGCGTGTCGCAGCCCGGCGGGAGCGAGCCCCGTGATCCGCTCGGCGAGTTCGATCGCGACGGGCGTCGCGGTCCCCCAATTGGTGTTGAAGGCGAGCGTGTTCAGCTGAGATGCCGCTGAGGCGGCCATCTCCTCGCCGTAGCTGTAGCCGAGCTGCGAGCAGAACAGGCTCGATAGAGCGTCGATATAGCGGTTGCCGTCCGTGTCGAACACATACGGGCCCTCCCCTCGCTCGAGAACAAGCAGGTCGCCGAGGGCCTGCTTGGAGAAGTGAAGGAGCAGCTGGTCGTTGCTCATCTCGCCCACCGCGAGGTCACGACCTTCTTGCGTGTGTAGAACTCGATCGCGTCCTCTCCGTTGGCGTGGAGGTCACCGTCGAACGAGTCCTTCCAGCCCGAGAACGGAAACCACGCGACCGGGGCGGCGACGCCCACGTTGACGCCGATCATCCCGGCCTCGACGCCGTGCCGGAAGGCGCGCGCCGCTCCTCCTGACTCGGTGAATATGACAGCGGCGTTGCCGTAGCGGCTCGAGTTCACCTCTTCTAGGGCGCCCGGGAGATCGCTGCTGCGGGTGAGCGTCAGCACCGGGCCGAAGAGCTCCTCACGCAGCACGCGGTGGTCCTCCGGCACCTCGTCGAGGATCGTCGGGCCGAGCTGGGTCCCGCCTGGGCCGGCATCTCCACGACCGTCGAGCACGACGCGGACCCCGTCGCGCTCCGCCGCGCCAATAGCCTCGACAAGGCGCTCGTGGCTCTCGGCGCTGATCACGGGACAGACGTCTGTCACAGGATCTCCGCCCGGGCCCGTGCGCAGCGCCGCCGCGGCTTCGATGATGCGGTCACGAGTCGCGTCCTGCTCGGCGCTCGTACCCACAAGCACCGCGATCGACCCTGCGAGACAGCGCTGTCCGGCGGCCCCAAAGGCCGAGGCGCAGACACCGTCGGCCATCGTGTCCGGGTCGGCGTCGGGCATGATCACCATCGAGTTCTTCGCGCCTCCGAGCGCCTGCGCGCGCTTGCCGGCCGCGGCGCAACGTTCTGCGATATAGCGGGCGGTCCGGGCTGATCCGACGAACGAGACCGCGTCGACCCCGGGGTGATCGAGCAGGCCGTTGACGGCGTCGTGCCCACCGTGGATGAGGTTGATCAACCCCGGTGGGAAAGCGTCGATCTCGCCGGCCAGCTCGATGATCCGCTCCGGTGCGAGCGGATCCTGCTCGGAGGGCTTGAGGATGAAAGCGTTGCCCGCGGCGACCGCGTAGGGCAGGAACCAGAGCGGGATCATCGCCGGGAAGTTGAATGGGGTGATCGCCGCGACCACCCCGACCGGCTGACGAACCATTTCCACGTCGACGCCGTTTGCGACGCCTTCGAGGTTCTCGCCCTTGAGCAGGTGCGGCACCGCGCAGGCCGCCTCGACGGACTCAATTCCGCGGCCGACCTCAGCGAGGGCGTCGGCGAGCGTCTTACCCATGTCGGCCGTCACGAGCTCGGCGATCTCTTGCCGCTTCGCGTCGAGCGTGTCGCGCAGCGCCATCACTGCTCGTGCGCGCTGAATTGGTGAGATCTCACGCCACGCGAGCGCCGCCGAGCGGGCGGCCGTAACGGCCGCATCGACGTCGGCCGAGCCGGACAACGGCACGCGGGCGAGTGGATCGCCGGAGGCGGGATCGCGGTCCTCGAGGAACTCCGTGGCGGAGGACTCGCGCCACGCACCCCCGATGTGGTTGAGCAGCGTTCGGGTCTGGGAGACGGTTGTGGACATGCGAACAAGTCTCTGAGCTGGCTCAGCTCGTGGCAATGGCCGTCTCGTCTGATCTCCTCACCGCAGACGCGACAACCTGTCGCGGCCGGGGTTGACGCCTGAGTTGCCGCTAGCTCGCGGTGTCGATCACGATGAGCCGCTCGACGGTCATCTCGCGCACGGTGCTGGCAGGGCCCTCCTTGCCGGTGCCGGATGCCTTCTCGCCACCGTAGGGCATCTGGTCGACCCGCCAGCTTGGGCTCTCGTTGACAATCACGCCGCCAAATTCGAGCCGCTCAGCGGCGTCGAAAGCGCTCCGTATGTTCCTGGTGAAGATGCCTGCCTGGAGGCCGAATTCGGTGCCGTTGCACGCCGCGAACGCGTCCTCGATCCGCTCGAAGGTCGCGATTCCGACGAGCGGTCCGAACGCCTCCTCGCACGCCACCCGCATCCGTGTTGTCACCTCGCCGAGCACTGTCGGACGCAGCACGCCGTTCTCGAGCTCGCCGCCGGTGAGCAGCCGCGCGCCTTCGCCTATCGCCTCCTCGATCCACCCCATGATCCGGGCGAGCGCGCGCTCGTCGATCACCGGGCCGACGTCGGTCGACTCCTCTGCGGGGTCGCCGACGCTCAGCGCTTCGGCGCGCGGCAGGAACTCGGACAGGAACGCGTCGTGCACGTCGCTGTGGACGTAGATGCGCTGCACCGAGGTGCAGGCCTGCCCGGCGAACGCGAATGCCGTGCGCGCGATGCGCTCGGCCGCAAGCTCAAGATCGGCATCCGCGTCGACGATCACCGGCGTGGCGTTTCCGAGCTCGAGCGCGACGTGCTTACGCGGCGCGCGGTCGCGCAGCATCCAGCCGACCGCCGCGGAGCCGGTGAACGTGATCATCGCTACGCGTTGGTCCTCGAGCAGCACGTCGCCGATCTCGGCCTCGGGGCCGAGCACGACGTTGAGCCAGCCCGGCGGCAGCCCCGCCTCGACCTCCAGCGCCGCGAGTGCGAGTGCGCTACAGCGGCGTCTGCGGTGCGGGTTTGAGAACGACCGCACAGCCGGCCGCCAGGGCTGGAGCGATCTTGTGCGAGACGAGGTTCGCCGGAAAGTTGAATGGCGTGATGGCGGCGATGACGCCGATCGGCCGCCGCACGGTGAAGCCGAGCTTGCCCTCGCCGAGCTGGGCTGCGTCGATCGCCACCGCTTCGCCGGTCAGCGTGCGCGCCTGCCCCGCGGACATGCGGTAGGTGAAGGCCGCGCGCTGCATCTCGACTCGTGCCGATTTGATCGGCTTGCCGGTCTCTCGCATCAGCTGAAGTGCGAGCTCCTCGAGCCGCTCGTCGATCAGCGCGGCAGTGCGTTCGAGGATCTCGGCTCGGCGCCAGGCCGGTAGCGGGTCCTGCATGGCGCGCTCGGCGGCGGCGATCGCGCGCGTCGTCGCCTCAGCGCCGACCTGTGGCACGCGGCCCACGATCTCACTCGAGTAGGGAGAGCGCACGTCCTGCCAGGCGTCGGATCCGATCCACTCGCCGTCGATCAGCAGCTGCTTGTCGGTCGCCTCGAGTTGTTCGGCCGCGCCCATCGCGTTGAACATCATCGCGCAGCGGTCACGTGCCCTCAAGCGACCACCTGTCGTCACGAGGGGGCCGTTCGTGGACGCCATGTCGCGATGCGCTCTCCCGCGGGGCCGGCGATGGGTTGACGCCCATGCGATCGAGAGCGGACGTAGCTTTCGGTCGAGTCGTAGGGACAAGTAGTTGGCCAGCTGGCGAACCACGCGGCACTGCCCGGCGTTTACGCTGGGCAGTGTGTACCCGTCGCTTGCCAGCTTCGTCCGCAGGTGCCCTGACCGTCGAGACGGCGCTCGGGCTGCCGTCGCTGCGGCGCGGCGCGCCGCACCTCGTCGGCGGGCCGCGACGGTCTGCAGCGGCCGATCCGGTGGGCGCACTCAGCCGAGGTGCCGAACATCGCGCGGCTGCTCAAGGGCGGCGAGCTGCTGCTGATGACGGGCATGGGCGTCGCGCGCACGCCGCGCGAGCAGCGGCGTTCATGCGCGGGCTCGTCGATCGCGGCGTCGCCGGCGTCGATCGTCGAGCTCGGCCACGTCTTCGCGAGTCTGCCCGACGTCGTTCGTCGACGTCGCCGAGGAGCGGCGGCGATGCCGCTCATCGAGCTGCAGCGCGAGGTGATGTTCGTTGAGGTCACCGAGGAGGTCCACTCGAGCATCCTCAATCGCCAACTCGCGCTTTTGCGTCGAGGCGACGAATTGCACCGGCGTTTTACAGAGCTGATGCTCGACGGGGCCGGGCATCTCGGAGATCCTGGCGACGCTCGCGACTGCCATCGGCAACCCCGTCGTGCTCGAAAAGGCACGCGAGGGCGTCCTCTACCACGCCAACCACGACACGCCCGACGCCGATGTGCTCGCCGCGTGGGAGCTGATCCGCGAAGACCCCGACCGCGAGTCCCGCGCGATCACGACGCCGCGTCCCGGGCTCGAGCACCTGGACCTGGGGCTGGCTCGTCGCGCTGCCGCTGGACTCGCCGCTCGACGAGTTCGACCGGGTCGCGCGTCGAGCGCGCCGTCGGGCTCGTCTCGCTCGCGCTGATGCGCGCTCGCGAGGAGACGCTGCTCGCGACGCGCGAGCGCGGCAACTTCCTCTTCGACCTTGTGGCCGGTCGCGCTTCGGCGGCCGACGCGCCGTGCGCGGGCGGTCGCGCTCGGCTTCGACCATCGAGCCAGCGCGCTGCTCCCGCTCGTCTCGTGCCTGCCGGGGCGGCGGGCGAGACCGCTTGGAGCGCCATCTGGCGGGGCTTTCGCGAGGAGATGCGCTCGCGCTCAATACCCGTTTTGCTCGGCTCCCGTGGCGCCGAAGAGCAGACGTCTGATCGTGCTCGGCATCACCGCGAGCTGACCGGCGCACGGAGCCGTGATCGAGCTCGCCGTCGAGGCGCTCCGGCGGCGCATCGAGCAGCATGCGGGCGAGCCCGGACGGAGCGGTCATCGCGGTCGGGCCCACCGCCGAGGGCTGGGACGCAGTTGGCCGATGGTCTGCGCCGCGCGATGGACGTGGCGAACGTCGCGGTCGATGGTCCGCCGCGGCGGTGGCACGACGCGGGCGCGCCCAGTCTCGACACGCTGATACTCCGCCTGCGCAGCGACGATCGCCTCCAGGAGTTCGCCACCACGCGGCTGGCGCCGCTCGTCGAGCATGACCGGCGCCGGGCCGCGACCCTGATTCCGACCCTCCGCGCGTTGGCCGGTCAAGGCTGGCGCAAGTCGGAGGCCGCGCGGGTACTCAACCTGAACCGGCAGTCGCTATATCCGCGCCTCGAACGAATCGAGCAGCTGCTGGGCGTGGACCTCGAGAACCAGGACGACCGTCTTGCGCTTGAGCTCGCACTGCGCATCCAGGACGCGCCCGGCGCCGACGGCGTCTGAGGAGTCCCGCAAAGCCACTCAACCCCCCACGGCGAGCGACAGATTGTCCGACTCGCCGGCGACAATTGCGACGTCTTGGCACTTACCCGTGCTCAGGGCGGGCGGGAGGCTAGCCGGGTGCACATCAAGGACGCTCCGGTTCCGCAACGCCCAACGGGAGGCGCGCGGGCCGGGGTGCGGATCGTGGACGTTCGCCAGGGCGTAGTCCCGCTGGCCGCGCCAATCGCGAACTCGTACGTTTCCTTCCGGAGCATGACCGCCTCGGTCGTAGCCGTCGTCAGCGATGTCGTCCGCGACGGCAGGCCCGTCGTCGGTTACGGCTTCAACTCAAATGGGCGATACGCCCAGGCCGGGCTGCTCGGCGAACGGTTCATACCGCGGCTACTCGCGGCCGCGCCCTCCGTCCTGCTCGACGAGACGGGGCACAACCTCGACCCGGCAAGGGTCTGGGAGGTTCTGATGGCGGATGAGAAGCCAGGCGGCCACGGCGAGCGCTCGGTGGCGGTTGGCGTGCTCGATATGGCGATCTGGGATCTAGTTGCCAAGCTTGAAGAGAAGCCGCTGCACCGTCTGCTCGCCGATCGCTACGGCGACGGCAGCGTCGACGAGCGCGTGTTCGTCTATGCCGCCGGCGGTTACTACTCGGCGGGCAAGTCGGAGGCCACGTTGCGGGATGAGATGGGGCGGTACCTCGATGAGGGCTACACGACCGTCAAGCTCAAGATCGCGGGCGCCCCGCTGAAGGAGGATCTGCGCAGGATCGAGGCCGTGGTTGACCTGCTCGGATCGGGCGATCGCGTCGCGGTCGACGCAAACGGCAGACTTCGACCAGCCGCAGGCGCTCGCCTACGGCGAGGCGCTCGCGCCGTATGGCTTGCGTTGGTATGAGGAGGCCGGCGACCCACTCGACTTTCAGTTGCAGGCTGCGCTAGCGGAGTGCTACGAGGGCCCCCTCGCGACAGGCGAGAACCTCTTCTCGAGGCAGGACGCGCAGAACCTCCTGCGCTACGGCGGCATGCGCGCAGATCGCGACGTACTGCAGTTCGATCCGGCGCTTGCGTACGGCCTGACGGAGTTCCTGCGCATCCTCGAGGTCGTGCGCGAACACGGGTTCTCGGCGCGCAACTGCATCCCGCACGGCGGCCACCAGTTTGCGCTCGCGATCGCGAGCGGGCTGGGGCTCGGGGGCAATGAGTCCTACCCCGATGTCTTCCAGCCGTTCGGGGGCTTCGCCGACTCCACACCAATTGTCGACGGCCACGTCGCGCCGTGTGAGAGCCCCGGTATCGGCATCGAGGAGAAGGCCTCGCTCCGGGCCGTGTTCGAGGAGCTGACAGCGTGATCCGCGGGCGGTGTCTTCGAAATTGACCGGGAAGCCCCTCTCGACGCGCGTACGGCGTGGATCGCGGGGGAGGCCCGGCTCCATTCGCTGTGAGGAAGCGACACTTGTCCAAACTTCAGCTAACAATAGTGTCGATAAAGATTTCCTTGACACCAGCGCAGATATCTGTAGAGTCGCGGCGATGGCAACGGACAACGCGTCCACTGGCACCACCACGGTCGCCGGCAACGGAGCGGCGGAGGTCGCATCTCCAGTCGGGGAGCGCCTACGGGAGCTGCGGATCGGCCGTCGGCTGACGCTCAAAGAGGTCGCGAGCAAAGCCGGCGTGACTGAAGGCTTCCTCTCGCAGGTAGAGCGGGGCCGTTCCTCGCCGAGCCTCAAGACGCTGCAGGCATTGGCGAATGCGCTCGGTCTGACCCCGGGAGATATCTTCGACAGCTCGGCACGTGAGCTTCCCCATTTCGTGAGCCGGGACAAGCGCGGCACGATCGAACTTGGCCCGATCTCCAAGTACCGAGTCTCGCCCACCTCGATCACCCGCCTCGAGGTAATTGGTGGGACTTTTCAGCCCGAGGCGAGTGCCGGCGATCCCTACACCCATGGGGACTCGGACGAGGTATGCGTCGTTCTCTCGGGGCACATCATCGCCGAGATCGAGGGCACTGAGTTCGAGATGACGGCCGGCGACGCGCTCAGCTATCGGAGCTCGATGCTCCACACCTTCAGGGCGCTCGGAGAGGCGTCGGAAGTCCTATGGGTCATATCCCCACCGAGCTGGTGAATGGAGGCCTCGGTGACACCTGACGAGTCCGAGCGCACGACCATGGCGGCGAGCCACACCGATGCGGGGCCGGCGTCGAACTCGGCTGGCGTCCACCTCGCCGAGGAGGCGGCGGCGCTCGAGCTGAACGCTCTCACCAAGCGCTACGGCGACGTCCTCGCCGTTGACTCTCTGGACCTGCGCATCGCCCCGGGCGAGTTCTTCGCGCTTCTCGGTCCCTCCGGCTGCGGGAAGACGACAACGCTGCGCTCGATGGCCGGTTTCGAGCAGCCCGACAGCGGCACGATCAGCCTCGGCGGAGTGGATGTCACAGATGTCCCCCCGTTCCGGCGCGACGTCAACCTTGTCTTCCAGGAATACGCGCTGTTCCCGCACATGAACCTGCGCGATAACGTCGCATTCGGGCTGAAGATGAAGCGGATCAGCCGCCGCGAGCGCCAGCAGCGCGCCGAGGACATGCTCGAGCGTGTCGCGATGGGAGGACTCGGAGATCGAGGCATCAAAGAGATCTCCGGCGGTCAGCAGCAGCGTGTCGCGCTGGCCCGCGCGTTGATCAACCACCCCAAGCTGCTGCTGCTCGACGAGCCGCTGGGGGCGCTCGACCTGAAGCTGCGCAGGACGATGCAGCTCGAGCTCAAGGCGATCCAGCGCGACGCCGGCATCAGCTTCGTGCACGTTACCCACGATCAGGAGGAGGCGCTCGCGATGGCCGACAGGATCGCGGTCATGAACGCCGGGCGCGCCCTCCAGATTGGCTCGCCTAAGGAGATCTACGACTCCCCGACGAGCCGTTTCGTCGCTGGCTTCATCGGCGACTCCAGTTTCCTCGAGGGAACGGCTGAGGGCTCTGGCTCAGAGCTCGTCCAGTTCACACTCGGCTCGGGAGATCGCATCCTCGTGCGGCCCGGCCGCGATTTCACCGGCGCCGCGGTCGCGATGGTGCGCCCTGAGCACTTGGAAGTCGTCGCGCTCGATGCGGAGCGCTCCTCGGACGCCGGCCCCGTCAACCGTCTCGAGGCGACGGTGACGGCGCTGGAGTATGGCGGCAGCGACGTTCACTACTTCTTGGCGGCGCCTGGCGGGGAGCGGCTCACGTCGCGCATGCCCGCGTCGGTCGACGTGATGTCGCCGGGGGAGAGGGTCGCCGTGGTCTTTCCTGCGGCGAGGACCGTGTTGGTACAGGCGGATCAGCCTGCTCAGCCAGAGATCACAGCAACAGCCTAGGAAAAGGAGCGGCTCAACGATGCAAACCAAAGCAGGAGGACCGAATAGTTGGGTCAGGGTGACAATCCTGTCCCTGTCGGCCGTGGTTGTCATGTGTGCACTCTCGGCGTGCGGGAGCAGCAGCTCATCGAGCAGCTCGGCGAGCAACGCCAAGTTTGTCGCCGACACCGGTAATCCGAAGAAGTGCTCCTCACTCGGGCTCTTTACGTGGGAAGGCGAGGCGCCGGCGTCCGTGATTAAGCCGTTCGAAAAGCAATATGGCGTACCGGTGAAAGTCTCATACATCACCTCCGGCGCACAGGCTCTGGCGAAGATGGCGGCCGGCGGAACGCGTCAGTACGCGGTGATCTTCGCCGCGCCGGAAACGACTCAGCCGATGCAGGAAGCCGGGGTGATCAAGCCGATCGACCCCACGAAGTTCGCCGAATACTCAAAGCTCTTCAAATTCAGCACCAAAACCTTCGAATACGGAGGCAAGACGTACGCGCTGTCCGAGGACTGGGGCGTCAACCCGTTCATCTACAACACGCAGGTCATAAAAACGCCTCCGACGAGTTGGGCGGCCCTGTGGACCCCTGAATACAAAGGCCAGGTCGCGCTGTGGGAAGACTATTCGATGCTCTGGATCGGAGCCTCGGTGCTGGGCTATGACAAAGACCCCTCACAGCTCTTCCACCTGACCTCCTCTCAGCTCACGGCGATCAAGAACAAGATGCTCGAACTGAAGGGCAATGTCCGCACGGTATGGAACAGCGGAGGCAACCTGATTCAGCTGTTCTCCACCCATGAGGTGGCGGCGGCTCAGGGTTGGAGTTACGTCTACAACCAGCTCACTGAAAAGCATCAGCCGGTGGCGCTCGCGAAAGTGAAGGACATGGGCGCGCAGGGATGGACCGAAGGCGCGTCGATCTCCTCCGGCGTGAGCCCGGACTGTGAAGCCGCGGCCTACGCGTTCCTGAACTGGACGGTCTCGCCGAAGGGTGCCGCAGCGCTTGCGGAATCGAGCGGCTACTCGCCTTCGAACCCGGAAGCTGCCAAATACCTGTCCCCGGCGTTGGTCAAAACCCTCGGCCTGGACAACCCGCAGGCGTTCCTGGGTAGCGCGATATTCAAGCAGGCAGTGTCCAACCCGAGCGCCTACAACCAGACAATGCAGGAAGTAATCGCGGGGCTCAAGTAGGGCTTCCCGCCCCGCGAGATCGATCAGATGAACGTAATCCGTCGACACAGGTGGCTGCAGGCCTCGATCCTACTCGGGCCTGCGGCCATCTGGGGGGCGTTCTTCATCGTCTATCCCGTCTTCGAGGCGGTGAAGATGAGCATGTCTGAAATGCAGTATTTCCGACTCGTCTCGAAGTGGACGACGGAAAGCTACAACACGATCTTCTCCAACTCGTTGTACACAGACGCGCTGATCCGGTCGATCACACGAGGGTTGATCGTCGCTGCGCTCTCGGTGGCGATCAGCGTGCCGCTGGCCCACTTCATCTCGTTTCGGGTCAAACGCCATCAGTTCGTTTGGTTCGGAGCCGTTGTGGTTGCGCTATGGCTTGGCTATCTGCTTGCCATCGTTGGCTGGCGCCTGCTACTGGGCAGGACCGGAGTGATCAGCGGCCTGCTGACGGAAGTCGGCATTCTCAGCCACCCGACGGGTAGCCTTCTGTTCAACGAGACCGCGTTGATCGTCGTGCAGGTTCACTTGGCGATGTCGTTCTGTTTCATCCCGATCTTCGTTGTCATGCAGCGTGTGCCGCACAGGCTCATGCATGCCGCGGCCGACCTCGGCGCGAACCGGTGGCGCCAGATCGTCGAGGTGGAGCTACCGCTTGCCGGCATCGGGATCGGCATCGGCGCCGTATTCGCCTTCATCCTCTCCTTCGGCGACTACATTGCGCCGACCCTCGTCGGCGACCCCGCCTCGGCGGGGATCGCGAATCTTGCAGCGAGCGAGTTCGAACACGGGCTGAACTGGCCTCTAGGCGCCGCGATTGGAGTTGTGATGATCGTTGTCGTGCTGCTGGCGCTGGCCATGCCGGCGATCGTGATCGGCCTGGTGCGGCTTGCCGGGCGCATACGGCGCGGCCTCAGTAGGCCACGCCGAGCCCAATCGCTCGCGCCCGAGACGAGCGCGGCGTGAGACGGCGGCTCGGCAGCCTCGGCGTTGGTGTCGGGATTGGCGCGATCATGCTGTTCCTTTTCGCGCCTGCGATCGTCGTCGCGCTGTACTCGTTCAACAAGAGCCCGCTCATGGGCTGGCCTCCCGAACTCGGGACGCTTCACTGGTACAGCAAGGCGTTCGCCAACGAAAACCTCGTGAAGGGGCTGAAGAACTCGGCGATCGTAGCGGTCGCTAGCGTCTCGATCGCGGTCGCGATCGGACTGCCGGCAGGGCTCGGAATCGACCGCTTCGATTTCCGCGGCAAGACCGCCTTCCAGCGGACGCTGATGCTGCCCTTCGTGCTGCCGGGCCTGATCGGCGGGCTGACGCTCCTAACCGTGCTCCTTAGTTTCAAATTCGAACCGTCGCTCGGCACGGTGATCATCGCCCACGCGACGATGCTGATCGCCGTCGTGGTGATCCAGATGGCCGTCGTGTTGGCGCGCTGGGACCGGTCGCTTGAGGAAGCCGCCCACGATCTCGGCGCGAACGAGATCCGGACCTTCATGTACGTGACCTGGCCGAACATCAAGGCCGCCATCTTCGGGGCCGCGTTGTTGGGCGCCGCCATCTCGCTCGAAGAGACCGCTCGCACCTCCTTCGTGATCGGAGAAAACGACACGCTCCCGATCGTCGTCCTCTCGGGGCTCCGGCGAACGATCACACCTGAAATCAACGCCGTCGGCACTGTCGTGCTGGTGTTCTCCCTCGTCGCGATCTCCGTCTGGTCAAAGTTCGGCGCGGCCGACCTCGCGAGGGAATAACGATGACACCGACGACCACCGTCAACGAGGCGGCCCCGACGCGCGTAGGCATCGACACCGGCGGAACGTTCACCGATCTGCTCGTACTCGAGGACGGTGCGCTGCGAATGGCCAAGACGCTCTCGACACCCGCCGAGCCTGCTCGCTCAACCGGCGAAGCGCTGAGCAAGGCCGGTCTCGACGGCCCGGGACGGGTTGCGACGCTCGTGCACGGGACGACGATCGCCACGAACGCGCTGATCGAGCGGCAGGGCGCCGCCGTCGGGCTGATCACAACCGCCGGCTTCGGCGACGTGCTCGAGATCCAGCGGATCTCCCGCCCGCGCTCATTCGACCTGCACTGGGTCAAGCCTCAGCACCTCGTCCCGCGCCGTCTCGTGCGCGAGGTAGACGAGCGGATCGCGGCCGACGGCACGGTGAACATCCCGATCGATGCCGATCAGGTCGTCGAAGCGGCACGCGAGCTCCTCGCCGCCGGGGTCGGCGCCATTGCCGTGAGCTTCCTCTTCTCGTTCCTCAACAGTGACCACGAGCGCGTCGCGCGAGACGCGCTGCGCGACGAGTTCCCGGACCTCGAGGTGTCGATCTCCTCGGAGGTCTTCGGTCAGTGGCGCGAGTACGAGCGCACGAGCACGTGCGTGATCGACGCCTTCCTGAAGCCGACCGTGGCGCGCTATGCCGCCGAGCTGACGTCCCTGGGAGCTGAGCGCGAGATCGGCGACCTGCTCGTGATGCGCTCGAACGGCGGCGTGATGAGCCCGGGTGGTGCACGCAAGATGCCCGTCTCGATGGTGCGTTCGGGTCCCGCCGGCGGCGTGATCGCGGCAAGCCAGGTCGCCGGGCTGCTCGGGCGCGAGAACGTGATCATCGCCGACATGGGGGGCACGAGCTTCGACACCGGCCTGATCAGGGCCGGAAAACCGGCGCTCACGACCTTCTCCGAGCTCGAGTGGGGCGTGCCGATCGCCGTTCCGATGGTCGACGTTCGCTCGGTCGGAGCCGGCGGGGGCTCGGTCGCCTGGATCGACGCCGCCGGAATCATGCGGGTGGGACCGCAGAGCGCCGGTGCCGACCCCGGACCGGCGTGCTACGGGCGCGGCGGCACGCTGGCAACGGTCACCGACGCGAACGTGCTGCTCGGGCGACTGCCGGCGGAGCTGCCGCTCGCCGGCGATCTGAAGCTCGACGCCGCAGCCAGCGAGGAGGTGGTGGGCGAGCTCGCACGCGAGCTCGGGCGCGACATCGAGGACGTCGCGCTCGGCATCCTGCGGATCGCGGACAACAACATGGCCCAGGCCGTACGCCTGGTCACGATCGACTCTGGCCATGACCCCCGCGAGTTCGCGCTTATGGCCTTCGGCGGCGCGGGCCCGCTGCACGCGAGCGCGATCGCCAGGGCGCTGTCGATCCACGAGGTACTCGTGCCTGTCTTCCCCGGCGCCTTCTCCGCGTACGGGGCGCTGATCGCCGACACTCGCTTTGACTACATGCGCACCGCTGTGATGGGCGCGGCGGATCCAGACATCGAGCGCATCCGCAGCATCTACGCGGACCTTGAGCATCAGGCCGCTCGGGACCTCACCCGCGAGGGGATTGCCGCTACCGCGCTCACACGCGCAATCGAGCTTCGCTACTCAGGGCAGAACTGGGAGCTCGAGGTCGCGCTCGAGGGCGAGCCGGACGCGCAGGAGATCGACGACGTCGCGCGGCGTTTCCACGCCGCCCACGACGAGCAGTTCGGCTGGAGCCTTCCGGACGGCGATCTCGAGTTCGTGAACTTCAAGCTCGCCGCCTTCGCGGCGCGTGACACACCGGCCCTGCCCGAGTTGCGCGACGGCCCGTTGCCCGAGCCGATCGACACCCGCCGGGTGACGTTCGACGGGGGCCGCACCGAGCCGAGCACGCCTGTGTTCTGGCGCGCCGAGCTGTGCTCCGGCAACCGCCTGCGCGGCCCGGCACTGATCGCCGAGCCCGACTCGACCGTGCTGCTCGGGCCCGGCGAGGAACTCGAGGTCGACCGCTCGGGGAACCTGCTGATCACGATCGGAGAGGAGGACCCACGATGAGCACCACGAGTGAGACGCTTGGCGAGAGTCGCATCGAGACGGATCCGATCCTGCTCGAGGTGATCCGCAGCCACCTGATAACGAGCTGCCGCGAGATGGGCATCGCGATGATGCGAACGTCCTACTCGCCGATCTTCAACGAGGGGCTCGACTTCTCGTGCGTGATCTTCGACGCGCGTGGCGAGATGATCGCCCAGGCCGATTTCTGCCCCGCCCAGATCGGCGCGATCCCCCACGTGGTCGAGTGGTGCATCAAGGAGGTCGGTCCGGAGAACATGAGTCCGGGCGACGTGATCCTCCACAACGACCCCTACCGCGGCGGCTGTCACCTGCCGGAGTTCATGGTGCTCAAGCCGTGCTTCGTCGACGGCGAGATCGTGGCCTACGCCGCGAACATCGCGCATATGGTCGATGTGGGCGGCCTGGTGCCGGCCGCTTTCGGCGACACGCGCAACATCTTCCAGGAGGGCCTGCGCTTCCCGCCGGTGAAGATCTACCGCGAAGACCAGGAGGTCGAGGACCTCTTTCGCGTACTGATCTCGAACGTGCGCACTCCGCGCTTCGGCTACGGGGACCTGAAGGCGATGATCGGCTCGCTCTACGTTGCCGAGCGGCGGATTGTCGAACTGGTCGAGAAGCACGGCGCGGAGGAGTTCGCGCGTTGTGGCGAGGACATCAAGAACGTCTCTGAGGTGCTGGCGCGCCGCGCGATCGCCGATCTGCCGGACGGCGAGTAGAGCTTCGAGGCGGTGATCGAGGACGACGGCGTCGATCCTGAATCGGAGTGGAAGATCCATGCGGCGGTGGTCGTCCGCGGCGATGAGGTGATCGTCGACTACACGGGCTCGAGCCCCCAGTCGCCCGGTCCCCCGAACCAGACTTGGGGCGTGACCGCATCTGCGACCTACGCCGCGATGTTCAACATCTACGGCGCGATCCCGTTCAACCACGGGTGCTACAGGCCGATCTCGATCGTTGCCCCGCCCGGCACCTTCGTCAACGTCGAGTACCCGGGCTCCTGCGTCGGTGGCAACTCCGACAGCTCGCCGACGACGGTCGACGTGATTCTGGGCGCGATCTCCGAGGTGGCCGGCAAGGGCACGGCGAGCGACGGCGACACGTGCGGGATCCTGAGCCTCGGCGGGGTCGACCCGCGCACCGGCGAGGCTTTCGCGCATCTGCATTTCGATGGCGGTGGCTGGGGCGGACGTGACGACCATGACGGCAACTCGGCTCAGGTCCCGAAGAACTCGAACTGCGCGAACACCCCGGTCGAGGTGCTCGAGACCCGCTACCCGCTCGAATGTGTCAGCTACCGGCTCAACACGGGCGCAAAGGGCCGGCCCGGCGCGGGACGCCACCGCGGGGGCTTCGGCACCGAGCGGGTCCTCCGCGTGAAGGCGCCGAGCATGACGTTGAGCGCCCACACCAACCGCAACACGGTGCATCCGTGGGGCAAGGCCGACGGCGATGAGGGCGGGAACTGCACAGTGCTGCTCCGTCGCCGCGGCGAAGCCGAGTGGAGCACTGCCCCTGAGCTCTTCGGGACCGTCTCGGCGGGCAAGTTCTCGAACGTCGAGCTGCATGAGGGAGACGAAGTCCTGCTCGGGCTCCCGGGCGGCGGCGGATACGGCGACCCCGCGACGCGCGACCCGCAGCTGGTCGCTGAGGACGTTCGCAACGGTCTGTACACGGCGGCCGATGCGACCGAGCTCTTCGCCGTGGCGCTTGACGCCGAGGGCGACGTGCTCGTGCCAGCGACGGAAGGTCTGCGTGGCTGACCATGTACCGCGAGGTCAACGAAATGCCCAAGTGCGTCAACTGCGGCATCCTGATTCCGACGGCGGAGCTGCGCTTCTCTCATCACGGGCGCGCCCTCATCAGCTGCTCGGAGCGCTGCCAGCGCGTCTACGACACCTACAAGTACCCCCGCTACCGCGAGCAGATCACGGAGCTAGAGCGGTCGGGCGATCCAGGTATACGCCTGGGTTATGCGCCCGCTGAGAAAGGGGCCCTCAAGCGATGAAAGGAGTTCACCAACGATGACCGACCAGGGCTCAGTGGCGACCCCAGCAGTGCCCGGCGAGCAGCAGGGGATCGACCCGATCACCTTCAGCGTGATCCTCAGCCGCTTCGACGCGATCGTCAACGAGATGACCCGCGTGCTGGAGCGTTCGGCGTGGACCTCGATCCTCGCCCTCGCGCACGACTACTCGTGCGGTATCTACGACGCCGTGCCGAGACAGGTCTCGATGTTCGACGCATTGCCGATCCACACGACCTCGCTTCACCTCGTCGTCAAAGAAATTGCAGACGCGTTCGCGGGAACGATCAACGAAGGCGATGTGTTCCTCTGCAATGACCCTTACTCGAACAACACCCACATCGGCGACTACGTGACGGCGGCCCCGGTGTTCGCCGACGGCCGGCTTGTCTTCTGGTCGGTCACCAAGGGTCACCAAATGGACACCGGCGCCTACATCCCGAGCAGCGTCGTCGCCTCGGCCCAGGACATCTACCAGGAGGGGCTCACGATCCCGCCGATGCGCATGGTCGAAGGTGGCGTGATCCGCGAGGACTTCCTTCGGCTGCTGCTCTCGAACCTGCGCTACGCGGACCTGATCGAGGGCGATCTCCGTGCGCAGATCGGGTCGATCGAGAAGGGGCGCGAGCGGCTGAGCGAGCTGTGCGAGGAGTACGGGACCGACACGGTGCTCCGATACGTCGATGAGATCATCGCGTACGCCAGTCGCCGCGCCGGCAAGGAGATCGAGTCGATGCCGGACGGCACCTACGTCGGCGAAGGCTGGATCGACAGCGACGGCTTTGATGTGGAGCACATCCCCGTCAAGGCGACGGTGACGATCGACGGCGATCAGGTGAAGGTGGACTACGCCGGCAGCGGCCCACAGGCGCGGGGCGGAGCAAACGGCAGCTACGCGACCTCGCAGGCCGCCGGAGCGGTCCCGTTCCTTTACTACATCGAAGCCGACATTCCACACAACCATGGCGTCATCGAACACGTTGAGGTCTCATGCGAGGAGGGATCGATCTGCTGGGCGCGCTACCCGGCCTCTACGAGCGTGGCGACGATCGTTCCCTCGGACCTGATGCAGGACGTTGTCAACCGGGCGCTCGTCGAGGCGATGCCCGAGCGCGTGCCGGCGGGCGGCGCCCGCTGCGGCAACATCCCTCAGTTCTCCGGCCCCGGCGCGGACGGTCAGACGCCGTGGGGCTTCATGCTCTTCAACAACGCGGGTGCCGGCGGTGCCGCGAAGGGCAACGATGGCTGGCCGCTCTGGTACAACCAGGCCGCGCTCGGCGGCATGAAGATCCAGCCGATCGAGCAGCTTGAGCTGCTCTACCCGGTGCGGGTCGAGGCGGTCGAGATCGAGACCGACTCGTGCGGCTTCGGTCAGTGGCTGGGCGGCTCGGGCAACCTCTTCTCGATGCGCCCGCTCGTCGACGAGATGATCACGATCACGTTCGGCGACGCCGCGTCGAACCCACCGCACGGCGCGATGGGAGGCCACGCCGGCAGCGGCGGCGGACAGTACGTCGAGGAGCTCGAGGGCGGCAGGCGGCGCTTCGTCTCCTCCAGCGGGGCTTTCACCGTCGACCACCGCAGTGAGCGCTATGTCGGTGTCTCGACCGGTGGCGGAGGATGGGGCGCGCCGTGTGAGCGGCCAGCCGAGCAGGTTCGCGTCGATGTGCGTGACGGGATGATCTCGCGGACCGCGGCGCATGAGATCTTCGGCGTCGCGCTCTCCGATGACGCCGACCCCGTTCTAGATGAAGCCGAGACCGAGCGGCTGCGCGAGGCGCTGCGCGGCCAGGATCGTCCGATCGTCACACCGACCACCCCCAATGCCTCGACGTGGCTCACAGAGCGGCTGCGCGACGGCGACGAGTACCTGCTGAACCCGCAGCTCTGAGCGCGCGATCGGCATAGCCAACCCACGAGACGGACGGAGCGAGCTTCAACACGATGAGCACACAGAACGGCAAGAGCTACAGGATCGGCGTCGACGTCGGCGGGACGTTCACGGACTTCACGCTCGCACGGCCAGGACACGAGCTGCTTCTTTGGAAGGAAGACACGACCCCGGATGACCCCGGACGTGCCGTGATGAGCGGACTGCGGGCGGTCGCCGAGCAGGTCGGTACCGGGCTCGAGGATCTGCTCGCCCACACCGAGCTGCTCGTCCACGGCACGACCGTCGCGACCAACACGCTGATCCAGCGCTCGGGCCGAAAATGGGGCTGATCTGCACCCAGGGCTTCCGCGACGTGCTCTATCTTCCGCGACGGTTCAAGCCGCGAGCGCTTCAACATGCGCATCCCGCCCCGGCCCGAGCTCGTCGAGCGCTACCTGCGCGTCGGCGTCACCGAGCGCGATCTGGCCCGACGGATCGAGGTCACTCGCGCTGGATGAGCAGGAGGTGCGCGACGCCGCGGCGCACTTCCGGGAGCGGGCGTGCAAGCCGTTGCGGTCGCGTTCCTGTGGTCGATCGTCAACCAGGACCACGAGCTGCGGGCGGCGGAGATCCTGCGCGAGGAGCTGCCGGGCTGCTCACATCGTCTGCTCCACGGACGTGCTGCCCGAGATCACGCGAGTGGGAGCGGACCTCGGCGAGCCGTGCTGAGCGCCTACGTCCTGCCGCGGTATCGACGAGTACCTCGGCGAGCCTCGAGCAGCGACTCGACGAGAACGGGCTCGCAGCGCTCCGCTGATCATGCAGATCAACGGCGGCTGCGCTCCGATCGAGGACGTCCTGCGCAGGCCGGTCCACGTTCTTCGCCTCAGGCCCCGCAGCGGCACCGGCCGCGGCCGTGCATCACGCCGCGCGGCGCGAGCTCGGGAGGACCTGATCTCCGTCGACATGGGCGGCACGAGTTTCGACGTGTGCCTGATCCGCGGCGGGCAGCCGGCGTCGCTCACGCGACGATCCAGGTCGAGATGCAGCCCGTCGGCGTCGCCGGCGTCGACGTCCACTCGATCGGCGCCGGCGGAGGCAGCATCGCCTACGTCGACGCCGGCAGCGCGCTGCGGGTCGGCCCGCGCAGCGCGGGACTCGTGCCCGGGCCGGCCTGCTACGATCTCGGCGGCGACGAGCCGACGGTCACCGACGCGAACGTCGTGCTCGGCTACCTCGCGCCCGAGGCATTCCTCGGCGGCCGGCGCGCGCCTGCGCGACGACCTCTCGCGCGCCGCCGTGGAGCGCCACGTCGGCGACCCGCTCGGGCCTCGACGCGCTCGAGGCCGCGGCAGGCATCGTCGAGGTCGTCAACGCGAACATGGCGGCGGCGATCCGCGCCGTCATCGGTCGAGCGCGGGATCGACCCGCGCGCCTTCACGCTCGTCTGCGGCGGCGGAGCCGGGGGCCTTCACGCAACCGAGCTGGCCCGGGCGCTCGGGATGCAGCGCGTGATCGTCCCGCTCGAGGCGGGGGTCTTCTGTGCCTTCGGAATGACCGTGACCGACGTCCGCCATGACCATCTCGCCGCGCTGCACGTGGTGTCGGACTCGATGGACCTGGACACGATCAACGAGATGCTTGGCGCCCTCGAGGAGAAGGCCGCCGGCGAGCTCGCCGAAGAGGGCTTCGACCCCTCGCAGGTCAGGCTCGAGCGATCGGTTGACGCGCGCTACCCGGGGCAGGTACACGAGATCACAGTCCCCGTTCCGAGCGAGAAGCTCGGCCAGGGGGAGCTCGCGACGCTCGTCAGCGAGTTCAACGACCAGCACCGGGCTCAGTTCGCCTACAGCCGCGAGAACATGCCGATCGAGTGCCTGCACTGGCGGGTCGCCGCGGTTGGCACGAGTCCTTCGTGGCCGCGCGCAGTCTCCGAGCAGAACGGTCACCACGGTGGCCCGAAGGAGAGCGCACACACACGAGAGGCGTACTTCGCCGCCTCTGGAGGGCTCGTCGAGACGGTCGTTCACGACGTCGCGGACCTGTCCGTGGGCGTCCAGGTCGAGGGGCCAGCGCTCGTCACCGCGCCGACGACGACGATCGTGCTGCACCCCGGAGACCGGCTGACGAGGCCAACAGCAGACGGGTTCCTCATCGAGGTCAAGCCGTGAGCATGCGCGCAAGGCACCCTGACTCGTCTTCGCAATGAGCGCCCGCGGGCCGCTGAGCGGCGTGCTTGCTGCGGCCGTCACGCCTTTCACGGCGGGAGGCGAGGCGATCGATGAGACCGCCATCCGGGAGCTGGTGGACTTCTATGTGGCCGCCGGCCTCGACGGGACAATGGTCGCCGGTACGACGGGGGAGGGGCTGCTGCTCACGCGCGCCGAGCGCGAACGCCTGACCGAGCTGTTTCTGGATGCCGCGGGCGACCGGCTCCCGGTGACAGTCCACGCGGGCGCGCTGAGCACGGGCGAGACGGTCGCGCTGGCCGCGCACGCGGCCGAACGAGGAGCGACCGCGGTGGCGGTCGGCGCGCCCCCGTTCTTCAACGTCGATGACACCTCGCTGCTGGCACACTTCCAGGCCGCCGCCGAGGCGTGCGCGCCGTTGCCGTTCTATCTCTATGAGATCCGCACGCACGCCGGCTACGCGATACCCGTCCCGGTTGTCGAACGCCTCCGTGAGAGCACCACGAACCTGGTCGGGATGAAGGTTTCCGACCCCACGATGGAGGAGCTCGAGCGCTACCTGCTGCCAGGGTTCGACATTCTCGTTGGTGCCGAGTCGCTGCTCACGGCCGGTCTCGCGGCCGGCGCGGTTGGCGCGATCTCGGGGATCGCGGCGGCGCTACCGCGCCACGTGGTCCGTGCGCTCTCGACCCAAATGATCGCGGAAGCTCTGTCGCGCCGTTGCGGGCCGGGCTTGAGCGCTACCCGCTGCAGGCGGCCGCGAAGCTCGCGCTGGTGGCGCAGAATCTCGCCATCGATGCGAGCGTGCGGGCGCCGCTAGCGCGCTGAGCCCGGCCGAGCGCACCCACTTGGAGGACTGGCTTGCGGGGGTGCTGACCGCCGGTGAGCACGCTCCAGCGCTGTGAGTGCCGGCGCACCCGTGACGACGGAACGTCAACGCGGGCGCCTGATTGAGCGACGTCACGCCGGTTGACCGGGCGGGCCGGGCAATCGAGGATGCGGGCAATGGTGAGCGAGGGAGATTGTGTGCGGGACGTCCGGTGCTAAACGCTACGAAGGACCTCGAGCGGGCGGCCCGCGAGAACCTCTGGTTGCACTTCAGCCGGATGGGCTCCTACGGACCCGGCGCGGAGATCCCGATGATCACGCGCGGCGAGGGCTGCTACGTCTTCGACGGCAACGGCAAGCGCTACCTCGATGCGCTCGCGGGCCTGTTTGCCGTGCAGATCGGCTACAGCCACGGCGAGGAGATCGGTCAGGCGGCGCTCGAGCAGATGCGCGAGCTGCCCTTCTACACGCTTGTGGGGCTACGCGCCATCCTCGCGCGATCGAGCTGCGCAGCAGCTCGCGAGCTGACGCCGGGCGATCTCGACAGGGTCTTCTTCACCTCCGGCGGATCGGAGGCGGTAGAGACTGCATGGAAGTTCGCGCGCAGTACCACACGCTCGCGTGGAGAGCGACGCTGGAAGGCGATCTCGCGCGACGTCGCCTACCACGGCACGACGATGGGCGCGCTCTCGATCAACGGCGTGGCGGCGCTGCGAGAGCCGTTCGAGCCGCTCGTGCCTTCGGTGGCGCGCATCTCGAACACGAACCGCTATCAGGCGGCCCCTGGGTGAGACCGAAGCCGAGCACAGCGCGTTCCTGCTCGAGGAGTTCGAGCGGACGATCCAGCGCGAGGGCCCTCGAGACGATCGCGATGGTCATCCTCGAGCCGGTGCAGAACTCGGGCGGCGCGTTGACTGCGCCCGAGGGCTACTGGGCCGGCGTGCGCGAGATCTGCGACCGCTACGGCATCCTGCTGTGCGCCGATGAGGTGATCACCGGGTTCGGACGTATCGGCGCTGGTTCGCCTCCGCGCGTTACGGCATCCAGGCCCGACCTGATCACGATGGCGAAGGGTCTGTCCTCGGGCTACGCGGCGATCGGCGCTGTCGCTGCCTCCGAGGCGGTGATGGAGCCGTTCACCGCCGAGCAGGCGATGTTCACGCACGGCATCACCTTCGGCGGGCATCCCGTGCAGGCGGCGATCGCCCTGGCGAACCTCGACGATCATGCGCCGTGAACACCTGGTCGAGGGGTGCTCGAGAACGAAGACGCGTTCCGCGTCGCTCTCGACCAGCTACGACGGCCTGCCGATCGTCGGCGATCTCCGCGGCGCGGGCTACTTCTGGGCGCTCGAGCTCGTCGCCGACAAGGACTAGCGCACGACCTTCGGAGCCGAGGAGAGCGAGCGGCTGCTGCGCGGCTTCCTCTCGCCGCGGCTGTACGAGGCTGGGCTGATCTGCCGGGCCGATGACCGCGGCGATCCCGTCGTGCAGTTCGCGCCGCCGCTGATCGCGGGCAGGCGGAGTTCGAACTGATCGTCGAAATACTCGGCGAGGTGCTCGAAGAGGCCGAAGCACGCATGTCGCGAGCACGGCAACGGAGGTAAGCGGCATGAGCGAGCGCAGCGCGTCTACTCGAATCGCGGCGATACCGGCGCGACGGCGTCGGCACCGAAGTCGTCGCCGCCGGGCTCACGCGTGCTGCGTCGCGCCGCCGAGCTCGACGGCGGCTTCTCGCTCGCGGTCGAGGAGCTTCCCTGGGGCTCCGCCTACTACCCCGAGCACGGAGCGATGGCGCCCGCGGGCTACGTCGAGCCGCTGCGCCGCTATGACGCGATCTACCTCGGCGCCGTCGGCAGCCCGAGCGTGCCCGACCACGTCACGCTCTGGGGACTGCTGTTGCCGATCCGTCAGGTCCTCGACCAGTACGTGAACCTGAGGCCGGTGAAGCTGATCGAGGGCGTCGACAGCCCGCTGCGCGGTCGCGCGCCGGCAGACATCGACATGATGTGCGTGCGCGAGAACACCGAGGGGGAGTACTGCGGCGCCGGCGGGCGCGTGCACCAGGGGCCTGCCGTTGGAGGTCGGCGATGCAGACCGACGTGTTCACGCGTGTCGGCGTCGAGCGGATCGCCAGGTATGCGTTCGAGCTCGCGCGCGACCGACGCGGCCGCGTGACGAGCGTGACCAAGTCGAACGCCGGGCAGGCACGCGTTCGTGTTCTGGGACGACGTCGTCGAGTGACGTCGCCGCGGAGTTTCCCGAGGTCGAACTCGAACAGCGGCCTCGTCGATGCGGTCGCTGCGCACTTTGTCAGCGACCCGAAGCGCTTCGACGTGGTCGTCGGCTCGAACCTGTTCATGGACATTCTCACCGACGTCGGCGCGGCTATCCAGGGCGGCATGGGCGTCGCGGCGAGCGCCAACTTCGATCCCGCCGGCGGCGTGCCCGGGATGTTCGAACCGGTCCACGGCTCGGCCCCCGACATCGCCGGGCAGGCAGATCGCCAACCCGATCGGTGCGATCTGGTCCGGCGCGATGATGCTCGAGCACCTGGGTGAGACCGAGGCCGGCGGTGCGGTGCGTCGCGCGATGGAAGCGGCGCTCGCGCAGCCGAGCACCCACACGATCGATCTCGGCGGTGAGGCCAGCACCGGACAAATGGCAGAGGCGATCATCGCTGCGCTCGGATCTTGACGTGCCCCACGCGCGCGGGACATAGGAGCGGGTCGCGGGCTCGTCGCGCCAGACCGTCTCCCCCGACCTCTTCGATGCAGGTGTTTCCGCGTTGGCGCGTTGGTTTTCAGTAGGGCACGCGGATGATCGAAGCGGCTGTTCTTGGTGCGGCGACTGCGCTGTTGTGGGCGATCGCGGTCCTGACGACCAAGCCGGCAGTACGGATCGCGGGGCCTTGGACGGTGATGCTGTGGATGGGTGGGTTCGCGACCGTTATGTCCTTTGCTGTTGCCGTGGTCACGGGGCCACCGCACGGTCCGGCCGTGGGCTGGACGCTCGCGGTGGTAGCCGGGCTTGCCACGGCAGGCGCGCAAGTCTGTTGGCTCGGTGCACTTCGTCGAGGCCGGGTCACCCTGGTCACTCCGATTGTCGCGTGTGATGGCGCCGTTGCCGCTGTGCTGGCGGTGGTGGCAGGGGAACCACTTTCGATCGTCGTGGCAGCCGCGCTCGGGGGGATGGTGATCGGGCTGGTGCTCGTCGCACAGCAGCGTCCCGATTCGAAGGTCGTAGCGATAGGTGGATCGACGGCGGCCGGGCCAGTCGGGGTGGCAGTACTGCTCGCGCTCGGCGCCGCGGGACTCTACGGCTTCGCCTATTACACGGTCGGTCGAATTAGCGCTATCCCCGCCGCGTGGATCGTCACGGTGACGCGCACGATCCCGTTTCTAGTGGCTGCCGGAATGGCGCTTTTGGCAGGGAGGTGGCGGCTGCCTCGGGCGGCGCTGGGTTGGATCGTCGCCGCGGCCGCCGCGGATTTCGCTGGGGCCTTGTGTTACGTGCTGGGAGCGAGGCACTCGATCGCCGTCGCAGCAGTGGTTGCGTCGCAATACGCCGGTATAGCGACGCTCGGCGGAGTGTTCTTGTTACACGAGCGGCTAAGAGGTCGCCAGTGGGCTGGCGTGGGAATTCTCGTGGTAGGTGCGGCCGTAGTGGCAGCCCATTCAGCGAGGTGACGACGGACGCCTGGTTGATACACAGGGCTACACGCCAGACGCGTAGATTTGTACACCTGGCGTTCAGTCTTTAGGAGCGTGCGGGGTCATGCGCCGGCGCGGCGAATCCTCGGTCCGTCCTTCTCGAATCGGCTCTCGTATTTGTTGGCGCGCGCGTGTATTTGGCTTGGCTCGACAGGAGAGCGGTCGCGCTTCTCGTAGAGCCCTCGCTCGTTGATCTCGTCGGCGAGCTCGTGGACTGTCATCCACTGGTTGTGATGCTCGTCGAGGATCTGCTCCATGGCCTCATGGAGTGTCAGGCGTTGAGCCGGGGCGGGCGTGGTCGCTGGAGGCGCGTCGTTTAGCACCGACCGGGCGCGTGCGATCAATCCCTCGAGCTCGCGGCGGCGGGCGTTCAGCTCTGCCAGCTCTTGCTCGGCCTCACCCAGCGCGACTTCTATCGCGGGCCGGGTCTCTTCGAGGACCTTGACGAGGCTGGATTTGGCTTTCGGACGCATCGCGGGAGGGTAATTGTTGTCGCGGAGGTGGACGGTCTGCCGATCGTCGGTGTCGGCAGACCGTCCAGGTGGCTAAGCGGCGATCAGGGCTCGGCTTCCCCGGATGAGGTTCGCGAACGGAAGCTGCCCGAACGTCGCCTCGAACTCGTCGAGCAGGTCGGCCTCGGCGCCCACCGGGTCCGGGTCGAGCTTCCAGGCGATCCGCAGCTCATCGTGCTGGGCGATCTGGCAGAGGAAACGTCCGCCCTGGTGCGCGACGGGTTCGCCGCGGCCACAGCGGGCGAGCAGGTCAACCCGCTTGCGCAGGTCGATGGCGCGCCCGATGTAAAGCGTCTCAACGCCATCGATCCGCTTGTCCTCGAGCCGCGAGACCGGGACCGTCGGGTCCTTTCCCTTGAAATGTCCGCCCACGCTATGCGGAAGGAACGTCCCTGCCCCGGACTCGAGTGTCACGACGTAGATGCCCGCGCGGCTCGGGACTTGAGAGCAGCCCCGGGGCTGCCGGCGGAGCGGCTGGAATCCGGCGAAGCCTTTCGAGGCGAGGTCCTGGGTGTCGAATGAGTTGGTCATTTTCATGTCCTAGTTCGTTGTTGGAGATGGCACCGTAACATGATTACGGCAAAAATACAACGGCAAGTATGCAGAACTTTGTCGTACGAACTCGATCGGCCGGGTCTTCCCGTATCGTCGGCGGATGCCTCTCGACCCAATCGTCTCGCTCGCTGTCGCTCTCGCCGAGGCCCCTGGAGCGTGCGCGTGCCTGCTCGGCGCCGGAGTCTCTCGAGATGCGGGTGTCCCAACCGCGTGGGAGGTACGGCGTGACGGCGTCGGCCGGCTCTACCGGCTCGAGAACAACAGCACCGACACCCCCGACGACGAGGCCCTCGAGAAGTGGCTCGAGGAGACCGGTCGTCCGGATCTCGATTACTCGTCCGTGTTGGACCTGATCGCACCGGACCAGGCGATCCGCCGGGAGCTGCTCGACGAGTACTTCAAGGACGCCAAACCCGGAGAGGCTCACGAACGCCTCGCGTCGTTGGCGGCCGCCGGCGTGATCCGGGTATTCATCACGACGAACTTCGAGCGGCTACTCGAGCAGGCCCTAGAAGCACGAGGCATCAAGCCGATCGTCGTCTCGGACGACGCGACGCTCGTAGCCGCTCCTCGACGCGAGCACTCGCAGGTGTTCATCGTGAAGGCGCACGGCGACTACAAGCAGGAGACCATCAGGAACACAGCCGACGAGCTGGCCGAGCTGAGCCCGAACCTAACTGAGGAACTGCGGGCGATCGCCAACCACTACGGCCTCCTCGTCATCGGCTGGTCCGGGAGAGACGAGGCGCTCGCGACAATTCTGCGGCAGCGGAACTCCCGATATGGCGCCTGGTGGCTCTCGAGGAGCGAGAGCCCGGTCGAGCCGGCCGCGACCGTTATCGAGACGATGGGAGCACGGATGATTGTCCGTCCGGGAGCGTCGGAGTTCCTCGGGGACCTCGAGCGTCACCTCGCCGTCTACCAGGCGCACCCGTCCGGCGATGACCCCGGGAGCGTTCACGACCAAGTCCGGGAGCTTGTCAAAGGGACCGATGCCGTGGCGCTCGACGAGGTCATGCGTCGTGAGCGTTACGCGTTTGAGCGGGTACTCGACGGCGTGCGCGCTGACTTTGCGCAGCGGAACGGGTCTCTCGACACGGCGCGCGAGGTGTGGGCCATTCTCGAGCCCGCGACGGAACGCCGGCTCGCGTCACTCATCCCCGTCGCGCTCTACCGGCCGGAGCTGTTCGCCGGCGAGATACGGGCGCACCTCGCGTGGGCCAGCAGTGCCCCCGCGAGGGACGGGCTCGCCGCGTGGCTGCAGCCTTGGGAGCTCCCGTTCTGGGTGCTCGGCATGGCGCTCGGCGGTCTCTGCGTGCGACTCGAGCGTTATGCCTCCCTCAAGCCGATGCTCTCTGGTACGTGGACGACGTCGTCTGACTGGCCGGAACCGTTCATCGGCGGCTCGCAGTTCGGCGAAATGATCGCCAAGGACATGGGGCCTTCGCCGGAGGGACAAGGGAACTGGTACTTCCCGGCGTGGCAGTGGCTCCTCGTCGAGTTGCCCGGGAAGGAGTGGCTCGTCGAGCGCTATCCCGAATGGCTTCGCCCGGAGAATGAGCCGAAGCGATCGTTCGTCGAGCTCGCTTTCCTGTTGGACATCGCGGCCGGGTTTCAGGGGGAGGGCCCGAGGTTGGCTTGGTGGTCACTGGACTCGGCGATTGCCGTGGGGTTCGCGAGGCGACTCAACCGCGACAGCGCGCTCCGTAAGCGTGTCGCCGAGGATGCGATCGGGGTGACGCTCGAGCTATTTGATGAGCGCGCGCCGGAGATCGTCAAAGCGAGCATTGGATGGCAGGGCATGTTCTTCAGCCCGGACCAAGCGGCGAGCGCGCTTCAGGCTTAGGTGGTCGCGGTGTAACGGAGGGTGCCCGAGCAGAGCCCCATCCGTCCTCAGGGCGACGGTCACTCGTTCTGCCTGGGATCGCGCATTTGTTGGGCGTCGAGCCGCACGCCTGAGGTCACAAGCGGATCGCGCTCTGGTGTCGACGCGGGACACAAAACGGGACACAATTTGAGCGAAACTGGGGGGTACCCGTACGTACAAGAATGGCTCTAGAAAGCCATATCCGTACCCCCGAAACCCTCCTGCCCGACCTCATAACCCGAAGGTCGCGGGTTCGAATCCCGCCCCCGCTATGAGAAAGCGCAGCTTAGGTAGGGCTCCGAGCCGGGAGCTAGGCGGTCTTAGGTCGTCTCGGTGATGAGGTCCACGTCGAGAAGCTGCGATGACTCCTGATGCCGCGTCGAACGAATTGCCGCGCAGAGCGCGTCTACAACTTTCGGGTCAAACTGGGTCCCTGCGCAGCGTTTCAACTCCCGGATAGCCTGGTCCGAGGTGAGCGCGGAGCGGTAAGAGCGGTTTGAGATCATCGCGTCGTATGCGTCGCAGGCCGAGATGATTCGTGCGCCGAGCGGGATCGCGTCTCCTACCAGTCCGTCTGGGTAGCCACTGCCGTCGAGATGCTCGTGACTGGAGCGAATCAGCGGGGCCGTCGCTGCGAGTGCCGGGGCGGCCTGGACGATGCGCTCGCCGATCAGGGTGTGACGCCGCATGAACTTCCACTGGTCGGCGTCGAGCGGCCCCGGCTTCGTCAGGAGCGCGGCAGGGATCGCGGTCTTGCCTACGTCGTGGAGTGTTGCCGCGAGGCGGATTCGTTGTACTTCGAGATCGGGCTGCTCAAGGGCGAACGCGACATCGGCGGCGAGCGTGGCAACGTTTCCTCCATGCTGCTCCATCCCGCTGTCCTGCTCGTTTAGCACCTGGACAAGAGCGTCTGCGACCTGTCGGCCCGTCGAGGATCGTCCTGCCTTGTTCGCGTACATCCGCACGTCGGCGCACTTCAAGGCGTCTTTGGTGGTCGCGGCTTCCGAGGGCATCCACACGGCGCCTTGGGAGCAGCCGATCTGCCAGCCCTCACCGCTATCGCTCAACGCCGTAACGGTGTTATTGAGAAGTGCGTCGGCAGCGTCTATGGAGCAGCGAGCGAGCACGCAGAACTCGTCCCCGCCCATGCGGTAGGCCGTCCCCACGCCGGCGACGGCTCCAACAGGCGCCCTCCCAAGCGGACCAGCAGCGCATCACCGGCGGCGTGGCCGAAGGTGTCGTTGTACTGCTTGAACCCGTCGAGGTCGTAGATCGCTAGCAGCACTTCCTCTCCAGTGGCCTCCCTGCTGGTTGCGAAAGCGCGTCGGAGGTCCTCGGTCAGGGAGCGTCGGTTTCCGAGGCGGGTCAACTCGTCGGTGCTCGCCTCTTCTCGGCTTACGCCCAGCAGGGCGTCGTTCTCGGTCGCGAGTCGTTGAGCCCTGAAGTAGAAAAAGCTGAACACCGAGAGCAGGAGCAGAATCGTGAGAACCGCTCCTGCTATCGCCTCAATCTGAGCGTGGCGAGCCGTTGTTTCGTCGGCTCTCGCCAGCGAGTCAATTACACGGTCAACACGAGATAGTGGTCGTACGAGGTTTCCCTGTGCGGTCGCGATCTTGCCTGCGCCTGCCTTCGCTAGCCCCCCGGCCCGCTGGCGAGCGTGTAGACGCGGAGCGCAGCGGTTCTGACTTCGCGCATATTGAGAAGGCCGCTCTCTACCGTTGCCCCCGAAGCCCCGCCTGCCAGTGCGGTCCGTAGCGCATCATTGATCCTCGCTTCATCCGTGGCTATCTCTCGGCGGACGATCGCGAGAAGGTTCGGCGATCGGGCATCCGCCGCCGAGTTGAAGGCAGGATCGGCGCTGAACGGCGCTGCTTCGAGATTCTGAACCGTTGTGCTCAGCCGTTCAATCCCGACTTGAGCGGTTCGGGCAGAGTCGACGCGCTCGATCAGAAACGAGATCGCCAGAATTGCAGCAACCGCCAAGACTGCGACGAGCAGCGGGCGACTGAACCTCGAGAAAGTCGAAAGGGCTGGCATGCACTAACCCTCGTCAGCCTCCACGGCTAGCTTGAGGATTCATTGAAGACCGCGCCAAGAGGCCAAATGTGCAGCTGACGAAGAGCAGGCAGCGTGCGTCCACAGACCGGCCCGGGGAGCGGACAGGACCGGGGAAAAATGCCCGGATTCGCATTGACGTATCGTTCGTGCACGGCAGTTGCTGGCACCCCAGATCAACCTTCGCAGCCAGTTTTCCGCCAGGACGGAGGCGGCCCGTCGCTGCGTCGCCTGAACTCGGCCGCGCTGATGCTGTTGACTGCTTCACTGCTTGGCTGCGGCAGCTCTCACCGGGACAACGTCGCGGAAGCAAACGAAGCAAGGCTCCGACGCTGCGCCGTGGAGAAGCGAAGCAAGCCGCTCGAGCTTGACGCTACTTACGAAGCAGGCGGCCGCACGGTCGTCAGCTGGATCGGACCGATCTACCCCCGGCTCCGAAGCAATATCCCGGCCCGGACGGATCTGGAGTAAAGCGCTACCGGTACCGTTATCGGTTGGGTGCTCGAGCATGGTCCGCCTGGTCCTCAGGGCGGACTCCGGGCTTCGTGCTTACGCACACCCGTGAAGGCGAAAAGCTTCGACTGTCTGTCATACCGATCGACGATGCGGGGAGGGTCCGGCGCTCCGCCGCGGGGCTGCTGACAATCTCCCGGTCAAGGCTCACTCCCGAGAATGTCGGTGGGTCAGAACCGTGCGAGTACGGCCCGGTCGAAATGTATCCGGAAGCGCGATGAGGACGACCGTGTGAACCCGCCCCGTCGTCACGGTTCAGCTAGACCCGCGGCGGACGGCTTGCAACTAGCTCGGGTTGGCGGCCGCCCAGGCCACGATCTCTGCCGTGGGTTCCTGCCCACTCGATAACGGCAGGTATGCCGGCGCTTACCCGCAACTCTTCCCATCGGGCGACACGGCGCCGCCCCTCGTACCCGAACGGGTGTCAGATACGAAGGGCCGCCGGTCTTGGATCCGGTGTGTCAGCTTGTCCGGGTTATCACACCCTGAAACTCGCAATCGGTCGTGCTCGCCTCTGTGACGCTGAACATGTACAGGTTGTATTGCAGGGTGAGACCGGTCGTATTGTCACGCTCGAAACCGGCCTCGTCGTAGTCTTCGTCTCCGTCGACTTCGACGCCGACGTCAAAGTTGCCGCGGTACTCGCCGTCCTCGTCGTAGATCGAGTTGCCTTCGGTCGTCGTCTTCTTGATGGTTTCCGCGTAACCGCCTTCTGAGCAACGGCCCCAGAACTGGAACGCCCCGACTTCGGCGAGCAATACCTCAGCCGCACCCGGCGCTACCAGGACGTTCCCATAGCGAGTCTCGCCCGAGACGCCTTCGGGCCCTTTCGGTCCGGTTGGACCTTTGGGCCCTTCAATGCCCTGCGAGCCCTGTTTCCCGTTCAGGCCAGGGGCCCCGCTGGGACCGCGGGCGTTGAACGGCAGCGGGATGGCTCCCTTTGCGCATCGTTTCCCCACGGCGGCGATGTGGAGGTCGCCGTTGTACTTGGGATAAACGCATCCCATGATCTTCCCGTCGTGGGCGATCATGGCGTTACCGGCGGCGTAAGCACCGCCGCCCAGCGCCGTGAACAACGCGATACTCGCTATTACGTTTGCGTAAGTGAAATGCCTTCCAATGCTCTGTTTCATCCACCCTGCTCCTTAGTCGGTTGTTGGTGGAGAGCATCGACGGCATACTCCGGCCTATCGATCGGTCGTTGGACGTATCTCGCTGAGTGGCCCGGCGCAACCTATGGAGTATCTGCACGCAGCGCCATCAGCATGTCGAAGCGCCGGTCGGGATCCTCGAGGTTTGCGCCGAACAACGCGCGCAGTCGTCTCACCCGGTAACGGACGGTCTGGGGGTGAACGCCGAGCTGCTCAGCAACGGCGCGCTGCGAGCCGTGGTGGCCGAGCCACGCAAGCAGGGTCTCCTCGAGTCGCCTGCGGCTGGCTTTGGTCTCGCCGGCGAGCGGCGCCAGGATGCGCTCCCCGAGTGCCGCCACGATCTCAGCGCCCGCGCTCAACGCGATGTCTGCGAGGCGATCTTCGGCCACGATGAGCCCAGGGCCCGGGAGTTCGCTTGAGAGTTCGCTCCAGCGCAAAGAGAGCCCGGCCTGCTCCACTGCCACCGAAGGGCCGAGGACCGCTCGTAGCCCGTGTCGCTCCACAAGTGCTCGGGCCTCGTGCCGGAGGCGGCTGGGTTCCGGAACAAGGATGCAGGTAAGCCCTCCGATGGAGCCGTGCAGGGTGTCGCCGCTGAGCTGGCGCAGGGTGAGCGCCGCGTTGCCCTCGGCGATCAGCAGACAGGCGACCTTCGTGGGCACGGACCAGCCGGCTGCCGCTGCAGCAACCGCAAGTGATTGGCCGTCGGGCGGGGGCGTTGCGATGAGCAGAGCGAGGAGAGCGGCCCGTCGGCGCTGCGTATCGCCCGCGCGGGCAAGCTGAGCCTCGGCATAGCCTTCGACCGATTCACCCGCGATCCGCTCGATGTAGGCGAACATCGCGCCGGCAAGGTCACGCTGAGCGTCGGCCGAGGCTCCGGTAGCGGCGGCGGCCTCGCTCATCCGCAGCCACGCCACACGTGAGCCGACGCGATAGGCCGACTGGAGCACGTCCAGGCTGCGCCCGGCACGGAGCTCGCCGAAGCCCAGGCGCCGGTAAATGTCGGCGGTGCCCTCGTCGCCCTCCCCGATGAAGCGCCTCAGAGTGAGCTCCACGCCGCTACGGATGCTCTTTCCAAACGTGCCCCTGAGGGGCCGGGAATACCCCGGAACCTCCTGTTGGATTGTCCGGACGATCTCAACCGCGATATCAGGGAGCTCACTGCGGATCGCAGAAATAGCTGCGGGTTCGAGCCAGGTATCTACGTTGGAGGCATAAGAAATCACTCGTGAATTGGAGGCCATGGCGTAGTAAATGTATCCCAGCCTCAAGTAGCCTGGGCAAAGATGGAGCTGGAAACCGAGTTCGACGCCGCGGCGCAGGTCGCACTCCACACTCCGGGCAGGCAAGTGCGGGAGGGGATCTCCTTTCCCTTGGTCGATGGGCGCCGCTCGACCAGCGCGACCGGCCAGGCGATCCTCGCTGACGCGGCTCGCGAGCTCGACGAGTCGCTGGCCGAGCGGATACTCACGGGCTCCGGCTGGCGCAAGGGTTACGCGCCGCTGATCCGGGAGCTGACGGCAGCCTCGCTTGCGAACGGCGAGCGGGTTGTACCGGCGGCCACCGCAGGACTTGATTCCGCGCGGTCGCTGCTCACCTTCGTGGATGGCGAGCGGGAGACCGGCCTTCAGAGCGCCATCGCAGAGATCACGCCGGCCTACGAGCTCGGCAACGGGACGATTCACGGTACGGCGCAGCCGATTCGCGAGCTCCGCGTCCCCTATAAGGGTCAAACGTTGAGCGGCACTGCGCTCGAGGAGCAGTTGGAGCGGTGGGTGCGAGCAGGATCCGTTGAGCCGTCCTTCGCCACGGCAATTCGGCGGGTCGCGGCGAATCCGCAGTGGCTGGCCGTTCCGGGTCGGAAGGTCGCGCTGGTCGGGGCGGGCGCGGAGATAGGGCCGCTTGAGCCCCTCAGCAGCTGGGGTGCGGACGTCCTTGCACTCGATCTGCCTCAGCCGCGAATCTGGGAGCGGATCACCGCTGTCGCGCGGGCGGGGGCCGGCACGATGCAGCTGCCGGTCGGCGCCGGCGGTGCGAAGGGAGTCGATCTGCTCGTGGATCTTCCCGAGGCCCTTGCCTGGCTGCGACAGGCGACGGGCGACTCGGAGCTCGCGCTCGGGATGTATGCCTACGCGGACGGGGGAGACCACGTGCGGCTGAGCGCCGCCTTCGACGTTCTCGCCACCGAGATGCTCTCCACCGGAGCGGCTCAGGCGCTCGCCTTCCTCGCGACGCCAACGGACGCCTTCCTCGTCCCCGAGGATGCGGCCCGCCAAGCCAGAGCCGCCTACGGCGCCCGTCGCCTGCGACGAGTTCTGCAGGCGCCCGCTCAGCTTCTTTCAGCCGGTCGCCTCTACCGTCCGGCCTATGCAGACGGTGCTCCCGTTGCGGACGCGCTGGTCACCCAGCAGGGCCCCAACTATGCCCTGGCGAAGCGCCTGCAACGCTGGCGGGGAGTCGTGTCGGAGTCCGAAAGCAGGCGTGTCTCCTTCAACGTCGCCCCCGCGACCCTGACCCGCTCGGTCACGAAGAACCGAATCCTCGCGGCCGCCTACTCCGGCGCACATCACTTCGGTATCGAGATCTTCGCCCCGGAGACGACCCGTACGCTGATGGCGGCATTGCTCGTCCACGACCTCAACGCGCCGGTGCCTGAGCGCGCTCACCCGGAGGACTTGTTTATCGAAGGGGCCGCTCACGGTGGCCTGTGGCGGGCGGCCTACGAGCCTGGATCCGCTCTGCCCCTGGCTGCCGTCGCAGGTCTTCCGGCGGTTCTCCTCGGTCGCGGCTAGACCGTTCCCGACACTGCAAGACGGATATCGTCCTGCGACATGGCGGCACCCAACGAAGAGTCCATGATGGTCGACACGATGATCGTGGCCGACGGGCGCCAGCAGGAGGCGATCGCGGCCTTTGAGGTGCTGTTCGCCGAGCTGCGCGAGGTGGCAGGGTTCATCGACGCGCAGCTCTTTCAGAGTGTCGATGGGACCGTGTTGCTCTCCTACGCGCAGTTGAGCTCGGAGCAGGTCCGGCAGGCCGCGGAACGGCGCCCCGGCGTCCAGGCGGCGCTGCGCTCCCTCCGAGCGATCGGGCATACCAATGCTCATACCTACCGGCTGATCCTGAAGGCCAGGGCCGGTCACGAGCCGCAGCAGAACACCCCGAAAGCCCCGGCCCACGACTCCTGAGCGTGGCCGTGATCACGGGTGGGCTGCGAAGACGTGAGCGACGGCTCCGCTGCTGAAAGCGACGGTCCTAATGGGTTCGACAGACAGAGGCGAGGAGAAGAGTCTCTCGCCCGCTCCCAGGATGACCGGGTGGACAACGAGCCGGTATTCGTCGATCAGGCCCGTCTCAACCAGCGATCGGGCGAACCTCACGCCGCCCTGCGCGAGCAGGTATCCGCCGGAGTGCTCCTGCTTGAGGCGAGCTACGGCGGTGGCCAGGTTTCCGCTGGCGATCGTCGTCTCGCCCCAGTCTGCGGAGGCCAGCGAGTTCGAGAACGCGAACTTGGGGATCTCGTTCATCGCCTTGGCGAACGGCCCGGAGGCGGTAGGCCACATGGTCGCCCAAGCCTTGTAGGTGTTGGCACCGATCAGGTGTGCGCCGGCGCCGCTGACGGTCTCGAGCACCCAGCTGGTGGAGTCCTCAGAGCGACCTGCCGCGATCCACTCGCCGCTGCCGTCGGCCGAGGCCACGTAGCCGTCCAGCGAGACGGACATCTTCAGGACCAGCGAGGCCATGTGCCGCTTCCTTTCCGGAGGAGATCTCCCGGGCTGCTCGAGTCGCCAGACACGGGCTTCGCGGGCCTGATCCTTTGCACCCACGCTAGCGAGGTGCGAGAGATCTTCAAACGGCCGGGCGAGCAACCACCTACCGGTGACTGTCGTGGTCCTTCTGAGGCGCGACACCCGGCAGCGCCCTGCGAGCAATCTCTTCAGCCTCATCCGCTGGGACGCCGAACATCCGCAAAACCCCCTCTGCGTGAATCGAGTCGGCCTGTGGGATCTCGGGTCCGGTGAGCACCGTACGCATCGCAGAGATCAGCGCGCCGCCGCTGGCCTGCAGAGCGAGCTCGCGGCTTGCCACCTGAAATCGGCCGCGCTCGATTCCCCGCTCGAGGTCTTCCAATGCCGCGTCGCCCTGTGTGGCGGTCACCAGCTTGAAGGAGGTCTCCAGGCGCACCACAAGCCATGCCCACTCCGGGCCCTCGCTGGTCAGCCGGACCCAGTGGCGGTGGGCGATCGAGACCGCCTCCGCGGGATCGGCGATCCCCACGCGCCTTGAGTCAAGCGCGGCCAGTTGTTCGGGAAGGGCCTGTTCGAGCAGCGCGGCCAGCAGGTCCTCCTTCGAGGAGAAGTGGTTGTAGAAGGAGCCGACGCCGAGGTCGGCGGTGTCGGTGATTTCAGCGATCGTGGTGTCCTCGAATCCGTGGCGGGCGAAGAGGCCGCGGGCCGCATCCAGCAGCGACGAGCGGGTCCTCGCCTTGCGTCGCTCGTTGCGTCCTGGCGGGGCGCCGCGCGAACCGGACGGTGTCGTGCTGGAACCGTGCTTCGTGGTCATGGCCGACATCATACTGAATAGATCCTCGATATTGACGACAGATTCAGTTTTGTGTATTTTCGCGCGATGACCACTTCGAGCCTCACCTCAAACCAGGGTGCCTTCGACGAGGAGGTTCCGATCCTGATCGTCGGCGGGGGCGGAGCGGGGCTGACCGCCTCGATGCTCCTCGCGGGTCTTGGTGTCGAGACGCTGCTGGTCAGCGCGTCGTCCACGACCTCCCGGCTGCCAAAGGCCCACGTGTTGAACCTGCGGGCGATGGAGATCCTCCAGGATGCGGGGGCCGCGGAGGAGATCGAGCGGTGCAGCACCCCTGCCGCGGCAATGGCCGCGACCGCCTTCTACGCGGGTCTCACCGGGGGCGAGGGATATGGCAGGTTGATTCGCCGGGTCGAGTGCTGGGGTGGCGGAGGAGCCGATGAGAACTGGGCCTCGGCGAGTTCGACACGCCAGATGAATCTTCCTCAGATCCGCCTCGAGCCGATCCTGCGACGGCGTGCCGAGGCGCTCGCGCCGGAGCGTGTCCGTTTTGGGCATGAGCTGATCGACCTGGCTCAGGATGAGAGCGGGGCGAGCGCCGTGATCCGCGAGCGGGGGAGTGGGCATGAGTACCGCGTTCGCGCGCAGTACATCATCGGCGCCGATGGCGGGCGCGTGATTCCCCGCCTCCTCGGCATCGGCTATGAGGGCCTGGGCGCCCTCGGACGCGCCGCCACCATCCACGCGAGCGCCGATTTCTCGAAGCTGCTTCGCGATGAGGACGTACTGCTGCGCTGGATTCTCTCGCCGCAGGCCGGCACCGGTGCAGTCGTCGTACCGATGGGACCAGAGCGTTGGGGACCCGCCTCCGAGGAGTGGGTGATCCACCTCAACTATCAGCCCGAGGACCCCCGGGCTGAGTCCGACGAGGCGGTCGAGAGCGACATCCGCGCGGCGTTGGGGATCGGTGCGCACCCGATGGAGATCCACATGATCACCCGCTGGACCCTCGAAGGTGTCCTGGCCAACAGTTTCCGCTCCGGCCGGGTCCTGCTTGCGGGGGATGCGGCCCATCGCCACCCGCCCACGGGGGGCCTGGGGCTGACGAGTGCCATACATGACGTGCACAACCTCTGCTGGAAGCTGGCTGCCGTTCTCGCAGGTCAGGCCGAGGAGACTCTGCTCGACTCCTATGAGGCCGAGCGGCGACCCGTCGATGCGCGCAACGTCCAGCGATCGCTGGAGAACGCCGTCAACCACCTGCAGATCTCAATGGCGCTGGAGCTCAGCCCGGACAGCACCGCGGATGAGAACTGGGCACGGCTGCAACGACTGTGGAGCGGGCTTCCGGAGGACGAGGCCGTGCGGCGGGAGGTGCAGCGGCTGATGCGCGCCTCCTCGATGGAGTTCGGCGAGTTGAACGTCGAGTACGGCTACACCTACGCATCGGAGGCGGTCGTCGCGGATGGCAGCGACCTCGACCCGAGTCCGGACGACGTGCGCATCTACGAGCCGGCAACCCGTCCCGGCTCCCCCCTGCCACACGCCTGGATCGACGACGAGGAAGGTGAGCGCCGGCCGATCAAGGACCTCGTCGCGCCGGGGCGCTTCCTGCTGATCGCAGGCGAGGACGGGCACGCCTGGTGCGCCGCGGCACGCGAACTCGCCGAGGCCCACTCGCTGCCGATCGACACGGTCCGCATCGGCCACATCGACGGCGACCTGTTCGACCCGCGCTGCACATGGCTGCGCCACCGTGGGATCGGTCCCGAAGGTGCCATTCTGGTGCGCCCGGACCGGTTCGTCGCATGGCGCAGCATCGCCTCCTGTGCGGACCCGGGAGCCGAGCTGGCTCGCGCACTTGGGCAGGTGCTCGGGCGAGCGCTTCCTGTTCGCGCGATAGCGGCCACGAGCTGATCAACAACTGACGCGCCCGGCGGGTACCCTGACCACATGCCGATGCCCAAACGGTCCAGCGTCGAGGATTACTTCGCGCAGCTGAATGGCGTGCAATCGCCGCATCTTTTGACGCTCAGGGAGCTGAGCATTGCTGCGGACCCAGAGGCGCGAGAGGAACTGAAGTGGAATCTGCCGGTGTATGTTCGCGGCGAGAAAACGACTCTGTGGATGCTCCAGAACTTCAAGAATCACTGCTCGCTGCGGTTCCCGCCGCCGTTCTTCGCCACCCAGAAAGCCGCCGTCGAGGAGGCTGGATATGAGACCGGCGCGGGCTTCATCAAGCTGCCCTACGAGCGCGAGCTGCCGGTTGAGCTGCTCGAGAAGCTGATGCAGGCGCGGGTCGAGGAGTACGACACCACCGGTGCCGGCTGGAACGACCGCTGACCTCGGCGGCCTCCCGCCGGCCCCTGTTACCGTCGGGTAGGCGTCACGTCAGGGGTCGTCGCGAGCCACCGCCCCCGCTCGATGCGGCCGCCCAGGCGGCGTTTATCGCCAAGGCACAGGAACTGGCTCCCCTCTACCGGACCGAACTGCTGGGCCCCGGATAGGTCAGGAAACGAGTTCCTCGAAGCCAGGCTGTTCGCGGAGCGACTCGAAGTCCTCGTCCTCGCGGATGAGCTCAGCAAGGTAGGGAGCGATCTCCACCGCAAGGCGCAGGTGCTCGATCGCCTGGTCGGCCTGGCCCGCCCGAGCCTCGAAGCAGGCCGTGTTGTAGAGCAGCGCGCTATACGGGGGATTGCTCGCGATGAGCTCCCGGCCCCGCTCGGCTCCCTCGGCGTATCCGCCGGACTCAAACAGAGGGAACAATGGGGCGAAGATCTCCCAGCCGGTCACCTCGTATGGCGCGCCCTCGGGGCCCCCACCGACCGCAAGCAGCGTGGTGCCGGCCTCCCGCGCGAATACCGTCCGCTTCGTTCCCGCCTGCACGTGCACGAATGTTCCAGCCGGTGCGTCCTCGGAGCGCCCATCGAACTCGAATGTGGCGTGGCCCGTGATCACGACGTAGAGCTCCTCGCCCGACTCGGGCTCCGACTCGTCGTGCTCGTTGAGCAGTCGGTCCCCCGCCTGCGCCGCGACCATCGCGTTGACCCCGAAGCTGCGAATGTCGAAGTGGTGGCGGACGGCCCGAAACGGGGTGCCCCGGCCATCGTCGATCGTCGCGATCTCCTCGATCCGCGCAGTCGCGAAGCCGGCCCTACGGTGATCGTCGGTCATGTGCCTCCGAGGAGGCTACCGTGACCTCGGCGCCGTGCGCGCCTCGCCCGGTGACTGCTGATTCACACCCGGCAGCGCGGGCTGATCGGCACTTCCGGGCCGCCCTTGACGTCCACGCTGGGGTCGACCTTGCACCACGTCAGCAGCTTGGCCGCTTCGTCGACCACCGCCAGGAACTGGTAGGCCGCTCCGTCGCTGTGCACCTGGCAGGTGTAGGCCGTCCGGGATCCGCTCGTCGGACCGGGCGTGCAGGCGACGCTCTGCAGCGGACCGGTGAGCTGTCCGTGAGATATGCGCCCGCGGACATCGGTGCCGATCGCCCTGGCCAGGGCGCTGGTCGGGACGGCCCCCGCGCTGAGCCTCGCCGTTTGCGGCGCCTCGTCTTCGGTGATCGCAATGTCGGCAATACGGTTGGTTTCGCCTTCGATCGCCGCCTCGCTGGTCGAGTTTTCGGGCCCGGCCCGATGAACCGCCACCACGATCCCGCCGATGATCGCCGCGGCCACGACGATCGCCAGCACCCATCGGATCCATATCCGCTGTGGCGCCGCGCTCACCGGCGCTCCTCGGTCAGCGGTCGGTCGCCGATCCAGTAGCGCGGCCCTGGGCCACGGGCCGCAGCTCGGTCGTCCGGGTTCGCCAGCCGGCAGCGGTCGAGCGACAGGCAGCCACAGCCGATGCACTCCGTGAGGCCGAGCTTCAGGCGCTGCAGCTCGTCGATCCGGGCGTCGATCCGGCTCGTCCATTTGCTTGACAGGCGCGACCAGTCACGACGACTCGGCGCGCTCTCGGCCGGCAGCTTGGCCAGCTCGCCGCCGATCTCCTGGAGCGTGAGCCCGACCCGCTGGGCGTAGACGATGAAGGCGATCCGTCGGAGCACCGCCCGGGGGTAGCGGCGGTGCCCGGATCCGGACCGCTCTGAGGTGATCAGGCCGCGGTCCTCGTAGAACCGCAGTGCCGAGGCCGGCACCCCGCTGCGGCGCGACACCTCGCTGATGCTGAGTAGCTCCGACATCGACCCGTTGACTTCAAGCTTACTTGAACTTGTAGCTTGCGTGCGATCACCGATCCAAACCATGAAGGAGTTCCGGCATGAGCGCCACCAGCGACCTTCGCAGTACCAATCCTCCCACCGCCAGTCAGCGCATCACGAGTGAGGTCACATCCTGGCCCGGCGTCGCGGCCGGCCCCGGCCGACGCGGCGAGTTTGCCTTCACTCTCGGACGAAGGGAGTTGGGCCACCTGCATGGTGACCGGGCAGCGCACTTCGGTTTCCCCAAGGACCTCTGGAGGCAGTTGCGCGCCGAAGGCCGGATCACCGATCATCCGGTATTCCCGGGCAAGCAGGGCCCGGCGGCCCGCGCCATTGACAGCGACGCCGACATCACGGAGGTCATCGCGCTGTTGCGCCTCAACTACGATCGCGCGGCGCCCGGGAGCTAGACCTGGGCGCGTTGGGGGGCTGCGTCGAAGTCAGTCTGCTCCTGGCGCCCAAGGTGTGCGCCGAGGACCGCCGGGACGACCGCGAGCGCCGCGAGCGTCAGCCCGGCGGCGATCCAGAAGGCGAGGTGATATCCAGAGGTCAGGGCCTCCGCGGTGGAGTGCCCGCCCGCAAGCTGGCTGTTGCTGCGCGAAGTCGAGAGGGTCGCGAGGACCGCGAGGCCGAGTGCGCCGCCCACCTGGGCCGTCGTGTTGACAAGCCCCGAGGCCAGGCCGGCCTGCTCAGGGCCCACGCCGCTCATCGCCACGTTCATCAACGCCGGGAAGCAGACGCCGGCGCCGATTCCAAGCAGCAGCATCGACGGCATCACATGAAGGAAGTAGGAGCCCTGGACGGGGACCTGCGCGAACAGCACCAGTGCGATCGCGATCAGCGCCAGGCCCGGCACCATCGTGTTGACGGCGCCGAAACGGGTGACCAGGCGCTCGGAATAGCGGATCGACAGTGTCCCCATCGTCAGCGTCACAGGCAGAAACGACAGTCCGATCTGCAGAGCGTCGTAGCCGAGCACCCGCCGCAGATACAACGCTCCGAGGAAGAACATCCCGAACATCCCCGCGACCGACAGGATCTGGATGGCGTTCGCCGCGGTGACGCTTCGGCTGCGGAAGATCGTCAGGGGTACCAGTGGATGGCGAGCGGTCGCCTCTCTCGCCACGAACAGCGCCAGCAGGGCCAGCGACCCCGCGCCCAGCAGGAGCGTCTGCGTCGCGCCCCAGCCGTCATCGGCGGCGGGCTTGACGATCGTGTATGTGCCGAGCATCAGAGCGGCCGTGATCAGCACCCCTCCAGGTACGTCGGCGCCCGCGTCGAAGCCCAGACCACGGTCGTGCTCGAGCAGCCTGGCGGCCATCACGGCCGTCGCGATGCCGATCGGGATGTTGATGAAGAAGATCCAGTGCCAGTCGATCGACTGCGTGATGACGCCGCCCGCCAGGAGGCCCACCGAGCCGCCCGCCGAGGCCACGAATGCGTACACGCCGATGGCGCGAGCCTGCTCGCGTGGGTTGGGGAACATCGTCACGATCATCCCCAGGATCACCGCGGAGGTCATCGCGCCGCCGACCCCCTGTGCGAACCGGGCACCGATCAACACCTCCTGGGTCTGTGCCAGGCCGCACAGCAGCGAAGCCGAGGTGAACAGGCCCAGGCCGAGCAGGAAGATCAGCCGCCGCCCGACCAGGTCGCCCAGTCGCCCGGCCAGCAGCAGCAGGCCGCCGAACGCGATCAGGTAGGCGTTGACGACCCAGGCCAGGCTGGAGGTGGAGAAGCGCAACGAGTCCTGGATCGTCGGCAGGGCCACGTTCACCACGGTCACATCCAGGACGATCATCAGCATCCCCACGCACAGCACATAGAGGGCGATCCAGCGTGTGTCACGCTCTGCGGGCTCGTTCATCCTGAGACCTCCGCCGTCCCCTCGAGGTAATCGCCGAGCCTGTCCAGGCGCTGCTCCCAGGCCGTGCGGCGCGAGCTGAACCAGCGCTCCGCCTCGCTGAGCATCTGCGGCCGCACCGCGCACGTCCGCACGCGTCCCACCTTCTGCGACTGCACCAGGCCGCTGGCCTCCAGCACCTGGAGGTGCTGGAGGACGGCCGGCAGTGAGATCCCCAGCGGCCCTGCGAGATCGCTCACGCTCGCCGGGCCCAGGGTCAGCTGGTCGATCATCCGCCGCCGGTTGGCATCGGACAGGGCATGGAACACGAGCTCGACGTCGTCCGGCGCCTGCGAAACCTTAAGCATTCACCTAACTGTATCGAACCCGTGTTCAGTCACCTCGAGTCGGAGCTGATTACCCGAAATAGTGGCCCGTCTGCACGTCCTCAACCCAGCCGGGGTGGGTCGGCTCCCAGCCCAGCAGCTCGCGGGTCCTCTCGTTGGATGTCGGGTTGTCCAGGCCGGCGAATGCCGCCAGGAAGCCCAGATACTGCGGTGCCTCCTCGTCGCTGACGCTCCTCGCCTCGATCCCCAGCTTGCCGGCGATCGTCTCGGCGATCACCTTGCGGGGGATGCCCGTGTCACCGACGCCATGCAGCGTCGAGCCGGCCGGGGCCTTCTCCAGAGCCAGCCGGTAGAGCAGCCCGATGTCGTACGTGTTGGCCGCCGGCCAGCGATTTGAGCCGTCGCCGGTATATGCCGCCGCACCGTTGTCCCGGGCGAAGCCGATCAGAGCGCTGGTGAAGCCGTGGTGGTCGAGGTCCGAGTGGACCATCGGCGCGAGCCTCACAACCGAGGAGCGCACGCCCTGCCCGGCCAGGCCGGTCGTGTAGTTGGCCGCGTCCACCCGGGGCCCGCCGTCGGACTGGTCGTCCTCGGTTCCGGGGCGACCCGTGATTCCCGCCATGGCCAGCATCAGTGTGCCGCCGGTCGTGACGAACGGCTTGTCGCTGCCGATCAGCGCGTCGCCGAGCGCCCGGGTGGCAGCCAGGTCCGAGCCGACGGCGCCGAGGAAGTCGCCGCTCATCATGGCCTCGTGCTTGAACGCCAGGTGGATGACCCCGTCGGCCTCTGAAGCGGCTGCCGTGAGGCCGTCGAGGTCGTCCAGATCTCCCCGGCGCACCTCGGCGCCGAGGGCCGCGACGGCCTCGGCCGAGGCGTCAGAGCGAGCCAGGCCGATCGCCTGATGTCCGTTGTTGAGCAGCTCCGGGATGACGGCGGCGGCGATGTGGCCCGAGGCGCCGGTTACAAATACGCGCATGAAGACTCCAATTCCAGAGGGGATGTCACTTGGTGCCATCACGGTAGCACCTAACGACACCAGGTGTCATCAGATACCCTGAACGCCATGTCCCGCTGGAAGCCAGACGCCGAAGGCCGGCTCATCAAGGCCGCCATCACCCTGTTCGAGCAGCAGGGCTACGACGAGACGACAGTCGCGCAGATCGCCGAGGCCGCGGGGCTGACCAAGCGGACGTTCTTTCGCTACTTCTCCGACAAGCGGGAGGTTCTTTTCAACGGCTCCCAGGAGCTTCAGGAACGCTGGATCGGCGGCATCCAAGCGGCCCCGCCCGATGCCACCGCGATGGCCGCGGTGTTCGCCGGGCTCGATCAGGTTGTGCTGCTGTTCGCCGACCGCCACCCCTTCGCCAGGATGCGCGCGGGGATCATCGCGGCCAACTCGGACTTGCAGGAGCGCGAGCTGATCAAGCTGCAGTCGCTGGCGGAGGCCGTCAAGGCAGCGCTCATCGATCGCGGCGTCTCGGTGAACGCCGCAATTCTTGCCTCGCAGGCAGGCGTGACCGTGTTCCATGTGGCCTTCGCCCGCTGGGTGGAGCAGGACGATCCGGCCCTATTCGGCCGATTGATCGACGAGTCGCTGCAGGATCTCCGGGCGGTGACCGCCGCCTAGATCGAGCGGATGGATCCGCCGTCGACAGGGATCATCGCGCCGGTGATGTAGGACGCCGCGGGGGAGAGCAGGAACGCGGCAACCCGGCCGAACTCCGCGGGCTCTCCGTATCTGCGGAGTGGAATGTCATGAGACCTACGCGCGCGGACCTCATCGGGGTCGCCGCTGAGAGCGTCGAATTCCCGCACCCGGTCGGTCGCGATTCTCACCGGCAGGATGCCGTTGACGCGGGTTCCACTCGGACCCAGTTCCTCTGCCAGCATCTTGACGACGCCGGCCAGTCCGGGGAACAGACCATTTGAGACGGCAAGGCGAGGGAGTGGTGCCCGCACCGACGAGGCGAGGACGAAGGCGATCGAACCGCCGGCCCCCTGCGGAGATTTCGCTCCCGAGGGGTTCAGGTCATCCCTTCCCAGATACCTTCCAACAACTCGCCCCAGGCGTACCGCGCCGAGGAAAACCGTCTCAAAGGCAGCGCGCCAGGCCTCATCGTCGGTCGTTGTGACGGTACCCGCGGGCGTTCCGCCGACGCTGATCAGCGCGCCGTCGAGACGTCCGAAGCGATCCTCAACCGTCGCGAGGAGGCGATCCGGTGCATCTGCATCCGCGTTGTCGGCGAGGGCCCATGCAACCCTGCCCTCGCTCGCGCCATCTCGTGTGAGGCGTTGCGCCGCGGCCGCGGCGGTTGCCTCGTGGGGGCCGCTCAGGAGCACGCCCGCACCCTCGGCCACGAGCGCCTCCGCCGCCGCGAAGCCAAGCCCGCGACTTCCGCCTGTGACGAGGAAGGCCCTGTCGCGCAGATCAAGATCCATGCCTCACGACAGGATACGTTCACGGCCTGTGCAGATCAGTCGGGCAGCGTGGGGTTCTTTGGCGCGGGGAGCAGACGGTGTCCGTCGACAACTGCCGCGGCGAGATCGATCAGCTTCCGGTTGTCGGTCCGCGACTGCTCTCTCAGCATCTCGAAGGCGATGGCCTCATCGATGCCGTGGCGCTCCATGAGGATGCCCTTGGCACGCTCGATCAGAGCTCGCCGGCCGAAGGCACCCTGCAGATCCTGGAACTCGGCGAAGCGGCGGAGCACGATCTCGATCGCACTTTGCCAGTCCTCCACATCAGCGTCGCTGATGTGGGCGAACACCCCGCGCTTGGATGCCTCGCTGATGAACTCCGGGTCTCTGGCGTGGAGCAGGACGATGACCGGGCAGGCGGCTTCGCGAACGATCTTGTCGATCAACGCAAGTGCGTGCTCCGAGCTCTCTCCGAGGCCGACAAGCGCGACATCGGGACGCTCCCTCGCCGTCACCGCGCCGACCTCCTCGACGTCGATCTCCCGGGCGATCACCTCGTGGCCGAGGGCTATCACGATGGGCACCACAAGCGCCAGTCGATCCTTGCGCTCGTTGGCGATCAGGACACGGAGGTGCTCGGTTTCACGGGTGCTCATCAAGGCCCGGCCAGTCAGGCGGACCAGACGGTCTCCCTAGATTACGGACTGTTCTCGCCTCGGGCCCCCGCGGTCCTGACGGGCATCCGCTCCCGGGCGGTACGGGCCGCCGCACGAGCTGTCCGTGTTAACTACGCGGGGTCGGCCATCGGCAGCGACATAGAGTCCTTCCTGTCCTCGCCCTGAACCCCGGCGAGGACCCTGATCACCGGCTCCAAATGTACGGCCGGCACCGCGAGGGCCTCAGTTGTCATCGCGTTCTCCCCCGTCGTCAGGAGTCGTTCTCATGCGCCGTACCGTCTTTGACTTTCTCACCAGCGCCGTCGGCCTCGTGGTTGTGGTCGTCCTCCTCATCGCAGGGGGACTGCTCATGTGGGGCTCCAGCTACACCCACAAAAACGTCCACAACCAGCTCGCCCAGCAGCAGATCTTCTTTCCGCCCAAGGCCGCCTTCGCCACGGCCAAGGCAGGTACCGAGATCACCCCCGGGATGATCCCCTACCTCGAGAAGTACTCAGGCCAGCAGCTGCTCACCGGTCAACAGGCTGAGGCCTACGCCGACCACTTCATTGCGATTCACCTCTCCGAGATGCCATACGGGGGGATCTATTCAAAGATCAGCACGGCTGCCCGGGCCGAACCGACGAACACCAAGCTCGCAGCTCTCGAGACGACTTCGTTCCAGGGAACGACGCTCCGCGGGTTGCTGCTGGAGGCCTACGGGTTCTCGAAGATCGGCACGATCATGCTGATCGGATCGATCGCCTCGTTCATCCTCGCGTTCGTGATGCTCGGCTTCGTGATCCTCGGCTTCCGCCATGCACGTCTGACGCCGCGGGACGAGGAGCTGATGCTCATGCATGAGCCAAGCCCCGAGCTGGCAGGTGCGCCGTCATGAGGCCACGGCCGGCGGAGTGCACCACGCGTTATGAGCCACTCACCCCTGGACATTGGAGATCAGCATGAAGGCGCTCGTCTATCACGGCCCGGGCCAGCGCGGCTGGGACGATGTACCCGACCCCACGATCATCGATCCGACGGACATCGTCGTGCAGATCGACACCTCGACGATCTGCGGGTCGGACCTGCACATCCTCAAGGGAGACGTGCCCGAGACGACACCGGGCACGGTGTTGGGCCATGAGGCCGTGGGCACTGTCGCGGAGATCGGCGCCGGTGTGAGCACCGTTGCGGTCGGTGACCGGGTGCTGCTCTCATGCATCAGCGCTTGCGGGCGCTGCCGCTACTGCAAGGAGGCCCGCTACGGGCAGTGCCTCGGAGGCGGCGGCTGGATCTTCGGCCACCTGATCGACGGGCTACAGGCCGAATATGCTCGCATCCCGTTCGCGGACAACTCGGTCTTCAAGGTGCCCGAGGGGCTCGCCGACGAGCAGGTGCTTTTCCTCGCCGACATCCTCCCTACCGCCTACGAGGTAGGTGTGCTCAACGCCAAGATCTCACCGGGCGATGTCGTGGCCATCGTCGGTGCCGGCCCGATCGGTCTCGCGGCGATGCTCACGGCCCAGCTGTACACGCCCGGGAGAATCGTGGCGATCGATCTGGCCGACAGCCGCCTCGAAAGCGCCAGGAAGTTCGGCGCCGACACAACCATCAACAACGGTCGCGAGGACGCGATCGCCCGGATCATGGAGCTCACCGGCGGGCTCGGCGCCGACGTGGCGCTCGAGGCGGTGGGTCTGTCTGACACCTTCGAGCTGGCCTGCGGGTTGATCCGCCCCGGAGGCCGGGTCGCCAACATTGGCGTGCACGGGCACCCGGCCACCCTTCACCTCGAGACGCTGTGGACCCGCGACGTGACGATCACGACGGGGCTCGTGGACACCAACACCATCCCCCGGCTGATGAAACTGGTCGCAGACGGCCGCCTCGACCCAACGGTGTTCGCGACGCATCACTTCGCGCTTGAGGACACCATGGGCGCGTATGACACCTTCGCCGACGCATCCAAAACGGCCGCCCTCAAGGTCGTGCTGGAAGGTAGTCGGGTCGAAGGGGCCTCGGAGCGGGCGATCGCCGTGGGCGCGCTGGGATGAGCGCCCACGACGCGGCGGCCTTTCCACGGTGATGGCGAGCTAGGCCTTCGGCATCATCTCGGCGGGATAGCGGCTGCCGTATGAGCCCTCGGGCAGGATCTCTTCCACCCGCTCGAGATCGGCGCTGCTCAGCTCGACCTCTGCCGCCGCGACGTTCTCGGCCAGGCGGGTCTCGCTGCGGGTCCCGGGGATCGGCACAATGTCCTCGCCCTGCGCGAGCAGCCACGCCAGGGCGAACTGCGTGACGGTGATGCCTTTGCCTCGAGCGAGCTCCGTCAACTCGCCGACGGCGGCCTTGTTGCGGGTGTAGTTATCGCCCTGCCACCGCTCATCCCAGCTGCGCATGTCGTCGGCCGGGTACTCGCTCGCGGGCTTGATCTCGCTGGTGAGGAAGCCTCGGCCGAGCGGTGAGTAGGCGACGAAGCCGATGCCCAGCTCGCGCAGCGTCGGGAGGATCACGGGCTCGACCTCGCGCTCGAAGATCGAGTACTCCGTCTGCACCACCGAGACGGGCTGCACGGCATGCGCGCGGCGGATCGTCTCCGGCCCCGCCTCGCTGAGCCCGAAATAGCGCACCTTGCCCGCGTCGATGAGCTCCTTGACCGCGCCCGCGACCTCCTCGATCGGGACGTCGGGGTCGGTGCGGTGCTGATAGAGCACGTCGATGTAGTCGCTCTGCAGGTAGCGGAGGGAGTTCTCGGCGACCTCTCGGATGTGCTCGGGACGACTGTCGCGCCCCGCGAACGTCGGGTCGGCCATGTCGAAGCCGAACTTCGTCGCGATCGAGATCTCCCCACGGAAGTCCTTGACGGCCTCGCCGACGAGCTTCTCGTTCGAGCCCGTCCCGCCGCCGTAGAGCTCCGCGGTGTCGAACAGGGTGACCCCGAGCTCAAAGGCACGCCGGATCGTCGCGATCGAGGCCTCGTCGTCGTTCTGCGCGGTCCCGTAGGCCATCGTCATGCCCATCGTGCCGAGCCCGAGGGCAGAGGTCTCGAGGCCCTGCTTTCCGAGTTTGCGGTTGTGCATCGTGCCGTCTCCCTAGAGGTAAGTAACCAGTTCGTTCGGTACGGTAGCATGCCGCCGAACCAGATGGTTACCTTCAGCTGACCCGATGCCTCGCGACTCCGAAGCCACCCGCAGCCGGATCCTCGACGCCGCGATCGAGGAGTTCTCCGCGTACGGCCTGGCGGGGGCGAGGGTCGACCGCATAGCCGAGGCCGCCGCGGCCAACAAGCGCTCGATCTACGTCTACTTCGACAACAAGGAGCGGCTGTTCGATGCGGCCCTGCACCACGTTCTAACGAGGATGATCGAGGACGTCCCGCTCACCGAGGACGACCTCCCGGGCTATGCCGGAAGGCTCTTCGACTACCACCTCGCGCGACCCCAGGGCCTTCGAATGAACACATGGCGCCAGCTCGAGCGCCCCGCGTCTGGTCCCGATGCGGGGGCGATGTACTCGAGCAAGGTTGCAGCCCTCACCGGCAGCCGGACACCGGGCGCGCTTGCACCCACCGATCTGATCGTCCTCATAAACGGACTCGCCTATGCCTGGCTGATGAGCCCCCGCGACCTGCTTCGGGCGGACGGCAGCGATCCGGACTCGCCGGGGCGCCTGGCACAGCATCGCGCGGCGATCATCGAGGCGGCACGGCGCATGTGCGGCCCTTGAGTTCAAGCGCTTGAGGTATGTCATGGTGGGGCAATGACCACGCTCACGATCCAACGAGCATCCCGGCGCAGCGGTCTGGGCCTCGCCGCCGAGGCCGCCGCGAGTCGCCATGTCCACGAGCTGGGGCCCCGGCTTGGAGGGGTGCTGCGATGAGCCCCGTCCTGGTCACCGGCGCATCCGGGTACGTCGGTGCGCAACTGGTGGCGGCACTGTTGAAGGCCGGGCGCCCTGTCCGTGCGACCGTGCGCTCCGCACCCCGCGAGCAGGAACTGCGGGCGGCCGTTCGCGGCGGCGGCGCCGACGACAGTGCGCTTGAGGTCATCCTCGCCGAGCTGATGAGCGACGCTGGCTGGCCCGCTGCGATGGCCGGCTGCGAGGAGGTACACCACGTCGCATCACCGATCCCCGCCAGTCAGCCGGACGATCCAGATGAGCTCGTCATCCCCGCCCGCGAAGGCACCCTTCGTGTCCTACGGGCAGCACGAGACGCCGGCGCGAGGCGGGTGGTGCTGACCTCGTCGTTCGCCGCGATCGGCTACACGCCGAAGCCGGGCGCCGAGTACACGGAGGCCGATTGGACCGACCCGGACATGCCCGGCCTACCGCCCTATCCACGCTCCAAGACCGTCGCTGAGCGTGCTGCCTGGGACTTCATCGAGAGTGAGGGCGGCGACACCGAGCTCGTCGTCGTCAACCCGACGTTCATCCTCGGCCCGAGCTTGACGAACCAGCTCGGCTCGTCGCTGACGCTGATCAAGGCGATGCTCGACGGGAGCATGCAGGTGGTGCGCCGCCAGCGCTTCGGCGTCGCCGATGTGCGCGATGTGGCGGACCTGCACATCCGCGCAATGGCCTCGCCCGACGCCGCCGGGAAGCGCTTTCTCGCGCTGGCCGACGGACCCACGATCAGCTTCCTCACCGTGGCCCGGATCCTTCGCGAGCAGCTCGGCCCGCTGGCCGAGCGGGCACCTACCGAGGAGGCACCGGGCGAGGAGCCGCCGGAGTTGATCATCCACAACGACCGGGCACGCGACGAGCTCGGGTGGCGGCCAAGACCGGTGACCGAGACGATCGTGCAAACCGCCGAGAGCCTGCGCGACCACGGTCTGCTCGACGCCCCGAGGGAGCTCTGAGGGAATAACCGTCACCGTGTGTCGCCTCTGAGGGGCTCGGGGCCCACAACCTGCTCGATTCGTCCCGTCTCGACGTGATACACGAGCCCAGAGACGATCAGCTCGCCCGGCAGCAGAGGGTTCGCTTTGAGTGACGCTGTGTCCGCCGCCACCGATGCCCGCGGGTCGGCGATCTGCCCGAGATCCAGTTCGGAGGTCTCGATCCCAAGGTGATCGGCGAGCAGTCCGGGGTGCTCGACGAGCCGGTTGATGCCGCAGTCGGTGTGGTGCAGCACGATCAGATGCCATCCCGCCCCGGGCGGCCCTCCCGGGTCCGCCGCGGCGACCAGCCGCAGCATGGCCATCGTCGCCAGCGTCGCGGGGGTGATCCGCCCGCCGACATTCCGGATCACAACGGCGTCCCCGGACTCGAGGGCGAACAGGTTCGCGGGGTCCACCCGGGGATCCGCGCAGCCGACGACGATGCATTTGAGCTTCGGCATCATCGCCAGCCCGGGAACATGATCGTGGAGGGCAAAGTCCTCGTTGCGCGAGCGGAGGGTCTCGACGGTGTCCATGTCGACCCCTATTCGGTTGACAGCGCGCCCGCTGAGATGGTTCGCGGAGAGCTGTCGCCGGCAACGTCGGCCGCCTCCGCGCTCGGCTGGGCGGGCAGCAGCAACGCTGCCGCCACCGCGCCCGCGAATGCGACGCCAGCCGCGACGAGGCAGCCCGCGGAGAGACCGTCGACCAGCGCCGATGCTGCCGCGTCGTGGACCGTGTTCGCGAGCACAGGATGGCCGGCTCCGGCGAGGCTCCCGGCGGCCGAGAACGCCGCCCCGGGCGAGGACTGTGCCGCGGAGGAGACTCCCCCAGGAAGCGCGGCCGGCAGCGCCGATCTGAGCTGGGTCGCATACACGGACGCGTAGACGCTGCCGATCACGGCCACGCCGAGCGTCCCGCCGAGCAGCCGCGTGGCGTCGTTCACCGCCGAGCCGACCCCGGCCTTCGCCGCTGGTACGACGCCCATGATCGCCTCCGTGGCCGGGGCGCTCGTGAGCCCCATGCCCACCCCGTAGAGAACCATCTGGGCTGCGATCGTCGCGTAGCCGGTGGCGGTCGACACCGTTGCCACCCACAGATAGAACGCGGTCACCATCAACAGGCCGCTCGCGACAACCAGCTTTGTGCCCACTCGCACCGCGAGCTTTGTCCCCAGTACCGAGGAGACCCCGACCGAGACGGCGACCGGAAGTAGATGCACTCCCGCGGACAGGGGCTCGTAGTGCTTGATCAGCTGGAAGTACTCGGTGATCACGAAGATGAACCCGAGCAGGGTGAAGAACGACACGGTGACCGCCCCGCAGGCGGCGCTGAAGCGCGGATTGCGGAACAGCGAGACGTCGAGCATCGGTGCACTCGAACGGTGCTCCCACCAGACGAACCCGGCCAGCAGCGACGCAGCCAGGAGGAAGCCCGTGACGCTGCGGAGGCTGGCCCAGCCCGCGTCGGGGGCCTCGATGATCGTGAATACCAGCACCGAGATCGCGCCTGTCGAGAGCCCGAAGCCCGCGGAGTCCAGTGGCTCGGCGTGGGCTTCGCGGGAGGTCGGGACATGCCGCGCCACGAGCCACGCGGCCGCCGCCGCGACCGGAGCCATTGCGAAGAAGATGCTGGCCCAGGAGAAGCGCTCGAGCAGCCATCCGCCCGCAATCGGACCGAGCGCGATCGCAATGCCGGCAGTTGCGCCCCAGAGCCCGATCGCCCGTGCGCGCTCGGCCCGGCCGGTGAAGATGTTGGAGATCAGCGACAGCGTCGCCGGGAACACCATCGCCGCGCCGAGGCCCATGACGCAGCGGGCGGCGATCAGCTGCGACGAACTGGCCGCGAACCCGCCTGCGACACTCGCGCATCCGAACACCCCAAGCCCCGCAAGGAGTATGCCCTTGCGACCCAGTCGGTCCGACAGGCTTCCCGCCGCGAGCAGGAAGGCGGCGAACACGAGGTTGTAGGCGTCGACGATCCATTGCAGCTGACTGTTCGTGGCATGCAGTTCCCGCGCGAGCGTCGGGAGCGCGACGTTGACGATCGTCGTGTCGAGGTTGATCGCGAACGCCGCAAGTAGCAGCGCAGGAAGAACAAGTGACGGATGGCGGCGCATTGAACAGCTCCTCTCAATATCTTGCAGATGCAAGATAGCGCCTTTGGAGAAAATCTTGTAGCTACAATGTGATCGTGCCCAAAGTTGCATCGAAGCCCGTGGGGCCACGGGGAACGCAGATGGCTGAAGAATGCCTTGCGGTTCGTGTGCGCCTTCTCAGCCGCCGCATCAGTCGCCTCTACGACGCGGCCCTGAGGCCGCTCGGGGTGAGCGTTGCTCAGCTGAACCTGCTCTCCATTCTCGAGGTCGCCGGTTCGGTGCCCGCCGGCCGGGTGGCCGAGCTTCTCGGCATGGAGATATCGACGCTGAGCCGAAACGCCCGCATCATGGTCGACGAGGGCTGGATCACGGTCGAGCCGGCCGAGCGCGGCAACGGTCGCATCCTCACACTGACGGCAACCGGCTCGTCAAAGCTGCTCGAGGCAAAGCCTGCGTGGGATGACGCTCAAGCCCAAGCTCGCGAGCTCCTTGGCGCGGACGGCTCGCGAGACCTGAAGCGCATTGGCGATGCGGTGTGGGACAGCGAGCTGTCGCGGGCCTAGCCACCGACGACCCCGCTCTCGCGTAGCGTCAGTCGAGCTCCCCGAGCAGGTCGGCGATCGAGTCGATGATCCGTGTCGCCCGGAAGGGGAAGCGCTCGGCCTCCTCGCGTGTCGTGACACCGCTCAGCACGAGGATCGTCTCCATCCCGGCCTCCAGGCCGGACACGACGTCGGTGTCCATCCGGTCCCCGATCATCGTCGTGCTCTCGGAGTGGGCATCGATCGCGTTCAGTGCCGAGCGCATCATCAGCGGGTTCGGCTTGCCGACGAAATAGGGGTCGGCGCCGGTCGCTCTGCTGATCAGGGCTGCGACCGAGCCCGTGGCCGGCAGCGGGCCGTCGGCGCTCGGCCCGGTGGCATCGGGGTTGGTTGCGATGAAGCGAGCGCCGTCGCCGATCAGCCGGATCGCGTGGGTGATCCGTTCGAAGGAGTAGGTGCGGGTCTCGCCCAGGACCACGTAGTCGGGCGAGCGTTCGGTGAGCGTGTATCCGGCGTCGTGCAGCGCGGTGGTCAATCCGGCCTCTCCGATTACGAACGCACTGCCGCCCGGGCGCTGGTCTGCGAGGAACCGCGCCGTCGCAAGCGCCGAGGTCCAGATCGACTCCTCGGGCACCTCGAGACCGCTGACCGCCAGTCGCGCCGCCAGGTCGCGGCGGGTGAAGATCGAGTTGTTCGTGAGCACCAGGAACGGGGTTCCCCGCTCGCTCAGTAGCGAGAGCCACTCCGCCGCGCCCGGGATCGGAAGCTGCTCACGAACCAGCACCCCGTCCATGTCCATCAGCCACGCCTTTGTCTCCCGTCGGCTCATTCGGCCAAGCATGACGGGTCTCATACGGCGGCGCATTTGATTGGACTAGGCTCTCGTCATGCGTCATCTCGGCGACGGACCGTTTCACAAGGGCGAGGCGATCTGGGTGATCGGGCCGGACGGCAATCAGCGTGCCGCCGAGTTCGTTGGTGACCGGGAGTCGGGCACGTGGTTCGGCGGGCCGGCGAGCGTCTTCGTTCTCTACCTGGACTCCAACGAGATGGGTGCCGTCGAGCTCGACAGGATCCTGGCCCGCGAGACCTAGGGTCCGGGGGCGAGCGGGGTTGAACCTTGCGCCGCGGCTGTTTAGGAGTGTCCGCCGATGGCGTCTCGCTAGTAGGATCGCGCTAAATGTCTCCCCGCCCGAATGTGCTGATCATTCTCACGGACCAGCTTCGTGAGCCGCCGCCGTATGAGTCCGAGGAGCTCGCGGCGTTCCGCCGCGAGAACTGCGAGGGGCAGGAGCGCCTGCGCCAGAACGGTGTTGCCTTCACTCACCACTATCCGATGGCGGCCGCATGCGCGCCCAGTCGCGCATCGCTGCTGACCGGGCATTACCCCTCGCTGCACGGGGTGACACAGACGGACGGCCTTGCCAAGAGTGCTGAGAGCGAGGACATGTTCTGGCTTGCTCCCGATACCGTCCCGACGCTGGGTGACTGGTTCCGCGCCGCTGGCTACCGCACCTTCTTCAAGGGCAAGTGGCACGCCTCGCATGCCCATCTCGACGCCCCGGACGGGGACGGCTATCTGCTCTCGATCGACGATGACGGCGAGCCGATCGAGGAGAACATCGCGGAGTATCTGAAGGCGGATCTACTCGACGACTACGGCTTCTCGGAGTGGGTCGGCCCTGAGCCCCACGGCCTCGGGAAACACAACATGGGCACGATCAAGGATCCCTTCACGGCGGACGAGACGATCGACCTGCTGAAGCGTCTCGACGAGGACGACAGCGACGATCCGTGGCTCGCCGTCTGCTCGTTCCTGAACCCCCACGATGATTCGTTCTTCGGCATCGTTGCGCTCACCCAGGGGCTGCGCTACCACCCCTCGACCGTGCCGCACGTCGAGCAGTCCCCGACGCGCCACGAGGACCTCTCGACCAAGCCCCGCTGCCAGCAGAACATGGTCGATCTGTGGTCGCGCCTGGGGGCTCCCCAGCCGTGGAACGAGACGCATCTGAAGTTCTACTACCAACTGCAGGCAACCGTCGGGCAACAGATCACCAGGGTCCTCGACGCGCTCGAGGCGAGCAGCGCCTACGAGGACACGATCGTTGTGTTCTCATCCGATCACGGGGACATGCAGGGCGCCCACGGCGGAATGCACGAGAAGTGGCACAACGCATACGAGGAGGCGCTGAACGTGCCGTTCGTGGTTTCCAGCCCGCTGCTTCCTGGGGGTGCAAGGGAGCTTGACATTCCCACCAACCACGCCGACCTGATTCCGACACTGCTCGGTCTCGCCGGGATCGAGCAGGAGGATGCTCTCGCGAAGCTCCAGGTCGACCACATGGACGCTCGGCCGCTGGTGGGCCGCGACCTGTCCGAGGCGGTGCGGGCGAGCAGCGCCGATACGCCCTCGGAGCCGGTTCTGTTCATGACCGATGACGAGATCAGCGAGGGCACGGCCCACGGCGCCAGCCCCTTTCAACGCATTGCCCGCGCGACGAGGACGTTCTCCACGGTCGAGCAGCCGAATCACATCGAGACCGTCGTCTCGGAGGTCGAGGTGAATGGAGAGAAGCACCTTGTAAAGCTCTCGCGATACCACGACAATCAGCAGTTCTGGACCGTGCCGGGTGAGCGCGACGAGCGCCTTCGGGGTCGCAAGACGGTTGTCGTCGGCGAGCCTGAGCCCGATGAATACGAGCTCTACGACCTCACGCTGGACCCCTACGAGGAACGCAACCTGGCGCACCCCGCGCACGCCGACGAGGCGACGCGCGAGCTTCAGGGCACCATGATCGGTCTCCTACGCGAGCAGCTGACAGCGAAGCGGCTCGTGCCCCTCGGCCGGTCAGGTCCCCGGCTACCGCCCGCCCGCCGCCTCCTGAGGACGAAGGGAGCGCCTCAGGCGTGGTGCTTTACCGCGATGGCGCGCTGATGCAGGCCCGGTCGCGGCCGGCGCTCTTGGCCTCGTAGAGTGCCGCGTCGGCGCGCGCCATGACGGTCTCGATCTCCTCATCGGGCTCTCGCTGGGCAAAACCCGCGGAGCAGGTCTGATTGCCGCAGACAGCCGCTCGCAGCCGCTCGATGACCTCGGTGGCATGTTCGGTGTCGCAGTCGAGCAGCAGCAGGCCGAACTCCTCGCCGCCCAAGCGGGCCAACAGGTCTCCTGTGCGCACCATATGCAGCCACATCGCGGCGGTCTCCTTCAGCAGGCGATCGCCCGCGGGGTGCCCGTGCGTGTCGTTGTACTCCTTGAAATGATCGAAGTCGAGCATGGCGACGGTCAGGTTCCGCCCTTCGCTCAGCGCCTGCTCGACCGACGCGTCCCATGCGCGGCGGTTCGGCAGGCCGGTCAGTGGATCGGTCTGGGCCATGTTCGAGAGGCGCCCAAGGATGTCGGCGCGGTGGATCACGTTTGCGGCCTCGTTCGCAAGCAGCTTGACCGTGTCAAGGCGGGGGTCGCCCTCGCCGACCGCCCCGGGCCAACCCACGACCAGCACGCCGATCGCCTCCTCGCCGCGCATCAGCGGCTCGTAGAGCACCGACTCGGGGCTGCCTGCCGCCCTCCACAGGTCCACACTTCCGACCTGCGCTTCGACGTTCTCCGTCACGAGCGCCGGGGTCCGGCCGTGAAAGACGTCGCCCACCGCGTTTCGGCGGTCAGCGCTCAGCTCGACGGGGGCCGCCTCCATTCCGATCATGGCGGTCGAGCGCAGCGTCCCGGAACGGGGCACGGGCTCATAGACCAGTGCGCAGGTGGCGCCGCCGATGTCCTTCGCCGCCCGGCAGATGTCCGACCGCGAGTCGCGGCTGCGATAGAGCGAGCGGATCGCCTCGCGCAGTTCCTCCAGCATCTGCTGGCGATGGCGGGCGGCGCTCGCCTGCTCGCGGATGTTGGCGACCAGGTCCTGCGTCGCCGCGCCGAGGATCCAGGCGACCGAGACCGACAGCAGCGCGGCTCGATACTGGGTGGGCGGGTAGGCGGGTGGGCCGACGATGATCAGCGGCGCGAGATAGAACGCCGCCAGGGCTGCAAGGACGACGTAGAGCTCACGGCGTCCCTCGCCATGGAGCGCGATGAAGAAGACCGGGACCAGCGCGACGACCCCCACGCCGGAGCTGATGCCTCCCGCGGCGTTGCGAAGCAGGCCCAGAGCGCCGAGGAAGATCAGCGACGGGACGATTGACCCGGCGCGGCTCGTCAGCCATTTCGGGCGGGCCAGACGCAGGCCGACAGCCAACACCAGGAAGGCGCTCGCCAGCGCGTACTGGGTGGCATCGACTTCGGTGCCCACGGGCACCGCGAGCCAGGCCAGCAGGGCCGCGCCGAGAAACGGCGCGAAGCTTCTCGCGGCCGCGGAGCGGCCTGGTGCGTCGAAGCGCATGATCTCTATTCGGCATGGCACCCGTGTGTCTAAAGGGCTTGCCCGCGGGACCCGGAGTGTCTATGGACTGTCCACCTGGGGGGCGGAGGACCGGTGAGGCTCCGGCCGGCTGCTGTTAGGGTCGCTCGTCGCGAATGATCTCCGACCGCGCTCCAGTCCTAGTCGGTCTCGGCGAGCTGGCGCACCGGCCCGGCACGGGAGCCGCTGCGGATCCGGGCGTGATGATGGCCGAGGCGACCCGCCGCGCCGCCGCCGACGCGCAGAGCGAGGCGCTACTCGAGCGCCTCGACGTGATCGCCGTCGCACCGTCGGCAGGCTGGCCCGACGGCGACCCCGGTGCCCGCGTCGGCAAGCTGCTGGGCAGCGAGGCGCGGACGGTCCGCTCGAGCATGCAGGGCGGAAACGGCCCCCAGCTGCTGCTCGGGGCTCTCGCGGGATGGATCGCCGCCGGCGAGATGGATTCTGGCGTGGTGTGTGGTGCGGAGGCCCTGTACACGCTCGCCCGCGCGGGCGGCCCTCCGCCGGATTGGGCTCCGGCGGACCCGGCGCGCGGAACCGCCGAGGTACTGGAGGGCGAGGCGGATCCGGGGACAGCGGCCGAGCGAGAGGTGGGGGTGATCGCGCCGATCATGGCCTATCCGCTGATCGAGAACGCGATCGGCCACGCCCGCGGCGAAGGCGTCGCCGAGCATCTGCAGAGGATCTCTGAGCTGTGGGCCCGTTTCAGCGAGGTGGCGACGCAGCAGCCCTGCGCGTGGGCGCCGACGGCCTACACCGCCGCCGAGCTCTCGCAGGCCGGCCCCGCCAATCGGCTCGTGACCCACCCGTATCGCAAGCTCCACAACGCGAACATCCAGGTCGACCAGGCCGCCTCGGTGATCATCTGCTCGGTGGGCCACGCGCGCGCCCTCGGTGTGCCTCGCGAGCGCTGGGTGTTCCTGCACGCATCGGCGACGGCCACTGACGTGTGGAACCTCTCCGAGCGCGACCGGCTCGATCGCTCGCCGGCGATCGCCGCCTGTGGGCGGGCGCTGTTCGAGCACACCCGTATGACGCCGGATGACCTGGCCTTCATCGACCTGTACTCCTGCTTCCCTGCGGCGGTGCAACTCGCCGCCTCGGAGCTCGGCCTGGCCCTCGAGCGAGCACTCAGCTGCACCGGCGGGCTGACCTTCTTCGGCGGCCCGGGAAACAACTACGCCACCCACGGCGTGGTTGCACTGGCTCGCCGGCTGCGTGAGGCCGAGCCGGGCTCGGTCGGCCTGGCAAGCGCGCTCGGCTGGTACGCGACCAAGCATGCCCTCGGCCTCTACGGCAACAGTCCGCCCGCGCGCCCGTTTGCCGCGTTCGCCCCAGCGGTGGCGAACGCTCCGGCTCGTCAGGTTGCGCCCGCCGGTGCCCGATACGAGGCCACGGCGGAGACCGCGACGGTCATCTACGAGCGTGACGGGTCGCCGTCCTACGGGATTCTTCTTGCCCTCCTGGCCGACGGCCGCAGGGTGCTCGGCACGACTCGCGAGCCGTGGGTCCTCGAGGTCGTCGCGCGGGACGGGTTCCTCGGCCGGCCTGTTGCCGTTGCTCCGGACCGCTCCTTCGAGCCGGTCTCGCCCTAGCTCGAAACAAACGGTGGATCGACAAGCACGCGCTTCTATCGTCAGAGGTTCTTCCAGCGCCGAGAGGAGCAGCAGATGTCCGAGCAGCAGCAGGCCAGGCCGGTCCTGACCCCAGGGCCCGACCATCCGATCACGCTCACCGCGAACCCATCGCACATTCGCGTGTGGGCCGACGGCAAGCCGGTCGCCGATACCCGCAACGCCCTCACCCTGCAGGAGGCGAGCTACCCGCCGGTCGAGTACATCCCGATCGAGGATGTGGACATGTCCCTACTCATCGAGACCGACGACGCGACCTACTGTCCCTACAAGGGCGACGCCAACTACTACGGCTTCAAGGACCGCGAGGGCTCGCAGAGCACGGTGTGGGAGTACCGCGAGCCCTACGAGCCTGTCGCCGCCATCAAGGGCCGGGTCGCCTTCTATCCCGACCGCGTCGATCGGATCGAGCAGCTCGCCGACGAGCAGTAGCTCACCGCGCTATGCGGTTGCCGCCGCGTTGAACTGCTCTGCGACCGTCGGGTAGATCAGGTGCAGGTCGTCGTGGAGGGCGCTCTTGATGTTGCGGCTGAACTCATCGACCACGGCCTCGGAGGCGCCCTGCTCGAGCGCGTCCAGGGCGGACACCGCAACCGCCTGCGGTGAGATCTTCTCGACGTCCATGCCTGCCGTCAGGTCGGTGTCGACGAAGCCGACGTGGACGCCGACGACCTGAGTGTCCTGTCGTGCCAGCTCGACGCGGGCCGCGTTCGTCCATCCCCACGCGGCGGACTTGGAGGCGGAGTAGGTGGCCAGGTTCGGCATCCCCACCCATGAGACGACCGAGAGCACGTTGACGAATGCGCCACCGCCATTCGCGGCGAGAACCGGGGCGAAGGCCTGCGTGGTGGAGATCAATCCCAGATAGTTGACCTCGAGCTCCTCGCGGGCATTCTTCAGAGACGAGCTCAATGGCGTCCCGCCGTGGCCGATGCCGGCGTTGTTCACGACGATCTGCACGTCATCGAGGCGGGCGGCGAGCGCCGCCACCTGATCCGCGTTGGTCACGTCGAGCTGCACCGCCGTCAACCTTGCGTCGGTGACGGAGTCGATGTCCCGCACGGCCGCGTAGACCTTCTCGGCCCCGCGGGCCAGCAGCTCCTCGGCGATCGCCCGGCCGATGCCGCGGTTCGCTCCGGTTACCAGGGCTGTGGATCCGTTTACGTTCATTGTCTTCTCCAATTCTTGGCGGTGGATTCTGGATGATGTTCATCATCCTTAGCAGATGATGGCTATCATCCACGCATGGGTCATTCGCGAACGGACAAGCTCGACAGTCATCGGCGGATAGTCGATATCGCGGCAGCGCGGATCCGTGAGGAAGGTGCCGAGGGGCCGTCGGTCGCCGAGGTGATGAAGGCGGCGGGTCTGACCCACGGCGGCTTTTACAAGCACTTCTCATCGAGGGACGAGCTCGTCGCCGAGGCGCTCGGCCGGGCGTTCGACGAGGGGCTGCTCGCGATCGCCTCGATCACCGAGGGCGCAGAGGACCCGCTCGCAGCGTTCACCGACTGGTACCTGTCCGAGCAGCACCGCGACAATCCTCGAACCGGCTGCGCCGTGGTGGCACTCGGCGCCGACGTGGGGAGGGGTGATGGGCGCCTGCGTGCCGCCTACGCCGAGCAAGTCCGCCGCTACCTGGCATCACTGGAAGGCCTGCTTGGAGGCGCCGATCGCGAACGGCGGGCGCGGGTCGCGCTCAGCACGATGGTGGGTTCGCTCCTGCTCGCACGGGCGGTCGACGACGAGTCGCTCTCCGCCGCGATTCTCAGCGACGCGCGCGATTCGGTGATCGCGATGGGGGAATAGGCTCGCTCCATGGCCAACCCGCTCAGTCCGATCCTGTCGGCAGCCCAGATCGAGACACTCCGAAACCACGGCGAGGAGCGCACAGCGGATGTCGGCGAGTTCCTGTTTCGCGTCGGCGATCAGCGCTACCCGTTCATCGCGATCATCGAGGGCGAGGCCGCTGTGCTCGACGCGGCGGGGAACGAGGTCGTTCGCCATGGGGCCTCGGGCTTCATCGGCGAGGTGAACCTGCTCTCGGGCCAGACCGTTTTCTTGACGGCCGTGGTGACCGTCGCGATGCGCTACATCGCCGTCGAGCGGGACGAGCTGCGCGCGCTGCTGTTCGAGGACGGCCCCCTCGGGGACCTCGTGCTCTCCTCGTTCATCGCCCGGCGCGAGGCGCTGCAGCTCGTCGACGCGGGGCTCGAGGTGATCGGCCCGAGCTCCTCGGAGTCCACCCGTCGGATGGCCGAATACGCGCGGCGCAACAGGCTGCCCTTCACCTGGCGCGACCCGGAACATTCCGCGGACCCCGCGGCCGAGGCGCTGCTGGCGCCGCTCGCCGCCGACGAGCTTCCCCTGCTGCGGCTGCCGGGAGGCCAGGAGCTGCGTAATCCCAGCGCCGGGGAACTCTCACGGGCTCTCGGCATCGGCCTTGAGCTGGCACCGCAGGAGGAGGTCGACCTGCTCGTGATCGGCGGTGGCCCGGCCGGCCTGGGGGCGGCGGTCTATGGGGCGTCGGAGGGCCTGGACACGCTTGTCATCGAGGGCACGGCGCTCGGCGGGCAGGCGGGCAGCTCGCGACGGATCGAGAACTATCTCGGCTTTCCTGCGGGCATCTCCGGCTCGGAGCTCACGAGCCGTGCCGTATCGCAGGCGCGCAAGTTCCACGCCCGCACGGCGACCCCCTACCACGCGGTTGCACTGCAGCCCGGGGTCGAGCGTCACTTGGTGCTGCTTGATGAAGCGCACTCCGTCTCCGCCCGTGCGGTGGTGCTGGCGACGGGCGCCGAATACCGCCGCCTGCCGGTGCAGGACATCCACGACTACGAGGGCATCAGCGTGTTCTACGCGGCCGGGCCGCCCGAGGCACAGCGCTGCGCCGGGACTCGGGTTGCCGTCGTCGGCGGAGGCAACTCGGCCGCCCAGGCGGCGGTCTGGCTGGCGCGCGGCGGAGCACTCGTGACGCTGATGCATCGTCGCGGGGATCTTCGCGAGACGATGTCGGACTACCTGATCCTCGAGCTCAAACGATACGGCGTCGAGGTCCGCGGCCGGAGTGAAATCGCGGAGGTGCACGGGACCGGCGGTCAGCTCGAGGCCGTCACCCTCAACGACGGCGAGCGGCTGGTGTTCTCTTTCCTGTTCCTCTTCCTTGGCGCGTCGCCCTGCACCGAGTGGCTCGATGGTGTCCTCGAGCGCGACGAGCATGGTTTTCTCCTGACCGGCCCGGACGTCGGCGCCGGGCACCTGCTCGAAACCAGCGTCCCGGGCGTCTATGCCGCGGGGGACGCCCGCTCGGGGTCGGTCAAGCGATGCGCGACGGCGGTCGGCGAGGGCGCCATGGTGGTCTCGTTCATCCATCAGCGAATCGGCGGCCTGCCGGCGACGAGCGCCGGGCCATGAACCTCCGAATCCACGGCTACCCGGTTTCGACATGGACTCGAACGGCATGCATGGCCTGCATCGAGAAGCAGCTTGACTATGAGCTTGTTCCCCTCGCCCGCGGCGGCGAGGACCACACTCGGATGCACCCGTTCGCCCGCATGCCGGTCCTCGAGCTCGACGGCAGATTCATCACCGAGAGCCTTGCGATCGCGAGCTACCTCGACGAGGCGTTCGATGGACCGTCCCTGCAACCGGCCGATCTCGGCCGGCGCACGGCCATGCGCGAATGGATGAGCCGCTGTGGCGATTACGGATTTCGCGAAGTGGTCCGTCTGATCCCGCGGGACAGGGTCCCCTCGGATGAGGAGCTGGCCGGTGCGCGGGCGGTGCTCCAGCGGTTCGATGCCCTGATCGGCTCCGAGCCGTTCCTGGCGGGATCGGCAATCTCTCTGGCCGACCTCTACCTGGCACCCCAGGTGTCAAACGCCCGCGAGAAGGCGCCCGAGCTGCTCGAGTCGCTCGATGCCCTGAACGGCTGGTTTGAGCTGATGCTCGGGCGGGAGAGCTTCCGCCGGACCCGCTACGACGCCCAGGCGCTCTAGCCCTGCAGGGCGGGCCTCAGGCCAGGGTCCAGAGAGCGTCGTCGCCGAGCGGTGTCCGGACGGCTCGGCCGGCGGCCAGCAGATGGGTCAGCTCGGTTTCGGCCGCATCGCGATCGGGCAGCGTCGTCGTCTCGGCCAGCACGCGGGCGACCTCCTGGCTCGTCAGTCCACCGGGGTAGAGCTCGAGCAGCTCCTCGAGCTCCGGAACTGGGAGCCGGCGAAGGCCCGGCTCGAGGTTCATGATCGCCACGTCCGCGGCCTCGAACGGCTGGAAGCCGGGCACTATCGATGTCGCCCCGCCGGGGCCGGTGAGCAGCAGCGTGGGGGCGGTGTAGCGGTCACGCCCGTCGGAGTTGGCCGTCCGGTTCAACTTCACCGCGATCTCCGAGGCCGTGCGTGCCTCCTCCCAGTCGGCCCGGTAGGCCTCCTCGATCGAGGGGCTGTGGAGATCGCTGATCGCCCGGTCCACATCGAGTCCGTCGATCGAACGGCAGAGCAGCTCCAGTGCCTCGTCCTCGTCGAGCAAAAGCGGCGTGTTGAACAGCGCCAGGCGCAGAGCGCGCATCGTCGCCTCGACGAACTCCTCGCCCTGCAGCGCCACCGCCTTCACGAGCCGGCAGGCCGGCCCGCTCGCGATCAGTCGCTCGCGAACGTAGGGCGTGAAAGGCATCCCGTACCGACGGAAGTGCAGCCCTGCCAGTGCGCCCCGCTCAGGCGTAAACCCGCGCGCGGCGAGCTGCTCAGGATCGCTGACCAGGCCGATCACGACGGTGCGCATCTCGAGCTGGTCGCCGTAGCGGCTCTCCAGGGCGCGCATGGCGGGCTCAAAGGAGTAGGCCCAGGGGCAGAGCGGGTCGGTCACGTGCGTGACGGTGACCTTGAGACCCGACCCGGTCGGCGCCGGGACCCGCCAAGGGGCGGACATGCGCGGCAGGTCGATGGGGAGGATGTTCTGCTCGACTGAGGCCATCGACACTCACGCTAGCGGCTTTTCAGCCCGATCCGGTTACCTCCACCAGGGGGCCCGTCGAAGCTCGGCCAGTCGAATCGCCGGCTCGAGTCATTTCGCCGAGATGCTCGGCCAGGTGATCGAGGTGCTCGCACAGCCAGACCCCGTAATGGGAGCCAGAGCCGGCGGTCACGACGGTGTCCGGGCCGAACCGCGGTGGGTCGAGGATCTGTGGCGGCTGATGGGAGGGCCGGTCGAGCAGGACGGCCAAGCCCGAGTACCAGTCGGTGAGGGTCCTCGTGCGACGCTCGAGGGCTTCACGGGCCGCCGCGAGGGCGATTGGATCCCTTGGCAGCTCGGCCACCGCGTGTGCGGTGAGGCGCAGTCGCAGCGTCCCGCCGACCAGCCGCCAGAGCTGCTCTTTCTCCAGGCGCTTGGATCCACGCTCGCTGAGGAATCCCCGCAGCGCGTCATCCAGGCGCGCGCCGGTCGAGACAGCGCTCTCAGCTGTCTGCGGCTCCTGCTCGCTCAGGCCGGCGGTCCACTGCACGGCTTCGGCCAGGAATGACGAGCCGGCACGAAAGGCATCCGCGAGATCGTCACCGACAACCGCCGCCAGGCCGCGCGGCCAGAACATGGCGCCGAACAGGACGCTCACGGCGCAGCCGATCGCGACGTCCTCCACCCGCACAAGACCGACGGTCCAACCCACGGGGACGATCAGGTTGAACAGCAGCGCGACCGTCACCGTGAAGGCGGCCTGGCCCACGGCGAAGGGGGCTGTGCCCGGCGAATAGGCCGCCACGAAGACCGAGATCGGAAGCGCCGTCCAGAGGGCCGCGGTGACTGGTGCCGATGATGGTCAGCAGCAGTGCTCCGATGACCACGCCCACAGTGGTGCCGCGCAGGGCCTCGAAGGCCGTGGCTCTGGTTGATGCGGCGTTCGTGCGCAGGACCGACAGCGCGCCGAGTACCACCCAGAATCCGTGCTGGACGCTGCTCAGGTCGGCCACGGCAACGGCCACGCCGAGGGCCAGGGCGATGCGCAGGCTGTTGACGAGCCACACCGAGCGGACACTGGCGTTTCGCGCCGCCGCGGTTGCGATGCCCCCGAGACGTCTTCGCGAGCGTACGGTCGCTCCGGCGGCTCGTGCCAGCGGGGCTCGATGCGGCTCCGGCGAGCCGCCGCGGCGCCGTGCGATCAGCGCATCGGCCCCGATCGCGAGAGCGGCGACCGCGATCGCCTGCGCATGGAATGAGATGCGTGCTGTTTTCTCGAAGCCCGGACGGGACGGGTCGAGGGACGTGATCGCCTCGAGGCTCGCGGCTCGACAGGCTCCCAGCCGTGGCAGGTCCGGCTCATCGTCGCCGCCGGTGAACAGCGAGGCCGTGGCACGAAGGGCGCCGGCGGTCACGCTGAGCAGTTCGCGGTCCACCGAGGCGGCGGCGAGGGCCACGTCGTTCTGCTCGCGCACTGCGTCGAGCACCAGCGAGGTGCACCATCCGACGAGCTCCACGACCTCCGCCAGTGCCTCATCCGGAGGGGCCAGGCCAACCGGACGGTAGGGGGTGGCGTTGAAGCTCTCGAGCAGCCGGTGCTTGGCCTCGATCACCCCGGAGAACTCAGGGTCAGGCCGGCCGGCCAGTGCGTCGTCGATCGCATCGGCAAGGGCCTCGGCGTTCGCGGCGACGGCTTCCTCCAGCGCGTTGTCGATGATCCGGGGGGAGAACAGGAGCACGGCCGCGGTGCCCGCGATCGATGCCAGCCACCAGCCGGCGAGGCGGTCGGGGATCATCGAGACGGTGCCCGGCGACGCTGCAGGCAGCACGTAGGCGAGCAGCGCCCCGGTCGCCCCCGAGGCGGCATTGGGCCCGGCGACACCCGCGAAGAACACCGCGAAGGTGACCGGCACCGTCACGACGGCTGCCAGTGCCGCGGATCCGCTGACCACCGTGCCGATGCTCAGCAACACGCTGCCGGCCAGCGCGAGCAAAAGATGGGCCGTGAACTTGTCGCGGGTGGTTCCGCTGAACGAGCTCAGCACGAGGGTCGCGAAGCTTCCGAACGCGGCGAAGGTGGCCATCTGGACGTTGCCGATCCAGGCGTCGGTGATGGAGAACAGCCCGACCATCACCACCGTCGCACGGATGGCTCGATACAACGCCGGCAGGGAGCGTTTGGGTAGCCAGCTCTTCGCCGTGGCAATCTCCGGTCCTCGAGGAATGATCGCGCAAGGCACTTTACGCGACGCTCCCTCTCGACGAAGGAGGCCTACATCACCGGCGCGATGCGAGTTCGCGAAGATGTTCGAAGTCCTGTCGATTTCGCCGGCCCCCGTTCGACGTGGGGGTAGAAGCCCCCTACGACACAAGGAGAAACACATGCGCTTCATGGTTCTGGTCCCCGGTAGCCCGGAGTCCGAGGCGGGCGTGATGCCCAGCACCGATCTGCTGCAGGAGATGACGCGGTACAACGAGCAGCTCGTGGCGGCCGGCGTTCTGCTGGCCGGCGAGGGACTGCACCCGACATCCAAGGGTGCCAGGGTCCGTTTCAGCGGCGATCAGCGGACGGTGATCGACGGTCCATTCACCGAGGCCAAGGAGCTGGTCGCGGGCTATTGGATCTGGGAGTGCGCCTCACGCGAGGAGGCGATCGAGTGGCTCAAGCGGGCGCCCTTCGGCGGCGGCGTCGAGGTCGAGTTGCGCCAGATCTTCGAGGCCGAGGACTTCGGCGAGCAGCTCACCCCGGAGCTCCGAGAGGCCAACGAGCGCCTGCGCGAGCAGGCCTCGAGCCAGAACTAGGCGATGGAGGCGTCGGGCACACATCGTGCGATCGACGCGGTCTGGCGGATCGAGTCGGCCCGGCTGATCGCCGGGCTGACCCGCATCATGCGCGACGTCGCCACAGCCGAGGACCTGGCACAGGACGCACTCCTCGAAGCACTCGAGCAGTGGCCAGGCGCCGGGATCCCGGAGAACCCCGGCGCCTGGCTGACGGCGACCGCCAGGCGCCGGGGCATCGACCTGGTGCGCCGGCGGGTGACGCTGGCCCGCAAGCAGGAGCTGATCGCTCGCGATCTGGAGATCCTCCAGGAGCTGAACCGAACAGAGCTGGTGGCGGAGGTCGAGGACGTCCAGGACGACGTTCTGCGGCTGATCTTCCTGACCTGCCACCCGGTCCTCTCCAGAGACGCGCGTGTTGCGCTAACGCTGCGCCTTCTGGGCGTCCTCTCGACGGCGGAGATAGCCCGCGGGCTGCTGCTCTCGGAGGCCGCCGTCGCGCAGCGGATCGTCCGTTCCAAGCGCACACTGGCAGAGGCGCGCGTGCCCTTCGAGCTGCCAGGCGGCGAGGAGCTGGCTGCTCGCCTGTCGGACGTGCTGGAGGTCATCTACCTCATCTTCAACGAGGGATACACGGCCACCGCGGGCGAGGACTGGGTGCGCCCCGAACTGTGCGGCCATGCCATGCGCCTCGGGCGGATTCTGGCGGGGCTGATGCCGCGCGAGGCCGAGGTGCACGGCCTGCTTGCGCTGATGGAGCTGCAGGCCTCGAGGTTGAGGGCGCGGATCGGGCCGCAGGGCGCCCCCGTGCTCCTTGGCGAGCAGGATCGAACCCGCTGGGACCATCTGCTGGTGCAGAGGGGTCTCGCCGCGCTCGCGCGCGCGGAATCGCTCAGCGGAGCACTCGGTCCGTACTCCCTCCAGGCCGCCATTGCTGCGTGCCATGCCCGGGCCGGAAGCGTCGAGCAGACGGACTGGCCTCGGATAGTCGCCCTCTATGACGCGCTGGTGGCCCTGACCGGCTCGCCGGTGGTCGAACTCAATCGTGTCGTCGCTGTGTCGATGGCGTTCGGGGCGGAGGAGGGCATTGAGCTGCTGGACGAGCTGAGCGAGGACCCCGCGCTCGTCTCCTATCACCCGCTGCCCGGGGTCCGTGCCGATCTCCTCGTCAGGCTTGGCCGGCTTGACGAGGCGCGTGAGCAGTTCATTCGTGCCGCCGACCTGTGCCGCAACGACCGCGAGCGGGAGTCGCTGCTGGCACGCGCGATCGCCTGCGCCGGCGGCTCTGAACCTGCGTAACATCCCTCGTCGGGTTACCGAGGGAGAGGACTTGCCGCCATGCGCCGGACATTGATTGGCCTGCTGGGATTCGTAGTGATTGCGGCACTTGCCGCCCCCGGGAGCGCGCTCGCGGCGCCGACCGTGGCCATCAAAGCGAAGATCGTCCCCATCCCGGGTTTCCCCGGCACGGGCAACAAACTCGGCGCCGGCGCCGCGATTGAAAGTCAGGTCACGATCTCCGGCACCGAATACGGCGGCTTCCCGCCGCCACTTGTCGGCGTGAACGTGTACCTGCCGAAAGGCACCGTCCTGCACCCCGCGGGCTTTCCGACGTGCTCACCCGCGCTGCTCGAACCGACCGGACCCGGCCCCCAGGCCTGCCCGAAGGCCTCACACGCCGGACCCGTCGGCGTCGTGCACGGCGAGGTCGCCTTCGGCAGCAAAATCGTGCCCGAGACGGCGACGCTGGAATCGTTCTACGCGCCGGGCGGCGGCCTTGAGTTCTTCACCTTCGGTCACGAACCGACGATCCTCGAAGTGATTTCAAAGGCCCACTACGTGAATGCGACCGGCCTATACAGCCATGAGCTGATCGCTCAAGTGCCGCTGGTCGAAACGGTGCCCGGCGCGCAGGACGCGTCGGTCACGTCGATCTCCGTGAAGGTCGGCTCGGCGATCAAGAAGAACGGCAAGACCACCTATTACGGGCGCGTTCCGACGAAGTGCCCGAGTGGTGGCTTCCCGGGCAAGGCCGAACTGACCTTCGCCGGTCTCGGCGGCCTGACGGAAACGACCGTCACAAAGCTGATCAAGGTGCCCTGCCCGCCGAGGTAGCGGCTGAGAGCGGGAGTCGCCCGGGAGCGGCGTCGCTCTCCCGCTGGGCGAGCAGTCGCTGGAGTCTGTTGTGCTCGCCCACATCGCGAGTGATGGAGGCCGCTCCCATTACCCGCCCGCGGACGTCGCGGATCGCCGAAATACTCAGAGAGAGCTCGAGTTGGGTGCCGTCGGCGTGCTCACGGGTGATTTCGTGCGGCGCGATGAGCTCTCCCGCCAGCACACGCGCAAGTACGTTTTTGTCGAGCTCCAATTGGGACAGCCCAGGCATCGCATCGATGCCGCGTCGGCCGAGCATCTCCTCGCTGGTGAGCCCATAGAGCGCTTCGGCGCCCGGATTCCAGGTCGTGATCCGCCCTTGCCTGTCGACCGTGATGATTGCGTCGCTCGAGGATTCGACGACCGCTGCCAGCCGCTGGAGGTCCGAGGAGAGCGCCGTTCCGGTGGCAAGGGCAGTTGCGGCACTGGCTGCGAAGGCCTCGAGCAGCGGCACATCGTCGCTGCTGAACTGAGGGCCGTCGTGCAGTCGGTCGATCGCCACCAGGACGCCGTAGGTCTGGTCATGGAAGAGGAGCGGAAGCACGAGTCCGTCCTCCGCGGTGATTCCCTGTGCGCCCAGGCCGCCTTCGAAGCGGGCTCGGTTCTCGGGATCGGTGAGGCGCAGCGTGCGACGCGTCCGCAATGCGTGCTGAGGCACAGTTCCATCGAGGGGAAGGCGCCGGCCGAGCATCCCGGCGGGCATTTCGCCCGCGCCCGCCACGACGACCAGCTCTGAGGCGTCCTCCTCGACGACGAGCACCAGGCGCGCGTCAACGACGGCGCGGCCGCGCTTTGCAACGAGCTCGAGGATCGCCTCGAGGTCCGTCTGGCCGCCCACGGCCTGCGTGATCTGGGTGGTCACCTCCAGAGCGGTGACGGCACGCTCGAGCTCGTCGCTCCGGGTCCGCATGTCACCGCGTCGACGCGTGCTCTCAATCGCCAGCCCGGCCAGTTCGGCGAGCTCCACGATCGCACTCTCGTCCGCGGCCGTGAACTGCCGTTGCTCGCTCTTCTCGGTCAGGTAGATGTTCGCGAATGGTTTCCCCGTCACGACTATCGGGACGCCGAGAAACGAGTGCATCGGCGGGTGGGCGTCCGGAAAGCCGTAGGAGTACGGGTGCGCTCCGATGTCCGGGACGCGAAGAGGGCGGGGATCATCGATCAGCTGGCCGAGCACGCCGCGGCCCTTCGGCAGCGCGCCGATGGCTGTTCTCGTCTGCTCGTCGACGCCCGAGACGAGAAAGCGTTCGAGTCCCCGTTGGCCTGGCGCGCCGTCCTGGTTCCCGTCGAGCACCCCGAGCGCCGCGTAGCGGGCGCCGGTCATCTCCCGGGCGCAGGCGAGCAGCTCCTCGAGGAGATCCTCAGTTCCCATCTCGCCGAGCACGTCCTTGGCGAGCTTCAGTAGAAGGTCGCCGTTCCGGCTCAAGCCACGCTACCGGGCTGCGCTGTGCTCAGACCCGGCGCTGCCCACCCCGTGCTCGAAGGCATAGGCCACGAGCTCTGCGCGTGTCGGGCAGTCGAGCTTCTGACGGATACGGGAGCGGTGCGTCTCGACGGTGCGCACTGAAAGGAACAACCGCTCGGCAATCTCCGGATTGGTGTGGCCCATGGCGAGCAGGCCGAGGACTTCGAGCTCACGCTGTGAGAGCTCACTCGGGCCGACCCGCGAGGTCTCCCGTCGCTCCAGCGCCCCGAGCTCCGGCGCAAGGTAGGGCAGGCCTGAGGCGGCGTGGCGGACGGCCTGCATCAGCTCCTGAGCGGGTGCGGTGTTGGGGACATAGCCGAGTGCCCCCTCCGCCACCGCCTTGCGCACGAACGCGGCGTCCTGTCTGGCGCTCATCGCGACGATCGGGGTCTCCGGCGACTGCTCTCCGATCAGCGAGACCGCCTCGACCGAAGAGCCGCTCGGATGGTCGAGATCGAGCACCAGGACTCGGCCGGGGTGCTCCTGCAGGTGGCTGAGGGCGTCCTGGGCATCGGCGGCCTCAGCCACGACCGCGAAGTCGCCCGGACGGTCGAGCAACATCCTCAATCCGCTGCGCACCACGCGCTGGTGGTAGGCCAGCACGATCTCGATCCGAACGACCTCCGTGTCGGGCCGGGGCGCAAACTGTGTGGTCGGGGTCTGGAGCGGGAGCATCAGCGCACGGGCTCCCGAGAGGTGGGGGGGCACCGTCGTGGCGCCGGCGCGGAGGCGGCGCACGAGTGGCGGTGCGGGGGCACCGGTGGGTGTGCGGGGCCCCCGCACCGCTTGATGCGCGCGAGAGGGGAGGGGTCTTGCCTCTGCGCTGCCCCGGGCGGAGACCAGTGCAGCGAATGGCCGGCGCCCAAGCTTGTTGGGACTCCCGAGCGACCGAAGCGTCTGTCCGGGCGGCCCGAGTGTTGGCGTGCGTCATCCCGATGGCCCGCAGGTCGAGCGCGTCGCAGTGTCGGTGCCTTCCCGCGCATCACAGATCTCTCTGGAGAATCGGAGACGGAGCGCAAACGACCGCAGCCGGAATCCGGGCCGTGGTCTGTCTCTGTCGTTACGGTGCGCGGTCCCAATCACGGCCAATGGCCGAATATGTGGAATCGCTGTAGCCCCAGCCTAACAGCTGTCGCCTACGTCCAATCGGGGGGCCGGCCACCACCGGCTTCTCTGGACTGCACGACGAGCGCGACGGCATGGACGCGCGTCCTCGCGCCCAGCTTCACGGTCGCGTTGCGCACGTGTGTGCGGACCGTTTCGGCGGACAGGAACAGGCTTTCGGCGATCGCCTGTCCTGTCATTCCTTCGGCGAGCAGGTCGAGGACCTGGCGCTCCCGGGGGCTGAGCGTGCTCAGATTCGTGACCTGCTCCCGTGGCGAGAGCAACGCGGCGAGGCCAGGGTCGACGTAGGTGCCGCCGCTCGCGACGAGGCGCAGGGCATCGAGCAGGCGCTGGACGGGGGAGGACTTCAGCACGAACCCTCGAGCGCCCGAGTTGGCGGCAGCCTCGAGCCCGGAGTCGGGCGCGGTTACGCCCGTGTAGAGCACCACCGCCGCCTCCGGTTCGCGGGATCGCATTTCCTCGACCAGCTCGATCGAGCTGTCCGCGCCGAGGTGCAGGTCGAGCAATACCACGTCCCGGCGGCGGCGCTTGAGCAGCGCGCGGGCCTCCTCCAGACCGGACGCGACGCCCGCGATGCGCAATCCCTCGGAGAGCAGCAGCAGCTCCAGGCCCTTTCGGATTCCGAGGTGATCCTCGACGATGAGGACCTCGATCGGATCTGCGACGTTTTTGAGCGTGTCCGCCCTGGGCGGCGCCTCGCTGATGATCTGTTCGACTCCGCGACCCACCAGTACCTCGTGTCCGTTGGCGAGAACCGTCGCGGACCGATTTACCGGGGCGCGATGCGCCCGAGCTGTCGCTCTGCCTGCACTCCGCAACCCTCCTGCTGACCGCTGGCCGGCAGTGCGGGACGCTGTGCGCCGAGGCTAGCACGGGACCCGGGCGCGATGCTCGGAATCTGTCAGACTGTTTGAATCGGGCGGCTCGCCTCTTCCACCCCCGACGCAGTCGCGGATCACCATCCGCAGTAGCCGCACCCATGACCAGCCGAATGGCGCCACACCGTGAGCAGCAGTCCGTCAACCGGGCGCCGACGCAACCCTGTTTGCGCGTGAGGGCATCGTGAGCAGCGTCCCCGGCGAGCAGGCTCCGCTCACCGGCGGGCATCTTTTGTCCGCGATCTCCACGAGCATCGTGGGGCTCCTGCACGACAACTACGGCCGCGGCCCGATGAAGGCCAAGACCTACGCGCTCGATGACCTGATCGTGGTTGTGATGCGCGGGAGCGGCTTCACGGCGCTCGAGCAGACGATCATGGACAGCGGCGAACCGGCTCGGGTCGTGGAGATGCGCGAGCGCTTTCAGGACCTGATGGAGGAGCGTTACACGGAGGCGATAATGCGGCTCACGGGCCGCAAGGTGGTGGCCTTCCTCAGCCAGGCCCACGTCGACCCGGATATCACGATGGAGATCTTCTTCATGGACGGCCCGCTCCCGGGTTTCGGGGTCGCCGAGAGCTCCACGCCGGACTGAGCGCCCCCGCAAGGGGGCCGTGATCGATCGGTCACGCGCGCAGCGGCTCGACCCTTCAAGATCTGAGAGACACAGTCGCGCCGTCCGCCACCGGGTGACGCCGCGACCCCTCGACTGCAGGAGCGACCATGACCGACACGATCGAGCAGCTCAACGTCGAGCCGCGCACCGCAGCACGGACACTCGCCAACTACGTCGGCGGTGCCTGGGTGCCGGCTGCGGCCGGCGAGACGCTCGATGATCGCGACCCGGCGACCGGAGAGATGCTCGCCCGGGTGCCGCTGTCGAGTGCCGCCGAGCTCGACAGCGCCGTGAGCGCAGCACGGGCCGCACAGACTGCCTGGCGCCGGACCTCCCCGATCCAGCGAATGCGGGCGGTGTTCAGGATTCGCGAGACGCTGCTCGCCCACCAGGACGAGATCGCTGCGCTGGTGACGATGGACATGGGCAAGACCCTGGACGACGCCCGCGCCGAGGTTGGTCGCGGGATCGAGTCCTGTGAGGCGGCCTGCGGGGCGGTGCAGATGCTCAAGGGGGAGACCCTCGAGGGCGTCGGCGCGGGAGTCGATGTCGAGTCGGTCCTGCAGCCGGTCGGCGTGGTGGCCGCGATCACACCTTTCAACTTTCCCGCCATGATCCCGCTCTGGTTCCTGCCCTACGCCGTCGTTTGTGGCAACTCGTTCATCCTGAAGCCCTCCGAGCGCGATCCTCTGCCCTCTGAGCGGATCTTCGAGCTGCTGAGCGACATCGACGAGCTCCCAGCGGGTGTCGTCAACCTCGTCCACGGCGGCCGCGATGTCGTCAACGCGATCCTCGAGCACCCCGGCATCGATGCCGTCTCTTTCGTCGGGCAGGCCTCAACCGCTCGCTACGTGATGTCCCGCGGGGTGGAGCACGGCAAGCGTGTGCAGGCGCTCGGGGGCGCCAAGAACGCGATGGTCGTGATGCCCGACGCCGATCCTGCCCTGACCTCCGCGGGAGTCTGCTCGTCGGCCTTCGGCGCGGCCGGACAGCGCTGCCTGGCCGGCTCGCTGGCGATCCTGGTCGGCTCGAACGAGGAGCGCCGGCGCAGCCGGGAGATGATCATCGAGGCCGCCGGGGAACTCCGCAGCGGCGCCGGATCGGACCCGTCCACGGACATCTGCCCGGTCGTCTCGAGCGAGACCCGCCAGAACCTCGCCGAGGCAATCGGGGAAGCTGCTGATCGCGGCGTGAGCATCGCGCTGGACGGCCGCGGGGATCCCGGGCCGGGCGGGGCAAATCTGGGGCCGACGATCCTCGAGCACCCGGCCCCGGAGGATCCGGTTGTCAGGGATGAGCTGTTTGGCCCGATCCTCACGCTGCTGGAGGCACCGAACCTCCAGGCGGCGATCGAGATGATCAACTCCAGCCGCTATGGAAACGCCTCGGTCATCTTCACCTCCTCGGGCGGCGCGGCGCGCGAGTTCCGCTACGGGGTCGAGGCAGGGATGATCGGCGTCAACATCGGCGTCGCAGCGCCGGTGGCGTGGTTCCCCTTCTCCGGCTGGAAGGACTCAATCGATGGCGACCTCCACGCCAACGGCACCGATGCGATCTCGTTCTACACGCGCAAGAAGGTCGTCACCTCGAGGTGGGCCTGAGATCAGGGGCTCGGCTTCGGTGTGGCCGGTGCGGTGCCCTCGGCGTCGATTCGCGGGAGAATCCGGTCCAGCCAAGACGGCATCCACCAGTTGGCCGAGCCGAACAGGGTCATGGTCGCCGGCACGAGGATCAGCCGCACGATCGTGGCGTCCACGAGGACGCTGACGGACAGCCCGACGGCGAGCATCTTCACGACCACGGCGCTCGACAGCGAGAAGGCGATGAACACGCTCGCCATGATCAGCGCCGCGCAGGTGATCACGCGCGCGGTGCGCGACAGGCCCTCGGCGACCGACCCGGTGTTCTCGCCTGTGGCATCCCAGGCCTCCTTGACGCGCGAGAGCAGGAACACCTCGTAGTCCATCGACAGGCCGAAGACGATCGCGAACATCAGCACGGGGACGTAGGACTCGATCGGCACCTTCTCGCTGACGCCGAACAGCGACCCACCCCAGCCCCACTGAAAGACCGCGACGATCACGCCGTAGGCGGCTCCGATCGAGAGCAGGTTGAGGATCGCTGCCTTGATTGCGATCAACAGGCTGCGGAAGGTCGATAGCAACAGCAGGAAGGCGAGCAGGACGACTACGCCGATCACGATCGGCAATCTCGAGGTGAGGGTGTCTCGGAACTGGATCTGGGTCGCGAGGTTGCCCGTGACGTAGCCCTTGGCGCCTGTGTTGGCGAGAGCCCCGGGCAGTGTCGTGTCCTTCAGTCGCCTGAACAGCGCGTCGGTCGCTTCGGCCTGCGGTGAGGTGCTCGGCACTACCGTGCCGACGAGCAACGCGCCGTCGGAGGTGGGCTTCAGTGTCCCGGCCCTGGAAACGCCCTTTTCGTTCTCCAGAGCCCTTTCCACGTTCTTGGCGATGGTGGCCTGCGGCGTTCCCGCGCCCTGGGTGTCCACGACGATCGTAAACGGCCCGTTCGCCCCGGTGCCGAAGCCCTGCGCGAGCAGGTCATAGGCGCGCTTGTCGGTGAAGCTCGTCGGATCGGCGCCGTCATCGATGTGCCCGAGATTGATCGAGAACAACGGGATCGTGAGGATCCCGAGAACGAGCAGTGATGAGACCAGGAACACCCACGGCCGCCTGGCGATCGTGTGCGCATATCGATGCCAGCCGTCGGACTCCTCACCGGCCTCCGCAACGGGGGTGCGGACATGCCAGCGATCGATCTTGCCGCCCGCCAGACCGAGCGCGCCGGGCAGCAGGGTCAGCGCCGCGAGAGCCGAGATCGCGACGCCGAATACCGCCGCCAGGCCGAGCTGCCCGATGAATGTGACGCCAGACGCATAGAGCCCGAGCAGCGCCAGCGAGACCGTCCCGGCCGCGACGAGGACCGCGTGCCCGGAGGTCGCAACGGTGGATCCTGCGGCCTCCACGGGGTCCATGCCGTCTGCCACGAGTTGCCGGTGGCGTGTGCTGAGGAACAGGCAGTAGTCGATGCCGACCCCGAGGCCGATCATCAGGGCCAGCGTCGGCGCCGTTGTGCCGAAGGTCGTCAGCGACGCCGCCGTGATCAGCACCCCAAGCGCCGCCGCGACGGCGACCAGCGCAGTCGTCAGGGGAATGATCGCGCCGAGCACGCTGCCGAAGCCGATCAGCAGGACCAGCAGCGCCACGGCGATCCCGATCACCTCCGAGAGGGCGTCGTTCGGCGGTGGGCGGAACAGCTCGTCCAGCCCACCGCCGTACTCGACCGTGATACCGGCCTTGCGCGCGGCCGCCGTGGCTCCTTCCAGCTGTTTGATGTAGTCGTGGCCGAGCAGCTTGGTGCGCTCGTCGAAGTGGACGCTCGAATAGGCGATTTTGCCGTCGGCCGAGAGCTGGCCCGATCCGCTCGCGAGGGGGTTCGATGCCGACTCCACGTGGGGCAGCTTCTGAAGTTCGCGGATGACCTCTTCGATCTGGCTGCTGGTCGCCGCGAGGGTTCCCGACGGGCTGTGGAAGACGACCTGCCCGGAGAATCCGGCCGCCGCCTTGTCATGCTCCTGAAGCAGCTGCAGTCCCGTGTGGGCCTGTGTGCCGGAGAGTTCGACCTTGTCCGAGAATGTGCCTCCGGCGGAGGCGGCGATCGCGAGGATCGCCAGGAGTCCGATCAGCCACACCGCGATCCGGCGCTTTGGGTGTCGGGCGCCGGAGGAGCCGATCCTGCTCAGCCGGCCGGGGGACTCCGACGGCTGCTCATCGTCCGTCTGCTCGGTCATCGCCGCCCCCTGTCTTCGGTCGCGAATCCTGTGTCCCCCCGGAAGCAGGGGATTCAACCAAATCGATCCCCTGAACCGCGCGCGTCATAAAGGCGCTGTGCTCGCTCGGCGGATAGTCGCCGAAGGCGGCGCAGGGAGTGAACCCCGCGCTTGCGTAGAGCGCGCGTGCCGGACCGAAGGCGTCCTGGGATCCGGTCTCCAGGCTGACGCGCCGGTAGCCGCGGGCCTGCGCGACCGTCAGCAGGTGCGACAGCAGTGCTCGCGCGACACCCTGGCCGCGGGCGCTGGCAGCGGTGTGCATCGACTTGATCTCAGCGTGCCCCGGATCGAGCTCGCGCAGCGCTGCGATCCCGAGCAGCGTTCCCGAGCGCCGGCAGCTGAAGAGCGTCACGCCGGGCTCGGCCAGGCCGGCCACCTCGAGCGCGTGGACCGCCTCCGGCGGGGTGGTCTCGCGCGCGAAGGCGAGATGCGCGTCAAGCAGTGCCAGGACGTCAGGCGCCCGGGGGTCCTCGATCGCGATCAAGGCAATGGCCGAGCCGCCACCTCGGCCGCCTCATCGCTGGACAGACCGAGGATCCTGAGCAGTCCTTCGGCGTGGTGGCGGTCGGCGTCGGGGCCGAGGTCCCCATCGAGCACGGCGCGCATCACGAGCAGCAGGGCTCCGGCCGTGTCGATGAAGGCGACGTCTGCATCGGCGACATTGAATCGCCCCGAGGTGATACCTCGGCGCAGGTCCCGCCGGGCGCGCCTGCCGAGCGCGCGGGTCATGACGCGATGTGAGGTGTCGAGGCGGATCAGCAGCCAGCCCAATGTGGGGTCGCTCCGCGATGCGTTGATGAAGTAGCGATGGGCGACCGCCACCACCTCGGCGGGATCCTCGAGGTTCTCGGTCAGTCCATCGACGATCGCGCCCTGTGCCTCGAGCGACTCGTCGAGTACGACCTCGACGATCTCCTCCTTCGAGGCGAAGTGGTTGTAGAAGGACCCGAAGCCGACGTCGGCCGCCTCGGTGATCTCGGCGATCGCGGTCGAGTCGACGCCCTGTCGCGCGAACAGGACACGTGCGCCGTCGAGCAGCTGGGCCCGCGTGGCGGCTCGCCTGCGGGCCTGGCGCGAACCCTGCTGGGCCGGACTGCTCATCTCGCAATCCTCGCACAGCTGAAGGCTGTTATCAAAATTGACAATGTCATCAGTTATGCGTTAGCCTGACCGCATGGCGAGTGAGGGGAGCCGGGAGGAGCTCGATGTGGCGATCGTCGGATACGGCCCGGTCGGTCAGGTTCTGGCTGCGCTCCTGGGCCGAGCCGGGCACAGGGTCGGGGTCTTCGAGCGCCACGGGGAGATCTACAGGATGCCCCGCGCGGTGCACCTGGATCACGAGATCATGCGACTGCTGCAGGCGCTCGGCCTCGCGGAGGAGCTCGCCCGCGAGATGATTCCGGTCAGGGAGTACCGCTGGTTCGGCGCGGACGGGGAGCCGCTGTTGACGATGAGCGCCACGGCGCCGGCGAGCTCCGCGTGGGAGCCGGACTACATGTTCTTTCAGCCGGCACTCGAGCGGGCGCTCGATCGCATGGCGCGATCACAAGAGGGCGTGACCGTGGAGCGCGGGTGGGCCGCCGAGGAGATCCTCGAGGATGAGCACGGAGTCCTGCTGAGGCTGGCCGGGGTATCGGGCGGCGAGAGGCGCAACGTGCGCTGCCGCTGGCTGATTGGCGCCGACGGCGCCAACTCGTTCGTCCGGGGTGCGGCGGCGATCGCGCCGCGTGATCTCGGCTTCCAGGAGCGCTGGCTGGTGGTGGACGCCGAGCCCGAGGACATGAGCGCGCTCGCCGATCTGCCGATTGCCTGCCAGTGGTGCGACCCGTCCCGTCCCACGACACATATCCAGAGCGGACCACGCCATCGGCGCTGGGAGTTCATGCTGCTCCCCGGCGAGAGCGACACGGACCTGACAGTCCCGGCCCGCGTGTGGGAGCTGCTCGAGCCGTGGTACCGCCCGGGGGACGGGCAGTTGACGCGGACAGCCGTATATGAGTTTCGCTCGATGCTGGTCGAGCGGATGCGCCAGGGCCGGGTGCTGCTGGCGGGTGACGCCGCGCATCTGACGCCGCCCTTCCTCGGGCAGGGTCTCTGCTCGGGCCTGCGCGACGCCGCGAACATCTCCTGGAAGCTCGATCTGGTTCTCCGCGGCCTGGCCCCGGAGGAGCTGATGGACACCGTCGACCCCGAGCGCCTGCCACACAACGAGTGGGTGATCAACATCGCCGTGGGGCTCGGGCGGGTTCTCTGCGAGCTCGATCCCGACGCAGCGGCGATTCGAGACGCGACCGTACGGGAGGCCGATGCTCCCCCTCCGCTGGAGCTGCCGGGGCTCAGCGGCGGCCTGCTCCGTCGTGGTGATCAGGGCGAGCCCGGCGCTCTCAGCGGATCGCTCGCGGTTCAGGGCGTTGTCTCGCGAGGCGGCCGCGAGGACCGTCTCGACGACCTGCTCGGAGGCGGCTTCACGCTGATCGCCCTCGGGGGCGATCCGCTCGAGTCAATCGAACCGGAGCACAGGGCACTCCTCGAGACGCTGGACGTCAAGATCGCCTCGCTCGGCCCGGGGGCAGACGGCCTGCGCGACGCCGACGGACGGCTCACCGCATGGCTGCGCGAGCACGCCGTCCACGCGGTGCTGGTTCGACCTGACTTCTACGTGTTCGGCAGCGCCGCAGACCCGGGCGGGCTCGGAGCGCTGCTTGAAGATCTGCGAGACCAATTGGGCCTGACGGCCCCTGAACAAACCGAGGAGGGAGCATTCCATGCCTGATTCAGCCGCAGTCATCCATCCCAAGTTCCACCACTTCAATCTCAAGACGACCCGTCTGCAGGAGATGATCGACTGGTACCGCGCACTGGTCGGTGTCGAGGTGATCCACCAGGACGACGTCGGCGCCTGGCTCTCGAACGATGATGCGAATCACCGGCTCGCGCTGCTCGCCTTCCCCGGGTTTGTCGATGACCCCGAGAAGGACTCGAGGACAGGTCTGCACCACAGCGCCTTCGAGTACGCCGACTTCGAGGAGCTGAACTCCTCCTACCTGCGGCTCCGCGAGCAGGGCATCGAGCCGGATCTCTGCATCGACCACGGCATGACGCTGTCCTACTACTACAAGGATCCTGACGGCAACCATGTTGAGCTCCAGTGCGACGCCTTCGGTGACTGGTCCGCCTCGCGCAACTGGATGCAGACGAGCGAGGCCTTCCATGCCAACCCGATCGGAGTGTTCGTCAGGCCGGAGCTGATCGCGCAGGCGGCGGCGGACGGAGCGGCGTTCAGCGATATCCACAGTCGCGCCATGGCCGGGGAGTTCTCCCCCGAGGCGCCTCCCGTCGACATTCCCGCGGGGGCCTAGACATGCGCTTTGTCAGCTTCGAAGACGACGGGCGCCACCAGGCCGGAATCCTGCTCGGGGAGGATGTCGTGCCGGTTGCATCGCTCGGGGCGCCGACAGAGTCCCTCAGCGGACTGCTTCGCGAGCTCGACGCGGACGGGCTGAGAGAGCTCGGTGTTCGTGCGGGCGCAGCCGATCAGCGCCTGGCGCTGGCCGGACTGAAACTCCTGGCCCCGGTGCCCGATCCGCAGAAGATCATCTGCCTGGGGCTGAACTATCGCGATCACGCGTCTGAGACAGGGCAGGAGATCCCGGCCAACCCGATGTGGTTCGCAAAGTTCGCCAACTCCCTGATCGGGAGTGGCCAGGAGATCCTCCTGCCGTCTGCGCATCCGGAGTACGTTGACTACGAGGCTGAGCTGGCGATCGTGATCGGACGCACGGCGCGCCACGTAGCGGAGGCTGAGGCGCTCGACTACGTCGCCGGCGCGATGCCCTTCAACGACGTCAGTGCCCGCGACCTGCAGCTCCAGAACCCGCTGTGGACGAGCGGAAAGGCCGTCGAGACCTTCGCACCGTGCGGGCCGGCGCTCGTCACCCTCGATGAGGCCGGCGACCTGTCGGCGCTCGGACTGCGGACCCGGATCAACGGCGAGCTCGTCCAGGAGGGCAATACCCGCGAGCTGATCTTCGATGTGCCTAGCACCGTTGCCTGGCTCTCGCGGACGATGACGCTGCTGCCGGGCGACATCATCGCCACGGGGACCCCGGCCGGCGTGGGCGCGAGCAAGAACCGCTTCCTGCGCGACGGCGACACCGTCGAAGTCGAGGTCGACGGTCTCGGCGCGGTGAGCAACCCGGTCCGCTCGGAGTGAGCCCGGCTGCTCAGCGCTCGCTGTCGAGCGAGGCCATGCCGTGCGCCGGGTAGCGCTCACCGGCGGCGGCACCGACCGGTATCGCCTGCTCGAGCTCGGCGAGATCGTCGTCGCTCAGCTCCAGCCCGAGTGAGCCGAGGGACTCCCGCAGCCGCTCGGTGGTGCGCGCGCCGACCAATGCGATGATGTTCTCGCTGCGAGCGAGGACCCAGGCGATCGCCACCTGGGCGACCGTCGCCCCGCGCGCCTCGGCGAGCGCGCGCAGCGAGTCGACGAGCGCCAGGTTCTGCTCGCGGTTGGCGCCTTCGAAGCGCGGTGAGTGGGCGCGGAAGTCGCCCGGCGCGAGCTGGCGCTCGGCCCCGAAGTGGCCGCTGATCAGGCCGCGGCTGAGCACGCCGTAGGCCGTGATCGCAATCCCCAACTCCACGCATGCCGGCAGGATCTCCTGCTCGATACCGCGCGAGAGCAGCGAGTACTCAATCTGCAGGTCGCAGATCTCGTGCGTCGCGGCGGCCCGGCGGATGGTCTCCACGCCGACCTCGGACAGTCCGATCTGGCGGACGTAGCCGGCCTCCACGAGCTCGCCGATCGCGCCGACGGTCTCCTCGATCGGCACGTCGGGATCCAGTCGCGCCGGACGGTAGACGTCTATGTAGTCCGCACCGAGACGGGTCAGCGAGTGGGCAAGCGCGGTCTTTGTCGCGGCGGGGCTCGCGTCGTATCCCAGCCACGCTCCGTCCGGGCCGCGCTGGGCGCCGAACTTGACACTCAGCAGGTAGTCCTCGCGTGGACGGTCGCGGATCGCCTCGGCGATCAGCAGCTCGTTGTGGCCCATGCCGTAGAAGTCACCCGTGTCCAGCAGGGCGATACCGGCATCGAGCGCGCCGTGAATCGTGGCGATCGACTCGTCCCGCTCAGATGGTCCGTACATCCCCGACATGCCCATGCATCCCAGCCCGATGGCCGAGACCTCGGGGCCCGAGGCCCCGAGTCGGCGCGGGTGGGGTGGCGGAGCGGGCACCACTCCAATATAGGCACGATCCCGTGGGTCAGGCGAAGGCGCGCTGAAGAGCCCGCTGGAAGGCGGCCCGTTTGGCGAGCCTTCCCGTGTAATCCTTCAGCGGCTGCGGGAGCTCGTCGGCGAAGCCGGCGCGAGTGGTGAACAGCAGTGCTGTCCCGACCATGATGTCGGCGACGGTGAAGGTCTCGCCGACGAGGTGCTCTTTGCCGTCGAGTGCCTCGACAAGTCCGCCTGCGGCGAGGTCGAAGCGCCTGCGTGCCGAGGCCGCGCGCTCGGGGTCCTTGTCCGCCTGTGTCCAGGCTTCGAACAGCGGCGGCTCGATCTCCGCCGGGGCGAACGTCGACCACTGGTAGACCAGTCCCCGCTCATGGCTCCCCAGGGGCGGCATCATCCCCGACTCGGGATGGCGGTCGCCCAGGGCCATGCACATGGCGGCGGACTCGAACAGCATCAGCCCGTCATCGTCCTCGAGCACCGGGACCCTGCCGAGCGGGTGGCGCGCAAGGTGCCGCTCGCTCTTGCACTCGTCGCGGTCGAGGACCGTCAGCTCATAGGGCTCGTCGACCTCCTCGAGCATCCACATGATGCGCAGCGGACGACCGGCCTTTGGGCGGTGATAGACGCGCACTCGGCGGCGGACCATACCCGTCCGCGGGCGACCCCGGTCGCGACGTGCGTGCGCCCCGATTGAATCGGCCGCGGGCAGGGTAGACAAACGAGCCGAAAGGGTTGGCCCGCTGTCACTTGGAGGCCGGCGAAACCGCGGCGAGGGAGACGTTCGCATGAGCGAGGGAGTCGAGACCGGCACCATCAAGACAAAGATCCCGGCGCGCCTGGATCGCCTTCCCTGGTCTCGTTTTCACTGGATGATCGTCATCGGGCTGGGCACCGCCTGGATCCTCGACGGCCTCGAGGTCAACGTGGTCGGCTCGATCTCCGGGCGCCTCGCCGAACCGGGCGCGGGCACCGGCCTCACGGCGGCCGACATCTCGGGTTGGGCCGCGTCGCTCTATGTCCTTGGGGCCTGCGTGGGAGCGATCATCTTCGGACAGCTGACCGACCGCCTGGGGCGCAAGAAACTGTTCATGGCCACGCTCTCGATTTACCTGCTCGGCACGGTGCTGACCGCCTTCACCTTCACGCCGGCGTGGTTCTTCGCCGTGCGCTTCTTGACCGGGATGGGGATCGGAGGCGAGTACAGCGCGATCAACTCGGCGATCGACGAGTTGATTCCCGCGAAGCATCGCGGCCGTGTCGATGTGTCGATCAACGGCAGCTACTGGCTCGGCGGGATCTTCGGCTCCCTGCTCGCGGTGGTCTTCCTGAATACCGCGAACTTCCCGATCAACATCGGCTGGCGCCTGTCGTTCGTGCTCGGCGCGGTGATCGGCCTCGCGGTGCTGCTGGTACGCAAAAACGTCCCCGAGAGCCCCCGCTGGCTGTTCATCCACGGCCGCGAGAAGGAGGCCGAGAAGATCGTCAAGGACATCGAAGACGATGTCGCCGAGCAGAGCGGAGAGTCGCTGAGCGAGCCCGAGGGGGACCCGCTGACGGTACGCCAGCGAAAGACCATCCCGCTGCCGCTGATCGTGCGCTCGGTCGTGAGCATGTACCCGCGCCGCACGATCCTCGGGCTGTCCCTGTTCATCGGCCAGGCCTTCCTCTACAACTCGATCCTGTTCGGTTTCGGCAATCTGCTGAGCCTCTACTTCCACACCCCCTCGGGCAACACCCCCTATTACCTGGCGGTGTTCGCGGTCGGCAACTTCGCAGGCGCCCTGCTGTTGAGCCCGCTGTTCGACACGGTCGGGCGCAAGCCGATGATCGCCGGCACGTACCTGATCTCGGGAGTCCTGCTGATCGGGACGGGCCTTCTGTTCAAGGCCCACGATCTGAACGACGTCACCTTCACGGCCTGCTGTTGCGTGGTCTTCTTCTTCGCCTCGGCCGGCGCGAGCGCCGCCTACCTGACGGTCTCGGAGATCTTCCCGATGGAGACTCGCGCGCTGTGCATCGCTGTCTTCTACGCCGTGGGCACCGGCATCGGCGGGGTGATCGGGCCGCAGGTGTTCAGCCGTCTGATCAACACCGGGAGCTACGAGCAGGTCTTCATCGCGCTCAGCCTGGGCGCCGTGATGATGATCCTCGGCGGCGTCGCAGAGCTCTTCTTCGGCGTGAAAGCCGAGGGGGAAAGCCTCGAGAACATCGCCAAGCCACTGACCGTCGAGGATGGGGCGAGCTCCCGCGGTGCGCCGAGGCCGATGCCTGCGCGCTAGCTGCGCGGGCCGGAAAGCGCAGCCCGCAGCGCGCCGCCCATCTCGGCCAGGGCCTCGCGCGCTGCGGCCCCGGCGATCAGGATGTGGATGAACCCGTGCACGCTGCCGGGGTGGCGCCGCAGGGTGCAGGGCACGCCCGCCGCGCGCAGCCGATGCGCATAGGCCTCGCCCTCGTCGCGCAGCGGGTCAAAGCCGGCGGTGATCACCATCGCCGGAGCCACGCCCTCGAGGCTGGTGGCGTGCAGTGGCGAGACGCGCGGGTCACGTCTGTCCTGCCCGACCCCCAGGAACTGCTCCTCATACCAGTCCATGTTCTCTTTCGTGAGCAGGAAGCCCTCGGCGAATCTCAGCCGTGAGGCCGAGATCTCAAGGCAGTCGGTGACCGGATAGATCAGTAGCTGGAAGGCCGGCGCCGGGCCGCCATCGCCGGCGGCGAGCAGCGACGTGACGGCCGCCAGATGGGCTCCCGCGCTGTCGCCCGCGACCGCCGTGCGGGCCGGGTCGATGCCCAACTCATCGGAGCGCTGCAGGGCGTCGCGGAAGGACGCCAGGGCGTCTTCGACGGGAGCAGGGAAGGGATGCTCGGGAGCGAGCCGGTAGTCGACGCTCAGCACACGTGCGCCGGAGTGGGAGGCGAGCAGGCGACAGGGCTGGTCATGGGTGTCGATGTCGCCGACCACCCAGCCACCCCCGTGGAAGTAAACGACCAGCGGTGCGCCGTCGCTCGCGCCAGGATCCCCCGGCGGGATGTAGAGGCGTCCTCTGAGCGGTCCGTCCGCTCCGTTCAGCGTGATCTCGCGAACCGCCTCGAGTGCGATCTCGGGGCCTTCGACCTGAGTCACCGAACGGCGCAGGTCGGCGCGAGCCTGTGCCGGGGTCAGACCTCTCAGCGGCGGGCGGGGTTCGCGCTCGGCGAGCTTGAGCAGCACCTGTGTGTTCAGTTCGAGCTGTTGGCCGTCGCGCACGATCGCCGGTCCGGCGATCCGTCGCCTTGCCGCCTCGGGCAGTTCGAGGATGAAACGTCCGAGGGTTCGCTCGACGCGCTCGTTCACGGCAGCGGATGGTAGCGTCGGCCCGGTTCGTGAGCCCAATGGAGCCAAAGGATCCCGGCGGCTACCGCTATTACCTGATCCCTCTCGGGGCGTGTCTGATCTTCATCGTCCTGGCCCTGATAACGGGCTTCTTCGGACTGCGCTCCTGAACCTCGGCGCGCCGGCGGCGAACGCCGCGGCTCCGTCTAGATCTGGATCGCCCTCATGACGTGCTCGTCGGGGAGCTTCTCGAGGATCGCCCATAGCGACGCACGCTCGTCGGCCTGCTCGCGCTGCAGATCGTTCAGCAGCAGGCGGGTGGCGCTGTGGGTGATCTTCATCTGCCCAGGGGTCAGCGTCAGGGTCAGGCGGCCGCGCTCGTCCGTAGCGCCCTCCAGTCCCGCGATCACCTCGCGGGCGAGCCCGCGGATAACCGGCTCATGGGCCTCGTCGGAGATCAACAGGCGCAGCGCGCTTGAGACGGCGCTCACCTCGTCTGCCTCCAGCAGCAGGTGATAGTCGGGCTGCTCATCGGGGCCGGACATCAGAGGGCCTCCTCGAGCTCGGGGTCGGGCTGGGCAGGCTCGGCCTGCTTTTCGCGCTGAACTCTCACGAGCCGCCCGCCGGCCGCCGCGAGCAGCATGCCGATGATCGCGGTCACGACCGCCAGCAGCGGCGGGAAGCTGCCGAGCGAGACTTTGGCTGTCGTGCCGACGATCGCGTGGGTGATCAACAGCGAGGTTCCGTAGATGGCACCTCCGACGAGGCCCCGGTCAGCTCCGCCCCATCCATCCTGGTGCTCGAAGCCGGACAGGAAGCCGCCCACACCGGCGATGATCGCGATCGCCCAGTAGCCGCCCGTCGAGACGCCGATCAGGATCCCGGCACCCGCCCCGATAGCGGCCGGGACAAAGCCTCCAGAGATGATCTGAAAGGCGCGCGAGCGGTCGCGGAACAGCACCGGCAACTTCATCTGAATCCTCTCCCCGAAGGTTTCTCGGAACCCTACAGCGTCCTTTGGCGATACTCCCATGAATGAACTCGCCCCTGCGCCTGTCCGTGCTCGACCAGTCCCCGATAGCCGAGGGGTCAACCGGCGCACAGGCGTTGCGTAACACGATCGATCTCGCCCAGCTCACCGACCGCCTGGGCTTTCACCGCTACTGGGTGGCCGAGCACCACGGGGGACCGATGCTGGCCGGCCCGAGCCCCGAGGCCCTGATCGGGCCGATTGCCGCCGCGACGCAGCGGATCAGGGTGGGTAGCGGCGGGGTGATGCTGCCCCACTACAGCCCGCTGAAGGTCGCGGAGACCTTCAGCGTGCTGGCCGGCCTGTTCCCCGGCAGGATCGATCTCGGCCTCGGTCGGGCGGCCGGCACCGACCCGATGACCACCTTCGCTCTGCAGCGCGACCGCCGCCAGGCCTCTCCCGATGACTTTCCGCAACAGCTCGCCGAGCTGCTCGGATACCTACGGGACGAGATGCCCGCCGACCATCCCTTCGCGCGCCTTGCAAAGACCCTCCCCGGCCGTCCCGAGCAGCCCGAGCCCTGGCTGCTGGGCTCCTCTCAGCAGAGTGCGCTGTGGGCGGCCGAGCTCGGCCTGCCCTACGCGTTCGCGGACTTCATAAATCCGAAGGGTGCCGAGATCGCGGCCTTATACCGGGAGCGCTTCGCAGAACACGAACACGCAGGCCGACACCCCCGCACTGCGGTCGCCGTCTGGGTCATCTGCGCGGACAGCGACGAGGAGGCCGAGCGTCTGGCCTCCAGCGGGCAGATGACGTTCACGCTGCTGCGCCGCGGGCAGCTGATCGCGGTTCCCCCGCCCGAGCGCGCGCTCGCGTTCCTTGCCAAGGACGAGGCATCGGGCGCGCCTCGCTCCGAGCGCCGTGCGGTACTCGGCTCGCCCGCGACGGTCCGCCAGCGCCTGCAGGAGGTGGCCGAGCTCTATGGCGCCGACGAGGCGATCGTCGTCTCCATCACCTACGACCACGGAGCCCGCAGGCACAGCTATGAACTGCTGGCAGAGGTGTTCGGCCTGTGAGCACCCCGGCGGCCGTAGTGCGTCGGGCGAGCGAGGCCGACATTCCGCAGCTGGCACGCATGTTGACGAGGGCCTTCCTGGACGACCCGGTGGCGAGTTGGGCCTACCCGGTGGACCGCCTGCGTCCGCGTGCCCTGGAACGATTCCAGTCGGTCCGCCTGCGACAGCTGGTGGTCCACGGGGAGGTCTGGACCACAGATGATCTGAACTGCGCCGCGCTGTGGGCTCCGCCGCTGCACTGGCATTCGAGCCTGCGCGAAACGGCCCAGCTGGTGCCCGCCTTCGCCCACCCCCGTCTGATGGTGCGGCTGCCGCTCGTCGCGGTGGGTTGGGAACTGCTCGAGCGAAGCCACCCGCGCAATCCACCGCATTTCTATCTGGCGGTGCTCGGCACGGAGCCCGCGGCACAGGGGCGGGGCCTCGGCTCGGCGGTCCTGCAGGGGGTACTCGAGCAGTGCGACGGCGACGGAGTGGCGGCTTACCTGGAGTCCTCGAAGGAGCGAAATGTCGACTTCTACGCCCGTCACGGCTTCCGGGTGCTCGAGGAGATCAAGCTTCTGCGCGGCCCGACGATGTGGAAGATGTGGCGCGACCCGCGCTAGAGCTTTCGTCGTAGTGCGACGGTGATGACGACAGGCCCTGTGGGGTGCCTGCTGCCGCCGATGGGCTCGGCCGTGACCGTCACCGTTCGCACGCCGCGGAGACTGCCGGGAACCTCCACCGCGGCGGTACCGGAAGAGGTGACGTTGAACAGAACGTTCGTGGGTTTCGGCGGCGTGCGGCTGGCGGCCAGCCAGACCTCGTAGATCTCACCGACCGGCGGCCGGGGCATCGCCGAGAGGCGCAGTTCGGCGTGACCTCCGACTCTGTGGAGACTCGCCCGAACACCTCCCAGCCCTTGTGCCACGCGGGTGCTCCCCAGGGTGCCAGGACCGCCGCCGGCGAGCAGGACGAGTCCCAGGATCGCCACCGCACATCCCACCGAGAGCACCGCGAGGCCAAGGGCTCGACGCCGCGCTCCGAGCTGGTGCAGTGCGTGCAGCGAACCGAGGCCGCTCGGCTCGGGATCGGCCCGTACGCGCGCCAGCACGCGACGGCGCAGCCGCAGCGACGCCGGCTGCACGCTGCCCGCCTCCTCGGGCGCATCCCGGCTCGGCTCGAACGGATCGGGCATCGCACACAGCTACGTGGGGGACGACCGGCTGGATCACCGCAATTTCGCAGTGATCCGGATCGGCCTGCTGTTCGAAGAGCAACCCAGAACCCAAGGGCAGCGCCCCCCGGGGCATGCCGAACAGCAACGAAGCGGAGGTGTCGCATGTCCGGTCCACCCAATGAGGAGACCGCCCCCCAGCCAACAGGGCTGATCGAGCGGCTCGTTCGCGATGATGTCGACCGTAAGCGGTTTTTGAAGATGGCCGGGAGCGCGGGCGCCGCGAGCTTCGGCGCGTTCGTGATCGCGGCCTGCGGCAGCAGCAGCAAAACAGCCGCCACGACCGCTGCCGCGACGACGAGCTCAACCTCATCGAACGGCGAAATGGGCGACATCGCGATCGTCAACTACGCGCTGACGCTCGAGTACCTGGAGAGCGAGTTCTACGCCAAAGTCATCAAGGCCAACCTGTTCAAGGGCAAGGTCGCATCGCTGCTCAAGGACTTCGGTGCCCAGGAGCTGACCCACGTGGAAGCGCTCAAAGGGACCGTCACGAAGCTGGGCGGCACGCCGGTGGCGAAGGTCGAAGGCAAGTTCCCGATCGAAAACGCGACCCAGGTGGCCGAACTGGCCTACTCGGTCGAGAACCTCGGCGCAGCCGCGTACCTCGGTCAGGCTCCGAACATTCAGAGCCCCGAAGTGCTGGCGGCTGCCCTGTCGATTCACACGGTCGAGGCGCGACACGCCGCAACCGTGGGGACGCTCGTCAAAAAATCGCTCACACCGGATGGCGCGTTTGCCAAACCGGCCGACATGACCACGGTTCTGGCCGCGGTCAAGCCCTTCCTGGCCTAGGCGCACCTAGAGAAAAGGAGCAACCGAAATGACACAGACAGATCATCAGACGGTCGAGATGCTCGACCCGGCAGCGAACGCGATCGAGGTCCAGGGAATCACCCGCTCAAGTTTCATCCTGCGGGGGGCCATGACGGCCGGGGGCCTCTACGGCCTCGGCGCGGTGGCGCCGTTCGTCTCGGCGGCATTCGCGGAATCCAGTGGCGGCGACGTTGAAATCCTCAACTTCGCGCTGACCCTGGAGTACCTGGAGTCCGCGTTCTACAACGAAAAGGGCAAGACGGTCGGCCTGAAGGGCACCGCCAAGACCTACGCGAAGATGTTCGGCGAACAGGAGGCCGACCACGTCAACGCGTTGACGGCGCTGATCAAACAGCTCGGCGCAAAGCCGGTCGCGAAGCCGACGTTCGTCTTCCCGGCGACAAACGAAGCGTCGTTCCTGAAGCTGGCCTCGGTGCTCGAGAACACGGGTGTCGGCGCCTACAACGGCGCAGGGCCGTCGATCAAGAGCAAGGAAGTACTGGCGGCCGCCGGCAGCATCGTGCAGATCGAGGGCCGTCACGCGGCCGCGATCGACCTGCTGATCGGTGCCAGCCCGACGCCCAACCAGGGCTTCGACAGGCCGCTGACGATGGAACAGGTGCTGGCCCGGGTCAAGCCCCTGATCAAGCAGTAATTGCGACGGATCGGCCCGCCTGTGATCCGCGGGCGGGCCACCGTCGTAGAGAACTCAGCACAAACAAATCAAACCGAGGAGGGCAACTCCCATGGGTCTCGATAACCCGATTCACATCGCATTTCTTCTGATTCTTCTGCTCTTGGTGTTCGGCGCCAAGCGCCTGCCTGAGATGGGCAAATCGCTGGGCCACGGCATGCGCGGATTCAAGGATGCGATCAGCGGCGAGCCGACCCAGGCCACGATCGTCACGCCGATCGCGACCACGGACGCCACGCCGGTCGCAACTCCGGCCGCTGTGCCGGTCGCGGCGCCGGTTTCGGCGCCTGCGCACGAGGCAGCTGCCCCGCAGGTTGCGGCCTAGGCAGAGACCTCTCCGCCGGGCCCGGGCAGTGCGGCCGGGTCCGGAGTGAATCGAGGACAACCGATATGCGAACCACGGACAACAACGGAGGAGATCGAGCATGGCTGTAGCGGTCGGCAGGCTCGGACATGAGGAGCGGGCGACAGTGGTCGACCACCTCGAGGAGCTGCGCGGGCGGCTGATCATCTCGCTGGCCGCCCTGGCCGTGGCGTTCGGCATCTGCATGTGGCAGAACCACGCGCTGCTGAAGATCATCAACAAGCCGCTCTCCCACCAGACCCAGAAACAGGTCCGAGCCGGTAACGGCCCGCTGGGGGCCACCTACACGGTTCAGCAGAGCACCCGAACCGTGGCCGAACAGCTTCAGGCCGTCGTCGGCACACTCGAGAAGCCCCACAGCGGCGCCTCGCCTGCGACGCGTTCGGCCCTCACCGCGGTCTCGCCGACCCTGTCCAAGGCGATCACCCGGCTGTCCAAGGAACCGACGGGCGACAAGCCTGTGACGCTCGGCATCGGCGAGCCTTTCACCACGACGCTCGGGGTGGCTCTGATCTTTGCGCTGATCCTGGCGCTGCCGATCCTGCTGTTCGAGCTCTACGGCTTTCTCTTGCCGGCTTTCAGCCCGGATCAGCGCAGGGTGACGACGCCGCTGATGCTGTCGATCCCGTTCCTGTTCGTCGCGGGTGTGACTTTCGGCTATTTCGTGGTCCTGCCGGCGGCACTGCGCTTCTTCCAGAACTTCAACAGCGAACAGTTCAACGTGCTCGTGCAGGCCAGCCAGTACTACCACTTCGCGGCGGTCACGCTGCTGGCCATGGGGCTGGTCTTCCAGATCCCGGTGGGGATCCTCGCGTGCACCCGTACGGGGATCGTGACACCCGCGCAGTTGCGCCACAACCGTCGCTACGCGCTGCTGGGCTGCGGCGCGGTCGCCGCCTTCCTCCCGGGAGACGCGATCACCCTGTTGCTTGAGACCGTGCCGCTCTATCTGCTGTTCGAGTTGAGTATCCTGCTTGCGAGCCTGCTTGAGTGGCGTGATCGGCGTACGGTGGTCGCGAGCGTTGATCCTCCCGATTCGGAGAATGGGATCGAGGATGGGATCTGACGGCGAGCACCGCGCGGCGCGAGGTCATTCGCGGGTGAAGGCGACCCGCAGTGATCCAAAAGCCTGGCTATGCCGTAACAAGAACAAGCATGTTCAATCCTTTGCGATCAGCTGGTGGAGACAACTCGGCGGCCCGCCTGCGGGTGCTCGCCGACGAGGAGCTCATGCAGTTGGTCTACAGGGGCAACGCGGCCGCATTCGAGGTCATCTATGACCGTCACGCCGACGCCGCCTTCTCGCTCGCCTTCCGGATGTGCCGACAGCGGGCACTGGCCGAGGATGTCGTCCAGGAATCCTTCCTGTCGCTCTGGCGCAGCGGTGCGCGGTATGACCGCAATCGCGGCAGTGTGCGCACCTGGACGCTCGGCATCGTGCACAACCGGGCGATCGACCAACTTCGCAAGCGCACGGCGCGCGAGCGGGGGATCGTCGACGGCGAAGGAATCGAGGAGCGGGTTCCCGCCCGCGAGCGGACCGAGCTGGAGTTTGCCCGTAAAGACGAGGCCCGCGAACTCCGCGACGCACTCGAGCAGCTGCCGGCAGAGCAGAGTCGCGTGATCGAGCTCGCCTACTTCGGCGGTCTCACCCACGTCGAGATAGCCTCGATGTTGAAGATGCCCGTGGGCACGATCAAGGGCCGCATGCGCCTGGGCCTGGCGAAGATGCGAATGACGCTGGGAGATCCGGCGGAGGTTGTGCAATGAGCGATCAGGACACCCAGCGGATGAGCTCGGACTGCGGCGAGGACGCGGCACCCTACGTGCTCGGCGCGCTGACAGAGGAGGAGCACACGGCCTTTGTGGTGCATCTGGAGTCCTGCGCTGTCTGTCGCGAGGAGGTCGCGGCGCTCGGAGGAGTGGTCTCCTCGCTGCCTGCCGCCGTGGTGCAGATGAGCGCGCCCGATGACATAAAGCGCCGTGTGATGTCGACTGTTCGCAGCGAGGCCGGCCTGAGGAACGCCGGGAGCCCGGCCCGCGGGCCTCGTCGGCGACACGGCCTTCGTTGGGGATGGCGCTCGGCGCTCGTGCCGGCGGGAGCGCTGGCCGCTGTGGTGATCGCGATCATCCTGATCAGCTCGGGTGGATCGGGCAGCTCGGCAACGAGGGTGATACGCGCTCAGGTGAGCGTGCCCCGGGCCAGCGTCTCGGTGAGGCTGAGCGGAGGGCACGCCGAGCTGAACGTCGCGGACATGCCGCAGTCCCCGCCGAACCACGTCTATGAGGTGTGGGTCAAACGGGCCGGGGCTCCGCAGCCGACGGACGCCCTGTTCACGGTCAGCTCAGCCGGCCGGGCCACGGTCGGGGTGCCGGGCAGCGTCTCCGGTGTCAAGCAGATCCTCGTCACGGCCGAGCCGACCGGAGGCAGCCGGGTTCCGACGAGCACGCCGGTGATCGTCGCCAACCTCACGTAGGGGGCGGCGTTCCCGGGACGGGCTGCAGTCCGGTCACCAGCAGATCGTGGCCGTCCAGCTGCACGCGGTCGCCGATCTGCAGCTGACGTCCACGGCGAGCCTCGGGCTGATCGTTGACCAGCGCCGGTTCGCCTCCCAGCAGCAGCTTGACCTCGCTTCCGCTTTCGACCACTCCTGCAAGCTTCAGCAGCTGGCCCAGCCTTATCGTCTCGCCGCGGATCGGGATCTCGCGGCTCACGCCGCGGCGCTCCGGCTCTCACGGCGGGCTCGCAGCTCGCGGGTGGCGAGTTCGTGGTCGACGATCGGCGCGGGGTAGGCGAGCGTGCGGCGCCGTGCAGCGTCCAGCCGCCACGGCGCATGCGCCTGCGAGCCCTCCAGCGAGTCAAGCTCGGGGAGATAGCGCCGGATGTAGTCGCCGGCGGGGTCGAAGCGCTGTGCCTGGCGCATCGGGTTCAGGACCCGGTTGGGGCGCGTGTCGTTGCCGGTCCCGGCGACCCACTGCCAGTTGCCGACGTTGTTGGCGACGTCCGCGTCCAGGAGCAGGTGGGCAAAGTGCCTCGCCCCGAAACGCCAGTCGATATAGAGCAGCTTGGTCAGGAACGAGCCGACGATCAAACGGGCGCGGTTGTGCATGAAGCCCTCGCGGGCGAGCTGGCGCATGCCGGCATCCACGATCGGGTACCCCGTCAGCCCCTGCGTCCAGGCCTCTCGGTCCCCCCGGCGCCGGCTCCAGCGATCGCCGCGGGGCCGGTAGTCGTGCCGCGGCATGTCAGGCCGGGCGGCGAGCACCTGCTTGTGAAAATCGCGCCAGCACAGCTGACGGATGAAGTCCTCGGCCCCGGGCCTCGAACGGACGCGCTCGAGCACTGTGCGTGGCGAGAGGCAGCCGAAGTGCAGATACGGGCTGAGCTTTGAGGTGCGCTGGCCTGCGAGATCGTCGTGCTCCTCGGTGTAGCCGGCCAGCGGGCCGCGCAGCCAGCCGGCCAGCCGCCGCCGGGCCTCGGTCTCGCCTCCGCGCATCAGCTCCGGCGAGGGGACGCCCCGCGAAAGGGATTCGGCTCGCGGCAGCCTCATCGCAGGCAGGTCCTCGGGGGCGAGGATCCGGCGCGGAGCAGCGCTCGGCGAACGGTGGTCCTGTGAGCTCCAGGCGCGCCAGTAGGGGGTGAAGACCCGGTAGTGGTCGCCTCCCAGAGGTGTGAGCCGACCGGGCTCGACTATCGCGGGGCCGACAAATGAGCGCAGCTCGATCCGCTCGCGATCGCATGCTGTGGCGAGGCGTTCGTGGCGAGCACTGGCATAGGGGGTCGTCTCATGTGCGATGTGGATCGCGTCGGCCCCCCAGCGGTGGGCGAGTCGCATGGCCTGCTCGACGGGGTCGCCGCGGCGGACGATCAGCCCTGCCCCCCTGCTGCGCAGCGAGCCGTCCAGATCGCGCAGGCAGTCGAGTAGGAAGGCGATCCGGTTGGGCGCCCCGCAGCTGCCCGCAAGCAAGGTCTCATCGAGCACGAAGGCCGGGATGACCTGCTCGTTCTCGGCCGTGGCGGCGTGCAGGGCCTCGTTGTCGTGGACCCTCAGGTCGCCTGTGAACAGGACGAGCGCGCGGCTCACCCCGGGACCTCGCTCGGTCGGGGCGGGGTCCCGTCCGTCTGAGCGGACTCCTCGAGCACGGCCAGCCGCAGCGCCTCGTCGAAGCTGAGGGGCTGAATCGCGAAAGCTTCCGCTGGCGCCGGTTCGGTCACCACGGTCGCCGTCTGCAGGCCCTCGACGAGTGGGCGTGCGACGTTCGTGTCGACCGGCGTGACGAGGCCCAGCCAGAGTGCCGAGAGCCATGGGGTGATAAACGGCACGGGGATCTTCGGTCGCGGGCGCATGCCCATCGCGACGGCCATCCGGTCGAGCATCTCGCCATAGCCGAGCACGTCCGGGCCGCCGATCTGCACCTCCTGGCCGCTGGAGGCAGGGATGTCCGGCGCACTCGCCAGGTAGGCGATCACGTCGTCGATCGCGATCGGCTGCGTCTGTGTCCGCAGCCAGCTGGGGGCGATCATTACCGGCAGACGTTTGACCAGATAGCGCAGGGTTCTGTAGGACTCGCTGCGCGCCCCCACGACCATGGCGGCGCGGAAGTAGGTCAGAGGCGGCCCCTCCTCGGTCAGCAGGCGGGCCGTCTGATGGCGACTGCGCAGATGCTTGGAGAGATCCTCCGAGCCGAGTCCGCCGAGGTAGACGATCCGTTTGACGCCGGCCTCCCGAGCGCCGCGCGCGAAGTTGACGGCGCCGTCGTGCTCGCGCTGCTCAAAGCCGTCTCCCCCGGCCATGGCGTGGACCAGGTAGTAGGCGACCTCGACGCCGGCGAAGGCTCCCTCGAGACTCGCGGCGTCGGTGACATCGCCACGGAACAGCTCGCAGCCGGCGTCGCGCAGGTGCCCGGCCCGGGAGGGATCGCGCACCAGCGCCCGGACATCCCAGCCGGAGCGGACCAGTGTTTCGCTGAGCCGGCCGCCGATGAATCCGGTGGCGCCTGATACCAGAGCTTTTCGTGCGATCGGTTGAGGTTATCCGCCGCCCAGGGGCGAGCCCGTATCAGGAGGGCGTCGGGGTACCGCTGCCGTTGCGCCGCTCGGCCATGTCGGCACCGGTGGTGGTGGTCATGATCGAGGCCGAACGTCCGCCGATCATCCTCCGGGCGAGTCCTGGCGCGAGCACACGAATCGCGGCCGCCAGCGCGTAGGGCCTCGGTACGTAGCGCTCGGGGCGCCTGCCGATGCCGGCTTCATAGATGGCCTCGGCCGCACGCTCGGGGGTGGAGACCATTCGACGGGTCAGCGGCTTGGCGTTCAGCTCGGCCTGAGGGAAACCCTCGGTCGTGATGAAGCCGGGCAGCACGAGTCCGACGTGCACGCCATGCCGGCGCTCCTCCGCCCAGAGGGCGTCCGACCAGCCGGCCAGGGCGAACTTGGACGCGCTGTAGGCGCCCGTGCCGCCGCGGGCGACCCGGCCGGCCGTCGAGGAGACGTTCACGATCGCCGACGGCGCACTGGCCCGGAGGATCGGCAACAGCGCCTCGGTCAGGCGCAGCTGGGCGTCGAAGTTGATCGCCATTGTGCGTCTCACGTTCTCATAGCCGCCGTCGGCGAAGTTGGCGCGCCAGGCGGCGCCGGCGTTGTTGACCAGCAGGTCGAGCCGGCCAGGTCCGGTACGGAGGTGCTCGAGGATTCGAGCCGGCGCATCCTCATCGAGAAGGTCGGCGGCGACGTAGCTGACGCGATGCTCTCCGAGCGCGCCCGTAAGTGCTGCCAGGCGATCCTCGCGGCGGGCGACCAGCACGAGTGAGGCGCCGGGCTCACGGGCCAGGCGGCGGGCGGTCGCCTCGCCGATGCCGCTGGAGGCTCCGGTGATAAGGAAGACGGGTGACACTGGATCGGCTCCTTGCTCCTGTAGCGTGGGGCGCCCGGCCGGACGCGCCGGGTTAGCCTTTCAGATAGCCCCTCGATGAGCTCGTCCGCACCCAGCGACACCCACGGCAGCTCCTCACCCCGCAAGCTCGAGGCGATCGAGCTGTTCCGCGAGCTTCCACGCCGCTACGACGAGCTGTCGGCTGCGCTCAGCTTCTGGCAGGACCCGCGCTGGCGCCGGGCGCTGGTGGGCGAGACCCGCGTTCGCGACGGCGAGCGGGTGCTGGATGTCGCCACCGGTACGGGGATGGTTGCCGCCGAGCTGCTCGCACGGTCGCGATGCTCGGTTGTCGGGATCGACCAGAGCGCCGCGATGCTGGGCCGTGCGCGTGAGCGCTTCGCCGGGGTTGGGGGCGGTCGCGTCGAGTTGCTCGAAGGCGAAGCCGAGCACCTGCCGTTCGCGGACGCGAGCTTCGATGCGCTCACGTTCACCTACCTGCTGCGCTATGTGGACGATCCCGCGGCGACGATGCGCGAGCTGGCTCGCGTGGTGCGGCCAGGTGGGCGGGTCGCCTCGCTCGAGTTCGGCGTGCCGCCGCGGCTGCCGGCCCGCATCGCCTGGCGTTTCTACACCGCCGTCGGGCTTCCGGTCCTCGGTCGGCTGGCCTCGCCCGAGTGGTCGCAGGTGGGTCGCTTTCTGGGCCCGAGCATCCGCGGCTTCTACGAGCACCATCCGGTCGGGCGCATCGTGGGCTACTGGAACGAGGCGGGCATCACAGAGGTGAAGGTTCGTCGCATGAGCCTCGGCGGGGGCATCGTGATGTCCGGGACAAAGGAGCGCTGAGGGCGGTGCCGGCCACCTCCCGGCGGCCGGCGTTCTACGCGCTGGGCCCGGGGCGGGCCGGCTTTGATGGCTGTCCCGCTGCTCGCGGCAGCGCTGCTGGCCGCGTGTCTGTAGCGCTTCGTCAGTCGAGCAGGTGGGCGCCCGCGCCAGGGCTCACCTCGAGTGCGCCCGGCGGCGTCGGCACGCCCGGTGCGACCAGTGCCAGAACAGCCCCGCCGAACCCGCCGCCGACCAGCCGTGCGCCGGTGGCACCCGCACGGAGCAACCGCTCGACGGTGGCCTCGACCGCAGGGGTGGACACCTGGTAGAGGTCGCGCAGGCTCGCGTGTGAATCGTTCATCAAGGCGCCCAGCGTCTCGAGCTCGCCGTCGCGCAGGGCGGCGACGGCCTGACGAACCCGGTCGTTTTCCGAGAGCACGTGGGCAGCCCGTTTCTGCTCCGGTTCGGGCAGCGTCTCGAGCTGCCCGAAGGTCACATCGCGCAGCGAATCGACACCCAGCAGCTCACAGGCCCGAGCGCACTCGCCGCGGCGCTCGTTGTAGCCGGAGGCGGCATGGGCGTGGCGCTCACCGGAGTCCGCCACCGCGAAGCGCCAGCCGTCGAGGACCAGTGGAACGGACTCGATCTCAAGGGTCATGAAGTCGATGCAGAGGGCCGTGTCGGGGGCTCCGTAGAGACTGGCGAGCTGATCCAACAGGCCGGTCTGTGCGCCGGCCCATGTGTGCTCGACGCGCGAGCAGATCTGGGCGAGGTCGATCCGCTCGAGGGCGAGCTCGCCGTCTGCGTGGGCGCCGTGGGAGCCGAGACCGGCGAGCGCTATGCACAGCGCCACGGACAGCGCGGCGGAGGACGAGAGTCCCGCCCCGCGGGGGAGATCGCCAGAGATCTCAAGGCGCGATCCGACGAGTGGCAGGCCGGCCGCGTCGAGCTCCGCCACGGCACCCCGGACATATGCCCTCCATCCCGGCGCCGGCGAGGGATCGCGCAACGGGAACCGGTCGGTCTCCTGCAGGTCGGCAGCGAAAGCCTCCACGAGCGCTGCCTCCGGCCCGGCCGGGAGCTCGTCGGCCCTGACCACCACACCCTGCACAATCGCGAACGGCAGCGCGAGCCCCTGGTTGTAGTCGGTGTGCTCGCCGATCACGTTGACGCGACCGGGAGCGAAGGCGCTGCATCGCCTCTCAGGCACGAGCCATGGCCTCGCGCAGGGATGCCGCGGCATCCTCTGGCAGCACGTCAGAGATGAAGGTGCCGGCGCCCTGCTCGGAGCCGGCCAGATACTTCAGCTTGTCCGCCTCACGCAGCGGCGGGTAGAACTCGACATGGAGATGCCCCTGCCCGGCGCCCGGCCCGCCGGTAGGCGCCTGGTGGACAGCCATCACATAGGGCATCGGGCGACCGAACAGCGCGTCGTAGCCTCTCACCAGCGCCTGCAGACCGACGGACAGCAGCCGTAGCTCCTCAGGCTCGCACTCCAGCAGGCTGGCCCGGTGGGCACGCATGCTCAGATGGGCTTCGTAGGGCCAGCGGGCCGCGTGAGGCACATGGGCCACAACGGCCTCGTTCTCATAGAGGACACGTCGTCCGTCGTCGAGCTCCAGTCCGAGCAGGGTGCACGGCGCGCAGCCGCCGAGGCGGGCATCGGCAGCCAGCTCGAGCGCGGCCACTGGTGGCAGGAAGGGATAGCCGTAGATCTGCCCGTGGGGGTGATGCAGGGTGACGCCCACCTCCACGCCACGGTTCTCGAAGATGTAGACGTAGTCGACGTCCTCGCGGCGGCCGAGCTCCATGTAGCGATGGCGCCAGACCCACATCAGGGCCTCCGCCCGCGAGGCCGTCAGCGAGGCGAAGGCGCCGTCGTGGTCATCGGTGTAGACGACCACCTCGGCGGCTCCCGAGGGCGCCTCGAAGGCCGGGAACCGGTTGTCGAAGACGACGATCTCATAGGCCGGGAGCGGGATCTCCGTGACGGGTCCGCCGGGCCTTGTGGGGCACAGCGGACAGTGGTCTCGGTCAGGTAGAAAGGTCCGGGTCTGGCGGTGGATCGCGTAGGCGACCGGCTCGCCGCGCAGCTCGTTGAAGCGCAGCTCGCTCATCGGCCGTCCGGCCGGGTGAAGACGATCAGGGCGCGACCGTCGCCTTTCACCCGACGCGTGAACTCCACCACGCCGAAGCTCTCGGGCGCGCCGATCGCCGCGTCCTCGGTCGCCGGCCCTGCGGCGATCTCGTGCTGCTCGGAGGAGTCGCTCCGTTTTCCATCCATGCCACGAGGGTATACCCAGTGCATCTGAGGAAGGGAGAAAATGGGCGGTCCGTCTGCGGACGGGGTAGTGTGCATCTGGAAGCCGGCTGTCCCCGGTGAAATGCTGCAAAGGAGAGGTAGCCAATGTCTGATAGCGACCAGGTTCTAGATCCGCCTGACCACAGCAATCTGCAGGAAGGCGACTCCGGTTTTGACCGGCGCTCATTCCTACGACGCACAGCACTGACGGGCGTGGCGGCGGGGTCCGTCGGCGCAATCCTCAGCGCCTGCGGTTCGAGCTCCTCGAGCTCCGCGAGCGGAGGCAGTGTCTCTGACGAAGTCTTCGGTTCGCACCCGAACTACAAATTCGTATTCGTCAACCACGTCACGACGAACCCGTTCTTCACCCCGACCCAGTACGGCGCTGCCGATGCGTGCAAGCTGCTCGGCTCTTCCTACCAGTGGACCGGATCGGAAAACAGCAACGTCAGCCAGATGGTCAACGCCGTCAACTCCGCGGTGACGAGCGGCGCCGACGGCATCGCGGTCGCGCTGATCGACCTGCACGCGTTCAACGCTCCGGTCGAAGCCGCATTGAAGGCCGGAATTCCGGTCGTCGCCTACAACGCTGACGCACCCGGGAACGCACGTCTCGCCTACATCGGCCAGGACCTGTTCAAGGCTGGTGAAGAAATGGGCAAGCGGATCGTGGCGGCTGTCGGCTCCGGAGAAGTCGGGCTGTTCATCGCGACCCCCGGTTCGGCCAACCTGCAGCCCCGCATCGAAGGCGCCGAAAAGGCGATCAAGGACTCGGGCAAGCCGATCACGACCCACTCTGTGGCCACCGGTGCCGCAGTGACGCAGGAGCAGCCGGCGATCGAAGCCTGGTACCTGAGCCACAAAAACGCCAAGGGCATGTACGCCGTCGACGGCGGCAGCACCGAAAGCCTCGCCAAAGTCATGCAGAAGCTCGGTCTGGCGGCAAAAGGCGTTCACGCCGGGGGCTTCGACCTCACCGAACAGACGCAGAAGCTGCTGCAGGAAGGGAACATCGAATTCACGATCGACCAGCAGCCCTACCTCCAGGGCTTCCTGCCGATCCTGGAGCTGTTCCTCTACAAGGTCTCGGGCACTCTGACCGGGCCTGCGGAAGTCGACACCGGTCTGAAGTTCCTGAACAAAGAAACGGTCAAGCCGTATGTCAGCTCGAAGTCGCGCTTCGAGGGGACGGCCACCAACGCGGCCGTCGTGACGGTCTAAGGAAGCCCGGAAGCAGAGGCGAGGAGGGATCGTGGCGAGTACGGCGAGCAGTTCTGCCGAGAGCGGTCCCTCCGCGCCGACGCCGGGCGACGAGTCCGGTGGCATTCGTCGCGCGATGACGGGCCGGGAAGTCCTGAACCGGATGCTGGCGCTGCGAGAGGGCAGCATCATCATCGTCACGCTCATCGCGGCGATCTACTTCTCCGCGAACACCAGTACGTTCTTCACGAGCGCAAACTTCAAGACGCTGCTGCCGTACTTCGCGCCGCTTGCGATCCTTGGCGCGGGCGAGGTGTTCGTGATGATCCTCGGCGAGATCGACCTGTCGATCGGCGCGATGTACCTGTTCGCGCCGATCGTCTACTACCAGTTCGACAAAGCAGGCCTGGGGCTTGTTCCGTCGCTGATCTTGGCGCTGCTGGTCTGCACGGTGGTGGGCGCCATCAACGGTGCGTTCGTGGCGATCCTGGGGGTCAACTCGTTCGTCACCACCCTGGGCATGCTGTTCACCTTCGAGGGGCTCAGCCTGATCATCTCCAAGGGGACACCCGTTGCAACCCCGGGTGCCCAGATCCACCAGACCACGGTCAACGTCCACCACGTGGTCAACGGTCACAGCATCACCCTGCCGGAAACGGTGAACCACGTCGGAACGTTCGCAAAAATCTTCGGCGCGGGGGTGTACTCCGAGCTGATCTGGGCGGTTGTGATCGTGGTGGTCCTGCAGGTCATCCTGACGTTCACCCGCTGGGGCCTATACACGGTTGCGATCGGCTCGAACAAGATCGGAGCCGCCGAGGCGGGGGTGAAGGTCAACCTCATCACGATCCGCAACTTCGTTCTCTGCGCGTCCTTGGGCGCCCTGGTCGGGCTGTTCGAGGCGATCCGCTCGCAGACGATCCAGCCGGACCCCTCAGGCCCGAACGAACTGCTGCTGCTGGCGATCGCCGGGGCGGTGATCGGCGGCACGCTGCTCTCGGGTGGATCCGGGACCGTGGTCGGCGCGTTCATCGGCGCCCTCTTCCTGGGCATCCTCAAGGACGGGTTGATCCTGCAGGGAATCAACGCCAACTATCTGCTCTTCTACACGGGCCTTGCGATCATCGTGGCGATGACCGCCAACGTGTTCGTCGGGCGGGCGCGAAGGGGGCACGGAAGTGGCTGATCCGACACCCGAGCCAAGGACACCGGTCGTCAAGACCGTGGGGCCGACCTCGGCGCCCGACGACGTCCTGCGGGTTGAACACCTCTCCAAGCGCTTTGGCCCCGTGACGGCGCTGCGCGACATCAACCTGCATCTGAAAAAGGGCGAGGTCCTGGGGCTGCTCGGCGACAACGGCGCGGGGAAGTCGACCCTGATCAAGATCCTCAGCGGATTTCAGAAGCAGGATGGCGGTCAGATGTACGTGCACGGCGAGGCGTTCGAACCGAAAAGCGTGGACGAGGCCCGAGCCAGAGGCATCGAGACGGTCTACCAGGACCTGGCCCTGATCGACGAATTGTCCGTCTACCACAACCTTTTCCTGCGCAAGGAGCGCGTTCACCGGCCGCTGCCGCTGCTGGCAAACCGGCGGATGAAGAAGGAAGCCAGGACCGCTCTGGACGAGATCGGGATCAACATCCCGCGCATCGATGTCGCCGTCGCGCGACTCTCTGGCGGTCAGCGTCAGGCGATCGCGGTCGCGAGAACCGTCAACTCGGACGCCGACATCATCCTGCTGGACGAGCCGCTGGCGGCGATGGGGGCAAAAGAGGGCTCGATGATCCTGGACCTGGTCGCCCGCCTGAAGGAGGAGGGCAAAGTCTCGATCATCATGATCCTGCACAACTATGTCCACGTACTCCAGGCGTGTGACCGCGTCAGCATGATCCAGGACGGGACGATCGCGCTGGACAAGCCGACGTCGGAGACCTCGGTCGAGGAGTTGACGGACATCGTCGTCAACGAGTACCGGCGGGCGCGCGAAGAAACGCATGCCGAGCAGGCCGCGTCGGGAACCTCTTAGCGGGTGCCGGCGGCGACCAGGCGCTCGACGTAGGGCTCGAGCACGCTGGTGATCGAGGCGGCCGTGGCGTTGGCCTCCCCGTTGGGCAGTGCGGCGTAGCTGATCGCGAGGCGCACCAGCACGTCGCTCAGCAGCTCTGCGTCGCGCCGGCGGATCAACGGCCAGCTGGCGACGATCACGGCCGTCAGGCGCTCGGCGGCCCGCTCGACGATCGGCTTGCCCTGGGTGGTCAGCAGGCTGAGCAACTCCTCGGCGCCCTCTTCGAGGACAACCGCTCGCACCACTGGGTTCTCGGCTGCGGTCTTGAGAAATAGTTCGAAGGCCGCGGTCAGCGCCTTCGTCGGGGCGGAGGCGTTTGCGGACACGGCCTGCTCGACGGCGTCTAGGAAGTGGTCGGCTTCGCGCAGGACGAGGATCTGGGCGAACTCCTCACGCGAGCCGAACTCCTTGTAGAGGGTCTGGCGGCTAACGCCGGCGGCCAGCGCGATGTCGGCCATGGTGATCTCACTCCAGCGGTTCCCCTGCAGCTCATGGCAGGCCGCATCGAGCAGCGTGTTACGCAGCAGCTCGCGGGCTGCGACGGAATATGGGACGCGTTGGTCGGCGGCTGACATCGGCTGGGAGCTCAGATCTGTGGCGCAGGGATGCCATCAGGGCTCCTGCTCGAATTCGACCTTATCGCGCACCCCGCAGTCAGGGCATGCCCAATCGTCAGGAATCTCACTTATGGGTGTTCCAGGAGGGAAGCCCTCGCGGGGATGCCCGGCCTGCTCGTCATAGGTATAGCCACACGCCGGGCAGCGGAACCTGCTCATGCCGGGAGCCCGTAACGGCGCCGGGCATGTGCCCGCAGCCGTGGGTTCGCGTTCGCTCTGACGGCGTCGCCGTCGTAGTGCTCGAGGACGCGGTGGTCCATGACCCGTCGCCAGATGGGTGGGAGCAGCGCGAGCACGATCATCCCGGCGTAGCCGGTTGGAAGCTGCGGTGCCTCCTCGACATGTCGCAACGCCTGGTAGCGCCGAACGGGATTGGCGTGGTGGTCGGAGTGGCGCTGCAGGTGGTAGAGCAGGACGTTGGAGGCAGCGGAGTTGCTGTTCCAGCTGTGCTCCGGGCGGGTGCGCTCGTAGCGGCCGTCATCGCGTCGCTGGCGCAGCAGCCCGTAGTGCTCGAGGTAATTGACGACCTCGAGCAGCGAGAAGCCCACGACCGCCTGAAGCAGGAGGTAGGGGATGACGACCGTCCCGAACACAGCGATCAGCAGGCCGAAGAGCACGACGGTCATCGCCCAGGCGCCAAGGATGTCATTACGCGGCCCGACGACGGCTGCGTTCAGCCGGCGCAGGCGGGTGCGCTCGAGCTCCCAGGCCGAGCGAAGGCTGCCCAGGACGGTGCGCGGGAGAAATGCGTAGAAGCTCTCCCCGAGGCGCGAGCTCGCCGGATCCTCCGGCGTTGCGACGCGCACGTGGTGGCCGCGGTTGTGCTCGATGAAGAAATGCCCGTAGCCGCTCTGGGCCAGGGCGACACGGCTGAGCCAGCGCTCGAGGCTGGCGCGCTTGTGGCCGAGCTCGTGGGCGGTGTTGATCGCCACCCCGCTGACCATGCCGACGGTCAGCGCCAGGCCGACGTCATCGAGCGTCGAGAGGCCTCCGCGGGACCACAGCCAGCATGCCACCACGAGCCCGGCGTATTGGACGGGCAGGTACAGATAGGTGCACCAGCGGTAGTAGCGATCCTGCTCGAGCCACTTCAGCGCGTCCTCAGGGGGATTGCGGGCGTCCCTGCCGATCGCCATATCGAGCAGCGGGAAGATGCCGAAGATGAGGATGGGGCCGAAGAACCAGAAGGCACCCACGCCGGTCAGTTCAACCAGCCCCCAGGTCAGAAAGGGCAGCGTCGGGACCACCAGGCCGAGTAGCCAGGAATGACGCTTGGGGTCACGCCAGGTCATCTGCTGCTGGGCGACCTGCGGCGACGAGGATGAGACGGACGGAGCGGATGCTGTAGTTGCGGCCGGTGCAGCGGACATTTCTGATGCCTCCGTGGTCGGGATCCTTCCTCTCCCAACGAGTAGTTTACACAGACAGCACTTAGTGTCCAGTCAATGGACAATAAATCGGCGCTGTGATGGCGTTTACCCAGGACTCACCGGTCCGCGGCGCATTTCAGCGTGCCGAGGGGCTGGCATGTACTGCGGCTCTACGGGCGGCCCCGGATGGGGCGTCGGTGGATCGTCCGGTCCGCGCGTCGCGCGTCAGCTGGAGCTGGGGGGCTTGCGCGAAGCGAGGAACTCCTCGTTCTGGCTGCGCTCGCCCCGGACCTGAATCAGGATGTAGACGATGATGATGTTGACGATGATGCCGATCCCTACGAAGGTGATCAGCAGACCGATGGTGTGGGTCGTAGCTTCGCTGGAGGCGATGAGCATGTGGGCAGCCTAGCAACGGAGCAACCGGGAGTGTCGTAGCCTTCAGCCGGACCGCCGGGCCGACAGCCGGCCCGACGCCTGGAGAGGTGCCGGAGCGGTTGAACGGGCGCGACTGGAAATCGCGTAACGGGGGAAACCTCGTTCGAGGGTTCGAATCCCTCCCTCTCCGTCGCGGCCGCGTTTGTGGCCGTTGTTCGAACAGTGCACGGAGGTGAGGATGTCTGACTCAGTGCTCTACATGTCGATGTCTCTCGACGGATACATCGCGGGCCCGAACGACGCACCGGGCAACCCCGGTGGCGACGAGTTCATGCGGTTGCATGACTGGTACGGGTTCGGTCCCGACGGTCCTGACCGGGATTCGGTGCCCGTGCCGGAATCGGATCTGGGCCGGCGCTTTCTTGACGAGATCAACGCGACCGGAGCCGTCCTCGCGGGTCGTAACACGGTGGAGCAGGTCGATCACTGGAAAGGTGATCATCACGGCGTCCCGATCTTCGTGCCGAGTCACCATCCACCCGGCCCGTCCGTCGCGAAGTATCCGTTGGTGACGTACGTGGCCGACGGGATCGCCAGCGCGATGGCACAGGCGAAGGCTGCTGCAGGCGAGAAAAACGTGTTGGTGCACGGCGCCTACACGGCCCAAGTGGCCCTCGAGGCCGGGGTGCTGGACGAGCTGCAGATACACCAGATTCCGGTGTTGTTCGGTACCGGCCGTCGACTATTCGATGTGCTGCCGTCGCGTATCGAGCTGGAGATCGTTCGCGTGATCGACACGCCTGAAGCCACCCACATCCGCTACCGCGTACTTCGTTGATCAGGACGCACGACTCCCCTCACCCCGTGCAGGGCCTGCTGCGCTCGCCTCAGGCCCGAGCCAGTGCCACGTTCGAGGTCATGGGCATGCGCAGGTGGCCCTCGGCCGTTGCGTGGGGAGAGAGTCGGGCGGCCACCTCATCGATCACCCGGTGTTTCGCGATGTCGTCGGTCGCGGCGAAAAACGATGCAACCGGCCCTGCTTCGATCAGGCGTCGCGCGAATTCCGGGTGCGACGCCCATGTGCACTCGATCGTTTCGTCCTCGACAACGACGTCGTGAAATCCGGCGGCGGACAGGCAATGTGCGAGCTCCGAGGAGTCGTTGAGACCGAACGGCGAGCGCATCATCTCCGACGCCTCGAGGCTCACATGGGAGGCGAGCGCGTCGGCGACCGCGAGGAAGGGCGAGCGCTCGATGTTCTTCCAGGTTGCGATGGCGACCCGGCCGTCGGCTCTCAACACTCGGTGCATCTCCCCGAGCGCGGCCAAGCGGTCCGGGAAGAACTGCAGCCCCTGCTGACAAACCGCGACGTCGAATACGGCGTCGTCAAACGGCAGCGCCGTAGCGTCCGACTGCAGATACTCGATCGGCGCTGCGCCGTCGTCGATGATGTGGGACCGGGCGATCGCGAGCGTCGGTTCGCCGAGATCCACGCCGGTCACCGATCCCGTCGGGCCCGCGCGTCGGGCGGCGGCCCTCGACACCGCGCCTGTGCCGCACGCGACGTCGAGGACGGCCGAACCATGCGAAACGGCCCCCCGCTCGACGAGTCGCTCGGCGAACGGCGCGAACATCGCCGGCACCAAGAACTCCTCGTAGTTAGCGGCGCCGCTGTCGGCCTGAGCGCCCCAATCCATCGTGGCCATCAGCTTCCTCCTCATCATCAAGACGTCTTCTTGGTGGACCCGCCGGTGCCCCATCTAACACTCTCTCGGCCTCTCCCCGCCTTCTGTACGCCCAACACCGAGTGACAGGCAGAAAGCGCGAGCTCCTCCGTGAGCCCAAAATAGGCAGATGGCGCGGCTGATCTATTCGGCGATCGCATCCCTTGACGGGTTCGTGGAGGACGCGCAGGGCGGCTTCGGCTGGGCCAAACCGGATCACGATGTGCATGCTTTTGTGAACGATCTGGAGCGGTCGATCGGCACCCATCTCTACGGCCGGCGGATGTACGAGACGATGGTCTACTGGGAGAGGAACGGCGATGCGGATGCCGTGGCGGCGGACTACGCGTCGATCTGGCGCGCGGCCCAGAAGATCGTGTTCTCGCGCACACTGCTGACGCCGTCCAGCGCCCGGACGCGCGTCGAGCCCAGTTTCGAGCCCGAAGCGATCGGTGCCCTCAAGCGAACGTCCCAGGCCGACCTCGCGATCGGGGGCGCCGAGCTCGCCGGTCAGGCGATCGCGGCGGGGCTGGTGGATGAACTGCGTCTCCTCGTCATTCCAGTTCTCGTCGGTGGCGGCAGGCGCGCGCTGCCGGAACAGGTCCATGCGAACCTCGAACTCCTCGATGAGCGCCGGTTCGCAGGCGGTGTGGTCTACCTCCGCTACCGCATGACCGCCTGAGACAGGACGGAACGCCTCAGGCCGGCTCCCACAGCTCGACCCGGTTGCCCTCGGGGTCTGTCACCCAGGCGAACCGGCCGACGCCCTCCATCTCCTGGACCTCACCGGAGACGTCAGCCCCCTTTGACCGCAGCTGCGCGAGCATCGCATCCAGATCCTCGACGCGAAAGTTGAGCATGGACTGCTGAGCGCGCGACCCGAAGTAGTCGGTGTCGGAGTCGAACGTGGCGAAGACCGTCGGGCCGGTTGCTTGGAGCCACAGGCCGTTCTCGTCGATGTCCATGCCGAGGCAGTCGCGATACCAGGCGCGCAGGGCCGTCGGGTCGGCGGACCGTATGAAGTAACCGCCGATCCCGGTGACGTGCTGCATGGCGCAATCCTTCCAGACCGGTGAGCGCAACGAGTGCTCGATCACACGGTGGCCCTCCGGGTTCGTCCTGGGGGTCGCTCACGGTCTGGCGGAGATGAAAGAGTTGAGAGCGGTGAAACCCAAGAGATACACCTTCCCATGGCCTGCTTCATCCTGATCCCGGGGGCCGGATCGGACCCGCGGGTCTACGACGCGACGATCGTGGCTCTCGGCGAGCACGGGCACGATGCCATCGCCCCTCCGCTGCCGCTGAGGGACCCGCGAGCAACGCCCAGTGATCACGCGGCCTCAGTCGCGGTGGCCATCCCGAAGCGGGCAGACGTCGTGGTGGTCGCACAGTCACTCGGCGCCTTCTCGGGGTCGCTGCTCGCAGCCACCGCACCGGTCCGGCAGCTGATCCTGCTGGCGCCGATGATTCCCCGCCCGGGCGAGAGCGCAGGTGAGTGGTGGGGCAACACCAGGCATGAGGAGGCAATCGCAGATCTGCTCGAGCGGCACGGCCCGATGGCGAGCTGGGGTCCGGAGGCGATCGAGGAGGTCTTTCTCCACGACGTCGATCCTGAGGTGGCGCGCGCGAGCGAGCGATTCAGCGGCGCCCCCGGGCCGGGCATGTTCAGCGAGCCGTGGCCGCTGGAAATGTGGCCCGACGTGCCGACCCGTGTACTGGTCCCCAGCGAGGACAGACTTTTTCCGCCGGCCTTTCAACGACGTGTTGCTCGCGAACGACTCGGACTGGAGATCGATGAGATGCCGGGTGGACACCTGCCAATGCTGGCCCGCCCGGTCGAGCTCGCCCGGCAACTCGATCGGCTGGCGGGCGAGCGGGAGCGCTGAGCGCGAAGCGGGGCAGCCCCTCTCTAGACTCTCCACCGATGAGCTCCCCGGCACACCGCGAAGCGGTCATCTGCGAGCCACTGCGCACCCCGGTGGGACGCTTCGGCGGGATCTTCCGCGACATCGATGCCGCAACGCTGGCCTCGACCGTGATACGCGAGCTGATCGCTCGGACAGGGCTTCGCGGTGAGGACATCGATGACGTAGTTCTTGGGCAGTGCTCACCCAACGGCGAGGCTCCCGCGATCGGCCGCGTTGCCGCCCTGGACGCCGGACTGGGCGTCGATGTGCCCGGATCGCAGATCGACCGTCGCTGCGGCTCGGCCCTGCAGGCCGTGATCAACGGCTGCATGCAGGTTCAGAGCGGTGCCTGCGACCTCGTCCTCGCGGGGGGCGTCGAGAGCATGAGCCAGACCGAGTTCTATTCGACGAAGCTGCGCTGGGGTGTCTCAGGCGCCGCCGGCGTGACGCTCGAGGACCGCCTTGCCAGGGGCCGTGTGACCGCCGGCGGCGTCAACCACCCGGTTCCCGGTGGAATGCTCGAAACAGCTGAGAATCTCCGGCGTGAGTACGCAATTCCCCGCGAGGAGCAGGACGAGCTCTCGCTGCTCTCTCACCAGCGTGCCGTCGCAGCTCAGGAGGACGGCCGGTTCGCGCAGGAGCTCGTCCCGGTCGCCCGCGGCGAGGAGATGATCGAACTCGACGAGCATCCGCGGCCGGGAGCAAGTCTGGAGGCACTCGGCCGGCTGAGGCCGGTGATGGGCCGCAGCGACCCCGACGCGACGGTCACCGCCGGCAACGCGAGCGGTCAGAACGACGGCGCAGCGATCTGCATCGTGACCCACCGCCAGAAGGCCGCTGAACTTGGCCTGAAGCCACTCGGCCGACTGGTCTCCTGGGCCGTTGCGGGGGTACCGCCGGCGACGATGGGTATCGGTCCGGTGCCCGCTACTCGAAAGGCACTCGAGCTGGCCGGGCTCGGGATGGGGGACATGCAGCTGATCGAGTTGAACGAGGCCTTCGCGGCCCAGGTCCTGGCGGTCCTGCGCGAGTGGGAACTACCGGACGGCCTGGAGCGGGTGAATGTCAACGGATCGGGCATCTCCCTCGGTCACCCGGTCGGCGCAACGGGTGCCCGGATCCTGGCCACCATGCTGCGCGAGATGGATCGCCGGGAGGCCCGCTTCGGCCTCGAGACGATGTGCATCGGTGGGGGCCAGGGGCTGGCGGCGATCTTCGAGCGCCCTCCGGTATAGGCCCAGGTCGCCGACCCAACGTCGGGCGATTGCCGGCCCGACAGTAGACTACGTCGCTCTGCGCCCGTAGCTCAGCTGGATAGAGCGTCGGTCTACGGAACCGAAGGTCAGAGGTTCGAATCCTCTCGGGCGCGCTAAAAAACGGCTCCAAACTACGTCTTCCCGATCCACCAGGATCGCTTGCTCTTGCGGACAACGCCGACTGCTTTGGATGTCGAACCAGCCGAATAGCATCCGGCCGATGCGGCTCAAGATCTCGCTTGTCGTGGTCGTTGCGAGCCTCGGCGTCGCGGGATGCGGGTCGAATACGAAGAGCCCGAGGAAGTCCCCCGAGCAGCAGCGCGTGGCTGACCTGGCACGGAAATGTGGCGAATCCGAAGCAGTTGTGGCCGACAACGTCAAAGTGTTCCTCACCGCGGCATCCGATCTCGGGGTGCACAGCTCGATCAGCGAAGCGACGGACGCGCTCGACACCGTCGTGGATTACGCCGAACGCCAGAAGGTTGCGCCGGACTGCAAGAGGCTCCTTTCGGTCTTGGTGACCGTAGGTAGGCACCCCCCCAAAGGGCGTGTGTGCTTCCCGTATGAGACCGGACGCATCTGCGTCGTTCCGCCGCTCAAGGGCTGAAGTGCCAGGCGACGCCGGTCGAATCGGCGGGCACGATGGGCACGAGTGCGTTTGTCCTCGAAGTCGTGGGGTTGCTGTGTCGCATGTGCCAAGCGATACTCGGCCGTGACGCTCGCCCTGATCCGAGACCCAGGAGGCTGTGATGAGCCTGAAAGGCCGGCTGGGAAAGGCAGTGATTCGACGCATTGAAGGGATGCCTTCCGTCCAGGCTGCGACGGAGCGTCATGCGCGTATTGCGCCAACACAAGAGGCGGCGATGGCGGCGGCCTACCGGCCAGGCGAAGACGACGACGCGAAGACGTTTCTCAATGAGCGACTAGATGCCGAGCATGAGGTGCTCACCGAGGCGGTACTTGAGCTCTCAGGTCGCCGCAATAACTACATCTGGGACCGCGCCTATCGGCTGTTGTCGGCAGCCGTGGCAGACACCGAGGTCCAGCCGATTGCGCCCGAGCGTCAATGCCTGTTCGCTCAGGAAGAGATGATCGGGCGAATCCCAATCGAGCAGGCATTCGACCATTTGTCGAAGTTGGAGCCGCGGCTCGCCGATGTCAAGCGAGAAGCGACGCATGTCGCTCCTGGCGAGGGTCGTGGCGAGTTGCCAAGTTCAGTCCGTGAGAGCCTCGCGGATCTCATCGGACACGGCACCGGCGCTGATCATGAGTTGCTCGAAACGACTCTGGCGACCAGCATCGTGCACCAATATCTGCAGCAGCTGATGGGCAACCCTCACCTGGGGAGTCCCACTAAGGCCTACTTCGACAGCCCGAACAAACAGTTCGTGGCTTCGCACCGAATCCCGTCCATCCGTGGGCGCGGACGGTAGGTCATAACGCGGCGTCCGGAGCGGAGCAGAACCAGGTCCGGAAGCATGTCCCCGGACTCAAAGCGGCTCCAACACCTCACGAGATGCTCTGTCCGCCCAGGTCGACCTTTCCGTTCGCGGCAAGCCAGACGAGGGACTCGTGGAGCGCCTCGAGAGAGCTGTACCGCGGGCGGTATCCGAGGACCTCGCGGGCGCGCTCAATGCTCGCGGCGATACTGCGCGCGACATGCTCCCGGCTCACCCCGGCGTGCTCGGCGCCGATGCGTCGCTCCAGCTCCGTCCAGCTGACGAGATCGATCTCCGGCTCGTGGCCGAACCACCGCGCCGCGCCCGCCGCCAGCCCGCGCAGCGTCATGGCCTGCTCAGCTGCGACGTGAAAGCTCGATCCAACGGCGGCTGGTCGGACCAGCGTGCGCTCGAAGGCCTGCGCGACGTCGTCGGCGTGCACGTGGTGAAGCACACCGAGCCCGAGATCGGGGAGGGCGAGCGGTTCGCGGTTGGCCAGCCGCCGCCACACCTCGAGATCCAGGTTTCCTGCGGGCGTGATCGATGGCCAAGGACCGGTGATGTGCCCGGGGTGGAGCGCCACACTCGGCACTCCGCCCGCGGCCGTCTCGCGGTGGAGCAGCGCCTCGATCGCCGCCTTGCCTCTCCCGTACAGGCCATATGCCGTTCGGGGCTCATCCTCTGTGACGGGGACCCGTGACGCCGGGCCATGAACCCAGATGGAGCCGCAGTGGATGAGCAACGTCCGGGTGGGACGCAGTGCGTCGAGGAGCTGCTCCGCGGACTCGGGGGTGAAGCAGATCATGTCAACGACGGCATCCGCGCCAAGTGCGGCTATCCGCTCGCCGAAGGACCCAGCGGAATCCTCGGCCTCACGGTCGACGGCGATTCGCTGGACCCCCTGCCACTCCGGCGCTGAGAGGTAGGGGTCGCGTTCGCCGCGGCTGAGGGCCACAACCTCATAGCCGGCTCCCACCAGGCGCGGCACCAGATAGGTTCCGACGTGGCCCGTGGCACCGACGACGACGATGCGGCGCCTTTTCACTCGGGCAATGCCCGTTGAAGGAGCGCGAACAGCGCGGCGAAGTGCCGCTCCGCGGCCGCCTCGTTATAGGCCCCCATGTCCGACATCGTGTAGCCGTGCTGGGCGCCCTCGTAGAGCTCCGTCGTGTGGCGAACACCTGCGTTGTCCATTGCCTCGTCGAGCGTCCTGATGTTCTCCGGGGTCATGCTCTGATCCTGGTCGGCGTGGCCCCAGTAGACCTCGCTGCGGACCTGCCCCGCGAGCAGGTGAGGGCTGTCATGGTCGTCGGTGACCATGCGCCCCGTGTGAAAGCCGCCGAGCGCGGCGACCCGATCGGGATGAGCCGCCGCGATCGTCCATCCGAGCCGGCCTCCGAAGCAGTAGCCCGTGATCCCGACAGGACCGTCGGTGTGCTGCCCGAGCTCGTTCAGGTAGGCCTCGCCGTCCGCTGAGACGGCTGCGGGGGTGAGCGCTTCCATCAGCGGCCCAAGCGACTGGAAGAAGCGGCCGCGAGAGTCCGGATCGCGAAGTTCCGGCGTCGCCCACAGCGGAGCGCGCCCGCCGCGATAGAACACGTTCGGAGCAAGAACCACATAGCCTCGGGCGGCGATCCGATCGGCCATCTCCTCGATCACCGGCCGCAATCCGATCGCGTCGATCATCAACAGCACGCCGGGCTGTGGCGAATCACCAGCCGCTCCTGTGAGATAGCAGTCTGCGACTCCGTTGGAGGTGGGCACGTCGATCGTTGACCCCATGACAACCTCAGCTTCGCAGGTGCAACGGGACGACGCCGGCGGAACCGGATTCGCCTCGCTCAGTGATTAGACGGTGCTCGCCACTCTGATTGCCAGCATCGCGATGTCGTCTCGAGGCCTTCCCACCGCACCGGCGACGGCCGCTCGCTCGATCGAGCTGAGCATCTCGGCGAGGTCCTCCCGGGGTGCTTCACGAACGACCCCGTGGAGGTGCTCGTCACTCCACGACGGTGGCGCCGCCGCGTCCGTCAGTCCGTCCGTGAACAGGAACAGGGTCTCCTTCGGGCCCAGCTCGAGCTGGTGCTCACTGAAGCTCGGGTCAGTCGTCCAGCCGAGCAGCGTGCCCGGGGTGCCGAGCGAGTCGATCTCCCCGTCCGGGCGGATCAGCAGAGGAGGGTGGTGCCCCGCAAGGCTCGCCGTCACGACGACCGCATCATCGGACTGTTTGCGGATCGTCAGCACAGCGGCCGTGCAGTAATTGGCCTCCTGGGCGACCATCGCCATGTTGAGCTCATGCAGCAGAGCGCTCGGCGAGCCGGGGTGCTGAGCAGCGGCCCGAAGCGTGTAGCGGACCAGCGCGGTGGTGGCGGCCGCGTCGGCGCCCTTGCCTGTCACGTCCCCGATCACCACCAGCCATTCGGTCGGCGAGCGCAGGTAGACGTCATAGAAGTCGCCGCCCACCCGGTTGAGCTCGCCTGCGGGCCGGTAGAGCGCCTGTAGCTCAAGGCCCGGTATCTCCGGCAGGGAGCGCGGGAGCAGCCCCGCCTGAAGTGTGTTGGCGACTCTGCTGAGCTCGGTGTGAAGGCGTGCGTTGTCGATCACGACGGCCGCCCGGTGCGCCAGTTCCTCCACCAGGCGCACGTCCTCCGCAGCGAATCCATGCGGACGTTCGCTGATCAGGGAGATCGCGCCCAGCATGCGTCCGCGAGCGACCAGGGGGACGCTGATCGAGGAGCCGATGCCCAGCTTCCGCACGATCTCCCGCGATGGCTCGTCCAGCGAGCTCCTCAGCAGCTCGTCGGTGAAGTCCTCGATCTGGCTGGTCGCCGCGGTGCGCATCGCCGTCGCCGCTCCCGCCGGCGCGTTCAGTGGCAGCGCCCCCTTCGAGATCAGCGTCTGGCCGAGCTTGTCCTTCTCGGGGTCCCGGTGTGCGATCGCGAGGCGGTACATCTCACCGCGGGTGTCCTGCATGCTGATCGAACACCAGTCGGCGATCGGACCGGCGGCGAGCCGGGCGACGCTCTGCAGGGTCTGGCGGAAATCCAGCGAGGAATCCAGGATCTCCGCCGCCCGCGCCAGAAAGGCGCTTCTGGCTTCGATGCGCCTGCGGTTGGAGATGTCGCGCACGACGATGCTCGCACCGACGACACGTCCTTCCAGGCGAACGGGTGCATAGGTCGACTCCCAGTGGTGGGCGACGCCTGGATCTGCGGGCGTTTCCCCCTCGGGCTGGCCGTGCAGCGTCACCTCCTCGAGGATCGCCCGTTCGAACAGCGGCATGACCTCCGCTCCGAGGTCGCCCAGTACCTCGACGACCGTCCTGCCTATGTGTTCCTCCACGGAGGCGCCGTTGATCGCCGCCAGATGCTCGTTCACCCGCTGGTAGCGGAACTCGGTGTCGACGAACCCCAGGCCGATCGGAGCCGCCTGGTAGAGGTTCTCGAGCAGATCCATCGAGGCGGCATCGCTGAGTCGTTCGCGCCGGGTCAGCAGGATCTCGCCGCAGTGCTGCGCCAGCTCGGCCGCCCGCCCGCGGTCGGCCTCCTGGTATTCCCTGCTTTTCGAGACGAACGAGACGACGCCAAGCGGCCGGCCCTCGTGGCGGATCGGCACGACGATCGAGGAGCGGAGTTTCAGCGTCTCGAGCAGCGCGCGCTCCTGGCTGGACATCCGCACCGAGGCGATCTCGCTCATGTCAGGGAAGAGGATCGACTCCCCGCTGCGCAGGGCCGCGAGCACGTCGCCGTTCTCGCCGCGTTCAGCGCGGTAGCGCCGCCGGATCTCGAGGATCAGGGCCTGCTGCAGGACGTCCGGGTACCCGCTGTGCACCGTTTCCAAGGCGCCGTCCAGCCCGTAGAAGTCCAGCGTGCACCAGTCCGCGAACTCCGGCACTGCGCGCGAAACCGCGGCCCGCAGCGCCTGCGTGTATCCCGTTTCCACGGCGGACGCGCCCGCCGGGCCACCGGCGACCCTGTCATCGATCGGGTACTCGTCTATCGCCATCGCCTCAGATCAGTCCCGCTCTCGCGTGAGTCGACTGGCCCCCCAGGTGGCGCAGTCCGTGCTTCGTCCGCTTGACCTTAGCTTGGCAGCAGTCGCTCGCGAATGCGTAGATTTACCGGACTGCGCCGGGGTCTCGGCTGCCGAACCAACGTGCCCTGCGGCTCGAGCCGAACTGCTCCTTCTCCCTGACCAGCATGTCCGAGGGCTCCTGGAAGACGCCGGTCGGCTTGTCCTGCGAGAAGAAGTCCACGTCGACCCGCCCGACCCGCCCGGCCCCGAACTCGATGTAACAGGACCCCTTTCCCGCATAGCCCTCAGGCTCCGCGCCACGCCCGATCGCGGCGATGATCGACGCAGCAACGATCCGGGCCGCGCCCTCGGCGAAAACGCCGGCTTTGGGAACTCCTATGGCGGCGACATCGCCGATCGCATAGACACCGGGAAAGCTCGTTTCGAGCGTGCGCGGGTTCACGGGAATATAGGTCTCCTCCACCAGGCCGCTGGCCTGCACGACGTCGGGCGCCCGATGCTTGGGAACTCCCAGGAAGAGGTCGAAGGGGAGCTCGCTGCCATCGTCCAGGCTGGCCACCTGCCTGGCGCCGTCCAGCGAGACGACGCGGCGGTTGGGGATGAACCTGATGTCCCGCTCGGCGAATGCCGCGACCAGCGCCTGCGAGGTCTGCGGCGAGGGCGGCACGGGACTCCCGAAGGGAATCACGAAGCAGATCTCACAATCGCCGCGGCTGCCGCGCGCCACCAGCATGTCGTGCAGCAGCAGCGCCGCCTCGCTGGGTGCCGGCGGACACTTGAACGGCGTTCCGCAGACGCCGATGATCGCCCGCCCGCTGTTGAAATCCGCCACGATCGAGGAGAGCTTCTCGGCGCCCGCCACCGAGTAGAACTCGTTGCCCCACTCCGCCAAACCGGGCGTCGCGCCGAGGTCGTAGTCCGCGCCGAGCGCCACCACCAGCACGTCGGCCGCGTGTGTCGCCTGATCGGTTCGCACCTCACGCGCCGCGGGATCGATTGCGATGACCGTCTCCTGCAGAAACCGCACGCCGGGTTTCGCGATGTCCCGGTAGGGGAGCCGGATCGATTCGGGCGAGCTGCGAGCGAACATCACGTCGAGCTTCGAGTAGCCGAACACGAACGAATCGTTCTTGTCGATCAGCGTCACCTCGACCGCCTCGCCGCCAGATTCGGAGAGGATCGTGGCGAGCTCCAGACCACCGAAACCCGCCCCGAGAATGAGGACACTCGTCACAGGGCGAGCATATCCGTCCGGTCTTCTATGCGGATAGCGGCCCGGGCTCGACCGGGTAGCCGCTGTGCTGGACCGATTCCCCGCCCGACCAGCCGGGGTTGCGAGCTGCGCCATTCGATGCGCCCTCGTCGGCGCCCTGGGCACGAACGGTGAACTCCATCGTCGGCGCGGAGTCCGAGCCGAACCCATCGGCGGCGAGCGGCTCAAGCGGCGCGTAGCTCTCCAGCGCGGCGCTCTGGCGGATCGCCTCGTCGGCATAGAGGGCCTGTGCCGGTTCGTGCTCGGGTGCCGCGATCCAGAAGCGGAACTGGCCGCTCTCGTCGGTGACCCAGAAGGCCTCGCCGTAGTCGGTCAGCTCATGCAGGATCGAGCGGTCGTAGTGATCGGCGATGCGCACCAGCGCCTCGATGTCGGCGACGTCGATGATCGCGACCCCGGGCTGTTGCCAGACCCGTTCGACGGGGATGATCAGGCCGCCGTAGCGAGCTCGAATCGAGGCCGACTCATCGCGGCGACGCGGCCTCAGGAGTCCCAGCAGCGCCGCCAGCAGGCAGACGATCAGCGCGATCGCACCGAGCGCGATCTTGCGCGCCGTGGCGACCTCGATCGTGAACAGGCCGAGCGAGAGGTGCATCGGCTTTGCCTGTCTCCCGCTTGCCGTCCCGCCCTCGCTGCGAACGAACGCGCTGGCCGGCGGACGCCCGCCCGAGGAGCCGCCATGCACGATCGGCTGGAGCTCCAGGGCGTTGAATGTGAATGCCAGAGGCGGCGCGAAGCTCGCGCGCAGGGGGAGCCCGCCGAGCGTCCCCCGCGTCTGGATCAGCGGGGTAAAGGTGAGCGTGTAGGTGCTTCGAACGCCGGTGCTCGATTCGACGCTGCGGGTCAGCGCCAGCAGTTCGTCAAGATCAAGGCTTGCGCTCGTCTGCGTCTGGTTGCCGCTGAAGCTCGCGGGCGCCCCCAGCACGATCCTGCGATGCCAGCCCTGAGCCGACTGGAGCGTCGCGGCGATCGCGATCCGGCCACCGACCCGGTGTGCCGCCGCGGAGTTGAAGTGATAGCCCGACCCTCAGGTTGACGGTCTTCAGCACGTGCGTGAACAGCGGGTCACCGGTCCTCGCGGTGTTGTTCGGGTAGACCGGGCCGGGCTGGGCCTTCGCCGTGTAGGACAACGTCGCGTGCTGCACGTAGGGCACCTGTGTCTCCAGCAGCGCCTCGGTGGGACGCGTGAACGACAGAAGGGCCAGCATGGCGAACGGCAGCAGCGCCACAAGCCCGCAGGCCAGGATCGTCAGTTGCAGCGCCTGGGGCTGGCCGCGGACGCGGGAGCGGGGCGCGGTGCGGAGCCGCCCTCGGCCCGACGCTGGCGGCGCCGGCGCCGGTGGCGCTGAGTGAACGCGGCGCCGGCGAACAGCAGTGTCGCCAGCGCGAACAGCCCGCCGATCAAGCAGTGGCGAGTGAAGCGACTCGCAGGCGGCTTCCGACCCCGGCGAGGTGCAGCGACAGTGCGCCGATCAGTTGGCTGCGAGCCGGGTGTTCGAAGTCGACGAAGTTGTTGTTGTCGCCCTTGAAGATGTAGCGCGAGCCCTGCACGGCCGATGATCCTGTGCAGGACGATCGTGTGCAGCTGCTTGTTGTGGTAGGCCACGATCTCGCCGACCCGGTAGTCGCTCTGGGCTGCGGACGAGCGACGAGGTCGCCGGCATGGAAACGCGGCTCCATGCTGATCCCGTCGGTGACGACCCAGCTGGTGGAGCCGCCGACGCTGGCCGGGGCGAAGTAGAACCACAGCGAGCCCAGCACGAGCGCCACCAGGGCGCCCGAAATGAGCTTCTTTGCGTTTCGAGGTCGCATTCGCCGCGATGGAGTGGGGGCGGCCCGCCGTGCGGGCCGCCCCTTCCTCCGGTTGTCGCTGGTTCGTTATTCGATGGTCACGGTGCCGCTGCTGACGGCTGCAACCGACAGCTTCAGGCCTTCGCCGACCGGGATCGGCGTGTTGAAGGTGCAGGTGACCGCGTACGGAGCGGCTTCTTCCGAGGCGTTGCAGTCGGTCCAGTCGGCCTTGACAGGAGCCGCGGCCGTCAGAGCGACCTGTACGTCCGTGGCCGGCTTGTCGAGGTCGAACGTGACGGCTTCCATCTTCGTGCCGTCACCGCTGAACGTGTAGTTCGTCGGCGAGGCGACCGTGTAACCGCTGACCGTTGCCGAGCCGGCACCCGCGGAGTGGGCGGCGACGGTGTTGCTCGCCGTGAACGCGTAGACGCTCAGGCCGATGATGCCTGCCACTGCGATAACCAGCACGCCGGCGAGATTGCGCCTGCCCGCGATTCCTTTCCTACCGATACGTGTGCCCATGTCGGGCCCCCTTTCTCGATCATGGACACGGGTGTGTCCTCGCAGGGGCCATCGACACGCTCGAGGAGGCGCTTTACGCCTGCAGCATCGGTCTCAGCAAAGAGCTGCTTTAGCAGCCGGTTCGCTTTTGGACATCGCGGGGGGCCGGCTGGGGGCGCCACGAGCCGGCGCACAAAAAAGGGGCGGCGCCTCTCGGCGCCGCCCCTATACCCACAGTCGGGTCTACCTCACAACCAGCGTCTCGCGCCTACGCTTCTTCGTTGAATTTGAGGTTCCCGTTCTTGACTTCAACGTCTTCGATTTCACCGGTCATGTGGCCATTGCTGTATTCCAGCATGCCTGCGTATGGGCCTTCGGTGACGATTTTCGAGTTACCCGCACCTTTCACGTTCGTGCATGGGCCGGCCTGGCTCACGTACGAGTGGAAGTGGTGGGACTTTTCTTCGAAGTAGACGTTGAGCGTTTCCTTTTCGCCTGAGGGATACAGTTCTTTCAGGCGTTTGCTGTGTTCGATGTGTTCGGGTTCGAACGATTCGTTTTCGAATTCAACGACTTCTTCGTAGGTCCGCTTCGGGTTGTATTTCGCCGGCAGCGACTGCCGGGGAATGATCACGGGGCACTTCTTCAGCGCGCCCTTGAACGTCACCACGCCCGGTTCGATTTCAACCGAGTTTTCATCCTGGCCGAGTTCGCCGCCGAAGTTTGACTTCAGCACGAACCCGAGCGTGAAGCTCGTGGAGACTTCCTGCTCCAGCGCGCCGGATTCGGCGATCGCGATGCATTTGCTGAACTTCAGCCTGAACGTCAGTTCTTTGGATTTTTCTTTGTTGACGGCACCCGAAAGCTTGACGCTTTTGCACGGGTCTTCAACCTGCTGTTCGCCCGTCGCCCGGTTGATCGGGCCGAACAGGTAAGCGCCAAGCTCGAGGCCGGTGATGTCCAGCGACCCTTCTGCGTGGTTGACCTTCAGCAGCCCGGGCGTCGTTTCGAGGTTCTGCCCGGTGATGCTTGCTTCAAATTCGCCAGATGCGAACGCCGAAGTGGCGAATCCGCACATTGCGCACAGCGCGATCGCTAGCGCGATCCCGGTCGTGATCCTGGTTCTCATGCGCCTAAGTCCTCGCTTTCGCCTTCCCTGAAGGCTTGATCGACTGCCTGTCGTCGAGTCGGCCACGAACCGTAGGTCGCGGACCACCCGCTTCATCCCCTCACCGCAAGACCGGCCGAGCATACCATGGCTTCAGGCGATTTGTGCAGGTATGACAGGGTCCGGAAGGTGGTCTGAATTCGGATAAATCGAAGTCCGGTGGGCCTCACGCGTGCTGTCCGGGGAGGGGCGAACCGCCGGTATGATGCGCGGCGAGACTGGCCATCAGCCCGGTGGGGCGGTCATCGACGGGGGCCGAGGAAGGATGAGGCGCGACCTGAAACGACACCTGCTCCTGGCACTGGCTCTCGCGGTCGTGATCGTCGGCGTGGCACTGGCCGTGGCCACCTCGGGCGGCGGTGGCGGAGGCTCCGGCCGAGCACATGCAGCGCAGGCCTCGGCGCCCGTTGGCGAACTGGCGATCGCGGCCCGCTATCTCGGTATGACCCGCAGGGAGCTTCGCCGCCGATTGCAGGTTGCGACGCTCGCAGAGATCGCCGACGCGACGAAGGGACGCTCCGCGGCCGGACTCGAAAAGGCTTTGCTGGCTCCCAGCGAGGCGCAGGCGCAGGCCGAGAAACTCTCGCCCTCCGAAGCGGCTGCGCGAGCGGCCAAGGCGCGCGAACAGGTCCAGCAGGCCGTCACGCACCGTCGCGGTGCGCCGGCGGGCATTGCGCTGGCCGCCGGCTATCTGGGGATCTCGCAGGCTGCCCTGCGCAGCGACCTTGCGCACGGGCATTCATTGGGCTCGCTGGCCCAGACTGGCACGGGCACCTCGCGCGACGGCCTGATCGCGCTGATCGTGGGCAACCGCAGGAAACGCCTCGAACGGGCGCTGGCGGCGGGCGCGATAACTCCCAGGCAGGAGCACGCCGCAGTCGCCCGCCTGCGGCTGCGGGTCGCCCGCCAGGTCGATCGACGCACCCACTGAGGTCGATCCCTCGCCGGCTCGCTTCAGGGTGTCGAGGCGAGGACCGGCCCGGGGCTGTCCGCGCTCTTGGCCCGGTACATCGCCGAGTCGGCCCGCTTGACCAGCTCATCGGCACTGATTGCGCCCGGCCTGCCGCAGGCCACGCCGATACTCACGGTCAGCTCCGCGTGGCCACAGCTCAGCGGGAAGCTGCCACACAGAGCCATGCTGATCCGATCGGCCACCTGCATCGCAATCTCCGCGCTGGGCAGGTCCCGCAGGACGATCAGGAACTCATCGCCTCCGAGCCTGCCGATCACGTCGCTGTCGCGGCTGGTCATCCGGAGGCGATTGGCGACCAGGGCCAGCAGCTCGTCTCCGGCGGCGTGGCCCAGGGTGTCGTTGACCGGCTTGAACTTGTCGAGGTCCAGATAGACGACGCCGGTCTGATGGGAGTCCTCCCGTTCCAGCTCCCCCTCGAGTGTGTTGAGGATCGAGGAGCGGTTGTGGACCTGGGTCAGGTTGTCGAACGTGGCGCGATGCTCCAGCTCCTGCCGGGCCCTTGCGCTGTCGGTCATGTCGAGCACGCAGATGATCGCGCCGCTCACCTCGCCCGTGCTTCGCAGCAGGGCCCGGACGCTCATCAGCGCTCGCCGCCAGGCGCCGGACGGGAGCTCGAGGTCGACCTCCAGGTCGCGATCGCTGCCGTGCCCCAGCACGTCATCGAGGACGCTCTGGAAGTCCGCCAGGCTGTCCGGCGCGAGAGTCTGCAGGAGTGTGGCCGCCGCGGTCGTGGGCTCGGCCGCAGCCAGATCCTCGGCCGGCTCGCCTGCCCCGCTCGCCTCGATCGGCTCGGCTCCGTAGAGGATGTCCAGGAGGCGGGCGTTGTTGTAGACGATCTCGCGCTGGTTGTCGATCTGGAGCAGGCCGACCGGCATGGCATCGGTCAGGCGCCGCAGCAGCTCCTCGTGTTCATGCAGGGCCTCCTGTGCCTGCATCTCCGCTGAGATGTCGATCAGCTCCACCATCACGCACCTGCGCTCGGGGTCGGCGAGAAAGTTGTGCAGGGTCGTGTCGACCCAGATCCAGCCGCCCTCCTTGCGCCGGCGGCGCAGCCTCGTCTGCTGGGCGCGCCGAGTCGCGAGCACGGCCAGCCAGCCCTCGATCGCCCGCCCCTGGTCGTCGGGGTGGATCTGGTCGAGCACAGACTTGCCGAGCAGCTCCTGCTCGGTGTATCCGAACATCTCCGTGAATGCCGCGTCCGCGGCGAGCACCTTGGCGCCTTCGTCCTCGGTCAGCGTGCAGAACCGAGGTGCCGCGGGCGTCGGCTCGGGAGCACGGGTGGCGGCGTCGGCCTCTTCGTTGCTGGGGATCACGACGCCCAGCAGGACGCCGTGGACTTCACGCAGATCGATGAAGTGGAGCTTGGCCCAGCTCGACGGGCGGCTCAGCATTCGCACCTTTGTCACCGCCGCACCCTGCTCCTGCGCGGCGTTCCACGTGCGCACGACCGCGGTGCGGTCATCGGCGACCACGTTGTCGATCAGGGCGCGACCCTCGATCAGGTCCTGGCCCCAGAGCCCAACGGACTGCGGAACGGGCACGATCAGGCCGTTGCCGGCCAGCCCACAGATCAGCGCATCGGGATGCGCCCGCAGCAGGGCTTCGGCGCTGCGCGCGACCGTCTGGCCGTCCTGCATCAGGGCCGAGCGCTGATCCCCCGCCGGCAAATCGCCGGCCGTCTCGCCCGGCGGCCTTATGTCTGAGAAGCCGTCTTTCATTGATCGCGCCCCCTGCTCGAGACACCATCGGACGCCGTGCGCCGGCGCATGAGTCCTGACAGGCTTCGCTAGCCGCGTCGAGGAACCGGGGGAGGCGGCCCTGGCCTTGTGCCGCTCAGCCTGAGAGGATCCCGCGATGCGAAGCGATCCCCTCGTCACCCTGCCGTCCGAGCTGACCGAAAGCGTCAGGGACAGCGGTGCCCGCTACCTGCTCGGTGTCGACGGCGGCGCGACGAAGACCCTGGCGGCCGTCATCGATCTCACGGACGGCGCTCTGTACGTCGGTCACGGCGGCCCGAGCAATGAGGACGCCGTCGGCTCGCGGGACGCCGTGAGCGCATTGCTGGGCGCTGCCGATCAGGCGATCGAGGCCGCCGGGATCGAGCGGGGAGAGCTGGGCGCGGCCGTCCTCGCGATCGCGGGCACCAACACGGAGTCCATCGCCGGAAATCTGAAGCGCACGCGCGACGACGGCTGGATCGTGGTCAACGACGTCGTCGGGGCCTGGGCCACCGTGAACGCTGCGGGCCCCGCGGTTGCCGCGATCGCCGGCACGGGATCGAACGTGTTCGGCGTCGGTCCCGGGGGCCGCGGCTGGCGGACCGGCGGCTGGGGGCATCTGCTCGGCGACGAGGGCTCCGGCTACTGGCTCGGCAACGAGTCGATCCGAGCTGCCCTGCGCGACCGCGACGGTTCCGGGCCACCGACGAAGCTGGGCGAGGTCGCCTGTGACTTCTTCGACGTGCAGGACATCGAGGAGCTGGTCGGCCTCGTCTACTCCAAGCCGCTGACGAAGAGCGAAATCGCAGCACTGGCGGTCCAGACCGGCGAGCTGGCCGAGCAGGGGGACGAGGTCGCACGCGACCTGTATTCACGCGGCGCAGATCTGCTCGGCGGTCAGATTGCAACGGTCATCGAGCAGGCCGGCCTCAGCGGAGCCTTTCCCGTCGGGCTGATCGGCAGCGCCTACCGGGCGGGGGAGATATTCGTCGGGCCGCTTCGCTCGAGGATCGCCCGCAGCGCGCCCGAAGCCGAGATCACACGTGTTGAGATGGCGCCGGTCGGCGGAAGCCTGACGCTCGCCGCTCGAGCGGCAGGCCGCGAGCAGCAACTGGATGTGTCAAGCCTGGCCGGCCTGATCGACGAGGCGCTGGCCGTCTGAGCCGGCCCGCCGGGGCGGCCCTCAGCCGGATGGCCGCGGCGCCGGAGCGATGGTGGCTTCGATCGCAGCACGAGTCCCGACGGCCTGTGGTCCCGGCCCGAGCATGCGCATGGTGGCGGCGGCGCTCGCGAACATCGCGGCGTCGGTCGAGCTGCGTCCCTCGGCGAGACCGGTGAACAGAGCCGCCGCGTAGCAGTCGCCGGCGCCGAGGTCGTCACAGGGGTCGGCAACCCTGCGAACGGGCAGCTCGATCGGCTCGGACCCGGGAGCAAGGATCCTCACGGGCTGATCGCCGGCGGTCACGGCGATCAGGGCCCCCGCCGCCCGGGCGCCGTCGAGCAGCTCGGCGCAGGCCTCGCGCTCGGTCTCGCTGATCACGATCGCATGCACGTCCCGCGCCTGGGCGATTGCGCCGGCAGAGGGCGGCGAGGGCACAACTGTCCCGCCCTCCGGCGGCCAGCTTCGCAGAAGCCCTTGAGGCGTCAGGCCGACCAGCCGACCCCCTGTCGGCCACTGCTCGGGGAGCTCGTTTGCGACCGGTGCGAGGTGCAGGACCGCGCAGTCCAGGGACTCCGGCGGCGCGATCGGACCCGCCCAGGCCAGCAGCCGCTGGCTGCGGCCCGCTCCCTGTCCGCTCGTGGCCAGCGTCGTGGTCTGCGCCGCCGGTTCGACTCGCAACTCCAGCTCGGCCGCCCACGGAGTCAGGAGCTCCTCGATCTCCCCGGGCACGCCGCGGGTCACGATCAGCGACCTCAGTCCCAGCCGCGACGCCTGCAGGGCGCTGTAGAGAACGGTTCCCCCGGGCTGGCGGGAGCCGTCCTCGAGGAGGTCCACGGTCACATGCCCGATCGCTGTGTAGTCAACTTGCAAGACCTTCTTCACTCCCTCCCGTCGGCCCGTGACACGATTGACGCCAACCGGCCACAAGGACGTGCACCAAATCGAACGTCCCCGCCGGCTGTTGTCTGGACTAAAGCGATGGCTGCCCGCACAAGACAGCGACGGATGCTCCCGCTCGCCCTGATCCTGACGTTCGCGACGGCGGCGTGCTTGCTGGCCATGCTCGCAGCCGAGGAGGCCCGGGCCGCCGGACGGGGCGCCTCGCATTATCCGGCCGGGGCGACACGGGCGGCATTCTCAACCCGCCGGGCAAGGCTGGCGCAGGCGTCCACAGGCGCCACGGCGGTTCAGCTTGCCGTCAAAACGGGCGGCCGCAAGACGCGCAAGCTCATCCTCCGGGGGGATCCGGCGCGTGCGTGGCTGGCCTTCCAGGCAATGCAGAAGAACTACTACCTGCTCGGCACGGGTCTCTACAAGGGCGAACCGTTCTCCTACCTGTGGCCTTTCTCCCAGGCACTGGCGGCGACGGTCAGCATGTCGAACATCCCGGCGCTGAAAGGAACCCTTCAGCGCGAACTGAAAGCGCGGGTCGTCGGGCTGCGCAACTACTTCGACACGGACAACGCCGGCGCTGTGGAAGGGACCTATACGAGCACCCTGGCGGCCTTCGACGGGACCGCCGCCCCTCCCACGGGGCCCGGCGGGGCGAAGTACTACGACGACAACGACTGGGTCGGGATCGAGCTCGTGCGCCTCTACAAACAGACCCGCGATCCGTCGTTGCTGGCGTCGGCCGAGGGGATCATGGCCTTCGAGCTGGCAGGCTGGCAGAGCAGCCCCGAACTTGGCTGTAGCGGCGGCCTGCCGTTCTCCAACACCGCCGAAAACACGGACCGCAACACCATCACGACCGCTCCGGCGGCCGAGCTGGCGGTGCAGCTCTACCGGGTAACCGGGCAGAGCCAGTACCTGCAGTTCGCCGTCACCGCCTACGAATGGGTCCGCAGCTGCCTGCTGGAGTCGAACGGGATGTACGGCGATCACGTCAACCGCCGAGGGATCATCGAACCGCGGCTGTGGAGCTACACGCAGGGCGTCATGATCGGCGCCGGAACATTGCTCTACCAGGTGACCGGAGACGGGGCCTACCTCTACCAGGCACGTCAGACCGCGGCCGCGGCGCTCCTCTATTTCACCCCGGCACGACTGTCTCAGGAGATCCCGTTCTTCCCGTCCATCTACTTCCGCAACCTGCTGTACCTGGACTCCGTCACCCATGATCCGCCGGGCCCCCGGATCGCCCAGGCATATGTCGACTACGCCTGGCAGCACCAGCGGCTCTCAAACGACCTGTTCGTCGCCGGCTCGCCGCCGTCGGGGCAGCTGCTCGTGCAGGCCGCGATCGTCCAGATCTACGCCCTGCTGTCCTCATCGCCCCGAACCTACTTCTAGGGGCGCGAGGTCCGAAGGGCCGAAGGGGATAGGCTCTTCAAACAGTGCCCGACGCCACAAATCTGATCACCGCCGAGGGGTTGGAGACGCTCAAGTCCGAACTCGACGCCCTTGAGGGCGAGGGTCGGCGGGAGATCGCCGAGCGAATCAAGACGGCCCGCGAATGGGGCGACCTCAAGGAGAACAGCGAGTACCACGACGCCAAGAACGACCAGGCGCACCTCGAGACGCGGATCGCGCGGCTACGCGAAAAGATCACGGATGCGGTGGTCGTCGCGGAAAAGGAGCAGGCGCCCGGCGGCGTCGTCGGTTTCGGCTCCACGGTCGTGATCCGCGATCAGGACGGCGCCGAGCAGACCTGGCGAATCGTCAGCTCCCACGACGCCTCTCCGAAGGAGGGCCGTCTGTCGGTTGAATCACCCGTCGCGGTCGCGCTGCTCAGTCGCGGCGAGGGTGATGAGATCTCGGTCACGCTCCCGAGAGGGACGCGCCGGCTGACGATCGTAAGCGTCAGCTGAGCTTCGGCGCTGTCCGCTCGCTTGCCCTGCGGACCCGTGCGACGAACCTCTTCGGGCTCCGTCGGTAGAGGCGCTTTCCCTCGCGCAGGGCGCGCCGGCGCAACTCGGCCCGCCGCGCGGCGATCAGCTTTTTCAGACGGCGTCTCATTCCTCGCCTGACGCCGGCCTGCTTGCCGTCGTCCCGTAGCCATCCGGCGAATACGGCCAGGTCGTGCTCCTCCCCGAGGAGTTCGCCGAGCTCATCCGCCCGCCGCGCGAGCTGGTGCATCCATCTGGCCTCGGCGCGCTCGCGTTCGCGACGCGGTCGCGAGCCCTTCTTGGACGGCTCCGGACGCTCCAGGATTTCGGCTGCGTAGCGCAGGTCCTTGACCCGCTTTCGCCACTGATGCATCGCCCGCAGGCGCCCGCCCTTGGCGCGTGCGGCCCGGCGCCCGCGCCTTCGGCCCTGACGGTAGATTCGCTTCAGGCCCGTGTCGATCGAGCCGATTCCGGGCCGCTCGGTGAGGTGCCAGGCGCCGGCTCTCGAGCGGAAGGCCCGAAGTTCGTTCGCGGCGGACGATCGGGTCGCGGGGTCGTCGAACAGGGCCTCGGCCCGGTCGCGCTCGGCGCAGAGGTGCTCTCGCAGCCGCCTGATCTGCCCCTTGCCGGCGAGCGCTCGCTGGTGGCGCTCGATCAGCAGGTCGAGTGTGGCCACCATCACCTCGGCGTCCCTGGCCCCGGCCAGTGTCGCGGCGGCTGCCCTGAGAGACGCCTGCTCTCGTGCGCAGGCATCGGACCCGAGCTGGCTCTCGAGCAATCGCACGATGGTCCGCATGCGCTTAATCGCCTTGCGGCTCTCATGAATCGCCCGGCGGGTGCTCTCGGCCGGGGCGCCCTCGATCTGCTCGATCGCCAGGTCAGCCTGGGAGATGGCCATCCGTCGCAGGCCGGCGGTCAGCCGCTCATCTCGGGCGAGCCCGAGGCGGCGTTCGCGGCGTCGCAGCCGCTTCGAGCGCCGCTCTCCTCCCGCTCGCGCGATGGCCACGCCGATTCCAACCGCTGCGGTCGCGGCCAGCGTGGCGGCCAGGGGCGCGACAATGGAGCGATGTCTGGCCTTGCCGGCGGCGAATGGTGGACGGTGCGCCGAGCCTCCAATCTGAAGCCATCGACGTATCGCTGTCCGATTTGTGGTCATCTGTTGCCCGCTCTCAGCGAGCATATGCTGATCGCGCCCGAAGGCGACAGCCGGCGCCGCCGCCATGCGCACACCGAGTGCGTCCTTGAGGCGCGTCGTCGCGGTCAGCTGCTCCTACGGGAGGACTGGGAGGCGGCCCAGCCCCGCCGTCCGTCGCTGTGGATGCGCCTGCGCAGGCGCGGCTGATGCGCCGCGCCTGGCGCGATGGCCTGCGGGGGCTCAGCCGCCCCAGACCTTGACCCTCTCGGGGGCGACCCGGATGATCAGGCGCTGTTCACCGGGTTGGCGCATCGGGTACTCGTCAACGCCCATGTACTTCTTGGCCATCGCGTCGATGTGCTCATCTGCGCCCTCGGTCGTGCGCTCGGCGACGGTGCCGCGGACCTCGAGGTACTCGTAGGGGTTCTCCATGTTCTGGATCGTCAGCGTCACGCGCGGGTCACGCTCGAGGTTGCGCGGCCATGCGCGCCCCTCGGCGGTGTTCAGGACCGGCTGGCCGTCCTGAACGTCGACCCAGACGGGGGCGGTATGAACCGACCCGTCGCTGCGCAGCGTGGATACGTGACAGAAGTTCTTGGCCTGCAGCAGCTCCTCTGCACGGCCCTCGATCGCGGCGCTCATCGCTACAGCCTCACTTTCGCTGGGGTCATCGTCTGACTCAAGATAGGACGCCGGGGTGCCCGCCCCGGATAGCTCGTGGCTCGAGTCGTGCGTGCACAGCTCACGCACAGCTCAGTTACGGGCGAGACCGCTCTTGGAGTTGGCCGGCGGGATCGGATCCAGCGCCGTCAGTTTTCCGTTGTTGAGGGCGAAGTGGACCACCCGCTGCCCGCCGCCGGGACAGCACAGAGGGTCGCCGGCGCGGTAGAGCGGATAGGCGATCGCGACTTCGGTGTCCCCCTGGGAGACCACCTTCAGCTTGGCGCTCGGTTCCTTGGTGTCCGTTCCCAGGTAGCGGCCGTCGATGAAGAAGAAGGCCTGCTGGCCATAGCCGTCGCCGGAGCCGCTGCGTGTCCCGACGAGCACCCTCAGGGTCTGCCCAGAGTGATATTCCGAGGTGTCGAGCGGCGTGTATCCCCGTGCCCGAAGGACCGCCGCCGCGGCGCTCGCTCCTTCCGGGTGGGCTTCCTGTTCTGTGAAGGACGGCTCCGGGGCCGAGCGTGTCGTCGTGACGGCAGGGGTCGTCGAGGTGGAGGTGCTGCCGGTGGCCTGGGTGCTCGTGCCGGTGCTCTGCGCGGTGTTCGTGGCGGGCGAGCTGGTGGCCGCGGCCGGTGCACTTTCCACCGTCACGGTCTTGGTGTTCGAGCCGCAACCGGTCAACCCCAGCGCCAGCATGGCGACGGCGAACAGACCTCCGGATCGGCGTCGATTGCTCATCGTCCTCATGGTATTCGCCGTCAATCGACGGGTCCCCCGGTTGGGCGCTCGCTGTCAGTGCTCTCGTGGGGGATACGATCGTCGGAGGATGTCCACCCAGCCGGCACCGAAGTCACCCAAACCGCCTGTTGAAGGCCGGGGCGGTCGTGACACCGCGCGCACCGCGGTACTTGTGGTGCTGGCGATCCTGATCACGCTGTTCGCTGTCTTCAACCTCGACCAGGTCAAGGTCAACTGGATCGTCGGCTCGGGTCGGGCCCCGCTGATCATCGTGATCGTCATCTCGGTGCTGGTTGGGATCGTGCTCACCTACGCCGCCGAACGGATCCACCGGAAGAAGTAGCCGCGCCTCAGTGCAGGACGACCTTCAACGTCAGGATCGCGAGGCCCATCGTCGCGCCGATGGCCAGCTCCAGGACCAGCTCGCCGGGAGTTGCTTTGGCCCGGATTCCCGCCAGCAGCTCGAAGCCCACGAGGCTGCCCACCACCGTGTAGATCGCAGCCGAGACGGCATGTTCTTGGGACACCCCCAGGATCGCCGCGATCAGCAGGGCCAGCACGGGCACCGACGCCCCGACCATCAGTGGCCAATCGTGCATCAGCGCCTCCCCCACGGCGTGGGCGCTCAGACGCTGTCGGTTGACCAGCCGCCGTCCGAGCACCTTGGAGTAGGCGTGGGCCAGCCAGTAGACCGCGGCGGCGATCACGGAAGAGCCGATCGTCATCAGGTAGGTGTCGTGGCGGCCGCTCTCGGCGGCCAGCAGCGCGCCGATCACGATCAGCCCGTAGATCGATTCGCCCGGGTTCTCCGGCCTTACGAGGAAGTCGGCGAACGTATCCAGTGCGCGCAGCGCCCTGCCCGGGCGCGAGCGGGCCGCCTGCTTCTGCTCGCGGCCGGCCGGGGTGATGGGGAGGTTGGGGTCGATCGCCTGATTATCGCGCCACGGCGCAGGTAGCCTTCGGGCATGAGCAATGACCTCCGCGGGGTGAGACTGCGACAGGCGGTGCTGGTGGCCAGCGAGCTCGAGCCGGTGGCCGATCTCCTTCGCCACGGCCTCGGTCTGGACGAGCCGTTTCGCGACCCGGGGGTCGGCGAGTTCGGACTGGCCAACGTGGTCTTTGCGATCGGGGACTGCTTCCTGGAGGTCGTCTCGCCGCTGGTCGAGGGCACCGCGGCGGGGCGCCAGCTCGAGCGAGCCGGAGGGGATGGGGGGTACATGGCGTTGTTCGACCTGGCCGATCTGAGCTCGGCGCGCAAACGGGTCGCGGAGCTCGGTGTGCGGATCGTGTGGCAGATCGACCTGCCCGACATCTCCGGCACCCACCTTCACCCCGCGGACGTCCCGGGAGCGATCGTCTCGCTGGATCGCTCAGACCCTTACGGCAGCTGGCGCTGGGGTGGCCCGCAATGGACCGGCGGCATCGGGACGGGGCCCCCGGGCCACCTGCGCGCGATCACCCTCGCCGTCGGCGATCCGCTCGGGGCGGCGGAGCGGTGGGGTGCGGTGCTCGGTGTGAGCGCGGTCCCGGGCGAGGCCAGACTCGAGCTGGACGGCGGCGAGGTCTGCTTCGAGCGGACCTCGGGGGTCGAGCAGCTCCTGCAGATCGACCTTGCGCTGCCGGCCGAGGTGCGGGCAGGCCGCGAGGCGATCGAGATCGGCGCGGTCACGCTGGCCCTGAGCGACCTGCCGTCTTGAGCGGCGCGACGGCACTGGCCGAGTTCGAACCGTTTCAGGGCCCTGAGGGCTCCCGTCGCTACCTGCTGCTTGACGTCTTCTCGGCCACTCCGCTGGAGGGCAACCAGCTGGCGGTGTTCACGGATGGCAGCGGTATGGGTGGCGATGAAATGCAGGCCCTGGCGCGCGAGCTGAAGCTTTCGGAGACGGTGTTCCTGCTGGCGGCGCGCAGCGGCGGCGATGCGCGGGTGCGTATCTTCACGCCTTCCGCGGAGCTGCCCTTCGCGGGGCATCCGGTGCTCGGTTCGGCAACCGTTCTTGCGGGAGCTCTCCAGCGCGACCGGGTCGTGCTGGAGACCGGCTCGGGGCCGGTCGCGGTCACCTTCGAGGCCAGAGGCGGGCGTACCGCCAGCGGCTGGATGAGCCAGCCGCTGCCGTCGTGGTCCGGTTTCCAGGCCTCCGGTGCGCTGCTCGAGGCGCTGGGCCTCGAGTCATCGGGCCTGCCCGTGGAGGTCTACCGCAACGGCCCCTCGCATGTCTACGTCGAGCTGCCCTCACGCGAGGCCGTGGCGGAGCTCGAGCCGGACATCGTCGCGCTGTCCCGCCTGGGGGAGATCGGCGTGAGCTGCTTCTCCGGTTCGGGCAGCAGCTACAAGACCCGCATGTTCGCGCCCGGCCTTGGCGTTGCAGAGGATCCGGCCACCGGATCGGCTGCCGGCCCGCTGGCCGTCCACCTTGCCCGTCATGGGCGGATCGCGTTCGGCGAGGAGATCCAGATCGAACAGGGTGCAGAGATCGGCCGACCGTCGCTGCTTCGAGCCCGGGCCCACGGCTCGGCGGAGCGAATCGATCGTGTCGAGGTCGGCGGCAGCGCGGTGATCGTCGCCGTCGGGCGCTTCTGGACGGCTCGAACTTGACCTCGATGCGCGGCGCTGCGAAACTGCCGTCGCATCCGCGGAGGACGCCGCGGAGAAATACGTTGGAGGGGATCGATGAGGGTTGAGAGCAACCGGTCGTGGCCGGAGCGAGGGTGTATTTGGGCTTCCCGGCTGCGCGGCGGCCTGGTCGCGCTGATCCCCTGCCTGGCCGTGCTCGCCGGCTCACCGGCGCTCGCGTCGGCGCTGTCATTCGAAGCCGAGAGCCTCAACGGCTCGGGCAACAACCTCGCCCACCCGACCTGGGGCGAAGCCGGGCAGAACTATGTGCGGCTGGCGCCCGCCCGCTACGGCAACGGCGTCGGGACCCTGGCCGCCGGCCCGAATCCCCGCTATGTCAGCAACCGGATCTTCAACTCCGGGGGGCAGGACCTGCTCTCCCCGCGCAACGTCAGCCAGTGGGTCTGGGTCTGGGGCCAGTACGTCGACCACTCGATCGGGCACGCCGAGGAAGGCAGCGAAGAAGACTCGATCCCGTTCAACTCGAGCGATCCGCTTGAGAGTTTCAGTGACACGCTGGGGTCGATTCCGTTCTTCCGCAACGCGGTCGCGCCGGGCACGGGAACCGGACCGGGCAACCCGCGCCAGCAGGTGAACCAGGTTCCCTCCTACATCGACAACTCGGCCCTCTACGGTTCGAGCCCTCAGCGCCTGGAATGGATGCGCATCGGACCGGACAACGGGGAAGCGGCGAAGGCCGGCTCGCGCCTGAACCTGCCGAAGAAATTCCTGCCCACCGAGGCTGCCCGCGGCAACGCCGCCAGCGCGCCGACGATGGTCACTGAAGGGGCGCTCGCCGCCGAACCGCAGAACGCCGTCGTCGCCGGCGACGAGCGGGCCAACGAGAACCTCCAGCTGACGGCCCTGACCACGCTGTTCGCACGCGAGCACAACCGGATCGTCGCGCGAGCTGCCGTCCTCGCTGAGCAACGAAGAACAGTTCCAGATCGCCCGACGGGTCGTGGCAGCCGAGGAGCAGTTCATCACCTACACGGAATTCCTTCCGGCGACCGGTGTCACCCTGGCGCCCTACGCGGGCTACAACCCGAATGTCGACACCGAGCTGAGCGACGAATTCGCGACCGTGGGCTACCGGGCCCATTCGATGGTCGACGGCGAGGAGCAGGTCGAAGTCAAGGCCTCGAAATTCGACTCGTCCAAGCTCGCGGCGCTGGAAGCTCAGGGGATCAGCTCGGCCCCGGGGCCGAAGAAGACGCTGACGCTGACGATCCCGCAGGCCGCGGGCTTTTACAACCCGGGGTTGATCCAGTCGATCGGGCTGGCGCCGATCCTCAAAGGCCTGACCGACAGTCCGGGATATGCCAACGACGAGCAGATCGACGATGCGCTGCGGAGCATCCTGTTCGAGATGCCGGGGGCAGGGACGGAACCTGCCTCGTGCTTCCAGGAAGCCGCCGCGCCGGGCTGCTTCAGCGCCGTCGAGGACCTGGGCGCAATCGACATCCAGCGCGCGCGGGACAACGGCATCCCCGCCTACAACGAACTGCGCGAAGCCGTCGGCCTTGCCCCCCAGCACACCTTCACCGAAGTAACGGGGGAGTCGACCGAACAGTTCCCGACCGACGACCCGCTGATCCCGCCGAGCAACGCGATCGAAAACCCCCACATCCTGGACGTGACGTCGCTGAAGAACTTCTACGGCGAACCGGTGGTCCCCGGGCTCCAAGGAACCGGCGGTCAGCGAGACCCGCAGGACCACCCTGGCCGCGCGCCTGAAGGCCATCTACGGCTCCGTCGACAACCTCGATGCGTTCGTGGGCATGATGTCCGAGCCGCGCCTCGCCGGCAGCGAGCTCGGCGAACTGCAGTCGGCGCTGTGGCGCAAACAGTTCGAAGCGCTGCGCGACGGAGACCGCTTCTTCTACGCAAGCCGACCCGGTGCTGCACGAAATCGCCGTGAAATACGGGATCACCTACCGTCACAGCCTCTCTGAACTGATCGAGATCGACGGCAAGGTCTCGAAAAAGGGCTATCCGGCGAACGTCTTCTTCGCGCCCGAACCGAAACACCTCTCCGCGCAGGCCATTCGCCGTGCCGAACGGCTGGCCCGCAGGGGCGGCTGATCCACCGGTCCCCGCAGGCCCTACCAGCCGCGTGTTCCCGGCGCGCCCTTGAATGGCCCGGTGATATCGGCGGTGATCCAGCCGCCGTAGAAATCACCCGGCTGGGCACGGACCAGCTCCCCGTCCACGGTGCACTGGTCCATTGCGGCGGGGTAGAAGGCGACCGTGTCGCGGAGCTGCTCATAGCCCGCGGCGGGTTCGGGGTAGCCCCATGCGGCTCGCTGCTCCCTTCGCGACCCGGGGCCGATCACGTCGTAGTAGATCGCCCCGCCCTTGAACTCGCAGTAGCTGCCCGGCCCGCCGGATGCCTCGAGGGCGCCGCTCGCAACGTGCTCCAGAGGTATGTAGTAGACGGGCGGATGGCTCGTCTCGAGGACCCGCATGGAGCGGGAGGTCTCGGCGATCAGGGCGCCCCCGAGCATCACGCGCAGCCGTCGTGTCGAGGGCTCCACGCGCGGCGGGCGGGGATAGTCCCAGACTGACTCGCTCACGACTTCTCCCCATGCTCGGGTCGTTCGGTGAGCCGGACGCACTCCGACCACAGGCGCTCGCGATCCTGCCGGCTCTCATGGGTCCAGGGGACCCGGTGGGTCGGCCGGCGGCGGCGATCGTGCCAGAAGCCGCCGGAGCCCAGCTCCTCGGCCGGTGCGGATCCGAGCCAGACGATCGTGTCGGCGCCCTGCCGGGCATCTCGGAGGAGCGGCTTGGTGAGCTTGTAGAAGCCCGGCAGGGACGACTCCAGCCCGGGTGTGTCGGCCCAGCCGGGGTGCATTGCGTGGACCGAGATCCCGCACGGCGCGAGGCGCTGCGCGGAGAGCTCGGTGAGGATCACCTGGGCCCGCTTGCTGCGTGCGTATGCGACGGTTCCATCGAAGTCCTCGTGCTCCATCTGGAGGTCCTCCACGTGCAGGCGCTGGGTGTACATGCCACCCGAGGAGACGTTGATGATCCGGCCCGAGGAGCCGGCCCCGAGCGGCTTCGTCAGGAGTTTGCTCAGCAGAAACGGGCCGAGGACGTTGGTCGCGAAGGTCAGCTCGATCCCGTCGGGGGAGAGGGCGCGCTCGCCGGGCAGGACCCCTGCGTTGTTGACGAGCACGTCGATCGGCTGGCCGGCTCTCAGCAGGCGCTCGGCGAGGGCCCGCACGGAGCCCAGGTCACCTAGGTCGCAGATGTCGACGTGTACGTCCTCGCTCCCGGAGCGGGTCGCGATCTGCGCACGGGCATGCTCGCCGCGCGCGCGGTCGCGGCTGAGCAGCCGGACCGAAGCGCCGAGTTGCCCAAAGCCCTCCGCCGCAGCCCGGCCGAGGCCCGACGTGGCGCCCGTGACAAGCACCGTCGTGCCCCTCATGTCGGGCGGCTCGGCCTCGTCCCACCTACGGCTTCGCAGCCCATAGCCGAGCCTCGTGTAGCCGGGGAGAACGGTGCGGTCGAGAATCGTGTCGATTGTCTTTGAGATCATCGGAAGACCTGCGCCTGGCCCTGTGCCAGGGGGGAGGGCACAGGGCCGGCGCGCAGGACGCCGGGTCGTCCCGGCGCCCCCGTCCGGTGCCTACTTGGAGGGCACCAGCACGCTGTTGATGACGTGGATGACCCCGTTTGACGCATACACGTTGGTCTTTAGCACCTTGGCGCTGTTGACAAAGACCGTGCCGCCGGCGACCCGGATCTTCACGCTCGATCCCTCGAGGGTCCTGGCGGATTTGAGCTTCAGGACCTTGGCTGCGGGAACCTCGCCCTTGAGGACGTGGTAGAGCAGCACGGCCTTCAGCTTCGCCTTGTTGGCGAGCAGCGCGTTGATCGTGCTCTTGGGCAGCTTCGCGAAGGCTGCGTCCGTCGGAGCGAACACAGTCAGCTTGCTCGACCCTTCAAGGGCGCCCTGCAGGCCCGCCAGCTTGACCAGCTTGACCAGCGTTTTGAACTGCCCCGCCGCGACTGCCGTCTGAACCAGGTTTTTGCTCGCAGCGGGTGTGGCGCTCGAGCCGCTTGCCATTGCCAGTGGTGCGGCGAGCGCCATCACCGCAAGCGAGAGTGCAGCGATCTTCTTCATGTCTTCCTCCTTCGGGGGCTTGAGCTTCTCGCTGTGGTCTACGGTGCGGACGGAGGATCGGTTTGGTCTGATCGAGACTCAACCGGCAGTCCAGTTCGTGCGTATAAACAGCGATGAGTGCGCTCGCGATCGCAACCGCAGCAGCGAAGTCGGGGTCCTTGCGCCAAGCTGAGGGAATGCCGTCACGTCCACGTTCAGCAAGCCGGGCCGAGCGGCGCCTTCTGCGCGGGCTGGCGCGTCGCGATCCGTCGGTCGCAGAGGCCATCCAGGCGGAGTACGGCAGGGTCCTGCTCGGCTACCTGCGCAACCTGCTCGATGACAGCGGGGCGGCCGAGGACGTGCTGCAGCAGGTTCTGCTCGAGGCCTGGCAACGGGGTCCGACGTTTGACTCCGCGCGCGCTTCCGTCCTCACGTGGCTGATGACGATCGCTCGCTCGCGCGCAATCGACGTGCTTCGCCGCCGCGTCCCGGAGCCGCACGACCCGGCGGTCGCGACGGCCCTGCTGGACCGCGATGCGATCGAGCAGGATCCCGCATCGGAGATCGCGGAGCGCTGGCAGATGGCCTATCTGCTTTCGACCCTTTCCCCCGCCCACGCAGACCTGCTGCGGATGCGCTTCGAGCTCGGCATGAGCCAATCGGAGATCGCCGAGCAGACCGGGATCGCGCTGGGCACGGTCAAGACGCGGATGGTCAGCGCGCTGGAGCAGCTGCGCGGGCTGATGGGGGAGGCGAGATGAGCCGCGAGGGAGAGGAGCTGATCAGCGACTTCCTGATGGGTGAGCTTCCCCATGACGAGCGCGAACTGATGCTCGAGCGGATGCGCGAGGACCCCGCGTTGCGCGAGCGCGTGACGAGCCTCGAAGCTGTCGCGGCAAAGCTCGAGTCGCTGCCGCATGAGGCCTGGCAGACACTCGGCGAGCAGCCGACGATGCGCTCTGCCCGCATGGGCCGCGCGGCTCCGCGCGTGCGGATGGCCCTGGTGGCCGCGGCATGCGCGCTGCTGCTGGGAGCGGGGATCGGAATCGGTGTGCTGATCGAGCGTCCGGGCACGACCGCGGGAGCCACTGCGGTTCTGCGCCCGCTGGCAGGCCCCTCGAGCGAACAGGCGACCGCCAGGATGACGCCGGGCGGGCGGATGATCCTGAGCGTCGCTCATCTTCGTCCCACCGCGCCGGGACGTTTCTACGAGCTGTGGCTGATGAACAGCACCACCGACCTCGTCTCCGTCGCCTCATTCCGTGTCGGCTCGGACGGGAGGGCGGAGCTCAACGTGCCGCTGCCGGTCTCCGCGGCGCACTACCGATTCCTCGACATCTCCCTTCAGCAGGCCTCCGCGGGGCCCGCTCACTCGGGCAACTCCGTACTGCGCGCCGCCATCCCCAGTTAGCAGTCGAGGGCGGGTCGCGGGCGGTTTCACACCGATCCGCCCGTGGCGCTAGATTTCCGCAATGGCAAGTACCGCGATACCCGCGACGGCGACGCCAACCGAGCACGCGGAGGGGCCGCCGCCGGGGGCGATGGTGATCCCTGAGTTCCAGATCGTGCCGCGGGCCGGTCTGCCGATGGTGGGTGCTGTCGTGATCGTCCTGATCGTTGCGATCGCCGCCGACAAACTCTGGCCGCTGATGTTCCTGCACGTGGTCGCCGGGGCCTCGTGGACGATCATCGACCTGTTCCTGGGCTTCGTGATCGGTCCGATCCTCGGCAAACTCTCGGTTCCTGCCCGGATCGAGGTGACGACCCGCCTGATGCCGAAGATGGTTCTGCTGATGCCTACGGTCGTGGCCGTGACGCTCGCCGCCGGCTGGCAGCTGTCGAGCAAGCTGGGATACAACCTGACCAGCTACCCCTACCACGGCTGGGTCGTCGCCAGCTTCATCGTTGTCGGTGCGATGGCCGTGATCGCGCTCGGACTGCTTGAGCCCGCGAACATCGCCGTGCTGTGCGAGCTCAAGAAGCCACGTCCGAACCCCGCGGTGATCGAGAAGCTGATGAAGCGCTTCATCTACACCGCGGGCGCAACCGGCGCGATGCAGGTCGCGACGCTGGTGATCATGACCAGGCTGGCGACGGGATGAGCGAGCGTCGCCTGCCACCCGTCACGCAGCTGGGCATGCTCTCGCTTGCGCTGATCGTGGGGGCCGTGATCTATCTGTCGGCGCACCTGCCGGAACACGTGCCGCTGGGCCCGGCGATCGCGCTGCTGATCGCCTCGTCGCTGTTGCTGATCGGGAATGTCACGATGCTCTGGCGCACGAAGGGGTTCAACCGCGGGCGCTTTCTGGAGGTGGCGAAGTGGGCGCTGCTGGCCTACACCGTCATCGCCGGGCTGATCGAGTACGTGTTCCTGCGCAACAAGACCAGCGGCGGCCCGCTGGTGGTCCTGACGCTCTGTCTCGTCGTCTTCGCCCTGACCGTCCCTGTGCTGATCGCCTTCACGGTCGCCCGCTACGACGAGCTCGAGCCGGCCGAGCAGGTTCCCTCGCCCTCAACCTGATCGCGCAGGCGCTGAGCAGACCTCAGCGGCCGGTCATCACGGTGTCCCCGTCGGAGTAGGGAGGGGAGCAGCAGCAGAGCAGCACGAGCGGCTCCGCACCGGTGTTCCACAGCTTGTGCGGAGTTCCGGGCGCGATCACCACGCAGTCCCCGGCGCCGATGTCGGCCTCCTGCTCGCCGAGGCGCATGCGCCCGGCGCCGGCGGTGAAGTAGTAGATCTCCTCCGAGCGGGGATGCACGTGCTCGGCCGTCTCGCCGCCGGGTGGGAGGGTCGCCTCGGCGAGGCTCTGCTCGCGGGCCGCCGTCCAGGCGGGCCCGGCCAGCTCGCGGATCGAGGATCCGTCGAGGGTGATGAAGGGCTCGAGATCGGAGAGGTTTGCGATCTGCATAACGGGGGCTGCCACGCCAACGATATGGTCTCGGGCCGTGAGCGGGCGTGATCTCGACGTGGTGGTGTTCGGCGCCACCGGCGTGACCGGCAGGGGGGTGGCCGCCTATCTGGCCGAGCGGGCGCCCGCGACCGGGCTTCGCTGGGCCGCCGCGGCGCGCGATGAGAGCAAGCTGGCACGGGTTCTGAGCGAGGTCGGGGTCACGGCGCCGGAGACGATCGCGGCGAATGTCGCTGACCCGTCGTCCCTCCTCGCGATGGCGGCGCGGGCACGGGTCGTACTTGATCTGGTCGGCCCGTACACGCTCTACGGGCGACCCGTGATCGAAGCCTGCGTCGAGGCTGGAACGCATTACGTCGACCTGACGGGCGAGCTGCCGTTCGTACGCGAGACGATCGCCGACTTCGAGGGGCCGGCTCGCGAGGCGGGCGTCAAGATCGTGCAGGTCTCGGGCTTCGAGGCGCTACCGCCGGACCTGCTGGTCGCGCTCGCCGATGAGCGCGCGCGGGAGCTCCACGGCGAGGGGCTCGCGTCCGTCGACATCGAGGTCCGGATCATCTCCCCGCCGGGCCTGCCGCGCCCATCGGATGGGATCTCCGGGGGAACCTTTCAGAGCGTCGCGGCGATGGCCGCGGCCGAGGACTCCGCCGCGATCGAGGATCCGGCGATCCTGATCACCGACCCGGGCGTGGCGGCCGCGGTCCGGCGTGTCAGCCCGATCGCCCTGAACCCCAGGCGGGGGGAGGGCGGCGCGGTGCTCGCCCCGATGGCACCGGCGGCCTTTATCAACCCCGGAGTCATCCACCGCTCGGCAGCGCTGATCGCCGCGGCCGAGGGCCGCCCTGCCGAGCCGTTCCGCTACCGCGAGGCGATCGTCCTGGACGGCGGTCCCGTCACGCTTCCGGCGCGCTGGGGGATCGCGGCATTGATGACGGCCTCACAGCTCGGCGCGCGGGCGCTGGCGCGCAGCCGAGGAGAGGTGCGAAGGCCGATCGCGGCGGCCATGGGTCGCCTGGGGCCATCATCCGGATTCGGCCCGACGGGCGAGCGGATGGAGGGCTGGAAATGGAACATGAAGGCGACGGGGAGAACCCGCGGTGGCGGGCGCGTCACGGTGCTGCTCGACGCCGACGGGCACCCGGGGTACCTGGCGACCGCACGGCTGCTGGGTGAGACGGGGATGTTGCTCTCAGAGGAGGGCGCAACGCCGGCGCGCTCAGGCTGCCTCACGCCGGCTGCGGCGCTGGGGACCGCCTGCGTGGGGCGCTTTGCCCACGCCCGCCTGCGCTTTTCGCTCTCGGGCTGAGCACCCGGCGCGGCGCCGGGCGGATTTCTTCACGCGGCGGCCTGGGACGAGCGCGAATCGGCGTGCTCGGCGCGCAATGCCTCACGCAGGCCGCTGAGAGCGCGGTCTCCTATTCGGTTGAAGGCCAATGCCAGCAGCGGGTCGGCCACCCTGAATGGGCCTTTGAGTGTGAGGTCGGCGTCGTAGGTCACCTGCGTGCCTGCGCCGAAGCTCTCGAAGGTCATACGATCGAGCGAGACGACCGAGGAGTTGACGCCGCGAAAGGTGACCATCCGGGGCGGGTCGAAATCGACGATCCTGTAGAGCAGGGAGGTCCTGCGGCCGAGGAACTCCGAAACGATTCGGAACTCGCTGCCCTCGGAGATCGGCTCGTCGTCCAGGCGCTGGGCCTCCACCACGCCGGGGTCCCACTCGACCGTCCTGGAGAAATCGCTGAGGTACTCGAAGACCTCCGCGAGGGGTCGAGGGGTGGCAATCGTTGCCGTGTATCTGGCCATGGTTGATCTCCTGTCTGGCGGACTGTCGTATCTCGATCCTACCAGGGTCTGTAAAGGGTCTGTTCAGACTCTGTATAATGTACGTATGGGAGCGCCGACGGAGATCGAGGGGACGATTCGCATCGGCGAGCTGAGTCGTCGAACGGGCGTGAGCTCGGACCTGTTGCGTGCGTGGGAGCGCCGCTACGACCTCTTCGATCCGAGCCGTACCCCCGCCGGCTACCGCCTCTACGGGGATGAGGACATCAGGCGAGCCGAGCGAATGCGCCTTCATATCGACGCAGGCCTCTCGGCGGCCGAGGCGGCGAGGGTCACACGATCGGATTTCGATGGCGCGCTGGAGCCCGAGCACCCGGATGTCTCCGTGCCCCAGCAGTTCGGCGATGAGCTCGAGCGTGCGCTGGACCGGCTCGATGATGGTGCCGCCCACGCCGCTCTGGACTGGCTGTTCGCACGCTTCGCGACCGAGACGGTGCTGCGCGATGTGGTGCTTCCCTACATGCGCGGACTCGGCGTTCGCTGGGAGCGAGGCGAGGATGCCATCGCCACCGAGCATTTTGCGAGCGCCCTGTTGCGCGGCAGGCTGCTCGGCCTGGCGCGCGGTTGGGGCACCGGCACGGGGCCGCTGGCCCTGCTTGCATGCGTGCCCGGCGACCAGCATGACATCGGCCTGATCTGCTTCGGCCTGGCCCTCCGGGGCCAGGGCTGGCGGATCAGCTTTCTTGGGCCCGACACACCACTTCAGGCGATCCTCAGCGCGGGGTCGGTGCTCAGTCCGGCGCTGATCGTGCTGGCGGCCTCCGTCGACGAGACGGCCGATGTGCTCGCGCCGGCGTTCGCCGAGCTGGCCGCCAGTGCTCCGCTGGCGATCGGGGGCCAGGGCGCAGGTCAGGCTCTGGCCGACAGGATCGGCGCGCGACACCTGGCGGGGGACCCGCTGGCTGCAGCCGCCCTGGTGTCGGGGGGATGAGCTGCGCCGGACTTCCTGCGATCCTTCCTGCGAACACCTCGAAAGGGCGCCATGGGATTCGCAGACAAGCTCAAGGACCTGCGCAGCAAGGCAGAGGAAGCGGTCGTGGAGCACAAGGACCAGATTCAGGACACCGTGCAGAAGGTCGGCGAGGCAGCCGACCAGCGAACCGGAGGCAAGTATCACGGTCACATCGAGAAGGCCGGCTCCAAGGCCACGGTGTTCGTCGAGGGAATAGCCGAGCAGCGTCCTGATGGTCCGCCCTCTGCAGACGAGCCGCAGGCCCCGCCGCCGTCCGGCGCCTGAACCGGTCCGCACCCATCCCGCGGGCGGGCTACGTCGGTGGGTCGGCGTCGCCCTCGTCTGCGATCCGTGCCTGGCGCTTGATCGCCAGGACGACCAGGGTAATCGGGATCACCCAGTTGAAGATCGTCGCCGCCCGGCGCGTGTCGATGGCTCCGGCGGCGATATGCGAGGGAACCATCAGCAGGAACACGCCCCCCCACATTGCTGTCAGCTCGCGGTTGATCGCCTTGAACCGAGCCGAGGCCCAGAACTGCTCGGGGACCGATTCGCGCGCGTACTGCTCCGTGAACGGTGTCCTCAGCAGCGAGACGAAGGAGATCAGGGCGAGCAGCCCGGCGGCGATCGCGCGGGCATAACGAGCCAGCCAATCACGCGTTTCGGCGTCCGCGGTCAAGGCGACCACCGCAAATCCGGCGAACGCGACGATCGCTCCGATCTCCAGTGCCTTCGGACGTCCGTCGCGCACCCCGGGGATGGCGATCAGAATCGAAGCGATGAGTGCGACGACCGCGGCGGCTCGCACTTCGTCGTGAGTCGTGATCACGCTGAACAGCAGCCAGGGGATGAAGGCGATGTAGATGTTCGAGCCGAATCGGTGCTCCTCGTGGGACTCAACCGTTCCGCTGCCAGCCATTGTTCTCACCCGCTTCCCCAGAATCCACTCCACCAACGCCGATCGTGATTATTCCTCAACGGCGTCGGCAGAATCAACCCTTCCGTGGCGGCCCGGGACGCTCACGTTGGTGCGCTCGACGCGCGACGTACGCTGTCAGCGCGTATAGGCCGGCTACCCGGTTGGAGGTAGGGGTCCCCCGCTCGATGCGCAGAGCGAACCGTTTGAACATTGCAGCACTGGCGCTCGTCGCTGGTGTGCTGCTGGCGGTTCCTGCGGGGGCGTCTGCGGCCACTCCGGAATTCTTCACGCTGCCCGCCGGCATCACCTTCGAATTCGGCATCGCGGCGCAGGCCAACGGCGACGTCTGGTTCCCGGCCAACGAAAACTCCACGCATACGGCCGGGATCGGGCGGCTGGTGCCGGGTGAAGCGAGCGCCGGGACCGATCACGGCGTCAGCGTCTTCCCCACGCCGAAACCCGCGGCGGAACCGTATCCGTGCTGCGCCAATGCCACGCGCAGCGTCACCGTTGACGACGCGCACAGCAAGGTCTGGTACGTCGAGAACGAAGGCGTCGTGGGGTATGCGGAAACCGAACACGTTGCCGCGGGAACCACGAACGGGATGAACGCCACTCGTGTGGAAGACGACGAACTCTGGGATGTGGCGTTCTCGCCCTCGACCAATCTGGCGTGGTTCACGGAGAACGGCGCCGGCAACAGGCCGCCGTACCCTGGTGATCGCATCGCCTCGATCGATGAGGGCCTGAACGTGCACGAGCTTGCCAATCTGGCGAGGCAGAACGGCAGCGAACGGGAATTCGAACTCCGCTTCGACTCGGATCCGACGGGCATCACGGTTGACCCGAGCGGAGATCCCTGGTTCGCCGAGCAGAGCACCGTCTCCGGCTGGCGCGTGGGGACCGCGCCCGCTAACGGAATCGGACCCTACACCGAGTACGAACTCGAGTCCTGCCCAGCCTACGACGGCTGCGATGCCCCGACGGATACGGCGATCGCGCCCGACGGTTCGGTCTGGTTCACGACCACGAACAACGAGATCGGACGCCTGAACGCGACACACACGGTAATCGAAAAGTTCTCGATGGCCTCGATCGATCCAGCGTTCTCCGAACGTCAGGACGAGCGCGTGACCGCGGCGCCCGACGGAACGATCTGGGTGAGCGAGAGCGGCTTCTACGGTCACAGTGCCGCGAACGCGCTCGTGCGGATCGTGCCGAGCGCCGTCCCGACGACAACGGTCTATGAACTGGGGGCCTACGCACCCGGTGCGCTGGCGGCCGACGGCAAAGGAAACATGTGGTTCACCGCGACCGCTGAAACGGGCGACACCGATCAGATCGGCCGCCTCAGCGGCGTCGTGGGTGGCTCGCTGATCACCGAAACGCCGATCGGCACGACCGTGACGACGACGCCAACGACCGCACCCACCGAAAAACCACTCACCCCGGTCAGCCGGGGGACCGCCAAAATCAGCGTGCCGCTCCCCAAGGGCACTTCGGTGTCGGCCGAACAGATCTGCATCGGGCCACCGAGCGAGCCCTGCGCGGTCGTCTACCTGCTCTCCGCCGGTGAATACACCACGGGCTTCCCGGGCACCAAGGCGTCGGTCGCCAAGAAGAAGCCCAAAGCCACCGTGATCGGGCGGACCGCCGTCACGCTTCACGGTGGGCAGCGGCGAAAGATCACGGTCAAGCTGAACGCCGCGGGCCTACGCCAGCTCAAGCAGAAGCACCGCCTGGTGGTCTATTTCACCGCGACGCAGGCCGGCCTGGGCAGCTCGCCCCCGAAGCTGCTGAAGAAGATGAAGTTCGTCCTCCACTACCACCACTAGCCGGAGGCGCGTAACGCGCAACAAAGCTAGCTTGCGGGAGGCAGCTGGCCTTCCTGTCCCTGTTTGCGTCCCACCTGGAACGCGACGGCCACGGCGGCGATGAAGGCCACGGCGATCAGCACCCACACCCACGTCGGTGTTTTGGAGTCTCCTTCAGAGCCTCCCGTGCCGGCCTTTGCGCCGACTGCGGCCCCGACGACCGCTGCTCCGGGTGCGGGTGTGGTGGTGGTCGTCACCGTCGGCGTGACGGTTGTTGTCGACTGAGTAACCGTCGGGGTCGGCTGCTTGACGGTCGTGGTCGACTCGGTAACGGTCTTCGGGGGCGCCGTGACGGTCTGGGTCACGGTGGTGGTCTTCGCCGGTTCTGAGGAGGTCCCGGTCGTCTTGGTCGTCGACGTTGAAGTTTCGCTGCCGGCGGCATACGCGCTGACTCCCACCGCCAGCGCCGCGCCGGAGATCAGGGCCAGAAGCACTGCCACGGTTCGTATCCGAATGAGGGACCGCATGATCAGAGCCTCCTTGGGCGGGCGGGCGGGCGGGCGACGGTGAGGGCGCATCGTACAAAGGGCGCCGCACGGCGAACGCTCCCCGCGGCTACGGGGCAATCGATAAGCCCAGCAGCGGACTCGAACCGCTGACCCCTTCCTTACCATGGAAGTGCTCTACCAACTGAGCTAGCTGGGCACAGGAGGCCGCACTGTATCGCGCCACCTGAGTCCTTGGGCATCTGGGCCCCAAGGCAACGCGCCGGAGGCCGCTACTCCTCGGGCGTGACCGTTGTCACAGGCAGCCCGGTGCCCGAGACCTTGCTGGGGAGGTCGAGTTTCAGCCAGCGCGAGACTTTGGGCGAGAGGGTCGAGACGATGATCTCGTCAAAGCCGCGCAGGTTCACCGCATCCTCGACCGCGGCTGACGGGTCGGGATCACCGACGAGGCCCTCGACCGGTCCGCCGGCCGCCTCGCTCAGCTTTGGGATCGCCTGGTCGAGAACCTGCTGAGCCTCACCGGAATCCTGATCCTCGGCATCGACGACCCTGTGCAGGCCGTGGGCCGCGTTGGGGACCAACAACGTGAAGACGGCAGGGCCCTTGGCGGCCCGGGTTCGAACCGCGTCGAGCAGTGGTTGTGTCGCGGCCGTCTTGTGCGCTACGACCAGGACCCTTGTGGGTGCCTCTCCAGATTGCATTTGGCGCACTCCCTTCGAGCATCTCGTTGTCTGAGGAGCGGACCTGCGTATTCCCTCGTCGGCGCCGCTCCTGTCTGTTCTACCCCAATCGGGCTCTAGGGTGTTGCGGATGCGCATCGTGATCAGCGACGAGGCCCTCGAAGTAAGGCTCTCGAGGTGGCAGAAGATCGTGGGCCTGATGAAAGACATCAGGGTCCCGCGCTCGCAGATAACCGATGCGGAGGTCGTGCAGGACCCGCTGTATGAGGCGATGAGCTCCGGCCTGAAGGTCGGTCTGCGGCTGCCCTGGCTCTACTACGTGGCTCGCACGATCCGTCTCGACCAGGCGTTCGTCGTCAAACGGGGCCTGCCGGCGCTGGGCTTCTCGATTGACAGCGAGTCGCCCCTGAAACGGGTCCTTCTGAGCAGTACCGAAGCCGAGCACCTCGCGACGCTGCTTCAGCGGCGCTAGCCGCGAGGGCTCAGCCGGATGTCTCGGCCTTGCGCAGGCCGGTCAGCATCCAGATCCCGAACAGGATGATCAGGGCGACGGCACAGGCGTAGGCCAGCAGCGTCTGGTCGTGAACCCCGGAGATCAGCCCGCGCCCGGCTCCGAGGAAGGCCGTGGCGGGGTTCACCGAGGCCACCGAGTGGATCCAGCCCTTGAGCAGATGCAGCGGGACATAGACAGGCGCGAGGAAAAGGATCAGGAACACGGGGGTCTGCATCAGCGGCCCGGCCTGGATCGAGCGAAAGCGGAAGGCAACCCCGGCGGCCCAGCCGTAGCCGACCAGCACCAGCAGTGCCGCCAGGCCGTAGAGGCCGAAGATGTCGATGCCGCTTCCGGTCATTTTCATCCCCGTCAGGAGCGCCACGACGGTCACGATCGAGAGGGTGATGGCCGCGCGCGTGAGCGCGACCAGCGCGTATCCCAGGGCGATCCCGCGCCGGTCCTCGGCGGCCAGCATCAACCTGCGGGCGAAGCCGCTTTCGAAGTCGAACGCCAGGCTGAAGCCGGTGAACAGGCCCCCGAACATCGCCGACTGGCAGAGGACGAAGACGAATTGAAATGCCGTGTACCCGGCTGGGAAATGGAAGCCGGGGATCGAGCCGAGCGCGGTCAGGCCGCCGGCGAAGCTCGCAAAGAAAACCAGCGGGAAGATGATCGAAGGGACGAACAGGTCGGGCCGGCGGACATAGGTGTGGATCGAGCGCCAGGCAATCGCCCCGGCGACCGTCCAGATCCCCCCGTGGCGGTCTTCGGCGACGTAGGTGGGCTGCGCGGGCGTGCTCACGTCCTCTCCAGCCTTCCGCGCATGGCCGCGGCGACCGCGATCAGGGAGATGATGGTCAGGCCGATCGCGACGGCGAACCCGCGCCACAGTGCCGGCCCGTCCCAGCCGAAGATGTAGAGGCTCCGGAAGGCCTCGATCAGGTAGGAGATGGGATTCCAGTTCGCGACCGTGTGGAACCAGCCGTTCTGCAGAAGATTCCGCGGCAGGTTGCTCGAGGACAGGAAGATGAACACGAAGAACAGAGGGAAGAGGCCCTGGACGGCCTCGCCTGAGCCGGTCTTCAGCGCAGCGGCGCAACCCAGCGCACCAAAGCCGACGGCGGTGAGGGAGCCGAGCACTAGGATCACGGCCACCCCGCCGACACCGGCCTTCAGGTGGGCGCCTGCGATCAGGCTCATGATCACGTAGACGGCCGATTGCATCACGCCGAGCAGGGCCACGCCGACAAGCAGGCCGGCGATCAGCGATACCCGCCGAAGGGGGGTCAGGGCGAGGCGGTTGAAGAAGCCGCTCTCGATGTCCTCGGCGAGGTTGGTGCCGGTGTTGATCAGCGAGAACATGCCTCCCTGGATGAACGCCACGGCAATCGCGAAGGAGACGTAGGAGCTCGTCGGGAAGCCCGGGAGTTTCGTCGCCGCCTTCAGGCCGCTGGCGTTGACGGCCAGCAGGATCAGCGGGAAGAAGATGATCGGGAACAGCTGGAAGGGCTGACGCAGAGTCTTGAGCATCGAGCGCCGGGCGAGCACGCCGACCTGCGCCGAGAGGGTTGTGCCCATCAGCTCGCAGGTGCTCCCGCGGCGTCGGCGGATGCGCCGGCGGCGTCCTGCGCACTCTCCTCGTCGTCCTCGTCACCGGCGCCCTCCAGGGATCGGCCGGTCTTCGCGAGGAACACATCATCGAGCGTCGGCGAGTGCAGCCTCAGATCCGCGATCTTGAGGCCCTCCGCATCGAGCGTGCGGACGATCTCGGCGAGGTCGCCCACCCCCTCCGGCAACCTCGCCGCGACACCGCCGGGAGAGGCGGCGGCCGCCTCGCCGAAGCGATGGAGCACTTCGGCCAGCCGCTCCTTGTCGCCGGGGTCGGCGGGGATCGCCTCGACGCTCGGACGCCCGATTGCCGCCTTCAGCTCCGATGGAGTGCCCTCGGCGACGATCGTGCCGCGGTCGATGATGCCGACCCTGTCCGCGAGCACGTCGGCCTCCTCGAGGTACTGGGTCGTCAGGAAGACGGTGACGCCGTCATTGGCGAGCCGGCGAACCTCGTCCCACAGGGCGGCCCTGCTCTGGGGGTCAAGCCCCGTGGTGGGCTCGTCGAGGAACAGCAGCTCCGGGCGGTGCACCAGCGCGAGGCCGAGGTCGAGACGGCGCTTCATGCCGCCGGAGTAGCCGCCGACCTTGCGATCGGCGGCATCGGTCAGGCCTACTCGCTCGAGCAGTTCGGTGCCCCGCTGTTCGCGCTCGGCCTTGCCGAGCCCGTGCAGGGCGCTCTGCAGTCGCATGTGCTCGCGACCGGTGAGGAAGGGGTCGAGCGCCGACTCCTGCAGCGATGCGCCGATCGCCCGGCGAACCTCCGGGCCCTGATGGACGACGTCGAGCCCCGCCACATGCGCGGTGCCGGCCGTCGGCGGCAGCAGCGTCGTGAGCACCAGGACCGTCGTGGACTTGCCGGCTCCGTTGGGCCCGAGGAACCCGTAGATCTCCCCGGGGGAGACCTCGAGGTCGATCCCGTCAACGGCCCTGACTCCGCCCTTGAAGTCCTTGACCAGTCCCTCCACCTCGATGCCGTTGGCGCGTGAGCTCACGCGAGGAATTCATAGCAGCGTGCGTGGAGGTCCTGGAACGGTCCGACTGCACGAATCGCGGTGTCAGGCGCCCACCGTGGGGCGATTCCCTCAAGAATCTCCCGCGCCGCGCCGAATCCCCTGAAATGGCACTTCGCGAAGGCCCGTTGCCGATCGAGTCCGACGAGCATGTTTTGCGTGCCCGGCGCACCGCCGCACTCACACGCATCGCGATGGGCATTGCCGGAATCGTCCTGTTGATCGCCCAGCCGGCGCTGGAGGAGCATCCCCTGCTGGCCGGCGCCGGTTTCGCGACGATCCTGGCGACCTCCCTGGTGCAGTTCGCGGCGCCTCGGCTGTCGCTGCTGGGTGTGGAGGAGTCGCTGTCGGGGCTGGCCGGTCTGCTGATCATTGGGCTGGGCTCGCAGCGGGTCGACGTGCTCACGCTGCTGTGGCTCGTCGCGGTCGCCGCCGGTGTGCTCGCCCGTGGTGGACGAGTGCGGGGACTGGGCCGCTACGCCGTCGTCTGCTCGCTGGCCCTGCCGATCGTGCGCCAGGGTGGACTGGAGCTGGAATATGCCGCCCTCTGTGTGGCCACTCTGACCCTGCTGCTGACCAGCGGCCGTCTGACCCGAGAGCTGAACCTGCTGCTGCGCCAGGCGAGGCTGCAGGCCGACAGCGCCGAGACGCTCCTGCTGGCCGGCGACATCGCATCCAGGGTCTCCGGGCGCAGGGCTGAGACGTCCCGACCTGCCGAGTCAGAAAGCGCAGTCGCTCTGAGCGGCGATGAACGGGCCAGCGCCCTGAACGCACTCGCGCGACTGGTCTCAGGCGAGGGGCTCGTCATGGCGGTCCAGCCGATCGTCGATATCCGCACCGGGGCAGTCCACGCCTTCGAGGCGCTGGCCCGTTTCGGCGAGGCGCGTCCCGACTCGACCCCGCTGCACTGGTTCGCCCTGGCCGAGGAGCTGGGCGGGCGCGCGGCGCTGGAGCGGGCCTGCCTGCGCGAGACGCTCAAGCTCCTTCCCCTGCGACCGGGCGGAACCGGTCTGACCGTGAACCTGTCCGCACCGGTCCTGCTCGAAGAGGAGACGCTGGCAATGCTCCACAGGGCCGCCGACCGGCAACCGGATGAGCTCACCGGGCTGATCATTGAGATCACAGAGGAGACCCTCGTCAGCGGCGAGTCCCAGCTTCAGCAGACGATCGAGCCGCTGCGCTCGCGCGGTGCCCGCCTGGCGGTCGATGACATGGGGGCCGGCTATTCCGGACTGCGCCAGATCACCACCGTGCTGCCCGACTACCTGAAGCTCGACCGAGCGCTCGTGACGGGACTCGACAACGACCCCGACCGTGCCGCCCTGGTGGCGGCGCTGAGCGGATACTCCAAGCAGGTCGGCAGTCTGCTGATCGCCGAGGGTGTCGAGACCACAGCCGAGTTGACCGTGCTGCGGGAGATCGGCGTGCCCCTCGTGCAGGGATTCAGGCTCTCGCGGCCGGGCGAGCCGTGGCCTGAGGTGGACGCCGATGACGCCGCCGGGCGAGATCTCGAGCTCACCCCGCTGGATCGCTCAACATCCGCATCCGAGAACGATTCGGCGGACAGGCGTGCGAGCGTGCCACAACTCGAACGCACGAGCTCGAGGTCCGCGGCAAGGGTGTGATTGCGGGCACCTGGCGCGTTCGTCCTGGAATGATTCCGGGAGTGGTTCTTCCCCATGACGAGCTCGGCGCCGGCCCCGTTGTGCTGCTGCTGCACGCGGGGATCGCCGATCGCCGCATGTGGTCCGCGCAGCTGAAGCCGCTGTCCGCCGGCGGCTACCGCGTGATCGCTGTCGACCTGCCGGGTTTCGGCGAGGCGCCGATGGCCGTCGAGCAGGATGCTCCCTGGGTCGACGTCCTTGAGACACTGGATCTGCTCGGTGTCGAGCGGATGGCGCTGGTCGGCAACTCCTTCGGCGGGGCGATCGCGCAGCGGGTGGCTGTGACGGCGCCGGGTCGTCTGTGGGCGCTGGCGCTCATCTCGAGTCCCGACGAGGCGCTCGAGCCCTCGCCGCGGCTGAAAGCTGTGTGGGAGGCAGAGGAGGCGGCCCTCGAAATCGAGGACTTCGACGCGGCCATCGAGATCATTGTCGACGCCTGGACGCTTCCGGGTGCCCCGGCGCGACTGCGGATGAAGGTCGCCCAGATGCAACGGCGGGCATTCGAACTCCAGGTTCAGGACGGCCACGTCCCCGAGGGCATCGATCCTCTCGAGCGTGACCCGAGCGCTCTGGAGCGTCTTGAGATGCCGACGCTGGTCGCCTGTGGAACGGATGAGATGAGCGATTTCCAGGACGCCGCAGGGCGGCTCGCCGCGGTGATCCCCGGCTCGCAGAGCGCCGTGATCGAGGGGGCCGGACATCTCGCTCCGATGGAGCGTCCCAAGGCCTTCAGCGAATTGCTGCTGGGCTTCCTGGACGCCGCGCGACGGGCCTGATGCTGCCGGCCCGGGTGCCGCCGGCACGGAGCGAGGTTCGCGCGGCTCAGGGGCCGGCGACGGCGCCGAACTGAATCTGATTTCCGTCAGGGTCGCGCAGGGTGACGGCCATCGTCCCCGCGCTGACCGCGGCCGGCGGGTCGGACTCGATTCCTCGTCGGCGCAATCCGTCCAGCGCCGCATCGAGATCCTCGACCAGCAAAGTCACGCGCGCCGAGCCGGCGGCGGCGGCGTCGGTGAGGATGTATATCCAGGCCGACCCGGTCATCTGCCAGCAGGCCTCCTGATCGTTGGGGATCAGGTCCGGTCCGCGGCCGGTGAGCCGTTCGTAGTAGGGCAACGCGCTGTCGCGGTCGGCGACCGGGATCGCGGCGAACACGTTCGTGGGGGTCAGATCTCCGGGCACGTCATCCTTCCTCTACCCGGCTGAACGGTGAAGAACTCGCTTCCAGTGGCGGGGGCAGGATTCGAACCTGCGAAGGCAGAGCCAACGCGTTTACAGCGCGTCCCCTTTGACCGCTCGGGAACCCCGCCGGGGGCTGGGGCAGTTTAGAACCTGGGGCGCGCGGAGGCGCCCCAGGTCAAGAAGCCTCGCGGAGCTGTTGGGCTTCGGGCAGCGTCTGGAGCTTTTTCAAGGTCCGATTCTCGATCTGGCGGACCCGCTCGCGGGTGATGTTGAAGGCCCGGCCCACCTCCTCGAGCGTGCGCGAGCGCCCGCCGACGATTCCGTAGCGCATCTCGATCACCTCGCGCTCGCGACGCGGCAGGCACTGAAGGACGCGTATGACGTTCTCGCGACGCAGTGCCTCTGAGGCGATCTCGAACGGGGATGCCGCCGAGACGTCCTCGACGAAGTCGGCCAGGGCAGAGTCGTCCTCCTCGCCAACCGGCTTCTCCAGAGAGATCGGCTGTTGGGTGATCCGCATCACGTCCCGGACCTCGCGCACGGTGCACTCGAGCTCCTCCGCGAGCTCGGCGGGGTTCGGCTCGCGTCCGAGCTGCTGGATCAGACGACGTTCGGCATGGACCAGCTTGTTGAGCCGCTCGACCATGTGAACGGGGATCCGGATCGTGCGTCCCTTGTCGGCAAGCGAGCGGGTGACGGCCTGGCGGATCCACCAGGTGGCATAGGTCGAGAACTTGTAACCGCGGCGGTAGTCGAACTTCTCGACCGCGCGGATCAGGCCGAGCGAGCCCTCCTGAATGAGGTCCAGCAGCGTCAGTCCGCGCCCGACATAGCTCTTGGCGATCGAGACCACCAGGCGCAGGTTGGCCTCGACCATGTGCTGCTTCGCGGCCATGTCGCCACGCTCGATTCGCTTGGCGAGCGCCACCTCCTCGGCGGCCGTCAGGAGCGGCACGCGGCCGATCGCGCGGAGATAGAGGCGCAGCGAATCCAGGCTCGGCTCGACCGTCAGGTCGACCTCGGGCCGTTTCAGCTCCTCGAGGCGAGCCTTCAGGTCCGGCTCCGCCTCCTCCTCGTCGTCATCCTCGCTCTCGGCGCCCGCGTCCACCGCCACGCCGGCCGGCTCCACGGCGATCTCCGGGGCGCCCAGCTCGCCCACCGCCTCGCCGCCGTCGAGCAGCTCGATGCCGTGCTCCTCGAGGTAGCTGTACAGATCCTGCGCCTGCAGGGGGGAGATCTCCATCTCCTCCAGCGCGGCGCTCAGCGCCTCGGCTGACAGGAAGCCCTTCTCCTGGCCTTCAGCGATCACTCCCTGAAGCTCCTCCATCTCCATGACGGCGGGCTCCGCAGCTACCAGCAGACCATCAACCTTGTCGCTCATTCCGACTCCCCAAGGACCTCTCCGCATCCCCGCCGGCACGGTCTCCCGCCCGACCTCCCCTGACCTGCTGCCAAGCCTCCCATGTGTCTCGTTCCCATCCCCGTTTAGACCCTCGTGGCGCCGCTGCCTCGGCATGCGAACCCCGCTGAACTAAGTGCGGAGTGATACCAGAATCCCCGGTCGAAAAGAACGACCCTCCGATCGGCCGATGACGGCATCCGCGCCGCGCTAGGCTTGGCCCTGGTGCAGGCGTCACAGACGATCACCAATCTGTCTCCAGCCGTTGGGTCGGGCGACGACGTCCAGGCCCGGCCGCCGGGCATCCCGGTTGGTCTCTCGCGAGTCGGCGTGACCGGTGTCGAGAAGGTCGTCCGGATCCGGGACGAGCTGTTCTTCGCGCGCATGGACTGCTTCGTGGACCTCTCGCGCCATCAGAAGGGCGCGCACATGTCGCGCTTCGAGGAGGTCGTCAACGAGGCGATCGGAGAGGTCGTCCTGAGCGAGTCTCCGTTCCGCGCCGAGACGCTCGCGCAGCACGTCGCCGAGCTCGTGCGCGAGCGCCAGGGCGCGGCGCGGGCAGAGGTGACAATCGCTGCCCGCTATCCCGAGCACAAGCCGGCCCCGGTATCTGGAATCCAGACCCAGGAGATCTACACGCTGCTCGGGCGGGCCGTCGCGTTCGAGCACGGGACGAGGCGCATGGTCGGAGTCTCGGTCACAGGCATGACCGCGTGCCCGTGCGCCCAGGAGCTCGTCGCGGGGCGCGCCCGCGATCGACTCGCCGGAGAAGAGTTCTCCGAGGAGCAGATCGAGCGGATCCTGCAGAGCGTGCCGATCGCCACCCACAACCAGCGGGGCCTGGCGACGCTTCAGATCGGCTGTATGGAGAACTGCGACACCGAGATCGACGCTCGCGTGCTGCTGGCGATCGCCGAGTCCAGCATGTCATCGGAGATCTACGAGCTGATGAAGCGCTCGGACGAGGTCGAGGTGGTGGAAAAGGCGCATCGGCGCCCGCGCTTCGTCGAGGACTGCGTGCGAGAGATGGTGGGCGGGGTCGTCGGCCACTTCGGCGCGCTCGACGGCGCCAGCTTCGTGTCGGCCCGACAGGAGAATCTCGAGACGATTCATCAGCACAACGTGGTTGCAGAGCGCCACGGGCTGCTCGCCGAGCTGCGGGCTGAGATCGAGTCCGGCGCCCCGGTTTCGCGACAGACCAGCCTCGAGTCCTGGCTGGACGGCGGGGTGCGGCCTCAGCCGCCCGTCTGAGCTTCGCTCTTGGCCATTATCTTCCGCACGCCGAAGAAGTAGTCAAGGCCCGAGAGGACCGTTACCGCGACCGTCAGGTAGAGCAGCGCCGAGACCCACAGGGGATCTCCGTGGACGGTGATGACAGCGAGAATCGTGACGATCTGCAGGCAGGTCTTCACCTTGCCGAACATGCTGGCTCCCATCACGACACCTGCCTGATTGGCCCCCATCCGCAGGACCGTGACGGCCAGCTCCCGCGTGATGATCACCATCGCCACCCAGGCGGCCAGGCGGTGCAGCGAGACAAGAGAGATCAGTGCTGCGATGACGAGCAGCTTGTCCGCCAGTGGGTCCATCAGCTTGCCGAAGTTCGTGATCGAGTCGCGCGCCCGTGCGAGGTAGCCGTCGACGAAGTCGGTGAGCGAGGCCAGGGCGAAGACCACCGCGGCGAGGACATCGCCGGCCGGCGTGTTGCCGAGCAGCGCCACCACGAGGACCGGGACGAGCATGATCCGCAGGACCGTCAGCAGATTCGGCAGGTTCACGGGAAACATCGCAGCCGACATTAGTGGGTGGTGCGGCTTCTCGCGGGGCTCGATCCCGAGCCATACCGGAGGTAGCCTCCGCTTTGCTATACCCGGGAGCGCTGTATAGAACTCGAACCGGGAGGACACCCATGAAGAAGCGGACGCTGGGATCACAGGGACCGGAGGTCTCGGCCATCGGCCTTGGCTGCATGGGGATGTCGGCCTTCTACGGGGCGACCGACGAGGAGGAGGCCCGAAGGACGATCCTGCGGGCACTCGACGACGGCTGCAACTTCCTGGACACCTCCGACATGTATGGCCCGCACACCAATGAGCGCCTGGTCGGCTCGACGATCGCTGCCCGGCGCGACGAGGTATTCCTGGCGACCAAGTTCGGGATCAAGCTGGAGATCGTCGACGGAGAGCCGCGGCGCTCGATCGACGGCAGCGCGGACTACGTCCACAGCGCCTGCGAGGCCTCGCTCGAGCGCCTTGGCGTCGAGCACATCGATCTCTACTACCAGCACCGGGTCGACCCGGCGACGCCGATCGAGGAGACGGTCGGCGCGATGGCGGAACTGGTCGAGCAGGGCAAGGTCCGCCACCTGGGCCTCTCGGAGGCCAGCGCCGAGACGATCCGCCGGGCGCACGCGGTTCACCCGATCACCGCCGTTCAGACCGAGTACTCGCTGTGGACCCGCGACGTGGAGGAGGAGATCCTCCCGACGCTCGAGGAGCTCGACATCGCCCTGGTCGCCTACTCGCCGCTCGGCCGTGGCTTCCTCTCGGGACGTTTCAGCTCGCCCGATGATCTGGACGAGGGCGACTTTCGCCGCCACGGCCCCCGCTTCACCGGCGAGAACCTGCAGGAGAACCTGAAGCTCGCCGAGGCCGTCAAGGAGCTCGCGGCGGAGAAGGGCGTCACTCCCGGGCAGCTCGCGCTGGCATGGGTTCTGGGTCGCGGGGAGCACATCGTCCCGATCCCGGGGACCAAGCGGGTCAGCTACCTCGAGGAGAACCTGGCGGCAGCGGAGGTCGAGTTGAGCGCCGCCGAGGTGGCGCAGATCGCCGAGACGATCCCTGCGGCCAGCGGCGATCGCTATGACGCCAACGGGATGCAGACGGTCAACCTCTAGCCTCCGCGCCATGCCCAACGAGCGCAACCTCGACTGGGCCGGCTGCTTCAACGTTCGCGACCTCGGCGGCCTGCCCGCCGCCGGGGGCCGCGAAACTCTGCGCGGCTCGATCGTCCGTGCCGATTCGCTCGAGCGGCTCACGGACGCTGGCTGGGCCGCGCTTCTCGAACACGGGGTGAGGACCGTCGTCGACCTGCGCAACGACGCCGAGCGTGGCCAGGATCACAGTCCGAGGCCCGCGGAGATCCAGACCGTCAACCTGCCGTTGAACCCCGACCGCCACGGCCGGCTTCCTCCCGTTGCGGAGAGGGGGCTCGAGTTTCGCACCCCGCTCTATTACCGCGCACACCTCCAGCGCTTCCCGGAGTTGACGGCGGCTGTCCTGAGCGCGATCGCCCAGGCGCCGCCCGGCGGGGTTGCCTTCCACTGCGTCGCCGGGCGCGATCGCTCGGGCTTGACCGCGATGGCGCTGCTGGCGCTGGCGGGCGTCGAGCCGCAGCAGATCGCGGAGGACTACGCGATCAGCCGCGAGCGCCTTGCGCCGGCATTCGCCGCGCTCGGCAGGGAGGATGAGGGACTCGCGATCGATGCCTTCCTGCAGGAGCGCGGGACGAGTGCCACCGAGATAATCCTGGCCACGCTGGCCTCGCTCGACGTCGAGGCCCAGCTGCGCTCCGGTGGACTTGGCCAACGGGATCTCGAGGTGTTGCGCGAGCGCCTTCTGAGCGCGCCGCCGGTCTAGTAGCCGACCGAGTAGAAGCTGATGTGCCGGCAGCCGTGAAGCCGGTAATGCGGCAGCGCATGATGGCTCGTGAACACGACGATGTGGGGGTTTTCGCAATGGATCACACCCGACCCCTCGTGGGCGTGGACGACCGTCCGCGGATCGGTTCCGGTGAACACGTAGTTGACCGTGTCGTTGGAGTAGATGAAGTTCGGCCCGTCGCCGGCGTGGATCACGGCGGTCTGGTGGGACGGCCATCCGCTGGGGTGATAGTCGCCCCAGATGACATCGCCGCGGTTTCCTCCATAGATCGTGTCGTTGCCGTAGCCGCCGAGCAGGTAGTTGTGCTGGCCCGGGCGCCCGCGCAGCACGTGTTCGCGACCGGCGGGGCCCTTGTCCATCACCAGGTGCTGGTCAGCCGGCCATCCCGCGTGGCTGGTCATCGCAAATGCTGCGGTGGCTGCGGCGAGCAGGCAGAGCAGCGCCGCGGCTGCGAGGCGCAGGAGGTGGGTGAGGGGAGAGCGGGGTCGGGCGAACAAGGAAACTCCTTCGATCGAGTACTCATCGGCGCCCAACCCATCTCGGCTGACCTTGTTGCGGCGCCTCAGACAAATGGCCACGCAGGTGTTGCTGCCGGGCGAGGTGCCGCGGTCTCCGACCGCTAGGGTGGGGCCATGCCCCTGATCCCAATGGTCATCGAGCGCACCGCACGCGGAGAGCGCGAGTTCGACATCTACTCCCGGCTGCTCAACGAGCGGATCATCTTCCTCGGATCGCCGATCGACGACCAGGTTGCAAACCTCGTCGTCGCTCAGCTCCTTCACCTGGAGAGCGAGGATCCGGACAAGGACATCTCGATCTACATCAACTCGCCGGGTGGGAGCATCTACTCGGGGCTGGCGATCTACGACACGATGCAGTTCGTCAAGCCGGACATCGCCACGATGTGTGTCGGCGTGGCGATGTCGATGGGCTCGCTGCTGCTCGCCGCCGGAGCCAAGGGCAAGCGGGCGCTGCTGCCGAACTCCCGCGTGCTGATCCATCAGCCCTCGGCGGGATTCGAAGGCCAGTCGACGGACATCGAGATTCACGCGAGGGAGATTCTGAAAATCCGCGAGCGGATCGACGAGATCTACGCCGAGCACACCGGTCGTCCCAAGGAAGAGGTTCGCAAAGACATGGAGCGCGACCGCTTCTTCAACGCCGAGCAGGCGCTCGAGTACGGGCTCGTCGACCGGGTGCTCGAGAGCCACTGATCGGCTCCGGCCGATGTCGGGACTGACTTCGCTCGAGCGCGTGGCGCTCGTTCTGGTCGCGGTCCTCTCGGCCCTGGCCGGCGTCGCGAACTACAGCTCCTGGCCGACGATCCCCAGGTTCCTGCTGGCGACCCTGGCACTGGCCGGCCTGGCATGGGTCGTCTCGTTCGGGACCGAGCAGCTGGGCGAGCGATTCGGACCGGGCGTGACCGGGCTGATGCAGTCCACGCTCGGGAATCTGCCGGAGCTGTTCGTTGTGATCTTCGCCCTTCAGAAGGGGGAGTTGATCGTCGCTCAAACGGCGATCATCGGCTCGATCCTGGCAAACGCGCTGCTCGTCCTGGGGCTGGTGATAGTGATCGGGGCGCGCCGCTCGGGGAAAAACCTGATGGTCTTCTCCAAGCGCCTGCCAAGGGACACGGCAACGCTGCTGCAGGTGACCGTCTTCATCATCGTCCTGCTGGCGCTCTCGCTCGGCGCGCACGACCCGGCGAGTCATCACGTCAAGTCGATCTCGGTCGTCGGCGCGATCTGCCTGCTGATCGTCTACATGAGCTGGGTGATTCCCTACCTGCGCTCCGATGAGGCTCCCGGAGGGGCCGCGGCCGGGGAGGCCGGCCACGGCGCCCCGGCGGGGACTCATCGGCTGAGCCTCGCGACCACGCTGACGTTGCTGATCGTCGCGGGGACCGCCTCGGCATTCGTCTCGGACTGGTTCGTCAACGGCCTTGAGCCGGCGATCGTGGAGCTGAACATCTCCCAGGCCTTTGCGGGCCTCGTGATAGTTGCGATCGCGGGCAATGCGGTGGAGAACACGGCAGGCCTGGTCCTGGCCTGGAAGGGGCGCTCGGATCTGGCGATCTCGGTCGTGAAAAACTCGGTCGCCCAGATCGCGGCATTCCTGTTCCCGGTGCTGGTGCTCGTGTCGTTCGCCCTGAAGACGACGCTGACGTTCTCGCTGGCGCCCGTGTACACGGGCGCGCTCGGCCTCACCGCGCTGGCCCTTTGGCAGGTCACCGGCGACGGTGAGGCGGCGGAATTCGAGGGCTGGGCGCTGGTCGCGCTGTATGTGATCCTCGCCGCCCTGACGCTGTACGAGTAGCTCAGCCTTTGACCAGGCCGCTGATCAGCGCGCCCGCGACGCCACCGGCCACCGCTGTGCCTGCGGTCGAGTCGATGCCCTCCAGGGGCGCGATGAACATTGTCTGGATCGCCAGGCGGCCCGGACCCGTAAAGCGGTTCCAGGTCAGCTTGCCGCCGCCGCCGAACATCCCCGTCTTCAAGCCCATGGTCACCGCCTCGAGCTTCACCGAGGGGTCCTTGTACAGCCAGCCGCCCGCCTCGACATCGAGCTGCTCGCCCTGCTGGAGCTGGACCACGAAGACGTTCCCGTGACCGTGCAGCCACACGAGGGCGTCGCCGTCGGTCGCCCGGAACTTGTCCATGAAGAAGCCCGAGCCACCCAGCACCATGTTCTGGACGCCCTTGATTCGTTCGAAGCTGTAGTCGAGGTTGTCGGTCGCCGCGATGAACTGGTGCTCGCGGACATCCAGGCCCTCACCCTGCTTGAGATGCAGAGGCACGCACTGCCCTGGTGAGTCGCGGGAGAAGGCGATCCGCCCGGAGCCCGAGGTGCGGGTGACGAAGAACTCAAGGCCCGCGATCTTCCGTTTCATCGCGCCGGGAAGCTTCTTCAGCTCGATGTTCAGCTGGGTCTCCTTCCACAGCAGCACGTGGTGCTCGAACATGACCGCCCGGTTGGCGATCTCGATCTGCAACTCGGGCACCAGCTCACCGCGGATGTGGTAGGTGACACCGGCGAATGTCTCGTCGTGGACGACCGGGGGGATCGGCTCGGGCAGGTGCATGTTGGTCTCTCCTTGCAAGGCACGGACGGGGTTGCCTGCGGTTGTCAGGGACTGGTCCGGGAAGCTCTGTCGCTCGAGCTTCGCGCCTGGACCGGACGTGCAGCAGCCCCGCCGCGGCGGGCTCTAGCTCCGTGGTGAGGACAAGCGCGCTAGACTGGCGCTACCTCGCACTTGGGCGGGGTTTTTCTTCGCCCAAGGCCGTCCACAACTACGCAGGGATTTTCGACCATGGCCCGCGGAGACGTGCGCATTGCTATCACCCTCGCCTGCGAGGAGTGCAAGCATCGCAACTATCAGACGAATAAGAGCAAGCGCAATAACCCGGACCGGGTGAGCTTGCGCAAGTATTGCCGCTGGTGTCGCAAGCACACCAGCCATCGGGAGACCCGTTAGCGCGGGAGCGCTGCTGTGGCTCGTGACCGGAAACGCGCAAAGCAGCGCCGCGATCGCGGACGCCCAGCGGCAGCACGCCGCAGTGCGTCCCCGTCCGACGAGCGCACCTCGGATTCGTCCGCGAAGCCGCCGGCCACGGGCGGTATCTCGCGGGCTGACGTCCCTGCCGCACTCGACCACGCCTCGGCCGAGGTCGACGAGTTCGATGCCGCTCTGGTCGCCGGCGCCGAGGGTGTGCCTGACCCCGATGCCGAGCCCGGCAGCGTCGAGGCCGACATCCACCACCTCGGCGAGGGCGAAATCGAGGCTGAGGCCGAGGCTGAGGGAGACGTATCCGCCGATGAACTCGAAGAGGCTGCCGGCGGCGGTGTCCTACAGGCCACGCCCGAGCAGGCATCCGGGGCGCCCGTCCGCTCCGGTAACCGTGCGGTCGGATTTCTTCGCGCAAGCTGGGCCGAGCTGCACCGCGTTCAGTGGCCCGACCGGCGGCAGGTCAGCCAGGCGACCGCCGTCGTCATCGGCTTCGTCGCCATCGCAGGCGCATATCTGGGCTTGGCCGACTATGTCGCCAAGGAAATCGTCGAATTCATCCTCTGAGGTCCGCTGAATGTTCCGCTGGTACGTCGTAAACACCTATTCCGGGCACGAGAACAAGGTCAAGCACAACCTTGAGCACCGCGTCATCTCGCTCGGTCAGCAGCGGGCGGTCCGCAGCGTCGTCGTGCCGACCGAAGCCGTCTCGGAGATGAAGGACAACCAGAAGGTCACGGTCGAGAAGCGGACCATGCCCGGCTACGTGCTCGTAAACATGGAGCTCAACGAGGACTCCTGGGGCGTCGTCAAGGGAACCCCTGGCGTCACCGGCTTCGTCGGGGCCTCTCAGGAGCCCGTGCCGCTGACCCAGCTCGAGGTCGACCGGCTGCTTCACAAGGAGGTCGCAACCGCCACCCGCACTCGCGCCCAGTTCTCGATCGGTGAGTCCGTCAAGGTCGTCTCCGGGCCGCTGTCGGACTTCTCCGGCGAGATCTCCGAGATCAACGAGGACGCCTCGAGGCTCAAGGTGCTGGTATCTATCTTTGGTCGAGAGACCCCGGTGGAGGTAGGCTTCGACCAGGTCAAAAAGCTCTGAGCGGGCTGATGGCCGGCGCCGGGCGGCGTCCTCGGTCGCTCGCCAGCGAGTGCAGGCTTCGCTTCCTGTGTCCTTGCTCCGCTTGGCCCTCGACCCGCTCAGCCCCCTTGCACCCGTAACAATCTGCGAACGAACTAACTAAGAGAAGACTTGAAATGGCTAAGAAGGTTCTGACAACTATCAAGCTCCAGGCGAACGCCGGGCAGGCCAGTCCTGCGCCGCCGGTGGGTCCCGCGCTGGGCCAGCACGGGATCAACATCATGGAGTTCTGCAAGGCCTTCAACGCCCAGACGCAGAGCGAAACGGGGACGGTCATCCCGGTCGTCATCACGGTCTACGAGGACCGCTCGTTCACGTTCATCACCAAGACGCCCCCGGCCGCGGTCCTGATCCGTCAGGCGCTGCGCATCGGCAAGGGCTCGGGTGAGCCCAACCGGGTCAAGGTCGGCACGATCACCCAGGCGCAGCTGCGCGAGATCGCCGAGCGCAAGCTCGACGACCTCAACGCCCACGACGTCGACCAGGCGGCCAAGATCATCGCGGGCACAGCCCGCTCGATGGGTGTCGAGGTGGAGGCATGAGCCACGGACGCCGCCACCAGGAGGGCCTCGCGAAGGTCGACCGCGACCGCGAGTACCAGCCGCTCGAGGCCGTCAGCGCTCGTGAAGAGCCTTTCCAGCGCCAAGTTCGACGAGTCCGTCGAGGTGCACATCCGCACGGGCCTGAATGTCCGCCACGCCGACGAGCAGCTGCGCGGCACGATCGCGCTGCCCAACGGCCTCGGCAAGGACGTCAAAGTTGCCGTCTTCGCCCAGGGCGACAAGGTCCGCGAGGCCGAAGAGGCCGGTGCCGACGTCGTCGGCGGAGACGACCTGGCGAAACGGATCGAGGAGGGCTTCGACGACTTCGACGTTGCGATCGCAACGCCCGACATGATGTCCGTCGTCGGTCGCCTCGGTCGCCTGCTCGGTCCCTCGGGCAAGATGCCCAACCCGAAAGTCGGCACTGTGACGATGGACGTCGGCAAAGCCGTCGAGGAGTCCAAGTCGGGCAAGGTCGAGTACCGCACCGACCGCACGGCGATCGTTCACCTGGTGATCGGCAAGGCCAGCTTCGACGAGCAGAAGCTGCTCGAGAACTACGCGGCGGTCGTCGAAGAGATGATCAGGGCCAAGCCCTCGGCCGCCAAAGGCCGCTACCTTCGCTCGATCACCGTCACATCCACGATGGGGCCCGGCGTCAAGGTCGACCCCAGCCGGACCAAAGAAATCCTCGGGGAGGCGTCAGCAGCGGCCGTTGCCGCTTAGCCCGCCTCCCGACAGGCCACCAGAGACCCCCGGCGGCTGACGCTTAAGACCGGGACAGGAGCCCAGCATGAATCGCGACCAGAAGGCCGCGGCGATCGCAGAGATCGCCACCCACATAGATGAGTCCGAGGCGATCTTCGCCGTCGACTACCGAGGCATCACCGTTGCCCAGGTCGCCGAGCTGCGGACGAAGCTGCGCGAGGCCGACGCGACCTTCAAGGTCGTCAAGAACTCGCTGACCGAGCGGGCCGCCGACCAGGTCGGCGCCGAGTCGCTGAAGGAATACCTGAGCGGGCCAACGGCACTGACGTTCGTCCGCGGCGACGTCGCGCTGGCCGCCAAGGCCGTGGCCGACTACGCCCGTGCCACCCAGCTGCTGCCCTTCAAGGGCGGCCTGATGGGCGGCCAGGAGATCGACGTCGAGCAGATCCGCTCGCTCTCCCGCCTGCCCTCGCGCGAAGTGCTCTACGGCCAGCTGGTCGGAGTCGTCGCCTCGCCCGTGAGCGGCCTGGTCGGACCCTGAACGCGCTGATCAGCGGCCTGGCCGTTGCGCTCGGCCAGGTCAACCAGAAGAAGGAGTCCGGCGAGCTGCCCGCCGGCGAGGCACCCGCAGCCGCAGGAGCCCGCCGCGGAGGAGCCTGCAGCCGAGGCCGCGCGCCGAGGTGCCGGCCGAGGAGGCCGCGGAGGCGGCCGAGGAGACAGCCGCGGAGGAGCCCGCCGCGGAGCAGACGGACGGGGAGCCGGAGGCTGCGGCCGAGGCACCCGCGCAGGACCAGGCTGAGCCGGAGCAACCGGCGCAAGAGGACGACAAACAGGCGGACGTCTCGGCCGAGACCGAGGACGCCGAGACGAACCCCACCAAGGAGGACTGAACCACCATGGCAACCACCACACAGGATTGGATCGAGGAGCTCAAGGGCATCTCCGTGCTCGAGCTCGCCGAGCGCATCAAGGCGCTCGAGGAGGAGTTCGGCGTCTCCGCAGCAGCGGTCGCCGCTCCGGCGGCAGCTCCGGCGGGCGGCGGCGGCGACGCCGGCGGCGCGGAGGAGGAAGCCTCGAGCACGGTCGACGTGATCCTGGCCGGCGCGGGCGACAAGAAGATCCAGGTCATCAAGGTCGTGCGTGCCGCGACCGGCCTGGGCCTGAAAGAGGCCAAGGCGCTCGTCGATGAGGCTCCCAAGCCCGTCAAGGAGGGCGTCGACCGCGAGGAGGCCGACAAACTCAAGCAGGAACTGGAGGAGGCCGGCGCCGGGGTGGAGCTCAAGTAGCTCCCCGCCCGCGGCAGCACCGAATCTCAGTTCGCAGTGACGCGGCCCGCCCCCGGCGGGCCGCTCGCGTTAACGACCCGGAAGGAGGCGTCCCGAGCGGGTCCACACCAGCGGCTCCCGGGCTCGAATACCCAGAGCTCGCGATGTTGCCCTGGACCGGCTTGCCTGCGGTTGCAGGCATCTTTAGGCTGGCTTCACAAATTGAGGCCGCTTTCCGGTAGAGTTTCCGCCGCTGGTCAATAGTCGCAGCCGTCCGGAATACGACGCCGCGCCACATACGCGGAAGTCGAGGGCGGGGTCCGTGAGTACTGGCGGCCCTTAGGGGCGTCGATAGCCTGTGCTATCTTTGCTGGTCGCGCTTCGGCGCCCTCCTCTGCCCGTGTATCGCCCTCCGAAGGAGTCACTTCTTGGCTGCTGCAGATGCTCTCCGGACGCGCCGTACCTTCGCGCGTCTGAACAAGACTGTTGACGTACCGAACCTGATCGACATCCAGCGCCGCTCGTTCGAGTGGCTGACCGACCCCGCCAAGGGCGGGCTGCGCGAGACGATCGACGACATCTCGCCGATCGAGGACTACACGGGCAACCTGGCCGTGCAGTTCGGCGAGTTCACCTTCGATGAACCCGTCGCCTCGCTGGACCAGTGCCGCGAGAAGGACCTGACCTATGCCCGCCCGCTGACCGTGACGGTCGCCTTCATCAACCGCGAGACCGGCGAGATCCGCGAGCAGTCCGTCTTCATGGGCGACTTCCCCTGGATGACCGAGCGTGGAACGTTCGTCATCAACGGCACCGAGCGCGTCGTCGTGACTCAGCTCGTTCGCTCCCCGGGTGCCTACCTGATGGAGCCCAAGGACCGCGAGAAGCAGGTCTTCATCGCCAACCTGATGCCGGCCCGTGGCTCCTGGCTCGAGCTCGAGATCGACAAGAAGGGCAAGGTCTTCGTCCGCATCGACCGCAAGCGCAAGCTTCCCGTGACCGTTCTGCTGCGCGCGATGGGCTACGCCAGCGATGAGGAGATCCTGCGGCTGTTCGACAACTCGCTCTACATCCGCAACACGATCGACTCGGACACCGAGATCACGCGGACCGAAGAGGGCGCCCTGATCGAGCTGTTCAAGAAGCAGCGGCCGGGTGAGCCGCCGAGCGTCGACAACGCCAAGGCGCTGCTCAACCAGCTGTTCTTCGACCCCAAGCGCTACGACCTGACGCGGGTCGGCCGCTACAAGCTCAACTCGCGTCTCGGGCTGGAAGTCGACATCGACACCAGGACCCTGACGCACGACGACATCCTCGCGCTGGTGCGCGAACTGGTCTCGCTGCCCAAGCGCCTCGGCATCCCCGAGGACGGCGAGGTGGAGATCAAGGACTACGCCGCCGAGGCCATGAGCATGCCCCGCGAGCCCGTCGCCGAGCACCTCGACGAGTACGAGCACTTCGGCAACCGCCGTCTGCGGACCGTGGGCGAGCTGATCCAGGAGGCCTTCAGGATCGGCCTCTACCGCATGGAGCGTGTGGTGCGCGAGCGTCTGACCACAGAGGACGCCGACACGATCACGCCCCAGACGATCATCAACATCCGCCCCGTCGTCGCGGCGCTGAAGGAGTTCTTCGGCTCCTCGCAGCTGTCGCAGTTCATGGACCAGACCAACTCGCTGTCCGGTCTCACGCACCGGCGACGCCTGTCCGCACTGGGCGCCGGCGGTCTGACCCGTGAGCGGGCACCGATCGAGGTTCGCGATGTGCACCCGACCCACTACGGCCGGATGTGCCCGATCGAGACACCCGAGGGTCCGAACATCGGCCTGATCGGCTCGCTGTCCTCGTTCGCCGAGGTCTCCGAGTACGGCTTCGTGACGACGCCCTACCGGGTCGTCAAGGATGGCGTGGTGACGGAAGAGGTCCGCCGCCTTGATGCGACCCAGGAAGAGGAGCTGCTGATCGCCCAGGCCAACACGCCTGTCGACGCGAAGACCGGCAAGCTCAAGGGCACCGAGATCCTCTGCCGCACCCAGGCCGGCCAGTACGTGACGGTCGGCCCGAAAGATGTCGACCTGGTGGACGTCTCGCCCGAGCAGATCTGGTCCGTCGCGACGGCGATGATCCCGTTCCTCGAGCACGACGACGCCAACCGCGCCCTGATGGGCTCGAACATGCAGCGCCAGGCGGTGCCGCTGCTGAAGTCCGACGCGCCGCTGGTCGGCACCGGCATGGAGCGCCGCGCGGCGCTTGACACCGGTGACGTCCTGCTCGCCCGCAACGCCGGGACGATCGACTTCGTCGACGCCGATCAGATCGTGATCGCCGGCAACGACGGCAAGAAGGACGAGTACGAGTTGCAGAAGTTCATGCGCTCCAACCAGGGCACGCTGATCCACCAGAAGCCGCTTGTCGATGCGGGCCAGAAGGTCAAGGCCGGCGACGTGCTGGCCGACGGCTCCTCGACCGACAAGGGCGAAATGGCCCTCGGCAAGAACCTGATGGTGGCCTTCATGTCATGGGAGGGCTACAACTTCGAGGACGCGATCATCCTGTCCAAGCGACTGGTCCAGGACGACGAGCTCACCTCGATTCACATCGAGGAGTACGAGATCGACGCCCGCACGACCAAGCTCGGCGAGGAGGAGATCACCCGCGACATCCCCAACCGTTCCGAGGAGTCGCTGCGCAACCTCGACGACCGCGGCATCGTCCGCGTCGGCGCCGAGGTCATCTCGGGCGACCTGCTGGTCGGCAAGGTCACGCCGAAGGGCGAGACCGAGCTGACGGCCGAGGAGAAGCTGATCCGCGCGATCTTCAAGGAGAAGGCGCGTGAGGTCCGTGACACCTCGCTGAAGGTTCCCCACGGTGAGGGTGGCGTCGTGATCGACGTCAAGACGTTCAGCCGTGACGCCGGCGACGACCTGCCGCCCGGGGTCAACGACCTGGTCCGCGTGTTCGTGGCCAAGAAGCGCAAGATCTCCGAGGGCGACAAGCTCGCGGGACGCCACGGCAACAAGGGTGTCATCTCGAAGATCGTCGATCAGCAGGACATGCCGTTCCTCGAGGACGGCACGCCGGTCGACGTGATCCTCAACCCGCTGGGCGTGCCCTCGCGCATGAACGTCGGGCAGATCCTCGAGACGCACCTCGGCTGGGCAGCCGCCCAGGGCTGGTACGACGACGGCACCGAGGCATACAAGGAAGCCGACGCAGCTGCCGGCAAGCGCAGGGTCTACGTCTCCACGCCGGTCTTCGACGGCGCCACCGTTGAAGACGTCGACAATGCACTGGTCAAGTGGCAGGACGCCCACGAGGGCCGCATCCGGATGGACATCGACCGCTCCCGTCGTGTGGGCGAGCAGGCATCGGGCAAGATGACCCTGTTCAACGGCCGCACGGGAGAGCCGTTCGCCGAACAGGTGACGGTGGGATACATGTACATCCTGAAGCTCCTGCACCTCGTGGACGACAAGATCCACGCCCGTTCCACCGGTCCGTACTCGCTCGTCACCCAGCAGCCGCTGGGCGGCAAGGCGCAGTTCGGTGGTCAGCGGTTCGGCGAGATGGAGGTCTGGGCCCTGGAGGCCTATGGCGCCGCCTACACGCTGCAGGAGATGCTGACGATCAAGTCCGACGACACGGTCGGCCGCGTGAAGGCATACGAGGCCATCGTCAAGGGCGAGAACATCGCCGAGCCCTCGATCCCTGAGTCCTTCAAGGTGCTCCTCAAGGAGATGCAGTCGCTGGCGCTCGACGTCAACGTCGTCTCCGAGGAGGGCCAGCGGGCCGAGATACGCGATGAGGACGATGACCTCCTGCGGGCCGCCGAGGAGCTCGGCATCGACCTGTCCGGCGTTCGCGCCGTGGCGGGCGAGGCCAGCGACGAGGAGCTCGACGGCGACGGAGCCGCCGATGCCTCGGCCGACGCCTCGGAGGAGACAGAGGACGACGCGATCGGCGACGAGGAGCTGATCGCGGCCGACGTCGCCCCCGACGTCGACCTTGAGAGTCTCGTCACCGAGGAGGCCCCCGAGTAGCCCCCGGAGCAGCACCCGCGAGCAGTTTTTCCGATTCCCCCGCGAGCGAAAGAAGCACCTGAATGATTGACATCAATAACTTCGACGCCATCGAGATCAGCCTTGCCAGCTCCAAGCAGATTCGCAGCTGGAGCTCGGGCGAGGTCACGAAGCCGGAGACGATCAACTACCGCACGCTCAAGCCGGAGAAGGATGGCCTGTTCTGTGAGCGGATCTTCGGTCCGACCAAGGACTGGGAGTGCTACTGCGGCAAGTACAAGCGAGTCCGTTACAAGGGCATCGTCTGTGAGCGCTGCGGCGTCGAGGTGACCCGGTCCAAGGTCCGCCGCGAGCGGATGGGCCACGTCGACCTGGCCGCCCCGGTGAGCCACATCTGGTTCTTCAAGGGCGTCCCCAGCCGGATCGGCTACCTGCTGGACATGGCCCCGAAGGAACTCGAGAAGGTCCTCTACTTCGCCGCCTCGATCGTCACATGGGTTGACGATGAGGCGCGCACGAAGGATCTGGACTCGCTCGAGAAGGAGGTCAACAAGGTGCTCGACTCCTACGCCGCAGAGCGTGAGGAGCGGGTGCTCGAGCTGCGTGAGTCGCTCAAGCGCCGCGAGAAGTACCTCCAGGGCGGCAAACAGACGAACTTCAATGACGAAGATCACCTCTGGGCGGACTCGCTGGACGTCAACCTCGCGAAAATCAACGACGAGGAGCGCGACAAGCTGGTCAAGGAGCTGACCAAGGCCTTCGAGGCCGACATCTCCGACACCGAAGCCTACATCGAGGATGCGGCCGAGCGGATGCGCAACGTCTGGGAGCTCTTCAAGACGATGGAGCCCAAGCAGATCGAGCACGACGAGACCACATTCCGCGAGCTCAAGGAGCGTTTCGGCTCCCCCTACGGATTCGGCGAGTACTTCCGTGGCGGCATGGGTGCCGAAGCGATCCGCGACCTGCTCCAGCAGGTCGACCTCGAGGCCGAAAGGGTTGAACTCGAGGACCAGGTCAAGACCGGCAAAGGGCAGAAGCAGGCCCGCGCGGTCAAGCGCCTGAAGGTCGTCTCCGCGTTCATCCAATCCGGCAACAAGCCCGAGATGATGGTGCTCGACGCCGTCCCGGTGATTCCGCCGGAGCTGCGTCCGATGGTCCAGCTGGACGGTGGGCGCTTTGCGACCTCCGACCTCAACGACCTGTACCGCCGAGTGATCAACAGGAACAACCGCCTCAAGCGGCTGCTCGACCTCGGTGCGCCGGAGATCATCGTCAACAACGAGAAGCGGATGCTCCAGGAGGCCGTCGACGCGCTGTTCGACAACGGCCGCCGCGGTCGTCCTGTGACCGGCCCGGGCAACCGCCCGCTGAAGTCGCTCTCGGACATGCTCAAGGGCAAGCAGGGACGCTTCAGGCAGAACCTGCTGGGCAAGCGGGTCGACTACTCAGGACGTTCGGTGATCGTCGCCGGCCCGTACCTGAAGCTGCACCAGTGCGGCCTGCCGAAGATCATGGCGCTGGAGCTGTTCAAGCCGTTCATCATGGCCCGCCTGGTCGAGCGCAAGTCCGCGCAGAACATCAAGGCGGCCAAGAAGATGGTCGACTCGATGATCGCCGAGGTCTGGGACGTGCTCGAGGAGGTAATCCACGAGCACCCGGTTCTGCTCAACCGCGCGCCGACGCTCCACCGCCTGGGTATCCAGGCGTTCGAGCCGCTGCTCGTGGAGGGCAAGGCCATCCAGGTTCACCCGCTGGTGTGTCACGCGTTCAACGCCGACTTCGACGGCGACCAGATGGCTGTGCACCTGCCGCTTTCGGCGGAGGCACAGGCTGAGGCCAGGATCCTGATGCTCTCGGCGAACAACATCCTGTCCCCCGCGCACGGGGCGCCGCTGGCGACCCCGACGCAGGACATGATCCTCGGGGCCTACTACCTGACCTACGGTCCGGAAGCCGAGGAGCTCGCAAAGATCGACAGGGCAACCCACGACCCCCGGCCGCACGTGTTCCGTACGGCACAGGAGGCCGAACTGTCCTACGAGGCCGGCGTGGTGAAACTCCACGACGTCGCCGAGTTCCGTCCCTATGGGCGTGAATTCGGTCACGTCCTGACGACGATCGGGCGGATCATCTACAACGACCGCATCGAGCGGGCCCTCTCAGAGGCGCTGGGCGAAGAGTTCGACGCCACCAAGTACGCATTCGTCAACCAGTCGATGAAGAAGCGCGACACGACGAGGCTGATCGACACCCTGGTGCAGGCATACGGGGCGACGACGATCTCGCTGGTGCTGGACGCGTTCAAGGACCTGGGCTTCAAGTACGCAACCCAGGCGGGGATCACGATCTCCAAGAACGACGTCGTGGTGCCGCCGGAGAAGCAGTCCATCCTGGACAAGTTCGACAAGCTCGTCGGTGACATCACCGGCCAGTACGACGACGGCCTGATCACCCAGGAGGAGCGTCACGAGGCGGTCGTGGAGCAGTGGAACGCCGCGACCGACGAGGTTGCCGAGGCGATGGTCAACAACCTCGACGAGTTGAACCCCATCTTCATGATGGCCAACTCGGGTGCCCGTGGCTCCTTCAAGCAGATCCGCCAGCTGGCGGGGATGCGCGGTCTGATGGCAAACCCGAAGGGTGAAATCATCGAGCGGCCGATCAAGGCCAACTTCATGGAGGGCCTGTCGGTCCTGGAGTACTTCATCTCCACCCACGGGGCTCGAAAGGGTCTCGCCGACACCGCCCTGAGGACGGCCGACTCGGGCTACCTGACCAGGCGACTGGTCGACGTGGCGCAGGACGTGATCATCCGCGAGGCCGACTGTGGCACCGAGGAATACATCGAGCTGGGCGTCTTCAAGGACGACAACCAGCCCGACGAAGGCCTCGTCGGGCGCATCGCGGCTCTGCCGATCACGACAAAGCGCAACCGGATGCTCTGCGAGCAGGGCGCCGAAATCGGCCGCGCTGAGCTGGCGGCGATCGCGGAGGCCTTCCAGGAGGATCACGACAAGGGCACCGAGGTCAAGGTGCCGGTCCGCTCGACGCTGAAGTGCGAGGCGCCCAGCGGGGTCTGCCAGGCCTGTTATGGCCGGGCCATGGCCACCGGTGCACTGGCCCAGATCGGCGACGCCGTCGGCATCGTTGCGGCACAGTCGATCGGTGAGCCCGGGACCCAGCTGACCATGCGTACGTTCCACACCGGCGGTGTCGCCGGTGCAGACATCACGCACGGTCTGCCGCGTGTCGTCGAGCTCTTCGAGGCTCGCCGTCCCAAGGGTCTCGCCAAAATCGCCGAGCAGGACGGCGTCGTCTCCATCGAGGAGACCGACAAAGCCCTGACCGTCGTGATCACCGACGAGTCCGGAGAGGAGCACCGCCACGCCTTCCCGCGGCGGACGCGACTGTTCGTCGCCTCGGGCGAGAAGATCAACGCCGGCCGCCAGCTCAACGAGGGGTCGGTCTACCCGCACGAGCTGCTGGCGATCCGGGGACGGACCGAGACCGAGGTGTATCTGGTCAAGGAGGTCCAGGAGGTCTACAAGTCCCAGGGCGTGGACATCAACGACAAGCACATCGAGTTGATAGTCCGGCAGATGCTCAAAAAGGTCCGGGTGGACCAGAAGGGCGACACCGACTACCTGCCCGGCCAGTTCGTGGACCGCTTCGAGTTCGCCAAGGCCAACAACGCCGTGATCGATCAGGGCGGCGAGACCGCTCAGTTCGAGGACATCATCCTGGGGATCACGAAGGCCTCGCTGAACACGGACTCGTTCCTCTCGGCAGCCTCCTTCCAGGAGACGACCAAGGTCCTCACGGACGCGGCGCTGGAAGGCAAGATCGATCGCCTCAACGGTCTCAAGGAGAACGTGATCATCGGCAAGCTGATCCCGGCGGCGACGGGCCTGAAGCGCTACCGCCGGATCGAGATCGAACCGGCCGAACCGCTGCCGCGTGCAATCGACGACGTCGGTCTGCTCGACCAGGACGAGATCGCAGCCGAGCTCGGCCTCGCGGAGGGCGACGCCCTCAACGGCGGCTACGGCCAGGAGTTCGACGCGGACCTCGCCTCGCTCGAGAAGATCGGGGCCGGTGGGACCGACCCCGGCTTCGCCGAGGAGCTGGCCGAGCTCGAGATCCCGATTGAGGATCTTGGCGACTCCAAGTAGACCCGCTTCAAGCTGAAGCAGAGAAACGCCCGCGGCCAGGTCGCGGGCGTTTCTCGTTAATGGCGCAGCCGTGCGGCCCGGCGACGTCCCCGCTCGGCGCCGGCCCCGTGAGGAAAGTCTCAGCGGGCGCTCCGAGCGTGGGCAGAATGTGTTCAGGTAGAGCGATGAGCGAGAGCTCGATCAGCCGCCGCACACTGTTGCTCGCAGGGGCCGGAGCGCTGGCGGGCGCGGTCATGCACCCGCCACGGGCGCTCGGCGCGGCGCCACCGCCGAGGCTCGAGATGCGCGAGCTGGGCGCCATCGGGGCTGCCGGCAGGACAGTGCGGCTGCCGGCGGGCATCGACCTGATCGGCCTGCAGTGGGAGGCGTCCCCGGCCGCCGCACCGCAGGTCCGCGTGCAGCTCGGGAACGGGCGCTGGGGTGCCTGGACCGCGGCATCCGCGCAGGGACACGGGCCCGACGTCCCACGGCCGGGCCCGAGCACGGGGGAGCCGCTGTGGATCGGCGGAGCCCGCCTGCTCGAGATCCGCAGCGCCTCCGGGCTTGCGGGCGTGCGGCTGCACATGATCGCTGCTGGAGGCTCGCGCAGAGCAGACGCTCGTATCGCCGGCCTGCAGCTCGCGACTCCGATCCTCGCGGCCGGGCCTGGCCAGCCGCCGATCATCGCTCGCCGGGTGTGGGCGAAAGGCGTCCAGCTTCCGCGGGTGGCGCCCGAATACGGCGCGGTGGATTTGGGCTTCGTCCATCACACCGAGAACCCCAACGGCTATTCGGCCGGTCAGGTGCCGGCGATGCTTCGGGCGATCTTCGAATTCCACCGCAATGTCAACGGCTGGAACGACATTGGCTACAACTTCGTCATAGATCTGTACGGGCGGATCTTCGAGGCTCGTGCCGGAGGGATCGACGAGCCGGTGGTCGGGGCCCATGCCGGGGGCTACAACTTCGTCTCGAGCGGAGTGGCCGTGCTGGGGTCCTTCTCGGGCACCCCGATCTCGCCCGCCGCCAGGGCATCGCTCGAGCGACTGCTGGCCTGGAAGCTGTCCCTGCACGGCACCCCCGCCGGTGGGCGGGTCACCGTTCGGGTCAACCCGGCGGGCGCCTCCTACAGCAAATATCCCGCAAATGCACGCGTTTCACTGCGCCGGATCTCCGGTCACCGAGACGGCGACTCGACCGAATGCCCGGGCAATGTCCTCTACGGAGAACTTCCTGGCATCGCAGGCAGGGTCCGGGCGCTGGCCGGGGACCCCGTGGTGGCGACGCTGCAGCCGCTGGGCGCGGGAACCACGGAGCAGCTGCAGGTCACCCTGATGACCATCTCGGGAATCCCCGTGGCCGGCGCGCCCGTACGGCTGCAGGCTCGCAGCGTCTCCGAGCGCGGTTTGAAGGTGCTCGAGAGCACGGTGGCAGAAGGCCTCACCGACCCGCAGGGCCGGCTGCTGCTTGCGCCGTCCTTCGCAGCGGGCGCCGCGAAGAAGCTTTATGTCCGAGCCCTGTTCGAGGGCGGTGGAGGCCACGGGGCAGCCGTTTCCGCGGCCTTGGCCGTCGCGCCTCAGCCGGCGCTCACCGCTCCGACAGCGCCTGCGCCCAGCGAATGAGCTGCCCGGACTGCTCACCGGTCAGACCGATGGCGGGATCGGTCTGTACGAGGAGCGTCGGCGCTGAACGCTTCGCCGCCCACCGCCGGCATTCAGCGTTGAGAGCGTCATCGATCCATGCAAGCGGGCGCCCAGTCGCGTGGGCCTCGATCGCGTCGAGCTTCCAGTGGGCGTTGGAGCGGCCCACGGACCGCTGAAAAGTCAGGTGTGGCAGGCCCGCAGGGAGGCCCAGGAGGCGGGGGAGATGTTCGTCGGCCTTCTCCTCCCAGCCGCTCGCCCAGACCAGCTCGAAGACGATCGAGAGCTCAAGCAGGTGAGCGGCGGCGGTGGCCGAAAGGAAGTGAGGTATGCCCTCGATCGAATGGAACGACCCGCCCGCCGGCCGCACTCCGGCCACCGCGGAAGGCCCGCCGAACAGCGAGATGACGCCGTCGATGTCCACCATCAGCAACGGCCTGGACGCTTCATTGTCCCTTGGCCCGGCCGGCTCTCCGACCGGCCCCGTGGGCATCACATTGCCAGTGTTTTTGGGGTCCGAGGGGACTCTCAGACGGTCTTTAGCTCCCATAGAGGTATCGACAGGTACTCTCCCGGGGCCGGTCGATCCGGCTACCCCGCAGCGACGGAGTAAAGCAACCCGCCCCCCCGTCCGATGCCTTTCCCCGTCGCACCAGCCCCCATCATGTCCCTAGATATCGGCATACTCCTCGCCCTCGTCTGCGCCTTCGTGGCGAACCTCGGCTTTTTCTACAAGTACAAGGGCGCCAACTCGGTGCCCAAGGTCCAGGTGCTGCACCCGCTGCGCTCCGTCCGGGCCCTGTACTCCTCGAAGTGGTTCACGCTGGGCATGATCACCGCGACCGCCAGCTGGGGTCTGCACGTCGGCGCCCTGGCCCTTGCGCCGATGTCGGTCGTCCAGGTGTCCCTCGCCGCGGGCGTCGTCTTCATCGCCGTCATGGCCGAGCGCCTGTTCGGCTTCGAGGTCGGCAAGCGCCAGTGGATCGGGCTCAGCCTGACCGCCGCCGGGCTGGTCCTGCTCGGCATCACCCTTCCCGCCATGCACGGCGCCCACGACCACTTCTCGCAGGCCGCGATGATCTCCTTCGAGGCCGGCCTGTTTGCGGTGGGTGGCCTGCTGATCATGGGCCCGCGCATGGGCGGACCGGTCGAGCACCACGGCATCATGCTCGGCGCCGCCTCGGGAATCCTCTTCGGGGTGTCCGACACGGCCATCAAGGCCCTGACCGGCATCACCGGCTCGCACGGCATGATGGGCCTCTTCTGAGTCCCTGGCTGGGTGTTGCCATCCTCGCCTCGATCGTTGCGTTCTTCGCCTCGGCGCGCGGCCTGCAGGACGGCGACGCGGTCCCGGTGATCGCCGTGACCGGCACCGCCGCCAACATCTCGGGAATCGCCGGCGGCATCCTCGTGTTCGGTGACCCGATGGCCGGAAGCGCCGTCGGCGTGACCCTTCAGGCTCTGGCTTTCGTGCTCGTCATCGTCGCCGCAGCGCTCATGCCCGCACCGGTTCGTGCGGCGGGCGCAGCCCAGACGGCCTAGCACTGCTAGCATCTTCGCCCGATGCCGACTACCTCGCAGCTTGTGCGCAAGGGCCGTGTTGCCCCAAAGAAGAAGGTTGCCACTCCGGGCCTGAAGTCAGGCAAGGGTCGCAAGAAGAAGGTCGCCGCCCCTCAGCGCCGTGGCGTCTGCACCCGCGTTTACACCACGACGCCGAAGAAGCCTAACTCCGCCCTGCGCAAGGTCGCCCGTGTGCGGATCTCGGGTTCCATGGAGGTCACGGCATACATCCCCGGCGAGGGCCACAACCTGCAGGAGCACTCTGTCGTGCTGGTGCGTGGCGGCCGCGTCAAGGATCTGCCTGGTGTTCGCTACAAGGTCGTCCGCGGCACGCTCGACGCTGCAGGCGTCAGCGACCGCAAACAGGGCCGCTCGCAGTACGGCGTGAAGAAGAAATAGATGCCCCGCCGCGCGCCCGCCCAGATCCGTCCCGTCGAGGCGGACCCCGTACACCGCTCCAAGCTGGTTCAGCAGGTGATCAACAAGGTCATGCTGGACGGCAAGAAGTCCACCGCTGAGCGGATCGTCTATGACGCCCTCGCACTGATCGGCGAGCGCAGCGACAAAGACCCGATCGAGACGCTGGAGGCCTCGATCAAAGCTCTGACTCCGACGCTGGAGGTCAAATCCCGCCGCGTCGGTGGCGCCACCTACCAGGTCCCCGTCGAGGTCGCCTCGCGCAGGGCCCGCACGCTGGCCGTCCGCTGGCTGGTCGAGTTCGCCCGCCAGCGTCGCGAGAAGACGATGGCGCAGCGGCTCGCCAACGAGCTGCTCGATGCGATCTCACAGCAGGGCGGCGCCTACAAGCGCAAGGACGACATTTACCGCATGGCGCAGGCCAACAAGGCCTTCGCCCACTACCGCTGGTAGCGATTCGATGAACGGCGCCTGCCGGCGTCCTCGAACCGCTACCCGGTTCGTTCAGGCGCCGTAGCGCCAACAGCTCCTTCGCCCGCTATCGCTCCTCGTCGGCCGGCTTAGTCCAGCTGAGCAGGCTTCCTCCGTCCGCGCGGCCCTCGAGCTTCCCGCTGGATAGATCGCGTGCGAGACGGTTGAGGCCGTCGGCCAGCTCCTCGGGATGGTCGCGCTGCATCCGCTCAAAGAAGCTTGTCTGGGATCGGCGGCTGGCGTCGAGGATCAGCTCCGGGTGCGTGGTCATGGCCGCCAGGGAGCCGTCTCGGGTGTCCCTGTACTCGACCTTCAGCAGCGTGGCTGTCGGCAGCATCGCCAGCAGCCGCTCGAGCGGCGGATGGGTCTCATCGAGCCAGCTGCGCGAGCTGGGAAAGTAATCGTGGATCCAGGAGTCGGCGATGTCCTCGCGGGTGAAGACCATCAGCGCGAGCCTTCCTGTCGGCACGAGGACGCGCCGGGCCTCGCTCAGGGCCGCCGCGGGGTTCTCGACGTGGTGCAGCATCGAGATGAGCATCACCGCGTCGAAGCTCCCATCCGCGAAGGGGATGTCCTGCGCATCGCCGATCAGGGCTGTGAGCCGCTTGGCCCGTGCGTGCTCGAGCATCTCCGCCGAGCGGTCAAGGACGGTCGGTTCCCACCCTTCCCCGGCCAGCGCCAGTGCGTAGTTGCCGGTCCCGCCGCCGACGTCGAGTAGACGCCTGCCGGGGGCGCCGCCCAGCGCCGAGCGCAGGGGGGAGAGCACGGAAGGGCTGGCTCCGCGGGTGGAGTCGTAGGCGATGGCCTGGCGGGTGTAGTCCGGGAGCAGACCCACGAGGTTCAGCTTAGCCCTTGAAGAAAGATCCTTTGGTACCTAAACTTTCGGTACCAAATGGCTTCTGCGACAGCAACCGACCCCGGCTTCCACCCCGAGGCATCCGACCGGATCGAGCCCTACGTCTGGAAGATCGCCGGCGTGGTGATCCTGGGGATGATCATGTCGATCCTCGACACGACGATCGTCAACGTCGCCCTGCGCACGCTCGGCCACGACCTGCATTCGACGATCGCCGAAATCCAATGGGTCGTGACGGGCTACCTGCTGTCGCTGGCGGCAGTCATCCCCGTCACGGGCTGGGCGGCGCGACGGTTCGGTGCCAAGCCGGTCTATCTGACCTCGCTGGTCCTGTTCACGGCCGGCTCTGGCCTTTGCGCGATCGCCGCCTCTACGACCTCTCTGGTCTTCTTCCGCGTCCTACAGGGCGCGGGCGGCGGGATGATCATGCCTGTCGGACAGCTGATCATGGCCCAGGTCGCCGGCCCCAAGCGGATGGGGAGGGTGATGGGCATCGTCTCGATGCCGGCCATGCTGGCGCCGATCCTCGGGCCGGTCGTCGGCGGAGCGATCCTGCAGAACCTCCACTGGTCGTGGATCTTCCTGGTCAACCTGCCGATCGGCGTGCTGGCTTTCGTCCTGGCGCTGCGGATCCTGCCGAAGACCGACTCCGGCGAGGCGGGCAAGCTTGACGTGCTGGGGCTGGGACTGCTCTCCTGCGCGTCGACCGCGACCGTCTATGGCCTGGCGCAGCTCGGCTCCAACGCCAGTCTGACGGCGCCGATCGTGATCCTTCCGATCCTCGGCGGACTGGTTCTGGCCGGGCTGTTCGTCTGGCATGCCCTGCACACGGAGCGTCCGCTGCTGGATGTGCGCCTGTATGCGAACCGCGTCTTCGGCGCCGCCTCGCTGACCACATTCTTCCTCGGGGCCGCTCTGTTCGGGGCGATGATCCTGGTGCCGCTCTACTACCAGGAGGTCCGTCACGAGAGCGTCATCGTGACCGGGCTGCTGACCGGCCCACAGGGGCTGGGGATGCTGATGGTGATGCCCTTTGCGGGTCGCCTGACCGAGCGTTATGGCGGCGGCAGGATCGCGCTGGGGGGCGTCTCGCTGCTGGCCCTGACAACAATTCCGCTGGCGTTCGTCTCCACGGGCACGTCGATCGTTGCGATCTCGCTGGTCCTGCTGGCGCGGGGCGTCGGGATCGGCTTTGCCTTCGTGCCTGCGATGAGCGCGGCATTCGCCTCGCTGAAACCCGAGCAGCTCTCCGACGCGACTCCGCAGCTGAACGTCCTGCAGCGGATCGGCGGGGCGATCGGGACGGCCGTCCTCGCGGTCGTGCTGCAGCGGGCGGGCGGCGGCTCGCACGACCGTCGACGCTTGCGAAGGCCTTCGACAGCGCCTACTGGTGGTCGGCCGGCATCGCGCTGATGGCGATCGTCCCCTGCGTCGTTCTGATGCGAGCGGAGAACCCCGTGTCCGCATGAGCCGGGCCGCGGCCAACGCCGAGGCGGCCGCCGAGCCGCTGGGGGTCTGATCCGCGGTGGGAGCTCCCGTCACCGCAGAGCCCGTGGCGGGAGGGGCCCGCGACACGCAGCTGACCGAACTGGGTGTCGCGTTCAAGCGGGTCTTCCGCACGCTGAACCGCCTGCGGGGCCGCGACACCCATCTGGCCCACAGCGAGCTGAGCCATGCCCAGTTCGAGCTGCTGATCGAGCTGCAGGAGCGCGGGCGAGCTCTCGGCGGGCGAGCTGGCCTCGGCCGCCCGCCTCGCGCCGGGCGACGGTCACCCAGATGCTGGACGGCCTGGCCGAGAGCGGACACGTCGAGCGAGCCCGCTCGGAGCTCGACCGGCGGGTCGTCGTCTCGCGACTGACGGCGCTCGGAGAGCGCCAGATCCAGATCAAGCGGGAAGCCTGGAAAACTCGCTGGGAGGCTGCGCTGGAGGGTGTCGGCGAGCGCGATCTGCGGGCCGCCACGAGGGTCCTCGAGCGCCTCGGGATGATGTTCGAGGACACCGCCCCGGGCGACGGCTGCGAGCCCCGCGAACGAGCCCGTTGATCGCTCCTTTGGGGCAGGAAGAGCGGCTGAAAAGCCGAATTCCTCTGCTATAGTCGCGGAGGCGTCACGGGTGGGCGGGGTACGCCAACATGCCCCCCTGTGAGTCGGTAATCAAGATGGAGACCTCGAGCAGATAACGACGCGAACCGGTCCTCGACAGACCAGCAGCGCGCGTGGGCCCGAGGGGCCCATTTTTTTTCTCCCTACGCTTCACAACCCAGAAACCGGGACCTGATCCATGCCACGCAAGTTCACTCTCCAAAACACCCGCAACATCGGGATCATGGCTCACATCGACGCCGGCAAGACGACGACGACCGAGCGGATCCTCTACTACACCGGGCGCACCTACAAGATCGGCGAGGTCCACGAGGGCGCGGCCGTGATGGACTGGATGGAGCAGGAGCAGGAGCGCGGCATCACGATCACCTCGGCGGCGACCACCGCACAGTGGAAGGGCCACCGGATCAACATCATCGACACGCCGGGCCACGTCGACTTCACGGTCGAGGTCGAGCGCTCGCTGCGTGTCCTTGACGGCGCGATCGCGCTGTTCGACTCGGTCGCCGGTGTCGAGCCGCAGTCCGAGACGGTCTGGCGTCAGGCGGACAAGTACCACGTCCCGCGGATCGCCTACATCAACAAGATGGACCGCACGGGCGCCGACTTCGACAAAGGCGTCGAGACGATGAAAGACCGCCTCGGTGCGCACCCGGTCCCGATCCAGCTGCCGATCGGCGCGGAGGGTGACTTCCTCGGTGTCGTGGACCTGGTGAGCATGAAAGCCATCGTCTACAAGGACGAGATGGGCAAGGAAGTCGATGAAATCGAGATTCCCGAGAACCTCGCCGAAGCCGCCCAGGCCGCACGCGACTTTCTGCTCGAGGAGGTCTCTCATTACGACGACGCGCTGCTCGAGCTGATCCTCGAGGAGAACGATGTGCCGGAGGAGACGCTGAAGAACGCGATCCGCCAGGCCACGCTGTCGACCAAACTGACGCCGGTGCTGTGCGGATCGTCCTTCAAGAACAAGGGCGTTCAGCCGTTGCTGGACGCGGTCATCGATTACCTGCCGTCGCCGCTGGACGTGCCGCCGGTCGTGGGCACCGAACTGATCAAGGGCGAGGAGCAGGAGCGCGAGGTCGTCCGCAAGGCCGACGATGACGCGCCGTTCGCTGCCCTGGCGTTCAAGATCGCCGCCGACCCCTACGTCGGCAAGCTCACCTACTTCCGGGTCTACTCCGGCAAGCTCGAGGCGGGCGGTCGTGTGCTGAACGTGAGCACGGGCAGGACCGAGCGGATCGGGCGCATCCTGATGATGCATGCCAACGACCGCGAGGAGGTCGAGGAGGTCTACGCCGGCGACATCGCGGCGGCCGTGGGCATCAAGCAGGTCATCACCGGCGACACGCTGGCCGACCCTGCGCACCCGGTGCACCTCGAGAACATCATCTTCCCGGAGCCGGTCATCAAGGTGGCCGTCGAGCCGAAGACAAAGGTCGACCAGGAGAAGATGTCGGTTGCCCTCGGCCGCCTGGCGGAGGAGGACCCGACCTTCCAGGTGCGGACAAACGAGGAGACCGGCCAGACCGAGATCTCGGGCATGGGCGAGCTTCACCTCGAGGTGCTGGTCGACCGCATGAAGCGGGAGTTCGGCGTCGAGGCCAACGTCGGGCGCCCGCAGGTCTCCTACCGGGAGACGATTCGCGGGACTGTCGAGAAGATCGAAGGCAAGTTCGTCCGCCAGACCGGTGGCTCGGGTCAGTTCGGCGTCGTCTTCATCAACCTCGAGCCGGCGCCGGGCGAGGGCTTCGAGTTCATCAACAAGATCAAGGGTGGAGCGATCCCCTCCGAATACATCCCCGCTGTCAAGAAGGGGATCGAAGAGGCGCTCGAGAACGGCGTCAAGGCCGGCTACCCGATGGTGGACATGCGGGTCACGCTGGTGGACGGCAAGTACCACGACGTGGATTCTTCGGAGATCGCCTTCAAAGTTGCCGGCTCGTACGCCTTCAAGGAGGCTGCCAAACGGGCCAAGCCGGTGTTGCTCGAGCCGATCTTCGCGGTCGAGGTCGTCACGCCCGAGGACTTCCTCGGCGAGGTGATCGGCGACCTGTCCCGCAGGCGCGGTCGGGTCGAGGGCCAGGACCGCCGCGGTAACGCCCTGGCGGTGACGGCCCGTGTGCCGCTGAGCGAGATGTTCGGCTACGCCACCGACCTGCGGTCGAACACGCAGGGGAGAGCCAACTACACGATGCAGTTCGAGGCCTACGAGGAGGTCCCCCCGAACATCGCTGAGAAGGTCGTTGAACAGCGTACGGGGGAGCCGGTTCCGGCCTGAGCGACCCGGTTCAGAGGCCTCTGCAGAAGCAGTACAGGACTTCAAAGCAGTAGGCAGCAGTCACAGACTGCTGCAGTTAGATAGATTTCCCCGGTTCGCCCTCACAGAGGCGCGAACATACAAGCCGATACAGGAGCGATTAGAAAGTGGCGAAGGAGAAGTTCGAGCGCGACAAGCCGCACGTGAACGTCGGGACCATTGGTCACATCGACCACGGCAAGACGACGTTGACCGCTGCCATTACGACGGTGCTGGCCGAGCATGGTGGAGCGGAAGCGCGCACCTTTGCGGAGATCGACAACGCACCGGAGGAGAAGGAACGCGGGATCACGATCGCCACCTCCCACGTCGAGTACCAGACGGAGAACCGTCACTACGCACACGTGGACTGCCCCGGTCACGCCGACTACGTCAAGAACATGATCACCGGTGCCGCCCAGATGGATGGCGCGATCCTGGTGGTCTCGGCGGCCGACGGCCCCATGCCCCAGACCCGTGAGCACATCCTGCTGGCCCGTCAGGTCGGCGTCCCCTACATCGTCGTGTTCCTCAACAAGGCCGACATGGTCGACGATGACGAGCTCCTGGAACTGGTCGAGGTCGAGGTGCGCGAGCTCCTGTCCGAGTACGACTTCCCAGGCGATGACATCCCGTTCATCACCGGTTCGGCTCTCAAGGCCCTTGAAGGCGACGACGCCTACAAGGAGAAGATCCTCGAGCTGGCCGCCGCTCTGGACTCCTACATCCCGGAGCCGACCCGCGAGCTGGACAAGCCCTTCCTGATGCCGGTCGAGGACGTCTTCTCGATCACCGGCCGCGGCACCGTCGCGACCGGGCGTGTCGAGCAGGGCATCGTCAACACGGGCGACACCGTTGAAATCGTCGGCGTGCACGACTCGACCACCACGGTCGTGACGGGCGTCGAGATGTTCCGCAAGATCCTCGACCAGGGTCAGGCCGGCGACAACGTCGGCTGCCTGCTGCGAGGCACCAAGCGCGAGGAGATCGAGCGCGGCCAGGTTCTGTGCAAGCCCGGCTCGATCACCCCGCACACCAAGTACAAGGCCGAGGTCTACGTGCTCAAGAAGGAGGAGGGCGGACGTCACACCCCGTTCTTCACGGGCTACCGGCCGCAGTTCTACTTCCGCACGACCGACGTGACCGGCGTGGCCAAGCTGCCCGAGGGCGTCGAGATGGTCATGCCGGGCGACAACGTGCAGATGGAGATTGAGTTGATCCAGCCGATCGCCATGGATCAGGGCCTGCGCTTCGCCATCCGAGAGGGTGGCCGCACGGTGGGCTCGGGCGTCGTCAGCGAGATCATCGAGTAGCACCCGCGCGCCTCTGGCAGGCAGTCGGAGGCGACGCACATTGGCAGTCCGATACGACTAGGAACGACCCGGCCGCATAGGCGAGGTTGGGGCGGAGCAGGGACGGGAGAGCCGTCCTCACCGCCCTGCCCCTCGCCGCGGAGGGTCAGCGGCGAGGGATCAGACCCCCCGCCGGCAGGGACGCTTCGCGCAGCACCGCAGGATCCAACGAGCAGCACGACAGAGAGACTTGAAAAGACACTGACATGGCAGCCGCCAACCAGAACAAGATTCGCATCCGCCTGAAGGCCTACGACACGTCGGCCATCGAGTCGGCTGCCAAGGAGATCGTCGAGACGGCGACCCGTACCGGGGCGACCGTTTCCGGTCCCGTGCCACTTCCCACCGAGAAGAACGTCTACTGCGTGATCCGCTCGCCGTTCAAGGACAAGGACTCGCGGGAGCACTTTGAGATCCGCACCCACAAGCGGCTGATCGACATCCATCAGCCGACCCCCAAGACCGTCGACTCGCTGCAGCGCCTGGACCACCTCCCGGCCGGCGTCGACATCGAGATTCGTCTCGCCACCTGAGCATCGATGCCCGCAATCCTCGCCAAGAAGCTGGGTATGACTCAGATATTCCAGGACGACGGGTCCGTCGCCCGGGTCACGGTTCTGGAGGCCGGCCCCTGTCCGGTCACGGCGATCCGCACGCTTGAGCGTGACGGCTATGAGGCCGTCCAGCTGGCTTTCGGGCAGACCAAGGAGAAGCACCTCACCAAAGCCGAGCTCGGCCATCTGAAGAAGGCCGACGCGCCGCCGCTGCGTCACGTGGTCGAGTTCCGCGATGAGGCCGGCGAGCTGACCCTCGGTGAGACCGTCACGGTCGAGGCCTTCGAGGTCGGTGGCCGGGTGAAGATCTCGGGCACCTCCAAGGGCAAGGGCTTTCAGGGCACGATCAAGCGCCACAACTTCGCCAGCGGCCCCAAGTCGCACGGCTCCCACAACGTCCGTGCCCCGGGATCGATCGGCGCTTCGGCGTGGCCGGCTCGCGTGATGAAGGGCATCCGCGGCCCCGGGCAGATGGGTAACAAGCGTGTCACCCAGAAGGGCCTGGAGATCATCCAGGTCGACGCGAAGCAGAACCTGCTGCTCGTCCGCGGCTCGGTCCCCGGGCCCCGCAACGGCTACGTGGAGGTCCGCAGCGATGCCTGAGGCCCCGATCATCGGCGGCTCGGCCGCCAAAAAGGTCAAGCTCGACGACACCGCCTTCGGCGGGCGCTTCGTCGAGCCGCTGGTCCACCAGAGCGTGCGCGCCGAGCAGGCTGCCCGGCGTCGCGGCACAGCCTCGACCAAGACGCGCGCGATGGTCTCCGGCGGTGGCGCCAAGCCGTGGCGTCAGAAGGGCACCGGTCGTGCCCGCGCCGGCTCGAACCGCTCGCCGATCTGGACAGGCGGTGGAATCGCGTTCGGCCCCCACCCGCGCTCGTTCACCTTCAAGGTCAACCGCAAGGAGCAGCGGGCGGCGATGCGCAGCGCCCTCTCCCTGCACGCCGACCGGGGTTCCGTGGCGGTCCTGGACGCGGCCGCGTTCTCGGTCCCCAAGACCCGCCAGGCGTTCGATCTGCTTGATGACTGGAACCAGTCGCGCCCGACCCTGGTGGTGCTCTCACCCGATGAGTCCGCGGCCGCGCTGTCGTTTCGCAACCTGCAGCGGGTCGCCGTGCTGACCCCTGAGAACGTGGGTGTCACAGACCTGCTCGGGGCAGCTTCGCTGCTGATCTCCCAGGAGGCTCTGCAGGCCCTGACCGACCGGACCGGCAAGCCCCGCGCGGGTGAGGAGGCGAAGGCCTGATGGAGCACACACAGGTGATCATCCGTCCGGTCGTCTCGGAGAAGAGCTACGTGCTCTCAGCCGCCGACCGCTACACCTTCCGGGTCCACGCCGACGCTCACAAGACCCAGATCCGCCAGGCCGTCGAGGCGCTGTTCGACGTGCACGTCGTCGAGGTCCGCACCCTGAGCGTCAAGTCCAAGCCGAAGCGCCGCGGTACCACCAGCGGCCGCACGCGGACCTGGAAGAAGGCAATCGTCCAGGTGCGCGCGGGCGAGAGCATCCCCATATTCCAGGGCCTCGCGGCCCTCGAGGGCTGATCGCATGCCGATTCGAAAGCCCAAGCCGACGAGCCCCGGAATGCGGTTCGTCTCCTACCCCGACTTCGCCGAGATCACGAAGTCCAAGCCGGAGAAGACCCTGATCGAAGGCCTCAAGAAGAGCGGTGGGCGCAACGCCCACGGCCGCAAGACCTCGCGCCACCGCGGCGGCGGAGCCAAGCGGGCCTACCGGCGGATCGACTTCAAGCGCCGCAAGGACGGAGTTCCCGCCAAAGTCGCGGCAATCGAGTACGACCCCAACCGCTCGGCCTACATCGCCCTGCTGCACTACGTGGACGGCGAGAAGCGCTACATCCTCGCTCCGCAGCGCCTGAGCGTGGGGATGATGGTGGCCTCCGGCGACGGCGCCGAAATCTCGGTCGGCAACTGCATGGAGCTCTCACGGATGCCGGTCGGCACCGTGGTCCACAACATCGAGTTGCAGCCCGGCAAGGGCGGGCAGATGGCCCGCTCGGCCGGTGCCTCCGCGCAGCTGATGGCCAAGGACGGCGACATGGCCACACTGCGCCTGCCCTCGGGCGAGATGCGGATGGTCCGCGCCGAGTGCCGCGCGACCGTCGGGGTGATCGGCAACGCCGAGCATCAGAACGTGAAGGTCGGCAAGGCCGGGCGCAAGCGCCACATGGGCGTGCGCCCCCAGACCCGTGGAACGGCCATGAACCCCGTGGATCACCCTCACGGTGGTGGCGAGGGCTCGACGACGGCCGGCCGGCACCCGGTGACGCCGTGGGGCGTCCCGACGCTGGGTTACCGCACCCGCAAGAAGAACAAGACCTCAGACCGCTACATCGTCCGTGGTCGCAGGCGTGGAAAGGGTAGAAGTCGATGAGTAGATCCAGCAAGAAGGGCCCTTGGGTTGAAGAGCGGCTGATGAGCCGGATCGAAGCCCTCAACGCCGAGAACAACAAAAAAATGCTGCGCACCTGGTCGCGGGCCTCGACGATCTTCCCCGAGATGGTCGGCCACACGATCGCCGTTCACGACGGCAAGAAACACATTCCCGTGTTCGTCTCCGAGGCGATGGTCGGCCACAAGCTCGGCGAGTTCGCTCCCACCCGCGTATTTCGCGGCCACGCGGGGTCCGGCAAGGTCCGATGAGCGCCGAGGAGGAGAAGGACGTGGCCGGCGAGGCCCCCGAGGAGCCCAAGACGGCGAAAAAAGCCGCTGGGAAAAAAGCCCCTGCCGCGAAAAAAGAGGCTGCTGCGAAAAAAGCTCCGGCGGCCAAAAAAGAGATTTCGGCGGAGGCCGACAAACCGGCCAAAGCCGCCTCTGAGAAAAAAGCTCCCGCCAAAAAAGCCGCCGCCAAAGCCGCTGCTGCGGAGGAGACAGCCGCCGCGCCGGCCAAAGCCAAACGTGGCAAACAGCCCGTCTCGGCGCCCCGGCGGCGTGTCGTCAAAGCCCACGCCCGCTACGTGCGCACCTCGGCCCGCAAGGCCCGCATGGTCTGTGGGCACCTGCGAGGCAAGTCCGTGGAGGAGGCGCGCGCTATCCTCGCCTTCACCCCTCGTGAGGTGGCTCGCGACTGGAGCAAGCTGCTCGAGTCGGCGGTGGCCAACGCGGAGAGCAACCATGAGTTGCTCGAGGACGATCTGATCGTCCGTGAGGCCTACGCCGACGAGGGGCCGACGATCAAGCGCTTCCGCCCGCGCGCCATGGGCCGGGCGACGACGATCCGCAAGCGCACGAGCCACCTGACGATCACGCTTACCCCGCGCCCGCTTGACGGGGCGACCAAGAGACAAGGCTGAGAGAGACCGAAGAATGGGACAGAAGGTTCATCCAGAGGCAATGCGCGTGGGTTACATCCACGACTGGAAGTCGAACTGGTTCAACGAGAAGAACTTCGCCGAGTACCTGGCCGAGGACGTCAAGGTGCGTGAGCACATCATTGGCAAGCTCGCCCACGCCGGCCTTTCGGACATCACGATCCGCAAGGACGCTCAGGAACTCGAGGTCAACATCCACACGGCCCGCCCGGGCATCGTGATCGGCAAGTCCGGCACCGAAGTGGACGCCCTGCGCCGTGACCTGCATCGGATGACCAAAAAGCAGATCAAGGTCAACATCCTTGAGATCAAGCGTCCCGAGCTGGACGCCAAGCTGGTCGCCCAGTCGATCGCCGAGCAGCTGCAGAACCGTGTCGCCTTCCGGCGCGCCATGAAGCGCGCCCTGACGAGCGCCATGCGCTCGGGCGCCAAGGGCGTGAAGGTCCAGGTCGCGGGTCGCCTCGGCGGCGCCGAGATGGCCCGCACCGAAAGCTACTCCGACGGCCGAGTCCCGCTGCACACGATGCGGGCCGACATCGACTACGGCTTCTATGAGGCCCGCACGACGTTCGGGCGGATCGGCGTGAAGTGCTGGGTCAACAAGGGCGAAATCATGCCTGAGGGCTACACCGGCGCGGACCTGACCGACATGACCGCTCCGGCTCCTCCGAGCAACGACCGCGACGGTCGCGGCGGGCGCGACGGCCGCGATGGCCGTGGCGGGGGTCGCAACCGCCCCGGCGGCGGTGGGCGCGGCGGCCCGGGCGGCGGGCGCGGTCCCGGCGGTCCCGGTGGCAGCGGCGGACGTGGCGGCGGTGGCCGCGGCGGCCCGGGCGGCGGGCGCGGTCCCGGCGGTCCTGGCGGTCGCAGTGGCGGGGGCGGTCGCTGATGCTCTCTCCCAAGCGTGTCAAGCATCGCAAGCAGCACCGCGGTCGCCGTCGTGGCTACTCGCGCGGGCAGCTGCACGTCCAGTTCGGCGAGTACGGCCTGAAGTCACTCGAGCAGGGCTGGCTGACGAACCGCCAGATCGAGGCGGCCCGTATCGCGATGACCCGCAAGATCAAGCGTGGCGGGAAGGTCTGGATCAACGTCTTCCCCGACAAGCCGATCACCAAGAAGCCGGCCGAGACCCGCATGGGTTCAGGCAAGGGCTCGCCCGAAGGCTGGGTCGCGGTCGTCAAGCCGGGGCGCGTCATGTTCGAGCTCGCCGGCGTGTCCGAGCCGCTGGCTCGCGAAGCGATCCGTCTGGCCGCACACAAGCTTCCCGTCAAGTCCAAGTTCGTACTGCGCGAGGACTAGGGTCGCGATGAAGGCAAGTGAAATACGCGATCTGGAAGCCGGCGAGCTGACCAAGAAGCTCGGCGAGCTGCGCAAAGAGGTGTTCGGTCTGCGGTTCTCCAACGCGACCGGCGAACTCGACGACACGGCCGGCCTCGGCCGCGCCAGGCGCGATCTGGCACGCGCGCTGACCGTGGCACGCGAGCGCGAGCTGCAGGCCGACACCGGCCAGGACAACTGAGAATCATCGACCAAGGCGAAACTGAGCACATGGCTGACGAACCCGACAACGAGACACCAGAGACCACCGAGGTAGAGGCCGAGCAGGCCGCCGAGGCCCCACAGGCCGACGCGCCCGAGGCCGACGCGCCTGAGGCCGCCGCCGATGAGGCGCCGGTCGAGGAGGCTCCCGCGGAGGCGCAGGCCGAGGCCGCGCACAGCGAGCCCGAGGTCGTGCTGCCTCCCAAGGAGCGCCGCCGCATCAAGCGCTCGGCGCACACCGGCGAGGCTCGCCCGACCCGGACCCCGGAGGAGCGTCACGCCGAGCGCGTCGCCATGCGGGCCGACAAGGCCGTCCGTCGTCGCCGGCGCAGACTGGCAGAACGAGCGAAAGCCGCCGAGCGCCGCGCCGCCAAACCGGCTGCCGAGCCGCTGGCCCCGGTCCACGCTCCCGTCGAGGGTGCCCGCCGCCTGCGCCAGGGCATCGTCGTCTCCGACAAGGCCGAGAAGACCATCACCGTCCGTATCGACGTGGCACGCCGCCACCGTCGCTACGAGAAGATCGTCCGCAGCTCGAGCACCGTTCACGTGCACGACGAGAACAACGACGCCAACGAGGGCGACGTCGTCCGGGTGATCGAGAGTCGGCCGCTGTCGAGGACCAAGCGCTGGGCCCTGGTCGATGTCGTGGAGCGTGCCCGATGATCCAGAACGAGACCAGGCTGCGGGTGGCCGACAACTCAGGTGCCCGCGAAATCCTCTGCATCCGCGTGAAGGGCGGCTCCAAGCGTCGCTATGCCTTCGTTGGCGACGTGATCACCGCGACGGTCAAGCAGGCCAACCCTCAGGGAACCGTCAAAAAGGGCGAGGTCGTGACCGCGGTGGTCGTGCGCACCAAGAAGCCGATCGGCCGCGACGACGGCACCTACATCGCCTTTGACGAGAACGCCGCCGTGATCATCGATGACCAGAACAACCCCCGCGGCACCCGTGTCTTCGGCCCCGTGGCCAGGGAACTCCGCGATCGCAACTTCATGAAGATCGTCTCGCTGGCGCCAGAGGTTCTCTGATGGCCCGTCGCCCCGTGACCAACCCCCGTCCGATGAAGATCCGCTCCGGCGACCGAGTCCAGGTGATGTCGGGCAAGGACCGCGGCAAGACCGGTCGGATCCTGCGCGTGGACACGAAGCGCGAACGCGTCTTCGTCGAGGGCCTGAACATGGTCAAGCGCCACACCCGCCCGTCGCAGGTTCCCGGCGCGCAGAGCGAAGCCGCGCTGGGTGGCGTGATCGAGCGTGAGGGCCCGATCCACGTCTCGAACGTGATGATCCTCGACGCCAAAGGCGCCCCGACTCGGGTCCGGATCGAGCGCGAAGACGGCAAGCGCTTCCGGGTCGCCAAGACCACCGGCGCAAGGCTGGACTGAGCCATGGCGACCACCGCAGAGACACCCACGGCGCGCCTGAAGACGCGCTACCTCGATGAGATCCGCCCGGCGCTGATGGAGCGTTTCGGCTACTCCTCGGTGATGCAGGCGCCGAAGCTCGAGAAGGTCACCGTCAACATGGGCGTCGGCCTGGCCAAGCAGGACTCGAAAATGCTCAAGGCCGCGACCGAGCAGCTGGCGACCATTGCCGGCCAGCAGCCCAGCGTCCGCCGGGCACGCAAGTCGATCGCTGCCTTCAAACTGCGCGAGGGGATGCCCGTTGGCGTTGCCGTGACTCTCCGCGGCGAGCGGGGCTATGAGTTCCTCGACCGGCTGATCTCGATTGCGATCCCCCGCATCAGGGACTTTCGTGGCCTGAACGCCCGCTCGTTCGACGGTCGCGGCAACTACTCGATGGGCGTCAAGGAGCAGATCATCTTCCCGGAGATCGACTACGACGCGATCGACATGATCCGCGGCCTGGACATCACGATCACGACGAGCGCCCCCTCGGACATCGAGGCCTATGCGCTGCTTGCCGCATTCGGCATGCCGTTCGCGCCCCAGGGCCGGCCCAAGGGCTATGACCCCGTGGCCGATGCCGCGGCCGAGCAGGCCCACATCGAGGCTGAGGAGAAGGAGGCTGCGCGCGCCGCCGCCAAGGCCGCCGAACCGCTGCCCGTCGATGCCCCCAAAGCCGACAAAATGAAAGCTGCCGCTGCGAAGGCCGCAGCCGAACGTGAAGCGGCCGAAGCGGCCGAGGAGCCCGCCGGCGAGGACGCCGCGGAGCCTGAGGCCGAGACCGCCGAGGAGCCCGCCGCCGAGGCGGAGGAGCCCGCCGCCGAGATGGACACGGCCGAGCCCGAGGTGGCCGATGAGGCGCCTGGGAAGCCCGAGGCAGCCGCCGAGCCAGACGCGCCCGCCGAGGAGACGGACGCGGCCCAGACCGAGAAGGAGAGCACCGACTGATGGCCAAGACCTCGCAGCGCGTCAAGCAGGCGCGTACTCCCAAGTTCAAAACACGTGCCTATACTCGTTGCACCCGCTGCGGTCGCCCGCGTGCGGTGTATCGCAAGTTCGGGGTGTGCCGCATCTGCCTTCGCGAGCTCGCCCACAACGGCCAGATCCCCGGGATGACCAAGTCCTCCTGGTAGGAGCCAACAGCCCATGTCGATGACCGATCCAATAGCCGACTTCCTGACGCGCGTTCGCAATGCGATCCACGCTGCGCATGAGACAGTCGAGGTTCCCGCCTCCAAGCTCAAGGGAGAGCTCGCCAGGATCCTGGACGAGCAGGGCTACATCGACTCCTGGTCGGTGGTCCCCGCGCCCGAGGGCCCGGGCCAGCTGATCCAGATCCGCCTGAAGTACACCGAGGACCGCCGTTCGGCGATCTCGGGTCTGCGGCGCGTATCCCGTCCCGGCCGGCGCACCTATGTCGACTCCGACAGCATCCCCAAGGTTCTGGGCGGCATGGGCACATCGATCGTCTCCACCTCCCACGGCGTCATGACCGGCCACGACGCCCGCGCCGCCGGCGTGGGCGGCGAGGTCCTGGCCCAGGTCTGGTGAGCAATGTCGCGAATCGGTAGACAGCCCATCCCAGTGCCCGCCGGCGTGACCGTCGCGATCGAGCCCGAGTCGGTCCGCGTCAACGGACCCAAAGGCGAACTCTCAGAGCGGATCCACCGCGACATCGAGGTCAAACAGGACGGCGAGGTGCTGCTGGTCTCCCGCCCGACCGACCGCGGCGAACACCGTGCCCTGCACGGTCTGACCCGCTCGCTGGTGGCCAACATGGTCGAGGGTGTCACCAACGGGTATGAGAAGCGCCTTGAGATCCAGGGCGTCGGCTACCGCGCGCAGCTCAAGGGCAAGAACCTCGAGCTGGCCGTCGGCTACTCCCATCCCGTGCCGATCCCGGCCCCGGACGGAATCGAGTTCGAGGTCCCTCAGCCGACCCGGGTTGTCGTCAAGGGGATCTCCAAGCAGCTGGTCGGGGAGACCGCGGCGATCATCCGCAAGCAGCGCCCGCCGGAGCCCTACAAGGGCAAGGGCATCCGCTACGAGGGCGAGTACGTCCAAAGGAAGGTCGGCAAGAGGGCATGACCGTCATCACCAAAGAGAACCGTCGTCTCAAACGCCGCCGCCGCGTGCGGGCAAAGGTTTCGGGCACCGCCGAGCGCCCCAGGATCTCCGTTTTTCGCTCGAACCGTGGGGTCTCGGCGCAGCTGATCGACGACATCTCCGCCCGGACCCTCGCGGCCGTCGCCTGGTACGAGCCAGAGCTCAAGACGCTGGGCAAAGGCGAGGCCACCAAGAAGGCCGGCGAGCTGCTTGCCGAGCGCGCCAAGGCAGCAGGCATCAACGAGGCCGTCTTCGACCGCGGCGGCTATCAGTACCACGGTCACGTTCAGGCCTTTGCCGAGGCGATCCGCGAGGCCGGCATCACCGTCTGAGCCGTTCGCTCTCCCTTCCACCGCTACCCTCTCCCTCCCTATGTCAATAACCACAGATCGCTCAGTCAACGCCGCCGGCCTGGATCTCCAGGAGCGGGTCGTTGAGATCAACCGTGTCGCCAAGGTCGTCAAGGGCGGCCGGCGCTTCTCGTTCACGGCCCTGGTCGTGGTCGGCGATGAACGCGACGTGGTCGGAATCGGCTACGGCAAGGCCAACGAGGTTCCCCTGGCGATTCAGAAGGGTGTCGAGCGCGCCAAGAAGGACCTCTTCCGAGTTCCCAAGCACGGCAGCACCATCACCCACAAGACGACCGGCATCTTCGGCGCCGGCCGGGTGCTCCTGAAGCCCGCCTCACCCGGTACCGGTGTGATCGCCGGCGGCGGTGTACGCGCGGTGCTCGAGCTCGCAGGGATCCACGACATCCTTTCCAAGAGCCTCGGAACCCAGAACCCGATCAACCTCGTCAAGGCGACCGTCGCCGGTCTTCGCGGTCTGCGCACGCCCGAGGAGATGGCCTCGCTGCGCGGGCTGAGCATCAACCAGGTGCTGGGAATCGCGCCTCCGGTCGCCGGCGGCGCGACGGTCGAGACGATTTCCGCCGAGCCCGCCGCCGAGGTGCCAGCCGCTGTCGGGGAGACACCGGCCTGATGGCTGCGCTGACCGTCACCCAGCGCAAGTCCAAGAACGGCGCCAACCAGAAACAGCTCGACACGCTGCGCTCGCTCGGGCTGCGGCGGATCGGGCACACGGTCGAGGTCAACGACACCGACCAGTCCCGCGGCATGCTCCACGCCGTCCGCCACCTCGTCGAGGTCAAGGAGGGCAAGTGAGCCCCAAGGACGACGAGAAGCCCGAGTGGATCGGGCTGCACAACCTCTCCCCGGCTCCCGGCAGCCGCCGTCCGCGTAAGCGGATCGGTCGCGGCGAAGGCTCCGGCACCGGAAAGACCTCAGGCCGTGGGCAGAAGGGCGCGGGCTCGCGCTCGGGCTCCAAGAGCCGTGCCAACTTCGAGGGTGGGCAGATGCCGATCCACATGCGCATGCGAAAGCTCCGCGGCCCGCACATGAAGAAGTCGATGCCGTTCGAGATGTTCCGGACGCACACCCAGCCGGTCAACATCTCTTCCCTCGAGGACCGCTTCGAGGCGGGCACCGAGGTGACCATCGAGCTGATGAAGGCCAACGGCCTTGCGACCCGCAGGGACATCCCCGTGAAGGTTCTCGCCAAGGGCGAGCTCAACAAGGCGCTGACGGTCCACGCCCACGCCTTCAGCGCGGGCGCCCGCGAGCGCATCGAGGCCGCCGGCGGGACCTGCACCATCGTCGAGGCCTAGGGGCCCAGGGGAGCCCGGGCCCGGCCTGCCCGCGCCGCGCATCCACTAGAATCGGCAACTCCGACCGCGCCCGGTCAGCTTCCCGGGGCCGCACGGACCGAACACCATGCTCTCGACCATTCTGAACGCCTTCCAGGTTGCGGATATCCGCAAGAAGATCCTGTTCACGGCGGTGATGCTCCTGATCTACCGCCTGGGATCGCACATCCCGGTTCCCGGCGTCAACCTGACGGCGGTAAACGCGATTCAGAAGCAGTTCGGCGGATCGAACATCCTGGGGCTGCTGAACCTGTTCTCCGGCGGCGGTCTCGCGCGGATCGCGATCTTCGCGCTCGGGATCATGCCCTACATCACGGCCTCGATCATCCTGCAGCTGCTGCAGGTCGCCGTGCCGTCGCTTGAAAAGCTCTCCAAGGAAGGCGAGGTCGGTCAGGCACGGATCACGCAGTACACCCGCTACCTGACCGTCGGGCTGGCCTTCGCCCAGTCGATCGGCTACGTGTTCCTGTTCCACAGCCTGCAGGCCAAAGCCGGTGAATCGGTCGTCACCCACTTCGATGCGCCGCACATCTTCCTGATCGTCATCTGCCTTACCACCGGCTGCATCCTGCTGATGTGGGTCGGCGAGCTGATCACGCAGCGGGGCATCGGCAACGGCATCTCGCTGCTGATCTTCGCCTCGATCGTCTCCCGTCTGCCGAACGGCATCCAGGTCTGGTGGACCTCAACCGACCAGGTCTTCAAGGTGATGATGCCCTTCCTCGTGCTGGCCGTCGTGGCGGGCATCGTGTTCGTCCAAGAAGGCCAACGGCGGATCCCCGTCCAGTACGCCAAGCGGGTCATCGGCCGGCGCATGTCCGAGGGCGGACAGACCTACCTGCCGCTGCGTATCAACATGGCCGGTGTCATCCCGGTGATCTTCGCGGCCAGCCTGATGGCCTTCCCGCCGACCGTCGGGCAGCTCGTGAAAACCCACTGGGGCACCAAGCTCTCGGACTTCTTCACCCCCAACGGCTGGCATTACGTCCTGGGCGAGTCGATCCTGATCATCGTGTTCACCTACTTCTACACCGCCGTCACGTTCAACCCGGTCGACCAGGCCGACAACCTGAAGAAGTACGGCGGCTTCATCCCAGGCGTGCGCCCGGGCCGTCCGACCGCAGAATTCCTCGATCGGATCCTGGCCCGTCTGACCTTCCCGGGCGCCCTGTTCCTGGCCGCTGTGGCAGCGCTCCCGGCGATCCTGATCGCCAGGACCCACCAGAACTTCTTCTTCGGCGGGACCTCGATCCTGATCGTCATCGGCGTCGCGCTGGAAACGATGAAGCAGCTCGAGGCCCAGCTGATGATGCGCTCATACGAGGGCTTCCTCAAGTAGAACTGGCAAAGCAGGGCGCCGAGCGGGTAGGCTGCCGGTCTTGTCCGAGTTGAACCTGATCCTGCTCGGCCCGCCCGGCGCCGGCAAGGGGACGCAGGCCGATCGCCTGCGCGATGACTTCGGCCTGCCCCACATCTCCACGGGCGACATGCTGCGGGCCCAGGTGAGCGATGAAACCGAGCTGGGCATGCAGGCCAAGCGCTACATGGACGCCGGCGACCTGGTCCCCGACGAGGTGATCGTCGGGATGATCACCCAGCGGGTGGCTGACGACGACGCCCGCGACGGCTTCCTGCTCGACGGCTTTCCCCGCAACGAGGCCCAGGCCGACGTGCTCGCGAACGCCCTCGAGGGGCTCGGTCGCCGATTGGGTGTGGCCCTGCTGATTGAGGTCTCCGACGACGACCTGGTTCGCCGGCTGGCGGGCCGGCGGGTCTGCGTCAAGAACCCCGGTCACATCTACCACGTCGATTTCGACCCTCCCAAGCACGAGGGCATCTGTGACCAGGACGGCTCGCGCCTGATCCAGCGTGATGACGATCGCGAGGAGACGATCCGTCATCGCCTCGAGGTCTACCACCAGCAGACGGAGCCGCTGATCGCCTACTACGACCGCTCGGGGCTGCTGCGCCGCTTTGACGGCACCCGCTCCCCCGACGAGGTCCATGACCACATCCGGGCGACGATCGCGACGCTTCGTCTTGAGGAAGAGCTCTGATCGTGCGAGCTAAGCTCTTTCGGTGATCATCAAGAAGTCACCAGAGGAGATCGAGAAGATGGCGCAGTCGGGGAGGATCCTGGCCGCCACGCTCGATCTGATGCAGCGCAGCGTTCGTCCGGGGATCAAGACCGGCGAGCTCGACCGTATCGCCGAGGAGTTCATCCGCTCGCAGGGCGCCGTGCCGACGTTCAAGGGCTATCGCGGCTTCCCGGGATCGATCTGCTCCTCGCCGAACGCGATGATCGTTCACGGCATCCCCGGGGCCTACCGCCTGAAGGGCGGGGACATCATCTCGATTGACGTCGGCGTGACCCTGGACGGCTGGGTCTCCGACGCCGCCCGGACGTTTCCCGTGGGGGAGATCTCCCCACAGGCCCAGAATCTCCTGGACGCCACGGCCCAGTCGCTGCACGCCGGCGTCGAGCAGTGCCGGCCCGGCAACCGCATCGGTGACGTCTCCAGTGCGATCCAGAAGGTCGCCGAGGCGGCCGGTCTGGCGGTAGTCCGCTCGCTTGTCGGCCATGGCGTAGGTCGCGACATGCACGAGGACCCCCAGGTGCCCAACTACGGCAGGCCCGGCAAGGGGCCGATGCTCGAGGAGGGGATGGTTCTGGCGATCGAGCCGATGACGACCGCCGGTCGCCCCGGAGTAAGGGCCGGGGGGGACGGCTGGGCGATCTACTCCCAGGACGGCTCGCCGGCTGCGCATTTCGAGTTCACGGTCGCAGCGACGGCCGACGGTCCCAGGGTGCTGACGCCCTGGCACCTGCCCCCCGAGGCCCGCGGCGGCACGCCGGTGGCCGAGGGCGTGGCGGCGGGCTGAGCTCTCTGCGCCTCGAAAACAGAGCATTCCGCCGCCGGCCGGCGGGAGTTGCTACCATTTCGAGTCCTGCCCGCGCGCGAGGCCGTCTGGCCTGCGCAGAGGCATGTCCACGACTCGGTAGCGGCAGCCGCAACGGCAGCCAGAGCCGGGCCGCCGGAACCCAGCGCCTGAAAGGGATCATGAAGGTAAGACCGTCGGTCAAGCCGATGTGCGAGAAATGCAAGATCATCCGACGCCACGGTGTGGTGTTGGTGATCTGCCAGAACAAGCGCCACAAGCAGCGGCAGGGCTAGGCGTAGATGGCGAGGATCGCGGGAGTCAACCTCCCCCTCAACAAGCGCTCGGAAATCGGGCTGACCTACATCTACGGCGTTGGTCGCTCGACGTCCGCGAAGCTCCTGGGCCAGGTCGGGATCAACCCCGACACCTACATCCGGGATCTGACCGAGGACGAGGTGTCCAAGCTCCGCGACGCGATCGACGACGGCCTGACCGTCGAGGGTGATCTGCGCCGCGAGCGCCTGCAGGACATCAAACGACTTCAGGACATCGGCTGCTATCGCGGCCTGCGCCACCGTCGCGGCCTCCCGGTTCGCGGACAGAAGACAAAGACCAACGCCCGTACCCGCAAGGGTCCCAAGCGGATGCAGGTGGCGGGCAAGAAGAAAGCGGGCAAGAAGTAATGCCTCCAGCTCCAAAACGTGCCCGCGGTCGGCGCAAGCCAAAAAAGAACATCCCCGTCGGGCAGGCTCACATCAAGACTTCTTTCAACAACACGATCGTCTCCCTGACGGACACGAGCGGCAATGTGATCGCATGGGAGTCCGCCGGCGGCGCCGGCTTCAAGGGCTCGCGCAAGTCGACCCCGTTCGCTGCGCAGGTGACCGCTGACGCCGCCGCGCGCAAGGGCCTTGAACAGGGTCTCCAGAAGGTCGAGGTCTATGTCAAGGGACCGGGCTCCGGTCGCGAGACGGCGATCCGCTCGCTGCAGGCTGCCGGCCTCGAGGTGACGGGCGTCAAGGACGTTACGCCGCAGGCCCACAACGGATGCCGTCCTCGCAAGCGGCGGAGGGTCTGAGATGGCGCGCGACACAGGCCCACAGTGCAAGCAGTGCCGGCGAGAGGGACAGAAGCTGTTCCTCAAGGGCGAGCGCTGCCTGACCGACAAGTGCGGCGTCGAGCGACGCTCCTACCCGCCGGGCGAGCACGGCCGCGGCCGGATGAAACAGAGCGAGTACCGGGTTCAGCTGCGCGAGAAGCAGAAGGCCCGCCGCTACTACGGCGTGCTCGAGAAGCAGTTCCGCGGCTATTACGCCAAGGCTTCCCGCCAGCCGGGGATCACCGGCGAGAACCTGCTTGCCCTGCTCGAGTGCAGACTTGACAACGTCCTTGTGCGCCTTGGCTTCGCGGCTTCGCGACGCCAGGGCCGCCAGTTGATCCGCCACGGCCATTGGACGGTCAATGGCCGGCGGGTGAATATCCCCAGCTACCAGGTGCGCCCGGGTGACGTGATCGCGATCAAAGCGGACACGCCCGCGACCCAGGTCGTCAGGGATGCGACCGAGCTCACTGGACAGATTCCCGCATGGCTGCAGGCCGATCACGAGTCATTGACGGCCAAGGTTCTGCGCAAGCCGGAGCGACGCGAGGTCGCCGCGCCGGTGCAGGAGCAGCTCATCGTCGAGCTGTACTCGAAGTAGACGCAGTTTTCGACGCCTCCGTCCCCCCGGGCGGCGGCGCTTTTAGGCCGGTGTCCGCCCGACGCCGGTGCGAGACCAAAACGACGTAAGGACTCTCATGCTCGACTTCCAAATCCCCCGGATCACTAGCGAGTCCGTGGAGGAGAACCGAGGCACGTTCACGATCGAGCCGCTCGACCGTGGGTTCGGCTACACGTTCGGCAACTCGCTTCGGCGTGTGCTGCTCTCATCGCTCGCCGGTGCCGCCGTCACGAGCGTGCGCATCGAGGGCGTGGCCCACGAGTTCTCGACGATCACCGGTGTCAAGGAGGACGTCACCGACATCGTCCTGAACCTGAAGGGTGTGGTCTGCCGGATGCACTCCGACGCCAGCGAGGTCGAGGCGCCCCTGGTGGTTACCGGTCCCGGTGAGATCACAGCCAAGGACATCGACCTGCCCGCGGGCGTCGAGATCCTCAACCCCGATCTGCACATCGCGACGCTTGAGAAGAAAACGAAGCTCGAGCTCTACATGACGATCGGCCGCGGCCGCGGCTACCGCCCGGCTGAGGAGAACAAGTCATCCGACCAGCCGATCGGCGTGATCCCGATCGACTCGATCTTCTCACCGGTCCGCCGTGTCGCCTACGCCGTCGAACCGGCCCGTGTCGGACAGAAGACGGACTTCGACAAGCTGACCCTGGACATCGAGACGGACGGTTCGATCGACCCCCAGGCGGCGCTGCGCGAGGCGGCCGAGCTGCTGATCTCCCAGTTGGCCATCTTCACCGACGCCGACCGCATCCAGGAGCTCCGGGCGACCCCCGGCGGCCAGCTGGACGGGCACGGCCTCGCGGTTCCCGGCGGCGCCCAGGCGGCGCTCCAGGGCGAGGAGTGGGGCATTCTGATCGAGGAGCTGGAGCTGGGCGTGCGCTCATACAACTGCCTCAAGCGGGCGGGCATCCAGACGGTCGGGGACCTGATCTCCAAGTCCGAGGCCGAGCTCAACGCGATCCCGAACTTCGGCAAAAAGTCGATCGACGAGGTCATCGAAACCCTCCACGCGCGAGGTCTGAACCTTCGCGCAGACTGATCAGGAACACGCCGGGCGCGCCACTTGCGCGTCCCAACGTCTCGGCTAAGGGAGTTAGTGATTTGATTCACGCCCAGCGCCGAAGGCGCTCGGCGTGAACCAAATCATCTACACTCCCGCCCCCAATGCGCCACCAGAAGACACGCAACAAGCTGAGCCGCGACTCCGCTCACCGGAAGTCCCTGCTGATGAACCTCAGCAAGGAGCTGATCGAGCACGAGCGCATCAAGACCACCGAAGCCAAGGCCAAGGCGGTCAAGCCGGAGATCGAGAAACTGATCACGCTGGCCAAGCGGGACACGTTGCACGCCCGCCGTCAGGCCCTGTCGACCCTGGCCCAGGACAAGTTCGCGGTGCACAAGCTGTTCGTCGAGGTCGCCCCGCGCTACGCGGAGCGGCCGGGTGGCTACACCCGCATCCTGAAAATCGGTCAGCGTCAGGGTGACGCGACCGAGATGGTCTTCCTCGAGCTCGTCTGAGCCGGCCGCGGCCGAGGTGCCGCGAGGATGATCACGAGGCTTGAGATCGAGTACGACGGGGCGGGTTTCGCCGGCTGGGCACGACAGCCCGACGAGCGGACCGTGCAGGGCGAGCTCGAGGGCGCCCTGCAGAAGATCCTGGGCGAGCGGGCCACCGACGGAAGCCCGCTGCGCCTGACGGTCGCCGGGCGGACCGACCGCGGCGTGCACGCCTGGGGGCAGGTGGCCAGCTACAGCCACGAGGCAGTCGACCCGCTGCGCATCAACGGCCTGATCGGCCCCGATGTGGCAGTGCGCTCATCCGAGCCGGCGCCGGCCGGCTTCGATGCCCGGCGCGATGCAACCGGCAGGACCTACTGCTACCGGGTCCTGGCCCGCCGGACCCGCGGCGTGTTTGAGCGCAACAGCGCATTCTGGTGGCCGGGGCGACTGGACCGCGAGCTGCTGCCGGCTTGTGCGGAGCTGCTCGTGGGGAAGCACGACTTCACCGCCTTCACCCCCAGCGAGACCGAGCACAGCTGGTTTCGCTGCGAGGTCAGCCGGGCCGAGTGGAGATTCGACGAGGACCTGCTCGAGTTCTGGATCGAGTCGGACATGTTCCTGCGCCACATGAATCGCATCCTCCTGGGGACGATGCTGGACGTCGCCTCCGGCAGGTTCACCCTGGAGCAGTTCGGCGAACTGCTCCAGGGCAGGCCTCGCACGGCCGCGGGCCGCACCGCTCCGGCGCATGGGCTGGCGTTGGCCTCGGTCAGCTACCCCCCCGCGCTCGGCTAGCTGCCCGGTTCGGCATACCCTTCGCAGTATTCGCCGTCGCTCTTCGCACGCGCGGTCAGGTCTTCCCTGAAGACCGTCGCCCCCGCGGGGTCCCGCACCAGCACTTCCGTGGCCAGGCCTTCGAGGACCGCGTAGGCGAGGACGCCCTGGGTATGAAGCGACGAGGGGATTGGGAGCGTGTCGAGCGCCTTCAGGGGCGAGCCGGCCGTCGCGGCGAGCACGGTGTCCCCGGAGCCGGCCAGCCGTCCATAGATGAGATCGATCGGATGCGGTTCGCAGATCAGGGAGAGCTGAGTTGAGAATGGCTTCTGTTCGAGAGTCTCGCTCTGCTGCGGCTCGAGCACCTGATTCACGAAGGGCGGGCCCTCGGCTTCGAGGCTGAAGGTGCGGTGTCCCCTTTCGCGGTCGCTCTGGGCGACGATCGAGATGCTCCTGCCGTCCGGGTCCGCCCCGGTGAATATCACCTTGAACACGGGCTTTTCGCGACTTGCATTACGGCTGCATCCTCTGACCGCGGGCAGGTGGACGGTCCGCAGGACCACCGAGCCGGCGCTGAGCTCCGACAGCGACACCGGATAGGGAGCCGGCCCCCGCAGCGTCTGAAAGTAGGCCCCGGCGGGTCCGCCGTAGCGGCGGGGCACGGCGGTCACCGTCGAGGTGATGCTCCGGCCGTCGCTCAGCGTCAGGCGGACCTTGCGTGTCTGGGCGAGCGTGCTCGATTCGATCTTGATCAATCCTTCTTCGCATGCCACGCCGGCGTGGGGGGCTGCCCGCCCGCCGGAGAGGCATCGCAGCCCGCTGCTCGAGGCGGAGGTCAGCGTGCCGCCTTCGGAGGGGAGGGTCACGCTGAACGCCACGATGTGACGGCAGCGCGGCCCGTAGCCCTTGCTCACTTCAACCTCGAAATGCCGTCCCGTGTGAGTCACCCCGCGGCCGATCACCTTGCTCTTTTCCAAGGCGCCCGAGTTCGATTCACCGCCGACCGTCGTTTCGATCCCCAGCTCTTCGCGCAGCTTCGCCGTGGCGGGACCCCCGAGTTCGAGGATGTCCTGCATGGGCAGCGCTTCTCTGCGGCGCAGGATCGCCCGCTCGGCCGGGCCCTCGTAGGGCTTCACGAGCGCTTCGGCCGAGCCTGCGAGCTTTGGCAGTGACTCAACGAGCTGTTCCTGCTGGGCCAGATAGGCCCGCGAGCCCGGCGAGAGGCTCCGGTAGCCGCTGGCCACCCATGCACGCATGTCCGCGCATACGGCTGGAGCTGTACGGGGGCCGAAGATCGCATCGACGAACCCGATCTCCGAGCGGACGGCGGCGGCGATCGCGGGGTTGCTCCACCGAAGCGGGGTGACTGTGGCCTCGAAGCCGGCCAGCGCGGGAGCGTCCACTTCAAAGGCCGCCGAACGAAGCGCGGTTTCGAGCTCGCCCGTCAGCGTCGAGTACTCGCGTTGGTGGCGATCCGCTTCACCGGATGCTCGCGGCGAGGGGGCCTTGGTCGATCCGGTGGGCGCGGAGTTGTCCTCGGCGCCGGGCGCACCGGCCAGGACCTTCGGGCATTCACCGGCGAGCACGGCGCCGGCCCTTCCAACCGCAGCGTTTGTCTCGGCGGTGTTCTGCACCAGAGTCAGGTCGAGCGTGTAGGTCGCCTGCAGCAAGGTGTGGGTCGCGCTCCTGTCGGCCGACGTGGCCTCGGCGGATGTGCTCAAAGCCAGGCTGCAAAGAAGCGCCGCGCCAAGCGAGGAGATGAGCAGTTGCCGAGGTCCCCGGCGGCCCGCGCGCACTCCCACCCGCAATCCCCTGATCCCCACCTGACGAGCATATCTTCACAGCCGGGGACCGAAGCGGCCCCTATGCTGGACGGGCATGCTGAACGTGCTGCTGACCAACGACGACGGGATCGAAGCCGACGGGCTTCAGGCGATGCGACGTGCCCTTCTCGAGCTCGACGGCATCCGGCTCGCGGTGATCGCTCCGGACGGAAACCGCTCGGCGATGGCGCGGTCGATCACGACCCGCCGGCCGCTCTGGGTCGAGGAGGTGCCCTTCGCCGACGGCACCACCGGTTACGCCACCGACGGCACGCCGGTCGACTGTGTCCGCCTCTCGAGCCTTGGGTTGATCGAGGACTTCGAGGCGCAGCTTGTCGTCGCGGGCATCAACCACGGCGCCAACCTGGGTGATGACATCACCTACTCCGGCACGGTCGCGGCGGCACTCGAGGGGGTCCTGCTGGGGATTCCGGCGATCGCGGTCTCCCAGCAGTCGGGCGCCCGCAACCTCGATTACAACTTCGACGGCGGCTTCGGCTTTGAGGTGGCCGCCTCGTTCGTCGCAGCCCTGGTCAGCAGGATCGACGACGTGCCGCTGCCACCGCGGACACTGCTCAACGTGAACGTTCCCGGGGGCGAGCCTGACGGTGTCGAGGTCACCAGCCTGGGCAAGCGGATCTACCGCGATGAACTGAAGTTGGACGCCGAGGAGGAGAACCGCAGGCGCTACTGGATCTATGGCGCCTATCCCGGATTCCACGATGAGCCGGGAACCGACCTGGCCGCGGTCCACGCCGGGCGGATCGCCGTGACGCCGATCCATTTCGATCTAACCGACCATGCGAGCCTCGAGGCGCTGCGGCGCTTCGACCTCGAGGGCCTGCTCGAGCCGCTCGCTCCCGACGCGGCTCCGTGAGCACCGGCTCCTCCGCCAAGAAACACGCGCAGGTCCCTCCGGCCGCTGAGGCCCGGCGCGCGGCCGAGCTGCGCACGCAGCTCGAACATCACTCCCACCGCTATTACGTCCTCGACGACCCCGAGATCGGCGACGACGAGTATGACCGCCTGCTCGATGAGCTCAGAGGGCTCGAGCGCGACCACCCCGAGCTGCAGAGCCCGGACTCGCCGACCCAGCGGGTGGGCGGTGAACCGGTCGGCAAGCTCACGAAGGTCGAGCATCTCGAGCCGATGCTCTCGCTGGGCAACGTCCGCTCAGCCGAGGAGCTGCGGGCCTGGGTGGAGCGCATGCGCAACCACCTCGCCCGAGAGGGGATCGACAGTCCGGCTTTCGACTACGTCGTCGAGCCGAAGATCGACGGGCTGGCGATCAGTCTGCTGTATCGCGACGGAGTCCTCGAGCGCGGCGCGACTCGCGGCAACGGCGAGATCGGCGAGGACGTCACCCACAACCTGCGCACGATCGGGGCGATCCCGCTGCGGATCCCCGATGCCCCCCCGCTGGTCGAGGTGAGGGGCGAGGTCTACATGTCCCTGAAGGACTTCACGGCACTCAACGAGCGCCGTGCCGAAGCGGGTGAATCGACCTTCATGAACCCCCGCAACTCCGCCGCCGGGACGATCCGCCAGCTGGACCCCGCCGACGCGGCGAAGCGCCCGCTGTCGATCTGGGCCTACCAGATCGGAGTGAGCGAGGGCCTCAGCTTCAAAGCCCACAGCGAGGCTCTGGAGTGGCTCCGCGAGCACGGTTTTCGCGTCAACAGCGGCATCCGCCGGCTCGGCAGCGAGGAGGAGGTGATCGGACAGTGCCTGGAGTGGGAGCGCAGAAGGGGGGAGCTGGACTTCGAGATCGACGGGGCCGTCGTCAAGGTCGACGACCTGGCCCTCCAGCACCGGCTGGGCTCGGTCGGACGGGACCCGCGCTGGGCGGTCGCCTGGAAGTTCGCACCGACGACGGCTGTCACGACGCTCGAGAAGGTGATGTGGAACGTCGGCAAGTTCGGCGACCTGCGCCCCTACGCGGTCCTATCGCCCGTCGAAGTCGGTGGGGTGACGATCAGGATGGCGACGCTCCACAATGAGGAGGACATCCTGCGCAAGGATATTCGCGAGGGTGAGGATGTGATCGTCGTCCGGGCCGGTGACGTGATCCCGCAGGTCGTCTCTCCTGCTCCGCACGTGGCCGAGCACAAGCGACGTCCGCCGCTGCCCCACCCGCCGGCCCGTTGTCCATTCTGCGACACGCCGACGGTCAAGCCGGCCGAGAGCATCTTCACCCAATGCCCCAACCGGGACTGCCCGGCGCGGGCCTGGCAGCTGATGAAGCATTTCGTCTCCCGCGGGGCGATGGACATCGATGGGCTGGGTGAGAAGCAGGTGGCGATGCTCCAGGAGCGCGGCCTGGTGCGAACGGCCGCGGACTTCTATCGCCTCGAGGAGTCTCAGCTGATCGAGCTGGAGGGCTTCGGCGAGATCTCCGCACGCAACCTGATCGCGGCGATCGAGGCATCCAAGGAGCGGCCGTTCGCGCGGGTCCTGTTCGCACTGGGCATCGAGGAGGTGGGGGAGGTCACCGGACGCAACCTGGCCCAGGGCTTCCGCGACATCGACGTGCTGCTGGCGGCCGATGAGGAGCAGATCGCCGAGATTCCCGGGGTGGGGGAGAAGATGGCCGCTTCGATTCGCGCTCAGCTCGCCGAGGATCGGATGCAGACGCTGATCTCCGAGCTGCGGGGGTATGGGCTGCGCTTCCATGAAGAGGGCCCGCCGCCCTCCGCGGGGCCGCTGGCGGGCAAGACCCTCGTGCTGACGGGCACCCTGCCGGAGTGGTCCCGTGAGCAGGCGACGGAGCGGATCTCCGCAGCAGGCGGAAAGGTTACCGGGTCGGTCTCCAAGAAGACCGACTACGTGGTTGCCGGCGAGACCCCGGGCTCGAAGCTCGAGAAGGCCGAGCGGCTGGGCGTGGCCGTGATAGACGAAACCGGCCTGCGCGAGCTGGTCGAAGCCGGGCCCGCCTAGCCTTCGGGTTCCTCCTGCGCGGCGCCTTCAGCGGCTTCCGCCTGCGTTTCGGCGGCTTCTTCTTCCCCCGCTTCGCCGGCTTCATCCTGTCCTTCCGCGTTGGCGCTCGAGCGGGCTTCCAGTTCTTCTTCCTCGCCGGCCAGCCGTTCTTCCTGGCTCTGGGATGGCCCTCCCAGCAACCGGTCACGTCCCCGTCCGCCTTCACGTTCGGTCGCGATCGTTTCTTCGGCGAGTTCCTTGGCTTCCAGCAGCGATGCCGCCCGGCCTTCAACGACCGCCGCCTGTTCGCCTGCCCCGCATCCGCTCAGCACAATTGCGGTGAGCGTCATGAGCGCGAGCGCCGCCAGTGACGGGCACACGCGTCGGTGGACAGCGTGCATATGACTGCTTCGGCGCCCTCGGCCGTTCGCTTTAGCCGCAAGCCGAGCCGCGGTCGGGCAGGCCCGCCGTCAGTCGCGCCACCAGTCCTGCACCAGTTCGCCGTCGCCGTCATGGCGCGCGCCGACAGCGAGCACCTCGAGGCCGTCATCGCCGGCCTCGAACGCCCTGACGACGCGGGGCGACACGCGGATCGCGTCGTGCTCGGCGATGTCCTCGATGTCCCCGTCGAGCTTTACGCGCCCCGAGCCCGCCAGGACGACATAGATCTCCTCGGCGGCGTCGTGGCGGTGCCCGAATGTCTGGCGCTTGCCCGGCTTCAGGCTCAGATAGGTGACGCCCGTCGCCTCGGCGTCCAGCTCATCCTTTGCAAATCGTGCCTCCCCCACCTCGTCCAACCCGAATCTGGGAGCGGAGTCCTCTACCTCGGTGATCTTCTTGATTGTGTAATCGGACATGCTCTTTCATTGCCCGATCTGGGTAGATCTACGCGGTTCAGTTGCGTGCGCTTGCCCGAGCCAGTTCGGTTTCGCTGATGTTCGAGCTGGCCAGGCTGATCACGATGTGGTCCTGGAAGATGTGGGCGCTTTCGGTCGAGATCGCGTCGGTGAAGATCGCAAAGGCCAGCTCGTGGCCGTTGGCAGCGCGGCAGTAGCCGACCAGGTTGGAGGCGCCTTCAAGGGTTCCCGTCTTGCCCTCACAGCGGCCTTCGGCTCGTGTGTGGCGCATCCGCAGCGACAGCGTGCCCGTGCGGCCGGCCACCGCGAGGTGTTCGCGCAGCAGGGTCCCCAGGGAGGTCGGGTAGAGGCCCACCAGCAGCTGGGCCACCTGGTAGGGCGAGGTTTTATCGGCCCTCGAGAGGCCCGAGCCATCGACCACCCTGGGTGTGAAGCCCAGCAGTTTGGCGACGCTCCGGCGCACCACCGCGGCTCCCGCGGCAGTGGTTCCGGCCCCGCCGTACAGGGCGCCCATGTCCTTCGTCAGGGTCTCCGCGAAGAAGTTGTCCGAGGGCGGCAGCATGAGGCCCAGCAGTTCGGTGATCGTCGGCGATGCCACAGCCGCCAGCAGGCTCGCCCCGGCGGGAGTGCCGGCGGCACCCGCGCCGCCCGCGATGGTGACGCCGTCGCCCTTCAGTGCCCGCCAGAGCTCACGGGCGGCGTAGGCGGCGGGGGCGTGAGCGCCACGTTCGGAGCCGGATTCCCCGCGGTTGAAGGCCAGGCCGCTGAGCGTGCCTTCGAGAAAGGGATCAAAGGCGTAGTCGCTCGATGGCTCGCCGCGGAGGGAGTCCAGGAAGGACTCGTCCCCGCGGATCGCACCGGTTATGTGGTGGATCCCGTCATGACGCACCAGCTGGGTGACCAGGGTCGAGACGCTTGCCCCCACGCCCCCGTAGTGGGTCGCGATGAAGCCGCTGCTGCCGAATGTGGGGTCGCCGCCGCCGCGCAGGTAGAGGCTTCCTTCCCAAACGCCTCCGGCCGTCAGGTGTCCGACGCCGTACACGGAGGTGCTCAGGCGGGTGCCGGCGCCCAGCTGACCGAGGGCCGCCGTGGCGGTGTAGAGCTTCTCGACCGAGGCGGGCGGCCGCAGCGTCTGGGCCCGTTCGGAGAACAGGGTCTTCCTGGCCGTGAGGTCATAGACGTAGGCGCCGTCCGCTCGTCCCGCGAGGGCGATCTGATGGCCGATGTCCTGCTGCAGGGCCGCGAGAGGGGCCTGCGCCCGGGATTCAGCTGCTCCCGCCAGGCTCGACAGCAGAATTCCACAGAGTGAAATGAGTGCCATGCCACGTGTCTTCAGGTCCACGCGGCCTTACAATGTTGGCGATGGGCAAGGTTGTCAAGCTGGAACCGACCCAGAAGAAGGCGGCCTCCGCGGCCGCCCGGGCACGCCGCGCGGCCCCACGAGGGGTGGGCCGGCCGTCGTCGATCGACCGGCGTCGCCGCCCGCGCCGCGACAAGACCGCACTCGTCCTCGGCGGCGGCGGGTTCACCGGCGGCGTATACGAGATCGGCGCTCTGCGCGCCCTGGACCTGCTGGCTGTCAACAGCACCGTCAACAACTTCGACGTCTATGTGGGCACCTCGGCGGGTGCTTTCATCGCCTCGCTGGCCGCGAACGGGGTCACCCCCGAGGAGATGATGCGGGTCGTCACCCGCAAGGGCGGCCCCGCACCCTTCAAAGACGTCGACATCTCCGACCTGTTGCGCCCGAACCTGCTCGAGTTCGCCCGCAAGGGCGCCGCCATGCCGCTGCATGTCGTCTCGCTGCTGCGCCAGTTCGCCGCCACCCGCGGCGGCATCTCGGCGATGGACCTGGTCATGGGACTGGCCGATGTCCTCCCCTCGGGCCTCTACACGGGCTCGGGCATCGAGAAGTACCTGGCTGAGGTCCTGAACGAGGCAGGACGCACCGACGACTTCCGCGAGCTCGACTGCGAGCTCTACCTGACCGCGACGGACCTGGACACCTGCGAACGGGTCGTCTTTGGAGCGAGGGGCATGGACGATGTGCCGATCTCCACGGCCGTCAGGGCCTCCGGTGCGCTACCGATGGTCTACTCGCCTGTCGAGGTGGGCGATCGCGAGCTGATCGACGGGGGCATCGTCTCCACCACCAACCTTGACCTGGCGGTCGAGGCGGGCGCGAAGCTGGTCGTCGTGATCAACCCGATCGTGCCGTTCGTAAACGACTTCACGGGCACCGTAACGACGCTCAAGGGCCGGCGCCCACGACGGGTCTCTGACATGGGCTTCGCGCAGATCGGCTACCAGGTCTTCAAGCTCGTGGCCCATCAGCGCCTGCACGAACTCGCGAAGGGCTGGGAGGAGCGCTACCCAGGCGTGGACATTGTTCTGATCGAGCCGGAATCGAACGACGAACTGATGTTCCAAACCTCTATGATGAGCTTCACCTCGCGGGTGGAGATCGCCCGCCACGGCTTCGAGTCTGTCACCAAGCAGCTGGCCGGCGAATACGACCGCTACCAGGATGTGGCCGAACGCCATGGCCTGGACATCTCAGGCAAGCGCGTCAGGCAGGTGGTGGCGCACTTCGACGAAGAGACCGAGGAGGTCAGCGCCTGGCGCAAAATCCTCGAGGGCACGACCGGTGCCCTGCTTCGTCAGGCCGGCTCCGGCTGAGCGCCCGGGGGCGCGGGAGCGCCCATCTGGCCGGCTTTCCCAATCGCATCGAGCAGCCTGTCGCTGGCCTGTTTGGAGCGGACCGCGATGCGTACGTGGCGGGGCTCCCCCAGTGCGTCACCAGGGGCGATCAGCACGCCGGCCTGTTCCAGGCGCGCTGCCAGCTCGGCGCCGGGAAGCTCGGGGTGTGCGGCCCAGAGAAAGTTGGCCTGACTGTCGCTCACCTCGAAGCCACGCGAGCGAAGCGCCGCGGTCAGGCGGGGTCGCTCCTCGCGGATCGTCTGGACCCGGCTTTCAACCAGATCGGTGCAGCTGTGAAGCGCCTCCAGCGCACCGGCCTGGGAGACCTCTGAGACCCCCAGGTCAGGGTCGAGCTCGGCCAGCAGCTCACCCGAGCCCGGGCCGCCGATGACATAACCGATCCTCAGGCCGGCCAGACCCCAGGCCTTGGAGAAGCTGCGGAACACCATCAACCGCGGGTGATGCTCCAGCAGCATCAGCGAGGAGTTCGCCGGCTGTGCGTCGGCGAAGTCGACGAGCGCCTCATCCAGCAGCACCACGACGCCCTCGGGAATTCCGCCGAGCAGTCGCTCGAGCTCATCTCTTCCCAGCAGCTCGCCGGTGGGGTCGTTCGGGCTGGCCAGTGCGATCGCTCGGACCTCGGGGGCACGGGCTGCCTCCAGCAGGCCGTCGACGCCGCCCTCGACGCGCACGGCCTGTCCATGGGCTCGCCTGGCCATCAGGGGGTAGAGCGGGTAGGACGGCCACAGCGTCAGCAGCTGCTGGCCGGGGGCCAGCAGGGCGCGGGTGGCGGATGAGAGCAGCTCGGCGGCGCCGTTGCCCAGGATCAGGCGGCCCGGCTCGACCCCGTGGCGCTCGGCCAGCTCGTTGCGCAGATCGGTGCCCCTGAGGTGGGGGTAGCTGTTGAGGCCCCGTCGCGCCACATAGGTGATCGCGTTGACGATTCGGGGATGTGGCAGCTCGGGCCACGTGGTTTCCGAAAGGTCGAGCGTATCCAGGCGCGTCAGGGCTTTTCGGCGGCGCTCGGCGGCCTCCTCGCGCAGGCCCTCGTTGACCTCCTCCTCGGACATCCCTTCGAACTGACGGTAGTAATCGAGCAGACCCACGTTGCCCGTTGTATCACCGCGGCGCCGTGCGCGCGGGGGTCCTCAGGTGTAGCATCGGCCCGGTAGCGGCTGTCCACCGACGCGCTACATCGCTCGAGGGCCTCGCCCGAGCGTGGGCGTCCATGCGCCCGGGCTCCGGAACCGAAGCCTTGGAAGGTCCGCGCCCTGCGCGCGGGCGAGCGGCAAAAACCCTCCAAGGAGAGAAAAAAAATGAGTGACAGACCGGTCTTTATCTATGCCGCGACCTACGAGAGCCGAGACCAGGCGATCGCCGACTACGACGTGCTCATCGGGCTGCACGAGGCGAAGCTTGTCGGGACCTACGACGTGGCCGTGATCACCAAGGACAGCGACGGAAAGGTTCACGTCGAGAAGCATGAGAAGCCCACTCAGCACGGCGCCTGGGGCGGAATCGCCGTCGGCGGGCTGGTCGGCGTGCTGTTTCCCCCGTCGATCGTCGGAGCCGCCGTCGTCGGCGGGGTCATCGGGGGCGTTGGCGGCCATTTGAAAAAGGGAATGTCCCGCGGCGATGCGAAGGAGCTGGGCGAGCTGCTGGACAGCGGCGAGGCGGCGCTGGTCGTTATCGGGGAGTCCCGTGTCGAGGAGCAGCTGGACAAACTGCTCGAGCATGCGGTGCGTTCGATCGAAAAGGAAATCGACGCCGACAGCGAGGAGTTCAAGAAGGAGCTCAGGGCAGAGCTGGAGGCAGCCGAGAGCGCCTAGTCGACGTCGGGGAACCCGCCGGTGAGTCTCCGCGAACCACCGAGGAAGCTGCGGGAAAGCCCCCGATTGCGGATACTTCGTTCAGAACTAGACCCATAGGTTGCGGGCCCTCCGGGCCCGATGCCTTGGGAGGATGGTGTAAATAATGCTCGCTACGTCGTTCCCGTTTCTCGAAGTCTTCTGGGAGATGCTCATCTTCTTCGGCTTCGTCATCTGGCTGTGGCTTCTGTTCATCGTCTTTGGTGACATCTTCCGCCGCCACGACACATCCGGCGGGTTCAAGGTCCTATGGATCATCCTGATCGTCGTGCTGCCGTACTTCGGGGTGTTCGTCTACCTGATCGCCGAGCAGAAGGGCATGGCCGAACGATCGCTGGCCGCCAAGCAGCAGGCCGAAGATCAGTTCTCTGCCTACGTCAAGCAGACCGCAGGGGGCAGTGATCCGGCCGAGCAGATCGCAAAGGCCAAGGCGCTGCTCGACAGCGGCACGATCACCCAGGCGGAGTTCGACTCGATCAAGCAGCAGGCGCTGGCCGGCGCGTGAGATGAGCGGAGGGGCCCCGGGCGCGTCCGACGTGCCAGCGGGCGCGCCGGAAGGCGCGCCCGCGGGTCCTCCGCAGCAGATGAGCCGGGCCCGCCGGATCTGGGTGCGGGTCATCCTGGGGCTGGCCACGCTCCTGACGATCCTCGCGATCTTCTCGATCTGGGCGGACCGGCAGTTGCTGAATCCGACCAACTGGTCGAACACCAGCACCTCGCTGCTGCAGAAGTCGACCATCCGGGCGGCCATTGCCAGCTACCTGGTCGATCAGATCTACGCCAACGTGGACGTATCCGAGGAAATCGAATCGGGTCTGCCAAAGGAACTCAAGCCGCTCTCGGGACCGTTGGCAGGGGGGCTCCACAATCTCGCCGAAACCGGCGCTGAACGGGCCCTGGCAAGTACGCAGGTCCAGGACGTGTGGCGCCGGGCCAACCGCGCGGCGGACGAAACGCTTGTGAGGATCGTCGAGGGCGGTGGCTCGACGGTGCAGATCCAGGGCGGGACCGTCTCGCTGAACCTCCGCCAGGTCGTTGCCGAACTGGCCAGTCGCCTCGGGCTTCCGTCCTCGGCCGCCGAAAAACTGCCGCCGTCGGTGGGGAGCCTGAAGATCGTCACCTCCAAACAACTGGGGCTGGTGCGGAACCTCGCCAAAGCACTGCACGCCCTGGCGGTGTGGCTGACGCTGATCGTGATCGCCCTGTTCGCACTGGCCATCTACCTGGCTCCTGGATCACGCCGGCGGACGCTCGGTTGGAGCGGCTGGAGCCTCGTCTTCTCGGGACTGGTCGTGCTTGTCGCCCGGAGGATCGGACAGGGCGAGCTGGTCGGGGCGGTCACGAGCGACGCCTCGATCCTGCCTGCTGCCAATGACTCCTATGCCGTCGCAACCTCTTTGCTCGTACAGGTCGCAGGTTCCTCGATCGTGCTCGGCATCCCGCTCATAGTGGCCTCCTGGTTCGCCGGCCCGATGCGCTGGCCCGTCGCCGGACGGCGCTTCCTCGCCCCCCACTTTCGCGACCGTCCCGCGCTCATCTACGTGCTCACCGCCGGGCTGTTGATCGTGATCTTCCTGTGGGGACCGATTCCCGCGACGCGAAACCCGCCGACGATGCTGCTGTTGACCGTGCTTGCGTTCGTCGGCGCCTACTTCCTGAATCGTCAGATCCTTGGGGAATTCCCCGACGCCGTGGCCGTCTCGATTCGATCCTCCCTACAGGAACACGCCCACTCGCTGGGGAGCGGGTTGGCCGGATCCGCGCATCGGCGGCGAAAGGCGCCACCGACCCGGGGACCTCGAAGGTGGGCGAGCTCGAGCGGCTTGCCGACCTGCACCAACGCCACGCGCTCAGCGACGCGGAGTACGCAGAGGCCAAGCGCGCAATTCTCGCGAGCTGAGAGACGGATTGCCCGTTGCGCGGGCTCACCCCGCGCGGCGCGATGACGGCTACAGGCCGGTCTCGGCGGTGATCTGCCCGGAGGCGACGGCGTCGGTGAGCGCCTTGTAGTCGAGATCGTTCTGCTCGGCGTAATCGCGCGAGAAGGACAGGATGGCGCGGTCGAAGGTGTCACCTTTGCCGAGGTATGAGGCGATCCCGACGCGATCCCCGCTGCGGGCGTGAGCGCGTGCCAATGTCCACCCGCAGAGCCGGCCGTAGGCGCTGAGGCCCTTGGGGATCATCCGCTCGATTTCAGCCGAGCCCTTCCAATCCTTCAGCTGGCGTCCGTAGAAGTCGCGGGCCTTGCCGTCGACGCCCGCCTCGACGTGCACCCAGCCGAGGAAGATGTCGCTCGATGCCTGCATCAGGCGCTGTCCCGCCACGACGCGCTCGCCGTGGTTGGAGAACTCGCTGGGAGTGAGGAAGCCCTCGAGAACCGAGGCCTCGGCCTCCTTCAGCTGAAGGAACAGCGGGTCGCCTCCGTCGAGTCCGAGCATCAGTGCGATCCATGCGCGGGTTCCAACGCTGCCGACGCCGACAACTTTGCGCGCAAAATCGGCGAGCCGGAACGACTCGAAAAGTTCCCGGCGGTCGTAGCCGAGTGTCTGTCCGTAGGCGCTGAGCAGACTCGTCAACGCGTCGAGCATCGCGGAGAGCTGATCGCCCTCGAGGAGGTCTTCGATCGGAACGATCAGCGGCGGTTCGGAGACGATCTTGGGTTCGCCGTCAACCAGGTGGGTGAGTTTGGAGAAGGCGGCCATGCTGTCCTTGGTCCGCGCCTTGGCCAGGGCCTTGCCGGTGCGGCTGGCGATTTTGGGAGTCAGCTGCGAGCCGAGCTCCTGGAGCGCGCTCTCGATGTCCAGGTGGGCGTACCACACGTCGAGGTTCTTCATTCCGGCAAAGGTCCGGATCGATTTGCGGTACTGCCCGACCGTGTCGAGCACGATCTGGTCCTGGTCCTTGACCGAGAATCCGTTGTCGCGAGCGGCGATCAACATGCTCGCGGTCAGGCGCTTGACGTCCCACTCCCAGGGGCCCGGGAGCGTCTCGTCGAAGTCGTTGAGGTCGAACACAAGGCGGCGCTCGGGTGATCCGAACACGCCGAAGTTCGATAGGTGGGCATCGCCGCAGCACTGCACCGTGAAGCCCGATCGTGGCGTTGCCGCCAGGTCGCCGGCCATGATCAGGGCGGCGCCGCGGTAGAAGGTGAAGGGCGAGACCAGCATCCGGCCGTAGCGAATCGGGACCAGCTCCGGCACGCGGGTGGAAGCCTGGCGCTCGAGCAGCTCCGCCGGATCGCTGCGGTCAGCTGCGGGCTCGAAGCCGGCATGGCTGGAGCGCGGTACCTCCGCACGCGCCGCCTTGCCCTTGGCGACCCGCTCGGCCACCGACGCATACGGCACGGGCTGACGCTTTTTCCCCCTGGCCATGGGCGGGAGCCTACTCCTACCGGCCTCCCTGCCGGCCTTTCCTCGACGCATGTTCTCACCGTCCGAGCCCGCGTCGTAGACTCGCGCAGCATGCCCGAGACGAACAAAAGATCCCGCAGGAGCGCCATCGTGGCGGGCGTGCGCGCGTTCATCCGGGCGATCCAGGAGGAAGACGAAGTCATCCTCCAAGGCCTGCTCCGGCTGAGTCAGAAGCGCCGGATCTTCGCGCCCCTCGCGTTCACCGTCGGTGCCTTTGCGCTGCTGATCGACGGCCTGAAGGTCCTGCTGGCGAACTGGCGGCTGATGCTGATTCAGATCCTGCCGGCCCTGTGGATCTGGTTGGCCATGCTCGACCTGAAGCTGCATGTCCTGCACGGCCACTCGTTCAAAATCATCCACGGGCCGATCCTGATCCCGCTGTTCGTCGTGATCATGGCGATCACCACGGCGAGCTTCTTCCTCAACGCCGTATTCGCATTCGCGATCGCGGGCGAGCGACCGCCGTTGATTCGTCCCGCGTTCGATGAAACGCGCAACCATCTCGAGACGATCGTGCCGATCGGGTGTGCCGTGGGCTTCATGCTGGCGGTGGCGACGTTGATCGCCCCGCGCTGGGACAAGCCGTGGTTCTCGGTGACCCTGGGGATCGTGCTCGGCCTGATGATGGTCATCTATGTGGCCGTTCCGGCGCGATTGATCGGGATGGAAGTGGTTCCGCCGTCCAAACGGGACAAGCTGACCGCCTCGCTGCTCAGCGGGGCGCTCGGGGCGACCGTCTGCACGCCTCCCTACCTGCTCGGGAGGGTGGGAATCCTGATGATCGGGACGCGCTCCCTGTTGATCCCCGGGATCTTCGTGCTGGCGATCGGCCTGACCCTTCAGGCCGGAGCAACCGGCGCGGTGCGGGCGATCAAGATGAGCGCACGGCTGGCGGTCGGAGCCCGCGTCGAGCCTGAACCAGACGATGAGCCTGGCGTCCTGACCTGAGCGTGGAAGTGCTCAGGAGCCGGGCTTGCCGGAGAAGCTGCTCGACCCGGGCCCATGAATGACCAGGAACCAGAATGCGAACGCGGCGCCGCAGACCACTGCGGTCGCACCGAAGATCCGCCCGAGTGCGCCGACCCGCTGGTCGTGGCCGGCGGCCCGACGTACCAGGATCCAGGCGTTGTCGAGGTGTTTCAAAAGCGCAAGGGTGCCGAAAAGCATCGCGAACAGTGATCCAAAGGCCACCAGGATGCCGATGCTGACGCTGCCGGACAGGTAGTTGGCCTGGGAGCCCAACCACAGGCAGGCAATCGGGATGGGGCCCCAGCAGAGCAGGCTCAGCACCGTCATGCCCGCGAGCATCAGGTTGGCCATCGATCCGTCGATCCGTTCCCGCCGGGCTCCCGCGCGCTCGGGGAGGGTGCGGTACTTGACCGGCGCCGTGCCGGGCCGGCGTCCGACGAAAAGGCCGCCGTTGTCTGAAGGATCGCTGCGCATCTCAGCTCATGTTCGCAGGCGCGGGCCGGGCGAGCGGCTCAGCTGCCGTAGAGACCGTCGAAGAGGCTTGCGTATTTCTCGTTGACCACGTTGCGCTTGACCTTGAGCGTGGGTGTCAGCTCGCCGGTGGCCTGGGAGAGATCGTGGTCGAGGATCACGAACTTCTTGACCTGCTCGACCTGAGCGTATTTCTCGTTCGCCCGGTCGATCTCCGCCTGGATGAGTTCCTGCACGACGGGCTCGCGGCAAAGGCTCGCGATGTCCTCGGGCAGATCGTGTTCGCGGGCGAAGATCGGCATCTCTTCCTCATCCAGGGTGACCAGCACGACAGGGAACGGCCGCTGGTCGCCATGCATCACGGCCTGGGATATCCAGCGGCACTGCTTGAGGTCGTTCTCGATGTTCGCGGGGGTCAGGTTCTTGCCGCCCGCCGTGATGATGATGTCCTTCTTGCGGCCGGTGATCGACAGGTAGCCGTCCTCGTCCAGCGAGCCGAGATCGCCGGTGTGCAGCCAGCCGTTCTCGACCGCGCCGAAGCTCGTCGATGAGGCCTGGTTGTGGTAGCCGTTGAAGATGTTGGGGCCTTTGATGAGGATCTCCCCGTCCTCGGCGATCTTCAGCTCGACCCCCGGCAGCGCCTTGCCGACGGTGCCGAAACGGTGTTCCTCGATCGTCGAGCCGGTTGCCGCCGTCGCCGTCTCGGTCATGCCGTAGCCCTCAAGCACGGGAACGCCGCAGGCCCAGAAGAATTCGAGGATGTCGCGAGCGATCGGAGCGGCGCCGCTGGTCGCCTGGCGAACGTCGCCGCCGAAGATCGCGCGAACGTTTTTGAACAGTTTCTCGTCCGCTGCGTCGAAGCCCTTCTGCATCTCCTCGGGGATCTCTTCGCCGCGGTTCTGCATGTCGCGGACCTTGGCGCCGAGTTTGATCGCTGCTTCGGCCTGCGCGCGCTCGGCGGGCTCCATCGCCTCGATGGCGCCGTGGGCAAGCGTGTAGATCTTCTCGAACACACGGGGGACCGACGGGAAGAAGGTCGGTTTGACCTCCTGCAGCTCGGGGACGATCATTTTCGTATCGCCACCGAAGTAGGCCAGTGCGGCACCCTGGTCGAACACCGCCAGCTGGACCAGGAGCGCGAACGAGTGCGCCAGCGGGAGGTAGAGATAGATGATCTGTCCCTCGTCGTGGCCGGTCAACGCACCGGCCTCGCCGACCATGTCGACGATCGCGCTGTAGTTCCCGTGGGTAAGCACGCAGCCCTTCGGCGGCCCGGTCGTGCCGGAGGTGTAGATGAAGGTGAAGGGGTCCTCGGGGCGCACCGCGGCCCGGCGCGCCAACAGCTCCTCGGCGGAGCGGCCCTTGCCGGCCGCTCGCACCTCATCGAGGGTGATCGCTCCCAGCGGGCGCTCCTCGGGCGTCGCGGTGCCGGGCGGCGGGTCCATCACGATCACCGTGCGCAGGTTCGGAACGCGGTCGCCGAGCTCGACGATCTTCGCGAGCTGCTCCTCGTTCTCACAGACGATCGCGGTGGCGCCTGAGTCGGAGATGACCCAGAGGCACTCCTCTGCCGAGTTTGTCTGGTAGATCGGTACGACGACGGCGCCTGCAGAGGTCGCCGCCAGGTCGGCGTAGGTCCAGTCGGGGCGGGTGTTGGCGAGAATGCAGACCCGGTCGCCGGCCTGCACGCCAAGCGCGATCATTCCGAGGCCGATTTCCTGGACGATCTCGGCCAGCTCGAGGTAGTTGACGTCGTGCCAGGAGCCGTCCCGCTTGTAGCGGACCGCGGGGCGCTCGCCATGTTCGGCGGCCGCACGCGAAACCAGGTCGGCGATGGTCTTCGACCCGGTGGTCGTCGCTGTGGCCTCCATTGCTACTCCCCTCTCCGAATGACTGATGAATACAGCCCTGAAGATGTTAGTCCCTGGCGGCGCTCATGCGGCCCGCTCAGACGGGATTGGGCACGTCGATGAACACGTGCCTTAGCCCGAAGCGCTCGGCCAGGTGGTCGCCGAGACGGCGAATTCCGAACGTCTCGGTGGCGTAGTGGCCAGCTGCGATCAGGTGCATCCCCAGCTCTCGCGCCGGCGCCATGGCGCGCTCGGTCGGCTCGCCCGTCAACAGGGCGTCGGCACCGGCCCGGGCCGCGTCCTCCAGAAAGTCGCTTCCGGCCCCGGAGACGATGGCCAGGGTGCGCACCACGTCGGGGCCCGCTCCCTGGAGCAGAGGCTCGCGCCCGGTGAGATCCCGGACGTGGCCGAGCAGCTCCGCCATCGGCGTCCCGACCCCTGGCAGACGAGCCAGGAAACCGATCGTCCGGCCGCGATGCTCGCCGAACGGGTCCAGTCGCTGAGCGCCCAGGGCGCGCCCTATCAGGGCGTTGTTCCCGAGCTCGGCATGGGCGTCGAGTGGCAGGTGGTAGGCCGCCAGCGAGATGTCCGCGTCTATCAGGATCTTCAGGCGAGCGCGCAGGACGGGATCGATCAGACGCACGCCCGGCCCCCAGAACAGGCCGTGGTGGACAAGCAGCAGCTGGGCTCCCTCGCCCGCCGCGAGCTCGAACAGCTCAGCGTGCGCCGAGACGCCCGTCGCGATTGTCTCGACATCGGCGGCTCCCGGTACCTGCAGACCGTTGACGCAGTGGTCCTCGTAGTGGGCGGGGTCGAGTATCCGGTCGGCCTCGGCGAGGATCTCGGTCACGGAGGCACCCATCGGACGAGCCTAGCGGCATGGCGGGTATGGGATACTCGTGGGGCATCGGGGCGTGGCGCAGCCTGGTAGCGCGCACCGTTCGGGTCGGTGAGGTCCCGAGTTCGAATCTCGGCGCCCCGATTGTTGAAAGCCTCCGCTGACGCGGGGGCTTTCGCGCACCTGCCCCGCCGACCGGGTAGCGTGCAGCAGCGAATGACGACGAGCGCCGACGCAACTCCACCGAGCGCATCCGCCGACGGCGGGGAGGATCTGATCTGCGTCGTCGAGATCCCCAAGGGCGGACGTAACAAGTACGAGTTTGACCCCGACCTGGGAGGCATCAAGTTCGACCGGCTGCTGATGAGCGCGGCCACCTATCCCACCGACTACGGGTACCTGCGCGGCACCCTGGGGCAGGACGGCGACCCGCTGGACGCACTTGTATGCCTTTACGAGCCGACCTTCCCGGGCTGTCTGATCCCGGTCAAGCCCGTAGGAATGTTCGACATGCATGACGAGAAGGGCGCCGATGAGAAGATCATCTGTGTCCCGCTGCACGATCCCTACTGGAACTCCTACGAAGAGCTCGAGGACCTGCCCCTGCCGCTTCGTCAGGAGATCGAGCAGTTCTTCTCGATCTACAAGGATCTGGAGGAGGGCAAGAGCGTGACGATCGGGGGCTGGCGTTCGCGCGAGCAGGCGATCGAGGAGATCGCGAGCGCGCGCCGGCGCCTGAGCCAGTCGCAGCCCAACTAGACTGAGGGCTACAGGCTCGTCTCATCCCTGCGCATCGCGGCTAGGCGCAGAGCATCGTCGGCGAATCCGATTGGTGACCCGGGCAATGCAGCTCGCCGCTCACGAGAGGATCTGCCATGACTGATGCGACAGGCGAGCTCGTCCGTAGGCTCTCACGGCCGCACGGCTCGGGCGGCAGGGTAATCGAGCGCTCGGTGATTCTTGCCGAGGGAGCTGAGTCCCGAACGATCCTGGGTTGGATCACCGACCATGACGGGGTCGGTGACTCATCGCAGGTGGCGCCCCGTGGCAGCGGTGGGTTGCACGGAGGTCGAAGGACGGGCGCGAGCGCCGAACCCCAGGGTCCGGCGCGACGGTTTGTTGTGCCCGCCTCCGCCTTCGAGTGAAGTCCTAGGCTCGCCCGCGGGCGGGCTGGTCCTGCGCGATGTCCGCAACGGGCTCGTCCTCGCCCGGCCAGCGACCCGTGAAGCCGGCGAACCAGCGGCGCGCGGCATGGTTCGTCAGCCCGCTCACCAATGCCGTCACGGCGCCCTCCACGGCAAGCCTTGCGGCGAGCTTGGGCCAGGTGGCCGAGCGCTGGTCCGGCCGGGGAGGCCGCTCGTGATCGACGAGGCCCCAGACCCGGTCGGTGAGTCGCCGCGCTGTCAGTCCGGCGATCCGGCCGGAGATGATGCTGATGGGGACGAACAGGAGCTTCATCGGGAGGGGAAGACTAGTACTCGATCGGTTGGGGTTGCGAGTCGCGCGCCGGGCGCTCCTCGACGGTCACGGGTCGAGTCTCGGTCGGCTGCCCGAGCCGGGGCGGGGGAAGGTACATCGAGGCGCAGGCGTTGGCATCCGCGAAGTCCTCTCCCAGGAAGCGAGTCTGGGCTGCGACGAGCACCGCGTAGGCCATCGCCGAGAGGTCGCGCAGGCTCTGGTGGCGGTTCTGGCGTACGCCGAGATCGACCTGAGCCAGCGCGTTCAGGCCGACGCTCCGCCAGGCGTCGATCAGCATCGCAATCTCGACTCCGTAGCCCGCACTGAAGGCAAGCGATTCGAGCAGCGGCCTCCTTGCGGCGGTCTCGCCGGCCAGCGGCTGGTCGAACACGGCTAGCTGCGGCGCGTGAAGGTTCAGCAGCGGCCGGGCCATCAGCTCGGTCACGCGCCCACCTCCGTCGGGCAGCAGAGCCGCGGAGGTGCGGAACGGGCGCCTGAAGAAGCCCTTGACGAACTGGATCTCCGAATCACAGATGAGCGGGCCCAGCAGGCCGGTGAGGAACTGCTCGCCGAACTCCTCCGTGTCGGTGTCGGCGAAAGCGACGATGTCGGTCTCCATTCTTCCCAGGGCACGCCACATCGCATCGCCCTTTCCGCGGGCAGGGCCGAGCCGGCTGTCGAGCTCGTCCTCCTGCAGGACGCTCGCGCCGGCCTCTTCGGCGATGCGTCGCCGTGCCGTCCTGCGATGCGGAGTCGATGACGAGGACGTCGTCGATCAGGCCGGCCCCCTTCAGGGTGAGTGCTCGCTCGATGATCGGACCGATCGTCCCGGCGACCTCGCGTGCCGGGAGCACGAGCCCGACCGAGGCGTCCTTCGCCTCCAGTAGCTGCTCCAGCGGGAACTGCTCTGCCGTGAACGTGCGCCGGGCGCGCCAGTCGGAGCGGGCCAGGTCATGGGCCAGCCCCCGCGGAGCGCGCCCGTCCGTGCGGGCCGATGTCCGCACCCGCACCCGGCGGCTGCGGTGAATAGCGACGCCGCGGGTGCGGAGCTCGCGCTCGAGCGCCTCGTCCTCGAGGGCGGCCCGCACGGGCAGGCCGCCGCAGCGGCGATAGGTCTCGGCTGTGAGCGACAGCGACGCGCCGCTGAACTGATGGTGCTCGCGGCGGGCGCCCTCGGGCTCGGCGAGGATGAGAGCGTCCATTCTGGCCGTCGCACGGAGGTCCCGCTCACGCACCGCCGCTGAGGTGGGCACGGCTCCGTCGCTGCCGTCGAGTTCGATCCGGCCGCCGATCGCGCGGGCGCCGAGACGCGTCATCTCCAGTTGCAGGGCGAGCCAGTCCGGCGCGGCGATGCTGTCGGCGTCGGTGCTGGCGATCAGGCCGCCGGGTCGCCCGACGGCGTACAGGCGCTCGCAGGCCAGATCCATACCGACCTTCCGTGCGCGGCCGACGCCCCGAGGGGCATCGAGTGCGACCGCGTGCAGCGCCATCCGTTGACTGAGCGCCTGCACGATCTCGCCGGTTGCATCGATGCATCCGTCGAGCACCACGATCACCTCGAACTCTGACGGTTGCAGATTCTGCTGGGCGGCCAGCGCCTCCAGGCATGCCTCGATGCGCATCTCCTCGTCACGCGCCGGGATCACCACACAGGCCTGAAGCCCCGGATCGGGGGCGGGGAGCTCCGAGTTGCTCGCCGCGCCGGGCGAAACGGCGCTCATGCCTGCGAGCCGCCGGCATCGAAGCGGTCCAGGCGATAGCCCGCAGCCCTGCCGTCGAGTGTGTGCCATGCGGACAGGCGGCGTGTGAGGTGATCGTGGACCTCATCGCCGCTGAGCGGCTCATCGGCCCCGCTGCCGCGCCAGCTCACGGCCAGCACGACCGCACCGCGACGGAGCTGCCCCTCGAGCCACGCGACCGCCTCCAGAAACAGCTCGGGGGTGAGGTAGTAGAGGATCTCCGAGCAGATCACGACGTCCCACCCGCCCGGGGGGATCTCGGCCGGGAAGGCGCCTCGGACGAGCTCCACGTTCGAGCGGGCCCCCACCCGGGCCTCTGCCAGCTCGAGGGCGCGCTCGGAGAAATCCAGCCCGACGACCCGCGCGGCGCGGCCGGCGAGGAGGTTGGTGAAGACCCCGATCGAGCAGCCGAGCTCCAACACCCGTCCGAGCGGCCGGTCAGGTAACGCGGTCAGCGTGGCGCAGTACTTCTCGCGCTCGTAGAGGCTGGCGCAATACCCCCAGGGGTCATCGCTCTGTTCGTATAGCCGCTCAAACCGTGCCAGCTCGGCGGACAGCTCAGAGACGCTTGGGGTCATGCCCGGGCCTCCTCGATGCGCGCGGCGGCGAGCTCCACCAGCTTCGGGTCGAGGCGGTGCTGGAGCAGGAACAGGTCCAGGTCCCGGCGGGCGCGGTCGAGACTGCTCGCTCCGACCAGTGCGCGCGCGCCGCAGGCCCGAGCGGCCTCGGCGGCGATCAGCCTGGCCGCGTCGGAGATGGCAATCCTGGTTTCGGCTGCCACGGCACGCGGTCCACCGCTCTCGCCGAGGCTGTCCTGCTCGAGCTGCGCGAGATCGCTCAGCTGCGATCCGGCCCAGTCGAGCCAGCGATCGATCGTGCCCTGGGCGACCTGCATCCGGCCAAGCCCCAGCAGCGCGGACTGATCGGGGGTACCGCGTCGCAGCGTCTCGGTCGTGGCGGCGATGATCAGGTCGGCGATCCCCGCCCATGTGGCGGCGCTGCGAATGGCGTCCCGCGAGAACCATGGCTCGCGCAGCAGCTCGTCGCTCCCGCCGAGCACCGCGAGCACCGGCGCGTGCAAGAACTCGACGCGGTGGCTCTCCGATGCCCGCAGGCCCGATGCGCGGTACCAGTCTCTGTCGATGCGCAGATTGCGGGTGACGTCGACGTAGGCGACCCGTCGCGAACCTTCCTCATCGCGGGCGATCACCAACGCGCGCTGCACTCCCCCCGCACCCGAGCAGAAGGTCTTCACCCCGTCCAGCGCCAGGCCGTCGGGTCCCTGCACGAGGTGGGCGGGGGCGCCCTCGCCAGGGGCCGGGTCGGCACCCCACACTCCGAGCAGCAGACGCCCGGCGGCGATCGCAGCGAGCTCGGACTGGCGAAGCGCTCCATCGGCGCACAGCGAGACCCGCTCGGCTCCGTTGAGATGGCCGTCGAGGATCCGGGCCGTCGAGGCGTCTGCCGAAGCCAGCGCTCGGACCAGTCCGATCTCCTTCGAAAGCGGCGCTCCGGCGCCGGCCAACTGGGGAATCCCGGCCGCGGCGAGATCGGCGAAGTTCTCACGCGGGAATCGCGGGTTCTGGTCCAGCTCGCCGGCCCGTGAGGCGATCTGCAGCAGCGCAACGCCGAAGGGCAGGCGCTCCGGTGCCGTGGTGCTCGCGGCGGCGAGCGGCTGCACGCTCATGCGGCCACGCCCCGCGGCTGCATGGAGAGCGGCCCGACGTCGATCCCGGACCGGCGTGCCTCCTCGATCAGTGCCTGCGTGAGCTCGACCGTGTTGGAGCACTCGCCGCGCAGGGATCCCGGTCCGAGCGCATCATGCATCAACACGACTCCTCCCGTCGCGATCTGCGCGACGGCACGCCGGAGCATCGCCGGCGCGGTATCCCCACGCCAGTCATGGCTGTCGATGTCCCAGCCGATGAGCTCGAGGCTTGCTCGGGATGCTGTCAGGGCACTGGCCTCGGTCTGGACGCCCCAGGGCGTCCGCCAGCGTGTCGGCCGCGGGGCTCCGTGGCGCGCGAGCGTCTCGAGAGCCGCCCGGGCGTCATGCGCGATCTGCTCGGCGGAAAGCTCGCTGTGGCGCAGATGGCGGTCGCAGTGCAGCTCAACCTCGTGACCATCGCGGAGGATCGCTGCAAGCGTCCGCGGCTCGGCGCGCACGCGCTCGCCGACGACGAAGAATGTGGCGCGCACGCGTGCGGCGCGCAGCACGCGGAGGACCGCCGCTGTCCAGGTCGCATCGGGGCCGTCGTCGAATGTCAGCGTCAGGAGGGGAGGCACATGGCTTAGGTGCCCGGGCGAGGAGGCCTCGAAACAGCGCCCGGCGCTGGTCCGCCGCCTCGCGCAGGGTTGTCGTGGCCGGCAGGTGGGTAAGGCTCCAGACACCGATGGCCAGGCTCCGGAGATCCGACTGTGCGGCGCCGGGGTTCACCCGGCGGCGACGTGGCCGTGGCTTTGAATACCTGGACCCGTCGGGCGAAAGGGTGGATGACCCCGAGGTGCTGGAACGGATCGCCGAGCTGGCGATACCGCCGGCCTGGCGGGATGTGTGGATCTGCATGGATTCCCTGGGTCACCTTCAGGCCACCGGGATCGATGCTGCCTCGCGCAAGCAGTACCGCTACCACGATCGCTGGCGGGTGCATCGCGACCGGATGAAGTTCGACTCGATGATCGCCTTCGGCACCGCCCTCCCGCGCCTGCGTCGACGGGTCGAGCGAGATCTTGCGATCCCTCCGTCGGGGCGGCTGGGACGCGATGAGCTGACGCGACCGCGGGTCCTCGCGTGCGCCGTGCGGCTGCTCGATGTGGGCTTCTTTCGCATCGGGTCAGAGGACTACGCCGAGCAGAACGAGTCCTATGGCCTGACGACGATGCTGCGCCGGCATGTCGCGGTCCAGGACGGTGCGCTCGTCTTCGACTTCCCGGCCAAGTCCGGTCAGCGGCGCGTCCAGGAGATCGCCGACGTCGAGGCGATGGCCGTCGTGGCCCTGCTCCGCAAGCGGCGCAGCGGACAGAATCTGCTCGCCTACCGCGACGGGTCCGGCTGGGTCGAGCCGACCGCGGAGGAGGTGAACGCCTACCTCAAGGACAACGGCGGCGGCCGCTTTACAGCGAAAGAATTTCGCACCTGGAACGCGACGGTGCTCGCCTCGGTGGCGCTCGCGGCGCAGCCGGCCACCGGTAGGGGCCGCCGCGCCGACCGGCACGTGGGCGCGGCGGTGAAGACCGTCGCGGCGTATCTGGGCAACACCCCGGCGGTCTGCCGCGCCTCCTATATCGATCCGCGCGTGATCGACCGCTACCGGGCCGGCGTGACGATCGCGGATGCGCTGCCGGGAGCGGGCGGCACGAACGGTCCCGACCTGGCCAACGTCCGCGTCCGCAGACGGATCGAGAAGGCCGTACTCGAGTTGCTGGCGGACGGTACGGACTCCGACTGAAATACAGGCAGGTGTCGAACGGCGCACCGGCGGGTATCTGAGGAACATGGGTCAGGCAGAAATGCGGGCAATCGACTGGCAGAGCGCCGATGTCCACGAGGCGTGCCTGACGGTCCAGGTGACCGGCAAGGCGCCCAAGGGTTGGATCGCGCATCTCGAGGGCGTGCTCTCGCTGCTGGGCCCGAACGATGGCCGCTGGGGCGCCATCACGGTGCACAAGAGCGAGCTCGTTGTGAGCGACGTCACGGAGGGGGCAGAGGATGATCTGCGACACCTGCTCGAGAGCGCGCTGCTCCAGGTCAACGCCGACCTTGCGCCGGAGGATGCCGCGCCGGCGAAGGTCGAGAGGGACGCCGCGAGTGAGGCCGACAGGCGCATCGGTGATGCCTTTCGCTCGCTCGAGGACACCAAGGCCCGCTGAACACCACGCTGGTTAGCCGGCCCTCCCCTGGGTAAGTCCAGACCAGGCCCGCCAGCCCTCCAACAGGGCTGTGGCAGAACAAGCGAAGCGAAAGGAGCTGCTGATGGCAGCCGATCTGAACGGAAAGAAGATTGCATTTCTCGTCGCCCAGGAGGGGGTCGAGGAGGTCGAGCTGACGGCGCCCTGGAAGGCCGTGGAGGACGCCGGTGGTTCGCCTCGACTCGTGGCACCCGAGGAGGGCGAGGTCCAGTCGTTCAACCACCTCGACAAGAGCGCCACCTACAAGGTCGATGACACCCTCGGGCAGGCCAGCGCGGATGACTACGACGGGCTCGTGCTGCCCGGCGGCGTGGCCAACCCGGACCAACTGCGCACCGACGAGCGCGCGACCGCCTTCATCCAGCGGATCTTCGGCGCGGGCAAGCCTGTCGGCGTGATCTGCCATGGGCCCTGGACGCTCGTGGAGGCCGATCTGGTGCGCGGAAGGACGCTCACATCGTGGCCGTCGCTGCAGACCGACATCCGTAACGCCGGTGGTGAGTGGGTCGACCAGGAGGTCGTCGTCGACCAGGGTCTCGTGTCCTCGCGCAACCCCGATGACCTTCCCGCGTTCTGCGCGAAGATCGTCGAGGAGTTCGGTGAGGGCAAACATGAGGTCGCCGATGCCGGTGCCACAAGCGGAGCCGCAGCCGCGAAGGCCTAGACGCCGACTCGGGCCGCGCGGCGCCACGGCGCCCGCGGCTCGGCCCGGCGTTTCCCGAGTCCTCTGAATGCAAGGCGACAGACGCTTCCAGCTGGCCGCGGTACTCGGCGCTGCGCTGATCCTCGCGGCGGCGCTGTCAGACGTCCTCGGAAGCACCATCTGGGAGCGTCACGCGCTGCTCGCATCCCTGGTCGCGAACCTGCTGGTGGTGGCGGTGACGGTGGTGGTTCTCAACGAGGTGCTCGAGCGCCGCGACAGGCGGCGCTGGAGTCTGCTCGCTCAGAGCGTGCTGTTCGCCCTACTGCAGAGCGCCCGTGCGACATGGACGGGGCTGCTCGAGATCCTGGATCTGACGGAGGTTCAGAGCGGGGCGCTGGAGTCGCTGAGTGACGCGGCGGAGATCGCCGAGGATGCCGAGCAGGTCTCGCAGGCGATTCGCCGACTGCTCGCCGATGATCAGCGCCGCGCGGACCTGCAGCGGGTCTGCAGCGCGTTGAGCGAGCATTCCTCGGAGGTCATCGCGCGGTGGGCACCTCTTATGGTGAGTGCAAGGCCATACGCCGAGGTCCTTGACCGCCATGTCGAGTTGGCGGGGCGTCTGGACTGGCTGAGCAGCGTCCTTGCCCACAACGAGCCGCTGGCCGGGCGCACCGTACGGGAGGAGACCTTGACGCGCAGCAGCGTCGCGACCGAGCACGCCGATGCGCTCGGCAACGATGACTGGCTCCACGATCAGCTCCTGGCGGTCATCAGGCTGGCCACGGAGCTCGACCGGGACTCACGCAGCCACGCTTACGAGCTGGTTCCGCTGAGCTGGTGGACCGAACGGACTGTGGGGCTGGCCGGCGGCGAGGATGGTCTTGCCGCCTCCGCCAGCCAGGATGTGGAGTTGGCTCCGCATTGACCGACGCAGGCGTCGGGTTGAGCGCCCTGACTGCGGTATGACGAGTGAGACAGCTCTGCGCCAGACTGGGCGTCATGAGCGTAATTCCAAGAAAGGGACCAACATGAAGATCGGCCGCCTGCTCCTTCGCCTCATCGTCGGAGGTCTCTTCGTCGGGCACGGCACACAGAAGCTGTTCGGGTGGTTCGGGGGGCACGGGCTCGACGCCACGGCCGAAGGCTTTGAGCACCTGGGCCTGCGTCCGGGTAGGCGCAATGCGATCGCCGCGGGCGCGGCGGAGGCCGGAGGAGGGGCTCTGCTGGCCGCAGGACTTGCCAGCCCGGTTGCCGAGGCGGCGCTCACGGGAACGATGATCACGGCGATCTCCACGGTGCACGCCAAGAACGGTCCCTGGGCCGGCGACGGGGGTTACGAGTACAACCTCGTGCTGATCGCGATCGTGCTGGCGCTGGCCGAGACGGGCCCGGGTCCGATCTCGCTCGATGGCCAGCTGGGCCGTGAGCGCTCCGGCACACGGTGGGCGCTCGCCGCGCTCCTCGGAGGCGCGCTGGGCGCGTTCGGCACCCTGAAGGCGGCCGAAGCTCAGACGCCTCCCCCGGTGCCGGTCGCGTCCAATGGGGATGCGAGTGGCTCGGCGCCGTCCGAGGCGCCCGTGGGAGCTGAGTAGCAGCGTTTTCCCTGCGTGCTCTGTAAGTCCGAGCGAAGAGCTTGGCCCCCGAACCGTTGTTTGCGGTTTGACAACAGGCTTGAGCGGCTAATACCTGTGTGAGCCCGAATTGACAGACAGTCTTGACGGGATCGGCACATGCGGTGGGACGAGCTGTCAACGGCGTTCCGGGTGTAGCAGGACTACCGCCTATCGACAACGGGCTATCGAGCCCACGGATCGTCGCGGAGAAAAGTGTCCTACCTGAGTCTTCCCAGCTGCGCGGCTGTGCCCGCGCCCCGTCGCGCCCCGGACCGCTTCGATCGGGATGCCGCGTGAGCGCGATGGCGGGTCCGAGAAATCCCGCTCAGCAGCCTCGCGGTCGCGTCCAGCGCGCGCTCTTCCTTGCCTGGCAGAAGCACGGCGACGTCGCGGCTCGCGATGCCCTGGTCAGCGAGTTCATGCCGCTCGCGCGGAATCTCGCGCGGCGCTATGGGCGCTCCTCGGAGCCTATGGACGATCTCGTTCAGGTCGCGGCGGTCGGTCTGGTGCTGGCGATCGACCGCTTCGATGTCGATCGCGGGCACAGATTTCAATCCTTCGCGATCCCGACGATCCTTGGCGAGATGCGGCGCTACTTCCGCAACTCCGGATGGGCCCTGCATGTGCCGAGGACCACGCAGGAGCGGGCGCTGGCGGTCCGCGAGGCACAGCAGTATCTGACGGCTGAGATCGGCCGCGCCCCGACCGTCGATCAGCTTCGCGATCACCTCGGCTACCAGCTCGAGCAGGTGATCGACGGACTGCAGGCACTCGACTCCTACGACGTCAGCTCGCTGGACGCTCCGGCCGGGAACAACGACGAAGGTGCCACCTACGCCGAAGCGATCGGCGGTGAGGATCGAGGTTTCGGGGCGATCGAGTCTCGGGCGGACCTGCGCGCCGCGCTGGGCGAGCTCTCAGAGCGCGATCGCACGATGCTCGGCATGAGCTTCTTCGACGAAATGACCCAGAGCGAAATCGCGGCCAGGATCGGCATCTCCCAGATGCAGATCTCACGACTGCTGCGGAGGGCTCTGGAGCGGCTGGAGGTGCTCATCGACGGCGCCCAAACCGAGGGTGAGCGTGCGGGGTCCCAGCTCGAGGGCGGCGCCTGCGCCTAATTCTGCTCGCGTGCCTCCCGGCCGGCGGGCTCGAGCACGAACGTCTCGACCGCCACGTCCGGCTCGATGTGATTGTCGCTCAGGAACGCGAGGACCCTGCGACCCGACAGCTGCTCGACCATCGCGGTCAGCTGCGGGCCCATGCTTCGCTGGAAGGCTTTGCGGGTCGCAAGTACGAGCGCTCCCTCGCCGTCGCGAACGAGGCTCCGCTCTCCCATGGTGAGAGTGTCGTGCAGCACCACGGCGATCAGATCGCCCTCGATATAGGTGCGTGCGCGGGTCGGACCGCGACCGGTGTATTCGTGCATCAGCTTCACCGTGGCGTTGGAAATCGCTGCGGCGACCGACCCCGCGGGGGTGCTCTCGACGCTGGATGACAACCTGTGCCTCTGTTCCGTCTCCCTCCTGCAAGGGGGGCCACGCGAAGGCAAGGAGGGGGACGGCTGAGTCCGCTCGCGCAACCGTGCTTCCCCGTCGTCGCCGTCCATCCGGCGACGGTCCGTCACGAACTCACGTGAGTGAATTCTATCTCACCCGTTTCCACTCAAATGCGGGCGCTACCCGGAGTCGTTCGGCCGCTCTGCCGAACTGAAGGGGAGATCCTCCACCAGCCCGCTGATCTCGAACAGCCTCTGGACCTGGTCGGGGCCCGGGAGCAGCTCGAGCTCGCGCTGGTGCTCGACACAGACGGCGATCCCGACGAGCACCGCTCGCAACCCGGTCGAGTCCATGAAGCTCACGTCGCCCAGGTCGAGGACGATCAGCCCGTCGTCCTCGTCGCTGGCCAGTCGCCGCATTGCCTGCTCGAGTAGCTCTGCGGACATCAGGTCCAGTTCGCCCGACAGGTGAAGTGTCCGCGATTGGCCTCGAGCGATCTCCTCGATCACCAGCGCAGGCGAGGACGCCGGGAATGCCTCATCAGTGCTGTTCTGCTCGTCCTGGTTCGCGCCAGACACGATGTCCTCCGTGAAGAGTCGCTCTGTGCAGCGGCGACGGGATAGTACAGAGGGCACACGAAGCCCTGCGTGCGGAGGCCGGGGCGGGCGAAACGACGCCCGGACGCTGAGCAGCTTCGGGCAGTTCGCCCTACGGGAGCTGGAGCGGCATCTGCACTCCCAGGGCACGGCGCAGCCGGGGCCTCAGGGCGAGTCGGTAGACGCCGTCGGCAAGGGCACAAGCGGTGATCAGCATGCGCCAGTGCCGCGACATCAGTGCTCCTGGAGCCAGCCCCGGCGTGACGCGATCAGTACGGCCTGCGCGCGGTCACGCGCACCGAGCTTGCGATAGATCTTGTTGAGGTGGCTGCGAACCGTGCTCGCCGAGAGGTCGAGCTCGAGCGCGATCTCCTTGTAGACGCTGCCCTGTGAGAGACGATGCAGCACACGCAGCTCGCGGCTGGAGAGCGGGCAGGGGTCCACGAGGGTGCGGCGTTGGCCAGGGTCCCCGCACAGATCGGACATCAGGCGACGGAGATCCTTCTCGCCGAGTTCGACCGCATTGGCGCTGCGGAGCATCTCTGCCGGCGTAACGGCATCTCCGCGTTGATAGTGGGCAAGCATGTCAGCGAGGCGGATCACCGCCGCATCCCCTTCGGCCTCGGGGTCATGGTGGTGCTCCACGGGCTCAGCGACGCTCCCGGGGATGCCCCAGCGTCGCAGCAGTACGCCGCCGACCAGCGCATGGTCCACGCCCAGCTCGCGACGCTCACAGTGGATGCGCTCCTCGGGCAGGCGGACGCCGCGGTGGACCTGGGCCGGGTAGCCCGGATAGGCGCGGATCAGGATCAGCTTGCCGACGTCATGCAGCAGGCTCGAGAGGGACAGTCTGGCGCGGTTGGTGTGGTAGATCTCCGCGGCGATTCGGTCCGCCGCACGCTGGGTCGTAAGCCCATGAAGGCGAAACATCTGGGGCGCGAGGTCCCAGCCGCCGGCGCGTCCGAAGAAGTCGAAGACCTTCGCTTTGTCGCAGAGCTCGTGGATGGCGGCTGGGCCGAGCAGCGCGATCGCGCCCGGCACGGTGTCGACCTGCTCTGCCATGCGTGCGCCGGAGTTCGACGCTCTCATCACGCTCATCGCGAGTGCCGGGTCGGACTCCACGGCGGACACCAGCTCGGTACTGGGGACGTTCGACTCGTCCTCGGTGAGCGCGAGCACACGCAGTCGCGCCTCGGAGAGGACGGGAAGGCTCTCGAGGTCGACAAATGCCTGTGCGATCCGCCGACCGTGGCTTGAGTGTGTGTGGCGCTCGCCGGACGCTGCCGGGGAGAGCGGCTTGCGCCGGACGCGCGGGGATGGGGTCGGTCGTGTGGTTCGCGGAGCGGGTGAGAGGGAAGCCGACATCGGGCCGGTCCTTTCTGGTCAGGTCGTGGTGCTAGTTGAAATGACGGCGTGGGGGGGACCACTGCATGCAGTAGTTGCCCGTGGCCTTGCCCGGCGCGTTACGTACACGGTCCGGGGTGGGGGGTGAGCGTCGGACTAGAAGTCGCCGGGCAGAATCAGGTCGTCCTGGAGCGCCCGGATGACAACCTCGATCTCGCCCGCCATGTTCTCGCGCGTGATCTCGTCGAGCGCCCGGATCAGAACCCCGCTTCCGCGGTCGAGCTCATCCGCGAGCAGGTCAACGGCCTGTTGGGTGAAAAGGCCTTCGCGAATTGCCTCGCAGTCGGGGCAGCGCAGGAACACGCGCCAATGACGCGGGCCTTCCGCTTCCCACTGAAACGGCTGCACCAGATGGCTGGCGCAGAGCACGCAGATGTGGAGCTCATCGACAGCGGCTGCCCCGGTGTGGGCGGCCTGTGGGTCGTGATCGGGGTCCATGACCGTCTCTTCGTCGTCGCGGCCGGACGCTCTGACCGCGTGCAGCCGCATCTCCCAGCGGGCAACTACCGCACGGATCGCTCCCGAGTGGGGTTCCTCAGGAGCCGGCTGAGTCTCCCTCGGCCGGCGCGAGCATGAACAGCTCGATCTCCATGTCGGGGCCGACGTGATGATTGGAGATGAATGCCAGCACGGCACGCCCCGACAGCAGTTCCACCTGATCGATGAACCTGCGCTGCATGGCGGTCTGGAAGGCGCTGCGGGTTTCCTGCACGACGACCGAGCGCTGCAGCTCGATCATCGTCTTCTCGACGTCCGTGTAGATACCACCGAGCACGCAGGCCAAGAGATCGCCGCCCAGCATCTGCGTCTTCGCGCTGACCGGGGTGCGGTGGTAATAGCGCTGGTGCAGCACGACCATCGCTTCGGTCACGGCGAAGAGGAGCTCGTCACCGCTGAGGTGGCGTCGGGGCACCGGCATGGGACCTGCTCTCTCGTCCTCCGGTGTGGTTCGCGCGGGGGGCGAAGGGCGTGACCCGACGAGCGAGGAGCTTTCACACTAGCGCGCTCGCGCACGCCGGCCATCAGCCCGAGGGTGGTCCTTCACTGGCGCGGCCGCGCTCGGGGGTGGAGCGCGGCCACACCGGTGCGCTCGCGTCCGAGGGGGATGTGCCCCCCTCGGCATCGTCCTGGACGGCTCGCAGGGGTGTCCGCCGTCCAAGTTGTCCAAATCTCGGAGCACCCGCGGGTGCGCTCCCGCGATCGGCGCCGGGACGCCAGCGCCGACGCGTGCCGGGCTGACCGGCCGGCCCGGGAGGCTCGAGGTCGAGGTCGGCATCGAAGATCGTCACGAGATCGTCGCCCCCGGTGAGTGCCAGGAGGCGCTCGACCAGCGGTGAGGCCACCATCAGCATCAGCCAGCCGCCCTCGCGCCGGGCCCGGCCGGCGCCCTCGACGATCGTGTGGATCCCCGCGCAGTCGATGAACGTCAACCCGCGCGGGTCCAGAACGACGAGGCTGGCGTCTCGCTGTGCTTCTCTGATTGTCCGCTCGAGTTCCGGCGAGCTCGCGAGATCCAGTTCTCCCGAGACGTGCACCCAGGCCGCATTGGCACCCAGGCTCCACGAGCAGGCGAACCGCGCCGCGGGCGTGACCGCCCTACCGCTACCGCAAAAGATCGATGGAGGGACGGACGCAACCAGCTCCTCACGTTTCGAGTGATCAGCTGGAAGTCAGCTCATGCTGCCGATCACGCTGATCGACCCCACTGAATGCCCTCCGAGCTCCAGACTAGCACCGCAGGGCGAGGCTGGTCCGGACGTGGAGATCTCAGTTGAGAGGAGTGATGGCGGTGTCGGCCGCGAGCTCGTGCTCGTCGAGCAGGTCGGTCGGAGCGAGGATGAAGACCTCGCACATCAGATCCGGGTGCTGTTGGTTGCCGCTCATGAACCCGATCACGCGGCGGCTCGTGGCCTGCTCGACGACCTCGATGAAGCGCCCGCGCATGACCTCCTGGAACTCCATCCGCTGTTGAATCACGGCGGTTCCGCGGCCACCCTCCAGCAGCGTCTTCTCGACCCGGGAGAAGCCGCCGCGCAGCAGACAGACGACCAGATCGTCCTGGTAGTAGGACTTGGCCCTGCTGGGGCCGTGTCCGTAATAGTCCTTCAGCAGTCCCACCAGCCCATCGGAGATGGCGGACAGGACGTCGCCCTGTCGCTGCTCCGCGCCCTGGCTGTCTGCATCATTCATTTCAGGCCCTCCGCAGAATTCCGAAGGTTGAGACTAGCGCGGATCCCGGCCTCGCTGGAGCATCAGCACGTACGGCGTCAGCCAGCCGGCAATCTCAGCCAATCCCTCGACGCGCAACTCGTAGAGCCGCCGCTGCCCGGCGGCCCGCGACACGACGACCTCGGCCTCTCTCATGATCTTCAGATGACGCGAGGTGTTTGGCTGGCTGAGGCCCGTTCGCCGGGACAGCTCGCCGACGGCCAGCGGCCCGCCGCGGAGCTCATCGAGCAGTGCACGACGGGCAGGCTCGGCGACAATCTCGAAAGCACTCGACACCGACATCATTTTATCATTATATATCTTAAGCGTTATATGTTTGCCGATCGTGTCGAATGGGCCTCGCCGCGTTCGTCGCCTGGACATCAACAAACGTGAAAAGGAGCGTTCAATGCAGTACATGATCCAGATATTCAGCAGTGGCTCGGTTCAGGCCTGGCAAGCTCTCGCCGAGCCCGAGCAGCAGGCGATCACGGAGGAGTACTACGCCATCTCCGGTTCACCCGGCGTGACCGGTGGTGGCCAACTGCAGGACCCCGCGACCGCGACCACGATCCGCGTCCAGGATGGCCGCATCCTGACTACCGACGGCCCGTTCGCAGAGACCAAGGAGGCGCTTGGCGGCTACTACCTGTTCGAAGCCGACGACCTCGACGCAGCGATCGAGCTGGCTGGCCGGATCCCGGCCGCGCGGCTGGGGGGAGCGGTGGAGATCCGGCCGCTCGTCGAGCGCTGATCGAGCAGGTCTTCAGGGCGGAGTGGGGGCGCGTGCTGGCGGCCCTGGTGGGCTTCCTCGGCGATTTCGACCGCGCCGAGGAGGCCGCTCAGGAGGCTTTCGCGATCGCAGCCGAGCGCTGGCCCTCCGAGGGGCCTCCGAGCAACCCCCGCGCGTGGCTGATTGTCACGGCCCGCAACCGGGCGATCGACCGCATCAGGCGCGAGCGGGTCCTGGCGGAGAAGTCCCGGATGCTCGAGATCGAGGAGACAGCAGTGGAGGACTTCAACGAGCACGCCTTCCCAGACGAACGGCTCGAGCTGATCTTTACCTGCGCCCATCCGGCGCTCGGGCTCGACGCGCAGGTTGCGCTGATCCTGCGTTCGCTCGGGGGCCTCAGCACGGAGCAGATCGCACGGGCGTTCTTCGTCTCCGAGACGACCATGGCCCAGCGGCTGGTGCGGGCAAAGCGCAAGATCTCCGAGGCAGCGATCCCATTCCGGATTCCCCCGCCGGAGCTGCTGCCCGATCGCCTCTCGGCGGTGCTGGCCGTTGTCTATTTGATCTTCAACGAGGGTTATGAGCGCCACGGCGAGCTTGCTGACGAGGCCATCAGGCTGGGTGTCGCGCTGGCCGAGCTGATGCCTGAGGAATCGGAGGTCCAGGGGCTTTTGGCATTGATGTTGCTTGTCGACTCCCGTCGCTCCGCGAGGATGCGCGAGGGGGAACTGGTGCTGCTGGCTGACCAGGACCGCTCGCTTTGGGATGACGCCAAGATCGAAGCGGGACGAGTCGCGCTCGCCCGGGCGTTCGCCCTGCACGGGCGCGGACCCTATCTGCTTCAGGCCGCCATCGCGCGGCTGCATGTCGCCGAGAGCAGCGACTGGAGGCGGATCGCGCTGCTCTACGCCGAGCTGGCGGAGCTGACGGGATCTCCGGTCGTTCAGCTCAATCGGGCTGTCGCCCTGGCCGAGTCGGAGGGCCCGCGAGCCGGCCTGGAGGCGATCGAGGGGCTGCAGCTCGAGGGGTACCACCACCTTCACTCGACCCGTGCCGAGCTGCTGCGTCGACTCGGCCAGGACGAGGAGGCCCGTGTCTCATACCGGCGGGCGCTGGAACTGGTCCACTCGCCGGCCGAGCGGCGTTTCCTGGAACGCCGGCTGGCCGAGCTGACCGTCTAGGACAGCACGTCGCCGGTGGTGGCGATCGTATGCAGATGCTCGCCCACGCCCGTTACGCTGAGCAGCCTCTGGACCTGCGCCGAGCCGGGCGTGACCGCGAACTCCTGGCCCCGACGCCAGCAGAGCTCGCGGGCCGCCAGGATCACGCGCAGGCCAGTCGAGTCGAGGAACGTCAGCCCCTGCAGGTCGAGCACCACCGCCGCCGCGGGGGCGAGCTCATCTGACTCGATCGCTGCCTGCAGGGCCGGCGCATTGGCCATGTCGAGTTCCCCGTCCATGGCGATCACGACCCGGTCGCTTTCCTGACGGCTCTCGATCTGCAGCTGGGCCTGTGCTCCCATGTGCAAATTCTATCCACGGGGACACCGCGCGGAGCCGCACCGCTGCCGGCGGCGCGCGAGTGATGGCTCAGGCGAGGTGCTTGTGCAGGCGGATTTGGCTGCCGGCAGGCGATGAGCGGACCTGAACGAGGTCGCACAGCTGATTGACGATCCACATTCCTCGCCCGCAGACAGAACCGTCTCCCGGCTGCACCCGCCCGAGCAGAGGGTCTCGCATCTCGCCGGCGTCGCGGACCTCGCACAGGAGCGAACGGTCCTCGCGCCACATTCGCAGCCGCCCGCTGCCGCCGCCATGGCGGATGCTGTTGGTGGCGATCTCATCGACGGCCAGGACCAGATCTTCGATTGCCGCCGAGGGAAGCCCCTCGATTCGGGCCCAACTTGACAGGCGACGTCGCACGCTGCCAAGGTCGGCTTCGGTGAACAGCAGCTCGCCAATCTCAGCCGGCGGCTCCTCGAGCTGCCCGTCAAACGGCTGAGCGCTGCTCCGATAGCCGTGGCTGGCATAGGCCCCGCATTCCCCGGAGACCAGCGGATGGCAGATGTGGGCGGCTTCGATCACGTGGTCATCGAGGCTGTCGAGGTCATAGGGACAGAGCAGCTGCCAGCTCCGGACATTGCCCCCGAAGGCGAGGTTGAGCAACGCCTCGTGTCGCCAGCACTCATCCAATTCGGCCGTGTTGCGTCCGTGCCACACCGGTTCGCCGATCCCCAGCGGTTCGCCGCCCTGCTCGAAGCGACTGGCGCGCAGGAACTCCCGCCAGGCGGGAATGATTCGCGCGGGGTTCCTGCCCAGCCGGCGGATGTCGGCGAAGGACACATTTGCGGCGCGCGCACCCAGTGCTTCCTTCAGCCGTGCGATTCGCGCCTCGCTCACGGCGATCAGCACTGGGCCCTGCCGGTCGATCGCCTGATCTATCAGCGGCATGGTCTGGCGCACGAACCCGTCGGCACCGTCGCCATGGAAGATCACCTCGTGGCGGAAACCGTGCCTGGGCTCATCCGGGCGCCGCTCCGCGGGCGTGACCGGCGGACCCTCGAGCAGTACGCGGGCGCTAGCGGCCATGCCGCCTCTCTCCGCCGCCGGCGGCGGCGGGAACGCACACCTTCGCCATGCCCACCTCGCATTCCTTGGGAAACAAGTCGCCTCGGGCTATTCCCTCGGCCCTGATTCCAAAGGTTCCCCTCTGCGACCTTTGTCAAACGCCTGCAAGCCAACGAACCAGCGGCCCGGTCTCCGGCAAGTTCCCTTTCTTTGAGGTTTCCGTGTTTAGAGCGCCGGTCAGCGGGCAAAGACCCGGATACCACTGTCGCTATCGGATGAGAGTCGCGCGCCCCCTGCGGCCTCGTCTTACTCGGCGGCATTGAGCGGTATGTCGGCTGGTCCGTCCCGACGCGGGCCGGCCGGCGTGCCGCATTGGTAGGAGGGGGGAGCGGTCAGTCTCGCTGGGCCATGCGCAGGTCAAGCAGCTCCATCGGACCGGCCTCGGATACGGCGTGTCCGTCGGCTAGGCGGGTGAGGATCGGGCCCAATCTGTCGCCGTCGCCGTTGAGCAGCTCGCCCGCCCGCCCACTGCGCAGCGGGCCGATCCTCAATTCGAGGTTCCGGGGCAGGACCGTGAAACCAAACAAAAGGTGCCCGTCGACCGCGCTGTCCAACTCGGCGACCAGCGTGTCGGCCACCATCTGCGCGTCGGAGATCCGATCGGTCGAGAAGTAGGCACGAGCGGCCAGCGTCGAGAGGACCCGCGGCACGACGTTGCGGGCCACAGCCGTGGGCGCGACCCCCAGCACGATCGAGTCAGGCCGATCATCCTCGATCGCGGCCAGCTCGCCCATCGTGACGTCTTCCTCGGAAGGCAGCGGCCGCGCTTGGTCGAGCTCGAAGTGCATCAGGAGCTCTGTTCCTCCAGCGGGCCTGTCGCGGAAGTCCACGGTGTCGCTCAGCGCCTGGATGACGGGCAGGCCGATCCCGTCGGAGACCGACTCGCCCGTTGCGTACCTCCAGCGGGATTCCTCGGCCGTGGTCGGCGACCAGTACATCGAGGCCCGTCGGGAGGCTGGTGAACTCGACCTCCAACGGACCCTCGTCGCCGCCATAGGCATGCAGGACGACGTTGTTCGCGGCCTCCGTGACGGCCGTGCTCACATCGTTGAGGGAAACCGCATCGAGACCAACGGCTTCCGCCAGGCCGCTGAGGGCCTGGCGAACGAGCAGGACGTTCTCCGCCCGGTTTGAGAGCTTCAGATGGACGTTCGGAGTCGCGCCCATGGGCGTGCCCTCCGGATCCCGAAGGACCGCATGCCGTCCAGCGGGTCTGCACCCTGAGGCGGACCCGCTGGCATGAGACCCGCCCTAGCTCGCCTTGCCGGCGGGCGGCGTGTCCGTCATCGTGCGCAGCTGCTCGAGCGACCGGCGCAGGAGTCGCGAGACCTGCATCTGGGAGATGCCGATCTGCTCTGCGATCTCGGTCTGTGTCAGGTCCTCGACGAACCTCAGGTGCAGAACCAGGCGGTCGCGGGCCGGGAGGTGCGCCAACGCGGAGGAGACCGTGGCGTCGAGCTCGACGAGCTCGTAGCGCGCGTCCTCCCCGCCGATCGAGTCGCCGTAGGAGATGACTTCGTCGTCATGCCCGACGCGCGGCGCGTCGAGCGAGACCGTCTCGTAGGCCCGAATCGCCTGCATGGCGTCAATCACGTCCTCGACGTCCAGCTCAAGGTACTGGGCGAGCTGGTTGACCGAAGGCGCGCGGCCCGTTTCGTTCGCAAGGCGCTCCTGGGCGTCACGAACCTTCAGCGCCCGCTCCTGGGCGCCACGGGGAACATGAACGGCCCAGCCCGAGTCGCGGAAGTAGCGGCGCATCTCGCCGAGAATCGTCGGTACGGCGTAGGACTGAAAGGGGAAGCCCCGCTCGGCGTCGTAGCGGTCGATCGCCTTGAGTAGACCCAGCGAAGCCACCTGCAGGAGATCCTCGAAGGGCTCAGAGGAGCGGCCGTAGCGCCTGGTCAGGCTGCGCGCGAGCGGCATGAAGCGCTCGACCAGTGCCTGGCGTGCTGCGCGGTCGCCGTCTTGCTGCCAGCGGGCGAACAGCTCCAGGGTCTCTGCGGGCGCGCCGGGGGCGCTCGCAGCGGCGGTGGGGCTTGCGGTAGTGATTGCGGCCGTGGCGGTCATACCTGCTCCCTTTCCTCGGTCCTTTGTTGGAATTCTGGCTTTGGGCCGATTCCGGCTGTTGCGACCCACATTCTACGCCAAAAACGGCGATACGGATCACGTACCCCGCTTGGGCCGTCCGTAAACCGACTGCTAAACCTAAAATTTCGACGTGCCCGTCCGCCTTCTCGGCATGTGCGTCGATCGAGCTAGGCTCAGCCTGTGGCTGTCCCGGATCTTCCCCCCGTGAGCAGCCTCCTTGCGGGCAGGTCCGGCGAGGAGATGGAGCTCAACGACCGTTATCTGAATCCGCAGATGGGCCGCATCCTGCGGACGCTGGGGTTCGACCGCACCTGGGCCGGGGGAGATGGCGCCCATCTGATCGACGCCGACGGTGTGCGCTATCTGGATCTGTTCGGCGGCTACGGCGTCTTCGCGATTGGCCGTGGACATTCGGAGGCCGTGGCCGCGGTCGAGGCGGTAATGGCGGCGCGCACGGGAAATCTGCCCCAGCTGGGGGTGACGCTGCTGAGCGGGATCCTGGCGGAGCAGCTGCTGGCCCGGGCGCCCGGGAGCGTCGGCGCGATGGTTCCGGCCAACACCGGAACGGAGGCGGTCGAGGCGGCGATCAAGATTGCCCGCGCCGCAACGGGCCGCACACGCATCCTCTACGCCGATCACGCCTTCCACGGCCTGACGATGGGGTCGCTGTCGATCAACGGGAACGACGAGTTCCGTGACGGGTTCGGCCCCCTGTTGGAGGGTTGCGCCTCGGTCGGGTTCGGTGACCTTGAGGCTCTGCGGGTGGAGCTCGAACGCGGCGATGTCGCCGCGCTGATCCTCGAGCCGATCCAGGGCAAGGGCGTCAACCTGCCTCCCACGGGCTATCTGGCCGAGGCCCAGCGGCTGTGCCGCGAGGCGGGCACGCTGTTCGTCTGCGACGAGGTCCAGACCGGCATCGGGCGCACGGGAACGTTCCTCGCGCTGGAGCACTGGGACCTTCAGCCGGACATGATCTGCGTCGCCAAGGCGCTCTCAGGCGGACTCGTCCCGATCGGTGCCGTGCTGGTCTCGCGCGCGGCGTTCGACCGGGTCTTCGACGGCATGGAGCGAGCGGTCAGACACGGCTCCACCTTCGGCGGAAATGATCTCGCCGCCGCAGCCGCGCTGGCGACGCTCCGCGTGCTCGACAGCGAGCGCCTCGTCGAGCGCTCGGCCCGACTGGGAGCGCTGCTGCTCGAGCTGACGACGCCGCTGAGCGAGGAATTCGAGGTCGTCCGCGAGGTCCGCGGCATGGGCCTGATGTGGGCGATCGAGTTCGGCCCGCCTGCGGGAGGCGTCGGCCGGCGCCTGTGGGAGCGGGTTGAGTTGCGCCAGCCAGGCCTGTTCTCCCAGCTGATCACGGTACCCCTGTTCCACCGCCACCGAATCCTCTGCCAGGTGGCCGGCCACCACATGAACGTGATCAAGGCGCTCCCCGCCCTGACCATCGCGGAGGACGAGATAGTTCGATTCGCCAGAGCCCTCCGGGAGACGATCGCGGGGGTCGAGCGCTACCCGACGGCGCTGGCCCGGTTCGGCCTTCGAACCGGAGTTCGGGCCGCCCGGGCCGGGCGCTAGCGCCCTTCAAAGACGTCCGAGCCGAACGTCGATGAGACAGAGGACGCGTCCGCCAGCCTTGAGAGCCCGAGCAGCGTCTCCCAACTGGCGAGCGAGGCGTAGTGGTTGTACGGGACGGAGCTGATCGTCCCTCCTTTGATGAAGGGCGAGAGCAGAACGGCGCCCACCCTGCCACCGCCGGGACCGGTGATGCCCGGGAGCGGCGAGCCGGGCCCCGGCAGCTCCCCGCAACAGGCCGATGAGTCCGATTCGGCGCCATCGGACTCGTCGAAGGTGATCTCCAGCAACCCATGCCGAAATGCCGGTGAGCCCGTGATCATCGGCACCCAGGTTTCCAGGAAGGCATCGATGTCGCCCAGCGCCGATGCCCCGCCTGCCTGGTTGGTGCAGGGGAAGTCATGCCCGTCGTCACAGAGGTTCGGCGTGATGAACGAGAAGGCGGGCGTGTGGGCCGAGTGCTTCAGGTCGCTCGCCAGGCCCGTCTCGCCCCTGAGCGCGGCTGGCGGCATCGCTCCCGTGGGCGAGCCCAACGCGACCACGTGGGCGTCACAGTAACTCGCTTCATCGATCACCGAATGGAAGTAGACGAACGGGTCGTGGCGGGTCGCATATCCGTCGCCCGCCTCGGCTTTCTGCGTCCCGTCGATGGCGTCGATCGAAGGATGTCCGCACGCCGCCGTCTCCCGGTTGGGGTCGTTTCCCATGTCCCCCTCATATGCCTTCCAGTTCTTCCCGGCGAGCGACAACTGAGTGCCGATGTTCTGCACTTCCTCGGGATACACGCAGCCGGCGCCGGGCTCGACACCGCCGCTACCGGGCCCTGTGGCGGGGAAGTCGCTGAAGATCTGGCAGTCCGCCTGGTTCTCCACGTTCGGCGGCTGTCCTGAGACCATCGAGATGTAGTTGTCGTTGCTCTCATGGCCCGTGGCGTAGTAATTCTCGAGCAGCGCCCCCATCGCGGGGAGCGTGCTCGCCAGATAGGGATCTGCGGCCGGGTCCCCGAACGTGCCTGCATAACTCTGGTTCTCCAGCACGATCACGAACACATGGTTGATATGCGGCAGCTTGAAGGGACGCGTCCTGGCGTTCGCCGAAGGGGCCGTCGCGGCGAGGCACAGCGCCAGCAGCAGGGCAAGCGCCCCCGCGCGGCCGGTCATCTGCTTTCAGGCGCGGCGAGCGGCGCCGGCGGTTCGAGGATCGTCGTCGGTGGTTCGAGAAAGGCCGCCTGCCCGAGGTCGAGAAAGTCGGCGACCGTGCGCGCGTTCGCATCGCGGTAGGTCAGCGCTGGAAGGTTCCACTTTGCCGCGATCGTCGCGAGCACCGACGTGTGGTCGTGAACGACGTTCGTCACCCCGTTCGGCTTCGAGTAGGGGGACGCCACGATCGCCGGGACCCGGGGGCCGTAGATGTCATAGCCCCCTGGGAGGTCCGTGGGGCTCAGTTCGGGCGGTATCGAATCCGGCGCGATCGCCGCCGGCGGTGGGACGTGGTCGTAGTAGCCGCCATGCTCGTCATAGGTGTAGATGAGCAGGGTCCTTGGCCACGCCGGGGAATCGAGCACAGCCTTCACCGCGGAGTACGCCCAGGACTCGCCGTAGCTCATGTCCTGCGGATCCTCCTCATCGCCGCCGAGCGTTTCGACTTTTCCGGTGATCGCTTCGAGGCCGGGCACCGCCGTCAGCGTCGAGGCGATGTCCGACAGCGCGCCGAACTCCGGGTCCACGAAGCTGACCGACGGCAGGTTCCCGGTCGCGCAGTCGAGCTTGAACTGCGCGAAGGTCGCGAGATTCGCAGGGTATTTCTCGATAATCGACGGAATGATCGCCGTCTGCGGCAGGTCGGTGAAGTAGTTTCGCCAGCTCACTCCGTAGGCGCTCAGGCGGTCGAAGATCGTGCCGTTGGGAGGCGGCGGGTCTTTCAGGCTTTCGCTGTCCGTTGAGATGTCTCCGTAGGCCGTGCCCGCCATGAGAAACCGCCGGTTCGGGTAGGTCTGGCAGGGCGCTGATGAGAACCAGCGGTTGGCGATCGTGAATGTTCGGGCGAAGGAATAGGCGAACGGCAGCACCGCGTCGGTCCAGTAGCCCATCGGCTGTGTGGCGCCGCCGACCGATCGGACGAAGCCGTCCATTCGCCCGCCGTCGATTTGTTCGTGGGTTGCGTTCCAGCTCTGGCTGACCGACGAGCCCTGCGCGGTCGTTCCGATCGGGAATGAATGGACGGGCCCTTCCGGGCCGGGATTCTGGTTCCGCGCGATGCCGCGATGGTCGATATGGAGACCGTGGGCCTTGGGCTGCCCCGAGCGCGCCAGGGCGCCGAGCAGATTGTCGAAGGAGTGGTTCTCCATCATCACCACGACGATGTGGTCGAACGGTAGGGCTTCGTCGATTGTCCCCGCGGGACGGGAAGGGTCGGGCAGGCTGTCCGGCCGACGCAGGGGATGGGCGAGCGCAAGGGCGGTCCTGAGCATGCCCCCGGCCGCAGTGGCGCCGCTCGCCGCGGCGGCCAGCGAGCCGCCTCGACGCAGAAGAGCGCGGCGGGTCAGCGAAGCACCCAACGGGTCAAAATCGAAATCGGCCACCACCACTCTGTTGCCCGCGCTCAAACATCGACCGGTGAAGATCCTGTGAGTTTTGGGTATTCAGAGGCCATCCTCGGTCGGCCGGACATGTGCCGGAGGCCCGCGCCGCTACCCTGACGGGCCGTGCAACAAACCCGAGATGACATTCGTAACGTGGCGATCGTCGCCCACGTCGACCATGGCAAGACCACCCTGGTCGACGCGATGCTGTGGCAGTCCGGCACGTTTCGCGTCGGGCAGGATGTCGCCACCCGGGTCATGGACTCGATGGATCTGGAGCGCGAGAAGGGCATCACGATCCTCGCCAAGAACACCTCTCTCCGTTACAGGGACGTCAAGCTGAACATCATCGACACGCCCGGCCACGCCGACTTCGGCGGCGAGGTAGAGCGCGGCCTGACGATGGTCGACGGCGTGCTGCTGCTGGTCGATGCCTCCGAGGGTCCCCTGCCCCAGACGCGCTTTGTGCTGCGCAAGGCGTTGGAGTCCCGCCTGCCGGTGATCCTGGTGATCAACAAGGTCGACCGCAGCGACGCCCGTGTCGCCGAGGTCGTCGATGAGGTCTATGAGCTTTTCCTTGACCTGGATGCCGACGAGCACCAGATCGAGTTCCCGATCGTCTACTGCAACGCCAAGGCCGGCGTTGCCTCGCTCTCCTACGAGGAGGGCCAGCAGCTGGACAAGGGTGATCTCGCGCCGCTGCTCGACCTTCTGCTTGAGCGCATCCCCGCGCCCACCTACGACGACGAGCTTCCGCTGCAGGCGCTGGTCACGAACCTCGACGCGTCCCCCTACGTCGGGCGGCTGGCGATCTGCCGGGTGCGCGGGGGGCACATCAAGAAGGCCCAGCAGATCGCCTGGTGCCGCGCCGATGGCACGATCCAGAAAGCCCAGGTCGCCGAGCTCTATGTGACTGACGGCCTGGAACGGGTCGATGCCGAGGAGGCCGGGCCGGGGGAAATCATCGCCGTCGCCGGCATCTCGGAGGTGACGATCGGTGAGACCCTCGCCGATCTCGGCGATCCGCGGCCCCTGCCGGTGATCACAGTCGATGAGCCCGCCATGTCGATCACACTCGGTGTCAACACCTCGCCGCTGGCCGGCAAAGACGGCTCCAAGCTGACGGCCCGCCAGATCGAGGCCCGCCTTGCCCAGGAGCTGGTCGGGAACGTGTCCCTGCGCGTCGAGGAGACGGATAGACCGGACACCTACGAGGTCCAGGGCCGCGGCGAGCTGCAGCTGGCAATCCTGGTCGAGATGATGCGCCGCGAGGGATTCGAGATGACGGTCGGACAGCCTCACGTGGTCGAGCGTGAGATCGACGGCAAACGCCATGAGCCGGTCGAGCGCCTGTCGGTTGACGTTCCCGAGGAGCACGTCGGCACCGTCACGCAGCTGCTGGCAGCCCGCAAAGGGCGGATGGAGCACATGACCAACCACGGCACCGGTTGGGTGCGCATGGAGTATCTGGTGCCCGCCCGGGGGCTGATCGGGTTTCGCACGGAGTTCCTCACCGAGACACGGGGCACCGGCATCATGCACCACGTCTTCGACCGCTGGGAGCCATGGGCCGGCGAGTTGCTCACACGCAACTCCGGCGCCCTCGTCGCCGACCGCAGCGGTGCCACCGTCACCTTCTCGCTGTTCACCCTCCAGGAGCGCGGATCGCTTTTCGTCGGCCCCGGCGAGGAGGTTTACGAGGGGATGATCATCGGCGAGAACTCGCGCTCGGAGGACCTCGATGTCAACCCGGTCAAGGAGAAGCACCTCACGAACATGCGCTCGTCGACCTCCGACGTGCTTGTCCGCCTTGACGCCCATCGCAAGCTGACGCTCGACGAGGCCCTCGAGTGGGTTCGCGAGGATGAGGCCGTCGAGGCGACTCCCGTGTCGGTGCGCATGCGCAAGGTGGTCCTGCCGAAGGTTGAACGGCTCAAGGCGATGAGGTCCGCTCGGAAATGAGCTCCTCCCCGAGCCGCGGTTCGGCGGGGGGCGGTGGAAGCGATGTCGAGCTGCGCGGACTGGTGAAGTCCTTCCGCCGGGGTGGCACAACCGTCGAGGCCGTCCGGGGCATCGACGTCGGCATCGCCGCCGGGGAGACCGTTGCCCTGCTGGGGCCCAACGGCGCCGGCAAGTCGACGACGATCGACATGCTTCTGGGCCTGCTGGCCCCCGATGAGGGCAGCGTCACGCTGTTCGGGCGCTCGCCCTCGGACGCCGTCGCCGATGGCGCCGTCGGCGCGATGTTGCAGACCGGCTCGCTGCTGCGCGATCTCAGCGTGCGAGAGCTGATCACGATGATGGCCTCGCTGTATCCCTCCCCGATGCCTGTGGAGGAGGTCCTCGAGCTGACCGGCGCGGAGGGCTTCGCCGACCGCCGCACGCAGAAGCTCTCCGGCGGGGAGACCCAGCGGGTGCGCTTCGCTGTCGCGCTGCTCAGCGACCCGCAGCTGCTCGTGCTTGATGAGCCCACCGTCGCGATGGACGTCGAGGCCCGCCACGCGTTCTGGACAGCCATGCGCGACTTCGCGGCGCGGGGCAGGACGATCCTGTTCGCGACCCATTACCTGGAGGAGGCGGACGCCTACGCCGACCGCGCCGTGCTGATGGCCCATGGCAGGATCGTCGCCGACGGCCCGACCACCGAGATCAAGGCAATGGTCGGGTCACGCACGATTCGTGCGACCCTCCCCGAGGCCGGGATCGATCAGCTCGCCGCACTCCCCGGGGTGAGCTCCGCCGAGCGCCGCGGCCAGGCCGTGGTGCTCGTCTGCTCGGATTCTGATGTCGCGGTCAGGGCGCTGCTCGCGGCGCATCCGGAGGCACGGGACATCGAGATCGAGGCCGCCGGCCTCGAGCAGGCGTTCCTTGTGCTGACCGGGGATCAGCGGAGGCTGAGCGCTGACCTACACCCGCTTCGAGTTGCTGCGCACGATTCGCAACAGGCGCTTCATGCTGCTCTCGCTGGTCTTCCCGCTGATCCTCTACTTCGTGATCGCCGGTCCCAATCGCAACGTCTCGGACTTCAACGGCACCGGGATCGGAGCCCCGCTCTACTACATGGTCGGCCTGGCCGCATTCGGGACGATGAGCGCGATGCTCTCCTGCGGTGCAAGGATCGCGACCGAGCGGGCTGCAGGCTGGAACCGCCAGCTGCGGATCACCCCGCTCTCGCCTCGCGCCTACTTCCGGGCCAAGGTCCTGACGGCCTACATGATGGCGGTGATCAGCCTGCTTGCCCTCTATCTGGCGGGGGTCTCGCTGGGCGTCAGCCTGGCGGCGTCGCAGTGGCTGAAGATGACCGGCCTGATCCTCGTCGGCCTGATCCCCTTCGCGGCGCTCGGGATCTGGTTGGGCCACCTGTTGACGCCGGACTCGATCGGGCCGGCGATGGGCGGTGGGATCTCCCTGCTGGCGCTGCTGGGAGGTACCTGGTTCCCGATCGAAAACAGCGGGTTCCTGCACGACCTGGCGCAGGACCTGCCTTCCTACTGGCTGGTCCAGGCCAGCCATGTGGCGGTTGGCGGTGCCGGATGGCCGGCGCGGGGGTGGATTGTGATCGCGGCCTGGACGGTCGTCTTGAGTGCGCTCGCACGGCGCGCCTATCGGCGTGACACGGGCCGTGTGTAGCGGCTAGGGTTCTCTTCTGTCCACCCCCCGATAGCAGGAGTCCGGCCGGCTACCAACGCCGCCTCCCGCTTGAAAACAGGAGCGATCGATGACTCGACTGAAGCGGCTTCGCCCGCTCGGCCTGATGATGCCGCTGGCGCTTTTGATTGCGCTGGTGCTGCCCGCCGCCGGGCTCGCCGCAACGACTCCCGAATACACCAAGGAGTCCCAGCAGGCCTACGAAAAGCAGCTGAAGGCCGGCGAAATCACCGAAGGCACGTTCAACAAGAAACTGCGCAGCCTGCACATCAAGACGAAGAACGGCGACCTGTTCATCTACAAATACCCCAAGAAAGGCGAGCCCGACCTCGCCAAACAGCTCGAAGCGCACCACGTCACGGTGACGATTCTCAAACCGAGCGAAGCTGCGAAGGAAGTCAAGCCGGCCAAACACAAACTGCGCTACATCGCGGGTGGGATCCTGATCGTCGTGATCCTGATCGTCGGCGTGGTCCTGCTCGTCAATCGCACCCGCCGCGAGGACGAGTAGCAGGGCCGGCCCGGGGCCCAGGCGCGCGGGGGGCGCGCCATCCTCCGCCGGGTCGCAGGGGCTAAACAAGACTCAGTCTCATGATACGCTCGGGTCGTGAGCCCCGAGCACCCCGCCGTGGAGATGACGGCCGCCGCGGTCCGGTTGGGCGAACGGACGATCTGGCACGACGTCACGCTGAGGATCGAGCAGGGCGAGTTCGTTGCGCTGCTCGGCGAGAACGGATCTGGCAAGTCGACGCTGCTGAAGGTACTGCTGGGGTCGCTGACGCTGCAGGAGGGCACGGTCCGCGTGCTCGGCTCCTCCCCGGGCGCGCTCGGCGGGTCAATCGGCTATCTCCCACAGCGCTCCTCGGGCGGCCCGGGGTCCGGCCTTCGCGGGCGGGACATCGTCCGTCTCGGACTCGACGGCGATCGCTGGGGGCTGCCGCTCGCGCTCAGCCCGGCCGGCAGAGCCCGCGGCCGGGCACTGCGGCGACAGGTCGACGAGGCGATCGAGCTGGTCGGTGCGGACGGTTATGCCGACCGGGCGATCGGACGCCTCTCCGGCGGCGAGCAGCAGCGTCTGCTGATTGCCCAGGCGCTCGTGCGGCGTCCCCGGCTGCTGCTCCTGGATGAGCCGTTGGACAGCCTCGACCTGCCCAACCAGGCCGCCGTGGCTGCCCTGGTGGCGCGGATCAGTCGCGAGTCCGGAGTCGCGGTGCTTCTGGTCGCGCACGACGTGAACCCGCTGCTGGGCTATCTGGACAGGGTCGCCTATCTGGCCGGCGGGCGAGCGGTCGCGGGTGGGGTCGAGGAGGTCATCTGCAGCGAGACCCTGAGCGATCTCTACGGCGTCCCCGTCGAGGTCCTGAGGGCATCCGACGGCCGGCTCGTGGTGATCGGCCAGCCAGAGCCGCCGGCGCACCATCACGACCGCCACGACCACGCGCACGCCCATGTCCACTGAACTGCTGGCCCCCTCGCTCAGCTGGAACCCGTTCCACGACCTCAGCCAGGTGCTCGAATTCCATTTCATGCTCAACGCGCTGGCCGCAGGCAGCGTGGTCGCCGTGCTCGCGGGTCCGATCGGCTGGCTGATGGTCATGCGCCGCGAGACCTTCGCCGGGCACTCGCTGGCGATGATGGCCTTCCCCGGGGCCGCCGCCGCGGCACTCGCGGGCATCCCCGCCGCCTGGGGCTACTTCGCCTTCTGCGGCGCCGGGGCGCTCGCGATCGCACGCCTGCCGTCAGGCCCGAAGCGCTCGCGCAGCGCGGAGTCCGCCAGCATCGGCTCGGTCCAGGCCCTGGCGCTCGGCCTGGGCTTCCTGTTCGTGAGCCTCTACGGCGGCGTACTCGGTGATCTCGAGAGCCTGCTGTTCGGAGACCTGCTCGGTGTCTCGGACGCTCAGGTCGTGGTGCTGGGACTCGTCGCCGTGCTCGGCCTTGCCGTGCTGGCCGGGCTCGCCCGGCCGCTGCTGTTCGCCTCGGTGGACCCCGAGGTGGCAGGCTCGCGCGGCGTCCCCGTCGCCCGGCTCTCGGGAGCCTTCCTGCTGCTCCTCGGTGTCGACGGTTGCGGCTACCAGCGAGATCACGGGGCCGTTGCTCGTGTTCGCGCTGCTGGTGATGCCGCCGGCCACCGCCCAGGCGATCACCAATCGGCCCCTGCCGAGCCTCCTGCTGACGGTAGCGATCGGCCTGGCCGTCGTGTGGCTGGCGCTGGCTGCCTCCTACTTCTCGGTCTACCCGCCGAGCTTCTGGATCGGCGCGGTCTCCTTCGCCGGCTACCTGCTCGTGCGGCTCGGCGTGGCTCTCGCGTCACGTGCCTCGTCGGTGCGCGTGGGTGCCTCGGAGCCACCCGCAGCTGCGGGGGTGATCGCCTGATGCTGGGCCAGGAATTCATGCGCAATGCGCTGCTCGCCGGCAGCTTCATCGCGCTCGCCTGCGGCGTCTGCGGCTGGTTCGTCGTGATGCGCGGGCAGGTCTTCGCGGGCGATGCCCTGAGCCATGTCGCCTTCCCGGGGGCGCTTGCGGCGGCCGCGGCCGGGATCGACGTTCGCCTGGGCCTGTTCGCGGCGACGATCGCCGCGGGAGGGGCGATCGGACTGCTGGCCCGGGGACGGGGCGCGGTGCGCTGCCGGGCGGCCGCGGCGGCTCCGGCCGACGACGCGGCGATCGGCGTCGCATTCACCTTCATCCTTGCCCTCGGCGTGTTCTTCCTGACCCGCTTCAGCCTCGGCTCGCAGGGGAGCGCGGGCATCGAGGCCGCCCGTACCCTGTTCGGCTCGATCTTCGGGCTGGGCGGCGGCGAAGCGCGGCTCGCGGCGACTCGTCGCCGCGGGCCGTCATCGTCGCGGTCCTCGTCGATCGCACGGCCGCTGCTGTTCGCCTCCGTGGCCCCCGAGGTGGCGGCCGCCCGCGGCGTGCCGACGAGGCTGCTCGACGTCGTGCTGCTGGTCCTGCGTCGGGGTCGTTGCGGCCGAGGCCGAGCCAGGCGGTGGGTGCCCTGCTGCTGCTGGGTCTGCTGACCGCGCCCGGCGGCCGCCGCGCAGCGCCTCGTGCGATCGCCGGCAGGGGATCGCGCTTGCCGCCGGACTGGCGCTCGCTGTCGGTCTGGGTCGGGCTCGCGCTGGCCTATCTCGATCCCTCGATCCCTCCGAGCAGCGCGATCGTCGCGCTGCGCCGTGGCGATGCATGCGCTGGCCGGGGTGATCGCGATGAGCGGCGCGAGCTGGGCCGAGCAGGCCGAGGCGCCGCTCGCGCGCCGCGGGGCGCAAGCGCGGCGGCGCGCGCCGCGCGCTGCTCGAGCTGCTGGCCGGCGAGCGCTGCGCGCTGAGCGCGCCAGGAGATGGAGGAGGCCCTGCGCGGACGGCCCGGGCGTCCGGTGAGCCGCGCGAGCATCTACCGGATCCTCGACGAGCTCGAGGGGCTGGGCCTGGTGCAGCGCGTGGAAACCGGCCAGGCGATGGTCCGCTACGAGCGGCACTCGAGCCACGAGGAGCACCACCACCATCTCGTCTGCGACCGCTGCGGGCTGGTGATGCCGTTCTCCGACCCGGCTCTGGAGCGGGCGATCAGGAGCCTGAGCGGGCGGGTTCCGCTGGCGGTGTCGGAGCACGAGATCGTGCTCCGGGGGTCCTGTCTGCAGTGCGCGCCGAAGGGGCCGGCGGGCGACCCCAGAGATAGCTGAGCACGCATCCCAGGGCGAACACCGCGACCACCAGCAGCACCGGGCCCGAATCCTCGACCAGCGCTCCCACGACGCCGGCCGCGAGGCCGCCTGCGAGGGCGGCCTGCCAGACGGTGTCGCCCCCCACCGGCGCGAGCAGCCGCTCGCGCCGCTTGACCGCGAGCGACGCTGAGGAGCAGCGCACAGGCCGTCGCGACGGGCATGGCGTGGTTGTGCAGCTCGCCCCACGCGGCCTTGTAGCGGCGGACGAGGATGTCGCGCACGTCACCCGCCGAGCGGGCGTGCAGGACGCTGCCGGTGAAGTGGCCGCTGCCATGGGCGCTGGCCAGATCGATCGCCGCCAGCAGCGACCAGGCCGGCCAGCGGGGCGATCAGCACGAGCAGCGCCCGCCGGCGGGTCAGGGCCCGGGCGAGAGCAGGATCACGGCCACGGCGAACCCGGCGCAGACGAGGATCACCCCGCCCACGCCCGCGCCGATCCGCGCAGAGCCCTCGATCACGGCCAGCACGAGGCCGCTGCCGGCGATCATCGATGCCGGGCCGCTGCGCGCCGCGCCGCCCGGGTGCAAGCGCCGCGGCGACGGCCGCCAGCACCAGCACCGCGAGGCCCGACTTGAGCTCGTTGCCGACGCCGTAGAAGCGCGCGCCGAGCAACGGATTCGGGCCCATCAGCGAGCGCATCAGCAGCTGGGAGTGAGTCGAGCGCGTCGACCGTGATCGCCAGCGGAACGACGATCGCCGGGGCGATCAGCGCGCGTGGCCAGGCGCAGCAGGTCGCTGAGTGCGCCGAGCGACGAGGCAGGCCAGCGCGATCGCCACGATACTCAAGCGGCGGCGCTCGGCTCGATGGCCGCGTGACCATCACCGCTACCGGGCGCCCACAGGACGCCGAGCGCGCCGGCGCGCATCGCCCACGCGCCTGGCCTCGCGGCCAGGGCGCGCAGGCGAGCAGCAGCAGCAGCCAGGCTCGCCAGCAGCAAGCCCAGCGCCCGCAGCCGCCGCCCGCCGATCACCTGCAGCCGCGCCTTCAGTGAGCGCGAGGCGCGCGCGCATCGAGCCGCCCGTCCGCTTTCGATCGCCCGGCCCCGTACGCTCGGCGGGCACGCGCAGGCCGAGCCAGCCAGGACCGTCGGCGCGACGTCCACCGAGCGATCAGACCCCGCTGCTGGGTGCTCGTCGAGGTCAGTCGCGCGGCCCCCAGATCGGCCCGCCGAGCCGTCCACAGCAGCGCCCCGCCGGGCCCGCCGGCCACCCGCTGCACGGCGATCAGGAGCTCCTCGACGGGCGGCCCGTCGCGAGCCGGCGCAGCTCGGCGATGCCCGCCGCGCCGCCGGGAGGTCGCCACGACCAGCCGGCGGCGGCGTCAGCAGAGCCGCGGTGCGCGTGCGACGAGCGTCGCGGGCGGGCCCAGCGACAGCTCGCGACGCGGCCGTCGTCGATCGGCGGCGAGGACCGCGTCGGTGCTCGCGGCAGCCGGTGCTCGGCGACGTAGCCGCCGCCGCCCGGGCACCTGGGAGGCGAGCAGTCCCGGCGTCGAGCTCCTGGGGCGCCGCGGCGCGCCGCGTGCTCGGGCCGCGCTCCAGCCTTCGATCGGTCCCTGGCCGCCCGTCGGCTGACAGCGACAGCGGCGGCGGTTGCTGAGCGGCTGTAGGCCGAGGCGGCGATACGTGCGCCCTGGCCGATGTCGAGCAGCAGCTGCGCGGGCGTGTAGCGCGCCCTGGCGGCGGACATGATGCCCGACCGACAGGCCGGCCGTCCGCGAGCTCTCCTGCGTCGGCGCGCAGGAAGACGATCAGTGCGTGCGCCGCGGCGGGGCGCCGGCGGCCGCGCCGGCGCGGCGCCGCAGCCCCGAGAGCCCGCCGCAGAGCAGCAGGGCGAGCGCCGCCCCCCTGCGCAGGTTCCTCAGCCGTCCGCCCCCTCGGCGGCGACGCCGGCGGGGGCCGCGCGGCCCGGCCTGGCCCTCCTCGGCGTGCGTCGGCGGGCTGCTGCGGCGGCGATGCGTCGTGCCCTCGATGTTCAGACGGGGGGCAGGATCCGGTCGAGCCATGCCGGAATCCGCCAGGTCGCCGCGCCGAGCAGGTTCAGCGTGGCGGGCAGCAGCAGGCAGCGAACGACCAGCGCGTCGAGGAAGACGGCGCTCGCGAGGCTGAGGCCGAACTCCTTGATGATCCGGTCTTCGCCGAGCATGAAGGAGAGGAAGACGCAGACCATGATCGCCGCCGCCGCGGTGACGACGCGCCCGGTCAGGGCCAGGCCCTCGCTGACGGCGCGCGTGTTGTCGCGCGTCTGTGTCCAGCGCTCGTGGATCCGCGATACGAGGAAGACCTCGTAGTCCATCGACAGGCCGAAGACGATCGCGAACAGCATCACCGGGATGAAGGACTCGATCGGGCCCTGCTGGACGCCCATCAGGCTGCTCAGCCAGCCCCACTGGAAGATCGCGACGATCACGCCCAGCGAAGCGCCGATGCTGAGCAGGTTCATCACGGCCGCCTGCAGCGGGATCAGCAGCGAGCGGAAGACGATCATCAGCAGCAGCGCCGAGAGCAGCACGACGACGCCGATGAACAGCGGCAGCTTGTGCCCGAGCGTCGTCGCGAAGTCGACCGAGCCGGCCGTCACGCCGCCGACGTAGACCTTCAGGCCCGCTGCTGGACTCCAGCGGCGGGATCACGTCGTTCGCGCAGCTGTTCGACGAGCTGCGTGGTCGCGTAGGCCTGTGGCGAGGAGTGCGGGGTAGACGGTGATCGTCGCCACGTCGCCGGCCGGGTTCAGCTTGGCGCGCGGCGCGACCGCGGCCACGCCGGGAGCGGCCTTCGATCGCCTGCTTGCAGTTCTGCGCAGCGCCGCGGCGCCTCGCGCCGCTGGGCACTTTGGCGACGACCAGCAGCGGCCCGTTGAAGCCCTGTCCGAAGCCGGTCGCGAGCAGCTCGTAGGCCTTGTGGGTCGTCTGGTTCGACGGGTCGTTGGCCGCGTCGCTCGAGCCGAGGCGCAGGGCCGTGGCGGGCGCGGCGATCACCAGCATCAGCGACCGCCGAGGCCGCGGCGATCACCTTCGGGTGGCGCTGCACGAAGGCGCCCAGCGCAGCCATCGCGCCGCCTGCGGCGGCAGCCCGTCGGCGCATCGGCGCGCCTCGGCGCGTCGCTGCCCGCCTGCGCGGCCCTCGCGCCGGCGCGCGCCTGCGACGCCGCGCGCGCGACCCGTCGCGCCCGGCGATCGTCAGCAGCGCCGGGCAGCAGCGTCAGCGAGGCGAGCATCACCAGCAGCACGCCGATCGAGGCCGAGATCGCGACGCCGTAGAGGAAGCTGACGCCCAGCAGCATCATCCCGAGCAGCGCGATCACCACCGTCGAGCCGGCGAACAGGACCGCCCTGCCCGGCCGTGTCGATCGCCTGGACGACCGACTCGCGGGTGTTTCGAAGGTCGGCCCCGGTGTCCGGTAGGCCTCGCGGAAGCGGGTCAGGATGAACAGCGCGTAGTCGATCCCGACGCCCAGGCCGATCATGGCCGCGAGCTCGGAGGAGAATTCGGGCGTGTCGACGACATGCGTGAACAGGGCGATCAGCCCCGAGGCCCGTGCCGAGGCCGAACAGCGCCGTCACGATCGGCAGGCCCATCGCGATCGAGCGAGCCGAAGGTCAGCAGCAGGACGACGATCGCGGCGAGCAGCCCGACCGCGGTCGAGAGGCCGAAGCCGGCCTGCTGGGTCGCCTCGATCGCCTGGCCACCGAGCTCGACCTCGAGCGCCGGGCTTCCGGCCTCGCGGGCGACGGTGACGACCTCTTCGGCGGCGCTCTTCGGGCAGCAGGTTGGCTTTCTCGTCGAACACGACCGTCGCGAAGGCGATCTGCTCGTCCGCCGAGATCGCCCGCCCGGCGGCTGCGGCCGAGTAGGGGCTGATCACTGCGGCGACGTGGGGCAGCTTCGCGACCTCGGCGAACGTCGCCTCCATCCGTGCCTTGACGGCCGGGTCCGTGACCTTGCCGGCGCCGACCTTGAAGACGATCGTGTCGCGGTCGCCGGCCTGTGCCGGGAAGCTCTCTGCGAGCAGGTCGGCGGCGCGCTGGGCGTCGGAGTTGGGGATCGTGAAGTTGTTCGAGTAGCTCGTGCCCGGCGGACTGGGCGATCGCGTTGACGCCGAACAGCAGCACGACCCAGGCGAGCACGACGTACTTGCGATGGGTTGTCGACCAGCGGGCTAGCTTGAGCACATCGACTCCAGGGTCTCCGAGGGAGGTGAGATCTCCGCGTGGGGGTTCGCGGGAGGGGCTTCAGGAGAGGGTAGCCTCCTGCGCCGTCGCGCCTCGGCTGAGGTTAGCCGAGCGTCAGTTGACGCTCGGGTCCAGCGGCATGCGCGCGATCAGCGCGTATTTGCCGCCCTTGCGCGTCAGCACCTCGCTCCAGAGCTCCTCGGGGGCCTCGCGTGAAGATGTCCTGGGGGCTGGGATCGTGCGCGATCCAGTCGCCCTGCTCGATCTCGGCGTCGAGCTGGCCCTCGCCCCAGCCGGCGTATCCGGCGAACACCCGGCGCCGCGGCCGTGGCGTCCTCGAGGCTCTCGAGCGGCGCATCGGGCGCGGGCAGGCCGATGCTGCCCGAGCGACGAGGATCCCGGCAGCGTCAGGGTCGAGGAACTCGGCCAGCATGACGATCGCCCCGGGTTGCACCGGACCGCCGACGTAGACCGGCTCGTCCTCGCCCATCATCTCCTCGAGCTGCGGGACCGCCTCGCCGACGGTCGACCGGCGAGGGGCGGTTCAACACCAGGCCGAGAGCGCCCTGCTCGCTGTGCATCCCGATCAGCACCACGGTGCGCAGGAAGTTCGGGTCCTGCAGGGTCGTCGAGGCCAGCAGTAGCCGTCCCGCCAGGGATCCGCTGCTCATCGACGACAGGCTACCCGTCAGATTGCCGTTGGGCTAGGATTCCGCCGCCGTTCGGCATCCGCCGGAGGCTCGGCTCGGGACGGTCGGAGCCGGATCGAGGGCTTGGAGGGAGTTCAGTTGGATGCTGAGGAGCTAGAAGATCGGATCGCCGCGTTTCCGCTCTGGGGCTATCAGTTCGAGTTCGAGAACGGGGTCCGCACGCCGATCGCCGACTGGCAGAGGGTCAATCGCCAGAAGCAGCGCCGCCGCCACTTCTTCGAGCCGCTGCTGAGCCTGACCGGGGGCAAGCCTGGAGGGCCGGCGGGTGCTCGATCTGGGCTGCAGCTCGGGTTACTGGGCGCTGGAAGCGATCGAAGCCGGAGCCGATTTCGTACTCGGGATCGACGGACGAGCGACCTACCTGGAGCAGGCTGAGCTGGTGTTCGAGGCGAAGGGCATCGAGGAGAGCCGCTATCGCTTCGAGCGGGCCAACGTGTTCGAGTACGCACTGCAGGAGCAGTTCGATGTGGTGCTCTGCCTCGGACTGCTGAACGTGGTCGCCAAGCCCGTCGCCCTGTTCGAGCTGATGAGCGCGGCCGAGCCCGGCTGATCGTCCTCGACACCGGCCCTCTCGCGGGCGCCGACGAAACTCTTCGAGGTCTCCTGCCTGCTCGAGTCCAGGAACAGGATCGACTACGGCATGGTGCTTGTCCCGACGCGCCGCGCCGTGATCGAGCTGGCCGGCCAGTTCGGCTATGAGACCGTGCCGTTGGCGCAGAACATCCCCGACTACACGAGCATGGAGGACTACCGCAGCCAGGAGCGCCTGGCGTTCATCTGCGCGAAGGAGCGTCGGCTGGGCGGGCTGGCGAGCGAGCCCGAGCCGAACCGCAACGCCGTGGCTCGCCTCGGGTCGACGCCTGGCCCGTCGCGTCGAGCGAGCGGTTCGGGCGCTGAGCGCGATGGCCCTGCACCTGGAGCTCACCGAGCGCATCGTCCGTTCCCCCGCTGGCACTATGAATTCGAGTTCGACGGCGGGATTCGCACGCCGATCGATGAAACCCGCGACATGCAACCGCCATGAACAGCGGAAGCGCTACTTCTTCGAGGCACTCAAGAAGATCCACGGCGGCTCGCTTGCGGGCACGCGGGTCCTGGATCTCGGCTGCAACGCCGGCTTCTGGTCGCTGCAGGCGATCGAGGCGGGCGCGGACTTCGTGCTCGGCGTGGACGGGCGGGAGATGCACGTCGAACAGGCCAACCTCGTGTTCGAGGCGAAGGGCAGTCGACCCCTCGCGCTACCGCTTCGAAGAAGCGAACATCTTCACCCACGATTTCGCGGGGCAGTTCGACATCGTCCTCTGCCTCGGCCTGATGTACCACATCTCAAAGCCCGTCGAGCTGTTCGAGATCTTCGACGGGGTGGGTGCGGATGTCCTTGTGATCGACACCAGCGTCTCCTTTGCTCCCTCGTCGTTCTTCGAGGTCTCGCTCGACCGCAACCTCGATGATCCCCGCAACGCCGTCGACTACGAGATCGTGCTGGTGCCCAACCGCGGCGCCCTCACCGAGCTGGCGGCGCTGTTCGGCTTCAAGACCGTCTGCCTGGCGCACAACATGACCGACTACACGGGCATGCATGACTATGGATCCGACGCCGCCTGGCGTTCATCTGCGCGAAGAGAACCTCGCTCGACGCGCTGCACTCCTGGAGCAGCCCCCGCCTGTCACGCACTGGTGGCAGGTGCTGCTGAACCCGGCGCGGCGCGGGTGGCAGCGCGCAGCAGCCACGGCCGGCGTTGCTCCACGTCGCCACCGCGCACTTCCGCTCGCCCCGCTGGATCGAGATCCAGACTCGCCACCTGCGCGAGCACATCGATGTTCCGTTCATGACCTGGGCTTCGCTCGAGGGCATCGACCCGTCCGAGGGCGTCCATTTCGACCGGGTCGATCGAGCAGTACGGCAGCCACGCCGGGAAGCTCAACCACCTGGCCATGGAGATCGAAGCGGAGGCCGCGGCCGAGGACCTGCTGATGTTTCTCGACGGCGATGCCTTCCCGATCGCCGGCCTGACGGGGTTCATCGAAGAGGGGCTGCGCCAGGCACCGCTGATCGCCGTTCGACGTGCCGAGAACGTCGACCAGCCCCAGCCGCATCCGTGCTTCTGCGTCACCACCGTCGCCACCTGGAGATCGCTGCGGGGAGACTGGTCGGCGGGACCGATCTGGCCGGGCGGGCAGGGCTGGGAAGTGACCGATGTGGGCAGCCTGCTGATGCGGAAGCTGGAGCTGGCGGGGCTTGGCTGGGTGCAGGTGCTGCGCTCCAACAAGCGTGATCTGGACCCGCTCTACTACGCCGTCTACGGCGACGTCATCTATCACCACGGTGCGGGCTTTCGCGCCGAGAATCTGTCGGCCACCCACCGCTCGATGGCGCCCGGGCTACCCGGGGCCGACGCCTCGGGGCTGGCACGGCGTCCCGAGGGGCGCCTCGCCCGTCGGCGCAAGCAGGCCTGGGAGCGCTCCATGCGACGGCGCCTGGAGCAGGAATCCGAGGCCTTCTATGAGCGGATCGCGGGCGGCGGCACGGACTGGCTCACCGAGCTGATCTGATGCCTGCACGGATGCTTCACATCGCCAGCGCCCACAGCGGCTCTCCACGCTGGTTGGAGATTCAGCGCCGCGCGCTGGCCGAGCACATCCCGATCCCGTATACGACCTGGGGCTCCGTTGCTCTGATGGACCCCTCGCACGGCGCCGTGTTCGACCACGTGATCGAGCAGAAGGGCCCGGAGGCCGGCAAGCTCAACCACCTGGCCGTGGAGATCTCCGCGGTGGCGAAGGAGGATGACCTGCTGATGTTCCTCGCCCCCGATGCGTTCCCCGTGGCCGACCCGATGGCCGTCATCGACGAGGCGTTCGAGCGGGCGGCTCTGGTGGCCGTCAGGCGCAGTGAGAACGATGGCGATCCCCAGCCCCATCCCTGCTTCTGTGTGACGACGGTAGGGACGTGGCGGAGCATCGGGGGGGATTGGAGCGACGGCTATCCGTGGAGCGCCGCGGGTCTTGGCCGGGTCACCGATTTCGGCGGCAACCTGCTGCGACGGCTCGAGTTGACCGGGGCGCGGTGGGTGGGACTCGAGCGGACAAGCTCCACGGCCCTGGACCCTCTGCACTTCGGGGTCTACGGGGGGATCGTCTATTTCCACGACGCGGATGAGATCGGGCGAGCCCATCGAGTGGGCGCACCCTCCCCGCTGGGAGGGACGGGAGTGCCGATCCTGGGTCGCGCGCTGGCGGCGCTTGAGCGCCAGCGGCGACTGGCGTGGGAACGGGGGCTGCTGCGTCGAAGCGCGCGGGACTCGCAGGAGATCTTCCGCGACATCTCCGGAGGCGGGACGGACTGGCTTGAGCGGCTCGGCCATAGGGCGGACGCAACCTCGCCGGCGGGCTAGACTCGGGCGGTGTCAAGGGTCCCGGACTTCTTCATCGTCGGGCACCCCAAGTCCGGCACCACGGCTCTGTACGAAACCCTGGGCAGGCACCCGCAGATCTTCCTGCCCGAGCGCAAGGAGCCGCGCTGGTTCGCGAGCGACCTGCCCTCCCCCTATCAGCCCCGCGCCTCGGGGGAGCCCGGCGAGAGCTACGAGGACTATCTGGCGCTGTTCGAGCAGGCCGGCCCGGAGCAGCTGATCGGCGAGGGATCGACGGCCTACATCTGGTCGAGGACCGCGGCCGGTTTGATCGCCGAGGCTCAGCCGAAGGCGCGGATCATCGTGATCATCCGGGAGCCGGCCGACTACCTGCGCTCGCTGCACCTGCAGCTGCTGCAGCACAAATCCGAGGAGGTGGAGAGCCTGCGCGAGGCGCTGGAGCTCGAGGATGAGCGCCGCCAGGGCAGGCATCTGACCGCGGTCAACGCGCAATGGCCGCAGGTCCTGATGTACAGCGACCGGGTCCGCTACGTCGAGCAGCTGCGCCGCTATGAGGCCTCTTTCGACCCGGAGCAGCTGCTGGTGCTGATCTATGACGACTTCCGGGCCGACAATGACGCCACGGTGCGCCGGGTCGAGCGGTTCCTCGGCGTGCAGGAGCGTGGTGCGCCGGCGAGCACCGAGGCGAATCCCTCGGTGAGGCGCCGCGTCGGGGTCGACAACGCGCTGCATGATGCCTTCTTCGGCGGCGGCGCGGCGATGCGCACCGCGCGCCGCGCGGCAAAGGCGCTCACGCCCGAGCAGGCACGCCGCAGGGCATTCGCTGCGTTGCGCGAGAAGCTTGTGTTCGCGAGACCCGGCGAGGCCGACGGCGAGCTGATGTTGGAGCTGCGTCGCCGGTTCAAGGGCGAGGTGGAGGCCCTGTCCGATCATCTCGGCCGGGATTTGGTTGTCGAATGGGGGTATGAGGATCTGCGATGAGTTCAGATGAGCAGCTGGATGTGATCGTGATCGGTGCCGGGCCTGCCGGTGAGGTCTGCGCGGGACGGCTCGCCGAAGGCGGGCGGAGCGTGGGGATCGTCGAGCGCGACCTGGTGGGAGGCGAATGCTCGTTCTATGCCTGCATGCCGTCCAAGGCCCTGCTTCGCCCCGCCGAGGTCCTCGAGGAGGCCCGTCGTGTGGAGGGGGCCGCCCAGGCGATCACCGGCGGCCTCGATGTGCAGGCCGTCCTCGACCGTCGCGATGAGATCATCCACGGGCTGGACGACTCAGCCCAGATGCCGTGGCTCCAAGAGCGCGCCATCAGGCTGTTCCGCGGCCACGGCGAGCTGGTCGGGGAGCGGCGCGTCAAGGTGGGGGAGACGGTCATCGAGGCGAGCGAGGCCGTGATTCTCGCCCCGGGCAGCGTCGCGGCGGTGCCGCCGATCCCAGGCCTCGCCGAGGCCGATCCCTGGACCAACCGCCAGGCCACGACAGCCAAAGCCGTGCCTGGTTCGCTGCTGATCCTCGGCGGCGGCGTGGTGGGGGTCGAGATGGCCTCGGCCTACGCCTCCCTGGGGGCGGCCGTGACGGTGATCGAGGCCGGTCCGCGGCTGATAGCCGGTGAGGAGCAGTTCGCCTCCGAGCTCGTCCGGGCGGGTCTCGAGGGTCGCGGGGTGAGCGTCCTGACCGGTGTCAAGGCGGTCTCGGTGAGCCGAGAGGCACCCGGAGGAACGGTGGAGCTGCAGCTCGAGGACGGCTCGTCGGTTCGCGGCGCGGAGATACTTGTGGCGACCGGTCGCCGCCCGCTGAGCGAAGGGCTGGGTCTCGAGGCGCTCGGCCTGAAGGGCGGCGGGTTCATCGAGGTCGACGACTCGCTGCGCGTTCCGGGCCACGACTGGCTCTACGTACTGGGCGACGCCAACGGCCGGGCGCTCCTCACCCACATGGGCAAGTACCAGGCACGGCAGGTCTCCCGGGCGATACTCGGCGAGCCGCGCTCGCAGGCACCGGCCGCAGGGGTGATTCCCAGGGTGATATTCACCGAGCCGCAGGTCGCGGCGGTCGGGCAGACGCTCGCCGGCGCGCTCGACGCCGGTCTGGCGGCGGTCGCGAAGCAGAGCTCGCTGCAGGCCAACGCCGGCGCAAGCTTCGTCGGGCACAACGCCGGCGGCTGCGCGCAGATCGTGATCGACACGGACCGTGGTGTCCTTATCGGAGCCTGCTTCGTGGGCGTCGAGGTGGCCGAGTCACTGCACGCTGCGACCGTCGCGATCGTCGCTGAGACACCTGTCGAGGTGCTGGTCCATGCCGTCCCGTCGTTTCCGACCCGCAGCGAGATCTGGCTGGAGCTGCTGAGCGACTTCGGCTGAGGCGGGAGCTCAGGGCACCGAGAGGATCTCGATCGTGCCGCTCTGGGAATGGTCGTTTGCGTTGCCCTCGGGCTCGATCACGTGGCCGTCGACGACGATCGGGCTGTTCCAGTGTCCGGGCCGGCCGCTCAGTTTGGCGATCGGATGGGGCGAGCCGGGCCGGTAGACGTAGATGCCCCCGGCCGAGAGGTCATATACGTAGAGCAGGCCTCCTGCCATCACGGGGCTGGTGCCGGGGTTGGTATTGATCCACGCGCGAGCCAGCCGCCCGGATCGCAGGACGAAGGCGGCCGTACCGTTTTCATCGGCCACGAAGACAGTGGTATGGCCGCTGTGCTGCCACACGGCGGGGGCGCTGAAGAGCTCGCCGCCGCCCGGAATGCCGAGCTGCTGAAGTTCCCCGCCAAGACGGTGCGTGCCGGCCCCGGCAGGGTGCCCGTCCATGCGCGAGAGCTGCAGGACCCGCAGCACGCCATCCTTCCCGGCCAGGACGACCCGGTCGTGACCGAGCAGCGCGGGGGCGCTCGAGCCGAGGTCGGTGTCGCTGCTGTTGAGCCGGGCCTGGTTGGTGGGCGTGAATGCCTGGCGCAGGCGCAGAGCCGGGAAGGTCAACTCGAGGGCGCTGTCGCCGAAGTCGGTGCTGCCGTTCCAGGGAGCGTTGCCCGTGTCAAGGAGGATCCGTCCGCTGTGAGGCTCGACGACCGCACCTCCCGGGAGAGGATGGCGGAGTCACTCGCAGAGCAGCTGCTGGGCAGGATCAGCTCCCGGCGGTTGGAGCAGAGCGTGTTGAAGACGCCCGCCAGGTGTCCGCTGGAACGCGAGATCAGCACCACGTGCCCCTGGTAGGGCGGCGCATCGCCGATGTAGCCGCCGGTCGTCGCGATCACGTCGGGGCCGTCGATGTTCAGCGCGGCCGCGAGCTTCTCATGGCGGGGTTCGCGGGTGATGCTTACCGGCCATCCGCCCTGCTCATGTCCGTCGCTGACCGAGAGCTTGTGGATCAGCCCGTTCGGTGAGGCGGCATAGATCGCCTGCCTGTCGGGATCGGCAATCGGGCTGGCCGTGGTGATCTGGGCGCTGCCGGCCCAGCTGCTGTAGCCGGGCGGGGTGAAGCTCCAGAGGATCCGGCCGCTGGAGGCGTCCAGGGCGAGCGTGCGGCCGTAGGTCGTGGTCAGGAAGATCGACATCGTGTGTGGACCCGGCGACGGAGACGCCGTGCAGGTAGATCGGCGAGGAGTCCACCGTCCCGGGCAGCGAGACGGTCCTGGATTGCAGGTGGGCGACGTTGGCTGCGTCGATCCCGGTGGACAGTTCGCTGACATCGCTGCGCGCGGGGTCCAGGCCGAACTCCGGCCAGTCCTGCAGGCGGGCCTCCGCGGAGGCCCTGGCGGGGAGCGGAATCGCGCCCGCAGCGGTCGTCGGCGTGGGTATCTCGGCGGGTGCGCTGCCACATGCGGCGATCACCGCACAGGTCGCGAGGAGGCCGGCGAGGGCGGAGCTGTGTCGGAGCACCATCGCTGTCTTTCTAGCGCATCCCCGGTCTCACACCGCGGCGTCGAGCGGGTCGGTGGGCGATCGTTATGCTTGCCTCGCCCGGCTGCGAGCCGGCAAACGACAGGAGGCGCAGGAGTATGGCGAAGACCCCGCAGGTCGGCGAGCAGGCACCGGATTTCGAGCTTCCGGGCACCGACGGGACATTCCGGCTCTCAGAGCACCGGGGTGAGCGCGTCGTGCTGCTGTTCTACCCCGGCGACAACACGCCTGTCTGCACCAAACAGTTCTGCTCCTATCGCGACAGGGCCGAGGACTTCGCCGCGCTCAACGCGACCGCGGTTGGCATTTCCGCCCAGGATCTCGGCTCGCACGAGGCATTCGTCGCGAAGAACTCGCTGAACGTGCCGCTGCTGGCGGACAGCGGGGGGGAGGTGGCCACGAAATACAGCGCCCACAACCGTCTCGGTGTGAAGCGGGCCGTGATCGTGATCGACGAGGAGGGTGTCGTGCGCCATCGCCACGACCACCGCCTCGGTCTGGACTTCCAGTCGGTTGACGAGCTCAAGCAGGTGCTCGACACGCTGCCCGCTACAGCGGCGTAGCGGTCACGACTTCGACGGCTTCTGATCTGTTGATCAGGAAGCCCCGGCCCGTCGCCGGCCCGGCGACCTTGGTGCAGACGATCCCATCGGCCTCGGAGCTGCAGCTCGTGCCGTCGAACAGGTCCGTCCGGCCCTCCGGCAGGATCGGGGCGGCCGAATTCCAGTTCTGAAAGCAGCCCAGCGGAACGTTTGATCCCGGCGGGTAGGTGAGTTCGGGGACAGTGCAGAAGGAGACCTTCCCGTCGCTTCCGATCTGCGCTGATCGTGTCGGCGGCGTGGGGTAGGTGCCACAGGTCACTTCCCCTTCCAGCACGCACCAGACGGCCCGGTCGGGTGGAGAGGAACTCGCGCAGGTTCACCGGGTACGGCCCGCTCTTGGCGCCGCCGAGGGCGAGGGTCCTGCGGGCGTTGAACAGGAAACCCTTCCCGGTCGAGATGACCTTGCATTCCACCCCGCGGCGCGTGACGACACAGCGAAAGGCGCCCACGGTGACCCGGTGCCCGTAGCCGAAGGTGGGCGTGCGTTCGCCCGCGTCGCCGAGCGGGCACGGTTTGCCGCGCTGCATGGAGCGCCCGCAGACCTCGACCTGTCCCTGGGCGTCGAGCGTGGCGATCGATTCGCGAGGCGGGCCGTAGCTCTCGCAGAGAACGGTTCCGGGTTCGCCAGGGCGGTCATACATCGCGCAGGTGATCTCCTTCTTCAACGGGCTCGGCGCCCGAAATTCGACCGCTGTCGCGCGTGCGCCTCGGGCGATGCTCGACGCGTCGGCCGCGGCGCCGGTCGTGCCGGCGAGCGCAAAGCAGCCAAGAGCGGTGGCGATCAGCAGCCGCCGACCTGTTCGCTCCCCCACCCTGGTCATGGACGATGAGGCGCCGGGGCCTCTAGGAGACGCCCTCGGCGTCGGGACGGTCGAGGTTTGCGCGGGCCGCATGTATGTCTGAGAGCTCGAGTTGCATGTTCCGCGGGCGCTCGCCGGGGCCGGGGCTTCGCCTGTGCCAGAGTCCCTCGCCGTCGAGCTCCCAGGAGGACTGATTGTCGGCGAAGGCGCGTTCGAGCGTGTCGAGCAGTTCCGCCTTCAGCTCCTCCTCGGCGATCGGCACGGCCAACTCGACCCGGTGGTCGAGGTTGCGCGGCATCAGGTCGGCCGAGGCGATGTAGATGGTGTGCTCGCCGTGACGTTCGAAGGCATAGACCCGCGAGTGCTCGAGCAGCCGCCCGACGATCGAGACGACCCGGATGTTCTCTGAGATCCCCGGCAGTCCGGGCCTGAGGCAGCAGATGCCCCGCACGTTGAGATCGATCTTCACGCCGGCCTGCGACGCGCCGTAGAGCGCCCGAATACACCGTCCGTCGACGAGCGAGTTCATCTTCATCGTGATCCTGGCGGGGTGCTCATCGGAGTGGGCCGCAATGGTCTGCTCGATCTGGTGCAGGATTCCTTCGCGCAGATACGCCGGGGCGGTCAGGACGCGACGGTAGTGAAGGGGGCGCCCGTAGCCGGTGAGGTAGTTGAACATGTCGGCCACGTCGGCACCGATCTGCTCATCGACCGTGAAGAGGCCGAAGTCGGTGTAGAGCCGGGCCGTGGCGGAGTGGTAGTTGCCGGTGCCGATGTGGACGTAGTTGCGCACACCGTCGCCCTCGCGGCGCACGACGAGCACGCACTTGGCGTGTGTCTTGAGCGCCGGCTGGCCGTAGACGACGTGCACGCCTGCCTCCTCCATCGCCTTCGCCCAGTGGATGTTCATGCGCTCATCGAAACGCGCCTGCAGCTCGACCAGGGCGACGGCCTGCTTGCCCCGTTCGGTGGCATCGATCAGCGCGGGGACGAGCGGCGAGTCGTCGCTGGTTCGGTAGACGGTCTGCTTGATGGCCAGCACGTTGGGATCGGCGACGGCCTGTTCGACGAACCGCTCGACCGAGGTTGCGAACGAGTCGTAGGGGTGGTGCACCAGCACGTCGCCTTCGCGCATCGCACCGAGCACGTCGGGGCGGTCGCCCTCGTGGCGCAGCAGCCGAGGGTTCGTGATCGAGGCCAGCGGCTCCTCGCGCAGCTCGCCGTGGCCGGGCAGTTTGACGATCTGCCAGAGGGCACCCATGTCGAGCAGGCCGCTGACCGGGTAGACCTCCTCGTCCTGTACTCCGAGCAGTGCCGTCAGCGAGGAGCGCAGCTGCTCGGAGCAGTCCGCGCCGACCTCGACCCTGACGACCTCCCCGAAGCGGCGGCGGCGGAGCTCGTCCTCCACCGCCTGCAGCAGGTCGGCGGCGTCGTCGGAAACCTCGAGGTCGGCATCCCTCGTGACGCGGAAGACGTCGCAGTCGGCGATCTCCATGCCCGGGAAGAGGGCGTCGAGATGGTGGGCGATGACATCCTCGAGCGGGACCAGCAGGGCGGCCTCCGGAGCCGGCTGCTTGAGCGTGACGAACCTCGGCAGGATCTCCGTCGGGACCTTGACCCGGGCGAAGACGGTCTGTTTCGTGATCGGGTCGCGTACGTTCACGGCGAGGCTGAGCGACAGGTTCGAGATGTAGGGAAACGGCCGTCCCGGGGCCACGGCCAGCGGGGTCAGAGCGGGGAATATCTTCTTTTGGAAGTGGCGGGCCAGATCGCCCCGGCGCTCGTCGTCGAGCTCATCGACGCTGACGATGCGAATGTCCTGGTCGGCCAGGGCCGGGCGCAGGATGCCTTCGAAGCAGTCGCTCAGGCGCCGGCTCTGTCCGAGCACCCGCTCGCGGATCAGGCCGATCGTCTCCGACGGAGTGCGTCCGTCCTGGGTCGAGGTCTCGACGCCCGCGTCGATCTGGTCGCGCAGGCCGGCGACCCGGACCATGTAGTACTCATCCAGGTTGGTGGTGAAGATCGCACAGAACTTCACCCGCTCCAGCAGCGGCACGCTCTCGTCCTCGGCCAGTTGCAGGACGCGGTCGTTGAAGTCAAGCCAGGAGAGCTCGCGGTTGAAAAACAGCGACGGGTCGTCCTTGGCCTCGACGGCGGCGACACTCATGCGGTCGGGCTCACCCGAGCTTCTCGGCGTTTGCTCCTCGTCGTCGAGCACGACGCTCACGCTACACCTTCGCCGCGGTTGCGGGGGTCAGAAGCTCGACCGATCTGAGGCCTGGCCGAGCCGGCACACACCCGGTAGGCTTCCTGTCAAGGCATGGCTCGTCAGCTCTGGCTACTTCGTCACGCAGACGCCGAGCCGCACGGAAGCCGCGAGGACTCGCAGCGGCGTTTGACCGAGCGGGGCGAACGGCAGGCCAGGATGGCCGGCCTGGCTCTTGCGCGGCTCGGGCTGGGCTTCGAAGCGATTCTCTTCAGTCCGAAGGTTCGTGCCCGTCAGACGGCCGAGCTGGCGGCCGCGGCCTGGAACGAGGCTGAGCGCTCACGTCTGGCCGTTCTCCCCGGTCTGGCCGGGGGATTCGACGGGGTAGGGGCACTCGATGCGATGGCCGGCGTCGGCGAGGAGGGCAGGCTGATGCTGGTCGGCCATGAGCCCGATCTCTCGAACGTCGTCGCCCAACTCACCGGGGCGCGGATCGACCTGAAGAAGGGCGGTCTTGCGGTGGTGCGCCTAGAGGGCGCGGGCGGGGAGCTCGTCGTCCTGATGCGGCCCCGCGAGCTCGCCCTGATCGGCGACCCGAGCCTCCAGGCTCTGGGGGTCCCAGTCGGCGGGGAGTGAGGAGGGCACGTCGCCGGGGTCGACGACCTCGAGCGATTCGGCGGCGAAGCGGTAGCCGATCCCGAAGTGGGTGTGGATGTAACGCCAGTTGGGTGAGGCCTTCTCGAGCTTCTGGCGGAGCTTTCGCACGAACACGTCCACCGAGCGGTCTCCACGGACCATGGTGTATCCCCAAAGCCGGGAGTAGATCTCCTCGCGCTCGAGGACCCGCCCCTCGGCGCCTGCGAGCAGCTCGATCAGCTCGAACTCGCGGCGGGTCAGGTCGATGCTCTGCTCTCCCACGAAGGCCTGGAAGTGATCGGAGCGGATCTCGACCTCGCCCGCGACGACCGGTGCGACCTCCGCGCGGCCGCTGGTGCGCCGGCGTCGGCGCACGACGCTCTGGACGCGGGCGATCACCTCCTCGGGGTGGCAGGGCTTGGTGATCCAGTCGTCCGCGCCGATGCGGAGCCCGCGGACCCGCTGCGCGACGGTCGAAGGCCCGGTGCAGACCACGATCCCGAGGTCGGGCAGTGCCTCGCAGAGCCGCTCGAGCCAGGTCCAGGCCTGGGGGCCGAGGACGGCGAGGTCGACCACCAGGGCGCTGAGGCGCATTGAGACGACCGCGTCGGGCGGGACGGGGCTCGCGAGCACGCGGTGCTCCCAGCCGAGCCGGTCGAGGCGCTTGCTGAGGACCTGGATGAAGCCACTGTCGCGGTCCAGGACGGCGATCCGAAGTGATCCGGAGGAGGAGGGCGCGGCTTCGGAGGCTGCTGATGGCCCCCCGTGAGCCTCGGCGCGATCGCTTACCGTCATTGAGCGGGAGTGTAAGGGATGAATCGGGCCCGGACGAGTTCCGCAAGTCGATGTAACACGATGTTCACAGGCGCCCATTCGGCGCTTCAGCGGGCTGCTCGAGCCGTGCCGGGCAGGCCGCTACTGCGAGGCGCCGAGCGGGCGCGAGGAGTCCGAGAACTCCCGGAACAGTCCGGTCACGACGAAGGCCACCTGCTCGCCGACGTCGACGGCGTTGTCGCCGATCCGCTCGAGGGCACGGGCCACGAGGGTCATGTGCATCGCCCACTCGCGGGTGTCGGGATCATCCCCGATCTCGATTGCCAGCCGGAAGATGTCCCTGTTCAGGCGGTTGATTTCGCGGTCCTGGCGGACCAGGTCCTCCGCCAGGGCGACGTCGCGGCCCGCGAATGCGGCCTTGCACTGGACGACCTCCGAGCGGGCGAAGGCGCCCATCTTGGCCAGCGCGTCGAGCATTTCCCCATGTACGGGCGGCTCGTAGCCGGACAGCGGGATCATCTTTGCGATGTTCACGCACTGATCGCCCATGCGCTCGATGTGCTTGATCAGGTGCAACAGCGCCGCGACCAGCCGCAGGTCGCCCGCCACAGGGGCCTGGAGGGCGAGCAGCGAGAGGATCCCCTGGTGGACCTCGAGGTAGCGCCCGTCGACACGGTCGTCGTCGGCGATCACCATCTGAGCCAGCTCGACGTCCTGGTGCTGAAGCGCCTCGAGGACTCTGTCCAGCTGCTCAACGATCAGGTCGAGGCCGCCGAGCGCGTGGTGCTCGAGCTCGCGCAGCTGCTCCTGGAAGTGCGATCGACCCTGGCCTCCCTCGGGGGCCGGCGCGGCGTCGAGCCGGTCGAAGGCGAGCGATGGTTGACCCGAGGCCATCGGGCCGCCGTCGCTAGCCGAACTTTCCGGTGACATATTCCTCGGTCCGGGAGTCGCTTGGTTTGGTGAAGATCTCCTGCGTCGGGCCGACCTCGACCATCTGGCCGTCGAGCATGAACGCCGTACGGTCGGCGACACGGGCGGCCTGCTGCATGTTGTGCGTCACGATCACGATCGTCACGCGCTGCTTTAGCTCCTCGATGAGCTCCTCGATTTTCAGTGTCGCCACGGGATCGAGCGCCGAGCAGGGCTCATCCATCAGGATCACCTCCGGATCGACGGCCAGCGAGCGCGCGATGCACAGCCGCTGCTGCTGTCCGCCCGAGAGACCGGCGCCGGCCTCTGTGAGGCGGTCGGAGACCTCGCTCCACAGTCCCGCGCCGCGCAGTGCCGACTCGACCTTCGAGTCGAGGTCGCGGCCCCGCTTGCCGGACAGGCGCAGGCCGGCGGCGACGTTGTCATAAATCGACATGGTGGGGAACGGGTTCGGCTTCTGGAAGACCATTCCGATCGCACGGCGCACGGCGACGACGTCGACCGAAGGGTCGTAGAGGTTCATCCCCTCGAGCATCACCCTGCCCTCGGCGCGGGCGCCGGGAATCTCCTCGTGCATGCGGTTGATGCAGCGGACCATCGTCGACTTCCCGCAGCCGGATGGCCCGATGATCGCGGTGACCTCGTTGGCCTTGAACTCGATGTCGACGCCCTTTACCTGTTCGGCGTCGCCGTAGAAGGCCTTCAGGCCTTCGAGTTTGACGCCGAATCCGGCCTTTGAGATGGTGTTCGGACCAGGCCCCCCGGCCGGGCGCTCGCTCGTCATCCGCTGGCGCTCGGGGGCGCCCTCGGGGCCGCTCTGTGCCGCCGCGGCAGGCGAGCTCTCGGTCTCAGAGCTCTGCTCGGGGTCCATGTCAGCCACCTCTGCGGTCCGTCGGGAGGGTGTCATGCAAGGCGACTCCTTCGCGAGATCAGTCGGGCGATCAGATTGAGGATCAGGATCATTGTCACGAGCGTGAGAGCTGCGCCCCAGGCCCGGTTGACGACTGCCGTGGTCGGCGAGTTGACGTCGTTGTAGATTTGCACAGGTAGCGAGTTCATGAAGCCGCTGAGGTTGTAGTTCGTGGTTTTCGGTGAGCCGGCAGTGAACAGCAGGGGCGCCGTCTCGCCCGCGGCACGGGCCACGGCGAGCAGAATTCCGGTCACCATTCCCGGCAGCGCGGTCGGGAGCACGATTTTCATGATCATCTTCCACCGGGGCGAGCCGAGCGCCAGTGCCGATTCGCGCAACCCTGCCGGAACGAGGATCAGGATCACCTCGGCCGAGCGGATCACCACCGGCAGCATCAGCAGCGACAGCGCCAGCGATCCCTTGTAGCCCGCGAACGAGCTTCCGGTCCCGATTATCAGGACGATGTAGATGAACAGTCCAAAGACGATCGAGGGGACACCGGTCAGGACGTCCACGAAGAAGCGCACGACCCTGGCGAACCAGCTGTCCTTGCCGTACTCAACCAGCCATAGTGCCACTCCGACACCGATCGGGATCGCGATCAGGGAGGCGAGGGCGACCATCTCGATTGTTCCGAGGATCGCGCTCTTGATGCCGCCGATGTCTGAGTTTTTGAAGAAGGTGTTTCCGGTGGGGTCGGTCGTGAAGAAGGTCGAACTCCAGGCGCCGAGCCCCTTTTTGAGCAGGTAGTAGATGATCAGCACAAGCGGGATCAGCGCGAGGATGGTCGCCGCGAGGACCACCGCGCGGGCGAATTTGTCCTTGCGCCGACGCCCGGGCGTGACGCCGAAGCGAGCGGACAGGTCGGCCGTCGATGCCTGTGCGCTCATGCTCCGGCCGTCGCTCCGGCGACTATCGAGTTGCCCCCGGTGCTCGCGGCAGGGCTGCTCCGCCCTGTCCTGCGGGCCGCGCGGACCACGAGCACCCGGGCGAAGCCGTTGACGAACAGGGTCAGCACGAACAGCAGCAGCGCGGCGGCAAACAGGGCCGAGCGATGCAGGCCCTGTGCCTCGCCGAACTCATTGGCGATCACCGCGGCGAGGGTGTAGCCCTGTCCGAACAGCTGGTGGCCGAGTTTGGGCGCGTCTCCGATCAGGATCGTCACGGCAATCGTCTCGCCGATCGCGCGCCCGAGGCCGAGCATGGCTCCACCGACGATGCCCGAGCGACAGTAGGGGAGGACAGCCAGGCGGATCATCTCCCAACGGGTCGCTCCGAGGCCGAGCGCGGCCTCCTTGTGGTCAGCCGGAACGGTGGCCATGACCTCGCGGCTGATGGCGCTGACGATCGGCAGGATCATGATCGCGAGCACCAGTCCGGCGACGAAGTAGTTGGGGATCGTCACCAGCCCGCCTCCGATGAAGGGGACGAATGACAGCTTGTCCGCGACCCACTGCTCGGCCGGCTGCAGCTTTGGCGCGAGGAAGAAGATGCCCCAGAGCCCGTAGACGACTGAAGGAACCGCCGCGAGAAGCTCTACGAGGATGCCAAGCGGCGCGCGCAGGTGCCGCGGGCAGAGCTCGGTGGCGTAGACGGCGGTTGCCACCGCCACCGGAACACCGATGATCAGGGCCAAAGCCGACGTGATCAGCGTTCCAACCACGAGCGGCCAGGCCCCATAGTCTTCGGCGCTGGGATTCCAGTTGTTGTGGAAGACGAACCCTAGGATGCCTTCCTTTTCAAAGGCTGGACGCGCTTCGCCGACCAGTTCGAAGAAGAAGAAGACGATCAGCACCAGGATCAGTGCTGCGAGGACCGTCAGTCCGTACTTCAGAACACGGTCCGGAAGACGTGCCAGCGGCGACCGCGCGAGCAGTGCGCGGTCGCCGCCGGATGCAGATGCTGCCTCCACGGGTCCCTGTCTACCTGATCCGTGGAGGCGTTGTCATGTCCTCAGGAGATCGGCGTGCCGTTGCACAGAAGGCCCGCAACCGCGGCCTTCGACTTCGCGAGCACCGGTGAGGGAAGCGCCGCGTAGTCGGCCTGTCCGAGGATTTTCTGACCTTCGCCGAGACCGTATTCGATGAACTTCTTCACGTTCTTGGCTGCTTCTTCGCCTCCCGGCGTCCCGGCCTTGCAGAGGTCCTTGTTCACGACGATGAACGTCTGCGAGGTGATCGGGTAGGAGCCAGCGCCGGGCGGGTTGCTGATCTTGATGCCCAGCGTTGCGGGGATCTTCACGTTCTGTGCCGCCGCCGTCGTCGAGGTCAGGCTCGGCAGCACGTACACGCCGGCCTTGTTCTTGATCGCGGCGTAGGTGAAGTTGTTCTGCAGGGCGTACGCCTGCTCGACATAGCCGACGGCGCCAACCGTCTGCTTCACCGCACCGGCGACGCCGGAGTTGCCCTTCGCACCTGTGCCGGTGGGCCAGGGGACTTCCTTGCCTTCGCCGACCTTGCTGGCGAATTCAGGGTCGACCGCCGCGAGGAAGCTGGTGAAGCCGGCCGTCGTGCCCGAGGAGTCCGAGCGGTGGACGACCGTGATCGCCGTGCTCGGGAGTTTCACGCCCGGGTTCAGCGCTGCGATCTCCGAGTTGTTCCAGGTCTTCACGTTGATCACGAACTGGACCGAACTCGGTGCCGTCGAAGGTGCCGACAACGTCCTCACGGGTGAAGGCTGCAACACGGCGATTCTCCCGGTCGTCCGCAAGGACGGCTCGGGCACGACGCACATCTTCAAGAAGTTCCTGGACCTCACGAACAGCGCGGCCATGGCTTCTGAAGACACCAAAGAACACACCTGGGCGGAACTGGCGGAAGGCTCGCTCAGCACGACATGGCCTTCGGCTGCCAAAGTCACGCACGCCGCGGAAGAAAGCGGTCCGGGCCTGCTGAAAGAAGTCGCCGCGAAACCCGGCTCGATTGGCTACGCGAACCTCGCGGACGCCCGCAACGCCGCCAATGGTGGCTTCACCGGCCAGAGCGCGTCACGCTTCTGGGTCGTGCTGGAAAGCAGCAAAAAGGAAAAAACGACGTCCAAAGGCATCAAAATCACCCGTAAGTACGTCGACCCGTCCAAGGACAAGGACACGCCGGCCGCGAGTGAAGCCAACTGCAAGGACACTGAATTCACGAACAAAAAAGGCACCTTCCCGCCGCCGAGTGTCACGGACCCGTGGAACGAAGTGACGGCGAAAACCGAATCGAAAACCTACGCTCTGTGTGGTCTCACCTATGACCTCGTTCTGACGAACTACGAGGCCTTCACCGGTGGTACCGCAACTGAGGCGCAGACCGTCATCGACTACGAGAACTACATTCTCAGCAGCAAAGGTGGCGGCAAGGAAATCAAGGGCCACGATTACGCGCCGCTTCCGAAAGGCCTCGCGCCTGAGTCCCAGAAAGGTCTGGAACTGATCACAGGCTGAGGCATCGGATGCCCTGACGCCCGCCATGGAGGGTAGGCGTCGCAGACCGTCCTCCCCAGGGATGGCCGGGGACGGTCTGCGCGTAGCGATAAGGATGGACGGATCGGGCGGCCCCTATGGCCGCCCGATCTGCGTCTGGTGAGCCATCCTGGGTTTGACGGAGACTTCGATCGCTGGTTGTCGGCGGGAGGAGGAGTCTCTGAGAATGGCGAGAGCGAGGAAGTACCCGGAGGAGTTGCTGGAGCGTGCGACGCGGCTGGTGTTCGAGTCTGGCCGGCCGATTGCGCATGTTGGGCGTGATCTGGGGATCGCCCCAGAGACGCTGCGGAAATACGTGCGGCAGGTCGAAGCGGATGAGGGCCGGCGCAAGGATCTGTTGAGCAGCGAGGAGCGCGAGGAGATCAAGAAGCTGCGCCGCGAGAACAATGAGCTGCGCAGAGCCAATGAAATCCTGAAGGCCGCGAGCGTGTTTTTCGCGGGCGAGCTCGATCCACACCGTCCGAAGTGAGCATGTTTATCGCGGAGCACCGCGAGCGCTTCGGGGTCGAGCCGATCTGCCGGACTCTGGGCGTGTCGGCGTCCGCCTATTACGAGCGCGCGACAGGCCGGCGTTCAGCGCGTCGCGTCGAGGATGAGCGGCTGCTCGCCCGGATCCGTGAGGTCCACGAGGCCAACTATCTGGCCTACGGATCACGCAGGATGTGGAAGGCGCTGCTGAGGGCCGGTGAGAGCGTCGGGCGTGACCGTGTCGCCCGGCTGATGCGTCTGCACGGGATTCAGGGCGCGAAGCGCCGCGGCAAGCCCTGGCGGACCACGAAGGCCGATCCGCTCGCCAGGCGTTCGCCGGATCTCGTGGAGCGCGAGTTCGAGGCCGCCGGGCCTGATCAGCTGTGGTTTGCGGACTTCACCTATCTGCGTTGCTGGGAGGGGCTGGTGTTCTTCAGCTTCGTGATCGACGCTTACAGCCGGAGGATCGTGGGCTGGCAGTTCGCGGCGCACATGCGAACCACGCTCGTCCTGGACGCCCTGCGGATGGCTCTGCATCAGCGGGCACCGGGCGCCGATGTCGAGCTGGTTCATCACTCCGATGCGGGGAGTCAATACACCTCGATCGACTACACGCAGACACTCGACGATCACAACGTTCTCGGGTCGATCGGCACGGTCGGCGATGCCTATGACAACGCGGTCGCTGAGAGCTTCGTCGACAGCTTCAAGACCGAGCTCATCGCAGACCGCTCCTGGCCCACTCGCTCACAGCTCGAGCTGGCCGTCGTCGAGTACGTCGCCTGGTTCAACAACGAGCGACTCCACGAAGCACTCGGCGACCGGCCACCCCGAGAACTCGAGGAGCTCTACGCTCTGAAAGACAGGCCAACCCCACCCATCAAATCAATGTTGGGAACCAACTAAACCCGTCTCCGTGGAACTCAGGACGGCTCACTGGTGCCAGGGCGCCCTATTCTGGTTCGTCGAATCGAGGGGACGCGCTGCTCATGCGGGGCGTCGAGGGGCTGGAGAGACCAATACACATCGACCCCTATATAGTCCTGGGCAGCGCGATCATCGGCTTCCTGGTCGGTATGACGGGAGCCGGCGGCGGCGCTCTCATGACGCCGATGCTGATCCTGTTGTTCGGCGTGACCCCCTCCGCAGCGATCTCGAGCGATCTCGTTGCGGCCGTCGTCATGCGCCCGTTCGGTGCGGCCGTGCATCTGCGCAAAGGGACCGTCAACAAGGAGCTTGTGGGGTGGATGGTGCTCGGGTCGGTGCCAATGGCGTTCCTCGGGGCCTACCTGCTGCATCTCATGGGAGACGCGAAGGCGGCACAGACGAAAATCGAGCTCATCCTGGGGTGCGCCCTTCTGCTTGGTGCCGCCGCGATGGTGCTCCGCTACATCCTTGATCGCCGCGACGGGGAGGAACGTCTGGGAGTCGTTCACGACATCAAGGTGAAGCGCGCCCGGACGGTCGCGATTGGGATGATCGGCGGGGTCATCGTCGGGATGACCTCGGTCGGATCGGGATCGCTGATGATCATCCTGCTGCTCTTCCTCTACCCGATGTTGGGCGCCAACCAGCTGGTCGGGACGGACCTCACGCAGGCGGTGCCGCTGACGATGGCGGCGGCGCTTGGTGCATTGGCCTTTGGTCACGTAGAGATCGGGATCACCACGTCGCTGATTCTTGGCAGCGTTCCGGCGGTGCTGCTCGGATCGCTCATCTCGTCAAGTGCGCCGGACCGGTATGTGCGGCCCGTGATCACCTTTGTTGTCGCGGCGTCGGGTCTGAAGTACGTGGGTGTCGGCACCGAGGCGCTGGGCTGGATCCTCTGCGGGATCGTCGCGTTCGGGTCCGCGGCATGGGCCCTCACAAACCGCCCCTGGGCCTCAGGGGCACCGGAGTTCCAATCTACCCCGACGGACGTCACCCCGAGGCCGGACCTCGAGTAGCAACGACATCACGACCTTGGGGCCGGAGCGGACCCCTTGCTTTAGGTTTGGCTGGTGTTTATAGTGCCGAACCTGAGCAGCGATCACTGAATCTCGACATCTGTTGGGGTTTGTTGGGCCACTATTCGCGGGGGCCGAATAGGAAATGCAAGGAGGCGGGGAGACGCGATGAGTGTCGAAACAGGGAGTAGGTCGGACGCTGGTGTTCCGTGGGTCGCCGCACCGCTGCCCGCGCCTAAGGGCTTCCTCGGAAAGGGGACGCGCAAGCGGGTTCTGATCCCCGGCATCTCCGAGGTGCGAGGTCCCGCCGCCTCGATGCGAAGGGATGCGCTCTTCCGCCGAATGCTGGCGATCGGCGACATCATCGCCCTGGTCGGAGCCTTCCTGATCACCTTCGAGGTCTCCCGCCGGCCGCTCGGCCTGACCTGGGGTGCGCTGGCCGAGATCCCGATCCTGCTGGTGGCGGCGAAGATCACCGGTCTCTACGACCGTGACGAGACGCTGCTGCGAAAGACCACTCTCGATGAGGCGCCGAAGCTGTTTCAGCTGGCGACGCTCTGTACGGTCGTGGCCTGGCTCGCCGGTGGCCTGGTCGTTTCCGGGGAGCTCGGCCGCCAGTCCGCGCTGATCCTCTGGCTGAGCCTCGCGGCTCTGCTGATCCTCTGCCGCTCCGTCTCCCGCGCGATCGCCCTGGCGATCGCGCCGACGGAGCGCTGTCTGTTCATCGGCGATGAGATGTCTGCTGCGACGATCCGCTCGAAGCTGGCATGCAACGGAGGCGTCAAGGCCACGGTCGTGGCGCACCTGGATCTCGACAAGGTGGCGCCCTGGTCGACCGACTCCTTCTCAGAGCCCCGCCTGGCTGAGATCCGCGACCTCGCTCAGACGCTTGACGTGCATCGCGCGATCATCGCTCCGCGCAGCGCCGACGCCGGCGAGATGCTCAATCTGGTCCGCACGCTGAAGGCCGTCGGCGTGCGCGTCAGCGTCGTTCCCCGGCTGCTCGAGGTGGTCGGGTCCTCGGTCGAGTTCGACGACCTGCACGGGGTGACCGTGATGGGGGTGCGCCGCTTCGACCTGACCCGCTCATCGGCGCTCTTCAAGCGCTGGTTCGACCGCATCGGCGCCTCGCTCGGGATCCTCGCAGTCTCGCCGCTGATGATCGCGATCGCGATCGCGATCAAGCTCGACAGCCGCGGCCCCGTGTTCTTCCGCCAGCAGCGCGTCGGTCGCCACGGCAAACGCTTCGACATGCTCAAGTTCCGCACCATGGTCCCCGAGGCCGAGTCGATGAAGGACTCGCTCCGTCACCGCAACGAGGCGATGGACGGGCTGTTCAAGATCGCCGAGGACCCTCGCATCACCCGTGTCGGGCGACTGCTGCGACGCAGTGCCCTCGACGAGCTTCCCCAGCTGCTGAACATCGTCCGTGGCGAGATGAGCCTCGTCGGGCCGCGTCCCCTGGTGCTCGAGGAGGATCAGCGGATCGAGGGCTGGCACCGCCGCCGCCTCGAGCTGATGCCGGGAATGACCGGCCCCTGGCAGATCCTCGGCCCGGCCCGTGTGCCGCTGCGCGAGATGGTCGCGATCGACTACCTCTACGTCGCCAACTGGTCCCCGTGGACCGACATCAAGATTCTGCTGCGCACCGTGCCCCACGTGCTCGGACGGCGCGGGCTCTAGCGAGCTGCGCCGACCCTATTCAGAACCACTTGGCACGCCGACGGTCGGCGGCGCGCTGATCGATTCCTTGGGAGTTTTTTTGGCGGGCGCCTTCTTTTTCGCGGGTGCCGACGGCGTGGTGCTCGATTTGGTGCTCGTCTGATGCGTGGAGGCGATCTTGTTCGCTGCTTCTTCACGTCGTTTGGCAGCCACTTCGGCCGCTTTTTCGCGTTTCTTGGCGCGCCTGCTGGCCGCGGCTTCCGTCTGGTGGGCGTTGGCTTCCGCGGCTTCTTCGCGCTTCTTCGCTTCGAGCACCGACAGCAGTTCGCGCTCTTTTGCCGTTTCGACGGATTCTTCGTTCTTCAGCGCCGACGCTTCTTCGTTGCGTTCGTCGCGTTCGATCTCCGAGGCGCTCTGTTCGCCCGAGCCACCGCTGGTCTTGGAAGAGGTGCCGCAGGCGCTCACGCCTCCGGTCAGCAGCAGCGCCGTCAGGCCGGTCGCGAACAGCAGCCCGGGCGGGCGGCGCCAGAGCATGGCGCGGCGATCCCGGCTGGCGCCGAGTCCTCACAGGGTCACCCCGGCTCGCAGGAGAACAGCCACGACCAGCAAGCTAGCAGTCACCACAGGGGCACTCAACCGACTCCGCGGAGCCTCGTGCGGCGCCGCCGACGGGCCGTCCGGCCTTGTGTATCCTGCGGCCCCGGGCGATCGATCGAGACCGGCAAGTCTAATGCTCCACGTCGTCACAGTTCACTTCGCCTCGCCGCGCTGGATCGAGATCCAGGCGCTCCTATCTGGCCCGTCATCTCTCCGTCCCCTACACGACCTGGACCTCGCTTGAGGGGATCGACGCCTCCTACGGGGAGCATTTCGATCACGTCTTCGAGCAGCGCGGGCAGCATCCCGGCAAGCTGAACCATCTGGCGATGGAGATCGCCCATGTGTCACCGGATGAGGACCTGCTGATGTTCCTCGACGGTGACGCCTTCCCGATCGCCGACCCGATGCCGCTGATCGAGCGGAGCCTCGCAGAGGCACCGCTCCTGGCGGTTCGCCGGGCCGAGAACGTCGACCAGCCACAGCCGCATCCCTGCTTCTGCGTGACCACCGTGGGCGCCTGGCGTGAGCTACGCGGGGACTGGTCGGGCGGACCGACCTGGCCGGGGGCGCGGGGTGTTCGGGTGACCGATGTCGGCGGCAGCCTGCTGCGGGCGATGGAGCTCGGCGGGACTCCCTGGGTGCAGGTGCTGCGCTCCAACCGCATCGATCTCGATCCGCTTCATTTCGCCGTCTACGGCGACGTCGTCTACCACCACGGTGCGGGCTTCCGAACCGGCGAACTGAGCGGCGCCCACAGCGACAACGGACCGGAGCGGGTCCACATTCCCGGGGCGGGGCCGCTCAACCGGCTGATCAACCGCCGCCGCTGGGTCAGCTGGGAACGCGGTATGGAACGCCACCACGTCGAGCAGTCCGAGCTGGTCTATGAACGGATCGCCGCCGGTGGCGATGAGTGGCTGTCGGAGTTCATCTGATGCTGCACGTGGTGACAGTCCACTTCGCCTCGCCGCGCTGGATCGAGATCCAGACGTCTCACCTGCGCGAGCACACCTTGCCGTCCCGTACACCACCTGGACCTCGCTCGAGCGCATCGATCCCTCCTACGGCGAGCATTTCGATCATGTGATCGAGCAGCGCGGTCGCCATCCCGGCAAGCTGAACCATCTGGCGATGGAGATCGCCCATGTCGCACCGGATGAGGACCTGCTGATGTTCCTCGACGGCGATGCGTTCCCGATCGCCGACCCGATGCCCCTGATCGAGCGGAGTCTGAAGACGGCGCCGTTGGTCGCGGTGCGCCGGGCCGAGAACGTCGACGACCCACAGCCCCACCCGTGCTTCTGCGTGACCAGTGTCGGGACGTGGCAGCGCCTGCGAGGCGACTGGTCGGGCGGCTACACCTGGCCCGGGCATCGCGGCAAGCTCGTGACCGATGTGGGCGGCAACCTGCTGCGGGCGCTTGAGCTGAGCGAGACCCCGTGGGTGCAGGTGCTGCGCTCCAACGGCGTCGAGCTCGATCCCCTGTTCTTCGGCATCTACGGCGACGTGATCTACCACCATGGGGCCGGATTCCGCCCGGGCGAGCTGAGCCGGGCCTACCTCGACCAGGCGCCCCGGCCGATTCGCGCCGGGGGCCTGCTGCGACCGTTGACGATGAGGATCAACATGCGCCGCCGGCGGGTCTGGGAGCGCCGCACGCAGGCGCGATATCTGGCGCACTCGGAGCGCATCCACGCGGCGATCAGCCGCGGCGGAACCGATTGGCTCGAGGCTGTGCGGTGAGCACGGGCGACGTCGGCGACCGCGAGCGGGAGTTCTGGGATGAGCACGTCCCCGAGCTCGAGCGCACCTTCGCTCGCTACTCCCGCGGGCCCGAGCCGAACACCCGGGCGATGCTGGACGCCGCCGAGCCGCTGGAGGGAATGCGAGTGCTCGACTTCGCCTGCGGCGCCGGTCTGACCGCCTCGTTTCTCGCGCAACGCGGCGGCGCAGTGTCACCGCGATCGACATCAGCCCCGCCTCGGTTGCCCGTGCCGGCGAACTCGCCGAGCGGTGCGGGCATTCGATCGAGTTCATCGCCGGCGAACTCGGCCCGGACACCTTCCCGGCCGATTCCTTCGATGTCGTCGTCGGGCGCTATGCCCTTCATCACGTCGATCTCCCGACGATCGCCCCGATCCTCAACGACGTTCTGAAGCCGAACGGGAGGGGAGCGTTTCTGGAGACGATGGGACTCAACCCGCTGCTGAACATCGCTCGCAGCGATGGCCGGACGCGGCGGTGTCGCCAGCTACGGCTCGGACGACGAGCGGCCGATCGACCGGGGCGACCTGCGGGTTCTCCGCGAAGCCTTCGGCTCGGTCGCGCTGAGCGTCGGAGAGATGCGCTTCCTGCGTATCTTCGACCGCAACGTTCTGCGCTACAGCCGCCCTGGTGCCGCCCGGGCACTGGGAGCCGCCGACGATGTCCTGCTGAGGCTCGGGCTCGGCTTCCTCAGCTACCACCAGATCGTGAAGGTTTCAAAGCGCTCCTAGGTCCCCGTTCGAGGGCTCGCCCGACGTGCTCTGCCAGGCGGCTCTTGAACGTCGCGACCGAGAATCGCTGAGCATTCTCGACGGCGTCCGCCGGGTCCAGGCCGAGCTTGTCGATCGAGCGGATCGCCTCGGCGAAATCGTCGATGTCGTCGAGCCTGGCCAGGCGTCCGGTGCGCCCGTCGATCACCGTCTCGAGCGCCCCGCCGGCTGCTGCCGCCACAACCGGGCGCCCCGCGGCCTGTGCCTCGACGGCGACGATCCCGAACTCCTCCATGCTCGGCACGACCACGGCGCGGGCGCCGGCGTAGAGCTCGGCGATCTGCTCGTCCTCGGCCCGGCCAAGGAACTCCGCCTCGGGGTAGGCCTCACGCAGGGCGTCATGGTCGGGGCCCGAGCCGACCACCCGGATCGGCGCGCCCGCGCGCCGGGCCGCCTCGAGCGCGACGCGCAGGCGCTTGTGGGCGACCAGCTCGGAGACCACCAGCAGCCAGTCGCCGGGCGCGCCGGGGCTGAAGCGCTCGGTCTCGACGGGCGGATGGATCACAGTCGACTCGCGCCCGTAGTAGCGACGAATTCGCTCCTGGCTGAGGGCGGAGATCGCGATGTAGTCATCGACCCTGGAACTGGCCGCGAGGTCCCAACGGCGGATCCAGGCCAGCTCGGCCGACAGCAGCGGCCGCAGGGGCGCGGGCAGCTCGGCCAGCGCTCGCTGCTGCTCATACCAGGCGTAGCGAAATGGGGTGTAGCAGTAGCAGACGTGGGCCGCACCGGGCGGAACCCGCAAGCCGTGGGCGAAGGCGCTGCTGCTCGAGAGGACGACGTCGCAGCGCTCGGGGGCAAGTCGGCCGACGGCCCACGGATACAGAGGCAGCAGCCGCCTGAAACCGTCCTGGGAGACGCCGAGGCGCTGCAGCGGGGAGGTCGTGACCTGGTGCCCGGCGAAACGTCCTTCGGTGCCACGCTCGTCATAGAGAAGGGTGAAGATCGGCGCCTCGGGATATGCCTCGGTCATGGCCGCGAAGCTGCGCTCCGCTCCCCTCATCACAAGCAGGTAGTCGTGAGCGAGTGTGACTTTTATGCCCGGGGCGATAGGGGCGTTCACTGATCTCGCCGCAGGACGAGGAGGGCGAAGCTCGTCAGGTCCGCGACCGGGTGGGCCAGCAGGTATCGGCTCGCCCGGCGGTGCAGCGCGTCCAACGGCCTCAGCCGTCGGTAATAGCCGTGCCCGTAGAAGCCGGTGTAGCTCTCGACTTTGAACCCGACGCTGGCAAGACGAGCCAGCTGTCGGCGGCTTGGTCCCCGACACCATGAGTAGTAGGAGGGGAACTTCGGATGCTGTCCCTCGCTTGCACGTCCTCCCCCGCCGCTGCCCGAGAGCAGTCGCGAGGAGGCGGCGTCGGGGAGCAGACGATTGACGACGAACGGCAGGGAGTAGAGGGTCGGGAAAAGGTGCACCGCGACCCCGCCGGGCTTGAGCATCGCGTGGACCTGCTCGTGGAATGCCCGTCCGTCCGGCATGTGCTCGGCGGTCCACCGGCTCGCAACCACATCGAAGTGGCCGCCGCTCTGAAGTAGCTTCGATATTGCGCCAGGATCGAGGATGCTGGCCTGGTAGGTCTGATAGCTACCAGGCGCCTTCTCGAGCTCCTCTGAGGAGCTGTCGAGCAGAACGTATTCCAGCTCCAGCTGGTCGATCTTCCTGGTCGAGACGATCGGATTTGCCCCGCCGCCGACATCGCAGAATCGCCTCGCACCCTGACCCATAAGCGTCCCGAGCTCGGCGATCAGCTGCATCTGGGCGCCGTCGGAATGACGGTAGGAATCAACGCGGCGAACTATAGTCGCCGGCTGTGCGCATACTCATAACCGTCCCCTGGGGCGAGCGGCTGGGAGGTGCGGAGGTGATGCTGCAGACCTGGCTCGACGGAGCCGGTGAAAGGGGCCACGAACTCGAGCTGCTGTTTCTCGAGGATGGCGACTGGCCGCGCGAGCTGCGGGCCGCGGGATTCAACGTCGAGTTGATCGAGGCCGGCAGGCTCCGCCAACCCTGGCGGATGCTTCGATGCGTGCTGGCCATCGCCCGCCTGCTGCGAGGCCGGCGTCCCGAGCTGATCGTCAACTGGATGCCCAAGACCCAGCTCTACTGCGCTCCGGCCGCCGTGCTCGCGGGTATGTCCGATCGCGTCATCTGGTGGCAGCATGAAATCACCGCCGGTCACTGGTTGGACCGCTGCGCGACGGCGCTGCCGGCGATGGCCGTCGGATGTTCATCTCACGCCGCTGCTCGGGCACAGGAACGACTGCGTCCCCGCCGCGAGACGTTTGTCGTTGCCCCCGGCACGGCAGCTCCGCCGGACTGGCCCGCCGGGCGCGAGCGCCCCCGCCGGGACGGGCCGCCCGTGGTCGGTCTCGTTGGGCGCCTGCAGCAGTGGAAGGGGCAGGACCGGCTGCTCCGCGCTCAGCAGCTTCTACGCGAGCGCGGGCACGAGATCCAAACGCTGATCGTCGGTGGCGATGCGCATGGGCTCTCGCCCGAGTACGCGGCCTCGCTTCCCGCTCTCATCGCCGAGCTCGGCCTCGCGGGGTCCGTCGAGCTGACCGGGCAGGTGCTCGACGCGGGCCCCGAGATCGAGCGGATGGACATCCTTGTGAACGCCTCGGATCCCGAGCCCTTCGGAATCGTCCTACTCGAGGGGATGGCCCGGGGGGTCGCCGTCGTTGCGGTCGCATCGGGCGGTCCCGCCGAGTTCATCGAGAACGGGATCACCGGCATTCTGGCCCGGTCGGGCGAACCGGCCGCATTGGCGGATGCCCTCGAACCCCTGATCGCCTCGCCTCTCCTGCGCCGGGCCCTCGGCGAGGCGGGCCAGGGACGCTATGCGGCGGAGTTCACAGATGCGGCGATGCGGGCCCGGTTGTTCGATCGACTTGAGAGCCTGCTCGCGGGCCGACGCGTCTAGGCGGCGGGGCGCTGCGCGGCGGTGATCACGGAGACCGACGTGAGGACCGGGATGCGCTCGCGCAGGCCCTCGGGCCAGGTACGCCCGCCGGTGAGTGAGATCACGTCGCGGCCGGCATAGCGCGGCTCCTCGGTCCGTAGTCCCTCTGCGGTCAGGATCCGGCGGGTCACATGGGGAGGCGCCGGCGAGATGTGGGCTTCGTTGTCGGGTCTGAACGATGTCAACTGCCCCCGCACGGCCAGCTCCAGCCGGTTGCGCAGGCGCGCCAGGTTCGGGGTGCTGATGACGATCCAGCCGCCCGGTGCGAGCAGGCGCGCAGCGGCACGGAGCGCACTCCAGGGCGCTTCGAGGTGCTCGATCACCTCGACCATCATCACCCGGTCGACGAGCGGTAGGTCCACAGCCAGCTCCGCGGCGACGGCCGTGAAGTTGACATCTGCCCGCAGATCGTCCGCCAGCCAGTCGATCGGGTCGATGCCCCACAGTCCGCTCGGGCTCCACTCATCTCGAATCCGGCGAAGCAGGTCACCACGGCCGCAGCCGATGTCCAGCCAGCGCAGCCCGGGCTCGGGACGGGCGGCTGTGAGAGCGCCGCTGACGATCTCCTCCATCGAGATGCCCGCTGAGGCGAGCTGCTCCGGATACCCTGACACCGCGCCGACCCTACCAAAGCGGTTGGGACCCGCTGAGGGCCCCCACGAGGGTGGAGTAACCTGCGCGCTCGCCATGTCGAAGGACGCGGACACGCACCCCAACGCCCCCGTTGCGCCGCCCTGCGAGGTGACGATCGTCGCCCACGACATTGGCCCCGTCGGCGGCATGGAGCGGCAATTGGTGCAGCTGATCAGCGGCCTGCGCAGGCTCGGGCATCCCGTTACGGTGATCGGCCGCGTCTGCGAGCTGCCGCCCGGCGTCGACGTGAAATTTCACCGTGTTCCGGGCCCCGGCCGTCCGTTCCTGCTCGCCTATCCCTGGTTCCTGCTCGCGGGCTCGATCGCCCTTCGCCGCCATCGGCGGGGAGTCGTGCAGGCAACCGGTGCGATCGTCCTCAACCAGGTCGATGCGATCGCCGTGCACTACTGCCACCAGTCGGGCATCGCCACCCCCGCTCGCGCGACGCGGCTGACGCGGCTCTACATCGGGGCGGTCACCGTGCTCAACAGCTACAGCGAACGCTTCTGTTACCGAATTCAGCGAACCGCCCGTTTCGTCTGCGTCTCCGACGGCGTGGCCGATGAGATCCGCAGACACTTCCCGGCAGCTGCCGACAGGGTCATGACGATCCACAACGGCGTCGACACCGAGGCCTTCGCGCCCGGCTCACGGCTCGAGGAGGCCGCGTCGCTTCGCGAGCGCACGGGAATCCCGAGCGACCGGCTCACGGCCGCCTTCGTCGGCAGCGAGTGGGAGCGCAAGGGACTCGAGGTCTCGATCCGGGCCCTGGCGCTGGCGCCGCAGTGGGACCTGATGGTCGCCGGCGCGGGCGACCGCGAGCGATATGAGCATCTCGCGAAGCAGATCGGTGTGGCCGGCTCGGTCCACTGGCTGGGTGTCAGCAGGGACGTGCCGCTGGTGCTCGCGGCGGCCGATGCGCTCGTGTTTCCCTCGGCCTATGAGGCCTTTCCGCTGGTCGCACTGGAGGCTGCGGCAGCAGGGCTGCCGATTCTCGCCACACCGGTGAACGGGGTTCGCGAGCTGATCAGCGACGGCGTCAGCGGGTTCCTGATCAGCGCCGATCCCGCCTCGATCGCAGGGCGCCTCAGCGAGCTGGCCGCCGATCCGGGGTTACGCGGGCGAATCGGAGAGGCTGCCCGCGAGCGCGTGCTCCAGTTCTCCTGGGAGCGGATGGTGCGCCTGCACCACGAACTCTACGAACGACTGCGGGCCTAGGGGCGCTCGAGCGCGCCGAGCAGCAGACGCTCGAGCGCATCGGTGGCGGCTGGGACGGTGAACATCCGCTCCACGTTCGCCCGCCCGGCGGCCGCCAGCGAGCTGCGCAACCCGGGCTCGGCTCGCAGCCTCCCGAGTGCCGCCGACAGTCCCGCCACGTTGCCCTCCTCAAACACGATTCCGCCGCCTGTCAGGCCGATCAGCCACGGGATCTCGCCGGAGTCCGACCCGACGACAGGTACCCCGCAGGAGAGGGCCTCGATGATCACCCGGCCGAACTGCTCCTTCCATGTAGCGGTGGTGTGCGACGGGAGCGCCAACACGTCCAGCTGCGCATAACCCTGTGGCATCTCTGCGTGGGAGAGCCCGTCCAGGACCCGCACACGCGAGCCTGGGATCTCAGCCCCCTCAAGCTGCTCGCGCAGCTCTCCGTTGCCGATCAGCAGCAGCTCGACCGGCGCCTCGAGCAGGCGCGCGGCGGCCAGCAGGTCATCAAGGCCCTTGCTCGCGATCAGCCTGCCGGCGAAGCCGATCGTGAAGGGTCGGCCCCGGGGTTTCTCGGGCATCTCCTGCCAGCCAGGGACCGCCGGTGGGGCGAAGCCGACCTCGCCGTGCGCACCCCAGCTGCGTACAAGATCCCCGGCCGTCTGCGACCGGGCTGCCACAAACGCGGCATCCTCCAGGACGCGCGAGCGAAGTCGCCGGACGGGGGAGGGGAGAGGGCGGTCGATGTTCTCGTAGGCCTGCACTCCGAACGGGATACCGAGCGGCGAGAGCGCCCGGCGCCACTGCGAGGCCGCAAGCGCATACGGCTCAGCCTCGAGGAATGCGACCTCGATTCCCAGCCTGCGCGCAAGGGAGCGGCAGCGGGCAACGTAAAGATGGCGCTGGGGACGCCCGCTGAGCACCACCGGAATCGGATGAAGTGCATCCTCGAGGCCCGGAAGGGCCCGGGGAATGATCGGCCGGCGCGAATACTCGCCGCGCCAGCGCCTGGGCACCACGAGCTCGACCCGCCAGCCCCTCGCCGCCAACTCCCGATAGATCAGCTGGTTGACCTCCAGGACAGCCGGGTGGCTGACCACCAGAAGGCGCCGCCCCGGCTCGAATTCGTCCGTGTATTGCAGGGATTTTGTGCGCTGGTCCATGGACGATCGCTGCACGAATACGTGCCAGGGGAAGACGGCGGCACGATACTCTTTACTGTCTACTTAGCCCGCTCCGTAAGCTTGCCGCGAAGCGGGGGATCCCGCGCTGGACGGACCCTGCACGGACCCTTCAAATGAACCAGACCAACCACGCCTCCTCCGCACTGGCTCCAATTTGGAGACGCAAGTGGCTGATTCTCGCCGTCGGGATTCTGGTCGGAATCGGGTCCTACGCACACTACAAAAAAGCGAAGACGACCTACTCGATCAAAACGCAGATTTATCTGGGGGCGGCAGCTGAAGGCCAGGCGCTGCTCAACAACACCCTCGGCAAGACGAAACTCAGCTCGACGTCGATCGCAAATCAGGCCCAGCTGATCAACTCCTCGATCGGGGAAATCGTCAAGAAGAAATTCCATCTCGAACACAATCACGACGCGGCCAAGGGCAAAGTCAAAGCCAAGGCGCCGGCCTCGAGCGAATTCATTCAGCTGACGGCGGAAGCCCGGACGCCGTTCGCCGTTTCAGAAGTTGCGAACGCCTACGCCCAGACCTACATAAAACGCCACCAGGCCAACTACGAACGAGCGGTGCGCGCGGCGATCGCGACCACGAAGAGTCAGATCGCCCGCATCGAACGCGCCGAGCTCGCCGCCAAGTCCAAATCGGGCAAGGGCGCAGGCGGCAACAGCAGCGCCAGCACGCTGCAGACGGCCGCCCTGTCGACGAAGCTCAATCAGCTCGAATCCGATCTGACCGTCAAAGGTGTCCAACAGGTCGGCGTCGCGCGCCCCGCCAAGGCGGTGCTGGTTGGGCCGATGCCGAAAAAAAACGCCATCTTCGGCTTCGTGATCGGCATCGTCCTGGCCTCACTCGGGGTCTACCTCGCGGCGCAGATCAACCGCAGGGTCCGCTCGATCGGCGACATCGAAGAGATCTTCGGCGTTCCGGTCCTTGCCGCGGTGCCGACGTCGCGGACGCCGATCGTGCGGCGCGAGGCACAGGTCCGTCCTTCCAAGCTCCTCACCGAGCCGCTGTGGCGTCTGCACAGCTCGATCCATCTCGGCGTCCGCAACGAAGGCAGCCCGCATGGCCACGCGCCCAAATCGATTCTCTTCCTCAGCGCTGACCCCGGCGATGGAAAGTCGACGATCGCGGCGGGCCTGGCGCTCGTTCAGCGGGATGCCGGCGAGCGCACGATGCTCGTCGAGGCGGACTTCCGGCGCCCGACCCAGGCGCGACTTCTGGACCTCGGCCCGCACAACGGCAACGGCCAGGGACTCGCCGCTGTGCTTTCGGGCACGGCGCTGCCGAGCGCGGCGATGGAGCGGGTGCGCAGGACGGACGCGAACGGGTCCACCGGTGGGGGTCTCGCCACGGCGGTTGCGGCCCCCCCGGGGTCTCTCAACGTGCTTCGTGGCGGCGGTGAGGTCGCCAACCCGCCGGCCCTGCTCGGCCGGCCCGAGATGGCCGGCCTGCTCGGCGCGCTCGGCCGGGACTTCGACAATGTGCTGCTGGATGCTCCCCCGCCACTGCAGGTCAGCGACACGATGCCGCTGCTCGGTGCCGTCGACGGCATCGTGATCGTGGCTCGCATCGATCACACGCGGGAGGCGTCGGCGCGAAGGCTGATGCAGTTGTTGGACCGCACCCCCAGCGCCCCCGTGCTGGGCGTGGTCGCAAACGCCGTCCGCACGAGCGACATCGAACGTTACGGCTTCTCCTCGGGTACCGGCAAAGGACGGTGGCCCCTCAGCCTTCTGGGGCGATGAGCAGTGCCGATCTGCACCTGGCCGCCCCCGGCTCGGTGCATCCGGCGGTAAGGCGCAGGAAACTCGAAGACGTCGCATGGCGGGGCCTCACCGTCCTGCTGGCAGCGCTGCTCGCGTTGGCCATCGCCGGGGAGGTACCAAAGCCGAACCTGGCCTTCACGCTCGGTCTGATCATCGGCGTGGCGGGCCTCGTGACGCTGATGGTGGAGTCACGCCTCGAGGTGACGGTGACAATCCTGGCGGTCTTTCTCGGGTGTTTCGACGGGCCCTTGAAAGGTTTCGCCGGCGGTGGAAACTCGACGGCCGTCGTGCGCAACATCCTCGTCTTCGCGGTCGTGATCGGAGCGCTCGCCCGGCTCGGGGGCCGTCGTGAGCCGATTCGCTTCCCGGCGATGTCGGGCTGGGTGTTCGCGTTCGTGGCGCTGGTGTTCGTCGAGGCGCTCAACCCGAACACCCTCGGCACGCTGAAGATCCTTGGCGGCTTTCGCCAGCAGCTCGAGTGGATCCCGTTCTTCTTCTTCGGCTATGTCCTGGTGCGCACGCGCGAGCGCATGCGCAAGATGTTCCTGCTGCTCGGGATCATCGCGCTGGCCAACGGGATCGTCAGCTCGGTGCAGGTGCGCCTCTCCCCGGCGCAGGTCGCCAGCTGGGGACCCGGATACGCCGAACGTGTCAACGGCGCCAACGGCGTCTCCGGAACCGCTTTCAAAGCGGAAGGCGAAGGCCACGTGCGGCCGTTGGCACTGGGTTCGGACATCGGCTTCGGGGGGACTGTGGGGGTGATCGCCCTGCCCGGGGTGCTGGCCCTGATGGCCTACGGGTTCGGCAGGCGAAAATGGGTCTTACCCCTGCTCGCCATCGGAGTGCTGCTGGCGGTCGCCACCTCACTCTCGCGGACGGCTGTGATCGGGGCCGTCGTCACCCTGATCGCATTCGGGATCTTCTCGCTGAGCGCGGGTCGAAAGATGGTCCGCCCGTTGCTGGCGATGTTCGCGATCATGGTGCTTGCCATCGGCGTGGTGGCGGCGGTGTCCTCGACCGGTGGGGGATCGGTTTTCTCGCGCTACGAAAGCATCGCGCCGGAAAAGGTGGGGACGACGGCCCCCGACTACAAGGAAGTCAGCATCAAACAGATTCCAAACGACATCGCCCATGCTCCATTCGGCTTTGGGCTGGGCGTGTCCGGCGCCGCGTCATCCTTTGGTGGCCACACTACGGTGACCCTGGAAGGCCACGGTTTCAGCTCGGAGACCCAGTACAACTTCGTGATGAACGAAGTGGGGCTGCCGGGTCTGCTGCTGTGGGTCTCGCTGACCGTCTACCTGATGTGGATGGCGGCGACGCGCCTGAGAAAAGTGAAGGACATCGAGGTCCGCATCGGCCTGGCGGCGATTGCTGCCGTGCTGGCCGGGCTGACGATCATGGGCTTCGCCGGGGCCTTCATGGCGGGCCAGGGATCCGGTCCGTACTTCTGGTTCGCCGTCGGCGTGCTCGCCTACTGGCTGGCCGGGCCAGGCCGGTACACGGATGGGGACGGGAACGTCGTCGAGCAGTCCCGCATCGTGATGGGCGCAGGTGTCGGCGCCCCTGCCGGGGCCGTCTGATGCCCCGCGCGGTGGCCGTCGCGCCAAAGGATTCCAAGGGCCGCTATTCAACTCGCCAGCGCCTGCGTCTGTTGATCGGGGATCGACGGGGGCTCGTCATCTGGCTGGGCATCGGCTCGATCGTCTCGGCGGTTCTCGAAGCCGTGTTTCTGGCGCTGATCTCCCAGATCGCCCTTGCTGTCGTCGGCTCGCGCAAGGTCAGCGGCCACCAGACCCACCTCGGCTTCGTGACCTTTCACGCGCCGGTCAACGAGCTGATCGCAATCGCGTTCGGTCTGGCGCTCGCCCGCCTGATCATGCAGGTGCCGCTGTCGCTGCTGCCCTCGCGCATCGCAGCGGACGTGCAGGCGCGACTGCGGTTCGACCTGTTCGCCGCTTTCACGCGCGCCTCCTGGGGGGTCCAGTCGAAGGAGCGCGAGGGCTACCTGCAGGAGACGATGACCGGCCAGGTCATGCAGGCGACCAGCGGCGCCGTGCAGGCCACGCAGATGATCACGTCCCTGTTCACCTTCACGGTCCTGCTGCTCTACGCCGTCAGCCTCAACGCGGTCGCAGCGGGAATCGTGCTCGGCGCGACCCTGGTGCTGTTTGCCGCGCTGCGGCCCCTGAACAATCTCGGCGGACGGCGCGCGCGTGCCCTCTCGCAGGCCCAGCTCGAGTATGCCGGCGGGGTCAACCAGGCCAACCGGCTGGCCGAGGAGACGCATGTGTTCGGCGTCGCCGAGGCCCAGCAGCAGGACGTCAACCGGTTGATCGAGAAGGCCCGCGAGCTGTTCTACAAGACGCAGGTTGTCGGGCGGCTGACCCCGTCGATCTTCCAGAGCATGGTGCTGCTGATCATCGTCGGCGCCCTCGAGCTGCTCGAGTCCGAAGGCGCCGGCCATGTCGCATCGCTCGGAGCAGTGATCATCCTGCTGCTGCGTGCCGGTACCTACGGCCAGGCGGTACAGGGTTCCTGGCAGTCGCTGCGCCAGGCCCTGCCCTTCATCGAGCGGCTGCAGGACACGCGAGAGCGCTATCTCGCAGAGCTCGGCCAGCGACGGCGCCAACAGCCTCGACAGCGTCGAGACAATTGCCTTCAAGGGCGTGTCGTTCGGCTACACCGAGGGTCGGCGCGTCCTATCGGACATCGACTTCGAAGTCGCCGGCGGCGAGTCGGTCGGCGTGATCGGCCCGTCGGGCGCAGGCAAGTCCACGCTGATCCAGATCCTGCTGCGCCTGCGTGACCCCGACAGCGGCCGCTACCTCGTGAACGGCCAGGCGGCCCAGGACTACCGCGCCGCCGACTGGCACAAGCGGGTGGCCTACGTGCCCCAGGAGCCACGCCTGTTGCACGCCTCGGTGGCCGACAACATCCGCTACTTTCGCGACTACTCCGAGGAGCAGGTCGAGCGGGCCGGCAGGCTTGCTCGGATCCACGAAGACATCGTCGCCTGGCCGCAGGGCTATGAGACCGTTGTCGGCCCGCGCGCCGATGCCGTGTCCGGCGGGCAGCAACAGCGGATCTGCCTGGCCCGCGCCCTTGTGGGCCGGCCAGAGGTGCTGATCCTCGATGAGCCCACGAGCGCCCTTGACCCGCACTCCGAGAGCCTGATCCAGGAGTCCCTGACGGCGCTGCGCGAGGAGCTGACGCTGTTCGTGATCGCCCATCGCATCTCGACGCTCGACATCTGCGATCGGGTGATGGTGATCATCGACGGGCGCATGGTCGCCTTCAACACGGTGGCCACGCTCAAAGATGAGAACGCCTACTACCGCTCGGCCTCGGCGCTCGCCGCCGGCGCCGGCGGTCGCCTGCTCTGACGGGAAGAAACAGGGAAGATCCTAGGGTGAGAGGGGTGGAGGATCGAGCCGGGGAGCAAGCGCGCACGGATGCCGTCGAGCGGAGGATGCCCGACTTCTTCATCGTGGGGCACCCCAAGTGCGGGACCACGGCCCTGTACGAGATGCTCAGGCGCCACCCGCAGGTGTTCATGCCGGATGTCAAGGAGCCGTGGTACTTCTCGACCGACCTGTACGAGAACGCGCCGCCCCGGCCGCAGGGGATCGCCGCGACGCTCGAGGAGTACATGGAGCTGTTTGCGCCGGCCGGCGCGGAGCAGGTGGCGGGCGAGGCCTCGCCCCATTACCTGTGGTCGCAGACGGCGGCCGGCGAGATCGCGAAGGTTCAGCCCGACGCGAAGATAATCGCGATCCTGCGCGAGCCTGCCAGCTTCCTTCGCTCGCTGCATCTGCAGTTCCTTGAGGTCTACTACGAGACCGAGACCGATCTGCGCCGCGCGCTCGAGCTCGAGACCGAGCGCCGCGCAGGCCGCAGCCTGCCCTCCTACACCTATTGGCCGCAGCTGCTCCTGTACTCCGAGCATCTGCGCTACGTGGAGCAGTTGCGCCGCTTTCACGAGGTCTTCCCACCGGAGCAGGTACTGGTGCTGATCTATGACGACTTCCGCAACGACAACGAGCGCACGGTGCGCTCGGTGCAGCGTTTCCTGGGCGTCGAAGACAGCGGCCCGCTGGAGGTGATCGAGGCGAACCCGACAGTCCGCCCCCGCTCGCAGCTGCTCAACGAGCTGATGCAGGCAGTCGGTGTCGGGCGCGGCCCGATCTCGCGAGCGCTCAAGGAGTCGATCAAGCGGGTCACCCCGGACGGGCTTCGCCGAAGGGCGTTCTATGGCGCTGCGCAGCCGACTCGTGTTCGGCGATCCCGAGCCCGTCGATGAGGAGTTGATGGGGGAACTTCGCCTGCGCTACCGCGGCGAGGTGGAGGCGGCTGGCGCCTATCTGCAGCGAGATCTTCTAAAGATGTGGGGATATGACCGCCTCTCCTGAGCAGAGCAGAGCAGCTGAGCCCGACCTCGACCCCAGGGTGCCGGACTTCTTCATCGTCGGGCACGCCAAGTGCGGGACGACCGCGCTGTACGAGATGCTCGGCATGCACCCGCGGATCTTCATGCCGGAGCTCAAGGAGCCGCTGTACTTCGCCACCGACCTGCGGCTGCGCTTTCAGCGCCGCGCCGCGGGATCGCTGCCGACCGAGCTCGAGGATTACCTCGAGCTGTTCGAGCCGGCCGGACCCGGCCAGTTGGTCGGCGAGGCCTCATCGTCATATCTCTGGTCGCGTGAGGCGGCCTCGGGAATCGCCGCCCTTCGCCCGGACGCGAAGATCATCGCGATCCTGCGCGAGCCGGCGAGCTTCCTGCGCTCATTGCACCTGCAGCTGTTGCAGAACCACATCGAGACCGAGAAGGATCTGCGCCGGGCGCTGGAGCTCGAGGCCGACCGCCGCGAGGGCCGGCGCATCCCGAAGCGCTCTCCTCGCCCGCAGGCGCTGCTCTACTCCGAGCGCGTGCGCTATGTGGAGCAGCTTCGTCGCTATCACGAGGTCTTCCCGCCGGAGCAGGTGCTGGTGCTGATCTATGACGACTTCCGCAAGGACAACGCCGGCACGGTGCGCCGCGTACTGCGATTCCTCGAGCTCGAAGACGACCTCCCCGTGGGGGTCCGCGAGGCGAACCCGACGGTGCGCATGCGCTCGCAGCTGCTCGACGACGCCGTTCACGCCGTATCGGTGGGGGTGGGGCCGCTGTCGCGCGCGTGTCAAGGCGCTCGTCAAGGCGCTCACCCCGGCTGCCGTGAGGCGACAGGCTCTGAGCGTCGCCCATCAGCGCCTCGTGCTGGGGCGCCCCAATCCCGAGGACGAGCGTCTGAGCGCCGAGCTGCGAACGCGCTTCCGCGGCGAGGTGGTCGCGCTGAGCGAGTATCTGGACCGCGATCTGGTCGGTCTCTGGGGCTACGATGGCGACGCCTGAGCGGGCCGCCGACGGTGGGGAGGCCGTCTCCCCGCCAGCCGCAGACACTCCGAGAGCCCCCGACTTCTTCATCGTCGGGCACTCCAAGAGCGGGACCACGGCGCTGTACGAGATGCTGCGCTCGCACCCGCAGATCTTCATGCCGGACCTCAAGGAGCCCGTCTACTTCGCGGCCGAGCTCCCGCGCCAGGCACACCGATACCGTGCGCCCGAGACGCTCGAGGAGTACCTGGAGCTGTTCGAGCCCGCCGGCGCCGGACAGCGGACCGGGGAGGCCTCGGCCTCCTACCTGTGGTCGCGAAGCGCCGCCGGCGGCGATCGCACAGGCGCGCCCGATGCGAGGATCATCGCGATCCTGCGCGAGCCCGCGAGCTTCCTGCGCTCGCTGCACCTGCAGAACCTCCAGTCCCACTACGAGGACGAGAAGGACCTGCGCCGCGCGCTGGCGCTCGAGGGCGAGCGCCGCGAGGGGCGCAGCCTGCCACGCGCGCTCGCTGCTGGCCGCAGGTGCTGCTCTACTCCGATCACGTCCGCTACGTCGAGCAGCTGCGCCGCTACCACGAGGTGTTCCCGCCGGAGCAGATCCTGGTGTTGATCTATGACGACTTCCGCGGCCGACAACGAGGGGACGGTGCGGCGCGTGCTCCGTTCCTCGAGGCCGACACACGGGTTCCGGTTGTTGCGACGGAGGCGAACCCCACCGTCGCGATGCGCTCACAGCAACTTGATGAGGTCGTCCACTCGCTGTCGCTCGGCACCAATCCGCTGGCCCGCTCGGCGAAGGCGGTCGCTGAAGGCCCTGACACCTGAGCGGGCCCGGCGGGGGGCCGTGCGATCCCTGCAGCGCAGGCTGGTGGCGAGCGACCCGCCCGAGGCCGACGAGCAGCTGATGGCCGAGCTGCGCCGGCGCGATACCGGCCCGAGGTGAGGCGCTCGAGCGAGTATCTGGACCGCGACCTGATCGCGCTGTGGGGGTACGGCGATGCCGGCTGATTCAGGAGCGTGCGGCCCTCGAGGCGGCGACGGAGCGACGGATCTGCGCGACAACAGGGTTCCCGACTTCTTCATCGTCGGGCAGCCCAAGAGCGGCACGACCGCGCTCTACGAGATGCTGCGCTCGCCACCCGCAGATCTTCATGCCGGACTTCAAGGAGCCCCGCTTCTACGCGAGCGACCTGCCGTCGCGCTTTCAGGCGCCCCGCGCCTCCGGGCTGGCACCCGAAAGCTACGAGGACTACCTCGCGCTGTTCGAGCCGGCCGCTCCCGGGCAGATCGTCGGGGAGGCATCGACGGCCTACATCTGGTCGCACACCGCCGCCGGGCGGATCGCGCAGGCGCGGCCCGAGGCGAAGATCATCGTGATCCTGCGCGAGCCGGCCAGCTTCCTGCGCTCGCTGCACCTGCAGCTGCTGCAGATCCGGATCGAGCACGCGAAGACGCTGCGCAAGGCGCTGGCGCTGGAGGATGACCGGCGCGCCGGGCGCAAGGCTGCCCGAGCGAGATCGCGCACTGGCCGCAGGTGCTGCTCTACCCCGACCGGGTCCCTACGTCGAGCAGCTGCGCCGCTACCACGAGGCGTTCGCGCAGCCGAGCAGGTCCTGACCCTGATCTACGACGACTTCCGCAGCGACAACGAGGCGACGGTCCGCCGGGTGCTGCGCTTCCTGGGGGTCGACGAGCAGTCGCCGGTGACGGTCACCGAAGCCAACCCGACGGTTCGGATGCGCTCGGTGCGCATGGACGGTGTGGTGCGCTCGGTGACCGTCGGGCGGGAACCCTCTCGCCCGCCACGCCCGAGCAGCGCGTGAAGGCGGTGCTGCCCGAGGCTGCCCGCGAGCGTCTGCGCCACGCGATCTGGCGCAGGCTGGTGTTCGGCCGCCCGCGGCCCGCCGACGAGGAGCTGATGGTCGAACTGCGGTCAGCGCTTCCTGCCGGAGGTCAAGGCGCTGAGCGATTACCTCGGGCGCGACCTGGTCAAGCTCTGGGGCTATGACGAGCTCCGAGCTGAGCGGCAGGTTGCCCGGACTTCTACGTCGTCGGGCACCCCAAGAGCGGCACGACGGCGCTCTACGAGATGCTCCGCGCGCCACCCGCAGATCTTCATGCCGGACCTCAAGGAGCCGCGCTGGTTCGCCACCGGACCTGCGCGAGCGCTTCAGCGGCAACGGGGCCTCAGCTCCCCCGGCGCCCGCCGCCGGCGCCGCAGCCGCGCTGCCCCAGACGCTGCGATGAGTACCTCGCGCTGTTCGCGCCCGCCGCTCAGGGCCAGAAGGTCGGCGAGGCATCGCCCTCCTATCTGCGCTCGAAGGTCGCCGCCGGGCTGATCGCCGCGGCCCGGCCCGACGCGAAGATCATCGCGATCCTGCGCGAGCCGGCCGGCTTCCTGCGCTCGCTGCATCTGGAACTGGTTCAGAACCACGTCGAGTCCGAGCAGGATCTGCGCAGAGCGCTCGATCGTGAGCAGCCCGGCGCGGCGACGGCCTGCGCCGCTACACCGACCGGTTCGCCTATGTCGAGCAGCTTCGCCGCTACCACGAGGTCTTCCCGGCCGGGCAGATGCTTGTCCTGATCTATGACGACTTCCGCGACGACAACCTGGGCACGGTGCGTCGGGTTCTGCGCTTCCTCGGCGTCGATGATGCGGTCGAGCTCGCCCCGCTCGAGGCGAACCCGTCGGTGCGGGTGCGGTCGCTGGCACTCGACCGGATGACACGCCGCATCTACGCCGCGCAGGGGCCGCTGGCGCGGCGCGGGAAGGACGCGCTCAAGCGGCTCACGCGGACAGGTCGGGGCGGCGCCGCGTTTGCGAGCGTGCGCGGGCGACTGCTCTATGCGCCGCCGGAGCCCGTCGATGAGGAGCTCACCGAGGAGCTGCACCGACGCTTCGCCGGAGAGGTCCGTGCACTGGGCGAATATCTCGACCGAGACCTGCTGGGACTGTGGGGCTATGAGCGAGCCCGGTGAGCGGCCCGCCGCTCTCGAGGAGGCATGGTTCGGCGCGCGCCGCGAGGAGCAGCAGCGGGCGCTCCCGGGCGGCGAGGTGCTGCTCAGCTGCTCGGCCGCGCCGGGCGCCGGCGGACTGGGTCGCCACAGCGATGAGATCGCGCTGGCCCTCGAGCAGGGAGCACATCCGCGCTCCCGTCGCCTGCAGGGCGGGGGGAGTCGGTCGAGAGGCCATTCACCTCGTGGCCTGCGCCCATTGGTGCGCCGCTCCCCGCCATGGAGGGCGTGGGCGGACTGCGTCGCCTACGACCGGTATGCCGCGCGGCGCCTTGGGACGGGCGAGCATCTGATCGCGTTCAACGGCGAGGCCGGGGCGCAGTTCCAGGCCGCCCGCCGGGCCGGCTTCCGCTCGGTGTCCCTGATGGCCGCCAACTCGCATATGGAGAATGTGATTGCCCGCCACGCTCAGGCACGCCTGCGCCATCCGATCGAGCATTCCTGACTCCGAGCACCTGCTGGCGCGAAACCTGCGCGAGTACGCCGCGGCCGATCGCATCTATTACGCGAGCGACTACATTTGCGACTCTTTCCTCCGAACGCGGGGTGGCCGTGGAGCGCCTGGCGCGCTTCCCGCTGACCCCAGATCCGCGGTTCAGCGCCGCTCGAGCCGCGCGAGGAGAGCTCACAATTCGAGCTGCTCTACGTCGGCACTCTGACGGTCGCGAAGGGCGTGGCGCTGCTGATCGACGCGTTCTCGCGCCTGCAGCACGATGATCTACGCCTGACGCTCGTCGGCGGCTGGGGGACCCGCGGCATGCGCCGCTTCGTTCAGCGCGCCTGCGCGCTCGACCCCCGGATCGCGGTGCGCCCCGGCGATCCGCTGGCGCACCTGCGCCGGGCAGCGGTGTGCGTCCACCCGACCTACGAGGACGGCTTCGCCTACGCGCCGGCCGAGGCGCTCGCCGCCGGCGTCCCCGTACTGGTCACCGAGGACACCGGAATGAAGGAGCTGATCACCTCGCCCAGAGAGGGGCGGGTGCTCCCGACGGGTGATCTCGAGGCGCTCACCGAGGCGCTCGACACGGCCTACCGGGGCGAGCTCTTCGGTGGCTGAGGGCGCGCGCCGAAGCCGCCGTCGTCGGCGTCTCGATCACGTCCGTCTGCGGCGTGCGCGACCACGCGCGGATCCTCGCGGAGGGCATGACGGCACGGGGCGATGATGCTCACGATCCACTGGCTTGATCGCGAGCAGGCGGGGCTCACGGCGCAGCGGCGCGAGGTTCGGCGCCTGGCTGCGCCGGCTCTCCGGCGAGCTCGGCGAGGCCCGCCCGGACGTGATCGTGCTGCACTACTCGGTCTTCAGCTTCGGGTACCGCGGCGTGCCGTTGTTCGTGCGCCCGCTGTTGAGCGTGCTGCGGCGCGCGGGCGTGCCGCTGATAACCATCATCCATGAGGCCGCCTATCCGTGGGACATCGGCGGCGCGCGAGGCAAGCTCTGGGCAGCTGACCCAACGCCTTGCCCTGGCCGAGCTCGTCCTGCGCTCGGCCGCGCTGCTCGTGACCGCCGACTTCCGCGCTCGCTGGCTGCGTTCGCGGCCCTGGCTGGCGCGCAGGCCCGTTGCCCTCGCCCCCGTGTTCTCCAATCTCCCAGCGCCCTCGACATCCTCGACCCAGGCGGCTCCCGGCGATCAGATCGGCCTGTTCGGCTACGCCTACGAGGGTGCAGGAGCAGCCCTCGTGCTGGACGCACTGGTGCTCGTGCGCGCTCAGCGCCCGCAGGCGCGCCTGGTGCTCATGGGCGCGCCCGGTGAGGATTCCGAGGCAGGACGGGAGTGGATGCGTCAGGCCGGCGCTCGCGGCGCCGAGGAGATGATCGGCTTCACGGGGACGCTCCCGGCACAGGAGATGGCGGACGCGCTGGCCGGCTGTGACGTGCTGCTGTCGATCAACGCCGGAGGGCCGACGTCGCGCAAGGGGTCACTGGCGGGATCGCTGAGTTCCGGGACGCCCGTGATCGCGCTCGACGGCGAGCGCCGATGGGAGGAGATGACCGCGCGCGAGGCGGTTCGCCTCAGCGACAGGACGCCGCTTTCGCTGGCGAGTGCGATCCTCGAGCTGCTCGGCGACCCCGAGGCCGCAGGCGCCCTGGGTGAGCGCGGTCGGCGCTTCGCCGAGCGGCAGATGGGTGTCGCACGGACACTGTCCGCGCTCGACGGGCTGCTCGGGCAGCTCTAGAGCGTCCGGGCCTTCCCAGTTCGCTCGCGCCCGCCCGTATGCAAGCAGCAGTTCGCTCACATGGCGCTCAGGCGAGAAGCGCCGCTCAACGCTTCGACGGCCGGCCTCACCCATTGCCTGCTGGCGTGCCGGGTCGCCCAGCAGCTCGTTGAGTGCCGCCGCCAGTCGCCGGGGGGCCCCGGGACTGACCAACAGGCCGCTGACCCCGTCCTCGAGCCAGTCGGAGACCGCCCCGGTGGCGCTTGCGATGACCGGTCTCCCGGCGGCATGGGCCTCGATGCCAACCAGGCCGAACGGCTCGGGCCAGACCGAGGGCATCACGAGCACGGAGGCTTCGGCGAGCTCCCGAGCCAGCTCTCCGGGCGCGAGCCAGCCCCTGAACGCGAAGCGCTCCTCGACGCCCAGCTCGCGCGCCAGCCTTCGCAGCCGTGGGAGCTCCCAGCCCTCGCCGCAGACGACGAATTCGCCCTCCACCTCCTGCGCGGCGCGCACGAGCACAGCCAGTCCCTTGGGAGGAACGACCCTGCCCGCGAACAGGACGCGGCGGCGCTGCTCGTGGCCGGAGGCCTGCGCGGGGGTGAGTGTCGTGAACAGGGGCACGATGCAGCGTGGCTCGATCGAGTTCGCCGCCAGGTGTTGGTCGACCGCGCTGCCGTAGGAGACGGCCAGATCGGCCAGCCGCAGCGCCTGGACGGCACGGGTCGTTCGTCTGTAGGCGCCCGGCAGCGGGCGCGGATCATGCGTGTGGGCACAGCCACGGAAGGCGAGGTTTGCGATGCAGCCGGGGCCGTGGGCCGCGGTGTGCATTTCTCGCCCGGTCCGAAGTGGTAGACGTCCGACGTGCATGCCGTGTAGCCGTGTGCGCTGATCACGACCGGCGCGAGCCGTCGCAGCGCGGTGACGATGTCGGGGTCATCGACCTGGTGCAGGTGGATCACGTCGGGCGAAGCGGACAGCGCCTCTCCCAGCCGCACATCGACGGGGGTGCCCCGATCGCTGAGCGCCGGCGAGCGGATCACCGATACCTCCGATGGCGCCCCCGAGGACATTTCGCCCGTCAGCACCTGCACCTGAAGTCCGGCGGCCGCGAGTGCCGCGGCGCTTGCCTGCGCATGCGCCGCGATTCCACCATCCCTCGTCCAGCGGGGCGTCACGAACAGGACGGAGCGCAGGCTGGACTCGGCCATCGGCCCGCTGATGATAGCCGCGCCAATGCTCACATAAGCGCTGCAAACGGGCCATTGGGGCCAATCGACGTTTGCTAGATTCACCACGCGTGTCAGAGCCGTCCTCCACGACCCCGCCGGCCGCCGAGGGGAGCACAGGCCGGCCGAAGGTGATCTACGTGATGGGCTCCGGACGCTGTGGCAGCACGATCCTCGGTGTCACCCTCGGCAACTGCGAGGACATGTTCTTCGTCGGCGAGCTCGACCGATGGCTGCCGACGAACGGCACCCCGGTGCTCGGCGGCACCGATCGCACGAGGTTCTGGAATGCGGTGCGCAGGGAGGTGCGTGCCGAGGGCGATGTGCTCGGTGATCGCGCCCGTGACAGCCTCGAGCGGGGCCTCGGGCCGTTGCGGGCCGGCCTGTGGCCGGGGCGTCGGCGTTTCCGCCGGCGCTACCGCCGGACCATGAGCGACCTCTATGCGGCGATCGCCCGGGTCGCGGATGCGACGCACGTCGTGGAGACCTCCCACTTCCCGCTGCGGGCCCGTGAACTCAAAGCGATCGGCGAGCTCGACGTGTACCTGATCTTTCTGGTCCGTGATCCGCAGAGCATGCTGGCCTCGTTCACCCGAACGGTCGGGCGGAACGACCTGGCCGGGCGCTGGCGGCGGGTGCTGAAGACCAACGCCGACATCTGGCTGACCCATGTGCTCGGTACGTGGGTGTTCCTGCGCCATCGCAGTGATCGGCGCCTGTTCATGCACTACGAGGACTTCACCGCAGACCCTCGCGCGGTTCTGCAGCAGGTCCTCGACATGGCGGACTCGCCGGCCGCGATCCCCGATCTCACCGCGCTGTCCACCGGCTTTCCGATGGGTGGCAACCGGCTGCTGCGCTCCGACGTCGTCGCGCTCAAAGCCGAGACGCCCAGGCCACCTCACACCGATCTGGTGACCGCGGTCCTCCAGGCACCGCTGACAGCGTTGACCGACAGTCTGCGGCCCGTCGCCTCGATCTCCGCCGCACCGGTCTCCCCGAGCCCCGCGAACCGCTGAGGCACCGGTGGCCGTGACGCTGACACGCAGGGTCATCGGCAGGCTGGCACGACAGCTGGGACAGCCCGAGCTCGTCTCGGCCTTCTACGCGGGCGCCCGGGCCGAGGAACACGAGGCGATCGGGATCGCCGCTGCGCTGTCGGCGGGGTTGTCGGGCGAGGATGTCTATGTGGACGTCGGCAGCAACCGTGGACAGGTTCTGCGCGAGGCCGTCCGCATCGCCCCGCGCGGGCGCCACGTCGCGTTCGAGCCGATCCCCGCCCTCGCGGCGCAGATCGCCCGCGAGTTCCCCGGCGTGGACTGCCGGCGCAAGGCGTTGGGCGCCGCCCGGGCAGGCGAGCTTCTGCCATTTCACACGGCTGGACGGTTGGAGCGGACTGCGCAGGAACCCGGAGATCAGCGACGCAGCAGGGCGCGCCTGAGTACATCGATGTCGAGGTGTCGACGCTCGATCGTCGAGCTCGCGGCGCTCGCGCCGGCGGTCGCTGAAGATCGACGTCGAGGGAGCCGAGCTGGCGGTCCTCCAGGGCGGGCAGGAGCTCCTCCGACGGGCCCGGCCGCTGTTGATCTTCGAGCATGTCGCCGCAGGCCAGCGCGATCTACGGCCACAGCTCCGGCGAGCTCTGGGACCTGCTCAGCGCGTGCGGCTATCGGATCATGTCGGTCACCGGCGCCGGCCCGTTCGACCGGTCCGCCTTCATCTCCAGCGTCGATGTCGTCAACTGGCTGGGCACCGCCGAGAGCTGAGCCTCGCAGGCGCTAGGCGTCTGGGCGGGGCAGCGCGAGCAGGAAGAACCGTCCCGTCCGGATGGCGAGCCTCCGAGCGGCAGGAGGGGATCGTCATCTTCGACCGCGACGAGGCGCTCGTAGGCCTCGAACAGGGCCAGGACCTCCTCTGCGGTCGAGCCGAAGTCGGCGATCTCCTCGTGGATCTCGACGAGGAAGCTCGCTGGTGCCGTCGCCGAGCACGCTGCCGGCGCCGCGCAGCACGTGCGCCTCATAGCCCTCGACATCGACCATCACGAGGTCGGGCACGCCGAATCGAGACGCCAGCTCGTCGACGGTGATCGCCGGGACCTCGACGGTTCCGCTGGCAGGTGCTCTCGTCGATCTGGCCGTTGAGTCCCTCGGCGAAGGACAGCACGCCCGGCTCGGCGGCGCCCGCCGCGTGCAGGACGATCAGGTTCGCAGCGTCGTTGAGCTCGCGGTTGCGCTCGGCGATCCGGGCGTTGTGCGGCTCCGCCTCGACCGCGACGACCCGTCCCGGCCGGGCCGACCTCGCGGGCGAGCATCAGCGCGATGACGGCCTGGTGGGCGCCGAGATCGAGCACGCGTCGCGCCGTCGTGCAGGACGCCCCGGTCGCGCAGGAACGCTGATCGCCTTCGGCTCCTCCCAGTCGCTGGTCGTACCAGCCCTCGGCGAGGGGGTCGGCCAGTTCGATGCGCAGCGGTGTGCCCGCCGTAGTCGTGTGGCTCACCTGCGCGGGCCGGATAGTCGGCGATCAGCGAGGCGACCTTACGCCGGCGGTAGCGGCGGTAGAGCGAGTGGGGGAGCAGTCGCCGCGCGATGGCCTTGGCTGCTGACGACACGCGCGAACCGTACCATTGCCGCGGGCCCGCGAGCCCGGGCGGATCAGCCGAATTCGAGCGTCAGCAGTCGCGGGTAATCGGTCGCCGAGATTTCGAATTCGGCTGTTTCGCCGTTCGCGCGAGATCAGCCGCGCGGCGCTCGATTCGTGGCGCAGCGGGTCGTAGGCGCTGACCGTCGGCGGTTCGCCGCCGGCCGGCAGGTTGCCGAGCTTGATCGTGAAGTTCTCGCTCGGCAGATCGAAGCGCGTCACGTCGCTTTCGGGCTTGCCCGGTTCGTAGAGGGTCATCAGGTCGCGGGTCATCACGTACACGGGGATCACGAACTTCGTGGGCGATGACTGGAATGGCAGCACGGCGAGCACGTCGCGGTCGTACAGGGTGGGGTGGGCGGCCGTTGCCGTCGCCGGCGAACTGAGCGTGGTTGCCTTCCTGGGCGATCGAGAGCAGCTTGAGCTGGCGCGCGGGGCCTTCGGGGCCAGGGCCCTGGAGGCGGGAGAACAGATCACGGAAGCCGCTCATCGTTTCGCCGCCGGCCTGGTCGCCCGGGTAGGTTTCGGGGTGCGCTTCGAGTTCGCTGTAGAAGCTCTTCGAGATCAGGCTCAGGGCCCCCGGGGCGGCGGCGAAGAAGTACTCGCGGCTGAGGCCCTTGTTGACGTTCGCGACGAGGCTGCGCAGTCAGCGCCTTGGCCTCGTAGTGGGCGTCGGTCGGCCGGGGTCATGCTCACGCCCGCGGGGGTGACGCCGTCGGCCTGCATCACCGTCGCCCTTGCCCGATGGCATGTTGTACTCGGTCATCCACTTCTGCACCGGGCTGCCGCCGGCCGGACCGACTTCGCGGCCGTGCTTGAGGCCGTAGATTTCGGTCGTGATCGGGGCGATGTCGCGAACCAGCGTCTCGGTCGGGAGCGCCGACAGGAAGTACTCCGGGAACAGCGATTGGAAGTGGGGCACGAACAGCGGCTTGAAGCCCCGTTCGTCTTCGCCGTGTCGCGGAAGCCGAGTGCGTTGAGCGGCTTGATGTGGCCTTCGCGGTAGTTCGACCGGGAACTGCTTGGCGCCGTTGTAGAGGTGCTTGCTGAGCGCGGTCAGCCCGATCGGGGCGAGAGCGCCCGAGGGGAAGGGCGTCTGGGAGGCGAAGCCGTCGCTGATGCCGACCGCGGGCGAGATGCCGTTGGCGGGGTTGCGGACGAAGGCGACGGTTTCCTTCAGCAGGGTCCGGGTGACGGCTTTGGTGACCTTGTCGTTGATGATCGCCTTGGACAGATCCTTGGCGCGGCCCTTCTTCGGTCTCTTCGGCTGTCATGCGCCACCGCCGAGCGGACGGCGGCCGCAGGTGCAGCTTCTCCGTCGCCTTCACCTTCGGTCGATTCTTCAGCGTTCGGCTTCTGCTTCGCTGCCTTCGATCGCCTGGGCGTTGGCCCGGCTTTCGGGGCTTTCTTCGGTTTCGGCGTCTTCCGGTGCGCCCGGCTGATCCTGAGGTTCGATCGCCGACTGCGCTTCGGCTTCTGCTTCCGCGGTCCGGGCTGTCGGCCGGCTGGTAATAGTGTTCGGCGTTGAGGAACTGAGAGCCGAAGGTGAGCTCGTTCCAGACCTCGAGGTCGTAGTTGCCGGCGCCCAGCACCTTGGTTGCCTCCGCGTTGACCGTGGCGACGTAGCTGAGCCAGCCGTCGAGCGTTTCCTCGAACGCGGGATTCGGTTCGCCGTTCGGGAGCTTCGGGATTCTGGAAGGGCGCGTAGCGGAGCACCATCGCCGCGCGTGTTTGCCCGCCGGCAGCGTCGAGCGCAGCGGGCGCGAGAGCGTGGCGAGGCCTTCGCCATTGACCGAGGTGATCAGCACGTCGGGCCCGGTGCCCCAGGTGAGCCCGTCGAATCCGGTCTTGCCGGGGACGACGAGTGCGGCGCTGGCGGGGTCGAGGTGCACGGTCATCGCGCCGGGGAAGGCGGTGCGCGCGTGGTCGAGAGCGAGACGGTCTTCGCGGGGTTCGGCTGGCCGCTGTTGGCGTTCAGCAGGATCAGCGGCCGCAGGCCGTGGTTTCGCATGGCGCCGAGGATCGCGTCGATCTTGGCCGCGTTGCCTGAACTGCGTCGGGTCTTCGTAGCTCAGCGCGCCCCAGGGGATTTCTCGGCGGGCGAGCGTGAAGCCGCTTTCCTGGAGCAGCTGGGCGACGGGTTCGGCCTGCGCCTGTGTGACGTTGAAGTTGATGCCCAGCGAGTTCAGGAGCGTCGAGGACGGCCAGGTGTCGAGGTATGCGCGCCAGGGCTGGATCCAGAACGAGGCGGCGCCGAAGGGGTCCTTGGTCAGGAAGCGGGAGTCGATCGGGTCCGTCAGGACTCCGTTTTCTTCCTGCGGCAGGCCGCCTTCGCCGCCGCCGGCTTCGCGGGCTTTGCGTTTTGCTGCGGGGTTCCTTTTCCTTCGGCGCGGGGGATTCCTGGGTGCCCGCGCCCGAGCCGGGGGCCAGCGGCGAGCTGACGACGGGGCGCCAGCCGGTGGGCCGTTTCGATCGACGGCGGAGCGGGCCGGGGAGATCTTGCGGCGCCTGTGCGCAGAGTCGGGCGGCGGTGGCACGGAGCGACGAGGCCCTGGCGCCGGAGCGATGCGCGGCGCTGGCGCGGGCACGGGCACATCGCAGCTCGGCGGCGCGACGCTGCGCGACGGCGTGGGTCTGGCGGTGAGTGCGGGCCGATGCCGGCGCCGGCAGGAGAACCGACGGGCCGAGAATCAGCAGCGCCGCGCTGAGCGCGGCGAGGACGCCGGTCCGACGGCTGAGTGCGTGTGGGGGGCTGGCGGCGTAGGGCATACCGGGAGGAGCGATGGAGCCGTCGTTCGACTGCGTTCCCGGTGGGGATCGGCGCGCGGGCAGGCTCGCTTGACGTGAGCAGGCGCAGCTGGACATTCGGCCAGCGGGGCTCTGAACGGCGGCCGACGCGTGCTAGCGGCGGCGGTTGCTAGGCCCGGCCGTGAGGCGCAGGCGCGGCGGACAACTGGGCGTATATGCCCTCGAGCTGCTCGGCGATCACGACGGGGTCGTAGGCGCCGAGCGCCGCCCGTGCGGCGCTTCCAAGCCGCGCGCGGCGGGCCGGGTCGTCGCGCAGAGCGAGCATCGCACGCCCGAGCGAGTCGGCGTCCCGGCTTCGAAACAGCAGGCCCGTTTGCCCGTCGGCGATGATCGAGGCGGGGCCGCCCTCGTCCGGGGCGATCACGGCCAGACCGGCGGCCATGCCCTCCAGCACCACCTGCCCGAAGGGCTCGGGGATCACCGAGGCGTGAACCAGCACGTCGAAACGAGGCCAGCTCCCGCCAGATGTCCTCGCGGAAGCCGCGAAACTCGACGCGCTCCTCGAGGCCGAGCTCGCCGACCAGCTGCCCAAGCTCGCTCCGGAAGTCCTCCTCTCCGAACATCGGAGTGCCGACGATCACCGCCCGCTCCTGCCCCTCGGCGAAGTGCTCGGCGAAGGCCCGTAGGAACAGATCCTGGCCCTTCCATGGCGAGATCCGTCCGAGCATCCCGAAGACGGTGCCGGGCGGGCGGCTCTCCGTCGCCGGCGCCGGCGGCTGCGGTTCGACCGAGTCGGCAATCACCCGATGGACACGGTTGCGACGCGAGGGCCTGACGGTTGCCAGGGTCGCCTCGGAGTTCGCGACCACGCCGTCGGCCAGTCGCCGGATCGAGCATGCGGACGAGGCGAACGGCCGGACGGGGGAGATAGTCCTCGGCGACCCTGTCGCGCAGATGCCAGAGCGACGGGCACCCCGGCCAGCCGGCGCGGCGAGACCGCCGTAGACCCCTGACTTCAGCGAGTTGGTGTGGACCACGATCGGGCTTCAGCCGGCGCAGTCGCAGCGCCAGTCGCAGCGTGTAGGCGGCGGTCTGGAGCATCGCGGCGGGCGAGGCGCCGGCGGCACCGAGGCTGTCCTTGCGGACGTCTGCGGGCCGCCGGCGCGATCGGCATCACCTCGACCGAGACGCCCGCCCGGGTGAGGCGCTCGGCCAGCGGGCCCTCCTCGCCGAGGATCACGTGGGCGTCGACCTCGCGCAGGTGCGGAAGCAGCGCGCAGCAGGGCGATCTCTCCGCCGGAGAGCCGGGCGACGTGATCGAGGACGACAACCCGCGGCGCGCGCTCCTCCGTGCCCGGCGGCCAGGTCCGCGTAGAGCCGGCGGTGGCGCTCGGCGAGCTCGCGTCCAGTCGAACTCCGCGGCGAAGGCCGCGGGTCGCCTCGCGGCCGGGCAGATCGCCCCCGGCCGCCGCAGGTCAGCCGCGCGGACAGCGCATCCGCATCGCCGGCCGGGACGACCAGCGAGCTGTCGAGCCCGGCCACCGCCTCGGGCAGGCCGCCGGCGTCGGTGACGATGCTCGGGGTGCCGCAGGCGGCGGCCTCGAGCACGACGAGACCGAAGCCCTCGACGGCGAGCGTCGGCACCGCCGCCACGTCGGCCGCCCGGTAGGCATCGACGAGCTGCTCCTCGGAGACGCGGCCGAGCACGCGAACGCTGCCCCGGAGGGTGCGGCGCGCGAGCGCTGCCTCCATCCGTCGCGCAGCGGGCCCGTCGCCGATCAGCAGCAGCTGCGAGCCCGCCGGCAGTCGACCCGAGCGCGCTGCTCCCAGGCGTCGAGCAGGCAGTCGATGCCCATCCGCGGGACGAGGCGGCGCGCGCAGACGACCGACGAAGCGCCGTGGGTCGAGATCCGCAGGCTCGCTCGGGCCGCGCCACGGTCGCCGGGGCTGAACTGCGCGCGCGTCGACTCCGGGTCGCCAGACCCGCATCGCCCAGGGGCTGATCCGGTAGCGCTCGACGAGCACCCGCCGGAAGGCCCCGGACAGGACGATCAGGGCGTCGGCACGGCGCAGGGCGTCGTCGCTCGAGCGCCACGGCGCATGCGCAGGCGCCACCGCGAGCTGTCGCCCGCGGCGACGTTCTCATCCGCCCAGGGGCCGTGGAAGTGGAACACGACGGGGCGTGCCGCGCAGCGCCCGCGAGCGCAGCGGCCCGGCTGCGTAGAGAGCGAAATGGGCGTCGAGCACCTCGCGCCTCGGCGCCGCGCGGCGGGTCGCCCGCGCGTAGGCGAGCAGCCGCCGTGGGAGCGGCGCTCGGGGCTCGGCCACCGCATCCACGCGCGCCGGCGCGTCCGTTGGCGGGGCCGATCGACGACCCCGTCGGCCTCGGGCAGAGCCTCGCAGCAGAGCGCGGTAGTAGCGGTCGAGGCCGCCGAGGCTGTCCGGGAACCAGCCGAGGCCGAGCATCAGGATCCGCGGACGTGCTCCCGCCGTCCGCGGTTGACCGCTGGGACCCGAGCATTGTTGAAAAGTCTAGAGCCGCACCGTAATGTTCACGCGATGCAGTCAGGCATGCTCGAGAGTTGATCCGGCATGCCGACGGATCCCGCCCATCCCTCGTCCGCCAGCACGGATGCAATCCACCTACCACCTACCGCACCTGCGCACGCTTGAGGCCGAGGCGATCCACGTGATGCGTGAGGTCGTCGCTGAATTCGAGCGCCCGGTGCTGCTGTTCAGCGGCGGCAAGGACTCGATCGTGCTGCTGCGCCTGGCGGAGAAGGCTTTCCGCCCTGCACCGTTCCCGTTCCCGCTGATGCACGTCGACACCGGGCACAACTTCCCCGAGGCGATCGAGTACCGCGACCGCGCGCGTGGCGGAGCTGGGCGAGCGGCTGATCGTGGCCGAGCGTCCAGGAGTCGATCGACAAGGGCCGGGTCGTCGAGGAGACCGGTCCGCGCGCCTCGCGCAACGGCCTGCAGACGGTCACGCTGCTCGACGCGATCGCCGAGCACGGCTTCGACGCGGCGTTCGGCGGAGCCCGCCGCGACGAGGAGCGGGCCCGGGCCAAGGAGCGGATCCTCTCCTTCCGCGACCAGTTCGGCCAGTGGGAGCCGCAGAAACAGCGGCCCGAGATTTGGAGCCTTTACAATGGGCGCATCCGCCGGGGAGAGCACGCTCGGGTGTTTCCGATCTCCAACTGGACCGAGCTCGACGTATGGCAGTACATCGCCGAGGAGGATCTCGAGGTGCCGTCAATCTACTTCGCCCATGAGCGGGAGGTCTTCGCTCGCGACGGCATGCTCTACGCGGTCAGCCCGTTCATGGAGCTGATGGACGGCGAGGAGGCCTTCTCGGCCACGGTCCGCTACCGGACCGTCGGCGACATGAGCTGCACCGGCGCCGTCGCAGTCCGACGCCGCGAGCCTGGCCCAGGTCGTCGCGGAGATCGCCGCCACCGAGATCACCGAGCGCGGGCAGACGCGAGGCGATGACCGGGTCACGGAGGCCGCGATGGAGGATCGCAAGCGGCAGGGGTACTTCTGATGTCTGGCGACGGAGGAGCCACTCCGAACGGAGCCAGGCGGCCAACGGGCAACGGCGCCGTCGCCGGCACGACTCAGGCCGAGACCTCGACCGACCTGTTCCGCCGTCTCTCAGAGCGGCCCGCCGACCTGCTGCGCTTCGCGACGGCCGGCTCGGTCGATGACGGCAAGAGCACGCTGATCGGGCGGCTGCTGTATGACTCCAAGCAGGTCCTCGCCGATCAGCTCGCGCAGGTCGAGCAGGCAAGCGAGCGCAAGGGCCGCGACTTCCTCGACCTCTCGCTGCTGACCGACGGGCTGCGCGCCGAGCGCGAGCAGGGCATCACGATCGATGTCGCCTACCGCTACTTCGCGACCGCGCAGCGCCGTTTCATCATCGCCGACACGCCGGGCCACGAGCAGTACACGCGCAACATGGTCACCGGCGCCTCGACGGCCGACCTGGCGATCGTGCTGGTCGATGCCCGCAAGGGCGTCATCGCCCAGTCCAAGCGCCACGCCTTCATCAGCTCGCTGCTCGGCATCCCGCACGTGGTCGTGTGCGTCAACAAGATGGACCTCGTCGACTTCGACGAGGAGCGTCTTCGACGAGATCGTCGAGGAGTTCGACCGCTTCGCGCGCCCGCCTCGAGCTTCCCGACGTGACGTTCATCCCGATCTCCGCGCTGCTCGGCGACAACGTGGTCGACCGCTCCGAGGCGATGCCCTGGTATCAGGGCCCGCCGCTGCTCTACCACCTCGAGCACGTTCACATCGCCTCCGATCGCAACCTGATCGACGTCCGCTTCCCGGTGCAGTGGGTGATCCGCCCGCCGGCCACCGGCGTCGCCGACTACCGGGCCTACGCCGGCCAGGTCGCCGGGCGGGATCATGCGCCCGGGTGACGAGGTCGTGGTGCTGCCCGGCGGCCAGCGCTCGAAGATCGCCTCGATCGACACCTTCGAGGGGCCGATCGAGGAGGCCTTCCCGCCGATGTCGGTGGCGCTGCGCCTGACCGACGACATCGACGTGGGCCGCGGCAGCACGATCGTGCGCACCCAGAACCAGCCGACGGTCGCCAATCGCTTCGAGGCGCTCGTCTGCTGGATGTCCGAGCAGCCGCTCAGCCCGGGCCGGCGCTACCTGGTCAAGCACACGACCCGCACGGCGATGGTCGGGCGAGATCGACGTCCGCTACCGGATCGATGTCGAGACGCTGCGCCGCGAATCCGACGTCGACGACGCTCGAGCTCAACGACCTGGCCCGCGTCCACCTGGAGCTCTCGCACGCCGCTCGTGTTCGACTCCTACCGCCGCAACCGCGTCACCGGCAGCCTGATCGTGATCGACGAGGCGACCAACGACACCGTCGCCGCCGGGCGTGATCCTCGACACCGAGGTCGAGGGCGCCGCTGCGGCCCCGGTCGACCGAGCGCAGCCCCAACGTGCGCTGGCAGGGCTCGCGGATGACCCGCGAGCGGCGCTGGGAGGCGCTCGGCCACGGCGGCGCGACGCTCTGGTTCACGGGCCTCCCGGGCGCCGGCAAGTCGACGGTCGCCGCGGCGGTCGAGGAGCGCCTGGTCGAACTTGGCCGTGCCGGCCCTGCTGCTCGATGGCGACAACCTGAGGCACGGCCTGAACGGTGACCTCGGCTTCGACGAAGGCGCGCGCGCCGAGAACGTCCGGCGCACCGCCCACGTCGCCCGGCTGCTTGCCGAGTCGGGCACGGTCGCGCTTGTCAGCCTCGTCAGTCCCTATGCGGCCGACCGCAAGATGGCCGCCGAGCTGCACGCGGCGGACGAGCTGGCCTTCATCGAGATCTTCGTCGATGCGCCGCTGGAGCTCTGCGAGGAGCGCGACCCGAAGGGTCTCTACGCCCGGGCCCGCGCCGGTGAGCTTGTCGGGGATGACGGGCGTCGGCGCGCCGTACGAGCCGCCGGCCGACCCGGACCTGGTGCTCGGCAGCGGCGGCGAAAGCGTCGATGATGAGGTCGAGAAGGTCATCGAGCTGCTCCTCGCCGCGCGGCCTGATCTCACTCTGAGCCGAGCCCGGCGCTGCCGGGCGGGGCTATTTCTTTTTGGCGTGTTTGCGCTTGGCGTGCTTGGCGGTCTTGAGCTTCGGCGCGTGGACGAGGATGTTGTTGCTGTGGCCCGAGTCGAGCGCGCCCTTCGGCAGTTTGATGTAGACCCGGTAATGGGTCGTCCCGCTGAGCGTCATCACCATGCTGAACTTCGGCGAGGCTCGAGGTGCCCTTCTTGATCGCCGCGTTGCCGACCGTGTGGGCCCGCGGGCCTTCCTTTTTGCTGTTGGACTTCTGCGGCTTGAGTTCCTGTATGACGAGCGTCCCCCTGAGCTTCGCGGGGGCGACCGTGCCGTAGAGCCTGTAGCGGCCCTTGCCACCGGCCGGGCGGACGCGGAGCGTGATCTTCGGCGTCACGTGGACGGTCACGACCGAGCTGTAAAGCGGGCGGGTGTCAACCGTGAGCACCCGGAACTCGGTGTTCTGGGTGAGCTTTGCGATCTTGAAGACGAAGTGCCCCGAGCCGTTGGAGAGCAGCGGCCCCAGCAGCGTCGAGAACGATGAGGTGTAGGGGAACGGGTCACCCTGCAGGATCAGGCCATGGTTGGTGTTGCCCAGCCCGGTCAGGGCGCCGCCGAGTTCGGCGGTTCCGCCGTAGGCCACCGTGATTTCGTTTTCCTTGCCCCTGGCGATCTCGAAGCGCAGCTTCGAGGACTTGCCGCCGACGAAGCTCTTGTCCTTGCCAAAGACATGTTCGAGGCCCTTTTGCGCCCGTGTAGGTCGCGACGACCCGGTAGTGGTAGCCGGCGAGCAGGCCGGTCACGGGCTGGCCGACCTTGTATCCCTTTGGTTCCTTTGCCGAGCAGCACGGGTTTTGTGGCGGTGCCGTAGGCGACCGTGGGGCCGTATTCGAAGTAGTAGCTCGTTTCGACACCGTTGGGGTCGATCACGGCGTCGAGCTGGCCCGTGCTGCCGCGGACGTGCTTGACACCGCCTGTGCTGACCCGGGGGGTCGTGGCGGCCGCGAGCGCGGAGGAGGCGAACAGCGCCGCCGCGAGGAGCACGGCGATCCCGCCGGCGCTCGCGATCTTCCTGGCTTTGAGAACGGTGCTCATCCTGTCGTGTCTCCCTTTGAGAACGGTGCTCATCCTGTCGTGTCTCCCTCGTGTCGACCCCATGTGGGCGCTCGTCCACCACACATGCTGGCGCATCTCTCCCCTAAACCCAAGCTTCGACCGGTCGATGCGGTGGACGGCGAAAACTCTCCCTGCGCCGCGTATCAGAGACCGGCGAGACGTCACGGTCGAGCACGCAATACAATCCTGATACACTTAGTGAGAAATGATGAGGCTCGCGAACACATGACGCTCCTTCTGATCATTCCCGTTTGGATCCTCCTGCTCGGACTGGTGGTCGGTCTGTGCACGGCCGCGCGCGTCGGAGACAACCTGGAGTCCCGTGAGCCCGGCTCCGGGACAGCTGCACCGGCCCCGCGGACACGGGCAGATGAGCGCGCTCCCTCTCGCGCCCGGCGCGGCGCATGCGGGCCGGCAACATCGCCGCCTGAGCGGCGCACGGCCGCTTCGGGCCTTCACAAGATCGTCACGACGACAGATCTCCAGGGCTCGACCATAGTCTCCCGCGGCCGGGCCGTGGCCGACCGCGTGCCCGGCTCCAACCCACGGGCACCCGAATACGAGGCAGCCACCCTGTCAACCGAACCGACCCTCAGCTCTCCCGCGGTCCCTGACGCCGCCGTAGGTGTCTGCTCCGAACTGCGGCGCCGCACTTGCCGGCGATCAGCGCTACTGCCTCGAGTGCGGGGAGCGCCGGCCTGCGACGAGCGACCTCCTTCGTGCCGGACCCCCGTCCGCCGGGGCCGTGCCGCTCACCGCCTCCATCCAGCCCACCCACGCCGACTCAGGCGGCCAACCGAGGCAATCCCTGGCTCACGGTCATCGCTGGAGTGGGCGTGTTGCTCTTGGCCATGGGCGTTGGGGTGTTGATTGGTCGCGCGGGCGCACCCAGCGGGAAATCGGCGGCGCCCCAGGTGGTTACGGTCGGCTCCGTCGCGGGCGGCTCGGCGGCCACGACCTCGGGCGGAGAAGAAGCCTTCACCGACGACTGGCCGTCCGGGACCACGGGCTTCACGATTGAGCTCCAGACCCTGCCGGCAGGGTCGACGGTCGCAGCGGTCGCGCAGGCGAAGACTGCCGCCACCTCAGCCGGGGCCGGCGGCGTCGGGGCGCTGAAGGAAGCTGACTACTCGAGCTTTACGGGGACGGGCTACGTGGTCTATACAGGCGTCTATCACTCGCAGGCCGAAGCGAAGAAGGCGCTTGGTTCGCTGAAGTCCAAATTCCCGGCAGCGAAGGTCGTGGCAGTGTCGAACGCGGCTGGCGGCGGGAGCGAATCGAAAGGCCAGTCCGGAAGCGGGTCATCCAGCGGCCCCACAAACCTCACCCACGCGGCTCCGCCATCGGTCCTGAAAAGCCTCACCCACGCAAAGGGAAAAAACTATTCCGAACAGTCCAAGAACCTGCCCGACGTGGTGGAAACGGGCTGACGATGGGAATCCTGAGCGACAGCTCCCCGCCAGTCCCACCCGCGCGCCCAGCGGTGGGCCCATCTACGCCAGGACCAGCGGCCAAATCCCCGGCAGGTGAATCGGAGCTGCAACGCAAGCGAAACGCGCTCGCCGAGGAGGTCACCGAACTCCACTGGGACCTGGGCGGCCTGGCCTACGAGATGGCGATACGCGACCACTTCAGGCTAGACGTGCTTGTTCGGCGGGCCGCTGTCCTGCAGGAGCGTGATGCGGAACTGGCTGAGGTCGAGCGGCTGCTGAAGCTCGAGGACGAGGCTGTCGCCGGCTCCTGCCCGAACTGCTCGGCGCCACACTCCCGGGGCGCCGTCTTCTGCTGGCAGTGCGGCACGCCGCTGATGGAGCGCCTCGGGAGCCAGGCAGCCAGCGACCCGAATGGAACGACTGCGGTGATGGACGCGCTGCTGGCGCCCCAGCAGCATCCCGACTCAGGCGGTTAGGCTCGATGGACGCTGATCACCGTCGGGCATGTGAGACTTGTGGGGCGGGCCTCGATGGAGACCAGCGTTACTGTCTGAACTGCGGCGTTCGAGCTGGTGCGCGGAGTGAGCAGCTGATCGAGTTGCAGCGCCGCGTCGTGGTCGGCCAAGGCACCACCGTGGCAGATTCGAACGGCGCGCTGGCGGCGGCGCCCGAGGGTTCCACGACGAACGCCTTTCCTCTGAGGCTTCCCACACCGCGTCTCTCGGCGCTGCTGGTCCTCGTCTTCCTTGGCTTCGGGACGCTGCTCGGCAGTGCGGCCGGCTCGGGGAATGTCCAACTGGCCGCGAACACGAGTCCGCTCCGGGTGGTGGTGCCAGCCGGGCCGGCGACGGCCCGCGCAACGACGACATCAGCCGAAGCGAGTGAATCACCCGCAACCGAACCCGAAGCGACGCCCGAAGTCTCGGTGAGCGAACCGGCGAGCAAAAGTTCCTCCACAGCCGAATCATCAGGGAGCGAAAAAGAAGCCGTGCAAGAAGGCAGTGGCGGCGGCGGGTCGGCGAAAAAAGGGACGACCGAGAAGCCCGCCACCGTGCTCCCGCCAATCAAACATGTGTTCGTGATCATGTTGGATGACGAGCCCTACGCCGAAATCTTCGGACCCGAATCCAAAGCCCACTACCTCGCGGGCACACTGGAGAAAAAGGGCGAGCTGCTGCTCCACTACGACGCCGTCGCGCACGAGCAGCTCGCGAACGGAATCGCCCTGGTCAGTGGCCAGGGGCCGACAACGCAGACCGCCGAAAACTGCCCGATGTTCACAGCGCTCACGCCGGGAGGCGTCGGCGCCGACGGGCAGACGCTGGGTTCCGGTTGCGTCTATCCGTCATCAACTGCGACGATCGGTGACGAGCTGTCGGCGAAGCACCTGAACTGGCGCGCTTACATCGAGGGAATCGACGAACCTGGTGCAAGCGCAGGCGCCTGCGCCCATCCGGGTCTCGGCGAAGCGGACGCGTCGGCCACCGCGGGGGTATACGCGACATTCCGCGACCCCTTCGTGTATTTCGAATCGGTCATCGCCAGTCCCAGCTGCGCGTCCGATGTTGTCGGGGTGGGTGCGCTGAAGGGCGACCTGGCCACTTCAGCGGGAACCCCAAGCCTCTCCTACATCGTTCCAAGCAGGTGCCACGACGGTTCTCTATCGCCCTGTTCGGCGGGCGCGGCGGCCGGTCCGGCTGACGTCGACAAGTTCCTCGAAACAGTCGTGCCGCAGATCACATCCTCGAAGGCGTACAAGAAGGACGGGCTCCTGGTCATCACGACCGACGAGGCGCCGTCGAGCGGTGAATATGGCGATTCGAGCTCCTGTTGCGGGCAGCCGAGCACCTACCCCAACCTGGCGGCAGTCGAAGGGCGCGGCCACGGCGGGGGCGTCGTCGGGGCGCTGTTGCTCTCCCCCTTCGTTCCGGCGGCAAAGACCACGGCAGAACCCTACGACCACTACTCGCTACTCAAGACGATCGAGGACCTCTTCAAGGTGAAGCAGCTCGGCTACACAGGCCTCAGCGCCGTCAACTCGCTCTCACCGGCGTTGTTCACGGCGAAGGGTTGAGAGCGGCCCGTGGGGCCATCCGAGGACTCAGACCCCGGCAACGCCGATTCAGCTCCCGGCGGCCAGTTCGCTGTAGGTGACGGCGCGGCGGTTGTGAGCTCGCTCAAGGACGCGCTCGAGGGCCATCATGTGGCGCGGCCGCGAGAGGTCGGCCGGATGGAGGTCGAGTCTGAGGGTCCTGAGCGGCAACAGGGCGCCCGCCTCCAGGAGCGAGGGTGAGACGAGCCGGTGCATGGGACCATGTGTTGTCATGCCCCATGCCGGCGTCAGCGAGCCATGGCGCACCGGCCCCGGCTGTGGCGGAGGATGGTGCACCCTCAGCAGCCCCGCCCACCACAGGAACCGCTCCGCGAGGGTTCGGTGTAGGACGCTGGTGTAGGCGTATGCGGGCGCCACGAACCCGTCCGGCTCGATGCCCGCCAGCTTGAGGACCCGCCAGCCCGCATGAACCGCTCGACGGGTCTCGGCGCTCGTCGAGGTCGGCGAACTCGCCGTGGCGATGGCGGCAGCCGTCGTGCTGGAAGCCGTGCTGCGCGATTGAATCGCCCGCCAGCCGGCGCTCACTGAGCCAGTCGACCATCGCCGGTGCCCGCTCGCCCACCGGATGCATGTCTCGGGCCGGAATCACGAGCAGCGTCACCCGCCCGACGCCGTGGTCGTCGAGCCAGTCGCGGATCAGGGCGCAGCGCTCGAACGTCGCGGGCTCGATGCCGTGCAGCGCGATCGCGATCTTGCGCGGGTTCCCCGGTGGTTTTGCCATCTCCCTCACACCGAGAGTTCCCTTCGCGCCGAGGACTTCCTGTGACCGGCCCGTGATCAGCACGTGAACCTCGTGTGAACCGCGTGACGGCCGGTCAGGCCGCGCGCGCTGCAGGCTCCTCGGCCCGCTCCTGCAGAGGTCCCTCGAGCGCCCGCCAATATCCCTCTGCCAGCAGCTCAAGGGTGCGCTCCCAGGTGCGCATCCGGGCCTGACGGACAGCCGCGCCGGCGAGCTCGGCGCGGCGAGCCGGGGAGGCAGCGAGCTCCAGCACAGCCTGCGACAGCGCCTCCGCGTCCGGGTTTCGCAGCAGCCCGGTGACGCCGTCCTCGATCAGCGACAGCGGACCGCCCTCGGCCACGGCAACGACCGCAACGCCGCTCGCCTGGGCCTCGAGGATCACCTGCCCGAACGTGTCGGTCGAGCTGGGGAACAGGAAGATGTCGGCGTTCGCGTAGGCGCGGGCGAGCGCGTCTCCGTCGAGCCAGCCGAGGAACGTCGCGTGCTCGCCCAGCGACTCGGCGAGGCGCTCCTGCTCGGGGCCACCGCCGGCCAGCGTCAGATGCAGGCGTGGATCCTGGGCCTTGGCCGCGAGAAACGACTCGGCCAGCAGCTCGACGCCCTTCTCCCGCGTGATCCTCCCGGAATAGAGCACATCGACCCGCTCGCTCCGCCTCGGCGCGAGGTCCCGCAGGTCGGGATCGAAGCGGTCCGTGTCGACGCCCCGGTCCCAGCGCATCACGCGAGGACCCTCGATCCCGATCTGCGCCAGGGCGCGGTCGGAGGCGCTGCTGGGGGAGAGGACGGTGTCGCAGCTGCTGTAGAAGACCCCCACGACCGCTGCCATCGCCTGGGCGATCCGCAACTCGCCCGAGCGCATTCCGGCGTAGGCCGTGAGCTCGGTGTGGTAGCTGCCGATCAGAGGCAGGCCGAGGGCGCGCGCGACAAGCGCCCCGGCGATTCCGACGGGGCCCGGTGTGCAGACGTGGACGGCGTCATACGCCCCGTCGATGACCGCCTGCATGACCGCGGGCACGCTCGGCACGCCGATTCGCATGTCTGGATAGAAGGGCACATCGACCTCGGCGACGGTCGCAAGCCGGCGGTCCACCCTGGGGTCGGTGCCGAGGATCTCAACCTCGTGCCCGGGCACGCCGCGCTGGCGGATCTCCTCGATCGTCCGCGTGACCCCATGGGTGCAGTTGATCCCGTCGACGAGGATCGCCACCCGAGGGGTACGCTCGAGGAGCCCGGACCCGGATCCCCGACGATGGGTGGCGAGAGTCTCGCCCGGCACGGCCCGGAGCTTTGACTGCTCGTTGGCCAGGAAGGCGGTGGCCGGGAGATATGGAATGGCGGCAATACAGGCGTTGAAGATCGCCCCCGCCGCGAGCTCGACGGGGACCGAACCGGAGGCCCCGGCGGCGGCCAGCTCGACCGCCTCGCCGAGACGCTGCTCGTGGATGCGGTAAGCCCGGCGCTGCAGGTCGGCGTGGCTGAAGCCGTCCTGCTGCATGTGCTCGATCAGCTCCAAACCGCCACAGTCGGAAAAGCCGAGCGCCCCGAGCCATGCGGTGAGCAGCTGCGCCGCGTCCTCGGGCGCCAGATCGCCGTGCCCCGGGCCCTCGCGGCGATCCCCCTCGCGCAGCAGCCGCGAGGCCATCGCGAGGACTCGCTGCGGGTCTGGGGCGGAGAGCTCCGCGCCGGACTCGGTGTGCAGCGTGCGTATCGCCAATGCGATCGCGGCGTGGGCCCACTTGGCCGCGCTTCCCTGCTGGCCACGGGCCCGGGCGCGGCCGTCGCGCAGATGGGCCAGGAACTCGGCCGGTGATGCGGCGCGCGGGGTCTCCGTGTAGGTCCGCCCGATGTCCACCCCGGCGTGGTCGTCGCTGCCGCCGATGCCGATGCCGTCACGCGTGGTGACGTACATCGCCGCGGGCCGGTTGAGCTCCGGGGCGCGAGCGCCGTTGCGCACCTCCCAGATCGCGAACAGGGAGGCCAGGCGCTTGCGATGGCGGGGGCTCAGCGGCGCGGCGACCGTGTAATAGGGGTGTGCCAGGGCGCAGACGATGTCGCGCTCATACATGTAGGCGGCGCACAACTCGAGATCGCCGCGGTGGGCCTGCAGCCATTCGTGGTCCTCGCCGGAGATTCCGAAGCAGAGGACGTGGACCGCCTGGGGCTCGCCGCGGAAGGAGGCCGTCAGCTCCTCGGAGATGAAGACGTCGGGCCGGTCGGCGATCTGCAGAACACCGTCGATGCTGTCGTGGTCGGTGATCGTGACGAAGTCCATTCCGCGCCGCTTGGCAAGCGCGTAGATCTCCTCGGGCGGGGTGGCGCACTCGGGAAGACCCAGCGAACGCTGCACGCCGAGCTTCGAGACCGCCGAGGCATTGGAGTGGCAGTGCAGGTCGCTCCTGCTGACCGGCTCGGACGCCGGGCTGGTTTCTATGTGTTTTTTCATACCGACAGATTCGCCTGCAAACAGAGGCATTTCGTAACCAAGCGGGAACGATCGTGTGAACCGGCAGTGAAGTGCTCCCCTAAGCTCTCGCGGCGTGCATCCCGTACTCATCCTCTCCTCGGTAGATCCGATCAGCTACTTCCAGGCGGTCGTCCTCGGCCTGACCCAGGGCATCGCCGAGCCGTTCCCAATCTCCAGCCTGGGACACGGTGTGGTGCTTCCACGGCTGTTCGGTTGGCACATCCACCAGAACGACAAGTTCTTCCTGACGTTCCTCGTCGCGACCCACCTGGGGACCGCGCTGACGCTGCTGGGCTTCTTCTTCGAGGACTGGGTGCGGATCGTCAAGGGCCTGTGGCGCTCCCTGAAGATCCGTGAGATCAGGTCCGACGACGTCGATGCCAGGCTCGCCTGGCTGCTGGTCGCCGCCACGATCCCGGTCGGTGTCATCGGCCTGCTGCTCGAGACGCCGCTGCGCAAACTGTTCGCCTCGGCGCAGCTGGCGGCACTGTTCCTGATCATCAACGGGATCGCGCTGCTCGTCTTCGAGCAGCTGCGCAAGCGACCGCCGCGGGAGGGCGACGGACTCGGCGACGGGGATGCCCGGATCGCGAAACTCAGCTGGCGCCAGGCCGTCGGTGTCGGGCTCTCGCAGGTGGCGGCGCTGATCCCGGGAATATCCCGCTCGGGCTTCACGATGGGTGGGGGGCTGCTGGTCGGGCTCTCCAACGAGGACGCGGCCCGGTTCTCGTTTCTACTGGCCACCCCGGTGATCCTGGCGGCGGCCGTTCTGAAGCTGCCCGAACTGCTCGGCTCGGCCGGCGACGGCGTGCGCGGCCCGGCGCTGGTGGCGGGGCTCTGCGCCGCCGGGACAACTTTCATCGCGGTCAAGTTCCTGCTGCGGTTCTTTCAGACGAACCGCCTGACGCCGTTCGGCATCTACTGCATCGCCTTCGGCGGATTCTGCTCGGTCGTGTTCCTCGTCAGCTAGGCCGCCGACGAGTTGGGTTCACGACTCGGTGGCCGCAGAAGCGGTTTTCGGCCCGGTTTGGAACCAGGCGAACGCGAACAGGGCCAGTGCGACCACCAGCGCGGCGATGCCGTGCTTCGAATGGTGGTGGCCGGCTTCGGCATCTGTGGCCGAGACGTGCCCGGGGAAGAAGGAGGGCAGCGAGTGCGCCGGCTCGACGAAGTAGATGATGGCGACCACGATCAGCAGCACGCCGAGGATCACGGCCGGGATGACGAGTCGGCGTCCTTTTGCGTCCATCAGGCGCAAAGCGTAATGCACTCCGGCGGCCAACCCCCGGGCGGGCGGGCCGGACTCGCCATCATGTGAGGCCATGCCGATCCCGAAAACACCGCCGAAAATGTTCGAGACCCGCAGCCAGGCCTGGAAGGAGGTCGGTCTGCTGCGTCAGATCAGCCCCCGGGTCGTCAAGCGCGCGCGTCTGGAGGCGCTGGTTCTGGTCCCGGTGTTCATCGGCGTTGTCCTGATCTATGACAACCGGGCCCAGCTGTTCGGCACCTACGACCACCACAAGCACGAATACGTGCTGGAAAAGGCGATCGAAACACCGCTGACGATCATCACGGTGATCATCCTGGTGATCCTCGGATGGACGATCGCGCGCGATGTCGGGCGAGGCCTCGGCCCGGCCCTGTTCCGACGCCTGGATCCCGCCACGGCGGGAACGGTCGGCTTCCTGATCCGCCTGGCAACGATCGCTCTGGCCCTGATCGTGGCGCTGACGGTGGCCGGGATCGAAGCTAAAACCCTGGCCCTGGGCGGCGCCTTCACGGCCGTGATCTTCGGTCTTGCGGCCCAGCAGACACTCGGGAACCTGATCGCCGGCACGGTTCTGCTGAGCGCGCGCCCGTTCAGGGTCGGTGAGCGGGTACGGCTGCAGGGCGGCCCGCTCGCGGGACAGATCGAGGGAACCGTCAGCTCGCTGGGTCTGCTCTATACGACCTTCGCGACCGGAGACGATTCGATCATGGTCCCCAACAGCGTCGTGCTCAACGTTGCGGTGATGCCACTGCGCGAGCCCGAGGCGGTCAACCTGCGGGCACGACTCAGGGCGGGGATGACGCCGGGCGATCTACAGGAGGTCCTCGAGCGCTCGCTGCAGACACCGCTGCGCGACGCGCCCCGGATCACGCTCGAGGAGCTCGACGGGGAAGAGGCGATCGTCAGGATCGCCGCGACCCCGCGAGTCGCCAGCCAGGGTCGGCAGGTCGCAAGCGAACTGCTCTCGGTCGTCTCGCGTGAGACGCGCTCTCAGGCTGAGACGCCGTAGCGCAGGAACAGGTAGGAGTCGCTGCGCAGTACATCCAGCAGCTCCAGCGAGGCAGGCGGCTCGAGCTCGGTTCCGGCCAGGATCCGTAACGCCTCCCCGCCTGCGGGCTCCCCACCGGCGAGCAGCGGGGCGAGCGAGAGAAACAGTTCATCGACCAGGCCCGCCCCCAGCAGCTGGCGGGCGAGATGCGGCCCGCCCTCGCAGAGCACGGTCTGCACGGCAAAGCGCCCGGCCAGCTCGACCAGCCCGCTTCGAAGGTCGAGCTGCCCCTCGCCGGCCCGGATGTAGTCGACGGTCGCCTCGCTCGGCTCGAGGCTGGCGGCGGAGGCGGTGAGGATCGCGACGCGAGCATCCGGCTCGCCCAGCAGCGGCAGCTCCCGATCGACCGCCAGGCGACCGGAGACGATGCAGGCCAGCGGCTCGTCGGTGAGGCCTCGTTCCGCTCGCTGGGCGCGGATCGACGGGTCGGGAATGATCCGCCCGTAGCGCTCGGTGCGCACGGTGCCGGCGCCGACGAGAACGCAGTCGACCGGAGCGCGCAGAGCATGAAAGAGCGCACGGTCAGCCGGGCCGCTGATCGCGCCGGAGCGTCCCGACAGCGTCGCGCGGCCGTCGGCGGTGCTGACCATGTTGAGCAGCAGGCGCGGGCGCTCGGCGGGCACGTCGGGACGACTCCACAGCCCGAAGGACTCGACGAGCTGCTCCAGCGCGGGGGTCCCGGCGTCGTCCTGCAGACGCCGCAGGGAGAACTGGGGATCGGATGCGCCGCCGGGCGATGGTGGTGCGAAATCCGACATGGACGGAGCCTACCCGCGAGCAGGCTTTCAACCACGCAACATTCCAACAACACGTGAGGGTTCTGACGTGCTACGGTCGTCGAGAATGGCCGGCGTTTAGACCGGCGAAAGTAGTGCAAGCGCTCGCAGGTCGAAGCTTCAAGAAGCATCCTCCGCGTAGCAGCCCGCACATACCGTGGAGGAGTTCACGCAATGCCTACTGGCACAGTCAAGTGGTTCAGCGACGACAAGGGGTTCGGCTTCATCACTCCTGATGATGGCGACAAGGACCTGTTTGTCCACCACACCGGCATCAATGGTGAGGGCTACCGCTCTCTGCAGGAGGGCGCCAAGGTCTCCTACGACCCGGAGCAGGGTGACAAGGGCCCCAAGGCCGTAAACGTCAGCACCATCTGAGCTCGACCGAGCGAACGCAGTCTTCAGGGCCCGCCTCGGCGGGCCCTCTGCGTTGAAGGGGGATATCGTGCCAACGCTCAGGATGGCTGGCGAGGCAACAACGGTTCCCCTGCACGAGGGCCGCTCCAAGAACGGGGAGCGCTCCGCGTGGCGCATCCGCCCGCGCGACGGTGCCGCGGATGCGACGGGCCACCTCGGCGGCGCGATCTCTCTCGCCGCGATTGTCGCGCTCAGCCTGTTCGTGGTCGTGGTCGCGGCCAACCGGCCGAGTCTGCTCTCGCCGACGACGCACAGCAACTTCTACCCGCACTGGATGGCCGGGCCGCTCGGCGGGCTCTGGCCGGGACTGACAGGCAACGGCACCACCCTGAAGTACCTGTTCACCGGTGCGCTCGTGGGCATGTACATCGCCTACCTGCTGGTGCTTCGCTCCTCCCGAAGGTTGCCCGCGACGTGGATCATCGGCGCCATCCTGGCGGTCCACGTGGTCTTCATCATCTCGCCTCCGCTGGCGCTGACGGACCTCTTCAACTACGTCAACTATGGGCGCATGGAGGTGGTTCACCACCTCAACCCCTACACCTCGATCCCGATCCTCGAGCCGCACGACGACCCCAGCTACGCGCTCAGCAACTGGCATCAGCTGCTGAGCCCCTACGGGCCGCTTTTCACAATGATCACCTTCGCCGTAGTGCCACTCGGCGTCGCCGGGTCGTTCTGGGCGCTGAAGGTGATCCTGGCGCTGGCGAGCATGGGGACCCTGGTGCTGGTGTGGCGCTGTGCTCGGCTGCTGGGCCGTGACCCGGTGACGGCGATCGCGCTGGTCGGACTCAACCCGATCGTGCTCGTGTGGGGGCTCGGCGGGGACCACAACGACTTCCTGATGGTCTTCTGCATCATGCTCGGCTTCTACCTGTTGTTGCTGGCCCGCTCACGCCGGCGGGGACAGAGCGCAGCGGTGCAGGGCGGGGTGCGCCATCTACTGATCCCGCCGTCGGCACTGCTGATCGGGGCGGGGGCGAGCTTCGTCGTGGCCGTCGGCATCAAGGCCTCGGCCGCGGTGCTGATTCCCGTCGTTCTGGCGGGCCTGCTGCGGGAGCGCCGCGGGCTGGTCCAGGTGCTGATCGGGATGGTTCTGGCGGGCGTTCTGGTGGGCGCTTTGAGCCTGTTGTTCTTCGGTCTGCACATTCCCGACCTGAGCACGCAGAGCCGGTTGGTGACGAGTGAGAGCATCCCCAACCTGATCGGCCTGGCGGTCGGTGCCGGGGGGGAGACCGAAACGCTGCACCACCTGTTGACGGTCGTCCTGGCGGGCGCCGTTCTCTCGTGCTGCTGGTGGGCCTGGCGTGGCTCGCGGCCCGGGCGTCCCGCGGCGGGGCTCGAAGAGGCCGCCGACCGAACGATCGCGGCCTCGGGGTGGGCCAGCGTGGCCCTGCTTGTGACGCTGCCATGGGTGCTGCCCTGGTACGTCCTCTGGGTGCTTCCGATGGCGGCCCTGGCGAAATCTCGACGGCTGCGAACCACGGCGCTCGTGCTGGGGGCCTACCTGATCGTCGCCTGGGCTCCCGCATCGGGGCTGTTGTGGAATGCGATCGGCTTTCACCCGGAGCTGACGTCGATCGGGCGACTGCATCAGCGCTACGTGCGCGAGCTCCTCAACTAATCACCGTCGCCCGGCGGGCGGCGCTCCTGCTTTCTTCGCGAGGCCTGGCGCTTGGCCGTCAGGCGTCGCTCGCGCGAAGCGGCGGTCGGCCGCGTCGGGCGCCGGCTGCGCGGCACCCTCAAGGCCTCGGCGAGCCGTTCGGCGAGCCGGCTCAGCGCGAGCTCGCGGTTTCGAAGCTGGGAGCGCTCATCCTGCGCGACGGCCGCGACGCGAGCGCCCGCCCGTGCCAGCAGCCGCTCGCGCTGGCTGGAGCTGAGCGAAGGCGAGGACTCGACATCGAAGACGGCTTCGACGCGCGAGGCCGTGACGTTTGCGTGCTGACCGCCCGGCCCGGAGGAGCGGCTGGTGCGCAGCTTGATCTCGGCGAGCGGTATCGCCAGGCGGGTGTTGACCCGCAGCAGCCGCTCCTCGTCGGGGCCGGGATCGCTCACGCCGGACCGTCTGCCGGTCAGCCCGGCTGATCGGAGGAGAGGCCGTGCAGCTGGCGCATGCGCTCCTCCTCGCCCGCAGGGAGCCGCCCGTCACGGCCCACGTAGCCGTCCTCACCGCCCGCGCACAGATAGACCACGTCCTGCTCGCCGGCATTTCGCAGCCGGCGCACCGTGGCCGCATCGACCCGTGCGAGGCCACCCTCGCCGAGCGTGTGCACGGAGCCGTCGCCGAATTCGATCTCCAGCGTGCCGCGGTGGACGAAGTAGAGCTCCTCCTGGCGATCATGGAAGTGCGCACCGGCGTCAATGCCCGGCGGCATCACGATCGCGTTGACCCCGAATGCCGTCACGCCGAGTCCCTTGCGCACCTTGCGGAAGCCCGGGCCATCGCCGAGGTCGGAGAGGTTGGCGACGGCGTAGCCCTCGCCCTGCGTCACCTTCGGGAATTCGCTCGAAGCCTCCATCCGCGGATCTCCTTGCTAGTGGTTGGCCACCGTCGCGCCCTCGGGCGAGAGCGGTCTGTCCTCATCAGCCCAGCGAACCAGGCCGCCGCGCAGGGAGTATGCCTCGTATCCGGAGGCGCGGAATGCCTGCATGGCCATCGTCGATCTCGCCCCGACACGGCAGTAGAAGACGACCGGGCGGTTGCGGTCGATGGTCGCGGCCGCCTCGGTCAATGAGCCCAGAGCGATGTGCCGCGAGCCGTCGATATAGCCGGCCTCGCGCTCGTATGGCTCGCGGACGTCGATCACCTGCGGCGGCTCGTCCTCGGCCATCCAGCCCACCAGCCGCTGCGGGTCGATGTCCGGAGTGTCTTCGGCTCCGCTCATCCGCCAAGCCTAGCGTCGGCGGCCCGAGGCGATGAACTAGGATCCCGGCAGTGGAGGCCGTCTCGGACATCTACACGATCCCCCAGGAGAACCTGGACTTCTGCGCGACGATCGGCCAGATCGCACGCGAGAAGATCGCTCCCCGCTCGGCCGAGATCGACGAGAAAGCCGAATATCCCTGGGACATTCGCAAGCTGCTCGCCGAGCAGGACATCCTCGGCCTCCCCTTCCCCGAGGAGTACGGCGGCACCGGCACGGGAACGCTGATGCTGAACATGGCGGTCGAGGAGATCGCCAAGGTCGACGCCGCCTGTGCGCTGATCCTGATGGTCCAGGAGCTGGGGACGCTGTCGATCCAGCTGTTCGGCTCGGAGGAGCTGAAGCAGCGCTTCCTGCCCGGCTGCGCCAGCGGCGAGCAGTCCCCGGCCTTCGCGCTGTCCGAGCCCGAGGCCGGCTCGGACCCGGCGGGCATGAAAACGAATGCTGTGCTCGACGGCGATGAATGGGTCATCAACGGCACCAAGAACTGGATCTCGAACCTGGGCGTGGCCGACTTCTACATCGTCTTCGCGGTCACCGACCGGGAGAACCGGCGAATGACGGCCTTCGTCGTCGAGGCCGACCGCCCGGGCTTCAGCGTCGGCAAGCTCGAGCACAAGCTCGGGATCCGCGCCTCACCGACGGGCCAGCCGATCTTCGAGGATGTGAGGGTGCCCGCCTCGAACGTCATCGGTGAGGTCGGAAAGGGCCTCTCGGTTGCTCTGGGGACGCTCGAGAAGACGCGCCTGGGAGCAGCGGCTCAAGCGGTCGGGATCGCCCAGGGAGCGACCGACTACGCCGTGGGGTACGCCAAGGAACGCCAGCAGTTCGGCAAGCCGATCATGGATTTCCAGGCGATCCAGTTCAAGCTGGCGGACATGGAAATTCGCACCGCGGCCGCCCGCGAGCTGCTCTACAAGGCCTGCTCGATGGCCGACCAGGGTCACCCCGAGCGCGCCAAGTACTCCTCGATGGCCAAGGTCTTCGCCTCGGACACGGCGATGGCCGTCACGATCGAGGCGATCCAGGTGCTGGGTGGCTACGGCTATGTCAAGGAGTATCCGGTCGAGCGCATGATGCGCGACGCCAAGATCACCCAGATCTACGAGGGCACGAACGAGATTCAGCGCCTCGTGATCGCCCGCACGCTTCGCTAGAGCCGCCGTCCGCTCCGGCGCGGAGGATTCTTACGCGCCGGCCGAGCGCGCTTTGTCATGATTCGGGTGTGCTGCCACGAGCCCGCTCGAGGGGAATCTGAGTTGAGTCGCCCCGGAGACGGTTCCAGCGCCCTGCGCAGAACCGGAATCGCCGCTCTGCTGGCCATGTCGCTGGGTCTGATCGTGCTCGTCGTCGGGCAGGGCTTCAGCTCGATCGGCGTCGTGCGGGCGCTCGAGGACATCGCACTCGGCGTGATTGTCGCCGCAGCCCTGATGGGCAGCGTCGCCTTCGTCGCGGTGCGTCTCGCGGGCTGGCGTGACCCCGAGTCCGAGAGCGAGTTCGATGAGATCGTGCGCCACTCCGAGCGGCTGGCCCGCGAAGGGCTCGTCGTCGATCCGGATGAGGCCGCATTCATGGATCTCGACCCGCTTGATGACGAGGACTTCGAGGAGCTGGTCAGGGATGCGCTGGACGACCTGCCCGACCTGCTTCGCAATGCGCTGACGCATGTCGCCGTTGTGATCTCCGACGGTGGGCGGCGAGCGGGCGCCTACGGGCTCTACCAGGGCGACGGCGCCACCCGGGACAACACCCACGACCGGATCGTGATCTTCAGGGACACGCTGAGACGCGACTTCGGCCATGACGGCGAGATGCTCCGCGACCAGGTCACGCGTACCGTCAGGCACGAGCTGGCCCACCATGTCGGCTTCGATGAGCTCGGAGTAAGCCGCCTGGACCTGTAGCCGTGTGCGGTATCGCACTTGGCGTTTGGGCGTGATCGCGTAGGATTTTCGGTGGGCGTCCTGATGTCTGATCCCGCGGACGCCGTCCACCGAACTACGAGAGAGAGATCCAGATGCCCGAAGCCGTGATCGTCGACGCCATCCGCACGCCCATCGGGCGGGCCGGACGGGGATCGCTGAAGTCCGTTCGTGCCGATGACCTGGCCGCGATCCCGCTGCGGGCGCTGATCGAGCGCAACCCCGAGCTCGACCCGAGCACGATCGTGGACATCATGATGGGCTGCGGGTTCTGCGAGGGCGAGCAGGGCAACAACATCGGGCGCGTCGCCGGGCTGCTCTCAGGCATCGACCACCACGTTCCCGCCACGACCGTCAACCGTTTCTGCGCCTCTTCGCTGCAGACGGCTCGGATGGCGTTCCACGCGATCAAGACGGGCGAGGGCGACACCTACATCGCCGCCGGCGTCGAGGCCGTCTCGCGGGCTGTGCCCGGCGCGAAGTTCGAGTTCAACCACGCCGTCGACGGTTCCGAGGGTGCGGCGTATGACGTCTACATCCCGATGGGCATGACGGCCGAGAATGTGGCCGAACGCTGCAACGTCAGCCGCGAGTCCCAGGACGAGTGGGCGCTCATCTCTCAGACCCGCGCGGTCGAGGCCGTCGCAAACGGGCACTTCGACCGGGAGATCATCCCCGTCACCGTGCCGGCGCACAAGGATGTCGACAAGGAGGGCAACGAGATCGACGTGCCCGAGACGGTCGTCAGCAAGGACGACGGCCCCCGCGCGGGGACGACGCTCGAGGGGCTCGCCGCGCTCAAGCCGGTGTTCAAAGAGGGCGGCACGGTCACCGCAGGCAACGCCTGTCCGCTGAACGACGGCGCCGCGGCGCTGCTGATCATGTCGGCCGAGAAGGCCGCTGAGCTGGGTATGAAGCCGCGCGCACGGATCGTCGCCTCGGCGGTCGCGGGGCTGCGTCCGGAGATCATGGGCCTTGGCCCGATCCCGGCGATCCAGAAACTGCTGGCCAGCACCGGCATGACGATGAACGACATCGACGTGGTGGAGATCAACGAGGCGTTCGCCGCTCAGATCGTCCCCTGCAAGGAGGACCTGGGCATCGACGACGACAAGCTCAACCCGTTCGGTGGGGCGATCGCGCTGGGGCACCCCTTCGGCATGACGGGCGCCCGGATCATGACGACCCTGCTCAACGACCTCGAGACGCTGGACAAGACCTATGGCATCGAGTCGATGTGCGCCGCCGGCGGCATGGGCCAGGCCATGCTGGTTGAACGACTCAGCTAGGAAGGGCGCTCAGCGGGGCGGCATCCGCAGCGCACCGTCGAGCCGGATGGTCTCACCGTTGAGCATCCGGTTTTCGGCGATCTGGCAGACCAGCTGGCCGTACTCGGCTGGTCTGCCGAGCCGCGGCGGGAACGGCACACCGGCCCCGAGCTTCAAACGGGCCTCCTCGGGCAGAGCCGCGAGCAGCGGCGTGTCGAACAGGCCCGGGGCGATCGTGTTGACACGGATCCCGTACTGAGCCAGGTCGCGGGCCGCGGGGAGGGTCATGCCTACCACGCCGCCCTTGGAGGCCGAGTAGGCGATCTGCCCGATCTGCCCGTCGAAGGCGGCGATCGAGGCGGTGTTGACGCAGACCCCGCGCTCGTCGTCCTCGAGCGGATCGGTGGCGATCATCGCGGTGGCGGCGTGACGCAGCACGTTGAACGTCCCGATCAGGTTGATCGAGATGATCGTCTCGAAGGGCAGCAGCGGGTGGGGGCCCTTCGAGCCAGCGACCTTCTGTGCCCATCCGGTGCCGGCGCAGCTGACGGCGATCCGCAGGCCCCCGTCCGCGGAGGCGGCCTGGCCGATGGCCTGCTCCACCTGGCTCTCCTCGCGCACGTCGCAGGCAGCGAACTCGAGCCCGAGCTCGCCCGCCAGGGCCTCGCCCTTCTCGGCGTTGACGTCGGCGATCGTGACCCTGGCCCCGCGCTCGGCCAGCGCTCGCACGGTGGCCTCGCCGAGGCCTGAGGCCCCACCTACGACGATTGCTGCGGCGCCCTCGATCTGCACGGCCTGGAGCCTACCGCTCGGCCTTGCGCGAGAGGGTCAGCGCGAACAGCCCCTCGGGGTCGGTCATCCAGCTGGCGAGCTCGAGGCCCGCCGCGCGCAGATCCCCTTCGAGGCGCTCGGGTGTGAACTTCGCGCTGATCTCGGTCCGCAGTTCCTCGCCCTGCTCGAAATGGACCTCGAGATCGAGCCCCCGGACATTGACCGAGTGCTCGCGGCGAGCTCGCAGGCGCATCTCGATCCACTCGTGCTGGGGGTCGAACAGAGCGACGTGCTCGAAGTCCTCGGGGTCGAAGTCGGCGCCCAACTCCCGGTTGAGGACGAGCAGGACGTTGCGATTGAACTCCGCCGTGACGCCCGCGGAATCGTCGTAGGCGGCCTCCAACACGCTCGGGTCCTTGACCAGGTCGGTACCCATCAGCAGATGGTCCTCCGGGCCGAGCAGGCGAGCGATCTCCCGCAGGAACCGCCTTCGGCTGCCTGGGGGGAAGTTGCCGATGGTGCCGCCCAGAAAGGCGATGATCCTTGGCCCGGTGGCCTGCGGGAGCTCGCCCAGATGGCGCTCGAAATCCCCGATCACGCCGTGAACCTGCAACCCCGGATACTCGGCCGTGAGCGTGATTGCGCATTCGCGGACCATGCTCTCGGTGACATCGACCGGCACGTAACGGGTGAGCGTCCCGGCCTCGGCCAGGGCGTCGAGCAGGACGCGTGTCTTTGCGGCCGTCCCCGATCCCAACTCGACGAGCTCGACGGCTCCTGTGAGCCTTGCTATCTCGCCTGCGGACTGCTCGAGGATGGTCCGCTCGGCCCTGGTCGGGTAGTACTCGGGCAGCTCGCAGATCTGGTCGAACAGCTCAGCTCCGCGGGCGTCGTAGAAGTGCTTGGGAGGCAGCTCCTTGAAGGGCCGGGTGAGTCCATCGAGGGCATCATCGGCCAGCGAACGGCCCTGGACGCCATCGAGGTGAGAGTCGATTTGGATCGGCGGTCCGGCAACGGGTTGGCGGGGCGGGGTCACGGCCATGTCAATCCTCCTTCCGGGCCAGCCGCAGGCCGGCGAATATCTGGCGTCGCTGAGGCAGGTCCCAGTTGCGGAATGTCGGAGTCGCGACCCGCGGGTCGGTCGCCCAGGAACTGCCGCGCAGTACGCGGTAGCGATCGCCAAAGAAGACCTCGGAGTACTCCCGATACGGGTAGGCGCGGAAGCCCGGGTAGGGCATGAAGTCCGACGCGGTCCATTCCCATGCTGCGCCGATGCCCGTCAGCTGCCCCGAGGTCGCCGCCCTCTCCCACTCGGCCTCGGTGGGCAGTCGCGCATCGTGCGCACGGGCGAAGGCGTCGGCCTCGAACCAGCTCACGTGGCAGGCGGGAGCATCCGGGTGCCCCGCTGCCACGTCGGGATGGTGCGTCGTGTCGTACTCCTCCTTCCATGCCCAGCCCTCATCCGACCACCACTCGCGACGTTCGTAGCCGCCGCCCTCGCTGAAGCGCATCCAGCTGCCGTTGCTGACCGGGCGCTGAGCGATCTGGAAGGCGGCGAGCTCGCGGGTGTGGCGGGGCCGCTCGTTGTCATAGGCGAAACCGTCCTGGGGCGCGCCGATCGCATAGGGCCCGGCCGGGAAGGTGATCCAGCCGTCAACCCCGGAGGGCTCTTGCAGCACGCCTTCGCCGGGGCCAAGGAGATCGGCGATGGCCATCGTCTGGCGCATCGTCTCGGTGTGCTGGAGCTCGTGCCGGAGGACCATCTCGAGGATGAATCCGTCTCCGATGCCGCGCTCGGCGATGGTCTGTGTCGTTCGGGAGCGAACCTCGGCAAGGTACTCCCGCGCGTCGGCCGGCCCGAGCGCCTCGATTTCGCCGCGCACGGCGCGGGGTGTCTCGAAGGCGTCATAGAGCGCTGAGAGTTCGCCGCGCAGCAGGTCCTTGCCGCCGTGGCGGTGCCCGACCCAGAGATCCTCATAGGCGGCGATGTGGCCGAGGTCCCAGACGAGCGGACTCATGATCGCGGAGTGGACCGCCTCGAGGTCCGCGTCGCTGAGGTTCTGCACGAGGCGCAACGTGCCCTCGCGTGCCTTCTCCAGGGCCGCTAGCACTCGCTCGGCGTCAGGGGAGAGGTGGTCGGTTGGTTCCGCGCGGGATGCCATCAGCGGGTTGGTGCTGGCTAACTGTAGAACGTACCCGCAACGGGCACTACCTCAATGTCCTTCCGGCCCGGTGAGCCGTTACAGATCCACGGGCGGCTCAGGCGAGCGGAACCGATGCGAGCCAGCTCCAGCGGGCGATGATCCGCCGGCCGTGCTCGTGGCCGAGCAGGCAGATCGCGCCCGGGGACAGGCCGAGCCTGGCGCCGTCCCCGGGGGGCAGGCCGGCCCAGCGGGCGCCGAGCACCCGCAGCAGGTGCCCGTGAGAGAAGATCGCAACCGGTCCGGGGGAGCTGAGGGCCGCCGTGATCGCCCTGTCGGCCCGTCGGCCCACGTCAGCCGGCTGCTCGCCGCCGGGGCAGCCGTCGACCCACTGGTTCCAGCCGGGCTCGCGGGCCTCGATCTGAGCCGTCGTCAGGCCGTCATAGTCGCCGTAGTCCCACTCGAGCAGGTCCGCGTTCTGGACGCTGCTCGCGGCCAGGCCGGCAAGCTCGCAGGTTTCCCGGGCCCTGAGGGACGGGCTCACGAGAACCAGCCCGAACTCCTGGCCCGCGAGCGTGGCTGCGAGCGAGCGCGCCGCGTCGCGGCCGCGATCTGTCAGCGGGATGTCGGTGCGCCCGGTGTGCTGGTGGGTGATCGTCCACTCGGTCTCGGCGTGGCGGATGAGCACGATCTCCGGCTCCCCGGTCGCCGGCGGGTTCATCGCGGTGGGGTGTCGGGGGCGGCGGCGTCGTCGAGGATCACGGTCAGGCGCTCGCGCCGCAGAAGGCTGGCAGGCACGTGATGGGAGGGCTCGCCGAGCATCGCGTTGATCGCGTCCGCCTTACCCGGCCCGGTCGCCAGGAGCAGGCAGCCGCGGGCGGCGTTCAGCACCGCGAGGGTCAGCGTGATGCGCTCGGGTGGGGGCTTGGGCGAGTCATCGACGCCGAGGCAGATCTCATCCTCGGCCGCTCGCAGGTTCGGGCTCCCCGGGAAGAGCGAGGCGATGTGGCCGTCGGGCCCGATTCCGAGGACGATCAGATCGAGCGTCGGAAGTCCGCCGTCGCCGAGGCGCTGAGACAACAGCGTTGCGTAATCCGCGGCCCCCTGGCTGGGGCCCAGCTCGCCCTTCATCCGGTGCACCCGCTGATCCTCGACGGCGCCTCCGGCGAGACCGCTGTCGCGCGCCAGGCGGTAGTTGCTTTCCTCATCCTCGGGCCCGACGCAGCGCTCGTCGGCAAACCACAGCTCGGTGGCGCTGAGATCCTCGGGTCGCTTGGCCAACAGCTCATAGGTGAGGCCGGGCGTTGTCCCGCCGGACAGCCCGAGGTGGGCGACGCCGCGCTCGGCGCGCGCCCGCTCGAGGACGTTCGCAACATGAGCGGCTGCGCGTTCGGCGACGGTCGCGGCGTCTGCGCAGGTGGTCAGGCGAGTCATGCGAGCATCGCTCGAGCCGCCTCGAGTGCGGGCACGTAGGTCGGGTCGCGCAGCAGGGCCTGGCGAATGCCCTCGCCGAGCACCCCCGTCTCCCCGCGCGAGGCGCCGGGAATGGTCCATTCACGTTCCTCCTCGCCCGGGGTGCTGCTGTGAGCGCGCAGGCCGCCGGGGCCGCGGTCGAGCGACAGGCGCCGCCCGGTTGACGTCTCCACGGTCAGGCCGGCAAGCCCGGGGACCTGTAGCTCGGGGGCGGCCTGCAGACTCAAGGAGACCGGCCGCCCGTCCGCCATGGCCGTTCCCTTCAGCCCGGTGCCGTTGGACTCGAGCGGACCGAGCTCCCACTGCAGTCGCGAGGCCAGCCAGCCGACCATCAGCGTGGCGGCGGCGGTCGAGGCTTCGTGATGGCGGACCGTGATTGCCGCCAGCTCCTGGAGTTCCTGGCGCATCGGAGGCGGATCGAACAGGGCGGCGATGCGCTCGCGCCACGGAGTCGAGCGCAGCCAGGCGAGATCGACGACGTATGCGTGATCGGTCAGCTCCCAGGCGCGCTCTACGGCTTCGCGGGCGTCCGGCTCCACGACCGAGTCCAGCAGCACGGCCTGGGCCAGCGGCATCAGCTCAGAGACGATCTCGTGGTGGCCGTGGGGCGACCAGAGCAGGGTCGGCAGGTCTGTCACGACCAGCGGGTCGGCGATCGTCAGCAGGTCGTCCATGTGCCGGTCCCCCAACTCGACGACGACTGTCTCGCGAAGCAGAGCGAGTTCGCCCGGCGCGGGATCGTCCTCGGCGGCGATCAGGACGCGGGCGTCAAGGCGCTCCCGGTTGGGCTCGTAGGAGAGCACGACCATGCGCGAGGCGTGGTAGCGCCCGACCCCGCGCAGGCGGTTGGCGATCTCGCCGCTCCATTCGCGATCGACGAAGGCGATCATGTTGAGCACCCTGGCCGGGGCGAAGTCGCTGTGCTCGTTGTGCACGTCGACCAGCAGCTGGCGAAGGGCGGATTCGATCTTGTCGGGCGTCGTGCCCTGCTCGCTCCAGACGGCGTCGATCCGGCTCATCAGATGGCGCGCCAGCGATCGTCGCCGCGAAGCAGCTGCTCGGCCTCCTGCGGTCCCTGTGAGCCGGCTTCGTAGGTGGCCACGGGGGGTCCGGGCTGCTGGGAGGGGTGCCAGGCTTTGACGATCGGGTCGCAGATCCTCCACTGGGCCTCGACCTCGTCGTTACGGGTGAACAGCGTCGCGTCACCGCGCATCGCATCGGTGATCAGACGCTCATATGCCTCCGGCGACTGCGACAGGAAGGCTGTGCCGTAGAGGAACTCCATGTTCACCGGGCGGATGATCATGCGTGTCCCGGGGATCTTCGCGCCGAGGCGCAGCGAGACGCCCTCGTTCGGTTGCAGCGTGAGGACGAGCTGGTTGGGCTGCACACCGAGCGAGCCGTCCTGGCTGAATGCGAGGTGCGGGACAGGCTTGAGGGTCACGGCGATCTCGGTGACCTTGCGGGCCAGGCGCTTTCCGGTACGCAGGTAGAACGGCACCCCCGCCCAACGCCAGTTGTCCACCTCGAGGCGAAGGGCCGCGTAGGTCTCCGTCTTCGATCCCTCAGGGACACCCTCCTCCTGGAGGTATCCGGCGACATCCTCTCCGCCCGCATGGCCGGCGGTGTACTGGGCGCGAAGAGCCATCTCTGGGATCTCTGCGACGGTCGGCTCCGGGATGGCCTGCAGGACCTTGACCTTCTCGTTTCTGACCTCTTCGGCGGTGAAGCTGACGGGCGGCTCCATCGCGACGTGGCAGAGCAGCTGGAGCATGTGGTTCTGGATCAGGTCACGCAGGGCGCCGGCCTCGTCGTAGTAGTCGGCGCGGGTGCCGATGCCGAGGTCCTCGGCAGCGGTGATCTGGACGCTGTCGATGTAGTTCCGGTTCCACAACGGCTCGAACATTCCGTTGGCGAAACGGAAGGCCATCATGTTCTGGACGGTCTCCTTGCCCAGGTAGTGATCGATGCGGTAGACCTGGCTCTCCTCGAAGCGCCCGAGCACGTCGCGGTTCAGCTCGCGGGCCTCCTCGAGCGTCGTCCCGAAGGGCTTCTCGATGATCAGGCGCACCTCGGCGTCGTTGTGGCTGGCCAGTCCTCCGGCGCCGAGCCGATCGACGATCACCGGGAAGAAGCTGGGCGCGGTGGACAGGTAGAAGGCGCGGTTGAGCGGCTCGCCGGCCTCCTGCTCGAAGGCCTCGAGGCAGGATTTGAGCTCGCTGTAGACATTCTCGTCGTCGAACGTGCCGGGTACGTACTTGACGTTGTCGAGCAGGGTCTTCAGGACGGCCTCGTCCGGTGGGCGACGCGAGAAGCGCTTGATCGCTTCCTCGCACTCCTCGCGGTAGTCGTCGTTCTCCTTTTCTTTGCGTGAGACGCCGATCAGGTGAAAGCGCTCGGGCAGCGCGCCGTCGTGGGCGAGGTTGTAGAGCGCCGGCAGGAGTTTGCGCCGTGCCAGGTCGCCGGTTGCGCCGAAGATGACCAGCGTCGTCGGGGCTACCGGGAGGCGCTCGAGGCCGGCGATCAGGGGATTCCCAGCCTGCTCGGCGGGGTCGGTCTTTCCGGAGAGCACCGCCACGTCAGCTGCCTTTCGGCTTCGGCGCGCTCTTGACGGCGTGGCCGCCGAACTGGTTGCGCAGCGCGGCCAGCACGCGATCTGCGAAATCGCCGTTCCCGCGCGATCGGAAGCGGGCATAGAGCGAGGCGGTGATCACGGGTGTTGGCACGTCGTGCGCGGTGGCGTCCTCGATCGTCCAGCGGCCCTCGCCGGAATCCGCGGTGTAGCCCTCGAGCGTGGCCAGATCGTTGCCGTCGGCCTCGAAGGCGCGGGCGGCCAGTTCGCAGAGCCACGAGCGCACCACCGAGCCCTGGCCCCAGAGATGGGCGACCTTGGCGTTGTCGAGCTCGTACTCGCACTTGTCGAACAGGTCGAAGCCCTCGGCGTAGGCCTGCATCAGCCCGTACTCGACGCCGTTGTGGACCATCTTCACGTAATGGCCCGCGCCCGAGGGGCCGAACCGCATCCAGCCCCGCGGGCCGATCGAGGCGATGCTCTGCTGATTGGTCTCGGGCGCGAGGACATCGAGGAACGGGGCGAGCCGTTTGACCGCTTTGGGGGGGCCGCCGACCATCATGCAGTAGCCGACTTCCAGGCCCCAGACGCCCCCGGATGTGCCGACGTCGACGTATTCGATGCCGGCCTTTTTCAGTTCGCCCGCACGGCGCTTGTCGTCGGTCCACTTTGAGTTGCCGCCGTCGACGATCACGTCGCCGCGGTCGAGCAGCTTGGCGAGCTTGTCGACGGTCTCCTGTGTCGGCGCCCCTGCGGGCACCATGATCCAGACGATCCGCGGCGCCTCGAGCTTCTTCACGAGCTCTTTCAGCGAGGCGGCCCCTGAGGCCCCATGTTTGACGGCCTGCTTGACGGCCTTCTCGTCAAAGTCGAATGCGACGACCTCGAGATCCGAATCCCGCTTGATGCGGTGGACCATGTTGCCACCCATCTTGCCGAGTCCGACGAATCCGATCTGTGACATGTCAGCTCCTTGGTGATGGGGGTGCGATCGCTGCGATCAGGGCATGCGAAGCCACGATCGTAGTGGTAGGCGGCGGAGTCAGGCCGGCCGGGTGAGACGGGCCGTGAGCGCGCGGACGGCGGCGACGGGGTCCTGGCCCTCAAGGCGCAGGCGCTCGGCGGGCAGGCCGATCTCCCGAAGGGTCTGGAAGTCGCCGATGGCCTGGGCGTTCTTGAGCGTCGTGAAGGTGAACGGCCGGCCCGGGATCGGGACATCCCGCGGCCCGTCGTGGAGGAGCTGCAGGAAGCGGCCGGTGGGGGGGCCGCCCTTGTGGAACTGGCCCGTGGAATGCAGGAAGCGAGGGCCGTAGCCGAAGGTCGTGGTCATGCCACTGGCGTCGCGGATCGCGGCCCGCAGCTCGCTGAGGGCCTCGTCGAACGCCGGGGTCGGCTCGGTGTAGGCCATGATCGCGACGTAGTGAGGCTCGCCCGCACCGAGCGCCAGCGCGCGGAGCGCGGCCTCGTCGGCCTCGGGTAGCTCGGGGAGCTCCTGCTGCTCCTCATAGCCGGCCAGGACCTTGTTGGTGGCATCCTTCGCCTGCTGGACGTTGGGCTGGTCGAAGGGGTTGATGTCAAGGCCCCAGCCCGCGACCGCGGTGATCAGCTCCGCAAGCATGAACACCCGCCCGAGGTCGCCGGGTCCGTGGGTCGGGATCGTGATCAGGGGGTGTCCCGCGTCTGCGAGGGCGGCCACCTGTGCGTCCAGGGAGGGGTCCGGGTGATCGAGGTCCGGGAGATAGGCGAAGACGCGATCCTGGCCGTAGGTTCCGGGCTCACCGAGCGGCTCATCGGCCACGGGGAGGATGCCGGTGGCGTGCTTGCCGGTCGACTCTGCGACGAGCTGCTCGAGCCAGAGGCCAAGTCCCGGAAGGGTCTCGGCGATCACGAAGGTCAGCTTGTCGCGGCCGCCGCGGGCGAGCGCGCTGAGGGCAGCGCCGATCCAGACGGCCCCGTTGCCGTCGATGCTCTGGCCGTCCGCTCTCAGCGGCGTGTCCCACGCGCCGGCGGCGCCCTCGAGCAGCCCGCGAACGTCGACCCCCATGAGCGCGGCCGGCACGATGCCGAATGGCGACAGGGCGCTGTAGCGCCCGCCGATGTTCGGGTCGCCGAGGAAGGTGTGGCGAAATCCGTGCTCCTGAGCCAGGGCAGCCAGTCCCGAGCCCGGGTCGGTGATCGCCACGAAGTGCGAACCGTCCTCGATGAGGGAGTGGAAGTGGGCGAACAGGGACAGCGGCTCGATCGTCCCGCCCGACTTCGAGGAGACGATGAACAGTGTCCGGGACGGCTCGATCAGCCCCTCGACCTCGGAAATGGTCTGTGCGTCGGTCGAGTCCAGAACATGCAGCCGGGGGTGGCCGGGCGTTGCGCCGAATGCCCGTCGCAGCACCTCGGGCGCGAGCGATGAGCCTCCCATGCCGAGCAGCACGACGTCCTTGAAGGCGGCCGTCCGTACATCGGCGGCGAACGACTCGATCTCCTCGAGCTGATCGACCATCCGCTCGGCGATGGTCAGCCAGCCAAGCCGGTTGGCGAGCTCGGGCGTGCCGGCCGGGCCCCAGAGGGTCGAGTCCTCCGCCTTCAGTCGCTCGGCGACCGAATCGCGCGCGGCGTCGGCCACGCGATCGGACACGGCGGCGCGAAGGCCGTCGGGTATCAGCGCCTCGAGAGTCTCAGGCTCCTCGCTCACGCCACGATCGTAGTGACCAGGGCCGCTGTTGTAGGTTTCCTGCTCGCCATGAGCACGAACCTCGATCCGCAGATGCCTGACAGGAACCTCGCATTGGAGCTCGTGCGGGTGACGGAGGCTGCCGCTCTGGCAGCGGCGCCGCTGGTCGGCAGGGGCGACAAGGAGGCCGCCGATCAGGCCGCCGTGGATGGCATGCGCTACGTGCTGCAATCGGTCCAGATGGACGGGGTGGTGGTGATCGGCGAGGGCGAGAAGGACGAGGCGCCGATGCTCTACAACGGCGAGCAGATTGGCGATGGCTCCCCGCCGCAGGTGGACATCGCGGTCGATCCGCTGGAGGGGACGACGCTGGCCGCGCACGGAATGCCGAGCGCGCTGGCCGTGATCGCACTGTCGGCCCGCGGCACGATGTTCGACCCCGGGCCGTGTGTGTACATGGAGAAGATGGCGGGCGCCCCCGACATCGCGGACCTGCTGGACCTCGATCGGCCACTGGGGGAGACGGTGAAGGTGATCGCCGAGCGTCGCGGCTGTCCCGTGGGTGACGTGATCGTGGTGGTCCTCGACAGGCCACGCCACGAGCAGGGGATCGCGGCGATCCGCGAGGCCGGGGCCCGCGTCCGGCTGATCGCCCACGGCGACGTCTCGGCGGCTCTGCTGGCTGTCACCGAGCGCTCGCCGGTCGATCTGCTCTGGGGTATCGGTGGGACGCCGGAGGGGGTCATCTCGGCAGCGGCCGTGAAGTGTCTGGGCGGCCAGCTGCTCGGGCGCCTGTGGCCTCGCGATGAGACCGAGCGCAGCGCGGCTCTGGAGGCCGGCTATGACCTCGAGCGGGTGCTTGACCGCGACGACCTGGTCGCCGGCGAGGATGTGTTCTTCTCGGCGACGGGGATCACCGACGGGGATGTCCTGCAGGGCGTCCGCTACCCGAGCGCGGGCGGCGCGACGACCGAATCGCTTGTCACCCGGGCGCGCACGGGGACCATCCGCCGGATCACGGCCACCCACGACCGCTCCAAGCTGCGAGCGGTCGGTGGCGAGCGCTTCTGAGCTGCAGCCGAGGCCGCGACCTAGCGGCGCTTGGCCTGGTGCTGGATGACCTTGCCGAAGGCCTCCTCGAGCTGGCTGGTCATGCGCAGCTTGAACATGGCCAGAAGGGCCTCGGAGGCGAGCGGGCGCAGCGAGTCGACGGCCTCGATCAGCTCGTCCCATCGCTCCTCCGGCTGACCATCGCGCTCGAAGGGCTCCCACAGCTCCTTGATGAACAGGCGGGTGAAGGAGTGAGCTACGGAGTCGCAGTCACGGCCCACCCGCTCGATCAGCTCGAGTGTGGTGCGCAGCGGGATGCCCAGAGCCATCACCTCCTCGGCGGCCGCCAGCAGGGCGGGGCTGGTGACTTCAAAGCGATCCTCGCCCAAAGGCAGCAACACGCGCAGGCGGCGAACCCGCTCGATGTCCTTTGCGTCGGCTTCACCGAAGCGCTCGCGCAGTTCAGCTGCGGTGACGATCTCCGGTGACTCGGGATCGAACGGGGCGGTGACGGCGGCTCGCAGCCCGACGAGCTTCGCGGCCAGCCCGTCCGGGCCGCTGAGCAGACGCTCGATCGCCGCCAGGTTGAAACCGTCGGCCTGCAGGTCCTGGATCAGACGTAGACGGGCGACATGCTCCTCGCCGTAGTAGCCGACCCGGGCACGGACATCGGGTGGCTGAAGCAGCCCTCGGGAGTGGTGGTTTCGGATGTTGCGGACCGACATGCCGACCTCGCCGGCCAGCTGCTCGATGGTCAGCAGGTGCTCCGCTGAAGCACCGCCGGGGCCTGCCGGCTCCGGTTTCGCCGTGGTTGTGCTCGCAGCCGACATCCTCCGTTTGAGGTTACCATGTTTGATGTGCCCTCATTTCAGGTAACATAGATTGAGGATATGATTTTCCGATCCCCGAGACGCGCCCGCCGCACCGTCGCGGAGCACCTCGATGGCTGAACGGGGGGCGGTCCCACAGGTCTCAACCGCGCGCCGGCGAGCGCTGGGCCTGATCCGGTCATTCACCTCGCCGCTGCTGCCGGACGACTATCTCGAGTTGGTCAACCCGCTCTGGTCCACCCGCGAGATGCGCGGCCGTGTCGAACGGGTCGAGCGCGAGTCGGCAGATGCGGTGACGGTGCTGATCAAGCCCGGCTGGGCGTGGCCGGGCCACAGCCCCGGGCAGTACCTGCGCCTGGGGATCGAGGTGGACGGGATCCACCACTGGCGGGCCTACTCGCTGACCTCCGACCCCAACCGCCCGGACGGGTGCATCGCGATAACCCCGAAGCTGGTCGAGGGCGGCAAGGTCTCGCCGTTCCTGTTCAATCGGGTCAAGCCCGGCGCGATCGTGCGCCTGGGGGGGATTGAAGGAACCTTCGTGCTGCCGGATCCGCTTCCCGAGCAGATCCTGTTCATCACGGCCGGCAGCGGGATCACGCCGGTGATGAGCATGCTGCGCCGCCTGTCCGGTGCCGGGCAGCTCTCGGATGTCGTGCACGTTCATTGCGCCAGGGAGGCCGACGGTGTGATCTTCGCCCGCGAGCTGGCGGAGATGCGCCTGAGCCACCCGGGCTATCGCCTGGAGCGATGGCTGACGGGCCAACGCGGGCGCATCACGCCCGATCAGCTCGCAGATGTCTGCTCCGATTGGCGCGAGCGGGAGACCTTCCTGTGCGGCCCGAGCGGGCTGCTCGAGGCGATGAGCGCCCACTGGCGGAGCGAGGGTTATGCGGATCGGCTGCACATCGAGCACTTCCAGCCGCCGCAGGTCCTCGGCGAGGGCGAGCGGGGCTGCGGCGGAACGATCACCTTCCGCAAGAGCGGCGTGGAAGCCATGAGCGACGGCGAGCAGCCGATCCTGAAGGTCGGCGAGGAGGCCGGTGCGAGCCTGCCCTTCGGCTGTCGGATGGGCATCTGCCACAGCTGCGTCGGGCGCCTGCGCAGCGGCCAGGTCCGAGACCTGCGGACCGGTCGCGTGCACGGCCAGCCGGGAGAACTGTTGCGCACCTGCGTCAACGCGCCCGAGGGCGCGATCGAGATCGACCTCTGAAACGACCCTCCGAGTAAAGGAACCCAATGTCCACGATCCAAGCCGAGGCGCCCCCAGCAGATGACATCGAGAACGGCGTCGAGAACCCCCTCGCGAGCCTGAGCCCCGAGCAGCTCGAGCAGCTCGGCCGCGAGTTCGACGCGATCCACGACGAGGTCTACGCCGACCTCGGCGATCGCGATGCCCGCTACATCCGCAGCACGATCAGACTGCATCGACAGCTCGTGCTTGCCGCCCGCGCGATGCTGATGGGCTCGCGCCGCAAGCCGCTGTGGCTGGCCGGCACCGCAGCGCTCTCGCTGGCCAAGATCCTGGAGAACATGGAGATCGGCCACAACGTGATGCACGGGCAGTGGGACTGGATGAACGACCCGGACATCAACTCCAAGAACTGGGATTGGGACACGGCCTCTCCCGCCGACGCCTGGCGGCATTCGCACAACTACGAGCACCACACCTTCACGAACATCCGCGGCAAGGACCGCGACCTGGGCTACGAGATCATGCGAATCGACCCCCATCAGAAGTGGCGGCCGGTGTACCTGCTGCAGCCGTTCTACAACCTGATCCTGATGGGCTTCTTCGAGTGGGGGGTGGCCATGCACGACCTCAACGGCGAGGCCATCCGCAAGGGCGAAAAGCCCAAGGAGCAGGTGATCGAAGAGCTCAAGGCGATCGGCGTGAAGGCCCGCAGGCAGTTCATCAAGGACTACGTGGCCTTCCCGGCGCTCTCGGGCCGACGCTCGTTCAAGTCGACCCTGGCGGCCAACTTCACGGCGAACATCGTGCGCAATGTGTGGTCCTACTCGATCATCTTCTGCGGGCACTTCCCCGATCAGACGTTCACGTTCAGCGAGGAGGAAGTGGCGGATGAGACGCGCGGCGGCTTCTACGTACGCCAGCTGCTGGGGTCCTCGAACATCGACGGCGGCCCGCTGTTCCACCTGCTGGCCGGCAACCTGAGCTTCCAGGTCGAGCACCACCTGTTCCCGGACATGCCCTCGAGCCGCTACGCCGAGATCGCGCCGCGAGTGCGCGACATCTGCAACCGCTACGGGCTGCCCTACAACACGGGGCCGCTGCACCGCCAGCTGGGAACCGTGCACAGGACGATCCTGCGACTTGCGTTCCCCGGCGGCAGGGTCCGGCCCAAGCCCGGCGCCTACCGTCCCGGGCCGGTCTGAGCCGCGTCGTCCCGCCGCGGTTAGGATGACCGGGCGATGCCACGGCTGCCACTTCGCGACCCCGAGAGCATGCCCGAGCCGATGCGGGCGATCACCAGCTCGACGCCGCTCAGCCTGCTGGGGATGATCGCCCACGCCGACAGCGCCTTCGAGCCATGGCTCCGCTACAGCAACACGCTGTTGCGTGGCCTCGAGCTCGACCCGCTGCTGCGCGAGTGGGCAATCCTGCAGGTCGCCCACCTGTCCGAGTCGGAGTACGAGTGGAGCCAGCACGTGCCGATCGCCGAAGCGTTCGGCGCGACACCGGCTCAGATCGAGGGGATCGAGCGCGATCTCCGAGAGCCGGAGGGGCTCGACGCGGCCGGGTGCCAGGTGCTGGCGTTCACACGCGAAGTCGTGCTGGACGGTCGCGCCTCGGAGAGCGCGGTCGCCGAGATGATCGCGGCCCTGGGGGAGCGCCGGCTGATCGAGCTGTTGCTGGTGATCGGCAACTACCTCGGACTCGCGCGACTGATCGCGACGGTGGGGCTCGAGCCGCAGGAGCCGGTCGTGAAGCTGCCCGGTGGCGCCGACGCGCTCGGGCCGGGCTGAGGGCTACCCGCCGGCTCCCGGGCCAGCCTCACCGAAGCGCCGGACCCGTGATTCATCGAGGTCCAGCCGGGCCAGCGAGCGCAGGAACCCGTAGGTGACGATCACGTGAATGCGTGACTGGGTCGCGTTGTAGAGGCGCAGGCTGAGACCCGAGATCGACGGGTAGAAGTTCGACGACGGACACCTCGACGTGCAGCCGCAGCTTGTCCGGATACTCGGCCGGCGGCTCGGATGTGCGGGTCACCTCGATCTGCAGGTAGCCATCGCCTTCCCGGCCGCGGCGTGCCACCAGCAGACCGCGGGCGATACGCCATCGCACCAGCCCGCGAGTGGCGTCCATCTCGTATTCGGGGGCGTGAAAGCTGAGCAGTCGCAGCGGCTCGGCGATCAGCACCACCGTCCGTCCCTCGCTGGAGTAGCGGACGCGGATCAGGCCCAGCGTGACGCGGGTCAGAAACCGCCAGTAGGTGCGTGCGAGCCGCTCGAGGTGAACGGGGGTCCAGATCTCCTCGAGCGCTTCCTCGTCGAGCAGCAGATCTGCTCGCTGGACCGAGCGCACCGCGCCGGTCTCCGGATCGGTTTCGGTGGCGTCGGTCAGTCCGCCGACGGCAGCGGGCAGCCCGATCGGGTGCCTGCGGGCGCGCAGGAGCCGCGCGGCGATCAGCAGGGCCCCGACCAGGACGACGACGACCAGCACAATCCACAGCCAGGTCATTTGCTTGCTCGATCCATCACCGCGGCTCAGGCTATCCACGCCGGGCGAGGCCGGGCCGCATCGCGTCCCCGCTTACTGCTATTCAAGGTGGATGGGAGAGCAGCCCTCAAGGTCGACCCCGCCGCGGGCACGCCCGGTCGCGGAGCTGGCGCTGGAGGGTCTTGCGCAGCGCTCCAGGGAGATCTCGCGCCGCTGGGCGATCGCGCTGATCGTGGAGGGACCGGTGGAGTCACTCGGGGGGCTGCCGCTCGAGTACCTGGCCAGGGACGCGCCGCCGCTGATCGGTGCCCTGCTGGCGTCGCTGAGCTCCGATGCGGAGCTCGAGCGTCTGCTCGGTGGTGGGCGCTCCGCTGAGAGCCCCGCTTCCCAGCTGGCCTCCATGGCCGGCGCGTCCGATGTGGAGGAGATCGTGAACGCGGTGGAGGCGCTGCGGGGCGTGCTCTGGGAGGAACTCCAGGATGAGCTGAGTGCAGTTTCCCGGGATTCCGTGAGGCCGCGCGCCCTGAGCGAACTGTCCGATCGCCTGGCTCACGTATGCGCGGCGATCCTGCCACAGGCGCTGGCCGCGTCAGGGCCCGCGACGGCGAATGTCCCGCCTCCCGTTTCGCCAAAGGCTTTCGGGCCCGCCACCGCCAAGCCCCGAACGGACGTCGTGATAATCGACGAGCGGGCCGAGCAGCCCCATCCCGGGCCTCCGGATTCGTTGCCCGAGCCACCATCCCCCGGCGGTGAGATCCAGATCCGCGACGAGCGGGGAGACGAGGGGCCCGCAGCCTGGATCGGCTCGATCGGGCGGCAGCTCGAGCAAGTCGAGGAGGGGGGCGGCTCATTCGCCGTGCTGCTCGTGGAGATGCGTCCCGCAGCACCTCTGAAACAGGCGCAGATCGCTTGGGAGCCGCTGGAGGAACAGCTCGTGGAGGAGCTCAGCTCAGCGGGAGGCGGCACGATGACGCGCGAGCGGGCCGGCCGCTACTGGCTGGTGGCGCCGGGCACAGACCGCATCGGGGCCGGGGCGCTGTCCGCGCGGCTGGCGGGAGCTCTCAGCGCGAGCGCCCGCGAGCGGATGATGGGAGTCTCGGTCGCGATCGGCACGGCGATATGTCCGGAGGACGGCCGACAGGCCTCTGCGCTGGCCGCACACGCGGACGTGAGCCTGTTTGCCGCGCGTGCCGATGGGAACCTGGCGACAGGCACCGTAGAGCGCGGCCCGGAGGCCTGAGCGCGGGTTGCTTCAGCCGGCGACGGCGCCGCCGGCCATCGTGGCCGCGGGAGGAGTCGCGGGCAGGCCGAGCAGCGGCGAGTTCGCGGTGGCGCCGACGATGCGCGTCTGGATGCGGACGGTCTCGGTGATGCCGAGGGCCTGTGCGGCGCCGGCGGTCAGGTCCCAGTCTGCACCGATATGGCTGTAGGGGCCTCTGTCAAGGACGGGGATGGTGAGGGTGTGGCCGTGATAGCCGACCTTGACGAGCGTCCCGCACGGGAGGGTGCGGTTGGCGACGCCGACGACACCCGGCGTCAGGGTCTGCCCGCAGGCGGTCTTTTTTCCGAAGAAGCCAGGCCCGAACCAGGTGGCGATCCCGGACGGGTGGACCTTGTGGGCCGTCGTGCTCGAGGTGCTTGTGGACCCGGTCGGCGCGCTGGCGCCCCCCGCCGTGGCCATCGCGCCGGCGGCCGTGGAGAGGCAGAGCAACGCCACGAGGGCGAGCACGACCATGGGTGTCTTGGCATCGAAACGCATATCTCTTGACGCCTACGGGGTGAGCTGACGGGCTCGCGCGGCGCAAAGGCGCGGCGCTACGGTCGCTGTGGACCGATTCGCCCCGGCGGATCAGCTTCGATCCGCATTGGGTCCCCCGTCTGCCGTGTCCAGAGACGCAGCAGCTCGGCGTGGCGGAAGTATACATATCCCCGCCGAGGGGAGGTTTGAGGAGGTTCAGGAGCCAGGCAGGTGCGAAAGGACATCTCGCAACAGGCGCTCGCCACCGATCACGCCGGCCTTGGCAAGCTCTCCGAAGAGCTCGGCCGCGGAGGCCACCAGCTCGAATCCGCCGGGGGGCGAAACGGTTCCGCTGGCTCGATCGCCCTCGGACTCGAAGCCCTGGCGGGGAACCGGCTCCGAGGCGCGGGCGGCGCTCCGTGTCCGCCGCGGGGGAGTCCGCTTCGGCGGGTTCGCGGTCTTGACACGGGGTTTGCGCGGCCTGGCCGGGACGGGGGCGGCAGCGGCCATCTTCGTCTGCTGGGCGCTTTCGGCTTCACCGCGGCTGCGAGCCGCGGTGCGTCGAGCAGAAGCCCGTTGCGGGCGGGTCCGCGGCAGGTTGGCGAGGACGCTCCCGCCCTCTGCGGGGCCGTCCCCCCGGCCGTTGCTCTCGTTGGGCCCGCTCACCTCGGCACATCATTGCTTAAGGTGGCTGCCAGCGCCATCGTGCAAGCGAGCCGTCGCGTTCGAGGGTCAGACTTTTCACGCGAGATGCTGCAAGCGCATCGGCAAGCGGTCCGTTATCTGTGAGGAGGCGTTAGCATGGGAACCCGGTGAACCGATGGGCTGTAACGTCGGTGGGGCTGCGGCCGTATCTCCAACGGCAGTGCACTCCGAGCCATTGTCCTTGAGTCCTCAGGTCACCTCCGGGTTGCCGATCGACAGAAGAAATGGAAACACGAATGTCAGTAGTCGAGCTGCAGGAGCTGGATGAGGTCAAGGGCCTGCTGGCCAAGGGCCAGCAGGTGGGGGTTCTCTCCTACGCGGAGATCACCAAAGCGATGTCAGAGCTCGATCTGGACGAGTCTGACGTCGAGGAGCTTCACGGCTTCTTCGAGAAATCTGAGATCGAGCTCGTCGAGGAGATCGATCCGGCGATCGCGGCCGCCTCGCAGGTCGAGCGGGCCCCGGACAAAAGGGGCCGGCGGAAAGCGAAAACCGCTCTCGATCTGAAGCCGGACATGACGACGGACTCGCTGCAGCTGTTCCTCAAGGACATCGGCAAGGTTCGCCTGCTGACAGCCCAGGAGGAGGTCGACCTGGCCAAGCGCATCGAGCGCGGCGACCTCGACGCGAAGCAGAAGATGGTCGAGTCCAACCTCCGGCTGGTCGTCTCGATCGCCAAGAACTACCGCAACCAGGGCCTGCCGTTCCTCGACCTGATCCAGGAGGGCACGCTGGGCCTGGTGCGGGCAGCGGAGAAGTTCGACTACCGCAAGGGCTTCAAGTTCTCGACGTACGCCACCTGGTGGATCCGCCAGGCGATCGCGCGGGCGCTGGCCGACAAGGCTCGCACGATCCGTATCCCCGTTCACGTCGTCGAGAAGCTCAACAAGATCGGCCGCGCAGAGCGCAAGCTGGTCACGGAGCTCGGGCGCGAGCCCACGGCCGACGAGATCGCGGAGGTGACCGGTATCGACCCCGAGGAGGTCGACTCGATCAAGCGCTCAGCTCAGGCTCCCGTATCGCTGGAGAAGCCGGTCGGCGACGAGGAGGAGTCGGAGTTCGGGCAGTTCATCGCCGACGAGCGGGCCGAGTCCCCCTACGAGCGCGCGGCGGAGATCCTCACCAAGGAGGCACTGCGCGAGGCGCTGGAGAACCTCTCCTATCGCGAACGGCGTGTACTCGAGCTGCGCTACGGCCTCGGCGGGGAGCACCCGCGGACGCTGGACGAGGTCGGTCGCACGTTCAACGTCACCCGCGAGCGCATCCGCCAGATCGAGAACCAGTCGCTGAAGAAGCTGCAGTCGCTGGCAGAGGCACAAAAGCTCCGCGACGTCGCCTAAGGGGTGCTTCGAGGTTTGTCTTTTGACGGCGAGCTTCGCCGGCCGTCAAAAGACAAACTCTTCGCTTGGCCCGAGAAACGCCACTGGGAGGGATGCGACGGCGGCAGGGTTTCGTCCATCGGTTGTGACGGCATTCAAGGCTTCGGCCGTGGATGCCGATCCTGGGGCCATGTTCGATGTCAAGGAGGCGCTGCGTGAGCTGGTCGCCAAAGAGGGATCCGACCTCCACCTGAAGGTTGGCTCGTGCCCTCTCCACCGTGTCCACGGTGAGTTGACACTCGACCGCCGCAACGGCGAGCTGACCGCGGCTGACACCGAAGGTGCGCTGCGGGCGCTGCTCGGCGACGAGAACAAGCTTGAAGAGTTCGAGCAGGACCACGAGGTCGATTTCTCCTACGAAATCGAGGGTGTCGCGCGATACCGGATCAACGCCTTCCGTCAGCGCGGGACGATCTCCATGGTCTGCCGGGCGATCCCGCACAAGATCAGCACGGTCGAAGAGCTCTCGCTCCCGGACGTCGTCCGCGAACTGGCAGAGGAGGAGCGAGGCATCGTGCTGCTGACCGGCACCACGGGCTCCGGTAAGTCGACCACGCTGGCGGCGATGATCGACCACATCAATCAGACGATGAGTAAGCACATCGTCACGATCGAGGACCCGATCGAGTTCGTGCACGAGGACAAGCGCTCGGCGATCAACCAGCGCGAGGTCGGCATGGACACCGCGTCCTTCAAGCGAGCACTGCGCCGCGTACTGCGCCAGGACCCCGACGTCATCCTGGTCGGCGAGATGCGTGACGAGGAGACCGTTCAGACCGCGCTCTCGGCAGCCGAGACCGGCCACCTGGTGCTCTCCACGATCCACACGGTCGACGCGACCGAGTCGATCAACCGCATGCTGGACTTCTTTCCGCCCCACCAGCACCAGCAGGCACGCAGCATGATCGCCGGCACAGTTCGCGGCGTTATCTCACAGCGCCTGGTTCCCGGTGCGGATGGCGGACGTGTGGCAGTCTGCGAGATCCTCAGGATGACCGGCCGGGTGCGGGACATGATCCTCGACCCAGACCAGACGGGCAAACTCGTCGAGGTGATCACGAGCGGTGGCTACTACGGAATGCAGACCTTCGACCAGGCTCTCTACGGTCACGTGAAGGCCGGCCGGGTGACCTTCGAGGACGCGATGCGCGTCGCATCGAGCCCACACGATTTCAAGCTGCTGATGCAGGCCGAAGGACGCCGGGGGACCACCATGGAGGACGTTGCCTCCGCCGAGACCAATCGCGAATCTGTCTCGAACCCCGCCTCCAGCATGCCGCAGGGCGCCTGACAGCACGCCCTGCTCCGTTACTTCATTTGGTAAAGTATGAGGCCGTAATGGCCGTCGATGAGACATGTCCCGTATGTGTGACTGCAGAGATCGTCTGCAGCAAGTGGACACTGCTGCTCGTCCGGGACCTCTCTGAGGGCTGCTCGCGGTTCTGCGAGCTTGAACGATCGCTCGCAGGGATCAGCCCGCGCACGCTCTCGCTGCGCCTCAGGGCACTGGAGGAGGAGGGGATGGTTGAGCGTCACACCTTCCCCGAGGTACCCCCGCGGGTCGAGTACGCGCTTACCGAGAAGGGCCGCGCGCTGCTGCCGATCATCGACGACATGCGCGCCTACGGCGAAGACTGGCTCGGCGTTGGATGCGCAGAGCGCGCCACAGAAGCCCTCGCAGTCGCCTAGAAACTCGCGAATCAGACTGCAAGCAGCGATGCGCCGGGCGAGACCGGCAGGATCGCCACCGGGCAGCGCGAAGTCAGGGCACCATGCGCTCCCTACAGCTCCAAGCCGCCGTGACCGACTACCTGCAGGCCGCCGCTGAGCTCCTTGGAGGCGAGCTGGCAGGCGGAGCGGAGATCGGATTCGAGCTCGAGCAGCAGGGCGCCAAGAACCGCGCTGGCGGCGCGGCGCTCTACTGCTACCGGCCGTTGATCGAGGAGTTCATGGCCGCGCGCCGCCCGGCGCTCGAAGCGCTGCCGGCCTATGGCGAGGTGGAACGGCTGCTGGGGAGCTTCGACGGGCTCGACCGTTATCTCCTCGGCGTCGGTGCCGAGATCGCCCGGCTGTCGCGGACCGTGCGGGTGCGCATGGCGGTCGGGTCGCTGCTCGGTGAGGTCTTCGCCGAACAATCGGACTTCGAACTGCGTCCCGAGCGGGTCGAGGCGGCACTCGAGCGCCTGGAGGGCTCGGCGCTCGCCAGTACCAGCGAGATCACCCTGGTCGCCACCCTGCACGGCGTCACGATCACCTCGCCCGAGCTCGCGCTGACGACCGGGCTGACGATCGCTCACCCCGACGCGCTCGAGGGACTGCCGGCCGGGGCGCTGGAAGGCAGCGACGACGCCGATGACCATCTCGTCGTCGTCCTGGCCGCCGAGGACGACGATCCCCGTGTCGCGCTTGGCCGCGGCGAGGAGATCCTGATGGACCTGTTGCGGGCGTTGCGCCTGTTCGGCGACGGTCGCGTCACCTTCGGTGCGCTCGCGTGGGCACGCATCGCGGCCGGACAGTGGAGCGCCGTGGCCCTGGGAGGTGGCGGGCGTCCCCACGGGATGCTCGTCGTCACCACCGAGCAGGAGGACGAGCTGCGCGCCTTCTGCAACCTGGTTTCGCGCCGGGCTCCGGCCGGCAACGAGCTGGCCTGGGCGTTGAAGCGCTTCGAGCTCGGCTGCGAGCGGGAGAGCCCCTTTGAAGCCCTCAGCGACAACCTTCTGGCTCTGCGCGCCCTGCTCGAGCCGGAGGGGCCGACCAGCGGCCTGCTGGCAGGACGTCTGGCGGCGCTCTGCGCCACGACCGACCGGCGTCTGGCTCTCACCGAGCGGACGATCCAGGCGATCGCGCTCGAGGGCTCGGTGATCTCCGGCACCGCGACCGCCCACGCCGGCGCCCGGGCGATCGCCGACGACCTCGCAGACAACCTGCGGGCCCTGCTGCGCGACGTCATCTGCGGTCATCTGGCCCCTGATCTGGTGGGGCTGGCCGATGAACTGCTGCTGGCCGGGGCGGAGACGCCGCCCGCCGCGGCGGAGCCGACCGTCTCAGCCGAGCAGCTGATCGGCGATTCGCGCGAGGCCCAGGAGATCCTGGACCTCTTCATCTAGCTGCCCGACGATGATCGGGTCGCCCGGGCCCTCCAGGGTCTCGGTCAACTCGGCGATCGTTTCACGGTCGCGGCGGGCCAGGACGTCGAAGTCGGCGAGGTTGTGAGCGGCCCGCGTGGCGAGATGATCACCGAGCCGCGATGCCAGCGCCCCGCTCAGCTGCTCGATGTCCTGCCCTTCGAGCCCGTGGGTGTGGACGCGGTTGACGATCAGCTCGGGCGCCGGCCGGCCCGCCTCCGCAAGCCGGTCGGCCAGGAACTGTGCCTCGCGGGCGGCCTCCCGCTCGGGCGAGGTGACGATCAGGAAGCCCGTGCCGGGTGAGCGCAGCAGCTCCTCGACATCGCGGGTCTGTTCGCGAAAGCCGTCGATCACGCCGCCCAGCGAACGGAAGAAGCCCGAGAGTTCGGCGAGCATGTCGACCCCGGTGACGCGAGCGAAGATCGAGAAGATCAGCGCCGTTCCCCGGCCGAACAGGCGGGCCGTCATCCCGCCCGGGGCGAGGAACACCTGCAGCGCCCTGCCGTCCAGGAATCCCAGCAGCCGGCCTGGAGCTTCGAGGAAATCCAGTGCGTTGCGCGACGGCGGGGTGTCCAGCACGATCACATCGAAGTCGTGCTCCTCGTAGAGCTCATGAAGCTTCGCGACCGCGCTCAGCTCGTGCGACCCGGAGACTGCCGATGAGAGCTCGCGGTAGACGGGGTTGGCCAGGATCTCCTCGCGTGCTCCGGCGTCGGGCTCGAGTCCGGTCACGATCGCATCGAAGGTCCCCTTGACGTCCAGTCTCAGGGCCCACAGCTCGCCGTCGACCTTCAGACCCCCGGCGCGCAACGTCTCGTCCTCGATCCGCCTGGGCTCGCCGCTCAGCTCGGCCAGCCCCAGTGCCGTCGCCAGCCTGGGCGCCGGGTCGATCGTGACGACCGCGACCTTCGCGCCGCGCATCGCCAGCCCCAGCGCGAGGGCGGCGGAGGTCGTCGTCTTGCCGACGCCGCCGGCCCCCAATGAGATCAGGACGCTCTTGTTCCGGATACGCGCCGCCAGCCCGGGCGGCTGCTCGCTCTTGCCCGCGGCCATGCCCGCATCGTAGTTGCCATGCAGGAATCCGCCCTTCTCATGCGAATACCAACCCGGAAGCCGTTCCAGCAATCGAGCATCGGAGCCACCGTGGAAGGAAAGGCCAAGGTCATCGCGTTCGCCAACCAGAAGGGTGGCGTCGCCAAGACGACGACGACGTTGAACCTGGCTGCCGCGTTCGCCGAGGAGGGCCACCGCGTCCTCTGTGTCGACATGGACCCCCAGGGCAACCTGACGATGTCCCAGGGCATCGACCCTGACACGCTCGAGAAATCGATGTACGACGTTCTCGTGCACAAAGTCTCGATCCGCGAGGTCGTTCGAAAGCGCGAGATCGACATCGCCTGCGCGTCCATCGACCTGGCCGGCGCGGAGATCGCGATGTCCACGATGATCGGCCGCGAGCGCTCGCTGCAGAAGGCCTTCGAACCGATCCTGGAGGACTACGACTTCATCTGCATCGACACTCCGCCGAGCCTCGGCCTGTTGACGATCAACGCCCTGACGGCCGCCGACAAGGTGATCGTCCCCGTGCAGTGCGAGTATCTGTCGATGCGCGGACTGATCCAGCTGCAGAACACGCTCGCGATGATCCGGGAGAATCTCAATCCCGGCGTCGACATCGAGGGTATCCTGCCGACGCTGGTCGACTCGCGGACGATCCACGCGAAGGAGGCGATCGAGATCCTCGAGGAAAACTTCGGCGACCGGGTTTTCGCCTCACGCATCCGTAAGACCGTCCGCTTCGCAGAGGCCCCCGTGAAGGGCATGTCGGTGCTCAAGTACGAGCCGGACGGAGTGGCCGCGCAGTCATATCGCCAACTCGCGCAGGAGGTTCTCACCCATGGCCAACGCTAAGCGCGCCAGCATGCGCGAAGGCCCGCTCGCCGCGCTGTTCAGGAAGACCGAAGAGGCCGAGGACCTTCAGTCTGAGACCCAGGCCGAGCCGCGCGCCACACCGGCCGCGTCGCGCCAGGCGCCCGCGCCGCCGGCACATCCGCGCGAGACCGGCCTGCCGCACCCCGCGCTGAGCGCGCCGGCACTCGAGCCCGAGCCCGAGCCGCAGATCCCCTCGCCGCAGGAGCGCCTGCGCCACGCCTTCTCCTCGGAGATCCCCGAGGACGTCATGGACCGTGCGCCGGCGCGCCCGATCGAACACGTACGTGAGGAACCGGCGCCCTACACGGCGCCCTCGGAGGTCGGTCACCCGATCATCCGGGTCGTGGGCGTCGGAGGCGCCGGCGTCAACGCCGTCAACCGCATGGTCGAGGCAGAGGTCCACGGCATCGAGTTCCTGGCCGTCAACACCGACCTTCAGTCGCTGCAGCAGTCGACCGCGGATCTCACGCTCCACATCGGCGCCGAGCTGACCGGCGGGCGCGGATCCGGCTCTGATGCCAACGTCGGCCGACAGGCCGCGATGGAGGACTACGACCGCATGAAGGCGCTGCTGAAGGGCTCGGACATGGTCTTCATCGCCGCCGGCAGCGGCGGAGGGACCGGTACCGGCGCGGCCCCCGTGGTCGCGCGGATCGCCAAGGAAGTGGGCGCCCTGACCGTCGGCATCGTGACCAAGCCGTTCGGCTTCGAGGGGACCCGCCGCAGCGAGCAGGGCGAGCGCGGCGTCACGGCGCTGGCCGAAGAGGTCGACACGCTGATCGTCGTCCCCAACGAGCGGCCTGCTGGCGGTGCTCGACAAACAGACCTCCATGGTCGAGGCCTTCCGGGTCGCCGACGACGTCCTGCGCCAGGGCGTCCAGGGCATCTCCGACCTGGTCACGCTGCCGGGTCTGATCAACCTCGACTTCGCAGACGTACGCACGATCATGAGCGACGCGGGCAACGCGCTGCTGGGGATCGGCATGGGCATCGGCGAGAACAGGGCGACCGAGGCGGCCATGCAGGCCGTCTCATCGCCCTTGCTTGAGACCTCGATGGAGGGGGCGCGCTCGATCCTTCTCTCGATCACAGCCGGGACCAACCTGTCCCTGTGGGAGGTCAACGAGGCCGCCAAGTCCGTCTCCGAGGCCGCTCACCCCGACGCCAACATCATCTTCGGCGCAATGGTCGACGAGAAGCTCGACGATGAGGTGTGGGTGACGGTGGTCGCCACCGGCTACGGCGACCAGGGCCGGCGCAAGAGCGTCAGCAGCCGCTTCAAGGAGCCCGCCGGCGAGGTCCGTGCCCAGCGTGGCAACGCACCCGCGCCCGCACCCCCGCGCGAGACCCGACGCGGCGGGTTGGATGAGTTGGAAGTGCCCGAGTTCCTCCCCAACTTCTGAGGGACGTCAGCGCTGCGCCGGGCGGCGTCCTCGATCGCTCGCGTGCTCGCGCACGCCACGCTCACTGCGCCCTTGCCCGGCTCCACTGACGACCCTCAAAAGCCGCGTGGCGCTGAGGTCCTCGCGCTTCGCCAGCCGCCGTCTTCTGTTGCTCGCGGGCTGGCGGTTTCTGCTCTCCTATCGCTCTGTGATGCGATCGGATCAGAGGGGCGTTGTCGCTGCGGGTCATCCGCTGACCGCGCAGGCTGGTGCGCGGGTCCTGCGCGAAGGCGGCAATGCGGTCGACGCCACCGTCGCGGCGATGCTCACATCGTTCGTCAGCGAGGCGCTGCTGACGGGCCTCGGTGCGGGTGGCTACATGATGGTCGCCGGCGCCGGCGTCGAGCCGACCCTGCTGGACTTCTTCGCCCAGGCGCCGACACGGCTCGGCGACGGGACGCGAGGCCGATCTTTACGCGCTCGAGGTCAACTTCGGGGATGCCGAGCAGGTGTTCCATATCGGCCCGGCCTCCTGTGCGGTCTATGGGACGCCGGCCGGGGTCGCGAGGCCGTTCGCCGCTGGGGAACGCTGGCGCTCGAGCAGCTGGCCGCGTCCCGCGGCGCGGCTGGCCCATGACGGAGTCCCGCTCAACGCCGTGCAGGCATATGTCGCCAGGCTGCTGCATGAGCTACTCACCTCGACGCCGGAGTGCGCGGCCGCTGTGGGCGCCGCGGGGCGGGTCCTGCGCGAGGGCGAGATCTTCCGCAATCACGAGCTAGGCGAGGCGCTGATACGGCTGGGGCCGACGGTGAGGAGCCCTTCTACACGCGGCGACATCGCGGCGGCAGTCTGCGACTGGCTGGGCGCAGCGCGGCGGTTCGCTGACGCCGCGGAGATCTCGCGGGCTATCTGCCCATCGCCCGCGAGCCCGTCGAGTCGCCTATCGCGACCGTATGATCCTCACCAACCCTCCGCCCGCTGCCGGCGGAACGTTGCTCGCCTATGCGCTCGGCCTGCTCGACCGCGCACCCCGGCCCACCCGGCGTGGCGGCGATCGTCGAGGCGATGAGCGCCGCCCAGTCCGAGCGGACGCCCGAGTTCCTCGAGGGGCTCGCCGAAGAGGGGTTCCTCGATCGCTTCATGGCAGTCGCCTCGGCTCGACCACGCACATCGCGGTGATCGACGGCGACGGCATGGCCTGCAGCGCCACCTCCACCAACGGCGAGTGTTCGGGCGTCATCGTGCCCGGGACCGGGATCCACCTGAACAACATGATGGGCGAGGAGGACCTCAACCCGCTGGGCTTCCATCTGCACCCCGCCGGACGGCGGATGCCCAGCATGATGGCCCCGACCGTGGTCATGCACGAGGGCGAGGTCGAGCTTGTGCTGGGCAGCGCCGGCTCGAACAGGATCCGCTCGGCGCTGCTACAGACGATCCTCGGCGTCGTCGACCACGGGCTGAGGGTCACCGATGCGATCGAGGCGCCCAGGGTCCACTTCGAGAACGGAGTCGTCTTCGCCGAGCCCGGGATCGACCTGTCCGGGCTCGACCCGCAGACCAGGACGGTCCAGTTCGGCGAGCGCAACCTGTTCTTCGGCGGGGTCCAGGCAGCCCTTCATCGCGACGGCACGCTGAGCGGCGCCGGAGACCCGCGGCGCGGGGGCACCGCCGTGCAGGCATGAGACGGGTCTCGCTCGGCTGCCTGCTCGCGCGGGATGCTGGTGGCGGTCGGCTGCGGCGGGATCAACGCACCCGACCTGTTCATCGTCAAACGCAGTGGATCTGGGCCGGCCGCCAAGCTGACGCTGCTGGTGAACGAAGAAGGCGGCATCCGCTGCAACGGAGGCCCTGAGCTCAAGCTGAGCGACCCGCAGATCGTCAAAGCGCGGGCGATCCAGGAAGAAATCAAAGAAGCGGCCTCCCAGCAGCTCGTGCTCTCGCCGCAGCCCGGCTCGGTGCTGGCCTACAACCTTCGCGACGCCGACGGGACCGTCAGCTTCGCCGACAACTCCAAGGGCCAGCCGAAGGTCCTCAGGTCACTGCAGCTGTTCGTGCTCGAAGCGGCCCAGCAGGTCTGCCACCTGCCGCGAGTAGGCCGCTAGGCGAAGCGGACCTTGCCGTTGGACAACGCCCGCACCTGGGCTCGCTCCACGATCTCCAGGCGCTCGATCGCCGCCGCCAGCAGGCTGCCCAGCAATCGCAGGCGCTCATTCTCGGTGCGCAGCTCGAGCAGTTCCTGCTTCGCCTCGATCTCGAATTCGACCGTCGCGGCCATCGCGTAGGAGTCCAGCGCGGCAAGTTCGGCCGTTGTCAGCTCGCGATCCGTTGCCTGCATGACCAGGTCCTGGTAGAGGCTGCGTGCCTGATCGCCCGCAACGATGTCGGCCTCGGCGTCGGGAACGTCGGCGAGGAGCTCGACCGTGCCGGCCGGGTAGGGCAGGTTGTCCTGGCGCTCGATCAGCCTGAACGGCTGCGTGCCGCTGACCAGGATGTTCACTCGGCCGTCATCCATACGCTCGAGAACCTCGGTGATCTCGCAGGCGCAGCCGACCTGCTTGAGCTCATCGTCAGAGAGCCACAGGATCCCGAATTCGCCGGGTTCCTCGCCCAGGCAGTGCTCGATCATCTTCCGATAGCGGTCCTCGAAGATGTGCAGCGGGATGCTCTCGCCGGGCAGTGCCACGATCCCGAGCGGGAACAGCGGGAATCCCCGGATCTGTGACTCGGGCATGAGGGGAGTCTAGGACGCCCCACGCCACAGGCAGCGTCAGGCTGTGAGGCCGGGCTTCCGGGCTGTGAGCATCAGGTTGTAGAAGATCGCCGGCGGCAGGCGGCGCTCGAGCAGCCGCCGGTCGAGCTCCTGCAGTGCCAGGTAGCCACGGTAGGCGTACTGGCGCCAGGCCCAGGGGATCCCCTCGGGGTCGGCCGTCGCCTCGAGTGTCCTGTTGGTCCACCCGAACCAGTTCGCCACCAGCTCCTCGCCGGACACCCGGACATCGGCGAACCCGGCCGAACGGGCGGCTCGGTGGAGCTCGTCGGGAGAGAACGCGTGCACGTCGACCACCCGCTCGAGGTCGGCCACGGGCTCCTCCTGCGGATCCCTCGTTGCGGGTCCGGCGCCGAGCGCACGCCGCCAAAGCGGTGCGACCGCGCCGGCGAACCGCTTCGGCACCTGCGCGATCCGGTCGCCGTAGCGGGAGGGCTCGCCGGCGAACAGGACGGTGCCCCCGGGCGCCGAGAACCCGCTCGAACTCGGCAAAGGCCCGTGGCAGATCGGGGATGTGGTGCAGGATCGCGTGTCCGAGGACCAGATCGAAGCTCTCGTCGTCAAACGGCAGCTGCTCGGCGTCGGCGGGCTGCGTCCGCACGCTCAGGCCGAGACGTTCCGCATTCGCCGCCAGCGTGCTCGAGCATGCCCGGCGAGATGTCGCTGCACGTGGCCTCGCCGATCAGGCCGGCGGCCAGCAGGTTCAGCGTGAAATAGCCCGTACCCGAGCCGATCTCCAGCGATCGAGGCCAGCGGGACGGCTCGCCGCCGAGTGCCTTGCGAACCTTCGCGATGACCTGTGCGCGGCCCATCTCGCCGAAGTCGATTCCCCACTTGGAGTCGTAATGACCAGCCGCCACGTCGTGGTAGCGGGTGTTGGCGTCGCGGATCTGCTCGGCGCTCAGGGTGGGCGGCACGGAGCGGCACCATATACTCGCGCGCCGTGCCCCGCCGGCCGCCGGTGCGCGGCCTGAGACTCCCGAACAGGCATCTGTTGACCACAAGCCTCTACGTCCAACGTGACCAGCCCGAGGGCGTTCCGCCGCTGTGGCTGACCGGCGAGCGGACGCTCCCCAACGTCCCCGAGGAGAACTACTGGTTCCGCCGCCACCTTGCGGTCTACGAATGGATCGCCGCGCGGGTCCGAGGCATGAGCGCGATCGACATGGCCTGCGGCGAGGGCTACGGCTCCGACGTGCTGGCCGCGGAGCGCCACGGAGGTCGTGGGGGTCGACGCCAACCCGGAGGCCTTCGAGCACGCACGGCTGCGTTATGTCAGGCCCAACCTCAGCTTCGTCGCGGGATCTCGTCGACGGCTACTCCCAGCCGGCGCAGGCGGTGGTGTTCCTGCAGACCATCGAGCACATCGAGGATCCTGGCGCGACGCTGGAGCACTTCCGCCGGCTCGTCGGCGGGTCCGGGACCGTGCTCCTCTCGACGCCGAACGTCCTGACGCTGGCGCCGAAGGGAGCCGCGCGCTCGGACAACCCCTGGCACGTCCACGAGTACCGCCAGGAGGAGTTCCTCGCGCTCTGCACCGCGCACTTCGGGCGGGTGGAGATGTACGGCCTGTTCCACACGCGCAAACTCCGTGTGCATCAACTCGCCCTCGATCTCGGCTGGGACAGGATCCACGCGGCCCTGCACCTCACCAAGCCGTTCTATGACCGCTTCACGCCGGCCATCTCGGCACGGGACTTCGTGCTTCGCACCTCGGCACAGAGCGATCTCGACAGGGCGCTGGACTTCGTGGCGGTCTGCAGGCCGTGAGCAGCCGCGAAAGCGGCGCGCTGGCCATCGTCCTGCACACCCACATGCCCTACGTCGAGGGCTTCGGCACCTGGCCGTTCGGCGAGGAGTGGCTTTGGGAGGCGATCGCAGGCAGCTACCTGCCGCTGCTCGACATACTCGATGAAGGCGCCCAGCTGACGCTGTCGATCACGCCGGTCCTCGGCGATCAGCTCAAGGCCCCCGGGCTGCGTGAGCGCCTCGAGGACTTCCTCGCCGTGGTCCGCCGGGAGACCCACGAGCGTGACGGCGCGGGCCTTCGCGCGGCCGGCGAGACAGCACTGGCCGAGGAGATCGAGCTCTCATGGGGCGACTACGAGGGGGCGCTGGAGCGGCTGCGGGGAATCGAGGGGGACATCCTCGGCGCCCTGGCCCCCCATGCAGCCTGGACATCCTCGGCGACCCACGCGATTCTGCCGCTGCTGGCCAGTGACGCCGGTATCCGCGAGCAGCTCCGCAGTGGCATCGCCTCGCACCGCCGTCGCTTCGCAGCTGACTGGAAAGGCGGGCTGTGGCTGCCGGAGTGCGCCCACGAGCCGAGACTCGAGCGGGTCCTGCGAGACGAGGGGGTGCTCGCGAGCTGCGTCGAGCTGACCGGCCGCTTCGGTCTGGGCGCACCCGAGCATCTGCACCCGATCCTGACCGAGTCGGGGGTGACCCTGTTCCCGGTGGACCGCAGGACGATGTCTCTGGTCTGGAGCGAGGACGGCTACCCGGCCGCCGGCACCTACCGTGACTACCACCATCACACGATCCATCACCACAATCCCTGGAACAATGCGGGCGGCCCCTACCGGCGGGGCGAGGCCGGCGCACTGGCGGGCGAACATGCCCGGGATTTCGTCACCCGGACCATCCGGCGTCTCGGCGAGGCCGTCGGGGCTCCCGGTCTGGTCGTGTGCGCTTTGGACACCGAGCTGCTCGGACACTGGTGGTTTGAGGGCATCACCTGGCTGCGATCTGTGCTCGAGGAGGCGGCGCTCCAGGGTCTCGAGCTCGTCACCCTCGATCGGGCCCGCGAGCGCTTCGAGGCCGTCCAGCACGCCGATCAGCCCGGCTGGGGTGCGAGCAGCTGGGGGCAGGACGGCGATCTCTCGACCTGGTCCGGGCCGGCTGTCCTGGAGCTCGCAGTCGCCACGCGCCGCGCCGAGCTGGAACTGCTGGCCTCAGGCCGGCGGGCGGGCCCGGCGGCGATCCGCGAGCTGCTGGCCCTTCAGTCCAGCGACTGGGCTTTCATGGTGTCGCGCAAGATCGCGGCGCCCTATGCGCTCGAGCGCTTCGGCGGGCACCTCGCCGCTCTGCGGCGGGCTCTCGAGGAGGGGCCGCAGGCCGATGTCGGTCCTCTGCGCAACCTCGCAGTAGATGCGCGAACGGCGGCGTTCTCGGCCCCGTCCTGATCGGATTACTCCCAGCGCATGGCAGACGGCGCGTCGCGCATTCGGATCACCCTGGCAGGCGCTCCCGCGACGACGGCGTTATCGGGGATCGAGCGGGTCAGAACCGAGTTTGTTCCGATGATCGCGTTCTCACCCACACTCACCCCGCGCAGGATGCAGGCCCCGTATCCGATCCACACGTTGTGTCCCACGCGTACATCTCGCTTGTAGATCCCCTGCATACGGATCGGCCGCTCGACCTCGGTCACGCCGTGGTCGAAGTCGATCAGCATGACGCGGTCGGCGATGATGCACTCGCGCCCGATCGAAACGTGCTGGAAGGCGGAGATCGTGCACTCCTGCCCGATCACCGTCTTTGCCCCGATGTTCACCTCGCCCTCGTGGACGCGGACCTTGCAGCCGTGGCCCAGCCAGGCCCAGCGGCCGATCCGAAGCGTCGCCTCGGGGCCGATCTCGAGCTTGACCCCCGGGCAGATGAAGCACAGCCCTTCCGTCTGCAGTCGCCTTCCGAACCTCAGCTTCAGCAGGGCGAGCCGGCCGAGCAGCGCCAGGTAGCCCGGTCGCAGCATGTCATTGGCGCGCATGAAGCGAAGCAGTGCCAGCGGGCCGCCGTGCAACGGACGCGGCGCACGACGGATGTCCGTCGGGCCCCCGGGGGCGTTCGTTTGCGGATCGGTGTCGGCGAGTAGTCCCACGGCTCGGCGGATCGTAAATGCCGGAGGCCGATCGGGGGTCCTCCGGGTGGCCCTGCGATGATGCCCGCTCGATGAACGAGGCATCGCTCGCCCAGCGCCTGCTCGACGGCGACCGCCGCGCCCTTGCGCGTGCGATCACCCTCGTCGAGAACAACCGTCCCGAGGGGTGGGAGCTCGTGCGCGAGGTCTATCCGCACACCGGCCGGGCGGAGGTGATCGGTTTCACCGGGCCCCCGGGCGTCGGCAAGTCGACCCTGATCGGCGCCCTGACCAAGGCACGGCGGGAGGCCGGCCGCACGGTCGGGGTGCTCTCGATCGATCCCTCATCGCCCTTCACGCAGGGCGCCCTGCTCGGGGATCGCATCCGCTTGACCGAACACTTCCTCGACCAGGGCGTGTTCATCCGCTCGATGGCCAACAGGGGTGCATTGGGCGGTCTCTCCGAGGCCGCCCTGCAGGCGGCCCTGTTGCTCGACGCCGCGGGCCGGGAGGACGTCTTCGTCGAGACCGTCGGCGTGGGGCAGGCAGAGATCGACATCATCGATCATGCCGACACGATCGTGCTCGTGTTGATGCCCGGTTCGGGAGACTCGATCCAGGCGCTCAAGGCCGGTGTGATGGAGATCCCGGACGTGATCGTGATCAACAAGGCCGATCACCCCCTGACCGACACGATGGTTCGCGAGATTCGCGGGGTGCTCTCACTGGCCAACCTGGAGCGCTCTCCGGAGGAGGTCCGGGCGAGCTGGAAGGTTCCGATCATTCGCACCGAGGCCAACCGGGGAGCCGGCATCGATCAGCTCGTCGCGGCACTGCAGCAGCACCGGGCGCACATCGTCGCGGGCGGTCAGCTGGCCGAGCGCCGGCGCCACAACCTGCGGGCCGAGGTGCTTGCGATAGCGACCGCGCGCCTGCGACGGCGCCTCGAGGATGACCTGGAACGCGATCTGAGTTTTCAGGAGCTGCTCGAGGAGGTCGTCGAGCGCCGGCTCGACCCGGCCAGCGCAGCCAGCGTCCTGCTCGAGCGCGCCGCGCCCTCGCCCTAGGCGCCCAGCGCCCGGGCGATCACCATCTGCTGGACCTCGTCGGTCCCCTCGCCGATCGTGAGGATCTTCGCGTCGCGATAGAAGCGGCAGACGGGGTACTCCTCGATGAAGCCGTAGCCGCCGTGAATCTGCACGGCCTCCTCGGAGCAGCGCACGGCGAGGCGTCCGGTCTTCAGCTTGGCCTGGGCGGCAGTCAGGGTGAAGTTGCGCCCCGCGTCCTTCTCCAAAGCCGCCTTGTAGACCAGCAGCCGCGCAGCGGCGATCTCCGTGGCCATATCCGCGAGCTTCGACTGGATGGCCTGGAACTTCGAGATCGGCTGCCCGAAGGCGCGCCGCTCCTTGGCGTATTTCAGCGCCTCGTCGAGCGCCCCCTGGGCCAGGCCCACGCCCATCGCGGCCACGCCGATCCGGCCGATGTCCAGAATGTGCAGGAACTGCTTGAAGCCGGCCCCGCGTGGGCCGAGAAGATTGGCCTCGGGAACCCGGCAGTCGGTGAACGTCAGGGGGCGCGTGTCGGACGCGTTCCAGCCCATCTTGCGGTACGGCTCACCCTGCTCGTAGCCGGCTGTCCCGTTGGCCACGATCAGGTTCGAGATCTCCTTCGGAGCGTCCCCGTTCGCCTCGCCCGTCACGGCCGTGATGCAGACCACGCCCGAGATGTCGGTGCCGGCGTTGGTGATGAACTGCTTGGCCCCGTCGATCACCCACTCGCCGTCTGACAGGCGTGCACGGGTGCGGGTGTTCCCGGCATCCGAGCCCGCCTCGGGCTCGGTCAGGCCGAACGCGCCCAGAACCTCGCCGGCGCACAGTCGCGGCAGCCACTCGAGCTTCTGGGCCTCATCGCCAAACAGATAGATCGGCTGGGTTCCAAGCGATGTGTGCGCGCACAGGGTGATCGCGACCGAGGAGTCCACTCGGGTGAGTTCCTCGACGGTGAGCGCGTAGGCGAGGGTGTCCCCGCCTCCTCCGCCGTACTCCTGCGGGAAGGGGATGCCCATCAGGTTCAGTGCCCCCAGCTTGCGGACGATCTCGTAGGGAAAGGCCTTTGTCCGGTCGAGCTCCTCGGCCACCGGGGCAACCTCGCCCTCGGCGAATTCTCGGACCGTGCGACGGATCAGCTCGTGATCTGGGGACAGGTCGAAGTTCACGGTTGGGGATTCTCACAGGTGTCGTGATCTAGCATGGCCCGGAGTGACCCGTACCCGGCTGATCCTCGACTTCCTGACCCGGGGAGAGAGCCACCGTTACGGCACCCATGCCTCACAGCGGGCCGACCTCTACCTGCCGCACGGCGCCGGGCCCCATCCGGTGATCGTCCTGATCCACGGCGGCTCCTGGCACAAGCGCTACGGCAAGGTCGTCATGCGTGGCCTGGCCGCAGATCTGCTGCGCCGCGGTTGGGCGGTCTGGAACATCGAGTACCGGCGCCTCGGCGAGGGCGGTGGCTGGCCGGAGACCTTCGACGATGTCGCGGCTGCCATCGACCACCTGCGAACCCTTGACGCGCCGCTGGATCTCGACAGCGTCAGTCTGATCGGCCACTCCGCCGGCGGGCACCTCGCGCTGTGGGCCGCGGGCCGCGCCGGCCTGCCCGCCGGGGCGCCCGGGGCGGCCCCGGCGATTGAGCCGCGGCGTGCGATCGGCCAGGCGCCGGTCGCCGACCTCGCAGGTGCCTACCGGCTGTGGCATGGCGGTGCCGTGCAGGCGTTGATGGGTGGAGGGCCGGAGCAGTATCCGGCGCGCTACGCGATCGCCGATCCCATCGGGCTGCTGCCGCTCGCAATGCCGACACTGGTGGTTCACGGAAGCACAGATGCGACGGTGTCGGTCGAGCTCAGCCGCCACTACGCCGAGCGGGCCGCGGCGGCCGGCGCGGCGATCGAGCTGGTCGAGATCGAGGGGGCCGCGGGCGGTCACCGGGCCCACATCGATCCGCGCGGACGGGCATGGGCGGCGGTCACCGACTGGCTGGAGAGGCCGCTCGCTCCACCGGACGGGGCCCCCGAGGTGCTCGACGAGAGCCCCGCGCCGTCGCAGCCGGGCTAGTCGGAGAAGCTGCGGGCCAGCTCGACCAGCAGGCGGACGCCGTAGCCGGAGGCGCCCTTGCCGACGTAGGCGCGGTTCAGGCTCCACGCCGAGCCTGCGATGTCGAGATGAGCCCAGGGCACCTCGCCGACGAAGTTCGACAGGAAGGTCCCGCCGACGATCACGCCCGCCTGGCGCGGTTCGGGCCCGTTGTCGAGATCGGCGTAGCGGCCCTTGACGAGTGCGTCGTACTCCTCGTGCAGCGGCAGCCGCCAGACGATCTCGCCGCTGCGCGAGCCGGCGGCTGTCACCTGTTCGGCGAGATCATCGTCGTTGCTGATCAACCCGGCGTGGGTCGAGCCGAGTGCGACGATCACAGCGCCTGTGAGGGTCGCCAGGTCGATCACCCGCTCGGCCCCCTGGGAGACGGCATGGCAGAGACAGTCGGCCAGGACGAGCCTGCCCTCGGCGTCGGTGTTGTTGATCTCGATCGTTTTTCCGTTGGCCGCCGTGACGATGTCCCCGGGCTTGATCGCCGAGCCGCTCGGCAGGTTCTCTGTCGCGCCAATCACGGTCAGCAGGCGAACTGGAAGTCCCAGCCGGGCGATCGCGGCAGTGGCCTCCAGCGCCGCCGCGCCGCCGGACATGTCGAACTTCATCTCCGCCATTTTGGGAGCGGGCTTCAGCGAGATCCCGCCGCTGTCGAACGTCACGGCCTTGCCCACGAACGAGATCACCGGGCCGACGGCGCCGGTGCCCTCGTAGCGCATCGTGATCAAGGCGGGCTCCTGCTCGGAGCCCTGCGCGACGGCCGCAAAGGCGCCCATCCCACGCGCCATCAGGCTCGCGCGTCCCTCCACTTCCACGTTCAGGCCGGGGATCTCCTCGCCGAGCGCCTTGGCGTATTCGCCGAGCGCCGTGGGTGTCAGATCGTTTCCCGGCCGGTTCTGCAGGTCGCGCGCCCGATTGGTGGCCTCGGCGACCACCGCCGCGGCCGATACGGCACCCGCGAACTCGTCCGGACAGGCGACGATCAGCTCCTCCAGTTGCTTCGGGGGGCGCGTCGAGATCCTCCGGCGCGGACTTGAAGCGCTCGAAGCGGTAGTCGGCAAGCACCGTGCCCTCGGCCAGGGCGCCCGCCACATCCGCGTCGGCACCGGAGGGGAGCGACCAGCAGAGCCGGCGTGCCGAGAGCTCGCGACAGCGCTCAAGGACGGTCGCGGCCGCGACGCGGGCGCGCTCCGGCGTGAACTCGTTGCGCGAGCCCAGCCCGACGATCAGCCAGCGGCGGCCATCGGCATGCGCAAGGGCGAGCGATCGGAACGACCGGCGCGCCTCGCCCGACTCCAGCAACCCGGCGAGCGTCCCGCGGCGCATCCTCAGGAGCCGTCTCGCCGTCGAACACCGGCACTATCAGGGTGTCGGCGTCCTGGGCGCCCAGCGGCTGTGGGCTGGTGGTTACCTCCATCGCCCTGACGATACGCCGGAGCCCGCTGCCGCCGCGAAGGTGTCGACTACCATTCTCAGTCCCGACCTGCTCCCCAACCCTTAGGAGAAGAGCCGCCCTCATGGCCAAGACAGTGATCCTCGGCGCCGCACGCACCCCGATCGGCAAGATGGGCGGCGGCCTCTCGACTCTCGACGCGACCGAGCTCGGCGGCATCGCTATCGGCGCCGCCCTCGAGCGCGCCGGGGTCGAGCCCGAGCAGGTCGAACATGTCGTCATGGGCCAGGTGCTTCAGGCCGGCCAGGGTCAGATCCCCTCGCGCCAGGCCCAGATCAAGGCGGGCATCCCGAAGGAGGTCTCCTCCGAGACGGTCAACAAGGTCTGCGCATCGGGCCTGCGGGCTTCGGTGATCCTGGACCAGGCGATTCGCGCCGGTGACATGCACGTCGGTGTCGGCGGCGGCATGGAGTCCATGTCCAAGGCGCCCTACCTGCTTCCCCAGGCCCGTTTCGGCTACCGCATGGGCGACGCCAAGATGCTCGACGCGATGGTCCACGACGGCCTGACGAACCCGTTCTCGGGCAAGCAGATGTTCGTCGAGGCGACCGAGATCGGCGATGAGCTGGAGCTGACCCGCGCCGACCTCGACCGCTGGGCGCTGCGCTCGCACGAACTGGCCCTCAAGGCGACCGACGAGGGGCGCCTGCCCGAAGAGATCGTCGCCGTGACGGTCAAGGGCCGCAAGGGCGACACCGTCGTGGAGGTCGACGAGGGCCCACGTCGCGACACCTCGCTCGAGGCGCTCGCGAAGCTGCCCGGGCTGGTCGGCAAGGAGGGCTCGCACACGGCCGGGCAACTCTCCCGGCGTCAACGACGGCGGCGGCGCGCTCGTGCTCTCCTCCGAGGAGTGGGCCGAGGCCAACGGCAAGGAGATCCTGGCCGAGATCGTCACCCACGCTCAGAGCGCCAACGACTTCGCCTACCTCGCGACCACGCCGGCCAGCGCCGCCAAGAAGGCGCTCGAGAAGGCCGGGCTGCAGCCGGGTGACATCGACGTCTGGGAGATCAACGAGGCCTTCGCCTCGGTCACGCTCAACTCGATCCGCATGCTCGGGATCGACGAGGACCGCGTCAACGTCAACGGCGGGGCCGTCGCGCTGGGGCACCCGATCGGCGCCTCGGGAGCGCGCATCCTGGGCAGCCTCGCGCTCGAGCTGCGCCGCCGCGGCGGCGGGCTCGGCTGCGCCGCGATCTGCTCCGGCGGCGGGCAGGGCGACGCGGTGATCCTCAAGGTCTGAGATGGCCCTGAACGGTCGAGGCGGGCCCACGGGTGCCGCGTTCTTCGATCTCGACAAGACCCTGATGGCGGGGTCATCGGGCGTGTTCTTCGCGCGGGCGGCCTACGAGACGGGCATGATCTCCCGCCGCGCGGCTGGCCATGGATGTCTACGAGAACGTCCGCTTCCGGCTGCTCGGCTCGACCGACGACCGTGCCGACGACGTCCGCAAGCGGGTCGGCGAGATGATCGCGGGCGTCCGTGTGCGAGACCTCGAGCGGCTCTCGCCGAGGGTCCTCAGCGGCGTGCTGCCGCGCCTGTACCCGGAGATGCTCGCGCGGGCCTACGCGCACCAGGATTCGGGCATGCCGGTCTACATCCTCACCGCGGCCTCGCAGGAGATGGCCGACCTGCTTGCCCATGTGCTGGCCTTCGACGGCGGGCTCGGCTCGCGCTCGGAGATCGTCGACGGCCACTACACCGGGCGCCCCGCGGGACCCTTCAACTATCGCGAGGGCAAGGTTCTCTCGATGCAGGCGGTGGCCGAGCGCGAGGGGATCGACCTCGTCCGCCTCCTACGCCTACTCGGACTCGGAGTCCGACCTGCCGATGCTCCGCGCCGTCGGCCATGCGGTCGTGGTCAACCCCGACGCGCTGCTGCGCAGGATCGCGCTCGAGGAGGGCTGGGAGGTGATCGAGCTCGACCGGCTCGGCAGGCGCCTGAAGCTGATTGCCGCGCTCGGCGCGGGAGCGGCGCTGGCCTCCGCCGGGCGTGGGCTTCTCGAGCGGGCGCGGTGCGCGCGCCCGCAGACGAGCCCGGCTCTCCGGCGCGGCTCGCGGCGCGGTCGGGCACGCAGGCGACCGCGGGCGCCGTGCCGGCGACGATGAGGCCGTAGAGTACGCCGCCATGCCCACCATCTCGCCCCCACCACCCAGAGCAAGATCCGCGTCGTCGTTGCCAAGCCCGGGCCTCGACGGCCACGACCGCGGCGCCAAGATCATCGCCCGCGCCCTGCGCGACGCGGGCATGGAGGTGATCTACACGGGCCTGCACCAGACGCCCGAGCAGATCGTCGAGACGGTGATCCAGGAGGACGCCGACGCCGTCGGGCTGTCGATCCTCTCGGGCGCCCACATGACGCTCGTGCCCCGCGTCGTCGAGCTACTGAAGGAGCAGGGCGTCGATGACGTCGTCATCACCGTCGGAGGGACGATCCCGGCCGAGGACATCCCCGAGCTGAAGAGCCTCGGCGTCGCCGAGGTGTTCACCCCCGGCGCGCCCACCCAGGCGATCGTCGATTTCATCCGCGGCGCCACCGGCGAGCGGACATAAAGCGGCTGATTGACTCGTCAGTCAACCGCTTGAGCCGGTAAGATCGCACCCAACAGACCCCAAGGAGTTACCTGAGAATGAAGATATGCGTCCTGGTTAAGGAGGTTCCGGACGCCGCCGTCGAGAAGAGGATCGACCCCTCGACGGGGCGGATGGACCGAAGCGGGGAGAAGAACCTCAACCCGTATGACACGCACGCCATCGAGGCGGCGATGCAGATCAAGGAGGGCGGCGCGGTGCCTGTCGAGGAGATCGTCGCCGTGACGATGGGCCCCGAGAGCGCCGTACGCGCGCTGCACAAGGCCGTCTCGCTGGGAGCCGACCGCTCGGTCCACCTCTCAGACCAGGTGGTTGCCGGCTCCGACGTGGCCGCGACCGGCTACGCGCTGGCGAAGACCCTGCAGCGCGAGGCCCCGGACCTGGTCCTGCTGGGCCAGCAGTCCGACGACGGCGAGTGCTACACGATCGGCGCTGTCGTGGCCGAGCATCTCGGCATGCCCTCGCTGACGCAGGTGATCAAGATGGATGTCGACCCGGAGAGCCTGCGCTGCGAGCGCCAGGCCGAGTACGGGTACGACACGGTCCAGATCAACCTGCCCGCCGTGATTTCGGTCGGCGACGCGATCAACGAGCCCCGCTACCCGTCGCTGAAGGCGATCATGGGCGCGAAGAAGAAGCCGCTGGACACCGTCAGCGCCGCTGACGTGGAGATCGACGCCGGCAAGGTCGGAGGCGAGAACTCAGCTGCGCAGTGGGTCGCCGCAAAGGCACCCCCGGCCAAGGCCGCCGGCGAGATCATCGAAGACGAGGACACCGGCGAAACGGTCGAAAAAATCGTTGCCTGGCTCGACGAGCGCAAGCTCATCTAAGGAGAACTGAACGGACATGGCAAACATCCTGGTCTACGCGCTGCATTACGACGGCGCGATCAACAAGAACTCATTGGGGGCCGTCTCCGAGGGCGCCAAGCTGGCCGCCGAACTCGGCGGCGAGGCTCACGCGATCCTTCTCGGTGAGAACGTTCCGCAGGACCTGGCCGCGTCGCTCGGCAAATACGGCGCGAAGAAGGTGCTGGTTGCCGAGGGCCCGGAGGGCCTGGCTCAGCCGCTGGTTGACGCGATGGCGAAGGCGATCGCCGACGGCGGCTACTCCTACGCGCTGTTCGGCGGCGGTCTGCTCGGATTCGAGATCGGCGCCGGTCTCGCCGCACGGCTGGGTGCCGGCGTGGCGATGGAGGTGACGGCGGTCCGGGCCGAGGGCGGCGAGCTGATCGCAGAGCGCCCGATCCTCGGGGACTCCGCGATCTCGGAGATCAAATATCGCTCGGATGTCGGCATCATCATCGGCCGGCTGAACGCATTCGAGATCAAGCAGTCCGGTGACGCCGACGCCCCCGTTGAGCAGTTGAGCTTCGAGCTCAGCGCCCACGCCGGGCAGGCGACGATGGTCACGCGCGGTGAACAGCGCGGTGCCGACGTCGACATCGAGGGCGCCGACATCCTGATCGCCGGCGGCCGCGGCCTGGGCAAGGCGGAGGGCTTCGAGCTCGCCGAGGACCTGGCCAAGGCCTTCGGTGGCAACAGTGCCGTCGCGGCGACCCGCGCGGTCGTCGACGCCGGCTGGTACCCCTACGCCGCACAGATCGGGCAGACGGGCAAGACCGTCTCGCCGAAGCTGTACCTGGCCGCAGGGATCTCCGGCGCGATCCAGCACAAGGTGGGAATGCAGAGCTCGGAGAACATCGTCGCGATCAACAAGGACGCGAACGCTCCGATCTTCGAGTTCTCCGACCTCGGCGTGATCGGCGATCTGAACAAGATCCTGCCGAAGCTGACCGAGGCTGTGAAGGCCAAGAAGGGCAGCTGAGGATGGCCTCGCACGGCGGCTCCAAACGGGAAGGTCGCGCCCGCGGCCTTCCCGCCTCCGGTGGACTCGCGCAAGGAGTTCATCAAGCGCGGCCTCGACGCCGAGGACGAGCTGATCGAGGTCGGCGTGGCGATCGTCGGCGGCGGAACCGCGGGCCTGTCGTGCGCGAACCGCCTGCTGCAGCTGCTGGCCGACGACCCCGAGACGATGGAGCGCCTCGGCGAAGTTCCGGTCGCGGTGATCGAGAAGGCCAAGACCTGCGGCGGGCACAACCTGTCCGGTGCGGTCATGCGCCCGGCGCCGCTTGAAGAGCTGTTCCCCGACCTGCTCGCGTGAGGACTGGCGCAAGGAGGGCTTCGCCTACGGCGAGGTCGAGAAGGAGTCGGTCTACATGCTCACCGGGGCGAAGAGCAAGATTTCGGTTCCGGTTCTCGCCGTTCCGAACTTCAAGAACCACGGCAACGAGGTGGTTTCGGTCTCATCGATGGCGCGCTTCCAGCAGCGCCAGGCCGAGGAGGCCGGGGCCTACATCCTCACCGAGACGGCAGCCACGGAGCTGATCGTCGAGGAGGGCCGCGTCGTCGGTGTGCGCTCCGGAGACAAGGGCCGGGGCAAGGACGGTGAGCCGCTCGGCAACTTCGAGCCCGGAACCGACATCAAGGCGCACGCCACGGTCCTCGCGGAGGGCTGCTGGGGGCATCTGACGGGCGCAGCGATCCAGGAGTTCGACCTTGCCGAGGGACGTGAGCCCCAGGTCTGGGAGCTCGGGGTCAAGGAGGTCTGGAAGGTGCCCAAGGCGCTTGACCGTGTGATCCACACGTTCGTGCAGCCGTGGCCGCTGAAGGTCTCGCCGAAGTACGGACAGCTCGGCGGTACCTGGATCTACCCGATGAAGGACGAGAAGACGGGAGACGATCTCGTCTCGATCGGCTTCGTCGTCGACCTCAACTACCGCGACGCGACGACCTCTGCTCATGACCTGCTTCAGACGTTCAAGATGCATCCGCTCGTCAAAGGAATCCTCGAGGGCGGCGAACGGGTCGCGTGGGGCGCGAAGGCGCTGCCGGGCGGCGGCTACTGGTCGATGCCCAAACTGTCGATGCCGGGCGCGGTGCTCGTGGGGGACTCCGCCGGGATGGTTGACACGGCGGCACTGAAGGGCGTGCACCACTGCGTCATGGCCGGCAAACTGGCCGCCGAGTCGATCTACGCGGCGCTGGTGCGGGGCGAGACGAGCTTTGAGTCATACGAGGAGGCGGTCGAGAACTCCACGATCGGCACCGAGCTCTACCAGGTGCGGAACACCCGCCAGGCGTTCCAGAAAGGCTTCCTCGTCGGCAGCGCTCTGGCCGGCCCCTCGATCATGTCGAAGGGCAAGGTTCCCCCGGGCCGCCAGGAATGGCACCGCGACGACGACGAGCCGATGTTCCTCGGCAACACCAAGGAGCGCTACCCCAAGCCCGACGGCAAATACACCTTCGACAAGCTCTCATCGGTGTTCATCACGGGCAACGCGACCCGCGACGACGCGCCCGAACCACATCAGGGTTCAGAAGCACGTGTCCCGCGGGAGATCGCCGAAACCTGGAAGTGGATGTGTCCCGCGGGCGTCTATGAGATCCCCGAGGACGCTCCCGAGACAGGCGATGTCGACGTGATCGTCAACTACACCAACTGCGTGCAGTGCGGCGCGATCACCGCCAAGGGCGGTCGCCTGACGACGCCCGAGGGCGGCGACGGGCCGCTCTACCAGATCACCTGAGCGGCGCTCGGCCCGGGAGCCGTGTGTCGCCCGGCGCGCGAAACCTGAGGGCAGTTGCAGTGTTAGGGAGTGTGATGAGATGAGTTTCTCCCGCACCCCGAGGGCCGCGCCGGCCCGCGCGCGTGCGCTCGGCGCTGGCCCTTGCGAGCGTGATCGCCTGGATCGTGCTTGCGCCGCGGGCGCTCGGGCGCCGACGCGCCCCGCGCCGACGCCAGCCACGACGCGACGACGGCCAAGCCCCCGGCCGTCGGCGACGCTCGAGCAGTGCGTGACCTCGGCCGAACCAGGCCGAACGCTCGGCGACCTTCGCCGGGTGAAATGGCGACGATCCCCGGCGCGGTCAAGCTCGAGATGCGAATCGAAGTGCTCGAGCGCCTGCCACATGAAATCGCTTTCCATGCGGTCGCCTCGCCGGGCCTGGGCGTTTGGCGAACCGCCGCTCCCGGGCGTGAAGTCCTACAGCTACCTCAAAGAGGTCACGAACCTCTCCGCTCCGGCCCCCTACCGGGCGGCGGTGCGCTTCCGCTGGCTGAACGCGAAGGGAAAGCTGATCCGCGCGGCCGAACTGAGGACTCCGCGCTGCCTTCAGACCGCCGAGCCCCGAAACGGGCCGCAGTACCGGCTCGAAGAACCGGCGTCCGCCCGACCCCGGCCGCGCGTGGCCCGCTAGAATCGATCAGACGATGAAGGCCAAGATCCACCCCACCTACGAGCAGGCACACGTTCGCTGCACCTGCGGCAACGAGTTCATCACGCGGGCGACCCGCGATGAGCTCCACGTTGAGGTCTGCTCGAACTGCCACCCGTTCTACACGGGTCGTCAGAAGCTGATGGACACGGGCGGCCGCGTCGAGCGCTTCCAGCGCCGTGTCGCCAAGGGTCGCCTGCACTCGGCCCAGGCCCGCTCCGCCAAGTAGTCCGATGGCGGCAGGCGCAGCCGCTGATTCCTCGGGCGCGCCTGTCCGGCTGACGGCCGCGACGGCGACCGCCGCGGCGCCGGTCCGAGCAGCGAGACTCCGGGGCGGAGGCCGACGAGGTTCTGCCCGACGGTCAGCTTCAGGCGACGCGCGACGCTCCGCTGGGCGGCCAGGCGGTGCTTGAGGGCGTCATGATGCGCGGCGTCTCGAACTGGGCCGTCGCGGTGCGCAAGCCGACCGCCGAGCAGCTGGCCGAGGGGAGCGCTCGCCCGAGGAGGCCGCCCTGGGCGAGGTCGAGGTGACGACCTACCCGCTGGACTCGGTCGATGCGCCGCCACCGCGTCCTTCGACTGCCGATCATCCGCGGCGTTGTCGCGCTTGGTGGCTCGATGGCGATCGGTTTCCGTGCGCTTGAGGTCTCCGCCAACGCGCAGCTTCCGCCGGAGGAGGGTGAGAGCGAGGCCAAGGATATTCCCAAGGCGGTCTGGGCCGGAACCGTGATCCTTGCGATCGCGATGGCCGTCGTCCTGTTCTTCCTGATCCCCGTCGGCCTGACCAGCCTGATCAAGGACCAGCTCAGCAACTCCTCGCTGCTGTTCTGGCTGATCGAGGGCGTCATCGGACAACGATCTTCCTCGGCTACATGCTGTTGCTCTCGCGTCTGCGCGATCTGCGCCGGGTGTTCGAGTACCACGGCGCCGAGCACAAGACGATCTCGTGCTTCGAGGCCGGCCTTGACCTGACCCCCGTGAATGCCCAGCGCTTCTCTCGCCTGCATCCCCGCTGCGGGACCAGCTTCCTGCTGATCGTGATGGTCGTCGCGATCTTCGTGTTCGCCCCGATTGGCCTTCCGGCCTGGTACTGGCTCGTGGCGACTCGCATCCTCGGGTGTGCCGCTGATCGCTGGGATCTCCTTCGAGCTGATCAAGTTCGCCGGACGCAACCGCACCCGCAGGCTGGGTTCGGGCGATCATGTGGCCAGGACTGAAGCTGCAGCTGCTGACTACCCGCGAGCCCGACCTCGACCAGCTCGAGGTGGCGATCGCGGCGCTCCAGGCCGTGCTCGCGTTGGAGCGCCCGGGCGAGCTCTCGGCGGCCGACCTGCTCGGCGTCGAGGTCGTTGCCTAGGCCCCGGCTCGGCCACGGCTCGCGACCATCCGCGTCACCAGTTCGCGCCAGCCCGCCTTCAGGCGCTCGGCGTCCATCTCGCGGATGCTCGCGAAGGTAGAGGTAGAAGTCCGCTCCCAGACACGCCAGCAGCGTCTCTGCCAGATACTCGGCGTCGCAGTCCGGGTCGGCCTCGCGCAGCAGCAGCGTCATGTGCAGCCTGTAGACGGCGTAGGGCGCCGAGCCGAAGCGTGCGCCGCCCTCCTCCGCCGCGATCAGCAGTTCGGAGTGGCCTTCGAGCATCTCGATCACGGCTTCGCCGAAGGCGATCAGCCTGTCGCCCGGGCAGGCGCCGGGACCCAGTGGGGGCGCGCCGCTGATGATCTCTTCCTGGAAGTTGCTCTCGCGCTCGGAGAGGACGGCTCGTGCCAGTGCTGCCCGGGAGCCGAAGCGCCTGAAGAGGGTTCCCTTGCCGACGCCCGTCTGCTCGGCGATCTCGTCCATCGAGACGCAGCTGACGCCCCGCTCTTCGAACAGGCGCTGCGCGGTGCACAGAATCCGGGCCCGGTTGCGGGCCGCGTCAGCCCGTTCAGCGGGCACGGACTCAAGGACGGGAATTCAAAAAAAGTGTCCATATGCACAATCCATACTACTAAACGGACCTTGGTCCGGATAGTGGTAGACTCGATTGAAGCGAAAGCGGACCGCGGTCCGTCCGACAACATCCTCACCCAAGGAGACCTCAATGAGCACAGCAACTGATCAGCCGGTCGCAGCCGGCACCTGGAAGATCGACACGATCCACTCGAACATCGGCTTCTCGATCAAACATATGGTCGTCGCCACGTTCCGCGGCCGATTCGAGAGCTACACGGGCTCGCTGGTCGCAGGCGAGAACGGCACGCCGGTCCTCGAGGGCTCGGTCGACGTCGACTCGATCGTCGTCAAGGACGAGAACCTCGCCGGTCACCTCAAGTCCCCCGACTTCTTCGACAGCGCCAACCACCCTCAGATCACCTTCCGCTCGAAGGACATCCGAGTGACCGAGGCCGGTGAGCTCGAGGTCGAGGGCGATCTGACGCTCAAGGGCCACACCCACACCGTCACGGGCCGCGGCTCGATCAACGGCCCGCACGTCGACATCGCCGGCAACGACAAGCTCGGCGTCGAGCTCGAGGCCGTCATCGACCGCCGGGAGTTCGGCCTCGAGTGGAACGCTCCGCTGCCCAAAGGCGGATTCGCCCTGGAGAACGACGTCAAGCTTCAGGTCGAGCTCGAGCTCGTCAAGGAGGCCTAGTCGCCGATGAAGATCCTCGGTCTGTCGGGCAGCCTGCGCCGCGACTCGCACAACACCCGGCTGCTGCTGGGGCGGGTGCGGCTGCTGCCCGGCGGCGCCGAGCTCGTGCTGTTCGAAGAGCTCGCCGCGATCCCCCCGTTACAACGAGGACGACGAGCACACGGCGCCCGCGGCCGTCGCCGCCCTGAAGCGACGCGATCGCCGGGGCCGACGCCGTGCTGGTGGCGACCCCGGAGTACAACGGCTCGATCCCCGGGGTGCTCAAGAACGCGCTCGACTGGGTCTCCCGCCCGGTTGCCGAGTCGCCCGCTGAAAGGCAAGCCGGCGGCCGTGATCGGCGCCAGCACGGGCCTGTTCGGCGCCGTCTGGGCTCAGGCGGAGACAGCGCAAGGTCCTCACGACGATCGGCGCCCGGGTCGTCGACCGCGAGCTGCCCGTCGGGCAGGCCGACGAAGCGCTCGCGCGAGGACGGCCTGCCACGTCGATGAGGACATGCGTCGAGGCGCTCTCGGCGACGCTCGACGAGCTGCTCGAGCTGGCACAGACCCGAGCGCCTCGCAGCCTGAGCAGAGCGGGCCGGGCGCCGCGTGCGCCTAGACTGCCCCGGCGATGATCGAAGAGCTCGTAAAGCAGATCGAGACGCGGTTCGCCGAGCTCGGCCGGCAGATGACCGACCCCGAGGTCATCTCCGACCGCGAGCGCTACGCCGAGGTGGGCCGCGCCTACAGCCAGCTCGAGGCCGCCGCCAAGCTGGCCACGCGAATGGCGCCTCGCCCAGGACGACGCCGCCGGCGCGGAGGAGCTGCTTGCCGAACTGGGCGAGGAGTCGGAGATGCGCGAGGAACTGACCGAGGCGCGCCGGCGGATCGAGGAGCTCGAGGAGGAGATCCGCCTCGCGATGGTCGAGCAGGACCCCAACGACGAGAAGAGCGTGATCGTCGAAATCCAGGGCGGAGCCGGGCGGCGAGGAGGCCGGCCTGTGGGCGGGCGACCTCTACCGGATGCTGACCCGCTATGCCGAGCGCCGCGGCTGGCAGACGGAGCCTCTCGAGGTGGGGGAGGGCAAGTACACGTTCGCCGTCAAGGGCGACGGCGCCTACTCGGTCTTCAAGTTCGAGGGCGGCACACACCGTGTCCAGCGGGTGCCCGCAGACCGAGTCCCAGGGCCGCATCCACACCTCGACGGCGACGGTCGCGGTGCTCCCCGAGGCCGAGGATGTCGATGTCCACGTCGACCCCAACGATCTGCAGATCGACGTCTACCGCTCCTCGGGGCCGGGCGGACAGTCGGTCAACACCACCGATTCGGCGGTCCGCATCACGCACAAGCCCTCGGGCATCGTCGTCTCGATGCAGGACGAGAAGTCCCAGCTGCAGAACCGCGAGAAGGCGCTGCGGGTGCTGCGGGCCCGCCTCTATGAGCAGGCCCTGGCCGACCAGCAGGCCGAGCTCGCCGCCGACCGCCGCTCGCAGGTCGGCACGGGCGACCGGGCCGAGAAGATCCGCACCTACAACTACGGCGAGCGCCGCGTGACCGACCACCGGATCAAGGTCACCGTCCACAACCTCGACCAGGTGCTGGAGGGCGAGCTCGACGAGCTGACCTCGGCGCTGCAGTCCGATGAGAAGCGTCGTCGACTGCAGGCCCAGGCCGCGGAGTGAGCGGGAACACCGGCCCGGGACGCGCTCGAGGGCGCGATCACGGCGATCGCGGCCGCCGGCGTCACCGACGCCCCGGCTCGACGCGGAAGTGCTGCTCTGCGACGTGCTCGGGGTGGACCGCGCACGCAGCTGATGACCGATCGCACGCTGAGCGTCGCCGGGCCCGGCCGTGCGAGCCTTCCAGGATGCCGTTCGCCGGCGCTCGGTCGCACCGCGAGCCGGTCGCCTACATCGTCGGGCACCGTGGCTTTCGCCACCTCGAGCTGGCCGATCGACGCCCGCGCGCTGGTGCCGCGGCCGGAGACCGAGCTGCTGGTCGAAGCCGGGCTCGAGCTGCCGCGTCGGAGCGCGCGTGCTCGACCTCTGCACCGGCGGCGGCGCGGTCGCGCTGGCACTCGCGCACGAGCGCCCCGACCTGCAGCTGACGGGCAGCGATCTGAGTGCGCCCGGCGCTCGAGCTCGCGCGGCGAGAACGCCGCCCGGCTTGGGCTCGAGGTGGCCTGGATCGAGGCCGACCTGCTGCACGGCGTCCCGGACGAATTCGACGCCGTGCTCGCCAACCCGCCCTACGTGGCCGAGCACGGAACGGGCGCTCGCTCGGCACCTGAGATCCTCCGCCACGAGCCGCACGAGGCCCTGTTCGCCGGGCCCGGACGGGCTCGACGTGATCCGCCGCCTGCTCGAGCAGCTCGCGCCGAGCGACCCGCGGTGCGGACCGTCGCTCTGGAGATCGGCGCACGGTCAGGCCGCCGCGTGTTCTGGAGCTGACCGCCGCGGCGGGATTCGTCGATTGCCGTTGCAAAAAGGACCTCGCGGGTGTAGAACGGGTGGTGATCGGGGAGCGAGGTGGAAACCGATGCTCGAAGAGCACGATGCAGCACAGCTTGCAGGAGTGCGTGGCCGGCGGCGGCGTGGCGGTATTCCCCAGCGACACCGTCTACGGGGTCTGCTGCGACCCCGAGAACGAGCGGGCCGCACGCCGCCTTTACGAGCTGAAGGGCCGCCCCGCCGCCCGGGCCTCAGCGGTCATGTTCTTCGCGCTCGACTCCCGCTCTGACGATGCTCGAGCGAGCTCCCCGAGGCCGAACGGCTGGCGCTGCAGGTGCTGCTGCCCGGGCCGCTGACGCTGCTACTGGCGAACCCGGCCCAACGCTTCGCCGCTGCCTGCCGGACCGACCCGCTGACCCTCGGCCTGCGCGTCCCCCGGCTGCCGGACGCGTCTCGCGGCGCTTTCGAGCAGTCACGATCCCGATCATGCAGTCGAGCGCCAACACCTCCGGGCAGCCGGACGCGCGGACGCTCGAGGAAGTCCCGGCCGAGATGCGCGAGGGCGCCGATCTGGTGCTCGACGGCGGCGAGCTGCCGGGAACGCCCTCCACGGTCATCGATCTGCGCGACCTCGAGCGCCGAGGGCCGCTGGCATGTCCTGCGCGAGGGCGCGCTGGCGAAGTCCGACATCGAGGCCGCCCTGGCGCGGCTCGCCTGAAGGCGTGCGGCCTGGCTCCCGCATGGGGTGCTAGCCTCGGGACAGCTGCCGCAACTGGCGCCCTGAGGTGGAACTGACCACCGGGAAGCGGCCAGCGAACACGCCGCGCGCCTGGGCACCTGGAGTCCTTCATCGCCTGCCAAGGAGAGCGCTGTGTCCGAGACTGAGCTGAGCCCCGACTACTTCAACCGCCCGCTCGCCGAGGTGGACCCCGAGATCGCCGATGCGCTGAACGGCGAGCTGGACCGTCAGCAGCGCACGCTGGAGATGATCGCCTCGGAGAACTTCGTTCCCCGCGCCGTGCTCGAGTGCCAGGGGTCGGTCCTGACCAACAAGTACGCCGAGGGCTATCCCGGGCAGGCGCTACTACGGCGGCTGCGAGTGGGTCGACGTCTCCGAGCAGCTGGCGATCGACCGCGCCAAGGCGCTGTTCGGCGCCGAGCACGCCAACGTCCAGCCGCATTCGGGCGCGCAGGCCAACACGGCCGTCTACCACGCCCTGCTGCAGCCAGGCGACACGATCATGGGCCTCTCCCTTGCACACGGCGGGCACCTGACCCACGGCATGAAGATCAATGTCTCGGGCCGGCTCTATGACATCGCCCCCTACGAGGTCGACCGCGAGAGCAGCCTGATCGACATGGACGAGGTCGCACGGATCGCCCGTGAGCGCAGGCCGAAGATGTTGCTGGCCGGCTGGTCGGCCTACCCGCGCGCAACTGGATTTCGCACGTTTTCGCGAGATCGCCGACGAGGTCGGAGCGCTGCTGATGGTGGACATGGCCCACTTCGCCGGGCTGGTCGCGGCAGGCATCCATGCGAGCCCGGTCGAGCACGGCGCCGACGTGGTCACCACGACGACCCACAAGACCCTCGGCGGCCCCCGGGCCGGGATCATCCTCTGCAAGGAGGAGTACGCGAAAAAGATCGACTCGGCGGTCTTCCCCGGCCAGCAGGGCGGCCCGCTCGAGCACGTCATCGCCGCCAAGGCGGTGGCGCTGAAGATCGCGACGAGTGACCTGTTCGCAGAGCGCCAGCGGCGCACGGTCGCCGGCGCCCGTGCCCTCGCCGCGCGAGCTGCTCAAGGCCGGCCACGGCGTCAACGTCCTGACCGGAGGCACCGACGTGCACCTGGCCCTGGTCGACCTGCGCGCCTGCGACCCGGAGCTGAGCGGCCAGCAGGCCGAGGAGCGGCTGCACGAGATCAACATCACCGTCAACCGCAATGCCGTCCCGTTCGATCCGCGCCCCCCGATGGAAGCATCCGGCCTGCGAATCGGAACTCCGGCCCTGGCCACGCGCGGTCTTCAGGAGGATGACTTCCTCGAGCTGGGCAGCATCCTGGCCGTCGCCCTGACGCCGGAATACGCGGCGCGGCGCGGCGAGCTGGCCGAGCGGGTCGACGCGATCGTCGAGCGCTACCCGCTGTATGAGGGGCTGGCCGCACCCACACCGGCCTGAGCGGCGGGCGCTCCGAGGGCCGCGTCGCGATGCTTGCGACCTCGGCGCGTGCGATGCTGTCGTGAGCCGATGGCGCACCCCACTGAGCTCGAAGCGCTTTATGCGTTCCTGGCGGCGCTGGCCGTCACGGCCGTCCTGACTCCCCTCACGATGCGCCTCGCCCGGGCCGTCGGGGCGATCGACAGCCCGCGCGAGCGTGGACTCTCCGAACGGCCCACGCCGCTGCTGGGCGGTCTGGCGATCTTTGCGGGGACCCTGGTGGCGGTTCTGATCTGGCTGCCCGCCGGTTACGGGCCCGGGCAGCCAGACCTGTGGCACGGCGTGCTGCTGGGCGCCGCCGTGATCACAGCGGTCGGGGCCCTGGACGACCGCTTCGAGCTGCACCCCGCGATCAAGCTGATCGGGCAGATCCTGGCCGCCGTGATCGTCGTCCACTATGGCGTCGCCGTCAAAGCGATCACGCTCCCGTTCATCGGCAAACTGCAGTTCCCCGGCTCCGGCGTGACGAACGCCGGGCCCGTCCTGACGGTGATCGGGCTGGTGGCGATGATGAACGTCGTCAACTTCTCCGATGGCGTCGACGGTCTGGCCGCGGGGGTGTGCGCGATCATCGCCGCGGCGATGGCCGTTATCGCCTTCGACCTCTCGCGCGCACAGCCGGGCGTCCTCGCGGCGATCACCGCCGGCGCGGCGCTGGGCTTCCTGATCTTCAACTTCCCGCCGGCCTCGAGTTTCATGGGCGACTGCGGGGCGAACCTGCTCGGCCTGCTGATGGGCGTGATCACCGTCGAGGCGGCCGTCAAGACGACGGCCGTGGTGTCCTTTGTGCTGCCGGTGATCCTGCTCGCCGTCCCGTTTCTGGACACGACCTTCGTGGTCCTCAAGCGGCTCAAGTACAAGCAGCCCGTCTACCGCCCTGACAGCGAGCATTTCCATCACAGGATGGCCAGGATCGGCTTCTCGAATCGCCGCACCATCGCGTACTTCTACATCTGGACGCTGATGCTCGCGGGTCTGGCCCTGGCGCTGCGCTTCGTCCCCTACAGCGACCATCACGGGCACCTGTACACGGGCTGGACGATCGTGATGATCGCCCTGGGACTGATCGTTGTCGCCGCGAGCGTCTACCTGGTCTACGTCCTCGAGATCCTCAAGTTCAGGCGCCTGGATTCCATGCGGCTGCGAATCCTGCGCCCGGAAGCCTCGCCGGCGGAGATCGAGCGGGATGTCGTCAAGGACTTCGAGACCGGCGAATTCAAAGCCGTTACGGAAGAATTCAACGGCGTCGGCGAGGCGCCCGCCCGGGACACGGGCACGAGCCGCGGCGAGTCCTCAGCCCCGCGGGCTCAACAGCGGGTCGGCGAGCGGCAGGTGGATCAGGACGGCGTAGGCACAGGCAAGGAGCACGGCGGCACGCAGGCGCCGATCGTGGCTGACGGCCGCTAGCGGCAGCGCCCAGATCGCATACCAGGGCAGCAGCCAGGCAGTTGAGACGAGCAGCGCAAGCGTGCTCCAGGCGGCTCCATCGCGCCAGTCGGCTCCGCGCGCCGTCCGCCAGAGACATGTCAGCAGGACGGCCAGGAACCCGGCCCAGAACAGCGCCCGCCACCAGCCCGGGGTGCCGTTGAGGCTGAACAGTCGAGCCGTCTCGGCGGGGATGCTGTGCGTCGCGATCAGCCGCTGCTGCTCGCCGACCGCGCCGAAGAAGCCGAGCGCATGAGGGCCGAAGCCGACCACCCCGATCACCGCCACGAGCGCCAGCCCCGCGATCGCCGCTGTGGCCGTGGCGATCCGCCGCGCCCGCTCGGCCGGCGCCAGTACGAGAAACGGCAGCGCCAGCCCGGCCGTGACCTTCACGCCGACCGCAACGGCGAGGGCCAGCGCGCCGGCCCGGAACCGCGGGTTGGCGCCGGCGGTCAGGAACAGGGCCAGCGAGAGCAGCAGAATCAGCAGGGTGTCGTTGTGCGCGCCGCCGACCGCGAGCACCAGCAGCACCGGGTTCAGTCCGACGAACACCGCGGCGTCGCGACGCGACCGGCCCAATCTCTTGGCCGCTGACGCACTCAGAGCGACAGCGCCGAGGCTGGCGAGCGTCGCGACGGCCTTCATCGCCCACAGTCCTCCCGCCGCGCCCAGTGGGGCGGATGCGTAGCTGGCCAGGGTGTAGAGCGGCCCATAGGGCGAATGCTTGAAGGGCCAGCCGACGAAGGCGAACACCGGATCACTCGAGGCTTCGGCGGCGACGTGTGTGTAGGGGTCCAGGCCGTGCAGGGCGCCCATCCGGGCGAAGGCCAGGTATCCGAAGACATCCTGGGAGATCAGGGGAGGACCCAGCAGCAGCAGTACATGGGCGAGCACGATCGCGCCCGTCAGGAGCGACAGCGGGAGGGTCCGTGCGCCGCTGAGCACGAGCAGATAGCCGGCGCACATGATCAGCATCAGGACCTCGAAGCCGCTGCCATGCAGTTCGCTGCCGATCCCGTGCAGTGGGCCCGAGAGCCAGTTCGGCCAGCCGCCGATCGAGGCCGGCACGTAATGGGTGGGTACCGCGGCCGCATCTATGAGGATCACCAGGAGGCTGCCCAGGACGAGCACGATTCCGAGCGCCGCCAGGCCGCTACGCAGGGCTCCTCGAGACGCCGTCGGCGCCTCGGGAGGGGTCGGCGAGATAGCGGCAGAACTGGGAGCGGTGGCCTCGATCGGCTCATTCTCGCGCCTGTCCGGCCTGCAGGCGTCCAGCGGGACCGCTACGCTGAGCTTCGCAGCCGTGTCCGCCGGGAGCACCGGGCGGAGGCGCCTGCCGGCACGCTGTAACCCAAGGGGGTCAGGCGTGCTACTTCCGGTATGCGACGCCGTAACCGCCAACGTCCCCTGCGCGAGGTCTCAAGCCGGCGACGTGTCCTGATTCTCTCCGCCGACGTCGGCGAGGGTCATGCCGCGGCCGCACGCGCCCTCGCTGAGCAGATCGAAGCCTCGCCGCAGGACGCCGAGGTCACGGTCATCGACGGCCTGGACTCGATGGGGCGGGTGCTCCGTCCGGTCGTCGAGGACGGCTACCGGGTACAGCTCCGCTTCTTCCCCTGGACCTACACGCTGGTCTACTGGATGCTCGAGCACGTGCTGCCGTTCCGCCTGCTGGCCCGCCGCCTGCTGTGCCTCTTCGGCTCGCGCCCGCTTGCGCGGACGATCGCCGAACACGACCCGGATGTGATCGTCTCGACCTATCCGGCTGTGACGGTCGTCCTCGCCCGCCTGCGCTCGAGGGGCGAAGTCGACTGCGTGACGGTCGCGACGATCACCGACCTGACCGGCCTGTTCTTCTGGGCACAGCCGGGAATCGACATGCACCTGGTGATGTACGGCGAGTCGCTTCAGTCGGTCGAGCGGATCGCCGGGCCCGGCAGCGTGCGGCTGGTCAGGCCACTGATCTCCGCGGAGTTCCTCGAACCGCGCTGCCCGACCGATGCGCGCCGGGCGCTCGGCCTGCCCGAGGACGGCCGTATGGTGGTCGTCTCCGGCGGCGGCTGGGGCGTGGGGGACATCGCAGGCGCCGTGCAGGAGTTCGTCAAGGTCCCCGAGGTCACGAGCATCGTCTGCCTGGCCGGTCGCAACGAGCCGCTCGAGGAGCGGCTGTCCTCCCTGTTCGCCGAGGAACCACGCGTTCGCGTGATGGGTTTCACCGACAAGATGCCCGAGATCCTGGCCGCCGCCGACGTGCTGGTGCACTCGACCGGAGGGGTCACCTGCCTCGAGGCCCGCGCCGCGGGGACGCCGGTCGTCTCCTACGGCCTGCCCGTCGGGCATGCACGCCTGAACACCCGCGAGATGGCCGAGCTGGACCTCGTTCGCCTGGCCCATGACACAGACGAGCTGCGCGAGCACGTCCAGGCGAGCTTCGCCGAGGATGAGCCAGAGCCGGCAGGCGCCGAGGGCGTTCCCGCCGAGAGCCCGGCCGCGGTGGACCTCGTACTGGGCGCCCTGCGACGGGTGCGCCCGATTCCCCGCTGGCGGCTTCGCCTGGTGGCGCTTGCGACCCAGGCCGCGGTGCTGATCGCGATCGGCTCCTGGATGATGTCGACCGACGAGGTCACGACGCTGGCCGCCAAGGTTCTGCGTGTTCATCCGCTCGCCCGGGTGCCAACCGACGAGCACAAGGTCGCCGTGGTTGTCCACGCGCCCGCGCCTGACGTGTCCGTCCTGGCCTACGAGCTGGCCGAACGGGGCATCCACGTATCGTTCGCCGACGACGCCGGTGTGCCGACGCCGCAGCGGATCGCCGAGCTCCACGATCTTCACGACGAGCTGCTGCCCGAAGTCCCCAACTCATCGGTGTTCCGCTGGCCCGGCACGCGCGGGGTCCTGCACTCACAGGCCCGGGCGCTCGGCCTCGAGCACCACTTCTACTATCTCGAGCCGAGCGGCGGGCTGTCCGTCGGGCAGCTTGTCCTGGCGCGCACCGACGGCGCGATCCCGGTCAAGGGCGCCCTGCGGATGAGCGCTACAAGCTCGCTTCCTCAGCGGCCGATGCGTGCCGGTGACGTGGTGGTCGTCGAGCTCAACGGCTCCGCCACGTCGGTACTGGGGCTGGAACGGATCGTCTCCTCGCTGTCGGCCGAGGGGCTCGGCACCGAGCCGCTGTCCTCGCTCACCGCGGGCTGAGGATCCATCAGCGCCAGCAGCAGCGGCGAGCGGGCCAGCGCACCGGCGCCGACGACGAGCAGCAGCAGCGAGGCCACGAGCGGCACGCCGCCCAGCGGCGTGGTGTCGAAGTACTCGCCGAACAGGACGGGCGCCAGGGCGACCGGGATCGCGGTCTGGGTGACGAAGACCACAGGCGCCACCTGAATCGCCGGACGCGACTGCAGGGCGCTCATCTCGCTCAGCGTGCCCACGCCCGACGCGGCCGCCGTGCTCAGCGCCCAGACGAGCGCCAGCACGATGCTGCCGACCTTCAGGTCGTCGGCCGCGAGCTTCGTCGCCACGCCTGAAAAGGCGAATGCGCAGCCGGCGCAGAACATCGTGATCTCAGACCGCGGGTGGCCGAACACGCGCAGGACGTAGGGCGTGAGTGCGGCCACGCCGAGGATGCTCAGGACGATCGTCGTGGTCGCGACATCGGTCACGTGAGAGGGGTTTTCAGGAGCGCACAGGGCGGCGCCGATCACGCCGATCACGATCGCCACGACCGCGCAGTACTCGTATTTCCCGGGCCGCTCGTCGAGCATGTGCTCGCCGACGACCATCAACACCAGCAGCCCCGCGGCCAGAGCCGGCTGGACGACCGCCAGCGGCGCCAACATCAGTGCGACGATCTGCAGCGGAAAGCCCAGGATCGAGAGCCCCGTGCCGAACAGCCAACGACCTTGGCGCACGAGCCCCCAGGCGAGCGCCAGGCGCAGGTGCTCCTCCTGTGGAGCCTGCTTCGCGTCCATCGCCTGCAGAGCGATCCCTAGGCTGTAGAGCGTGGACGCACCCGCAGCGGCGAGGATTCCGAGCACCAGTTCCATGTCCACTGACGATATTCGCACTCCTGCGCTCCCAATCCTGGGTGCATTGGCCGGTGCCGCTCTGGCCGGGTATCTCCTGCCGGGCCTGGCCGGCGCATGGCGGCCGCTTCGGGCCCCTCTCGGCGTCGAGGACAGGACGGCCGATGGCCGCGGTTATGCGCTGACCTTCGACGACGGACCCCACGCGCGGGGAACTCCCGCGGTCCTCGAGGTGCTCGCTCGCGAGCGGGTCCGGGCAACCTTCTTTCTGGTCGGCGAGCAGATCCGGCGCAACCCCTCGCTTCCCCGAGAGATCCTCGACGCCGGCCATGAGATCGCGATCCACTGTGATCGCCATCGCAACCTCCTGCGCCTGGGCCCGCGCCAGGTGCGCGATGACCTGGCCCGCGCCGAGGAGGCGATCACGACCAGCACGGGGCGGGCTCCGCTCCTCTACAGGCCTCCCTACGGGGTGCTGAACGCTGCAGCGCTGCGGCTCGCCCGGGCGCGTGGCTGGCGGACGCTGCTGTGGAGCCAGTGGGGGCGCGACTGGGAGTCACGCGCGACGCCGGTATCGATCGCCCAGCTCGTCACCGACGGCGTGGGGCCCGGTTCCGTGCTGCTGCTGCACGATGCCGACGACTATTCCTCGCCGGACTCCTGGCGCAGAACCGCCGCGGCGCTGCCCCGTGTTCTCGAGACGATGCGCGAACGTTCCCTGCAACCCGTCTTTCCCTGATCCACAGCGGCTCAAGCCGTCCCCGGCGCCCACTCGGCATCGGTCGCGATGGCTACCATCAGATGCTTGTCCAGCGCCGTTCAAATCGATCCGGGCGTCGCTTCCAGCGCGGACAACGGAGATGTGCCGGGCCCGCCTCAAGCGAGCCCGCGTGCAGAGGCGCCCGCGCGGACCCGCTGGTGGGTCGAGCTACTCGTACTGGCCTGGCTGCTGTGGGTCTATGACGCGATCACCAACCTCGCGCCGCTGCGGATGGCGGCCGCGCTCGATCACGCCCGCTCGATCCAGCGCTTCGAGCAGTCGCTGGGTATCGCGCCCGAGCACTCGCTGGACACATGGCTCGCGGCACATCGATCACTCGCCCTGGCGCTGTCGGACTACTACGACAACGCCCACTTCATCGTCACGATCGGACTGCTCGGGTGGCTCTGGTGGGCGCGCGCCGACATCTATCGCGGGCTGCGCAACTCGCTCGTCCTGATCAACGTGCTGGCCTTCATCGTGTTCTGGCGCTACCCGGTGGCGCCACCGCGGATGTTGAGGGGCTTCACCGATGTGGTCGCCTCGACGGGCGCGATCGGCTCCTGGCACAGCGGTGCCCTGGCGTCCCAGGCCAACCAGCTCGCGGCGATGCCCTCGCTGCACATCGCCTGGGCCGTGTGGTGCACCGTGGCCATCTGGCGGGCGACGCGCCGTGCATGGGTCAGGGCGCTCGGGATCGTCTATCCGTTCGTCACGGCCTTCGCCGTGCTGGCAACCGGGAACCACTTCGTGCTCGACATTCTCGGCGGCCTGTTGGTCGCGGGCGCGTCCTTCGCGATCGTCAGCCTCGCGTCCAGGCTGCGAGGCGCGCCCGACGCCGTCCCGGGTTGATCAACGGGCGTTTCGCCACCCGCCTGCCCGCGGCGCGTAGCGCATGTCACAAACTTGTTACGAAGTCCAAGGTCGGGTACAGTGAGCGAGCCGCCGCAGACTGTTGAGGGACGCTTCGACGGCTCCGCCTCCTCAGAGCGCGGGCACTTACGCGTCTGTAGGGTGGCCCCACGCACATGCAAGATTTCGACGCCAACGACGATTCCACGCGCCTGCCCGGCCCCGGCCAGGGTGGATCGCCCGATCGCGCGGCCTTTCAGCCGCCGCCGTCTCGACGCGCGCGCGACCTCGCCCGCCGTCACCCTGCGATCGGTCGCAGGAAGTCCGCCGGCCGTCCCGGTCCCGGCTCGCTGACAGCCCGCCGCCGCGGTAACCGCATCGCCTGTCGTCTGGCCCCGCCGGTGGTTGGCTCGCTGGTTGCGTCCCGGCGCCGGCTGCGCATCTGGAACCTGTGCCGCGGCCCGCTTCCCGGATCGCAGAGTTGACATGGTCCTGATTCGCTACCTCGACGTGTGCCTGGTGCTCGCGACGGCCCCGATCGTGCTGATCGCGGGCCTCCCGCTGCTCGGCTACCTGCTGGCATCCGCCGCATGGGTGTTGACGCGCCTGGGGACTGTGTTCATGCAGGAACGAGCGCTGCGCATCGGCGACCACAAACTCCGCGCCGGAGTGCAGGTGGCAAGCATGATGGGGCGCATCTGGATCGTCGCTCTGGTGATCCTGCTGGCCCGGTTCGTGGGCGGCAAGGACGACGGCATCATGGCCGCCGCCCTGCTGTTGGCGGCGTTCACGGTCTACTTCGTGATGTCCTTCTTCACCCACGGCAACAACCTTGTGCCGCCGCGAACGTCGGGTAGGCCGAGCACTTCATGAGCGCAACAGTGACGGGGGGAGGGCCGCCGCAGGCCGTCGAGGCGCCGCGGCCCGAGACCGGCGCGCCCACGGGCGAGAGCCAGCCGGCCAAGAGCAACGTGAAAAGGACGCTGCTGATCCTGGTCGGGATCTGGCTCGCCGGCATCGTGATCCTGCTCTTGGTGTTCGGGACAGGCGGGCGCAACAACGTCTACCAACCTCAGAACGAGTTCAAGCTCGACAACTGGATCGACCTGGGCGTGTTCTCGATCAACAAGGCCGTCCTTTACCTGTTCCTCGCCGCGACCGCGACATGCGTCTCGATGATCTATGTCGCCAACCGCATGCAGGCCAGGCCCAACAAGGTGCAGACGGCCGTCGAGACGCTCTACCAGCTGATGCGCGACAACATCACGGGCGGGAACCTCGACGAGAAGATGGCCAAGCGCTGGTTCCCTTTCATCGGCACGCTGTTCCTGTTCATCATGTTCTCGAACCTGATCGGCTACATCCCGCTGCCGACCAACACCGAGCACACGATCAACATCTTCGGCCTGAACTTCCCGTCGTTCTCGCTCTACGCCGCCACCGCGAACCTCTCGATCCCGCTAGCGCTGGCGCTGATGGTCTTCTGCTCCTACACCTACGAAGGAATCCGCGCCAAGGGCCCGATCGGTTACCTCAAAGGCCTCGTTCCCGGCGGGGTGACCGGCGCGATGGCCGTCTTCATCTTCGGACTTGAGCTCCTCTCAAACTTCATGCGGCTCATGTCGCTCTCGATTCGTCTGTTCGCGAACATTCTCGCGGGCCACCTGATCATCCTGTTCATGGCCGGTGCGCTCGCGGTGATCCTCGGCGTCTCGGCCCTGGCCTGGTTCACGATCCCGTTCGGCATTGCCCTGTTCGCCTTCGAGGTCGGCCTTGTGGCCGCCCTGCAGGCCTTCATCTTTGCCACCCTCACCGCTATCTATCTCGGCGGCGCGGTCGCCGAGGAACACTAAAAGGAGCCAACTGTCGTGCACATAGCTTTCATCACCCTGCTGGCGGCCACCGAAGAAGTGGCCAAGGCGGGCAAGTCGATCGGCCTGGGCGTCGGCGGAGGCCTCGGTGCAGTGGGTGCCGGTGTCGGCATCGGGATCATCTTCGGGAAGGCGATCGAAGCGATCACCCGCCAGCCCGAGATGCGCGACGAGATCACGCAGCTGCAGTGGCTGGGATTCGCCCTGACCGAGGCATGCTTCTTCTACGGGCTGGTGGCCGGGTTGCTCGCCGCCTTCATCGTCTGAGCCGATGCTCGCCTCGATCACAGATCTGGCAGGGTCCGGCACGCAGGTGATCGCCTCCAAGGGAGGCTTCCTGATCGAACCCGGAATCGGACTGATGATATGGACGCTGATCGTCTTCGGCGGGACGATGTACCTGCTCTCAAAGATCGCCTTCCCCCGCATCGGGGAGGCGCTTGGGCGTCGCCAGAAAGCGATCGAAGACTCGATCGATACCGCTGAGCGGACCCGCGAGGAGGCCGATGTGATCCTTGCCGAATACCGCGAGCGCCTCAAGGAGGCACGGAGCCAGGCGGATGAGATCGTCCAGCGTGCCCGCCAGTCGGCCGAGACCCACGAGCAGGAGGCCAAGGGCCGCAGCCAAGAGATCATCGAGGAGGCCGCGAAGCGTGCCGAGCGCAACATCGAGGCCGCCACCCAGAGGGCGCTCGATGACATCCGCCGCGAGGTCGCCGACCTGACGATTCTGGCCACCGAGAAGGTCACCCGAAAGACGCTCACCGACGCCGACCAGCGCAGGCTGGTCGAGGAGGCGCTGGGCGAGCTTGACTTCAGCGGCATCTCCTCGGCCCCCAACAACTGATGGAGGAGCTGGCCCAGGTATACGCCCGCTCGCTGTTCGAGGTCGCTCGCGAACAGGACAAGCTGGACGAGCTGCGCGAGCAGCTGGCCCAGTTCGCGGACGCTGTCGATCAGAACCACGAGCTGGCGGTGTTCTTCTTCTCGCCCTACTTCTCGACGGCCGAGAAGCAGGACGGCCTCGCTCGCATGCTGAGCGGCGCCGACGAGAGCCTCCTGAACTTCCTCGGCCTGCTCATCGAAAACCACCGCATGCCCGTGATCTTCCGCATCCGTCAGGAGTTCGACCGGCTCTGGGATCAGGAGAACCTCGTCCTCCCCGTCGAGATCACCTCCGCCATCGCGCTCGACGAGGCAACGACGGAGAGCCTCGGGCGGACAATCGGCGAGCGGGCCGGACGCAAGGTCACCCTGGCCGCCCACGTCGACCCCGAGATCCTGGGCGGGATCGTGGTCAGGGTCGGCAACTCGATTCTCGACGCCTCTATTCGCAACCGACTGGAGCAGCTGCGCAGGCACGTTGCCCAAGGAGCCTCTTAGGAACGACATGCAGATCAATCCCGACGAGATAACCAGCATCCTCAAGAGCCGTATCGAGGGCCTCGACGCCGGCCGCGCCGAGCTGACCGAGGTGGGCACAGTCCTCTCGGTCGCCGACGGCATCGCGCGCCTTCACGGCCTGGAGAACTGCATGTCCTTCGAGATGCTCGAGCTGCCCCATGGGGTCACGGGCCTCGCTCTGAACCTCGAGTCCGACAATGTCGGCGCCGTGCTGTTCGGCGACTGGGAGCGGATCTCAGAGGGCGACACGGTGAAGCGGACCGGCTCGCTGCTGGAGATCCCCGTCGGCGAGCAGCTGCTGGGCAGGATCGTCGACCCGCTCGGGCGCCCGCTCGACGGCAAGGGTGAGATCAAGATCGATGAGATGCGCCCCGCCGAGTTCAAGGCGCCGGGCGTCGTCCAGCGCCAGCCCGTCACCGAACCGATGCAGACCGGGCTCAAGGCGATCGACGCGATGATCCCGATCGGCCGCGGTCAGCGAGAGCTGATCATCGGCGACCGCCAGACCGGCAAGACGGCGATCGCGATCGACGCGATCATCAACAACAAGGACACCGGCGTGATCTCCATCTATGTGGCGATCGGCCAGCGCATGTCGACGGTCGTGGCCCTGGCGCAGACGCTGGACGAAAACGGCGCCCTTGACAACACGATCATCGTCGCCGCCCCGGCCGACGAGGCCGCTCCGATCAAGTTCATGGCCCCCTACGCCGGCTGTGCGATGGGGGAGTACTTCCTCTACAACGGCAGGCACGCCCTGTGTGTCTATGACGACCTCACCAAGCACGCCTACGCCTACCGGCAGATGTCGCTGCTCCTGCGCCGCCCGCCGGGTCGCGAGGCATACCCGGGTGACGTCTTCTACCTGCACTCGCGCCTGCTCGAGCGCGCTGTCAAGCTCAACGACGACCTCGGCGGCGGCTCGCTCACGGCCCTGCCCGTGATCGAGACCCAGGCCGGAGACGTCTCGGCATACATCCCGACGAACGTGATCTCGATCACCGACGGGCAGATCTTCCTCGAGTCGAAACTGTTCAACTCGGGTGTTCGTCCGGCGATCAATGTCGGCATCTCGGTTTCCCGCGTGGGTGGAAACGCTCAGATCGGGCCGATGAAGAAAGTCGCCGGGCGGATCAAGCTCGAGCTCTCGCAGTACCGCGACCTCGAGGCCTTCGCCCAGTTCGGCTCGGACCTCGACGCCGACACCCAGCGCACGCTGGCCCGCGGGGAGCGGCTCGTTCAGACGCTCAACCAGAACGAGCGGGCGCCGCTGCCGGTGGAGGATCAGACGGTGCAGATCTACGCGGCGACGAACGGCTTCCTCGACCGCCTCAACGCCGATCGCGTCACCGAGTTCCTGCTCGAGCTGACCGAACGGATGCACTCCCAGCACAAGGACGTCCGCGAGAAGATCGCCGGCGGCGACTGGTCCGAGGACACCCAGAAGGCGGTCCACTCGGCGGTGGAGGACTTCGCGCGTGACTTCGGCTACGACCTCGACGAGGAGGGTCAGCCGATGGACGAGGGCGCCGCTCCGGAGGTCTCCACGGCGGCCGCCTAGGCCGCTCGGAGAAACGCCAATGGCCTCACAGCGCGACGTCAAGAACAAGATCGCATCGGTCAAGAACATCCAGAAGATCACCCGGGCCATGGAGATGGTCGCCGCCGCGCGGCTGCGCCGCGCCGAGCAACGCATCGACGCGCTGCGCCCATATGCGGATGCGATTCGCCGGATGACCCGCCAGGCGGCTCAGGCCGCGGGCGCGGAGACAGCGCGCCTGCCGCTGCTGCTCGAGCACGAGCACGAGACGAACGCCGGGCTGCTGCTCGTGACGGGCGATCGCGGTCTCGCCGGCGGATTCAACTCGCAGATCATCAGGGCAGGCGTGCGGATCGCCTCCGAGCTCGGCGAGGAAGGTCTGCAGAGCAACTGGTTCGCGACGGGCCGCCGCGGCGTGTCCTCGCTCAGCTTCCGTGGCTATGAGCTGAAAGGCAGCTACACCGGGTTTGCCGACCGGCCGACCTACGCAGACGCACGGACGATCGCCGACGACCTGATTCAGTCCTATGTCGACGGCAAGCTCGACCGCGTGGAGATCGTCTACAACTCCTACGTCTCACCGCTGACCCAGCGCGTCACCCGCGAGCTTCTGCTGCCGATCTCCGCCGCGACCATCGCCGGCGAGGAAGAGGCCGAGTCGGCCGATGAGCATCAGGGCCCGCGCGCGCTCGTGTCCTACGAGCCCGACCCGGAAGAGATTCTCAAGCGGCTGGTACCCGACTACATCGAGATCTCGATCTACCGGGCCCTCGTGGAGTCGACCGCAGGCTTCTTCGGGGCTCAGATGACCGCGATGCGCAGCGCATCGGACAACGCCGGAGAAATCATCACCGACTACACGCTGCAGATGAACCGCGCCAGGCAGGCTGAGATCACGCAGGAGATCATGGAGGTTGTCGCCGGTGCCGAGGGCCTCTCGTGAGCGGCGCGACAACCTGCGCTCAACCGGGTAAACCTGCTCAAGACTTGATTTAGACGAGAAAGAGAGAGATAGACATGGCCAGCACAGCTACCGAGCCGACCGCCGAGACTCCTCAGGGCGAGCGCAACGTCGGTCGCATCGAGGAGATCCAGGGCGTCGTCATCGAGGCCGTCTTCCCTGACCGCCTTCCCGAGATCAACCACGCCATCACGATCGTCCGGACAGCCGCCAACCGCGAGGAGGAGGCAGCGGGAATCAGTTCCGGCTCCGAGGAGGAGATCCTGGTCTGCGAGGTTCAGCAGCACCTTGGCGACGACCGCGTCCGCGCGGTGGCGATGGACACGACGGACGGCCTGTCCCGCGGTCTTGAGGTGATCGACACCGGCGGCCCGATCTCGGTGCCCGTCGGCGAGGCGACCCTGGGGCGCATCTTCAACCTGCTCGGCGAGCCGATCGACCTGGGCGAGGATCTGCCCAAGGACGTCGAACGCCGCGGCATTCACCAGTCCGCGCCGCGCGTGGAGGACCTGACGCCGACGACCGAGATGTTCGAGACCGGCATCAAGGTCATCGATCTCCTCGCCCCCTACGCCAAGGGCGGCAAGGTCGGCCTGTTCGGCGGCGCCGGCGTCGGCAAGACGGTGCTGATCCAGGAGCTCATCCACAACCTCGCCAAGGAGCATGGAGGGCTGTCGGCCTTCTGCGGCGTGGGCGAGCGCTCCCGCGAGGGCAACGACCTGTGGCTCGAGATGAAGGAGTCCGGGGTCCTCGACAAGACGATGCTCGTGTTCGGCCAGATGAACGAGCCTCCCGGAGCCCGGATGCGCGTCGCGCTGTCCGGTCTGACGATGGCTGAACACTTCCGTGACGAGGGTCAGGACGTGCTGCTGTTCATCGACAACATCTTCCGCTTCGTTCAGGCCGGCTCCGAGGTCTCGGCGCTGCTCGGGCGGATGCCCTCCCAGGTGGGCTATCAGCCCACCCTCGAGACCGAGATGGGCCAGCTCCAGGAGCGCATCACCTCGACCAAGCGCGGCTCGGTCACCTCGGTGCAGGCGATCTACGTGCCGGCCGACGACTACACCGACCCGGCTCCGGCGTCGGTGTTCGCCCACCTCAACGCCACCACCGCTCTGTCGCGGGCGATCTCCGAAAAAGGGATCTACCCGGCTGTCGACCCGCTGGATTCGAACTCGACAATCCTCAAGGCCGACATCCTCGGCGAGGATCACTTCCGCGTGGCCAACCGCGTCAAGGAGATCCTGCAGCGCTACAAGGAGCTCCAGGACATCATCGCGATCCTCGGGATCGACGAGCTCTCCGACGAGGATAAGCTCACCGTCCAGCGGGCCCGCAAGATCGAGCGGTTCCTGTCCCAGCCGTTCTTCGTCGCCGAACAGTTCACCGGCACTCCCGGCGCCTACGTGCCGATCGCCGAGACGATCCGTGGCTTCGAGGAGATCATCGAAGGCAAGCACGACGAGGTTCCCGAGAGTGCCTTCTTCCTGAAGGGCACGATCGACGAGGTCGTCGAGGCCGGCAAGAAAGCCTGATCATGGCCCGCACGAAGTTCCAGGTCGACGTGCTGACCCCCGAGGGAGAGATCTTCTCGGAGGAGATCGAGATGCTCTCGACGCGAACGGCCGTGGGCTCGATCGGCGTGCTGGCCGGCCACGAGCCGGTACTGGCGATGCTCGAACCGACGGAGCTGCGCCTCTACCGATCGGACAGCGACATCGTTCGCTTCGCGCAGGCCGAGGGCTACCTGCAGTTCGGCGAGAATCGGGCGCTGGTGCTCGTCGAGGAGGCAATCGCCCCCGAGGCGATCGATCGGGGGACGCTGGAGAGCCGCCTCGCGGACTCGCGCCAGACTGCCGAGCGAGCCGAGGAGGGCAGCGAGGAACTTGCGCGGGCCCACCGTGACATCCGCCGCTACGAGGCCTTTCTGTCGGTCGGGCAGTAGGCGCTGCGCCGTAACAGCGCAGCGCCTCCGCAGTCACTAGCCTTTCCGGCCTCATGAACACGACACGCGAGCCAATCGGAGTTATCGGCACCGGCTATGTGGGGCTGGTGACCGCAGCCGGCTTCGCCGAGCTGGGCAGCGACGTTTGGTGTGTCGACATCGACGCCGGCAAGGTCGAGCGTCTGCAGGCCGGCGAGGTCCCGATCTATGAGCCCGGGCTCGCGGAGCTGCTCCAGAAGAACTCCGGGCGGCTGCACTTCTCGACCGAGATCTCCGATGCCCTCGAGCATGCCCGGCTGCTGTTCGTCGCGGTCGGCACGCCGCCGACCTACTCGGGCGACGCCGATCTGTCGGCAGTTCATGCGGTCGTGGCGGCGATTCCCGCTTCGCGCGACCATGCCCTGGTGATGAAGTCGACCGTGCCGTGCGGCACGGGAGCCTCGCTTCAGCGGGTATTCGGCGAGCAGGACAAAAGCGGTCTGGCATACGTCTCGTGCCCCGAGTTCCTGAAGGAGGGCTCGGCCGTCAAGGACTTTCTGCACCCCGACCGGGTCGTGGTGGGAGATGACGGCGGCTGGGCCGGGGATGCCGTGGTCAATCTCTATTCGCCGCTTGACGCGCCACTGGTGCGCACCGACATCGCCAGTGCCGAGATGGTCAAGCTCGCATCGAACGCCTTCCTGGCGACAAAGATCTCCTTCATCAACGAGATCGCCAACGTCTGCGAGCAGACCGGGGCCGACGTCGTCGAGGTCGCCAAGGGCATGGGGCTCGATGACCGCATCGGCGGAAAGTTCCTGCAGGCCGGCATAGGCTTCGGGGGCAGCTGCTTCCCCAAGGACGTGGACGCCCTCAAGCAGCTGGCCGGGAACTCCGGCTACAACTTCCAGCTCCTCAACGCGGTGATCCAGGTCAACGACCTCCAGAAGCGCCGGGTGATCGGCAAGCTCCAGCGCCACCTGGGCGCACTAGCCGGGAAGCGCGTCGCCCTGCTGGGCCTGGCCTTCAAGCCCAACACCGACGACATGCGTGAGGCCTCATCGCTGGTCCTGTCGGCCCGGCTGCACGCTGACGGCGCCTCGATCGTCGCCTACGACCCCGTTGCAGAGGAGCAGGCACGGCGCCTGGTGACGGGAATCGAGTTCGCCGACTCTCCACTTGAGGCGCTCAAGGGCGCCGACGCGGCAGTTCTGGTGACCGAGTGGCAGGAGCTCACCGAACTGGACTGGAGCGAGGTCGCTGAGGCGATGGCCGGGAATCTGATGGTCGACGGGCGCAACGCCCTGGACCCGCAGGCGGTACGCGACGCGGGGCTCCTCTACGAGGGGATCGGGCGGAGGTGAGCCGATTCAGGCAGTGATCCTGGTCGGTGGACAGGGAACCCGTCTGAGGCCCCTGACGTCCACCGTGCCCAAGCCAGTCGTGCAGCTTGTCGACCGGCCGTTCATCTCATACATGCTCGAGTGGCTGCGGGGCCACGGGATCGAGGATGTGATCATGTCCTGCGGCTTCCTGGCCGACGGGGTGCGTGAGGTGCTGGGCGACGGCACCTCGCTCGGATTGCGCCTGCGCTTCGTCGAAGAGCCCGAGCCGCGCGGGACCGCCGGCGCGCTAAAGCTCGCCGAGGGCCTGCTCGACGAGCGCTTCCTGATGCTCAACGGCGACGTCCTGACCGACCTCGACCTGAGCGCCCAGATCGCCCAGCATGAGCGCACCGGTGCGCGAGCCACGCTGGCGCTGGTCAACGTGCCGGACCCGACGGCCTACGGCATGGTGATCCTGAACGCAGACGACTCCGTCGCCGAGTTCGTCGAGAAGCCGAGCTCCGAACAGCCCCCCAGCAGCCTGATCAGCGCCGGGGCCTACGTGCTCGAGCGCGAGATCCTCGATTTGATCCCGCCCGAGCGCAACGTCTCAATCGAGCGCGAGGTCTGGCCACGGCTGATCGGGGATGGGCTCTACGGCTACGCATCTGAGAGCTACTGGATGGACATCGGGACTCCCGAGCGCTATTTGAAGGGCACCTTCGACATCATCGAGGGCAACGTCCAGACCGCTGTGCAGGAGCGACTCTCCGAGTCCTGGATGGCCGTCGGCGAGGGTGTCGAGATTCTCGGTCGCGCAATTCCGCCGGCGGTGCTCGAGAGCGGCGTCACCGTCGCGGCGGGCGCGCAGGTGGGCAGCCTCGTGGTGCTGGGCAAGGACGTCTCGATCGGCGCCGGGTCAAGCGTCGAGCGTGCCGTGATCCTGAAGGGGAGCCGGATCGCCGAGGAATGCGAGCTTCGCGACTGCATAATCTCGCCCGGTTGCGAGATCGGTCCGCGTTGCAGGATCACCGGCGGCGCGGTGCTGGGGGAGGGCGTGCGCGTGGGGGCGGACAACGTGATCACGCGCGGGGCGCGTATCTTCCCTGGTGTCCGGTTGCCCGATGGCGCAATCGAGTTCTGAGACAGAGGCCCATGACGAGAACCTTCACCACCCCACCACGCGCCCTTCGGGCGCAGATGCAGGAGGCTAGCTCCAGATGAGCGACGGCAGCGTGACGGCAACCCCCGCCTCGCAGGAGCTCACCCGCGAGGAGATCGCCCGCATCGACCCTTCGGGGCAGCTGGGCGACATCCTCGCCCTCCCCGATCACCTGCGCGACGCCCTGTGGCGCGCCGAGTCGGCGATCATGCAGGACTGGGACACATCCGCCGGCCTCGTGGTCGCCGGCATGGGCGGCTCGGCGATCGGCGGGGCACTGGCCCGCGCAGCGCTCGGGGATCATGCGTCGCGGCCGATCTTCGTGACCCGCGCATACGGCATCCCCACCTGGACGACGCCGGACACGATGGTGCTCTGCGCCAGCTACTCCGGCGACACCGAGGAGACCCTGGCCTGCTACGAGTCCGCCGGCGCCCTGGGCGCCAAGCGCACCGTCGTCACGACGGGTGGACGCCTCGCGGAGATGGCCCGCGCGGACGGTGTGCCGGTGATCCCGCTGCCGGCCGGCTTTCAGCCGCGGGCGGCCGTCGCCTACATGACCGTCGCCGCCCTCGAGGTCGCCGCGCTGTGCGGCGCCGGCCCGCGGCTGACCTCCGAGATCGACGTCGCCGCCTCACATCTCGAGCAGCTCGTCGCAGAGTGGGGTCCGGACGCGGCCGAGGACTCGCTGGCAAAGCAGGTCGCCCGCGGCCTGTTCGGCACCACCCCGGTGATCGCCGGCGCCGGCCTCACCAACCCGATCGCATACCGGTGGAAGACCCAGATCAACGAGAACGCCAAGCAGCCCTGTTTCTCAAACGAACTGCCCGAGCTCGATCACAACGAGCTCGAGGGCTGGCAGGGAGCACACGAAGTGGGGCGCTTCTCGGCTGTCTTCCTTGACGATTCCGACGCGCACCCGCGCGTGAAGCAGCGGATGGACCTGACCGAGCAGATCATCGCCGCCAACGCCGTCGCGAGCTTCCGGCTCGAGACCCGTGGGCAGACGGCGATCGAGCGGGTTCTCTCGCTCGTCCTGCTGGGCGATCTCGTCTCGATCTATCTCGCCACCCTGCGCGGGGTCGACCCCGGGCCCGTGACGGCGCTCGATGAGCTGAAGACCTCGCTCGCGAACCTGTAGGGCTGAGCGGAACGCCCCGAACCGTGTGATAGCGTCCCGACGACGGCCGAGGAGCGCTGCGACGGGCTCCAATCCGCCACGCTCGGCCTCTCTGCAGCAAGGGCGCTCACCTGACCGGACAGGAGGATTAATCATGTCCGCAATGACACCCACCGCAGTTGCCAACGACTTCAAGGTCGCCGACCTCTCGCTTGCCGAGTTCGGCCGCAAGGAGATCATCCTCGCCGAGCACGAGATGCCGGGCCTGATGGCCCTCCGCCGCGAGTACGGCGAGGCGCAGCCGCTCAGCGGCGCACGAATCACCGGCTCGCTGCACATGACGATCCAGACGGCTGTGCTGATCGAGACGCTGACCGCGCTCGGCGCCGATGTCCGCTGGTGCAGCTGCAACATCTTCTCCACCCAGGACCACGCGGCGGCCGCTGTTGCCGTCGGCCCCGAGGGTACGCCCGAGAACCCCCAGGGCGTCCCCGTCTATGCGTGGAAGGGCGAGAGCCTCGAGGAGTACTGGTGGTGCACCGAACAGGTCCTGATCTGGCCCGACGGCGGCCCGAACATGATCCTTGACGACGGCGGCGACGCCACCCTGCTCGTGCACAAGGGCACCGAGTACGAGGCCGCCGGGGCGGTTCCCGACCCCTCGACGGCGGAGTCCGAGGAGCACGAGGTGATCCTGAATGTGCTGACGCGATCGCTCGGTGAAGACCCGCAGCGCTGGACGAAGATCGGCCAGGACATCAAAGGTGTCACCGAGGAGACGACCACCGGCGTTCATCGCCTCTACGAGATGGTCGAGAGCGGCGAGCTGCTGTTCCCGGCAATCAACGTCAACGACTCGGTCACCAAGTCCAAGTTCGACAACCTCTATGGCTGCAGGCACTCGCTGATCGACGGCATCAACCGGGCGACCGACGTGATGATCGGCGGCAAGGTCGCCGTCATCTGCGGTTTCGGCGATGTCGGCAAGGGCTGCGCGGAATCACTGCGCGGGCAGGGCGCACGGGTGATCATCACCGAGATCGACCCGATCTGCGCGCTTCAGGCGGCGATGCAGGGTTACGAGGTGAAGACGCTCGAGGACGTGCTCGCCACCGGCGACATCTTCATCACGACGACCGGCAACAAGGACATCATCACCGCAGCCCAGATGGAGCGGATGAAGCACCAGGCGGTCGTCGGCAACATCGGCCACTTCGACAACGAGATCGACATCGCGGGGCTGACGAAGGTCGCGGGAATCGAGCGCGTCAACATCAAGCCGCAGGTCGACAAGTGGGTCTTCCCCGACGGCCACGCGATCATCATGCTCTCCGAGGGCAGGCTGCTGAACCTGGGCAACGCGACTGGTCACCCCAGCTTCGTCATGAGCAGCTCCTTCACGAACCAGACGATCGCCCAGATCGAGCTGTTCACCAAGAACGACGAGTATGAGAAGAAGGTCTACGTGCTGCCCAAGCACCTCGACGAGAAGGTCGCACGGCTGCACCTCGACGCACTCGGCGTGAGGCTGACGAAGCTCACCGACGAGCAGGCCGCCTACATCGGTGTGCCCGTGGACGGACCCTACAAGGCCGACCACTACCGCTACTGATCAGCAGAACCCCTAGTTCCCGCCCAGCTGAGAGGATCACGACATGAAGGCGATGGTCCTCGCGGCTGGGCTCGGGACGCGGCTGCGCCCGCTGACCTATGAGATAACGAAGCCGATGGTGCCGGTGATCGACCGGCCGGTCATGGAGCACATCCTCGACCTGCTGGCCCGGCACGGCTTCGACGAGGTGATCGCGAACCTCCACTATTTCCCCGACTCGATCAAGGACTACTTCGGTGAGCGGATCACCTACCGGGTCGAGGAGGAGCTGCTCGGCACCGCCGGCGGGGTGCGGGCCTGCGCTGAGTTCTTCGGCGGCGAGTCCTTCCTGGTGATCTCCGGCGACGCGCTGACCGACATCGACCTGGGTGCTCTGGCCGCTCGCCACCGCGAGACCGGAGGAATCGCGACGCTGGCCGTCAAGAAGGTCGCCGACACTCGCGAGTACGGAGTGGTCCTGCACGATCGCGAGGGGCGCATCACCGGCTTCCAGGAGAAGCCCTCACCCGAGGAGGCGCTCTCGGATCTGGGCAACTGCGGCATCTACGTGTTCTCGCCGGAGATCTTCGACTACTTCCCCGAGCGGCCCTTCGCCGACTGGGCCCAGGACGTGTTCCCGGCGCTGCTCGCGAACGATGTTCCCTTTCACATTCACGAGGTGCGGGAGTACTGGAACGACGTCGGCTCGCTGACCGAGCTGCGCCAGGGAACATTTGACGCCCTCTGCGGCGAGCTTCGCCTGGAGATGGAGGGCACCGAAGTGAGCTCCGGCGTGACCGTCTCGGACGGCACGACGCTTCCCGAGGACACCGACGTGGCCGGCCCGGTCTGGATCGGCACGGGCGTCGAGATCGGCTCGGAGGTGCGCCTCACCGGACCGGTGGTGCTCGGTGACGGTGTGAGCATCGGCGACCGCGCGCAGCTGCGCTCGAGCATCGTGTTCCCCGGGACAAAGATCGGCGCCGACTCGATTTTGATCGGCGCCATCTCCGCCCATAACGGAATCGTCGAGAGTCTCCGCCGACGAGGTTAGGCTGAACAGGTGAACGCGACCGCCCTGCCGGTTCCGGCGCGTGACGGGGCGGAGCGCCGCCTCGGATTGATCTTCGCGGGCCTGATGCTCGTGATGTTGCTCGCGGCGCTGGACTCCACGATCGTGGCCACCGCGCTGCCGACGATCGTCGGTGACCTCGGAGGCCTCGAGCGGCTCTCCTGGGTGACCAGCGCCTATCTGCTCGCGCAGACGGCGGTGACGCCGCTCTACGGCAAGCTCGGCGATCAGCTGGGGCGCAAGCGGGTGCTGCAGAGCGCTGTCGTCCTTTTCCTTGTGGGCTCAGCTCTGTGCGGGCTGGCGAGCACGATGACGATGCTGATCGCGTTTCGCGCCCTGCAGGGGCTCGGAGCGGGCGGGCTGATCGTGCTGGTCCAGGCGACCGTCGGCGATGTCGTCTCGCCGCGCGAGCGAGGCCGCTACCAGGGCCTGTTCGGCGCCGTCTTCGGTGTCGCGAGCGTCGCCGGACCGCTGCTCGGCGGGCTGATCGTGGAGAACTTCTCCTGGCGCTGGATCTTCTACATCAACATCCCCGTCGGCCTGATCGCGCTGGTCGTGCTGGGCCTCACGCTGCCGGCCACGACCACGCGGAGCCGACCCTCGATCGACTATCTGGGTGCCGGTCTGCTCGCGTCCGCCCTCAGCGCCTTCATCCTCGTCGCGAGCCTCGGGGGTACCACCTGGGCCTGGGCCGGTCCGCAGACGATCATCACGGCCCTCGCCGGCTGCGTGCTGCTCGTCGTGTTCACGCTCGTGGAGCGGCGCGCGGCCGAGCCGGTCCTGCCGCCGGCCCTGCTGCGGGGAGACGTCTTTCGTGTCGCCGGGCTTCTGTCGCTGATCGTCGGCTTCGCCCTGTTCGGCTCGGTGACATTCCTGCCGCTGTTCTTCCAGACGGTCTTCCACTCCACGCCGACGGAAGCGGGCCTGCGGCTGATCCCGCTGATGGGGGGGCTGCTGGTGACATCGGTCCTGTCCGGGCAGCTGATCACCAGAACGGGCAAATATCGAGTGTTTCCGATCGTCGGGACGGCCGTGATGACGGTCGGGCTGTTGCTGCTCTCGCGACTGGACATCACGACCAGCACGCTGGAGGCCGACGCCTATCTTCTGGTGCTCGGCCTGGGTTTGGGCCTGGTGATGCAGGTGCTCGTGCTGGCGGTGCAGAACTCGGTCGACTACTCGGTGCTCGGCGCCGCCACCTCGGGAGTGACGCTGGCCCGCGGCATCGGCGGCTCCTTTGGGGCGGCGATCTTCGGAACGATCTTCTCCAGCCGTCTGCGATCGGAGCTCCACGACGCGATCGGAGGCGTTCTGGGAGCCCAGGTCTCGGCCGGCGCCCGGCTCACAGGCGCGCAGCTCGCGACCCTCCCTGGCTCCGCCCGGCTGGCCTACGAGAACGCCTACGTCCATGCCCTGCGGCCTGTGTTTCTCGTGGCCGCCGGAATCGGCGCGATCGGCTTCCTCCTGAGTCTGCGCCTCCGCGAGCACCCGCTTCGTGCCACCGCATCGACCAGCCAGGGCATCGACGACGCGCTGGCCGTGCCCAAGTCACCCAGCTCGCTGGCCGAAATAGACCGCTCGCTCGGGATGCTGGTCGGGCGCGAGCGACGGCTGGCATTCAACGAGCAACTCGGAGCCCGCGTGGGCGCCGAACTGAGCCCCGGGGCCGTCTGGGCCCTGGCCAGGTTCGGCAGCTACGGGATCGCCGGGACGCTCGACATGGCCCACGTTCAGGAGGTCGATGAGCAGGCGATCGAGTCGGTCCGCCACGAGCTGCGCGAGCGCGGCCTGACCGCGGACGACGGGTCGGGGGCGACCCTGACTCCAGCCGGTGTAGCGCTGGCCGATCAGGTGCTGAGCGCGCGCCGCGAGCAGCTCTCAGAGCTGCCTGGCCGATCCCGACGCCGACCGCGTCCCCGAGGTTCAGCAGCTTCTGCACCAGCTCTGCGTCGAGCTCTCCGGCTCGCGTCCCTAGAGGGGATCGGGGCCGAACTCGTAGCGCTCTTCGCGCAGCCTGGGTCCGCTCGGACTCGGCCAGCGCCCGGACGAACAGGAACACCAACGCCACGCCCATCACGATCGACTGCTCCAGGGCCATGATCAGCCCGGCGATCGACTGGTCGTCGTGCGCGGAGATGCCCCAGACCCTGGGCTGGTGGATGTAGTAGGAGTAGAGCGCCGCCGGCGCGAAGGCCAATCCCATTCCGAGAGCTCCGACGAACAGCTTCGTGGAGAGCATGTACGCGATCGGGCCCATGCCGTCCAGTCGCTGCCGGGCGCGAATCGGCGAGATCAGATGCCACCAGTACAGGCCGCCGATCGCCAGGAAGGTCAGGTGCTCGGCTGCATGAATCGGCGGATGGCGCACGGCGAAGTCGTAGGCCGAAGGGATGTGCCACAGCCAGATTCCACCGACGTACAGCACCACCGCCGTGGCCGGGTGAGCGATGAATCCAGCACGGCGCTCGAACTCGGCGACCTGACGGGTCACGGGACGCAGGATCACCTTCGTGAAGCCGAGGATGGCGAGGATCGGGGCCAGGTCAAGCAGCAGCATGTGCTGGATCATGTGGGCGAAGAACAGCTGATCGGCGAGGCTGTCGATCGGGGATATCAGCGCTGCAAGCACGATCAGCACCGAAGCCAGGAAGCAGAGCAGCCGCCACACGGGCGCCTCGTGTGCGGCGCGCGCCGAGCCGCTTGAGCGGACCGCCCGCCAGCGGCGAACATAGACAGCGGCCACGGCCGCCGAGGGGAGCAGGATGAGCGGGCTGAACGACCAGGCGAGATGAGGGCTCATCCGCTGAGGATTCTCGCACGGGACGAGCGGCACGAGGCCCCGCTCGCCCGTAGAGCGGCACGCGCGTCCAAAGCCATCTGTCCAACCCCATTTACATCCGCCGTAAACGGGCGTAGCATCGATCGCAGCACCACCATAAAGACCGACCAAGGAGCGACGATGCAGATCGACATCAAGGGTCGAAACGTCCCGGTCACCGACGAGCTCCGCCAGCATGCGGAACATCGGCTGGGAAAGGTCTCGCGCCAGGTCTCCGACCTGGCCCGCCTGGAGATCGAGATCTTCGAGGAGCGAAACCCCAGGGTCACCGACGCCAGGTCGCCGAGGCGACGCTGTACCTGAAGGGGGTCACGCTGCGCGCACGAGATGCCTCCCCTGATATGTTCCACTCGATGAACCTGATGGTCGACGAGTTGGCCCGCCAGGTCAAGCGCCACCGCGACAAACTGCGCCACCGGCGAGAGGCCCATGCGGCACGGGCGCGCGTGCCGGGCAACGTGATCGAGGCGCCGCTGCCCTCCGATCTGAGCGCCGGCGGGGCCGCCGCGGAGCGCAGCCGGACGAGGCGCGTGCGACGGGAGCTATCCTTGGGCGCATGCCGTCTCTGCTCGATCGCGCCCTCAACGCGGGCGAGGCCAAGAAGTTCAAGGGCTATCAGAAGCGTGTCGCTCTGATCGGTGCCTTCGAGGCCGAGCTCGAACACGACAACGACGAGGAGCTGCGCGCGCGGATGGACAGCCTGCGTGAGCGGGCCGCCGAGGGCGAGTCGCTCGACGACCTGCTCCCCGAGTGCTTCGCCGTCGTCCGCGAGACCGGCAAGCGCACGATGGGGATGCGCCACTTCGACGTTCAGCTGATCGGCGGTATGGCCCTCCACGAGGGCCAGATCGCCGAGATGAAGACAGGCGAGGGCAAGACTCTGACCGCGACCCTCGCGGTCGTGCTCAACTCTCTGGCCGTCGGCGAGCGCGACCCGCAGGACCCGGAGGTCCCGCCGCGGCGACGCGGCGTGCACGTGGTCACGGTCAACGACTACCTGGCCCGTCGTGACGCGGAATGGATGAGCCCGATCTATGACGCGCTCGGCGTCACGGTGGGGGTGCTCGAGAACATGCAGCCCTACGACGAGAAGATCCGCTCCTACGAATGCGACGTCGTCTACGGGACGAACTCCGAGTTCGGCTTCGACTACCTGCGCGACAACATGGCCAAGGACCTCTCCGAAAAGGTCCAGCGCGGCCACCCGTTCGCGGTCGTGGACGAGGTCGACAACATCCTGATCGACGAGGCCCGCACGCCGCTGATCATCTCCGGCGCGCCCGAACAGGCCGCCGACCTCTATGTCCGCTTCGCCCGTCTCGCGCCGCGCCTGACTCCCGGCAAGACGCCCGAAGGGATGGACCCGCGCTCCAAGAAGCAGTTCGTGGCCGACTTCGACTACGAGATCGACGAGAAGCACAAGTCGGTCTCGATCACCGAGCAGGGCGTGGCCAAGGCCGAGCGCTTCCTCGGAATCGACCACCTCTACCGCGCCGAGAACGGCCACCTGGTCAACCATCTGCTCCAGTCGCTGCGGGCCGAGTCGCTCTACAAGAAGGACGTCGACTACGCGGTCATCGACGGCGAGGTCAAGATCATCGACGAGTTCACCGGGCGAATCCTCGACGGGCGCCGCTGGGGGGAGGGCCTGCACCAGGCCGTCGAGGCGAAGGAGGGCGTCTCGATCCAGGAGGAGAACCAGACCCTGGCGACGATCACCTACCAGAACTTCTTCCGCCTCTACGACAAGCTCTCCGGCATGACCGGTACCGCGCTGACCGAGGCGACGGAGTTCATGAAGATCTACGAGCTGCCGGTCGTTCAGATCCCGACGAACAAGGACGTCGTCAGGGCGGACCGCAACGATCAGGTCTACAAGACCAAGGAGGGCAAGTGGAGCGCCGTCGTGCGCGAGATCCAGGCCCGCCATGACAACGGCCAGCCGGTCCTCGTCGGGACGATCTCCGTCGAGGTCTCCGAGCTGCTCTCTGAACGCCTGACCAAGCACGGCATCACGCATGCGGTCCTGAACGCCAAGCCCGAGCACGCCGCCCGCGAGGCCGACATCGTCGCCGAGGCCGGCCAGCCGGGCGCGGTCACGATCGCCACCAACATGGCCGGCCGTGGCGTCGACATCAAGCTCGGCGGCAACCCCGAGCACCTGGCCCATCAGCAGCTCGCCCGCGAGGGCATCGCGCCCGACGACGCCGACGCCTACGAGCAGCGCATGGCCGAGCTGCTGCCCGAGCTCGAGGCCAAGGTCGAGGCCAACCGCGAGCAGGTGATGGCCGCCGGCGGCCTGTTCATCTGCGGCACCGAGCGCCACGAGTCGCGGCGGATCGACAACCAGCTGCGCGGCCGCGCCGGACGCCAGGGCGACCCCGGCGAGTCGCGCTTCTTCCTCTCGGCCGAGGACGACCTGGTGCGGCTGTTCGCGGGCGACCGGATCTACCGGATCCTCGACAAACTGGGCGGCATCGACGAGGAGGGCAACGAGGAACCGATCGAGGCCGGGATGCTCTCCAAACAGATCGAAAAAGCCCAGAAGAAGGTCGAGGACCAGAACTTCCTGATCCGCAAGCGGGTGCTCGAATACGACGACGTCATGAACGAGCAGCGCCGCGTGATCTACGCCTACCGCGACGAGGTGCTCGAAGGCAAGTCGATCGGCGAGGAGGCCCGCCGCGAGGTCGCCAACGTGATCGAGCGGACGATCGACGCAGTACACGCCCGGCGACTTCGTCGAGGACTGGGACGTCGACGGGCTGTTCACGGCGATCGGCGCAGTTCTTCCCGCCCGAGCTCGGCAGCGAGGACGCTGGACAGCGCAGACGGCCGACCGCAACGCGCTCGCCGACGCGCTCGTCGAGCGAGGCGATGACCCGCTACGAGGCCCGCCAGGAGGCCCTCGGCGAGGAGCTGATGGGCGCGCTCGAGCGCTTCCTGCTGCTGCAGACGATCGATGAACGCTGGCGCGAGCACCTGTTCGACATGGACTACCTGCGCGAGGGCATCCACCTGCGCGGCTTCGCCCAGATCGACCCGCTGGTCGCCTACAAGAACGAGGCCTTCACGCTGTTCGGTGACCTGATGAACAGCGTCTGGACGGACTACACCCGGATGATCTTCAACGTCCAGGTCAACGTCGAGGGCGAGAACGGCGGCGCCGCGCCGCTGCCGTCCTTCCGCGCCGCCGGCAGCGCCACCCGGGCCGGAAGAGTCTCCTACTCGGGCGGCAGCACCGCGGGCGCGGGCGCGCTCGCCGCGGCGGCCGCGGCAGCCGGAGCCGGCGGCGCCGTCGAATACGGCGCCGAGCAGGAATTCGAGGCCCCTGCCGCCGGTCGAGCAGCGGGTGCTCGACGACGAGCACCAGGTCGGGCGCAACGACCCATGCTGGTGCGGCTCAGGGAAGAAGTTCAAGAAGTGCCACGGGTCCTAGGACGGCCGTGAGCGCGGCGCGCTGCGGCCCATCGCTCGGGTGCCCGTGAAGGCCGTTCGATTTCACGAATACGGCGGTCCTGAGGTGCTCCTCGTCGAGGAGGTCGAGGAGCCGATCCCCGGCGAGGGAGAGATCTCGCTGCGGGTGCTGGCGGCCGGGGTCAATCCGATCGACTGGAAGATCCACCGTGGCCTGCTCGCCGGCGGGCAGCCGCTGGGCGAGCCGCGCGGGCTGGGAGTGGATGTGGCCGGAATGGTCGAGCGGATCGGGCCCGGCGTGAGCGGCGTGCAGCCCGGGGAAGAGCTGCTCGGCTCGCCGACGACGCCGGCCTACGCGGAGATCGCCCTGAGCCGTCCAGAGATGTTGGTGCCCAGGCCCCCGGCGGTGCCCTGGGAGGTCGCCGGCAGCCTCGCCGTGGTGGTCGGAACCGCCTACGCGACGCTGGATCGCCTGGCGCTGAAGGACGGTGAGACGCTGCTGATCCTCGGCGCGTCGGGCGCAGTCGGATCGGTCGCCACCCAACTGGCCCGTGCGCGGGGCATCAACGTGATCGGTACCGCCGGTCCTTCCAAGCTGGGCCAGCTCGAGAGCCTCGGTGCGACACCGGTCGCCTACGGCGAGGACCTCGAGTCGCGTCTGCGGGCGGCTGCGCCAAATGGAGTCGCCGCTGCGCTGGACGCTTCGGGACACGGCGAGCTCGCGGCGGCCGTTGCGGTCGTGGGGTCAACCGCGCGGGTCCTGACGATCGCCTCCTCGGCGGACGGGGAGGCGAACGGAGTGGAGTTCCATGCCGGAGGGGGAGGGGCCCTGACCCGTCAGGCCCTGCAGGAGGTTCTGCCGCTGATCGAGGCGGGCACCTTCCACTTCCCGATCGCCGGAATCTATGACCTCGGCCAGGCCGGGGACGCAACACGCGAGAGTGAGCAGGGGCACCCGGCCGGCAAGCTCGTGATCGTGCCGCAGTAGCCCTCAGGGGGCCGGCAGGCCCCAGGGTGCATCGATCGCAACCCGCCAGCTTCCATCGACGCCGCGTGAGTAGATCACGGCCGAGTTGCTCTGCTGGCTGAACCGCTGCCCGTCTGCGCCGGTGCCGCTCAGGGTGAGCGTGCCGAGACCCAGGGCGACGTCTCCCGCGGTCACCGAGGTGGTCAGCTCGATCTTCACATCGGTTCCGCTGTCAACCAGCAGCCGCAGGGCGGCGGCGATCGCCGTCCGGCCGCGGATCGGCTCGCCCGTCGCCGTGAGGATCGTCGGGTCCTCGACCCACAGCTCCATGGCACGCTCGACGTCACGCCGCGCGATCGCCTCTGCGAAGGCGGAGGAGAGCTCGGCCGGTGATCCGGGGAAGGGCTCGTCGGGAAGGGCGTGTGCCTCCATCAGCTGCAAGCGTAGTGCTCGGGCCCGCGGGGTCGCGGCGAGGGGCTGATAGCGTGAAGCTGTGGCCACAACCGATGCAAGCGAGTCGATCCCGCAGCGGCTGGCCGCGATCCGCGAGCAGATGAAGCTGCTCTCGGACTATCTTTGACCCCGCTGAGCTGGCCGAGCGCGTGGCGTCGCTCGAGGGGGAGATGGGCGCGGCGGGTTTCTGGGACGACTCCGATCGTGCCGCCGGTGTCTCTGCGGAGCATGCGCGTGCCTCCAGGCGCCTGGACGGCTTTCAGCAGCTCGTCGGCGATGTAGAGGATCTCGACGGGCTGGCCGAGATGGCCGGTGAGGACCCCTCGCTCGAGACTGAGGTCGAGGAGCAGATCGCCTCGGTCGAGGATCGCCTGGCGACGCTCGAGGAGCAGCGGCTCTTCTCAGGGCGCTATGACGCCGGCGATGCGCTCGTGACGGTCAACGCCGGCGCCGGTGGCACCGACGCGCAGGACTGGGCCGAGATGGTCCTGCGGATGCTGATGCGATGGGCTGAAGGCCGCGGCTTCGGCGTCGAGTTGCTCGAGGTCTCTGAGGGTGAGGAAGCGGGCATCAAGTCCGCTACCTTCCGCGCCTCGGGCGAGAACGCCTACGGTCTCTTCGGCGCCGAGCGCGGGGTCCACAGACTCGTGCGCCTGTCGCCGTTTGACTCGGCCCACCGGCGTCAGACGAGCTTTGCGGGCGTCGAGGTCGCCCCCGTGGTGAAGGACACCGGCGAGGTCGAGATCAATGAGGACGATCTGCAGGTCGACACCTACCGCGCCTCGGGGGCGGGCGGGCAGCACGTCAACAAGACCGATTCGGCCGTGCGGATCACCCACCGTCCGAGCGGGATCGTGGTGCAGTGCCAGAACGAGCGCTCGCAGTCATCCAACCGGGCCACCGCGATGGCCATGCTCCGGGCCAAGCTGCTCGAACGCAAAGAGCGCGAACGCCAGGAAGAGATCGCAAAGGAGAAGGGCGAGGCGCAGGACGTCAATTTCGGCTCGCAGATCCGCTCCTACGTGCTACACCCCTACACGATGGCCAAGGATCACCGCACGGGATTCGAGATGGGCGATGTTCAGCGGGTGCTCGACGGCGACCTGGACGGGTTCATCCGGGCGTATCTGCTCTCGAGCGCCACGGCGGGCGCCTGAGATGCGGGATCTCCGGGCACTCATCGAGGACGCCCTCGCCGAGGACATCGGCGCCGGGGATGTGACGACCGCCGCGACCGTCGCGCCCGACTCGATGGCCCGCGCCGTGATCACGCAGAAGGCTCCGGGGGTCGTGTTCGGGCTCGACGGCGCGGAGATGGTCTTTGCGCTGCTGGATCCCGAGGCGCGGTTCGAGCGCCTGACCGAGGAGGGCCGATGGCGCGAGCAGGGTGGGGGAGTGCTGGAAGTGACGGGTCGAGCGGCAGCCCTGCTGAGCGGCGAGCGCACGGCCCTGAACGTGCTCGCACACCTTTCCGGGATCGCGACCATGGCCGCACGGGCGGCCCAGGCGGTGGAGGGGACCGGTGCACGGGTTTTGGATACCCGCAAGACGACGCCGGGGCTGCGAACCCTGGAGAAGGAAGCGGTGCGCGTCGGCGGTGCGGTCAACCACCGGGCCGGCCTCTACGACGCGATCCTGATCAAGGAGAACCACATCGCGGCCGCCGGAGGGATCGCTGCAGCCGTTCGCCTCGCACGAGAGTCCTCCCCCGAGCTGGCCGCCACGATAGAGGTCGAGGTCGGCGACACCGAGGAGATCGACGAGGCCCTCGAGGCCGGGGCGCCGCGGCTGCTGCTGGACAACATGGACGAGGCGGAACTGCGCGATGCCGTAGCCCGCGTGGACGGCCGAGCGGAGCTCGAGGCAAGCGGCGGGGTGAGCCTCCAGACGCTCCGGGGGGTCGCAGACACCGGGGTAGAATGGATCTCGATGGGTGCGCTGACGCATTCTGCACCGGCACTCGACCTCTCTCTCACACTGGAGACGCTGCCATGAACCTGCCCATGGCCCCCAGCCGGTCCGAGCTGGAGATCCTCTCGCCTGCGCAGATCACCGAGTTGTCACGGGAGGTGCGTGCGCTGGCCGCCGAACGTGACGCGGTGATCCTCGCCCACAACTACCAGGTGCCGGAGATCCAGGACGTCGCGGACTACGTCGGAGACTCGCTCGGCCTGTCCCGCCAGGCTGCGGCCGCCGAGGGTCAGACGATCGTCTTCTGCGGCGTTCACTTCATGGCCGAGACCGCCTCGATCCTCTGTCCGGAGAAGACCGTCCTGATTCCCGACCTCGATGCGGGCTGCTCGCTGGCGGACTCGATCGACGCGGCACAGCTCGCAGACTGGCGGGGGATGTACCCCGAGGGCGTCGTAGTGATGTACGTCAACACGACCGCCGAGGTGAAGGCCCTGACCGACTACTGCTGCACGTCGGCCAACGCCGTCGATGTCGTGCGTCACATCTATGAGACCCACGGCCCGGACACCGAGATCCTGTTCGGCCCCGACATGTGGCTGGGGGCCTACGTGGAGAAGCAGCTGGGCAAGCGCATGCACGTCTGGGACGGTGAGTGCCACGTCCACGCCGGCATTCGTCCCGCCGACATCGAGGCCACGCGGGCCGCGCACCCGGGGGCAGACTTCCTGATCCATCCCGAGTGCGGCTGCACGACCAGCGTCATGGAGTACGTCGCCTCCGGTGACATCTCCTCCAGCGGCGTGCACATGCTCTCCACGGGGGGGATGCTCAAGTACGCCGAGGGTGCCGAGGGTGAGACCAGGGCCCACCCGGGCTCGCATCCCCAGGCGATCGTCGCCACCGAGACCGGCATGCTCTACCCGCTGCAGATGGCCGCGCCGGACGTGGAGTTCATCCCCGCCAACGCCGAGGCCTCATGCGTGTTCATGAAGATGATCACGCTGCCGAAGCTCAGAGACGCCCTGCTCGAGATGAAGTTCGAGGTGAGCGTCCCCAAGGAGATTGCGGTGCGTGCGCGCGTGCCGATCGATCGTATGGTCGCCATCGGGTAGTAGCGTATTAGCTAAGCTCACAGCTATATTGTTAGCGAATATGCTACGATATGTGCATGTTCGTCGACAACGATCGCGTAGCGGGCGAGTTGATTGGCAGGGTCCGCCGTATGAGCGGTCTCAGTCAGGCCGAGCTTGCCCGCCGTACCGGGATGCAGAGCTCGGTCCTCAGCGCCTATGAGCACGGCCGGCGCCAGCCGTCCGGTGCAGCTCTGGCACGAATCGCCCGGTCGGCAGGGCTGGAGCTGACCGTGACGCCGCTCTCTGACCAGGCCGCGCTCGAGCGCTCGGGGAAGGTGTTGAAGGACGTCCTCGAGCTGGCCGACAGCCTGCCTTCTCGTCGCCGTGGCGAGCTGACATATCCGCCGCTGATCCGCCTGAACAGATGAGTCGTCTGGAAGACCGGCTGGTGGCGGTGCACGAGGGGCTGAGCGCTGCCGGGATTCCGCACGCAATCGGCGGTGCAATAGCCCTCGCCTACTGCGTACTTGAGGCGCGGGCCACACAGGACGTCGACGTCAACGTCTTCGTCACGCCTGACCGAACGAAGGATGTCTTCGCGGCACTCCCGCAGGAGGTGACGTTCAGCGGCCTGGACGTCGAACGTGCCGAACGCGAAGGTCAGGTTCGTCTTTGGTGGGATATCACTCCCATCGACCTGTTTCTGAACGTCCTGCCGTTTCACGAGGACGTGCAGAAGAACATTCGACACGTGAGCCTCGGCGAGCACACGATCCCCGTGCTGAGCTGCACAGGCCTCGCCGTCTTCAAGGCGATGTTCGATCGCCCGCGCGATTGGGTCGACATCGAAGCGATGGTCGAGGCACGCGCGATCAACCTCGATGAGGCGATCAACTGGGTCAGCGAGATGGCCGGCCCAGACTCTGCCGAGGCCCGGAAGCTGGCTGCGTTCCGGCCGCGATAGGCACGCGCGCGCCTAGAACTCGTCGGCCGTGTGCGGCCCGACGCAGGCAATCGCCAGGCTGTCGGCGACTCCGGCTGCGACCTCGCGGACCTCGTTGAAGGTCACGGAGTCGATTGCCTCGATGGCCGCATCGGGGTCGATCGTGCCGTCGTAGACGATCGACTGGTTGGCCGCGTGGCGCGCAACCGCGTTGGTGTTCTCGAACGAGAGGACCAGCCTGCCGGCGGCGTATGCCCGGGCTCGTTCGACCTCCTCCTCGGTCGGGCCCTCGGCCCGAAGCTCGTCGACGATCTCACGCATCCGGGTGTAGGCCTCGATGCACTTGGAGGACTCGAGGCCCGAGCCCAGCTGCAGGATCGGAACGTCCGCAAAGGCGTGCGCAATCGCATAGACGGAGTAACAAAGGCCGCGCTTCTCACGGATCTCATCGAACAGGCGCGAACCCATCGAGCCGCCCAGCAGCGTCGAGTAGATCGCCAGTGCGGCCCGTTCGCGAACATCGGTGACGGCGATCGCCGGCCTGTAGATCATCCGCAGGTGTGACTGGTTGGTATCGCGCTCCTCGACCAGCGTCTCCGGGGAGAAGCCCGGTGCCGCCTCGTAGGGGTCCGCTCCGGGAAGGTCCGGGAAGCGCCCGAAGGCCTCGTGGAGCTCCGCTTCGTCGGGCAGGTGGTCGAGGTTCCCGACCAGGAACGCCCCGCCGCGGGCACCTGCCCAGCAGCGCTCGCGGAAGGCGACTATGCCCTCGCGGGTGAAGCTCCGCAGGTTCTCCTCCGGCCCCAGGACGGGACGGCCGAGGGGGTGCTCGCCAAAGGCCGCCCGGTCGATCAGGTACTCGGCCACCATCGAAGGCTGGTCGAAGGCGCGGTTGATCTCCTGGATCACGACTCCCCGCTCGCGGTCGAGCTCCTCGGCGTCGATCCGCGGCCGGCCCACAAAATCGCTCAGCAGGTCGATCGCCGCCGGCGCGCTCTCGGCGCGAACCGTGATGTGAAAGGCGACCAGGTCGTGGCTCGTGTAGGCGTTCAACACGCCGCCGAGGCGCTCGGCGGTCTCGTTGACGTCGCTGTAATGGGGGTACTTCTCGCCTCCCTTGAAGACCAGGTGCTCGAGGAAGTGAGCCATGCCGTTCTCCTCGGGCGCCTCGTTGCGGGCGCCCGCGTCGAAGGCTACGAGGATGGTCAGGGCGCGGGTTCCGGGAACCTCGATCGAATGGACCGGGAGGCCGTTGGAGGGGACGGTGCTGGTCGTGATGGATGCCATGCCACCAACCCTAGAAGGTCACCGGGCGGACATCGGCTGCGTCTTCACTACGCTTGCCGGTGCCGATGCCCAAGCGCTCGCCAAGCAGGACTCCGCTCCTGGTCGTCCTGGCCCTGCTTCTCCCTGTGCTGCTCGTCGCCGGGCTGTGGTTGGGCGGGCACCCGGAACACCTGCCGGGGTTCCTGAAGAAAGCCTTCGTGGCAAATCATTCCACGCTGGTCGTCGATGAAGCGATCAACAGGGTCGCTCACGACTACTACCGCGAGATACCGGTCAGCAAGCTCTCCGACGCCTCGATCGCGGGCGTGGTGAAGAGCCTGGGGGACCGCTTCTCGCACTACCTGACGGCGTCCGAATTTCACGAATTCAACTCGCCGCCCCATTTCGCCGGGATCGGGGTGCAGGTTGACCCCCAGGACACCGGCCTGCTGATCACACAGGTCTTCGACAACTCGCCTGCCTCGCGCGGCGGCCTGAAGGCCGGAGATGAGATCGTGGCGGTCAACGGACGCAAGCTCAAGGGCCTCTCCGTCGAAGCCTCGACATCGTTGATCAGGGGTCAGCCGGGAACGGACGTGCAGTTGGAGGTCGAATCGGGCGCAGCGGGCCACCGGAGCAGCAGGAGCGTGAAAATCACCCGCGCGACGGTCTCTGAGCCGGTGGTCGCGTCCGAGATGCGAACGGTGCACGGGAAGAAGGTGGGGGTGGTCGCGCTCGCGGAGTTCAGCCCGGGCGCCCACGGCGAAGTGCGCGAAGCCGTCGAACATCTGCTGGCTAAAGGCGCGCAGGGGATCGTTTTCGACCTGCGCGGCAACGGCGGCGGCCTGGTCTCCGAGGCGCAGCTGATCGCGAGCATCTTCGTGGAGAAGGGGACGATCGTCTCGACCCGCGGGCGGGCCGTGCCCTCGCAGACGTTGATCGCGTTGGGCGATGCGATTCCCGCCTCGATCCCCGTCGTGGTGCTGGTCGACTCGGGTACCGCCTCGGCGTCGGAGATCGTGACCGCCGCGTTGCAGGATCATCGCCGGGCCACCGTGGTCGGCACGCACACCTTCGGCAAGGGCGTCTTCCAGGAGGAGGAGCCGCTGTCAAACGGGGGTGCGCTGGACATCACGGTCGGGGAGTACTTCACCCCGAACGGCCGGAACCTCGGCGGGGGAGGGGTCAAACAGGGCGCCGGCATCACCCCGGAAGTGGCCGTTCCGAAGCAGGTTGTGGACACGCAGCGGGGCATGTCCGTCGCTCTGGAAACGCTCGCGGCCAAAGTGAAGTGAGTCGCCCGCCGCAGGGAGCCGCCTACGTTGCCGTTCTGCAGCGCCGGGGACGGTTCCTGACGGCCGAGAGGCTGTTCCCGCTCGCGCCGGGCAGCGATCCTCAGCCTCGCCGCCAGGCGTCGGGAGGCGCGGTCGTCGCGTCCGCGAACTCTTCGCGGGGCAGCATGGGCGGCGCACGCGAGGGTGACATGGTCCTCATCCGCCCGGCGGCAAAGGGCTCCGGAGCGCGGGTGCAGCTGCGGATCGGGCGCCCCGACATCGCAAGGGATGTGATCGAGGCGCTGCTGCATGACCGCGGGCTCAGTCGGCGGTTCTCCGCCTCGATCGAGCGTGAGGCGCGGCAGGCCGGGGAGCGGGTGATGGCCGCGTCGGGGAGCCGCCGCGATCTGACCGAGCTCGCCACGTTCACGATCGACCCCGTCAGCGCCCGAGACTTCGACGACGCGATCTCCGCCGAGGACGCGGGCGGTGGAAAAATCCGGGTCTGGGTTCACATCGCGGATGTGGCAGCGCACGTTCCGGAGGGCTCGCCGATCGACCGCGAGGCCCGCAGGCGCTCGACCAGCGTCTATGTGCCCGGAACCGTGGAGCCGATGCTGCCCCATGCCCTCTCCAGCGACGCCTGCTCGCTTGTGGCCGGCCTGCCGCGGGCGGCCGTGACGGTGGAGCTCCTGATCGACGGGGAGAGAATCCAGAGCGCAGCCTTCTACCGGTCGCTGATTCGCTCTGACGAGCGGCTGGACTACGAGCGGGTGGACCGGATCTTCGCCGGGCGCGAACGGTCCTCCGGGCCGTGGGCAGAACCGCTCGACCTCGCCCGCCGGGCGGCGGGCGCCCTGCAGGCCAAGCGTGAGCGCAGCGGCGCGCTGGCGCTTGACTCGGCCGAGCCGGAGTTCGTCTTCGACGAGCGCGGCGACGTCGCCGAGATCCATGGCCGTATCCAGACCGAGTCCCATCGCCTGATCGAGCACCTGATGATCGCGGCCAACGAAGCTGTCGCCGATCTGCTTGCCCAGCGCTCGATCCCCTGCCTTTATCGCGTCCACGAGCGTCCGGAGCCCGAACGGGTCGAGCGGCTGGCCGATCAACTGGCCTCCCTTGAGGTTCCGACTCCTGCGGTTCCCGACCGGATGTCATCGACCGATGCGGCGGAGCTGATGGCGGCCATGTCGGTGAAGGTCGAGGAATACCTCCGGCGTCACGACGGCCAGGGGCGCAGGGGCCTCAGCTCCCTCGTCCTGCGGACGCTCAAGCAGGCCTACTACTCACCACAGAACCTCGGCCATGCTGGACTCGGCTCGGCCGCCTACTGTCATTTCACCTCGCCGATCCGCCGCTACCCGGACATCGTCTGCCACAGGGCCCTGATGTCCTCCCTCGGCGAGCCGGAGCGCCAACCCCGCGCGGGCGAACTGGCCGAGCTGGGCGTCTGGACCTCTGAACGCGAGCGCGAGGCGATGGGCATCGAGCGCGACGGTGATGACATTGCCGGCTGTTTCGCGCTCGAGCGAAAGCTGTTCGAGTCCGGTCCCGACCAGGCGCTGGCCGGCGAGATCACAGGTCTGATCTCGGCCGGAGCCTTCATCGCCTTCGACGGTCCGCAGGGGCGCGGCGAGGAGACGCAGGCGGTCCCTCCCTTCGAGGGGATGCTGCCTGTTCGGCTCCTGCGCGCGCCGCGGCCGCAGGGTGACTCCCAGCGTCCCACCGCACGCGGAGCTCAGGGCCGGCGCGGAGCGAACCGGCGTCCACCGGAGCGGGGAACGGCGCGCGAGTGGTGGGAAATCAACGAGGAGGGGACGATCCTGCGGGGTGAGCGGACCGGTGCGACGCTGCGTCTTGGCGACGCGATCAGCGTGAGGGTCATCCGCATCGACACGATCCGCGGCCGGGTGGATCTGGAACCGGCAGGCTAGGCTCGTCTGTCATGGCCAAGGGAAAGGGCAAGCGCAAGGTTGGTGCAGGGGACGTGGCGTCCAACCGCTACGCCTCCTATCGCTATGAGCTGATCGAGCGCTTCGAGTGCGGTGTGGTGCTCGAGGGAACCGAGGTCAAGGCGCTGCGGACCTCAGGCGCCCAGCTGAAGGACGGCTACGGAGCCTTCTCGGGTGGTGAGCTGTGGCTGCACTCGGTCCACATCCCGCCCTACGCACCGGCCTCGCGCGAAAACCACGATCCCGAGCGCCAGCGCAAGCTGCTGCTTCATCGCCGTGAGCTCGAGCGCCTCTCCACACGGGTCAGCGAGCGTGGCCTCACGCTGGTCCCGACCCGGATCTACTTCTCGGGCTCCAACGCCAAGGTCGAGATCGCGCTCGCCAAGGGCAAGGACCTCTATGACAAGCGCCACACGATTCGTGACCGCGAGACCAAGCGCGACATGGAACGCGGCGTGCGCGAAGCCCGTCGCTGAGCGCCGGCGCCTAGATCGAGCGGAAGGTGTGCCCGGCCGTGGTGAGGACGTGGGCCTCGTGCATGCCGAGCGCGAGGATCACGATCAGCCCCACGTAGACGGCGCCCACCAGCCAGCGGTTTACGGGTGAGACGCGGTAGTAGGCGGCCTGCTCGAGCGAGCGGGTCCTGCGGGCCCTCCAGCGCCGTTTGGTCTCCATCCCGCCGAACACGATGAAGATCAACAGGAAGGGGTTGTCGGCGATGAAGAACAGGGCCACCATCGCGGCAAGTCCAACGAACCAGAATGCGGGGGCCATCGCTGCCATCGCCCGGCCGCCGTCGAACGGCACGACCGGGATCAGGTTGATCAGGTTCAGGAAGAAGGCGACATAGGCCAGGGCCCGTAGGAAGTCGCTGTTTGTGGCCTCGGCGATCAGCAGGCAGATGGCCGCGCCGGCGGTCCCGAGCACCGGGCCTGCGAGTCCGACCCTCGCCTCCGCCAGTGCATCGTCGGGCATCTCCTTCATGACCACGGCGGCACCCATGAAGGGGATGAACATAGGCGCGCTGGCCCTGATTCCTTCGCGGCGCAGCTGGATCACGTGGCCCATCTCGTGGACGAACATCAAAATTACGAACCCCAGCGCAAAGGTCCAACCCCAGAACAGCGAGTAGGCGGCCACCGAGACCAGTGCGGTTGCAGCGGTCCCGAGGAACTTGACGTTCGGCAGCAGCAGCAGGCCCGCCTTGATGGTCACCCAGAACTTCGCCAGCAGGGCACCGAGTGCCGCCAGGGCGCTGCTGATCCGGCCGCGCAGACCGCGTCGTTCGCTCGGCACGTTGGGAGCCGCCGGAGGAGGGCCGCCGAACGGGTTGTCCGACGGTCCCCGCACGGGAGGCGCTGGGAGTGTGGGCACCTGCGGTGCGAGGGTCGGGTACTGCTCATCCATAGACCCATTGTCGCACCGCCCCTAAGCGTCTCCTAACTCTTGCGGTCTCAGATGCAGGGCGGTAGGGAGGGATCGGCAGTCTTCGACGAGCATTTTTTCGGAGAATGCGGGGTCGCTGTGCGGAGGGGGTTGCATCCCCCGCGGTGGCGAGCTACTTTGAATCCAGACGCGGAACCGAGCCGCAAAGAGCGAGGCCAACGAGGTGTGAGGCCGCGCCACCCGCGAGGAGAGCGCCTTTGGGCAGGATCCTCGGGAGAAGGTCTTCGGACTGGATCCAACGGGTTCCTCAGGCGGCTTGGATCCGCGTCGTTTTTGTTCCCGTTCCGTACACGGCCTTCGCGCCGCGGCTAGACTGGACGGGCAATACATCCAGGGGGACGACAGGCTTCGACGTGGTCGGCTCGTCTGGATGGTGGCGAGTCGAGGTCCCGGGCGGCCTCGTAAAACACCCGGGAAAACCATAAGTGCGGACTCTCACGAGTACGCCCTCGCCGCTTAGTCAATAGCTAAGCCGTGAGGTCTCGGGCCCCGCTTGCCTGCGGCGGGGAAGGCCGGGATCAGAAAGCAGGCTCACCCGGTGAGGTCCGCCTTCGCCGATCCGGGAACAATTCAGGAGGCTGGTCCTTCACGACCCCGCCGGCGAGGCGAGCGGAGGACGAGATCAGAGCGCCGGCTACGCTCGTAGAAGCCATTCAGTCGCGATCGCGGACGTGGGTTCGATTCCCACCGTCTCCACTTTCTATCGACAGGGGTGAAGTAGTGCGAACTTCCCACCCTGATGCGGGATCCCGGGCTCGTGGGAGGGCGAAAGCCCCCATGCCGCCGAGTGGGCGTACGTCGCGGTGGGCTCGCCGCCGCGGTCGGTGGCGAGCCCGGCCCCTCGGGCGCCGAGGTGCTCAGCCAGGGCGTCGAGGGCGACGTGATGAGAGTTGCCTAGTTGACTTCCGCGGCCGGGGTAAGCTCACCCGCGGCCGGGTCAAGTGCCCACTCAAGTGCGAAGTCGGCCACGGCCTCCCAGCCGGGCTCTCCGCACGTGAAGTGATCTCGGCCGGGGAACACAACGTGAGCGCTGATCGCCTCGGAATGCTTGGCGTTCTTGCGGTAGTTGTGCTCCTGGGTGACCGGCGGCAGGATGTGGTCTGAGCCGCCGGAAATGAACAGCAGTGGCGCGCGGTCGTCGTTGGCAAAGTTGTAGGTCGTCGTCGCCTTGGGCGTCAGCCCGGCAAGGGCGCCCTGGAAGAGAATCCGCGCGGGCGTCGGGGCCGCGTAGCGTTCGTAGGCCGCGTCGGACGCCTCGCGGTCGAGAGTGTTGGTGAACGCGTAGTGGAACTGGTCGCTGGTGAGCGGGACCGCGCGATGGACGTTGGCTGGGTTCTCGAGCACCGGGATCGTGGAGCGGACCTCGGAGAACGGCAGCACGTTGATCCCCTTGACCGGCGCGCCGTCGATCGACACCCCGGCACAGCCATAGCCCTCCCCGATGAGCAGCTGCGCGAACGTGCCCCCGAAGGAATGACCCATGATCACGGGGGGGCTGGGGAGCCCCTCGATCAGCTCGGCCAGCGAGTCCATTACCTCGCGCACCCCGACCGCGGCGATCGCCTCCGGGTTCGACCTCAACGCGGCCAGCCCCTCTTCTCCTTGTCCGATGCCTGGATACCCGGGTGTCAGCACCTTGAAGCCGCGCGCTTGATAACGCGCCTCCCAGTGCTCCCACGCAAGTGGTGTCATCCACAAGCCGTGGATCAGCACGATCGTGTCCGGCGTGTTCTCGCTCACCGTCTCACCTCCGAGTTGAAGTCTTGAGTAGCGAGAGAATCTCGTATCCGGCCAGAGGTGTCTACGGTCTGCGGACCAAATTGTGTAGCCCATTAGTTGGGCTGGGACCCAGAAACGCTCCACGTGGCAAAGCAGCGCCTTTAGACTGTCGGGGTGTCAGCGCCGCACCCGGGACTCGACAGGCTGGTCGACCAGCTGGAAGCCGATTGCTGCTTGCGCTCGAGGCGATGGACTCGACAGGCTGGTCGACCAGCTGGAAGCCGATTGCTGCTTGCGCTCGAGGCGATGCGACAGGGGCACGCCTGCGCCCGGCTCGACGTCATGGCGGCGACAGAGCAGCAATAACCGCTCCTCTGCGCTACAGGAGACGCTTCGTGTGGGTCCGGGCAGCGATCTCGACGGCCCGCAGACGACTCGCTGTCTTTGCCGACGGCTCGACACGTACGCGGAGCGTGCGCAGGTCAGGTCAGCTCCACCCCGCGATCGAGCGTTCCAGAGCCGTTTTTCGGCCAAGGTTTCGCACCTGTCGAACCCACCGTCTCCATAAGAATCTGGCCGCCGAAAGGCGGCCGGGGTCGCCCGGGCAGACCTAGCCAGTCGAGCACGCCTCGAGGAGCGCCGCCGCCCGCGGCTCGAAGAGCCCGAAGCCGTGCTTGCGCGAGAGCTCGAGCGCCCGGGCCGCATGGTCGCGTGCTCGAGCCCCGTCGCCGCGTCCGGCGAGCGCCTGGGCCCAGCCGAGATGTGCGCGGGCTGCCCACAGAAACAGGTCGTTGTGCTCGTGGAAATCGCAGGCGAAGGCCAGTTGCGTATCGGCCTGCTCCTGGTCGCCCATGCAGGCGGCGAGCAGGCCCAGCCACATGCGGTTGTGGCCGTAGCCGATGACGCCGTTCCAGACGACCTGGTCGCTCCATGGCTCGATGAGCTCGTAGAGGATCGAAGCGGGCCCCGAGCTGGCGGTCAGCACGGCGGCCTCCGCATATAGCGCCAGCGCGGTCAACGCGGCCGAGTTGTGCGCGATGTGGTCGAAGCGCTCACCCGCAGCCCTCTCCAGGATCATCTCGGCCTCGCCGCCACGATCCAGATAGCAGAGGGCCGCCGCCACTGCGGCTTGCCAGGCCGCGATCGCCGGGTAGGCGCTGGCACTCTGCTCCATCATCTCGATCACCTCGTTTGCGCGGCCTTGAAAGTTGCGCGCCTGCAGGAGCGCGGCGCCGTAGACGAAGACGGCGTCGGGCTGCCCCGCCTCCTGCCCGATCTGCAACGCGCGCTCGGCTGACCGCTCACCGGCTTGCAGATCACCGTGCATGAGCTCCCAACCGGCCCTGAGAAACGTGGCAAACCAGTTCAGCGTGGGCCGATCGAGCTCCTGTGCGATCAGGGTCTGCTGCTCGAGGCCGAGCTTTCCGCGCTCGAAGTCCCCTCGCTCCAAGCACGCGTGAAAGTAGAAGTTGTGCGCCGAGTATCGGAGGGCAGGATCACCCACGGACGCGGCACAGCCAAGAAGCTCCGGGGCGAGCTCGATCCGCCAGGCGAGCGTATCCGGAGCTCGGATCGCCTCCAACTTCACGAGTACTTCTGCGAGCGTCCTCGCGTCCCCCGTGGCACGAGCCAACGAGATCGCCTCCTCGACGAGGGCGCGACGCAGGCCGAAGTCCGCGTCCCACTCGAGTTCCAGGGCCTTCAGCGCGAGCAGCCGCGCGCGGCGACCGCGATTGGTTGGCTCGTCGAGCTCGATCGCCCTCTCGATCGCTGCGACCCGCTCCGCGTCGATCCCACCGAATGTGCTCGAGACTTCCCCGCGGTTGTTCGCCAGCGCCGCTTGCGCGGCGAGCTCTGCGTCGGCGAGGGTGGAGGCGATCCGTGCGGCGTCGAGCAACGTCTCCCGGAAACTGGGATCGCCTGTCTGGAGCTGCGCCTTGCCGAGCCCGATCAGGGCTTCACAGTGCTCGGTGCTGTCGAGATCGCCGATCAGCTCAACGGCGCCGGCGAACAGCTTCACGGCCTCGGCGGGCGCAAGGCCCTCAAGCGCCTGCTGCCCGGCAAGCAATGCGTAGCCGGCCGCCTTGTCATGGTCGACCGAGACCGTGGCGAGCCGCCAGTGAAGCGCGAGCTCCGAGAGGTGCTCGCGGGAGTTCCCGCCGTAAAGCTGCTCCAAAGCCTGAGCGACACTCTGGTGCATGCGCGCGCGGCGGGTCGCGCCGAGGCGCTCATAGAGCGTCTGGTTGATCAGCGCGTGGGCGAAGCGAAACTGCCCCACGCGCTCGGAGGTCTCGGCCAGCAGCGAGGCATCGACCGCTGCCTCGAGGTGGTCCAGCAACGCGCCCTCGTCGGTGTCGAGCATCGACTCGAGCAGCGCGAGGTCAAACACGCGCCCGATCACCGCCGCCTGGGTCAGGACCTCTAGTGCCTCATCGCCGAGGCGCTCGACACGCCGCTCGATCACCTCACGCACGCTCTCGGGCAACGCGATCGAGATGGATGTGTCGACGCTCCAGCGCCCGCTGGCCTCGTGGAAGACCAGGCCGCCGGACTCTGACAGTCCGCGCACGATCTCGCCCACGAAGAACGGGTTGCCGTTGGTCTCGCTGGCGATCTGTGCCGCCAACTCAACGGCGTCGGGTTCCAGCTCGTGCCCAGCGACGGCGGTCATGAGCTGCGCCACCTCATCCGTGCCGAGTCCGTAGAGGGCGACGCGCTGCACGCCCTCAACCGCGCGTAGGTCGGCCAGGACCGTGGTCAGCGGGTGGTCCTTGCCGAGGTCCGAGCTACGGAAGGTGGCGATCAGGTGCAGAGCGCCCTGCTCGACAGTGCGCACCAGATGCTTGAGCAGCGCCACCGACTGCGCGTCGGCCCAGTGGAGATCATCGAGCACCACGCACACGGGCACCGTCTCCGCCATCTCACCCAGCAGCCCACCGACGGCATTGAACAGCAGATAGCGCTCGGTCTCCGGGTCAGACGGTTGCGGCGGCGGTGGCTCGTCGATGCGCTGGCTCAGGTTGCGCGCGAGACGCCCGAGCTCGCCGTGGTGACGCCTGAGGTGGCGTGCGAGTAGCTCCTCGGGGGCGACTTCCACGATCTGCGTGCAGATCCCGATCCACGGCTCGTATGGCGCCGCCAGCTCCTCAGAGCACGCCCCCCAGAACACCGCAGACCCCTGTGCATGGGCGTCATGGGCGGCATAGCTCGCGAGGCGTGTCTTGCCGATCCCCGGCTCGCCCGACAGCAGTACGACCTGACGCTTCCCCGTCCGCGCGAGCTTCGTCGCCTCCTCGAGCGCCGCGCGCTCCTCGATTCGCCCCACGTAGGAGACCGGTGGCACCGAGCGAAGCAGCACTGGTAGCGGCCAACGGCTTGGTCCTCCAGTCTCCTCGATCAATGGAGCCCAGGACACCGACAGTGCCTCTACAGGCTTCTCGAAGCCCTTCAGCTCGAGTTCTCCAGCGGGCGAGAACTCGACCCCCTCGCAGCGGCCGGCAAGGGTCTGCACCAGCGCCGTGACGAGGATGCCGTCCGCCGGTGCCTGGTCGCAGAGACGCGCGGCTTCGATCGACGGCATCCCGAAGTAGTCGCCGTCCTTGACCGTCGACTCCCCGGCGCCAAGACCGATACGTATGTGGAGACCCTGCTCGGCCTCCCGGTACCGGCGCTCAAAACGCTGTTGCATCGCAACCGCACAGTTCACGGCCGCCGACGCCGAGGAGAAAGCAGCCAAGAGCCCGTCGCCGGTGTTCTTCACCTCTCGGCCTCCCGAGGAAGCGATCGCATCGCGCAGCAGCTCGAAGTGCTCTTCGCGCAGCTCATCCGCCCGCACCGGACCAACCGCGTTCGCCAGCCGCGTCGAACCGACCAGATCGGTCAGCAGGATCGTCGCAAGCTCAACGGACTCTGCCACCCAGCAACCCCCCAGGACAACGCCAAACTTCCTCGGAACCTACCACCACCCATTATCCCCGCGCCGGCGACGCACACGCTTTCGCGCCGGCAACTCGCAGCAGCGCGGACCGAAGCGTGCGCACGGCCCACCTCGGCCTGACCCCGCAATACCGCATTCCAGAGCCGTTTCGGGCGGGAGTCAGACCTCACAGGCTGCGATCGCCCGAGCGTCGCGGCGGGCCGTCTCCCTCGCTGTCGGTAGGTCGGCGAGTTGCATCTCGGCGTGGTGATGGCCTGCTTCGGTGCTTCCACGCTCCGACCAGCAGGTCCTCCATCTGCCGCGGTGGAACGGGCGGAACAGCGAGCGGTTCGGGTTGCGCGGACGCCGGACGCAGACCCTGTAGCGCGATCGTCAGGTAGCGCCGCCAGAGATGCGGAGAGATGTCCCGTGCCGCATCCATGACGGCGCCAACCATGAGGACGACAACGCCGAAGTCCTGTGTCACGCAGTCAGCGCGCACGACGCCGGCCGCCTGGGCGCGCTCAATGATCTGGGCGGCAAGGGGGTGAAGCTTCTTCCGGAGTCGGACGGCCCGATGAGGAGCACTGGGCATACCGAGCAGAAGCTCCTTCAGGCCCCGGTCTTCCGATTGCAGCTCCAGCGTCTGTTCGTGGAACCAGACGACCGCGTGCCATGGGTCGGGATCGACGAGTGCTTCGTGGGCGATCTCAGCCATGCGCTCCAGCTGGTCCTCGAAGAGAAGGTCGATCAGTTCGCTCTTCTCAGGGAAGTGGCGGTAGACGGTGCCGACGCCGAGTCCCGCATGGCGGGCGATGTCGTGCGTCGTCACGCCGAGTCCCCTGTCGGCAAACAGCTCCGTCGCCGCATCCAGAATCCGCTGGCGGTTGCGGACGACGTCTTTGCGCTGAGGCTGCGCGACAGGGCTCACAGCGAGAACCTAGCATAGAAACGGACACTCAATGTCCGTTTCGTGGTATGCTCGAGTTGAAACGGACATACGCCGTCCATATCGGCCTTATCGAGCCGTAAGGAGAATCGGGATGAAGATCACCCACAGCACCACAGACACCATGAAGGGGCCGGCCGACTGGTTCACCGGCGACGTCTACATCGACATGATTCCGGGCCCGAGCGCTCCCTCGCGACTCGGCGCTGCCGCCGTGCACTTCACGCCGGGCGCCCGCACCGCCTGGCACACGCACCCGCTCGGCCAGACGCTCTTCGTGACCGAGGGCGTCGGCCTCTGCCAGCGGGAGGGCGGACCGATCGAGACAATTCGCCCTGGCGACAGCGTCTTCTTCGAGCCCGAAGAGAACCACTGGCACGGTGCGACGCCCGGACGTTTCATGGCCCATACCGCGATGCAGGAGTCTGATGAGTCCGGCACCCAGGTCACTCTGGGGCAAGCACGTCACCGACGAGCAGTACGGGGCCACGTCCGCAAGCTAGGCGCCCCGGCAGCCAACAACGCAAGGAAAGGCCAACACAAATGACTGACGAGAACCGTCTGGTTCATCACCGGCGCCGCCCGCGGCATGGGCATCGACATCGCGAAGGCAGCTCTCGCCGCCGGCCACGCGGTGGCCGCGACCGCCCGCAACGGAGCCAAGGTCACGGAGGCTCTGGGCGAGCACGAGAATCTCCTGCCCCTTTCACTCGACATAACCGACCCCGCTGCTGCGCAGGCCGCCGCTGACGCAACCGTCGGACGATTCGGGCGCATCGACACGCTCGTCAACAACGCGGGCACGTTCCAGGCCGGTTTCTTCGAGGAGATCAGCGACAAGGCGTTCCGCGCCCAGATGGAGACCAACTTCTTCGGTCCGCTCAACGTCACCCGTGTTGTCCTGCCAGTCATGCGCAAGCAGCGCAGCGGCCATGTCATCACGTTCTCCTCCGTCGCCGGCCTCGCCGGCCAGGACTTCACCTCCGCCTACTCGGCGTCGAAGTTCGCGCTCGAGGGCTGGATGGAGACCCTCCAGCTTGATGTTGAGCCCTTTGGGATCGCCACCACGATTGTCGAGCCTGGCTTCTTCCGTACCGAGTTGCTCGTCGAGGGCGCGTCCACCGTCTGGGCCGACCTCTCGATCGACGACTACTCCGAGCGAACCAGAACGACGATCGCCGGATGGAGGAGCATGAATGGCCAGCAGGGTGGGGACCCCGCGAAGCTGGCCGCCTCGCTGATCACCATCGCCGGGCTCCCGGACAAGCCTCTGCGCTGGATGGCTGGTGCGGACTCCGTGGCCAGCGCGGAGGGCAAGGCGAACGAACTGATCGCCCAGGCCGGCGCCCACCGAGATCTCTCCATGAACCTCGATCACAGCGACCCATCCCCCGCGGGAACTGAATAGTGGCGGTGCCGTTACGCGCGGTCGAAGTGACCACGTGAGGTCAGGGGGGTCTGGCGGACGACCTCGGGGAGGTACTCGTCGAGGAAGACCTGGGCGACGAGCTGCTGTCGCGAGGCAACCCCGAGCTTCTCATAGAGGCTCTTCACGTGGTCCTCGACCGTGTACGGCGAGACGACGAGGGTCTCGGCCATTTCCGCGCGGGAAAGCCCGCGGGCGAGCAGCGTGGCGACCTCTCGCTCGCGCGCCGTTGCCCCAAAGGCCTCGAGGCGGACCGTTGCCGAGCGGGCACCCGTCGCCGGTTCCAGGACGACAGCCACCCGCCCGTCGCCTGGTGGTCCCGGCAGTGAGGCATGCAGTGTCACCCAGCAGTCGCGGCCGGGGACGGTGACGACGTTGCCGGCGCCCTGGCCTCCGTCCGGCGCAGAGCGGACGAATGACGCGAGCGCAAGCACCGGGGTCGCAATCGTCTCGTGGGTGTAGCCGGAGTCCGCGGGATGCAGCGAGCTGAGCAGGTCGCGTGCGGGAGGGGTGATCAGCTCGACCTCGTCGTGAGGTCCGAGAACGACCATCCCCGGCGCCTCTACCCCTGTGATCCGACGCGCCGCGTCGAACCGCAGCGAGGCGCGGATCGCTCGGGCGATCGACCCGGTCAGCGCGGCTAGCGTGTCAGCGTCGCGCTGTTGGAATGCGCCGCTGCCGCCCCGGCGGGCAATGTGCACGGCGCCCCAGACGCGACCGCGCACGACAAACGCACCACGCAGCTCGTGGGGGATGTCGGCCGGCAGGAGCAGGTCGCGATAGCGGGCGCTGCGCTGAGGATCGCCGCGGGTGGCCTGGTCGAGAATGCCAACGGGCACCCGTCGTTTCGCGAGGCCGGCGAAGCTGTTGACGTCGTCGACCATGTACTCGCTGCGGATGATCAGCTCGCCCGCTGCCGGGGTCTCCTCCGGCGTGAACACGCCACGCTCGACGAGCTCCTTGGGCGCGTCGCTTGTCAACAGGCGCGTGCTGGGGTCGAGCGTGTGCCAGCAGCTTGCGTCGTTGTCGATGACCTTGCGCAGTCGCGGGGAGAGCTCCGCGAAGAACTCCTCGCGCGGCAGCCCCCGTGAGCCGAGCAGGTCGATCTCCTTGATCAGGCCCTCGACCGTCGATCCCATGGGGAAATTCTCGCACGCCGTGCGCGGCGCCGCCGCCCCGGGCATCCCGGACCGAGGAACTCATTCCGAAGCCGATGTGCGTCATTTTGGCGTACCGCCTGTTCAAATCCTTCGCGTGGCCCGTTGAAATCGGTCGTGCCTTCTCAATAGGCTTGCCGGGCCGCGGGGGGCGGCTCTCGTCAATCGGACGCCCACTGGACAAGGAGCCGCAATGACTCGCAGCGCCCTCAGGTATGCCTGCCTTCCCGCGTTGGCTGCGGTCCTGGCGCTGCTCGTGCTGGGCGTGTCGGCGGCCCAGGCTGTCACCTGCACCAAGACCTGGACAGGGGGCGGTCCCAACAACCTCTGGAGCACGGACGCCAACTGGGCGCCCGAAGGCAGGCCGGCCGCGGGCAGCGTGGTCTGTTTGGACAACAGCCACGTCAGCGGCTCCTACGTCGTTCAGGCCAACGGAGAAGAAGAAAAGGTGGGCTCGATATCGATCGAAGGCTCGGGCGGCGCCACCGTCACGCTGCTCGTCGATGGCCGCCCGGCCTTCACCCATGGCCGAATCACGCTTGCGAATGGAGGCATCGTGGGACCCCACGGCGCCGTTGATCTCGGCAGCACCAATGAAGAACCGACCGGAGGGACACACGGCGGGCTGGTCAGCGAAGCCGGGACGCTCGTGAACGAAGGGGCGATTGTCTCGGAGAACACCAACGACGAGACTCCCAACTACATCAACGGGAGTTTCGACAACGTCGGCTCGGTGCTCGTCCAGAACACGCTTGACGGCTCCTTCGCGACCTGGACCACCAGCGGGACGATCGCGATTGAACCGGGTCAGCTGTTCAGGATCAGCGAAGCCGGGCCGGGGGCGAGCTTTACGCAGACGGCCGGCACGATCGCCAACCAGGGCGCCATGGAACAGGCGGGCGGCAGCTTCACCGCGAACGGCGCAGGCGTCGCGACCGGAAACCCCATGGTTCTTGAAGGTGACGTCACGATCGCGCCAACGGGCAGCGGCTCAGCGACGCTGCACGTGAAGGGCGAAGGGATTCACCTCGCCGGCGACATCGCCGCCGGCTACACGGTGTGGTCGTCGGGGATACCGGGCCTCACCCATGGGAAGCTCATCGTCTCCGGGAGCCACACGAATCACGGCACGCTGGAGTTCGGGAGCTCGGATGGAACCCATGGCGCCATCGAATCCAGCGGTGGCTCTTTGACGAACGCAGGGACGATGATCTTCGAGAACACGATGAACGGTCCCGACGGGCTCTATGGCCCGCTCGTCAACGATGGGGTCTTGCGTCTGGAAGGCGCGGTCTCCGGCACCGGCGCGATCACGAACGCCGGGTCCATTTCGGTGCCGTCGGGTGACACGCTCGAAGCCGAAAGCCTCGGGCAGACCGCCGCAGGAAGCCTGCTCCTAGGGCGTGCATCCTCTGGCAACGCGCCGGTGACGCTCAGCGGTGCCGCCTCGCTGGGGGGCGCGATTGCGGTCAACGCCTCAGGACTGGCGTCCGGCTCCTATCCGTTGGTGGCTGCGCACAGCCGCTCCGGCACCTTCGCTGCGGCATCGGTCGCGGGCGGCAGCTTCGCCGTCGGCTACACGCCCACGGGGGTCGAACTCGTTCCCGCGAGTGTGAAAACGCCTGTCGGCGTGCTGCACGTCGTGTCCGTCAAGGGCGCAGCCGGCGTTGTGAACGTGACGCTCAGTTGCTCCGCCGGCGGGACGGGATGCGCGGCAGCGGTCAAGGTGAGCGTGGTCGAGCACCTGCGTCACGGCAGGATCGTCGCCCTGAGCGCGGCGAGCTCGAAGCGAACCGTCACGATCGCAAGCGGAAGCGTGACGGTCGCCGCGGGCGCGACACGGAAGATCACGCTCAAGCTCAACGGGACAGGCCGGGCACTGCAGAAGAGGCACGCGACGCTTCACGCCGCCGCAAGCGTCACAAGCGGGGGCCGTGCGGTTCGAAGCGAGACCGTCTCGATCACCCGGCCGAAAAAGAAGACCACGAGGCACCACTGACCCGCTGCCTGCCCGGTAGGATCGGCCGATGAGTGTTGCCACGGTCCCTGGGGGCGTCGTGCACGAGCTCCCGGCAGACCTGCGCGAGACGCTGATCGCCAACGCCACGGCGCTTGATGCCTGGCAGGACATCACGCCGTTGGCCCGCAACGAGTTCATCTGCTGGGTCGAGGAGGCCAAGCAGCAGGCCACGCGGCAACGGCGAATCCGGCGTACCCGGGAAGAGCTCGAGGAAGGCATGCGCCGGCCCTGCTGCTGGCCCGGCTGCAAACACCGCGAGCGAACCGGGAGGTAGCGCTCGCGGCTGGTGGCGTATCGTCGTCGCCGACGGCGCAGCGGCAAGACCACCACCGACAGGGGAGCCGAAATGGCACATGGGTTCAGCGGATCAACTCTGATCGACCGCCCGATCGACGAGGTGTTCGCATTCCTTCTCGACGGGACCAACGATCAGAAGTTCAGCCCCCGGGTCCAGGAGATTGCGAAGACCACTGACGGCCCGGTCGGTGTCGGGACGGTGTTCGAGAGCACCGTCAAGGACGCGGGGATGACCACACGGCGGAAGTTCGAGCTGACCGAGGTGACGGCACCGACGAGAATCCGTTGGACTGAGAGATCGAAAAACATGGTCACGGTCCCGGACGGGGGCTACGACCTCGAGCAGGTCGGCGAGACGCAGACGACGGTCACGATCCGAAACACCCTCGAGGGTCACGGTTTCGGCAAGCTGGTCGTTGGCTTCGCTGCGAAAGCGGCCGTAAAGGACGCGCCGGCCCTCGCGGAGCGGATCAAGTCCGCGGTTGAGGCCTCCTGATCAACCGGGGGCCGCGGCGCCACCTGGCGCAGTGCGGTGCGGCGGGTTTTCACGGTCGCGGTTTCTGGCGTCCCTGCCGATAGGGGTGGGATGTGCACGTCGTTCACGATCGGCAACCGGGACAGCGGCCTCGTCTACGGCCGCACGATGGAGTTCACGCTCGACCTGCGCTCGCAGGTTATGGTCGTCCCGGCGGGCACGGGGCTCAGCGGCACCGACCGTCACGGGCAGGTCGGGGTGGGCGGCCTGAAATGGCAGGGCAGGTACTCCTTCGCGGCTGCGAACGCGCTGGGACTCCCGATGGCTCTCGACGGTGTCAACGAGCGCGGCCTGGTCTTCGGAGCGCTGAACTTCCCGGTCTCCGCTCGGTACCCGGATGTGTCCGAGGAGGATCAGTCCCGTTCAATTGGCTCATTTGAGCTCGGCACATATCTGCTGAGCACCTGCGCCACCGTCGCAGACGTCAGGGAGGCGCTCGAGCAGGTGCCTGTCCAGGGAGTCAAGCTCGCCGTCTACGGCGGCAACGTCCCGCCGCTCCATTACACGGTCCACGACGCCGGCGGTGCGAGTGTCGTCATCGAGTACAGCTCCGGGAAGCTCGACGTCTATGAGAACCCGACAACCGTGATGACCAACGAGCCGCTGTTCCCGATGCACCTGCAGAACCTCTCCCAGTACCAGTACGTCACCAACCACCCGCCAAGCCCGATCGAGGTGAACGGCATCACGCTGGCAGCGCCCAGTTCGGGCGACGGGGTCAACGGCCTGCCGGCCGGTTTCATCGCCACCAGCCGGTTCGTGCGGGCCTTCTGGTTCCGTCAGTTCGCGCTTGCGTTCCAAGACCCCGAGGATGGGGTCCAGATCGTTCGCCACCTGCTCAACCAGTTCGACATCCCGCCCGGGACGGTCATGACCGACGCGGGCGGCAGCGGCGAGGGCGGAGGCGTCGCGGGGGCCGAGATCACCCAGTGGATGACGGTGATCGACCAGCGCAACGCGGTTCTGTACGCGAGCACCTATCAACACCCGAACCTGGTCAAGGTCGATGTCGCCAAGGTCGCAGCGGCGGCCGACGGGATCATCTTCCTTCCGTTCCCCGAGATGGAGAGCATCCCGGAGCTGCTGCCGGTGTAGCGACGTCCGCCGGGGGTTCAGGCCGGACTGCCCGGACAGCGCGGGGGGCTCCGGCCGGACAGTCTTTGCCCGGCCGGAGTCTGAGGTACCTAGCTCTTGACGGCCGCGATGTCGAGCGCCAGCTTGACCTTGTCGGCCACGAGCATGTTGCCGCTGCCGAGGGCCATGTTGAACTCCATGCCGTACTCGCCGCGTGAAAGCTGCCCTGTGATCTCCAGGCCGACCCGCTCGTTGCCGGTCTGCGGGTCGGTCTCAGTGCCCTGTATCTCAGCGTTCAGGACGAGCTGCCTGGTCACGCCGTGAAGTGTGAGGTCTCCCGTGATCCGGTATGTGTCCTCGTCCGCGAGCTCGATCTGTGTCGACTCGAAGCGGATCTCCGGGTGGTTCTCGGCATCGAAGAAGTCGGCCGAGCGCAGGTGCTCGTCGCGCTGGGGCTGGTTGGTGTCGACAGAGGCCGTCCTGACGGTCCCGTAGGCGCGGGCGGAGGCCAGATCGTCGCTGATCTCGAGGGTGCCCTCGAACTCGCCGAACTCACCGCGGACGGTGGTGATTCCCATGTGCTTGACGGCGAAGCCGACCTTCGAGTGGGCCGGGTCGACCGTCCAGGTTCCGGTGGGGACAATGGCTGAGGCTGTGCCGCTCATGTCTGCTCTCCTTTTTGCGTGCTGGTTAGTTGCTAGCGCAAGCATAACACACGCTTGCGCTAGCAAGTAATACGCGGCTCATGCTCCGAAAATCGTTATGAGGACTGGAGATCCATCCCGCCACGCTATACTTGCGCTAGCAAGCAATGGTGTGCGAGCGGTTCCGGAACACGTACGAAGGAGAGCTCGATGAGCGTCAACGTAGATCTCGCAGCGTCACCGGCCCTGGATGCACTGGCAGGCGAGAGCATCGTCTACGGCGCGGTCCATCTGAACGTCGTGGACATCCAGCGTTCGCTCGGTTTCTGGCGCGATCTGATCGGCCTGGGGGAGATCCCCTCCTCGGGCCAGGAGGTTCGCCTCGGGGTGGGCGGGCGGGCGCTCGTCGTGCTGCACCCGGGCGCCTCGCGCCCGGTCGGCCGGGGCCACGCCGGCCTTTACCACCTGGCGATCCACGTTCCCGACGCCCGCGAGTTCGCGCGGACACTGGTTCGAATCGGCGAGGCGCGTGTGCCGCAGTCGCCGACCGACCACATCTTCTCCAAGGCGACCTACCTCAACGACCCTGACGGGATTCTCCTCGAGGTCACCCTCGAGACCCCGGAGCGCTACCGCTCGATGGAGCTCGGCCCCGGCCCCGGCACGCCGTACATGGTTGACAGCGATGGGCAGCGACGGGCCCCGACCGAGCCGCTGGACGTAGCGGCCGCTGTCGCCCCGCTCGGCCACGGGGATGCGAGTGGGGCGCTGTCCGAGGAAAGCTACATCGGTCATGTCCATCTGCACGTTCCGGATCTGCGGGCGGCCAACGATTTCTATCGCGATGTGGTCGGCTTCAAGGAGCATGTCTTCATGGGCGGCTTCGGGATGGCCGATCTGAGCGCCGGGGGAGCGTTTCCGCATCGGCTGGCGGTCAACAACTGGCATGGCCCGACGGCGATTCAGCCCGCCCCCGGCACGGCGGGAATGGGCCACTACGAGCTCCTGCTGCGTGAGCAGGGTGGATTGGCAGCGCTCACCGAGCGGGCACGGGAGGCCGGTGGGGAGGCCTTGCAGACGAGCGAGCAGGCGGTTGCCTTGAGCGACCCCGCCGGCAACCGCATCGTGCTCGGCGAGGTCAAGCAATGAGCGAGCGCCGCCTGGTGGATGCGTCGGCCATGAGCGAGACAGGCCTCGTGGTGTCCAGCGACACCGCACGTGTTGCCGCGCGGGCCCGTCACATGATGGGCCCCGACGTCGAGCGGAGCTGGTCGGGCGAGCAGCCGATGGCCTGGGAGGGCCTGATCGAGGTGTACCGGCGCCTGCACCGAGGACTTGAGGAGCTGCTGATCGAGGAGTTCGATCTGAGCATCAGCATGCTGGGGGTCATCGGGCGCCTGTCGCTCGCGCCCGAGCACACGCTGCGTCAGACCGCGTTGGCGCAGGCCATGGGCCTCAGCCTCAGCCGTGTCTCGCGGGTCATCGATCTGCTGGAGCAGCGGGGCCTGCTCGAGCGCCACAGCTGCCCGGCCGACGCCCGCGCAACCAACGTCAAGCTGACCAGGCGGGGATCGACCTTGACCGCGCGAGCCCAGTCCGCGATGTTCGCCCACGTCCAGGGTCGATTCTTCGACCACCTCGAGCCTGACGAGGTCGGCGCGCTGGCATCCGTCTTCGCCCGCCTGCTAGAAGGCCCGCTTGCGCCGAGGAGCCTCGAGCCGAGATGACGTTCGTGGTGTTGACCGGCGCGACGCGGGGAATCGGCCAGGCAGCCGCGATCGCGCTAGGGCGCCAGGGAGTAGATCTGGCCCTGGTCGGCCGCGAGGCGGACCGCGTTGCGCGTGTGGCTGACGCGTCCCGCGAGGCCGGCGCCGGCGCGGTCAGCGAGTATGTGGCAGATCTGACGCTGATGTCTCAGGTCCGCCGGCTCGCGACACAACTGCGCGAGAGCCATGGGCAGATCGATGTCTTGGCGAACAATGCGGGCGCACTGTTCGCCCACCGGCAGAGCACCGTCGAGGGACTGGAGCGGACGTTCGCTCTCAACCACCTCGCGCCGTTCCTGCTGACGGACCTGTTGCGTGAGCGTCTCGCCGGCGGGCGGGTCGTGACGACGGCATCAGATGCCCACAAGGTGGGCAGGCTGGATCTTGAAGATCTTCAATCCGAGCGCTCCTACTCGGCTTCGCGCGCATACGGGACCTCGAAGCTGTGCAACATCATGTTCACCCGTGAGCTCGCCCGCAGGGCGCCCGAGCTGCACGCCAACTGCTTCCATCCGGGGGTCGTTCGAACCGGATTTGGCAAGAACGAGAATGGCGTCATCAAGGCGTTGTTGACGATTGGCGGCCCGTTCCTGCGCACACCCGAGCGGGGCGCGCGCTCGCTGGTCTGGCTCGCAACCGATCCTGGAGCCGCGGAGCTTGACGGCCAGTACGTGCGCGACGAGAAGCCGCAGACGCCCAGTGCTCAGGCCTGCGATGAGGTTCTTGCGGCCGGGCTCTGGGAACAGAGCGAATCGATCCTCGCATCGCTCGGTGCAGGCTGATGGCAAGCGCCAGGCGAATCGAGGAGCTCGAGGCGGAAGCCCGCTATCAGCGTGAGCGATACGAGCTCTACAGGGCCAAGCAGTACAGCTCGCGACCGACCAGTGACAGTCGGATGCGTGAACTCGAGCGCTTGCACCAGGGGGCCGACGCGCGCCTGCGGGCTGCACGCGAAGAGGGCATCACTCCGGAGGCGTGAGGGCCCGGCCGCGAAGCTCAGGCGGAGGCTGCGGCCGGCCCCGCGGTTGCGAGGATTCTGGCCTCTCCTCTGAGCATCTCGCCGACCCAGTCATCGAGTTCCTGCCAGCGCTCATACAGCCAGATCACCAGCTCGTCGCGGTCGTTCGGGATGTCCTCGGCCGCGAAGCGCCAGAACCTCAGCCTGACCGTCGTGCCGATGAGACCGCCGGACCAGATGTCGCTGATTCGCTCGAAGCCGTCGAGGCCGACGTGACCGAAGATCACGACGTCGGCAGCGGGAGCTGATTCCATCAGGGCCAGCGGGCCGCCGAGGCGCGGTGGGAGGAGGTTCTGCAGACGGTTGGCCAGCGCTGCAAGCTCGGGCTGGCGCTCACCGATGATCGCCTTCGCGTGTGCGAGCTTCTCCGGGGTCGAGCGGGTCCCCTCGGGATAGATCAGGATTCCGTCGCGATCGGACATGTTGACGGTCAGCGAGCGCAGCTTCTTCAGCTCCGCCTCGGTATCACCTGAGCCGCGACGGACGAACAGCGTGGGAACCCAGCGCCCGCCGATGTCGATCGTGGGCAGCAGTTGCAGCTGGCGCTTGATGATGAACCGGAAGCCGATCCCGTGGGCGTGCCCGATGATCGCGTCGGGCAGCGCGTTGTCGATGATGCTCGAATGGCGGATCATCACGATCATCGGTCCCGGGCCGGCGAGCTCCAGGCCCTCGATCTCCAGTCCCAGTCCGAACAGCAGTCGAATTCCTCCGAGGTGACTGCGAAGCCAGCGGCGCTTGACCCTGTAGACGCGTTCGCGGCGCTTGGCGCTGTCACGGCCACCGGTGGATACCCAGGCGCCGAGCAGGCCGAGCAGGCCGTACATCTCTCCAAGTAGGAACCACCACATCATCGAGACCAGCCGGACCGCCATCCACGGCTTTCGCCGGCGCAGCCAAAGGACCAGGTCAACGACCGCAGCCGCCAGAAGCAGAAGTGGGGCGAGGAGCGTCGTGAGCAGAAGGATCAGCACCTCGGCCGCGACGCCTCGGGTACGCCTCCAGATGCGGGAGCCCGTTGGACCGTCGTCGGCGATCAGGGGACCGAGTCCTCCCATCCGCCGGCAACCTTACTCCTGTGGGCGGGCTCCGCACCCAACTCGAGCGGTTAGGCTGCCCGTGGGCCGCTGCGGCGGCGAAACCGGAGAGGGGGTAGCGATGATCGTCGTCGTCGGCAGGGTCACGAGCGATGAGGAGAAACGGGATCAGCTGATCGCCGTGGGTCAGGCTGTCGCGCAGGCGTCGCGAGGGGAGGATGGCTGCCTCTCCTACCGGCTCTATGAGGACACGGAGATCAGGAACGAGTTCGTGTTCGTCGAGGAGTGGGCCGACCAGCAGGCCCTGGAGCGGCATTTCGCGACCGATCACATCAACGTGTTCATGCGGGCCATTTCCGCGACGATCACCTCGCCGCCGGACGTCAAGTTCCACACCATCGCAAGCTCGCTCGACCTGGCACACGTCAGCGCGCCGCGCTGAGCGCGGTCGGCCTCTCCGCCGCTCAGCGGCCGCCTGGTCGGTAACCGTGCTGAGGCCCCGGGCGGGGCCCGCCAGGCTGCTCGGCTTCCTCGGCGAGCATCGCGCGCAGGTGCTCCACAACCTCCGCGGCTGTATGACGATCGTGCTCGATGGTCTCCGCCGCCAGCGGTGTTTTCGCGGGGTCTCGTTCATCGAGCTCTGCGAGCAGCGCCGAGACGACCGCCGGATCGAACTGGCGCCCGGACTCCCGCCGCAACTCCTCGCGAGCCTGCTCGGGATCAAAGCGCGGCCGGTAGCTCCGGTCGCTGATCATGGCGTGGTAGGCAACGCAGGCGCCGATGATCCGTGCGGCGAGCGGTGCCTGTTCACCTCGTAGCCCGTCCGGGTAGCCGCGGCCGTCCCAGCGCTCTGGCGTGGAGCGCACGATCGCCGCGACCGGTCGAAGTGCGGGCGCGGCGCTCAGGATGCGCTCGGCCAGCAGCGTGTGCTGACGCATGAACCGCCACTCCTCCTCGCTCAGCGGCCCGGTCTTGTTGAGGATTGCGTCGGGAATCCCGACCCTGCCGATGTCCTGCAGCTCGGCCGCCCGGATCAGCTCGTCGAGCTGCTCGCCCGAAAGACCCATCCGCAGCCCCAGTCGGCGGGCCAGAGCCGCCACTTCACCGGAGCGGGCGTCGTGCGCCGGCTGGTGGGCCGTCATGATCAGTCGCAGCACTTCGCTCGTGTGATCGGGGAGTCGCGAGGAGCGATCGCGCTTGCGCTCATACATCCGCTCGTCGGCCAGCTGCAGGGCATAGTCGATGGTGTCGGCCTCGTGGGGGAGGAGGACCGCTCCATAGGAGGCGCCGACGGAAAAGTTCTCGCCGCTTTCCACGAGCGCCCCGGCGGTCTGTGCGACGAGTGTCTCAAGCTCCGGAAGACTGGCCTTCAACAGCGTGCAGAACTCGTCCCCGCCCAGACGGTAGGCGGCACCGCTGCCCGCGACGGCCGCCTCGAGCTTCGCGCCGAGGCGGTTAAGCATCGCGTCCCCGGCCATGTGCCCGAAGGTGTCGTTGTAGCCCTTGAAGCCGTCGAGGTCGAACAGCATCAGTACCAGAGGCTCAGAGCGCGGCGATTGCCATTGCTGAACGTCGGCGGCGAGCTTGCGCCGGTTGCCGAGGCCCGTCAGGGTGTCCGTGTGGGCCTGCTCTCGAAGCAGTTGGTGGGCCACGATGTCTCCCGCTGCCCGCCGGGCTCGCTCCACGAGGTCGGCCATGACGGCCTGCTCGTCGCTGCGAAAAGCGCGGCCGCGGCGGGTGACCGCGATACCCCCGTCGACCTTTCCACCGCGCCCGGAGAACGAGAGGGGAAGCGCGAGGGCCCAGCTGCCGTGGCGTTCGAGCTGGACCGCTCCGCCACGGGCACGGGCAGAGTCCAGCGCGGCCTGCATGCTGGCTGCGCCGGCATCGGAGCGGCCGATCTCGGTGTCGGCGGGCATCCCGGGGCCTTCGAGGGTCACGCAGCCGCCTTCGGCGTCGAGCGCCTCGACCGAGCTGCGCAGGACGATCCTTGTCAGCTCACCGAGATCAAGTCGCGCGGCCAGTGCCTCGCCCAGTCGCCGCACGGCCGTCTGCAGGCGGCTTCGCTCGTGCGCGACGGCCTCGAGGCGTTGTTGGGCCTGCTCGATGCGGGAGTTGCGGTCCCGCGAGGCCAGCAGCATCGCCGCGTTCAGCGGCAGGATCAGCAGGATCTGCTGCGGGTCCTGTTGAGCGGCGTGCGCGACCACGATGCCCAGCGGGGCGATGCACGCATCGATCAGCCAAACGAGAGCGATCACGCGCAGCTGCAGGTGCGGCGCGACGCCGACAATCGCGGCCTCCCTCAGGGTTGAAGAGGCGAGGTCGACGAGACAGCCGGCCAGGAAGGCCGCCACGAAGACCAGGACAGCCGACCACCCCGTGTGAGCGGTGCCGGCCAGGAGCAGCACCACGGTCGGGCCGAGCGTGTGCCAGGCGTCGGGGATCGACATCGGGATCCGCTCGGCTCGGACCTGGCCCGCGACCCACTGCCAGCTTGCCCCCACGACGAGGCCGGCGGCCGCCAGCAGAGGCACGACGCCCGGTGGCAGCAGCAGCAGCATCGGAACAAGGACCAGGTATGACGGGACGACATAGCCCGCTCCAATCGCGAACTTGATCAGCCTGGAACTAATCGCGTAGAGAATCAGCAACTCGAGCGCGAGCGGCACGTCGAGCGAGTGATGAGCGAGTGCGTTGACGGCAAGCGGCACCGCGCAGGCGAGGAAAAGCGCGCCGGCGACTGCCTCGACGAGAAGCTCCCGGGGGCCGGCTCGTTTGGAGCGGCTGCTCCAGGAGTCCTCGAGCAGACGCTCCACCGGGCCGCTGGCCCGTACATCGTCAAGGATCAGATCGGTGCCCGACATGTCGCTCGCAGGCCGCGTCGGCTCCTATCGGCTGTAAGGGTCGATGTAGGCGTCGTCGATCGCCCAGGAGCCGCCGCCGGAGCTCTTGAACACCAGCTGGACATTCAGCGTGCTCGCGCCCAGCCACAGTGGCGAGGAATCACCCAGTCGCATGACCGGACTGGGTGCCCATGCGCTGCTCGCGGGCACGGTGCCCGCCGGGGATTCGACCGTGATGCCCAGCAGGTTGATCCAGCGCAGGCTGGCCGTGAGGGTCGCACCTGATCCGCCCGAGAGCTGGCGGGCGAAGAAGCGGAAGGTCGGGTATTCGCTGCCGACACACACGGCGGGCGATACGGCCCTGCCGTTCGCCCCGATGGCAAGGGAATGTGAGCCCGACTCAGCGTAGGTCTCGTTGCCTTCGACAACCTGTGAGCCGGACAGCGTCCAGCCGGTCGCACCGGACTCGAAGCCGCCGTTGGGCGCCGGCGCGTAGTTGGCGTCATCCCCAAATTCGGCGAACGGATGGGACTCCGGGCCGCCGGCGCAGGCAGCGCTCGCGACCCCTGGTGCGGCGACGGCCAGCAGCGCTGCTCCAACCGCGGCCGCGGCCGCCCTCTTGAACCCGACGATCTGCCTTCCTGGCTTCATCTGGCACTCCCTTTTCCCCGATTTGTTCCGCGTATGAGCGTTTTCGCCAACCGCGCTCGTCCCTATTAGGCCCGCAACGCCTGTCTGGACAATGGGACGACACGGCTGTCGTCCCCGGGGGGCAGGCTGTGTCGTCCTTTTCGGGCAAAACGGCCGCTAAGCAGCCAAAACAGCCCGTACGGCGCTCGGTAGCCGCTCGCGCCGGGCGGGTGTATGGCGGCCGCTCGAGAGCTCGCGGTGCGCGAACCCGTGAGGTAGATCGACCAGGGCCAGCATTACGAGATTGCGGGCCCGCGCGTCCGCCCTGCCGAATACGAATCGCGCGAACTCGGCCATGCGTAGTTCAACCTCTTCGTTGGCGCGCTCGAGTTCCCGGCGCAGGGCGGGCCCGGCGCGGTCGGTCAGCTCGGCCCGCGAGAGCGAATCGAGCAACAGCGTGTCGGAGCGATTGGCAAGGCAGTGGTCGTACATCGCCAGGGCCACCGCCTCGGCGTTGCGCAGCGGCTCCCCGCCGGCCGCCGGAGCGAGGAGGGCCGCCTGCTGGCTGGCTCGCACCGCGCGCAGCCACACCCGCGCCAGCAGCTCGTCGATCGAGCTGAAGCGATGGTAGATCGAGCCGATCGGCACGCCCGCCGCCGTGGCGATCGCCTCGACGGTTGCAGCGCGTGGGCCCCGCTCGACCACGACCTCGCGTGCCGCGTCGAGGATTGCATCGGTTGAAAACACGCGGCGCGCCAAAGTTTGTAGAGTGTATCTTCTAGAACAGATCCTCTGATAAGGAGCTTGGCAATGCCCACGATGGAACTGGCGTTGCTGCGCGAGCCGCTCGCGGGCTGAGCGCTGCAATGACGATCTGGCCCGCATCCGTGGAGCTCTGGGGCTCGACCGCGTCCGAGCGCAGCGAGGCATTCGCATGCGACCGGCTCGTCGATAGCCCGGACGTGGTGCTCTTTCGGGCGCTGGACGTCGGCGCCCGCCCGCAGACCGTTTTCCGCTGGCTCTGCCAGCTGCGGGCGGCGCCCTACAGCTATGACCTGATCGACAACATGGGCAGGCGCAGTCCGCAGAAACTGACGCCCGGTCTCGAGCAGCTCGCGGCCGGCCAGCGGATGATGTTGGTCTTCAAGCTGGTGGAGTTCGAGCGGGGCACCTCGATCACGGTTCTCAGCGAGGGCAGGCTGTTCGGGCGGGTGGCGGTCACCTACCGCGTCGCCGAGGGCCCCGGCGGACGCTCGCGGCTGGTCGCGAAGGTGCTCGTGAAGCATCCCCGTCCGGGGCTCCGGGGGGCGTTCGCGGGCTTCGTTCTGGCTCCCGGGGATCTCGTGATGATGCGTCGCCAGCTGATGAACCTGGCGCGACTGGCCGAGGCCGAAGATGCGGGGGTACAGGGTCGCCAGGCGCGGCTGGCATGATGGCCCGATGGATGCCTATGACGTGGTCATCCTCGGTGGCGGGCACAACGGCCTGACTGCCGCCGCCTACGTTGCCCGGGCCGGGCGGAGCTGTCTGCTGCTCGAGCGGCGCGAGGAGCTCGGCGGGGCCGCGGCCTCGGAGCGTCTGTTCGACGGGTTCGAGGCTCGCGTATCGAGCTACGCCTACCTGGTGAGCCTGCTGCCCGAGTTGATTGTCGAGGAGCTTGGCCTGGATATAACGCTGGCACCCCGCGGGGTCTCCTCTTACACGCCCGACCCGCGCCGCGCAGGGGCGAGGGGCCTGCTGGTCGATGCGGAGGATCCGCGGGGCACCCGGGCGTCGTTCACGTCGGTCACCGGTGGCGATGCGGACTACAGGGCGTGGGAGCACCTCTACGCGCGGACGGGGCGTCTGGCAAGGCTCGTCTTCCCGACGCTGACGGAACCGCTCCGTTCGCGCGAGCAGATGCGTGAGCTGGTGGACGACGAGGGGGTCTGGCAGATGCTCTTCGAGCGCCCGCTGGGCGACTGGACATCGGCCGCATTCAGCGACGAGCTCGTCGCCGGGGTCGTTCTGACGGATGGCCTGATCGGCACCTTCGCCGACGCGGCAGATCCAGGGCTGCGTCAGAACCGCTGCTTTCTCTACCACGTGATCGGCCGGGGGACGGGCGAGTGGCAGATCCCGGTGGGCGGCATGGGGGCCGTCTCGGGAGCGCTCGCGCGCGCCGCGGCGAACGCCGGCGCCGAGCTGCGCACGCGGGCCGAGGTGCTGAGCGTCGAAGCGGGAGAGGACGGCGTGGAGCTGAGTCTGCTCGACCGCTCGGGCGAGCAGGCGATCAGGGCCGATCACCTGCTGGTCAACGCCGCGCCGGCGGAGCTGGACCGGCTGTTGGGCCGCGACGGCGGAGCACAGCCACCGGAGGGCTCGCAGCTGAAGGTGAACCTGCTGCTGTCGCGGCTTCCGCGACTGCGCGAGGAGGCCGTCGATCCTCGGCGGGCATTCGCGGGCACCTTCCACGTCAACGAGTCGGCCGCGCAGCTGCAGCTGGCCCATCGCCAGGCCAGTACCGGAGAGATCCCCGATCTGGTGCCCTGCGAGGCCTACTGCCATTCGCTGAGCGACCCGAGCATCCTCGGCCCCGACCTCCAGGCGGCCGGTGCCCACACGCTGACGGTGTTCGCGTTGCACATGCCGGCACGGCTGTTCGCCGGCGACCCTTCGGCCGCGAGGGATGCGGCCCTGGCGGCGACCCTTGCCTCGCTCGACAGCGTCCTCGCGGAGCCGATCTCCGATTGTGTGATGCGTGACCCCGAGGGGCGGCCTTGCATCGAGGCCCGCAGCCCGCTGGACCTCGAATCGGGAGCTGCGGATGCCGGGCGGGCACATCTTCCACCGAGACCTTTCGTGGCCGTTTGCAGAGGATGAGGAGGAGATCGGCACGTGGGGGGTCGAGACGGACGAGCCGCGCATCCTGCTCTGCGGCGCGGGGGCCAGGCGCGGCGGCGGCGTCAGCGGGATCCCCGGTCGCAACGCGGCGATGGCGGTCCTGGGGAGGGGCTGAGCAATGCTGGAGTTCAAGCTCACGCGGGACCTCGAGGCGTTCTCCGCCACGGCGGGTGCCTTCCTGGAGTCAAGGCTCGAGCACAACCAGCTCGCCACGGTGCTGATCCGCATCCGCAACGGGTTCCACGATGAGGCTGCGCCGCTGTTCGCCTACGGCTGCGACCGGCACGGCGAGGTTCGATACGCCGCCCTTCGAACGCCGCCGTGGCGGATGTTGAGCACCCCCGGCGAGGGACTCGATGCCCGCAGGCTGATGGAGCTCTGGCTCGCGGAGGACCCCGACGTGCCAGGTGTGATCGGCGAGCTCGGCACGGCGGGGGCGATCGGGTCCGCATGGGAGAGCGCCTCCGCGGGTCGGACGCGGGTCACGACGCGCAGCGCCTTTCATGTGCTCGAGGCCCTGCGTGATCCCCCGCGTCCCGCCGAGGGGACTCTGCGCCGGCCCGTCGCCGGCGAGGAGTCCATCCTCATCGAGTGGGAGAAGGGCTTCCTGGAGGATGCCGGGATTGAGGTCGACATCCCGCCCGAGCGACTCGTCGCCGCGCGGCTGGGCGCCGGAGCTCAGTTCGTCTGGGATGACTCCGGGCCCGTCTCCACCCTTGCGATATCCCCAGAAGTCGCTCGCACGGTCAGGATCGGCCCGGTCTACACACCGCCACGGCAACGTGGACGCGGCTATGCGAGCAGTGCCGTCGCCGCGGTCTGCCGGCGTGCATTCGACGGTGGCGCCGAACGCTGCGCGCTGTTCACCGATCTCGCCAACCCGACCTCGAATCGGATCTATGCGGCCCTCGGGTTCATCCGGGTCGCCGACTGGCTGGAGTTGGCCTTCGAGGGTTAGCTCAGAGGACCATCTGTGTGCAGGTGAAGCTCGCCGCGAGGCGCTCGCCGCGCATCACCCGCACCTGCCATACCTGGGTCCGCGAGCCGATGTGCAGCGGCTCGCCGATCGCCGTCAGCTCGTCGCCGTCCGTTGCCGAGGTGATCACGTTGATCTTCAACTCGATCGTCGTGAAGCCGCGATCCTCGGGCAGGTTGCGCATCGTTCCCCAGGCGGCGACGGTGTCGGCGAAGGCGACCCAGGCTCCGCCGTGGACGTAGCCCATCGGGTGCAGGTGCCGGCGGTCGACCTTCATCCGGCCCAGCACGCGGGCATCCTCGATCTCGGGCAGTTCGATACCGAGGTCGCCGGGGAATGAGCCTGCCAGGCGCTCACGGCTGAGGGCGGGAGTGATCGCCTCGTTGGTCGGGCTCATGCGCGCGGAGGCTATCCGATGGAGGATCACCCGCCCGGCGCGATGGGTCGTGCGGCCGCGGGCCCAGGCTACGATCGGAGCCCGTGGCGGTGATCGATCAGAGGGCAGCGCAGGAGGGTCCGCTGGCCCGCACGCCGTCGGGCGTGCTCGTGCTGGGCGCGATCACCTCCGTCCAACTTGGCGCGGCGATCGCGACGACGTTGTTCGCGGAGATCGGGCCCGCCGGGACCGTGTTCGAGCGTCTCGCGTTCGGTTCGCTGGTGCTGGTGGCGATCTGGCGCCCCCATGTTCGAGGTCGCAGCAGGGGCGAACTGGTGCAGGCCGGCGTCTTCGGCCTGGTCCTGGCGGCCATGAACCTGAGCTTCTATGAGTCGCTGGACCGGATTCCGCTGGGTATCGCGGTCGCCCTGGAGTTCGTTGGACCATTGACGGTTGCGCTGCTGGGCTCGCGCCGGCTGCTGGATCTGCTCTGGGTTGCCCTGCCGCGGCGGGGGATCCTCGATTCTCACCCATCCCGGGGGGAACTCACTCGATCGGCTGGGCATCGCCCTGGCTCTGCTGGCGGGAGTCTTCTGGGGTGCCTACATCCTCCTCAATGCACGGCTGGGCCAGGTGTTCCCGGGGGCCACGGGCCTGACGCTGGGGATGTGCGTGGGGGCGGTGGCTGTCGCGCCGCTCGGCATCGCCGAAGGCGCAGGCCATTTCCTCTCGGCAGAAGTCCTGGCGCTCGGCCGGCCGTCGGGGTCCTGTCCTCGGTGATTCCCTATTCATTCGAGATCGAAGCTCTGAGACGGATCGCGCCGCCGGTTTTCGGCGTCCTGATGAGCCTCGAGCCGGCCGTCGCGGCGATCGCGGGCTTTCTGGTGGTGGGCCAGCCGATCAGCTGCGCGACTGCTCGTTGGAATCGCCCTCGTCATATCCGCATCCGTCGGGGCCAGCCGCTTGAGCGCGGAGGTGCCCGTGGCGGTGTAGTGCGAGTCGGTGCTCAGGCCGGCTCGGGAAGCAATCGCTCCAACAACGCATAGGACGGGCGGCGGCGCAGCTCCTCGCGCAGATCCAGCCGGTAATCCAGCAGGGCCAGGCTCGGCGCGATCATCATGTCGGCGCAGTTCAGCGCCTGCGCGCCGAGGGTCCCGTCGTCGATCCATCCGTCCACCCGGTCGAGCATCGGACCCAGCTCGGCGATGAGCTCGTCGCTGCGGCTGGTCCCGGCGCCGAAGGTGGTCCTTGCGGCGAAGCCGTTCAGGACGAGGCGAGCGATGTCGTTGCGGGCCAGCAGTGGACCCAGGCGCCCGCGGGCGCCTCGTTCATGCAGCGCGTCGAGGCTCGTGCCGGCAGAGGCCATGACGGTCCGCCGGGCCGCCATCTGCAGTGTCTGATCGCCCCAGTGGAAGGCGTCCTCGACGGCTGCTCGTCGCGGTCGGGTCGGTCGGGTAGCAGCGACGGCTCTGGCTGTAGGTCCTCGAGAAAGCCGAGGATCTCGGTGTTGGTCTGGACTCTCCGATCCTCGTAGCTCAGGGCGGGAACGGTGCCCATCCGGTCCATCATCGCGAGGTTGCGAGAGCTCTTGCCTTCCACGGTCCTGATCGGAGCTGGATTTCCCGGGAAGCCTGCGGCACGGGCAAGAAACGGGTGTATGCCGGTCGGCAGTGTTACGACGGTGAACGGGATCCGCTTATGGGCGAGCATCAGCATGGCCGCCCGGCAGGCATGTGACCCCGTGATCACATAGAGCCTGCCCTTCGGGGACATCAGTCGAAGGGCGTCGTGTAGGCGCCCGACAGGCCGCCGTCGACGAGGAAGCTCGTCGCGGTCACAAAACTCGACTCCGGGCTTGCGAGGAAGACGGTCGCATTGGCGATCTCCTCGGCGCGGGCGAATCGACCGATCGGCACGTGGACCAGGCGCCGGGCCGCCTGCTCGGGGTCCTTTGAGTAGAGCTCTTTGAGCAGCGGCGTGTCCACCGGCCCGGGGCATAGCGCATTGACGCGGACGCCCTTGCGGGCGAACTCGACACCCAGCTCACGTGACATGGCCAGGACGCCTCCCTTGGAGGCGGTGTAGGAGATCTGCGAGGTGGCGGCGCCCATCACCGCGACGAAGGACGCGGTGTTGATCACCGAGCCACGTTCGGGCCCGTCGTTCTTGAGCAGCTCGGGGATGCCGTGCTTGCAGCACAGGAACACGCTGCGCAGGTTGACCGTCTGGACCCGCTCCCAGGCCTCGAGAGTCGTCTCGAGGGCCGAGCCGTCGTCGTTCGGGGAGATGCCGGCGTTGTTGAACAGGACGTCGATCCGCCCGAATCGCCGGGCCACATCGCTGTAGATGCCCTGGACCTGCTCCTCGCTCGTCAGGTCTGCCTGCAGTGCCAGATCACCTGGCGACCCTGCGAGCAGGTCAACACCGACCACGGTCGCACCCTCACGCTGAAAGGCCTCGACGCTGGCCGCTCCGATTCCACCGCTTGCGCCGGTAACGACGCAGACCCTTCCGCTGAGACGGCCGCTGGTGCTCATGACTCCTCCGTGGCGTAGAAGATCGTCTTGACCTCGCTGTAGGCCTCGAGTGCGTGAGGGCCGAGCTCGCGGCCGTAGCCGGACTGCTTGAAGCCCCCGAACGGCGTTGAGACCCGCACCGAGCTGTTGGAGTTGATTGACAGCACCCCTGTTTCAACCGCGCGTGCCACACGCAGCGCCCGGGCGCCGTCGCGCGTCCAGATCGAGCCGGACAGTCCGTAGATCGTGTCGTTTGCCAGCTCCACCGCCTGGCGCTCGCCGGAGAAGCTCATGACCGCAACGATCGGCCCGAAGACCTCCTCACGGGCGACGCGGTCGGTCGCTCGGACCGGCGCGAGGACGGTCGGGGCGAACCAGAACCCGGGCCCCTCGGGAGCGCTGCCGCGGAAGGCGACCTCGACGTCATCCTCGAGGAATGAGGAGACCGTCTGGCGCTGTGCGGCGGAGATCAGCGGACCCATCTGGGTGCTCTCCTGGAGCGGATCACCGACGCGTATCGCCTTGACCTGAGCCTCCAGCAGCTCGAGGAAGCGCTCCCGGGCGGACTCCTCGATCAGGATCCGCGAGCGTGCACAGCAGTCCTGGCCGGCGTTTCCGAACACGGCCATCGGCGCGGCTGCCGCAGCGGCCTCGAGGTCGGCATCGGCGAAGATGATGTTGGCCGACTTGCCGCCCAGCTCGAGGGTCACCCGCTTGATCGACTCGGCGGCACCGCGGGCGATCGTGCGCCCGACCTCGGTCGAGCCCGTGAAGGCGATCTTGGCGACGTCGGGATGCTCGACGAGGCGCTGCCCGCAGGTACGGCCGGGTCCCGCGACGACGTTCACGACGCCGTCGGGGATCCCTGACTCGGAGGCCAACTCGGCGAAGCGCAGCGCCGTCAGCGGGGTCAGCTCGGCGGGCTTGAGGACCACCGTGTTACCGGCCGCCAGTGCGGGTGCGAGCTTCCACGATGCGATCGTCAGCGGGAAGTTCCAGGGTGTGATCAGCCCGACCACGCCGACCGGCTCGCGAACGGTGAAGGCCTGTCCGCCGGCGACCGGGATGGTGTCACCCAGCAGCCGCTCGGGAGCGCCGGCGTAGTAGCGGAACGTCTCCACCACCATTCCCATCTCACCGCGCGCGTCGGAGATCGCCTTGCCCGCGTTGCGGGCCTCGAGCACGGCCAGCTCCTCGAGGTGGCCGTCGAGGTTCTCGGCCAGATCGCGCAGCGCCCGGCCCCTGTCACCTGGGGAAAGCCGCCGCCAGGAAACGAGCGCATCGCGGGCGTGGGCGACCGCCTCGTCGATCTCCTCGACGCCTCCACGGGGGATCTCCTCGAGCACCGCCTCGGTGGCGGGCTCGAGGACTGCGAGCTGTTCAGCCAGCGCTCAGCCCGCCGCGGCGGAGGAGGGGTCAGAGGGAGCCTCGGCGATCGACGGCAGCGAGACTTCCGAGTCCAGCTCGTCGATCGTCCGGACCGGGCCCTTGAAGGTGTTTTTCGCCGAAACCGAGTACCAGATGGTCACTGCGGCCATCACGCCGATCGTGACGAGGGGCGCGTAGTTGACGGCCGACCATTCAAAGCCGCTCTTGAAGAACACCCCGGCGGGCGAGAAGGGCAGGCAGAAGATGATCACGCACAGTCCGACCCAGGTGAAAGCGATCGGGTTCATCCATTTGTATTTGCTGCCCAGCGTCCATGAGCCGGCTTCGAACTTATCGCCCATCCGCCAGCGGAGGTACACCGGGATCGTATAGGCGATGTAGAGCCCGATGACCGAGATCGAGGTGACTGCCAGGAAGGCGACCGGCGTGCCCAGGTGGTTCGGGAAGTAGGCGGGGATGGTGATGATCAGTGCCATCATCACCACGAAGCCAACCGCCCAGGTGGGAGTCTTGTTCGAGCCCAGGCGCCGCCAGAGGCGGTGCCCGGGGACGGCACCGTCGCGGGAGAAGGCGAACGTCATTCGCGAGGCGCTCGTGACACAGGCCATGCCGCAGAAGAGCTGTCCGATCGTGGAGATCAGGACCACTGCCTTCGCGGCCGATGAGCTGAGCGCGGTGGCGAAGATTTCGAGGGCCGGGAACCCTGCTGCGTAGACTTCGGTTTCGTGGGCCTTCTGGATCGCGAAGGTGATCGCCAGCAGGACGATCCAGCCGATCACGGCTGAGTAGAAGACGGAGCGCCAGACCCCTTTCGGGGCTGAATCTTCGGCGTCGTTTGTCTCCTCGGAGAGGTGGGCCGAGGCGTCGTAGCCCGTGATCGTGTACATCGTCAACAGGAAGCCCAGCGGAAGCACGTAGAACCAGTACATGCTGTTGCTGAAGCCGGAGAGGTTGGCCCGGTGGCCGAAGACGTAGGACAGGCTCGCGTGATGGGAGGGGACCGCGATCAGGAGGATGACGATCACGGCCACGCCGACGACGTTCCACCACACGGAGATGTTGTTGAACAGCGACACGAGGTGGCTGGAGAAGACGTTGATCGCCCCGTGCAGCAGAAGGATGATGGCGAAGAGCGCGAAGTTCACGTGGGCCGAGTAGTGGACGTTGCTGAACGAGGCCGCCTTGGTGAAGTTGAAGATGAAGTGGACGTTGTAGAGGCCCAGCAGGTTCATCAGGAACGTCGCGCACACATAGTCGACCGACGCAACGACGGCGACAAGCCCGATCAGGTTGAACCAGCCTGTGAACCAGCCCCAGCCGGCTCCGCCGAGCTTCGAGGACCAGTAATAGATCCCGCCGGCCGTGGGCATCGAGGAGGCCAGCTCGGACATCGAGAAGGCGACCATCAGGATGAAGACGCTGATGATCGGCCACATGATCGAGATGGCGATCGGGCCGCCGTTCTTGAGGGCCTGGCCGTAGGTCGTGAAGCAGCCGGCCAGCACGCAGATGATCGAGAACGAGATCGCGAAGTTGGAGAATGAGCTCCAGCCCCGGTTCAGCTCCTGCTTGTAGCCGAGGTCCGCCAGCTTCTGCTCATCGCTTCCCATGGTCCCGGCTGTACTCATCCGCACGACCCCCTAGAAGAAGAAAAGGTTTGGTCTTCCGTCCTTCGATCGTGACAATAAGCGCGACCGCGGATGGAAGTCAAGAGCAATTGGCGTGAATAACCCCGCTCTCACGGGACATTTGGCCAACCCGGCTCAGCCGCCCGGAAGCAGGCCCGCAAGGACGTGCTCGGTGCCCTGAAGGTGGTCCGTCATCACGGCGGCAGCGCGCATCGCATCGCCCTCCCGCACAGCGGCCAGGAGCCGCCGGTGTTGGGTATTCGAGGAGTTCAGCACCTCTGGAGGGTGCGCGATGTAGGCGATCAGGTCGGTCATCGCCCCCTGGACCTCGGTCATCTCCCGGATCAGCCGTGCCGAGCGGGTGGCTTCGGCCAGGCCGACATGCAGGCGGATGTCAGACTGCCGGTAGGCGGCGAAGTCCTCGAGCGTCGCATCGAGCGTCGCCGTGATCGCGTCGAGCTCGTCCAAGTCCTGCGGCTCGGCCCGCTGAGCGGCGAGTACGGCCACACCCAGCTCGACGGCGAGCCGCTGATCACAGATCTGGCGCCATTCGGCCAGCATCCCGCTGGAGGGAGGGTTCGCCGGTGGCTGCGGGTCGGCTACGAACGTCCCGCCGCCGCGGCCCCGGGTGGCGAACACATGGCCGCTCTGGCTGAGGGCCGTGAGCGCCTGGCGCAGGGTCGAGCGGGCAATTCCCAGGCGCCCGCAGAGCTCACGCTCGGCCGGCAGCCGCGATCCCGGAGGCAGCAGGCCCAGCTTGATCGCCGTGCCGAGGCGGTCGACGGTCTCCTCGAACGCCGTCTGGGAGCGGACCGGGGCGAATACTGCGTCGGGTGGCGCGGGCGCCGGAGCGGCTGCGGCCCCTCGCTCAGCGGAGCCGGCCAAGGTGCTCCGGTCCCGTCTTGCTCACAGCCGCTCGAATCCCCGGAAGCGCTCCCAGTCGGTGACGCTCGACTGGAACGCCTTGAGCTCGACGTCGGCGGCGTTGAGGTAGTGCGCGACGACCTCCTCGCCGAAGGCCTCGCGCGCGACATCGCTGCCGGCGAACTGCTCGCGGGCGTCGCGCAGGGTCTGCGGCACACGGGGGCGCTCGGAGGCGGCGTAGGCGTTGCCCGCGAGCGGCGGCTCGAGCTCGAGCTGGGAATCGAGGCCATGCAGCCCTGAGGCGATCAGCGCGCTGAGGGCGAGGTAGGGGTTGAGGTCGGCGCCGCCGGCCCGGTTCTCAAAGCGCCGCGAGGGGCCGTGGCCGACGACCCGCAGCGAGCAGGTCCGGTTGTCCTCGCCCCAGGCGACGGCTGTCGGCGCGAAGCTGGCGGCGGCGAAGCGCTTGTAGGAGTTGATGTTGGGCGCCAGCAGCAGCGTCATCTCGCGCAGGCAGGCGAGCTGGCCGGCCAGGAAGGAGTCGAACAGGGCGGGCTCGCGGGCGAACAACGGGATGGGCGGGTCCCCGATCTCGGCGAGCGAGAAGTGGATGTGGCACGAGTTGCCCTCGCGCTCGTCGTACTTGGCCATGAAGCTGATCGCGGTGCCCTCCTGAGAGGCGATCTCCTTGGCGCCGTTCTTGAAGATCACGTGCTCGTCGGCGGTGCGCAGGGCGTCGGCGTAGCGGAAGTTGATCTCGTGCTGGCCGAAGTTGCACTCGCCCTTGGAGTCCTCGACGACCATCCCGGCGGCGGCCATGCTGTTGCGGATCCGCCGGATCAGGGGCTCCACCCGGGCGGTGCCCAGCAGCGAGTAGTCGACGTTGTAGAGGTTGGCCGGGCGCAGATCGCGGTAGTGCTTGTGCCATGCCTCCTCGTATGTGTCGAGGAAGACCATGAACTCAAGCTCCGTGCCCGCGTTGGCCGTCCATCCCCGCTCGGCCAGTCGCGCGAGCTGGCGGCGCAGGATCTGCCGCGGCGAGGCCACGACGTCGCGTGCCGTCGAGCCAGGCCACATCCGCCAGGCAGATGACCGTGCCCTCCTGCCATGGGACCGGTCGCAGGGTCGAGATGTCGGGGACCATCATCATGTCCCCGTAGCCGCGCTCCCAGGAGGACATTGCGTACCCGTCGACGGTCGCCATGTCCACGTCGACGGCCAGCAGGTAGTTGCAGCCCTCGGCGCCGTGCTCGAGTACCTCGGCGAGGAAATGGGTGGCAGTCAGGCGCTTGCCCTGCAGGCGGCCCTGCATGTCGGTGATGGCGAGCAGGACGGTGTCGATCGTGCCCCGCTCAACCGCCTCGCGTAGTTCCTCGATCGTCACCGCCGTGAAGGTATACGAAGCGCACCTTCCGCGTAAAGGCGCGCGCTCCGCGCGGAGGCTCTCAGCCCGGCTCGGAGATCGGCTGGGCTGAGATTCCGCGGGCGCTTTCGGAGTGTTCGCGACTGTCCTTCGAGGAGATCAGAACGAGCGTCAGGATGGCGCCCACGATCGCGAATCCCGAGCCGATCAGGAAGGCTCGCTGGAAGCCCTCGGTGAGAGCGTTGGCAGGGTGCCCGCCGGTTTCCAGCAGCGATTTCGTGCGCGAGTCCGCGACGGTGGCGAGGATCGCCAGGCCCAGCGCGCCGCCGACCTGCTGGGAGGTGTTGATCAGCCCTGAGGCGAGGCCGGCCTCGTGGGGGCGGGTGCCGGTGACGGCGGCGATCGTCACGGGCACGAAGGACAGCCCGAGGCCGATCGCCGCGAGGACCGAGGGCCCAAGGACATTCGAGGCGAATGAGCCGTGCACCGGGATCTGGGAGAACCAGAACAGCCCGGCCGCGACGAATAGCAGCCCGGCGAAGAGGATCGGCTTGAAGCCGAACCGGGTCACTCCGACCGACGCCGCGCCGGCAGAGAGGATGATCCCGATCGCCAGCGGCAGGTAGGAGAGGCCTGCCCGCAGGGCGGAGAAGTGCAGGACCTGCTGCATGTAGAGCGAGACGAAGAAGAACATCGAGAACAGGGACATTCCGATCAGCAGGGCCACGATGTTGGCTCCCCGCAGCGTCCTCAGCCGGAAGATCGAGAACGGCATCAGCGGTGCCTTGCGGCGCTGCTCGATCAGGATGAAGGCCCCGAGTAGAGCGATGGCGCCCGCGATCTCGAGGATCGTCTGGGCCGATCCCCAGCCGACGTTGACGGCATCGACAAGCGCGTAGACCAACAGGCCCAGGCCGGCCGTGACGGTCACCGCGCCCGGGATGTCGAAGTCCCGGTTCTCGAAGTCGGCGTGGCTCTCCTCCAGGATTCGCGGTGCGAGGAACGTGCAGATGAGGCCGATCGGGACGTTCACGAACAGCACCCAGCGCCAGCTCAGTCCGCTGGTGAGGATGCCGCCCAGAAGCACTCCCGCGGCGCCACCGGCGCCCGCGACGGCGCCCCAGACCCCCAGCGCGCGGTTGCGCTCCTCGCCTTCGGCGAACGTGGTCGTGATGATCGACAGCGCGGCCGGCGAGACGATCGCCGCGCCCAGGCCCTGAACGGCGCGGGCCGCGATCAGCCAGGCCTCGGATTGAGCGAGGCCTCCCAGCAGCGAGGCGAGCGAGAAGATCACGAGGCCGACCATGAACATCCGCCGCCGGCCCATCAGGTCGGCCAGGCGGCCACCGAGCAGCAGGAAGCCACCGAAGGTCAGCGTGTAGGCGTTGACGACCCAGGAGAGATCGGCCTGGGAGAAGTGCAGGGCGGTGCCGATCGACGGCAGCGCGATGTTGACGATCGAGGCGTCGATCACGACGACGAACTGGGTCATCGCCAGGAGCGCCAGGGCGAGGGACTTTTTGCGTGATTCCTCGTGGTTCATGGGGCCTGATCTCCTGTGTCTCTCCGGGATTGCGGAAGTGGAATTCCGTTTCCGATTTCGCTAACCTAGCACACGGATACGCGATCCGGAGTTAGAGTTCCGTTTTGCCGCTGACACCGGCCGGAGAGGCGAGATGGCAGGTACACCGACAACCGACACCCAGGAGACCCGCCCGATGCGCGCCGACGCGCGCCGCAACCGCGAACGCATCCTGGCGGCGGCACGGGAGCTGTTCGCGGGTGATCCGCCCGAGGTGCAGATGGACGATCTTGCACGGAGAGCAGGCGTCGGCGTGGGAACGGTCTATCGGCACTTCCCCGACAAGGAGGCGCTGATGGGAGAACTGGTGCGCGAGCGCTTCGAGCTGTTCAACGCCCAGTTGCGCGCCGCCCTGGCCGATCGGGATGCCGAGCCAGGCGAGGCGTTGGTGGCGGCGCTCAAGGCGAACGTGGCGGGCCTGGCCGACGACGCGGCCACGCGTTTTGCGTTCATGAGCGGGGGAGAGCGGGTGTTCGCCCATGCCGCGGCGGAGACGGAGGAGTTCATGCGCCTGGCCGAGTCGCTGGTCGGCCGCGCGCGGAGAGCCGGTCAGCTTGCCCCCGGCTTCCGAGCGGATGACATCCCGATGATCATGTGCGGCGTCTGCGCGACGATGGGCCGTCCCAAGCCGCAGTGGGACTGGCGCCGGCACTTCGAGCTGCTGATGCGGGGGATGCGCGCTTAACGCGGTCCGTCAGGGCTGTGGCGCGGTCCGGGCGGCCGCGCTCACCGGCACGGCAGTCGTGCGGATCGTCGCCGCGACGGCGCCAGGGTCGTCGTAGAACGGCACGTGGCCCGTTCCCAACGCGACGTGGGTCGCGGAGGGCAGCGTGGAGCGCGCGCGGGCGGCCTGTGTGCGATAGGGAAGCAGGCGGTCCTTGACGCCCCAGGCGATCGTCACGGGCGTGTTGCGCAGCTCCTCGGGACGCTCGAAGCTGTAGTGGTCGAATGCCTTGAGGGCTCCCTCGAGCGCCGGTGCCGCCCATGCATCGCGCAGTGTCGCTACGGCCTCATCGGCCGGGAGTCGCGCCGGGTAGCCGAAGTTCTGGGAGAACAGCGCGATCCGGCCGGTGCGGGTCCGTGCTGCAGCTTCGATCGCTCCACGCGCCGGAACCGGGATGTTGCCAAGCGCGCTCAGCGAGAGCTGGCAGAAGCGACGTTCGGCGTTGACCCAGAAGCCGGCCGGCGAGAACGCCGTGACCGAGCTGACGGCCCTACGGCGGGCGAGCTCGAGGCCGATCGCCCCGCCCATCGAGTTGCCGGCGACATGCGGCCTTTCCAGGCCGAGCTCGGCCAGGAACCACTCGAAGGCGTCGGCATAGGAGGTGATCGTCGGCTCGATCCCGGAGGGCAGCGGGGCGGAGCTGCGCCGAAGCCGGGCGAATCGCAGGCGATCAGGTCGAATTCATCGCGCAGCCGCTCGATCACCGGCCTCCAGCCCTGCCAGTGGTGCCCGACGCCGTGCAGCAGCAGCAGCGGCGGGCCGGTGCCCTCGCGGTGGTAGTTGATCGAGCTCACACGAGCTCCCTGACCAGGTCGGCGCCGCGCTCGGCGATCATGATCGTGGGGGCGTTCGTGTTGCCGCCGGTGATCGTCGGCATCACCGAGGCGTCGATCACCCGCAGGCCCTCGAGTCCGTGGACCCGCAGTCGTGAGTCCACGACCGCCCGCTCATGGGTGTCGCTCATGCGGGCAGTGCCGACCGGGTGGTAGATCAGCATCAACCTGCGTCGCAGGTCGGCCTCAAGCTCCTGGCGGTCCACCGTCGGCGGGCCCCGGCTTCAGCTCCTTCACGACGATCTCGCTGAGCGCGGTCTGAGCGGCGATCTCACGCGCGAGCGCCATGCCGGCGATCATCGACTCGAGGTCCTCGGGCTCGGACAGCGAGTTCGTGAGGATCCGTGGCTTGGCGGTCGGGTCCGACGAACGCAGCCACACCTGTCCCCGCGCGCGTGGTGAGACCAGCACCGGGGCGATCACCATGCAGTGCCCGTCGTAGGTCTCGGCGCCATGATCTTCGAAGTAGGCGGCGCCCATATGGAACTGGATGTCCGCTGCCGGGAGCCCGCCCCGCGTGCGGGTGAACGCGACCACCTCGGCGACCGTCGAGCTCAGCGGCCCGGAGCGGCGCAGCAGCCACTCGGCCAGCGGCTTGGGCTTGTCGGCTCCGTAGAGGGTCTTCTGATCGGAGACCTCCCAGATGCACGTGACGAACGGGTGATCCTGCAGGTTGCGCCCGACCCCGGGGAGATCGTGTCGGGCGGCGACGCCTGCTGCTGCGAGCTCCTCGGGCGCGCCGATCCCCGACAGCAGCAGCAGCTGTGGTGAGCCGATCGCTCCCGCGGCGAGGATCACCTCGCGCCCGGCGCGCACGACCTCCGATCCACCGCGGCCCTTGCGCAGGCGGACCCCCACCGCACGGCTTCCCTCGAGCTCCACCTGCAGGACCTGCACGCCCGTGCGCACCTCCAGGTTCGGACGCGTCATGGCCGGGCGCAGGTAGGCGTCGGCGGCGCTGAAGCGGGCGCCGTTCTTCTGGGTCACCTGGAACATCGACGCGCCGTCCTGCTCGGGACCGTTGTAGTCGGCGATCCGGGGAATGCCCGCGGACTCGCTGGCCGCCAGCAGGCGGGTGTTCAGCGGCCGGGGGGAGCGCTGCTCGCTGACCCGCAGGGGGCCGCCGACGCCGTGGTACTCGGACGCCCCGCGGACGTTGTCCTCCGAGCGGATGAAGTACGGCAGCACGTCGCGGTAGCCCCATCCCGGCCGCGCCCTGGGCCTCCCAGCTGTCGTAGTCGAACGGCCGGCCGCGGACGTAGAGCATGGCGTTCATCGAGCTCGAGCCGCCGAGTGCCTTGCCGCGCGGCACGAACAGCTCGCGGTCGTCCACGTGGGGCTCGGGCTCGGTGGCGAAGTCCCAGTCGAGCTTGGTGTGGAACTGTTCGGGGAAGGCCGCGGGAATCTTGATCTTCAGCGAGCGGTCCTTGCCTCCGGCCTCCAGCAGCAGGACCTTGACCGAGGGGTCCTCCGAGAGGCGGTTGGCCAATACGCACCCGGCCGATCCGGCTCCAACGATCACGTAGTCATGCATCGTGCCGCCTCCCTCGTCCGTTCACGCGACCGCCGTTCGCTCGGGTGTCGCGGCGAAGCTGTACTGGCTGACATCCAGCGTGGAGGCCTGGGCGAGGTACTCGCGCATGTATCCCGGCCAGTTGGCCACGATGCGCCCCTGCCGGTCGCGATACCAGGAGTCGCACTGCGTCCACGCGGTACCCGCGAAGCGGTGCTGGAGCTCCCGGTCGCTGGCCGCCTCGACCTCTGCGAGGACCTCGATCGCGCCGGCGCCACGGGCTGCCATGTGCTGAAGGGCCTGTCGCACGTAGGCCACCTGTGTCTCGAGGTAGAAGATGATCGAGCCGCCCGAGGTGTTGGTGTTCGGTCCGTAGAGCACGAACATGTTCGGGAAGCCCGGCACGCACATGCCCAGGTGGGCATGCGCCCCCCGGCCCACTCCTCGTGCAGCTCCCTTCCGTCCCGGCCGGTGATTGCCATCGGGAACATGAAGTCGTTCGTCGCGAAGCCGGTTGCCCAGATGATGCAGTCCAGCTCGTGCGTCCGCCCAGCGGCATCGACGATTCCCGCGGGCGAGATCGAGGTGATCGCATCGGTCACCAGATCGACGTTGCTGCGCTGCAGAGCCGGCAGGAAACTCGAGCTGAACAGCACACGCTTGCAGCCGAACGTGTAGTCCGGCCAGACCTTGCGCCGCAGCTCGGGGTCCTTGAGCTGCATCCGCATGAAGCCCATCGAGCGTGCCCGGCCGATCAGGCCCAGAGTGCGGGGATGGCGGATCATCGCCGTCAGCGACTCGCCGTACTCGAAGACGAATCTGCGACGCAGCTCCTGGAGGCCCGGGACCCGCTGGAAGAGTGTCTTGGCCGCCTCCGGATAGGGACGGTTGCTCCGCGGCAGAAACCAGTTGCCGCTGCGCTGGAAGATCGTCATGCGCCGCACCTCGGGGGCGATCTCGGGAACGAACTGCACGGCGCTCGCGCCGGTGCCGATCACGCCGACCCGCTTGCCGGCCAACGGGTAGTCGTGATCCCATTCGGCGGAGTGGAAGCTGTGTCCGGCGAACGTATCGGCCCCCTCGATCCGGGGCCGGTGCTGCTGGTGCAGCTGGCCGGTCGCCAGGATCAGCGCGTCGGCCTCGTGCGTCTCACCGGCGGCCGTCTCGACTGTCCATGTGCAGGCCTGCTCGTCCCAGGTGCATGCGGTGACGGTCTGCTCGGTTCTGATCAGGTGCTCGACGCCCTGCTGGCGTGCGACGCCCCGCAGATACTCGTGGATCTCCTGTTGCGGGGAGCAGAGCCGCGACCAGTCGCGCCGCTGTGCGTAGGAGAAGGAGTAGAGGTGGCTTGGAACGTCGCAGGCCGCGCCGGGGTAGCTGTTCCAGAACCAGGTGCCGCCCAGGTCGGGGCCCTTCTCCAGGATCGTGACGTCGCGGATCCCGTGGCGGCGCAGCTCGATCGCGGCGGCGATCCCGCCGAAGCCCGCGCCCACGATCAGGACTCGCATGGCGCCAACTGTATGCCCTTCGCGGCGGTGTTGCTAGACGGCGGGCGGCGGCGGCAGGAGCGTCTCCGCGAGCCACCTGCCGGCGGCGCTCATGGCGCCTGGATCGATCTGGTGAGCGACGTCCGACTCGTGGTACTCGACGGACAGTCCCGCGCCGCCGAGGGTCTCGGCCGCCACCCGCCCGAATTCCACGTCGATCACCGGGTCGCGCCGTCCGTGGGCGATGAAGGCCCTCAGCGCGCGACGCCCGGCGAGATCGGGCTGCCATCCGGGCACCGTCGGGATGAAGCCGGAGAAGCCGAGGATTCCGGCCGGGGCGGGCCGGTCCCCGCTCAGCGCGAGGGCATGGCTCATGACGCAGCCCATCGAGAAGCCTCCGAGGACGGTTCGCCGGGGTCCGATTCCCGTGCTCGCCCACAGTTCGTCGTGCAACTCGCCGAGCGCCGTGCGGGCCGCCGCGAAGGTCTCGGGATCGGGGTAGCCGACCCGCGGCACCAGATACCAGTGGTAGCCGGGCGAGCCGGGCAGGGCGATCGGCCCGCGAGGTGTGACCACGTGGAGTTCCTGGCGCGGGTCGAGGATGTCGCCCAGGCCGAGCAGGTCGTGCTCGTCGGTGCCTCGCCCGTGGTGGAGGATCAGCAGCCCACGGGCCTCGCCCGCCGCCGGTCGCTCCAGGAAGTGCAGGGTGCTCATGGAGTGTGCGCGAGTAGTCGCTGGGCGACCCCCTCGATCGTTTCTTCACCGTAGGCCATCGACGGGTCGCCGGTGCTCAGCACGCAGACCGCGAAGGTGACACCCGGGCGCTCGAGGCGGGCGACCTCGTTGAAAAGCCCCACCGAGGGCAGTGCTCCGGTCTTGAAGAAGACCTGCCAGCGCGGCCTGGCGACCGGGGGAAAGCCCCAGCTCTGCTCCGGCTCGATGCCGGCCATCAGGCCCCTGGCGTATGCGTAGAAGCGTCCCGGGATGAGACGGGGAAGGGCATAGAGGAAACGTGCCTGATCGGCGGCGGAGGTCTGCGAGAAGGCCCACCAGCCGACGCCGGGGACGTAGTCGTGCATTCCGGCTTCGCGAGCCACTCGCTGGACGGCCGACTCGCCGATCGCGCCCAGGACGGCCGAGGCGTCTTCATTGTTGGATTCGTGGATCATCGGATAAAGCAGCGAGTTGTCGCGGGCGGAGAGGCTCTGGTGGTGCGCTGCCAGCTTCTGCAGATAGGCGGTGAGGAACATGACCTTGATGATGCTTGCCGTCTCGAAGTGCTGGCGAAGGTTCATCCCGCTGAGGTGACCGGTGCTGTCCACCACGGCCAGGGAGGTGGCTCCCGCGCGTCCCTGCAGATAGGCCCGCGCACTCGCGATGGCGCCGGCTGAGGGGTAGGGCGGCTGGGGGATGCCGCTCCCTTCGCCGGCGAACTCCAACGCCCCGGCGCCGCTGGCCAGGATCGCCGCGAGCAGCAGGCCCGCACCCACGGCCAGGCCGATCGCGCGAGCGTGCAGGAGCTCAGATCGCACTGATCAACCTGAAATCGCGGGCGGGACAGGAGCCGTGCGTGGCGGCGGGCCCCATCGCGGCTTCCCACGACGGGTTGAGGCAGACGCGATATGAGAAACGCGAGGCCGGCGGGTCGACGATTGCGCTGGCGTAGGTTACGCCCGCCGCGAGCTCGCGCGAGGTGCTCATCGCGGCCAGCTTGAACAGCGTCGAATGACGCAGGGCCAGGTACCAGAAGACGTCTGATTCGACGGCCCGAACCGAGGTGGTGTGATCGATCCGCAGGCTCAGCCGCTCGCGTCCGGGGCCCAGGCTGCTCGCGTGAATCGCGACTCGGGGATCTACGGTCACCTGAATATCCAGGCTCCGTGAGGCCGGCGTGGCGGCGAGCGTGACGCGAAGCCGGCTGTTCTCGTTCGGTCTCGCGACGGGAAATTCAAAGCTCCCATCGGCTTGGCTCTGCCCCTGGGCGATCGGCATAAAGCTGTGGTAGGGGTATGGCTCCGCTTCCAGGCGGATGGCCTGGCCCGCTGTGGCGTCCGGTTCGCCGCTCAGGCGCCCGCTGACGGAGACGGACCCTCCCAGTGGGATCTCACTCGGCGTGGCGGTCGCCGAGATCGAGGTTGGGGTGGCCGCCGTTGCGCGATGCGCGAGGGCGAGCGATGCCGGCGTCGTGATGACGGCCGCGGCGGCGAGCAGTCGGAGGGGGATGGGAAGAAGGGCGGCGGGGCGCATGGCTCCGCCGTGGAACCTAATGCCTGAAGGTGACGCGCGCGAAGGCGGCCGAGTGGAATTCGTCGTTGTGCCTGGGGTTGAAGCCCACGCGGATCTTCACGTGCAGCTGGCGGCCCGAGGCGAGCGTCCGGCGGCCCTTCTTCGAGAGGGGCACCCTGATCGTGACGATCGCCGGCCCCTTGAGGCGGCGGTAGGTCGGGTGAAGCCCGGTGACGCTGACCCGTCCGGCGGTGTAGGTCTCGACCCGCACCATCAGGAAATGGCCGCGGACCTTGTGCGAGAGCAGCTTGATCTTGCAGCTTCCGATCGAGACGCGCGTCTGCTGTTTGATTTTCGCGCCGCTCTGGGCGGTGATCGTGGTGGGCATGTACAGCGGCTTGGCGCACAGGCTGCCGTAGGAGCCCAGCAGCGATTTGGGGCCGGTGGGCAGGTTCAGCAGGAAGCTGGAGACCGGCACGTCGGGCACCGAGGCGAACGTCGAGGTGGTGATCCCCTTGGTGATGTCGGTGTTGCCGACCAGGATCACTTTGACCCCGTCGTCGCCTGCGAGGAAGAGGTCGAGGTCGGGGAATGCGGCGCCACCGTGTGAGACCAGATAGGCGGGCCCGGTGAGCTTTTCGGGGAGCACGGGGGTGCCTACGGTGGCGCTGCCGACCTTCGAGGTGGCCGGGCAGTTCTGATAGCCCGTGGCAAAGGTCGCTTCGGGGCAGGCCAGCTTCAGCGTGCTGTCACGGGACGGCAGGACCCGTGGGAGCGACGCGACGACAGAGCGGATGTTGGCTTGATGGTCCGGCTGGGTGATGCCGACTTCAAGGCTCGCTCCGTTGGCCCGCGAGGGCGCTGTCGGGCTCGAAGCCGTGAACACGGGCTTGAACGGCAGGCTCGTGCAGCTCGTCACCTGGAACGGGCTTGACGGTTTCGAGATGGCGCCGAGGGATCCGGTGAGCGATGAGTCGCTCGACAGCGCGCCGCAGTAGCTGGGGTTGAAGAGGAAGTTCGACCTGTTGATTGCCACGCTCAGATCGCGCAGGTGCAGCGGGACTCCGCCGACGATCGTCGGCAGTGTGCTGGTCGCGATCACGCGGCCTGTGTACGGTTCGACCGACAGGCCGACGCGGGTCGTGACACGGCCCAGATCGAATGGTCCCGCGGCTGCCTCGATCGGTATCGAGAGCCCGTAGGGAGCCCCGTTGTAGGGACCGGTCAGATAGACGGACCCCGAGAATCCGTACGGTTCGCTGCCCGCTCCGGCGCTCGCAGTGGCAGTTCCGATTTTGCTCGACGAGGGGCAGCTGCCCTCGTTGGCCAGCGGTTCGGCGCAGCGGGGCACGCTGGGGATGAAGCCGACCAGCCCGGCGGGGAGCTCGGTCGAGATCGTGTTCAGGAACTGCTGGGAGTCTTCGCGTTTCAGGGTGAAGGTGTAGGAGGTGAACGCTCCGCCCTTGTTCGAGCTGTCGGCGGTGCTCTGCGCGGGCACGAACGGAATCGAGGCGGGGCAGCCCGTGGTCGTGAACGTCGAGCTGCCGCTGAAGGCGGCTGCGCCGGTCCAGGGCGTGAAGTTGAAGGCGGTCGACGCGGGGCCGCATCCGAGCGGGTTCGCGAGCGTCGAACGGGGGCCGCCGTTCAGCTTCAGAGTCAGGGAGCTGAAGGGGAGCTGTGGGTTTTTCAGGAAGCTGACTTCCAGGCGCCCGGTTGTGGGATTGGGCACGGCCTGACCCTGAAGGCGCAGGGTGACCCCGTAGACGCTCTCGGCGTCCAGATAAAGCGTGTAGGGCGGTCCTTTGATCAGGCCGCTGCCGGTGTTGCCGAGGAACACCGAGCCGGAAAGGGATTTTGGCGGCAGGTCCGTTTCGACGGTGAACGTGCCGATTTTCGAGCCGGCGGGACAGCTGACGGCCTTGGCTTCACCGATCGCGATCTGAGCGGGCGTGCAGGCTTCGAGTCCGTGCGCGGCGGAAGGGTTGAGGGTCAGGCCTTCCGGCAGCGTGACGTGGGCGTCGGAGATGTCCGCCGTGTTGATTTCGCTCGATTTTTCGTTCTGCTGGACCTGGACGACGGTTTCCGCGCCGTCGGGGCTGTCGTATTGAGAGGTTTCGGGTTTTACGGTGGCGGTCGGTTTGAAGGGCACTTTGTCGCAGCCGTCGACACCAACCGGCGGGGTGGTGGGTTCGTTCGCCTTTTCGCCGGAATACGTTTCGAGTTCCAGGTAGGAGGTCGTCGGCGCGGCGCAGTTGCTGGGCATCGTCAGGAAGTTCCCTTTGCCTGCATGGCCGTCGAAGAAGAGCTTCGATTCGACCGTCTTGAGGGGCGCTTTGATGAACCCGAGAACTTCGACTTCCTGCGGGATGTTGTTGATTTCGAAATACTCGTGGTAGTCACCCGAGGGCTCGCCGTGAGCCGCGAGATTCGCTTCGTGGGCGTCGCTGACGTGGCCTTCCAGCATCAGATGGACGTCTTTGACGAGCGGCGCAACGCCTTCGACGTCGATACCGAACAGCAACGGCAGGCCGGCCTGCGGACCGAGGTTGTAGACGTTGCCTTTCAGCGGCAGCGTCACGCCGAGCCCCGTTTCGACATAGGCCTTCAGTTCGACCATGCCGGCTTTCGTTTCCGCCGGGCAGGTGTTCGCTTCGAAGTTCGCGGTCGGACAGGCGGGCAGCGTGACGGGATCCGCAGCCAGCCCCGGCGGAATGTCAACGCGGATGCGTTTGAGTGCCGAGCTGCTGCTGCTGGCGGCGCCGGCGACTTCGAATCCTGTCAGCCCCCAGGGGGGGTGTCCTGCGGACTGCGTGTAGAAGTTTGCGCTGTTGGAGTATTCGCAGGCCGTAGAGGCGTTGCACGTGCCGGCTTCCCATTTGTTGATCCCGAAGCCGTGCGCCAGCGGGGCCAGCGCCCCCAGAAGCAGCAGGCAGGACAGGGTGCTCAGCAGGACTACGGCGCGGCGCGGCTTCATGTGAACAGATCTCTCCCTGGTTGCGAATGGCGCCCTGGCGTTCCAGGCGTAGGACTTTCCTCCCTACTTCCGGCTCTTACCCGTTCTGGCCATCTGTAAAGCAGGGGAACTGTCGAGGCGTTTCGTGTCCAGGTCGCATGGAGTGCCGCCACCGCGCGGGACCCGCCCCGCGCCAGCGGGTCCCGGCATGCTCGAATCCAGGCGCGCGAGGCCGCGCCGAACCTGCGCGTCGTTCAGCTCTCGCGCGGAATGTGGGGTGCCAGCTCGCGGCGGGCGATCGACATCTTGTGGACCTCATCGGGGCCGTCGGCGAGGCGCAGCGTCCGCAGGTGGGCGTAGGCCGAGGCAAGGCCGAAGTCCTCGGACACACCGCCGCCCCCGTGAACCTGGATCGCGCGGTCGAGGACCCGCAGCGCCATGTTGGGCGCCGCGATCTTGATCGCCGCGATCTCGGTCCGGGCGTGACGGTTGCCGACGGTGTCCATCAGCCAGGCGGCCTTCAGGCACAGCAGCCGGGCCATCTCGATTTCAACCCGCGAGTCGGCGATCCAATCCTGCACGTTGCCACGCGTTGCCAGCGGCTGGCCGAAGGTGACGCGCGAGACGGCCCGCTTGCACATCGCCTCCAGGGCCCGCTCGGCGGCGCCGATCGCGCGCATGCAGTGGTGGATCCGCCCTGGACCGAGGCGTGCCTGGGCGATCATGAATCCGTCGCCCTCGGCGGCGATCAGGTTCGAGGCCGGGACGCGGACGTCGGAGAAGTCGACTTCGGCGTGGCCCTCCTGGTCGTGGTAGCCGAACACCGTCAGGTTGCGCATCACCGTCACTCCCGGCGTGTCGATCGGGACGAGGATCTGGCTCTGCTGTTTATGGGGCGGCGCGTCGGGCGCGGTCTTGCCCATGACGATCAGAATCCTGCAGTTGGGGTGCATCGCATTGGAGGTCCACCACTTGCGCCCGTTGAGGATGTACTCCTCGCCGTCCTTCTCGATGGTCAGGCAGATGTTGGTCGCGTCGGAGCTGGCGACATCGGGCTCGGTCATCGCGAAGGCCGAGCGGATCTCCCCCTCGAGCAGCGGTTTCAGCCATTGGTCTTTCTGCTCGTTGGTGCCGAACTGATGGAGAACCTCCATGTTGCCGGTGTCGGGAGCCGAGCAGTTGCAGGCCTCGGAGGCGATCGCCGAGCGGCCCAGGATCTCAGCCAGCGGCGCGTAGTCGGCGTTGGACAGGCCGGCTCCGTGATCGGGATCGGGCAGGAACATGTTCCAAAGGCCTGCATCGTGTGCCTTGGCCTTCAGCTCCTCCATGACGGGCGGGTGGAAATGGGGGTTGCCGGAGTCCAGGCGCTGGCGCTCGTAGATCTCCTCCGCGGGATAGATGTGCTCGTCCATGAACGCATTCAGGCGCTCGGTGAACTCGGCACAGCGTTGACTGGGCTGAAAGTCCATCGGTCCTCCTCGGTGGCGGCAGGGCTTTAGGATCATCCCCGATGAGCACTGACGGCGCCGACTTCAGCGCGTACCGCGCCGCGGGCGTGGACTATGAGGTGTTGGACGCGGGCAAGCGCCTGGCGATGGCCCGAGCACTGGCGACCTCGCCGTTGATGGAAATCCGAGGCGCCCGCGCGGTCGACGCCTCGCGCGGGGAGCCGGCCTTCGTGTTCGAGCTCGGCGGGCAGACCCTGGCCTTCGTCGTCGAGGGCCTCGGAACGAAGTCGATCATTGCGCGCGCAGTCTTCGAGGCGTCGGGGGTCAACCGCTTCGGCGACGTCGCCTACGACACCGTCGCCGCGATCGTCAACGACCTCGGTTGTGTCGGCGCGCTGCCGTTGGTCGTCAACGCCTACTTTGCGACCGGCTCCTCGGCCTGGTACGAGAAACGCGGCCCGTCGGAAGCCCTCGTGGAGGGTTGGCATCGCGGCTGCACCGATGCGGGCTGCACCTGGGGCGGTGGCGAGTCGCCGTCGCTGCCGGGGCTGCTGGCCGACGGCGACATCGAGCTCGCCGGAGCGGCCGTCGGCGCGCTGCCGGCGGGACGGAGCGCGATCCTCGGCGAGGAGCTCGAACCGGGCGATGAGATCGTGCTCGTCGCCGCCAGCGGCCTGCACGCCAACGGCGCCTCGCTCGCCCGGTTCCACGCCGGGCGCCTACCGGCGGGCTACGCCACCGAACTCCCCTCCGGCGCGAGCTTCGGCGAGGCGCTGCTCGAGCCCTCGGTGATCTACGTGCCGCTGATCGCCGCGCTGCTGGAGCGCGCCATCCCCGTCACCTATCTGAGCCACATCACCGGGCATGGCCTGCTGAAGCTGATGCGGCCCACGCGTGAACTCACCTATCGGATCTCCCGTCTGCCGCCTGTCCCGGAGGTGCTCACCTTCCTCGCCGAGCAGGCCGAGCTCGACCCGGCAGCGGCTTACTCGACGTTCAACATGGGCTCCGGCTTCGCGGTCTACTGCGCCGCCGGAAGTGGCGCGAAGGTCGTCTCGATCGCCAGCGAGCTCGGCTTCGAGGCGCTTGTCGCGGGGGCCGTCGAGGATGGCCCGAGGAGCGTTGTGTTCGAGCCTGTCGATGTTCACTACTCGAGCGACCAGCTCGAGCTCTCGGCCTGAGCCTCGCAGAGCGAGTCTGAAGCTCAGCTTAAGCCTGAGGCCTGCGCATGTTTGCGAGCGGTCAGAGTTCTTGCTGACAGCAGCGTTGCAGAGGCGGTCGGAACCGGCGGTTCCAACTTGATCGTATCGTCCGCTACAGATAAGGTTCGGCGCAGAACTCGCCATTGTTCTCCCGCGTTTTGCGGGGGATCTCGATGTCGCCGGACCGGCTTGGCTCCGGAACACCCGGATCGAGGCGGTCCTGTCCATCAAACGAGGAGAGATACAGATGCGCAGAGCATCCACCTGTCTTGCCGTGCTGGGGCTCAGCGCAATCGCGCTGGCGCTTCCGAGCTTCGCGGCAGCGACGCCGATTGTGACGTTCAAAGCGAAGGCCGTGCCGATCACGGGCTTCAAGCACACGGGGAACATCTTGGGCGCCGGCGCGGCGCTGCAGGCCGAATACACCATCTCGGGCACCGAATACGGCGGATTCCCGCCGCCGCTTGAAAACATCAACTTCTACCTGCCGAAGGGCGCCGAACTGCACCCGTCGGGCTTCCCGACCTGCGCGATCTCGGTCCTCGAACCGACAGGCGCAGGTCCTCAATCCTGCCCGAAGGGCTCCCAGGCCGGTCCCGTCGGCGTGGTCCACGGCGAGGTCGCCTTCGGCAGCAAAATCGTGCCTGAGGAAGCGACGCTCGAATCGTTCTACGCGCCGGGTGGTGGCCTTGAGTTCTTCACGTTCGGCCACGAACCGACGATCCTGGAAATCATCTCCTCGGCCCACTACGTCAACTCGAGCGGGCTGTACAGCCACGAGCTGATCGCCGAGATCCCGCTCGTCGAAACGGTTCCCGGCGCGGATGACGCCTCGGTCACCGCGATCTCGGTCAAGGTCGGCTCGGCGATCAAGAAGAGCGGCAAGACGATCTACTACGGCCGTCTGCCGAAAAAGTGCCCCAAGGGCGGCTTCCCGCTGAAGACCGAAATCATCTTCGCGGGCGTTGGCGGCCTTCAACAGCAGGAGGTCACGAAGACCTACAACGCTCCTTGCCCCTCGAAAAAGTAAGGAGCGGGACAACGAGTTCACGCCCTTGAGGGCGTAAGCTCAAGCGCAGCAAAAAGGGGGCGGGCGACCTCACCGAATCTGGTGGGGCAGCCCGCCCCGTTGTGAACACGAGGGAAGGATCGGGGTGAGGACGCAGAGCGTGGGGCTCAGAAGGGTCGTGGTGGGCATCGTCGCTTTGGCGTGTCTCGCCGGCGCCCTGCGCTCGCGATGTCCGCGGGCGGCTCCAACGGCGAATACCAGCGTCCGCGCGATCTTCGACGACGCCGGGAACATCATCCCGGGCGAGGTCGTGAAGATCGACGGCGTCAAGGTCGGCACCGTCAGCTCCGTCACTCCGACGCCGCAGGCCAAGGCGGCGGTCGTGCTGGAAATCACCCAGGAAGGCTTCAAGGACTTCCGCTCGGACGCGACCTGCACCGTGCGCCCGCAGGCGCTTATCGGCGAGAAGTACGTCGACTGCCTGCCCACCCAGCCGCGGGTCGAAGGGACGCCGCTGCCGCCGCCGCTGAAAAAGATCCCGAACGGGCACGAAGGATCGGGGGAGTACCTGCTGCCGGTCCAGCAGACGAGCAGCCCGGTCGACGTCGATCTGCTCGGGGACATCAGCCGCCTGCCTGAACGCCAGCGCCTGACGATCATCCTCAACGAACTCGGAGCCGGCCTCGCGGGCCGTGGAAGCGACCTGAAAGCGGTCATCCGCCGGGCCAACCCGGCGCTGCGGGAATTCGATCAGGTGCTGTCGATCCTGGCCGGTGAGAACAAGGTCCTGGCCAAACTTGCCGTCGACTCCGACAAGGCCCTGGGGCCGTTCGCCCGTGTGCGCAAGCAGGTCGCCGACTTCCTCGTCGAAAGCAACAAGGTCTCCCAGGCGACTGCGGCGCACCGCGGCGCACTGGAACAGAACCTCAAGCTCTTCCCGGCCTTCCTGCGCCAGCTCGGCCCCTCGATGGAACGCCTGCAGCGCTTCGCCGAACAGACGGCGCCGGCGTTCACCGACCTGAACAAAGCCGCTCCGAGCATCAACGAAGCCTTCACGCACCTGCCGGCGTTCTCGAAAAGCTCGGAAAAATTCCTGGTCAGCCTGGGCAAGACCTCGAAAAAGTCGGGCCCGGCCCTGGTCGCGACGAAACCGCTGCTGAAACAGCTCAAAGGCCTCGGCACGGCCGCGGTGCCGTTCACCACCAACCTGGCGTCGCTGTTCACCAGCCTGAAGGAAACGGGCGGCCTCGAGCGGATCATGGACTTCATCTTCCTCGGCGCCGGCGCGGCCAACGGCTATGACTCGCTCGGGCACTTCCTGCGCACGGAGGGTGTGGCGAAGATGTGCGTCAAATACCAGCCCGAACAGGTCTCGGGCTGTAACCGACACCTCGGCACGAGCGGCGAACCGGCGGCCACCAAGGCGAGCATCGGCTCGGGGGGCAACCTGCAGATGCTCCGCACGATCGCCGTGATCAACGGCGCGACGCCCGCGCAGGCGATCGCCAAATATCCGGGCAAGACCAGCCCCGCCGAATATCGTCGGCGGCTCGAGCTCGAGCGAACGTCCCCGGCGAGCACGCAGCCGGTCGGCGGCTCGACCTCGGGCACGACCTACTACTCACCGTCCTCGGAAGGCTCCGAAGCCGACGGCCTGCTGCTCAACTACCTGCTGGGGAACTGACAGAGGATGAGCTCCTCCTCCCGTCCGCTGCCCTTCCTGGCCCTCCTCGTGGCGGCGCTGGCGCTCGCGCTGCCGGCGCTGGCCGCGGCCGCCGAACCTGAAGCGCCTTCGCTGCCTACGACGACGACGCCCTCGCCGGAAGCGCCCGCACCGACGACGTCCGGTGAAACCCGACTTCCACGACGCCCACTACGCCCAGCGCGCCGGCCGAAGAAGCTCCGCAGATCCAGGGACAGCCATCCCAGGCACCGAGCGCCGGCTCGCCGTCGAAGTCCACCACCCACTCCTCCGCCGGCGCCAAAGGCACGACAACCGAAGGCCAGGCCGGCAGCCGGGAGCGAACAGGTCCGCGCCAAGCACAAGGCCGTGAAGCCCTCGACGCTCACACCCGTCGCTGCCGCTGGCGCTGCAGGGCTCGATCGCCGGTGTGCCCTCGTTCTTCATCGAAAGCTTCCAGGTCCCGCCCTTCCTGCTGCCGATCTTCCAGGCGGCCGGCGCCGCCTACGGCATCCCGTGGCAGGTGCTCGCGGCGATCAACGAGGTCGAGACCGACTACGGGCGCGACCTCAGCGTCTCGAGCGCCGGAGCCGAGGGCTGGATGCAGTTCCTGCCCTCGTCATGGGCGCAGTACGGCGTCGACGCCAACGGCGACGGCTTCGAGGACCCCTACAACCCGGCCGACGCGATCTTCACCGCGGCCCGCTACCTGCGTGCGGCCGGCGGCGCCGCAACATCCGCGCGGCGATCTTCTCCTACAACCACTCGCAGGCCTATGTGAGCTCGGTGATCCTGCGCGCCCAGCTGCTGGGCGGCACGCCCTCAGAACTGCTCGGCGCGATCACCGGCCTGACCGAGGCCCGCTTCCCGATCCACGCGGCGGCCCACTTCAGCGACGGCTTCCCTGCGGTCAAGGACGCCGGACGGGCAGCTCGAAGACGCTCGTCGGCACGCTCGATCTACGCCCCGGCCGGCTCGCCCGTGATCGCCACGCAGGACGGAGAAATCGTGCAGCTCGGCGATTCGCCGACGCTCGGGCACTTCATCGCCCTGAAGGACGCCTACGGGAACACCTACGTCTACGCCGAGCTGGGCGACGTCTCGTCGGTCTACCCGGTCCTTCAGCCCCATGTCGACTCGACGGTCAGCTCGAAGATCGAACGCGCCGGCGCCCCGTCGGAACCCGACCCCGACGGCCCGGCCAGCGCCGGTGTCCAGCCTCGCTCGCCGATCTCCGAAGGCGCACCGTCTCCGGCCTCGCGCTTGGCGCGGCGGCCGGCCTTGAATCCGCGCCCGCCGCAACGCCCGAGCACGCCCGCCGCCCCCGACGCCCGCCCCGGCGAGGCGCCGGCGACGGTGGCGCCCGAAGTCAAGGCCTTCAAGGAAGGCTCCAACGAGGTCTACCTGCACCCGCTGCACCGCGGCGCGCAGGTGATCGCCGGGACGGTCCTCGGCCATGTCGGGCGGCGGCCGGCGTCGACCGGCGAAGCCGAACCGCACATCGTCTTCCAGATCCGCCCGGCCGGACTCGGCGCGCCGCTGATCGACCCCAAGCCGATCCTCGACGGCTGGGTGGCGCTCGAGAACAGCTCGGTCTTCCACGCCAAGGGCGAGAACCCGTTCCTCGCGACCTCGCCGACGGTCGGGCAGGTCCTGCTCGAGACCAAGCAGCAGCTCCAGCCCCAGGTGCTCCACGACAAGGGCATCCGCCTCGGCAGCTGCGGCCGTCAGGACGTCCAGGAGGGCCGGGTCGACAAGCGCGTCCTGGCGATGCTCGAGTACCTCTCCGTCTCGGGCCTGCGCCCGACGGTCGGCGGGCTGCGCCTGCGCGCCGGCGACGCCCGCCGCGCAGGCCGCCAACGCCGGCGCCGGCGACGAGCGCCGGTCGGTCACGATCACCGCGATCAACGGCGATGCCGGTGGCGGGGCACCAGAGCCCCGGCAGCCCCGCCGACTCGGCGGTTCGCAAGCTGCTGATGCTGCAGGGCCTCTCGCGGCCGCAGCAGATCGTCAGCCTGATGAGCTACCCGGGGTCGCGTCGGCGCACTGACGAGCAGCGCCGCGAGCGACGGCGATCCGGGTCGCCTTCGCGGCGCCCAAGTCAGGACTGGCGCGGGTCGCGGGGCTGTACTCCTCGGCGCTGGCCGCCGGGCCAGTGGACGCGCCTGATCGCCCGGCTCGGCGAGATCCCCGACCCGAGCGTCTCGCGCAAGCCCTCGACGTGCAGCGATCCCCGACAGCCCGGCGACGGGCGGCGAAGGGACGAGCGGTGGCAACCACTAGCCCCCCGAGCCCGCCCGCGGCGGCGCCGCCGCCGTCCGATCAGCCGGGCGGCGGCGCGCCGGTGCGCTCGCGCCGTTCGCAGGCTGCTCGGCCGCTGGCCCTCGGCGCCCTGGCCCTCGTCGTGCTGGTCGATCGCCTACCTCCTCTTCGGCAGCGGGGGCGGAGCGACCTACCACCTGATCTTCCCCGAAGCCGGACAGCTGGTGAAGGGCGATCAGGTCCAGGTCGGCGGCGTCGCCGTGGGGAGCGTCACGAACCTCGAACTGACGAAGGACTACAAAGCCGACGTGACGATCCACGTCGACTCGTCGCTGACCCCGCTGCACGAAGGCACGACGCCCAGGTCCGGGTGCCGTCGCTCTCGAGCGTCGCCAACCGCTACATCCAGCTGAGCCCGGGACCCAACAACAGGCCCTCGCTTTCGAACGGGGCCACGCTGCCGGCGAGCGCGACAAAAGAAGTCACGGACCTCGACGCAGCTGTTCAACACGCTGAACCCGAAGACCCGCAAAGGGCTTCAGGAGTTCATCCAGGGCTCGGCCGAACAGTACGTCGGAGCGGGCAAGCAGTTCGGCGAATCGACCGAATACTTCGCACCATTCCTGTCGGCCTCAAACCACTTCTTCTCCGAGCTCGTCCGCGACCAGCCGACGTTCACCAAGTTCCTGATCGAAACCTCGAAGGCTGTGACGACGATCGGTGCGCGCAAAGAAGCCCTGTCGGACCTGATCGAAAACGCCGACACGACCTTCCAGGCGATCGGCTCGGCCCAGTCGCAGTTCGCGGCCGGCCTCAAAGAGCTTCCGGTCACGCTGCACCAGGGCAACAAGACGTTCGCCGAACTGCCCTCGGCCTTCCAGGCGCTGACCGAGCTGGTCGAAGCATCCAAGCCGACGAGTAAGCCGCTGACCTCGCTGTTCAACTGCTCTCCACGGGCTCGTGGTCACGGGCACCAAGCCGATCACGAACTTCGCCAACGCCTTCTCCAAGCCCGGCGCCAACAACGACCTGACCGATCTTGCCAGGACCCTCCCCGCGCTCTACAAGCAGCTTGTGACCGCTTCACCGGCTGTCGTCACGGGGGAGAAGGAATCGGTCCCGATCACCGCCTTCTTCGGCCCCTACGCACCGGATCTCGCCGGCACGCTGAGGACCTTCGGACAGTCCGGCGCCTACTACGACGGCAACGGCGGCTACGCGCGTGTGAGCCCGATGCTGCCGAGCTTCGATCTGTCGTGAAAACACCCTGACGCCGACGAGCGCCCGAGCAGGCGCTGGCGAACCTGAAGACAGGGCAGCTGCGCCGCTGCCCGGGCGCCGCCACGCAGCCGGCCGCCGACGGCTCCTCGCCGTTCGCCGATCCTGAACTGACCTGCGACGCCAGCGAGACTCCCTGATGGATCGCCGCCGTCGAAACTCGCTCGCCGCAAGCCCGCTCCTGATCGGTGCCGTGACGACGCTGATCGTGGTCGTGGCGGTCTTCCTGTCCTACAACGCCAACAACGGCCTCCCGTTCGTGCCGACCTACAACATCAAAGTCGCTCTGCCCGAGGCCTCCGGCCTGCAGCCCTCGAACCAGGTCCGCATCGCGGGCACGCGTGTGGGTGTGGTCGAGCTCGCTGACGCCCTACCAGGACCCGAAGACCGGGAAGCTCACGGCGATCGCCAACCTGAAGCTCGAAAAGAGCGTCGAAAAGCTGCCGGCGGACACTCGCGCCGAGGTGCTGTCGGTGTCGGCGATCGGGCTGAAGTACCTGGAACTCGAAAAGGGGCACTCCTCGCAGACGCTGAGCGCGGGCGCCACGATCCCCACCAGCCAGACCCGTGAACCGGTGGACATCGAGGAACTCTTCAACATGTTCGACCACCACACGCGCGAAGCCGATCAAGATCAACACGAACAACTTCGGCGACGGGCTTGCCGGGCGTGGCCTGGGCCTGAACAACACGATCCACGAACTGAAGCCCGCTGGTCACGAACGCGATCCCGGTGCTGAACAACCTGGCCTCGCCGCAGACCGGATTCGGCGAGCTGTTCAAGGCGCTCGACCGCGTCGCCGCACAGTCTGCTCCAGTGGCTGAGGCGCAGGCGAGCTACTACGTGGACCTGGACACGTTCTTCACGGCCTTCGCAAGCGTGACGAAGTCTCTGGAAGAAGCGACCGAGGGCGGCCCGGCGTCTCTGCAGCAGGCGATCTACTCGCTGCCCCGCCAGGCTCCGCTGATCGAAAACGCGACCGAGTTCATGCACCTGCTGCGCCCGAGCGCGGCCTCGCTGGTCACGGTCGCACCGCCGCTCGGCCACGCCTTCAAAGAAGGTGCCATCAACCTGGCCGCCGCTTCGCATGGACTCAACTCGAGGCTCGGAGAATCCTCCGAATCGCTCGCCAAGTTCGGTGAAAACCCGGTCGTCAAACTGGCCTTCGAAGACTTCACACAGACGCTCGAAGTCGGCACCCCGCTGCTCCAGGGCATCGCTCCGGCGCAGGCCAAGTGCAACTACTGGACGCTGGCCTTCCGCAACGTGGCGAGCCTCGAGTCCGAGAACATCGGCGTGGGAACGGTGGCCCGCGCAGGCTTCGTGATCGCCCCGGGCGGCCCGAACAACGAGGGCTTCCCGTCATCGGCTCCGGCCAACGGTGGATCGACCGAAACCAAAGGCAAAGGCGGCCCGATCATCGACAACAACCACCTGCACGTGAACCCCTATCCGAACGTCAGCGCCCCGGGCCAGCGTCAGGTCTGCGAAGCAGGCAAAACCGCCTACGTGCCCGCGCAGGCCGTGATCGGCAACGCGCCAGCCGCCAAGGTCTCCGCGGGCGCCGAATTCACGACCCGCAAGACAAACCTCTTCGGCGAAGAATATTCGCCGGCGACGCTGAAGTCGCTGGGGGTGAGGAAATGAGCCGCAAACGCCTATGGCGCCGCCGCGACGAAATACCGGTCGTCGAGCTCAACCGCACGAACCCGGTCCGTTTCGCGATCGTCCTGATCCTGGTCGTCGCGATCGGCGTCTACTTCGGCTTCACAAAGCGGGTGCCGTTCAAACACGGCTATCAGCTGCATGCCGTGTTCGCCTCGGCGATCAACATCCACTCCAAGTCGCCCGGTCGGATCGCCGGCGTGGACGTGGGCAAGGTCTCCTCGGTCAAGCTTGAGGGCAACACCGGCGTGGTGACGATGGAAATCGAAAACCGCGGCCTGCCGATCCACAGCGACGCCACGGTGAAGATCCGCCCGCGGATCTTCCTGGAAGGGAACTGGTTCGTCGAAATGCAGCCGGGCAGCCCGTCGGCCAAGACGCTGTCCTCGGGCGCGACGATCCCGATCACCCAGACAGCCGATCCGGTCCAGCTCGACCAGGTGCTCGACGCCCTCAACACCGACACCCGCCAGAACCTCCAGAACTTCCTGATCTACTACGGCGAAGGCCTGACCCGCAAGCCGAACGCGCGCGAGGACGCCGAACAGCACCCCGAGGTGCGAGGGCTCAACGGCGCTCAGGCGCTCAACAAGACCTACCGCATAGCCCCGCCCGCGCTGCAGGGGCGGAGCGATCCTCAACCAGGCCCTGACGGGAACCGAAGAGCACGATCTCTCCAAACTGATCGCGGGCATCGGCAAGGTCACCGGGGCGCTGAACGTGCACGAGCAGGAGCTCGGCGAACTGATCGGCAACTTCAACACCTTCTTCTCGTCCTTTGCCTCTCAGTCGGTCGCGTTGCACGCGACGGTCGCCGAGCTGCCGACCGAGCTGGGCAACATCACGAAGGGCCTGGCCGCGCTGGATTCGTCATTCCCGCCGACGAAGGCGTTCGCGAAGGCGATCATCCCCGGCGTCAAGCTGACGCCGGCGACGGTCAAGGCGGCATTGCCGTTCATCGCACAGACGAAGGCCTCGCTCGCGCCGACGGAGCTCGGCGGCGTCGCCAAGGGACTCGACGAATCCGTTCCGTCGCTGGCCAAGCTGACCGCCGAACAGGTGCCGCTGTTCAAGCAGACCGAAGCCTTCAACAAGTGTCTGACGAACGTCATCTACCCGACCGGCAACGCCAAGCTCCAGGACGGCAACAGCAGCTCGGGCGTCGAAAACTACAAGGAGTTCTGGTACAGCCTCGTCGGCCTGTCGGGTATCGGGCAGAGCTTCGACGGCAACGGCCCGTTCACCAAGTTCCTGGTCGGCAACTCCGGCACGACGCTGGTTTCAAAGCCGGCAAAACTGCTCGGCGAAACCTCTGCGCCGACGAAAGAAAACCTCAGGCTGGTCGGCCGCGCCCCGCTCACACCCGAAGGGACGCGCCCGGCCTATCCGACGACCGAGCCGACCTATCAGCCGCTGGTGCCGTGCGCGACGCAGAAGCTGCCGGAATTCAACGGGCCTCTGTCTCAGGGTCCCGCGGACGGGACGCCCTGATGAACCCTCCCGAGAACAAGCACGAAGGCGGGCTCAGCGTCCGCGATCAGATCGAGCGCTACCGCACGGCGTTCATCTCGGTCGTGACGATGGTCATCATCGCGGCCGCTGTCGGCGGTTACATCCTGGCCCACGAGAACCTCAAGCTGCCCGGCTGGGTGCCGCTGCTGGGGCACAACTACTACACCCTGAAGGCCGAGTTCCAGACCGCCCAGGCGGTGACGCCCGGCCAGGGCCAGGCGGTCACGATCGCCGGCGCCAAGGTCGGCGAAGTGGGCAGTGTCGATCTACATGAAGGCGTCGCCGTGGTGACAATGAAAGTCACGCCCAAGTACGCCCGCTTCTACCGCAACGCCACGCTGCTGCTGCGGCCCAAGACGCAGCTGCAGGACATCACCGTCGAGGTCAACCCGGGAACTCCCTCGGCGGGAAAACTGAACAGCGGCCAGACGATCCCGCTCTCCCAGACCGCGCCTAACGTCAACTTCGACGAATTCCTCTCGGGCCTGGACGCCGAAACACGCGCCTACCTGCAGGAGCTGCTGGCCGGCGCAGGCGAAGGCCTGAACCACAACGGCCGGGCGCTGTCGGCGACCCTCAAGCGCTTCGAGCCCGCGGCGCGCTACGGCGACGAGATCCAGCGCGAACTGACCAAGCGCCAGGCCAATGTCAGCCGCTCGATCCACAACTTCCGCCTGCTGATGGAAGAGCTCGGCACGAAGGACACCGAGATCGCACAGCTGGTCGACTCCTCGAACGCTGTCTTCAAGGTCTTCGCCAAGGAGGACGCAAACCTCCAGAGCACCCTGCATCTGCTGCCCTCGGCCCTCCACAAGACCGGCACCGCGCTTGAAAAGACGGCCGTCGCGAGCAACCAGGTCGGCCCGGCCCTGCATACCCTGCTGCCGTTCGCCAAGTCCGTCGCACCGGCCAACGAAGCGACCAAAGCGCTGTCCATCACGGCGACCCCGGTGATCAAGAACGAAATCCGCCCGTTTGCCCGCGAAATCCTGCCGACGGTCAACGAACTGGGCCCCTCGACCCAGGGTCTGGCGGAATCGTTCCCGAAGCTCGCGACGAGCTTCTCGGTGATCAACGAATTCTTCAACGAGCTCGCCTACAACCCGGGCAAAGGCAAAGCCGGCTTCGACTTCTTCCTTGCCTGGGCGAACCACAACCTGAACAGCGTGGTCGCCAACGCCGATGCCCACGGCACGCTTGGGCGCAGCCTCATCTATTTCAACTGCCACGTCCTGCCGATCATCCACGGCGTGGAAGAAGTCAACGAACCGGTCAAAATCCTCACCGGGCTGCTGCGACTCCCGACCGAAGGCGAATGTGCCTCATTGGGTCTCAGCAGCGCCACCGCGGCGCGGGCGAAAGCGGCAAAGCACCAGAGCCTCTTCTCTGGACTGAGCAACACGCTGTCGGGAGCCACAAAGGCCGGCGGAGCCAAGGGCTGAGATGCAGAAGCGCGCCCCCACATTCGGAAACATCCTCGTGATCCTCCTGTTCGTGCTGAGCTGCTTCGGGCTGCTGATGTTCCTGTGGGGATCCTTCGGCGGCCCGCTGCCGCTGAAACCCAAGGGCTACCGGATGAACGATCGAGTTCCCGCGCACCCTGGCCCTCGCCGAACAGTCCAACGTGCGCATCAGCGGCGTCGACGTGGGGCATGTGATCTCGGTCAAGAAGTCCAACAACGGCCTGACCGACGCGACGATCGAAATCAGCGGCAAATACGCCCCGGTCAGGGCCAACATGCATGCGATCCTCCGTCAGAAGACGCTTCTGGGCGAGACCTACGTGCAGCTGATCCCCCAAGGCAACGTCGGGCCCTATGTTCCCGACAACGGCCAGCTGGCCGAGAGCCAGGTCGAACCGTCGGTGACGCTCGACGACATCCTGTCGGCCTTCGACCCGAAGACCAGGGCGGCATTCAAAATCTGGCAGCAGTCGGTCGCGCTGGGGATCAACGGCCGCGGCGAACAGATCAACGCGGGCTTCGCCCAGCTCGACCCGTTCGCGGAAAGCGCGAACAAGCTCGTGGGCATCCTCGCGACGCAGGAGGGCGCACTGAAAGCCCTGGTACGCAACACGGGCGTCGTGTTCAACGCCCTGGCCAGCCGCAACAACTCGCTCGAAGGTCTGATCGTCAACGGCGAACACACCTTCAAAGCCGCCGCCGAAGGAAGCCAGGCATTCGCGCAGGCCTTCAGGGAACTGCCCGAGTTCGAGCGCTCCTCGAAAACGGCGCTGAAAGAAATCGACAAATTCCAGACCGTCGCCGACCCGTTCCTGGTCGAATTCCGGCCCACCGAGCGCGCGCTGTCCGCGCTGCTGAACGCGGCCAAGCCGTTCGCCCCGCAGTTCGACCGCTTCCTGACATCGGTCGGGCCGCTGACCAAGGCCGCCGAAACGGGCCTGCCGACGTTCGGCAAATCACTCGACCTGACGGTGCCGGTGCTCGAAAACCTGCGCCCGGTGCTGCACAACCTCGATCCGTTCCTGCAGTACACCGGCACCTACACCAAAGAGCTACAGGCCTTCTTCGCCAACCTCACCTCGGCCTCCGAGTCGCAGGCCAAAAACGGGGACATTCCCACGACCGTCAACGCCAAGCAGCACCTGCTCACGACGTTGGCGGTCCTCAGCCCCGAGAGCCTGGCTCTGTACAAAGAACGGATCGGGACGGATCGCAACAACGCCTATCCGCTGGCCGGTTCCTACAACCTGCTGGCGACCGGGCTGCAGGCGTTCAGCACGGCGAACTGCTCGAACAAGACCCCGTCCGTGAACGGTCCCGAAAACACGACGATCTCCAAGTCGCTGATCGAAGAGATCATCGCCTTCAAGCTCGCCAACAAGCCCGAAAAACCGGTTGGCATCGAAGCCAAAGGCAACACGGCCACCCCGGGAGAACCCAACCAGGTGGCCGCCCCGGGCTGCGTGCAGCAAGGTCCGAACAGCTTCAATGGCAAACTGAGCCAGTTTCCCCACGTAAAGTACGAAGGCACACCGTGAGCGACGACTACCAGTACCACCAGAGCAATCTCGACCTGTCCGGCGATCCCGATGTGGGGGAGTGGTCGATCCGCTGCAAAGACGTCTACAAGCGCCTCGGCGGGGTGCCGGTGCTCAACGGGCTCAACGTGGCCTTTCCCGAGGACACGATCACCGTGGTCCTCGGCCCGTCGGGCACAGGCAAGAGCGTGCTGATCAAGCACATGATCGGCCTGATGTTCCCCGACTCGGGCGACATCGTCGTCAAAGGCCTCTCCGTGCCCAGCCTGACGATGCCCAAGCTGCTCGAACTGCGCCGCAAGATCGGCGTGCTGTTCCAGGACGGCGCCCTGTTCGGCTCGATGTCTGTCTATGACAACGTCGCCTTCCCGCTGCGCCAGCACACTGATATGACCGAGTCGGCGATCTCCGAGCGGGTCAAGCAGCGCCTCGCGGATGTCGGCCTGGCGGAGGCGATGGACGACGCTCCCTCGCAGCTCTCCGGGGGTATGCGCAAGCGGGCCGGCTTTGCACGGGCGCTGGTGATGGAGCCGGACGTCGTGATCTTCGACGAGCCCGACTCCGGCCTTGACCCGGTGCGCACGGCCCTGCTGTGCGAGTTGATCCAGGAGATGCACGAGATCTACAAAGGCACCTACATCGTGGTCACCCACGACATCGCCTCGGCTCGCAGGATCGGCGAGTACATCGCCCTGCTGTGGCGGGGGCGGATCGTCGAAGCGGGCAACGCCGAGCGCATGTTCTCCTCGGACAACGCCTTCGTGCGCCAGTTTTTGAGCGGGTCCGCTGAGGGTCCGCTCACAATGGATTAATCGCTCCGCCGAGTCCCGTCTGATTCGGCTGCGCTTGCGGGAGGATTCGGCCCGCGCTTGCGGGAGTGATTCGGCTGCGCTTGCGGGTCGAGGATCCTTTGACCCTCGGGCGGCGCTTCCGTACGACGGTCTACCCAGCTCGCAGGGCTACCGGGCCTCCGCGGCCCGCTCCTGCTCCTCGAGCCGGTCCCTGATGTCGCACAGCGCGATCAGGCCCGCGCGCAGACCTGCCATCTGGGCCGGGGTGATGTTTTCGGCCAGCTCCTCGTTGACGGCCGTGACCGCCGAGCGGACTGCGTCGGCCGCGGCGCGGCCGCGCTCGGTGGCCTCGATCGTCAACCGGCGGCGGTCATCGGGGTGGGGGCTGCGCTCGAGATAGCCGCGGACGACGAGCGTGTCGATCAGCTGGCTGGCCGCCTGTCTGCTGACGCCCAGCTGTCTGATCAACAGGCCGGCTTCGATGCCCTGGTTGACCATCCCGCCGAGGACGTAGGCGCCGTTGCGGGGCACGTCGCTGAAGCCGGCCTTCGCAAAGCTCGAGCGGATCGCGTGGCCGTAGCTTCCCCGGGCAGCACGCAACAGGGCGGGGATACCGACCTCTATGTCGGGGGCCTGAGGCTGGGGGCGGGCCGCTGTCTTCTTCTTCGCGGGAGGCATTTCCGCGGAGGCTAGACCCAGCCTTCAAATTTGTCAACTTGCTTGACTGTCAAGGAGATTGCCTTTACTTTACGCGGCCGCGTATGCGAACATGTGTTCGTATGATCGCCTCTCTGCATCTGCCGCGTTTCGAGCTGTCTGTGGCGGCTGGAGAGGACGCGGGGATCGCCCGGCGGTCCCTGGCCGGAGGCCCGCTGGCGGTTGCGCCCTCCGTGGGGGCGGAGGGCTCAGCGGCGGCCGGGCGGCTTGGGGAGGTCTCCGGTGCAGCCGAAGCCCACGGTGTAACCAGGGGGATGCTGCTGGGCGAGGCACTGGCCCGTTGCCCGGAGCTGGTGCTGCTGCCGGGTGATCCCGTCAGGGTGGCCGAGACGTGGGAGGCGGCCCTGACGGCGCTGGAATCGATCGGGGCCTTTGTGGAGAGTGCGCGGCCGGGGCTGGCCTACTTCGAGATCGACGGGCTGCTGGGTCTGCATGGCGGGACCGAGCAGACGATCTCGGCCACCAGGCGGGCGCTGGGGCGAGGAGTGCGTATCGGGGTCGCACCGACCCGCTTCTGTGCCCTGGCCTGTGCGATGGCCGCGCGCTCGCGCCGGGCCCTGGTGCTGGAGGGAGCCGAGGCCCGGCGCTGGCTTGCGGGGCGGCCCGTCACGCTGCTGGGCTTTCGCGAGCAGACCGCGGATCTGCTGGGGGCGCTTGAGAGGCTGGGCATCCACACCCTGGGCGAGATCGTGAAGCTGGGCCCGGCGGCCATGACGGACCGCTTCGGAGCGGCCGGTGGGCTGGCTCATGAACTGGCCTGCGGAGAAGACAGCCCGCTGTGCCCGCGTACACCTGCGGAGCGTCTGGAGGAGTCGATGCAGGTGGGGGACGCCAGCAGCGGCGGCGCACTGTCGCGGGTCCTGGGAGTACTGGTTGGCCGGCTGCTGGCACGGCCGGAGCGCCGGGGAAGGACGCTGCGTTCGGTGGTCCTCTCGGCCCAGCTCTGCTCGGGGGGCAGCTGGCATGAGCAGGTCGTCTTCCGTCAGGCCCTCTCCGACGCCGATCGGATCGGCCTGGCGCTGTCGCTTCGGCTGCTGGCGCTGCCCGCGCCGGCCGGGGCGCTGCGACTGGCTGTCGAGCGTTTCGGTCCACCGGCGGGAGAACAGGGCGCGCTGCTCGATCAGAGCCGGGTGGCCCGGGCTGCCCGCATGCGCGAGGCGGTCGCGCAGGTGCGGGCTGTCGCCGGGCAGGACGCGGCGCTGCGAGCCGTCTGCGTGGACCCCGACTCGCGGGTGCCCGAGCGCCGGGTGGTGCTGGCTCCGGTCCCCGAATGAGCGCCCGGGCGCTGAATGCTCCCCGCCCGGCTCGGGTCCGCTGGGGCGAGGGCCGCCCGGCCGAGGTGAACGGCGAACCGATCGAGGCCATACGCGAGTCCTGGCTGGTGGAGGATCGCTGGTGGAGCGCCGAGCCGCTGCGCCGCCGCTATTGGGAGCTGATCGGGGTGGGGGGGCGAAACCTGGTCGTGTTCCACGATCTCTGCACGGGCCGCTGGTTCGTTCAAGGAGCTTGAGATGACTCCGACTCCGCCGTATATCGAGCTGCACTGCCACTCGGCCTACTCCTTCCTCGACGGGGTCTCGCTGCCGGAAGAGCTCGCGCGGAGGGCTGGGGAGTTGGGTCATACGGCGCTGGCCCTGACCGATCACAACTCGGTCTCGGGTTCGATGGAGCTGGCCCAGAGCGCAGCTGACTGTGGGATCAGGGCGATCCACGGCGCCGAGCTGGACGTGATGCTCGAGCCGCCTGGAGCGACCAGGCACATCACCCTGCTGGTCGCAGATGAGCAGGGCTGGAGCAACCTCTGCCGGATCCTGACACTCGCCCATGCCCACACCCGCGAGGGGTCGGCCCGGCGCGTGAGGGGCGAGCCGTCGCTGGAGCTCGAGGCCGTGCTGGAGCATGCCGAGGGTCTCATCTGCCTGACCGGCTGCGCGGAACGCTCGGCGATCGGCGGCGAGCAGGGGCAGGCAACGATCCGCCGGCTGCGGGAGGGCTTCTCCGCGGAGGCCCTCTACGTCGAGCTGCAGCGCCCATATGCCCGCCATGACAGGGCCCGCAACCGGGCCTTCGCGGAGCTGGCCCGCCGCTCGGGTCTGAGGTGTGTGGCGACGGGAAACGTCCACGCTCACGACTCCTCCAGGGCGGAGCTGCAGGACGCATTCGTGGCGCTGCGCCATCACAGCACCCTGGATGCCTCCGAGCCGCTGCGTCGTGGCAACGCCAGCCATGTGATGAGCACCCCTCGGGCGATGGCGGGGCGCTTCGCCGATCATCCCGAGGCGGTCAGGGAGACCCTCCGGCTGGCCGAGCGGCTGCAGTTCGACCTGAGCAAGGACCTCGGCTACCGCTATCCGGGCGCCGAGGAGCTGGACGCCCCGCGAAAGCTGGCCGAGCTGTGTCGGGGACGCCTGGAGGAGCGCTATGGCCCCGGGGCTCCGGCGGAGATCCAGTCGTCGCATCGGGAGGCGATCGAGCGGCTCGAGGAGGAGCTGGGGGTCATCGGCCGGCTCGGCCTGGCGGGATTCTTCCTGCTGCATCACGAGATGCTCGAGCTCTCCCGCGAGGTGGCCATCGAGGTCCGGGGACCGGACTCGGTGCGTGCGCTGCTGGCGCCGGGCCGCGGCCGGGGCTCATCGGTCTCCTCGCTGGTCTGCTACCTGACGGGCCTCTCCCATATCGATCCGCTGGCCAACCGGCTGGCACTGGGGCGCTTCCTGCACGAGGAGCTGACGGGGCTGCCGGACATCGACCTGGACTTTCCCCGGGATATCCGTGAGCGGCTGATTCCCCGTGTGCACGAGCGCTTCGGCCGTGACAGGGCGGCTCTGGTGGCGGCCTTCCCGACCTTTCGGGCGCGGGGCGCGATCCGCGAGCTGGGGAAGGTCCTGGGACTGCCGGCCGGAGAGATCGAGCGGCTGGCCCGGGGTGCCGATCACTATGGCTCGACGGCGGAGCACGACATCGACACGGCCCTGGGGGAAGGTCGCATGCGGCCCGAGGGCTTGCCCTCCAGGAGCTCGGAGCCCTCGGGTCGCTGGGGCTGGCTGGGCCGGCTGGTGGAGCAGGCCCAGGGGCTGCCGCGCCATCTCTCCCAGCACTCGGGCGGGATGATCATCGCGACCAGGCCGCTGATCGACTGCTGTCCGGTGGTGCCGGCAGCCATGGAGGGCCGCCAGATGGTCCACTGGGACAAGGACTCCTGCGCGGATGCGGGCTTCCTGAAGATCGACCTGCTGGGGCTGGGGATGCTGTCCGCCGTCGAGCGCTGCGTGGAGGAGATCGATCGTGGCCGGGGCGAGCGGATCGACCTCTCCCGGATCCCCTTCGACGACCCTGAGACCTTCCGGGCGATCCGGGCGGCCGACACCGTGGGTGTCTTCCAGGTGGAGAGCCGGGCCCAGATGCAGTCGCTCCTGCGGACCCGGCCGAGGAACCTGGACGACCTGACGATCCAGGTGGCGATCGTGCGACCAGGCCCGATCCAGGGTGGGGCGATCAACCCCTACATCGAACGTCTCCAGCGCCTGCGCGAGGACCCTTCATATGAGATCCCCTACGAGCATCCGGCCCTGGAGTCGGTGCTGTCAGAGACGCTCGGCACGATCATCTTCCAGGATCAGGTCATGCAGGTGGCCGAAGCCTTCGCCGGCTACACGCCGGGAGAGGCCGATGGGCTGCGGCGGGCGATGAGCCGCAAGCGCGCAGCCGAGCAGCTTCAGGTTCATCACGAACGTTTCCTGGAGGGAGCCGGGCGTCACTGCGGAGCGAGCCTGCAGACGGCCGAGCGGGTGTGGGGGATGGTCGTCGGCTTCGCCGGGTTCGGTTTTCCCAAGGCTCACAGCGCGGCCTTCGGGCTGCTGGCTTACCAGTCGACCTGGCTGCGGGTGCACTACGGGCCAGAGTTCCTATGTGCGCTGCTGAACGAGCAGCCGATGGGCTTCTATGCGCCCGACAGCCTGATCCATGAGGCCCAGAACCGAGGCATCGAGGTGCTGGGCCTGGATGTCAACGGCTCCGACGTGGAGTGCACCGTGCAGCACTCCGCAAAGGGAGGAGCGGTGCGTCTGGGGCTCGGCTACGTCAAGGGTGCGACCGCCTCCGAGATGGCCGGCCTGGTGGCCGAGCGCCGGCGTGGCGGCCCCTACGGAAGCCTGGGCGAGCTGGCCGGGCGCTCGGGTGTGCGCAGGGTGACCCTCGAACAGCTGGCCTGGTCGGGCGCCTGCGACGGGCTGCTGGATCGTGCGGGAAGGGAGGATCGGCGCTCGGCGCTCTGGCAGCTGGGGCTGGCCGCCCCGGCGCTCGCGATGGAGGGCGTCCGCGGCGAGCACCCCACGGCCGCGAGCACACAGCTGGCGCTGCCCCTGGAGCTCGGGGAGACACCCGGGCTGCGTCGGCTGGGGCGCTGGCAGAAGCTGATCGCCGACTACTCCACCAGCGGGGTGACGATCGGCGATCACGCGATGGCCATCCTGCGCGAGCGCCTGACGGTTTCAAAGCTTGCCACCAGCGCCCAGCTCACCCGCCTGCCGAGTGGCTGCGAGGTGGCCCTGGCGGGGCTGGTGATAGCCAGGCAGCGACCGGGGACGGCCGGCGGGACGATGTTCCTGCTCTTCGAGGACGAGTTCGGGACCGTCAACCTGATCGTCCCCAAGGCCGTCTATGAGCGTCATCGCCACCTGGCCCGGTCAGAGCCCCTGCTGCTCGCTCGGGGACGACTCGAGCGCACCCAGGAGCAGGCTGCGAGAACCGTCTGGAGGATCGGGGAGATTCCCCGAGATGGGGCTCAGCGCGAGGCCGACGGGGAGCTGATCCGACCGGTCATCAATCTGATCGTGGCAGAGCTCCAGCCGCTCGAACGCTTCCTCGATGCCGGCCTGGAGGAGCCGTCAGGCGATCGCGGAACGGTCAGCCGTCTGCCGGCCCGCAACGAGACGGCGCCCAGCGAGGATTCCGCCGGGGCGGAGATCGTCTCGAGCATTCGCGCGGTCGCCCCGCCGATCCAGAGCTTCGCCTCTGGCCGGCGTCGCTAAAGACGCTGATCGCGCGAGCGTCGAAAGCGCATGCGCGCGGCGGGCCTGCCGCCACGGGACCTGTGCGGCGTCAGATTGCGAGGCCAGCTCATCATGCCGGTGAGCAGACCCAGCAGACCGAGGGCCAGTAGAACGAGAACGATGATTGCAACTGTCAGTGTCATACACCTCATCTACCCCGCTGGGGCCGGCGTAATCGGACCCACCGGGATCGCGCCATGATCGCTACGGTCAGACCATGGAAGTCCTCGAGCTGGACAGGGTCAGCGAACAGCAGTGGATCGAGCTGGGAGCCGAGGAGCCCGGAGCCTGGGGCGGGGGTCCACCAGAATCGCTCGAGTGGCGGGAGAAGGAGCGTCACCTCGGCCTCCGCGAGCCCGGCGGACGCCTGCTGGCTGTGGCCGAGACGGTGCTCGCCGAGATCTCGGTGGAGGGAGCGCCGCCGTTCGAGGTCGTCGGGATCGGCGGCGTGTTCGTGAGCCGGGCAGACCGCGGCCGCGGACTGATGCGCAGGATCATGGCTGCACTGCTCGAGTCGGCCTCCAGCGCCGGGCCCGAACGGGCGATGCTCTTCTGCCTGCCCCGACTGGCGCCGGTCTACGGGAGCATGGGCTTCACCGAGATCCCCGGTCCCGTCTGGGCCGAGCAGGCCTCGGGACGAATCGAGATGCCGATGGTCTCCATGTGGATCGCCCTGCACGGCCGGCCCGACTGGCCTTCGGGCCGGACCGACCTGCAGGGGCTGCCGTTCTGAGCTCAGCGATCTGAGGGATCGAGCACTGAGATCAGCGGACGGCCGCCGGGCGGGTTCGGCGCTCGGCGTCCTCGGCGTCGGTTACCGCCCAGGCGAGTCGTTCGATCAGCTGCTCTGCGGCGTGCTCGTCGCAGAGATGAATCGAGCTGACCTGCTCGTCGAGCAGAACCGACCTGCCGGCGGCCCGGAGGGGACCTGGGCTGCCGAGGTCCTCCGCGGTGACGATGATTCTTGCCATGGAGCTCTCCTTCCTATGGGGAATCGCCTCCTCACCGAACACCGTGGACCCCGCGCATCAAGAGAGGCTTAATTCTTGGGAAGAGAGGCTTAACTCTCCACTCCCGGGAAGTGTGAGGAGCAGCGGGCCGGGTAGCCTCTGAGCATGGCCCGCCTCGGTGAGACAGATCTCGATGTGTTTCCGCTCTGTCTCGGAGGAAACGTCTTCGGCTGGACGATCGATCAGGAGGCCTCATTCGAGGTGCTCGATGCCTTCCGGGCTGCCGGTGGGAACTTCATCGACACGGCGGACGTGTACTCCCAGTGGAGCGAGGGCGGATCAGGAATATCCGAGCTGATCATCGGCCGCTGGATGGCCTCCCGCGGCAACCGCGAGGAGATCGTGATCGCGACCAAGGTCGGCAAAGCGGCGGGCTTCGAAGGCCTCTCCGCGGAGACGGTCAGACGCGCCGCCGAGGCTTCGCTGGGGCGCCTGGGGATCGAGAGGATCGACCTCTACTACGCCCATGAGGACGATCCGGGCACGCCGCTCGAGGAGACCCTCGGGGCCTTCGGCGAGCTGATCTCCGATGGCCTGATCGCCCACGCTGCGGCATCGAACTACAGCGCCGCCCGACTCGAGGAGGCGCTCGCTCTGGGCGGCCGCGACGGGCTTGCCTCGTTCGTGGCGCTGCAGCCGGAATACAACCTGCTGGAGCGCGGCGAGTACGAGGGCGAGCTGATGGACCTGGCAGCCCGCCACGGTCTGGCGTGTATCCCCTATTTCGCTCTGGCCCGAGGGTTCCTCACGGGCAAGTACCGCCGCGACGGCGCCGAGGTCGCAAGCCAACGTGCCGCCGGTGTGCGCGACTCATATATGAACGACCACGGCTTCGCACTGCTCGACGTGCTCGACACGGTCGCGGCCGCACACGGCTCATCGCCGGCGACGGTCTCCCTGGCCTGGCTGCTTGCCCAGCCGACGGTGCTCGCGCCGATCGCGAGCGCAACCTCGGCGGACCAGCTGGCCGAGCTCGTCGCCTGCGCGGAGATCGAGCTCTCGGCACAGGAGCTGGCGGCCCTGGACGCTGCCGGCGCCTGATCCGATTGGCCCAGGCCGTCCCGGCCGCGCCATAGCCTTGGCCGGATGCGGCCCCTGAAAGCCCTCTACGCGCTGGTCCCCGTCGCCGTGATTCTCGATCTCGCCGGGGCCGACCCTCCGCTGGTGTTCGCCGCGTCGGCGCTGGCCGTGATCCCCGCTGCCGCCGAGATGGGCGAGGCCACCGAGGAACTGGCAGCACGCACCGGTCCGGGCATCGGCGGCCTGGTCAACGTCACGTTCGGCAACGCGCCGGAGCTGATCATCGCGATCTTCGCGCTGGCCGACGGTCTGCACGAGGTCGTCAAGGCGTCCCTGGTCGGCTCGATCATCGGCAACGCGCTGCTGGTCCTCGGCGCCTCGATGTTTGCGGGCGGGTGGAACCGCACCAGCCAGCGCTTCAGGGGCACGGCGGCCAGAGCCCAGGCGGGGATGCTGCTGCTGACGGTCCTCGCGCTGTCGTTCCCGTCGATCCTCGAGCTTGCCCACCACGTCGCCCTGCCCGGGCCGAACACCGTGCGGGTGCGGGTCGGCTCGGATGTCGAAGGCGTCTCGATTGCCGTCGCGGTGGTCCTGATCCTCACCTACGGCGCCGGGTTGCTGTTCTCACTGAGAACCCACCGCGACCTGTTCAACCCGGCTGAGACAAAGGAGCCCGGAGCCGCGACCTGGTCGATCCGACGCTCCACCCTGACCCTGGCCGCCGCAGCCGCCGTGGTGGCGGGAATGAGCGACGTGCTGGTCGGATCGATCGAGCAGGCCGCCAGCGACGTCGGCCTGTCGCAGTTCTTCATGGGGGCCTTTGTCGTGGCGATCGTCGGCAACGCAGCCGAGCACTACGTGGCGGTGGTCGTGGCGGTGCGCGACAAAATCGAGCTGTCGATCAACATCGCGATGGGCTCATCGACGCAGATCGGCCTGTTCGTCGCTCCGCTGCTGGTGCTGCTGTCCTTCTTCGTCGGCCCCGCGCCGATGGGGATCATCTTCAACGGCTATGAGCTGGCGGCGCTGATCGCCGCGGGCCTGGCCGCAAGCGCGGTCGTCTCCGGCGGCGAGTCGACCTGGTTCGAGGGCCTGCAGCTGCTGGCCCTCTACGCGGTCATCGGGATCGTGTTCTTCGCCGCCTGAGAGGTCCCCCGCGGGGGACAGCCTCAGCGGGCGCTTACAAGGATCGTCTGAAAGGCTCGTCCGACCGGACCGGCCTGGTCGTGCAGGACGCTCTCGGCGAGCCCCATCTCGCCTCCCTGCAGCAGCGTCCGTGCGTCTGTCCCGATCCACTCTCCCCGGGGGCGGCGGTGGAGGTGGATGGTCAGGTCGGCGTTGACGAACACATAGTCGGCGAACGCCAGGGCGGCGCCGACCCCGTTGCCGAAATCGGCGGTCCCGGCCAGGCGTGCGAGTGGCGAGGCCGGCCGGCCCGGGAGGATCGGATGGCGCATTCGCATCCAGACTCTCCCCGGCCCGAGCGCAGCGGCATCGCTGAGCCAGCGCATCTCCATCGCGCTGGCTGCAAAGCTCTCCTCCGGCGAGTCGTTCAGCGAGAAGCGGCTCGGCTCCCCGCCCTGCGGTCCGGGCATCGTCGACTCGGGCGTCGAGCCGGCGGGCAGCTCGGGGAGCTGCTCCGGCAGCCTCGCGACCCGAAGGGCCGTCGCCCGGCAGATCAGCAGGCTCTGGCCCGCGCCGGTGTCGGCGTGGAGCTCCGCGGCGAGCTCCTGCACACGCCGTCCGGCCCTGACGGTGCTCACGGCGACGCTCAGCGGCGCAAACGGGATCGGCCTGAGGAACTCGAATCCGAGCCTTGCGATCTCGGTCTCGTCGGAGGGCTCGTGGCGCTCGAAGGCATCGGCCAGGAGGGCCGCCGGCGCCCCGCCGTGCAGCGCGTTCGGATCCCACGGCCCGCGGGCCAGCCCGGTCGGCATGAAACGGCCGTGATCCTCGACGAAGATGCTCTCGCTCACGGCGTCAGTCCCCGGGCATGCGATCGACGAAGTCGGCCAGCCTGCCGGGATCGCGCAGCGGGGCGCCATGACCAAAAACGGCGAGTGCGGGCCTGAGCGCCGCCAGGCGACGGGCCGACTCGCGGTTGCGGGCGGGGTCCGGGGTGAAGGCCCTGAGAGGCTCGTGCAGACCGGGAAGGCCGGTGCGGACGTTGACGTTGTTGAGCACGTCGCCCATGATCATGACGCGGTCGGATTCACGCCAATATGCGACGTGGCCCGCGGAATGTCCGGGCGTCTCAAGGACGGTGAAGCCAGCCAGCTCATCGCCCTCGACGAGCGCCCGATCGACGGGATGCGGCGGACCGACCCAGAAGCGCTTCTGCAGCCGGTTGACCAACCCGGGGGCCTGGCGCCGCGAGATCTCCCCGGCCGTCTCCATCGCGTAAACGTCACCCTCCCCGCACAGCAGCGGGATGCCGAAGCGCTCGCAGACCAGGTGGCTGCAGCCCTGATGATCGGAGTGGGCATGGGTGAGGGCGTGGGCCCTCAGCCTCAGACCGGCCAGCTGGCTCAGGATTCGCTTCCCGGCCTGGCGCGTGGCCGCGTCGATCAACACGTCCTCGATGAGGTACACGTTGATCGAGTTCGGCGGCCTGCCATCAAGCATCTGCAGGCCCGGCGCAAGCTCTCTCATCGTTCGGCTCTCCTCGTCATCGGCTGGAACGCTCCCAGGAGAAGCCCCGCACAGCCAGATATATGCCGAGAACCCCCCACAGCGCGATCACGGCGAGCGCATCGAGGTTGTCGGCCAGGGTTGCGCCGCTGACCATCGCCCCATAGAGCCCTTCGATCAGCGGCTTCAGCGGCAGGGCATCAGCGATCGTGCGAAGGAAGGCGGGTGCGCTGGAAGAGTCGAACACGTAGAACGAGACGAACACGACGGGCAGGAAGACCGCGTTCACATAGGCGGCCGTCGACTCGAAGTTCGGGATCACGTGGGCGAACGCGATGCCCAGGGCGGCCAGGCTCACGACCCCTGCGACCACGAACACAATCAGCTCGATCCAGTGCAGCGGCCAGCCGATGCCGAAGATGGCCTTGCCGGCCAGGATCACGATCGCGATCTGCAGCGTGGTGTTGGTGACGGCGTTTGCCGCCACGCCGGTGAAGTAGGAGAAGGTCGGCAGCGGCGTGCCCCGGATCCGCTTCAGGACACCGCGCTCGCGCAGGAAGACGATGTTGTATGCCAGCGCCGTGAAGGTCGTCGACATCACGCTCATGCCCGCGATCGCCGGGACCAGATGGTTGAGGTCGCTCTGGTTGCCGCTCAGCAGGATCCCGCCGGCCGCCAGGAACAGGAGCGGCAGGACGAAGTTGAAGAAGGCAGCACTGGGGTTGCGCCAGAACATCCGGCGCTCCAGGCGATATTGGCGCCAGCCGAGGATCAGCGTCTCAGGCATCGGCCGTCAGCTCCAGATATACGTCCTCGAGGGTGGGGCGGGCGACTGAGAGATCCTCGAGCACCCGGCCCTCCTCGAGCGCCTGCGCCGTGAGTTCGTGCAGCAGCCGGGTCGGGTCGTCGGTCTGCTGCTCGATCAGGCCGCCGTGGGGGCCGCGGTAGGCCACGTTGTAACGGTTGCCCTCTGCGCCCGAGCCGACGCCAAGCTCGCGCGGTGCCCCGATCGCCAGGATCCGCCCGTCCTTGACGATCGCGACGCGGTCGGCCAGGACCTGAGCCTCCTCGAGATAGTGGGTCGTCAGCAGCACGGTCTTCCCCAGGGCGCGCAGCGAGCGGATCGTCTCCCAGGCGTTCCTCCGGGCCTCCGGGTCGAAGCCGGTCGTCGGCTCGTCGAGGAAGATCAGCTCGGGATCCCCGACCAGCGCGAGCGCGAAGTCCAGGCGCCGCAGCTGCCCGCCTGAGAGCTTGCGGCTGCGCACATCGGCGCTCGCCACCAGGCCGACCAGCTCGAGGACCTCATCGACCTGTCGCGGGTGGGGGTAGAAGCCGGCCCAGTGGGCCAGGGCCTCGCGCGGCGTCACATGGCTGTAGATCCCGCCGGACTGCAGCACGATCCCGATCTGGCGGCGCAGCTCGATCGAGCGCTCCGCGGGATCATGGCCGAGCACCGACACGTGCCCATCTGTTCGCGAGCGGTAGCCCTCCAGGATCTCCACCGTCGTGGTCTTGCCGGCGCCGTTCGGGCCGAGCAGGCCGAAGACCTCGCCGCGGTGAACCGAGATGTCGATCCCGCGGACGGCCTCGTAGTCGCCGTAGCGCTTGCGCAGCGCGGTGACCTCGATGGCTATCGGAGACTCGTTCACAGCCCGATCATCTCAGGCCGGCGTCGGGGGCCGGGCCCCCGGGCTGCTACCAGTGCACGCCCCGCGTCAGGGTGGCCATGGCGATCTGCTCGAAGGAGACGTGCTCCTCTACGTTTTTCTGCCCTTTGGCAGCCTGCGAGTCCGGGAACACCCGGTAGGCCAGGTGCAGCAGGCGGTCGACCATCGAGGGGGACAGCGAATAGGCGACTTCGCCGAACTTGCCGATCCGCGTGCCCATCTCCTTCGGCCGGCCGCGCAGCGCCTCGGTGATCATGTCGGCCGCCTCCTCGGGGCTGAGCGTGGGGAAGGCGTCATACATTTTCGTCGGCGCGATCATCGGCGTGCGCACCAGGGGCATGTGGATCGTCGTGAACGTGACGCCGTCGCCGATCGTCTCGGAGGCCACGACGCGGGTGAACGCGTCCAGGGCCGCCTTCGAGGCGACATAGGCCGAGAAGCGCGGCGGGTTGGTCTGGACGCCGATCGAGGAGACGTTCACGATGTGCCCCGAGCCGCGTTCGCGCATGTGCGGCAGCAGGCCGATGATCAGCTTGATCGCACCGAAGTAGTTGAGCTGGATCGTCCGTTCGAAGTCGTGGAAGCGGTCGTAGCTGAGCGCGATCGAGCGGCGGATCGAGCGTCCGGCGTTATTGACCAGCATGTCCACGTTGCGGTGATCGGCGAGGACCCGGTCGATCAGCCCTTCGACCGACTCCATGTCGGAGATGTCGGCCGCGTATACGTAGGCCGTTCCGCCGGCGGCGACGATCTCGGCGCGGACTTCCTCGAGCTGCTCGACGTTGCGGGCCACCAGCAGCGGGACCCCGCCGGCCGCCGCGACCTTCAGGGCGGCCGAGCGGCCGATGCCCGATGAGGCGCCCGTGATCATCACGTGGCGCCCGCCCAGGGCATCCTTGAGCGAGCGTCCCCGCCCGACGTCCGGCTCCATCTCGCGCTCCCAGTAGTCCCACAGCCGGGCCACGTAGTCGTGCAGCGGCGGCGGCTGCTCGAGCGCAGAGCCGGCCAGTGCCTTGGCGGCCTCGTGCGTGTCGAAGCGCGGCACCAGCTCCATGTGGCTGAGGACCTCCTTGGGGATCCCAAGCTCACGCAGAGCGAGGTTCGAAGCCTGCTTGAACGGCGGCAGCGCGCCGGCCAGGGCCAGGGGCCACTTCGGCAGCGGGTCGATCAGTCGTTTGTCGATCGACACCGCGAAACGCGGGGCGTGGGCCGCGACGGCCAGTTCGTTGATCATGTCGTCGACCCGCTGTGGGCGGGGGTCGGTCAGGTGGAAGGCCCGGCCGTCCAGGTCGGGCTCGTGGGCGATGTGCTCGAGCGCCCTGGCGACCCAGTCGACGGGGACGATGTTCGTGTAGCCCAGGTCAAGGCCGACCAGCGGCACCCAGCCCGGGAGCAGATGGCGCATCCGCTGGATCGCCTTGAAGAAGTAGTACGGGCCGTCGATCTTGTCCATCTCGCCGGTCTTGGAGTCGCCGACCACGATGCCCGGCCGGTATACCCGCCAGGGCACGTATTCCTGCTCGCGGACGATCCGCTCGGACTCGAACTTGGTGCGGTGATAGGGCGAGGGCAGCCGCTGGCCCTCGTCGAACATCGACTCGTCGAAGATGCCGACGTACTGTCCGGCGACGGCGATCGATGAGACGTGGTGGAGGTGCTTTGCGTCAACCGCACGTGCCAGTTCCACGGCGTGCGTGGTCCCGCCGACGTTGACGGCGGTGTTGCGCTCGGCCGGCGCGGTCATGTCATAGACGGCAGCCAGGTGGAAGAAGTGATCGATCTTGCCGCGCAGGTCAGCCAGCTGTTCGGCCTCGACACCCAGCAGCGGCCGGCGCAGGTCGCCGACGACGGGCACGATTCGCTCGCCGGCCTTCGGGCCCGCGATGCTCGCCCAGCGCTCGATCAGGTCGTCGAGCCGACCTTTCGAGGTCTCGCGTACCAGCACGTAGATGTTGCCCTGGCGGTTCGCCAGCAGCCCCTCTATTAGCCGCCGACCAATGAATCCGGTGGCTCCTGTTACGAAGTAGGCCATCGCCGCCAGAGCCTACCTGCCATCAGCCCGCCCGTGTAGATACCGCTCTTCAGACTCCCGCGCCCGCGCCGCCTCGGCCCTCGCCGGCCGCGAAGCGTTCGGCGCCTCGGGCTCCGTCCTCGAACACGTCCGGTCCGGCGGCTGCCTCGAGCGCGAGCGCCTCCGAGAGCGGCAAACCGAAGCCCTCGATCGCCGCGCGCCGGTCGGCCAGCATCGTGCGCTGCGGAAACCGGGCCAGGCCCTCGGCGAGCTCCAGGGCCCGTTCGAGATGCCTGCCCGCCCCGACCAGCTCCGTCACCAGGCCCATCTCCCGGGCCTCGGCGGCATCGATGATGCGGCCCGTCAGGATCAGATCGAGGGCCCTGCCGAGACCGACAATTCTGGGCAGGCGCTGGGTGCCGCCGTCGATCAGGGGAACACCCCAGCGGCGCTCGGGGTAGCCGAGCCTGGAGTCCTCGGTGACGATCCGCAAATCGCACCACAGGGCGAGCTCCAGTCCTCCCGCCAGGCAGAAGCCGGAGATCGCGGCGATCGTCGGCTTGGACGGGGTCAGCCGGGTGAAGCCCATTGGGCCCTCTTCGCTCATCAGCCGCGGCGCCATCGTCGCGGTGGCCTTCAGATCGGCTCCGGCACAGAAGGAGATCCCGCCGGCCCCGGTCAGGACCATGACCCGGGCGTCGTCGTCCGCCTCGAAGCGCAGGTAGGCCTCGTGCAGCGCCGCCGCGGTCGGACCGTCGACGGCGTTGCGTCGCTCCTGGCGGTCGATCGTGACGACGGCAGCTGCGCCGTGGCGTTCGTAGCGCACAGCCTCAGGCTGCCCGCTGGCCTCCGGTGCTGCCACGGTTTCTCCGTCTACCAGCCGCCTCGCCAGTGGGCGTCGCCCAGCTGCGAGGAGTGTGCGGCTTTGCGGGCTTCCTTGCGCTTCTCCAGCTTGCGCTGGATCATGCTCATCGTGAACACGAACAGCGGGAAGAAGATGACGAGCGCCAGCCCCCAGTTGGTGACGACCTTGTCGTTGGTCGCGCCATACCAGCCCCGTCCGTCGTTGTTCGTGGCCTGCGCGGCGGGCGCCAGCAGGAGCGCCGCGAGCGTGGCGTAGGAGAGGGCTGCCGTGTAGAGGCGTTTGCGCATCGGGGCAGATCCTACCCCAGGCACGCCCGGAACAGGTCCCTACCATCAGCACCCCATGGCTCTCCTGATCGCCTCCGACCTGCACAAGGACATCGCCGGCGAACCCCTGCTCCAGGGCGTCTCGTTCAAACTCGAGCGCCGCGAACGGCTGACCGTCGCCGGGCGCAACGGCGCCGGCAAGACGACGCTGCTGCGGATGCTCGCCGGCGAGACCTCCATCGATCGCGGCGAGCTGACCATCGCCAAGGGTGTGAGGATCGCCCTGCACGACCAGCGCCCACCGCGGGAGCGGGACATGGCCCTGCGCGATTACCTGCTCTCGGGCTGTGCGGAAGAGCTGGCGATCGAGGCCGAGCTGGCCGCCCTCGAGGCCAGGATGGCGGGGGGCGACTCCGACGAGGCGACGCTGTCGCGCTACTCAGAGGCGCAGGGACGCCTCGAGGCGCGGGGAGGTTATCTGTGGCGCTCCAGGGCGGAGGCGATGGCGCACGGCCTGGGCTTCCGCGATCAGGACCTCGACCGGAGCCTGGACACCTTCTCCGGGGGGCAGCTGACGCGGGCCTCGCTGGCCCGGGCGCTGGCGACAGGCGCCGACGTGCTGCTGCTGGACGAGCCCACGAACCACCTTGACATCGAGTCCCTGGAGTGGCTCGAGCAAACCCTCACCGGCCTCGATGCCGCTGTCGTGCTGGTGGCGCACGACCGCTGGTTCCTGGAGGCGGTCGGCACCGCCGTGCTCGAGCTCTATGGCTCGCAGCCGGCGCGCTCGCGCTTCTTCGCCGGGACCTGGCATCAGTGGCGCCGCGAGCAGGCCGCCCGCGAGCTGGCTCTGGGCCGGGCAATCGAGGCCCAGCAGGCCGAGATCGAGCGCATGGAGCGGTTCATCGAGCGTTTCCGCTACAAGGCCAGCAAGGCCAAACAGGCTCAGTCGCGGGTCAAGAAACTTGCCAAGATCGACCGGCTGGAGCGCGACCCGAAGGACTCCCGGAGCCTGGAGTTCGCGTTCTCCGCCCCGCAGCGCTCCGGCAGGGTGATCTTCGAGCTGCTCGACGGCAGGGTGCAGGTTGGCGACCCGGCGAATCCGGTCGTGCTGCTCGAACACGCCGAACTATGGCTGGAGCGCGGCGAGCATGTATCGCTGGTCGGGCCCAACGGGACCGGCAAGACCACGCTGATCGAGACGCTCGCCGCCCGCCACGAGCTTGCCGGGGGGAAGCTGAGCATCGGTCACAACGTCCGCATCGGCTACCTCTCCCAGCACGCCGACGAGCTCGGGGCCGGTGGGCACCCGGAGCAGAGCGTGCTCGACGCCGCTCAGCGAGCGACCGGCCTGAGCCCGAACCGCGCCCGCGCACTGCTGGGCCGTTTCCTGTTCTCGGGCGAGGAGGTTGAAAAACCCCTGCGCGGCCTTTCCGGTGGCGAGCGCCGTCGCCTCTCACTGGCGGTCCTGGTCGGTTCCGACCGCGACCCGCCGAATGTGCTGATCCTCGACGAGCCCACGAACCACCTGGACATCGAGAGCCGAGAGGCCCTCGAGGATGCCCTGCGGGGCTTCGGCGGGGCGGTGCTGCTCGTCTCACACGACCGCGCCCTGCTGGACGCCGTGGGCACGCGGACGATCGCCGTTGAGGATCGAGCCCTGCGCAGCTACGAGGGCGGCTGGCCCGAGTACGTCCGGGTGCGCGAGGAGCGGGCCGCCGAGGGCCCCGAGCGCCACCGCAGCGCGTCCGTCGCGCCGCTGGCCCCGGCGCAGGTCACGGGTGCCGCCAACGGCGCGCCCGCTGGTGGGCGGGAGGCGGGTGCGGTGGCCGTCGCTGCGAAAAAGCCGAAGGGCCCCTCGAAGAACCGGCTCAGCGCGCAGGAGAAGGCCGAACGCGCGGTCGAGGCCGCCGAGGCCGCCCTGGTCGAGCTCGAAGTCGAGCTGGCCGATCCGGAAGCGTGGGCGAGCCGCTACGAGGCCGCCAAGTCGGAGGCTCGCCACACGGCGGCAAAGCGCGCAGTCGAGGCGGCCTACGCGACGCTCGGCGAGCTGATCGACTGACCCGCCTGCCCTAAACTCGGGGCATGGAGCGCTACAGGACGGCCCGCAACATCGCCATCGTGATCGCGATCGCGGTTGCCGTCTACTACGTGCCGGGCGGCGGGAACGTGGCCAACGGCGTGGAAGCAACGCTGTGGGTGCTGTTCGGTCTGGGGATCGCCTTTCTGGGCCTGCGGCTGTATCGCGAAAACCAGTTCCGGCTGATGGCCCTGGGGGACCGCCACCGCGGCCTGCTCTATGGCGGGCTGGGAGTGGCGGTCTTCTGTTACATGTCGCGCACACGAATGTGGGAGACGGGTCTGGGCGTGGTCGCCTGGTTCGTGCTGGTGGGGTTGGCGGTTTACGCCCTGATGGAGGTCTACCGCCACTCCCGCAGCTACTCCTGAGCGGCCGGGGGAGCGGCCCGGGGCCGGCCCCTATCCTCGAGGGAATGGCCGCTACGGAGACAGACGGCTCTGAACAGAGCACCGAGACCGGGCTGCGCGAGCAGCGTCGGGCACTGCCCGATCAGCCCGGCGTATACCTGTTCCGCGACGAGCGCGGCAAGGTCATCTACGTCGGCAAGGCGAAGTCCGTGCGCAAGCGGGTGGCGTCGCATTTCTCGAAGGCCCAGGTGCCGAGCAGCCCGGGCCACGCCGAGATGGTCGCGTCGGTGGCCCACGTCGAGTGCGTCGTTGTGGCGAGCGAGGCGGAGGCGCTGCTGGCCGAGCAGAGCTTCATCAAGCAGTACCGCCCGCGTTTCAACATCCGCCTGCGCGACGACAAGTCCTACCCGTTCATCGCCATCTCGCTGGACGAGGACTATCCCCGGGTCTATTTCACCCGCGAGCGCCACCGCTCAGGGCGTGCCTACTTCGGGCCCTACTCAAACGCCAAACGGGTGCGCTCGACACTCGAGGTTCTGGCCAAGGTGTTCATGTTCCGCTCCTGCACCGGGGCCGAGCCGGGCCGGCGCAGCGGCAATCCATGCCTGGACTACTACATCAAGCGCTGCGGGGCCCCGTGCGTGGGCTATGTCACGCGAGAGGAGTACCGGGCGAGCATCGACGGTGTGATTGATTTCCTGTCAGGGCGCTTCGCGGCGATCGAGCGCGACATCGAGCAGCGCATGCGCGATGCCGCCGCGGCCGAGGAGTTCGAGCAGGCGACGCTCGAGCGCAACCGCCTTCAGGCCGTTCGCTCGCTGCTCGAGCGCCGCCGGGTGACCGGCGACTCGATGGGGACCTTCGATGCGGTCGCGGTGGCCCTCGACGGCCGCGAGGCCAACGCCCAGGTCTTCCAGGTTCGCGACGGGGTGCTCTCCGACCGGCAGTCGTTCTATCTCTCCAACGAGACCGAGCGCGACCTGGGCGAGGTGGCGGAGGAGTTCATGCTCCAGTACTACGACGGGCAGATCTCGATTCCGGCGCTGCTGGTGCTTCAACAGGAGGTGGGGGAGCGCCCTGCTCTGAGCGATGCTCTGGCGGCGCGTCGCGACGGGCCCGTCGAGCTCCGCGCCGCTGAGCGGGGCGAGAAGCGGCGGATCCTCGAGCTGGCCGACCGCAACGCCCGCCTGGCGCTTGATCAGGACAAGCTGCGCAGCGAGCGTCGTCGGGAGGGCCGGGTCCAGGCCCTGGAGGGGCTCCAGTCGGCGCTGGGCCTGGATGTACCGCCGATCCGGATCGAGTGCTTTGACATCTCCAACCTCGGCGGCACGCACACGGTGGCCTCGATGGTGGTGTTCGAGGGGGGAGCACCGAAGAAGTCCGACTACCGGCGGTTCAAGATCCGCACCACCGAGGGAGCCCCGGACGACTTCGCCTCGATGGCTGAGGTGCTGGGCCGACGTTTCGCGCAGTGGGAACGCCAGGCCGACATCTCACCGCATGACCCGGCCTATGACCCGAGTTTCGCGGCCCTGCCCAACGTCGTCGTGATCGACGGTGGCAAGGGCCAGCTGGCCGCCGGAATGGCTCCGCTGAAGGGATTCCGCGAACGGGGCGTCGCGGTCATCTCGTTGGCCAAGCGCATCGAGGAGGTCTTCCAGCCGGGTCGGCGCAGCCCGCTGGTGCTCGATCATTCGACGCCCGAGCTTCAGCTGCTGCAGCGGGTACGTGACGAGGCGCATCGCTTCGCGATCACCCACCACAGGACGAGGCGGGACAAAGCCATGACGACGTCCCTGCTGGACGAGCTCCCGGGCGTCGGCCCCTCCCGCAAGCGCGCCCTGCTGGCCCATTTCGGCTCACCGGACGCGGTCGTGGCCGCCAGCCGCGAGGAACTGCAGCGGGTTCCCGGCCTGCCGGCCAAGGTCGGCCGGGACCTCCACGAAGCCCTGCACCGGGCCGGCTGAGCACCTGGGCGCAGCGGGATCTTCACCGCGCCGCCGCCCAACCGGGCACAATGGGGGAGAGATGGCGGTCATAAGGCCCCTGCGTCCGCTCAGAGCCGCCGGCGGCAAGTCCGTCAAGCCGGTCCTCGAGTCGCGGCTGGAGGACCTCGTGGTGATCACGGGTTTCTCCGGCGCCGGCAAGTCCACGGCGATGAACGTGTTCGAGGACGCGGGCTATTTCTGCGTCGACAACCTGCCTCCGGAGATGATCCGCTCGCTGGTCGAGCTGTTCGTCCACAAGGGCTTCAAGGTCGAGCGCGCGGCCGTCGTCTCGGACGTCCGCGGGGGCGCCTATTTCGAGGCGTTGCGGGCTGTCGTGGACGACCTGGACGCGCTGGGACTGAAACACAGCGTGCTGTTCCTCGAGGCCCAGGAAGAGACCCTGGTGACGCGCTACAAGGAGACCCGCCGGCGCCACCCGCTGGCGCCGCAGGGAAGCGTCGCAGCCGGCGTGGCCGCCGAGCGCGAGCTGCTCGAGCCGCTGCGCGGACGGGCCGACCTGGTGATCGACACGACGGGCATGTCGGCATCGATGCTGCGGGCGAAGATCGCCGAGGAGCTGCTGCCGCGCCAGACCGTCGGGCGACTGTCGGTGACGGTCATGAGCTTCGGCTTCAAGCACGGCCCGCCGCGTGATGAGGACCTGGTGTTCGACGTGCGCTTCCTGCCCAACCCTCACTACGAGCCCGAGCTGCGCGAACTGACAGGCCTGGACCCGGCTGTCGTTGAGTATGTGGGCCGTGACGGGCGCCTCGAGGAGCTCTACGAGCGGCTCGACCCGCTGATGGACTTCCTGCTTCCGCAGTACGTAGCCGAGGGCAAGGCCCACCTGGTCGTGGCCGTCGGCTGCACCGGTGGACGCCATCGCTCGGTGGCGATCGCCGAGCGCCTGGGAGCCCGCTACTCGGCGCGGGCGGACCTCGATGTCGCGGTCATACACCGCGACATCGACAGGGCCCCACAGCGCTCCTGATCGCGGCTTCCGCGGGACCCCGCTCGGGCACCCGCTGATAGCCTCCGCGGGGCTCGCCGGGCGATGGAGCAGCGGCTCCGTGGGCTTCGGCATCGTTCATTTTCGCTCAGGAGGCTTGAATGCCCGTAAGGGTCGGCATCAACGGATTCGGCCGGATCGGCCGCAACGTCTTTCGCGCTGCGATGGCCGCGGGAGCCGCCGGGCAGGAGATCGAGTGGGTTGCCGTCAACGACCTGACCGACGCCGAGACGCTCGCCCACCTGCTCAAGTACGACTCGATCCTCGGGCCCTATCCGGGAGAGGTGAAGCTCGAGGGCGACACGATCGTCGTCGACGGCAGGCCGTTGAAGGTGCTGGCCGAGCGCGACCCCGGTGCGCTGCCGTGGGGCGAGCTGGGCGTCGACGTGGTGATCGAGTCGACCGGTTTCTTCACCGACCGCGAGAGTGCTTCCAAGCACCTCGCGGGCGGCGCCAAGAAGGTCGTCATCTCAGCCCCGGCCAGCGACCCCGACGCGACGATCGTGCTGGGAGTCAACTTCGATGAGGTCTACGACGCCGCCGGCCACGATGTGATCTCAAACGCATCGTGCACGACCAACTGCCTGGCGCCGATCGCCAAGGTGATCAACGACACCGTGGGCATCGAGCATGGCCTGATGACGACGATCCATGCCTACACAGCCGACCAGCGGCTGCAGGACATGCCCCACAAGGACCTGCGCCGCGCTCGCGCGGCCGCGATCAATCTGATTCCCGCCTCGACCGGGGCGGCCAAGGCGATCGGCCTGGTGATCCCCGAGCTTCAGGGCAAGCTCAACGGATTCGCCGTTCGTGCCCCCGTGCCGACCGGCTCGGTCGTCGATCTGACGGTGGTTTGTCGCCGCGAGACCACCGTCGAGGAGCTCAACGGCGCGTTGAAGGCGGCCGCCGATGGCCCGATGAAGGGCATCCTTCAGTACACCGAGGACCCGATCGTCTCCAGCGACATCGTCCAGTCGCCCTACTCCTCGATCGTGGACGCCAAATTGACCTCGGTGATGCAGGGCACGATGGCCAAGGTTGTCTCCTGGTACGACAACGAGTGGGGCTATTCCAACCGTGTCGTGGACCTCGTCCAGAGGGTCCTGTGAGGGATAGCCGACGCGGCAGTTCGGGTATTCAGGCAGCGGAGGGAAATCTCGTGAAGGAGCACGAAGCGATGGGAACGTCTCGATGAGGAGCATCGACGATCTGGACGTCCAGGGAAAGCGGGTTCTGCTGCGCGTCGATTTCAACGTCCCGCTCAGCGACGGTCCCGACGGCGGCCCGCAGGTGGCCGACGAGACACGGATCGCCGCGTCGCTGCCGACGATCAGCGAGTTGCGTGCGCGCGGGGCTCGGATCGTGCTGATCTCACACCTGGGCCGTCCCAAGGGGGCACGGGTTCCGGCGCTGTCGCTGGCGCCCGTCGCGGGCAGGCTGTCGGAGCTGATCGGTGCCCCCGTGGCGCTCGCACCGGCGGTCGTCGGGGAGCAGGTCAGGGAGATGACCGAAGCGCTGCTGCCGGGCGAGATCATGATGCTGGAGAACGTCCGCTTCGAGCCCGGCGAGGAGAGCAACGACCCGGCATTCGCAGCTTCGCTGGCCGAGCTGGCCGACCTCTACGTGAACGATGCGTTCGGCACGGCCCACAGAGCCGCCGCCTCCACCGAGGGCGTGGCCCATCTGCTGCCGAGTGCCGCCGGGCGGCTGCTGGAACGTGAGGTGATGACGCTGACGGGCATCCTCGAGCACCCGACCCATCCACTGGTGGCGATCGTCGGTGGCGCCAAGGTTGCGGACAAGATCGCTGTGATCGACCGGTTCCTCGAGCTGGCCGACGTGATCATCATCGGCGGGGCGATGTGCTTCCCCTTCCTGTGTGCGCAGGGGCACGCGGTGGGCGCCTCGCTGTGCGGCGCGGAGGACGTGGAGCATGCGCGGCGGGCGCTGGCGGTCGCCGCGCGCCCCGGACACGCGCGTCTGGCGCTGCCCGTCGATCTCGTGATCGGCGACCGGCTGGCCGGCGATGCGGAGTACCGCGAGCTCGACGGCATCGATGTCCCGGACGGCTGGATGGGTCTGGACATCGGGCCGCGCACCGCGACGGCATACGCCGCGGAGATCGCAGCGGCGGGCACCGTTTTCTGGAATGGCCCGATGGGGGCGTTCGAGCTCGAGCCGTTCGCGGCGGGCACGCTGGCGGTGGCCAATGCGGTCGCCGCCGCATCGGGGCTGACCGTCGTGGGCGGCGGTGACTCGGCCGCGGCGCTCGCTCAGTTCGGCCTGGAGGACCGCGTCGATCACCTCTCCACCGGCGGCGGCGCGACGCTCGAGATGGTGGAGGGAGCGGTTCTTCCCGGTGTCGCGGCGCTCGATGACGCGGGTATCGCCGAGGGAGTGCCATCGTGAGCTCTCGGACCCCGTTCGTCGCCGGCAATTGGAAGATGTACAAGACAGAGGAGCAGGCCGAGGAATTCATTCAGGGCCTGCTTCCCCAGGTGTCCGCGATCGACGGCGTCGACGTCGCGATCTGCGTCCCGTTCACCGATCTGCGCGCGATGGTCGACAGCGCCCGCGGGTCGAACGTCGAGGTCTACGCGCAGAACATGCACCAGGAGGCCGAGGGAGCTTTCACGGGCGAGATCTCCGCTGCGATGCTCAGCGAGCTCGACGTTCGGGGTGTCGTTCTCGGACACTCCGAGCGGCGTGCCATGTTCGGCGAGACAGACCGGGCACTGGCACTCAAGCTGCCGGCCGCGCTGGACGCCGGGCTGATCCCGATTCTCTGCGTCGGTGAGACCGAGGAGGAGCGCGACGGAGAGCAGACCGAACGCAAGCTTCGCCACCAGATCAACGAGAACCTCGCAAATGTCCCGGCCGAGCGCCTGGCGGACATCGTGATCGCCTACGAGCCGATCTGGGCGATCGGGACCGGCAGGGTGGCGAGCTCCGAGCAGGCCCAGGAGGCGATCGCCTTCATCCGCGCCCTGGTGGCGGGACGCGACGAGGATGCCTCCGAGCGGCTGAGGATCCTCTACGGAGGCTCGGTCAAGCCGGAGAACGCAGCGGAGCTGCTGGCCCTTCCCGATATTGACGGCGCACTGGTCGGCGGGGCATCGCTTGACCCCTCGTCGTTCGCCGAGATCGTGGCAGCAGCCCGGCGATGAGCGTTCCCGCCGGCCCGGAGGTGCTGCCGGCCGGTTGCGCCTGCCTGGTGGTGCTCGACGGCTGGGGACTGGCCGAGCCCGGGCCGGGAAACGCCGTCTCACTGGCAGAGACGCCGGTCTTCGACGAGCTCTCCGCGTCCTACCCGCACACCACGCTGACCGCCTGTGGCAAGGCCGTCGGGCTGCCGGAAGGACAGATGGGCAACAGTGAGGTCGGTCATCTAAATCTCGGCGCGGGCTCGGTCATCCGCCAGGACCTGATGCGCATCGACGATGCAGTGGCGGACGGCGAGCTGAGCCGCAACGAGGTCCTCCGCAGCGCAGTAGCGGGCGCCGAGCGGGTGCACCTGCTGGGGCTTGTCTCCGACGGCGGCGTGCACTCCTCACTGGAGCACCTGAAGGGGCTCCTCGAGATGGCCGGCGAGGCGGGCGACCGCGAGATCCTCGTGCACGCCTTCACCGATGGCCGGGATACGCTGCCCCACGGCGGCGCGGGGTACCTGCGCGAGCTGGAATCGATCGGCATCGGGCGCGTGGCCTCGGTCGTCGGCCGCTACTGGGCGATGGACCGCGACCGCCGCTGGGAGCGAACCGCCCGCGCGTACGAGATGCTCATCCATGGGCGGGCCCCCTTTCATGCGGACTCGGGCGAGCAGGCGGTCCTGGACGCCTACGAGCGCGGCGAGACGGACGAGTTCATCGAGCCCACACTGGTCGGGGGCGAGGGCCGGATCCGATCTGGAGACAGTGTGATCTGCTTCAACTTCAGGCCCGATCGGATGCGGGAGATCGTTCGTGCGCTGGCCGAGCCGGGGTTCGGCGGGGGGAGGAGGAACTGCCGGGCTGGCCCGGGCGCGAGGGAGCGGAGCCCGTCTCGCGGCTGACGACGCTGACCCGCTACGAGGAGGGCTGGCCGTATCCGGTCGCCTTTGCCCCCGAACACCCCGCGACGACGCTGGCCGAGGTGCTGGCCGTGGAGGGTGCGAGGCAGTTGCATGTCGCCGAGACCGAGAAGTACCCCCACGTCACCTATTTCTTCAACGGCGGAGACGAGGCTCCGTTGGCCGGGGAGCGGCGCGAGCTGGTGCAATCACCGCGGGATGTCCCGACCTATGACCGCAAGCCCCAGATGAGCGCCGCGGAGGCGACCGAGGCATTCGTCGGCGCATGGGTCGCGGATCACCCGCGCTTCGGGATCATCAACTTCGCCAACGCCGACATGGTCGGGCACACCGGTGTGATCCCCGCAGCCGTGCAGGCGGTGGAAACGGTTGACAGCTGTCTGGCGAAGATCGTCACGGCCGTCCACGAGGCAGGCGGGGTCTGCCTGATCACCGCCGATCATGGCAACGCCGACCACATGCTCGAGCCTGACGGAAGTCCCAACACGGCGCACTCGCTGAACCCGGTGCCGGTGATCCTGACCACCCGCTCGGTGGCCCTGGATCCGGCCGGCGGTGTTCTCGCGGACGTCGCGCCGACGATCCTCGAGGTGCTCGGCATCGAGCAGCCCGCCGCGATGACGGGCCGCTCGTTGATCACGGGCCGCTAGATTGACGATCGTGCCCGACGCCGCCGAGCTCCCGCAGTTGCAACTCGAGTCCGAACAGCCGCAGTCCTCGCGTCGGCTCTCAAGGATGCTTCTGGCGCTGTTCTGGATCGGCGCCGGAGTCAACCACTTCGTCAACCCGCGCTTCTACGAGGCGATCGTCCCGCCCAGCCTGAAGGACCAGTCCTCGGGGGTCGTCCGGTGGAGCGGCGTCGCCGAGGTTCTCGGCGGCGTCGGTGTGCTCGTCCCTGCGGCCAGGCGCATCTCCGGCTTCTGGCTGATCGGAGTTCTCGCCGCGGTGTTCCCGGCCAACATCTACATGGCGCGGGAGCCTGAGAAGTTCAAGCAGGTGCCGCGATGGGCGCTGTACGCCCGCCTGCCACTGCAGCCACTGTGCGGCCTATGGGTCTGGAAAGCGACACGCAGATGACAGTGAAATCCCGAGCCTGCGGCCCGGCCGCTGCTATGTTCGGGTGAGAAGGGATTCTGGTTCACAACGTCATGTCGACCGCGACCGCCGTCAAGATCTCACCCGCCGACCAGGAGGCGCTCACCCTCGGTGAGCTTCGCGCCTGGAGAGGCCTCCTGAGGGCGCACGCCTGTTTGGCGAAGCGCCTCGATGCGGAGCTGGAGCGAGCTCACGGGCTGCCGATGAGCTCATACGAGGTGCTGCATCACCTCGAGGAGGCGAACGCCGGACGAATGCGCATGTGTGACCTCGCCGAACAGGCCCAGCTCTCGCGCAGCGGTCTCACGCGGATGGTGGACCGCCTGACTCGCGACGGCCTGCTGGAACGGTGCTCCTGCAGCCATGACGCCCGCGGCTCATATGCGTGCCTGACCGACAGCGGCCGCGAACGGCTGGCCGAAGCCAGGGGCACTCACCTGGCTGTGATCCGCTCGCAGTTCTTCTCGCACTTCTCCGAGCCGGAGCTTTCGGTCCTCGCGGATATGTGGGAGCGAATTGCTCCCGGCCCCTGCTGAGAGTCCGACTCGGCAGCACGTCTCACTCGACCGCCGCCAGGCGGTTTTTTCATGCCCTCATGCCTCGGGATCCTCGATCGGCTGGGGCGTCCCGGAGTCGGCGTTGGCGGGGCCGCCGCCGAGCTTCCTGCTGGCGGCGTTTATGACGGCGATGGGCGACGAAGCCGCTGACTACGGCCAGCGCCACGGCCACCAGGCCGTAGATGCCGAAGGCCTGCACGGCGTTGCTCGCGGAATGCCCCAGGAAGTAGGCCAGCAGGCCGATTGCGGTCGCCCAGACGATCCCGCCGAGCGCGTTCCAGATCGCAAATGAGCGCCACGGCATACGTGTGGCTCCCGCGAGCCACGACGCCCAGACGCGAAGCCCCAACAGGAAGCGGCCGAAGAAGACGGCCTTCGGCCCGTGACGCTCGAAGAACGGCTCGCCGATGATCAGGACGTTTTCGCGCTGGGCGTGAAAGGCACCAGGTCGCTCGAGCAGCCAGCGTCCACCCTTGCGTCCGATCAGGTAGCCGATGTTGTCGCCGACGATCGCTCCCGCGGCGGCCAGCACAATCACGAGCGCGATGTCCAATTTGCCCTGACTGGCCAGGACACCCCCTGCGATCAGGGCGGTCTCGCCGGGGATCGGGACTCCGCTGGACTCGCCCATCACGAGCAGAAACAGGAGCGGGTAGCCCGCGCTGCTGACCAGTTCTTCGACGTTGAGGATGGCGGCAAGCATCGGCGGCGGCCCCTAGCATGCCGCAGCGCGGCGCTCTTGCCGGGGCCGGACCTGCCGGCAAGCGGCGGGCGGCGGGCTACTTGGTGTTTTCCGAGACCAGCTGGCGGAGTTCGGCCGCGGCCTTCTGGACTTCCGGATAGACGACGTTTCGCAGCCGGACTTCTGTCGAGGAGGGGCTCGAGATGGCCACCACCGCGACGATGATCAGGATCACCGCGACCAGGCCGAGCAGCAGCATGGCAAGTCGCCCTCGGCCCTTTGAGCGGCCCGGAGCAGCGCTCTGGGGTGCCGCGGCGGGACGCGACCGCGGGGGGCCCTGGCGCGGTCGGCGGGTTGCCACCGCCGGATCGGGGGCGCGGCCCGCGGCGAGCACGGTGGTTGCGCGTGTCGCGGGTATCGCCTTGGTGGCGGCGGTTGCAGCGGGCCGCTCGCTCGGCGCGATTCCGCGGCCCCCGTCGTGCAGGGCGCGACGCATCTCGTGACCTGTTCGGTAGCGGTCGCGGGGGTCCAGAGCCAGCGCTATTGCGACCGCGTCGGCCAGCTCGGGGCTGACGGCTGCCACGAGCGTGTCAAGCGTCTCCGGCGCCTCCTGCTGCTGCTTCAGCGCAAGCTCGGTCAGCGAGGTGGCCTCATAGGGAAGTCGCCCCGAGATCAGCTGATAGGTGACGACCCCCAGGGCATAGAGGTCGGCGCTCGGGCCTGCCTCCTCGCCGCGGGCCTGCTCGGGGGCGAGGTAGGCGGCTGTGCCGAGCACCGAGCCGACCTGGGTGATGCTCGATTGCTCGGTCGCCTTGGCGATGCCGAAGTCGGCAAGCTTGACCTCACCTTCACGGGACCGCAGCAGGTTTCCGGGCTTGACGTCCCGGTGAACGACGCCGTGCCGGTGGGCGTAATGCAGGCCCTCGCAGGCCTGCTCGATGATCGACAGGGCGTCTTCAACCTCGACCCAGCCATCGTCGCGAAGGATCTCCGCGCAGGACTGGCCCTCGATGTACTCCATCACGATGAAGTACTGCCCGCTGCCCTGGTCGCGGCCGGAGTCGAAGACCTGGACGACGTTCGGGTGAATCAGTCGGGCGGCCGCCTGGGCCTCGCGCTGGAAGCGCGACACGAAGGCGGGGTCATCGGCGAGATGCTCGGCCAGCAGCTTGACCGCCACCTGTCGCTCGAGGCGCAGATCCATCGCCAGATGGACGGTCGACATGCCGCCGAAGCCAAGCCGGCCCTCGAGCTTGTAGCGGCCTGCGATTTCCTCGCTGCTCATTTCCCGGGTTCCTGACCGCCGGCTCCATTGCCGGCTTTTTCTTCGGGGCGCCGATTCGCCTTCGCCCGGTGCGGCTGTGCCCCCGCCGGTGCCGGGGCTCTGTTCGATTTCTTCTTTGGCTTTTTCTTCGGTCGCCTGTTCTTTTTCGGTGGTCTGTTCTTTTTCTCTTGCTTTTTCTTCTTTTTCTTTTTCTTCGGCGGGCGGCGTGGTTTTCGTGCTCGGGGTCGTCGTCGGCGTGGTCGGGGTGGTGGTCGTGCTGACCAGCGGCTGCCTGCAGAGTTCGATCGCGACCTTGTGCAGGTTCGCGATCCCTGTGCGCAGCGTGTTGTGCAGACCCGAGTCGGTCGATGAGGGGAGAGCGGCGAAGTCCTGTTCGGTCCGCTGTAGGGCCGCTTCGGTGGCGGTGCAGTTCCCGTTGCCTTCCTGGGCCGCCAGGTCGACGGCTTCGATGTCGCTCTTCAGAGGCCCGGCGTTGGCGGCCGAGATCAGCCCCTTGCCGGAGCTGCCGCAGGCCATCAGGAGCAGGGCCGCGCCGACACCCAGGATCCCGGCCAGTGCGAACCGTATGGCGCGGCTCCGCGCAGCGGAGTTTCGGGCAGGAGCGGAGGGAGGCGAAATCATGGTCATTGACCGTACTCCAGGCGCTCGGCCAGCGAGTCCGGTAGGCGGGCCGCTCTGATCGCCGCGGCGGCGCCGGCGATGTCGTAGTCGGCACGGTGGAAGGTGGCATCCATGGCGTCCATGTCCAGCAGCAGCCAGGAGGCGCGGGGATCACCGTCGCGCGGCTGTCCGACGCTGCCCGGGTTCAACAGCCACTCGCCCTTGCCGACATCGAGGTGGGTTCCGGCGCGTCGCGGTTCGCCGGTTGCCAGCTCGCCCTCATGGCGGACGAAGGACAGGGCGACATGCGAGTGGCCGATCAGGCAGATGCGCTGCTCCTGACGGTTCATGCACAGCTCGGCCAGCAGCGCGGAGAGGACGTACTCCCAGACGGGATCACGGGGGCTCGCGTGAAACAGGCCGACGCCGTCCTCCTCGCCGCTCGGGCTGAGGGTTTCGAGGAAGGCCAGGTTCTCGGGTGCGATCACGTCGCGGGTCCACTGCGCGGCAAGGCTGGCGCCGCGTGAGAACTCGTCGAGCGGCAGGCCACCGGTCACGGCCATGTCGTGGTTTCCGGCCAGGCAGACGGCGGCGTGCTCCCGGGCCAGCTCGACGCAGGCGTCGGGCTCGGCGCCGTAGCCGACCAGGTCGCCGAGACACCACAGCTCGGAGGCCTCACTCGCGGCGACGGCGTCCAGGGTGGCCTCGAAGGCGTGCCGGTTGGCATGGATGTCTGAGACGACTGCGACCTTCATCTCTGCAGCGTAGGAACACCGTTGCCGCGCGCGCGTTCCACGGATACCCGTCCTGCAAGCCGCCGGCCAGAGGCCCTGCTGCTCGCGACGGCCGTGCCGCCGGGCGCGGCTAGGGCGTGTCGGGTCCCGTCTCGCCCCCGCCGTACTCGGGCAGGTTCTTGATCCCCTCGCGGGTGAGCCACTTCGAGTAGTTGTCCTCCATGGCGTCGATCAGCTCGCGCATGAAGCGGGGTGAGAGGTTCACGCGGGAGACAACGACACCCGGCACCTCATCGGCCTCGACCTCATGGTCGACGCGGGCGAAGGTGACCGTGAACTCGTAATCGGAATGGCTGACGTTGGCGAAGTTCGCATAGACACCGCCCATGATCTCCGGAGAGAGGTGGATGTTTATGTGGCGTTCGGAGCCTGGGTCCTGGTCGTTCACACAGCTAGTATCGCAAGCCCCGGGAACGGACCCATGACAGAGCCCTCAGCCGCCGACCAGACCGCAAGCGCCAGCGACTCTGCGGACACACCCGGGACACCCCTGGCGCGGCTGCGCCTGGACGTTCTGCAGGCCGCCCACGGTGTGGCCCCCGGGGCCTCGCTGTCGGGACGCTCGACGATCACCCTGGAGCGACCCAAACGAGCCGAGTTCGGTGACTACTCGACCAACGCCGCGCTGCTGTTGGCACCCGCCGCGGGGGCGCCGCCGCGCGAGGTGGCCGAGCGGCTCGGGCAGAGCCTTTCGGAGATGCTGGGCTCCTCGCTCGAGCACTTCGAGGTCGCGGGCCCGGGATTCCTGAACCTGTTCCTCTCCGACGCCTGGTGCCGGGAGGGCCTGGCCGCGCTGCTTGCGGCGGGCGAGGACTTCGGGGCGCGGGCGCCGGGCGCGGGCGAGCGGGTCCTGGTGGAATTCGTCTCGGCCAACCCGACCGGGCCGATGCACGTGGGCCACGCCCGCAATGCCGCCTACGGCGATTCGCTCGCGCGCATGCTGGCTCTGCGCGGCGATCGGGTCGAGCGCGAGTTCTATGTCAACGACGCCGGCTCGCAGATCAGGAAATTCGGCGAGTCCATTCAGGCCATCGCACGCGGGGAGCAGGTGGCCGAGGACGGATACAAGGGCGAGTACATCCCCGAGCTGGCGCAGCTGCTGCCGGACGCCGCGACGATGGAGCCCGCCGAGCTGGGCATCGCCGCGGTGGCCGTGATGCTCGGCCGGATGAAGGAGTCGCTGTCGGCTTTCCGCGTCGAGGGCTTCGATCACTGGCAGTACGAGAGCACCCTGCACGAGGGCGAGCCGAGCCTCGTCGATCGCACCCTGGCGGTGCTCGCTGAGCAGGGCCACAGCTACGAGAAGGATGGCGCGCTGTGGCTACGCACGACAGAGTTCGGCGACGACAAGGACCGGGTGCTGGTCCGCTCCAACGGCGAGCACACCTATTTCGCGTCGGACATCGCCTATCACCAGGACAAGCGCGAGCGGGGGTTCGAGCGCCAGATCAACGTGTGGGGAGCCGATCACCACGGCTACGTGCTGCGCATGAAGGCTGCCTACGAGGCGTTGGGCGGCGATCCAGACGAGCTCGAGCTGCTGATCATGCAGCTGGTCCACCTGATCAGCTCGGGCGAGCGTGCCCAGATGTCCAAGCGCGCCGGGGAGTTCGTCACCCTGGACGATCTTGTCGCGGAGATCGGCGTCGATGCTGCCCGCTGGTATCTCCTGGCTCGTTCGCACGACACGACCCTGGACCTGGACCTGGACCTTGCTCGTGAGCAGTCCAACGAGAACCCCGTCTACTACGTCCAGTACGCCCACGCGAGGATCGCATCGATGCTGGCCCGGGCGGGCGAGGCCCGGGTGGCCGAGGCCATCCAGTCGGTGCAGCGAGGGGAGCGCCTCGGCGATGGTGAATCGCTGCACGAGTCCGAGCGGGCGTTGATCCTGCTGCTGCTGGGCTTCCCGGGCGAGCTCGAGGAGGCCGTCGCCCGCCGGGCTCCGCATCGCATCGCGGCCGGCGCCCTCGAGTTGGCGCAGGGGTTCACGGCGTTCTATCGCGACTGCAAAGTGATCGGGGCTCAGCCCGAGTCGGTGGAGTCCTCGCGGATCGCTCTGTGCAGCGCCGCGATGGCGAGGATCGCCGGGTGTCTGGCGCTGCTGGGCGTCAGCGCGCCCGAGCGGATGTAGGTCAGTCGAAGCGGGCCAGGTCGGAGTCCAGCCGGGCCGAGTCGGCGGCCGCGAGCGCGGCTGCCTCCGGCTCCGCCGCGGCCTGAGCCCGGGCACTGCGCCGCCACTTGGGCAGCAGCGTCAGGAACGTGCCCAGCAGCAGCAGCACAGCCGCGAGCGGCACAAGGTAGACCGTCAGGTCGAAGCCGTGGGCCGCAGGCAGCCCCAGGACCGAGGCGCCGTACTGCCCGACGAGTGCTCGCTTGATCTGAGTTTCGTTGAGGCCCTGATCGATCAGCCGCTGGATGAATGCCCGCTCGCGGTCGGCCTGCGGTGACTCGGCGACGTTGAGCGGGATTTTGCAGGTCACGCACATGACCTGCCGGGTGATCACGGGGAGGGTCGTCTTGGCGTTCCCCGCTCCAGCGGCGCCCATCGCCGCGGCGTCGCCGGGCAGCAGCAGGGCGGCGCACAACGCGAGCAGACTGAGCCACCTCATGTCGTCCTCGCCAGGCTGAGGGCTTTGGCGATGAACTTCTGTTCGATCTCTCCACGTTCCAGGGCCACGATGTGCCCGTCGCGGTCGACGAGGAAGCTCTCCGGCAGCTGGTCGGTCCCATAGGCGTGGGCAAATCCGCCGCTGTCGCGGAGGTTGGGGTAGGTGAGGTGATGGCTGGCGAGGAACCCGAGCGAGTCCGGCGTGGCGTCCTCATAGGTGACCCCCAGGACCGTCGCATTCATCTTCTGAAGGCTCGGCTGAGCCCGCTCGAGCAGCGGGGCCTCCGTCCGGCAGGGAGGACACCAGGAGGCCCAGAAGTTGAGAATGACGACCTTGCCCTTGAGTGCCGCGAGTGAACTGAACCCGTGTCCGCCCAGGACTGGCAGCTGACGGGTGGCCTCCGGCGCCGCGGGATGGCGGCCCTGCGCAACAAGGTCGTCCAGGGTCCGGTTGGCCGCCTGGTTTGAGATCCCGTAGACGAGCAGGCCGATCAGGCATGCCCCGGCGATCGAGATCAGGATCGGCAGAGGGCGAAGTTTCACGACTCCCAAGGGTAGAGGGCCTCCATCGCCCGGCCCCGGGCCGGGCCCAGTCGGTTTGCCAAAGGGCGATCAGACCGCCGTCTCGGCCGGCGCGCTTCCTGCCACGTGGGTGAGGCCATCCCGCGTGCGTTCACAGGCGTACAGGCACAGGCGGAGCCTGTCGGCAACTTGTAGGCTCCGAGTCGAAAATTCCAAAGCTTCGACTCAGGGGGATGTTATGAGTGCGAGACAGGCTGGGAAATTGATGATCGCCGGGGTTCTGGCGGGAACTGTGAGCCTCGTGCTCGCGTCGGGGGCGATGGCGGCGCCGACGGTCGGCTTCCAGCCATCCTTCGGCTCCGAAGATCACCTCTCCGAAGGTGGGACGCTGACCACGACGCTGACATTCGCAGGTACCGAATACCACGGCGTGCCCGAGCCCCTGACATCCGTCAAGCTCTACCTTCCGGTCGGCACGGGGCTCTCCGGCAGCGGTTTTGCGACGTGCGAAGCGGCGGTGCTCCGGGAACTCGGCCCGGAAGGCTGTCCCACGGGGTCCGTCGCCGGCCCGACCGGTGCGTTCACGTGGGTCGTCAACCTTGGGGAAAAAATCACGGGAGAGTCCGGCACCATCCAGCCGTTCTTCGCTCCCGGCGGAGGCCTGAACCTGTGGTTCTTCGGCCACGAACCAACAGTCTTCGAATATGTCGCGGAAACGTCGCTCGGAACTTCCAGCGCACCCCTTGGGACGACGCTCGCCTTCTCGCTGCCGCTTTTCGAACTGGTGCCGGGTGCGCCGGATGTGAGCTTCTCATTGCTTGAACTCAAGCTGGGGGCAACGCGCGAAGAAGGTCTGATCAGCAGTCTGACGCTGCCCGGGGAATGCCCGGGCGGACAGCTCCACTGGGCCGCCGACGCAGGTTACGAAGGCGCGCCGGCCAGCCGCGTCTCGAACGTCGAAAGAGCATGCCCGCCGGCCGCGACCGGGGAAGGGGCGCGCAAGCTGCACGACGCCGAAGTGGCGAAAAAAGCCGCCCAGGAAGCGGCCCAGCGGGCGGCCGAAGCCGCCGCCAAGAAGGCGTCGGAAGAAGCCACGGCGAAGGCTGCGGCAGCGGCGGCCGCTGCCAAACTGAAGGCCGAAGAAGCGGCCGCATCGGTGAAGATCGTGAAGTTCAAGGTCACAGCGACGAGCCTCAAGGTCACGGTCAAGCAGGCCACGGCCGGGACGCTCACCCTCAGCGGACAGGGCCTCAAGAAGCTCGTGGCTCACCTGGGGGCCGGAACGCATGTCCTCACGGTGACGTTGACCAAGGCCGGCAAGGCCGCGCGCAGGGCCCATAAGAAGATCAAGCTGACGGTGGCCCTTCAGACCGGGAGCCGCGGCGTCGCGGGGGTTCTGAAGGTCAAGCTGTAGCTCGGAAACGGGGGTCGGGCGCCGCCGCCTCAGATGGCCGGCGGCGCCCCTCGCTCGGCTGCACAGCGCGTAAGATGCCTGGCTGTGCGGCGATAGCTCAGTTGGTAGAGCGCAAGCTTCCCAAGCTTGAGGTCGCGGGTTCGAACCCCGTTCGCCGCTTCCCCAGAATTGGCTTCACGGAGCCGATCGCGAGCTAACCCCGCTACCGCCTCGTGGCGCTCGGGCACCGAATTGCCCTCGTTGCTCGCCCTCCGCCAGTGCGCGGAGCTGGGCGATCTGGTTCCGGGTTATGATCACACTTCGTGTCCCCCGACGCCCCGATTGCTCTCGCCGCCGACGCGTTTATCTACGGGTTTCCGCTGAGGTTCAACCTCGAAGAAGTTGACCGGTTCCGCCACACAGGGATGGGGAGCGTCCCCGCCGCGCCGTTCAACGAGTTCGGCCACGCTAGGCAGCTTGCAGGTCCCGACGACACCTTCGTCTCGATCAACAACGACACCCTCTACTCGATCGCTCAGATCGATGTCAGCGGAGGGGCCGTCCGGCTCGATGTCCCTGACACCCGGGGCCGCTACTACGTCCTTCAGTTCGTGGATGCGTAGACGAATAACTTCGCCTACGTTGGTCACAGGGCGACCGGGACTGAGGCCGGGTCCTACCTCCTCGTTGCAGCTGGTTGGGATGAGTCCCAACCCGCTGACGCGACCGTCGTCCGATTCCCCACGACGGTGGGAACAATCGTTGGACGCTGGGCCGTCGACGGTGAAGATGACCTCCCCGCGGTCAGGGAACTGCAACGGTTGCTAAAGCTGACACCGACGAGCACCGAGGGCCTGGGACTCCCGCAGCCCGAGGCTGCGGTGGTTGAGGATCTAGGCCCTTTCGAGCAGATCAGGGTTTGGATGCAGGCGTTCCCGCCCGCCCAACGTGACCTCGACTACCAGCAGCGTTTCGCGCCCCTCGGCCTGCTCGATCCCGTGTCCCCGTATGTCGACCCGGACCCAAGCCTCGCCGCCGCCCTGGCCGCGGGCCTCGCAGCGGGCAAGGAAAAGATGGACTACGCCATGACGCACGGTGCGAGCCCCAAAGTCAATGGCTGGACTCTTACCTTCCATGCCTTTGATTACAACCTCGACTTCTTCGAGGTCGGCGCCCTTGATGATCCTCGGTGGAAGATGAATGACCCGACCGTCCGTTACATCGAGCGGGCACTCGCAGCCCAGGGCGGTCTGTGGGGCAACCACGGCTACGAGGCCGCCTACGTGATGGCTTACGAAGACGGCGCGGGAGATGCCCTTGACGGATCGAGCCGCTACCAAATGCGCTTCGCACGGACTCCGCCCGTGGGCGCGTTTTGGTCGGTCACGATGTATGACCTGCCACGCTTCTATCTGGTCGACAACCCAATCGACCGCTACTCAATTGGGGACCGCACGCCGGGGCTCCATTACGCCGAGGACGGATCGCTGACGATCACGATCCAACGCGAGGAGCCCGACAACGAGGAGGAGCGAGCCAACTGGCTCCCAGCCCCGGCGGGGAGATTCAGGCCGCTTCTCCGCATGTACGAGCCGCATGACGCCGTGTTCGACGGAGGCTACGAGCTACCGCCGATCATTAGGCGCTGACGACCGACCGGCTGCCTACCAACGCCCCTCATCGTGACCGAGCAAGGCAGAGGCGGAGGACGGAAACGCGGACCGAGAACATGAACAGAAAGCGAAACGACCCCGGCGGTCCGAGGCGTTGTCGCCGGCGGGGCCGGGGCCGTTCCTGGCTCACGCGGCTTGATGAGAGCCTCGAAGCGAGCCAGACGATCTGCGTCGCAGACGGTAGGGACCATCGCGGACAGATCAGCCGCCCCGATCACCGCTCCGAGTAAAGGCCAACCGTTGGCCGTGACCCACTCGAACCGCCCAGAACTGCTGGACGCCGAAGACGGTCGAGGCGGCGCCCTGACTGGCCGGAATCGCAGCGTCCATGGGGATCCCGGCGAATCCTGTCAGCGCTTCCCAAGCTTGAGGTCGCGGGTTCGAACCCCGTTCGCCGCTCTTGAGGATCGGGGCGAGATCTGGCTCCAGCGTGGTCGATCTGCCGCCCGCGAGCCTTGCGAGGGCAGGAGTGCGTCCTACGCGGTGCCGACCACTTCGACTGGAAGGCCTTCTTCGGCGGTGGGTCCTGCGCCGAGCTCGTCATAGAGGTTGAAGCCCCAACACTCCACAGTGCCGTTCGAGAGGACGCTGCACGTATCCGCTTCCCCGGCGTCCACCTCGGTAGCTTCGGTGATGCCGCGCACTTCGACGGGTATGTCGGAGTTGGCGGTGCTGTAGTCGCCAAGCTCCCCTGACCCGTTCTCACCCCAACACTCCACCGGACCGGTCGACAAGAGAGCGCAGGTGTGTCGCGCTCCGGCGCTCACCTGGATGGCATTGGTGATGTCCAGCACTTCGACTGGGTTGGGCGAGGCGACTTCGGTTTCGGCGCCGTTGCCGAGCTGTCCTGAGTGGTCATCGCCCCAGCACTCGATATGGCCGCTGGAGAGGAGCGCACACGCGTGAGAGCCGCCGACGGATAGCTGCGTCGCATCCGAAAGGCCGGGTACTTCCGCCGCCTGTTCAGATTCGCTGCCCCAACACTCCACGTGGCCGTTGGACAACAGAACGCAGGACGTCGACGCGCCGACCGCCACCTGGGTGGCATTCGACACGCCGGGCACTTCGATTGGTTCGATCGCGTCGAGGTGGTGGTAGCTGCCGAGCTGGCGATTACTGCCCCAGCAATCGACGGCGCCGTTCCGCAGCAGGGCGCAGGAGCTGTCGCCGCCTGCGCTCACCTGCGTCGCGTCGGTTATGCCGAGTACTTCCATGGGAACGTCGGAGCTTTCCCAGGTGCCGTCGCCGAGCGCTCCCTCTTCACCGTCTCCCCAACACGCCACGTGGCCGCTCGGCCGCAGCGCGCAGGAGTGCAAGCCGCCGGCGGCCACCCCCGCGACGTCGGCGATCTGCTCCACTTCGACGGGTGTCGCGGAGCTCTCAGAGGTGCCGTTGCCGAGCTGTCCCCTTTCATTGCTGCCCCAGCAATCGACAGACCCAGTCGACAGTGCCGCACATGAGTGAAACCCGCCACCCGCCAGGTGGGTGGCGTCCGTGATGCCCTGCACCGCTTCCGGCGGGTCGGAGTCCGTGGTGGCGCCGTCGCCCAGCTGTCCGTCGATGTTGTCGCCCCAGCACTCGGTCTGTCCGCGGGCCAGGACTGCACATGCGTAGGACCCGCCGACGGCCACCTGAGTGGCGTTGGTGATCCCATGCACTTCGACCAGGCGAGGCTGGGCGCCAGTCCCGTCACCCAGCGCTCCGTCTTCGTTGTCGCCCCAACACATGATGTGTCCGTTCGACAGGAGGGCGCACGCCTGGCTTCCGCCGCTGCTCAGGCGGGTGGCTTCGGTTAGGCCGCTGACTTCGCCCGGAGGTGCCGAGTTGTCGGTTCTGTCGCGGCCGAGCTGACCGTCGTTGTCCTGACCCCAACAATCGATGTGCCCGCTCGACAGCAGCGCGCAGGTGTAGAACCCGCCGGCGCTCAGCTGGATCGCGCCCGCGACGCTCTGAGATTCGACGGGTACATCTGAGCTCGCGGTCGTGCCGTCGCCGAGCTCTTCAGCGCTGTTTTCGCCCCAACACGCGACGGATCCGCCGGCCAGGAGCGCGCACGCGTGAGATGCGCCGACCGATACTTGTGTGGCATCAGATATGCCTTGGACTTCGACAGGCACAGACGAGCCGGTTACAGCCCCGTTGCCGAGCTGTCCTTCTGTCCCGGCGCCCCAGCAGTCGACGTGGCCGTTTGACAGAAGCGCGCAGGTGTCTTCGCGCCCGGCGGACACCTGGGTCGCGTTCGTCAGGCCCTGCACCTCAACGGGTAGGTCCGATTTGGTCCTCGTGCCGTCACCGAGCTCGCCGTAGTAGTTGTGCCCCCAGCACTCGACTTCGCCGCTGGAGACCAAAGCGCACGCATGTTGTCCGCCGGCGGCGACCTGGGTCGCGTCGGCGATGCCGCCGGCTTCGACGGGGATGTCCCAGCTGTTCGTCGTGCCGTCGCCCAGCTGCCCTGCGCTGCCTTCGCCCCAGCACTCCACGTGACCCGACGTCATCAGTGCGCACGAGCTCGAGAAGCTGGTCGCGATGCCTCCTTCTGTCGAAGGAGGCCCGATTTCCGGGCTGACGGACACAGTTGTCATGGCCTTCGCTTTACCGCGCGTGCCGCTTGCTTTGAGGGTCAGCGCGTATCGGCGCGTCTTGGCGGTCGTGTTTACGGGCATCACGAGCGTGCTGCCGACCTTCCCGTTGTCGCAGGCAAGGCGTGCCGGCAGTCCCGTCACAGGCACACGCGATGACAGCACGCACGAGCCCGCACCACTCACCTGCGCAGTGACAGTGGTGCTGCCCCCTGATGCGACGGTTGGCCGGGTTGAGGCGAATTCGCTGATCACCGGCTTCGGCGCCTTGGCGCGGGCGACGCCCGCGGTCACGGCGCAGGTGTAGAGAAATGCAGCGGCGATCGCGAGCGCTCCGGCCCGGTACCGGCTGTGTCCCGGCGAGTGGAGCATTCGCCCGGCGCACTGCGCTCGCTGAGTCGAATGAGGCCCATGGATCGGCAAGCTCTCCCCCTTACCTGCGGCACAAGACGGCGGTCACGATTCTGGCACCCCCTGATTGCGAGTGGCCTGAGCGCGGCTGAAACGTCGCAGCAAAGGCCCTCGCACGACGGAGCGCGTCGCTTGGCATCGACACGATTCGCTTGGCTCTTTAGCTGGAGGAGCAGGACGTGGCCAAATGTCGGAGTCCCATCGATCTGGCGCGAGACGGCAGAGGCACTCGACGACCGGCGAGCGGCTTAGCCGGTTATCCACGTCCACGTCTCAAGTACCTCTCGCGTCCGCTCGAGAGTGGCGTTCCGCCTTGGTGCCGGCGCCCAGTTGAAGGTCCCAACCACATACAGCCAGCCCTCGTGGGCGAACTTCCACTCACTCAGCGAGTCCTTGCTGTGCTCGACCGTGTAACCGAAGGCCTCTCGCCATCGTTGAACCGTCCGCGCGCGGCTCAGGAACAGCGACGTGACCACATACGAAGTGTCGGCGGTCGGCTTTTCCAGCTTGAGTTTTTCCGCGCACGGGTCTGATCGCCGCGTGTGCCGCGCGATCAGGCGTCAGGTGCAGCGTTCGCGCTCGGCTCGGCCACTGACAGTTCGACCAGGGCCGACACCAGCGGGTGCTCCTCCTCGGCCCGCCAGACCAGGGATACAACGGCCGGGTCAGCGTCGCGAATCGGAATCGCGACGGTTCCTCGAAGGGCGTGCTCAACCAGCTCGGCGTCGGCTCTAGGCAGGACCGTGACGGCGCGGGTGCTGGCAAGCGTGCCGAGCATCTGAAGGGCCGTCGCGACGTGATCGTCGGTCTGCTTGTCCGGTGGGGCGCCGCGGTGGTCGTCGAGGCTGTGAAACGCCGACCACGAGGCCTGGACGTCGGGGTGGTAGCTGATGAACGTCTCGTTGAGTACGTCCTCGAGCACCACCTCCTTCAGCCCGGCGAGGGGATGATCGGTGCGGGTCACGAGCGTTCGCGGTTCGCTGCGAACCGTGTGCATGCGGATGCCCTTCTCGATCGTCGGGGTCTGGCAGAGGGCGACATCCACGGGCTCGAGCCACGAGCGGGTCGTGCCGCACGGAAACGGCAGGTCGCGCAGGACGAGGTCGGCGTCGGGATGGCTCTGGTCGAAGGATGTGATCAGTGCGGCCGCGGTCATCGTCGGAGGCGGCCCGACAAAGCCGACCTCGATGATCCCCCGCTCGGCCCGGGCGAGAGATTCGGCGGTCCGCCTGACCTCGCTTTCGCTGTCCACGGCCGTCCTGGCCTTCACCAGGAAGGTCTCGCCTGCGTCGGTCAGCGTCACGCCCCGTGCGTGGCGATCGAGCAGCTTCAGGCCGAGTTCGCTCTCGAGCTGGGAGATCGCCTGCGAGAGGGCCGGCTGGGCCATGAACAGCCGCCGTGCCGCCTGGGTGATCTGACCCTCCTCGGCGACGGCGACGAAATACCGAAGGTGATCACGGTTGAAGGGCATCGCGTCGAAACGAGGATAAGGCAAAGCCCAACCACTGGAATGCGCGGGCGCGCTGCGGGTCACAGATCTGTACTCAGCTCGAGGAGCGCCACGGGGAGCTGTCAGGCTGATCCCCATGGATGCCCGGCCGGTGCGCACCGACCCTCGAAGGGTTCAACTGCTCGAGCGCGAGCAGTTGATCGCGCGTGAGCCCACCGAGGTCTTCGGCTTCTTTGCAGATGCGATGAACCTCGAGTCCCTGACCCCGCCGTTGCTCCACTTCAGCGTTCTCACGCCGCCACCGATCGAGATGCGCACGGGAGCTCTGATCTCCTACCGGATGCGCGTGCACGGCATCCCCGTGCGCTGGCTCACGCGGATCGAGCAGTGGGAACCGGAGTCGCGATTCGTCGATCGCCAGCTCCGCGGGCCATACCGCCTCTGGCATCACACCCACACGTTTGAGCCCGTCGCGGGCGGGACGCTGATGCGCGATCGTGTTCGCTACGCGATCCCCCTGGGGCCGCTGGGAAGGGTTGCCGAAGCGCTCTTCGTGAGGCGGGACCTGGAGCGGATCTTCGACTTCCGCCGTGAGGCCGTCGAGCGGCTGCTCAACGACGGCTGAGGGCCCCTCGCCGCTCAGGCGCCGTTGTAGGAGGCGGGGGCCGGGGGGTTGCTCCGGGTGGCCGACAGCAGGCTGAGCAGCTCCTGTCCGCCGGTTCCACCGAGGACCCGCAGCCGGGGGAGCTTGTAGGGGTCGTCCTCGCGTTTGGCCCATCCCGGAACCACGGTCGTCGAGCCGGTGTAGCCGGCTGCCTTTACCTCCGCGATGACCGTCGCGTCGTAGTGCCCGGACGGGTAGCAGAACCAATCGACCGGCACGTGGAAGCGGTGCTGAATGACTTCTCGTGCGACCGCCACCTGGTAGTGCAGTTCGGCGGGGTCCAGGGTGATCAGATCGGCGTGGCTGAAACCCTGGGTATCCAGCTCCCATCCCGCTTTGATCAGTTCGCGGAGCTCTCGCTGGCCGATCCCGCCCTGCGACGGCGGCAGGCCGCTCAGCTGAACGTTCTCCTCTCCGACCCAGCCCATGCGCCGGAGCACCGGCAGAGCCTGGGTGTACTGGGACTCATAGCCGTTGTCGAAGCTCAGGATGATCGGTTTGCCGGGGCCGAGTGGTACCCCGCGTCGCCAGTAGGCCTCGACCGCATCCGGCGTCACGGCGTGCCAGCCCGCATCCTTGAGCGCCTGCATCTGTTCTGAGAACTCCGCGGGGGGCACGTACAGCCCGGGGAACGGTGCGCCGCTGGGAGGCGGGGCGATCACGTGGTACATCAGGATCGGAACCGACATGTGCCCGGGGGGCCCTGACGGCACGGACGCGACGGTCCCGGCTCCCGATGGGGCACCCGGCGCGGCGGTGCTTTTGTCGAGCGCCTTGAGCGTCTTCGTGCTCGCGCTCCCGCAGCCTCCGGAAGAGCTCACGGCGACGATCACAACGACCGCCACGAGCACCGCGGCGAGGCTCGCGAGGGTGATCAGCCGTCGCCGTCGGATCTCATGCCTGCGCTGCTCACGTCTTTCCAGGCGGCTCTGTGGATCCACGGGCGCCAGCATAGCCCTGGGATCTCCTGTGCCGCTCCTTTATAAGATCGAGTCTCATCTTCTGTTAGGGTCCCCGCGATGTCAAGGAGCCACGGAGCCCCTCGGGTAGCCCTCGTCATGCTCTGCGCGACAATCACGGCGGTGCTGGTCGTCGGCTGCGGGCGCACCGGCCCGGCACCGGTCGGCTCGAGCGCGGGGCACACGCAGCGGTTCCTGGTTGTCGCTGCCGAGAACTTCTGGGGCAGTCTCGCCACCCAGCTGGCCGGCAACCGGGCCACCGTGAAGAGCATCATCGTCAATCCCGCCACGGACCCGCACAGCTATCAGCCCTCGACCGCCGACGCGCGGTTGCTGGCGGAGTCCAACATGGCGATCGTCAACGGGCTCGGCTACGACGAATGGGCAGGGCAGCTCCTGCGGGCGAGCCCATCTGGCGGGCGCGTGGTGCTCGATGTCGGCCGTCGTCTCGGCCTCGCCGAAGGGTCAAACCCACACCGCTGGTACTACCCCGCCGAGGTGCGCCGGGTGATCGGGGCGATCGTCGGCTCCTACGATCACCTCGACCCCGCTGACGCGTCCTATTTCAATGCTCGGCGAGAATCCCTCCTGAACGCCGGATTCCGCGCCTACGACCACCTCCTGACGGAGATCCGGCGACGCTACGCGGGTTTGCCGGTCGGCTACAGCGAGAGCATCTTCCAGGGACTGGGCGAATTCCTCGGGCTGCGACTGCTGACTCCCCCGAGCTTCGCGACGGCGGTCGCCGAGGGAACCGACGTCACCGCTCGCGACAAGGAGACCGTCGACGCGCAGGCCTCCAACCGCGAGATCAAGGTGTGGATCTTCAACAGCCAGAACGTCACGCCCGATGTCCAGCGGGTCAACCAGATCGTCCGCAGCCGCCGCATCCCGATCGTCGCCGTGACCGAGACGCTCGAACCCGCGAGCGCAAGCTTTCAGTCCTGGCAGACGGCCCAGCTCGAGTCGCTGCTGCGGGCCCTCGAATTGGCGGGCGGCTCCCAGCCCGTCAGTCGCCGCTGAGGTTGGGAGGGAGCGGCTGGCCGGCCGGTGGCGGGTCTTCCGCCAGGAGCCGGGGGACGGTGACCAGTTTGTAGCCCCGTGCACGCAGCTTGGTGATGATCTGAGGAAGCGCCGCGATCGTCTGGCTGCGGTCGCCACCGCCGTCGTGCATCAGGATCACAGCACCGGGATGGGCGCCTTCGAGCGCGCTGTTGACGATCGCTTCGACCCCGGGTTGAAGATAGTCGTCCGTGTCGACCGACCACAGCACCATCAGCAGATGGAGGTGGGCCAGCTCGCGCATCGTGGTCGCGTTGAAGGAGCCGTAGGGGGGACGGAACAGCGTGGGACGCCGGCCTCCCAGCAGTTCGATGCGGGCTATCTGTTCGAAGAGCTCTTCGTACTGGTCGTGGGCCGAGAGCTGGGCCAGCTCGGGGTGCGTCTCGGTGTGGTCGCCGATCACGTCACCGTCTTCGATCTCCCGGACGGTCGCCGCGCTGAAGTACTGCAGCATCTTGCCGATCGCGAAGAAGGTCGCTTTGACGTGGTAGTGCTCGAGCACCTTGAGCAGTTCCAGGGTGTAGGGCCCCGGGCCGTCGTCGAAGGTGAGCGCAATGTCCCGCCCGCGGGTCCCTCCTTCGCGGATGAACGGCGTGTAGGCCAGCGTCGACTGAACCGCCGCCAGGCCCGCCTGCTCGGTATCTGTCGGCGGCGTCTTGTGGGTGACGTGCGCCGTCGCCCTGGCGGTTCGCGGCGCTTTGCTGTTGTTGGACGAGCTCGAGGTGGCGGCGATCACGATCACCAGCAGCGCCACGACGATCGCACCTGCCGCCAGACGACGCCGTCGTACCTGCACTGCCCGTCCCGGCGGCCGGCCGGGCGGGGGAGGGGAGGGCACGGCGCCGGGCGCCTCTCGCCGGGGCACGGGCTTCTTCTTCTCGTCCTCGAAATCCCAGCTCCAGTCGGGGGCCATGGGCAGATGCTAAAGCTCGGCTCGCCCGCTTTGGGATGAACCCTCGCAGCCTGGCTCTCAGTCCATCGGGGTGACCGGCCCGCGGGCCAGGACCCGTACGCTGGTACCGATCGGCAGCGCGTGCGCGCCGTGTACCCGGGCCATCAGCGCGCGCGTCAGCGCCGGCTCGTCGGCACGGATCTCGAGCACGGCGTCGTGGCCGTAATAGCGGCACTGCTCGATACGCCCCCGCAGGCCTTCGGGCGATGTCTGCGCGCCCCCTTCGGAGACGCTCACGTCAAGCTGCTCGGGCCGGATCATGACGATCCCCCGCGCGCCCGTCCCGGGCGCCGGTGCGCTGCGCAGGGAGAGAACTCCGAGCGGGGTGGCGGCCGTCCCGTCGCGGAACTCGGCGTCGATCAGGTTGACTTCGCCGAGGAAGCCGGCGAGCCGCGCATCGGTCGGGCGCTCGTAGAGTTCGGCGGGCGGGCCCTGCTGCACGATCCGCCCCTCGCGCAGGACCGCGACGTGGTCGGCCATCGACAGCGCCTCCTCCTGATCATGGGTGACGAGCACGGTCGTGACCCCCTGCCCGCGAAGTAGCCCGTGGACCTCATCGCGGACGCGCGCCCGCAGCGATGCGTCCAGGGAGGAGAACGGCTCGTCGAGCAGCAGCGCCTGCGGCCGGAGAGCCAGCGCTCGCGCAAGCGCGACCCGCTGTTGCTCCCCGCCGGAGAGCTCGTGCGGCAGGCGCTGCCCGAGCGAGCCGATGCCGACCATCTCGAGCAGTTCATCGACGGTGCTCCCACGGCGCTCTGCGCGGGAGAGGCCGAAGCCCACGTTGCCGGCGACGCTGAGGTGAGGGAACAGCGCTCCCTCCTGCGGCACGTAGCCGATGCTGCGCCGCTCCGGCGGCACGAAGGTTCCGCCGTCATCAAGCGTCAGGCCGGCGAGCGAGACCTCGCCCCGTTCTGCTCGCTCGAAGCCCGCGATCACACGCAGCAGCGTCGTCTTGCCGCAACCGGAGAGACCGAGCACGGCGGTCAGGGACCCGGGCGCAACCTCCAGCTCGACGCCGCGCAGAACGGGCTGCTCGCCGTAGCCCTTCCACAGCCCCTTGACCGACAGGGCACTCATGGCGTGGGGGCGGCCATTCGCGAGATGGTTCGCATGCGGCGGCTCAGCAGGTAGGCGGGTACGGCGGAGATCGCGACCATCAGAGCAGCGTAGGGCGCCGCCGCGCCGTAGGAGAAGTTGGTCGTATACGTCCAGAACTGCGTCGCCAGGGTGTTGACGCCGGTCGGACGCAGCAGAAGCGTCGCCGTGAGCTCCGTCGAGCTCGAGATGAAGACCAGGGCGAAGGCCGCGCCAAGCCCGGGGGCGATCAGCGGCAGCGTGATCCGGCGAAAGACGCTGGTCGGGCTCGAGCCCAGCGACCTGCCGACCTCCTCGAGCCTCGGCGAGGCCTGTGCCATCGCCGAGCGAACTCCCACCACGGCGAGCGGCAGGAACAGGATCGCGTAGGCGATGATCAGCTCGAAGGAGCTCTGGTAGAGCGAGAACGCGTAGCGGACCGAGAAGGACACCAGGCCGAGGGCGATCACCAGCCCGGGCAGCGCCATCGGCAGGTAGGCGATCCGCTCGATCAGGATGCTCACCCGATTGCGATGGCGGACCGCCAATGTGCAGACCGGTATGGCCAACACCGTTGACAGCGCCGCCGCTGCGGCGCTATAGAGCGCCGTGTGCCCTGCCGCGGCGAGGATCGAGGTCGAGGGCAGCGTGCTCGAGCCGCCATGCAGGATCCAATAGGTCAGTGCGCCGAGCGGCACCCCGAGGGCGATGACCGCGAGCAACGCGAGGGCCGCGAGGGCGCCGATCCGCCGGTGTCCCAACGCGACCCTCGGAGCGGGGCGGCGCACGCCGGTCCCCGTGCGGAAGCCCCGGCCGCGGCCCGTCAGGGCCAGCTCGCCGCCAAGGACCGCCACGCTCAGCAGAACCAGGACGAGCGACAGGCTGCAGGCCGCCACGGTGTCGAAGCCGAGCTTGAACTCCGTGAAGATCACGACCGTGAAGGTCTGGTATTGGAGAATCTCGAAGGCACCGTACTCGGCGAGCAGGCCCAGGGTGACGAGCAGGCAGCCGCCCAGCACGGCCGGCCAGATCTGGCGCATCGTGACCTTCGCAAAGGCCTGCCAGGGACCCATCCCGAGCGATCTCGCAGCCTCTTCGAGGCTGCTGTCGAGGTTGGCAAGCGACGAGGCAACCGGCAGATAGACAAGCGGGTAGAGCGACAGTGTCATGATCATCACGGCCGGCAGATAACCGTGGAGACCGTGGTCGATCGAGACCCAGCCGAAACTGACGACGAAGTCGGGGATTCCCAGCGGGAGCACCAGCAGCACTGCCCACATTCGCCGTAGCGGCACATCGGACCGCTCGACGAGCCAGGCTCCGCCGACGCCGATCATCGCGCAGAGGATGGTGCAGGCGAATGCCAGCCGGACCGTATTCCACAGCAACACGGCAACCGTGTGGCGAAACAGCAGACGTTCGACTTCCCCCAGCCCGAGCGCTGCGCCTGGATCACCAGGAAGGTCAGCGGCAGCAGAACCAGGGCCGCCGCGACGACGGCGCCCGCGATGCTGATGAGCGGCCAGCGACGTCTGTCAGACCAGGTGTGGGACAGGCGCCGCCCGAGCCGCTCGGTGGGGGCGATAGTGCTCATCGTCTCGGCTCTATAGCAATCCCAGTCTCTGCTCCATCGCCAGCGCTTCGCTGCCGTCGCCCAGTTCGGCGGGCGTGAGCGAGTTGGCCTTGAACTCCGTCAGCGGCGCGAGGCCCGCGGCGGGCTTGACGCCGGGGCGCAGCGGGTACTCGAAGCTGTCGCTGTGCGCCAGGACTTCCTGACCTTCCTCGCTGACGAGATAGGCGAGGAACTTCTGCGCTTCGGACTGATGGGAGCTTGACTTCAGGATCGACGCGCCGGAGATGTTGACAAGGTCCCCGGGGTCGCCGGCGTCGTAATAGTGCAGCGCAGAATGGGTCCCGCTCGCACCTTCCTCCTTGCGCAGGCGATACCAGTAGTAGTGGTTGATCGGCCCGAGGTCGCTCTCGCCGTTGTTGACCTGTGAGACCACGGTCTCGTTGTCCGGGTAGACCCGTGCGTTGGCCTGCAGGCCCTTGAGCCATTTTTCAGCGGCGAGCTTGCCGTCGAGCTTGATGATCGCCGTCACCAGCGGTTGGAAGTCGGTCTCCGAAGGGGCGAAGCCGACCTTTCCGCTCCACTGCGGCGAGGCCAGTTCGAGAATCGATCCGGGCAGTTCGGCCGCCTTCAGCTTCGCGGTGTTGTAGACGAGCGCCGAGAGCCGGGCAGAGACACCAACCCACACGCCCGCCGCCGAGCTGTAGCGGCTCGGCACCTGTGACAGCGTCGAGGGGGCGACCTTCGCCAGCAGACCCTTCGCGGCAAGCGCTTCGAGCACGGGGGTGTTCTCTGTGAAGAACACGTCGGCCGGCGAGTTCGAGCCCTCCTGCTCGATCTGGTTGCCGAGCGTCGCCTCATCTGCAAAGCGCACCTGCACCTTGATCCCGGTCTTCTGTTCAAAGGCCTTGACGAGCTGCGCCGTTGTCTGTTCGTGCTGGCCGCTGTAGAGGGTCAGGCCGCTGTGGGAGCTGCTGCCGCACGCGCTCACCAGCAACGAGGCGAGGACCAGGAGAGCGACCGGTGCGGCGGACCAACGACGGTTCATTTCGAGAATTCCTAGCGTGGCGGTCGGGATGACGGTTCGAAAGCTATCACAGCTATTAGGGTTGCCTAACTAGGCGTGGCTCGACCAATCGCCGCGCGATAGGTGAGAATCAGCCGATGCACGTCACCGCCAAGGCCGACTATGCCGTCCGAGCTGTTGTCGAGCTCGCCGAGTCCAGCCAGGCGGCGCCGAGGAAGGTTGAAGACATCGCCCAGTCGCAGGCGATCCCCGTCTCGTTCCTCGAGAACATCCTCACTCAGCTGCGTTCCTCCGGCGTGGTGCGCAGCCAGCGCGGCCCCGAGGGCGGCTATTGGCTTGCCCACTCACCCGAGGAGGTCAACCTCGCGCAGATCATCCGCGCCGTCGAGGGCCCGCTCGTCGGTGTCCGCGGCCAGCGTCCCGAGGAGATCGAGTACCAGGGCTCCTCCGCGGCCCTGCAGCAGGTCTGGATCGCTGTTCGGGCCAACCTGCGCGCGGTGCTCGAGCAGGTGACCGTCGCCGATGTCGCCGGCGGAGACCTCCCCAAGGAGGTCCTGGCGCTGACCAAGGCCGAGGAGGCCTGGCAGACCCGCTAGCCGTGCGGGAGGGCGGGGGCCCTAGGCGGTGAAGACGCGGGGCGCAGGAAGCCGGACCGACAGAATCTGCCCATCGCGCAGCTCGAGCTCCTGCGCGCGCTCGCGCGTGACCTGTGCCCAGATCTCGCGGCCGTCGCTCAGCTTCAGTTCGACGCGTACCTCGAAGCCGAGATGGACCACTCGCTCGACCAGGGCCTCGGTGCCGGTCTCGTCGCCGTCGAGGATCTGAATGTCGTGCGGTCTCACAAAGGCATCGCCGATCCGATTGACGGGGCCGATGAACGACATCACGAACTCGTTCTTCGGACTCTCATACAACTCTCGCGGTGCACCCGCCTGCTCGATCCTGCCCTTGTTCATCACAACGATCTGCTCGGCGACTTCCATCGCCTCCTCCTGATCATGGGTGACGAAGATGGTGGTCACGTGGATCTCTTCATGGAGTTGGCGGAGCCATTCACGCAGCTCGGCGCGAACCTGGGCATCGAGCGCGCCGAAGGGCTCATCGAGCAGCAGCACCTCGGGCTGGACAGCGAGCGCGCGGGCCAGCGCCATGCGCTGCAACTGCCCGCCGGAGAGCTGGGAGGGATAGCGCCCCGCCAGCCCGTCGAGGCGCACGAGGCCCAGCAGCTCGGCGACGCGTGCGGAGATCTCATCCTTGGGGCGCTTGCGGACGCTGAGACCGAAGGCCACGTTGTCATGCACCGTCATGTGCTTGAACGGCGCGTAGTGCTGGAACACAAACCCCACGCCGCGTGTCCGCGCCGGCGCGAGCGTCACGTCCTCGCCGCCGATGATCACCTGGCCGCTGTCCGGCGTCTCGAGCCCCGCGATGATTCGCAGTAGGGTCGACTTGCCGCTGCCGCTCGGCCCGAGCAGGGCGGTCAGGGCGCCATCGCCCACGGTCAGGCTGACGTCCTCGAGTGCCGCGAAATCGCCGAAGTTCTTGTTGACGTTGATGACCTCGATCGCCATCAGTCGGCCGTCCTTCCGTGCGCGCGACGGGTAAGCAGGTTCATCACGACCAAGGTAGCGAGTGCAAGCAGCGCGAGGACGACGGCGGCCGTATAGGCGCCGGTCGTGTCGAAGTTCTCGAAGCGGTCCTGAACGTAGAGCGGCAGCGTCTGCGTCTGCCCCTCGATTCGCCCCGAGACGATGCTGACCGCGCCGAACTCGCCGAGCGCGCGAGCCGTCGTCAGCACGACGCCGTAGACCACGCCCCAGCGGATACCGGGCAGCGTGACTCGCCAGAAGGTCTGCCACGGGCCTGCGCCGAGCGTCTCGGCCGCCTGCTCGGCGTCGGTGCCCATCTCGTGCAGCACCGGAAGGGTCTCGCGCACGACGAAGGGCAGCGAGACGATCGCCGTGGCGATCACCATTCCCGGGACCGAGAAGATGACCTGAATGCCATGTTCGGCGAGCCAGTCACCGAACCAACCCGTTTTGCCGTAGACCAGTACCAGCGCCAGACCGACGACGACCGGCGAGATCGCGAAGGGCAGGTCGATCAGGAGGCCGAGCAGCCACTTGGCGGGGAAGCTGCCGCGCTCGAGCAGCAGGGCCATGCCGACGCCGAACAGGGTGTTCAGGGGAACTGCGATCGCGACAATCTCAATCGACAGCCAGAATGCGTGCATCGCGTTCGGCGCCGTGATCGCTTCCCACACCGGTGTCAGGCCATGTTCGAAGGTGCGATAGAAGATCATCAGAACTGGGGCCAGCAGCAGCAGGGCAAGGTAGCCGAGGGCCACCGAGCGCAGCGCGAGCTTCTTGGCTCGAGCCGAGCCGAGGCCGCCGCGCGCTCCGCTGGGGCGGCGGGGGGCCGTCGGGGTTGCGGCCGAGGAGGGGATGCCGATCGCGCCGGGCGTGCTAGCGGGCATGTTTTGTCCTCCAGCGCAATCCCACGTTGAGGACGGTCAGGACGATCAGCGCGGCCGCCAGCAGCACTACCGAGACGGCCGCCGCAGCTGGCAGGTTTTCGTTCTGGATCTGGCTGAAGATGTAGACCGAGCCGGCCTCGGTCTTGAATGGCAGGTCGCCCGTGATCAGCACCAGCGAGCCGAACTCCCCGACGGCCCGCGCGAAGCTGAGCGCGACGCCGGAGATGATGGCCGGCGCGAGTGTCGGCAGCACGATCCTGCGCAGCACGGTGACGGGGCTCGCACCCAGCGAGGCCGCCGCTTCCTCCATCGAGGTGTCCAGTTCAAGCAGAACGGGCTGTACCGAGCGCACGACGAAGGGGAGCGTTACGAACAGCAGCGCCAGCGCGACGGCGCCGCGGGTGAACGTGACGTCGATGCCAATCGGGCTGTTCTTGCCGTAGAGCGACAGCAGCACGATGCCGGCGACGATCGTCGGCAGTGCGAACGGCAGGTCGATCAGGGCGTTTATGAAGGCCTTGCCCCGGAATTCGTCCCTCACCAGGACCCACGCGAGGATCGTCCCGAAGACCGCGTTGATCAGCACCACGATCACCGAGATCGCGAGCGTCAGCTTGATCGCCGCCACGGCCTCGGGATTTTTGACCTCACGCAGGAAGGCGCCCGTCCCGCCACTCCCGGCCTTTGAGAGGAGCGCGGCGATCGGCAGCAGGACCAGCACGGTGAGATAGATCACCAGCAGGCCCTTGCCGATCGAGGTGAGCCCCCGCGCGCCGAGGCCCCGCGCGCCAAATGGCGAACGGGGCCTTTTCAGCGCGACCGCTCCAGGACTATTTCGAGGTTGAGACGCCAAGCGACTGCTCGATCTTCGTCACGATCCCGGTTTCGGGTTCGAAGAATTCCTTGGTGACCTTCTTCCAGCCACCGAGCGAGTCGATCGTGAACAGGGTCTTGGGGGTCGGGAACTTCGAGGCGCCGGGTACACCCGCAATCACGGGCCGGTAGCCGTTTTCGACCCAGATCGCCTGTCCGGCGGGGGAGATGAGATATTCGGCGAACTTCTTGCCGCTTTCGCTGGAGCCGACGACGGCCAACGGGTTTTCGATCAGGATCGTGGCCGGGGGAATCACGTATTCGATCGCAGCGCCCTTCTTCTGGTCGGCGATCGCCTCGTTCTCGTAGTCGATCAGCGCGTCACCGCGGCCGGCCAGGAAGGTCTGCAGGGCGTTGCGGGCCGAGGAGTCCTGGCTGACGACGTTGTGGAACAGCGAGGTCAGGTATGCCTGGGCTTCGGCGGGGGTCTTGCCTTCCTTCAGCTGGGCACCGTAGGCGGCCATCACGTTCCACCGAGCGCTCCCGGAGGTGAAGGGGTTGGGCGTCAGAACCTGCACCCCGGGTTTGACCAGATCCGACCAGCTGTGGATGTTCTTCGGGTTGCCCTTACGCACGATGATCACGGCGACCGACTTCGTAACCATGCCTTTCGTGGCGTTCTGGTTCCAGGTGGGGGACACCTGGCCGGCCTTGACGAGCCTTTCGACGTCTGGTTCCAGGGAGAAGTTCACGACGTCGGCATGCAGGCCGTTGACCACGGCCCGGCTCTGTTCGCCGGATGGGCCGTATGACTGGGAGAAGCTGACGCCCTTGCCGGCGGAGGTCGCCTGGAAAGCCGGAATCAGCTTTTCAAAGGCGCCCTGCGGCGTGGAGTAGGCAACCAGTGCGACCGACTTGCTGCTTCCTCCGCTTGAGGAGCCGCAGGCCGAAAGGCCGACGGCGGTCGCGAGCAGGATCAGCACGACGGGAATGGAGCGTTTGAGCATGGTCACTTTCTGCGTTGAAAACATGGACGGTCCACCATATACCCAAATTGCTGTCCGGTTTACCGGTTCTCCAGATGGAAGTTCCGTTGCGTGACCTTGGACACTCAAGCTCAATCCCGCGCGCATCGTTTACAGCAAACGGGTATCTGTCAGGTACCCTGTCCTCGTCAGTCCTCTGCCAAAGGAGATTCCTCAGATGTCAGCCCCAACGTCAACCGTTTCCGCCGATGCGCTCGCGGAGGCCGCCGCAGCGCAGGAGACGACGTTCTCGTTGAGCCTGACGCAGGACCAGAAGGACATCCGCGATTGGGTTCATGGTTTCGCCGCGGATGTCGTCAGGCCCGCTGCCCACGAGTGGGACGAGCGCGAGGAGACTCCTTGGCCGATCATCCAGGAGGCCGCCAAGATCGGCCTGTACGGCTTTGAAGGGATGGCCCAGTTCTTCGCCGACCCGAGCGGCCTCGGTCTGCCGATCGTCAACGAGGAGCTCTTCTGGGGCGACGCCGGCATCGGGATGTCGATCATGGGCACGGCCCTGGCCGTCGCGGCGATCTTCGGCCAGGGCTCCGGCGAGCAGATCGGCGAATGGATACCGCGGTGCTTCGGGACTCCCGACGAGGTCAAGGTGGCCGCCTTCTGCGCTTCCGAGCCGAACGCCGGCTCCGACGTCTCCGGCGTGAGGACCGTCGCCAAGTTCGACGAGGCCGCGGGGGAGTGGGTCATCAACGGGCAGAAGGCCTGGGCGACCAACGGCGGCATCTCCGACGTGCACGTCGTGATCGCATCGGTCGACCGCGAGCTGGGATCCAAAGGCCACGCGGCCTTCATCGTGCCGATGAGCGAGGCCACGGGGATCTCCCAGGGCAGCAAGGTCTCCAAGCACGGGCTGCGTGCCTCGCACACTGCCGATGTGTTTCTCGACGACTGTCGCGTCCCGGCGTCCTACGTGCTGGGCGGCAAGGAGAAGCTGGACGAGCGCCTCGCTCGGGTTCGCGAGGGCAAGAAGAGCAACTCGCAGGCTGCGATGGCGACCTTCGAGTCCTCACGGCCGACCGTCGGGGCCCAGGCACTGGGAATTGCCCGCGCAGCCTACGAGTACGCGCTGGAGTACGCCAAGGAGCGCGAGCAGTTCGGGCGCAAGATCATCGAGAACCAGGCGATCGCCTTCACGCTGGCGCGCATGAAGCTCGAGATCGACGCGGCCCGCCTGCTGGTCTGGCGTGCCTCATGGATGGGACGCAACCAGGTCCCCTTTGAGAATGCCGAGGGCTCGATGAGCAAGCTCAAGGCCGGTGAGGTTGCCGTATGGGTGACCGAGCGCGCGATCCAGATCCTGGGCGGCAACGGCTACACGCGTGAGTTCCCCGTCGAGCGCTGGCACCGCGACGCGAAGATCTACGACATCTTCGAGGGCACGGCTGAGATTCAGCAGCTGGTGATCGCCCGGGCGATCTCCGGCATGCACATCAAGTAGGCGTTCCGCGGGCTACCAGGCCTGGCCCGCGTGGCAATGCGGGCAGGCGACGGTTGTCGAGACCGGCGCGCTGAAGACGTATCCGCAGTCGCAGGCGTAGGAGGCGAGATCCCTCGGCCCTCCGGCCTGGCGGACGCGCTCCACCTCTGGGTCCGGCAACCGCTCGGGGACGGGTGTCTCGCGGGCCCGGCGGGTTGGTCCGTGGCCGCGGTGGCGCTCACGGGCTGGTTTGAGAAGTCGTTGTCGCATGGTTCTTCCTACAGATAAGACATCGCTCACGGCGAAAGGTTTCGCCATGCGACCTTTATTTCCTGTCATCAGAACTACAGAAGCGCTGTCGAATAACGGCGCGATAAGGCCTGTTGCGGGTTCGAGGCCGGGGGTTTGAGATACTGCGGGGGATGAATCCCGCGCGCAAGCGAACGGTCCGCCTCGTGGTGGCCCTGACCGCGGCGGTGGTGCTGGCAAGCGCACTGATCTACACGAGCTTCAGCGCTGCGAGCCCGGCCCTGTCGCCGACCCAGCTCGTCAAGCAGGCCCAGCCGGGCCGCAGCTACGTCGTGACCGGCACCGTCGCTTCCGGCAGCGTGCACCGGGTCGGCTCGATCCTGGACTTCGCGGTTCGCGACAGGGGCGGAAGCACGGCCATCCCGGTCACCTACACCGGCACCGTCCCCGACCCCTTCCGTGAAGGGCGCGAGGTGATCGTGACGGTCGAGAAGCGCGGTGGCAACTACGTCGGCGAACGCAACACGCTGATCACCAAGTGCCCGTCGAAGTACAAAGAAGCGCCCCCCGGCGAGAAGCAGTCCTAGCCGGTGCATTGCCGGGCCGGGCATCCCTCGAGGCGTAGGCGCTGATGGCGGGCCTCGGTTACGCCTGCCTGTGGCTGGCACTGGCCGTCTGCGTCTATGGAATCGCCGCGTCGCGTCTACGGCGTGCGTCGCAACAGGCCCGAGTTCTCCGAGTCGGGCCGGCGCTCGGTCTACGCACTTGCGCTGATCCTGACGGTCGCGATGGGCGTCCTCGAGATCGCCTTCCTGCGCAACGACTTCGTCTTCAACACAGTCGCCGACACCTCCAGTCGGACGACGCCGACCTTCTACAAGGCGGCCGCAGTGTGGTCCTCCCAGGAAGGCTCACTGCTGCTCTGGGCCTGGCTGCTCTCGCTGTGGTCGAGTCTCGCGCTGTTCCTCACACGTCGGCGAATCCGCGATGTCGCGGCGTACGCGACCGCGATCCTGCTCGGCTTCGGGGGCTTCTTCGTGTCGCTGATGATCTTCTATGCGAACCCGTTCGCTACGACCCATCCGGTGCCCGCCGAAGGGGTCGGCCTGGACCCGCTGCTGCGCTTCCCGACGATGATGATCCACCCGCCGATGCTCTACAGCGGCTACACCCTGTGCACGATCCCCTTCGCCTTCGGGATGGGCGCCCTGATCGCTCGTCGGGTCGATGCCGACTGGCTGAAAATCGTCAGACGCTTCGCGTTCGCAGCCTGGCTGTTCCTCGGCGCGGGGATCCTGCTGGGCGCACGCTGGTCCTACGCCGAGCTCGGCTGGGGCGGCTACTGGGGCTGGGATGCGGTCGAGAACGCCTCGCTGATGCCCTGGCTGACCGGGACGGCCTTCCTGCACTCGCTGATGATCCAGGAGAAACGGGGGATGCTGAAGGTCTGGAACGTCTCCCTGGTCCTCGCCACTGGGACGCTCGCGATCATGGGCACCTTCTTGGTCCGCAGCGGCGTCCTGAACTCGATCCATGCCTTCGGCGGAGCCACGCTGGGCGTGCCGTTCGTGTGCCTGATCGCCGTACTGATTGCGAGCTCCATCTACCTCGTCGTCACCAGGCGGGAGATGCTGCGTTCTGAGAACAGGATCGACTCGTTGCTCTCGCGGGAGTCGATCTTCCTGGCCAACAACCTTGTGCTGGTGGGACTGTGCTTCGTGATCTTCTGGGGGACCTACTTCCCGCTGATCTCCGAGGCTCTGACCGGCCAGGAAGCGGCCGTCGGGCCGCCGTGGTTCGATCGCTACACGGTGCCCCTGGCGCTGATCCTCGTGCTGCTCAGCGGCATTGGGCCGGTGATCTCCTGGCGCCGGGCAAGCCTCGCAAACGCGCGCCGGAACTTCCTTGTGCCGCTCGCCTGCGCGGGCGTCACGCTGATCATCCTGTTGGCGGCCGGGATCGCTCACAAGAGCTTCGCGATCGCGATGTTCTGCTGCGCGGCGTTTGTCTTCGGCAGCGTCGGGCAGGAGTTCGTCCGAGGTACCCGCGCCCGGCGCGCGATGGCGGGCGAGGCGCCGCCGCGGGCGCTACTGGCGCTGGTGCGGCGCAACCGCCGTCGCTACGGCGGCTACATCGTTCACCTTGGCATCGCGGTGCTCTTCGTCGGTGTCGCCGCGTCCTCGTCCTTCCAGCATGCGACCGAACTACAGCTCTCGCCGGGGCAGTCGACGACGGTTGGCGCCTACCACATCCGCTATGTCAAGCCGACCGCCTCGATCACGCCTAAGAACGATCGCGCCCACACAGGCTCCACGATCAGCCTCGGCGCCGAACTGGACGTCACCAAGAAGGGACGCCACGTCGCGACGCTGAATCCCAGCGAGGGCTTCTACGCCTCGGGCAATCCGGCCGAAGGATCCGTCTCCAGCCTGATCGGCGGCCAGGCCGTCAGCCACATCAGCATGGACGGCGGGGTGACCCGTGACGTGTGGACGGCGATCGCACCGAACATCGAAACGCCCGCCCTGAAGCGGATCATCGCCGCCGGCAACGCGAAGCTGCCTCCAGAAGAGGCCGAGATCGCGCTGATCTATCTCGCCCGCTCCTATCTGCGCCAGCCGCCGGCGGCGCAGTTCCACTTCCTCGTCTCGCCCCTGGTGATGTGGATCTGGATCGGCGGTCTGATCGTCTTCGGTGGAGGCCTGATCGCGGTCTGGCCCGCGCCCAGCACCGTCCGGCGGCGCGTGACGGCCCGCTCTCGGGCTCGCGCGCTGCGCGGGCTGGCCCGCGCCTGAGGAGCGCCGTGCTGATCGTCATCTTCTCGCTGTTGCTGGCGGCTGGCGTCGTGATGCTCATCAGCGGTCCGCTGCGTTCCGCGCAGGCACTCGAGCATGACGGCAGCGACTCGGCGCTTGCGCGGGCTGCCGAGCGCGAGGAGCTGGCCGAGGATGACCGCCGTGCAGAGCTCGAGGTCGAGCGGGAGGCCAAGTACCGCGAGATCCGCGACTGCCGAGCTCGACTACCGGACGGGGAAGCTCTCCGAGTCCGACTACGAGGCGACCGACAGCCAGCTCAGGGCAGAAGCTCTGGTGATCCTCAACCAGCTCGAATCGCTCGGCTCAACGACCGCCGGAGAGCCTTCGCCGGCCGAGGCCGGGGAGTCCGGCTCCTGACCCGGTGTCCGTGGGCCTCAGGCCCAGGGACGCTTGAGCAGGACGATCGCGTTGAGGAAGAACAGGACGGCGAAGAAGACCGTCCAGCGGTTCAGGTTGCGCTCGACCATCGAGCCGCCGCCCAGCGGGCCGGTGCCCGCGCCGACGCCGAATGCGCCGGAAAGGCCAGCATCCTTGCCGGAGTGCATCAGCACCAGGAATATGACGATCACCGCGAGGGCGACCTGGATGATCGAATCGATCGTTTCCACGGCCCAAAGAGTAGCGAACGTCGAGGCGCAGGAGAGGCGCCTCGGGCCGCGAACTGGCACCAGATGGGCCCGTTCACGGATACTTGCCTACGCAGTTGTCTACGGATCTTTGCCAGCGTGATTACGAATCCTTTACGGATTTCTGGTTGGCTGCCGATATGACTCCCGGCAGGCGTATCCGGGGAATCACGGATTATCTGCGCCGGCCGCACCTATGGGACGACCCACAGATGACCGACAGCCCCGTCTGATGCCCCCTTCCGGGGCGCGCCGCCGTGCGCTTAGAACCGTTCTTTCCGCCCTCGCCAGCGGGGGACTGACCGCCGCTGCCCTCGGCGGGCCACTCGCCACCGGGGCCGGAGCGGCGTCCGTCGGCTCAGTGCCGGTCGTGCCTGAAGGCACGCGTCGGAGGCGGCGGAGCCGAAGGAGGAGCCGAAACGTCACCGAGCACGTCGACGACGCCTGCTCCGACCACGACGACTCCGACCACCACCACAACGACTACGACACCCGTGACCCCGCCGGCGGCTCCGGAAGCGCCGGCCGTGGTCCTGCAGCGCAAACAGAAGACCAGCCGCGGGCAGAAGGCGAATCCGAGCCTCAACGCCACCAAGGGCAAGGGCAAGGAAACGAAGGCCACGGGCCCCAACAACGTCGCCGGGTCGCCGCAGGCGGTCCAGGCCGGCGCGCTGGCGGCCGTGCTGGCCTCCTCGCAGGCCTCGGCCCAGGCGCTTGCCTTCTACCGCGTCCCCCTGTTCCTGCTGCCCATCTACAAGGCCGCCGCCGTCCAGTACGGCGTGCCGTGGCAGATCCTCGCGGCGATCAACGAAATCGAGACCGACTACGGCAACGACCAGTCGGTCTCGAGCGCCGGCGCAGTGGGCTGGATGCAGTTCATGCCCGTCGACCTGGCTGCAGTACGGGGTGGACGCGTTGAACTCCGGCTACGCCGACCCTTACAACCCCGTCGACGCGATCTTCGCGGCGGCTCGCTACCTGCGCGCGGCGGGCGCCGCAAAGGACGTCCGCACAGCGATCTTCTCCTACAACCACTCCGAAGAATATGTCAACTCGGTGATGCTCCGCGCGAAGCTGATCTCGACCTACCCGACGCCCGTGATCGCCACCCTGACCGGGCATGATCGACGGCAAGCTCCCGGTCACCGGCAAGCAGCTGAGTGGGGCACGCTCGCCCCCGAAGCACCGTCGGCCTCAAGCGCCACCGCCAGCGCGCAGCGCGGTGGAGGCGACCACGCCCGCCGCCGCAGCGGCAACCGCGAAGTCCACGCCTGGCTCCTCGGCAGCGCCCTCACCCACCGCCGCCGGCGCACATGCGCCGAAGGCGCCGGCGCTGCGAACGGTCGACCTGACCACCTCCGCCCACGCGACCGTCGTCGCGGTCCAGGACGGTCGCATCATGCAGATCGGCGACTCGCGCAAGATCGGCAAGTTCATCGTCCTCCGCGACGTCTACGGCGACCTCTTCACCTACGCCGGGCTCGGCACCATCGCACCCACCTACACCGTCGCGAAGCCGACCCGCTCCAAGGTCCTGGCGCCGGGTGTCAAGGCAGCGGGCAAGCATGATCCTGCTCCCTCGCAGCCCGCCAGCGCAGGGACGCAGGCGCCGCTGACACTCCAGGTCAAGACTCCCGCGCTGAAAAAGCCCGGCTCGCTGGGCGGAGCGACATCGATCCCCAGCTCTTCCGAGAAGCACGCCGCCTGCCGGCATGGGACGAGCGCGCCTGTTCGCCCACCCCGGCAACCCCGACGCCCGTGCCGCGCTGGCCCTACAGGCCGCCCGCAAGGCGCGGCAGAACAAGGCCGGTCAGCGCCTGCCGCTGCGCAAGGGCGCCGTCGTCTCCAGTGGCACGGTCCTCGGCACAGTCAACGTCCCGCACGGGGACAGCGCCGGGCACCTGCGCTTTGCGATCCGTCCCGCGGGCGACGCCAATTACGTGGACCCGGGTCCGATCCTGGCCAACTGGGGTGAGCTGCAGAAGGCACTGCATCCTGCCGGCGCCAAGGCGACGAACGCGCTGCTGGGCGCAACCGCCAGCGACGTGTTCCTGCTCTCCAAGCCGCAACTCGAGCGGGCGGTCCTGTCTGACCCGGGAATCACGATCTACTCGTGCGGTCGCCAGGACGTCGCCTCGGGCGCCGTCGACAGGCGCGTGCTGGCGCTGCTGGCCTTCCTCTCCCGCAGCGGTCTTTCGCCGACCGTCAGCGCCCTGCGTTGCGGTCAGAGCCAGTACGGCGCCTCTGGTGGGCCCTCGGCAGCGTTCCGTGGCGACAGCGTGGACATCACGGCCATCAACGGCATCCCGCTGGCCAAGCACCAGGGCCCGGGATCGATCACCGACGTGACGATTCGCGCTCTGTTGACGGTTCCGAGTCGAATTCGTCCCGGCGAAGATCGTCAGCCTGATGCGCTACCCCGGCCAGCCCAGCACGCGCTCGGATGCCGCCAACTGGAACCACGTACACCTTGAATTCGCTCCCGCCGCCAAGAGCAGCGCGCTGGCGGCCGCCGCGACGGGCTCGGCCGCGCATTCAGCGGGTAAGGGAAGCACGGCGCCGGTGCCGGTGGTGACCACCAGCTCCCTGACTGCCACACAGTGGTCGCAGCTGATCACCCGAGTGGGCACGATCCCCGCACCCAAGGTCGCCACGAAGCCAAGTTCGGCTGCCGTCGCCGACCCGAAGCACGGCTGAGCCACACCGAGCCCTCGCGCAGCACCCCACTCCGCGACCCCTTTCGAGGCCGCGGAGCGTGTCACGTCCGGCCGGCTCGCCGCGAGTGTCAGGCGCCGGGCGGAGGAGCGCCGCCTCCGCCTTCGGGAGCGGCCCCCGTGCCGCCGGGGCCACGGGTCCCCGGGGTCGCCCGTACGAGGGGCGAGCACTTTCTCTGTGCCGCCTTGAACGTTGCGCTGTTCACGTTCAGTCCTTTGGTGTTGAAGATCGGCCCATTCCCGGAGGTGTTCGGCGTGGGCAGCTTGACGCCGTTTTCGGCCATGCAGGCGGAGAATTTAGCCAGCGCCTTCTTGTAGGCCGTGCTGTTCACACGGGCGCCGGGAAAGCCGCCGGTGCCGCGGCGAAACCCGCCGCCGCATTTCTGGAGCGCCTTCTGGAACTGTTCCCGGGTCACGCCGCTGGGCAGTTTGGGACCGCCTGTGCCGCCACCGCCGAGGCCGAACCCGCCGCCGCTGGGCGGAGCTCCGGTTCCCGGCGTTCCCGTGCCAGGGTTTTTGGTGCTCCGTTCCGGCAGGGTGATCCCAGCTTTCTTGAGGCATTCCCGGACCGCTGAGAAGCGGTTTGCCCCGGCGCCGGTTGACCCTTTGGCGGCGGCCGTGCTCGCCGTGGAGCTTGAAGAGCTGCTACCGCAGGCGGCCAGCAGCAGGGCTGCAAGCAGAAGAGCCGCGGCGGCCGCGATCGGTCTCCTGCGGGTGGTTCGGTGATTCTCGTGCATTCGACTTCCCTTGATCGTTGTGTTCAATCGGATGGCCCGCCTCGAGCCTTCGCTGCGATGCGGGTTCTCAGCCGCTGCCGAACAGCGCTGGTCCCGATGAGCTGCTGGTGCCGCTGCTCCCGCTCGATGATTTCGAGCCCGTGCCGCCCGGTAGCACGAGCCCTCCGACGGCGCCCGCCGCGTCGGAGCCGACACGAATCGATGACGCGGTGACCGTCCCGTCCGCGGCGGATGTCCCACTGATCACGACCTGTTCGCCGGGACGGATGCTCTGGACCTTCCCACTGACGGTCTTCGTGACTTTTGAGGAAGAGGAGGTTTTCACCTTCACGGTGTTGCCGGCACTGTTCGTGACGTAGAGAGTCGAGCCGTGGACGAAGGCAACCTGGCCCACGGTGGCGGTGCCGGCCGGGGAGCCGAACCCGGCACCCGGCGAGGGCCCTGCGCCACCAGCCGATGTGCCGACGGATGCAGCCGAGCCGGCGCCCCCCGCCGCCGCGGCCGAACGCAGCGCCGCGAAGCGCGAGCGCAGGGCCGAGCCACCCGGGCCGGCGGCGCCACTGCTGCCGGCGCCCTGCCCCTTCTCGACGAGGACACCGACGATGAACCCGCAGGCGCTGAGCAGAACGCACACCAGCGCAACGGGCAGCGGCGTCAGCAGCCGGCGGCGCGGACGGCGGGGGAGCGTCTCCGGCTCGTCGAACCACTCGTCGCGTTCGAGCGCGGGTTGCTGAGCCTCCGGGGCGGGGGGCTGGGGAGCCGCAAGCGGCTCGTGGGTGGGGGTGGGCTGATCGTGCATGGGGTCTCCTCGAGGCGGGTCACTCGAAGCGCAGGGCCTCGATCGGTCTGAGAGTGGCCGCGCGGGCGGCGGGGTAGGTGCCGAAGAACAGGCCGGAGGCGAGCGCGGCTCCGAAGGCGAGCGGAATCGAGTACCCGGCGACTTCGGGGTGCACGCCCGCGATCTCGAACTGGCTGCCCAGAACGCCGACGGCGACACCGGTCAGGCCGCCGACGAGCGAAACGAGCACGGCCTCGGTCAGGAACTGGGTCAGGATGTCTCCCCGACGCGCGCCGATCGCCTTGCGGATGCCGATCTCACGGGTGCGCTCGGTCACGCTGACGAGCATGATGTTCATCACTCCGATTCCACCGACGAGCAGCGAGATGGCTGCGACCTCGCCCAGCAGGGTCGTGAAGACGCTGCTCGTGGAACTCGAGGTTTCAAGCAGGGAGCCCTGGTTGAGAACGCTGAAACCCGGTTCGGAGGTGTCTTTGATGCGGTGGCGTTCCTCGAGGATCTGAGTGACCTGCGATTCGGCTTGATTGAGCGTCGATTCAGAGGTCGCCTGAACCGTGATCGAATCCACCGCTCCGGGCCCGGTCAGGGAGTCCTGGACGGTCGTGATGGGTGACATGACGACGTCGTCCTCATCGGTCGCGCCGTTGGATCCCTTTGAGGCGAGAACGCCGATCACTTCGTAGTTGCTGCCGTTGACCTTCATGTTCTGCCCGATCGGGCTCTGTCCGGCGAACAGTTCCTCAAGCACGGTCTGGCCGATCACCGCGACGCGCTTGTGCTTGGCAACGTCTTCGCGGCTCAGCGACGTGCCTTCCTTGATCGTGTAGCTGTGGGCGCTCAGGTAGGACGGGGTGGTGCCGATGTAGGACGACGGTTCATAGCTCGAGCTGCCGGAGACGAGTTTCACGCTGGAGGCCTCGACGACCGGCGAGGCGCTCTTCACATCCGGCGCCAGGTTGGGATCTTCAAGGGCCGTCGCATCGGCCTTGGTGAGGGAGACGCTCGCTGTCGTGCTGGCCCTCGCGCCGCCGCGAAAGCCGCCGCTCGCCTGCACGATCAGGACGTTGGTACCGAGGCTCTGGATACGGGACTCGACGGCCTTTGAGGAACCGTTGCCGACGGCAATCAGAACGATCACCGAAGCCACGCCGATCGTCATGCCGAGGATCGTGAGTCCCGACCGGAGCTTGTTGGCGGTGATCCCGTTCCAGGCGATTCGCAGTGTCTCGAGCCCGATCATGTCGCGCCGGCCGCCGTGCCTGCAGGATGGTGGGCGGACTTCTGGGCCTTTGGCAAGGGCAGCGGGTCGTGTACCCCCATCAGACGCTCGTCGGCGATGATCTCGCCGTCGCTGAGTCGGACGATCCGCTTTGTCTGTTCGGCGACATCCGGCTCGTGGGTGATCAGGACCACGGTGCGAGCGCTCTCGTTCAGCTCTGAGAAGATCCGCAGCACCTCCTCGGTGGCCCGCGAGTCGAGGTTGCCCGTGGGCTCATCGGCGAGGATCAGCGAGGGGTTGGTGACGATCGCGCGGGCGACCGCGGCACGCTGCTGTTGCCCACCGGACAGCTCCGACGGCTGATGGTGCATCCGCCTGGCCATCCCGACGGAGGCGAGCGCGCGTTCGGCCCGGCGGCGGCGCTCGGCACCGCGCAGGCCGGCGTAGGCGAGCGGCAGCTCGACGTTGACGAGGGCGCTCGTGCGGGGAACCAGGTTGAAGCTCTGAAAGACAAAGCCGATCTTGCGATTGCGAAGGTCGGCGAGGTCGTCCTCGTCCATGTGGCTGGCATCGACGCCATCGATCAGGTACCGCCCGGCGCTCGGAGCATCGAGGCAGCCGAGAATGTTCATCAGCGTGCTCTTGCCGCTTCCCGACGCCCCCATGATCGCCACGAAATCGCCGTTCTCGATGCTCATCGAGATGCCCTGAAGCGCCCGAACGCGGATCTCGCCGAGCTCGAAGGTCTTCGAGATTCCCTCGAGGCGGATCACCGGCGGGCGTGGGGCCGCGGGCCCCGCCGAGGGCTGCTTGTCGTCACTCGGGCGACGCTCGACGAGCGGTTGGGCGCGGGGCCGTCTCATCCGCCACCCCGGGTAAGGCCCGGTGGCCCGCCGCCGGCGGCGCCGAACCCGGCTCCTCCGAATCCGCCACCGGCCGTCCCGCCGCTGGTGCGGCCGGCTCCACTCGAACTGCTGCTCGACGTCGTTGTGGTGGCACTCGGCAGCACGATCGTCTCGCCGGCCTTCAGCCCGCTCAGGATGATCGTCGAGGTGTCGCCGGCGAGACCCGTCGTGACGGCTCGGCTCACGTGTTTGCCGGCCTGCAGGACGGTCACCGATCCTGCCGTGATGGCGCTGGTGGGCACATTGATCCCCTGCGCCTGCTTGACGACCACTTCGGCGCTGGCGCTCATGCCCGGTTTCAGCGCGGCTTCCATCTGATCGAGCTTGAAGGTCACGTCGTAGCTGACGACTCCGCTGTTGCTGGTCGAGAGAATCGCGACTTCGCTGACGTGGGCGGCGAACTTGCGGCCCGCCAGCGCTTCGACGGTCACCGTCGCCGGCTGCCCGCGCCGGACGCTGCTGATTTCCGATTCGCTGAGCGGAACGACGAGCTCCATCGAGCTGAGGTTCGTGAGGACCGCAAAGCCCGAACTGGAGGCTCCGCTCGAGCTGCTTGAAGCGGCCGATGTTGAGGATCCGCGCGCTGCGGTCGAACCACCGGTTGTGGAGCTGCTCGACGAGCCTTCCGAGCTCGACACCCGCGTTGTTCCACTGCCCGAGACGACTTCGCCCACCTCGCCCGAGAGCGATGCGATGGTTCCGTCCTCAGGGGCGTAGAGCCGAGTGTCCTGCACGGCCTCCTCGTCGCTCTGGACGGTCAGCCGGTCGCTCTTGACGGCCGCGCTGGCCGAGGCGAGATTGGCTTCGCGGGTCGCCGCACTGACGGTCGAGGTGGTGCTCGTCGTGCCGGTGCTGGTTTCAGTGGCCGTGGTCGTCTGCCTGGTGCCGGTGGTCTGCTTCTTTTCCGTGGAGGAGTTGGCGCCCTTTTCGCTTCCGGTCGCTTCGGCCGGGAGGGGAGTCGAGCTCTTTGTCGTCGAGGAGACCGATGCGGCACCGGCGGTGGCGCCCGACCCGCTGTTGCCCTGGCTCGACGTGCCTTCGCCGCCGGTTTCTTCCTCCTGCGCCAGGCTCGCTTCAGCGGATTGCAGGCTGGCCTTGGACTGTTCCAGAGCAACTTCGGCGCTCTGTGGGTCGAGCGTGGCCAGCAGCTGTCCCTCGGCGACCTCCTGGCCCTGCTTGACGTAAATGTGGGTGACGGTCCCCGCGGTCTTGAAGCCGAGATCCAGTTGGCTGATGGGCGCAAGGTTCCCGGTGCCGGAGACCGTTGACTGCACGACGCCCTGGGCGACCGTCGCGGTGCGCGTGACGCTCGACTGACTTGCCGGCGCGGGGCCCACGACGAGCACGGCCGCGACGATCGCGGCGAGAGTTGCGGCACCCAGTGCGTATAGGGGCCAGGATGCCCGTGTCCGTGTTTTCATTAGCCCTCGAGCACATCTTGGGTGGGGGCTGTAAGACGCAGCGAAGAAGCCCCATAAGCGCAACTAAAGACGTCGCAGGTGGGCTCTGGACGATCCCGCAAGCGGTGCGTCTGCGATCATGGCGGCGATGGCCAACTTCGGCGGGATCGACCTCGGCGGCACCAAGATTCAGGCGGCGATCATCGACGAGCGCCACCGGGTGATCGGCTCGGCCAGGCGTCCAACACCGACGAGTGGCGGCCCTGCCGACGTGGCGAGCGAGATGGCTCAGGCGATGCGTGAAGCGGCGCAGGACGCCAAGGTCGAGGTCTCCCAGCTCGGAGGCATCGGCGTCGGCTCTCCCGGCACCGTTGAAGGCGGCGACGTGACCCGGGCGCGCAACCTGCCCGACTGGGAGGGGACGTTCCCGCTTGCGAAGGCTCTGAAGGATGAGCTCGGCCCCGAGGTGAAGCTCGGCAACGACGTCCAGGTCGCCACGGCCGCGGAGTTCCACCTCGGCGCGGGGCAAGTCCGTTCGCGTCGCTGCTCGGGGTTTCGTGGGGCACCGGTGTCGGAGGTGGCGTGATCCTGCAGGGGGAGCAGTGGCGTGGGCGTGGTGGCGCCGGTGAGATCGGCCACATGGTCGTGGAGATCGGCGGCGCCCGCTGTACCTGCGGCCGGCGGGGCTGTATGGAGGCATATGCGGGGCGTTCGGCCATGGAGGAGCACGTGCGCAAGCTCGTCAAGAAAGGCGAGAAGACAGACCTTTTGAAGCTGATGGAGCACCACGACCGCACCCGGCTCACCAGCGGCATCTGGTCGCGAGCGCTCGAGAAGGGCGACAAGATGGCCGAGCACATGCTCGACCGGGCGATCAAGGCACTCGGCGCGGGGATCGCCTCGGCGGTCAACCTGCTCGACGTCGAGGCCGTGATCCTCGGTGGCGGGTTGGGCGTCAGGCTCGGCGCCCCCGTCGCGGCTCGCGTGGCTGAGGCGATGCAGCCTCACCTGTTCGCCGACTCGCGACCGCCGCATGTCGAGGTCGCCGCGCTGGGTGACTTCGGGGGGGCGATCGGCGCCTCGCTGCTGGTCAACCCGGCCGATGGCGCCGCCGCGCCGGCCGCGGCGGCCTAGATTTCGCCAAGCGTCACAAGCACCAGGATCACCGACAACGCCGACAGGACGACCACGGTCACGCCCGTTGCAACGTCCATCGCGCCCCGGCTTCGACGCTCGCCCATCACCCTGACCGACCTGGACAGGCGCCAGATGAAGAACAGATTGATCGGCAGGAGCATCCCGTTGACGACCTGCACGCCGACCAGCAGCGCGATCACCGGTATCCCCGGGTATCACAGCGACGATCGTGCTGACGACGATCATCGCCGTGATGATCCCGACGAACACGGGCGCCTCCCCGCGGTTGCGCCCCAGGCCCTTCTCATAGCCAAGGGACTCTGAGACGACGTAGGAGGTGGCGATCGGCAGGATCGCGCAGGCCAGCAGGCTCGCCCCGAGCAGCCCGATCCCGAACAGGGTCTCGGCGAACTGACCGGCGAACGGTGTCAGGGCACGGGCGGCGTCCGCGGCAGTGCCGATTTCATGGATGCCGTGGGTGTACAGGGTGGCTCCGGTGGCGATCACGATGAAGGCCGAGATGATGCACGCGAACACGGCGCCCGAGACGGCCTCGCTTTCCTCGCGTCTGAGGTCCTCTTCGCGAACCCCGCGCTCGACCGTGGCCGACTGGAGATAGAGCTGCATGTACGGGGTGATCGTCGTGCCCACCGTCGCGATCAGCAGCAGCAGGTAGGCCGCCGAGGCGTGCAGCTGTGGCGTGACGATCGCCTTTCCGACTTCGCTCCACTTGGGGTGGGCCAGGATCGCGGCGATCGGGTAGGCGAAGAAGGGGATCGTGAACCAGATGAAGATCCGCTCCGCAGAGCGGTAGGAGCCGCGGACGATTATCAGCCAGATGCCAAAGGCCGCGATCGGAACGCTGAGCTGTACCGGCACCCCGGCGAGGCCCAGCGCGGCGCCCACCCCGACGAAGTCCGAGATGCAGATACCCAGGTTGGCGACGAGCACGGCGCTGGTGGCGAAGACGGACCAGCGGATGCCGTACTCCTCGCGCACCAGCTCGGACAGGCCCTTGCCGGTAACGACGCCCATGCGGGCGGCGAGCTTCTGCACGATCGCCAGCGAGAACGCGATCAGGACGATCGTCCAGAGGAGGCCGTACCCGTACTTGGCGCCGACGGCGGAGTAGGTGGCGACGCCACCGGCGTCGTTGCCGGCGTTTGCAGCTATCAGACCCGGGCCGAGCAGGCCCAGGATCGCGAAGATTCGCGCGCGTCTAGGGTTGAGACGGGCAGGCAGACGCGGTCGGCCGCGGGCGGCCGACCGGATACGACGCATGAAGGGCGGTACTCGGACCGCCATCGAACTGTCCGCTCACAGAGCTCATCGAGGGCAGTCTATTCAGTCCTCGCCGAGCAACCCGAAACGCCTGCGCCAACCCCGCGGCAGCATCGCCTCGAGCACGTCGTCCACCGTCACGACGCCCAGCATCCGCTTGTTCTCATCGACCACCGGGATCGAGGTCAGGTTGTAGTCGGCCATCAGCCGCGCCACCTCCTCGAAGGGCGCGTCAGTGGCCAGGCACGGCACCTCATGGCGGACCTCGTCCTTCAGCAGCCGCTGGGGCTCGGCCCGCAGCAGCGCGGTGATCGGGACGCTGCCCTCGAGGCCGCTCTCGGCGGACTCGACGAAGACCGCGGTCAGCAGCTCGGGTGCGATCGCACTGGCACGAACGGCCGCCAGCGCGTCGCCGTTGCTGGCCGACGCCCGAAGCAGGACGAAGTCCGGGCTCATCAACCCGCCGGCCTCGGCCGGGTCATAGCCCAGCAGGACGCGGACCTTGATCCTGTGGCTGACCGGCAGCAGCGAGCAGCAGTTGCTCGCGGCGCTCCTCCTCGAGCTCCCCGATCACGTCCGCGGCGTCGTCGGGTGCCATGCGCGAGAGGATCTCGGCGACCTGCTCGTCCGGGCGGTCCTCGAGGAACTCCCGCTGGTGCTGGTCGTCGAGCTCCTCGAACACGTCGGCCTCGAGCTCGCGGTCGCCGTCGCCGACGGCCTGGATTATCTCCTCGCCCTCGCGTTTTGAGGCGGCCTCGACGAGGTCGGCGATCTGTGCCGGGTGCAGCTTGGCGAGCTTCGGGTGGGGGACCCGCAGGCGGACCGTTGGGACGTGCCCGACGAAGGGCTCCACGCCGGCCCAGTCGAGGAACTCGCCGGGTGCGATGTGGGCGCCCAGGGGCTTCGGCAACAGCCGGCGCAGCCCGCCCCGTGGCCCCGTGTCGACGCCGACGACTCGCCAGGAGCCGGCGACCAGCGCCAGCTCGATCTCGTTGGCCCGCACGAGGCGCGCACCCTCGACGTTGATCAGCTGCCGGTCCAGCAGGTCCCGGCCCAGCAGGACCTCCTCGGGTCGGCGCTCGAAGTGACGGAGGTCGAGCTTCGCCTTGCGCAGAACGACGCCGTAGGCCCCGATGTCCGAGACGCGGTCGATGCCGACGAAGGAGGCCGCGCCCGGCGACCGTCGCGAGGACTCCGGTGATCGGCGGATAGCCGACGCCGCCGAGCCGGACGATCAGGTCGTTGACCTTGCCGAGGCGCTCGCCGTCCGAGTCGAGCAGCGGGCTTCCGATCGACCGAGGAGAGGTGGAGGATCGGCGGCGCCTCGGTGGCTGGCGCGTTCACTCCGTCAATCCTACGCGCCCGCGCCGTCGGTGCCCGGGGAGCGAGGCACGGCTCGCCGCTCGCGGGCGGCTCTCTATGGTCGTTCGGGTGCTGCCCTTCTGGCTCTCGATCGGTCTGCTCTCGCTGCTGCAGGGCGCGCTCGTGGCGTTGCCGCGCCCGCCGCGGAGCCCGCTGCTCGAGCGGCTGCGGGCGGGCGGCTGGGCCGCCGTGCTGCCGGTATCGGTGCTCGCCTTCGTGCCTGATCGCCCGCGGCGCGGAAAGCGCCAGCGCCCAGGGGCTCACCTACCTCGCGCTGGTCGCCGTTCCGCCGCTTGCGGCGCTGGCGCTCGGGCGCCGTCGGTCCCGCGGCGCGACGCCCGGCGGCCGCCGCGCTGGTCCCGCTGCTGTTCGCGCTGGCCTGGGCGGACCGGGGCGGCTTCGCCGGAAATTTCGCCGGCGACGCTGCTCTCGGCGCTCAGCTGCGTCGCCCTCGGCGCGCTGCTCGGCGCCGTGACGCCCGCCGCGCTGGCTGGGCGCGGGGATCATCGCGATGGCGCTGGCCGACAGCGCGCTGGTCATCTCCGACCTGCTGCAGCGGCCCAACAACGCGCTCAACGCCGCCCATCCTGCCGCCGGCCTGCCCCAGCTGCAGAGCGCCGTCGTCGGCTCGGCCGTGATGGGTTACGGCGACCTTTTCATCGCCGGCGTACTCGGCGGCCTGCTGGCGGCGGGCTCGCGCCCTCAGACGAGTGCCGGCGTGCTCGCCGGCGCGCATCGCGATCGCCTTCGACCTGCTGTTCTTCTTCGTCGAACGAGCTGCCCGCGACGGTGCCCGTCGCGCTGACGCTGATCGTGCTCGAGCTCAGGCGCCGGAGGCGAAGCGCTCGCCCCCGGTCAGGCGCTGCACCCGAGGAAACTCATCCATCGCCGGCAGCTGCTCGGGCGCGAGCTCCGGCTGGGCCGCGATCGCACGCGCGGTGATCTCGATCGCGGTCGGCGCCTCGACCTCGCGCTCGGAGGCCGCTCCCGCCTGCTCGATGCGACGCACCTGGGGGATCACCCGGGTGTCGAACGAGCCGACCGCTTCGTTGTAGGCGGAGACCGCCGAGTCGAGCTGGCGCCCGGCCTTGGCGAGCGGCGTGACGAAGCGCCCGAGCCGCTGATGGAGCTCCCGCGCCGCCTCGGCGATCTCCCGCGCCGATTCGGCGATCAGCTCCTGGCGCCAGCCGTAGTGGACGGCCCAGAGCAGCCCGATCAGCGTGGTCGGGGTCGCCATCAGGACCTGCTGGGAGACGCCGTACTCGATCAGCGAGGGGTCCTCGGCGAGCGCGGCGTGGTAGATGCCGTCGGAGGGGACGAACATCACGACGAACTCGGGCGTCGAGTCGAACTGGCGCTGGTAGCCCTTCGAGGCGAGCTTGATGATGTGCTCGCGGGTCTGGCGGGCGTGCCGTCCCGCATGTGCCTCGCGCTCGCCTTCGTCCTCGGACTCGAGCATCGACAGGTAGGCGTCCAGGGGCACCTTCGAGTCGACCACCACGAGCTTTTCGCCGGGCAGCTTCACGAGCATGTCCGGCCGCAGCGCCCCGTCATCGGTCTGGATCGTCGACTGCTCGAGGAAGTCGCAGTGGGAGACCATTCCCGCCATCTCGACGACGTTGCGCAGTTGGATCTCTCCCCAGGAGCCGCGGGTCGAGGGGCGCTTCAGGGCCGAGACCAGGTTGCCGGTCTCCTTGCGCAGCGTGCCGACCCCCTCACCGAGCTGGCGGACCATCGCCTGCAGGTCGCCCTGGGCTTCGCGGCGCTCGCGCTCGAGCCGGCCGATCTCGCTCTCCATGCGCCCGAGTTTCTCCTGTACCGGTGCGACGAGGCCCTTGATCTCCTCGGTCCGCCTGGCCATCTCGCCGGAGGCCCGCTCCTGCTCGGTGGCCCTGCGCCTCGGCGACGCGTCTGTGCCAGCGAAGCTCCGGTCTGGGCCATCACGTCGACGGTTATGGACTTCAGTTCGTCGCGCATCCGCTCGCGGTTGGGGCGGAGCACGGCGGCGGCGGCGAGCGCGCCGAGCAGAACTCCGAGGACGATCAACAGCACGGTCATGGGACTCTCCTGGCAGGCTTTTCGGCCGACAAACATCCCATGCTCGTCGGACGTCACCGGGCGCCCGGGGGGCCTGTACCCATTTGACATAAGGGGACGCCGTCCCTATCTTGGCCGGTGGTCTCTCGGTGTTTTCCGAGGGACGCAGTGCCCCAAGAAGAGGGAATTCCATCGAGGGGGTCGTGCCCGGCGGAGCCTTCTGCGTGGCATGTCCCGCAGAACGAGGAGGGTGAGACATGTCAGCCAAGAACGGCTTGACGCGGTCTTTTCGACTGATCGGCTGCCTTGCGGCGGTCGCACTGCTTGGCTCGGCGCTGTTCGCGTCGGTCGCAAGCGCGAAGAAAGTTCCGCCGACTGTGAAAACGACGTACATCGCCATGGGCGACTCTGTTTCCTACGGTTACTCCGAGGAAAAATTCGACCTCAACTATCCGGCTGAGCCCGCCAGCGCTTTCGAAGGCGGCTATGTGAATCTCGTCGGCGAAAAACTCGCCAAGAAGGAAGCCAAAGTCGGCAACCTGCTTGAAACGAAGAACCTGTCGTGCCCCGGCGAGGCGAGCCCCGGCCTGTTCGGCGACGGCGCGTTGGCGGAAGGCCTGATTGAAAAATCGGCCGAAACGCACTTCTACGCAGGTGAAAAACCCTGTGGTTGGTACACGACCGACGGCTTCCCGCGCCACGTCGAATACGGCACGGCATCACAGGTCGAAGAGGCACTCGGCCTGATCGCCGCCGGGAACGCTCCGGGAGGCGCGCCCGTCAAGGACGTGAGCTTCCAGATCGGCTCGAACGACGAGCTTCACAAGATCGCCGAATGCGAGAGCCCGGCCTACCTGTCGGCGCACAACTTCGGCAGCTTCACCGAATGCCTGCTGGCCGAAGCCAAAAACACGCTGTTCCCGGAGATCGTGAACAACCTCGGCCTGGTGGTCAGCGTGCTGCGTCACGGTGGCTATGAAGGCCCGATCGCGATCCTGGGCTTCTACAACCCGCAGACGTTCCAGGTTGCCGGTAGCGACGCGCTTCAGAAACAGCTCAACGAAGCCGTTGAAGCGACGATCTCCTCCGGCGCGTTCGGGCCGGGTGTCGCCTATGGCAACCCGTTCAAGAAGACCAACCCGCACAACAAGAAGCTGTCGGTCGCGGAAAACGAAGCACTCGAGCACGTTGCAATCTGCAAGTACACCGAAGAGTGCAACGAATTCGACAAACACCAGAACCTGATTGAAGCTCTGGTGAAATCCGGCAAGACCAAAGAAGAAGCTGAAGCTGCCGCCACCGCGGAAGCCACGGCTGCCTATCCCGTCGGTGACATCCACCCGACGCCGGAAGGTCACGCACTGTTCGCGAAAACGGTGTACAGCGCACTCAAAAAGGCCTAACCCTCGCGGTTGGATCTGACTGCCTCGGGGCGTCCGGTGTGAGCCGGGCGCCCCGAGCGCTTTAAACGCGCTTGGAGCGCTGAGCGCGCCGCGGCCGTGCGGAGGCGGGCTCGCCACGAAGGGGACCCGTTGTGATGTCCTGCCCCACGAGCCCGGGGGGAGAGTCCAGGCCCGGCCAGTTGGAGGACTCGAGGATCCGCAGCATGGCCGTGGCGGCCGGTACCAGGCGGGCCCCTGCTGGCGCCGCCGCGATCACCCGCCGCACGGGCGGGGCGGGGGCGAGCTTGCGCGTGAGGACGTCGGGGCGCAGCGCCGAAAGGGCGAGCCGGGGGATCAGCGCCACGCCGACACCGGCGGCCACGAGCCCCTGCACGGTCTGATAGTCATCGCTTTCGAAGGCGACGTTCGGCTCGAAGCCGGCGGCATGGCAGCTGCGCACGACATGCTTCGCGCAGGGGCTCGACCGGGATGTCTGCACCCAGGCCTCCTCCCGCAGGTCCTCGAGGCGCAGCCGGTTGCGGCCCGCCAGAGGATGGTCGGCGCGCATCGCCAGGAACATCGGGTCTTCGAACAGCTCGGCCCTGGTCATCCGCTCGCCCACGAGGCTCTCCTCGCCGAACTCGAACAGCAGGGCCAGATCGAGCTCGCCAGCGCGCAGTCGTGGGGCGACATCCTCCGGCTCGCCCTCGGCCAGGCTCAGCTCGACATCCGGGTAGGCGGCGCGGAAGGTGGCGATCGCCAGTGGCATGAGCGTCGCCCCGGCGGTGGGGAAGGAGGCCATCCGCAGCCGTCCCCCACGGAGGCCGGCAATCGCCGCCAGCGCTTCCTCGGCCGCTTCGAGGCGAGCGAGGATTCCCTCCGCGTGCCCGACCAGCGTCTGCCCGGCGGCGGTCAGGCTGACGCCTCGCGGATGGCGCTCCAGCAGCGACAGGCCCGTTTCGGCCTCGAGTGCGGCGATCTGCTGCGACACCGCCGACTGGCTGTAGGAGAGGGAGTCGGCGGCCTCGGAGAAGGAGCCCAGATAGGCGACCTCCTTCAGAACTCGCAGACGTGCGACGTTAAGCATAAGTACTGCTAATAGTAGCAATCACAAAGATCACTGGTACTAATGGCACGAGCCTGTCAGGATGAATCGAAAGCTGTTCCACCCGTTCCACCGCCGCCCAACGAAATTCAACTTCCAAGGCGCTTGACGCCAAATCACAAGGAGAGAAGAAATGCCTGCAAAGATCATCGTTTCCTACGACGGAACCGCCAACGAGGACGACGCCATTGCGCTCGGGCGGCTGCTCGGCAAGGCCGGCGCCGAGGTTTCGCTGGCTTATGTCGCGCACACCAACGACTCGGCCGGTGACACCCAGACGGTCCTCGACCGCGGACTGCAGCTGCTCGGCAACGCCAACGCCAAGGGCCACGTGGTCACCGACCGCTCGACCCCGCAGGGCCTCGCCGCGCTAGCCGAGGCTGAGAACGCCGACGTGATCGTGTTCTGCTCGGACTCGCACACCGCCAAGGGCCACGTGTCGATCGGCAACTCTGCCCAGCGACTGCTCGAGGGTGGCCGCACCGCAGTCGCGATCGCTCCCGTCGACCTGGCCGAGCAGGGCGACGCGATCGCTCAGATCGTCGCCGTCGGCGACAGCGACGGGGGTGCCCGCGAGGTTGCCGAGTCACTGGCCAGCGCCCTCGGTGGACGCGTCGCTCCGGTCGCCAACGACGAGACCGGTCTGCTCGTCATCGACTCCCGCCCCGAGGCCGAGGCCGGTCGGGTCTCGATCAGCTCCTCCGCAAAGCACCTGATCGAGATCTCGCGGAGCGCCGTGCTCGTGCTCCCGCGTGGCAGCAAGCCGGCCTTCGGCCGCAGCCAGCAGGACACCGTCAGCGCCGCTTAGTCAGCGCTCAACAGTCGATCGGCCCGAGGGGCCGGATCCCCGGCGTGGGATCCGGCCCCTCGCCCGTTTGAAGAGGTGGGCTCCGATCGCGCCCAGCAGGTCCAGCCCTCCACCCAGGAGGTGCGCCGCCGCTCCGGTGCGCAGCCGCGCCTCCGCGAGCCTCAGTGACGTGAGGCGAGGGTGCTTGCCCATTGGGCGGCACGGTATCGTGACGTCGGTGCCAGCCGGCCTGAAGACCACCGTCACCGAGCTCGAGGACTCCCGCGTGCGCCTGCAGGTCGAGGTCCCGCCGGCCGAGATCGAGGTACGCCTCGCCAGCAAGGCGCGGCAGCTCGGCGGCCAGCTGAAACTTCCGGGCTTCCGCAAAGGCAAGGTTCCCGCCCCGCTGGTGATCCAGCGGATGGGCCGCGAGGTCGTGCTCGAGGAAGCCGTTCGGGACACGCTCTCCACCTGGTATGCGGACGCCATCGGCGATGCCGGAATCGTCCCGGTCGGTGACCCCAAGCTCGATCTCGGCGACCTGCCCGCGCAGGGCGAGCCGCTTGAGTTCTCGATCGAGATCGGCGTCCTGCCGAAGGCCGAGCTGGGGCCCTACAAGGGCCTTGAGGTCGGCCGCGGCGAGGCGACGGCGGACGAGGAGCGCCTCGAGCAGGAGATCGACGGGATGCGCGAGCGCCTCGCCCGGCTCGAGACCGCCGAGCGCCCGGCCGAGAACGGCGACTTCGTCGTGATCGACTACGTCGGCTCGCTGCCGGTCGAGGATGAGGACTCCGAGACGCCGCGGCTCGAGCCCTTCGCCGGCGGTGAGGGGCGAGACCAGCTCGTCGAGCTGGGTTCCGGCAACCTGATCCCGGGCTTCGAGGAGGGGGTCCTCGGTGCCGCCGCGGGCGACACGCGCACGTTGAAACTCAAATTCCCCGATGAATACGGCAGCGAGGAGCTCGCCGGGCGCGAGGCGACCTTCGAGATCACCGTCAAGGAGGTCAAGCAGAAGGAGCTGCCCGAGCTGGGTGAGGACTTCGCGATCGATGCCGGCTTCGATGATGTCGAGGAGCTCCGCGAGGACATCCGCTCGCGTCTGCTCGAGGCCGACGAGGCCCGAATCGAGACCGAGTTCCGCCAGGCGGCCCTGGACGCCGCCGTCGCCGGCTCGACCGTGGCCGTCACCCCCGAACTCGTCACTGCCCGTGCGCGGGAGATGTGGGAGCGGATGATCCACTCGCTCTCCCACCGTGGCATCTCGCGTGAGGCCTATCTGCAGATCACAGGACGCCAGGAAGAGGACATCCTGACCGAGATGGAGCCCGAAGCGGAGCAGGCTCTGCGCCGCGAGGCGGTCATCACGGCCGTCGTCGCCGCCGAGCAGATCGAGCCGAGCGACGAGGAGGTGCTCGAGGTCCTTCAGCCGACAGCCGAGCGCGAGGGCATCGAGGCGCAGACCCTGTTTGACGATCTGCGCAAGGCCGGACGCCTGGAGGAGGTGCGCGAGGATCTCGCGGCACGCCAGGCGATCGAGGCGATCGCGGCCGCCTCGACGCCGATACCACTGGCTCAGGCCGAGGCGCGCGAGAAGCTCTGGACGCCCGATAAGGGCTCAGGCGAGGGGTCGGACGAGGCAGCCGCACCGGTCGAGGCCGGCGGACTGTGGACGCCAGATCGCTAGCCTCTAGAGGAATCCGTCAGGCGTTGGCAAACAAAGCGAGTCTATGAGCCCCCTTGTCCCCATGGTCGTCGAGCAGACCTCGCGCGGTGAGCGAGCATTCGACATCTACAGCCGTCTGCTCAATGAGCGCATCATCTTTCTCGGCACCCCCGTCGACGATCAGATCGCAAACCTGATTGTCGCCCAGCTGCTGCACCTGGAGTCCGAGGACCCCGAAAAGGACGTGTCGATCTACATCAACTCGCCCGGCGGCTCCGTCTACGCGGGCCTCGCGATCTACGACACGATGCAGTTCATCAAGCCCGACGTGCAGACGATCTGCGTCGGCATCGCCATGTCGATGGGCGCGTTGCTGCTCGCGGGCGGCGCGAAGGGCAAGCGCATGGCGCTGCCCAACGCGAAGATCCTGATCCATCAGGTGTCCTCGAGTTTCCAGGGCCAGGCGACCGACATCGAGATCCACGCGCGGGAGATCATCGACATCCGCCACCGGCTGGACGAGATCATCTCCAAGCACACGGGCAAGCCACTTGAGGACGTGAGCAAAGACACCGAGCGCGACTACTTCATGAGCTCGGAGGAGGCCAAGGCGTACGGCATCATCGATCGGGTGATCTCAGAGCACTAGACGGACCGTGCAGCACTTGCCTAACGGCCGTTGGGGCGCGAGAATCACAGGAGGCGGTAAGGGATATGGCCAGACCAACTGATTCCAACGAGCAGCTCCTCTGCAGCTTCTGCGGCAAGTCCCAGCGGCAGGTGAAGAAGCTGATCGCCGGCCCGGGCGTCTACATCTGCGACGAGTGCATCGATCTCTGTAACGAGATCATCGACGAGGAGCTCTCGGCGCCGCCGGCCTTCGACATCGAGAACCTGCCCAAGCCGCGCGAGATCTATGAGGTCCTCGACGAGTACGTCGTCGGTCAGGACCCCTCCAAGCGGACGCTCTCGGTGGCCGTCTACAACCACTACAAGCGCGTCCAGATGATGATGTCGCCGGAGTCCGATATCGAGTTGCAGAAGTCGAACATCCTGCTGCTCGGCCCGACCGGCTGCGGCAAGACGCTGCTCGCCCAGACGCTGGCTCGCATCCTCAACGTCCCGTTCGCGATCGCCGACGCGACCGCGCTGACGGAGGCGGGCTATGTCGGGGAGGACGTCGAGAACATCCTGCTGAAGCTGATCCAGGCCGCTGACTACGACGTCAAGAAGGCAGAAACAGGGATCATCTACATCGACGAGGTCGACAAGATCGCCCGGAAGGCCGACAACCCGTCGATCACCCGCGACGTCTCCGGCGAGGGGGTCCAGCAGGCGCTGCTGAAGATCCTCGAGGGGACCCAGGCCTCGGTGCCGCCGCAGGGCGGGCGCAAGCACCCCCACCAGGAGTTCCTGACGATCGACACGACCAACGTCCTGTTCATCTGTGGAGGCGCCTTTGCGAACCTCGACAAGGTGATCGAGCGCCGGATCGGGCATAAAGGCGTCGGCTTCGCCGCTGCGATCGAGTCGAAGGCGGAGCGCGACAAGGGCGAAGTCTTTGAGCACTGCCTGCCTGAGGACCTGATCGAGTACGGGCTGATTCCCGAGTTCATCGGCCGCCTTCCCGTGATGTCGGCCGTCCACCAGCTCACGCGCGATGACCTGGTATCGATCCTGGTGGAGCCGCGCAACGCGCTCGCCAAGCAGTTCCAGCGCTTCTTCGCCTTCGACGGGATCGAGCTGGTGTTCTCCGAGGATGCTCTCGTGGCGATCGCCGAGAAGGGCCTGGAACGTGAAACGGGCGCGCGCGGCCTGCGCTCGATCATCGAGGAGATCCTGCTCGAGGTTCAGTTCGAGCTGCCCTCGCGCCGCGACGTGAAGAAGTGCGTCGTGACCAAGGAGACCGTCGAGAAGGGTCTGACCCCGACACTGGTCACAGAAGCCGCGCCGGAAGAGGCCGATGAGGCACCTTTGCGGGAGGAGTCGGCCTAGCCGCTCCCGCTAGGATCGCCCCATGCCCCACTTGAAACACTCAGAGAAGTCCGAGAAGTCCTCCAAGTCGACCGTCGATCGCGCCAAGGCCCTGCCTTGGGCGCTGATGCTTCAGGCCGGCTTCGTCGTGGGCAACCGCCTGAGCAAGCTGACCGCGTCCGAGCGTGAGCGGCTGTTGAAGCTCCTGCGCGACTCCGGGGGCAGGCTGAACAGCCTGACCGAGAAGGAGCGCAAGGAACTGAGCAAGATCGCCGGGAAGCTCGATCTGCGCGGCATGAGCGGCGAACTGCTGCCGCTCCTCCGAGGCGGGCTCCACCGCCGCGGCCGCCACGGCTAGACCCCGCCGCTCCGAACGTGGCCCGCACGGCGAGCTGATGGGACCTCCGAAGCGCAGCGGTGAGCCCGGCTCCGCCGTTCCCCACTGGAGCGAGGAGCGCGCCGAAGGCAAGCTGCGCTCGCTGGAGCTGTTCGGGATGCGCTTCGGCCTCGACCGGATGCGGCGCATGATGACCGTGCTCGGTTCGCCGGAGCAGGCGTACCCCTCGATTCAGGTCCTGGGCACCAACGGCAAGTCCTCGACGACCAGGATGACGGCCGCGATCCTGGCCCGCCACGGGCTGCGAACGGGCACCTACACCTCGCCGCATCTGGTCGCCTACCGCGAGCGGATTCTGATCGACGAGCTGGAGATCGAGGCCGATGCGTTCGCGGCCGCCGTCGCCCGCGCGACCTGGGCGGCCGAGCGGGTCAATCGGACGCTGCCTGAGGATGATCACGTGACGCAGTTCGAACTGCTGACCGCTGCCGCGCTCTGGGAGATGGCCGAGCAGCAGGTGGAGGTCGCTGTGATCGAGGCCGGCCTGGGCGGGCGCTTCGACGCGACCAGCGTGGTCGGCGCGGGCGTCACGGTGTTGACCAATGTCGGCCTTGAGCACACCCGCTGGCTGGGCCCCACGGTCCGCGACATCGCCGAGGAGAAGCTGGCCGTCGTGCGCCCGCAGGCGGCGCTTGTCATCGGTCGTGATCTCGACCCGGCCGCGATGGCGGTCGCCGAGCGGATCGCCGGCGAGCGCAGCGCGCCGATCTCGATCCCCGACGTCCTGGGAGTCGACGTGGAGCTGCGGGCGCGGGGCTCCTTCCAGCGCGCGAACTTCGCACTGGCCCGGGCCGCTGCCGACGCCCACCTGCGGCGGATCGGCAGGGCCCTCGATGAGCGGGCGGTACGCGAGGCGGCCGCGCAGATCGAGATCCCGGGGCGCCTGCAGGTGATTTCCCAGGACCCCATGACGATCCTCGACGGGGCACACAACCCGGCCGCGATCGATGCGCTGATCGAATCACTCGGCGAGGTGCTCGCAGGGCGCCCGGTGGCTCTGGTGCTGGGTGTCCTTGAGGACAAGGACGCGGCTTCCATGTTGCGCTCCCTGATGGATGTCTGTGAGCGGGCCTGGTTCACGGCGCCGCCGAGCGAACGTGCGCTATCGCCCGCGGCGTTGCAGTCTCAGGCCCGCAGACTGGGCTTCAATGAGACGATCTGCGAGCCCCGGCCGGAGCGCGCGCTCGACAGCGCGCGGGAGTGGGCCGTCCGCAACGGTGGTGCGGTCCTCGCGACAGGGTCGGTCTACCTCGTCGGCGATCTGCTCGGTCGGCTGGAGGGCTCCGATAGGCTTGGCGAGCCCGACATCGGCTTCGGGCGACCTCCACGATGAACAACGAAGGCCCATCAGTGCTCACGATGATCGGCGCGGTGGCGTTGATCGTCGCGCTCGTCATCCTCGTCTTCTTCGCCGCTGGCTACGGTTTCGGCCGCCTGTTTCTCTAAACTCAGCCGGCCGATGACTCCGCTCGCTTACTTCGGAATCGAAAGCAGCGGTCTGAACCTGGCCGTCGACCTGGTGATCCTGTTTGTCGTCGTCCTGTACCTGTCGCTGATCTACTGGACCTACGCCGATGCGCGTCGGCGGATCGAGGACCCGATGCTCGTCGGCTGCGCGACCGCGGCCGCCTTCTTCCCCTTTGTCGGGCCGATCATCTATGTCGTCCTGCGCCCGCCGGAGTACCTCGAGGACGTCCGCGAGCGGGAACTCGAGACGCAGGCCGCCGAAGCGCGGCTGCATCAGTTCGACCAGATCCTCTGTCCGCACTGCGACTACCGCATCGAGCACGACTTCGTCCGCTGCCCCAGCTGTCTGCGAAAGCTCAAGGAGCGCTGCGTGAACTGCTATCGGCCGCTCGACAGGGCCTGGACGATCTGCCCCTACTGCGAGGCCGACGTGCCCGGGCTCACGAAGCCCAAAACGCGTCGCCGGCGTTCGACCGGGACCCTGAGCGGCGAGGACACCGAGCTCGAGCTCTGACGACGAGACGGCCGCCGAGCCGGTCGCCGCGGTCGAGCCGACGGTCCGCTCGACACCGGCTCGCGGCGGACGCAGCAGCAGGGCCGGGCGCACCCGGCCGTCCTCCTGACCGAACCCCTCCCAAAGCAAAGGAACCAATGGACCGCACGCTGATCCTCGTAAAGCCAGACGCCTTCGCCCGCTCGCTGACCGGGGAGATCATCGCCCGCTTCGAGCGCAAGGGTCTGAAGATCGTGGCCCTCCGCCATATGACGGTGACGCCCGAGCTGGCCTCCCAGCACTACGCCGAGCACGCCGAGCGCCCCTTCTTCGGCGAGCTCGTCGCGTTCATCACCTCGGGCCCGATCGTCGCGATGGTGCTCGAGGGCACGGACGCCGTCAAGGCGGCCCGCCAGCTGATCGGCGCGACCAACCCGCTGGAGGCTGCCACCGGCAGCATCCGCGGCGATTTCGCGATCGAGATGGGGGCCAACATGGTCCACGGCTCCGACTCGCCCGAGTCTGCCGCCCGCGAGGCGGCCCTGTTCTTCGGCGAGGACATCTAGAGCCGTAGCCGCTCCGGCTCCTCTTGTCCTGGCCTCTGGCTCGCCGCAGCGGCGTGCGATCCTCGAACGTCTCGGGGTCACCTTCAGCGTGAGGGTTGCGGACGTGCAGGAGCTGGCGAGCCCGGAGGGCTATGGCGACGCGGGTGGGATGACCGTCGAGAACGCCCTGCGCAAGGCCAGGGCTGTGGCCGGCGGCCGGGAGGAGGTGGTGATCGGCTGCGACACCGTCGTGGTGGCGGGTGGAGCCATCCACGGCAAGCCCGCCGACGAGGCCCAGGCGCGCCGCACGCTGGCCGCACTTGCGGGCCGCACGCACGAGGTCACCAGCGGCCTGGCGGTACTCGGGGCCGGGGGAGGGCAGCGCACCGCGGTCGCCCGCACGGAGGTCGCTTTCAGGGACTTCGGCGCCGCCATGCTGGAGTGGTACCTGGCCACCGGAGAGTGGCGCGAGCGGGCCGGCGGATACGCGATCCAGGGCGCCGGGGCTGCGCTCGTGCGCTCGGTCCACGGCGAGTATGAGAACGTCGTCGGGCTCCCGGTCGCAGCCCTGATCGATCTCTACCCGGCGCTGCTCGAGAGTTGAGGGGCCATCCGGCTCCGCGCGCTCGAGCGCTGCAAACCGGCTGGCATAGTGGCGGGCGGGGCCCCTCCGTTCGCTAGACTCCCGACCTCGTAAGCCCCGGTGAGCGCTGGCCGCCGAATGCGCCGCGTTGCACGCGGCGCCAGACTTGAACTGGGCCTGCGAACCCTCTCAATATGAGCATCTTCAGCTATCTGACTGGCTTCGGTGGTCGCGACATGGCGGTCGACCTCGGCACGGCCAACACTCTCGTCTACGTTCGCGGGCGCGGCATCGTCCTGTCCGAGCCCAGCGTCGTCGCGATCGACTCGCGGTCGGGCGAAGTTCACGCCGTCGGAATCGAGGCCAAGCGCATGCTCGGCCGTACGCCCGGCACGATCCAGGCCATCCGGCCGCTCAAGGATGGCGTGATCGCGGACTTCGACGTGACCGAGCAGATGCTCAGACATTTCATCCAGAAGGTTCACCAGAACCGCTTCGCGCACCCCCGCGTGGTCGTCTGCGTCCCCTCCGGTGTCACCGGCGTGGAGAAGCGCGCCGTCGAGGAGGCCTGCCTGTCGGCTGGAGCCCGCACGGCCTATCTGATCGAGGAGCCGATGGCAGCCGCGATCGGGGCCGGGCTTCCCGTGGGGGAGCCGACCGGCTCGATGGTCGTGGACATCGGCGGCGGCACCTCCGAGGTCGCCGTGATCTCGCTCGGCGGAATCGTCGTGTCGCAATCGATCCGGGTCGGCGGCGACGAGATGGACGAGGCGATCATCAACTACGCGAAGAAAGAGTACAAGCTGCTCATCGGCCAGCAGACCGCCGAGGAGCTCAAGCTCGAGATCGGCTCGGCCTGCCCGATGGCCGAGGAGCTCCAGGCCGAGATTCGCGGGCGCGACATGGTCGCCGGCCTGCCCAAGACCGTGGTGCTGACGAGCGAGGAGATCCGCCAGGCGCTCGAGGAGCCTCTGAGTCAGATCATCGACGCGGTCAAGGAGACACTCGACCGCACCCCGCCCGAGCTGGCCTCGGACATCATGGACCGGGGGATCATGCTGGCCGGGGGCGGCTCTCTCCTGCAGGGCCTCGACGAGCGGCTGCGCGAGGAGACTCAGATGCCTGCGCACCTGGCCGAGTCGCCCCTCACCTGCGTGGCCGTCGGGTCGGGCCGCTCGCTGGAGGAGTTCGAGGCGATCCACCGCTCGAACCGCACGTCGCGCTCTCGCCGGCGCCGCTGAATCACAGGTGGTCACGGTCGGGGGTCACCCCGGTTACTCTGTGCCCTGAACGCTTTGGAAGGTAGTCCCTGATGCACGACAAGACTGTCCGGCGCAGACGAGCCGTCCTGGGGCTGCTCGTCGTGCTCTCCCTGCTGCTGCTGACCGCCTACTTCGGCGAGGCTCAGAAAGGACGCCTGCATGGCGTTCAGCGCGACTTCCTGTCCGTCGTCTCGCCGATCCAGGACGGTGCCAACAAAGCGCTCAAGCCGGTTCGTGACCTGTTCGGCTGGTTCGGCGACACCTTCCACGCCAAAGGGCAGCGCGACGAACTGCGCAAGGAACTCGACCGGCTGCGGCCCGAGCTGATCGCCGCGCAGGCCGAAAAACGCACCTACCAGCAGCTGATCTCGCTCTACCACCTGGAACGGCTGGGGCTCTCCGACTACCACCCCGTTCCGGCAACGGTCGTGGGCAAATCTCCCAACATCTGGTACCAGGTCGTGACGATCGACAAAGGCACCCCCGACGGGGTCCGCGTCAACGACCCGGTCGTCAACGGTGAAGGCCTGGTGGGGCGGGTGGTCGCGGTGGAGTCCGACGGAGCCCAGGTCGACCTGATCACCGACAGCTCGATGGGCGTCTCGGCGCGGATCGGCAGCAGCAGCGCGACGGGGCTGGTCGTGCCCAAGGTCGGCGAACCCAGCACCCTCCTGATGCGCTACCTGCCGGCCAACACGGTTCCCAACAAGGGCGAACTGGTCGTCACATCGGGCACCGTTGCGCCGCCCGACAACTCGCTCTACCCACCCGGCCTGCTGATCGGCCAGGTCAGCTCGGTGAACGAAGAAAGCGCCTACACCTCAGTCAACGTGCGCCCGGCCGCAAACCTGCACAACCTCGATGTGGTGGCGGTCCTCACCTCCGGTGCGGGCGGTCGCGCCGCGCGCCTGTCCTCGCTGACCTCCAGCCTGCCGGCAGGGCAGGGCAGCGGATCGAGCAGCCAGGGCGAACAGCTCGCCTCGACCGGGGCGGGCGGATGAGCTCCGCCCCCTCACCCGCCCTGCTGGCTCGCGTTGCGGCTCTGTCGATCGTCGTCGTGTTCTTCCAGATCGGGGTCGTCTCGGAGGTCCCCGTGTTCGGCGTCAACGCAGATCTGACACCGCTGCTGGTCGCCTTCGTCGGTCTGCTGGGCGGCTCGAGCCTCGGTGCGGCCACCGGCTTCGCCGTCGGGCTGCTCGTCGACCTCGCCCTGCTCCAGACCCTCGGGCTGACCTCGCTGGTGTTCACGCTGATCGGCTACTGGGCCGGTCGGCTGCGGGAGCTCCGCGACCCCCAGGCCGCACTGACGCCGCTGCTCGTCGGCGCCGCGGCCGCCGCCGCGGCCCTCGTCGGCTACTCGCTGATGGAGTTCCTGCTGGGCGTTGATGCGCCGGTGAGCCTCGAGTTGCTGCGCCAGATCGTCCTCGGCACGGTCGTCGACACGATCATCGCGTTGCCGATGTTCTCGATCGTCCGGCGTGCGCTGGGCAGCGCACTGCCCGAGGATCCCCGTCGTCGCCGTCGCCGCCGGGCCTACACGACCGGCGGGCTCAGCCCGCTCAGCAAAGCATGAGCTCGATCGAGCCGGTTCGCCGCCGCAGTCCCACCATGCCGGTCTCACAGGGAATGGCCGTGCGGGTTGCGATCCTCAGCATGTTGGCGATCGCGATGTTCAGCGTGATCTTCTTCCGCCTCTGGTATCTGCAGGTCCTCTCGGGCGAACAGTACGTCCAGCAGGCCAACACCAACCGGGTCCGGGATCTGCCGATTCCCGCGCCACGCGGCGAGATCCTGGACCGCAACGGCCAGCCGATCGCCACCAGCGTCACGACCAACGCCGTGCAGATCGTGCCCTCGGCGCTCCCAGAAGCCGCCGTGATCGAAAAGCAGTCGGCGATCTACCGCGAACGCCTCAGCGGGGTGGAATCCGCACACCAGGCGGCGATCGGCGTGCTGCGCGGCTTTCAGGCCACGCACACCGCCAGCCCCGCGTCCGCTGCGGAGCGAAGCGAATTGCAGCGCCTGAAAGCTGCCGCCGAAAACCCGCCGGCGGTCGCCGTCCCCGCCCTGCCCGCCAGCGCGATCCGGGCGCGCCGGCTGTTCACCCGCCTCGGCCGGCTGCTCGGGCTCCCCGCGCGGGAAATCGACCGCAACGTGGTGCGAGGGATGAGCGCCGTTGTCTACGCTCCGGTGACGATCAAGACCGACGCCGGTCCCGGCGTGCTGACCGAGATAGGCGAGCGTGCCAACGAATACCCCGGCGTGATCCAACAGCCGGTTTCGATCCGCTCCTATCCGGACGGCGAACTGGCGGCGAACGTGCTCGGCTACGTCGGCTCCGTATCACCGGAAGACCTCAAGCGAAAGGCCTTCCGCGGCGTCAGCCAGGGCACGATCGTGGGCCAGGAAGGCCTCGAGTACTACTACGACCGCTATCTGCGCGGAAAAGCCGGGATCCAGCGCGTCGAGGTCAACGCCGAAGGCTATCCCGTGCCCAGCAAGAAGCTTGCTCCGACGCAGCCCGAAGCTGGGCGGAGCCTGCGGGTCACGCTCGACATGGGTCTGCAACGTGAGGGCGAAAAGGCGCTTCACGAAGCCAAAGAACGCGCGCAGGGCGGGGGCAAACCGGCGGTCGCGGGAGCCTTCGTGGCGATGGATCCTCGCAACGGTCAGGTCCTGGCGATCGGCTCTGAACCGAGCTTCAACCCGAACAAGTTCGCCAAACCGCTCGGCGAAGCCGAATACAAGGCGCTCGCGGGCAGCTCCGGCGGGGTGGCCAAGCTGACCGACAGAGCGGTCAACGGCGAGTATCCGACCGGCTCGACATTCAAGCCGATCACCGCGATGGCGGCCCTCGAAGCCGGGGTGCTCTCGCCGAATGAAACGCTCGGTGCCGGCAGCTGCATCCAGGTTGGCGGTCAGGGTCAGAAGTTCTGCAACGCCGGCAAAGCCGACTTCGGCGCGGTCGGCCTCGTCGAAGCGCTCAAGGTCTCCTCAGACACCTATTTCTTCGAAGTCGGCGAGCGCGCCAACCGCGGCCCGATCATCCAACAGGAGGCCCATAAGCTGGGGATCGGGCGGCCGTCGGGGATCGACCTGCCAAGCGAATTCACGGGCGTCGTGCCGGACGCGGCCTGGCGCAGGCAGAAGAACCGCGAACAGGAAAAGTGCCTTCACGAACACTCCAAGCACCCCCAGTCCTGTCAGATCGTGGCTGAAATCAAGCCCTGGACGATCGGCGAAAACATGAACCTGGCCGTCGGTCAGGGCGATCTGCTGACCGATCCCCTGCAGATGGCCGTCGCCTACTCCACGCTGGCCAACGCCTTTACTCACGGCGGCGAAGGCTGGACGCCGACGCCGCATCTCGGCATGGAGGTCGACGAATCGAACGGGGGCCTGCTGCAGAGCCTCAGCTTCCCGGCGGCCCGCCATGTGAACCTGAACGACACCGACCTGAACCTGGTCATGGAAGGCATCCACCTTGCGGCCAGTGCCCCGGGCGGCACCTCGGCCCCGGTCTGGGCGGGCTGGAACCAGACGGCCAATCCGGTCTACGGCAAGACCGGCACGGCCCAGCACGTGGGCAAAGAAGACCAGTCCTGGTACATGGCCTATGTCGCTGACCCGAACCGCCCGATCGTGATCGCCGTGACAGTCGAGGAAGGTGGCTTCGGGGCCGAAACCGCCGCGCCGGTCGCCCGCCTGATGGCCGCCAAGTGGTTCGGCAAGTCCGAGAAGTTCGTCGCGGGAAGCTCGAAGACAAACTGATGCCGCTCAGCCCGATCCAGCCGCCCGACGACGGCGCATCGCCCTCGCCGCCGCGGACGTTCAGCCTGCCGCTCGATCCGCTGCTGACGCTCGCGATCATCGGGCTTGGCATCTGCTCGGTGATCACCGTGGGGGCTGCCACCCACAACTTCATCCCCGGTGATCCGCGCTACTACGTGGATCGCCAGATCGTCTATCTGGTGGTCGGCTTCATCGCGATGCTGATCCTCAGCCGTGTCGACTACGGAACCCTCAGCCGCTACAAAAACGGCATCTACGCCGCGCTGCTGATCTCGATCCTGGCAGTGCTCGGCCTGGGTCACAACGCCAAAGGATCGACCCGCGCCATCAGCCTTCCGTTCTTCTCCTTCCAGGCCTCCGAGCTCGGCAAGGTGCTCTTGATCGTCTCCCTGTCGGCGTTCGTCGTCGAGCGCGCCCGCCACCTCGGCGAGCGCGATACGACCGTCAGGGTGATGATCGCCGCGCTGATCCCGGCGATGTTCGTGATCGCCCAGCCGGACCTCGGCTCGGGCATGGTCTACATGGCGATCGCCTACATGCTGCTGTTCATCGCCGGCACCTCCTGGAAGCACCTGGCGGCGCTCGCGGCGCTGGTGATCGTGTCCGTCGCGGTCGTGCTCGCGGTCGCTCCGGCGCTCGGGGTCAACCTGCTCAAGCACTACCAGGTGGAACGCCTGACGGCCTTCTTGGATCCCAGCGAAGAAGGTGAATACGCCTATCAGCAGCACCAGTCGAAGATCGCCATCGGCTCCGGGCAGAAGACCGGGCGGGGTGAAAATGCCGATCAGACCTCCGAAGGGTTCGTGCCCGAGAGCCACACCGATTTCATCTTCGCCGCCGTCGGCGAGCGCTACGGCTTCATCGGCGCCGGCCTGGTGCTGCTGCTCTACGCGTTACTCATCTCCAGAGCCCTGCGGGTTCTGGTCATGTCCAAGGACCTGCTCGGCTCGCTCATCGCTGCCGGTGTAACGGCTATGCTCATGTTCCAGGTTTTCGTCAACGTGGGCATGGCCGTTGGGATCATGCCCATCACCGGTGTGACGCTCCCGCTCATGAGCTACGGCGGATCGTCGGTGATCACAACGATGTTGGCCGTAGGCCTGTTGCAGTCGATATATGTGCGTGCGCGAGCTTCTCAAGCGATGAAGGGCCGCGTTCAGCGCTACTAGACACAGATGTCCGCCGAGCACCACACACAAGACTTCCGGCCCGCGAAGCTCGCGAGCCCGAATCAGGCGGGTCAGTCCGCAGCGACGCTCATGCTGCGTGAAGTCGTCGATCGCGGCCCCGTCCGCGCACGGGCGGTCGTTCGGGTCCAAATTGACCCGCCGACAACGCTCGCCTGCGCGATTGGCGGCTGCCGGCCGATTCGACGGCGACCCGCGCGCCCGGCGCACTCCAATCCCGAAAGACTGGATCAAATTGAAAAAGCAAGTTCTTGTCAGCGTCGATCGCGCGGAGACGCGCGTCGCGCTTCTGGAGGCCGGCGGAACGCCCGCCGCCTCCCGTCCCGCTGGGAAGGCTCCTGCCAAAGGGCCCAGGCGCCCGGAGGCCGGCTACCGCGTCGCTGAGCTCTACATCGAGCGTCGCGGTGGGCGCTCGATAGTCGGAAACATCTACAAGGGCAAGGTCGACAACGTCCTGCCCGGGCTCGAGGCGGCCTTCGTCGACATCGGCCTTGAGAAGAACGGCTTCCTGCACGTCGATGAGATCGTGCTGCCCGGTGTGGAGACACCCAGGCGCGGGCGCGGAAACGGCGGCGGGCGGCGCATCTCCGACCTGCTCAAACCGGGCCAGGAGATCGTCGTGCAGGTCGTCAAGGACCCGCTAAAGACGAAGGGTGCCCGGCTCTCGATGGAGGTGACGATCGCCGGGCGCTACATGGTCTACGCGCCGACCGGCGAGGGCATCGGCGTCTCGCGGCGCCTCGAGGACCGCGAGCGCGAACGGCTCCGCCGCCAGACCGCGAAACTGGCGCTCGAGAAAGGCGGCGTGATCATCCGCACGGCCGCCCACGGCGCCAAGCGCGAGGACTTCGAACGGGAGCTGAAGTACCTCAACAAGCTGCACGAGGTGCTCGACAAGCGCGTCGAGGCGACCGTCGCCCCGGACCTCGTCTTCCAGGAGGCCGACCTTTCCGTGCGGGTCGTCAGGGACATCTTCTCGGCGCACTTCGAGCGCGCCATCGTCGACGACGAGCAGCAGTACCACCGCCTGATCTCCTTCTTCACCCGCACGGCCCCGGAGCTGGTCGAGCGGGTGGAGCTATGGCAGGAGAAGGAGCCCCTGTTCGAGGCCTACAAGGTCGACAAGGCGATCGAGGGCGTGCTCTCGCGTCGCGTCGATCTGCCCAGCGGCGGCTACCTGATCATCGACTACGCCGAGGCGCTGACCGTGATCGACGTCAACTCCGGCAGCTTCATCGGCCGCGGCAAGGGCGCGGGCCTCGAGGACACGATCACCCGCACCAACCTGGAGGCCGCGGAGGAGGTCGTCAATCAGCTGCGGCTGCGCGACATCGGCGGGATCATCGTCATCGACTTCATCGACATGGCCCGGGCGCGCAATCGCGATGCGGTCATGAAGACGCTGCGAAAGACTCTGGACGAGGACCGCACCAAGACCTTCACCGCCGAGATCTCCAAGCTCGGGCTGGTTGAGATGACCCGCCAGAACGTCACCGAGGGCGTACGCGAGATCATGAGCCGCGCCTGTCCCACCTGCGAGGGCGAGGGCGTGATCCGCTCGGAGGAGACGATCGCGATCGAATTCGAGCGCCGGCTGCGCGACGTGGCCGTGGAACACCCCGAGTCCGACGCCTTCCTGGTGCAGATCAACCCCCGCGTGAGCACCCAGTTCACCGGCAGCTCCTCACGGGTGCTGCACGCGCTCGAGTCCGACACCGGCAAGTCATTCCTGTTCGAGGGCTCCGAAGGGCTCGCCCTGGATCACTTCGCGATCACCTTCATGGGGACCCGCGAGGAGGTCGAGGAGCGCGCGCTGCCGTTCCGTCAGGGCGACGAGGTGCTGGTCGACATCGTCGAGCCGCACATGTACGACGTCGATGACGCCGTCGCGAAAATCGACGGATACATAATCTCGATTGCCGGCGCCGCCCAGCACGTGGGCGAGAAGCGCATGATCAGGATCGACCAGGTCGGACGTACGGCGGCCAGCGCGCTGCTGCTCGACGAGGACGGCGAGGTCGTCGTGGCGACCGCTCGCCCGGCACGTTCCCGCGGAGGCCGTGGGACGAGCTCCGAGCAGGGCGCCGACCGCGCCGAGCCGCGCCGTCGCCGGGGACGCACCCAGCCCGATCCGGCGGAGTCCGAGGCGCGCGAGGAAGCCGGGCTGGCAGCCGCCCCGGCGGCGCTCGACGCCGAGCCCGAGCAGCAGCCGGCGAGCGCCGAGCAGGACGGTCAGGCAGCCGAGGGCGCCGAGACCGGCGAGGATGGCCTACAATCGAAGCCTCGGCGTCGTGGCCGCAGGGGCGGGCGACGCCGTTCCGCTGCCAAGGCCAAGGCCGCCGAGTAGCGCAAGAGAAAACGAGCCGGAGAGTCGAGACCGACAGGCCCTATGTACGCGATCGTGAAGACAGGTGGAAAGCAGTACCGCGTCGAGCGGGGTCAGACCCTGCTCGTGGAGCGTCTCCCGCAGGAGGAGGGCGCCGACATCGCGCTGCAGCCGCTGCTCTACCGCTCCGATGAGACGGTCTTCGACAAGGACGCCCTGGCCCAGGTGAAGGTCACCGCCAAGATCCTCGCCCACGAGCGCGGCGAGAAGCTCAGGGTGTTCAAGTTCAAGCCGAAGCGTGGCTACAAGCGCCGCAACGGCCATCGCCAGGAGCTGACCCGCATCGAGGTCACCGAGATCACCGCCGGCGCCGGCAAAGCGAAAGCGACACGCGCCAAAGCCGCCAAGCCCGAGGGCGAGGCCGCCGCGTCGAGCAAACCAACTGAGGAGAAGGCCGCAGATGGCTCATAAGAAGGGGCTCGGGTCGAGCCGCAACGGCCGTGATTCAAACGCCCAGCGCCTGGGCGTGAAGACGTTCGCCGGCGAGTCCGTGACCGGCGGCGAGATCATCGTGCGCCAGCGCGGCACCGTGTTCAAGCCGGGGCCGGGCGTCGGCATCGGAAAAGACGACACGCTCTACGCCCGCGCCGCCGGGACCGTCTCCTTCACCACCGGTCGCAGGGGGCGCGTCGTCAGCGTGCTCCCCGTCGGGGAATAGCCGCTCCTTGAGCCCAAGACGAGCAGCCTGGCTGCTCGCGGCCGGACGGACCGCGCTGGGCGTCACCGTCCTCGCGGCGCCGGAGCAGGTCATCTCGCACTGGCTGGGCAAGGACAACGCACGCCACGGTGCAGTGAAGGACCTCGGCCGGGGTCTCGCGGCGCGCGACATCGCACTCGGCCTGGCCGTGATCCACACGCTCGATGACCCGGTCGTCGGGCCCCGGGTGCAGGTGGCCGCCGCCTTCGCCGACGGGGTCGATGCCGTGGCCACGCTGCTCGAGCGCGACTCGCTGCCTCCGGTCGGCGTCGTCGGGACCGTGGCGATCGCGGGAGGCTCGGCCGTGCTCGGCCTGTACCTCGCGCATCGCCTGGCACACGCCTGAGCCGGGTGCCCGCCCCGGCGCGCTAACCGTCCTGGGCGATCGGCCTGATCAGGATCTCGTTCACGTCGACATGCGGCGGTTGCGAGAGGGCATAGATCACGCCGCGGGCGATGTCCTCGTCCTGCAGGGCATCCGACGGGCGGTTGTCGAAGAACGGCGTGTCGACCATGCCCGGCTCGATCAACGTCACCCGGACGCCCGTCCCGTTCAGGTCCTGCCGGGCCGCCTCGCCCATCGCCGTGACGGCATGCTTGGTGCAGGAGTAGAGCGATCCCGGCAGGACCCTGCGCCCGGCCACGCTGGAGGTCAGGATCAGGTGGCCCCGGGACTCGGTCAGTGCGGGGATCGTCGCACGGATGGTCAGGGCCGCCCCGTAGACATTCGTCAGGATCATGTCTTTCCAGTGCTCGACGGTGTCCTTCAGGAAACCCCGGGGGCCGCCGAAGCCGGCGTTGGCAAATGCTCCGTCGAGCGAGCCGAAGGCCTCAAGCGTCTGACTGACGATCCGCTGCTGGTCCTCCCAGTCGGTCACATCGCAGCGCAGGGCCAACGCCTGCTCATCGCCCCCCAGCTCCTTCGCGAGCTCCTGCAGTCGATCGTGCGAGCGGGCGGCCAGCGCGACGCGCCAGCCCGCGGCGACGGCATGGCGCGCCGTGGCGGCGCCGATCCCGGAGGAGGCGCCTGTGATCAACAGGACGCGCTTGGTGTCGTCGGGGCTGTCGCTGCTCATGGGGCTGCTCCTTCGATTGTGGGCTGACAGGCAAATCTAGCCGCACGCCGCCGATCGCCCCGCCGGGCGCGCGGCTGTCACGATGAACGGGTGATTCACGACAGGGCGAGGATCCACATCCAGGCGGGTGCCGGTGGCGACGGCTGCATGAGCTTCCGCCGCGAAGCCATGGTCCCGCGCGGCGGGCCCGACGGCGGCGACGGCGGACGCGGCGGGGACATCGTGCTGCTCTGCGACGAGTCGCTTCGCGACCTGCAGGCCTTCCGCAGGCGCAGCCACTTCCGGGCCGGCCGGGGCGGGCATGGCGAAGGCGCGCTGCGCCACGGCGCCGACGGCGAGACGCTGCTGATCCGCGTCCCGCCGGGAACCCAGATCACCGCATCCGAGGGCGACTCCGAGGAGCTCGCCGGGCGCTACTGGGAGCTGCTCATCGAGGGTCAGCGTGCGACGGCCGCGCAGGGGGGAAGCGGCGGCAAGGGCAACAAGCGCTTTGCCACGCCGACCCGTCAGGCGCCCCGGTTCGCCGAGCGCGGCCTGGCGGGGGAGGAAGGCTGGCTCGAGCTGCAGCTGAAGCTGCTCGCCGACGTCGGCCTGGTCGGCCTGCCAAACGCCGGGAAGTCATCGTTGATCTCGCGTCTCACCCGCGCGGCCCCGAAGGTTGCGGACTATCCCTTCACGACGCTCTCGCCGGTGCTCGGCGTGCTCGAGGGTGAGGACCGCCAGCTGGTGATCGCAGACATTCCCGGGCTGATCGAGGGCGCCAGCGACGGTGCCGGCCTCGGCCACGACTTCCTGGCCCATGTGGAGCGCACCAGGGTGCTGGTCCACGTGCTCGACATCGCCCCAGAGCTGACCCAGGGCGAGGGCGCCGAGGCCGAGTCCAATCACGCGACCATCGAGCATGAGCTGGCCGCCCACGACCCGCGCCTGGCGGAGCTTCCGCGGATCCTGGCCCTGTCGAAGTGCGATCTCGTCGACGACGCTCGCAAGGCCGAGGCGCTCGAGTACTGGCAGCGGCGGATGGGGGAGGAGGTCCCGGTCATGCTGACATCCAGCGCCACCGGGGAGGGCCTCACCGAGCTCGCTGCCCAGCTGTTGCGCAGCGTGCCCGCGCAGAGCGAGCCGGCCCCGGGCCACAGCGCCGGTGCGCAGCCGGAGCAGCTGGTCGAGCACATGGTCTTCCGTCCGCTGGCCGCCAGCGGCTTCGTCGTGGCCCGCACCGGCGAGGGTTCCTTCGCGGTCAGCGGCAGGGGCATCGAGCGGCTGGTCTCCCGCTATGACATCGAGAACGAGGACGCCATGGGCTACCTCGAGGGGCGTTTGCGGCGGATCGGGGTGATCCAGGCCCTGGAGGCCGAGGGATTCGAGCCCGGCGATGAGATCGAGATCGCCGGCGTCACGTTCGAGCTCGACCCCGGCTAGGGCCGGGCAGGGCTGCACAAATAAGCTGCAACTCATGAAGCGCGTGGTGGTCAAGCTCGGCTCGAGCGTCGTGGCTGAAAGCGACGGGACGCTCCGCATGGAGGTCCTGGCCGGCCTCTGCGAGCAGCTGGCCGAGCTGCACCGGGCCGGAGACGAGGTGATCCTCGTGACCAGTGGAGCGATCGCACGCGGCATGCAGGTGATGGAGCTCCCCCAGCGGCCCAGCACGATCGGTGAGCTCCAGGCCGCCAGCGCCGTCGGGCAGGGCAAGCTCTACCGGGTCTATGACGAGCTGCTCAGAGAGCGCGGCGTGACCAGCGCGCAGGTGCTGCTGACGTTCTTCGATATGAGCGCCCGGACCCACTATCTCAACGCACGCCAGACGCTTGCGACGCTGCTGGAGTGGCGAGTCCTGCCGGTCATCAACGAGAACGACACCACCGCCACCGATGAGATCTCATTCGGCGACAACGACTTCCTGGCGGCGCAGGTGGCCGTGCTGATCGGCGCCGATGAGCTGGTCCTGATGACCGATATCGATGGCCTGTTCACGGCCGACCCGCGGCTACACGCCGACGCGCGGATCGTCTCGGCGGTGACGGACTTCTCCGCCCTGCACGGGCTTGAGATCGGCCACACGACCTCGCCGCTGGGCTCCGGCGGGATGCGTTCCAAGGTCGTCGCGGCGGAGATGGCAACTGCCGCCGGAATCGGCACCAGGATCTGCAACGGCCTGCACCCGGAGATCCTCACGGCCGCGCTGGCGGGAACATCGCACGGCACCTACTTCCCGGCCGGCGAGGCCCGCTACTCGAGCTTCAAGCTTTGGCTGAAGTACGCCAAGCCCGCACGCGGGGAACTGGTCGTCGACGACGGCGCGGCGCGGGCCCTGCGCGGCGGCAGTGCCAGCCTGCTGCCGGTCGGCGTGACCGCCGTGCGGGGCGACTTCGATGCCGGTGACGCCGTCGAGATAGTCGAGCGCGATGCGCCCGGCGGCGGCCGCCTGCGACCGCTCGGCAAGGGCATCTGCAACTACTCCGCTGCCGAGCTCGAGCAGGTCATCGGCCTGAAGTCCGAGGCCGTCCGCGAGGTTCTGCCGCGAGCGACCGACGAGGCGATCCATCGCGACTACCTCGTTCTGGACTGAGGCGCCCTACCCTGTAGCGATGGCCGTAGCCGTTAGTTCAGTCGCCGAGACCTGCCGCGCAGCCAAGCGCGCGGCGCGCATTCTGGCCCGCACCGACAGCGCGGTGAAGAACGACGCCCTCGAGGCCATCGCACGCGCGCTCGAAGACCGCCTGGAGGAGATCCTCGAGGCCAACGAGCGCGACATGGCGCTGGGTCGCGACGGTCAGATCGGCGATGCTCTGCTCGACAGGCTGCGCCTCGATCGCGGGCGCGTGCAGGCGATTGCCGCAGCGGTTCGCCAGATCGCCGCGCTGGGCGACCCCGTCGGTGAGGTGATCGACGGACACCGCCTGCCAAACGGTCTCGACGTGCGCAAGGTCCGCGTCCCCCTGGGGGTCGTCGCCGTGGTTTATGAGGCCAGGCCCAACGTCACGATCGATGCCGCCGCGCTCTGCCTGAAGGCCGGCAACGCGATCGTGCTGCGGGGCTCATCCTCGGCGACCCATTCCAACCTGGCTCTGGCCCGGATCGCCGCGGAGGCATCCCTCGCCGCGGGACTGCCAGAGGGCTCGGTGAACCTGATCGCCGGCGGGGGCCGTGAGGAGCTGGCCGAGCTGGCCACCCAGAGCGGGTCCGTCGACCTGATCATTCCGCGCGGCGGCGAGAGCCTGAAGTCGGCCCTGCAGGCGGTCGCAACGGTTCCGGTGATCTATGCGGCCTCGGGCAACTGCCATGTCTATGTCGACCGCGGCGCCGATCTGGCGATGGCCGAGGAGATCGTCCTCAATGCCAAGACCCAGCGGCCAGGCGTCTGCAACGCCGCTGAGACCCTGCTTGTCCACCGCGACGTGGCCGGGGATTTCGTACCCCGCATCGTGGCCGCCCTCACACAGGAGGGCGTGGTCGTGCGTGCCGACCGTGACTCGCTGGCACTCGCCGCGAGCGCCGGAGGCGCGCTGGTCGAGCCCGCCAGCGAGGAGGACTGGGACACCGAGTATCTCGCCCCGATCATCACCCTCGGCCTGCTCGATTCCGTCGAGCAGGCGATCGAGCATGTGGCCCTGCACGGCAGCGGGCACTCCGAGGCGATCGTCACGGGGGACGCCTCGTCGGCTCGCGCCTTTCAGCTCGGCGTCGATGCGGCCTGTGTCTATGTCAACGCCTCGACCCGCTTCACCGACGGCGGCGAGTTCGGGATGGGCGCGGAGATCGGGAACTCAACCCAGAAGCTTCACGCCCGCGGCCCGATCGGCCTGCGCGAGCTGTGCACCTTCAAGTACCTCGTCGAGGGCGACGGGCACGTCCGTCCTTGAGTCTCGCTTGGCCCGCATCGGAATCCTGGGGGGCACGTTCAACCCGCCCCATCTCGGCCATCTGGCCCTCGCCCGCCAGGCTCGCGACGAGCTCGGACTGGAGCGTGTCGTGCTGATGCCCGTCCATACTCCGCCGCACAAGGCCGCAGGAGTGGATCCCGGGCCTCGCCACCGGCTGGCCATGTGCCGTCTGGCGGTCGGCGGGGAGGAGGGTCTCGGCGCCTGCCCGCTCGAGATCGACCGGGCCGGGCCGTCCTACACCGCCGATACCTTGAAGGAGATCCATGACCGACAGCCAGAGGCCGAACTGACCTTCATCGTCGGTGCAGACACCGCGCGGACCCTCCCCTCGTGGCACCAGCCGCAGAGGGTCCTGGAGCTGGCTGAGCTGGCCGTCGCATCACGCGCCGGCAGTGACCGCGGCCAGGTCGCGGCGGCGATCGCCGCAGCGGCGGGCGAGGACGTCGCGCCCCGGATCCATTTCCTCGAGATGGCACCGATCGAGGCGTCATCCTCGATGGCCCGGGAGCTGATCGCCGAGGGCGACCCCGCCGGCGCCATGCTGACGGATGAGGTGGCCCGGTACATCGCCGAGCATGGGCTGTATCGTCGCGCCGGGAGGGTGGAGAGCTGATGGAGCCTCAGCAGCTGCTGGATGAGATCGCCCGCTACGCGGCGGACAAGAAGGCCATCGACGTCGTCGAGCTGGACCTGCGCGGGGTGCTCGGCTACACCGACTATTTCCTTGTCTGCTCCGGCAACACCGGCCGCCAGTCAAAGGCGATCCACGACGGCATCCTCGCGGGCCTGAAGGGCGAGCACGGCCTGCTGCCGACCCGGGTCGAGGGCACGGGGGAGGGTGGCTGGATCCTGATGGACTATCTCGACGTGGTCGTGCACATCTTCACACCTCAGACGCGTGAGTTCTATCGCCTCGAGCAGCTCTGGGGCGAGGTCCCGGCGCGCGTCGCAGGCGACGGTTGACCGGACGCCGGGACACCGGTTAGGGTCGTCCGACAGCGCCGCTTGGGGGCGGTGCGCGGAGAGAGGGAGATCAATATGCACCACCCGATCGCATTGCGGCGGGTAACGGTCCTTGTCGCGATCGCCGCACTGTTGGCTGCGGCGCTCGCCTACTGCTTCACGTCGCTGCCAGCGGCTGCAGGAGCCGACGGTCCGGGCACAGGAGCGCCCTGGTCGGTGAGCGTCGGTGACTCGTTCATCTCGGGGGAGGCCGGTCGCTGGGCGGGCAACACCGATGAAAGCTCCTCGAAGACAGACGCGCTGGGCTCGACGGCATATGACGACAACGCGGCCGGCACCGGCGAACTGATCTCCGGCTGCCATCGATCCAAGTCGGCCGAGGTCTACATCGGCGGCGGGGTCAACGGCGAGAACCTCGCCTGTTCCGGGGCCAAGACGTCCAGCTTCACCGAAGGCAGCACCTTCAAGCCAGGGCTCGACTTCTACAGCTCGGGCGCCAAAGAAGGGCAGGCGCTGATGCTGCAGCACTTCGCGGCGGCCCACAACGTGAAGGTGATTGCCGTCTCGATCGGGGGCAACAACTTCAACTTCGCGGGCATCGTGACGACCTGCGTGGAGGATTTCCTCGAGTCGACATGGTTCGATGATTTCTACTGCAGCAAAGAAAGCTCGGTGACGAACAACTTCACCGCGGCCAACGTCACGCGGGTCAAGGGCGAAATCACGACCGCGATCAAAAACGTCGCGACAGCCATGACCAACGCCGGGTACAGCAGCTCGCAGTACACGATCCTCGTTCAGGACTACCCGTCGCCGATTCCCAACGGGTCGGAATTCCGGTACACCCAGAGCGGCTACAGCAGGCAGACGACCGGTGGCTGCGGGTTCTGGAACACCGATGCCAACTACGCCAATGCGACGATGCTGCCAACGATCGACGGGGCCGTGTTCGGTGCCGCCTCGGCAGCAGGCCTGTCGAATGTCAAGACGATGGAGTTGAGCTCCGCATTCAACTCACACAGGCTGTGTGACAAAGGCGTGGGCATGCTCGAGGAAGAGGGGTTGTCCAACTGGAAAGCCGCGGGAGCCGTCGATAAGAGCGAGTGGTTCAACCAGATCCGCACGGTCGAAGCGATCTTCGGACCCTACGAACTCCAGGAAGACATCCACCCCAACTACTGGGCCCAGCTCGGTCTTCGTAACTGCCTCAGCCAGGCCTACAACGGCGGAACGCCGAAGGGCGGGACGTGTACGATCTCCGGATCTGGTCTGAACTCAGCGGGCGAGCCGAACATGTCACTGCACTGATCGGTCATCGGGGGCGCCGGCCGCCACTGCGGCCGGCACCGTACCCGCGCGGAGCTTGCACCCGTCCCTCATCCGCGCCGGAGCGGGGACGGGCGTGAGCACCGAGGTCGGCCGTCGCATGCCCCGTGTGCGCGCGGTGATGCGCGAAGGCGAGCGGGTCACGCCGCTTGAGCTGTTCTTCGACCTGGTGTTCGTGCTGGCACTGACGCAGTGCACGACCCTGATCACCCAAACACCCACGTGGCTGGGCCTGCTCAAGGGTCTGCTGGTGCTGGGAATGCTGTGGTGGTCCTGGGTCGGCTATGCATGGCTGACCAGCGTCGTAGATCCCGAGGAGGGCCTGGTCAGGCTGGTCATGTTCGTGGCCATGGCGGCCTTCCTGATCGCCGCTCTGGCGGTACCCGGCGCCTTCGGCGACGACGCACTGGCCTTTGCGATCGCCTACGCGGCCGTCCGGGTCGCACACATCTTCCTGTTCACGCTGGCCAGCCGTGAAGACCCCGAGCTGCGCAGATCGGTCATCGGCCTCGCGGGCAGCACCGCGCTCGGCGCCGGGCTGATCCTCGCGGCGGCGTTCACCGACGGGACCCTGCAGGTCTCCCTCTGGGCGCTCGCACTGGTGCTCGATGCGGCCGGGCCGTACCTGTTCGGCGCCGACGGCTGGAAGCTGGTCCCCGGTCATTTCGCGGAGCGCCATGGGGCGATCGTGATCATCGCCCTGGGCGAGTCGATCGTGGCCATCGGCGTCGGCGCCCGGGAGAAACTCGACGTGGGGATCGTGGCGGGCGCGCTGCTCGGCATGGCCCTGGCGGCGACGCTGTGGTGGGCCTACTTCGACGTCACGGCGATCGTCGCCGCCAGGCGGCTGGCCAAAGTGCCGGCGGGACGCGAGCAGAACGAGGTTGCACGCGACTCCTACTCCTATCTGCACTTCCCGATGGTCGCCGGGATCGCGATGCTGGCCGTCGGGCTGAAGATAACCCTGGCGCACGTCGACGATCCGCTGGGGGCGGTTCCGGCGCTGGCGATGCTGGGCGGCACCGCCCTGTACCTGCTGGCCCATGTCGCCTTTCGCCTGCGCAACGTCGGAAGCGTCAGCGTCCGTCGGCTGGCCTGTGCGCTGCTCCTGCTCGCGCTTGTGCCGCTGGCACCGCACATATCGGCGATTGCCCTGCTGGCGATCATGACCGGGGTCCTGGTGGCGATGATCGTCTACGAGGTCACGCGCTACTCCGAGATGCGCGACCGGGTCCGCCACCTGGATTTCGATCGGGATCCAGCGTCCTGATCGGCTCGTGGCGAGCGAACATCAGAACGACAGCCTGGGTCGCGCAGCGCAACCGCCGCCGCGAGCGAGAAGGCCGGACCCGTCCCCAGGCCACGCAGGCAGACCGCAAGGGTGAAGAAGAACAGGGCGAAGGCGCCGAAGCCCGTGACCATCCCGCGCAGCAGCCGCACGGCCTCATCAGATCCGCGCTGCGCGTGGGTGAACGTCGCGAGTACGGTCGCAATGATCGGAAACGGGGCGAGCAGCCCGCTGAGCTGCGGCCCCAGCCAGCCGGCGATCGCCGTCAGGGTCAGCACGAGCGCGACCGCGCAGCCGGCCCGCAGCGGTAGATCCCATGCCGGCGGGACTGTTCTTGCGAGCTGCGGGGAACTGGGGTGGGGAAGCCATGCAAGGCCCGCCAGCGATCGCGGTCGCGGCGAGCACCAGGGCGACGCCGGCGGGGATCGTGAAGGCACTGAAGATCGCCGTGGAGACGGCGAAGGCCAGCCAGCCGCAGAGCATGCAGGGGGCCCAGCGCAGGCGCCGCGAAAGCCGTCCATAGACAACTACGAAGGCGATCAGCGAAACCAGGCCCAGCAGCGTCCCGGCGGCGGCGTCAGCCGCGAAGCCCTTGCCGTGGGCGAGCGAGTAGGACAGCACGATCGGGCCGGCAACCACCGGCAGCCCCGCGACCAGCCCGCCCACCCGCGGGCCGTAGCGCCGCGCCATCAGTGAGGCGCCGACCACGAAGGTCGGCGCGAGCAGGAGCTTCACCAGCAGTTGCGTCACCGCTGGATGATTGCGCACCGGGGCGCCCCGGGCGTTGGGGGACCCGTCGCTCGGTCGTGTCGGGAGGACAAAAAGCGGGCGGCGGATCTGATGACCCGCCGCCCGAGGGAAAGGCGCCCGTCAATGTCCAGTTGAGGTCATTTCGCGGGTTTGGCGGCCTTTTCTTTGGCCTTGATTTCCTTCTTGTCGTATTTCGCAACCCACTTGGACTGGGCGTTGATGACGTTGCCGTTGAGGATCGCGACGTTCTTGCCGGCCGCCGAGGGGAGCCCCGCGTCGGTGTTCACCAGTGCCGTCACGACCGGCACGACCAATGCGTTCGAGCCGCAGCCTGTGGCAGCGGGGACCGCGAACGTGTTGTCGACCAGCGTGTTGCCGCGCAGCTCGAAGGCCTTGCCGTCGCCGATCGAGACCGATTCGCCCTGTTTGCCGCTGATCGGTTCCGTGCCGGACGGCGGCGTGGTCTTGGCGTCGGTCAGGTGCAGAACGACGGGGTTTTCATCGGTCCCGATGTAGCAGTCTTCACCGAGCAGTTCGTTCTGCAGGTGAATCTTGATCGGCAGTGTTACCGCCGGTTCGTCGCCGAACAGGTGCGCCGGCGCGACCAGCACGGTGCCGCCTTTGATGAGTTCGGCGGTGGCGCTCACTTCGCCGCCGATCCCTTCACTGATCCCGGTCAGCCCGCCGGGCAGCTTCTGCGAGGTTTTCGAGACGGTTTCCGCGCCGTACAGCGGCGGGATCAGAGGCTCGACGATTTCCTGCAGCGTGCCAAGGCTTTTCAGGCCGCCCTGCAGGACCAGTGGGTTTTCAATCGGCGCGGTCTTGCTGCCGAGCTTGAATTCACCGGACAGGGTTTCGGCGTAGGTGCAGTATTCGCCGCCTGCGATCGGGCAGTCGACGAATTTTTTGAAGACTTCCTTGGCGGCCTTGCCCTTGATTTCGTTGGATTCCTGCTTGGCCATGGCCGGTGCCGCGGCGCCGAGCAGCGCCATGCATCCGGCGGCGAGGCCGACGAGCAGCATTCGCCTGCTCCGTCCCCGGGTGCCTCGGTGCGACATTCCCTCTGCGCTCATGTTCTCCTCGTCTCCTTGTTGGGATGGTCCGGGTCTCGGCCGGACATCTCGACGGTGCGGTGGTCTCTCCTCCAGCAACGGACGCCTGACGGCAAGGACGAGTCAGAACCTCTGCGAGCGCCACGGAGGAGGGGTGTGTCGCGACGCTCGCACAGGCTCTGTTCCCATCTCTGCCTTCAGCTCCAGCTGCCCGTGGCAAGAAGGGAGAGGGGCCGGTGGGCCGGCTCTTCAATCTGTCCAACGATCCAGCTGGTCATCCAGATACTCCATTTCCCCGCTTCTGCCATCTTCAAACACGAACTTTGAAAAATTTCGTGGCCCTTGATTGAACGGCAGCGAAAGCTAATCAGAATGCGCACAGTCCTGTCAACCCCCCGGACACGAACTGCCATCCGTGACGGGACGAAAGGGCTTGTCAATCGCGTTTCGCCCAACAATGACCGGGAATTGCAGGGTCTCGAGCGCGGGCAGGATGCTCGCCCTGAAACCCTCCGGTCGCTGAGAAAAAAGTCTCACGGACCTGAAAAACAGAGGGCCACGCACGCGTGGGCTCGCGTCGGCGTGCGATATCTTTCGAGGCGAGGAAGATGCCCCAGCCCGCGCGTAAGAGCTCTGGAATCGCACGCGAGCGCTCGCCGCGGCGGGGCAGCGCGCTGGTGCGCCAGGCCAGCAAGCTGACCCAGCGCGAGCGCCTGATCGAGGCGATCGTGGAGCTCTCGGGCAACCACGGCTACCAGAGCCTCAGCATCGCTCAGATCAGCTCGCGGGCAGGTGTCTCCAGCGCCACCTTCTACGAGCTCTTCGAGGACAAGGAAGCCTGCATGCTGGCGGCCTACCGGGCCGCCACACAGCGGACGCTGAAGAGCATGGAGAGCGCCCTGCAAGGAGGCGAATGGGCGCGTGCTGCGCGGCCCGCCTTCACCGAGTTGCTGCAGAGCGTCCAGAGCGATCCCGACGGCGGCCGGGTGATGTTCGTCGAGGCGCTCAGCGGCGGACCGGCGCTGCGCTCAGAGCAGGATCTGGTGCTCGACCTGATGGAGCAGAGCGCCGAGGGGCTGCTGGAAGCGGCGCCGCCTGGGTCGAGCACGCTTGACGTCCCCGCGCGCGCCCTGATCGGGGGCGTCCGCTACATAGTCTCGCGTCACCTGCGGACTCATGAAGAGGATCGCCTGTCGCGGCTGACCGACGACATCATCGGCTGGATGGGCAGCTATGCCGTGCCGGTCGAGCTTGGCCGCTGGAGCAAGGGTCCGGCGGCTCTGCTTGCAGGCTCCGGTGAGCTCCACCCTGCGACCGCCGAGCCTGCGCCCCAGCTCGGGCGCCTGCCGCGAGGGCGTCACGGGCTCTCGCCTGGCGAGGTGGCGCGCAGCCAGCGCACACGGATCATTCTGGCGACCGCCCTGGTGAGCATGGAAAAGGGTTATGCCAACACGACCGTGGCCGACATCGTGGCGGCCGCAGGTGTCGCCAAAGATGCCTTCTACCGCCACTTCAGCGACCGCGAACAGGCCTTCCTTGAGGCTCAGCAGTACCCGAGCCAGCACATCCTCGACACGATGGTCGGCGCCTACTTCTCCGTCGACGACTGGCCGGAGCGGATCTGGCTGGCCTTCGACGCACTGCTCGGACTGATCGCGGAGAACCCGGCGCTGGCCCACCTGCGGATGGTCGAGTGCTACGCGGCGGGCGCGGCGGCAATCCGTCGCGCCGAGGACATCATCCGATCATTCACGCTGTTTCTGGAGGAGGGATATCGCTACCGGTCGACCGCCAACGAGCTGCCGCGGCTGTACTCCCAGGCGATATCGGGCGCCCTGTTCGAGCTCGTTCAGCGCGACGTTGCCAACGGAGGGGCGACCGAGGTCCGTCGCCGCCTGCCCCAGCTCGCCTACGTCGCGATCGCGCCCTTCGCGGGGCCCGAGAGCGCTCGCTCGCTGGTGAGCGAGCTGGCAGCTCGCGACAGCGCGCAGCGTCGCAGCGCCTGAATCGCTCAGGGCGTGAAGGGCAGCTTCATCGTGGCGGAGCGCCAGCTCGCCCGGTCTTCACTGCCGTCATAGGCGCCTTCCTCATCGAGCAGGAAGCCCCAGCCGGACCAGATCCCGGCGCCGTTGATGCGGCTGGAAGCCGACAGGCCGGCGGCCAGGGCGGCGGTGGCGGTCGTGATGTTCTCCACGGCCGGCGAGTGCCAGCGGTTGGCCGAGTAGGACGGGAGCACCGGCACGATGCGGGTGGCGGCTGCGACGTTTTCGCTGTAGTAGGCGAGGCTGCCCTGAACCCATGCCTGATAGTCGGCGACGGTTTTCGATTCCGAGTCGTAGTACAGCGGGTCGACCTGGTTCACCAGTTCGGAGACCCGGTGCAGATACGAAGGCGACCAGCGCGAGACCGTCGCCGGGGTCGTGACCGACAGACGTCCGTGGAAGCCGACCCGTTTGAAGGTTGTGTCGAGTTCTTCAAGCAGTGTCACGAAGCCGGCGGACACGGGATATGGCTCGAGGTCCAGCTGGACTCCCGACAGGCCGTCGGCCAGGGTGGCTTCGATGCCCGCGAGGATGTTCGCGCGGGTCGTCGGGTCGTCGAGGTTGAGCGTGTCCGGCTTGATCCCGATCTTGCCGTTGTAGACAGCCGTCAGCTCCAGCGAGGATCCGTGTTCAGCGTCGTAGACGGCGGCGCGGCTCGAGAAGCGCAGCAGCATTTCCCGGTTGTGCTTTGGGACCTTCAAAGCCCCCAGCCGTTTGAACTTGGGCATTGCGAAGACGACCTGTCCAATCCCGTAGGAGTCGACTTCGGCCAGGTATCCGTCCACCTGTTCCAACGGGTGGATCGAATGAATCAGCCCGTAGGGCATGTAGATCAGCGAGTCGGCCGGATCGGAGGCGGCGCCGGCCCGTCCGGGGGCGCAGAGCAGCACACCCGTGGCGAGCACCGCGAGGAGCAGCGCCTGCAACCCCCTGCGCCGCCGGACGCCGACCAGCACTCCTTCTCCCATGGCCGCCACACTAACCACTTCCTGAGGTGGAGCTAGAGGGGCTCGAACCCTCGACCTCCGCCATGCCATGGCGGCGCTCTCCCAGCTGAGCTATAGCCCCAGGAAACGCAATCCTATCGTCCCCGGCGCCGCCCGCGAAGGGCCCTCGCCGGCGCTTCAGCCGCGCGGGATGAACTCGGGTACGTCGAGATCCTCGCTGGGCCCGTCCTCTTCGCGGGACGATCCGACGCGGCCCTTGCGCCGGGGGGCGCCGGGCGCGCTCTTCGCCGACGGGGCGACCTGATCGAGGGCAGCCGTCATGCCGCCATGGGCGAGGCGCACGTCGCGCAGCAGACGCTCGGCGTTGTTGCGAAGGGATTGGGAGAGGTCACGCATGTTGCGCGAGATCTCGGTCCCCTCCTCGAGCACGTCGTGGGCCACGGTGTGGGCCTCCGCTGGTGATCTCGCGCGCCTCGTCGCGAGCATGCGACTTGATCTCGCGGCCCTGCTCTTCGGCCTCCTTGAGCAGCCTCGCGAGCTCATCGCGCCGGCCCTGCAGCACCCGCTCTGTCTGCTCGCGGGTCTCCTCCCCGATCCTGGCGGCCTCCCTGCGGGCGCTCTCGAGCAGATCGTTGGACTCCTTCTCGGCCGCCGCCCGCAGCGCCGCCGACTCCGCCGCGGCGCTCGAACGCACCGCATCGGCATCGGTGACGGCCTTGGCGCGCAGCGCCTCGACCTCGGTGGCGGCCGTAGAGCGAATCGTCTGGGCCTCGGCCGCAGCCGCGGTGCGGACCTGCTCGCCGGCCAGCTGGGCCTCTGCCCGGAGTCGTTCGGAGGCCTGCTGGGCCTCGCCGAGCTTGCGGGCTGCATCGTCGCGGGCGGCCTCGGCCTCTGCTGTCAGCCTGGCGGCCGTCGCACTGGCCTCGCCGCGGGTCGCCTCGGCCTCGGTGCGGGCTGCGCTGAGGATCTCATCGGCCTCTTCCTCTGCGGCTTCCACGCGGATGTCGGCGGCGCGGTCGGCCTCTGCGATCCGCTCGCGGCTGCGCGCCTCGGCAGATTCGCGGAGGTCCTTGGCGGCGGTTTCAGCCGCGGCCACGATGCTCGCGACCCGGCCCGGAGCAGAGCTGAGCGACTCCGGGTCTGACTTCCTCGGCGATGCGCGACGCGGTGAACCCGGGCTCTTCCACGGACGCAATCGTATTGGCCGCGCCCCGGCGGCGCCCCGGGGTTTGCCGTGTTTGCGGGCAGGTGGCCACGGAGGGGAACGCCCTGATGTCGTCCATGGCAGGAATCGTTGGAAATCGGTCCTTGCGGACAGGAGCGAGTTGGAGGAAGATCGAGCGATGGCAGCCCGCTCCCAACGCCAGATCGCGATCCTCGTCTATCCAGGCGTGCAGAGCCTCGATGTGACGGGACCGCTGGAGGTGTTCTCGGGGGCACGACGGTCGATCGAGGCGGCGGGTCTCACGGACCCCGGATATGAGGTCCGGATCGTCGCGGCAAGGCCGGAGCCGCTGCGCTGCTCGAGCGGCTTGACGATCACACCGGACGGCGTCCTGCCCCGGAACCTCGAGGAGATCGACACCGTGCTGGTGGCAGGCGGTGTCGGCCGCAGCGGCCTGGATCACGAAGCGGAGGTCCTCGACTGGTTGAAGCTGGCCTCGGGCCGTGCCAGGCGGGTGGCATCGGTGTGCACGGGGGCGTTCCTGCTGGCGGCGGCGGGGCTGCTGGACGGACGCCGCGCAACCACCCACTGGGCCTATGCCAAGGAGCTTCAGCGGCGCTTCCCCGCGGTCATGGTCGATCCCGACCCGATCTTCCTGCGGGACGGCAGCCTCTGGACCTCGGCCGGGGTCACGGCCGGGATGGATCTGGCGCTGGCCCTCGTCGAGGAGGACCTCGACCGTCAGGTGGCTCTGACGATCGCCAGGCACCTGGTGCTGTTCCTGCGACGGCCGGGGAACCAGTCGCAGTTCTCTGCCACCCTGATGGCCCAGCAGCCCTCGCGCGATCCGCTGCGGGAGATCCAGCGGGAGATCCTCGAGGATGTCGCGGGCGAGCATTCGGTTGAGGCGCTCGCCCTCCGGGCTCACATGAGCCCGCGGCATCTCGCGCGGACGTTCCGGGCCGAGACCGGCGTGACGCCGGCCCGCTATGTCGAGCGTGTGCGCCTCGAGGCCGCCCGGCGGCGCCTGGAGGAGACCGGCGAGCCGATCGGCGCGATCGCCGAGGCCTGCGGCTTCGGTACCGCCGAGACCATGCGGCGGGTCTTCCTACGGGTGCTGGACGTGGGACCGGCCGAGTACCGGCGGCGATTCCGCACGGCCCCGGGACGCTCACGGGCGCCGTCCCGAGCAGGGCCTCGAGCGCCCCAGCCCATAAAGACCGATTCACCACCCCGACGGCGAACAAGGAGCAGGACATGAACATCGCGATCGTTCTCTACGACCGGCTGACGGCGCTTGACGCAATCGGCCCCTATGAGGTGCTCGGCCGACTGCCGGGTGCCCGCGTGACATTCCTCGGTGCCCGCAGCGGGCCGGTGATGACCGACAACGGGATGCTGAGCCTGGTCGCCGAGACCTCGCTTGCCGACTACGGCGAGCCCGACGTCGTGCTCGTGCCCGGCGGGCCCGGCGAGGTCGCCCAGCGGGCCGGAGGAGAGGTGCTGGACTGGCTGCGCCGTGTCGATCAGGGCACCACCTGGACGACGTCCGTCTGCACCGGCTCGCTGATTCTGGCGGCCGCGGGTCTGCTCGACGGGCGCTCGGCCACCAGCCACTGGCTGGCGATGGGCGAGCTCGAGCAGCTGGGTGCAAAGCCGACCTCCCAGCGAGTCGTGTTCGACGGCAAGTACGTGACGGGCGCCGGCGTCTCCGCGGGCATCGACATGGCCCTGGCGCTGGCCGAGCGCATCGCCGGAGCGCAGGTCGCCCAGTCGATCCAGCTGGGAATCGAGTACGACCCCCAGCCCCCGTTCGACGCAGGCTCGCCCGCCAAGGCGCCGGCCGAGATCGTGGCCATGCTCAAGGCCAGGAGCCGCTTCCCCGAGCCGGCCTCCGCGTAGGCCCGTCCGTCGCGAGATCTCCTGTCGCGGGCGGCCGCGGTGCTCGGTGGGGGCGCCCGCTAACCTGCGGCTTCCGATGGCAGAGCATCGCTATGACCCGCAGGAGATAGAGCCTCGCTGGCAGGCTGTCTGGGCGTCCGAGCGAACGTGGGAGGTGTCGAACGAGGGCGGCTCGGAGCGTCTGCCGGGTCCCGGGAGGCTCGCAGCGGAGCAGAACTCCTACGTGCTGGAGATGCTGCCCTACCCCAGCGGCGAGCCCCACATCGGCCACCTGAAGTGCTACGCCGTCGGTGACGCGATCGCGCATTTCCAGCGCCGCCTCGGGCGCCGGGTGCTGCACCCGATGGGCTATGACTCCTTCGGCCTGCCGGCGGAGAACCACGCGATCAAGACGGGCGTCCACCCACGCGAGTCGATCGCCGAGTCGATCGCCTCCTTTCAGAGCGCCTTCCGCTCCTGGGGAATCTCGATCGACTGGTCCCGGGAGCTCTCGACCTCGGACCCGGGCTATTACCGCTGGACGCAGTGGATCTTTCTCGAGCTGTTCCGGGCCGGGCTGGCCTACCGCCGTGAGGCGGCCGTCAAGTGGTGCCCCAAAGACCAGACCGTCCTTGCCAACGAGCAGGTCGACGCCGACGGGCACTGCGAGCGCTGCGGTGCGCTGGTCGAAGTCCGCCAGCTCGAGCAGTGGTTCCTGCGCATCACCGACTACGCCGAGCGGCTGCTGGGCGACCTGGACGGAATCGACTGGCCCGAGCACGTGAAGACGATGCAGCGCAACTGGATCGGGCGCAGCGAGGGAGCCGAGGTGACCTTCCGCTGCGAGGAGATCGGCGTCGACTACCCGGTCTTCACGACCCGCCCGGACACGCTGTTCGGCGCGACCTTCTTCGTCATGGCCCCCGAGCATCCCGACGTGATGCGCCTGGCCGCCGGGACGGAGTACGAGCAGGCCGCACGCGAATACGTCAACGAGTCGCTCAACGAGACCAACGAGGAGCGCGGGAACGCCGAGAAGGTGAAGACCGGCGTGCCGCTGGGACGGACCGTGACGAACCCCGTCAACGGCGAGCAGATCCCGATGTATGTCGCCGACTACGTGCTGATGGAGTACGGCACCGGTGCGATCATGGCCGTGCCCGGGCATGACGAGCGCGACTACGACTTCGCCACGACCTTCGGGCTCCCGGTCAAGCGGGTGATCGAGCCGCTGCAGCCAGGCGAGCAGGACGAGCTGCCGTACTCCGGCGACGGGCGCCTGGTCGGCTCGCACGCCGATTTCGACGGGATGGGCAATCGCGAGGCGCTGGGCGCGATCGTCGAATGGCTCGATCGCGAGGGCAAGGGCCACGCCTCGATCAACTACCGCCTGCGCGACTGGCTGATCTCGCGCCAGCGCTACTGGGGCTGCCCGATCCCGATCATCTACTGCGATCGATGCGGGACGGTGCCGGTCGCGGATGAGGATCTGCCGGTCGAGCTGCCGGACATCGACGACTACATGCCCAAAGGGCGCTCGCCGCTGGCGGCGGCGGAGGACTGGGTGAACATCGACTGTCCCTCCTGCGGCGGGAGGGCGAAGCGCGAGACGGACACGATGGACACCTTCGTCGACTCCTCCTGGTATTTCCTGCGCTACTGCGACGCGTCAAACGACGAGGCCGCCTGGGACCCGGAGGCGCTGCTCGAGTGGATGCCCGTCCACCAGTACATCGGCGGCGTCGAGCACGCGATCCTGCATCTGCTCTACGCCCGCTTCTTCACCAAGGCGCTGGCCGACCTCGGCCACCTCGACTTCCAGGAGCCCTTCAAGTCGCTGTTCACCCAGGGCATGGTCACCAAGGACGGCTCGAAGATGAGCAAGTCCAAGGGCAACGTCGTCTCACCGACCTCGATCGTCGAACGGGTCGGAGCCGATGCGGCCCGCTGCTACATCCTGTTCGTCGGCCCGCCCGACCAGGACGCCGACTACTCCGACGAGGGCGTCGAAGGCGTCCACCGGTTCCTCTCGCGTCTCTGGCGCCTGTCGGCCGAGACGGCCGAGCGGGCCGGCGCACCCGACCCCGCACTGGAGATGCCCGACGGGCTGGCCGGGGCGCCGACCTGGAACTGCTGCGAAAGACCCACTGGGCGATCGACAAGGTCGGCGGCGATCTGCGCCGCTTCGCCTTCAACACGGCGATCGCCGCGGTGATGGAGCTGCTCAACGAATGCTCGCGGCTGCGCGATGAGGTGGGCCTTCAGACGCTCCGCTACGCGCTGGGGACGGCCGCCTCGCTGCTGTTTCCCGTTCGCGCCCCACACCTGCTCGGACATCTACTCGATGCTGACCGGCGAGCGGGTCTGGGAGCAGCCCTGGCCCGACGCCGAGGAGTCGCTGCTGGAGAGCGACGTCTACGAGCTCGTCTGCCAGGTCAACGGCAAGGTCCGCGACCGCGTCCAGGCCCGCTGCCGACGCCTCCCCGGAGGAGCTCAAGGAGCTCTGCAGGGCGGCCCCCAACGTGATGGCCCACCTCGACGGCCGCGAGCCCGTCAAGGAGATCGTGGTCCCGGGGAAGCTCGTCAACCTGGTCGTTCGCTAGATGGTGCCTGCAGATGCCCCCGCTGAAGCCCGTCTATCTGATCCATGGCGATGACCATGGCGCGGTCGGCGAGCGGCGGGCCGGGTCTGAAGGCCCTGGCCGAGACGGGCGAAGGGGGCATGGGCAGCGTCGAGTTCCTCGAGGGCGAGGACGCCAGCACCGGCGGGGGTGGCAGGTGCGTTGGCCGCGATGACCCTCGGCGTGGGGCGCCGGGTGATCATCGTCGACGGTGCCGAGCGCTGGCGCGAGGCCGATGTCAAGAGCCACCTCAGCCCGGCCCTCGCGGCGATGGCGCCCGAGACGACGCTGGGGATCTTCGCCCGCGAGGACGCCAGGGCGAAGGCGCCGGGCGGGCTCCATGAGGCCGTCAAGAAGGCCGGCGGCGTGATCGGGGCGCAGATGACGATGAAGCGCTGGGAGCTGCCCAAGTGGGTCCGCGAGCAGGCCGGCAGGCTCGGCCTCTCGCTCGACATGGCCGCCGCGAAGGCGCTGGTCGAACAGGTCGGCGAGCGCCAGCAGCGGCTGCTGCGCGAGCTCGAGAAGCTGGCACTCGAAGGCGGCTCAGCCGAGGACCGCCTCCGAGCCCGGCCCGAGGACGGTCGAGGCCTCGGAGATCGAAGCGCGGGCGGCCCACTCGGCCGAGTACCAGGCCTAGGGTCTCGCCGACTCGCTGGTCGGCGCCGACGGGCAGGCGGCGACCCTCTCATACCTGCGCCTGCGCGAGCAGGGCGAGCGCCTGGCGGGCCTCAGCTACTTGATGGCCGGGCGGATGCGGGAGGCGCTCGCGATCTCGCTGCGTCTGGCCGAGGGCGACTCGGCAGGCCGACGTGAAGCGTGGCCTGAGGATGCCGGCGAAGGCCGCCGAGCGGCTGATCGCCGACGTTGCCCGCAGCGATCCGGAGCGCCTGCGCGGGGCCCTTACCGAACTGGCCGAGCTCGAGCTCGACACCCGCGGCGGCTCACCGCTTCAGGCCCGGCGTGACTCGCTGGCCGAGATGGACGAGGACACGCTCGCCCAGCGGGCGATCGAGCGCATCACAGACGGCCCCTGAGAGGGTCAGTCGGAGGTGGGGGCGCCGGAGCCCGCGAGCACGCGGGCGGCACGGGACTTCTTGCGGGCGCCGGTGTTCTTGTGCATCGCGCCACGCTTGACGGCCTTGTCGATCGTGCTGACGAGCTCGCGGTGAGTCTCGCCGGCAGTCGCCTGATCGTCGCCGGCGACGATCGCTTCGAGGCTGCGGAAATAGGTCTTGATCGCCGACGTGTAGCGTCGGTTCTCAAGCCGCTCGCGCTCAGAGCGAAGGATCCGCTTCTTCTGTGAATGGATGTTGGCCATGTCGTTGACCGCAGGCGCCGGGAAGCTCCCGGCCGCGCCGCAGAGCGCCGTACTATAGCGGCCTTGACAGCCAGCGCCGAGGAGCCAACCGAGGAGCCGACCGCCCCGGCCCCTCCGGGGGGAGGCCGGGTCGCCCGAAACACCGCGATCTTCTCGATCGGGACGGGTATCTCGCGCATCGCCGGGCTGCTGCGCGAAATCATCTTCGCCAAATACTTCGGCACGACGGGCGAGGCCTCGGCCTACACGATCGCCTCGCTGGTGCCGAACCTGGTCGCCAACCTGTTCGCCCAGTCGGCCCTGTCGGCGGCCTTCGTGCCGGTGTTCACCGACCTCCTGCAGAAGGGCCGCCGGCGCGAGGCGGTCAGTCTGGCCTCGACGCTGTTCTGGATGCTGCTGATCGGCCTCGGCGCGGTGACGGCCGTGTTCATCCTGGCGGCCGGGCTGATCATGCCGATCTTCATCGGCCCGAAGTTCTCGAGCGAACTGAACATGCTGACGATCGGGCTCTCCCAGGTGCTGTTCCCGGTGATCCTGCTGCTTGGGCTAAACGGCCTGCTCGTGGGAATCCTGCAGTCCTACGACCACTTCACGATCCCGGCGATCTCACCGGCGGTCTGGAACATCGTGATCATCATCCTGCTGGTGCTGTTGGCGCCGCACTTCCACGGGACCGATGAGGTGTATGCGTATGCGATCGGGATCCTGGTGGCGACGTTCGTGCAGCTGGGGCTGGCGTTCGGCGCGCTGTCGCGAATCGACTTCCGCCTGCGGGTGGAGATCGACTGGCATGACCCGCGGGTGAAACAGGTGTTCATCCTGATGCTGCCGGTCACGATCGGCCTGGGGATCGTCAACCTGGACCAGCTGATCAACTCGGCCTTCGGCAGCCTGGTCTCCGAAGAAGCACCGCGGGCGATCGACAACGCGTTCCGGGTCTACATGCTGCCGCAGGGCGTTTTCAGCGTGGCCGTGGCGACCGTCCTGTTCCCGACGCTCAGCCGGATGGCCTCCAGCCGCGACGCCGGGGCGATGCGCCGGGCCGTGGGCAACGGGATGCGCCAGATCAACCTGCTGCTGATCCCCTCGGCGGCCTTCATGATCGTGCTGTCAACACCGATCGTGCGGCTGCTGTTCGAACGCGGCGAGTTCAACGCCGAATCGACCCGGCTGGTCTCGATCGCGCTGTTCTGGTTCGCCTGGAGCCTCCCCTTCGCCGGACTGAACCTGCTGCTGACGAGAACCTTCTTCGCGGTTCAGCGTCCCTGGATCCCGACGCGCCTGGCGGCGATGAACATCGTCGTCGACATCATCGTCAGCGTGGCCCTCTACAAGCCGCTGGGCATCGCCGGCCTGGTGATCGGGACGGTGGTGGCCAATGTCGTCATGACGGGGTTGCAGCTGCTGCGGCTGCGCGAGGGGCTTAACGGCCGCCTGGAAGGTGCGCAGACGACGATGATCACCGCACGGATCGCCGTCGCCTCGGCGCTGCTGGCCGGCGTCTCCTGGGCCGTGTGGAAGCTCCTCTACACGCTGCTCGGGGTGTCGCTGGCGGCGCAGATCATCAGCCTGGCGGCGGCCGGCGGGCGGCGGGCCTTTTCGTCTATGCCCGGGCGGTGCTTGCGATGCACGTTCCGGAGGCCCATCAGGTGACGAGGCTGATGCGGGCCCGGTTCGGGCGCGCCTGAGCGATCGTCCGGGAGCCGCCGCGGGGCGTGCAGAGGCCGGATGGACACGAGGCCCACCCGGCTTGCACCCGACATAGATCGCCGCTTACTACATACGTCCCAGGACTGTGTGTTTCGCCTGGGCGGCTAACACTCTCGACACCTGGACAGGCCGCCACACTTGCATGTGGCGCGTAGCCGCGGCTGGGTGATCCCTTGTCGAGTTGGCGATCCGCCGGAGCGAGGAGCCTAGCGCGTCTAGGCTGTATTCCCTCATGGACCAGGCACATATCCGCAACTTCTCGATCATCGCCCACATCGACCACGGGAAGTCCACCCTGGCCGATCGGATCCTCGAGCTGACCCACACGGTGGAAGCCCGCGAGATGCGTGCCCAGCTGCTGGACTCGATGGATCTGGAGCGCGAGCGGGGGATCACGATCAAGGCCCAGGCGGTGCGGGTGTTCTTCACGGCGGCCGACGGCGAGACCTACCAGCTGCATCTGATCGACACCCCCGGCCACGTCGACTTCACCTACGAGGTGTCCCGCTCGCTGGAGGCCTGCGAGGGGGCCCTGCTGGTCGTGGACGCCTCCCAGGGGGTCGAGGCCCAGACGGTTGCCAACACCTATCTGGCGATCGAATCGGGCCTGGAGCTGATCCCCTGCCTGAACAAGATCGACCTGCCCGGGAGCCGAGCCCGAGCGGGTTGCCGGCGAAGTGGCCGACCTGATCGGCGAGCCGACCGAGGGGATCCTGCAGATCAGCGGCAAGACGGGCGCGGGCGTCAGTGAGGTGCTCGAGGAGCTGATCGCCCGGGTCCCGCCGCCGTCGGGCGATCCCGAGGCTCCCTCGCGGGCGCTGATCTTCGATTCGGAGTTCGACCAGTACCGCGGCGTGATCGCCTACATCAGGGTGGTCGACGGTGTGTTCTCCAAGGGCCAGGCGATCAGGGCGATGGCGACGGGGACCGAGGCGGACATCGATGACATCGGCTTCTTCAGCCCGCAGATGATGCCCACCGATCAGCTGGCGGCGGGCGAGGTCGGATACCTGATCACCGGCCTGAAGGACGTCACGCTGCTGCGGGTGGGGGACACCCTGACGACCCGCACGCGGACCTCGGGGCCGGGCAGCCGGGGCAAGAGCGTCGAAGCGACCGAGGCGCTGCCGGGCTACCGGGAGGTCAAGCCGATGGTCTTCTGCGGGCTGTTCCCGATCGACTCCGACGACTACGCCGACCTGCGCGACGCGCTGGAGAAGCTGGTGCTCAACGACGCGGCGCTGTCCTGGGAGCCGGAGACCTCCGACGCGCTGGGCTTCGGCTTTCGCTGCGGCTTCCTGGGCCTGCTGCACATGGACATCGTGCGCGAGCGCCTTGAGCGCGAGTACGACCTTGAACTGCTGGCGACGATGCCCTCGGTGGAGTTCGACCTGACGCTGACCAACGGCGAGGAGCTGGAAGTCCACAACCCCTCCGACATGCCTGACCCGGGGACGATCGAGGAGATCCGCGAGCCCTTCATCAAGGCCTCGGTGATCGCCCCCAAAGAGTTCGTCGGTGCGGTCATGGAGCTCTGCCAGGAACGCCGGGGGGTCCACACCGGCATGCACTACCTCTCGCCCGAGCGGGTCCAGATGAACTACGACCTGCCGCTGGCGGAAATCGTGCTGGATTTCTTCGATCAGCTGAAGTCCCGCACCAAAGGCTATGCCTCGCTGGACTATGAGATCAGCGGGATGCGTCCCTCCGACCTGGTCAAGCTCGATGTGCTGCTGGCAGGCGACACGGTCGATGCCCTGTCGATGGTCGTCCATCGGGACAAGGCCTATGAGATGGGCCGCACGCTGACCGAGAAGCTCCGCAAGCGGATCCCCCGTCAGCAGTACGACGTCCCGATCCAGGCGGCGATCGGCGCTCACGTGATCGCCCGGGAGACGGTCAAGGCCTTCCGCAAGGATGTGATCGCGGGCTGCTACGGCGGCGACATCACGCGCAAGAAAAAGCTGCTGGCCAAACAGAAGGAGGGCAAGCAGCGGATGAAGCAGGTCGGCCGGGTCGAGGTGCCCCAGGAGGCTTTCCTGGCCGTGCTCGAACTGGGCGAGGAGTAGGACGTGGCTCAGCCGGTCCGGCTGCTGTTCGTCTGCCTTGGCAACATCTGCCGCTCGCCGACGGCCGAGGGCGTGATGCGCTCGCTGATCGACCGTGAGGGTCTTTCAGATGAGATAGAGACCGATTCCGCCGGGACGGGCGCGTGGCACGTCGGAAGCGCACCGGATGCCAGGGCCACGGCCGCCGCAGCGGGACGGGGCGTGGCGCTGGTTGGGACGGCGCGCCAGGTCACCTCCGCCGACTTCGAGGAGTTCGATCTGATTCTGGCGATGGACGCGGCCAACATGCGCGACCTGCAGCTGCTCGCCGGGGACGAGGCCCAGGAGGCGAAGGTCAGGCTGTTGCGCGAGTTCGATCCGGCCGCCGGGGAGCTGCATGACCTGGACGTGCCCGACCCCTACTACGGAGGGCCGGGCGGGTTCGATGAGGTCTTCGCGATGGTCCTGGCCGCCTGCGAGGGGCTGTTGGCGCAGATCACGGCGGGTCGCATTCCGTGACGCTGCCCGCCGGCGCCGAGAACGTGCGGCGAGTTGGCGGAGGGGACATCAACGAGGCCTACCGGGTGACGCTGCCAGGCGGCCGGGATGCATTCGTCAAGACCCGCCCCACGACGATCCCCGGCGAGTATGCCGCCGAGGCCGCCGGCCTGGCCTGGCTGGCCGAGCCCGGTCTGCTGCGCACCCCGGCGGTGCTCGAGATCGAGCAGTCCCGGCTGGTGCTCGAGTGGGTCGAGCCGGGCCGGCTCAGCGCCGCAGGGGCGGAGGACCTGGGGCGTGCACTGGCGGGCACCCACAGAGCGGGAGCACAAGCCTTCGGTGCTCCTCCCGGGGTCCCGGCCGAGACGGGCTTCGGCTCGCTGCGCATGAGCAACGAGCCGGCCGGCGACTGGCCGAGCTTCTACGGCGAGCGGCGCCTGCGTCCGCTTGCGGCCATGGCATTGCAACGAGGATCGCTGTCCTCGCGCGGCGCCGGCCTGGTCGAGCGTCTCTGTGACGGGCTGGCGGAGCTGAGCGGCCCGGCCGAGCCGCCGGCCCGCCTGCACGGCGATCTGTGGTCGGGCAACGTGATGGCCGACTCCGCGGGAGCGGCCTGGGTGATCGACCCCTCCGCCTATGGTGGGCACCGCGAGATGGACCTGGCCATGCTGCGGCTGTTCGGTGCGCCTTCGGAGCGGATCGTCGCTGCCTACGAAGAGGTGATGCCGCTCGCCGACGGTTGGGAGGAGCGGGTGGAGCTCTGCCAGCTGGCGCCGCTGCTCGTTCATGCGGTCCTGTTCGGCGGCTCATACGGACAGGCCGCCGAGCGGGTTGCGGCCCGCTACGCGGGACCCTGACGCGTCACGGCGCTCCGCGGCGGTCGGATTGGTGTGGGTGCGCAGCCAGACCCTTGAGAGCCGTCGGCGCCTGTACCTGCAGGCCAGGGTGATCGTGGCCCGCCACTACCGTCGGCGGCTGACGTTGCCGGTCCTCGCCACAGCGCTGGCAAGCTCGCCGCGCGAGCTGCAGCGGGCCTATGCGGAGTTCGGGCGTCTGACATTCCGCGAGGATCTGCAGGGCCGGCGGCTGCGGGCCGCCGCCGAGCTGCTCTCCCAGCAGCCGTCGATCCCGGTCGCCGACGTGGCGCGGCTGGTCGGCTACCGCCAGGCGCCGCATTTCGGGCGGGTGTTCGCCGAGCGCTACGGATGCTCGCCGGGACGCTTTCGCGAGCGAGCCCGGTCGGCGGCGCTCAGTCGGAGCTGAGTCCGGCGCGAGCGAGCGGGGCCTCGGCCTGTGCATGATCGGCGCGCTCGTCCGGGTCGCGCTCGACGGCGGCCTCGGCGCCAGGGAGGGTGAGGCGCATCAGGGTGCCGCCGCCGGGTGCCTGCTCGGCGACGACGGTGCCGCCCTGCTGCAGGGCGACCTGGCGCACGATCGCAAGGCCCAGTCCCGACCCGGGGCGCCCGCGGGCCTCGGCGCCGCGGTAGAAGCGGTCGAAGACATGGGGCCGGTCCTGCTCGGAGATCCCCTGTCCGTGATCGCGGACGGTCAGCTCCTCGCCGCGCAGGACGATCTTCACGGTCTCCCCGGGCGGGCTGTACTTGACGGCGTTGTCGATCAGGTTGCTGACGGCCCGCTCGAGCCGGGCTGGAAGACCCGCAACGACCGTTGGCTGGAGTTCCATCTGCAGCAGGCTGGGCGAGGCGGTCCGGCGTGCCCGTTCGACGACCTCTTCCACAAGCAGGTCGAGGCGGACATCCTCGGTCTCGCGGTAGGGCTCATCACCGCGGGCGAGGTCGATCAGGTCGTTGACCAGGTGGGTCAGGTCCTCGATCTGCTCGACGACATCGCGCAGCAGCCGCGACTGGTCCTCGGCGTCCATCTGGGCGCCCTGCTGCTGGAGGATCTCGATGTTGGTGCGGATGCTGGTGACGGGAGTCCGGAGCTCGTGGGAGGCGTCGGCGACCAGCTGGCGCTGCGCGTGGACGGACTCGTCAAGGGCGCCCATCGACTGCTCGAGTGCGTCGAGCATGGCGTTGAAGCTGGTGGCCAGGCGCCCGATCTCATCCTCTCCGGCCGGTTCGATCCGGCCCGTCAGATCGCGGGTCAGGGCGACGTGCTCGGTGGTCTGGGTGAGGTGCTTCAACGGCTGTACGGCGGCGCCCGCGACAAGCCTGCCGAGCAGGGCGGCCAGGGCGATGCCTCCGAGGAGGACCAGCGCCAGGATCAGGCGCAGACGACTCAGCAGGCTGTCGACTTCCGAGAGTGGCAGGGCGAGCTCGACGGCTCGCCCGGAGCCGAAGGTGGTGGCAAGGATGCGCATGTGGACGCCGTTGACGCCGGCGTCGCGGAAGAAGGGTTCACCGCCCTTGCTGGCCAGGGACCGGGCGCGGGGGTCGACCGGCAGGGTGACGCCCGGGACCGAGCGTGCGAGCACCCGGCCGTTGGCTTCAACGACCTGCTGGTAGCCGCGGACCTGCTGGGGGTTGGGCGGCAGCTTGCCGAACAGCGACCCCGGTCGGCTGCCGGTGTGCAGGCTTTCGGCCGAGGGTCCATAGAGGGGGTGGCTGGCGTAGCCGTGGTGCGAGGCGCCGGAGCTGACTTCGGATTCCTTTGGCTCGATGTCCCCTTCGGCCTCCTTGGCGGCGATCGCGAAGGCCCGCGGAGCCTTCAGGACGATGCTGGCCGAGCCGTCCTTGTTGAACTTGATGTTGGCCGCCGCGAACAGGCGTTTCAGGCGCTCGGTCTCACGGGCATGGTCACGCAGCTGGTTGTCGACCTGGCTGTGGAGCTGGTTCGAGGTGAGGATGTAGACCAGCAGCGAGGCCAGGATCACGGCGATCGCAACGGCAGCGGCCGAGACCAGGGTGATGCGCCGGCGGAAGCTCACGGGACGGCTCGCAGGACGTAGCCGACGCCGCGGACCGTGTGCAGCAGGCGGGGCTCCTGGCCATCCTCGGTCTTTCGCCTCAGATAACCCATGTAGACGCCCAGTGAGTTCGAGCTGGAACCGAAGTCATAGCCCCAGACATGCTCGAAGATGGCTGACCTGGAGAGCACCTTCCGGGGCTGGCGGAGAAACATCTCGAGCAGCAGGAACTCGGTGCGGGTCAGCTGCAGGGGACGCTCGCCGCGCCAGGCCTCGTGGGAGCCGAGGTCCAGCCGCAGATCCTCGAATACGAGCATCCCGCCGGCGCCCTCCTCCTCTTCATCCTCGGCCCTGCGGAGCAGTGCCCGCACGCGGGCCAGCAGCTCGCGCAGCGCGAAGGGCTTTGCGAGGTAGTCATCGGCGCCCGCGTCCAGGCCGGCGACACGGTCATCGATCTCTCCGCGGGCCGTCAACATCAGCACCGGCGTGCGGTCGCCTCCCTGACGCAGCATGCGACAGACCTCCAGGCCGTCCAGCCTGGGCATGGCGATGTCGAGGATCACCGCCTCGTACGGGGAGGCGCCCAGTTGTTCGAGGGCCTCGTGCCCGTCGGCAGCCTGGGAGACGTCGTAGTTTTCAAGCGACAGTGCTCGAGCCAGGGCGCTCTGCACCGCCGGCTCGTCGTCGACGACGAGGATCCGGGGCTGCTCAGCCATGAAACAGGGCTCCGGCCATCGGTATCAGGCTAGCGTGGCGGGTAATGAACGGGGTGCAGATGAGATCGAGCCGCCCATGAACGGCGCCGAGGCCCAGCCCTCCGGCCAGCGCGAGGGCGGCGCGGATCCCGACGAGATGGCCGCGCACTCGCGGACGATTCGCAACAGCCTGATCAGCCTGCTGGTGTTCTTCGCCCTCGTGGCCGGCCTGTTGCTGGGCGTTCCGGGCCTGCAGTCCGCCGCCGAGCGAATCACCGATGCGAAGCCGGGCTGGGTGGTCCTGGCGGTCGTGCTGGAGCTGCTGTCCTGCGCGGGCTATGTGGTCCTGTTCGGGCTGGTCTTCGGGCGCCTCGGGCGCGGCCTGTCGACTCGGCTTTCGCTGTCGGAGCTGGCGGTCAACTCGGTGGTCTCGCTGAGCGGCCTGGGCGGCATCGCCCTGGGGGCCTGGGTGCTCAGGACCCGGGGCTTCTCGGTCGAGCGGATCGCCAAGCGCTCGGTGCTGCTGTTCGTACTGACCAGTGCGGTGAACGTAGGGGTCGTCGCGGTGATCGGCATCCCGATGTGGCTGGGCCTGCTGCCCGGCTCGACCGACCCGCTGATCACGCTGGTGCCGGCGCTGATCGCGATCGCGACGATCGCGGCGACCCTGGCCCTGGCGGGATGGGCGAAGCGAACGGCTGCGGGAAGGGAGGGGGAGGGCAGCCGCCGTACGATCGCCCTGATCGCGATCAGCGGTGGTGTGGAAGACGCGCTGAAGTTGATCCGCGCCCGGGACTGGCGGTTGCTTGGCGCGGTGGCCTATTGGCTGTTCGACAACCTGGCGCTGTTCGCGTGCCTCTACGCGTTCGGCCGGGGGCCATCGGTGTGGGCCGTGATGATGGCCTACCTGGTCGGGATGATGGCCAATACGATCCCGATCCCGGGCGGCTTCTTCGCCGTCGAAGGCGGCCTGGTGGGGATGCTGCTGCTGTTCGGGGCGCGGCCGGCTTCGCTGGTGATCGCAGCCGTCGTGGTCTACCGGGCGATCTCGCTGTGGGTTCCTGCGCTGATCGGCTCGGCTGCCTTCCTCAGCCTGCGGCGGGAGATCATGAAGCCGGCCGAGGCCCTGCCGGCCGCCGGGGGCTAGGCGGACAGGCGCCGCTGGTAGGCGGTGGCCGCGGCGCTCTTCTGGCACACGCGGCCGGGCAGGTGGGCCATCACTTCGGACAGGTTCGCTCCCATGGGCCCCGACAGGCCGGGGCAGTAGACGGGCAGGGGCAGCGGCGCCGACGCCGAGCCCGGCGCGTTGATCGGCTGGAGCTGGCGGGTCGCGGCCAGGGCGTGGGCGAGGGTGTCGGAGAAAACGTCGATGGCCTGACGGCCGCTGTAGACCTCGATCGAGCGGCCTTCGTCGTAGACCACCGCCGGAACGCCCCTGACGAGGGTGTTGTACTGCGGGCCGAGGGCCGCATTGGAGTGCAGCCGATAGATGACGGTGGTCACCTGCAGCGGCAGCTGGCAGGAGCCGCCGCCGAAGATCCCTTTGCTCTTGACGCAATCGCCGTAGTAGACGCTGGCGCCGATTTTCTCGTTGTATCCGCGCAGGCCGTCGGCGGCGGTGATGGGATTGCCCTGGAAGACCGGTCCGGCCCAGTAGAGCCGGTAGAAGGGAAAGGTCTGCGCTTCGGCAAGTTCGCGGCCCGAGAGGGTCCGGGGTGAGAGGTGTCACCGCAGCCTGTTGCCGCCAGGAGTGCGCCGCCCAGCATCAGCAGGAGGAGGACGCGGGTCGCGCGGGCGATCAGCGGAGGGGGTGCCGTCGAGCTCATCGCCGTCATTATCTTGGCGTGCCGATCAGAAGCACAGCGAGTCGGGTCGCCGGCCCGGCGCTCGCTGGGGTCCTGGTGGTGCTCTGGGTGATCGTCTATCCCCACACGCCGGACCTGGCCGCGCAGGTCTACCGGGTCGGCCTGTTCGAAAAACTCGGCTTCATCGTCTGGGATGAGCACTGGTATGCCGGGCACCACATGCCGGGCTACAGCCTGCTGTTCCCGCCCCTGGGCGCGCTGCTGGGGGTCAGGACGATCGGGGCGATCTGCGCGGTGACATCGACGATCCTGTTCGGCGCGCTGATGAAGGAGGACTTCGGCCCCGGGGCCCGCTACGGGACGATCGCGTTCGCCGTCGTCGCGGTCGGGGATATCTGGCTCGGGCGCCTGGCATTCGCGCTGGGGGTGACCCTGGCTCTGGCCGCGGGTCTGGCGCTGCGCCGGGGCCGCACTGCGCCGGCGGTCCTTCTGGCGCTTTGCTGCGCGGCCGCCAGCCCCGTTGCCGGGCTCCTGCTCGGACTGGCGGGCCTGACGGTCTCCCTGTACTGCCGCTCTCCCCGGGCCGTTCTGGCTCTGGGCCTGCCGGCGGCCGCGGTGGTCGTGCCACTTGCCCTGCTGTTCCCCGAAGGCGGCCATGAGCCGTTCCCGCTGATCTCCTTCTGCGTGGCCGCGATCGTGGCGGTGGCCTTCCTGGTGGCCGTGCCGCACGAGGCCGGGCTGCTGCGAACGGGAGGAATCGTCTACCTGGCGGCGTGCCTGCTGTGCCTGGTGCTGAGGACCCCGATCGGCAGCAACATCGAGCGCTACGGGGTGCTGTTGGCCGGTCCGCTGCTGATCTGCGCCGCCTTCGGGGCGCCGCGGGACGGGCAGGCGAAGGGCCACCGTATGAGCCCGGCGTTGGGCCTGGCGCTGGGAGTGATTGCCCTGTGGGTGCTGTGGGGGCCGGTCCGCGAAACCGAGGCCGTCGCCGGCTCTCCCGCTACGCAGCAGTCCTTCTACACGCCGCTGATCGATTTCCTGGATGGCCAGCCGGGTGGCCCGTTCCGGATCGAGGTTCCCCTGACGAGAACCCACTGGGAGGCCGCGTTGCTGGCCCCGTCGGTCTCCCTGGCGCGAGGCTGGGAGAAGCAGCTGGACACGCGCTACGACGGCGTCCTGCTGCGCCCGGGACTGACACCAAAGAGCTACCGGGCCTGGCTGAACAAGATGGGCGTTACGTTCGTCGCGTTGCCGGACGTCGAACCTGACCCCTCGAGCGCCGCCGAGGCACGGCTGATCGGCGCCGGACTGCCCTACCTGCGCCCGGTATTCAGCGAAGCCGGCTGGCAGGTCTTCCGGGTGGTGGGCGCGACACCCGTGGCCAGCGGGCCGGGTCATCTGACGGAACTGGGTCACGACAGCTTTGCGCTGCACGCCGATCGTGCAGGCGGATTCCTTGTGCGTATCCATTTCACCCGTTACTGGACGATCACGGCGGGGTCGGGCTGCGTGGAGCGGGGACCGGAAGGGTTCACCGGCGTGTTCGCCCGCCGGGCGGGAGATGTCAGGGTTGCCGCTCGGTTCTCACTTGGACGGGCCTTTGGCGCCGGAGGCACCTGCCGCGCCGGCTGAGGCCTTGGCGGGCTTGGCCAGGTCAAGCGGGCCCAGGCCGAACAGTCCGGTCAGTCCGGTCAGGTAGATGTTCGTGCCGTCGCTGATCACAGGATCGAAGGCGCCGGTGTTCTTTTCGAACAGGACCCGGCCGGTGGAGATGCCGAGGCCGTAGGTCTGATGTTGGCCGAGGTCGGCGAAGTAGACGATCTTGCCGACGATCGTCGCCGAGCCTGAGATCTTCCCGTGGGCGTTGAAGTGCCAGCTGACGTGGCCCGAGCGGGCGTTGAAGGCATAGAACGTCCCGTTGTAGGAGCCCAGGTAGATCGTGGGGCCGAGTCCGGGCGCGTTGGTCACGGCGGGCGAGGCGTAGACGTAATTGCCGGTTTGAACGGCCCAGTCAAGGTGCCCTGTGGATGCGTCATATGCGTAAACGCGCCCGTCGGTGTTGCCGAGGAACACGCGGCCGTAGAAGACCGCGGCGGTGGAGTAGAAGGTGCCGCTGCCCAGCAGGGTCCCTTCGGAGCTGCTCAGCCAGACACGCCGGCCTGTCTGCTCGGAGATCGCCTGGACATGGCCAGAGTAGTCGCCGAAGTACAGCAGCCCGCCGGAGAGGGTCGGGCTGGCCTTGACAGAGCCGCCGGCGTGGTAGGTCCAGATCAGATGGCCGGTGCTGTCGTTGAGGGCATAGACGGTGCCGTTCTGGGAGCCGAAGAAGACTCTGCCGTGGTCGATCAGCGGTGAGGACTCGCTGGGGCTGGGAAGGTTCCTGAACCAGCGGATGTCGCCGTTTGCCAGGTTTAGTGCGACCAGGCGGCCTGGGTGCCGGGCGTGTCCGCTGGCAAGGACGGTGGCGTAGACGGTGTTGGACGTGACGGCCGGCGTCGAGGCTGACAGGCGGCCGATGCGCCGGCGCCAGATCTGGTGGCCGGTGAGCTTGTCGATCGCGGTGAGGTTGCCGTTGTCTCCCAGCTGGAACAGCCGCTCGCCGTAGATGACGGGCGGGAACTCGAGCAGTTCGTGGCTGTTTCGCTCCCAGAGCTGGCGGAAGGGGGGGCGGACGCCCGAGGGGGCCGGGAAGAAGCGGCTGTGGTCCTTGGTGTAGCCGTAGATCGGCCAGGTGAAGCGACTGGGCGGAGCTTTCGGCAGGGACGTGGGTGTCGGCTGCGGGATGAACCGTGCGTGGGGGTGGTAGACGCTGCCGGTGCGGTTGCGCTCATAGAGGTAGCCGGCGAGGGCGACGGCCGCGATCAGGACGGCCAAGCCGATCAGCACGGCTCCGATCCTCCGCCGGCCACGGAAGAGGCGCCTGGGAGGGCCGCTCATCGGTGGGTGTGCCGGCTGCTCAGGCGGCGAGCTTGCGCGAGGAGCTCGCCGCGGCTTGACCCTGTGCGGTGGACTGCTCCTTCGCGAGCGCGCCTGCCGACGGTCGTGGCCCCTGTGCGTCGGTGACGGGCTTCGAGCGGCCCCGGCCGGTTTCCGGGCCCCGGGCGGCGCGGGCGAGGAGCCGGGCAACACCGAGCGCCAGCAGCCACAGCGCGGCGAGGGCGAGCGGTGGCAGGGTCAGCCCTGAGATCAGCGCGATCGCTGCGTGATTGGCGTTGAGCGACCAGTTCCACAGGAGATAGTCGCCGATTGTCAGCCCTGAAACCAAGACCAAGGGTCTTTGGGACACGGGCAAACCCTAATCGGGCCTGGGGACGGACGCACATCCGGCGGTCACGTTCCGCGGCCTTGGACCTATGATCGCGGGCGATGACCCAGCCGGAGAAGCTCTCCGCGATGTTCGCCCCGGGCTCGCTGTCGGGCCTGACGGTCCTGATCACCGGCGGCGGAACGGGCCTCGGGCGCGAGACGGCGTTCGAGTTGGCTCGCTGCGGGGCGAACGTGACGATCGCCGGGCGGCGGCGTGAGGTTCTGGAACTGGCGGCGGGTGAAGCGGCGGAGCTCGAGGGCGACCTTGACTGGGTTTGCGGGGACGTCCGCGAGCGTGCGGATGCCGAGCGGCTGATCTGGACGGTTGCCGAGCAGGAGGGCGGTCTTGACGTGCTGGTCAACAACGCGGGCGGGCAGTTCTTCAGCCCGGCGGAGCTGATCGCGGCCAAGGGCTGGCGGGCGGTGTGGCGGCTGAACGTGGGGGGCATGCTGAACATGTCCGAGACCGCACATGAGCTGGTCTTCGAGTCAGCCGGTGCGGGGACGGTGATCAACGTCACGCTATCGCCCCATCACGGCATGCCCGGTATGGCCCACTCCGGCGCGGCCCGGGCGACGGTGGAGGCCCTGACCCGAGAGCTGGCGGCCCGCTGGGCGCCCTCAGGGGTCACGGTGACGGCGGTGGCGGCTGGCCATTACGCCACGGAGGTCACGGCCAAGTACCCCGAGAGCGTCCGGGTGGCCGCGTCGAGGACAGTTCCGATCCAGCGGCTTGGTCTTGCGATCGAGCATGCCTGGCTGGTGGCGATGCTGGCCTCGCCCTTGGGTCGGGCGTTCAACGGCTCGACGGTGACGCTGGACGGCGGGCGGGACAATTGGTACGGGGCCTGGCCGCCTCCGGGGCTGGCGGATGAGGGTGGGGAGGTTCCGGCCGAGGAGCGCAAAGGGGCGGGGGCCCCTGGTGGGCGGGGGTTGGAGTAGTCAGGCGTGGGCACGGTGCGCCAAGGCGCGGGCCTTCGGGGGTCGGGCGCGGGAAAGCGGCGGACGAGAATCGAACTCGCATCAACGCCTTGGAAGGGCGTGGCTCTACCGTTGAGCTACCACCGCGCGCGCAAAACCTCCACGACTGGCGGTTCTGCGACGGTGACAGTTTGCACAAACTACCTCGCACTTGTCGATCTCGCGAAGGACTGCCTCCCAGTTCCGGTCCCGTATGCCGGCAGATACACCGAATTCCTTGTCGGCCAGGTGATCGAACTCCAGCACGACCGGGTCTGTCTCCCCGCAGTCGACGCAGGGGTGCCGGCGGAGAAACGCGACCAGGAACAGCATCCGTTCTGCGATGAGCGCTTCTTTCCGCCGCCCCGCCGCGGCGATGTACCGCTCACGGTTGGCGAGATAGTGCTCGCGTTTGTAGGCGGCTCGGCATGGACGGCAATAGGTATCGCGCTGCAACACCGCCCGTCGACGCCACGCATACGCGCTCGCGGGCTTGGTTTCGCCGCATCGGCTGCACCTGTGGTTGGGCGCGGGATCTGACACGAACGTATGTTCCCATAGGGCTGCGACGAAACGCTCGGGCGCAGAGCCCGTAGAATCGGTGTGCAATGCCACGGGGAGTGGCGCAGTCTGGTAGCGCACCCGGCTGGGGGCCGGGCGGTCGCAGGTTCAAATCCTGTCTCCCCGACTGGATCGGACGGAGGATGCACCCCAGTCCAAGGGTGCATCCTCCCAGCAGCAGGCGTCCGCGTTGCGCAGATCCCCGGCTACTTGCCTTTTTTGGCCTTCGTCTCCGGCGCCAACGAGTTGCCAGGGGCGATTTCCGAGCAGTTCTCCGGTGCTGCCTGCCCGAGGAAGCGAGCCGTCAGCCAGGGCGTCGCTTCGGCCAGCCACGGAACTGCTCCCTCGATGTGTCCGAGGTGCTGGTATTCGGTGAAGTGCACCGACACTCCACGGCTGCACCATTCGCGGGCCAGGGTTCGCACGTCTCCCGCGATCATCACGCCGTCCCCCGGCCCGATGCCCGGCTTGTTGCCGGGCGTGCCTTCGAATTCTTCTCCACCGTTGCCCTGGCCGATCAGGAAGGGCACCGTCGGTGTGCCGGTGCTGACATTGAGCTTGTTCGCGGTCTTCACGAAGACCGGGATGCTGTCCGGCGTCGGGTATTCGGGCTTTGCCACTTCCGACCACATCAGACCGGGCGTCGAGACCTCGTTGGTGATCGACCTGTCCTGATCCTCTTCGAGCAGTTCCTGTCCGTAGGGGGTCAGGTAGGGCGTCAGGTTGAGGTGGAACGCGCGCGTCAGGCCGTCGAGGGACATCGGGATGATCGACGCCCAGGTGCTGGAGCCTTCGACATATTTCAGGTTGTGGGCCGGGTCGACGAGCACTCCGCCCATCGCCGCGCCGACGAGGTCGGCGTTGATCTCAGGCGCATAGCTCGGCGCAAGCTCGGCGGCCCACTCGGTGGCGATCGCTCCGCCCGAGTAGCCGGCCAGGCCGATCTTGCTCGTTGCGCTCAGACCTGTCGCCGGCGAGCTCAATGCCGCACGCAGCGAGTCGAGCGTGTTGTAGCCGTAGACCGGGCCGGCCGAGAAGTCGGCTTCCTCGCCCTCGGTGTCGGGGACGATCGACGGTCTCGCCGGCGAGCAGTGCCGGTGAGATGAGGCCCGACTCCGCCTGTGCGATTTCCCCGCCCGAGTGATCGCCGCCGGCGATCGCGTAGGACGGATCGTCTTCGGTGTTGAGGCTGTCGTAGAAGGACTGGTAGGAGATCACCGAGGTGCTCAGTTTCGCGGGGGGCAGCAGGACCGAAGTCACGTTCACGGTCGGCTTGCCGAGCTCCGAGGTCGATCGGTACAGGAGTTGCACCGCCGTGATCGGAAGTTCAATGCCCTCGATGTGGAGTTGGACGCTGCGCGTCTTGAGGACCGTTCCGGGCGCGATTTTGTTGATCTTGGGCTTCCCTTCGTATTTGTAGAAGGGGTCCTGCGCCGGCGTTTCGACCGCCTGTGCGCTGGCCGCCGCGAAGGCCAGCATCAGTAGTGCTCCGAGGAGCCAGACCGCCAAGCTCCCCAGCCTGTTCAGATCATGTCTCGTCGCTCCGGTTGAGCTCCCCAGCTTCATCGCGCCTCCCGCTTCGATCGTTGCCCCAGAAAATGATCGGCACTTGACATGCCGATGGGTTGCTGTCTACCCGAGGAACAGAAAGATCAAACGTGATCGCAATGCCATCCGGCGTCGTCGGCCCGCCCGAGTCGGATGAGGGACCGCCCTCGACCTCTCAGGCGACCAGGTCGAGCACCTACGGGCCACGTCGTGTTTTGCCCTAGAAAGAACCCGGGGTACACGGACGTTTCTTTCTCGGTGTCCGCCTCGACAGGCGACGGACGATCAACAGCGGGGGGCAGATGAAACGGGAGCGGTGGACATGGAGATTGGCGCTTTTGCCCGTGCTGTTTGCTCTTCACGCCGGCTCGGCCGCTGCCGCATCGCCTAGGTGCACGGTCGAACTCGAACCGAACGCACCGGCGTCGACGATCAACAAAGACCTGGCGAAAACCGCGTTCACGGTGGTCTGTCTCAAGCGCGGTACCAGGTCACCTCAACAGGCCGGTGGCCGTCTCGTCCTCAACGGGTCACCAAGTGTGGCCTTCAACTACCTCGAGGCGAAGCCGGGATCGCAGGTGGCGATCGAAGGGGGTGTCGTCTTCGCCCAGGGCGCCTCGCACCTTGCGCTCAACGGCTTCCACATCACGGGCGCCGTGCAGGTGCTCGGTGGCTCGAACGTGCTGATCGAAAAAAACGACTTCCGCCAGCAACCCACCACGGCAAGCTCGGCCGAAGCCGGCGTGTTCTGCGTCGACTGCACGAAAGTCGGGATCTACCTGAACAGGTTCCACGGGTTCCAGAATGCGCCCGGTGAAGAAAGCAACGGAAGGCTGATCACCGGTGGCGAGGGCGACGCCGTGCACTTCCAGGGCGTCACCGACTCGGCTTGGATCCTCAGCAACGAGTTCTACGCCGACAGGTCGATCGCCGGTGGTCCGGCCCCCGGTGACAACGCCTGCATACGGGCGGGGGAAGGCCCGCTCGTCGGCTACATCGAAATCGCCCACAACTACTTCCACGACAATGACTGTCTCGGTCCGCTGATCCAGTCCGAACAGCCCAGCCTCGCGGGAGCGCGGGTCATCTACAACGACAACCTGATGGTCCGCAACAGCGTCTCGGCCTGCGAAGGCACAGGCGAGGCGTGCACGCCCGAGGCCGTCAATTTCTTCCTCGACGACCCCTACACCGCATTTGAAGCGAGTCGGGACACGGAGATCGAAAACGAAGGTGGAGCCACGATCACGAAGTACGACCGCGAAGAGCCGGTCAAGGTCGGCCACTCCCTGTTCGACCTGATGCATCGCGGCCCATGGTGCGAGGTCTCCGAAGTCGAAGAACCGCCCGGCTCAGGCGAATCGGTGTGCCCGAACAATGAATACGCCGATATCTCGCCGTACACGACCAGCGAATGGAACTACATCCAGGGCGCCGCCAGCCAGTGGGTCGGCGGCGAGCACGAACAGCCCGAATCGGGCCCGTTCGCCTACCCCGAATTCAACTGCACAAGCCTGTGCGGGCAAGGCCACACGCCGGCCAACGACGACTACAGGATCCGCACGAACCCCAATGGAATCGGCGTGACCTGGGCACCCGTCGAACTGAAGGCGGGACCCGAAGCCTAGGTCCCCGTTGTTCTCCGCCGCGGGGGCCCCAGGAGGGGTCCGCTGGGCAGCCGACGGGGCGCCACGAGGTAGCCTGCGCAGTCGATGCGCTACCAGATCACCTACGAGTCGACCTACCGCTACTCCTCGCCGGTCGTCGGCAACTTCAACCGGCTGCGGATGCGCCCGCGCAGCGACGGCACCCAGCGCTGTGAGCATTTCGACATCAGCATCACGCCCAAACCGGATCGCCTGGCCACCTATGAGGACCTGTTCGGAAACGAGGTGACCGAGCTGCTCGTGGCGGCCCCCGTGCAGCGGCTGCGCATCCAGGTGGACGCGACGGTTGCCACTACGCAGCCGATGCCACCGCCGGAGGGCTCCTGGTCGGACCTGCAGACCGAGCGTTATCGAAACGCCGCCGGTGCCTACCGCTATCACCCTTACGGCTACCTGCATGAGAACCCGGACCTGGCAGAGCTGGTCGACGATGTTCGCGGCGGCTCCCCTGCCGAGACGCTCAGCAACGTGACCCGGATCGTCAACGAGCGGTTCCGCTACGAGGCCGGTGTTACCGACGCACAGACGACCACGCCGGCTTTCGTCGCGCTCGGGGCCGGTGTCTGCCAGGACTTCGCCCATCTCGCGTTGGCCCTGCTGCGCTCCCACGAGGTCGCCGCGCGCTACGTGAGCGGCTATTTCTTCACCTCGCCCGATGGTCCCGAAGGGACGAGCGCCGAGGTTCAGACACATGCCTGGATCGAGGCGCTCCTCCCGGTGGACGGCGACAGCGACCCGGTCTGGTTCGGCACCGATCCCACCAACGCGATCATCGCCGGCCCCGATCACGTCAGGATCGGCCACGGCCGGATGTATGCGGATGTCTCTCCGGTCGAGGGCACGTTCTCAGGCGAGGCGGACTCGACGGTGGATGCGCACGTCGCAATGCGCCGCGTTGTCGGCCCGAATGACGGCCTCGCAGTGAGCTAGGGAGGCCCCGCGGCGCGGCTTGTCCGCGATCGTTGGTTCTGTTCAAGCTCGCCCTCCCTGCGGCCGAGAGAGTCAGCGCGTCCCTCGCGGACTCCCAGGTGAATGACTTGACCACCACGGCACCACAGAGCGGGCAGCTCGGCAGCGGATTTGAGCGCCGCCCGCGCGAGGCGTCGCTTCGCGCGGTGCTCGCTGCTCGTCGGGTGCGCTCGCTCTACCAGCCCCTGGTGGATCTCTACAGCGGAGAGACGGTTGGCCATGAGGCGCTTGCGCGCGGACCGCGCGGTTCGAGCCTCGAGCGGCCCGATCAGCTCTTCGAGGCCGCTCGCAGGGAGGGCCTGGAGGCCGAGCTCGAGTGGGAATGTCAGCGTGCGGCGCTCGACGGCGCTCTGAGCGCCGGCCTTCCTGGGAACCAGTTCCTGTTCATGAATCTCGAGCCGAGCATTCGCATGGACCGACGCCCGGAGCATCTCGAACAGCTGACAGCCGCAGCATTCGAGCGATTCCCGGTATTCGTCGAGTTGACCGAGCGGGCCCTCACCGACAGACCGGCCGAAATCCTCGAGACCGTCCGGCGCATCCGTACCTCAGGGGCACGCATAGCCCTCGATGACGTCGGCGCGGACCCTCGGTCGCTCGCCCTCATGCCCTTCCTGGCCCCCGAGGTGATCAAGCTCGACCTGCGCTTGATCCAGGAGAACCCGTCCCGCCAGATCGCTGAGATCGTGCATGCGGTCAATGCCGAGGCCGAGAGGACCGGTGCATTGGTGCTGGCTGAGGGGATCGAGACCGAGGGCCACCGGCAGACGGCCCTCGCACTCGGAGCCCAATACGGTCAGGGCTGGCTGTTCGGACGGCCCGAGGCATTGACGATGAGTCAGCGGCTGGGCGGTGAGCGTGTGTCGCCCCCGCGTCGAAATGCCGCGATGTCTCCCGGCTCGCCCTTTGAGATCGTTACGCAGCAGCGTCCAACCCGCCGCGGGGCCAAGCGGCTGCTACTGGCCTTGAGCTTGCAGCTGGAGGCCCAGGCGGCTAGCCTCGGCCCCTCGGCCGTGGTGCTCAGCACCTTCCAGGAGGGAAGCTACTTCACGCCGAGAACCGCGAGGCGTTATTCCTCGATGGCGACTCGGGCGGCGCTGGTCGGTGCGCTCGGAGTGGATCTCCCCGAGCAGCCGGCGGCCGGGGTGCGTGGTGTCTCGCTGGACCTGGCTGACCCGCTCCGCGGAGAGTGGGATGTCAGCGTGATCGCGCCACAGTTTGCCGCCGCCTTTGTGGCACGTGACCTCGGTGACGACGGCCCGGATTCCGATCGGCGCTTTGACTTCGCGATCACCTACGAACGCGACCTGGCTGTCGCAGCTGCGACCGCGATGATGAGCCGCCTGGCCGCGGCCGGTGGCCAGGAGTCGCGGATCTGACCTGCCGTCGATCTCCTACAGGTGACGGATGCCGTCGCGCTCGGCGCCGAGCCCTAGGTGGTCGGGAGTTTCAGCCTGGGCGCGTGCCGGCCCGTCGGGATAGGCGGCCCGCACCGCGGTGTCGAGCCTCGCGATCTGATCGTCCAAAGCCTCGTGCCGGGCCACATCCGAGGTTGCCCGCACGTTGAGCAGCAGCGATCGCAGCCGACGTGCGATCTGCGGTGAGTCCGCGCCGTAATGTCGAATCTCCGTGAGCGAGAGATCGAGCAGCCCGACCCATCGCGGGGTCGGGTAGAGCAGCCGCAGGCGCCCCTCGCCGTCGGCGATGCGCCCGCGCTGCAGGTCGCAGGCCGCCAGCGTGCTGAGCAGCGTCTCAAGACCATCTAGAGCCTGCACGGCGGTGGTCGGATCGTTGACCGCGGGGGAGAGGGCCCGCAGGGCGATATCGACAATCGCGCGGATCGCGAAAGCCGGGTCCTGCGCGATCGTCCGCTCGTCCTCGAGGATCGCCGAGCGGCGAAGTTCCGCGATGTCGATGCCGCTCCCGCGGCCGCGGATCAGAAACAGCGGCGCACCGGGGGGAAGGTACTCGCCGACGCCCGCCGCCGACTCTACGATCACCCCTGCGGCCTCGGCCGCGCGAACCAGCCGAGCGCGATCGAGGGCCGAGAGGACCACCGGGCGGCCGCGATGGTGGACGGTCTCGGTGACAGGCTCCTCAGGAGCATGCTCGAGCGACGGGGTCAGCCCGAGCTCGAACGGATACACGGCAGCAATCGCCTCGATGCCCTGTTCGACGATCTGCGCGATCACCCGTCGAGGCCTCAGCAGATCGAGCATCCGGCTGACCAGCAGGAAGAACACCAGCACCGCGGCGATCAGCAGTGCCAGCGTGAACATGACGGTTACGCTCGGCACGACGCTCGAGCCGTGCTGTCCGATCAGGCGCAGCGAGACAAGCGCATAGATCGCCGGTGCGATGAAGATCCCCAGCGAATGCTTGACCACCGCGTCGCGACGGAACCGCGAGACCAGTCGCGGCGTGTACTGGCTCGCGCCGAACTGGACCACCACGACGGCAATTGACACGACCAGGCCCGTGAAGGCGATCATCCCGCCGGCCACCGCGGAGAGAATCGTGCGCGCCGTGTCCACGTCCATCTTCAACCCGAGTACATCGCCGTTGCCTTCCAGTTTCGGGACCAGCTCCGCGAGCACCAGTGCGCAGATGATGTAAATCGTCGGGATGACGACGAGGCTCCGCGACAGCCACTCGCCGAGTCGAAATCGAGCCCGCCAGAACCGCGAGCGCTCACTGGTCGAGAGCGACGAGAGCGGCGCGACATCTGAGGTGGGCATCGGCGAAGCCTAGTTGCCGCCGGTCGAGGGCGAGCGTCCCTGGGCCGCGCGCCCCAACTGGCGCCGGGCGCGGTGCGTCAGGTCGAGATGACGGGCGATCGCCCGATCGGCTGACCGGCGCCGTCGAGGGCCTCGACGGCGACGTGGGGCGCCGAGCCGTCGGCTCGGAGCTCCGTCTCAAATCCCTTCGCCTTCGTCTCGCCGAGAACGCTCAGAGCGTTCGGCGACGAGCCCCCCAGCAGACGCCACGATCTGACCCCTGTCGCCCCGTTCCAGCTCGCGAACAGCCGCCGGTGCCCGTCGGATGAGGCGGCGAGGACGGGCGCCTCTGCGGGCACGGCCCTCCAGGGCAGGCGGTAGGCGCGATAGGACTGGTAGGCCTTCCCGAGCAGCGCGTCGAAAAGGAGCTCTCCACGGGCATCGAACTCCGATACCCGAGGCACTTCTCCCCAGCCGACGAACACATTGCCGTTGGGCAGCTTCTGGACGCTGCCCTGGCTGCCCGAGAGAACCTTGGGATGGGTGAACTGCCGGCGCAACGAGGCCGTCATGGCACGCTCGTCGATGTCCAGGATGAGACCACGGGAGAGCTTCTCGACCGCCGGTGTGGCGCCGTTGTCGAGCAGTGTCAGGGTTCCATCGGGCTGGCGTCGGACATGGTGCTGCCATGCGAAGCTGACATTCGGCCCGAGCTCGAAGTCGCTGGACTTCCCGCCCAGGCGCCAGAGGATCCGTCCCCGGCGGTCGATCTTGTAGACGGTATGGGTACTGCGCGAGGACACCAGCAGGTTGCCGTCGTTGTCGAGATCCACCGAGTTGATGTGGAAGAAGTCCCAGTCCGCTCCGACGGCGGCATAGGACTCGCGCAGCGGGATGTTCTCGAGGCTGTGCCACTCCAGCAGGACATCACCCGATGCCAGGTCGATCTCCTGGAAGATCGCGTCCTGGATCGTGCCGTTCGCCGAGCCGCCGACCTCCCGCAGGTCGGCGTTGCGCACCACGTAGCTGGTCAGCAGGGCTGTATCGCGGGGGGTGATCACGAACTCATGCAGATCGCCGCGCAGGCCCCTCGCCGCTCTGACGCGGCGGAGGATTCGGTAGCTGCTGTCGGCGATCACGTATTCGCCGACGCCGTGGCCGAGTTCGATCAGCCCCTCCCACCAGACCAACACGGGACTTCCCCGATAGCTCTGGACCTTGAAGTTCGTCGTCACCCTTTCCGCCACCGGGTGCTCCCAGATCGGCTCGCCGGAGTTCTCGACGATCACTGCGCCGGCCTGTCCCTTGGGGGCGTTGTAGGGGGCGATGAAGATCGGGTCCTCCCAGACCCCGGGGCGACGTCGCGTGACCGTCAGCGCGGGTATGCGGAGGTCCGGGCGGGTCACCCACCGAGGTATGCCCGGCGGCCCGGGCGTGCTCGAGCTCGCACCCAGGGCCAGCTCGCCGATCGAGCCTGCAACGGCCAGGGCTCCTGCTGTCAGCAGCCCTCGTCCGATCAGCTCCCTACGTGTCAGGTGGGATGAAGCGGCGTTCATGTGGCTCGCATCTACCCCACCACATCGGGACCAACGCTGCGTCAGCGCCGGCTCAGAATCTCCTCAAGCGGGTGTAAGAGCCGGCACAGAGCTCAGCTTCACGGCCGCCGCGGCCGGTCCGCGCTTGGCAAGAGTGGTCTTGAGCACGAGCGCACCCATGTCGACGGCATCTTTTCAGGGTCGCCAGAGGTGTGACGTCGGGGGGGATGTGATAAACGCCTGACCGATGAATGCGGCCTCGGGGACGCTCCCCGCCGATCAGCGCACCGCCTGGGGGAGGAGCATCGCGGCGCCGGTGCGCAACTTCCTCACCACCGAGACCGGAGGGGCGGCCGTGATGCTCGCCGCCACCGTTCTCGCGCTGGCCTGGGCGAACATCGCGCCGCACTCCTACGCGTCGGCCTGGACCACCCAGCTGGGCGTCAACATCGGCGATGCGCGAATCGCGATGGACCTCCGTCACTGGGTCAACGAGGGCCTGATGACCCTTTTCTTCCTCGTCGTCGGGCTCGAGGCCAAGCGCGAGCTCGACCTCGGTGAGCTGCGCGAGCGTCGACGGATCGCGATCCCCGTCCTGGCGGCTGCTGGCGGGATCGTCGTTCCGGTCGGGATCTATCTGCTGTTCAACGCCGGTCGCAGCGGCGCCCACGGCTGGGGCGCGGCGATGTCGACCGACACGGCCTTCGCGCTCGGCGCGCTGGCGCTGCTGACTCCCCGGGCCGCCACGCGGATTCGGGTCTTCCTGCTCACGCTGGCGGTCGTCGATGACCTGACCGCATTGCTCGTGATCGCCACGGTCTACACGAGCCACGTGTCGATGGTCGCGTTGTTGATCGCCCTGGTCCTGTTTGCCGTGTTGATCGGGCTTCGCTACCTGCCGATCGCCCGCAGCGCAGTCTCGATCGTGGTCGCCGTCGGTCTCTGGGTGGCGATGCTCGAATCCGGGGTCGACCCGGTCATCTCCGGCCTGGCCGTCGGTCTCGTCACGAGCGCCTACCCACCGTCGCGCGGAGACCTCGAGCGGGCGACCGAACTGACCAGGTCATTCCGCGAGCAGCCCACGCCGGAGCTTGCACGCTCGGCCCAGCAGGGTCTGATCTCTGCGATCTCCGCCAACGAGCGGATGCAGTACGCCCTGCATCCGTGGGTCAGCTATTTCGTGCTGCCCCTGTTCGCGATGGCCAACGCCGGTCTGCACCTGACCGGCTCGCTGGTTGAATCCGCGATCTCCTCGCCGGTCACCCTCGGCATCGTGATCGCCTACGTGATCGGCAAGCCGGTGGGGATCTTCGCTGGATCGTGGGCGGCCACCCGGCCGTCGCGGGGTCCCCGGCCGCTGGTCAGCGGCCCGGTGCTTGCCGCGGGCGGCGCCTGCGCCGGGATCGGTTTCACGGTCTCGCTCCTGATCTCCAGCCTGGCCTTTCACGGCCAGCAGCTCGAGCAGGCAAAGCTCGGCGCGCTGGCCACGGTGGTGCTGGCTCCGCTGCTGAGCTTTCTCGTGATACGTGCGATCAGGCTGATTCCGAGCTCGATGCGGGCGCGCCAGATCGGCCAGACAGCCTTGGATATTCCCGATCTGGCGGAAGAGGTCGATCCGCAGCGCGACCACATCCGTGGACCGGACGACGCCCCGGTCACACTGCTGGAGTACGGCGACTTCGAGTGTCCGTACTGCGGACGGGCCGAGCAGGTCATCCGGGAGCTGCTCTCCTCGATGGGGACCGACGTGCGCTACGTGTGGCGCCATCTGCCGCTAAACGACGTGCACCCGCGGGCGCAGCTGGCCGCCGAAGCCTCCGAGGCCGCCGCGGCACAGGGCAGCTTCTGGGAGATGCACGACGCTCTGCTGGGCGATCAGGAGTCGCTGCGGGCATCCGACCTCCAGCGCCAGGCCGCCGAGCTGGGCCTGGATGTCGAGCGGTTCAACGACGAGCTACACGGCCATGAGTATGCGGGCCGGGTGCTGCAGGACGTGGTCAGCGCTGATGAAAGCGGCGTCTCGGGGACGCCGACATTCTTCATCAACGGTCGCCGCCATTACGGCGTGTATGACATCGACGCTCTGACCGAAGCCGTCAAGTCGGCGAAGCGCCGCCTCGTGGCGCTGCCGGCGGGCTGAGCCGTTGATCGTCTACGGCTCGAAGATCTCCTACTTCACGGGCAAGTTCGAGGCCTACCTCCGCTACAAGCAGATCCCCTACGAGTTCAGGGCCCTCGGGCTGCGCCACTACGGCTGGGTGATACCGCGAAAGCTAGGGGCGGCACAGCTGCCCAGCGTGCTGCTCGAGGATGGCCGCTGGATGAGCGACACGACACCGATGATCGCCTGGCTCGAGCAGCGACATCCCGCGCGTCCTGTGATGCCGGCGGATCCGCTGCAGCGTTTCGTCTCGCTGCTGATCGAGGACTATGCCGATGAGTGGCTGTGGCGCCCGGCCATGCACTATCGCTGGAGCTTCCTGGCCGACAGGGGCCTGGCGGGCACCCGCCTGGCCCAGGAGCTGGTCGTCCTCCCGCTGCCGCTGGCGGCGCGCCGTGCCTACGTCTCGCGCCGACAGCGCCGGCTGTTCGTGACCGGCGACGGCATCGACCGCCGCACGCGGGCTCACGCTGAGGGTGTCGTGTCGCGCCTGCTCGAGCAGCTCGAGGCGATCTTCAGGACGCGGCCGTACCTCCTTGGCGCGCGCCCGACGGTCGCCGACATCGGCTTGATGGGTCCGCTCTGGCGCCACCTCATTCACGACCCGACGCCCGCCCGGCTCGTCCAGGAACAAGCGCCGGCAGTGTTCGAGTGGGCGGCGCGGATGTGGAATGCCGGGGCTCCAGGCGCCGGTGACGGGGAGCTCCTGGATGCCATCCCCGAGGACCTCTCGCCGCTGCTGCGTGAGATCGGCGCGGCGCACCTCGAGGCGCTGGCTGTCAACGCTCTCGCTCATCGGGCCGGGCGAAGCCGGCATGACCTCGAGGTTCAGGGCGTCCGCTACCGAAAGATCCCGACCAGCGCCTATCGGGTCTGGTGCCTGGAAGAGCTTCGCCGGCGCTATGAAGAGCTGGCTCCGCAGGACGCCCGGGCGGTCAGGACCCTGTTGAGCGAGCATGGCTGCTGGGAGCCGCTGTGGCGGGTGAACGGGCTTTCCTCGGGTCACGATCCGAACGCCGTGGCGCCGTTCTGCAGGGTCACGCGGATGGTCCGCGACTGACCTCGAGCTTCAATCCTCGTTCGCGCGATCCTCCCTGACGATCAGGACACTGCAGGAGGCGCGGTGGGAGACCCTGTTCGAGATACTTCCCGCCAGCAGGCGCTTGCCGCCGCTCATCCGCGCGCCGCCGACCACGATCAGATCTGCGTCCTCCTCCTCGGCCACCGCGACAAGGGCCTCGGTCGGGTCATCGCGACGGGCGTGAACGACGGCCTCGAGTCCCGCGCGCCGTGCCGCGTCGCTCGCGTTCGCGAGATCCTCCTCGGCCTCCGCCAGAGCGCGCCGATCGCTGTAGGCGCGCACCAGCTGCAGCGAGCTGTCGGTCGCAATGGCCAGCTCGATCGCTGCCGACAGCACCCGTGCGGAGTTCTGCTCGCGGCTCAGCCCCACGACGATCCTGCGGATCGGTCGTCCTGGATGGGGCGGGGTCTGTGGCGCGGGCGCCGCCACGCGCTGGGCGAGGGTTCTCGCCGGCACCAGGCTCCCGGCGCCTGCGGCACGCAGGGCTCTGCCCAGCTGAGCTCCCATGCCGCGCGAGGCGGGCAGCTCGATCAGCAGCTCGAGCTCGCCGGCGCTTCGCCGGCGTCGTGTCTCTCCGACATCCTCGAGCAGGCCCAGGGCGGGGCGGTTCTCGCTCAGGACCAACGCTGTGAAACGACGGATTCCCTCGCGCCGGGCGCGGTAGGTGAGGCGGTCGAGCAAGGCCCGGCCAACCCCGCGCCGCTGCCAGTCGTCGGCCACGGTCACGGCGACTTCCGCGATCTCAGGGTCGGACTTGGAGCGCACGTATCGGGCGATGCCCAGCATCGAGCCGGTTGCGGGCTCGATCGCGACGATCGCCTCATGATCGCTGTGGTCGACGTCGTCGACAAGGTAGGCCAGCTCGGACCTCGTGAGTTTGCTTTTCGCCGTCAGGAAACGGCGGTAGCGCGACTGCTCGCTGAGGCGTTCGAAGCTGGCCGCAAGAAGCTCCTTGTCAGCGGGCGTTATCGCCCGCAGCCTCACGCGAACGCCGTCGCGGAGGGTCACTGTCCGGCCTCGGGAACGGGTCGCCATGGATCGCTCGCAGACAGGGTATGCGCTCGCCGGCCTCGCTACGGTGAAGTCGTTGGTGCATGTATTGGGCCGGCATCGGGCAGACAGGCAGGTGGATATGGCTGAGCTGACAGACATCGAGCGGGAGGAGCCGCCGGGGCAACTCGCAAAGGCGGCTCCACGGCGGGTCAGCGCATCGGAGCTCGCCGCCCCCGAGGGGTTGAGCAGGCGCAAGCTGGGCTCCCGGCTGCTCGTCGTGGGTGGGCTGGTGGTGCTGGTGATCGCGCTTGTGACGCTGCTGCCGGGACTCGCCTCGCTGCGCGTTCGCCTGTCACACGCCAAGCCGGGCTGGCTGATCCTCGGCGTGGTGCTCAAGTTCCTCTCCGGCCTGGGTTACGTCGCCGTCTTCCGAATGGTCTTCTGCCGCAGGATGAGCTGGCGGGTGAGCTACCAGATCGGCATGTCCGAGCTTGGCGCGAACGCCCTCTTCCCGACGGGCGGCGCTGGCGGCCTCGCGCTCGGCGCATGGGCTCTGAAACGGGGCGGCATGGAGGGAACCGAGATCGCCCGGCGGACGGTCGCCTTCTTCATGCTGACGAGTGTCCCGAACGTCCTCGGCGTGATCATCATCGGCGCGGCGCTGGCCAGCGGTCTCGTGCCCGGCGAGAGCAACCTGCTTTTGAGCGCCCTTCCGGCCGCGATCGCGCTGGCGGCGGTCATCCTCGTGCTGGCCTCGGGACGGATCGCGAGGCGCTGGGCGGCGCACACCGAGCGCAACGGGGGGCATGAGCCCTCCCGGCGCGGCAAGCTCGTCTACCAGGGCATGGTGGCCATCGGGGACGGGGTGGAGGAGGCCGTGATCCTGCTGCGCGAGGGCAACGTCATTCTGCTGGCGGGGATGATCGCCTACCTGGCATTCGACGTGATGATCCTGTGGGCCACCTTCCGGGCCTTCGGTGCGGCGCCGCAGATGGCGATCCTCTGGATCGCCTATCTGATCGGCGAGCTTGGAGGCCTGATCCCTATACCGGGCGGAATCGGCGGCGTGGACGCCGGCCTGGTCGGCACGCTCGCGCTGTACAAGGTGCCCCTGACGGCCGCGACATCCGCGGTGCTGGGCTACCGGGCGATCGCCCTGTGGGTGCCCGCGGTGCTCGGCGCGGGAGCATTTGTCGGCCTGCGCCGAACACTGCGCGAGGAGTCATCGAAGATCGCTGTGTGCGCGCCCCTGACCGAAATCGACGTGATCGGACTGGGGCCGGTGATCATCGACTCGCAGAGCGGGATCGCCGCGGGATAGGGGCTCGACACAGGGCGTCAGGCGCCCGGGCTTCGGTCCTTGAGGCCGCTCAGGTTTCCCCGTCCTCGCGGATCTGCTCGAGTGTGCGGCCGCTGTGCACCGACGCCGGCAGCTCTGCGACCACGTCGGAGCCCGGGCGGGCGAGATCGTCGCGGCGCTTGATCAGAAGCCACTGCGGCTTATCCCCGGGACGGGTGCGCTGCAAAGCGAAGCCGCCCTGGAGCTTCTCCCCATGCAGGACAAAGACGGCATGTCCGCGTTGGAGCGCCTCGGGCCAGGCGACCCGGCCGCCCTGCTCGTAGGTTCCGCGGTCCCAGATCACGACCCCGCCGGCGCCGGTCGGTCCCTCGAAGTCGTTGTGTGCGAGCTCGTGGTCTGGAACCTGGACCGCGAGGCGCTTGACCGCCGGGTCCATCGATGGCCCGCGGGGAACCGCCCAGGAGCGCATCACGCCATCCACCTCGAGGCGCAGGTCGAAGTGGTGCGTCGATGCGGAGTGCTCCTGGACCACAAAGACCCCGGCGCTCACGCCCCGGATGGCGAACTGCTCGTGGCCCTCGACCCGGACCTCGTCAACCTCTGTGGAGTCCACCGTCGCGCCCGGAGGGCCCGCGCGCAGGAAGTCGATCAGTGCATCGATCTGCGGTGCCGCGCCCTCGGCATGCACGGAGACCGTTCCGTCGGATTCGTTGCGGACCCAGCCGTGGAGAGCGAGCTCGCCGGCGCGGGCTCGGGTCGCCTCGCGATAGCCCACACCTTGCACATATCCGGTGACCCGGGCCCGGATCGCCCGGATTTGCTCGCGGTTGCGCTCCGATTCCCCTTTCATCGTGTTTCGAAGATTGCACACCGAAACCGGTTGGGGCGAGTGGCGCCTCGGAGATCCGGGTAACGATCGGTTGTGAGCGGCTTCACGCCGACGCGTGGGGCTGCCAAAGCACTTCCAACCGTAGGAGGACTCCGAAAAACATGCGCCGTTCACCGATCTGCCTTGCCGTCCTGGGCCTGACCGCGATCGCGCTGGCCCTGCCGGCCTTCGCCTCAGCGACCCCGGTCGTCACGTTCAAAGCCAAGGCCGTCCCGATCCCGGGCTTCAAGGGCACCGGAAACATCCTGGGAGCAGGGGCCGCAGTACAGGCCGAATATACGATCTCCGGCACCGAATACGGCGGATACCCGCCGCCGGTTGAAGGCATCAACTTCTACCTCCCCAAGGGCACCGTGCTGACGCCCAAGGGCTTCCCGTCCTGCCCTGTCGCGACACTTGAACCGACGGGTGCCGGCCCCAAGGCCTGTCCCAAGAACTCTAAGGCCGGTCCGGTCGGCGTCGTTCACGGTCAGGTCGCCTTCGGCAGCAAAATCGTGCCTGAGACGGCGACGCTTGAATCGTTCTACGCGCCGGGTGGTGGCCTTGAGTTCTTCACCTTCGGCCACGAACCGACGATCCTGGAAATCATCTCGACCGGTCACTACGTCAACTCCAGTGGCCTGTACGGAAAGAACCTGATCGCCCAGGTCCCGCTCGTTGAAACGGTCCCCGGAGCACAGGACGCCTCGATCACGGCGATCTCCGTCAAGGTCGGCTCGGCGATCAAGAAGAATGGCAAGACGACCTACTACGGCCGTCTGCCGAAAACCTGCCCCAAGGGCGGCTTCCCGCTCAAGACCGAAATCAAATTCGCCGGTCTTGGCGGGCTCGCACCGCAGACGGTCAGCGCGACCTACAAGTCGCCCTGCCCGCCGAAGAAGAAGTAGGGCCACGCAACTGAAGCGCCCCCGGGCGGCCGTCGAGATCATCTTGGTCTCGGCGGCCGGTCAGGGATCTGCCCCGAGAGGACTCCGGCTCAGCTGAAGACCGGGGCGCGACTCTTCTGCGCTGCATGTTGGGAGACGACCGTCCGGTCGCGGCCCGAGCGCTTGGCGCTGTAGAGCGCCGAGTCGGCGCCGTGGAGCATCAGCTCGAGGCTGGAGGGAGCGACGGCGGCCAGCACACCCGCGCTCATCCTCACCGTCGGCAGTCCGTCCGCGGGCTCGCGCTCCAGGGCCCCCCGCACCCGCTCGGCGAAGCCCTGTGCGTCGGCGCTGGTGCAGCTGGGCAGCAGCACGACGAACTCCTCGCCTCCGAAACGGGCGGTCACGTCGATGTCGCGGGATTCTCGCTCGAGCAGATGCCCGATGCCCGCCAGGACACGATCGCCGATCTCGTGCCCCCACTCGTCGTTGATTCTCTTGAAGTAGTCGATGTCGAAGGCGACCACGGCGACGACTCCGCTGCTCGCGGCGGGCGTGGGCCAGCTCGAGCAGCGCGCGTTCTTCAAAGCCCCGGCGGTTGAGCAGCCCTGTCAGGGCATCCGTGCGGGCTTCCTCGGCGAGCCGCGTGAGCAGCAGGTCGTTGCGGTGCACGAGCGTCAGGACCACCCCGGCGACCACGCAGACGGAGACCATCACATCGACCCATCGCCCGGGATAGCTGCTCGAGGGCGGCAGCACCAGCAACGTCACGGCGTGAGCGATACCGATGCACAGCACGATCGAGATCGCGCCTCGCCGGCCGAAGAAGAAGGTCGACCACAGGACGGGCCACATGTAGAGCACGGCGCCGTCTCCGGCACCGGTCGTAGCGCTCAGCGCGTAGGCGATCAGGATCGCCCCGATGCAACCCAGTGGAGCGAGCCCCCAGCGGGGCAGTTTCGGACCGAACACGATCAGCAGGACCGTGATCGCGATCGATACGAGCACCGGCAGGATCGCGAAGCTGGGATCGCCGGGCAGGAAGCCCTCGATCGACCCGTCGAAGGCCGCGCCGCCGTACATGGCGGCGGCGGTATAGGCCATCAGCCGTTTATTGAGCGCAGCTTGTCCAACGAGGGACTCACACCGTCTTTTATCGGCGGCGAGGCCCTCTCACACAAGCCCTTCAGTGATCGGAAATTCGGCCGGCCCGGCAGCCGGGCGCGGGCGGCGCTCTCAGTCCTGGTTGCCCTGGGCGCGAACGGACAGGTCGTTCCAGCGCTCCCACAGCTCGAGCCGCGACGCGTACTCGGGTCGGATCATCTCCAGCGGCGAGAGCCGAAAAACACCCGCAGGGGTGGCTCCGGGGAGTCGACGAGCTCGAGGATCGCCGGTCCGGTCGCCTCAGGGTCGCCTGGCCGGCTGCGCACGGCCCCGAGTCGTTTGAAGCGGTTGGCGCGCACCTCGTCATAGCCTCCATCTCGGCTGGCCCGGCCGGCGGAGGAACCGCCCCAGTCGGTCGCGAAGCCGCCCGGCTCGACGAGCGTGACGTGGATGCCGAAGCTCCTCAACCTCGTAGGCAGCGACTGGCTGAACCCCTCGAGGCCCCACTTCGAGGCGTGGTAGAGACCGACCGTCGGGAAGGCGTGCACGCCGCCGATCGATGAGACCTGAATGATGTGTCCCGAACCCTGGGCGCGAAGCTGGGGGAGAACGGCTTTTGTGACCCACAGCGGACCGAACAGATTGGTCTCGATCTGGCGGCGGGCCTCCTCCTCGCTTAGCTCCTCGATCGCCCCGAATTGGCCGTAGCCCGCGTTGTTGACCACTACGTCGAGGCGTCCGAAGCGCTCGATCGCCCGGGACACGGACTCGTCGATCGCCTGCTTGTCGTTGACGTCGAGCTCGAGCGGGAGCACCCGCTCGCCGTGCTGCTCGAGGAGATCCGCGAGCGAGGCCGTGTCGCGTGCCGTCGCAGCGACGCTGTCTCCCCGCTCGAGTGCGGCCTTCGCCCAGATGCGCCCGAAGCCTTTCGATGCTCCTGTGAGGTACCAGATCTTCGCCACTGCGTCTCCTCTCCTCAGGCTCGCGGCCGGGGGTAACGGTAGAGTTCCGTAAGCGGAGGGTGCCTCCGCAAAGCGCCCAGGCTAACACGAGCCGGAGGTAGCTCTCCGTTTGAATCCCGTGACCGTCGAAACCGACACAACCGAGATCATCGAGCCCGTCCGCTCGATGCGTGCCGATGCCAGGCGCAACCGCGAAAAGCTGCTCCTCGCCGCCGTCGAGCTGTTCGCAGACGCCGGCGAGGATGTGCCGCTGGAGGCGCTTGCCGAGCGCGCAGGCGTGGGTATCGGGACGCTCTACCGGCACTTCCCGACACGCGAGGCGCTCGCCGAGGCGGCCTATCGCAACGAGGTCCAGCGGCTCTGCGACGCGGCCGGCGCGCTATTGGGCACAGAGCAGCCCGGGGTGGCCCTGGAGCAGTGGATGGACCGCTTCGTCACCTACGTGGCCGCGAAGCGCAGCATGGCAAACATGCTGCAGTCGGTGATCGCCTCATCGGACTCCGCGCTATATGCCGATGCCCGGCTGCAGATGGTCGGAGCGATCACGATGCTGCTGGACGCCGCGGCCCGGGCCGGAACCATCCGCACCGATGTGGCGGGTGAGGATGTCCTGCGCCTGATGAGCGGCATATGGCTGGTTGCCGACGGGGATGACTGGAGCGAGCGGGCCGGGCGCCTGCTGGCGCTGCTGATGGACGGTCTGCGTTACGGCGCCGAGCGGGCCTGAGGGCGGGAGCACGATGTCCTCGAACGCCGACTGCGAGCCCCAGCTGATCGACCTGCTGCATCTTTCTCGCCCGCAGGTGATCGGGTCCTGGCGGGTGGGGGACATGGTCATCGACCCGGGGCCGGCGTCCTGCCTCGAGCAGCTGCTGCCGGTATTGGAAGAGCATCCGCCGCGGGTCATCGCGCTTACCCACATCCACCTCGACCACGCCGGCGCCACCGGCTCGCTGGCCCGGCGCTTTCCCGATGCGGAGATTTGGGTGCACGAGCGCGGGGCCCGGCATATGGCCGATCCCGAGCGCCTGCTGGCGAGCGCCACCCGTCTCTACGGAGAGAACATGGATCGGCTGTGGGGCGAGTTCCTGCCGGTGCCGAGCGAGCGCCTGAGGATCCTCACCGGAGGGGAGTCGCTGGGCGCCGTGAAGGTGGCCTACACGCCCGGACACGCCGGACACCACGTCTCCTACCTGCACGAACCGACCGGCTGGGCGTTCACGGGCGATGTCGGCGGGGTGCGGATCGGCGCGGGGCCGACGATCGCGCCCACACCGCCTCCGGATATCGATCTGCCCGCATGGCGCGCCTCGCTCGAGTTGATCGAGGCATGGCAGCCCGAGGCGCTCGCGGTCACCCACTTCGGCGTCCACCGCGATGTGGAGGCCCAGCTGGCTGAGTTGCGTGACTACCTCGACGAGGTCGAGTCGATGGCCGAGAGCCTCGACGAGGCCGGATTCGCGGCGGCGCTCTCGGCGCGCATGGCCCGCACGGCCACGGGCGCGCCGCCGGGCACCTACCTGCAGGCAACACCGCCCGAGCAGAGTTACGCCGGCCTGGCCCGTTATGTGGCGCGCAAGCGCGATGGCTTAAACGTCCAGTAGGCCAGGAAGCGCTTAAGCCTCGGCGCCGGCTGCCGAATACCCGGGGTGGTGTCCGGCTCCTCGGCCTCAGCTACCCATGCCCGTTCCTCGACCCGGCGGCATGTCCCCGCCCGCGTGGGAGGCCTGCCGGTTTACAGGGGACGCTTCGGCAGGGCCCAGGCGGAGCGGCTGTTGTGGCGGGCGGGCTTCGGTCCCAAGCCGGGACAGGCACATCACCTGGCGCAGCTGGGCATGCGCGGGGCGGTGCTCTCGCTCACGCGTCCCCGCAGCCGCAGGCTTGTGGGCCCGGCTCCGGTGCTCGAAAACGGGCAGCCGATCGCCCCCTATGACGTGTGGGGCAATGACGTGCTCTGGTGGCTCGACCGGATGGTGCGCAGCAACTCTCCATTGATCGAGCGGATGACCCTGATCTGGCACGACTGGTTCGCGACGAGCAACGAGACCGTCAACTCGCAGCGCCTGATGATCGCCCAGAACCACACTCAGCGATCGCTCTGTCTGAGCAGCTTCCCGCGGATGCTCAAGGCGATGACCATCGACCCGGCGATGCTGATGTGGCTGTCGGGCGCCGGCAGCACCAAGGAAGCGCCGAACGAGAACTATGCGCGCGAGATGCAGGAGCTGTTCACCCTCGGCGTGGACAACGGCTACACCGAGCATGACGTCCGTGAACATGCCCGCGCGCTGACCGGGTGGACGAACACGTGGAACAGCGATACGGGGCAGGCGGAAGACTTCCGCTTCGAACCCAAGCTGCACGACGACGGCGTCAAGGTGATCTACGGACAGCGAGGGCGCTTCGGCTGGGCCGACAGCCTCAGTCTTGTGCTGGCTCACCGCGATCACCCTGGGCATTTCGTGACGAAGCTGTGGTCCTACTTCTGCCCCGAACCGCTGACGCCGTCGGACCAGCGGTCAGCCGAACACCTCTACCTGTCCAGCGGGAAGCAGATCAGGCCGGTCGTCGAGGCGATGCTGATGCACCCGCAGATCCATGCCGGACCGCGAATGGTCAAGCCCCCGATCGTGCAGATCGCAGGGATGCTGAGGGCGATCGGTCGCACGATCGACACCGATGCCTGGGTGTGGGAGTCGAATCTGGTCGGGCAGACGCCGTTCTATCCGCCGAACGTGGCGGGCTGGGAAGCCGACCGCTGGCTCAACACCGGCACCTGGCTGGCGCGGTTCAACCTGACGGCCCAGATGATCGACGACTCGCGGCGGATCATTGCCCCCAAGGTCAAACCGGCAAAGCCTCCCCGCGTGAAGCCGGCGGAGCTGACCGGGCGTGCGCTTGCCTTCTGGGGCGATCCGACGCTCGGTCCGGAGACGATCCGGGCGTTGAACTCCTATGCCAAATCCGCCGCGATCGACGCCGCCGACGCCGACTGGGAGCGGGAACAGTACCCCCTGCTTGCCGAGGGGGCGCTGCGTGCCCTCGTTACCGCCAGCCCCGACTACCAGACGAGTTGAGATGAGAATCAACGAGCCGTCACGCTCCTGCGCCTGCCATGACTTCAATCGCACCGAGGCCCTGCGGCGCGGCGCAGCCCGGCCCGGGCACGGACTCCCGTCGATCGAGCCGGGCATGCCGACTCCCGCCGGCACCGGTCTCTCCAGGCGCGCCTTCCTGCTGGGCTCGGCCGGGCTGGCATTGTCCGTCTACGGAGCAGGGCGGATCCTCGACCCGGGCCGGTTCGAGGAGGGCATTGCCCTGGCCGCGGAGTCCTCCTCGAACCAGCCGGTGATCGTCAGCGTCTACCTGCAGGGCGGGATCGACGCGATGTCCGTTCTGTATCCCGTCGGGGACCCGCTTTACGGGAAGTACCGCCCGGTGCTCGGGCTCAGCGAGGAGGCGGGGCCCGCGTTCACCGAGGATCCGCGCCTTCACTGGCATCCGAAGGCCTCGGCCCTGGCCCAGCTCCACGGCGAGGGGAAGGTCGGAGTCATGCCCGCGGTCGGCTACACCGACCCGGACCAGTCGCATTTCACCAGCCGTCACTACTGGGAGGTCGGTGCCACCCAGGCCGATCTGCGCAGCGGTTGGCTGGGCCGGTATCTCGACATTGCCGGGACCTCCGACAATCCGCTCCAGGGCCTGTGCCTGGACGACTCCCTGCAGCCCGCCCTAGCGACCACGAAGGTGCCCGTGGCGACGATCGAGAAGCCCTCGGCCTACTCGTTCTGGGCGCGCGACGTGTGGGGGCCGCCGCAGGAAGTGATGTACGACTACTTCGACTCGCTCGGGCGGATCGGCGCGGGCGCAGCGGATCCCGAGATGGCCAAGGCGGGAAACGCGGCGCTGATGTCGAGCACCCTGCGCCGCCAGCTGCTCCCGTTCCAGTCCGAAGGCGCGGCGACCCTGCCGGCCGGATACCCGAGCTCCACCGACGATTTCCCGTCGAGGATGGCATCGGTCGCCCAGCTGCTCGGCGCCGGGCTGCCGCTTGAGTGCGTCTCCGTCTCCACGGAATCCGTATTCGATACCCACGAGAGCCAGGCCAAGCCGCTGGAAACGGGTCTCGAAGAGGTCACTCAGACCCTTTTGGCCTTCCAGCGCGATCTCGAAGCCCGTGGCCTGGCCGACCGTGTGCTGACCCTGGTCTGGTCGGAGTTCGGGCGTCGCGCGCAGGAGAACGCCTCGGCCGGCACCGACCACGGTGCCGCCGGCTGTGCATTCGTGATCGGGACCCGCTCGGCGGGTCAGATGATCGGTGAATGGCCAGGCCTCGCGGGAGGCCTGGACGAACTCGGCAACCTCAGGGCCACTGCTGATTTCCGCGGCCTGTACTGCTCGATCATCGAGCAGTGGCTGGGACATGAAGCCGCCGCGATCATTCCCGGTGCCTCCTCCTTCGCACGGCCGGTGGTGATCCGATGAGGCGCCTGGCGCCGATCGCGTTGCTCGCGCTCGCCGGTTCGCTCGCGATCGGCCTCGGCCCGGCCTCGGGCCGCACGCGGGACCGAGTAGCCATTCGCGGGCACTCGGCGAGCGCCCCGTCGCACCTGCAGGTCACACAGATCGAGTATCGCCTGCTGCTATCTCGCGGGACGGTCCGGGCCGGGAACCTGGACCTCGAGGAGCTCGATGGAGGGGCCGACCCGCACGACCTTCGCCTGCGCCGCGAAGCTGGAGGGCCGACCATCTACGGGCGTCTGCTCACTCCCGGCCGGCGCTGGGACGGAGTCGTGCACCTCACCCCGGGCACCTACCGCCTGTGGTGCTCGCTGCCCGAACACGCCAAGCTCGGCATGCATGCCGTGCTGCACGTGACCGGCTGACGGCGCCTCGTCAGGCGGCGCGCGCGTCGCTCAGCGCGGTGCCCTCGATCTTGACGGCGAGGATCGCTATGTCATCGCGAGCGCCCTGGCTCAGGTCGAGCAGGCCCAGCAGCGTGCCGACGGTGTCGCGGGCGGAGCTGGGAGTGCTCTGCGCCAGCGCACCGAGCATCTCATTCGAGCTCAGGAAGCGATCGGGTGCCTGAGCCTCGGGCAGGCCGTCGGTGTAGAGCGCCAGTCCGTCTCCGGGCCGCAGGACCGTCGAGCTCTCGGCGATCTGAGCGTCATGGAAGACCCCGAGCAGGGTGCCGTTCTCGCCGAGCTCCTCCGTCGAGCCGTCACCGCGCAGAAGCAGAGCCGACGGATGGCCGGCGGCGGCGACCGTTACCGCCACGCCGGCCGGGCCGAACGTCAGACGGGCCAGGATGGCGGTTGCGAAGCGGCCCTCGAAGTCGTGGTTGAGCATCGCCTCGTTGACGCGTTCCAGAACATTTGCCGGACCGCTTCCGTCGCGTGTGTAGGCGGCTGTGGTGTGGCGCAGGAAGGCGGTCACGACGGCTGCCTCGGCGCCCTTGCCGCAGACGTCGCCGACGACCATCCAGCAGCACTTCTCGTTTCCGAAGACATCGTAGAAATCACCGCCGACTTCGCTTCCGGTGCCGGTCGGGCGGAAATAGCTCTCGAGTTCGATGCCGGGGACCCGGGGCAGGGCCGCCGGCATCAGGCTGCGCCTGAGCGTCTGTGCGACGGCGGCGCGCTCGGCATACAGGCGGGCGTTGTCATAGGCCAGGGCCGCTCGTCCGGTCAGGTCCTCGAGAACCCGCTGCTGCCCCTCCTGCACCCGTCCGGCATGAACGAAGGAGATCACGCCCAGCATCCGCCCCCGGGCGACCATCGGAACGATTGTCGCGGAGCCGCCGGCCAGGGTGCGGGACTGCTCGCCGGCGCCGGCGATCGCGTCAAGCAGGGCGGGCGCCTCGCGCAGGTCTTCGAGAATCTGCGGCCGGCGGACGCTGAGGGCGCGCGCTACGGGGTGCTCGCCACGGGCCTCGATCTGCTGTTCGCGGCGGATCTCTTCGACTCTCAGGGCGAGGGCTGGATTCACCGATGCCGCCACGCTGGTCGTCACGGTGCCCTCCTCGTCGACCAGGTCCACGACGCACAGCTCGGCCAGCTCCGGCAGCGCGGTGCTCGCGATTCGTCGCAGCGTCTGCTCCGGGTCAAGCGAGGTGTCCAGCTTCGCCGTGGCGGTGATCAGCAGCTCGAGCCGACGGCGGTCGGCTCGCATCCGTTCGAGGGAGAGGTGCATGACAATGGTCGTCAGCGTTGCCAGGACGGCTCCGACCAGGGCGATCGCGGCGAAGTTCGCCGAGACGCTCGAGTAGGCGAGCGGCAGCAGGAAAGCGAGCAGGCCGATGCCGGCGGTGAACTCGAAGCGCCACCGCGGCTGGAACGCCGCCGCATGGCCGATGGCGAAGAAGTACAGCAGCGCAAACGGGCTGTTGGCGCCGCCGGTCGACGCACACAGCACGGCGATGATCACCACGCCCCAAAGCTCGGCGATCCAGGCGACGGTGAGCCCGGGCCGGGCACGGGCGACGGCGATCATCAGAACCAGCGCCGTGAGCAGCGCTGTTCCCGCCACCGCGGCGGCTCCAGCCGGTGAGCTGACTTCGGGCAGCAGGAAGCTCGTCGCGATCAGCGCCGCGCCGATCACATATAGCCCGGCGGCGCTGGCGACGGCAAGGCGCGTTTCCCCGCCGCGTCTTGCCCCGCCCGGTTTTCTGCTCGCTTTTCGACGCATTTTCCGTAGCGGTGGAGCCGGCCGGCCGCCGGCTGTCCCCCGTTCTGTGGAGCCTAGAGGTAGCGGGCCTTCAGCTGTCGAGTCTGGGCGGATTGATGCGCGCGGCGGAGCGCGCTCAGCCCGCTGTGGAAAGGGCCGAGAGCGAGGACCCGGTGGCGTCGAAGACTTCGCCGTCGGCCGGGACGTTCACGGTTGGCGTCGCGCCGAAGTTGAACAGTTCCATCGCAATAAGAACCTTGAGCCGATGTCCCGCGGGGGTCTCGGCCAGCGTCATCGTCATCCGCCGCACCAGGTTGTGCCGGTCGACCCAGACTTCCACAGGGATCTTCGCGGTGGCGCCGGCCGCGAACAGCTTCTGGATCGCGGATTTCACCTGCGCGGGGCTCGAGGAGGAGGACCGTTCGAGTGCCTTGGCCAGGTCGATGGTGCCTCTGTAACGGGTCGTCTTGGTTCCGCGCACCACCGCAGTGCCAAGCCGGCTCACCGACCCGCCGCCGGCCTTCAGGTAGTTGAGGACCTGGGCCGGATTCGACTGGCCGCTGCTCAGCGACTGCGGATCAAGACCTGCGCCCTGTGCCAGCTTGGCGAGGTCGAGCTTCATCCAGCGGGCTCCGCCGGGGAGCTTCCCCGCGAACAGCGGCGATTCCATGTAGAGGGCGTCGTTGGCGAACAGCTCGGTGAAGTGCAACGAGCTCGACTTCAACGCTCCCAGGCTCCCGGCGGGAAGCCCGGTCAGGTTGCTGACGATCTCACCTTCTTTGCGGGCGAAGTTGAAGTCGCCGCTGCCGGTCATCGTGATCGGCCCGCCGAGGCCTTCGATTTCCATTCGGGCACGCATCGACATCTGTGCGCCGCCGGCCTGGCTCGTCGCGACGGCGGCCTCGGCGACGGGGTCGATCGTGGCCGTGGTCGACCCGCAGCCGCTGAGGATCAGGACGAGCAGGCCCGTCGCGAGGGCGATCAGTCCTGCGGGCACACGAGAATGCATCAGGAGAGCATGATCGGAGGGGCGGGAGCGACGCATTAGCTCATAACTACCCGACAGGACCACATGGCCAACGACAATATCCCCACATCCTCCTCCGGCGCTGCGGGTCTGCGGATTGACGTCGTCGGTCCCGGCGAGGTGGCGGAGCTGCTGCCGCTGATGCGGGCCTACTGCGATTTCTACGAGGTTCACCCCAGCGACACGGCGCTCGAAGAGCTCTCGCGTGCCTTGATTGCCGATCCCGACTCCCAGGGCCTGCAGCTGCTGGCCCGCGACGGCGAGGGGCGGGCAGTGGGCTTCGCGACGCTGTACTGGAGCTGGTCCACCGCGCGGGCCGGCAGGCTGGGGATCATGAACGACCTGTACGTCTGCGAGCAGGCGCGGGGCGGTGGGTTCGCGGACCGACTGATCCTCGCCTGCGTGGAGCACTGCCGGCGCCGCGGAGTGCTGGCTCTGGAATGGGAGACGGCGCTGGACAACAGCCGGGCGCAGGCCGTGTATGACCGTCTCGGAGGCGTCCGTGAGCGCTGGCTTTCCTATTCGCTTGAGATCCCGCGCGAGTAGAGCCCCGGGTCCGGGCCGGGCGGGGGATATCCTGTGGGGGTGCCTGGGAGGAGGAGTGGTGTGAGAGGAATCGGCATCGCGGCGGCCGTGGTGGCGCTCGGACTCCTTGCCCTCGCCCCGCTGGCCGACGCCCAGCCGGTCGAGCTGGCATCGCCGTATGAGTACCTCGGCTGGGGCAATCCGCAGCCTCCGGCGTCCGTGATGGCCGACACCGGACTGCAGGACCTGACGATGGCCTTTGTGCTCTCGCACCGCTCCTGCAACCCCGAGTGGGACGGCTCGCGCCCGCTGCTGGGCGGCGTCGATGAGGCGGCGATCAACGCGATCAGAGATGCCGGGGGAGACGTGACCGTGTCCTTTGGCGGCTGGAGCGGAAAGAAGCTGGGCAGCTCCTGCAAGACCGTTGGCGCACTCACGGCGGCCTATCAGAAGGTGATCGATGCCTACTCGCTGAAATCGATCGACATCGACATCGAGCACGGGGAGTTCACCAACAAGAAGACCCGGGTACGCGTCGTGGCGGCGCTTGCCGCGGTGCAGGCCGCCAACCCCGGCCTGGAGATCTCCGTGACGATGGGCACCGGCGAAACAGGCCCCGAAGCACCCGGACGCAGCCTGATCGCCGACGCGGCGGCGATCTCCTTCCTGCCGAGCGTTTGGACCGTCATGCCGTTTGACTTCGGGACGCCGCTGACGGACATGGGAGACGCCTCGATCCGGTCGCTCGAAGGGCTCGAGGCCGATCTGTCCTCGACCTACCACCTGTCCTCGGCGGCGGCCTACGAACATGTCGGCGTCTCATCGATGAACGGGCAGACCGATGAATCCTCGGAGACCGTCTCAACCGGTGACTTCCAGACGATTCTCTCCTTTGCGAGAGAACACCACCTCGGCCGGGTCAGCTTCTGGGCTGTGAACCGCGACCGCCCCTGCGGGACGGCGAAGCCGAGCACCGAAGAATGCAGCGGCATCGCTCAGACGCCATATGCATTCTCCGACCTGCTGGCCGGCTATCACGGCTGAGCGCTAGCCGATCGTCACGGGGAGCTGCAGGCTGAACGTCGTGAAGCCGTGCTTGGTGGCGTGTGGGTTCGCCGCGACGGTGCTTTTCAGCTGGTAGAGGGCGGCCCCGGTGCCGGGCGGAACGGTGACGGTGATCTTGAAGCGGCCGTTCTTGGGTGGGGTGACGTGGGCAGCGATCAGGACCTTTCCGCATTGCAGCCGCTCTTCAACGACGATCGGGGCGATCGGCTTGGTCAGCGGCGGCGCAACGGTGCCAGTCAGCGTGACGGTGGTGCCGCTGGCCTTCGGCGGTTCGAGCAGCAGCCTCCGGGTCAGCTTGACGTGCAGCGACCGCACGCTGCCGATCTCAGCCGTGTAGCGGGTCGTGAGCGCTTCGCGGATCTTCTTGGGCGGCAGGGGAGCGCTCGTTGAGAACTGTCCGTCGGCGCCGACGGTCGCAGTGGCCACCTGCTTTTTTTCGTTGAACAGGATCTTGACGGTCTTGCCGACCAGGCTCTTTGCGGCGCTGCCGAGCAGCGCGACCCGGCTGCCGTGGATGTAGACGTCGTTGAGGACCAGCGGACTGGTACTGCAGCCGCGCAGAAGTTCTTCCGTGGCCGCCGGAGAGCCCCCGCCGGAGGGAGTCTGGCCCGGGCCGGTCGTCGTTTCAGCGGATTTCGTTTCGTGGCCGCCGGCGGTTTCTTCTTTGCCCGCCGCGAGGGTTGTGAAGCTTCGGTCGAGGCCTTTGCTCTGGCCGGATGAGTTGATCGCGATGATCCGGTAGTGGTATGTCGTCCCGGGTGTCAGGTTGCTCACGGCGACGCTCTCTCCGACCGGCGCTGACCCGCTTCCGGGGGGCACGGGGCAGGTGCTGCTGGTGCCGTAGACGCCTTCGGCGGTCCCGAATTCCAGCTCGCAGATGGTGACCGCCTGGAGGTTGGGGTTGACGGAGCCGTTGATCGTCGCGGTTTTCTGAGTGATTTCCGTGGCCGCTTCGGTGACGGCCGTCGGGGGCCGTTCGGCGACTTCAACTTCGGCTCCACCGGGGAAGGACCGTGCCAGGTACCCGGCGGGCACGTGTTCGAATTCGACGCTGTCGCCGGGTCCGCCCGACATGAACTGGAATTTGGTTTTCACGGGCGGTTCGTAGCCGTCGATCAGGTTGATCTGGAGCGTGCCGCCAAGGAAGAAGTTGCTGGTCGCGTCGGTCAGCCGGTCGAACGAGGAGCTGCTCGCGATGTCGAGGATCAGGGTTCCTTTTTCCTGCTGGCCGCTGAGGCTCGTGAAGTGCAGGTCGCCGATGACGCCGGGCCCGCCCGGTTCGATCGTGCCGCCTTCGTTTCCGAACTGCACGGCGATCGTGCCGTTGCCGGTCAGGTTGCCGCTCAGCAGCCGAACGTAGCCCGAGGAGACTTTAGACGTGGAGATTTCGCCGTTGAGGGTGTTCGTTCCGCTCAGGAACAGCCATCCGCCTGCGGTGATCAGGTGCCCGCCCGCTTCGATGTCCAGTCCGGCGAATGTGCTCGCGGCGAGGCTTGATTCGACGGTTTCGCTGAGCGTCAGCGAGCCGGTCGAGGCGATCTTGACGGGAGACTGCGCCTTGATGCTCTTCGCTTCGCCTTTCACCGAGGCGCCGACTTCGATCGTCCCGCTGCCGGGCGGGATGCATACGGTTTCGGATGTCGTGGGAACAGCTTTCTTGCTCCAGTTTTCTTTTTCGCTCCAGGCTCCCCCGGGTGCGCCGGTGTAGTTGTTCTGCGATTCGCAGGTCGCCGCCCGAGCCGGTGAGCCCACGGCCGCAAGGGCGGCCAGTGAACCGATCAGGCAGGCCGCCAGGGCCAGGGAGGCGATGAGCCCGCGCGGGCCGTGCCGGTCCAAGGCTGCGTCCTTGATGAATCCCGGGCTCGGCATCTGTTCTCCCGTCGGCGGGGCGCCGGCCTCTCCGGCGCGCACTGCGACGCGACTCTACACCAATTGCATATAGCGCAACGGTCCTCTCGCAGCGAGCGGTCAGGCAGCTGAGGAGACGCGGGTGCGGGTCAGCGTGCCGGCGGCGCTTGCGACCACGTCCTCCGGGCGAGCTCCGGGCGTCGCCGCCGTCATGAGCGCGCTCGTCACGAGCGACTCGGCCGCCTCGATGTCGGTCGGGGAGCCCATGCAGGCGAGTGCTGCCGGCAGTCCGGCCCTCGGCCATGGAACGGCCAGGCAGCCCATCTGCGGGTGCAGCTCGCCCGCGTCCCGGGCGTTGCCGCGGACACGGATCGACCCGAGCTGCGGGTCGAGCTCGGACCGTGTTCGGGCCACCGCGGTGGAAGTGTCAAAGGGCTCGCGCGGCTCGGCGATCACGGCACCGGCGATCGGGCCGAAGCCGGCCAGGGTTGCCAGCTCAGGAGCGGGATCGGGGTAGGGCTCGGGGGGCAGCCGGCGGGCCAGGTCGGCGGGGTCCAGCTGTGCCGCAATCGTCTTGCCGGCGGCCGTTGCGAACAGCGGCACGCCCGAGCCAAGGCCGGCGCTGGTTGCAGGCCCGCGCCCTCCTGCCGCCGCCAGCACGAATGCCCGGGTGCCGACCAGCCCGTAGGCCTGGGTCAGCAGCCCGGTGACGCCCGCGACCGCGTGGACCAGCGGCTCGGCCTCGCGTACGGCCTGCGCGCCCCGGCTGGTGTGCCCCAGCAGGGCCGCCCTGGGCCCGAGCTCGATCTTGCCATCGCTGCGCACCACCCAGCCCTCTCGCTCCAGCGCCGCGATGGTCCGCGAGACGATCGACTTGTCGATCCCGCTGCGGCGGACCAGCTCCATGACCGTGATCGGGCCCTGCAGGTCGATCGTCTCGAGCAGGGCCAGCCCGCGCATCAAGGTCTTCGACATTGCTGGTCAGGTCTCCGTTGTCAACCGGTTCTCGTACAACAGTGTTGTAAAAATAGCAACAGTTGTCGCGGCGAGTCCGGCGAGGGTGTCTCCTGGGGCCTGCTTCAGGCGCGAGCGCTCGACTGCGGATCCAGCCGGGACATGGTGACGGCGGAGTCGAGCTCGGAGGACGCGCCGCCCATGTACAGGCCCTTGACCGGCGGCACATCGGCATAGAAGCGACCATGGCCGATCTTCACGTGGGTCTCGCCGGCCAGGCGGCTGTTGGTCGGGTCGGCGCTGACCCAGACCGGCTCGCCGCGGCCGTCGCTGCCGGGCAGAAGCGCCTCGAGCCAGGCGTGAGTGTCGACCTCGAGCGAGTTGGAGCCGTCATCGGCAGGCGCGGCCCACAGGTAACCCGAGACGTAGCGCGCCGCGATCCCCCTGCGGCGCAGGAGGATCAGTGACAGGTGGACGAAGTCCTGGCACACGCCGGCGCCGGCCTGCAGCAGGTCACTGACCGAGGAACCCACGTAGGTGACCCCGGCCCGGTACTCGAACCGTTCGGGGATCAGATCGCAGAGCCGTCGCAGTGTCTCGAGTGGACTGTCGGCGCCCATTTCCTGCTCCAGATCCTGCAGGCCGTCGATTGCGGGCTGGTCCTGCCACGGCAGGGCAAACTCGCCCGCGGCGTCGATATAGGCCGCGCTCAGCAGGCTCTCCCAGGAGGCTTCCGGAGGCTCCGGCGGCTCGGAGGTCACGACCCTGGCGCGCATGTCGATCGTCAGCTGTTCATGGCTGGCCGGGATGCCGAACTCGATCACCTCGGTCCCGAAGTAATCCAGGTGACGGCTGACGCGGGCCTCAGGCTCGATCCGGGTGTGGAACTCGTCGCACCGTTGCGAGGAGGTCGTCGCCGGCCTCACGCGCAGGGCGTTCAGGTTGTCGGTCACGGCTGCGTCGTAGTGGTATTCGGTCAGAAAGCGAATCGCGAAATGCATCCCTTGCTCACCTCCTCACGCCCGCCGCGGCGGCCCCGGCGAAGTAGCGCTCGGCGACATCCTGGTCGATCCGGGCGAGCTCCTGTTGGGTCTGTTCGCAGATCCCAGTCAGCTCCGCTCCGTCTGGCAGGGCGCGGCGCTGGAAGTCCAGGTCGGCGGCGAGCCGGCTGACGCGCAGCACCGGCTTGGAGTTTCGCGGACCGGCATCGGCGGCCGTGAACACCTCGTGCAGCGAGTCGACGCAGGCCGCGACGCTGTCGGGGTAGGCCCGCTCGAAGAGCAGAAAACGTGCCACCGGATGGGCGTTGGGCGGGGAGGTGACGGCCCTCAGATAGGCATGGAAGCCGCCGACCGCCTGCAGCAGGATCAGGGCGTGCCCGTCGGAGGGTGCGTCGCCGCCGGTGGGCAGCGCCACGCGGAGCATCCTCAGCACCATGTCGGAGATCTCGATCAGTCCCCCGGCGTCGAGGAAGTACTTGGCCTCGTCACGGAGCATCGAGCGGTTCGCGACCCCCCAGATCAGAGCCGTGCGCTCCTTGACGTACTTGGAGGCCAGGGTCGTGCCCGCCGGGGCCGCCCAGCCGGGCTGCACGCCGCCGCGCAGACCCAGGCTGGTCGTGTTGATCGCCTCCCACATCTCGGCGCTGATCACGTCGCGGACCGTTCGCGCTCCCTCGCGCGCCCGTTCGATCGAGGCCAGCATGGAGCCGGGGCGCTGAGGGTCCAGGGTCAGCTGGTCAAGGGCCTGCCCGCCGTTGGTGGACTCATCGGCGTCGCCGAGGATCGCCAGCAGGCCGCCGGAGCCGAAGCTGACGCCGGGAATGCCCTCGGAGGTTCCCTGCAGCTCCGACTGGAAGACCGCCTCCACGGCGCGGGCCGTGAACTCCGCCCGGGCCAGGTTGCGCCCGAGCCAGTACAGCTCATGTGCGATCCGCGCGAGCATCAGGCGTCCGTGGGTGAAGGATCCGAGCCGCGGTGCTGCTGCTGTTGCTGCTGTTGCTGTCCGGTCCAGCCGCCGTAGCGGAGATCGGGCAGCGCCGGCGGCTGGGTGTCGGCGATCGGCGGCCCGGCACGGTCGGCATCATCGCCGTCCTCCAGCACCCAGGTGTCCTTCGAACCGCCACCCCGCGAGGAGTTGACGATCAGCGAGCCCTCCTCCAGGGCGACCCGGGTGAGGCCGCCCGGAACGATGTCGATGCGCTCGCCGAACACGGCGAAGGGGCGGAGATCGACGTGCCGGGGGGCCAGGACGCCGTCCTCGCCGACCGTGGGAACAGTCGACAGCCGCACCACGTCCTGGGCGATCCAGCGGTCCGGATGGGATCTGAGAACCTCCCGCATGCGGGTGAGCTCCTCATCGGAGGCGTGCGGCCCGATCATCACACCGCGACCGCCTGACTCTCCCGTCGGCTTGACGACAAGCTGATCGATGTGCTCGAGGACATGCTCCAGCACTTCGGGCTCCGACAGGAGGTAGGTGTTGACGTTCTCGAGGATCGGCTCCTCGCCCAGGTAGAAGCGGATCATGTCGGGCACGAAACGGTAGACCGCCTTGTCGTCGGCGACTCCGGTGCCGAAGGCGTTGGCGATCGCGACGCTTCCGGCCCTGTATGCGCGCACGAGGCCCGGGACTCCGAGCAACGAATCGGGCCGGAACTCGAGCGGATCGACGAAGTCGTCATCGAGACGGCGATAGACGGCATGGGCCCGCTCCAGCCCACGGGTGGTGCGCATGTAAAGCACGTCATCGCGGACGACAAGATCGGAGGCCTCGACGAGCTCGACGCCCATCTGGCGGGCCAGGAAGGCGTGCTCGAAGTAGGCGGGGTTGGCGGGGCCGGGGGTCCAGACGACGACGGTGGCCTCGCTCTCGGCCGACGGGGCGACCGAGCGCAGTGCCCGCAGCAGCAGCTGTGGGTAGTGCTCCACCGGCCGGACCCGGTAGTTGGAAAACAGCTCAGGAACCAGCCGGGCCATCGCCGCGCGGTTCTCGAGCACGTAGGAGATCCCCGACGGGATCCGGACGTTGTCCTCGATCACCTTCCAGGTGCCGTCGCTGTGGCGGACCAGGTCGCAGCCGGCCACGTGGCAGTACACGCCGCCCGGCGGGCGGATGCCGTGCACTGCCCGGGCGAAGTGCGAGCAGGAGGCCACCAGCCGCCATGGGACGAGCCCCTCGCGGACGATCTCGCGGGCGTGGTAGACGTCGTCGACGAAGTGATTCAGCGCGCGGATCCGCTGAGCCAGGCCGCGCTTGATCGCACGCCATTCCTCGCCGCTGAGGACCCGCGGCACCAGATCCAGCGGGAATGGCCGTTCGTGTGTCGCGCCGCCGGCCGTGGTCTCGAAGGTGATCCCCTGCTGCATGAAGAGGGCGTCCCGCCGGCGCCCGGCCTCGACCAGCCCGTCGTGCCCGAGGCGCCCCAGCTCTCGAACCAGCGCCTCGGCGGTTGGACGCGGCGTTCCGTCCGCCTCGAACAGCTCGTCCAGGAAGGGAGCCTGAGGCTGATAATCGATAGGGGCAGCTGTCTCGGCGGGCGAGCTCACCACGGAATTCTCGCCGCGGGGCTTCCGTTTCGCCTTGGACGGCTGGCGCAATGTGCCGTCCGTCGACCCGTCAGCTGTCGTAGGCGCCTTCGACTGTCCCGAGGGTGCCGGCGCTTTGCCGCGCGTCGCGGACACTCAGTCGGGCCAGTGCCCGTGGAGGTCGAAGTACTCGCGCGCCCGCTCCTCGGCGTCGCGCTCGAGATCCCCCGCTGCGCCGGCGCGGAAGAGCCAGTTGATGAAGAAGATCGCCAATCCGGCGCTGACGATGCCGCCGCCGCCCTCGAGGTCCGATTCGCTGCCCAGTGCCATTACGACGATCCCGGCCAGCACGACGACGCCGGGAATCACATAACGCACGACGGGGAGCAGCCAAGGGTGGCGAGGGGACTCCGAGTCGCCAGGCTGGGCGCGGGTGCTCATCGGCTCGGTCGCAGAAGGTGGCTCATTCGGCTCACCTTCGATCCTAGATGGTTGATCTCGCCCCGCCGCCGAGCCCGGCGCGGGGGCGCTACCGTTCACCGCGCGGCCGCCGGGTCGCATCAGCCGATGGCGACAATCGACGAGATCACGATCGCGGATGAGCCCAGCAGCTGGGCCGATCTCGGCTTCCGCGTCGAGGGCGAGGTCTGCGATATCGCGGGCGTCCGGCTGCGCCTTGCCGGTCGCGACGCCGGTGCGGGCATCATCGGATGGTCGCTGCGTGAACTGGACAGCGAGGATCTCGACGGGCTCCCCACGAGCAGCTCGAGCGAGCCCGCTCGAGCGCCCGCCCCGGCACACCCCAACGGCGTGCTGGAGATCGACCACATCGTCGCGATCGCCCCGGACTTCCGGCGCAACGTCGCGACACTGCAGGCCGCCGGACTGGACCTGCGTCGCATACGCGAGGAGCCGACCGCCGCCGGAGGCCCGCGGCAGGCGTTCTTCCGGCTCGGTGCGGAGATCCTCGAGATGATCCAGGAGCCCGACGAGCTGACCGAGCGTGAAGGTGGCCCCGACCGGCCGATCCGATTCTGGGGCCTGGCGCTGGTGGCCGAGGACCTCGACGCCACGGTCGCGTCGATGGCGCCACACGCGCCGCCCTCAAGGACGGCCGTACAGCCGGGACGGCGCATCTCGACGGTCAAACGTTCGGCCGGCCTGGGTATTCCAATCGCATTGATGAGCCCTGGGGAGGACTGACATGAGCTGGGAGCGCTGGGACGCAGTCGACCGATACACCGCCGATCTTCTGGTGGGCGAGGATGCCCAGCTGGAGGCCGCGCTTCAGGCCAGCACCGATGCCGGCCTGCCGGCGATCGCAGTCTCCGCCAACCAGGGCAAGTTCCTGCACCTGCTGGTGCAGATCCACGGCGCCTCGAGAATCCTCGAGCTCGGCACCCTGGGCGGCTACTCGACGATCTGGATGGCCAGGGCCCTGGGTGCAGGAGGCCGGCTCCTGACGCTCGAGCTCAACCCGGCCTATGCGGCCGTCGCCGAGCAGAGCATCGCCCGTGCCGGGCTCGGCGAGCTGGTGGAGATCCGGGTCGGCCCCGCGCTCGACTCCCTGCTTGCGCTGCGGGATGAGGGAATCGATCCCTTCGATCTGATCTTCATCGACGCGGACAAGCAGAGCACCCCTGAGTACTTCGAGCAGGCCCTCGAGCTGTGCCGTCCCGGCGGGCTGATCCTCGTCGACAACGTGGTCCGTGACGGCGCGCTGATCGATCCGGACAGCGAGGATCCGGGCGTTGCAGGGATGCGCCGTTTCCTCCAGCTTGCCGCTGCTGAGCCGAGGGTCAGCGCGACGACGATCCAGACCGTCGGCAGCAAGGGCTACGACGGCTTCGTCCTGGCACTGCTGGACTCCTGAGCCCGGGGCCGGCTACCCGGCGAGGATGTTGGCGGCGGTCCGGTGGGCCAGGGACATGATCGAGATCATCGGGTTCACGCCCGGGGCGCTCGGGAAGGCCGATGCGTCGCCGATCCAAACGCCGCTGGTGTCGTGCAGCTGACCACGTCCATCGGCCACCGACTCCGAGGGGTCCGAGCCCATCCGGCAGGAGCCCATCTGGTGGGCGCTGAAGGCCGCCACGTCGTTTGCCGCCAGCGAGCCTCGCTCTATCTCCGCGACGAACGAGTCGAAGTCCTGTCCCTCCTGCCAGCTGAGGCCGGGTCGCTGATAGAAGGTGAGGATCTCCGTCGCGCCCGCCGCCCGGTGGAGCTTTGCCAGCTCGACGATCGCCCGGCGGAACATGCGGGCGTCCAGCTCGTCGGAGAAGGACCACCGCGTGACGGCCCGGCCGTGCTCGTCGATCACGACCCGCCCCTCGCCGTGGTCACGGGCGACGGAGACGAACGGCGCGATGTGCGGCAGGCGCCTGAGGGTGCGCTTGTGGCTCTCACCGTCCTCCCAGGGAAGTGCCATCGCAACGATCGCCGGTGCGACCGTGGTGGCCTCGATCAGGAAGCCCCAGTCTCCCTCGCAGGAGGCGAACTGATCGGACAGGGCCGACTGGATCTGACCGACCCAGCCCTCGATCGGCGCCTCGTAGAAGCCGCCCACCAATGCCGCGGGGTGCAGGCGCAGATGCCGCCCGGCGGCCGGCCCGCCGATGCCCGAGCGCAGCAGCAGAGCCGGCGACTCGATCGCTCCCGCCGCCACCACGACCGTCTCGGCGCTCACCTCCAGCAGGGTCGTCGAGCCATCGGGGTTCGTGACCGTGGCCTGCACGCCCGTGGCGCGTCCCTCGCTGGTCAGGATTCGCTCCGCCCGGGCTCCGACGACGAAGCGGGCGCCCGCGTCGGCCGCATCCTGCAGGTAGGTCTTCATCGTCGACTGCTTGCAGCCGTTCTGACAGCCGGCGTAGCAGTAGCCGCAGGCTCCCGGGTCCTCGCAGCTGACATCGGCGTTGCGCGTCAATGCGCGATGGGAGTAGCCCAGCTCATCGCAGCCGGCGATCATCCGTTTGTGGGTGCGGTTCTGCGAGGTGGCAGTGTCGTTGACGCCGAGGCGCTTCCAGACCGCGTCGATGTGCTCGTCATAAGAAGGCTGATCGATTTCCTCGACGCCGAGCCTGGCCCACTCCTGGCGGATGTGCCGGGGCGTGCGGATGCAGTTCATGTAGTTGACAACCGTTCCGCCGCCCAGCGTCGAGCCGGCCAGTACCGCGATCGAGCCGTCCTCGGAGGCGGCCAGGCCGCCGCCCAGATAGAGCTCGAACATTCCCGGCAGCTCAAGCTGCTTGAAGTCGGCCTCGTTGCGGTAGCCGCCCATCTCAAGGACGATCACCGAGCGCCCGCCGCGGGCCAGCTCGGCCGCCATCACGCCGCCACCGGCTCCTGAGCCGATCACGCAGACATCGGCCGTGAGCGTCGCCCGCTCACCGGAGAGCTGCTCCACAGCGATCGTCTTCGGCGCCTGCTCGGGGCCGGGCGGGGGGCTCAGTGGGCCGGGGTATCCGATCGCCGGCCAGTTCGGGTTCTGCCCGCGCTCGTCCGGCAGGCCATAGAAGAACAGGAAGGTCAGCGCGCGCAGCTGGCGGATTCCCAGCTTGGCCTCGGGCGAGGCCGCCGCGAGGGCGTGCAGCAACCCGCTCCGCCCGTCCAGCTCCAGCCCGTCGAAGCCCTGGGCGGCGATCGCATCCAGCAGCTGACCGAAGGCCTCGATGTCATCGGGCAGCGCAGTCTGGGCGAGTAGGCCCTCGATCTGACCGGCGACGCCCAGGTCGCCCGCCGAGCGCGCATAGAAGGCTCGCTCGAGATCGTCGCGGCCCGCCTCGATGGACGGCGCGAATGTGTCGCAGACACCCTCCAGCGTGCGGCGGCGTGCCTCGCTGAGTACCCCCACGGCTACAGCCATTTCTCCTCCTCGCTCGGGGCTATCACTATAGTCCCGCCCGGATGGCCAAGGATCTGAAACTGGGGCTTAACACCGGCTACTGGGCGGGGGGCCCGCCGCCCGGAGTCACCGAGGCGATCGCCGAGGCGGAGCGGCTGGGCTTCGACTCGATGTGGACCGCGGAGGCCTACGGGTCCGATTGCCTCACGCCGCTGGCCTGGTGGGGCGCCTCGACCGAGAACATCAAGCTCGGAACGGCGATCGTGCAGATGTCCGCGCGTCAGCCCGCCGCCACGGCGATGGCCGCGATGACGATGGACATTCTCTCGGGCGGGCGCTTCCAACTCGGCCTGGGAGTCTCCGGTCCGCAGGTCGTCGAGGGCTGGTACGGCATGCCGTTTGCAAAGCCCCTGGCCCGCACCCGTGAGTACATCGGCATCCTGCGTGACATCTGGGCCCGCAAGGGACCCGTCACCGCCGACGGGGAGCACTACAGGCTGCCCCTGGAGGGCGGCACCGGCCTGGCCAAGCCGCTGAAGTCCTCGATCCATCCGCTGCGCGAGGACATCCCGATCTTCCTGGGGGCCGAGGGCCCCAAGAACATCGCCCTCTGCGGCGAGCTGTGCGACGGCTGGCTGGCGATGCTGTTCGCTCCCGAACACCAGCAGCCCTACGTCGACTCGCTGGCGGAGGGATTCGCCCGTGACGGTGCCCGTCGCAGCGCCGCCGACTTCCAGGTCAACGCGACGGTTCCGTTCATCGTCTCCGACGACATCGACGCAGCCGCCGACGCGCTGCGCCCCTTCTACGCCCTGTACTTCGGCGGCATGGGCGCCAAAGGGACCAACTTCCACGCCAACGTGGCGATCCGCATGGGCTACGAGGCCGAGGTCGATCAGATTGCCGGGCTGTACCTGGAAGGCAAGAAGGACGAGGCCGGGGCGGCTGTCCCGCGCAAGCTGATCGAGGACATGTCCCTGATCGGCTCCAAGGAGAAGATTCGCGACGACCTCGCCAAGTGGCGTGAGTCGATCGTCACCTCGCTGCTGATCTCCGGCGACGCCGCCACGCTGCGCGCCGCCGCCGAGCTGGTCCTGGGCTGAAACAGCCCCTCGCAGAAGGCGCCGGCCCCGTCCGAGCACTGCCTATTCGTCGAGATGCTCGACGGGCTGCTCCGGTTGTGCTATCGCGTACCGATAGGCCGTCCCATGAGCGACGTCACGGCCCCTGCCATCAACAGGCCGATCCGCCCGCGGCTGGGCGAATCGGAGCCCGTCCGCGAAGCGGGCCAGCCGGCCAGCGCCGCGGCCCAGGCGTCAAGTGCTCCCGCCACCTGGCTGATCGGCGATGCGATGACCCGCGAACGGATGGTCGACATGGATCGTCTGGTCGCGCCGGTCCGCCAGAAGTCCTTCGTCGTGATCGCGCTGGCGCTGTTGATCTGCGGCCCGTGGCTGGGCTGGTGGACGATCGCCCCGCTGGCCGTGGCGGCCGTCTTCTTCCGGGTCGCCGACGGATCGATCGAGCGGCTGCGCAAGCCCGAGTACCTGCTGTTCGGCGCCTGGGCCGGCTCGCAGCTGATGATCGAGATGGCCGTCGCGCTGACCGGTGGCCCGAAGTCGCCGGCGATGTCCTGGTTCGCGATCCCGATCGTCACCCTCAGCGCCCGGTTTCCCGCGCGCGGGGTGGTGCTGGGCGTGGCGGTGACGGTCCTGCTGATGTTGGCCGTCGCGTTCGGCGTGGACGCCCAGGCCGTTATCGATAAGCCGCCGCTGCTGATCATGCCGCTGGCCCTGACGATCGCCGTGGCGATTCTCTCCACGGCACTGATGCAGTCCGATGTGATCCACCGCAGCGAAGCGGTGATCGATCCCCTGACGGGGATGCTCAACCGCAACTCCCTCAAGGACAGGACCGTCGAGCTGGCCCACCAGTCCGAGCGCACGGGTCAGCCGGTCGGCCTGATCGTCGGCGACCTGGACCACTTCAAGGAGGTCAACGACTCCCACGGCCACGCGACGGGAGACGCGGTCCTGCAGGACATCGCCTACGTGCTGCGCAAGCAGCTGCGAGCCTTCGACCTGGCCTACCGGATCGGTGGTGAGGAGTTCCTGGTGCTGCTTCCCGGAGCCAACCTCGAGCAGAGCTCCGCGATGGCTGAGCGGCTGCGCCGTGGCGTGGAAGCGGACACCGTCGGCGGCGGCCTGCGGATCACGATGAGCTTCGGGGTCTCGGCCTCCCACAGCGAATCGGCGTTCGACTACGAGACGGTCTGCGCGCAGGCCGACTCGGCGCTTTATGAGGCAAAGCGTCGCGGACGCAACCGGGTCTGCGGCGGTCCCGTGCCGCTGGCCGTGCCGACGCTCGCCTGAATCTCCTCACGCGACGCAAGGGCGCCCGCCGCCGGTAGGGTCCGGGCGATGAGCGACCCAACACCCGACGAGCCGGCCCGCCAGCCGTTCGCGAACTTCCAGTACGAGATCTACGGAATCGGGCTATCCGGGGAGACGCCCAAGCTTCCGGTCTCTGTCGACGCGCTGCAGGAGCTGGCGCGCCAGCGGCTGACGCCCGAGGCCTACGGCTATGTCGCCGGCGGGGCCGGAGCGGAGCGTACGATGGCGGCCAACCTGCGGGCCTTCGAGCACTGGCAGATCGTGCCACGGATGCTGCGCGACGTCTCGGTGCGCGACCTGAAACGAACGATCCTCGGTACCGAGCTGGAGGCACCGGTGCTGCTCGCCCCGGTCGGGGTCCAGTCGATCGTCCATCCCGAGGCCGAGCTGGCCGTCGCCCGGGCGGCAGCTTCGCAGGGCATCGCCTCGATCCTCTCCACGGCCGCCTCGAACACGATCGAGGATGTCGCCGAGGCGGTCGGCGGATCGCCGCGCTGGTATCAGCTCTACTGGCCCCGCGAGCGAGATCTGGCCGCGAGCTTCGTCGCCCGGGCGGGGGCCGCCGGCTATGAGGCCATCGTGCTGACCCTGGACACCTGGATCCTCGGTTGGCGCCCCCGCGATCTGCAGCAGGGCTATCTGCCGTTCCTGAAGGCCGAGGGGGTCGCCAACTACTTCTCCGACCCTGTCTTCCGGGCCGCCCTGCCGGGCCCGCCCGAGGAGAACCTGGAGGCCGCGATCGGACACTGGGCCTACCAGTTCTCAAACCCCAGCATCACCTGGGAGGACCTTGCCTGGCTGCGCGAGCAGACGGAGCTGCCGATCGTCCTGAAGGGCATCCTGCATCCCGACGATGCCGACCGCGCGGCGCAGGCGGGGGTCGATGGCCTGATCGTCTCCAACCACGGCGGCCGCCAGGTCGACGGGGCGATTGGCGCACTGGATGCGCTTCCGGGTGTTCGCGAGGCGGTGGGGGCGGCCTTCCCGGTGCTGTTCGACAGCGGCATCAGGACCGGCTCGGACGTCCTGAAGGCGCTGGCGCTCGGGGCCGACGCGGTCTGCCTGGGCAGGCCCTACGTCTGGGGCCTGGGCCTGGACGGGCAGGCAGGGGTTGAACACGTCCTGCGCTGCCTGCTGGCTGACCTGGAGCTGAACCTGGCGCTGAGCGGCGCGACGAGTATCTCCGAGCTGGATCCCGGCTGTCTCGTGCGCGCCCGTTCCTAGGCTTTTATCTCCAGGGCGCTCTTCGCTTTGAGCCCCCAGGGCGAGCCGAAGACGCCGACGGTTTCGCGCTGGGAGCTCGCGATGTCTTCGACTTCGAGGGGGTTCGGTTCACCGCCTTCGAAGTTCGGGGGCCCCGTCGTGGCCACCGTGAAGGTTTTGGCGAAGTGGTTGACGTTTCCGCTGAGCGCTCCGAAGATCGTGCCCTTCAACCGGAATTCGGGAGGTCCGCTCCCGCCGCAGCGGTATTCGGCGAGGCTCGTGCCGGTTTCGGGGGTGAGGGCCACCGCGACGGTGTGCAGTTCGCGAGAGGTGTAGCCGATCGGCCCGGCCAGCGGCCCGACCTCGATGACGTTCTTGTGATGACCGACGGTTGCGCCGCAGTCGGTCGAGCCACGGTTGCAGTTGGCCAGTTCGATCCGGAAATTCCCGAAGCTTGTCGGGCTCGTCAGTTCGCCGCTGATCCGTGAGTTTTCACACTCGATTTCGATTTCTTCGCTGTTGATCCCAAACGTCCTGATTTTGCCTGAGAACGTATGTGCGGCGCCGATGCCTTCGGCAAGTTCGAACTTGCCTTTTCCGGCTCCCGGTTCAGAGCAGAGCTTGTCCTTGTATGCGCCGCCCTTGAGCTTGGCGCATTCATAGAAGGCCGGTTCGGCCGCCGAGGCGGCTGCGCTGAGAACTCCGCACAGCGAGACTGCGGCCAGGACGATCAAGAACATCAGACGAACCTTCAACTCGACTCCCCTCATGCGGTCACGGCTCCGTTCAATCCCCGGTGTCTAAGCTCGCACAAGCCGCCGCCCTGGTCAACCCCCGGACGTGAACGAGTCGGTGTGGGTGGCTACGGTGGGGTCATGGCGAACCGTGACGACGCCTCGGTCAAGCGCCTGACACTGATCGCCTGCATCATGGGCTCGGGGATCGTCCTGCTCGACGGGACGGTCGTCAACGTCGCGCTGCCGACGATTCAGCGCGCCTCGGCGGCGGCCTGGCGGCGCAGCAGTGGGTCGTCAACGGCTACCTGCTGACGCTCGGCTCGCTGATCCTGATCGGCGGCTCGCTGGGGACCTGTTCGGCGAGCGGCGGGTCTTCGCGCTCGGCGTCGTCGGGCTTCGGCGTCGCGTCGCTGCTCTGCGCGGTCTGGCACCGAGCATCGGCTTGCTGGTCGGGGCGCGCGCGCTCCAGGGCGTCGCGGGGGCGCTGCTCGTGCCGAGCTCGCTGGCGGTGATCGTCAACACCTTCCCGGCGGCCGAGCGGGGCGCGGCGATCGGCAGCTGGACGGCATGGGGAGCGATCGCGGGAGTGCTCGGGCCGCTCGCCGGGGGCGAGCTGCTCGCGATCGCATCCTGGCGGCTGGATCTTCCTGATCAACGTCCCGTTCGTGATCGCCTGCGTCGCGCTGATCCTGGCGTCGATCCCCGCAGCGCGCCGCGGCGCGGCGGGCGCGGCGCCGGATCGACTTGCTCGGAGCGCCGCTCTGCGCGCTCGGGCTCGGCGGGCCGGTGTTCGCGCTGATCGAGCAGCCGCGCCTGGGCTGGTCGAGTCCCGGCGGTGATCCTGCCGCTGGTCGGCGGGCATCGTCGCTGCTGGCGCTGTTCCTTGTGCTACGAGTCGCGGGCCCGCGGACCCGATGCTGCCGCTCGGCCTGTTCCGCCGGCGTAACTTCTCGGCCGGCAACATCGAGACGTTCGCGATGTACGCGGGCCTCTCGATCCTGTTCTTCTTCCTGGTCCTGTTCCTGCAGCAGATCGGCGGCTACTCGCCGCTGAAGAGCGGCCTGGCGACGCTGCCGGTGACGGTGGTGATGTTCTTCCTCTCGCGTCGCTTCGGCAGCGCTGGCCGACCGCCTCGGGCCGCGCGCTTCTTCATGGGCGCCGGGCCGCTGGTGGCGGCCGGCGGGCTGCTGCTGTTCCAGCGCGTCGGGGTTCGAGGTCGGACTACCTCGCCGAAGTCCTTCCGCCGCTGCTGGTGTTCGCGCTGGGCCTGTCGATGACGGTCGCGCCGCTGACGGCCGCGGTGCTGGCCGACGTCGGAGGAGCAGGCGGGGATCGCCTCGGGCGTCAACAACGCGATCGCCCGCGTCGCGGGACTGCTGGGGACGGCGTCGGTCGGGGCGGCGATCGCCTCCTCGTTCGCGTCCTCGCTCGACAGCCGCCTCGCGGGTATCCATGCTCGGCGGCGCGGCAGAGGCGGCCGTGCGCGAAGCCAAGCGCCTGCCGCTGGGGCGGCCGGACGTTCACGGTGTCCCTGCCGGCCAGGGCCGTGCGGTCAGTGCGGCGGCCGAAGCGGCGTCGCTGCACAGCTTTCATCTGGGCATGGCGATCGCGGCGGCGCTGGTTGCGCTCGGCGGCCTGGTGGGCGCGGCCTTCATTCGCAACCCGCGGGTGGCGGTGCGGGCGGCGGAATGCCCGGGTGGGCAGCTTGTCGGGGTCAGCAGCCCGGAACGGGTCGGCGCTCCGGGTTAGGGCTCCGCCGACTGTCGATTTCGCGCCCACCCGTTCGTCCTGTTGAGAAGTTGCGCTCTGCGGCGCACAACCCACAACACGAAATGAGAGCCATGAAGACGATGACGTGCAGGCAACTGGGTGGACCGTGTGATCTGGCCCATCAGGGAGAGAGCGCCAACGAGGTGATCAAGGCCCAGGACAAGCATCTCAATGAGATGGTCGCGGGAGGTGATGAGGCGCACGGGCCGGCCCTCGAAGGAGATGAAGGGAGGTGGAAGAACCCGCTTGGCGGGCATGGGATGGTATCGCCGGGTCAAGCGGGACTTCGCCGCCCTGCCCGAGGGGTACGGCGCTGACTCGGTGAGCGGGCTCCTCGGTCCGCCGGCCCCTAGACGGGCTGTCTGGCGTAGTCGCGCATCGCCTCGATGATCGGGCCGAGCCGCCGGCCCCTCTCGGTCAGGCGGTACTCGACCGTGGGGGGGCTGGAGGGGATGACGGTGCGCTCGACGAGGCCCGCACCCTCGAGGTCGCGGAGGCGCTCGGACGAGCATCCGGGGGGAGATGCCCGCCACGGCCTCGGCGAACTCGTTGAAGCGCAGCGCGCCCGGTCAGGGCCGCGTAGAGGATCGAGAGCTGCCAGCGCCGCTCGAGGAGGTCCGCGGTCTCGCGGACCTCCATGCGGCACGGGCTCACATCTACGAGACGTGCGCGACATCGCGAGCCGGCTCCAGTGCGCGGTCGAGGACCTCCTGGACGGTCATCACCGGGTGGAAGGTCATCTGGTCGCGGACCTCCTCGGGAATGTCGTCCAGGTCGCCCCGGTTGCGCTCGGGCAGGATCACGTCGGTCAGTCCCGCCGCGTGGGCCGCGAGGACCTTCTGCTTGAGGCCGCCGATCGGCAGCACGCGACCCTGGAGGGTCACCTCGCCGGTCATCCCGACGGTGTGCTTGACGGGTCGGCCCGACAGCAGCGAGGCCAGGGCCGTGACCATCGTCACGCCGGCGCTGGGGCCGTCCTTGGGGATCGCTCCGGCGGGGACGTGCACGTGGAACTCGCGTCCCTCGAAGTCGCGCTCGTCGATGCCGAGCTCCTCGGCGTGGCCGCGGACGTAGGAGAGGGCGATCTGCGCCGACTCCTTCATCACGTCACCCAGCTGCCCGGTGAGCACCAGTCCGCCCTTGCCGGTTTTCATGCCGGTGGCCTCGACGAACAGGACGTCTCCGCCCGCGCCCGTCACGGCCAGGCCGGTGGCGACACCGGGCGTGGCGGTCCTGGCCGCGGACTCCTGGAAGACCTTCTGGCGGCCGAGCGCGTCGCGCACGGCCTCCAGGTCGATCTTCACTCGCTTGGCCTTCGGGGTCTTGGGAACCTTGGCCTTCTTGGCCGGCTTGACGGCGCCGTTGCTCGTCGGCGATCGTCCTCGCGGCCTCGGCCTCGCTCGGGCTCGTCCTTGCGCCGCCTCGGCCTCCGCCACGGCCTGAGCCGAGGCGATCTTCGTGGCGGTCTTTCGCAGGACGGTGCCGAGGCTCCGCTCCAGGTTTCGGACGCCCGCCTCGCGGGTGTACTCGGCGATGATCGTCCGCAGGACATCGTCGGAGATCTCGACCTCGTCCTCGCGCAGGCCGTTGCGGTCGCGCTGGCGCGGCCACAGGTAGCCCTTGGCGATGGCGAGCTTCTCCTCGGAGGTGTAGCCGTCGAAGTGGATCACCTCCATGCGGTCGAGCAGCGGGCCGGGGATCGTGTCGGCGACGTTGGCCGTGGCCAGGAACATCACCTGGCTGAGGTCCAGCTCGACGTCGAGGTAGTGGTCGCGGAACGAGTGGTTCTGCGCGGGGTCGAGGACCTCGAGCAGCGCCGCCGAGGGGTCGCCGCGGTAATCCGCGCCGACCTTGTCGACCTCGTCCAGCAGGATCACCGGGTTCATCGTGCCGGCGTCGCGCAGCGCCCGCACCAGCCGCCCCGGGAGGGCGCCGATGTAGGTGCGGCGGTGGCCGCGGATCTCGGCCTCGTCGCGAACGCCACCGAGGCGACATGCGGACGAACTCGCGTCCGGTGGCCCTGGCGATCGACTCGCCGATCGAGGTCTTGCCCGGTGCCGGGAGGCCCGATCAGGGTCAGGATCGCGCCCGACTTGGGGTCGGCCTCGATCCCACGGTCCTGGCGCAGCTTGCGCACGGCCAGGTACTCGGTGATGCGGTCCTTGACGTCCTCCAGGCCCGCGTGGTCGGCGTCGAGCACCGCGCGCGCCGCCACCGGGTCGAGGTGCTCCTCGGAGCGCTTGCCCCAGGGGACCGCGATCAGCCAGTCGAGGTAGGTGCGGATCATGCTCGACTCGCCCGTCTGCTCGCCCATCCGCTCGAGCCTCGAGAGCTCTTTGAGCGCCTGGGTCTTGACGTCCTCGGGCATCTCCGACGGCCTCGATCTTGGTCGCGGTACTCCTCGGCCACCGAGGCGTCGTCGTCGCCGAGCTCCTTGCGGATCGAGTCCATCTGCTTGCGCAGGAAGTACTCGCGCTGCTGCTTCTCGGCGCCCTCCTGCACGTCCTCGCGGATCCGCTTGCGGACCTGCAGCTCGGCGAGGCTCTCGCGCTGCAGCTTGACGGCCAGCTCGAGGCGCTCGGTCACGTCGAGGGTGCGCAGCAGCTCGACCTTCTGCTCGTAGCTGAGACTGGGGGAGTAGCCGGCCGAGTCGGCCAGCGCTCCGGGCTCGGCGATCGCTCGCAGGAAGGCGGAGATTCGTCCGTCGTCGCCGCGCAGCTCGAGGATCTCCTCGACGGTCGCTCGGTACTCGCGCTTTCCAGCTCGCGGGTGCGCCCGTCGACGGGGACCTCGTCGGGCCGCTCGTCGACGTCGACGCGCAGCTCTCCTTCGGGGCCGCTCTGGGCGGCGCCGATCAGGGCGCGGTGCTCTCCGGAGAGGGCGACCGCGCGGCCGCCGCCGGGGAGACGGATCTGCTCTGAGACCTCGGCGATCGTGCCGACCTCGAGGAACTCGTTCTCGTGGCGGGGCACGAGCACGACGCGCTTGTCGTCGCCGACGTCGATCGTCAGCGTGATGCCCATGTTGGGGAACACGACAGTGTCGTCGAGGGGGATCAGCCGCAGCCTGGGCTTCGGGGCTGTGTGGCTGGATCTCTGCGTGTGTCTCTGGGGATGCTCGGCATCAGTTATCGCTCCATATGAGCTTACGAAAGTGTAGTTAGTATAGCGCGCTGTTGTTGCGTGCGCAAGTACTTTCGGGGTGATGTCGAGATTCCCCATTCGCATGAGCGGAATTGCACATCACCCATCCGCCGAGCGCCGAGCCCCTCGCGGACGGCGCATGCGCCTCCTGACCGCGCTGCAGTGCAGAGCCGCTGGGAAGCGCGCTGTTCGGCCGGGATCGCGGCCGCGGGTCCGTCGAAATCGACCTCGACGTTCTGTTCCTCACCCGCTCCTGGATCTCCGCCGCCGAGGTCAGAGCCGCGCTTGTCAGCATCGAGCAGGGGCGGCGAGAAGAAGCTCCGCGGCCACAGCCTCTTGGCCTTGACGACGTTGACCTCCGCGGCGAGCACGGTCACCTGGCCGCCAAGGTAGAGCCAGGCGAGCAGGCCGAGCACGAACGCGAACAGACCCGATGTCTCCTGGGCGTGTCTGACGACGTGGTCGACGTAATAGCCGCCGACGTGCTGGAGGATCTGCCAGAGGATCGCCGCGATGATCGACCCCCGGCAGCAGGTTGCGGGGCTCGACCTCGGCCGCCGTGAGAAAGCTGAAGGCGACGAAGAACAGCAGCAGGTTCACGATCAGGGCGACCACGACGCCCGCCGACCGCTGCCAGCGACGCGCCGCCGGCGCCCGCGGCGACGAAGCCGCCGCGGCCACCGTCGAGACGATGAACAGCACGCCGAGCACGCCGAGCAGCGCCGATCCCACGCAGGCGCGCAGGTGATGAAGTTCGGCCGGCGCTTGTGGGGGACGTACCAGACCTGATTGAAGGCGTTCTGGGTGGCGCCGTGACGCCGAGGCCCGCCAAGCAGGGAACCGACCACACCGATCGCCAGCGAGACGCCGCTGCCCTTGAGCGAGCCGATGTTCTGCTGAAGCTGGTTGCCGATGACCGGGAACTGGCCGAGGGTCGAGTGCAGCACGCTGGCCTGGGCGCTCTCGTTGCCCTGTAGGACGAACCCCAGAATGGTCACGAAGACCAGCAACAGCGGGAACAGCGAGACGAAGCCGTAATAGGAGATCAGGGCCGCCAGCTGGCCCCCCTGGTCATCGCCGAACTTCTTGATCACGGCCGCGATGAAGCTCGTCCAGCGCCCGGACTGCTGGCGGTGGTCGAGGGCCTGGAGGCGGTCGGTGAGGCTCATGCCGAGGCACCGGCGACGGGCGACCGTCGCAGCGGGGTTGCGGGAAATTGGGAGGGGGGTCTCGAGGGCACTCGTCTCGACATACCCGTGTGTCTACCCGATTCAACGGCCGGAGTCCGTCTGAGAGAAATCTGGGCAGTCGAGTTCCTCGGGCCAGCCAGGCCGAGGAAGTGGGGAAGGTGGCTCTCGCCAGACGGGAGATGATGCTCGGAATCCATCGGTTCCGGTTGCGCCGAGAGGACCTCGAGGACTGCTACAGCCAGGCGACGCTCGAGCTGTTCCTCGCGGTCGAGGCCGGGCGGGAGTATGCCGGGCGCGATCACATCGCAAACGCGCTTGAGCTCAGATTTGTCTCGAGGATCCGCGATCGCCGACGGGCTATTTCGGGTCGGAGCCCGATGCAGACCGCGATGGAGGGTGCTGTCGCCCTCGTGAGCGAGGAGATGACGATCGAAATCGAGGACCGCCGCTCTGAACCCGAGCGGGTGGCGCTCGAGCGGGAGGAGCTGGGGCGGCTGCGCGACGCCGCGCTCCAGCTGAGCGACGATCAGCGCCTGGTCCTCGCATCACAGCTCGCCCAGGACATGGACTGCGATGAGTTCTGCCAGCTGCACGGGTGGTCCCCCGAGAAGTACCGCAAGGTGGCCCAGCGCGGCCGTGCTCGCCTGCGCCGGCTGATGTCCGCCGAAGGCGGTGTCCCGTCTCCTCGCCGAGGGTCGGATCAGGACACAGAGACCCGCCTGTGACCAGTTCTCCCCCCACTCACAGGCGCGCCTCCCGGTCCGCCGGCAATCGGTTTTTTCCACGATCGCCCGGCGTGACCGATCCGCGCGATGGCGGTCGATACCCGGGTCTCGATTTGACCGCGGTATCGGCCGCCCGTGCGAATCGGAGTGTGCGCGGATGAAATGGCCGCGCCGGGAGCCTCGCGAGGTCTACCGCGTCTTTGATGAAGGTGAGTTCCTCGAGGAGGAACCCCAGTTGGCGCCGAGCTACACGGGCGACCCGATTGAGGACGCGGAGACTGGTTCCGAGAACGATTGGGCCTCGCCCTCGCCGCCGCGTCGCTCAAGCCGATCGCTGGCGCCCGCGCTCCTGATGCTTGCTGTCGTTGCAGTGGGCGCGGTCGCGGTGGCGACGCTCAGGCGAGGGCGACCGCGCGGCGCGCAACGGCCATCCACGTTGCACGCGCGGGCGGCCGTGGCGCCGCGCCGCAGGAGCAGTCGAATGAGTGTGGTCCACGAGCGGCCTGCTCGTCCGGGCACTCGGCGTGTGAGGACCTCGGGCCGACGGCAGAGACGCCGCGTCTCGGACCTTCCACCCGTCCTCGGCACACGGCCAGTCTCGGCAGAGGCGGTGCCGCGGGGCGCGCCCGCTGGCGCCGAGTTCGGCTTTGAGGTTGGTGTGGCGCCTTGAGCGTCCGGGCGCAGGTGACGCTGAAGGCCTACCCGATGTGGCGGTTGAGGTTGAGGCGCGGCCTGCCCCGCTATCTCCTGGTCGCGGTATCGGCCTTTGGCGTCCTCGCAAGCGCCCGGTTCGCGATTGCGCCGCCCCGTTCGCAGGGCTCTCCCGCGACTTCTGAGCCGAAGCCCGCCCCAGACCTCGGAGCCGGCGCCTATGCGGTCCAGTTCACACGGCGGTACCTGAGCTGGAGCGGCGATGGCACGACACCGGCCACGGGGGCCGAAGGGGCGTCACGAGGCGATTCTGAAACGGAAGCCGTGGTGCCGGGGGGAGTCGAGCAGCACGTGCTCTGGGCGGAAGTCGTTCAGGCGCGCGAACCAATCACCGGGGAGCATGTCTACACCGTTGCGGCCCAGACCGATTCGGCCGGCCTGCTGTACCTGACCGTGAGCGTGTCGCGGCTCGCCGACGGCGTCCTCGCCCTGGCCGGCTTCCCGGCGTTCGTCGGGCCTCCGGCTTCGCTCCCTGCGCCGACACCGCCCAAGGAGGCAACGGTCAATGAACCGGCGCTCGAAGTCGTCCTTCGGCGGGCCCTCGCGAACTACCTGTCTGATTCCGGCTCGGAGTTGGCGGCCGACCTCGCGCCGGGAGCGCAGGTTTCGCTGCCGTCCAACGCGTTGACGGTCGACTCGACCGAGCCCCCCGACCTGGGCCACCGGGGGAGCCGTGCAGATCGTCGGACAGGTGCATGACGCGAGGGGTGTTCGTTACACGCTCGCCTACGAAATGGACGTGGCGCGAGTGCGTGGCCGCTGGGAGATATCAGCCATCCAAACCGACCCCCGCAGCTGACGGGGAGAACGGAGCAGACATGAGGCACAGACGGATCGCGGCGGTTATCTCCACGCTGATATCGCTCGCGGCGATCGGGATCTCCCCGCTGCCCGCTCGGGCCGCCGTGAGCAATTCCGCCGGCGTGCGCACGAAGGCGAGCAGCACGGAACCAAGCGGCGGCACACTCGAAGCCGCGGCTGCAAAGGCGGGGAACACCGGGCGAGCCGTGGCAATGAGTCTGATCGGGCTTGCCCTGGCGGTGGCGGCGACGGTGCTCGCGTTCAAGCGGGACTTCAAGGAGGCGGCCGGAGTGTTCGCCGTGGGGATCGTGGCAATCCTGCTCGCCACGCCATCGGGGATCGCGCTCCTGCGGGACACCGTCACGTCCCTGTTCGGATCTCAGTGATCGAGATCCGCTCCTACCGGCGGGTCTTCGATCTCGAGCGCCGGCTGTACAGCATCGATCAGCTTCGGCTGAACCCCTCGGGCGTGCCCGTCAGGGGAATGGTGTATTTCCTCGCGGCCGTATCGCTAGCTGTCGTCTTCTCCGCGACGCCGCTGCTCGGCGCAATGGTGAAGGCGGTCCCGTGGTATCTACGCGACCTCATCGGGCCGGCGGCGATCGCGAGCGTCCTGAGCGTGATCCGGGTGGATGGGCGCACCTTTCACCTCGCAGCTCGCGGGCTCTGCGGCATGCTCGCAGGGCCTCGCTCGATCTCGCGGTTGACTTCGCGATCGATGGTCGGCGCATGCTGGGCGGTGCCGGAGCTGATCCTGCTCCCGGACGGATCTGACTCGAGGCTGAGACGGCTGCGCTACCGCGGCCCGGGTGCCGTTCTGGTCCAGGTCGCCCACGAACGTCGCGGTGTGAGCGAGCGTGGCCGGGTGGGGCTGGCCGGCACGCGCACCACGATGCAGATCGCCGGCCTCGACGGCGCCCGCCGCCCCGCGCGCGGCCAGGTGATCGCGCTGCGCCCGGGCGGGCAGGTCGTGATTGTCCCCTCGCGCACGCCGAGCGCACGGTGAGGCCCCCGATCGCCTTCACCTACGGGAACTGCGTGTTTGCGAGCAGTCTCGAGGACAGCTGGGCCGTCTTCACGGTGGAGCTGGACTCCTACGCCTGGCTGGACCCCGATGCGAAGCGCGCGAGGTTCCTGGCGCTCCTCGGCGCGCTGGAGGCGTTGGAGGCAGACGTTCAGATCCTTCGCGTCAGCGGCAGTTGGGATATGACGGGTTTCGGGCGTGACCTCGACGTGGGAGAGGCTCCGCCGCAGGACGCCGACCCCCGACGGGCGGTGCGGGCGGCGTATGTCGATCAGCAGCGCGAGCGGATCGCGGAACTCCCGGCCGCCGACCCGAAGTTGTTCCTCGCCGTCGGCCTAAGCGAGCCCGAGCGTGACGTCGCCACGTATGTCTCGCGCGTGGCCTCGCAGGGTCCGCAAGAATGGTGGACGGGCCTGCGCCGCACGGTCTCGCTGCGCGATCGGCGGCTGCTGCGCGCCGAGGAGCTGGAGACGGTGCGGGTGCAGGCTGATCGCGCTCACGCTCGGCTTGAGGACTTTCTGAAGGTCCGTCCGGTCCGAGGCGTCGAGCTTCAGTGGCTGGTGCGCCGGATGTTCTGTCGGGGTCTTGGAGAGCCACCGGTGGACGAACTCCATGAACCGCGAGCGCTGGCCTTTGAGCGCAACGGCGAGGCCGTGCTGGCCCCGTTGGAGGGAGACGTGCTGCGCTGGTGTGAGAGCGAGATCGAGCATCGCGGTCGGCTGCTGCGTATCGAGTCTGAGCTGGGCACGAGCTGGCAGGCGCAGCTCGTGCTCGGCGCCGTGCCGGAGAAGGTCACATTTCCCGGGGCTCGAGCGGAGTTGATGTTCGACCCGCCCGAAAGCCTGCCGTTCGGGATCGACATCGGGATGTCGGCCCGCTTTCTCCCGAGCGAGGTTGCCCTGCGGATGGCCCGCCGGCGGATCCAGGACGCAGACCAGATTCTGAGGGCCGAGTCCTCCGGCGACCAGGGCGTCTCGGATCTCGGCTACGAGCGGACTCAGGAGGCCCGTGATCTGCTCTCCTACCTGCAGGCGTCGAGCAGACCGCCGTTGCTGCGCGCGACGGTCGTCATCGGGGTCGGCGCGTCGGGGCCGGAGGAGCTCGAGCAGCGCGTCGAGATGGTCAGGCGCGCCTACGGAGAGGTGCGCCTGCACCGTCCACTGGGCGACCAGCTGCGCCTGTTCACACAGCATATGCCCGGCCAACGCAGCACCGTCTCCGGTTACGGCGACACCTTCACGACCGAGCAGGTCGCGGCGATGATGCCAACTGCGACCCACGTGGCGGGCGGACGTCGAGGATTCCTTCTGGGGCACACGTTGTCCGGCTCGCGCAGGCCCGTCCTGTTCAACCTTCGCGAGGGCTCGGAGCGCAACGGCAACACAACCATCCTCAGCGTCGGCGCGCTCGGCTCGGGCAAGACCACCCTCGCCCAGAAGCTCCAGTACGAGGCGTTTCTGCAGGGCGCCCGGGTGATCGACTGTGACCCGAAGGGGGACCACCGCTTTCACCTGCTCGAGGATGTGGCGCCTCACGTCGAGTGCGTGACGCTCGCACCCGATCCTGCGCTGCGCGGGATGCTCGATCCACTCAGAGTGGCGCCTCCACAGCTGCGCCAGGACGCCGCCGTCTCGTTTCTCAGAGACCTCCTCCCGGGACGAGCCAACCCCGGATGGGAGACGGCGATCGTGGCAGCGGTCGATCGCGTGCTGAACCGTGCGGGGGGCGAGCCGACCTGCACGGAGGTGGTCCGAGCGCTGAAGGACGGTGACGAGGTGGAGGGGCAGGTCGGTCGGACGCTCGAGGTCTACTCGCGGTCGGGCCTGACGCAGCTCGGCTTTGCCGACGCCCGGATTCCGCTTCCACCGGTCGGACGCCACCAGGTCACATATCTGCCGATCAGGGACCTCCCCGGCCCTCCTCCCGGCGCAACGCGCTCCGAGTATTCCCAGACGGAGCGCGTGGGCGAGCAGATTGTGCGCCTGATCGCGATGTTCGCGCTTCATCTGATGAGTTCCGAACGAGGCCGGCTGAAGGTGTTCTCCTTCGACGAGGGTTGGCGGCTGCTCGGCGACCCGATCGGCCGGATGTTGCTGGCCTCGCTACAGCGAATGGGCCGCTCGGAGTTGGCCGTGCCGATCATCAGCACCCAGCAGGTGAGCGACACGCTGATGGGAGAGCAGGCGTCGCTGCAGAACCTGGTCGGCGCAACCTTCGTTTTCGGAGTCAGATCGCAGCAGGAGGCCGCGAGGTCGTTGACCCTGCTCGGACTCGATCCCGACGACCGCCAGATGCGCGAGCGACTGCTGGAGCTCGACGCCGGGAGATGTTTCTTCCGCGACCATCGAGGTCGCGTCGAGGCGGTACAGATCGAGCTGATCGTACCGTCGCTGATCCGGGCCTTCTCGACGACTCCCGCGCCCTGACCGTGTCCGGGACGCTCCTGCGGCCTCCGACGGCGGTGGCTCTCACGTGTATGTCGCTCCTCGCTCTGTGCGTGTCGCCCGTCGCGGCGGCGAGCAACCACAGCTCCGCACGGCTGGCGCGCGCCGACGCGCCTCGAGCGGGCAACGCACCGCCGGGCGTTTCACGCTCCCCGAGCGCGCCTCCGCTGCTCGACACGCAGGGGGCCGCGACGAGCGAAGACCCAGAAGCCAGCGGACCGAGTTCGCCTGCCGCCGTCTCAGACCCGCTCGTCAGCAACGGCCTCGGCAGTCCGTCCTGTCGCTCGGGTCTCGCCGACGAACTCGCCCGGGCGGCACATCGCAACTGTGAACTGTCGGACTTCGTCGGGGCCGCAGCGCCAACGGGTGACTATGGGATCGACGTCCACATCGACACCGGCACGTTCGGCCTCAGCTCCGGTGGCCTGCTGAGCGCAGTCCAGGACCTCGGGGTCACGCCCGTCTGGATGGCGGTCGTGTGGATCGTTCACGCGCTGATCGTGATGCTCGAGTGGTGTTTCGCGCTTGACCTGCTGAACGGGGGCATCGGGCTTGCATCGGTGCTCGGGAGCGCCCAGCGTTACCTGACAGGGCCCTGGCTTCCCCTGATGCTCTCAATCGCTGCTGTCCTGCTGGCCTACGACGGCCTCGTCCGCCGGCGGGTCGCCGAATCAGTGGGCCAGGCTCTGTTGGCGCTCGCGATGATCGCCGGTGGCCTGTGGGTGATGCTCAATCCCGTGGGAACCGTGGGTGCGCTCAGCTCATGGTCCAACGAGGCCGGCCTCGGCACGCTCGCCGTGGCCGCGCGAGGAACACCCGTTGCACCTGGTGGCGCACTGGGCGCGGCGATGGAAGACATGTTCTCGGCGACCGTGGAAGGGCCGTGGTGTTACCTGGAGTTCGGCAATGTCCAGTGGTGCCGCAATCCAGCGCGTCTGGATCGAGGCCTCGAGCAGGCCGGGCTGAAGCTCGCCGCCGAAGAGGCGTCCCAGGCGCAACCGGGCGGACCGGCTTCGCAGGCGGTCGCCCACAGTGTTCGCCTGCTCAGAGAAGCGCGCACGAATGGGGCGATCTTCCTGGCGCTGCCAAGCAACGGGCCGGGGCGGAATTCGATCAACAGCGAAGGCTCGTTGCTACGAGCACTGTGCCGCTCGCCGGACGCGACAGACTGCACCGGTCCATCAGCGGCCGAGGCGGAGTTTCGAACCAACTCCGGGACCTGGTCGAGGGCGGCAGGACTGGTCCTGATCGTGCTGGCAGTGCTCGGGATCCTGCTGCTTTTCGGGCACATCGGGATGCGGCTGTTGATGGCCGCGATGCTCAGCTTCTTCTATCTGCTCCTGGCGCCGGGGATTGTGCTCGCGCCCGCGCTCGGCGAGCGCGGGCGAGCGCTGTTTCGCGCCTGGGCGATGCGGCTGTTCGGAGCGATCGCATCGAAGCTCGTCTTCGCGTTCCTGCTCGGGGTGCTGCTCGCCATGCTGGCCGTGCTTCAGTCGCTGAACGGCCTGGGGTGGTGGACGCAATGGCTGCTGACGGCGGCCTTCTGCTGGGGGCTCTTCTTCAAGCGCCACCAGGTTCTCGGAGCACTCAGCGCGGGTTCCCGCCAGCAACCCGTCAGGGCAACTCGCCGGCGCCTGGGGCGATTCGCGGGCAACGGGCTCGAAGACTCGTTTCGCAGACGCTGGAACGAGCGGTTCTTCTCCGAGCGTGAAGAGAAGCGTCGTCAGAAGCAGACCGGGTCCGGTGGCCGATCCCCGGACAAGCCGGCAAAACGCGGCCCTGGGCGAGACGCCCCCAGGGCCGAACGAGATGGTCAGGTTCTCGCGATGTTGCGCGGTTCGGAAGGCGACGCGGCGGACGGCGCGTCCGGAGGCATGGACAAGCGCGAAGCTCAGCTGGCGCGGATATCAACGGCCCGTGCCGAGGCGCTCGCCACCGGCGACTCAGGCCGTGCGCTGCGCCTCGAGTCGCGTCAGGGCCGCATCGCCGCTGAGCTCGACGCGGAAAGGACGCGTTCCGGATTGCCCAGCAGTCCGGGCGATCACGCGCGGTTCCTCGCGGAGCAGGCTGCTCTACCTCGCTCCGGTGCCCGGGATGCGAGCGGACGGAGGCGCGACTATCCGGCTCTGGCACCGCTTGCCTGGCTGACACGGGCGGCGTACACACAGCTCGAGCCCGGCAGGCAGCGCGCGGCTCGCCTTGAGATCGATCGTGAACTTGCCGCCAGACGCGAGGCTCGCGAGACCCCCCGGGGATCGGGAGGTCGGACCGACCCGGCCCCGATCCTGCCGGCCGAGCGTTCCAGGAGCAACGGCGAGGGCTCTACAGCACAAGTCCCCGTGGCGATTCCCCGAAGGAGTGACACGGAATCGGACGCCGTGCGCGACATGCGGGCGGTCGCGGAGGGACGCAAACGCCAGCTGGGACTGGGACGTCCGTGATCGGCGAGCAGCACGGGTCGGCGCTCGCCACGCCCCGGCTCGGTCGTTCCAGCTCAACGGTGGCGGCACTCGTTGGAGTTGTGGCGGCACTCGGCATGCTGGCCGTGATCACACTGGCGGGCGCGCTGGGCGGGACCCTGGCGCAGGGCGTCGAATCGACGGGGTCGGGGGCACAGGCATCTCCATCGGCCGTCGCGCAGCGCGAAATACCGCCGGAGTATCTCGATCTCTACGAGCGCGCCGCTGAGCGCTACGGGCTCGACTGGGAACTCCTCGCGGCAATCGGCAAGGTCGAGTGTGACCACGGACGCGACCCGGATCCCTCATGCACCCGGCCCGGCGCCGTGAACGCCGCGGGCGCGGGAGGCCCGATGCAGTTCCTTGCCGGCACCTGGGCCAGCTACGGCGTGGACGGCGATGGGGACGGAGTCAAGAGCCGCTGGGACCCGGCGGACGCCATCTATGGCGCGGCACGCTATCTGCGGGCATCCGGCGCGCCGAGCGACGAGCGGCGGGCCATATTCGCGTACAACCACGCCGGGTGGTACGTCGACGAGGTCCTCCGGATCGCAGGCAGCTACCGGGGTTCCGCAGCTCCACTCGCCGGTTCGATCACCCTCGCCGAAGCTGGACTGTCGAGCCTTCGCTCCTCGCCGACTCCGGTGCGGTCCATCGCCGGCTCACGCGCGGTGCTCGATCCGCAGGACGGGCACCTGGCGCTGATTCCCTTGGGGGCACCGGCTGTTGTTCGGGCGATGCTCGTCGCGGGAAACGAGTTACAGGATCTCCCCTACGGACCCGACGGCCATCCAGACCCGCTGGGAGCACCCGACGAGGACTGCTCCAGCACGCTCAACTACATCTTCTACCGCGCGGGGATACGGCCGCTGGGCGAAATCACCCGTGAGAACCCATTGGCCCAAGATTACGTGCACTGGGGTCTGCCGGGGCCCGGGCGGTGGGTGACGATCTACGCGACCGACACGCCAACCCCCCACGTTTTCGCCACCCTGGCCGGCCTCCGGATCGATACCTCCCACAACGGCACCGACGTGGGGCCCAACCGCGACGAGGATGGCCCTCGTTGGAGAATCCTCGACCACATCCCGACGTGGGCACATTGGTCGGTCCGTCACCCTCCGGGACTGTAGGCTCACGGCGATGGCTGATCGAGAGGTCGACTACCTGCTGATCGGCGGAGGCCTGGCCTCTGCCAACTGCGCCCGCTGGCTGCGCGAGGGCGGGGCCGAGGGCCAGATCCTGCTCGTCGGCCGCGAGCCGGACGCTCCCTACAACCGCCCGGACTGCTCGAAGGGCTACCTCCGCGGCGAGGAGTCTCGTGAGGATCCGCTGTTCAGGCCGGCCTCCTTCTGGGAGGAGCAGAACATCGAGCTGGTGACCCGGACCAGCGTCACGGCGTTGGATGCCCAGGCCAGGACCGCCAAGCTCTCGACCAAGCAGGAGGTCGCATTCGGCAAGGCCCTGATCGCCACGGGCGCCAACGTCAGGCGGCTCAACGTCGAGGGCTGTGAGCTTGAGCAGATCCACTACCTGCGGACGCTGGGCAACGCCGATGCGATTCGCGCGGGTGTCGCGGAGGCGGAGGAGATCGTCCTGATCGGCGGCTCCTTCATCGCCTGCGAGGTCGCGGCCTCGCTGACCATGCTGGGCAAGCACTGCACGATCGTCATGCAGGAGGAGATCACGCTTGAACGGAACTTCGGCAAGGACTCCGGGCGGTTCATCCAGGGCCTGCTGGAGGAACATGGTGTGAGGATTCACGCGGGCGATGAGCTCGAGCGCTTCCAGGGCGAGGACGGGACGGTCGGGCGGGTGATCACCCGAGGCGGGCTCGAGCTTGTGGCCCAGGCGGTCGTCGTCGGGGCCGGGGTCACGCCGGATGTCAGCCTCGCACAGCGCGCCGGCCTGGAGCTGGGCCCGCGTGGGGGAGTGCTGTGCAACTCCCGCCTGGAGAGCTCCGCCGCGGGCATCTTCGCTGCCGGTGATATCTGCGAGTACGACTCGAGGATGCATGGCGGCCACGTCCGCATCGAGCACTGGGACGTCGCCTTCAACCACGGCAGGACCGTCGCCAGGAACATGCTCGGCGGGGACGTGGCCCACGAGGAGGTCCCGTACTTCTTCTCCGTTCTTGGCGACTGGGGCGAACTCGAGTACGTCGGGCCGGCCTACGATTGGGACGAGGAGGTTCTCCGCGGCTCCCGCGAGGACGGGAGCTTCACCACCTGGTACCTGAAGGACGGCGTGCTGAAGGGGGCCCTCACGTTCGGACGCTCAGACGATCTCGACGACGCCCGCCGGTTGATCTCCGACGGTCCGGCCCTCAGCGAGGAGCATCGCGCACGCCTTGCTGACATCAACGCGGACCTCGCGACCGTCGGCACCTAGTCTCACCGGCAGCGCCGGTCGCTGCTCCTACCGGGCTGTCTTCGGTCCGCTGCTCGGCTGGAGCTGAACAGCGGGCCCTGGCGCCGGCTGCTCAGGCGGCGATGCGCTCCTGCTCCTCGCGCTGGACCTCCGCTGCACGTGCCTCCTCGTGAACCAGCTCGAGGTGGTGGCCGGGGTGGCGCGATGAGACGTGGGGGGTCAGCTTGCGGGGGTGGCTCATGAACCAGGCCAGAAGGCTGAGGAGGGCTGCGACGAGGACGACGTTGAATGCAATGGCGAGGGAAAGGCTCATTTGGCTCGTACTTCCTTTCTTTTCTGCGTAGGTGCGTTTTCTGGACGGTTCGAGTATCGGTACCCACCCTTAGGGCAACTTTGCAGTTGCCTGAGAGCATTCTGAGAGTGGTCAGAACTCGACATTCACTGCCATGGCGGGGAGGCTGTCAGGCGGCGATGCGCTCGGGCTGCTCGACCGGGCGGGCCTCGGCCGGGAGGAGTGCCAGGCCGGCTGTAGCGGGCACGTGGGGGGTCAGCTTCGCCGGGCGGGACATGACCCAGGCCAGGCCGCCGAGCAGGGCGGCGTCGGCGAGTGCGTTCAGTGCGAGTGCTAGTGAGAGTGTCATGGCTTCCTTTCGGGTGGTCTCGGTATCTGGCATCAGTATCGATCGCCACCCTTGGGGCACCATGGCCGTTTCCTGTGAGAAGCCTGAGAGACTCGTGAAGCGCCGAATCTGGCTTTCCAATGCGCTATTTCAGCACGGCTCGTGGCTTATGGCTCCACCGTCGGGGCCTCCTCGCGCGCCCCGAATCCGGTGCGCACGCGGTTAAGCTCGTGCGATGAGATGACCCGGTCGATCAGTCCGTACTCGCGGGCCTGCTCAGCCGTGAAATAGCGGTCCCGGTCCATGTCCTCGTGGACCCGGGTGAGGCTCTGGCCGGTGTGCTGGGAGTAGATCTCATCCACGTGACGGCGCAGCTCGAGGGTCTCGCGGGCGTGGATCTCGATATCCGACGCCTGGCCCTGGAAGCCCCCCGAGGGCTGGTGGATGAGGATCCGGCTGTTGGGCAGCGCCATCCGCTTGCCCGGGGCTCCGCCTGCGAGCAGCAGCGAGCCCATGCTCATGGCCACACCGAAGCAGATGGTCTGCACGTCGGGCTTGATGAACTGCATCGTGTCGTAGATGGCCAGGCCCGCATAGACGACTCCGCCGGGAGAATTGATGTACAGCGAGACATCCTTCTGGTCGTCCTCGCTCTCCAGGTGCAGTAGCTGGGCGACCACCAGGTTGGCGACGTTGTCATCGACCGGCGTTCCGATGAAGACGATTCGCTCGTTGAGCAGCCGGGAGTAGATGTCGAACGAGCGCTCTCCGCGGGGGCTCTGCTCGACGACCATCGGGATCAGTGGCATGACTGGGCTATCCTTTCGACAACTTGACGGTTGTCAAACAATAGCAACCATTTGGTTGTCAAAGGAGAAGGCATGGAGGTTCGCAGAGAGATCGATGTGGAGGCATCTCCGGAGGAGGTCTTCGAGGCCCTCGCCACGGAGGAGGGTCGCGAGCGCTGGCTGGACGAGCCGGATCGCCAGATCCATGTCGAGTCGCTCGAGCCGCCCGAGCGTCTGGTGTGGTGGTGGGGGGGACCCGACGAGCCGGCCACCAGGGTGGATTTCCGGATCGTGGCGCTGCCCGAGGGAACCCGCGTGGTCGTCACCGAGAGCGTGCCCTCGTTCCCGCTTGCAAGCCTGTCGGCCCGCTTCAAGATGGTGCCGGCTTGAGCGATCAGATCGGAGCGGTGTTCGCTGCGCTGGCCGACCCGACCCGGCGTGGAGTCGTGCAGTCGTTGCTGCGCGACGGAAGTACCAGCGTCCCGGCGCTGACGGCGAGTCTGCCGATCAGCCGCCAGGCGGTGGCCAAGCACCTGGCCGCCCTCGAGCAGGCCGCTCTGCTCGAGCGCATGCCGCAATCCGGACGGGAGGTTCACTACCGCCTCCGCGGCGAGGCCCTGGCACCGGCGACAGCCTGGCTGAATGACGCCGAAACTGCCTGGGAGGGACGGCTGGGAAGACTCAAGCGCGCCGTCGAGCAGGGCCCGGAGAGGTGATCCAAAGCGTCCGCCCGGGCGCTGCGGTGGATCACTCCATCGAGTAGACTCGCCGCGACAGAACAGGGTCGGTGGCAAGGGAAGTCCGGTGTGAGTCCGGCGCGGTCCCGCCACTGTAACCGGGGAAGTCCGCCGCACCGCGCGCACCAGCGCGCAGCCACTGTCCCGCCGCGTGCGGGATGGGAAGGCGCGGAGGGATCGGCCCGGGAGCCAGGAGACCTACCTCCGACCACAGCCCGCAAGCCCTCGTGGAAAGGGGTGGCTCATGAACGCAGTTCGTTGTGCTTCTCTCGCGCTGATCGGCGCATGTCTCACGCTCGCGATCCCGTCATCGGCGCTCGCCGAAGGCACTCCGGCAACGGTCAAGGTCCGGGTCGAGGGGCCGGGTGGTCGCACACTTTTGCCCCAGACGGAAGTCAGCACCACGACCGTCCCCGTCCCGGTGCAGGGCGGCACCTGCAGCGGTACCAGCGCCGGCGGAGCGCTCTATGACGCGACCCACGGCAGCTGGAAGGCCACCCTGGAACCCGAAGGCGTCGAGATCGACGGCATCGACGGGCTCGACCTGCCCTCCTTCGCCGAAGGAACCTACGCCTACTGGGCCTTCTGGCTGAACAACGAATATGCCCCCCTGGGAGCCTGCTCGGAGGAGCTCTCGCCCGGTGCGGATGTCGTGTTCGTCATGCAGTGCTACGCGCCCGGGGCCGAATGCACCGAATCCTCCAGCGCCCCCGACCATTTTCTGACCGCGACGCCACCCGCCGCGCGGACCCTGCTCGTCGGCGAATCGACCACGGTGAAGGTGGGCTCGATCAGCACCCAGACCGGCTCCGCAGAGAGCTCCCTGCCGGCACAGACACTGCTCAGCGCCGGCTCGCAGAGTGTCACCCCGGACGCCGGCGGGACTGCGACGGTGAGCTTCAGCGCACCGGGCAGCTACACGATTCAGGCCAAGGCGCCGGACTCCGTTCCCTCCGACCCCTACGTGATCTGCGTGCATGGCGCCGGTGACGGGGGCTGCGGCACGTCCGCGGCGAGGGCTCCCGTCGGCGGCGTGGAGGCCTTCCAGCAGCGCTACAGCGGACCGTTCGCCCTGGCGGCGCGCTCCACGGCTCCACTGGATGGCCACCGCTACGCCCGCGGACATGGGCCCCGACTGCTGAGCGGGACGATCCTCTCCCACGAACCGGTCACCTCGGTCAGCCTCGAGCTGCGCCGTCAGAACAACGGTCGCTGCTCGGCCTACAACGGAACCACGGAGCGTTTCCAGAAGGCCCGTTGCGGGCGCGGCACCGCCTTCGTGGTGGGCAAGACGGGCAGTTTCTCCTATCTGCTGCCGAGCGCCCTGGCGCCGGGCCGCTACGTGCTCGATATCAGTGCCCAGGACCCTGCGGGAGACCATACGACGCTGGCCCGGGGATTCTCGAGGATTGTCTTCTATGTCCGCTGAGCGGATCTGGAGAGCGGCTCGCGCCGCGGGATTGCCGCTTCTCACGCTGCTGCTCGCCGTCCCCTCGCATGCTCTCGGTGCGGGCGGGCCGGTGGTGCAGAGCATGGTGGTAGGGCAGGGAGGGGTGATCCTGTCGGGCCCGCGAGCCGTGAGCGCATCCCCCGCGACAGTTGCGCTCGGCGGGCGCCACTGCGCGGTCGCGCCCGCCACGCCGCTGTCGGTCCTGGCCGGACTGCGCCGCCTGGGCGGTCCGGCCTTTGCGCTGCGCGACTACGGCCGCTGCGGCTCGGCGCCCCGGAACTCGGGGCAGCTGTTCGTCTACTCGATCGCCGGACAGGCCAACCGCGGCCAGAGCGGATGGGAGTACAAGGTCGGGGGCCTGCTCGGGGACGACCGGCGCAGCCGACCCCACCGGCATCAGCGGCAACGGGCGGCTGCTGCGCTCGGGCCAGCGGGTCCTGTGGTTCTGGTGCGAAGCCTCGGGCGGAGGCTGCCAGCGGACGCTCGAAGTCTCGGCGTCCTCGAGCGTCCCTCGTTCCGGGACGCTCGCTGTGCGTGTCACCGGCTATGACAACGAAGGCCGGGGAGCCCCTGTCGCCGGCGCCGTGGTGAAACTGGGGACGGACTTCGCCACCACGGCGAGCTCCGGCCGCGCCAGCGTGATCGTGCCGTCCTCACCTGGCCGCTATCAGCTCAGTGCCACCCTTCGGGGCCTCGTGCCCGCATTCCCGGAGACGATCGTGGTGCGGTGAGGGGTCCGGCCGTGTATCTGGTCCTGTTGGGCTGCCTCGCCGCGCTGGCCGGCTGCGGGCTGGGTGCCGGGCCCGCACCGACCGCCGTCGAGCTGCTCGTCACCAGCGACTTCGGCGCCCACACAATCGGCCCGCTCGTCGCACCGACGGTCCGCGGCCAGGAGACCGTGATGAGCCTGCTGCAGCGCAACCGCCACGTCGGAACCCGCTTCGGCGGCGGCTTCGTGCAGAGCATCGAAGGCCTCGCCGGTGGAAGCGAAGGGGGCCACCCGGTCGACTGGTTCTATTACGTCAACGGAGTGGAGGCGCCCGAGGGCGCCGCCTCGACCAACGTCAACCCGGGCGATCACATCTGGTGGGATCACCATGACTGGAGCCAGACCGGACACGTCCCCGCCGTGGTCGGATCGTTCCCCGAGCCGTTCCTCAACGGACTCGAAGGCAAGCGCCTGCCCGTGCGAGTCGAATGCGCACCGGACACCGGCCGGGCCTGCCAGACGGTCGCCGAACGGCTGCGCGAGGCTCACGTCCCTGCGGCGACCGCCGCGATCGGTGGGGGCGGGCCGAAGATGCTGCGCGTGATGGTCGGTTCCTGGGCCGCCGTGCGCGCCGAAGCGAGTGTCAGGGGGATCGAACGGGGACCGGCCACCAGCGGCGTATACGCGCGCGTGGCATCGGACGGGTCAAGCATCACGCTGCTCGACCCGGACGGGCAAGCCGTCCGCACGCTCTCCGCGGACTCCGGGCTGATCGCGGCGACCCGCGAAGGAGAAAACGCGCCGGTGTGGGTCGTCACGGGCACCGACAGCGCCGGCCTGCAAGCCGCCGCGGCCGCCTTCGATCAGACCTCCCTGGCGAATCATTTCGCGCTTGCCGTCAGCCCCGGCGGGAACGTCTCGCTGCCCGCGCAGAGCGCGGGGAGGGGCGGATGAGCTCGATCGGTCGCACCGGCGTGATCGCCTACCGGCGCCGCGCGACGCCGCTTCATGCGGCCGCTGCTCCGGTGGCGGCGGCGTACGGCGGGGCCCTGGCGACGGCCGCCCTGATCGTCGAGAACCCGCTCTTGCTGGGTGCCCTGGGTGTCACCGTCATGGCTGCCGCCGCGGCGGCAGGTGTGGGGCCGGCGCTGACGCGCGCCGGTCGCCGCGCGATCCTGCCGATGCTCTTGCTGACCGTCCTTGTCAACGTCCTCGTCAGCCGCGGTGGGATCACCGTCTTTGCCCGCCTCGGCGACTGGGGGGTCCTGGGCCAGGTCAACCTGACCGTTGAGGCGGTCATCTACGGCCTCGTCCTCGGGCTGCGGCTGCTGGTCGTCTCGCTGGCCTGCCTGCTGGTGGTCTGCACCGCCGACCCCGACGAACTGCTCTACGCGCTGCGCCGGATCTCCCCCCGCTCGGCCCTCACGGCGACCCTCACGACGCGCATGATCCCCGTGCTCGGCGAGGACGCCAGGCGCCTGGCGGAGGCACAGCGCTGCCGTCCCGACGGTGGTGCCCGCGGGGCGCGAGGGCGCATGGCGGTGCTCCGTGCGACCGTCTCAGGTGCCCTCGAGCGCTCCCTCGACGTGGCCGCAGTGCTTGAGATGCGCGGCTACGGAAGCGGTGTCAGGGCGCGGCGGGCGCCCGCGCCGCGCTCTCGTCATGACATCGCCTTCGCCGCGGCCGCCGTCGGGGTGCTTGGGATCTCCGTGCTCGCCGCGCTCACCCCGGCCGGCGCCTTCACGCCCTACCCGCTCGTCTCGATCGCCCTGACACCCGGAACGGCTCTGCTCGCACTTGCCTTTCCCGTGATCGCCTTGGCGCCGTTCGCCGACCGCCGGGGGATCGAGCCATGAGTGTCCTCAGCTTCGATCGCGTCTCCTATCGCTACCCGGGCGCCGCGGCGGACTCGATCAGAGATGTCAGCCTGGCGATCGAGCCCGGCGAGTTCTGTGTCCTGACGGGCCTGTCGGGCTCGGGCAAGTCGACCGTGCTGCGGGCGGCCGCGGGCCTTGTCCCGCACTTTCACGGCGGCACCTTCGCCGGCACCGTGCTGGTCGGGGGCCTTGACACCCGCACGAGCGCTCCGGCGCAGATCGGCAGGGTCGCGGGCACGGTGCTGCAGGACCCCGAGACGCAGATCGTGATGAGCTCCGTCCGCGCCGAGCTGGCGATGGCCGTGGAAAACCTCGGCCACAGCGCGACGGCGATCGCCCGCGCGGTCGAGGAGACCGCCCTGGCGCTCGGCATCGGCGACCTGCTGGACCGCGCCACAGGGGAGCTCTCCGGCGGCGAGCTGCAGCGCGTGGCGCTCGCCGCGGCCCTGGTCACGCGCCCCCGGCTGGTGCTGCTGGACGAGCCGACCTCACAGCTCGATCCGGTCGCCGGCGACGAGCTGATCTGGCAGCTGCGCAGGCTCAACCAGGAGTCGGACACCGCCGTGCTGTTGATCGAGCACCGCCTCGAGCGCTGTCTGGCGGCCGCCGACCGGGTGGTTGCGATGGACGCCGGGCGGATCGCCTGCGACCGCGACCCGCGGGGCTTTCTGGAATGGGCCGGAGCCGAGCAGCCGGCGCTGCAGACTCCCGGCGCACGACTGCTCGCGCTGCTCGGGCTGCATCCACCGCCAAGCGGCGTCAAGCAGGCCCGCGCCACACTGCGCCGGCATGGCCTGCTCCCGGACGGGGCCATCCCGGCCGAGCTGCCTGCTCGCACCGCGCAGAAGCCCCGCCGCGGCAGGATCCTCTCCGCGAGACGGCGGGCCTCCGGGGGCGCCCTCGAGCTGCGGGGCGTGTGGCATGAGATTCGCGACGGGCCGGCGATCCTGCGCGGCGTCGATCTGAGCATCCAGCCGGGCGAGACGGTGGTGCTGATGGGACGCAACGGCGCCGGCAAGTCGACTCTGCTCCGCCACGCGGCCGGCCTGCTCGAGCCCACGCGGGGCAGGGTCTCGACAGCCGGACGGGTGGCCCTGCTGATGCAGAACCCGGGTGACTACTTTCTCCATGAGCGCGTCGCCGATGAGGCGCCCGCAGCGGCCCTCGCGCAGGTCGCGCTCGCCGGGCTGGCCGAGCGCCACCCCTCCGACCTCTCGGGCGGCGAGCGCCAGCGGCTGGCTCTCGCGATCGTCCTCGGCGGCTCCGAGCCCGCAGCGCTGCTGGCCCTGGACGAGCCGACACGGGGTATGGACAGACTCGCAAAGACGAACCTGTCGGCCTGGCTGGGCGAACGTGCAGCCGCCGGCATGGCGGTGCTGCTCGCCACGCACGACGTCGAGTTCGCCGCCGAGTTCGCGACCCGAGCCGTGCTGCTCGCGGATGGCCGGGTGATCGCCGACGGCCCCGTCGCGGAGCTGCTGTCGGGGGGCTGGTATTTCGCGACCGAGACCGCCCGCATCCTGGACGGCTCAGGCGCAGCGCTGCTGCCGGCCGAGGGAGCCGCGCTGCTGGCGCCCTGCGAGTGCCCGGACGTGGCGGGCGAGCTGATCGCCGAGGCAAGGCCATGAGCTGGCAGCTGGCCTCCTTCGCGATCGTCATCGGTGCCCTTGTCATGGCCTTTTGGTGGTATGAGCGCAGCCGCCCCTCGGCGAAGCTGGTGGCCGTCGTCGCCACCCTGGCCGCGCTGGCGGCGCTGGGACGGGACGCCTTCGCCGCGGTGCCCGACGTCAAGCCGATCACCGCGATCGTTCTCGTCAGCGGCGTCGCCTTCGGGGCCGGGCCGGGCTTCGCGGTCGGTGCCATCTCGGGCCTGGCTTCGAACATCCTGCTCGGCCAGGGCCCCTGGACTCCCTGGCAGATGCTCGGCTGGGGTCTCGTGGGGCTGATCGGGGCAGCTCTCGCCAGGCCGCTCGGGGAGCGCCCCTCGAGGGTCGCACTGGCCCTCTCGTGTGCCTTTGCCGCGGCCGCCTTCAACATCGTCCTGGATCTCTCGACATGGACGGCCGCCGGCAATCACAGCGTGGCCGCATTCGGCGTCGTGCTGGGGTCCGCGCTGGTCTTCGACCTGACTCACGTCGTGGCCAGCTTCGCCTTCGGCCTGGCCTTCGCCGGCGCCCTGCTGCGGATGCTCCTGCGCGTGCGCTCGCGCCTGGATGTGAGCTGGGTCGCCGCGCCGTCCTCCCCGCCAGCCCCCGTCAGGCCCCTCACCGGCTCACTGGGCCCGTTGGCCCTTGTGCTGGCGGCGGTGCTGCTGGCCGGTGGCCTGGGCGCCGGAGGAGCGCTTCCGGCACGCGCCGACTCGGGTCCCGAAGCATCGGCCGCGCGGGCCGCCCTGACGCGAGAGATCGCCTACCTTGCCGCCGCGCAGAACAGCGACGGCGGCTTCGGGGGCGCCCGTGGGCAGGCCAGCACCGAGCTCTACTCGGCCTGGGCGTCGATCGGCCTTGCCGCCGCCGGGCGCAGTCCACTCACCCTGCGCCGAGACGGGCATACGGTGCTCGATGCCATCCGCGGCGAAGCCCAGAGCCTGCACGGGGCCGGTGATCTCGAGCGGACGATCCTCGCCCTGCGCGCGGCGGGCGTCTCGACCAGATCGCTGCCGGGCGGGAATCCCGTCGCCAGGCTGCTGCGGTTGCGCTCAAGCGACGGGTCCTTCGCCGACCTGGTCAACCAGACCGCCTTCGCAATGCTCGCGCTGCGGGCGGCCGGCTATGCGCCGGGCAGCACGCCGATCGCCGCCGGCGGCTCATGGCTCGCGCGCCAGCAGGAACCCGACGGCGGTTTCGGCTTCGCGGCCAAGGGCGGCGGCAGCGACGTCGATGACACTGCCGCCGTGCTGCAGGCCCTCACCGTCGCCGGGCGGCGCTCGGGCACGGCCGCGGCCGGAGCGCTCCGCTATCTGCTGCATGCCCAGAACCCCGACGGGGGCTATCCCCAGGAGTCGGGGGGCATCTCCAACGCCCAGTCGACCTCGTGGGCGATTCAGGGTCTGATCGCTGCGGGCCGCGACCCGGCGCAGGTCCGCCGGGGATCGAGCCGCAGCCCGCTCGGCTATCTCGAGAGCCTGATCGCGCCGGATGGGAGCGTCCGCTACTCGCGGATCGGCGCGCAGACACCCGTCTGGGTCACCGCCCAGGCGTTGACGGCGCTCGCCGGCAAGCCGCTGCCCGTGGGTCCCGTAAACACACGGCGAACGACCGCGAAAGCCGCCTCGCCCGGGAGCACAGCGGTGGCCAAGCCGGTGATTCGAGCCGTCGCAGCCACCTCACCGTCTCACGGGCCGGGTGCCGCAGAGCCCGGCCGCAGCGGCCTACAGGCCGGAACGCGGGCGCTGCGGGAACTGCTCGGGCGCCTGCTGGGCTTCCTGGAAGGCTGAGCGCCGGCCTGCGCCTGCGGTGGTCCGCGTTCAGGCATCCTTAAGCAAGCCTCCTAGGCTCTAGTGGATGCCCGAACAGGCCTACGCCGCCCCGACCATGCATGCGCACGAGCTGAAAGCTCGCCCTCGCCGACCCGTGGACGGGAGCCCGCTGAGCGCCCTCGCGCTGGCCGGCGCCTGCGTGGTGGCGCTCGCGGCGATCTGGTTGATCGCCGAGCTGGTTCCCGCTGCGCACACCAAGGACGCCGTCATCCTCAGCGAATTCGTCTCGCTCGACCGGCCGCGGCTGGAAACGATCGGCAACTTCCTGCTGCACCTGCTGAACCCCTCGCTGTTCATCCTGTGGGGCATCGCCCTGGTCGCCGTCGCGCTCGCCCGCGAACAGCCCCGTGTCGCGATTGCCGTCGTGGCCGTGCTGTGCCTGGCTCCGCTGACGGCTGACATCCTCAAGCCTCTGGTGGCCCATCCGCACGACCAGATCGGCTACGTCCATATCGGCGCTGCCTCCTGGCCCAGCGGCCATTCGACGGCCGCGGCCGCGCTGGCCCTCTCGGCGGTGCTGGTTTCGCCGCCGTCGCTCAGGACAGCCGTCGCGACGGCCGGCGCCATCTTCGTGCTGGCCGTGGGCGGCTCGCTGCTGATGCTCGCCTGGCACATGCCCAGCGACGTCGTCGGCGGCTGGTTCGTGGCGGCGCTGTGGATGTCGCTGGCCCTGGCGGCGCTGCGTGCCGCCGAGCGGTGGCGCCCGACCGCGCCGGGGGACCGCGCCGGCGTCTCCCCGCAGGCCGGCGTCTAGCTCGTCGAGCCCGGCTCGGCCGGGCCCTCGCCGGCGGCGTGCGCGCCCGGCGCCCACAGCGGCTCTGAGCGCTCGGCGTTCGGCTCGGCGTTGGCCGCCCGGCCGAGGATGAACAGGAGGTCCGAGAGACGGTTCAGGTAGCGCACGGCCTCGCCGACGCCGGGCTCGCCGATCGCGATCGTCCGGCGCTCCGCGCGACGGCAGACGGTACGGCAGACGTGAAGGTGCGCCGAGGCCGGTGTGCCGCCGGGGATCACGAATGAATGCAGCGGCGCCAGCTGCTCGTTGATCTCGTCGCAGGCTCCCTCGAGCCACTGCGTGTACTCCGCTCCGACCCGCAGGCGCCGGCCCTCGGGCTCGCTCTGAGGCTCGGCCGGCGGTGGCACGGACAGGTCGGCTCCGAGGTCGAGCAGATCGTTCTGCACACGTTTCAGCCAGGTCTGGAACTGCTCGGGCATTCCCGGGGCCAGCAGGGCCAGGCCGATCACAGCGTTCAGCTCGTCGACCGTGCCGTATGCCTCCACGCGCGGGTGCAGCTTCGAGACGCGGCTCATGTCACCGAGGTGGGTATCCCCGCCGTCGCCGAGCTTCGTGTAGATCCGGGTCAGGTTGACGGTCATCGGATTTCGAGTGTCGCACACCGGGACGGCGGGCATCCGTGGGATCGGATACGTTCTCGCACCTCATATGCGCATCGGCGTACCGAAGGAGACAGCGGCGGGAGAGCACAGGGTTGCTCTGGTGCCCGAGGTGATCGGCAAGCTCAGGGCCAAGGGCCTCGAGGTCGTCGTTCAGAGCGGGGCCGGAGCCGACGCCCTGTTGAGCGATGACGCCTACCTCGCGGCAGGCGCCACGATCGCCCCCGACGCCGAGCAGATCTGGAGCTCCGACGTCGTCCTGACGATCGCCCCTCCGGACCCGCAGGCGATCCGGGGCCTGGGCAGCGGCTCGATCCTGATCGGCTTTCTGGCTCCGCTGACGAGCCCGCAGACCACCCGGGCGCTCGCCGACGCCAAAGCGACGGCCTTCGCGATGGAGGCGATCCCGCGCATCTCGCGTGCGCAGGCGATGGATGCCCTGTCCTCCCAGAGCAACGTGGCCGGCTACAGGGCCGCCCTGCTCGGGGCCGAGGAGATGGGGCGCTTCTATCCGATGCTGATGACCGCCGCGGGGACGATCCCGCCGGCCAAGGTCCTCGTGCTCGGGGTCGGTGTTGCCGGCCTGCAGGCGCTCGCAACGGCCAAGCGACTGGGCGCGCGCACGACCGGTTACGACGTCCGTCCCGAGGTCGCCGAGCAGGTGGAGTCGCTCGGTGCCCAATGGCTCGACCTGGGACTGGAGGCCAGCGGCGAGGGCGGCTATGCCCGCGAGCTGACCGAGCAGGAGCGGGCCTCCCAGCAGCAGGCTCTGACGGACGCCATCAAGGGCTTTGATGTCGTCATCACGACGGCGCTGGTCCCGGGGCGCCCGGCGCCGCGCCTGGTCACAGCGGAGGCCGTCGAAGGTATGAAGCCCGGCTCGGTGATCGTCGATCTGGCCGGCGAGGCGGGCGGCAACTGCGAGCTGACCTCGCCCGGTGAGACGGTCATCCGCCACGAGGTGAAGATCGTCTCTCCGCTGAACCTGCCCGCCACGATGGCCGAGCATTCCTCGCAGCTGTTCGCCCGCAACGTCCAGGCGCTGCTCGAGCTGTTCGTCGCGGAGGACGGGGCCCTGCAACTGGACTTCGAGGACGAGATCGTCAAGGGCGCATGCATCGTGCGCGACGGCGAGATCGTCAACCCCGGCGCCAAGGCGGCAGTGGAGGCGGCACAGTGATCATCTCCGAGCGTCCTCACAACCAACCTCGCGATCCTGGTCCTGGCCGGGTTCATCGGCTTCGTCGTGATCTCGAAGGTCCCCAACACGCTGCACACGCCGCTGATGTCGGGCACCAACGCGATCCACGGGATCGTGCTGCTGGGAGGCCTGCTGTCGTCGGCCTGGCCGGAAACGACGACCTTCAACAAGATCATCCTCGTGATCGCGATCGCCTTCGGGACGATCAACGTGGTCGGCGGGTTCCTGGTCACCGACCGGATGCTCGAGATGTTCAAGTCCAAGCCGAAATCGGGCGGGGACAGCGAGGGGAAGGACGCATGACGCTGCCGCTCGCGAGCAGCTTCCTGCAGGACCAGAGCTTCCTCGACGTCCTCTACATCATCGCCTTCAGCCTCTTCATCCAGGGCCTGCGAGGCCTCTCGGGGCCGACCACCGCCGTGCGCGGCAACAGGATCGCCGCGGTCGGCATGGCGATCGCCGTGATCGCGACGCTGCTGAACCCCGAGCGAGGGCAACTGGGGCCTGATCGTGATCGGTGTGGCGATCGGGACCGCCGTCGGTGTGCCCGCGGCGCGCAAGGTGAAGATGACCGCGATGCCGCAGATGGTGGCGCTGTTCAACGGCGTCGGCGGCGGCGCCGTGTTCCTGATCTCCTGGTCGGAGTTCCGCCGCCACGGCTCAACCTACGGTGGTCACACCGTCCACGTGGCGACGGCTTTTCCTCGCTGACGACACCGGCCGGCTGCCCACCTACGTCGCGATCTTCTCCGCTCTTCGCGGCCATCGTCGGCTCGGTCTCCTTCTGGGGCTCGAACATCGCCTTCGGCAAGCTCCAGGAAATTATCCCCGGGCGCCCGATCAGCCTCGGCCGGCGCCAGCAGTTCGTCAACCTGCTGCTGCTCGTGCTCGCCCTGGCGGCCGGCGTCGCCATGGTCGCCGGCGAGCATTCCGAACTGCTGTTCATCGGCATGCTGCTGTGCGCGGCGCTGCTCGGAAACGCGGTCGTGCTGCCGATCGGCGGCGCCGACATGCCGGTCGTGATCTCGCTGCTCAACGCCTTCACCGGCCTCTCCGCGGCGGCGACGGGGATCGCGTTGAACAACCCGGCGCTGATCGTCGCGGGCATGATCGTCGGTGCCTCCGGCACGATCCTTACGAACCTGATGGCGACCGCCATGAACCGCTCGATCCCGTCGATCATCGCCGGAGGCTTCGGCGGCGGCGGCGCCGTCGAGGGCGCCAGCGGCGCCGGTGAGCATGCCGGCACGGTCCGCTCGACCACGCGCCGCGGACGCTGCGATCCAGCTGGCCTATGCCAACCGCGTGGTGATCGTCCCCGGCTATGGCATGGCTGTGGCACAGGCCCAGCACGCCGTCCGCGAGCTGACCAAGGAGCTCGAGAAACGCCAGGTCGAGGTGAGCTATGCGATCCATCCCGTGGCCGGGCGGATGCCGGGCCATATGAACGTCCTTCTGGCCGAGGCCGACGTGCCCTATGACCAGCTCAAGGAGATGGAGGAGGCCAACCCCGAGTTCCAGCGGACGGACGTCTCACTGGTGATCGGTGCCAACGACGTCACCAACCCGGCCGCCAAGAACACGCCCTCCTCGCCGATCTACGGCATGCCGATCCTGGAAGTCAACGACAGTCATTCGGTGATCGTCATCAAGCGTTCGATGAACCCCGGCTTCGCGGGCATCGAAAACGAGCTCTACTACGACCCGAAGACCGAGATGCTGTTCGGCGACGCCAAGTCCGCGGTCTCCGAGATCACGGCCGAGCTGGCCAACATCTGAGCTCCGCCGGCGGGGCTGGCAACGGTCGGTAGCTCTGCGAGACTGCCCGGGTGATCGAGCGCAGCCAGGCCATTGCCGCACTCGCGCGGACGAGTTCGACCTCGTCGTCGTCGGCGGCGGGATCACGGGCGCGGGCGTGGCGCTGGACGCCGCCTCGCGGGGATACAGCGTCGCGCTGGTCGAGCGCGCCGACTACGCCTCGGGCACCTCCAGCCGCTCCAGCAAGCTCGTCCACGGCGGTCTTCGCTACCTGCAGAACTTCGATCTCGGCCTGGTCCGGGAGGCGCTGCTCGAGCGCCAGCTGATGGTCGCCCTGGCTCCGCACCTGGTGCGGCCGCTGCCGCTGGTCGTGCCGGCCTTCGACGGGGCTCGCCCGGACAGGCTGGTCGGGGTCGGGCTGAACCTCTATGACGTCATGTCCGTCGACCGCGACCGGCTGCGCTCGCGACGGGCCCGCCGGGCACGATCGGAGAAGGCGCAGGCCGACGGCGCACCGAACGGCGCCGACGGGGAGGCGGCGGAGTCCTGGAGCCCCGATCGCCACCGTGTGATCAGCGGCGAGGAGGTGCTCGAGCTGCTGCCCGCCCTGGCGGGACGCGAGCCGACGAGCGGCTACCTGTTCTATGACTGCCAGACAGATGACGCCCGCCTGGTCCTGACGGTGCTTGGTGAGGCCGAGCGCTTCGGCGCGGTCTGCGCCAATCGCCTCGACGTGACCGGGCTGCTGGAGACCGAGGGCCACACCAACGGCGTCCATGTCCATGACCTCGAGAGCGGGGAGCACTTCGACCTGCGGGCCGCGAACGTCGTGAATGCCACCGGCGTATGGGCCGATCAGCTGCGCCCGCAGGAGCTCGCCATCGAGGCGGAGCTGCCTCGTATCCGCCCCAGCCGCGGGACGCACATCACGCTCTCCAAAGAGGACCTGCCCCTGGTCGGCGGCGCGATCGTGCCGGCGGGCTCCGGCCGGTCGATCTTCGCGCTGCCGTGGCTCGGGCACACGCTGATCGGCACGACCGACAACGACTACGAGGGCGCCCTCGAGCACGTCGGCCCTGCAAGCGAGGACATCGACTATCTGCTCGAGGCGGTCAACAGCTTCTTCGGTACCGAGTTGGGCGCCGAGCACCTGACCGGTGCCTTCGCCGGCGTCCGCCCGCTGATCTCGACGGGCGACCCGAAGAAGTCCGTCGACATCTCGCGCAAGGCCGAGCTGTATGAGACCTCCTCCGGGATGATCACGATCACCGGCGGGAAGCTCACGACCTGGCGCAGGATGGCCAAGATGACCGTCGATCGCCTGGTCGAGCGCGAAGCCCGAGAGGCGGCCTGCCGCACCCATGAAATCCCGCTCGGTCAGGCCGTCAGCCCGGACAGCCTGCCTCGCGTCGAGGGTGTCGCCGACCGAGGCATACGCGGCTCTTGCCGGCCGCTACGGCCACGGCGCCCACGAGGTGCTGACGCTGGCGGCGGAACGGGGCGAGCTGGCGCAGCCGATCGTCGCGGGCTCACCGGACCTGCTGGCCGAGGTCGCCATCGCTGCGCGCCGCGAGCAGGCACGCAGCATCGGCGATGCGCTGCTCAGAAGGACCAGGCTCGGTCTGCTGGCGGCCCGCGAGCTGACGGGGGACGGCGCGGGCGAGCACGGCGGGCCGCGAGGAGCCGTGCGTCGGGTCGGCGATGTCCTGGCCCGAGAGCTTCACTGGAGCGAGCAACGGCTGAACAGCGAGCTTGAGGCGTTTGCGAGCGAGGCGCGGGCCGAGGGCATCGCGCCGCGAGCCGTCGGAGCCGCTGCGAACAGCCCTCGACGGCGGTTCCCCCTGAGCGCCCCACGCCATCGCCTGCGGGCCTGCGATCTGACGCTCGAGCTGGGCGCCCGGCCGCTGCTGATGGGGATCGTCAACGCCTCGCCGGACTCCTTCAGCGACGGCGGAATGCACTCCACGCTGGATGCGCAGGTGGCGCTCGCGCGCCGGCTGCTCGCCGACGGGGCGGACATTCTCGACGTCGGCGGCGAGTCGGCCTCCACGGGACGCCCGCCGGTCGCGGTCGAGCAGGAGCTCGAGCGCGTGGTGCCGCTCGTCGAGCGGCTGGCCGGCGAGTTGGGCGCGCTGGTCTCGGTCGACACCTACAAGCCCGCTGTTGCCGCGGCGGCAATCGGTGCGGGCGCGCGCATCATCAACGACGTGAGCGGCCTGCGCGACCCCGGGCTGGCCGAGGTCTGCGCCGAGAGCGGCGCCGCCCTGGTGCTGATGCACACCCGCGCCGCACCCCGCGAACGCATGCAGGATCCCGAGCTCTACGACGACATCACAGGTGAGGTCCTGGCGTTCCTGGCCGATCGGATCGAGCTGGCCCGCAGCCTCGGCGTCGAGGCCGAGCAGCTGATCATCGACCCGGGGCCCGACTTCGCAAAGACTCCCGCCCAGACCATCGCACTGCTCGAGCAGCTGGCTCGACTGCACGAGCTCGGCAGGCCGATTCTGCTGGCCGTCTCGCGCAAGGACTTCATCGGCGCCCTGACCGGCCGGGGCCCGCGCGAGCGGGGACCGGGACGCTCGCGGCGCTGGCCCACGGCGTCGAGCGGGGCGGGCACATCTTCCGCCTGCATGATGTTGGCGCGGCCGCGGACTACCTCCTCGTCCGCGCGGCGCTCGAGGGCCAGCTGAGCCCGAGCAGGGATCTGGCTCTGGGTGAGGAACTGCGCTACGACCGCCTGGCTGAGGACTAGCGGGGCGGGGCGGGGCGAGGGTCGCACAGGGCTCTCCGCGCCGCCCGAGCCGCTAGGCTTGAGCGCATCACGGGTGCCGGCCGCTGACCAACGCGGCGGGACGCCAACCGCCCTACCACCAAGAAAGAAGGAACAACCAATGGCCGTACTCGAACGCTCCGAGCTGGAGGCGAGCCCGCTTGCCGACCTCCACGCCATAGCCGATCAACTGGGACTCGAGGGTTTCAGGCGTCTGCGCAAGGCGGAGCTGATCAACACGATCCTCGGCGAACCCGCCGACGCCGAGGCCTCCACGGACGCTTCGCCCGATGACGGGGCCGGGGATGAGACCCCATCGCCGCGGACCCGCAAACGCCGTCCGCCGCGCCTGCGCCGCGGACGCTCGGCAGAGAGCGACGACGACGCCGCCGATGAGCCGGTGGCCGCCGCCGACGATGAGAAGGATCTCGACGCAGCCGAGCCCGATGAGGACACGGGCTCATCCTCCGGGAGGAGCGGTGGATCGCGCCGCGGCCGCGGCCGAGGGGGCCGCGAGCCCGCCTCACGGGCCGCGCGCTCGGAGCCCGGGTCGCGCCGAGGGGCAGCGCCCGGCAAGGACGATGAGGACTCCGGCGGCAAGACCGCCGAGGGTGTGGTGGAGGTGCTGGGCAACGGCTCGGCGTTCCTGCGGGTCGACCCGCCCGAGCCCTCGGACGAGGACGTCTACATCTCGGCGGCTCAGGTGCGCCGTTGCGAGCTCGTCTCGGGCGACCGTGTCAGCGGGCCGGTACGCACCCCGCGGCGCTCCGAGCGCTACCCGTCGCTGGTCCGGATCGACACGATCAACGGCACCTCGGCGGACTCCGTTTCCGAGGGCGCCCGCTACGAGGACCTGCCGGTGGCGTGGCCCAGCGAGCGTCTGACGCTCGGCGGCAAGAACACCACCCTCGAGGCGATCGAATGGCTGACTCCGCTGGGCAAGGGCACGCGCGCGACGATCGTCGGCCCGCGAGGGTCAGGCAAGTCCGAGACCCTGCACGGCCTGTTCGAGGCGCTTCGCGAGAGCGACGGCCTTGAGGTCACCGTCGTGCTGGCAGGCGCCCGTCCGGAGGAGATCGCCGATTGGCAGGGTGGCAGCGGCGCTCCGGCGGCCGCGCTCAGCTTCGCCGCGTCCTCGGACTCACAGGCCCAGGCGATCGAGCGCGCGCTCGACGCCGCCAAGCGGGTGGCCTCCCGTGGCGGTGACGCACTGGTCCTGATCGACGGACTCGACGGAATTCAGGCCGGAGCGGCTCGACGGGCCCTGGCATGCGGCCCGCAACCTGCGTGAGGCCGGTTCGCTGACGGTGATCGCGACGGCCTCGGCGCCGCTGGGAGGCGAGACGACCGTCGTGGCGCTCCCATCGACCGGTGCTCAGCCGGCCCTGGACCTCGCCGCGAGCGCGACCCTGCACCCCGAGCTGCTCGTGGGGGACGACGGAGCCGAGGCGATCGCCAAGGCCGCGGGCAACGGCTATCGAGGCCGCCTAGCGTCGGTAGGCGACCCGGCCCCAGGAGGGCTCGGGTGCCAGCTCGATCGGCTCCCCGGAGCTCATCGAGCTGGGGTCGGTCGGCTGGACGTAGGCGAAGCTGCCGGACTCCTCGTCAAAGGTGATCCCGAGCTCGCCCTCCTTGACGCGCTGGTCCAGCCACGCTCCGCGGAAGACGAGGCGGCGCAGCCAGTGGACCAGGGAGCGCTCGGCGGGGCCGATCAGCTCGGGCCAGCAGTCGTTGACGTGTTCGCCCAGGCCCGAGGCGGGGTCGATGATCTCGCCGTTGACGGCGAGGTTGACGAGATCTTCCAGCTCCTCCTGCCCGAGGCGCCCGCCGACGAAGCCGAGCTTCAGGGCGGCCTGCTCGCAGCGCTGGGAGAAGTCGGCCTCGTTGAACGTGAACCGAAGCTCGCCGTATTCGAGGACGAAGTCCTCGCCGGAGTCGTAGTTTTCGCGTCGGGCGGTTTCCATGAGAGTGCTGAGATCGCTGAAATGCGGCTCGTCGGGATCATACGGCTGGTTCCTGCCCGGCCGTCTGTGATGAATGGGATTTTGCATGCGCCGAAGGGCCTCGCGGTGGCGTCGGCGGGCCGCTCGCGCCGATACGCTCACGGCCCATGGCAAGGCTGAGCCAACACGGACTGAAGCGGGTCCTCGGCACGAGCGCGCTGTTCTCGACGGCCTACGGGAACGTCGGCTCATCGATCTATTACGCGCTGGGTCTGGTTGCCTCATACGCGCTGGGGCTGACCCCGATCGTCTTCCTGATCACGGGCGTCATCTTCTATCTGACGGCCGCCACCTACGCCGAGGCGACGGCGATGTACCCGGAGGCCGGGGGCTCCTCCTCGTTCGCCCGGCACGCCTTCAACGAGCTGTGGTCCTTCTTCGCGGCCTGGGCGCAGATGCTCAACTACACGATCACGATCGCGATCTCCGCGTTCTTCGTGCCGCACTACCTGGGCGGGCTGTTCTGGCCGGCGCTGCAGCACGGCCCGGGCGACGTCATCTTCGGCATCGGCGTCGTGATGCTGCTGTCGGTCGTCAACGTCGTCGGGGTCAAAGAGGCGGCCGGGCTGAACATCGTGCTGGCGGTCACCGATCTGGCGACCCAGCTGCTGCTCGTGGTCGTCGGGATGCTGCTGGTGCTCTCACCGCACGTGCTGATCGAAAACGTCCACCTCGGGGTGGCGCCGACGTGGAAGAACTTCCTCGTCGCGATCCCGGTCGGGATGATCGCCTATACGGGCATCGAGACGATCTCCAACATGGCCGAGGAGGCCAGGGATGAGACGAAGACGATCCCCAAGGCGATCAAGGCCGTGGTGGCGGCCGTCTTCGCGATCTACGCGGCCCTGCCGATGGTTGCGCTCTCCGCGCTGCCCGTCACCAAGGGCGCCGACGGCAAATACAGCACGCTGTTGGGAACCGACGAGGCCCATGGCGGGTTTGCCGGCGACCCGGTGCTGGGGATCGTCAAGCACCTGCACCTTGGGGCGCTGCAGTCAGCCGGTGAGATCTACGTCGGCATCCTGGCCGCGACGATCCTGTTCATCGCGGCCAACGCCGGCATCATCGGCGCCTCGCGGCTGGTCTACTCGATGGGCCTGCACCGCCAGGTGCCGGATCGACTGTCGCGGCTGCATCCCCGATTCAGCACGCCGTGGATCGGGATCCTGCTGTTCGGCACCGTGGCCTGCATCACGATCATCCCCGGGCAGGCCGAATTCCTCGGCAACATGTACGCGTTCGGGGCGATGCTCTCGTTCACCATCGCCCACCTGTCGGTGATCGTCCTGCGGGTCAAGCAGCCCGACGTGCCGCGGCCCTATCGGGGGCCCGGCACGCTGACGATCAAAGGACGCGAGCTGCCGCTGTTCGCGCTGCTGGGGATCATGGGCACGGGCCTGGCCTTCGTGGTCGTGACGATCCTGCATATCGGGGTCGCGATCGCCGGAATCCTGTGGCTGTCGCTGGGGATGGTCGTGTATGTCCTTTACCGCCGCCGGCTGGGCCTGGACCTGCGCACGACCACGCGGGCGCCGCAGCCGAGCCGCCCGGTGGATTTCGCCGAGTTCGACTACCGCACGGCCCTGGTGCCGATCTTCGGCGGGGACATCAGCGCCTCGGCACTCGGCGCCGCATCGAAGCTGATCGGCGAAGAGGGTGTGGTCTACGCCGTCTTCGTGCTTCCCGTGCCGAGCCAACTGTCCCTCGAGGAGGGCCTCGAGGAGGAGGAGGCGCAGGGTCGCGCGGCGCTCGAGGGCGCCCGCATCAAGGCCCGCCGTGCCGGGATCAAGATCCACACCGGACTGATCCGTACCCGCAACCCCGGCGCGGCACTGGTCGAGCAGGCCGAACGGGTCGGCGCCGACGTCATCTACTGGTCGACGATCCATGCCTCGCTGGAGGAGAAGCGGATCGGCCCGACGGCGACCTATCTGCTCTCAAAGCGCCCCTGCCGGGTGATCATCGAGACGGACAATGTCACGCCGGCCGAGCGTGTAGCGACCCCTGCCTGAGCCGGCGGGCCATGATGTGGCTGCGATGACCAAGTACGGCCCCTCCTCGCTGCAGCTGCGCTCGCGCCGTCCCTCGCCGTTGTTGGGCGTGCTGGTCTCGGTGGCCGGTGTCGCCGCGGCGACAGGCCTGATCTATCCGCTGAAGAACGTCGCCCCCGTCGATTCGCTGAGCCCGATCTACCTGTTGGTGGTGGTCGCCGTGTCGGTCTTCTGGGGTCTCGGCTTCGGCGTCGTGACGGCGGTGCTGAGTGTTGCCTCCTACACCTATTTCCACCTTCCGCCGGTCGGGCATTTCACGCTCTCCGACAGCCGCGACTGGATCGGCCTGACCGCATTCGTCGCCGTCGCCGTCGCGGTCGGCCTGCTGGCCGAGCTGGCCCGCTCGCGGGCGCTTGAGGCCGATGAGCGCCGCCGTGAGGCCGACCTGGCCAGTCAGATCGCCCAGCTGCTGCTGGGTGCCGACCGGCTCGATGATGCGCTCCCGCTGGCCTCGGCACGGCTGGCTGAGGCGATCGGCGCCGGACAGGCCGAGATCGTCCTGGGCGAGGCGGACCCCGTTGCGGGGATGGTGGCGATCGAGCTGCACGGTGGCGAGGGGCGCCTGGGGGTGCTGCTGCTGCCGGGCAGCCTCTCCGAGGCCGACCGAACCCGTGTGCGCAACCGGGTGGTCCCCTCGCTCGAGTCGATTCTGGCGGCGGCCATGCACCGGGCGGCGCTTCAGGCGGAGCTCGTCGAGACCGACGCCCTGCGCCGCAGCGACGAGATCAAGACGGCTGTGCTGCGCTCCGTCTCGCATGACCTGCGGACCCCGGTCACGGCGATCCTCACGGCCGCCGAGACGCTGGACCCGGTTTCACCGGCGGCCGAGAACGTGGCCGAGGTTCGCGAGGTCGTCGTCGACGCCGCAACGCGCCTGTGGCGGCTGATCGAGAAGGTGCTCGACCTCTCGCTGCTGCAGGCCGGGGAGCTTGAACGCGGCGCGGCCGTCTGCTCGATCGAGGAGGTCCTGCATGAGGCCGCCGAGCAGACGGGCCAGCCGAACGGGACCTTCCAGCTGTCGGTGGACAGGGAGCTGCCGCTGCTGCGCGGCGATCCGGCTCAGCTTGAGCGGGCGTTCGCCAACGTGCTCGAGAACTCGGCGAGGTTCTCCGCCGGAAAGCCCGTCTCGATCAGGGCGAGGGTGGTCACGGGCCGCCTGCGGGTGCGGATCGTCGACCAGGGTCCAGGGATCACCGAGGCCGAGCAGGATCGCGTGTTTCTGCCGTTCTACCGGGTGCCGGGCCCCGCTCGGACCCATCAGGGCTCGGGCCTGGGCCTCGCGATCGCGCGGGGCTTCGTCGAGGCCAACGGCGGGCGCATCTCGGTCGAGTCCAGCCCGGGGCACGGAACCAGTTTCGTGATCGAGTTCCCGCTTTCCGCGAGCGGCTCGCCGGCGGCCGCCACGCCGGGTCGGGAAGCGCCGGCCCAGACGGTCATCTGATGGCCGGCGAGCGGATCCTCCTCTGCGACGACGACCCCCAGATCCAGCGGGCCCTGAGATTGGTCCTGCGTGAGGCCGCCTATGAGGTGATCGTGACCGGGAGCGGGGAGGAGGCACTCGACCGCGCCGCCGTCGCCGCGCCGCACGCCGCGATCGTCGATCTGATGCTGCCGGACATGCACGGCATCGAGGTCTGCCGCCAGCTGCGCGCCTGGAGTGAAATCCCGATTCTGGTCCTGTCGGCGCTGGGCGAGGAGGCGATCAAGATCGAAGCGCTCGAGAGCGGCGCCGACGACTACGTCACCAAGCCATTCGGCCCGGGCGAGCTCGTGGCCCGCCTGAAGGCCTCCCTGCGTCGCGCCGGACACGAGCTGGCAGAGCCCAGGATCGAGGTCGACGGACTGCTGATCGACCTTGCCGCGCATGCTGTCTGGCTGGATGGGGAGGAGGTGCGCCTGACGCCGATCGAGTTCTCGCTGCTTCGGGTCCTGGCGAGCAACCGCGGCCTGCTGATGACCCACCGCCAGCTGCTGGTCGAGGTCTGGGGGCCGGAGCACGCGGATGCGACCTCGCTGTTGCGCACCCACATCGCCAACCTGCGGGGCAAGCTGCAGGCCCGCGAGCCGCACCGCTCCTTCATCCGCACCGATGCCGGAATCGGCTACCGCTTCCGCGCCCAGGAGCCCTGAGGGACGGGCCTTTTCGAATTCGAGATCCCGGGCGGAGCCTTCTTGACACGATCTTGACGGGCGGAGGGCTACCGTCTCCTGACAATGGCGCGCCTATCCGAGCACGGCCTGCGCCGATCCGTCGGCGTCCCGGGGCTGTTCGCAACGGCCTACGGAAACGTGGGCTCATCGATCTACTACGCCCTCGGGCTGGTGGCCGCCCACGCCCTGGGCCTGACGCCGGTCGTTTTCCTGTTCGCCGGCGGGCTGTTCGTGCTGACGGCCAAGACCTACGCCGAGGGCGCGGCGATGTTCCCCGAGGCCGGCGGCTCATCCTCGTTCGCGCGCCATGCCTTCAACGACATCGTCTCGTTCTTCGCCGGCTGGGCACTGAGCCTGGACTACATCATCACGATCGCCATCTCGGCGTTCTTCGTGCCGCATTACCTGGGCGCGTTCTTCCCGGCCCTGACCCACAACCCCGGGGACATCATCGGCGGCATCCTGACGATCATCGCCCTGGCGGCGCTGAACATCCGCGGCCTGGGGGAGTCGGCCAAGCTCAACCTGATCCTGGCGGTCACCGACCTGATGACCCAGGTGGTGCTGGTGATCGTCGGCTTCGCGCTCGTCCTGAACCCCTCGCTGCTGATCGACCAGGTCCACCTGGGAGTGGCACCCAGCTGGGAACAGTTGATCTTCGCCCTGTCGGTGGCGATGGTCGCCTACACCGGGATCGAGACGGTCTCGAACATGGCCGAGGAGGCCAAGGACCCCGGCCACGACGTCCCGAAGGCGGTCAACCTCGTGCTGATCGCCGTGCTGGGGGTCTATGCGGGCATCTCGGTCGTGGCCCTCTCCGCACTGCCGGTCATCCACCACGGCGTGGGCTACAGCGCGGCGCTGCAGGAAACCTTTCACCACCCCGGCTATGCGACGGCGCTGGGCGGGCATTACGAAAACGACCCGGTCCTGGGAATCATCTCGCAGCTGGGACTGCACGGGGTCTCGCTGAAACTGGCGACCTATTACGTGGGGGTGCTGGCGGCGACGATTCTGTTCATCGCGACGAACGCCGGGCTGATCGGTATCTCGCGCCTGTCCTGGTCGCTCTCAGAGCACCGCCAGCTGCCCTCGATCTTCTCGCAGCTGCACCCGCGCTACAGGACGCCCTGGTTCACGATCGTCGTCTATTCGATCCTTGCGGGGCTGTTGATCCTGCCGGGACAGACCGCCCTGCTGGGCAACCTCTACTCGTTCGGGGCGATGCTGTCGTTCACGACGGCGCATGTCTCCGTGGTCGCATTGCGCATAAAGCAGCCCGACCAGGAGCGGCCCTACCGGATGCCCTGGAACGTGATGATCCGAGGATCGAGCATCCCGATCACGGCGGTCCTCGGGGGGATCGGCACGTTCGCCGCGTGGATCGCGGTGGTGGTGCTGCACAGCGAGGCCCGCACGATCGGCATCCCGTGGATGGTGTTCGGCATGATCGGCTACTTCGTCTATCGCCGCCGGCAGGGCCTCGATCCGCGCCTGTCCTACAAGATCGCCCGACCGGAGCGACCGCCGGACTTCGAGGAGCTCGAGTACCGCACGGCCCTGGTGCCGATCTTCGGCGACGACGTGAGCGCCTCGGCCCTCTCCAGCGCCGCGAAGCTGATCGGCGAAGACGGGGTCGTCTATGCGATCTATGTGCTGCCCGTTCCCAGCCAGCTCTCGCTCGAGGCGGGCCTGGAGGAAGAGGAGGCCCACGGGCGCTCGGTGCTCGAGAGCGCCCGCATTCAGGCGCGCCGCTCGGGAATCAAGATCCGCACCGGCCTGATCCGCACCCGAAACCCGGGCTCGGCCCTGGTGGAGGAAGCCGAGCGGGTCGCCTCGGACGTCATCTACTGGTCGGCCATCCATGCGCCCGCCGGCGAGAAGGGGATCGGCCCGACCGCCTCCTATCTGCTGAGCCGCAGGCCCTGCCGAGTGATCATCGAGACCGACAACGGCCCCGGCGGCGGGGGCGAGCCCCGACGCGAGCTGGCCGGAAGCGGCGTCAGCCGCTGAGCGCCGAGCGCAGGGCCTCGTCGAGGTCCGGGTGGCGGAAGGAGTAGCCGAGCATCAGCGCCCTGGCGGGGACGACCCGGGCGCCCGAGGTGATGATCTCCGACATCTCCCCGTAGAGCGCTTTCAGTGCGGCGCCGGGCACGGGCAGGAAGGCCGGACGATGAAGTGCCCGTCCGAGCGCCTTGGAGAACGCGCCGTTGGTCACCGGAACGGGCGCGGTTGCGTTCACGGCTCCGCTCCAGCGCTCGTCCTGCAGGGCGCTGGTCATGATTCCCACAACGTCCTCGGCATGCACCCACGGCATGTACTGCCGGCCGCCGGCGACGGGTCCTCCGACGCCCAGCTTGAAGGGCGGAAGCATCTTCTCGAGCGCCCCTCCGCTGCTGTCGAGGACCACTCCGGTGCGCACCCGCAGGACCCGCATGCCGAGCTCCACGGCGCGCTCGGCGACGGCCTCCCAGGCGACGCAGATCTCGGCCAGGAAGTCCTCCCCGGGGGGAGCCTCCTCGTCAAGCGGCTCGGGGCCGTGCGGGCCGTAGTAGCCCGTCGCCGAGGAGCTGATCAGCACCCCGGGCGCGCTCTGAGGTTCCGCGCAGCCCCTCGAGCAGATGCTCGGTGCCCACCACCCGGCTCTCGCGGATCGCCCGCTTGGCGGAGTCGCTCCAGCGCTGGGCCACCGGCTCCCCGGCGAGATGCACGACCGCCTCACGACCCTCCAGCGCCGCCACAGGGGCGGGGTCGCTCATCAAATCCCACGCGTGGGCCTCGACGCCCGGTAGCTTGACCTTCGCTCGATCGGGGTTGCGGCTGAGGACCGTGACCTGCCAGCCGCCCGCCTGCAGCTCTTTCACCAGACGCGGGCCGAGCAGCCCGGTCGCTCCTGTGACGGTGACCCGTCGCTCGCTCATTCGCCGGCGCGCATCAGCGGCCGTCCCCCACCTGGGCGACGGGCCCGGGTGCATGTGTGTCACCTGTCGCGTAGCCGACCTCCTGGCCGGCCATGGCCTGCCCGGCCGTGCGCGCCTGCTCCGCGACCGCCGCAGCCACGGCGGGGGCCACATCGCGGTTGAAGACCGACGGGATGATGTAGTCCTCGCGCAACTCGCTCTCGTCCACGATTCCGGCGATCGCACGCGCGGCGGCCATCTTCATGTCCTCCGTGATCGAGCGTGCGCGCACATCGAAGGCGCCCCGGAAGATCCCCGGGAAGCAGAGCACGTTGTTGATCTGGTTGGGGTAGTCCGAGCGTCCGGTGGCCATGATCCGAACGTACGGGGCGGCCTCCTCCGGGTTGACCTCGGGGTTGGGGTTGGCCATCGCGAAGACCATCGCGTCGCGGTTCATCCGGGCCAGCGCCTCGGCCGGCATCACGCGGGCTCCGGAGACCCCGATCAGCAGGTCGGCGCCGTCGATCACATCGGCCGGCGCACCCGAGCGGCACTCGGGGTTGGTGACCTCGGCAAACCAGCGCTTGACGCTGTTCATGCTGGCGTCCAGGTAGTCCTCGCGCTTGACGTGCAGCGCACCCCGGGAATCGACGCCGATCACCTTTGTGACGCCGGCGGCCAGGAGGATCTTGGTGACGGCGATGCCCGCCGCCCCGAGGCCGATCACGAGCACGTTGAGGTCCTCGATGTTGCGTCCCGTGAGCTTGCAGGCGTTGAGCACGCCGGCAAGCACGACGACCGCGGTGCCGTGCTGGTCGTCGTGGAAGACCGGGATGTCGAGCTCCTCCTGCAGGCGCTCCTCGATCTCGAAGCAGCGCGGCGCCGAAATGTCCTCGAGGTTGATGCCGCCGAAGCCGGGCGCGATCAGCTTGACGGTGCGGATGATCTCCTCGGTGTCGGTCGTCTCGAGGCAGATCGGGAACGCATCCACGCCGGCGAACTCCTTGAACAGGCAGCACTTGCCCTCCATCACCGGCATCGCGGCGCGCGGGCCGATGTCGCCCAGACCGAGAACGGCGGTGCCGTCGGAGACGACGGCAACCGTGTTGCGCTTGATCGTGTACTGGAAGGCCTTGTCTTCATCGTCGGCGATCGCCAGGCAGACCCGGGCGACGCCGGGCGTGTAGGCCATCGAGAGGTCGTCACGGGTCTTCAGGGGGTGCTTGTTGGCCTGTTCGATCTTGCCGCCGACATGGATCAGGAAGGTGCGGTCGGTCGTGTCGATGACCTCGGCTCCCTCGACCGCGCCGATCGCCTCGAGGATCCGCTCCCAGTGCTCGCGCCCGGAGGCGTCGACCATCACGTCGCGCAGGCTGTGGCCGGCTTCCGTCTCGACGACGTCGACGGCGCCGACGAGCCCGCCGGCCTCGCCGATGGCGCTCGTGACGTGCCCGAGCACGCCCGGGATGTCGTCGAGCTTGATGCGGATCGTCAGGCGGTACTGCGCGCTCGGTGTGGCGCTCACTTGCTGTGCTCCTCGATGGTTGGCGGCAGGGGATGTTAGGAGGTATCCGCTTCGCGAGGATACGTAGAGTGACGCACGTGTCCCGCCGCCTGTTCCTGATCGACGGCCCGAGCCTGGTCTACCGGGCCTTCTTCGCGCTGCCCGAGTCGATCGCCACCTCGACGGGCGTCCCGACGAACGCGATCTTCGGGTTCGCCTCGATGCTCGTGAAGATCGTCACCGAGTACGGCGTCTGCCCGACCGTCGTCGCCTGGGATGCCGGTACCTCGGGTCGCAACGAGCTGTTCGCCGACTACAAGGCCTCCCGTCGCTCCCGGCCCGACCTGCTCAAGCAGCAGTGGCCGGCGATGGAACCGCTGGTCGAGGCGTTCGGCTACAGCAACGTGCGCCTCGAGGGCTACGAGGCCGACGATGTGATCGCCTCGATCGCGGAGCGGGCGATCCACGCCGATCCTCCCGTCGAGGTGATGATCGTGACCGGCGACCGCGACGTCTTCCAGCTGATCGACGAGCGCGGCCTGATCAAGGTGATGGCGACCGCCCGCGGGATCACGGACACCAAGATCTATGACCGTCAGGCCGTGATCGACCGTTACGGCATCCCCCCCGAGTCGATCCCCGACTTCTACGGGCTGAAGGGCGACACCTCGGACAACATCCCCGGGATCCCGGGCATCGGCGACAAGACGGCCAGCGAGCTGCTGCAGAGCTTCGGGACGCTCGAGGAGGTGCTGGCGAACGTCGATCAGATCAAAGGACCCAAGCGCAAAGCGAACCTCGTCGAGTTCGCCGATGACGCTCGCATGTCGCGTGAGCTTGCGACCGTGAAGCGCGATCTGGAGGTGGATCTCGACATCTCCGTCGAGGCGGCCCGCGAGCCCGATCGCTCCCGCGTGCGGGAGGTCTTCCGCGAATACGAGCTGCGGGACCCGCTGCGCCGCCTCGAGGAGGCGTTGGGCGACCCGGATGTCGCGGCCCCGCCGTCCACCAGCGAGGTCACGCTCACGGCCAGGATGCGCGCCGGCTCACCGGCCGAGATCTCACGGCTGGCCGGCGAGGGCAAGGAGATCTGCGTGGTGGTGGCGGCAGCCGAGGCGCCCGAGGGCGAGTTGTTCGCAGAAGGCCCCGCGTGGCGATTCGCCGCGGCCGCCGACGGGCAGGTGCTGGCCGGCGAGTGCTCCGGACCGGAGGAGGTCGTGGCCGCATGTGCGGGCAGGGGGGTCGTCGCCCACGACGCCAAGGCCCTGCGGGTCGTACCCGAGCGGCTGGTTCACGACACGCTGCTCGGCGCCTACCTGCTCGAGCCGGCCCGGCGCGGCTATCCCTTCGCCGAGCTGTGCGAGGAGCGCGGCCTGGCCAGCGATCTCGAGGATCCGCTGGCCGCGGAGGCGGTCATGCTGGGGGCTCTGGCCGACTGGCAGCGCGAGCAGATCGCCGAGCGCGGCCTCGAGGCCGTGATGGAGGAGATCGAGCTTCCGCTGGTCCGGGTACTACGCGAGCTCGAGCTGCTCGGGCGTGCGACTGAACCTGGAGCGTCTGGCGGAGATCACGACCCGTGTCCGGGCCGAGATCGATGCGCTCGAACGCGAGATCTTCCAGCTGGCGGGCACGGAGTTCACGATCGGCTCGCCGCAGCAGCTCGGCGAGATTCTGTTCGAGCGTCTGGGCCTGTCGCGCAAGCGTCGCGGCAAGACGGGCTTCTCGACCGATGCCCGGGTGCTGCAGGCGATCCGCGAGGAGCACGAGATCGTGCCGCGGATAGAGCGCTGGCGCGAGCTCTCCACGCTGATCAAGACCTACCTCGACGTGCTGCCGGAGATGGTCGACGATCGCTCGCGGATTCACACCACGTTCCTGCAGGCCGTGGCACAGACCGGACGCCTCTCGAGCACCAACCCGAACATGCAGAACGTGCCCGTGCGAACGGCTCTGGGGCGCGAGATACGGGGCTGCTTCGAGGCTGAGGAGGGGGCGATCCTGATCTCCGCCGACTACTCCCAGATCGAGTTGCGGGTGCTCGCCCAGGCCGCCGGCGAGGACGCCCTGATGGAGATCTTCAAACGCGGCGAGGACGTGCACACCGCGACCGCCTCGCGGGTCTTCGGTGTCGAGGCGGGAGAGATCGACGCCGGCATGCGATCGAAGGCCAAGATGATCAACTACGGAATTGTCTATGGGCTCTCCGACTATGGCCTTGCCGACAGGCTGAACATCCCCCGCGAGGAGGCCAAGGAGTTCATCGACGCCTACCTCGAGCGCTTCCCACGCGTCGCGGAGTTCATGGCCGCGACGATCGAGCAGGCCAAGGAGCAGGGCTACGTCAAGACGATCTGGGGCCGTCGCCGCCAGATTCCCGAGTTGCAGGCCCGCAACTACCAGGTGCGGACGCTGGGCGAGCGGCTGGCGGTCAACACCGTGATCCAGGGGACGGCGGCCGACATCATCAAGCTCGCGATGGTCCGCACGCACGCCGCGCTTGAAGAGTCGGGCCTCCAGACCAAGCTGCTGTTGACGATTCACGACGAGCTCTTGTTCGAAGGACCGCCGGATGAGATCGTCGCCGCGCGCGAGCTGATCGAGCGCGAGATGGTCGCGGTGTGGGAGCCGCGCGAGCCGCCGATGGGGGTCGACATCGGCCACGGAGCCAACTGGCTGGAGGCCAAGTGAGCCGCAGCCTTGCCGTCCTGCTCGGCGTGGCGGCGGGCTGCCTGGTCGGGATGCAGGCGCCGATCAACTCGCGGCTGGGCAAGTCGATCGGAGCGATCCAGGCGGCCAGCTTCTCGTTCCTGGTCGGAACCTTTGCACTGGTCTCGATCTCGTTCATCCTGCGTGGCGGCCTTGGGAGCTTCGCGAAATTGGGTGAAGTGCCCGGGTGGGCCCTCATCGGAGGGCTGCTGGGTGCCGTCTACGTGTTCGTCGCGCTCGAAGCGGTCCGCACGCTGGGCGCCAGCGGGCTGACGGCCGTGGTGATCACCGGCCAGGTGGTGATCTCGGTCGTGATCGATCGCTTCGGGCTGCTCGGAATCACCAAGACCTCGATCGGCCCGGGGCGGATCCTGGGGCTGGTGCTGTTGGTGAGCGGGGTCCTGCTGGTCGTGCGCAAGTAGCGCCGGCCGCGCTAGCCGAGCGCCTCTGTGAATCCGCTGCGCCAGGAGGGTTGAGCCGGTGCCCAGCCCAGCTCACGCCGGGCCTTGGCGTTGCTGGCGCCCTGCCCGCGGGTCATGGTGTGCACGCCGTAGGCGCCCGCCAGCGGCCTGGCGACAAGGGCGGGTACCCGCCGCGGCGGCTTGGCGCCGAGGGCCGCCGCCAGGGCGGGAATCCACTGTGCGACCGGGGCGGGCTCGTCGTCGACGATGTTGTAGGCCCCGCTGTCGCCGCGGCTGAGGGCTGCCAGCGTGGCTGTGGCCGCGTCGTCGATGTGGATCAGCGACCAGACGCCCGCTCCGCCGCCGATCACCGGCAGGCGCCGGCGGGACACGTCCTGGCCCATCGAGCCACTCGAGCTGATCGCGGTTCCCGGGCCATAGAAGTAGCCGTAGCGCAGGACGAGCCCGCCGGCCCCGAGGACCTGGCGCTCAAGTGCTCGCAGCGATTCAGCCGAGCGGCGAAAGCCGGCCGGCGCGTTCTCGCCGCCGAGGAGCGGATCGCTCTCGCTGTGGATCGTGCCGGGTGGCCCAGGGGCGTAGGAGAAGGCGACCGACTGGGCCAGGATTCGCTCGGCTCCAGCCGCCTGTGCGGCCGCGACGAGGATCCTGGTGCCCTCGGAGCGCAGACGGTCGTTGGCCTGGAAGTCGCGCTCGATTGAGTGCGGGTCGAGCCGCTGGGGGATCGAGGTGAGCTGGTGGATCACGGCCTCCGGCTCGGCCTCGCCGACGGCTGCGACGACGGCATGCTCGTCGAGTGCGTCGAGAATCACGGCGCGCGCCCGGAGCGAGCGAAGCCACTCCGCCCGCTCCGAGCTGCGGGTCATGCCGGTCACGTCGTGCCCGCGGGCGATCAGCATCGGTAGGAGCCGGCGGCCGATCACCCCGGTGGCGCCTGCGAGAAAAACCCTCATGCGGCCCGGAGGGCTACGCCAACCTTGCCGAGCCGGCCATCGAGGAGGGGATCCGTCGCCTGGTCGGGGTGCTGGGCCCGCCAGGGCCCGCACCGACAAATGAGGGCGGGGCGATTGCCAGGTAGTGGTTGAAGGCCCACTGCGACAGGCGGCGGTTCTCGAAGGCGTGTACGACCGCAGTCGCCGCTCTGGTCGGGTTGATCTGCCCGATTCCCCGCTGCACGTTCAGCAGCCAGCGGAATTTGCGCTCGTGTGCGTCGGAGAACGCGCCGTAGCGCGACAGCGCCTGGGCGCGCGTCTGGCGGCCCTCGAGGACGGCCCTCAGCTCACGTCCGCAGGCCAGGCCGAAGTAGATCGCCGTCCTGATGCCCTCGGCCGTCAGCGGCAGGCAGTGCCCCGCGGAGTCCCCGGCGAAGAAGATGCCGTCCTCGACGGCGCGGCGCAGCTGATGGGGGATCCAGTTGCCCTGGTAGCCCTCGGCCGGCATGCCCAGGTCCTCGGCCAGCCTGACGGTCGGCTCCTTGACGTGGTGGGAGGGCCAGAAGGAGCCGATCCCGACCCTCATCTCGTCGCGTGCGGGGAAGCTCCAGCCGTAGCCGGCGCGGATGTAGCCGGCGTCGAGCCACAGCTCCATCTCGTTGCCCTGCCCCTGCAGGATGGACCTCCAGGCCGCGTGAGAGACGCGCCTCGGGTGGCTGGATCGGAGTGGCGTTGGAGAGCACCCGCCGCCAGCCGAGCGCGTCGATCACCAGCGGAGCCTCGAGCTCGCCGCGGTCGGTCGCGACCGTCTGGCCGCGGCGGCCGGTGACGGTCGCGGTCTCGAACTCGATGTTCTCCTCGGCCGCGCTGATCCCACATCAGCGCGCAGAGCTCGCGGTAGTCGAAGGTGGAGAAGGACCATGGCAGCGCCCAGCGCGAGGTGCGGTAGGGCGTGTGGACGACGAGCTCGTCGAACTCCTGGCGGAAGCGAGTCCGTCAGCTCCATTGCGCTCCAGCCACTGCGTCGGCATCGCGCACGCCGAGGTCTGGCGCTCGCCGATCTCGTAGCGGTCGATCATCAGCACCCTGGCGCCGCGAGCCCGCGAGCTCGCTGGCGACCGCCAGGCCGGCGAAGCTGGCGCCGCAGATCAGTACGTCACAGTCGCGCTCCAGGGGCGTCCGGTCGGCGCCCCGCTTCGTCGCTCGAACAGGCATGTGCCCGGCAATGATACGGCTGCGCTACGCTTCGGCCGGTGCAAACTGTGATGGATCATCCTGGGGCCCGCGTCGTGGACGGGTCAAATGGCCTGCTTCTCGAAGTGGACGGCCAGATCGTTCCCAATTACGACGCGACCTTCCGAGCGATCGAGGAGGGCGAGGTCGTCACGGGCCACGTCGTCCGGATCGACAAGGACGAGGTGCTCGTTGACATCGGCTACAAGTCCGAGGGCGTCATCCCGGCGAACGAGCTGTCGATCCGCAAGTCGGTCGACCCCAACGACGAGGTTCACCTCGGCGAGGAGGTCGATGCGATCGTCATGACCAAGGAGGACCAGGACGGTCGCCTGATCATGTCCAAGAAGCGGGCGCGCTTCGAGAAGGCCTGGCGGCGCATCGAAACGGCCGCCGAGTCCGGTGAGCCGGTCGAGGGCACCGTGATCGAGGTCGTCAAGGGCGGGCTGATCATCGACCTGGGCGTCCGCGGCTTCCTGCCGGCCTCGCTGGTTGACATCCGCCGCGTGCCGAACCTCGACGAGTACATGGGCACGAAGATCGAGACCAAGGTCATCGAGCTCAACCGCTCGCGCAACAACGTCGTCCTCTCGCGCCGCGCCGTCCTCGAGGAGGAGCGCAAGGAGGTTCGCCAGCAGATCCTCGACCGGCTGCAGCCCGGACTGGTCGTCGAGGGGCAGATCTCGAACATCGTCGACTTCGGCGCCTTCGTCGACCTCGACGGCATCGACGGCCTGATCCACATCTCCGAGCTTTCCTGGTCGCACGTCAACCACCCGAGCGAGATCCTGGCCATCGGCGACACGGTCAAGGTCAAGGTGCTGGACATCGACCGCGACCGCCAGCGCATCTCGCTGGGTCTCAAGCAGACCCAGGAGGACCCCTGGCAGCGGATCGTCGACACCTACACCGTCGGTGACGAGCTCGCCGGCAAGGTCACCAAGGTGGTCACCTTCGGCGCCTTCGTCGAGATCCTCGACGGCGTCGAGGGCCTCGTCCACATCTCAGAGCTTGCGCCGCACCACGTCGAGAGCCCGCGCGAGATCGTCCACCCGGGCGATGAGATCCGCGTGAAGATCCTCGAGATCGACTCCGAGCGCCGCCGCCTTTCGCTGTCGGCCAAGCGCGTCGAGGACCAGATCCTTCCCGTGTCGCGCCCGCGGCGGCGCCGAGGACGCGGCGAGGACGACGGCGAGCCGGCGGGTGACGGAGACGCTCGCCGAGCACCCGCGGCGCGAGGCAGCCGTCGAGACGCCCGCCGCCGAGGCGGCCGTCGAGGACGCCGCCGCCGAGGAGCCAGCGCCGAGCGCTGCCGCCGCAGGAGCCCGCGAGCGCAGGCCCCGCCGAGGAGCCCGCTGCTGAGGCAGCCCCGGCGGCAGAGGCCGACGCAGCCGCCGCAGGACGAGGCGGCCCCCGCCGCCGAGCCCGCCCCGCAGGACTGAGACCGCGAGCCGCAACTGACGCCGTGCCGGCGCGTCCGTCCCGTTCGTCGGCCTGACGGGTGGAATGGGCGCCGGCAAGTCGACGGCGCTGGGGCGCTGGAGCGACTGGGTGCCGAGGTGATCTCGAGCGACGCGGTCGTGCACGAGCTCTACGAGGGCGACGAGCTGCGCGACGCGGTGGTCGCGCGCTTCGGCGACGGACGTCGCGCCCGGCGGGGTCGTCGATCGTGCGGCGCTCGCGCGAGCGGGCCTTCGCGACCGACGCGGACCGGGCCTGGCTGGAGGGGCTGATCTGGCCGCTCGTCGGCGCGCGCGTGGCCGCATGGCTCGAGCGAGCGCGGGCGCGGGACCCGGCGCCGCCGGCGGCGGTGGTGGAGACGCCGCTGCTGTTCGAGGCGGGCATGGGCGAGCTCTATGACGCGACGATCGCGGTGGTCGCAGATGAGGAGCTGCGCGCGCGAGCGGGCCGCCGCGCGCGGCCATGAGGTGGTCGACGAGCGCGCCGCACGCCAGCTCTCACAGGAGGAGAAGGCGGCACGCGCGACGCTATGTGGTCCGCAACGACGGCACCGTCGAGGAGCTGGAGGCGCAGCTGTCGGCGGTGCTTGGCAAGCTAGGAGGATGAGCCCGGCGGACGCTCGGGACGATCATCGCCCTGGCCGCGGTGGCGTTGCCGGTGGGCGGTCTGCTCGTCTCCGCCCTGCAGCACAGCGGTGCGCCACAACGCGCTGCCGCTGCAGCGACGCCTCGATCATCCGCGAACAGGCGACGGCCAAGCACCTCGACCCGGCGCTGATCGCCGGCGGTCATCTACGCGGAGACCAAATTCGAACCGCGGCCCTCCTCGGCCGGCGCGGAGGGGCTGATGCAGATCCTGCCCGCGACGGCCTACTACCTCGCGCACCTCTCGGGCGGCAGTCGCTTCACGGCGAGCGACCTGGCGACGCCGAGCATCAACGTCGCCTACGGCAGCTACTACCTGCGCTATCTGCTCGACCACTACGACGGCAACGAGATGCTGGCGGTGGCGGCCTACAACGGCGGCCTGGCGAACGTCGATCGCTGGGTGGCCGAAGCGCCGAGGCAAAGGGCGGGCAGCTGACGGTCTGCGGCGATCCCCTTCCCGGAGACGCGCGAATACGTCCAGCGGGTGCTGCGCGGCCCAGCAGGAATACCGCGAAACCTACCCACGGGAGCTCGGGCCTGCGAGTAGCCGCACGGGTCGGCTACCGTCAGTCGCTACGGTAACCGATGCCCGACTTCAAGCTCGACTCCGTCTTCACGCCGACCGCCGACCAGCCGAAGGCGATCGAGTCGATCGCCGAAGGGATCGTGGCGGGCGAACGCTACCAGACGCTGCTCGGCGCGACCGGGCACGGGCAAGACGATGACGATGGCGGGCGTGATCGAGGCGGTCCAGCGCCCGACGCTGGTGATCGCCCACAACAAGACGCTGGCGGCGCAGCTCTGCAACGAGTTCCGGACCTTCTTCCCGGACAACGCGGTCGAGTACTTCGTCTCCTACTACGACTACTACCAGCCCGAGGCCTACGTCCCGAGCCGCGACCTCTACATCGAGAAGGACTCGGCGATCAACCAGGAGGTCGACCGGCTGCGCCACGCGGCGACGGCCGCGGTGTTCGCCCGCCGCGACGTGATCGTCGTCGCCTCGGTCTCCTGCATCTACGGCCTCGGCTCGCCGGAGACGTACGAGATGAACATGCAGATCCTCAAGCGCGGCGAGATGATCGACCGCGACGAGCTGCTGCGGAAACTGGTCTCGATCCAGTACACCCGCAACGACAAGGTGCTCTCGCGGGGCACCTTCCGCGTGCGGGGGGAGACGCTGGAGGTGTTCCCCGCCTACGCCGAGACGGCCTTCCGGGCGACCCTGTTCGGCGACGAGGTCGAGCGGCTGCAGCACTTCGACCCGCTGACCGGCGAGCTGATCGCCGATGACCTCGAGCATGTGGCGATCTGGCCGGCGACCCACTACAACGTCAAAGAGGGCACGATCGAGGCGGGCGTCGAGGAGATCGGCCGCGGAGCTGAACGAGCGCTGCGGCGAACTCGAGTCCGAAGGCAAGCAGCTCGAGGCCCATCGGCTGCGCCAGCGGACCCAGTACGACATGGAGATGCTGCGCGAGGTCGGCTTCTGCTCGGGGATCGAGAACTACTCGCGGATCCTCGACGGGCGCCCGCCGGGCAGCCGCCCCTACTGCCTGATCGACTACTTCCCCGAGGACTTCGTCTGCTTCTGCGACGAGTCCCACCAGACGGTGCCGCAGATCGGCGGGATGTTCGAGGGCGACCGCTCGCGCAAGCAGACGCTCGTCGACTACGGCTTCCGTCTGCCGAGCGCGATGGACAACCGCCCCCAGACCTTCGAGGAGTTCCTGTCGATCACCCCGCAGCTGCTGTTCGTCTCGGCGACGCCCGGCGAATATGAGCGGACCCGCTCGACGCGGGTGGTCGAGCAGATCGTGCGCCCGACGGGGATCGTCGACCCGGTCGTCGAGGTGCGCGAGACCAAGAACCAGATCGATGACCTGATGAACGAAGTCCGGGTCCGGGTCGACCGCAACGAGCGCGTGCTGGTCACGACGCTGACGAAGAAGATGAGTGAGGACCTCTCCCAGTACCTGCTCGAGATGGGCTTCAAGACGCGCTACCTGCACTCGGAGATCGACACCCTGGAACGGATCCAGATCATCCGCGACCTGCGGCTCGGCGAGTACGACGTGCTCGTCGGGGTCAACCTGCTGCGCGAGGGCCTCGACCTGCCGGAGGTCTCGCTGGTGGCGATCCTGGACGCCGACAAGGAGGGCTTCCTGCGCGGGGAGACCTCGCTGATCCAGACGATCGGCCGGGCCGCCCGCAACGTCGACGGGACGGTCCTGATGTATGCCGACAAGGAGACCCGGCGATGCGGGCGGCGATCTCCGAGACCGACCGCCGGCGGGCGATCCAGCTGGCCTACAACGATGGAGCACGGCATCACCGCGGCGACGATCGTCAAGGGGATCTCCGACATCGCGGAGTTCCTGCAGGGCGAGTCGAAGGTGCCCAAGGGCCGCAAACGCCGCTCGACGCCGGCGGCCGCGGCCAGGAGATGCCCCAGCACGAGCTCGAGCGGATGGTCGTGGAGCTCGAGGAGGAGATGCTCGCGGCAGCCGAGGATCTGCGCTTCGAGTACGCCGCCCAGCTGCGCGATGAGCTGCGCGAGCTGCGACGCGACCTCTCGGAGATTCGCGCCGGCGAGGGGTCGGGCGCCCTTCCGGCGCCTGCTGATGCTTCCGCCGGGGACATACCCTAGGATTGCCGCCGTGGACTTCGATCGCCAGGCAATCGAACGGCGGGACTTCCCGATCGGCCGCCGCGGCTATGACCCGGCCGCCGTCGATTCTCACCTGAGGGCACTGGCGTCCGAGTTCGATGAACTCCAGCGGGCCGCCGTCACGGGCGGCACGGACATGTCGGTCGCCTCGAGCGCCGGGACCCACGTCCAGAGCATTCTCGAGGCCGCCGAGCACGCCGCCTCGGAGATCGAGCGAAACGCCCAGGACTCCGCCCGCCACATTCTCGAGGCGGCGAACCAGGAGGCCGCGAGGACACGCGAAGAGGCACTTGAGAAGGCCCGTGCCCACGTGGCGGCGGTCGCTCAGGTGAGCACGACGCTGCTCGAGCGGGTCGGTTCGATGGACGCCGAGGTGAACGCCCTGATCGCGAGCCTGCGGGCCGGCGCCGGGCGACTCGCGGCCGACCTGTCGGCTGTGGAGGGGGGAATGAGCGAGCTCTACGGCGCCGCATCCGGACGTGCGGTTGCACCCGCGCCGCCGTCGCCCGCGCCGACACCGGCCCCCGCACCAGAAGCGCCGGCGCCCTTCGAGGCGGCGTTGGACACCGCGATGGCCGCCCCGGCGGCGGAAGCGGCCTCGCAGACCCAGATTCCCGTCAGTGAAGGGCCGGCCGGCGGCGTCGATCTCGACGGGGCCCGGCTGATCGCGCTGAACATGGCCCTCAACGGCGAGTCGCGCACCGACACCGAGCGCTACCTGGCAGAGAACTTCGAGCTCCCCGATCGGCTCAAGCTGATCGATGAGGTCTACGCCGCAATCGAAGGCTGACCAGGGCGCCGCTGGGCGGCGCGGGGCTTTTTCCTCGCCCGCTCATGTGCTTGCGCACAGTTCGCTTGCTGCGTCCGCGCCTCGCTTGCCCCGCGACGCCCTGGCGTGCCCTCGTCGCGTAGGGCGCTTCCAACACGGCTTCGCTCTCTGCTGCATCGAAGGTTTGTCCGTTCGGCGAATGTGACGCCGCGATTCCGCTTAGTATCGGTCGCGTGCGGTCGCGACCTCGGCGGGGGAGCATCTGCGCGGCTCTGGTCGTGCCGGTCGTTGCGCTGGCGTTGACCCTCACCACCGCCACCGCGCTGGGGGACGGAGAAATCAGCTTCCAGCAGGAAGCGGGCGTCGAATTCTCCGGCGTCGTCGCTCAGGTGGCCGGAAACCAGTGCCTCCAGAGCGCCGCCGGTCCGTCCGGGACGATCGAATGGGGAGACGGCCAGAGCTCGCCGGGCGACTTCGTAAAAACCAGCCTGGGCGTGTGGAACGTGGAAGGCAAACACACCTACTCGAGACCGGGCGCGTATGGAGGGAATGTCACCGGGAGCTACAAATGCGGCGGCAGCGAAGCGCAGTTCACAGCGGTGGGGTTCAGCGCCGAAATCACAGGCACAGCACACATCAAGGCCGAAACCGGGGTGGAATTCTCGGGCATCGTGGTGGGCACCCGGGCGACCCAATGCGACCTGCCGAAGCCATCGGGGACGATCGAATGGGGGGACGGCCAGACCTCCGCGGCTGAATTCTCGAAAGGCGTCCATCTCGACGACCTGCTTGTCAGCGGCAAGCACACCTATGCGAAACCCGGCACCTACGACGGGCACTTCAAGGGCACCTACGAATGCCCCGGCGGCGAAACCCCCGAACTGGAACCGGCCCCCTTCATCGCCGAGGTGACGGGTGCCGAAAAGCCGGCGCCGCCGGCGTCGCCGCCGGCGGTCCACGCCTCCTTCGGGGTTCAGTCCGTACTGCCGGGCAAGGTCGTCCTGGACGCCGCGGCATCGACACCCGCGGGCGCGAGCGCCACCACATACAGCTGGAACGTCACCGGCGGATCGCAACCCGACGCCGTCTGTCAGGGCTCGGAGCCCACGCTCACTCTGCAGACGGGCGCGGCGCTGAACACGAATGTCAGCCTGACCGCCACCGACGCGGCGACGGGAGCCCAGACGGTCGTCTCGCAGCACCTGCAGATCCCCGCACCCACCAAACCGGCCTTGATCGGAAAGATCGCGCGGGCGGCCGTCACCGCTCCCCGCGTCTCGCTCAAGGGGGCCGTGACCCCGGCCTTCAAGGTGATCGGCACCTGCACCGGGGCGGGTGTGCCGCTTCCACGCGGCACACCCTTCCAGGCCGCCGGGGGCTTCAAACCCTCATACATCGCCAACCTCGGCGGCGTGCCGCCGTCCAACTGTCTCGAGGAAACCGAGTTCGGCGCGGCAGACGTCGAGGGATGCCTCAGCGAAGTTCAGAAACTCGAAGAAATCCCCGGTGGGATCACGCTCGGCCTGTCAAAGCTGCTGTGCGGCTCGACGCTCCAGCAGTTCTGCATGCCCGCCCTTTCGGCGCTTGCCGGGACGGCCGTCTCCACGATCAGCGGAGCGCTCGATGCCCGTGCGGCGTCGTCGGGCCCGAAGGCGGTCTCCGCCGCGAACCTCTCACTTGCCAAGTCGACGGTCAGCAAGGCCCTCGGGGACATGAAATTCCCCTTCTACTACTCGACCACCGCGATTCGCATCGACGGTCTCGACCTCGACCCCCAGAACGGCTCGCCGATCGTCGTCGTGCCGGGTGCGGACCTCGTTTTCGGGCTGAACGTCAAGGTCTACCTGCACGACATCCCGCTGGTCAGCTGCCGGCGCTGATCCTCCACCTGCCGGACCTGGGCGGCTCGATGGGCGAACTGAAGCTGCCCAAGAGCGCCCCGATCATCGGCAGCCTGCCGTTCACCGGTTCGATCGGGATCAGCCTGCATAAAGCCGGAACGAAGCTCGTCAAACGGCGACACCTGCGCCTTCGACTGTGCCGCCATGGCCGTCAACCTCGAACTGCCGGGGATCTTCACGAACGGCAACGGCGAAGGGCTCCACGCGGGCGCCGTGATCACCGCTGATGACCAGGAGGGTCTGGAGCTGAGCTCCTTCGAAGTGAAGGTGCCAGAAGCAGACCTGGGGGGCATCGGCGTCAGCAATGTCGAATTCATCTATCTCCACGCCAATGACTCACTGCACGGCGCAGCCACTGTCGACCTCGGCCCGGTCGGGGACATCGGCGGCTCGGTCGACTTCATCCACGGCCACTTCAACGGGGCGAGCCTGAACTATTCGGCCGGCTCGGGCCCGGGGATCGATCTCGGGGGGCCGCTGAACATCTACCTGACCGAACTGGGGGGTGGGTTCACCGTCGAACCGCCGGTGATCGAAGCCCACGGCGAAATCACCGGTGGGCCGCAGACGCTCGGCTGTGCCCTGCTTGGGATCAATGCCGAACTCGAAATCCACTTCCAACCCGAATTCGCCCTGGACGCCAGCGGCACAGGCTCGCTGCTCTGTCAGTCGGTGGCCTCGGAGTACTTCCACGTCGACGGCGGCGGGCACATTGGCCTGGGAGCGCATATCCACCTCCATTTCCTGGTGTTTGCACTCGAAGGCGGCGTTGACTTCGACGCCGAACCCGAACACGGCCACTTCCAGGCCGACGCCAACATCGCCGCCTGCATCGAACTGTTCGGTGAACACTGTCTGTCCGCGGAGGCCGTCATCTCCGACCGCGGCATCGGCGTCTGTGCGGACCTGGGATTCACCCATGCCGGCGGGGGGATCCAGTTCCCCGACAACGGCATCCTCTTCTACGACAGCTGTGACATCGGCAAGTTCCGCTCGCTGGGCTACGTGACCGCCGTCCGCGGCCACCGCGCCGCCTCGCAGAACTTCACGGTGCCGCAGGGCCAGAAGGTCGCCGTGATCAGCCTTCCGGGAAGCGGCGGACCGCCGCGGGCGACGCTCACGGGTCCGTCAGGGCGGACGATCAAGACGCCGGCCTCCTGCTATGAAAAAACGCCCGACTACGTGGTCATCTGCGACAACAAGAGCGCCACTCAGGAGACCTACTTCTTCATCAACCACCCCGAACCGGGCGCCTGGAAGGTGACCCCCGAAGCGGGCTCGCCGGCGATCACCTCGATCCAGCAGGCCGGTCAGCTGCCGGCGCCCAACGTCAAGGGCCGTGTCAGCCGGGCCGCCGGTGGGCGGGAGCGCCTCAGCTACAGCCTCAACGCGATCCCGGGCCAGCAGGTGACCTTCGCCGAGCGGGAGGCCAGTGGTGCATTCCACGAGATCGGCTCGGCCAAGGGACGCCGCGGCACGCTCGTGTTCACCCCCTCCTCGACGCTCGGGAGCGCCCGGACCATTGAGGCGATGGTCACCCAGGACGGACACCCGCGCGAAGACGCCGTCATCACCCATTTCAGGCTCCCCTCCTCGACGCTCCTGCCGGCTCCGAAGCATTTGCGTGTCGCCCGGCGGGGTGCGACCGTGCGGATCAGCTTCGCAGGGGTCCGCGGAGCGGTCGGCTACAGGCTGGCGGTGCGATTGAGTGATGGCCGCAGCCTTTACATCAAGCTTGCGGCCCGCCGGCACAGCGAGACGGTGACGGCGGTTCCCGCGAACATCGGCGCCCAGGTGGCCGTCGGCGCGATCATGCCCGGTCTGCGGCTGAAGTTCGGCCGGGACGCCAAGGCCCGGCTGAAGCCCGGAGCCAATCCCAAGAAGACCGTCGTGATCCCCCTGCGCTCCTAGACTGGGGCCGTGCCCGACCGCCTCGTCCTGCTCGATTTCGACGGGACGCTTGCCTACCGCGACGGGCTGTGGTCCGGATGCGCACTCGAAGTTCTCGACGAGCACAGGCCCGGTCACGGTGTCGACATCGAGCGTTTCAGGACCCATATGCAGGGCGCCTACCCCTGGAACCGCCACGAGGAGCCTCACCCCGAGCTCGGCGAGCCGGAGCGGTGGTGGGCGGCGATGGAGCACCGTCTGGCCGGTGCCCTGGAGCGTTCCGGAATTCAGGAGGGCGCGCCGGAGCTGGCGCGGGCCATGCGCAGGCGCTTCGTCGATCACACCATCGGCTGGAGCCTGTTCGAGGACACCGTCCCGGCGCTCGAAGCGCTGCGTGGAGCGGGCTGGCGGACGGTCATTCTCTCCAACCACGTGCCGGAGCTCGGCGACCTGGTCGAGGGACTGGGGCTGGGGGGACTTCTCGATGCGGTCTTCAGCTCGGCCTCGATCGGCTACGAGAAGCCCCACCCCGAGGCCTTCAACCACGCGCTGCGGGCCTGCGGCTCCCCGGAGAGGGTCTGGATGGTGGGCGACAACCCCCAGGCGGACATCGCGGGAGCCGCGGCAGCTCGGCATCCCGGCGGTCCTGATCCGCGGTGACGGCCCCGCCGCGATCAGGGCCGAGGGGCTGCTGGGTGCGGCGGCGGTGATCCTCGCCGATACGAACGTCTGTTCGCCGTCATAGAATGCATCTCTGATGGCAACGGGCAACCAGATAGTCGTCTCGGGAGCCCGTGAGCACAACCTGAAGGACATCTCGCTTGAGCTTCCGCGTGATGCCCTGGTCGTGATCACGGGGCTGTCCGGCTCGGGCAAGTCGAGCCTGGCCTTCGACACGATCTACGCCGAGGGGCAGCGCCGCTATGTCGAGTCGCTGTCTGCCTACGCACGCCAGTTCCTGGGCCAGATGGACAAGCCCGACGTGGACTCCATCGAGGGCCTCTCGCCGGCCATCTCGATCGACCAGAAGACCACCTCCCGCAACCCCCGCTCGACCGTCGGCACGGTCACCGAGATCTATGACTACCTGCGCCTGCTCTGGTCGCGGGTCGGCAAGCCACACTGCCCGATCTGCGGCCGGCCGATCGTCGGCCAGTCGGCCGAGCAGATCATCGATCAGGTCATGGAGCTGGCCGAGAAGACCCGCTTCATGGTTCTGGCCCCCGTCGTCCGCGGACGCAAGGGCGAGTACGGCAAGCTGCTCGATGAGCTCAGGGCCGACGGCTTCGCGCGGGTGAAGATCGACGATCGCATCCGTCTGCTCGAGGAATCGATCGTCCTGGACAAGCGCTACAAGCACGACATCTCGGTCGTCGTGGACCGCCTGGCGATGCGCCACGACGTTCGCAAGCGCCTGGCCGACTCGATCGAGACGGCCGTGGGGCTGGCCGATGGGCTGGTGGAGGTCGAGATCGTCGGTGCCGGCCGCAGCGCCTCCGCCGCGGCGGCCGGGGAGGACGGCGGCCACGGGGACGGCGAGAAGGGCCGCCACGCCACCGGCGCAAAGGGAACGCGGGCCTCCGGGGCGCGGATCCTGCCGGGCATGGAACCCGAGGAGGGGACCATCTTCACGTTCTCCGAGCGCTTCGCCTGTCCCGAGCACGGGCCCTCGCTGGTCGAGCTGGAGCCGAGGATCTTCTCGTTCAACTCGCCCCACGGAGCCTGCGAGCGCTGCACCGGACTCGGTTCGCAGATGGAGATCGACCCTGACCTGGTGGTGCCCGACCCTTCGCTGACGATCAACGACGGCGCGATCGCGCCCTGGGCGGTGAGCGCGTCGAACTACTACGAGCAGCTGACCGAGGCGATCGCCGAGCAGTACGGGGTCGATCTCGATCAGCCCTGGGACGAGCTGCCCCTCGATCAGCGTGAACTCTTCCTCGCCGGCACCGGCGGCGAGCCGGTCCAGGTCACCTACCGCAACCGCTATGGCCGCAGGCGCTCGTACTCGACCCGCTTCGAGGGTGTCGTGGCGAACCTCCAGCGCCGCTACCGCGAGACCGACTCCGACTGGACCCGCGAGAAGATCGAGGAGTTCATGTCCCTGCGCGCCTGCCCCGCCTGCGACGGCGCGAGGTTGCGCCCGGAGTCCCGCGCAGTGCTCGTGGGCGGGACCCGGATCGAGGACTTCTGCGCCCTTTCTGCCCGCCGGGCCCTCGAGTGGCTCGAGGAGGTCGAGCTCTCCGAGACCGACCGCCACGTCGCCAGGCTGATCCTGCGCGAGATCTCAGAGCGGCTGCAGTTCCTGGAGAACGTCGGCATCGGCTACCTGTCGATGGAGCGGGCCGCCGCCACCCTCTCGGGCGGGGAGGCCCAGCGGATCCGGCTGGCCACCCAGATCGGCTCCTCGCTGGTGGGAGTCCTCTACATCCTCGATGAGCCCTCGATCGGCCTGCATCAACGCGACAACTCCAAGCTGATAACCACGCTCGAGCGGCTGCGCGACCTGGGCAACTCGGTGATCGTGGTCGAGCACGACGAGCAGACCATGCGGGCCGCCGACCACCTCGTCGACATGGGCCCCGGCGCCGGCGAGCACGGCGGTGAGGTTGTCGCGCAGGGGACCGCCGCGGAGGTCCAGAAGGTCGCCGGGTCGCTGACCGGGCAGTTCCTATCCGGCGAGCGCTCGATCTCGGTGCCCGAGCGCCGGCGCACCCCGACGGGTTACATCGAGATCCTTGGCGCCTCACAGCACAACCTGCGCGACATCGACGTCCATGTGCCCCTCGGCGTGCTCGCATGCGTCACCGGTGTCTCGGGCTCGGGCAAGTCGACCCTGGTCAACGACGTCCTGTTCAAGGCCGTCGCGAACCGCCTGCACCGGGCCCGCAAGCGCCCGGGCGCACATCGTGCGATGCACGGCCTCGAGCAGCTGGACAAGATCATCGCCGTCGACCAGTCGCCGATCGGCAGGACACCCCGCTCCAACCCGGCGACCTACACGGGCCTGTTCGACGTGATCCGGGACCTCTTCTCAAAGACCCAGGAGGCCCGCGCCCGCGGCTACAAGCCGGGTCGCTTCAGCTTCAACGTCAAGGGCGGGCGCTGCGAGGTCTGCCGCGGCGACGGGCAGATCAAGATCGAGATGCACTTCCTGCCCGACGTCTACGTGCCCTGCGAACAGTGCCACGGCAAGCGCTACAACCGCGAGACGCTGGAGATCAAGTTCAAGGGCCGCTCGATCGCCGACGTGCTCGACATGCCCGTCGAGCAGGCGCTGGACTTCTTCGAGCACATCCCCAAGATCCGCCGCCGCCTTGAGACCCTGCACGCCGTGGGCCTGGGCTATGTCCGCCTCGGCCAGCCCGCGACGACGCTCTCGGGCGGCGAGGCCCAGCGCGTCAAGCTGGCCACCGAGCTCTCGAAGATCGCCACCGGCCGGACCCTCTACATCCTCGACGAGCCCACCACCGGGCTGCACTTCGCCGACGTCCAGCGGCTGCTGGAGGTGCTCCAGCGCCTGGTCTCGGCGGGCAACAGCGTGGTCGTGATCGAGCACAACCTGGACATCATCAAGTCCGCCGACAGGCTGATCGACATGGGCCCCGAGGGCGGCGAGGAGGGCGGCATGGCGATCGCCGTGGGGACGCCCGAGGAGGTCGCGGCGGAGCCCGCATCGCACACCGGCCGCTTCCTCGCGGAGCTGCTGACGCCCGACGATCAGGGCCAAGAAGGCGCCGGCGCGCAAACGCCGCGCCAAGGCAGCCGCGGCGGCCTAGAGCTCGCGCGATGAGCGACACGGCCGAGAGCGCTGCGCCTGTGGGCGCAGAAGTGGCGCTGGTATGAGCGCAACTCTCTGCCCTGGAACCGTGCCCGGATCCACTGGGAGCTGATGCGCCGCGGGGCCTTCGCGCGCTGGCCGCTCGAGGGCAACGTGCTCGAGGCCCTGCGCGAGGGCCGCCTGGAGCTGGGGGAGGGGGTCCTGTTCGAGCCCGGTGTCTGGATCACGGCTCCAGGTGATGCCCGGGTGCGGATCGGCGAGGGAACCTTCCTGAACCGCAACGTGATGGTCGCCTCGCACAGCTGGTGGAGATCGGCGCCCATTGCATGCTGGCCAACGGCTGTTTCGTCTCCGACGCCGGACACCGCTTTGACGACCCCTCCAAGCCGATCACCTGGCAGGGCTTTGAGAGCAAGGGCCCGACCAGGATCGGCGAGAACTGCTGGCTGGGCGCCAACGTCGTCGTCACCAGCGGTGTGAGTATCGGCGAGCGTTGCGTGATCGGGGCTGGGAGCGTCGTGACCAGGGATATCGAGGCCTTCTCGATCGCCGCCGGAACGCCCGCCAAGGTCATCCGCCGGATCGAGTACCCGACGGGATAGCGTGGTCGGCCCTCAGGAGTTCCACCAATGCTTGCGCGGGCGGAACGGGTGGTCGAGGTCGCCGGGCGTGAATGGGCCGGCCACGGCTTCGCCTCCAGGCAGCGTGGAGCGGTAGAGGTAGACGCGGTAGACCTGTGTCAGGGAGGTCGTGAACGCCTGGGCCGCGAACAGCAGCGCGCCGCCCAGGGCCACCAGCAGAACGGCCGTCGTGCCACTCGAGGCCAGGCCCGCAAAGATGAAGACGATCCCTGGAACAGCCAGGAGGCCTCCGAGGAAGCCGACCGCCACGACGCCGACCGTCTGCTCGCCCCAGCGCTCACGGAAGAGGTGTGCCGAGCGTCCGAGTGTCGCACGGGGTCCCAGGCCCTCGTAGGCGATCACGGGCACGGCGAAGAGGGTCGCCAGCGACCATGAGAGGTCGAGCACGAACCCGGCGATCCTTCCTCCCAGTGGCAGGTACTCCTCGGCAACGCGCAGGGCCGCCCCGACCGTGCAGACGAGCAGCGTCCAACCCAGGATCACCCGTGTGCGCTTCCGCGCAAGAGCCCACGCCTGACCCACCTCGACGGGCTGGCCGTCGAGCTTGCCCGCAAGCATCGCCGCCAAGGCGACGCCGCAGAAGATCCCGACGAATGTGGCCGGATATGAGGCGATCAGGCCTCCGACCAACAGGAGCCGCCGGCTATGGCCGCTGCCTCCGATCAGGTGGTCCGCCAGGGCGAAGGAGAACCCGCCGATGAGCACGTTGACGACGGCCGAGACCGCCGGAAAGATGAACAGGCGCCGGTCGCTCGAGAGGACCGCGAGGCTCGCACGGCCCAGGCGGTTCGCCCGATGCCAGCGACCCTCGTTGTTCGCCAAGCTGTCCACAGGCCGGAATTTACCCACTCCCGGCAATTTCGAACAGTCCGATTTCAGGACGTCGGATGCAGCTGCGCGCGAAGCTCCTCGAGCTCTCTCGGGTCGATCTTGTAGGTGTGCTCAGGGCCGGGGTAGCGGCGCGCCCGGACGTCCTCGGCGTAGGCCGTGACGCCGTCGTTCATCTCCTGCTGGAGATTGGCGTAACGCTTTACGAAGCGGGGGCCGAGGCCGTCGCGGATCCCCAGGAGGTCGTGGAAGACCAGCACCTGCCCGTCCGTCGCGGGGCCGGCGCCGATGCCGATCACGGGGATCTCGATCATGCCCATCAGCTCATCGGTGACGCCCGCGGGGATCGCCTCGAACACCAGGGCGAAGCAGCCGGCCTCCTGCAGGGCGAGCGCCTCGGCGGCGATTTTCGCCGCGGCCCCGGCTGTGCGGCCCTGAGCCTTCCAGCCGCCCAGGGCGGTCGAGGTCTGCGGGGTCAGCCCGACATGTCCCATCACCGGGATCCCTGCGCCGACAATCGCCCGGGCACGGCGGACCGAGGCCTCGCCGCCGCCCTCGAGCTTGACCACGTCGCAGCCGGCCTCCTTGACCATCCGCATCGAGGTGGTGATCGCCTGCTCGTCGGAGACCTCGTAGGAGCCGAACGGAAGATCGCCGATCAGCAGCGGCGTGGTCAGACCGCGGCGCACCGCTCGCGCGAGCACGAGCATGTCGCCGAGCTCCACGGGCGTCGTCGCGTTGTAGCCGAGGACCGTCGTCGCGGCCGAGTCGCCGACCAGGACGAGGTCCACGCCGGCGGCCTCCGCGGCGCGGGCGCTGGGGTAGTCGTAGGCGGTGACCATCACGATCGGGTCGCCCAGGCGCTTCTTTTCCACCAACAGCGGCAACGTCATCGGCAGCCGGTGATCCGGCGGAAGCACCTGTGAGGTGGAGGGTGTGCTCGGGTGGCTTGACATGGTGTTCCTCTCTGACGGTCGGTTGACGCCCTCAGGAAAGGAGGGTCGCCACCTCGTCGTCGATCGTGATGATGCGGTTGGTCTGGGCCTCGACGTGGACGACCCGCGGCTCGTAGTGCTCGAGGTCGGCCTCCACGTAGGAGCCATAGGAGATGACGATGATCGTGTCGCCGCGGTGCACCAGTCGCGCGGCGGCGCCGTTGACGCACATGTCCCCTGAGCCGCGGCGTCCGGGGATCGTGTAGGTCTCAAAGCGGGCTCCGTTGTCCACGTCGACAACATGGACCTGCTCGTGCTCGAGGATGTCGGCGGCCTCCAGCAGGTCCGGGTCGATCGTGATCGAGCCGACGTAGTGCAGGTCGCTGTCGGTGACCGTCGCACGGTGGATCTTGGACTTGAGCATCACGCGTTGCATGCGGTGAGCGCCTTTCCTTCGATGGGTCGGTCCGCCGGCAGGGGCGAGAGCAGGACGTTGTCGATCAGCCGCACGGCGCCGACCCGTGCCGCGATCGCCAGCAGCGCCGGGCCCTCGACCCGCTCCAGCGGCTCGAGCGTGGCGGGGTCGACAAGTGCCACGTAGTCGGGTTCAGCGCCGCCCTCGAGCAGCGTTCGGCGAGCCCGCTCGAGCAGCACCGATGCCGAGTGCTCGCCGTCGCCGAGCAGCTCGACGGCGGCCCTCAGTGCGCCCGAGAGCGACAGCGCCCTGGCTCGCTCGCCCGGGTCGAGCAGCGAGTTGCGGCTGGACATCGCAAGGCCGTCGGGCTCGCGGACCGTCGGCATCGCCTCGATCTGCACAGCCATGTTCAGGTCCTCGACCAGGCGGCGGATCACGAGCACCTGCTGGGCGTCCTTCTGCCCGAAGTAGGCGACGTCAGGCTGGGCCATGCCGAGCAGCTTGGCGACCACCGTCGTGACTCCCCGGAAGTGCTCGGCCCCGCGGGCCTCCCCCTCGAGGCGCTCGGTGACACCCAGGACCTCGACCGTGCTCGAGAACCCCGCGGGGTAGACCTCCTCGACCGACGGGGCGAACAGAACGTCGGCGCCGGCATCCTCGGCCAGGGCGCTGTCGCGGCTCTCGCTGCGGGGATAGTGCTCGAGGTCTGAGGCCTCGTTGAACTGCGCCGGGTTGACGAACAGCGAGACGACGACCACGTCGCAGTCCTGCCGGGCGGCGCGAATCAGGGAGAGGTGCCCATCGTGGAGGGCCCCCATCGTCGGGACCAGGCCGATCCGCAGGCCTGCCCGCCGCGCCGGGGCGAGCTCGTCGCGCAGCGCGGCAACCGTGCGCAGTGCCTTCACGCGCAGGAGGGGGTTTGGTGGTGGGGGCTCATCGGATTCGGTCCAGTTCCATGCGGATACCGGCGCGACGTCAGATGTGAGGCGGGTGTCTTTCAGAGGTCCATCCCGGGAATCGCCGGTGACGGCCTGAGGCTGATGATACTCCCGTTCCGGGCGCTTGCAAGGGGTGAGCCGGCGCAGCTACCAGGCGTCCACGTAGGGGCGCTTCTTGCCGTCCCGCTGCCACCAGGCTCCGGTGTGATCGTCGAGCAGGGTCGAGATCCAGCGCCGCGAGTCGGCAGGGTCGATGACGTCGTCGATCTCCCCGTAGGCAGCCATGTTGACCCCGCGGCCGCGCTCGTAGGCCGCGGCGACGGTCTGCTCATAGACCCGCTCGCGCTCCTCGGGGTCCTCGATCGCCTCGAGCTCGCGCCGCATCCCCAGCTTGACGGCCCCCTCGAGGCCCATGGCGCCGAACTCGGAGGTCGGCCAGGCAACCGTGAACAGCGGCGCCTTGAAGCCCCCGCCGGCCATCGCCTGAGCGCCCAGGCCGTAACCCTTGCGCAGGACGATCGTCCCGGTCGGGACGCTCAGGTTCGCGCCGGCCAGGAACAGCCGGGCGAAATGGCGCACCGTCGCTGTCTGCTCGGCCGCGGGGCCGACCATGAAACCGGGTGTGTCGCAGAGGAACAGGACCGGCAGCTCGAAGGCGTCGCAGAGGCCGATGAACCGTGCGCCCTTGTCGGCGCCGTCGGCGTCGATCGCGCCGCCGAGATGGGTCGGGTCGTTGGCCACGACACCCAGCGGGCGGCCGTCCACGCGGGCCAGGGCGGTCACGATCCCCGCGCCGAAGCCGGCCCGCAGCTCGAGCACGGAGTCCTCGTCGAACAGCGTCTCGATCACCGCCCGCACGTCATAGACGCGCTTGCGCTGCTCGGGGATCAGCTCTCGCAGCCGTGTCTGGTCGGGCACCGTGCCCGCGGGCTGCGGGCCCGCGAAATAGGAGATGTAGCGCTTGGCCAGGGCCACCGCCTCGCCGTCGTCGGCGGCACGCAGGTCGACGACGCCATTGGCGTGCTGGACGTCGATCGGGCCGACCTCCGAGGGATGGTGGACGCCCAGTCCGCCGCCCTCGATCATCGCCGGCCCGCCCATGCCGATGCTCGAGTCCTCGGTGGCGATCACCACGTCGCAGCAGCCCAGCAGGGCGGCATTTCCGGCGAAGCAGTAACCGGAGGCGATCCCCACCAGCGGCACCAGGCCGCTGAGCGAGGCGAACAGCTCGAAGGCCCGGCAATCCAGGCCGGCGACGATCGGCATGTCCACGTCTCCCGGACGCCCGCCGCCGCCCTCGGCGAACAGGACGACCGGCAGCCGGCGCCGCTCGGCGACGTCGAACAGGCGGTCCTTCTTCATGTGGTTGCGCATGCCCTGGGTGCCGGCCAGGACGGTGTAGTCGTAGGACATCGCCACGCACGGGCGCCCGGCGAGCTCGCCCAGGCCGCCGACCAGTCCGTCGGCCGGGGTCCGGGCGATCAGCTCCTCGCGGGTTCGCCGCTGCTCCTGAGCGGCGAACAGCAGCGGCCCGTACTCGACGAAGCTGCCCTCGTCCAGCAGGTCGGCGAGGTTCTCCCGGGCGGTTCTGCGGCCGTGCTCGTGGCGCCGTGCCACCGCCTCTGGGCGAGCTGGGTCAAGCCCGATCTCATGGCGCTCGCGGACGAGGCGCAGGTCCTCCCGCTCGCCCGCCGCCGATGCCGGTCTGCTCCCGATGAGCCGTGGTGGCCTCGCCGTTCGGCCGGCGCCAGCGTCATCAGCAGCTGGCCCTCCTCGACGGCGTCGCCGACCGCCACGGCCAGATCTGCGACGACTCCCGCGCTCTCGGCCAGTACCTCGTGCTCCATCTTCATCGCCTCGAGGACCATCACCGGAGTGCCCTCGCCGACGCTCGCACGGGCCGTGAAGGGGATTGAGACGACGACGCCCGAGAAGGGCGCCGTGATCTCGTAGGTGTCCTCGGTGCTCACGGGACAGATCATCTCGCATCGAGCAATTACCATCCGCCCCGTGCCCGCGACAGACGCCCACGGATCGGCCTTCGAGCGCAGGGAGGCACTGAAGGCGCTGCTTGCGCAAGGCCCGGGCCTGCACCCGCTGTCCGGAGCTGGCCGCGACACGCAAAACCGTGGTCTTCGGCGCGGGCAACGCCGACGCCGATCTGATGTTCGTCGGCGAGGCTCCCGGCGCCAACGAGGACGAGCAGGGCATCCCGTTCGTCGGGCGGGCCGGCAAACTGCTCGAGACGCTGCTCGAGGAGATCGGCCTCAGCCGCTCGGAGGTGTTCATCGCGAATGTCCTGCGCTGCCGGCCGCCGGGCAACCGCGATCCCCAGCCGATCGAGATCGCCAACTGCGAGGAGTACCTGCGCGGCCAGGTCGAGCTGATCGAGCCGTCGGTGATCTGCACGCTGGGGAACTTCTCGACCAAGCTGCTGCGCGATGACCCGACCGGGATCACCCGCCTGCACGGCCAACCCGAGGTGATGGTGCTGGGCAGACGGGCTGTCAGGCTCTATCCGATCTACCACCCGGCGGCGGCGCTCTACACCCCGCGGATGCTCGAGACGCTGCGCGAGGACTTCGTCGCGGCTGCCCGAGCTGCTCGCCATGGGGGCACCCGAGCAGCCGACCCCCGAGGAGCCGCCGGCGCCGCTCGCTCGAGCCGACGCCCGCCGAGGCGCCCGCCGGTGGTCAGGGCGAGCAGCCGCCGGCGGATCAGCTGGGTCTGTTCTAGACGCCGTCCAGCGAAGAAATGCCCTGCAAAAGAGGTGTTTCTGGAGAAATGTCGAACTATTTTGTCCAGGCCCTCAAGTCAGCAGCAGAAGTTGCCGATGAAGGTCCTGTCTCCATCCCTCCAGGAGTAACGACCGGCCCGCGACCCATTCTCCCGCGGGCCGGTCTTTTTTTGTCCCTGGGCCGGTGCCGCGACGGCGTCCGGGCAGGCTCTAGAGTCTTCCGGTGGCCGCGCGCAGACTGGAAACCTCCGGCCCCTCGGAGACCGAATCGCTGGGGGCCGAGCTGGCCCTGAGCCTGGACGGCGGCGACCTCGTGCTGATCCGCGGGGAGCTCGGCAGCGGCAAGACGACGCTCGTGCGAGGGGCCGCGCGGGCGCTGGGCGTGGAGGATCCCGTGACCAGCCCGACGTTCAGCATCGGGCACCGCTACCGCGCCGGGCGGCTGACGGTCTCCCACCTCGACCTCTATCGCCTCGGTGGACTCGAGCTCGAGGATCCCGATCTGCTCGCCGACTATCTGGGGCCGGGGCGGATCGCCTTCGTCGAGTGGCCCGAGCAGGGGCGCTCCGAGCTGGCCGATGCGCGGATGCTGGTGACGCTCAGCCACGGCGGCGGCGACCGCGCGGGTGCTTGAGGTCGAGGAGCGCCCGCGGGCGGACGCGGGGATGCGCGCGTGATCATCCTGGGCTTCGACACGGCGACGAGCGCGACGGCGGTCGGCCTGCGGCTGGCGGACGGCAACGACCCTTGAAGCCCGCGACGACCCGCCTGCGGGCGCGCACCCCGGACACGCGACGAGGCTGCTTGGACATGGCGCGGGAGCTGCTCGATCAGGCATCGCTCGGCTGGAGCGATCTCGATCGGATCGCCGTCGGTGTCGGCCCCGGCACCTTCACCGGCCTGCGCGTCGGGGTGGCCACGGCCCGCGGCCTGTCGCAGTCGCTGGGGCTCGAGCTGGTCGGTGTGTCGAGCCTGCGCGCGCTGGCGTTCGCGGGGCAGTCCGGCGGAGCTCCTCCGACGGCGCTCTGCTGGCTGTAATCGATGCCCGCCGGGGCGAGGTCTTCATGGCCGCCTACTCGGGCTGCACTCGCGGAGCTCCTCCCCGCAAGGGCCCTTGGGCCCGGCGCTGCTGGGCGAGGCGCTGGCCGAGGCGGGTGGCGCTCCCGCCGCCTGGACTGCCCTGGGCGATGGCGCCGTTCGCTACCGCGACAGCTTCCAGGCGCTCGGCGTTGTCGTTCCCGGGGACGAGAGCCCCCTGCACCTGCTGCGCGGAGGAGCCGTCTGCGAGCTCGCGGGCGGAGAGGATCAGACGGCGCTTCGGAGCGGTGTGCTGCCCGACTACCGCCGCCGGCCCGACGCCGAACTGGCACTGGCCGCGGCGCAGGCTTCGGGAGCGGGCCGATGAGCGAGCGCTCGACGATCGAACCGCCGACCTCGCCCTCGCCGGGGGTCGAGATCCGCCCGCTCAGCTACCCGGACCTGCCACAGGTGATCGCGATCGAGCGGCGGGTCTTCCCGACGCCCTGGTCGCTGGCGATGTTCGTGCTCGAGCTCTCCAAGCAGTCCGGCATCTGCCTCGCCGCCGTCGAGGACGGGTCGGCTGGTGGGTTACATGATCTGCTCGCGCTACGACACGGTCTGGCACATCATGAACATCGCCGTCGACCCCGGCCAGCAGCAGCGGGGGATCGCCTCGGCGCTGCTGGCGGACCTCTACCGGCGCGTGGACGACGATGGGGCCCGTTTCACGCTGGAGGTGCGCCGCTCGAACGCCGTGGCGATCCATCTCTATGAGCGCGAGGGCTTCCGGGCCGCGGGGACACGCAGGCGCTACTACCAGGACAACGGTGAGGACGCCCTGGTCATGTGGCGCACGCCGGCGACGCTGGCCGGCTCGCTCGACGACGTCCCCAACCCGGGGCCCGTATGACGATCCTGGCGCTCGAGACGAGCTGCGACGACACCTGTGCGGCGGTGCTCGACCGCCGACGGCCGCGCGCTCTCGAACGTGATCTCCTCGCAGCTCGCCCATGCGGCCTTCGGCGGGGTCGTGCCGGAGATCGCCTCGCGCCACCATCTCGAGCAGGTCAACGCGATCGTCGCCGAGGCCCTTCGCGAGGCCGGCGTCGGGCTGGATGACATCGAGCTGGTCGCCGCCACCCGGGGCCCAGGCCTGATCGGGGCGCTGCTGGTCGGCCTCTCGACGGCCAAGGGGCTGGCCGCGGCCCGTGAACTGCCGTTCGCGCCGGTCGATCACCTCCAGGGCCACGTGGCCGCGAACTTCCTGCTCGGCCCCGAGCCCGGCGACGTGCCCTTCGAGCCGCCGTTTCTGTGCCTGATCGCCAGCGGCGGGCACACCCTGCTGGCCCGGGTGGAGCAGCACGACGGCTTCGAGATCCTCGGCCGGACGCTGGACGATGCCGCCGGCGAGGCCTTCGACAAGGGCGCCCGCATGCTCGGCCTGGGCTTCCCCGGAGGTCCGGCGCTCGAGCGCCTCGCCGGCGAGCGGCGACCCGGCCGCGTTCTCGTTCCCGGGCTCGCCCGGCGAGCTGCGCCGGGGCGCGCCCCGCAAGGCCTTCGCGGACGGTCTGGACTTCTCGTTCGCCGGGCTGAAGACGGCGCTGCTCTACGCGACCCGGGAGCTCTCGCCCGAGCAGCTCGCCGAGCAGGGCGCCGACCTCGCGGCCTCCTATCAGGCGGCGATCGTCGAGAGCCTGATTGGGCGCGCCGAACGGGCCCTCGAGCGAACGGGCCTGCGGCGCCTGGCCGTCGGCGGCGGTGTGGCGGCGAACGGGCCGCTGCGCAGACGCCTTGCCGAGCTCGACGTCGAGGTCCATGTGCCCGAACGCCTGCTCTGCACCGACAACGCCGCGATGATCGCAAGCGCCGCCCGCTATGCGCCGCGGCTGCCCTACCCGGACTACCTCGGCCTGGACGCCTACGCCACGGGCGAACTGCCGGGCTAACGCGACCGCCTCAGCTCTGCCAACATCGAGGGTATGGAGGACGCGCTCGCAACCGTCGTGGTGGGGCCGCGGATCGCTCGTCACCCGGCCGTGCTCGCGCGTGCCATGCGCGGTGGCTGATCCAGCGCTGCGAGATCTCCTGGACGGTGACCTCGGGGCGCTCCAGTCGCTGATTGAGCGCTGCGCCGATTACTACGAGGTCGCGACGGGCGCCCCCCCTGGTCCGGCCGAGGCGCAGAGCATCTTCAACGTTGTCCCCGAGGGCAATGGGCCACGACGGACAAGTTCCTGCTTTCGGTGAGCACCGAGGGCGAGCTGACCGGAGTGGTCGACCTCATCCGCGACTGGCCTGAACGGGGCACGTGGATCATCGGCCTGCTGCTGCGGCGCCCGAGGCTCGCGGTCATGGTCTGGGAGGCCGGGCTGTCGCCGAGCTCGAGCGACGTGCCCGCGCGGGAGGCGCCGAGCGGATGAGAGTCGCCGTGTCTGCCCGCCAACCGGCCGGCCCTCGGGTTCTGGCACCACCTGGGATACGAGCGCCTTCCTCCCGAGGGTCGCGACGAGGATCTGGTGCGCATGTTCAAGCCGCTCGCCTCGCCCGCGATCACCGTCTACTCCAAGCCGGACTGCCACCTCTGCGTGGATGCGATGGCGATCCTCGAGGGCATGCGCGAGGAGTTCGGCTTCGAGCTGCGAGGAGGTCGACATCACGAGCGACGATCAGCTGCATCGCGCATATTTCGAGCGGATTCCGGTCGTCCTGCTCGACGGCGAGGAGCTCTGTGAATACTTCGTGGATGAGTCCGCCCTGCGTGAGCGTCTAGAGTCACGGCGATGAGCTACGGCGAGACCACGGCGGGCGCGGCGCAGGCCGATCGCGACGGCGGCGGGCCTCTCGAGCGAGCGCCTCTCGCTGGGCGTCGCGGCCCGCCTCTCGCGCTACCTGCAGGTGCTGACGCAGGCCAAGAAGATGGGCAAGGAGACGATCTCCTCGCAGGAGCTCTCCGACTACACCCACGTCAACTCGACGCAGATCCGCCGCGACCTGTCGGGCTTCGGCAAGTTCGGCAAGCGGGGGGTCGGCTACAACGTCGAGGCGCTGGTCTCGCAGATCCGCAAGATCCTGCGGACGGCCGGCCAGCACAACATCGCGCTGATCGGCGCCGGGCATCTGGGCAAGGCGATCGCCTCCTCGGAAATCTTCGCCGACCATGGCTTCCGGGTCGTCTCGATCTTCGACAACGACGACGCCAAGGTCGGCACGCTCGTCGGAACTCAGACCGTCCGCAACATCTCCGACCTGCGCCAGGTGGTCGAGGACGAGGACATCGTCGTCGGCGTCCTGGCGGTCCCCAACCAGGCCGCCCAGGGCCTCGCCGACGAGCTGGTCGAGGCGGGCGTGAAGATCATCTTCAACTACTCCGAGTCCCTGCTGGACGTCCCGCCGGAGGTGACCGTCCACACCTCGAGCCCGGCGGTCGATCTGCTCTACGCGCTCTACTTCTATCTGACCTGAGCCCGCCGAGGGCCCCGGCCGAGCGGCCCGCCGAACCCACGACAAACCGCGCACAAGCAACGAGATGAACAGCCTGGACCTAGACCGAGCCGTCGATCGGTTCGCCACCTCCGAGGACCTCACGGTCGGGGTCGAGGAGGAGTTCTCGATCCTCGATCCGCGAGACACTCGAACTGGTGCCCCGCTACGAGGAGCTGCGCGCGGCCGCCGACGCCGACCCGCTGCTTCGCGAAGGCGTGGCGGGCGAGCTGATCTCCTCGGAGATCGAGGTCATCTCGGGCGCCGGGCGCAACCTGCAGGCGGCCGCTGAAGAGCCAGCGCGAGCGCCGCGGGCGGCTGTTCGCGCTGGCCGCGGCCCACAACGTCGCGCTCGGCGCCACGGGGACGCACCCCTGGGCCGACTACCGCGAGCAGCCGATCATCGACACCGAGCACTACCGCCGGGTCGCCGACGGGCTCAAATACGTCGCCTGGCGCAACAACACGTTCAGCCTGCACGTCCACGTCGGCGTCAAGGACATCGACCGGGCGGTCAGGGTCTGCGACCGGCTGCGCCCGGTGCTGCCTCAGCTGCTGGCGATCTCCGCCAACTCGCCGTTCCTCGACGGCCGCGACAGCGGTCTGCACTCGGCCCGCACCCAGAGCTTCACCAAGAGCTTCCCGCGCTGCGGCATCCCGGACGCCTTCGGCGGCTGGGCTGCCTACCGGGACTACATCGAATTCCTGCTGCGGACCAACTCGATCGTCGAGTTCACCCAGGTCTGGTGGTCGGTCAGACCGCATTTCAGCTTCGGCACGGTCGAGGTGCGGATCTGCGACGCTCAGGCAAGCGCGAGCGAGTCCGATGCCCTCGCCAGCCTGATGGTCGCCTGCATCGCCCAGGCGATGCGCGATATCGACGAGGGCGTTCCGTTCGAGGACCCTCCGCCGCGGCTGATCGAGGAGAACATGTGGCGGGCGATCCGCTACGGCCTGGACGGCAGGCTGATCGATCTGCCCGGCGCCCGCGAGTACCCGGCGCGCGAGGCGATCGAGCGGCTGGCCGCCTGGACGCAGCCCGTCCGGGCGCGAGCTGGGCATCGAGCATAGTCTTTCCCGAGCGCAACGGCGCGCAGCGCCAGCATCGGATGATCGAGGCCGGCGCCAGCCGCGAGGAGGTCTTCGCGGCATCGGTCGGCGAGACACTGAAGACCTATTCCCAGGAGGTTCCCGTATGAATGCCGATCCGACTCAGACGCAGGGCGGCCCGGCGGCCGGTGCACCTTCCGAGGAGGAGCTGAGGGCGGCCTACGAGGCCGAACTTGCGCGCATCAGCGCCACCGACATGATCGCCCAGGCGGCCGTCTCGCTGCTGAACATCGGCGCGCACCGGATGGGCTCCGCTCCGACGTCCGAGGGCGAGCCGCCGGTCGGCCAGGACCTCGAGCAGGCACGTGACGCGATCGACGGCGCTCGGGCGCTGTTGGAGATCCTCGAGCGCCGGATCCCCAACGAGCTGACGCCGCTGCGCGATGCTCTGTCGCGCCTGCAGATGGCCTATGCGACCGAGAGCGGTCGCGGGGCGCCGACGGGCGCTCCGCAGGCCGGGGCGGGGGAGCAGCCCGCGCCCGCGGCGCAGCCCGCCGAGCAGGCCGCTGCGCCGGGTGCGAGACAGGCACCCGATGCAGTCGGGCCCGGGCCCCGCCGAGTCCAGCGGGCGCCTCTGGGTACCGGGCCGCTGAGACCCCGGTAGGCGCCCTCCGGAGGGCGCTTCGGCGCGGCAAAATGCGCTTGCCAGAGCGCATTCCCCCGACGGGCGCGATACGATGCGCCCGCGTTTGCGCCGGATACCGCTCGCGCTGAGCGATCCGAGCCGGCAAGCGTGCGCGCGAAGAGATCCTCGCGCGGCACTCCAATCAGACCGCGGAGGATTTCTGTTGAGCAGCTTTCTGACGAACCATGGGGTCGTCGTCGCCCTCGTATGCGCAGCCTGTGCTGTGGCCTATGGCCTGTTTACAACGCGGGCCCTGCTCGCGCTCTCACCGGGCAACGAGAAGATGCAGAGCATCTCGGGGGCCGTCCAGCAGGGGGCTCGCGCCTACCTGAACCGGCAGTACGCGACGATCGCCGTCGTGGGCGTCGATCCTGTTCGTCGCCCTGATCTTCATCCAGAACATCGCCGTCGCCGTCGGCTTCGCGATCGGCGGCCTGCTGTCCGGTTGCGACGGGCTACATCGGGATGAACGTCTCGGTGCGCTCCAACGCCCGCGTCGCCGAGGCGGCCCGCTACGGCGTCTCGCCGGCGCTGAAGGTCGCCTTCCGCGGCGGTGCGATCACCGGCATGCTGGTCGTCGGCCTCGCCCTGCTGGGTGTCGCCGGCTACTACGGCGCGCTGACCTCGTTCTTCAACGACAGCCCCAAGACCGCTGTCGACGCGCTGATCGGCCTGGGCTTCGGTGGCTCGCTGATCTCCGTCTTCGCCCGTCTTGGCGGCGGCATCTTCACCAAGGCCGCCGACGTCGGCGCCGACCTGGTCGGCAAGGTCGAGGCGGGGATCCCCGAGGACGACCCGCGCAACCCGGCCACGATCGCCGACAACGTCGGTGACAACGTCGGCGACTGCGCCGGCATGGCGGCCGACCTGTTCGAGACCTACGCGGTCACCGCCGTCGCGGTGATCCTGCTGGGCGTCCTGACCTTCCACGAGGCGACCCGCGTGGCGCTGTACCCGCTGGTCATCGGCGGCGCCGCGATCATCGCCTCGATCATCGGCACCTACGCGGTGCGCACGAACACGGACAACGTCGAGCGGGCGCTGCTCCAGGGCCTCGCCGTCTCCGGCGTCATCGCCGCGGCTGCCTTCGCGCCGATCACCTACTGGCTGATGCGCAACCTGACGTTCCTGCAGGCCGGTAACGCTGTCAACACGCCGAAATGGTGGCACCTGTACCTGTGCTCGCTGATCGGCATCGCGGTCACGGCGCTGCTGTTCGGGACTGACCGAATATTACACCTCGACCCGCTTCAATCCGGTCAAGAAGACGGCCAAAGCGTCGGTCACGGGACACGCCACGAACATCATCCAGGGCTTCTCCTCGGGCCTGCAGGCGACGGCTCTGCCGGCGATCGTGATCGTCCTCGGAGTGCTGGGTGCCTGGAAGCTCGCGGGTGGCGGCGTGACCGGCATCTACGGCATCGGTGTCGCCGTGATGGGGCTGCTTTCGCTGACCGGCCTGATCGTCGCGCTCGACGCTTTCGGTCCGATCACCGACAATGCCGGAGGGATCGCCGAGATGGCCGACCTGCCCGAGGACGTGCGCAAGGTCACCGACCGCCTGGACGCGGTCGGCAACACGACCAAGGCCGTGACCAAGGGCTACGCGATCGGCTCGGCCGTGCTCGCGGCGGTGGTGCTGTTCGCCGGCTTCCAGAAAGAAATCGAAACGAAGCTCGGTCACGCGATCAGCTTCGGCATCAACGAACCGCCCGTCCTGATCGGCCTGATCCTGGGCGGCCTGATGGTCTGCCTGTTCGCCTCGATGTCGATCGAGGCCGTCGGCCGCGCCGGTGGGGCCGTGGTCGAGGAGGTGCGTCGCCAGTTCCGCGAGCACCCCGGGATCATGGACTACTCCGAAGAGCCCGACTACGCGACCTGCGTGGACATCGTCACAAAGACCGCTCAGCGCGAGATGATCCTGCCCTCGATGCTGCCGATCCTGATGACGCTGATCGTCGGCCTGATCGACCAGCAGGCGCTGGGTGGCCTGTTGATCGGCGTGATCGTCGTGGGCTTCTTCTTCGCGGTGATGATGACCGCGGGTGGTGGCGCCTGGGACAACGCGAAGAAGCTCATCGAGGACGGCGCCTTCGGCGGCAAGGGCTCCGACGCCCACGCCGCCTCGGTCACGGGTGACACGGTCGGAGATCCCTTCAAGGACACCGCCGGGCCGGCGATCAACCCGATGATCAAGGTCGCCAACATCGTCGCCATCCTGATCATCCCGCTGATCACCTGAGGATCAGGCCGGCGTTGGGTCTGCTTTCGCCGGTTTCGCCGGACGGTCGGGCCATGGATGGCCGCGCCCGTTACGGACGGCAGGGCGAAGAGCCTAAGCTCAGATCAGGTATGAGCGGACGCGACGTCCACCGCGGCAGCACCCTGGTGCTCTCCCTGCTGATGGCCGTGCATCGGCCTGGCGCTGGTCGTCCAGTCGATCAGCGGCGGCGCCGGGCCGATCTCGGGACGGATGCTGATGGGCATCCTGTTCACCGCGGCGGGCGTCGGGCGCACCTACGTCGAGGTCCGTCGGGGACGCGGCGCATGAGCACGCCCGAGGGGCCGCAGGAGCCCGCACACGACCCCGAGCCGCGCCACCACCCACACCACGGCGAGCATGCGGCCGCGGAGCTGGCGGCCAGCGCGCGGGTGATGGCCCGCCGGAGCATCGGCTCGCCGCTGCTGTTCACGATCGTCTACTCCTCGCTGGCGAGCGCGATCTACTTCTCGCTGGGGGTCATCGCAGGCCACGCGCTGGGGCTGACGCCTGTGGTCTTCCTGATCTCGGCGCTGTTCTTCACGTTGACGGCGATGACCTACGTCGAGGGCGCCTCGCTGCACCAGGACCGGGGCGGCTCGACGGTCTTCGCCCGCTACGCCTTCAACGAGATGGTCAGCTTCGTCGCGGGCTGGGCGATCCTGCTCGACTACGTGATCCTGATCGCGGTCACGGCCTACTCGGCGACGCAGTACCTGCAGGTCTTCTGGAGCCGGCTGGGGGAAAGCGACGAGGCGCTGGGGCTCTCTATGGCCTTCATCGCGCTGGTCGTGCTGCTGAACATCCGCGGCTTCGGCACGCGGCGGGCCAGGCGCGTGGGGATCCTGCTGGCCGGCGACATCGCGGTGCAGGTGTTCATCGTCGTGATCGGAATGATCCTGGTCTTCAACCCCCACATCCTGATCGACCCGATCAACCTCGGTACGGCGCCGAAGTGGTCGGACCTGATCTTCGCGCTGACGGTCGCGGTCATCTCCTTCACCAGCCTGGAGTCCGCCTCGGGGCTCTCGGGCGAGGTGAGGATCAGCCGCACCGGTCTGAAGCGCCTCGTCTGGAGCACCACCGGGACGGTGATGTTCCTCTACGTCGGGATCGCGCTCGTCGCGGTCACGGCGCTCCCGGTGGTCAACGGTAAGACGGAACTGGGGGGCAAGCTACCTCAACGCGCCGATGATCGGCGTGGCCGAACACCTGAAGCCCCACTGGCTCAGCGAAGGGCTGACCTATCTGGTTGCCGCGCTGGCCACGCTGACGCTGCTGGCGGCCGCCAACTCGGCGATGCTGGGGCTCTCCAGGCTGGCCTACTCGCTCTCGACCAACCGGCAGATCCCCAGCGGACTGGGCCGGCTGCACCCTGAACGCTCGACGCCCTACGTGCTGATCATCCTGGCTGGCCTGATCGCCGCGGGCCTGGCCGCCTCGGAGGACCTGGATTTCCTGGTCGGCATCTATGCCTTCGGCGCAATGCTGGCCTTCACGATCGCCCAGCTGTCGGTGATTCGGCTGCGCTACAGCGAGCCCGATCGCGACCGCCCCTACAAGGTGCCGCTCTCGGTGAAATTCCGCGGCGGTGATCTGCCGCTGCCGGCGGTCTTCGGGGCGCTGGTGTCGGCGGCGGGCTTCATCGCGGTGATGATCCTCCACGAACCCGCGCGCTACGTCGGCCTGGGCTGGATGGCCTTCGGGATCGCCCTCTATGTCATCTACCGCCGGGCCGACGAAACATCGCTGTTCAAACGGGTCACCGTCGCGCCCCAGATGCTCCGCCCCGAAGCTGCCCGCGAGCGCGACTACGGATCGGTCCTGGTGCCCCTGTTCGGCACCGATCTGGACGATGACATCGTTCAGACGGCAGCGCTGCTGGTCTCCGGCGAGCAGACCGACGAGGCCGCGATCGACGCTGCGACGATCGAGGCGCTGTGGATCTTCGTGATGCCGATGTCGCTGCCGCTTGACGCGAGCCTTCCGGACGCCCAGATCAAACACGCCCGCCAGGTCCTGGCGCGCGCGAAGGCTGTCGGGGAGGAGTACACCGGCGTCCAGGTCGCCACGGCGACCGTTCGTACCCGCCGCGCCGGCTACGCGATCGTCGATGAGGCGCGGCGCAGGGGCGTGGAGGCGATCGTCCTGGGAGCCGAGGAACCGTCGAGCATCCGCGGTGGCGGGCGGCTGGGGGGCAGGGGAGGCCCGCTGGAGGGATATGTGGGGGACGTGACCAAGTACGTCGTGCGCAAGGCCGACTGCCGTGTGATCGTCACCGCACCGGCGGCGAAGGACTCGCCGATCGAGATCGCCCGCCGGGCACATCGAACAAATGCTCCCATCGTCTAATCTCCGCTGATGCCGATCTCGAGGGCAAGATGTTCGTATTGATCGTGGGCGCGGGGCGCGTGGGCTCGGCCCTGGCCAAGTCCGCACTGGCATCGGGGCACCAGGTATCGGTCCTCGATGAGGATCCGCTCTCCCACGAGCGACTCGATGCCGGGCAGAACAAGAGCTGGGAGGACGCCGGCGGACAGTTCACCGTTGGCACGGCGCTGGAGACCGATGCCCTGATCCACGCGGGCATCGAGCGGGCGGACGCCTTCATCGCCTCGACGGCGGGGGACAACACGAACCTCGTGATCGCCCAGATCGCCCAGAAGCGATTCGGCGTGGAAAAGACCATCGTCAGGGTCATGGATCCGGCCCGGGCCGACTGGTACAACGAGCAGGGCATGCAGACGATCTCCCCGACCAAGCACGCGATCGAGATGTTCGAGCGCGCCCTCTCCCCGCAGGAGGCCTGAGCGTGTACGCGATCATCGCGGGCGCCGGCAAGGTGGGGCGGAACCTCGCCCGGGAGCTGATCTCCAAGGAACACGAGGTCACCCTGATCGAGTCCGCCCGGGCCGGCTACCTGGCCAACGAGGAGGAGTTCGAGCACGCGATCGAATACGGCGACGCGACAGAGCTGTGGGTGCTCGAGCGGGCGGGGATCCAACGGGCCGACCTGGTCATCGCGGTGACGGGAGACGACGAGGACAACATCCTGGTCTGTCAGGTGGCCAAGGAGAAGTATCTGTGCGACCGGATCATCGCCCGCGTCAACAACCCCCGCAACCACGACCACTTCAGGCTGCTGGGCATCCAGCCGGCCGTCTCGGCCACCGACCTGATCCTGCGCCTGATCGAGCACGAGGTGCCCCGCTACGGTCTGGTCCACCTGCTGGCGCTGGAAGAGGAGCGCCTGGAGATCATCGAGCTCGAGGTCACCGCGGACGCTCCGACAGTCGGCCACAAGGTGACCGAGATCGAACTGCCCGAGGGCGCGCTGATCATCTCCGTGCTGCGCGGCGGAGCGGGATTCGTGCCCAAGCCGGACACGATGATCGAAGCCGGAGACGAGGTCCTTCTGGTCCTCGACCCCGGCCTCGAGGAGGCGATCACGGCCTACTTCGCCCCGTCGGGCTACTCAGCCGCACTCTGACGCTCGGCCGGTCCGCAGGCCCGGTACGGGCTCGCGGTGGGCCGAGGGGCGGTTGACTATCCTAGGGGCGCGATCCGGGATGGTGTAATTGGCAACACGCGTGCCTCTGGAGCACGAATTTGGGGTTCGAGTCCCTGTCCCGGAGTAGCGAAGCGCCCGAGCGATCGGGCGCTTTCGCGTTTTCCGGGGACAGTCCTGGTCAGTGGTTCGGGCCGTAGTGCTGGGTGCCCGGGTCCCAGTCGATCCCGATTCCGTTCGGGTTGCTCACGAGCTCATAGTCGTCATCGGCCGCTGTGCCCTTGCCGCAGTTCGGGGCGCACCGGTATGCCGATTCGGGCAGCTGCTTCGATTCGTCGGTGGCGCCTTTGCTGTATTCGGGCTGTCCGGAGCCGGTGAAGATGTTGTGTTCGGAGGTGATCGCATAGGTCCCACCGGCTTCGTGGTTGATCTTCAGCCGGCCGAAGATGTTTTTGGACAGCGTCACGGTCGGGCTCTGGCAGTTGGCGCTGGCGGCCTGGATGTTGCTGGATTCGGGGTAGAAGTTCTTTTCGATCAGGAGGTTGTGGGTGCAGTCGTCCACCCAGATACCTCCCGCCGCCGTCCATCTGTTGCGCACGCTCAGGTTGTCTCGCACCGTCACGTTCGGCGTCACGTCACCGTCCTTCAGAAAGAAGCCCTCGGCGTCGACATCGTGGATGTAGTTTTTTTCGAAGACCAGATCGTGGTTGGTTTTGTATTCCGAGCCGAGCGTGTTGTAGGTCTGGAGGATGTCGTCGTGGTAGCAGCCAGGGCAGCCTTCTTCGCTGATCTGGGAGATGTTGTTTTCGCGGATCGTCACGTGAGCGGCGCCCTGGATGTGCAGTCCGTCGCCCTCGGAGGATTTGCCGGTGCTGCGGATCGTGTCGTGGGCGATCGTGATGTATTCGTTCAATGTCGGGCCTTCGACCTGGGCGAACAGCCCGACGCCGTCGCCTGAGGATTCGTAGATCTCGTCCCATTCGAACGCGTCGTTGTGAAAGCCCGCGACATTGCCGGTGCCGACCTGCGCGGCGCCTTTGATGTGCAGTCCCTCAACCGTCACGTGGCTGGTCGCGATCGTGACGCCCGCGACGACGACATGTTGGCCGGGTGCAGCGGTGAGCGTGGAATTCGTGGTGGCGGGTCCTGAGGAGATCGTGAGCGATGCGTAGGGGCTGGCGGAGGCCCTCAGGCAGACGATGGCGCCGTTGGTTGCAAGATCGCTCTTCGCTGTCGCCAGGCTTTCGGTTTCGGCGGTGCATTTGAGTTCGGGCGCGGCCCCCGTCGATTCACCGGACGTGCCGCCCGTTTCTTCGGGGCTTTCTTTGGGGCTTTCTTCGGGTTGGCCTTTTTCCTGTTCGCGTTCGCTCTGACGTTCTTCGCGTTCGCGAATGCGTTTGCGACGTCTGGCTTCTTTCTGTTTCTTGGTCAAGGTGGGCGTTGCAGATGCGGTGGCGGCCTGGGCGCGCGGCGGGGTCACCGCGCCGGTCGCCACGTCGGCGATCGCCGTCAGGGCGATCACGCCGAGTACTGCGAGCGTGCGAGTCATCGAATGTTCCTCCCAACAAGTGTTCGCGACGTCGGTGGACCGCCGAGCGGTCTGTCGCATTGATGGCTGAACCGCGCCGCGCCGTGGGTGTGGGCCTGCGGGCGGATTTCGCAGCGGGCCGAACAGCTCTGCGGCCACGTCTGCGCCTCTTCGGATTCAGTTGCCCCGTGCGCTCGGGGCTAAACCGGAATCCGGCGAGGCGCGGCGGTCATGCCATCTGGGGGCGCCGCTCGGGAGGAGGGAGCGGCGACGGGGAACTCCGTGTCAGATGAAGTCGTTGCCCGTCAGCACGTAGAGGAACGGCACGAACGGAACAATCACCGCGATCCCCCAGGTGAGCTTCGCGATGAAGCCGAGGTCGCCGCGCCTGAAGAGCAGGCTGATCCAGATCAGCAGGACGGCGAGTGGGTGCAGGATGCAGATAAGGAGTTCGACCAGTTTCTTCACGATGGCTCCCAGTTCGACTTGAGCCCGCGAGGCTACTCCCCGCGGCGTTCGAGCGGGCGGACGACCCCGGAGCGGGCGCCCACGTCGCTCTCGCTGTCCGGGGTCGTCTTACCTGCGCCCAGTGCGCTGCGCGGCTTGTCCCTCACCCGCGCAGCTATCAGACAGAACGCCTGCGGAGGGCGTGGCCTTGCGGGGGCCCTCAGCCGGTTCCGGGAGGCGTTGCGCCCCCGGTGCCCGGCGGGGTGATGGCCTTGACCGCTTCGAGCACCTCGGTCAGCCCGCCGGCGGTCTTCAGATTGAGCGCGTCGAGCAGCGCCTCGGCATCCTTGAATGTTCGTTCGGCACGGGCATCGGATGCTTTGCTCTGCACATCCTGGCCGACCATGATGATGCTCAGAAGGACCAGCTGTATGAAGGTCTGGGCGACCCAGGAGACGATCAGGATCAGGCCCGGCTTGGTCAGGAACGTCGGCACGCTGGACTTCGAGACGGCGCCTGCCTCGATCAGGATCGCGGGCAGGCTGATCAGGGCGATCACCGTGAACAGGTAGGCGCAGGCCATCGTTCCCACGGCGCTCGTTATCAGCACGGCGAGCTTGGCGTTGAACCCTTCGACGTCGCGCATTGCCGCACGCACCTCGGACGGGCTGAACCGAACCGCTGCCGCCAGGTGACTACGGGTGCGGACCTTGGTGGTGTGGACGTGATCGGCGGGTGTGCTCATGAACGCCCTGCTCTCCCTCATTGCTCGCGGAGGTTTCCGGCGAGGTCCGTCGCGAGCTAATGATGGGTACCCGGCCGGATGGAGCTTCGGTCGGGTTGCTAATGACCTTCGGGGTCACGTGTGAGCGAACTTGTCTCGACTCGTTCCGCCAGCGCGTCGAGCAGCCTCAGGCCCTCGCGCACGGTTCGCAGTTCGGCTTCGTACTGCCCCTTCCAGCCGCCCTGCTGCGATGCCGGCGCAGGAACCTCGAGCTCCAGGTGCTCGGCGGGGAAGTGAGCGAACAGGACGTCGGAGGTCGAGCTGAGCCAGGCGCGTCGCGCCTGGCGCCAGATCGAGTGGTCTTCCTCGTCGCCGACCAGGCGCGCCGAGGACAGCACGTATTCACCGTCTGAGCGGTGCTCAGCCAGCAACGATCGCGTCCGTGCAGGGTCGTCAAAGCTCATATCAAGGGCCATGGTTCTATCGGCACCATGGGGAGCAATCTTCAGTGATGCACGTCACACACGGGCGCGGCCCCGCGGGCGGCTCAGGCGGCGGCCTGGGTGGCCCAGTCGCGGTAGAGCTCGAAGTAGCGGCCTTCGGCGGCGATCAGCTCGTCGTGGGTGCCCTGCTCGGCGATCCGCCCGTGCTCGAGGACGATGATCCGCCCGGCCTGGCGGATCGTCGAGAGGCGGTGGGCGATCACGATCGCGGTGCGTCCCGCCAGCAGGCGGCGCAGGCCCTGCTCGATCCGCGCCTCGGAGTGCAGGTCGACGTTCGAGGTGGCCTCGTCCAGAACGAGGATCCGTGGGTCGGCGATCAGCGCCCGGGCGAAGGCGATCAGCTGGCGCTGCCCGGCCGAGAGCTGCGCGCCCCGCTCGCCGACCTCGGTGTCATAGCCGCGCGGGAGCTCCTCGATGAACTCGTCCGCCCCGACGGCATCGGCCGCCGCCCGGATCTGCTCGGCGGTCGCGTCGGGTCGGCCGAAGGCGATGTTCTCACCGACGGTCCCCGAGAACAGGAAGGCCTCCTGGGGGACGATTCCCATCTGCGAGCGAAGCGAGCTGGAGGCGACGTCGCGCAGGTCGTGCCCGTCCACCAGGACGCGCCCTGCGCGTGGGGTCATAGAAGCGGGCCACCAGCTTCGCCATCGTCGACTTGCCTGCCCCGGTGGCGCCCACCAGGGCCACCGTCTGCCCCGGCGGGATCGTCAGGTCGACGTCGTCGAGCGCGAGGACCGTCGCGACGGGCTCCTGCTCGATCTCCCGGCTGGGACGCTTGGCGTAGGCGAAGGAGACGTCCTCGAAGCGGACTTCGCCGCGGATCCTGCCCAGCTCGAGCGCGCCCGGGCGGTCGGAGAGGTCGGGCTTCACGTCGAGCAGCTGGAAGATCTTCTCCAGCGCGGCCATCCCCGACTGGTAGGTCGCGTAGAGCTGGGAGAGCTGCTGGATCGGTTCGAACAGGTTCGACAGGGCCGCCACGAAGGCGACGACCGTGCCGACGGTGATGTGGCCGTTGATCGCCTGCAGGCCGCCGTAGAGGACGATTCCCGCGACGGCCAGGCCGGAGAGCATTTCGACGGTCGGGAAGTAGGCGGCGTTCAGCCGGACGGTCGTCATGTTGGCGTCCTGGTTGTCGGCGTTCAACGCGGTGAAGCGGGCTTCATGGGCGGGCTCCTGGGCGAAGCTCCGCACGACCCTGACGCCTGAGAGGCTCTCCTGCAGCTCGGCTGTGATCGCGCCGATCGTCTCTCTTGTGCGGCGGAAGGCTCCGGCCGAGACGATCCGAAACCACAGCGAGCCGGCCAGCAACAGTGGCAGCACGAGGAACGTCAACAGGGCGAGTTTGACGTCCAGGTAGAGCAGGATGCCGACAGTTCCCAGCAGCGTCAGCCCGGACTGGAACAGGGTGACGACCGAGTCCGTGACGAGGCTGTCGAGGGCCTCGACGTCGTTGGTCATGCGGGAGATCAACACGCCGGCCGGGCGACTCTCATAGAAGCCGATCGGCAGGCTCTGCAGGTGGGTGAAGATGCGCAGTCGCAGGTCTGCCAGGGCCCGCTGCCCGACCCAGCCGACCAGGTAGGTCTGGATGTAGGTCATCAGCCACACCAGCAGCGCCGAGATCAGGAACAGGACCACGACCAGCGCCAGTTTCTGGGAGTCGTGTTGCTCGATCCCATCGTCGATTGCGGCGCGAGCCAGCAGCGGCGGCGCGAGCGTCGCGGCCGTGCCGATGATCAGCGCGGCCATCATCACGAAGGCCCGTTTGCGGTATGGCTTCAGCAGCGAGAACAGCCCGCGCAGGCTGCGACCACGACTGCCCTTGTCCGAGCGCGCCCCGTCCCACTGTGGTCCCGGCCCGCGGCCGACCATCGGGCTCACAGGCCGCTCACCTCCGGTTCACGCGGCTTGCGGGTCAGGAAGACCTGGTCGGGCAGGCCCTTCTCGACGATCTCGCGGTAGAGCTCTGAGGCCTCGAGCAGTTCGTCGTGGTCGCCCCGCGCCGCGATCCTGCCGTGGTCGAGCACGACGATCTCGTCGGCCAGCGAGATGGTCGAGAGGCGGTGGGCGATCACGAAGGTCGTGCGTCCCTTCATGGCCTCATCGAGCGCCAGCTTGATGCTCTGCTCGGTCGATGCGTCCACCGATGAGGTCGCGTCGTCGAGGATCAGCACTCGAGGGTCGGCCACCAACGCGCGGGCGATCGCAAGACGCTGGCGCTGCCCGCCGGACAGGGAGAGCCCGCGCTCGCCGACCCGGGTCTGAAAGCCCTGTGGCAGGGCGTTCACGAAGTCGTATGCCTGGGCCCGGTGGGCGGCCTGCTCGATCTGCTCCTGTGTTGCGCCGGGGCGTCCGTATGCGATGTTCTCAGCGACCGTGGCGGAGAACAGGAAGGGATCGTCGCTGACTATCGCCACGCTCTCGCGAAGCTCGCGCAGGTCGACCTCTCGCACGTCTGCCCCATCGAGCAGCACGCTGCCCTCGCTGGTGTCGTAGAGCCTTGAGATCAGCGAGACCAGGCTGGTCTTCCCGGAGCCCGTGCCGCCGACCAGCGCGACCGTGGTTCCGGCCGCCACGTCGAGATCGATGTCGCTGAGCGCGGCCCGGGCTGCCCGGGGCGCGGCGCCGCCGTCCATCGGCACGCTCAGCGGCTCGGAGTAGACGGCGCCGAACTCGTCCGTTTCGTCATATCGAAGGGTGACGCCCTTGAACTGGACGCGGCCGTTGCCGGGCGGAAGCTCCTGTGCCTGCGGCGGCTCGACGATGCGAGGGTCACGGTCGAGAACCTGGAAGATGCGGGCACCCGAGGCCGTCGCACGCTGTGCCAGGCCGAGGGTCACTCCGAGGGAGCGCATCGGGCTGATGAGCATGTTGAGGTAGAGATAGAACTCCGTGAACTGGCCCAGTGTCAGGTTGGCGTGGATCACGGCGTTCCCGCCGACCATGAGGACGGCCGCGAGGCCGAGCTGGGGGAGGAACCCGATGATCGGGTTGTAGGTCGCCTCCAGGCGCGTCGCGACCATCGACTGGTCAAAGACCCGCGCGACGCTGTGGCGGAAGCGCTCGAGCTGGTGGGGCTCGCGGGCGAAGGACTTCACGACCCGAACGCCCGAGATGCTCTCCTCGGCCGCGGCGGTCAGCTCGGCGATCCGCTGCTGGACCTCCTGGATCGCCGGGCGGGCACTGCGGCCGTAGCGTTGTGAGATCACCACGACGAAGGGAACGGGGGCCATTGCGATCAGGCCGAGCCCCGGGTTGATGGCGAACATCGCGATCCCGGCCAGCAGCAGCGTCAGGACCGACTGCAGGATGAAGACGAGCCCGTAGCCGAGGAAGAAACGGACGGCCTGCAGGTCCACCGTCGCACGGGACATCAGCTGGCCGGTCTGCTGGCGGTCGAAGAAGCCGAGCTCGAGCCGCTGCAGGTGTCCGTAGAGCAGCTGGCGCAGGTCGTATTCGATCGCCAGCGAGATGCGGCCGGCGATCATCCTGCGCAGATAGGTCAGCCCCCAGCGGACCAGGACCGCCGCGACGATCACGAGGGCCAGCGTCTGGAGGGTGTGGCGGTCGTGGGCTCGACGCGCGAACTCGTGCAGCTTCGCGTGGTTGGCGCCGTGCTGGATCGCTTCGACCGCCAGGCCCGTGAGGTAGGGCACCAGCACCGTCATGACCATCGCGAGGCTGGCCATCAGCCAGGAGGCCGCAAGCCCCCGCTTATAGGGGCGAAGGAAGCCGAGGAGTCTGTAGAAGGTGCTCATAGTTGCTTAGTCAACGATTATCGCAGGGACTCGCCGCAAATGACCGCGGCCGAGGCTCCTAAGCTCCAGTCATGTCGGAGCAGACCACCGATGCGTTCAAGCGCGGCCCGAACGCCGGCCTGTGCGATTCCTGCCAACACCAGCAGGTGGTGCGCAATACCCGCGGCTCGGTGTTCTCCCTCTGCACCCGTTCGCGGGTGGATCCAGCTTATCCGCGCTATCCGCCGGTGCCGGTGCACGAATGCGCCGGATATGACCGGCGCCCCTCAGATGCGCTCGATTGACCCGGGCGAGGCCGCCTAGAAGTCGTAGCCGAAGAAAGCGGCCTTGAATGCGAGCGGTTTGCCGCCGTTGCACAGCGAGTTGGTCAGCGTCCCGCGAAGCCACGCGTGACCCCCGGTGAAGTGGGCGCTGAGCGTGACCGGGACTTCCAGGGTTTCGTCCTCTTCGGTCGTGCGGTTTTCGACTTCGTAGAACATCTTCGGGTGCGCGGAGAACTTGCCCGAACGGCTCGCCTTCACGTGCTTGAAGTACGTGAAGGTCCCGCCGGTCGGACAGCGCAGGCTGAAATAGATGATTTCCTTGTAATGCAGCGTCAGTTTGATGCTGGTCTGGCTGGGCCCGTAGGCGAAGTTGACGTCGCCCGAGCGCGCGTAAGCCGAGCCGGCGGGCAGAGCCAATGCGGCCAGCAGGAGGCTCGCAAGCATCGGCATTCTAAGAGTGCGCACGAGCCCAGACTACAGAATGCTCACGCGGCGACACCGACGGCATCCGTCGCGCCGCCCTGGGGGGCTGGTTCATCCGGTTTGACGAAGTCCTTTTGGCGCACCAGGGCGAATCCGGCCACCGAACCCGCGAGGGCGATCACCGCGGCGATCACGAGAATCGTCGTGAGGGCTTCCGTGAAACCGACCCGATAGGCGTGCTCGAGTGCGATCCGCCCTGCGCTTGGAAGGATGTTCGCGAAGCCGCTGACATTTCCCGATACCAGCGCTCCGGCGAGCTGTCCGTGGGTGGCGGCGACGGCTTCGTGTCCGTGGACGGTCGCGTTCAGGGCCGCGGTGGTCTTGCTGGTGACCTGGTGCTGGAAGACCGCGCCGAGCCCCGCGATGCCGGTCGCGATCCCGACCTGACGGAAGGTGTTGTTGATACCGGAGGCCATACCGCTGCGTGTGTGATGCACCACGCCGACGGCGGTCGAGGCGAGTGGCGGGTTGATCAATCCGATCCCCGCGCCGGCCAGCACGAAGCCGGGAATCAGTGTCGTCCAGCCCGAAGTGGGGTCGATCGCCGTCATCGCCAACAGGCCGATGCTGACGAGCACCAGTCCGCTGCCGAGAAGTATCCGCACGGGCATCCGTACGCTCAGACGACCGGAGATCGGGGCGACGACGAACGACAGCACGGTGATCGGCAGGAAGCGCAGTCCCGCCTGCAGGGGCGAGTATCCGAGCACGTCCTGGATATAGAGCGTCAGATACAGGAACATCGAGAACATCGACGCCGAGACGCAGAAGGCGACGAGGCTCGCGCCGGTGAAGGCCGGTCGGCGAAACAGGCTCAGATCGAGCATCGGGCGGCTCTGGCGCAACTCGGCGAGTAGGAACAGGCCCATCAGGACCGCCGAGGTCACCAGGAAGCCCACGATCTCAGTCGAGCCCCAGCCCTTTTCGTTGCCCTGGACAAGCGCGAACACGAGCAGGAACAGAGAGCCCGAGAACGTGATCAGGCCCAGCCAGTCGACACCGCGGGCGTCCGGATCGCGCGACTCGCTGACCTGGGTCAGCGTCAGGATGACGGCCCCGATTCCGATCGGGACGTTGACGAAGAAGATCCACTCCCAGCCGATGCCCGAGGTGATGACCCCGCCGACAACGGGGCCGACCGCCACCGCGGCGCCGATCACGCCGCCGTAGATGCCGAACGCCGTGCCGCGCTCCTTGCCATGGAAGGCCGACGCGATCAGGGCCAGCGAGGTCGCGAACATCATCGCTCCGCCGGCGCCCTGCACCGCGCGGAACAGGTTCAGGGCCAGCGGTGAGTTTGAAAGGCCGCACGCCGCGGAGGCGGCGGTGAACAGGATCAGGCCGCCGACGAAGATCCGCCGGCGGCCGAACAGGTCGGCCAGCGATCCGGCAGTCAGCAGGAACGCGGCAAGCGTGAGCGAGTAGGCGTTGACGACCCACTGCAGGTCGCTGAAGCTCGAGTGCAGCGAGCGCTGGATGTCAGGAAGCGCGACGTTCACCACCGTGATGTCGAGCAGCAACATGAAGATTGCCACCGAAACCGCGATCAATGTCCACCACTTGCGCTCCAAGACCGTCTCCTCACAGTCGTCCTACCGGGCAGGATGCCCGTCACTATATGAACGGGTCCTCCGGCGGCAGGCCGGGCTCAGGGAATCGGCCCGAGCTTCTCGGGCAGTGCGTCCTCTGGCGGGAATGTCCCGGCCGCTCGCGCATCGATCTCGCGCACGCGCCGGCGGATGCGCTTGCGGGTCTCCGAGAGCTCGTCCTGAAGCCGTGAGAGCTCTGCGGCTCGCCCGCGGACGAGCTCGAGTTGACGGTCCACATGCCCCAGCGCCTCGTCGAGCAGCTCGCGCTGGCGCTCCGGCATCACGTCATCCCGGCGCAGCTGGGCGCGAACCTCGGCGCGCGCCTCCTCCGCGGCCAGCAGCGTCTTGAGCTGCTCGAGCGACAGCCCGAGGAGGTCTTTGAGCCGCATCACCTCGGCGAGACGCTCGACCTCGGTCTGCGTGTACAGGCGGTGGGCCCCCGACGGGCGCTCGGCGCCCTCCCGGAGCAGTCCTATTTCCTCGTAGTAGCGAATCGTCCTCGGCGTGGTCCCGACCATCCGCGCCACATCGCCGATCCGCAGGCTGGGCGCACCTGGGTCAGCGGCGCCCGAGGCGGGCTTCTCAGTCATCGCCTAGCGCACTCCCGCCGGCGTTGCGGGCCGGGGCAGGCCGGCCTCGTCCTCCACCGCCTCGGCGAGCAGTTCGTTTGCGGGCGGGGCGCTGTCGGCGATGCTGTGTTCGTGGCTGGGCCGCAGCAGGCAGACCAGGCTCCCCAGCAGGGAAACGCCGGACAGGCACCAGAGGGCCAGGTGCATGTTTTCGATGAACGGATCGAGCTTCGCGGCGGACAGGCCGGTCGCCAGGCCCGAGAAGATCGCGAACAGCGTCGCTTTTGGAATCGAGGATGTGACCACCGCGAGGACGAAGGCGATCGACAGGACCGCGCCGGTGTTCTGCAACAGCGTCCTTGCGCCTGCCGCGACACCGCGGCGGTTTGCCGGAACGACGCCCATCATGGCGGCGGTGTTGGGGCTGTTGAACATTCCCGAGCCGGCACCGACCATGAACAGCCACGTGGCGCTTTGCCAGTAGGGGCTGTGGATCTGCAGGGTCGTCATCAGGGCGAGGCCGGCGGCGCTTACGAGCATCCCGATCGCGGCCAGCGTGCGCGACCCGTGGCGGTCGGCGTAGATCCCGGCCAGGGGAGAGGCGATCAGCATGCCGAGGGCCAGCGGGATCAGTTTGATCCCCGCATTGATCGGCGTCGCGCCCTGAGCGCCCTGGTAGTAGAAGACGAACAGGAACATCAGGGCGAAGCGGGCCAATCCGTTGATGAAGGCGGCACCGCTGGCAGCCGCGAACAGGCGGTTGCGGAAGATCGACAGATCGAGCATCGGCGCACGCGAGTGGTTCTCGATCACGACCCAGGTGGGGAGCAGGACTGCCGCGGCGGCGAGCCCGGCGATCACGATCGGGTCGTTCCACCCGCTGAGGCCGCCCTTCGAGACGCCGAGGACCAGTCCGGTCAACCCGACGACGAATGTTGTCGTGCCGAGCACGTCATAGCCGCGGATGCTGTCCGGTTTGGCGAGCTCGCGGAGCACCAGCGCACCCCATGCGGCACCGCCCAGGGCGAGCGGGACGTTGAACCAGAACACCCAGTGCCAGGAGATCGCGACCAGCGCGCCGCCGAGTACCGGTCCGAGCACCAGACCGATCGCAGCAACCATCGTGTTGGCGCCCATCGCAAGCCCCAGTTCCTCCTTGGGGAATGCATCCGTGACGAGCGCGGCCGCGTTGGCGAACAGGAACGCCGAGCCGATGCCCTGCAGAATCCGCCAGAGGATCAGGACGGTCACGTCGGAGGAGAAGCCGGCGCCGAGTGACGCGAGGGCGAAGACCAGGAAACCTCCGACATAGGCCCGCTTGCGCCCGAAAAGGTCGCTCAGGCGACCGGCCATCAGGACGAGCACGGTGGCGGCGATCAGATACGCCAGGATCACCCAGACCAGAGCCAGCAGGCTGGCGTGCAGCGAGCGCTCCAGGTCGGGCAGGGCGATGATCAGGGTGCCGGAGTTGGTTGCTGCCAGCAGCATCCCCAGGCTGGTGCAGGAGAGAGCCCACCACTTGTAGTTCTCGTGGCCCGCGTCCACGCCGAATCGCTTGGGCCTATCGGCGGTCCCGTTCTGAGTGGTGTCTGCGGTGGCCTGCAAGGCGCTGCTCCGGTCTTCGAAGGAAACTGACGTGAACGTAAGGATCAGGATAGCAAGCGCCTCCGTGTAACGCCGAAAGCCCCCGCAGTGACTGGGTAGAAAGCGGACGAATGGGGTGCTAGAACATGAACATGTCAACAGGTGAGCCGAAGGTCCAGAAGTCAGAGCAGGAGTGGCGTGAGCAGCTGACCCCGGAGCAGTACGACGTGCTGCGCAGGGCCGGTACCGAGGCGCCGTTCACGGGCGAGTACGTCTACAACAAGGACTCCGGCGACTATCGCTGCGCGGCCTGCGGAGCCACGCTCTTCAGCGCCGACACCAAGTTCGACTCCGGCACCGGATGGCCGAGCTTCACCGAGCCGGCCGTCGCCGAGGCGGTCGAGCTGCGTCCCGACAACAGCCTGTTCATGAGGCGCACCGAGGTCGTATGCCGTACCTGCGGCGGGCACCTGGGGCACGTCTTTGACGATGGCCCCGGCCCGAACGGGCAGCGCTACTGCATCAACTCGGCGGCGCTGGCGTTCATGCCGGAGTCCGAGGCAAAGGGCGACTCGCCGGCCTCCGTGGCGGATTCGCCCGCAGCCAGCTAGCCTCTCCCTGATGGTCATGCAGGAACAGGCGCGGCGGCTCTCGCAGCCGCTGCACTGGGGGAGGCGGGAGAAGACCGCACTGGGTGTCGCGCTCCTCGCCCTGGTGCTCGCGCTGCTCGCGCTCGGGGCCTACGCCCTGACCAAAGGCTCGCCGGCGCGAGCCGACTGCATACGCGTCACGTTCGCGAGCACCCTGGGCGGCGCCGACCTGCACGGCTGTGGCGGAAAGGCCCGTTCCATCTGCTCATCGGGGGCCTTCTCGCACATCGAGCAGGAGCTTCAGGTGGCCTGTGAAAAGGCCGGCTTCCCTTATCGCCAGCCCGGTTAGCGGGTCCTAGACAAATGTCTAAACCCTGGCTGCAAGTGTTGGCCAGGGTGGCCCTACCGGGGGTTCGGCAGTACGGATTTCATACCCGGACTGTCATCGGGGCACTTCGAACGCGTTCGCGCGGTCGTCTTGGCCCCGGAACCCAAACGTAGGAAATGGAGGCCCATGTCCTGGCTGGCATATCCCAGTTGGCTTAACGCAGGTGACAACGCGTGGCAGATGACCGCGGCTACCTTCGTCGGGCTGATGAGCCTGCCGGGACTGGCGGTCCTGTACGGCGGAGTCATGCAGAAGCGCTGGTCGGTCAACAGCATGATGCTCACTTTCGTTGCCTTCTCGCTCGTCCTTGTCGCATGGGTGCTGTGGGCGTTCAAGATGGGCTTCGGAACGCCGATCGGGGGGCTCGAACATCACGGATTCTTCGCCAGCATGTGGGGGAAGTCCGGGACCGTGCTCTCGCAGGGCGCCGAGGAGGGACAGGCGATCATTCCGTCGATCTCGGAAGGTCCGCCTTTCCACTTCCCGATGGCCTCGCTGGTCTACTTCCAGTTCGTATTCGCCGGTATCACGCCGATCCTGATGTTGGGTTCGGTGCTCGGGCGGATCAGCTTCAAGGCGTGGATTCCGTTCGTCCTGCTTTGGATCACGTTCGTCTACACGGTGAACGCGTTCCTGATCTGGGGCGGTGGTTACTTCGCCTTCCACGGCGCACTGGACTACTCCGGTGGTTACGTCATCCACCTCGCGGCCGGCGTCTCCGGCTTCGTGGCGGCGGCCGTGATCGGACCAAGGTTGCAACGAGATCGAGAGATCGACGCCCCGAACAACCTGTTGATGGTTGCCTGTGGTGCCGGTCTGCTGTGGCTGGGCTGGAACGGCTTCAACGGTGGAGACTCCTACTACGCCGGCGCGAACGCCTCGGCGGCCGTGATCAACACGAACATCTGCACGGCTGTCGCGATGCTCGTGTGGATCGGTTGGGACTACGCCTTCCGCGACAAGCCGTCGCTGATCGGTTCGGTCAACGGGATGATCACGGGGCTGGTGGCGATCACGCCATCGGCTGGATTTATCACCGGGTGGTCGGCGATTGCGGTGGGGATCATCGCCTCGACGATCGTCTGGTTCTCCATCCGATTCCTCAGCCGAGCTCCGGTGTTCCGAAGCGTGGACGACACGCTGGGGGTGATCTATACCCACGGGATCGCCGGATTCTGCGGTGGCCTGATGGTCGGAGTGTTCGCAAACGCCAAGGTGGTCGAGTACATCGGCGTCGGCGGAGCTTCGAACCTGCCTGGCAAAAACGGGGTGATTCACGGAAGCTGGACCCTGTTGCGCTGGCAGGCCGAGGCCGGCGTGTGGGTGATCGTCTTCAGCGGTGTGATGACGTTCATCCTGCTCAAGATCGTCGGTATCTTCATGCCGCTTCGTCTCTCCGACGAGGAGCTGGAGATCGGCGACCACGCGATCCACGGCAACGAGGTCTACCCCTCGGATGTCCCGACTCTCGGTGGGCCCCACGCTCCGGCGTGGCAGCCCGGTGGCTCCCTCCCCGCAGGGGCGGGCGCCTAAGGGCAGGACCCACCAACAATCGTTGCCTGCGCCTCCATCCCCATGGAGGCGCAGGGCGGCGGAACGGTGGACAGCGGCAACGGCCTCGCTTCGGCGGGGTCGTTGTCGTTAACGGTTCAGCATCAATTGCGTTCGTGCTGCTCTCAGGGCATATAAGCCAGGGCTATGGGAGGTGCGCGGAAACCTATAGACGGGAGATCATTCGGGTCACACCATGCAGTCGATCGCTGGTAGCTTGTCTGGAGAAAGCCAGTCGTATGTGATCTCCGCAGGATGGGGCGGGGACGCAGCGGAGATTCCTGGCACCAACCCTGGAGGGGAAACACAATGAGAAGGCCTATCAGGCTGGCTTCAGCCATGGTCGCGGCAATCGCGCTGCTTGCTGTCTCGGCGGGTGCGGCTAGCGCCCACGTCGACAAGACCAAGTCGCCGTTCACGATCACCTATGCCTCGTCGGCGATCACCTCCGAAGGCGAAGTGGTCTGCACGGGGTTTCACGAAACCAACTCGGCGCTGTTCCCGGGCACGGAAACGGAAGGCGGTCGTGACCGCGAGCACTGCAAAGCGACCACAAAACACAAGTTCACCGCGTTGACCGGCGGCCAGGAAGGCAACATGTTCCCCGGCTCGGGTAGCTACGAATCAGATTGGTTCTACCTCAAAGGCGAGCGTGGCGAAACGATCTCCTCGACCAGGGTCCTGTTCAAGGTGAAACCGAATGACAAGGTGTTCACCCTGCTGGTCTACCTGCCGCTCGAAGGCGTCTACCCGGCGATCTCAGAACCGCTGGCCTAGGCCCCAGGTTCCTGTCTGGATGGGGGCGCTCCGCCGGGGCGCCCCCGCCAGGCTACTGGCTGCTGCTCAGGATCTGCGTGTCGTCGCCGGCTGGCGAGACGCCCAGCCCGATCGGGCACGAGACGCCTGTGCCACCGAGGCCGCAGTAGCCGCCCGGGTTCTTGGCGAGGTACTGCTGGTGGTAGTCCTCGGCGTAGTAGAAGGGGTGCTGCTCGTCGACCGCGGCGATCTCCGTCGTGATAGTGCCGTGGCCGGCCGCAGAGAGCACCTGCTGGTAGGCGGCCAGCGAGGCCTCCGCGGCGGCTCGCTGGGGCTCGCCTGAGACGAGGATCAGCGAGCGGTACTGGGTGCCGATGTCGCCGCCCTGGCGCATCCCCTGGGTCGGGTCATGGCCCTCCCAGAAGAGCCTGAGCATCTCGGCATAGCTGGTCTTGGCGCTGTCGAAGGCGACCAGGACGACCTCGGCATGGCCGGTCCTGGTGCTGCAGACCTCTTCGTAGGTGGGGTTGGGCGTCATTCCGCCGGCGTAGCCGACGGCCGTCGTGTACACGCCCTGGGCCTCCCAGAAGACCCGCTCCGCCCCCCAGAAGCAGCCCATGCCGAAGATCGCCGTCTCAACGCCGGGTGGGAACGGGCCCACGAGGGGGGTTCCGAGCACCTCATGGCGCTCCGGGACGCGCAAAGCCTCCGCCCGGCCCGGAAGGGCCGCGTCGGGGGTGACCATCTCAGTCTTTGGAGGTCCGAAGAATCGCATCGCTCAAGGCTAGCCGAGAACTGTCTCGATACCAGCCCTGACGCGGCGCGAATAGAGTCCTCCACCATGCCCCTGGAGCCGGTGGTGCAATATGAGGTCCGCGACAGGGTGGCGCGGATCACATTGGACCGCCCCGAGCGCGGCAACGGCATCACCGCCCAGCTGGTCGCCGAGCTGAGCGCCGCCATCGAGCGAGCCGACCTCGATCCCGCAGTTCACGTGATGCTTCTCTCGGGCAATGGGCCGGGATTCTGCGGTGGCTATGACCTCGTTGAGAGCGCCGAGGGAATGGGTGCGGCCGGCGCGGCGGCGGTTGCGGCGCCGGCGGGCTCGCCGATCGATCCCGCGGTCGTGGCCCGCAATCATGACTCGTCCGGGACGTGGGACCCGATGGTCGACTACGCGATGATGAGCCGCAACGTGCGCGGGTTCATGAGCCTGTTCCACGCCGGCAAGCCCGTCGTCTGTCGTGTCCACGGGTTCTGTGTCGCAGGAGGGACGGACATGGCTCTCTGCTCGGATCTGCTGGTGATCGCCGAGGACGCGAAGATCGGCTACCCGCCGGCCCGCGTGTGGGGTTCGCCGACGACCGCTCTGTGGGCCCACCGCGTGGGGGCACAGCGGGCCAAGCGGCTGTTGTTCACAGGCGACTCGCTGTCCGGCAGGGAGGCCGTCGAGTGGGGGCTGGCGATCGAGGCGCCGCCGGCCGGGCAGCTCGAGCAGCGTACGGAGGTCCTGCTCGAGCGGATCGCCCGGGTGCCGGTCAACCAGTTGATGATGATGAAGCTGCTCGTCAACCAGACGCTCTACTCGCAGGGGCTCCACGCGACCCAGGTCATGGGAACGGTGTTCGACGGCATCACCCGCCACACGGCCGAGGGCTACGCCTTCCAACAGCGAGCTGCCGAGGCGGGCTTCAGGGAGGCGGTCCGGGAGCGCGACGAGCCGTTCGGGGACCTGGGCCGCTCGAGCTTCAAAGGCTGAGGCCCGACGGGCGGCGAATCGCGCTGCTGGACGCCCACGCCCGGCGCGGGCTAGAATGCGCGCACCTGCGGATGTAGCTCAGCTGGCTAGAGCGTCGCCTTGCCATGGCGAAGGTCGAGGGTTCGAATCCCTTCATCCGCTTTCTTTGAGTTCTCCGATCTGAGTACGGGCTCACGCAGTCAGCAGCAGAGTCCTGGTGTGAGTGGCGATCGTCACCGCGCCGGCCCGCAGCACGGTGCTCAGCGTCAGCGACAGGTGGCCCCGCCGCTTGAGCAGTGCACGTGCCGCGGCGGTCAGGTGGACGTGCAGCGAGGTGCTCTGCTTTTCACGCAGCTTCACGCTTGCTGAGCCGAGGACTTTGAGAGTGACCGACCGGTTCGTGGCCGAGGTGTGGATCGGCAGGGTCGTGGTGAGGACACTGAGTGCCTGGCAGGCCTTTCGTCCCCCCGGGCATGTCGTGATCACCCCGGTGGTGAGGGTCCCTCCGCGCAGCTTCGTGTGGCGGGGCCCGTCGGGGGTGATCCTCAGCGGCCCGTGGGCTTTGGGGTGGGGCGTGGTCGAGGGGAGAGCGGGCGGGCTCGTCGTGGTGGATGGCCTTTCGACCCCGGTGCCGTCCAGGCCGAGGACGCTGATCCCCGGCGTTGCGTTCGTGATCACGAGCAGCGCGCCGTCCTTCTGCCCGGTCGTCGTCGGCTTGAACAGGACGGTGATCTCGCATGAGGCGCCCGGTTCGATGATCTGTCCGCTGCAGGTGTCTGATGTCCTCGGGAACATCAGCGGCGTCCCGGAGACGAGGAATGCTTTCTGCACGTACAGGGAGTAGTCGCCGGAGTTGGTGATCGTGAAGGTCTGTGCACGCGAGGCGCCCAGTTCGACGTTCCCCAGCAGGGCCTGGGTTGTGCTCGGGCTGAACCTCGGTCCTTCCCGGCCTTCCCCTTCCAGCGGCACCGACACGGTCCCTCCGCCGCCGTCATTCCCGAGCACGAGGGTGGCGTCCTTCGGCCCGGCCGAGGTGGGCTGGAAGCGGATCTCCTCGTCGCAGGTGTTGCTCGGCCCCATCAGGTCACCGCCGCAGTTGCCGTATGCGATCGAGAAGGACGAGGCATCGGGGCCGGTGATCGAGACCGATTCGTTCTGCACGCCGGCGTCGGAGCTGTCGCTGATCGTGATCTGTTCCTGCTCGTTCTGTTCGCCTTCTTCGTGCGTTCCCGGGCTGGTGTAGGGGATCGGGCTGAACTGAAGCGTGCCGGGATTGGCCGACAGGGTTCCGGTCGCCCCGGTCCCCGTCAGTGCGACTTCGGCGATCGATTCGCCGTTGTGAATTTCAAGGGTGGCCGACTTTTCGCCGCGTGTGCCGGGCTGGAATTCCACTTCGAGCGAGCAGCTGCTGAAGCCTGACAGGAGCTGGTAGGAGCATCCGTCGTTGGTGAGGCGGAAGTCCGAGGCATCCCGGCCGCTGACGGCGAGCATGCCGAGAGAGACTTCTTCACTGGACATGTTCGAGATGGTCAGGCTCTGGCGGGGAGTGCCACCGAAATGCACGTCCACCGCTCCGAACTCGAGCTTCGAAGGGACCATCAGGCCGGGTGCGGCCGAGGCGGAAGCAGCCAGCGCGAGCAGGGATAGGACTGCGGCAGCGTAAAGCAGGGCGGATCGCTTGAACATTGGTCTCCTTACCGACTGCGGTCTTCGTGACCGTTCCGTTGCTTCATGAGGGCGGGTCCTATCTGGATCGACGCCCGGCGCTCCGGCCTTGAATCGCGAATTGGAGGGGCCGTGCTCGGCGCCGCAGTTCAGACGGCGGCGCTACCGCGTGCGAGATCGGCCGAGCGTGAGGCCAGCTCCAGGCGCCGGCCGTCCTCGACTCGCCAATCGCGCAGGAACAGCTCGGCCGCGTGTGCGTCCAATGGCCGGGCAAAGAGGAAGCCCTGGCCGCTGTCGCAGTGCTCCTCGCGGAGCATTGACAGCTGTCCCGCATACTCGATTCCCTCGGCCAGCGTCTCGATCGAGAGTGCCTTTCCGAGCCGCACCAGCGTGCGGATCAGCGTCTCGCCTTCGGGGTTCTCGGCAATCTGGACAAGAAACGAGCGATCGATCTTCAGCGAGTCGACCGGGAAGCGCTGCAGGTGGGAGAGCGAGGAGTAGCCGGTTCCGAAGTCATCGATTGCGATCCGTACGCCAAGGTTCTTGATCGCCCGCAGTCTGGCCGCCGTGTCATCGGCGTTGCGCATCAGTGCCGTCTCGGTGATCTCCAGGGTCAGCGCCGTCGGCTCCAGGCCGCTGACGGCGATCGCATGCTCGACGTCGCCGACCAGCTCGTCGTCGTCGAGCTGGCGCGCCGAGACGTTTACGGCAATGCTGATCGGGTGCCCCGCGGCACGCCAGGCGGCGCCCTGCAGGCAGGCCTGCGCCAGGACCCAACGACCGACCGCCACGATCAACCCGGTCTCCTCGAGCAGGGGAATGAAGTCGTTCGGGGCGACCACCCCGCGGGTGGGGCAGCGCCAGCGAATCAGCGTCTCTACGCCTGTCGGCATCATCGTCGCGAGGTCGAAGGTCGGCTGGAAGACGAGGAAGAACTCGCCTCGCTCCAGGGCGCCGCGCAGGTCGAGCTCCAGTTGCATGTGGCGCTGGGCGAGGTCCTGCATGCCGTCCTCGAAGAGGACATGGCGGTTCTTGCCCTCCCACTTGGCCCGGTGGGCGGCGATCTCGGCATCGCCGAGCAGCTGCTCGGCGCTCATGCGCTCACCGACGGCGATACCGATGCTGGCCGTGATCAGCAGCTCATTGCCGGCCTCGATCCTGAACGGCTCACCGAGGGCTTCATGAAGGCGCTCGGCGATCAGCAGCGCGCCCGCCGCAAGCGCGTCCTCCTCGACGATCACGACGAACTCATCCCCGCCCAGACGACCGAGGGCGTCGGTGTCCCGGACGATCCCGTCAAGGCGGGCCGCGATCGCTCGAAGCAACTCATCACCGGCCTTGTGGCCGAGGGTGTCGTTGACGGCCGTGAAGTTGTCGAGGTTCATGTGCAGGGCCGCGACCGGCGTCTGGTTGCGCCTGGCCCGGCTGAGCATCTGCTCGGTGCGGTCGATGATCAGTGTCCGGTTGGGCAGTCCGGTGAGCTGATCGTGGGTCGTCATGAAGGCCAGGCGCTCCTGGTGCTCGGAGAGCTCGGCGTCCATCTTCTGGCGCTCGGCCTCAAAGACCTCGCACATCCTCACGAGCGTCACATCCAGGGTCACCTGGGTCATCCCCAGGGCGCGGCGGCGAACCTCCTTCGAGTAGCCCTGTTCGTGGGCCTTGGCGCGGAGCACCTCGGCGACCGCGTCCCGCCATCGCAGGCAGCGCTTCGTCACCTCATGAAGCGGGGCGGCGCGATGAGCCGCCAGGGCACCGAACAGCTCCCAGGCTTCGCGCCCCGCATCCAGGCCGTCCTCCGGCCTGCCGCCGGACATCCACTCGGCCAGGGCTATCGTCGCGATCCGGCAGATCCGGCCGAGCTGCTCGCCGACCGCCTCGTCGAGAATGTCCCCGCCGGCTTCGTCGGTCAGGCGCAGGACCGCCGCCAGAACGTCATCGGCCCGGTCGCTGAGGGCATGTCCGAGCAGGCGGACTTCCTCGCCCGAGCTGTTCTCGGGCACGGGGGAACCAATGGGCACGGTCACCGTGCCCACTTCCCTGTGAGCTGATCCATCATCTCCCCCGAAGCGTCGGCCCGAATAGGGCGACGCTTGAGCTTTCGCCGCTTTCTGTCGCTTGAAGCGTTCGCGAAGGCTGCTCCCCACAGGGCACCCGTCAGTCGCTCCTGCCGCTGCGGAGTGCCGGACCCCGCGCCTGATAACGGCCGTCAGGCAGCCGCCGAAGCGCTCCGATCGCCTCGAGCACACCGAGCGCCGCGAGTACCGCTCCGGCATCTGCGCTCCCGCGGGACAGTTGTTCGGGCGTGTCCTCTCCGGCCCCGACCCGTCCCAGAATGCTCTCCTGAAGCTCGTCCAGAGCCCGCCGGGGTGGCGGCGATTGCATGGGACGGGGCTCGCCGGGGCGGCATTCGTAAAGCAGCTCGAGAACGTCGGCGGCGTCGCGAATCAGGGTCGCACCTTTGATGATCAAGGCATGTGGCCCGCCGGAGAGACGGCTGGTGATCGGGCCCGGAACGCCCGCGACAGGCCGGCCGAGCGACAGCGCCGAGCGTGCGATCGAGAAACCCGGCTCGCCTGCCTCGGCCTCGATCACCAGCGTGACATCGGCGAGGCCAGACACCCCCAACATGGCCGCCGCTGCGCCCCATCGACGTCCACTCTCGCCGCAGGGCAGAGCCGAGACGACGCAGCCGCGGCTCGCCACGCGGCTGGCGAGCTGCTCCGCATCGCCCGGGCGGATGGCTCCGAGCCCGTCACCCGCAACGGCGATCGAGCCGGCGGCCGCCTCGAGAGCACCGCTGTGCGCCGCCCGTGCGATCGCGTCTGCAAGGCCGGCCACGATGCTGACTCCGGACGCGGCCAGGCCGCGAGCCATCCCCTCAGCCATCTCGACCCCGTAGGGACTCGCGCGGGAGCCACCCAAGATCGCGACAGTCGGCGCCGCCAGCAGATGCTTGAACCGAGTCAGAGGTGAGCTCAGCCAGAGCATCCCCGGCATACGCAGATCGAGCCGTGACGGCCATTGGTGGTCGTGGCCGCACAGCTCGCCGCCGCCGGGAGACCGCTCAGGGGGATCGACGCTGAGCCGATTCACATCGCGCCTCAGCTGATCCCGGCGGCTCCCCGCCAGGGCATCGATCAGCTCGTCTGTCGGCAGCGCGAGCAGCTCGGCGAGACGAGCCGTGTCCCGGCGGTGGTAGTCCAGCAGGGGGCTGAGGGCGCCGAGCAGCCAGCTTCGCCGACGGCAGTCAGGGCAGGCCGGAGCAGAGCAGGTTGCAAAGCTGTCGCCGTTCATGCGGAGCGGGCGAGCTGCTGCTCGCAGCGCAGGGCGAGTGCACCGGCGACGTCGCGCGCGCGGACACGGGGGCTTGCGTCGAGGTCCGCCAACGTGCGCGAGACCCGCAGCAGCCGATGTTCGCTGCGGGCGCTCAACAGGCCGCTGGCGCGCGCTTCGGCGAGGATGCTTCGACCGTCGCGGTCCAGCCTCGTGTGCGCGAGGAGCATCTTCGGGCCGAGCTCGCTGTTTAGAACAGCACCAGTGCGGGGTTGTCTGTCCGCCTGGAGCTTCCTCGCCTGTTGGACCCGTTCGCGTGCGCTCGCTGAGCTCGTCAGTGCCCTGGCGCTCAGATCCTCACCGGCTTCCCGATGGAGGCCGACGTGGAGGTCGATTCGATCGAGCAACGGGCCGCTGAGGCGTCGCCGATGACGGGCGAGCTCGAGCGACGAGCAGCGGCAGCGCTCCCCTTCGCCGGCATGCCCGCACGGACACGGGTTCGTGGCGGCCACCAGCATGAAGCGGGTGGGATGGATCGTCGAATGACGCGCCCGGCTGATCGCAACGCGCCCGTCCTCCAGCGGCTGGCGCAGAGCCTCGAGCGATGGGCGGGAGAACTCCGAGAGCTCGTCGAGAAAGAGGACACCGCGGTGCGCGAGCACGACCTCCCCGAGCTGGCCTTGTCGGGCGCCTCCGATCAGGCCGGCCGGTGTTATCGAGTGGTGAGGCGCCCGGAACGGTCGACTGCGGGGGAGCCTCAGGACCCTCGCCCCGGCGGCGCTGCGCACACGAAGGACCTCGATCGCCTCCTCGCGCGTGAGGCAGGGGAGAATCGACGGCAGTCTCCTGGCCAGCATGGTCTTGCCCGTCCCCGGGGCGCCCGTGAACAGGATGTTGTGCCCGCCGGCGGCTGCCAGGATCAGCGCTCGAACAGCCTGGTGGCGACCTCGCACTTCGCCCAGATCCGGCAGCTGCGTGCCGACTGGTCCCTCGCGGTCGTCGTGGACGGGCGAGGGCAGATCATCTGGCTTTCCGCCGCCGAGAACCCGGACGGCGCTGCCCAGCGTCAGCAGGCCGGCTACACGAATCCCCTCGACCAGCGCCGCCTCGTGGCCTGCCTGGCGTGCCAGCCCGATCGCCTCGAAACCCTGGCGACGGGCGGCCTCGGTGACGGCGAGCGTGCCGCTGCAGGCACGGACGGTTCCGTCCAGCGCAAGCTCACCGAACAGTACGGTCCGCTCGAGTCGCCCCGCTGTCACCTGGCCGCTCGCTGCGAGCAGGGCGCATGCGATCGCGAGGTCGAAGCCGGGGCCCGCCTTCGGCAGATCGCCGGGTGCGAGATTCACAGTGATCCTGCGTGACGGAAACTCGTAGCCGCAGTTGCGGATCGCGGTCTGGATGCGTTCCCGGGCCGCTCTGACGGATGCCTCGGCCAGGCCGACGACCGTGAATGCGGGCAGGCCGGCCCGGATGTCGAGCTCGACCGAGACATGACGCGCCTGAGGCCCGTCGAGCGTGAACGTGTGTGCCAGGGCCAGCAACTGCCGCACCTCCTCTGATCCGTCTCAAGTGGAGCGGAGCAGGCTAGGAGCGGCCTGTGACGGCATTCTCGGGCGCTCTGCGCGCTCAAGGGTCCCGCGGTTACGCCCGGCCGACCCCGCCTGGGGCCGACCGGATCGCAACGAGGTCCGGGCGGACCTAGAGGCCGGCGGGGTGACGGGCCACGAAGCCCGCAGTGGAGGTCATGCTGCTGGTCCAGCGGTTGCCGGTCTCGGCCAGAGCCACGGTGTCGAAGCGTTTTCCGTCCACCACCATGAAGGCGTGTTCGGCGTTCGCGTAGATGGTCACCTCGCGGCCGGGGCCAGGTTCACCGTATGACTCGAGGGCACTGGAGTCCTCGGGCGAGCTCAGCAGCCCGGCGCCGTGCAGGGCGTAGGAGACCGAGCCCGAGCAGTCATAGCCTTCGGAGATGAAGGAGCCGTGGCCGCCGCCCCAGACATACGGCCGGGTGGCGATTTCATCACCGGCCGCGATGATCCTGGCGACCACGCTCGAGCCGGCGCCCGTGCTGCTGCTGGTGGAACCTTCCGCCGAGGCTTCTTTGACGGATACCGACGGCGTCAGCGTGCCCTCCGTGTTGATGCCGAGGACGCCCCAAGTCGCCGGTCCAACGACACCGTCAGGGGTGAGCCCGTGGCGCGCCTGCAGCCGCTTCACGGCGGACTCCGTGGCCGGTCCGAAGTCGCCGTCGACTTCGATCTTCAGCGCTTTCTGGAGTCGTTCAACCGCGTCACCGCTGACTTCTCCACCACCGCTGCCGACCGTGGCCGCCTGGGCGGTGTGATGGTGGCTGTGGTGGCGGGGCAGCGAGGAGGGGGGAGGAGTGAGGGTTTCCTGGCCGTGGATGCCCAGCGCGCCCCAGGTCTCCGGGCCGACGATGCCGTCGACGGTCATCCCGTGGCGGGCCTGCAACCGCCGCACGGCGGCCTCGGTTTCCGGTCCGAAGTCGCCGTCGACCGGCAGCTTCAGTGCGCTCTGCAGCCGCTGCACCGGGCCTGCGCCCGATTCTGTGTCGGCGATGTCCGTGGTGTGGCCGGCCGGGGTGACGCTCGAGATGGACGCCGTCAGGCCGCTGCGCGAGGAGCCGCCCCGAAGGGCCGCACTTGTCTGCGGGCCGACGATGCCGTCGACCGTCAGGCCGCTCTTGGCCTGGAATGTCCTGACCGCTTCCTCGGTTTCGGGGCCGAATATGCCGTCCACGGGGATTCCCAGCGCCTGCTGCAGCAGCTGCACCTGGCGCCCTTCGGCGCCTTCGGTGAGCACGATCACGTGTTCCGTCGTGGTGGCCGGTTCAGGGTTCGCCGTGCCGGTTCCCTGACCCGCCGCGATGCTCGCCGTGGGGCCCACCGTCAGGGCCGCCAGTGCGCCCAGCGAGACGCGCTTGGCTCGCGAGCTGCCGGGCACGAACTGCAGCTCGGTGGCGCGCCTGCGGGCTCGAGAGCGTCCCAGCGAGAGCTCCCAGGCCTCGTCACTTGCAAGATCGCGCTCGATTGCTCGGGCCGGATCGATCATGGCGAGCACCGAAGGCCTCTCGGCCTTGTTGCTGGATTTCAGCAGACCGCGGCCTGCACGGTCACGGCGGGCACGGCTACGCTCGAGCGAAGAGCTCCAGTGCTCGAGAACTGCAAGATCACGCGGGCATCCCGACATGCGAGGCGTCCTTTCTAATTCCATTTGGCGCCTACGGGGTTAGCTGTCGGGCTCGCGTAAACATCTACGCTACGCCACACTTGTGGCGATTCGCCCCCGCAGCCTGGCGGCTGCAATGGGTCCCCCGCTCTTCAGCCCCTTGGGGTCGAAGACTCGGCACGAACGGGGGGCAAGCTAACAGATTTCCCTGCAAGTTGCGTTACTCGGGGAGGAATGCACGAATTTGTGCCGACGCCATGCCGGGGCCGTGAGCCGCTCAGCGTTGATAGGTTCGATCCGTGAGGCGCATGGATCGGCGGCGGATACGCACCACTGGCCTGGTTGTTGCCGCGATCGCCGTGCTGGCGCTGCTGGCCGTCTTTGGCCTCGGCTCGACGCACTCATCGGCCAAGGCTCCCGAGCTCCCCAGCGAACCCCTGGTCGGGCAGGGGGTCAGCCTCGCGAACCTGCTGGGCAGCGCACATGGGCGCCCGTCCCTGGTGCTTTTCTGGGCCAGCTGGTGCGGGCCATGTAAACAGGAGGCGCCGGCGATTGAGCGCTTTTCGCAGACCAGCCTGGGCCGCGGCCGAATCGTGGGGGTCAACTGGAGCGATGCTCGATCCAGCGCCCAGTCGTTCGTGAGGCGCTATCGCTGGAGTTTCCCCAACCAACGCGATGGCGACGGAACGGTCGGCAACGACTACCGGCTGACGGGACTGCCGACGACCTTTGTGGTGAGCAGCAACGGGCGCATCACCGCGACCCTTCGCGGGCCGCAGAGCGAAGCTGCATTGAAGGGCGCCATGGAAGCCGCCGAAGGACACTGAGGGCGGGACCGTCACACGGGGTTCGTCGCGGAGAGAGGCCGGCGAACTGGTCGCTCCGCTGACACCTTGGCTGAGCTCGCAAGTACGGCGGACCCAGGCCGGTTAACTGGGCCATAGGTGGATTGAATGGCACCTGCCGACCTTAATATGGTTAGGCGGCTCAATTTCATTGCCACGGCATGTTCGACCAATTAGGATTTCGCAGTCGGCCCTGGAGGGGGACTCCGCGGTCGCTTACGGCAATCCATGGATAGGAGAATGCAGATGAGCCGACGTTCAATGTCAGCTGCGCTCATCGCCGCGATAGCGCTACTGGGGGTCTTTTCCTCGGGAGCAATGGCGGCGAGCACGCACTCACACGCAGTGTCGAGGTCGGGGAAGGCGCAGAACGCCCACCAGACCAAGACTCACTACGTGCTGAGCTACACCGACGAAAAATGGGGACCCGTCAAGTGCACCGGCGTCCACATTGTCTCGGCCGCCTACCCCGGCACCGCTACCACGGGCGGTGCGGACAAATTCAAATGTAAATCGACCAGCAAAAAACCGGTGACGTTCGGCAACGCCAACGAAGAACTCATCAACCCGACCGAGTGGGCGTCGGACTACTTCACCGGCATCGGCCACTTCGTGATCGCCAAGAGCCTGGTCATAAAGATGTCCTCGAACCTCAAGTCCTACACCGGGTTCGCGGTCTATCCGTCGCCGGCTGAAGAAGCGCAGAAAGCCAAAGAACAGAAAGAAAAAGAAGAAAAAGAAGCGGCTGAAAAAGCGCAGAAAGAAAAAGAAGAAAAAGAAAAAGCTGAAGAAGAAGAACCGTCTGAAGAAGTCTGAAGCAACGCTTCAGGACCGGAGGAGTTGGTGGCCGCCCGAGGGGGCGGCCACCACTGCTCAAGGCCCGGCGCGCTCGCGTACGAAGAAGGCGCGGGAGCGGCTCAGCTGGCCGGGATGAACCCCACGTTGGCCTTGCAGGCCCCGGCCGGGCCTCCTTCGGCAACGTAGCCTTCGGAGGTGATCAGGTCGGGATGCAGCGTGGTTCCCTCGAACCGGTCGATGGACCGGGTGCCTTCGTTCGCTTCAAGTTCCTCCCACGAGACCGGGGTCGGCGCAGCCGGATCGATGAACGACTGGTTTTCTGAGGTTGTCGCCCCGCCGTTGAGCGAGCGGAGCTGCGTCTGGATGATCGAGGTTGATTCCGGAGAGGTGTAGGTCATTTTGAGAACCACGGCGTGCGTTCCCGCGTTTTCCTCACACTCGGCTTCGAGGCTGATGCCGTCGGCGCTGCCGACGTTGCTGTAGGACGGACTGGTGGAGGCGGGAAGACTGAAGTTGATGTTCGATGCCCCGGGGCCCTGCGGGCCTTCTTTGCCCTGGATACCCTGTGCACCGGGCGTGCCCGCGGCTCCGGTTGCTCCGGTCGGGCCGGCGGCACCCCTCGCCCCTGCTGCACCCCTGCGGCCCTTCAGTTCTGCGAGAACCTTCGGGCTGATCTGCTTCTTCGACTTGATGAGGTAGTGGGAGGCCGCCAGAGCGCCTCCGCTCATCGCAAACAGGAGCGCCATCGTGGCGACGACATTCGCGTAAGTCAGGTGCCTCTGGATCATGTCCGAGCCTCTCTTGTCCGGAGCAAGCGAACATTGGGTCGCTCGCGGTCGCGGGATACTCCCAGCGGCATCGGCGGCTCCTTCTCACAGCCCGTAAGGCGACGACCGGAATCGAACCGGTGTAGACGGCTTTGCAGGCCGCTGCGTAGCCACTCCGCCACGTCGCCAGGTGGAGCAAGGGTACAGCGGTCGACCGCAACCCCGAGGACCGAGGGGTGTCTAAGGGGCATCATCGTCGGCGCCGTCCGCGACCTCGCGGCGCCGAGGCTGGTTCGTCAGAGGCCGCAAGCTCGAAGGGAGACCGATGTCGCGTACGCGAATGCTCTGCCGTGCCCTACTCGCATGTGGGCTGCTCGGTCTGGTCCCGGCCTCATCAGCGTCGGCCTCGCACTCGCAGGGCGTCTTCTTCGAGGCGCCCCGGCAGCTGCTGGAACCGGCCACCAGGCCTGCGGCGATCGCCACGCTGAAACATCTCGGCGTGACGGCCCTGCGGATCGAGCTCAACTGGCACACGGTTGCTCCGTCCCCGAACAGCTCCAAGCGCCCGGCATTCGACGCGACCGATCCCGGCGCTTACAACTGGGGGCAGTACGACCCGCTGATCGAAGAAGCTCACCGGCTCGGGTGGAAGGTGCTTCTGACGGTGACCTCGCCGGTCCCGCGTTGGGCGACCGCAGATCCCCGGTCAGGCTCACTGGTGACCCGTCCGAGCGCGGCACAGTTCGGCAAGTTCATGACGGCTGTCGGGCGGCACTACGCGGGCGAGGTATCGCTGTTTGCGATCTGGAACGAGCCGAATCACCACGAATTCCTCGAACCGCAGTTCAACCGCAACGGCACCCCGGCCTCGCCGCGGATTTATCGAGGCCTGTTTCAGGCCGGCTACGCGGGCCTCCTCGCCGCCGGTATTGCCCACCCGTCGGTGTTGATCGGCGAAACGGCGCCGGAAGGCGAAAGCCATGTCCGGCCTCCGGTGCGGGCAGGCTCAAGCCACAACATCAGCCCACTGCTGTTCCTGCGAGAAGCTCTGTGCCTGAACGCGCTCTACCACCGCTCGGGGAGCTGCTCCAAGCTCCAGGCCAGTGGTTGGGCGATCCATCCGTACCCCAACCAGGCCGGTCCGCTTTATGTCCCGCACAACCCCGAATCCGTGACGATCGGTTCGCTCGGACGTATCGTCCGGGCCCTCGATCGAGCTGCGGGCGCCCGTGCGCTTCCGGCCCGCCTGCCGGTGTACATAACCGAGTTCGGGATCATGAGCAAGCCGAACCGCTACCAAGGGGTACCGGTCGCCCAGCAGGCGGAGTACGACGCGATCGCCGAACGGATCGCGTGGTCGAATCCGCGGGTCGCCTCGTTCGCTCAGTATCTGCTCAAAGACGACCCGGCGCCGCCCAAGGGCACCCGCCGGGTCGCATTCCAGACGGGTTTGGAGTACGCCAACGGGACCGCGAAGCCGCTCCTTGCGGGCTTTCCGGTGCCGCTGACGGTGACCCGGCACGGCAACTCCTTCTCGCTGTGGGGCTATGTGCGCCCGGCGGGCGGCGCCACCACCTTGACGCTCGAAGCCCAGCGACGGGGCTCGAGCCGGTTCACGCCGCTGAGCTCGATCAGGACCGACAGCCGCGGCTACTGGACGCTGGCGTCGCCGGTCGCCGCCACGCACTGGCGGGTCCGGTGGTCGGCGCCTGACGGCACCGAATATCTGGGACCGCCGATCAGGGCCTATTGAGCTCCAAGCCCCCCGCCTCTTAGATCACTCTTCAGCCGTCTTTAGGAACGTTTGCCGAAGCGCTTAGGCGCCTTTTCTCAAGCCGTTAGCGACCTCTCAGCCGACCGTCGCAGGATGTTCGGACCCGAGAGAAAGCTGAAGGTGATCCCGTGAGGTCAAGCCGTATGTTCGAACGACTGATGTTGGCCGCCGTGGTGGGCGTGGCGATGGCGGCGGCCGGCGTGCTGCTGCTTCGCCTGGGTGCCCATGGGAGCACCACTACCTCCCCCGTCTCGAGCACGATCGCCTCCGGCAACGGGGGTCGCGTGCAGAACGTGGCCAATACCTCGTTGAGCGCAACGGAGGTCTACAAGCAGGACTCGCCGGGCGTGGTTGCGATCACCACCACCACGGCCACCGGCGAGGACAAGGGGACCGGGATCGTCCTCAACGACGAAGGGCTCATCCTTACGAACGACCATGTGGTCGAGGGAGAGACCGCTCTGCAGGTGAGCGTGGGTGGCTCGTCGAGCAATTCCCGTTCGGCGACGCTCGTCGGCGAAGAAGCCAACAGCGATCTTGCGCTGATCAAAGTCGACCCCTCGGGGCTTGGCCTGAAGCCTCTGAAACTGGCCGGAGTCGGCGGAGTTGAAGTCGGCGATCAGGTCTTCGCCATCGGCAACCCCTACGGCCTTGAAGAGACGCTCACGAAGGGCATCGTCTCCGCGCTGAACCGGGAAATCTCAGCTCCCAACGGGTCGAAGATCACCGGCGCCATCCAGACCGACGCCGCTCTGAATCCGGGCAACTCTGGTGGGCCGCTTCTCAACGGTCACGGCGAAGTCATCGGCGTGAACTCCCAGATCGCCAGTGACGCGGCGTCGGTGAACGGCTCGCAGGCCGGCAGCACCGGCGTGGGCTTTGCCATCTCCTCGAACACGATCGCCGCCGCCGTCAAGGCGATCGAGTCCGGCCAGGGAGTTCGTTACGCGGCTCCCGCCTCCAGCGGCACCGAAGAAGCCGGCACCCAGGGGGCCGGACGCGGCGAAGAAGAAGGCTCCTCCGAAGGAACCTATGGTCGCGAAGAAGCACCGTCTGAAGGTTCCTACGGCCGCGAAGCGAGCCCTGCCGAAGGAACTTATGGCCGGGAAGAAGGGGCCACCGAACAAAGTGGAGGCTCCGAAGGCCAGGGCGTCTTCCTGCCCTAACTCTGGCCCGCAACGTTCGGGCGCCGCATGGGAGGCAGTTTGCGGCGTCCGAACAGCGGGTGGGGAGGGGCCCGACCGCTCGCCAGACTGGCGTCACCGGCGTCGTAGGCGCGTTGATACCCTTCAGGCCGTTCCCAGGGCGATTAGCTCAGCTGGGAGAGCGCCGCCTCGACAAGGCGGAGGTCACTGGTTCGAGCCCAGTATCGCCCATATCAACAGGGGTAAGTGCCCGGACTCCAACCCCATCCATGGCGGATCCCGTTTGCCCGTGGCACTCAGCGAACGCCGCTGGCATCTCGCGAGCAACTCTTATGCCGACCCATGGGTCTCACGAGGAGACGACCGCGGTCATGCGGATCGAGACGAGGAGATCGGTGATCTCGACGCCGAGCTTTGCGACATAACGGGTTGGCGGCTCGGCCGGGAACCAGGTTGCGTACTCGTCGTTCATGCCTTGGAAGTCCGCCGAGTTTGTCAGCAGTACGCCGATCTCGACGACATCGTCAAGCGTTGCGCCCGCCGCGCGCAGGACGGCTTGGCAGTTGCGAAGCGCCTGCCGCGTCTGCTCCTGAATTGTCGGGCCCGCGAGGCTTCCGGTGCTCACGTCGATGCCGACCAGGCCTGAAACGTAGATGTGCTGTCCTGCTCTCACGGCCTGGCTGAACAGCGGCGAGGAGGGAGCGTCGGGGGTATTGATGACTTGCCTCATGCGTTACAGGCTATCCCCCTGAATCAGGGCATCCGCTACGACGATGCGCGAGGCCCACTGGCGCCGGCTCGGTGGTGGTCCGGCCGCCTTTGCGTTCTCGGACCGCTTCAGCGCAAGACCTCGACGAGGAGGACCCACGCATTTAGCGCCGCGGGTAGCGGTCAGTATCTGACCATTTCAAACGGTTCCCCGCCGTTCCACTGGCTTGACCAGAAGGTCAGGAGGGCCTCCTTCGGGCATTCGCCCGTGCTCAGGGTCTTTGACAGTTTCAGCTTCTGTTTTTCGAAGGCCATGTACATCGGGTACGGGCCCCAGTAGTGGCCTTGCATCTTGCTGAACCCGTATTGGCAGGTTGCCGATCCGAAGGTGATCTTCATGTACGTCTTCTTGTTGCTCGCGGCAGCGAGGCTGACCGGTAGCTGCGAACTCTTTTCCTTCACCGACAGCGAGAGGGTAAAGAGCGGTTCCCCCGCGGTCGCGTTGTAGAGTTCCGCTTTTGCTGTGGCGCCCTCGGGCCAGTCTCCGCTGCATTCGTCGCCTGACGCTTCCTTGAGCGTGGCGGCGATCTTGCTGGCGGTGTTGCTTGTCAGCTGGCCCGTGACTTCGTCGAAGGCGCAGCCCATCTTCTTCGCTTCGGGGGTTTCCAGATACCAGCCTTCGTAGCCGTACATTCGGTATTCGCTGCCCACGGCTGCTTTCGGCCCGAATTCGCCGGAGTTCAGCTGCACGGTCTTCGGTCCCGACGACTTCGCCCACACCGCGAAGTGAGAGCTCGTGCTCGAGGGCAGGTAGGGGCTGGCGCCTGCGAACTGCGCGGTCAGCTTGCCCGCTCCCGCCACGGCGGGAGTGATCGAGCACTCTGCCTTCCCAGCGCCTTCGGTGGTTGCTTCACAGCTCGTGCCCGCCGCTTCAAAGCGAACCTTTTGGCCGGTCAGCGCCGCGGCGGTCCCTTTTTCGACCAGGTGCGCCGAGAGTGAAGTCGATTGGCCCTTAGCCGTGTGTTCCGGTCCCGTGTAGGTGATTTCCGCTTCCGCTTCCGCAGAAACGGAGAACGGAGCGCCTACGCTGGAGGGCTGATAGGCACCATCGCCTTTGAATTGTGCCGTGACCGTGCCCGCACCTGCGGCGGCCGGCGTGAGCAAGCAGGCTGCGTTACCCGCCGTTTCGGTCGTTCCTTCGCAGCTTGCGCCCGCCGCTTCGAAGCGAACCATTCGGCCGGGCAGCGCGGTTGCAGTGCCTTTTTCGATCAGATGCGCAGAAACCGAGGTGGCTTGCCCTTTGAATGCGGCCGGGGGTCCGGTGTAGGTGATTTCGCTTTCGTTGCTGTTCAGGTTCGCGAACATGGGAGAGCCCCAGCCGGTCGCCTGATCCCAGCCGGTTTTCGCGGCGTACGCGTTGTGCCCGACCGTGATGTCGTAAAAGTCCCGCGCATACGCGTTCGGATCGTTGCCCAGCGCATACAGCAGGGGCGCCAGGAACCCCAGGCCGGGCCGGCCCGCCGAGGAGTTTTCACCATCGTCCGCGGCCGTCCCTGCGGCAAGGATTGGCACGGACAGACTGGTGCCAGCGTATCCGTAGAGGCTTTGGTTTTCCAAGCCTACGAAGGCACCGCAATCGAATACGCTCCCGGAGTTGAAGAAATCGGTCATGCACGAGTCGGCGACGACATCCGGGTAGGCGCGGCCACCGTGGCATGAGACGTACTCGACCCCGTGTTCCGCCTCGAATTTTTCGGTCTCTTCGTGCGCAGTCACCGGCGTCCCGATGCCGGTCTGCCATGACGGAGCGAATACGTATGGCGAGCAGTTGCTGCCTGCCGAGCCGTCCGTGTATTCGGAAGAAGTCCTGATCCCGCTGCCTTCCGCGGTCACGGCGTTCGACCCGCCGACTGACACGACCCAGCTGCTGGAGGTCGGGTACCCGCATCCCCCGGCGCCGGTTGTCCGCGTCCCGGTTTCGGGCGCCCACCCCGGTGCGTCACCGGAGGAGAAGAAAAAGGTCTTTCCTAGCGCAGCGGCTTTCGCGTAGACGTAGGAGGCTTCGGCTTCGTTGAGTTCTTTCTCTTGTTGAGCGGTGAAGAATTCGCAGGGAATGTCCCGGCCCCAGCTGTTCGAGATGACGCTCGCACTTGAGTTCGCGGCTTCGTCCAGCGCAAGTTCTTCGTTGTTGAAAAATTCGTTTTCGTCTTCTTCTTCTTCTTTTTTCGTCGCGCCTTTCCCTGGAGCCTTGGCGCCCCAGTTGAAGTAGAGGAGATGCGCCTTCGGTGCGATCGCGTGAGCCGTCTCGCTGTCGAGTGCCACCTCTCCCTGGGCGGATTCGTTTTCGGGCTCTTCTGGGCCCGTCTGCTTGAATTCGATCTGCCCGGAGCCCGAACCAAGAGTCAGGAGCGGTGTTTTCGTACTGAGGGCGAACGTTTCGAAGCTCTGCTGTTTGAGTGCCCGACCGAACATTGTGAACGCGATCGTCTGGCCTTCTCCGGTTCCTTTGATGTCGTACAGTTCGTCGAATTCCGGGCCGGTGAGGCTGCAGTGTTTGGGTTCGGTGCAGTAATAGTCGTTTTGTGGGCGTCCGTAGTCGCTGAGACCACGAACGGCGGCGATGGGGAGATTGCTGGGAACCGACGGCGAGCGGTCGGCGGCGTAAAACCCTTTGCCCGCAACTGAGTATTGACGGACGCTGACTTTGAGCGCGTTCTGGATGGCGGCGGTCGTGCCGCGGACATGAACGAGCGAGCGATCCTTCGTTACGCCGGTGACCTTCAGCCCCTGCGCCCGCAGCCACGTCTCGACGCTGGCCACATTGGATTTGGTGGGGCTGAAGCGCGCTTCGAATGCGGACGGGCTCAGGTAGTGGCCGTAGGACGGTGTCCCGGGCGTGCTCGCGGCGACGATGAACTCTTCGAGCGCCCTGGGTTCGCGAACGCGCATGACCACGTTGAGCGACAAGCGTGCCGGCGCCGCCTTGGAAGCGATCAGGGACGCGCGGGCGGCCCCGTCGGGTGTCGGCAGTCCGCCGCTGACTGTCCTCGTACCGACGGCGGTGGCTGCGGGCGCGGCCACGAGAACCGAACCGACGATGCCAGCTGTGATCGTCCAGCGCGAGGCACACATCACAGCGTGGACGGTGGCTTTCCTTGGCAGCCTGATGATTGCGACCCACGTTCGGCGGGTGACGCCCATCAACGCACTCATCCCACACCCCCTTGTGAAGGCGAAGGCCGCGCGCGACCTTCACGCCGCTTCGCTCCCGCCCCCGAGGTAAGTCCCCCGGTCAGCCACGAGCCTCTGCGTCAAGAATCCTAAACACGTGTGCATTCCCGTGTCAACCTATCCGGCCACCGGGCTGATGATGTATACATGGCCTAATCGAACACTGACGTACGTCGCGCTGGTCATCTAGAGATCAGGGTGACGGCCCAACCGGGGGGCGGTACGGGGCACTTGGCCAAGGTGAAGCGGATCCGACGAGACTTCGTCGTTCGGACGACCGGGACTCTGAGTCTCTGCCTGTTGGCGTGCGCGTTCAGCGGCGTAGCAGGCTCCGGCGCGGCTATCGCCGCCATCGATCCGCTGGAGTCGCCCGTTGCCGCGCCCGGCGCCGAGTGGCTTGTCGGCGTTGACACGACCCTGCCGGCCGAATGTCAACAGACGGGAATGAGAGTCCTCTGCACCTACCCTTCATCGGCTGAAGGAGGGTTCTCGGAATTCGTCGTCCCGGCTGAAGTGTCCACGCTGAAAGTCGTGGCCGTCGGTGGCGACGGCGGTCCGGGTAGCGGGGGTGCTGAAGGCGGTCGCGGTGCCGAAGTGACCGGAAGCATCTCGGTTACGCCGGGCTCCACGCTGCGGATCTTCGTGGGCCAGAATGGGACAGTCTCCTCATCGGGGCTGCCCAACGGCGGTCCGGGGACGAAAAGCCAGGCCAACGTCTCGAGCGGCGGTGGCGGGGGCGAGTCAGACATTCGCGTGACCCCCTACAACTACTCACACCGGCTCATCGTTGCCGGGGGAGGGGGCGGCGGAGGAAACCCTGGCGACATCGCGCCTGAAGAGCCGGGCGTCAGCGGCGGAGCAGGCGGCGATGTTGGGAGCGCGGGATCACCCGGGAGCGAGTATCTGGGCTTCCCGAGCGGAACCGCCGAACCGGGTCAGGGAGGCTCGAGCGGCGCCTCCGGCGGAGCGGGCGGGACGGGAGGCGCGAGCGCGCCCCCTTACACGGCGGGCGTGAAAGGTTGCACCGGCGCGACCGGGTCCGAATTTGGCGGATCAGGTGGTGCCGGCGAATGCGAGCGCGGCGGCGGCGGGGGAGGAGGGGGCTTTCTCGGCGGTGGCGGTGGTGGCGGTGGTGGCGTTGCCAACACGCCAGAAAACAAATCCGGCCAGTTCCAGGTCGCCGCGGGTGCCGGGGGCGGGGGCGGTGGCTCGAATCTCGTTCCCGCGGGCGGGAGCGCCTCGATCGACACCACCCATACGCCTCACGTGACCATCTCCTACCAGGTGCCCGGCAGCGCCGAAGCGCCCTCCGCGGCGATCACCACCCCGGCCAATGGCGCGACCTTCAGCCTCGGCCAGGTCGTGAACGCCTCGTTCTCCTGCACGGAGGGGGAAGGTGGGCCCGGGCTTCTCAGTGGGACCGAAGGCTGCTTGGGGACCGTTGCAAACGGCTCGCCGATCGACACGTCGGCGGCCGGCCCGCACGACTTCTCGGTTACCGCAACGAGCACCGACGGCCAGCACACGACGGTCACGGACTCCTACGACGTCCTTTCCTCCGGTGAACCAGAACGCCACACAGAACCGGAAGTCCACGCGCCTCAGCTCGTGAAGGTCACGATCGCCGGCGCCGGCGCCGGCACGGTGACAGCGACGACCGCATCCGGTCTGAAATTCACGTGCACGAAGCCGCCGGGTGCGGGTGGCGTGGCTTGCCCCCACTACGTCCCGTGGGGCACCCCCGTGACCCTCACCGCGGCCCCGGAAACCGGTTCCAACTTCAGTGGCTGGTCAGGCGGCGGCTGCAAAGGCTTCGGCGAATGCTTTCTCGACACGGCATTCGGCGCACAGGAAACCGAGGCGACGTTCTCGCCCGCGGGGGAAGTTCACGTGAACGCGATCGAAGTGACCCAGGGGGTCCAGACGTCGGAGCTGCCGACCCGCACGACCGTGGCGGGCTCCCACGTGTCCTATCGAGGTGTCGTGATGCCGTGGTCGGCCGGCGCCCCGGTCACGGTCAAACTGGTCGAAGGCCACGCCACCGTCGTGCGGGTGTTTGTCAATCACGAAGCCTCGCTGCTGCGCCGCTTGACGGGCGTGGACTCTGAAACCCCGATGCTCGAGGAATCGCTGCCGATGCGCCTGACCGCGATCCGCAACGGTTCCATCCTCGCTCCCGGCCCGATCGGACCCGACCGGCTGGGGCCGGGGGTCCACATCCCCGTCGGGTTGCTCGGGAGCGTCACCGCCGCGCAGCATTTCGGTGCCATTGGGGAATTCACCGAAGGTGTCTACACGTTCACGCTGCCGCGAGAATGGGCCCGCGGAGAAATCAGCCTGCAGGCGGACGCCAACCCGGACCCGAACGCCTTCGCGAACGGGTGCGCGGAAACGGCCTGCAAAGACCGCGGAATCGTCCTTGACGGCGTTCGCTTCAACACTGTCCACGCGACGACGATCAACCCGATCGCCTTCGTCGCCGGGCTCCACGGCCCCAAGGGCTATCCGGGATACGACCCGGCATGGAACAAGGTCGAGGCGGCCCTCCCCGTACCCCTGCAGATCAATCCGTATGTGCAGACGACCGCTTCGATCGGGACCCTCTCGCGCTGCTCCGGCCTCGAACAGTCACCGAAGGAATCAAACGAAGAATTCAACCAGGCTGTCTACAAAAAGCGCTCCGCTGAATTGCTCCAGTCCGTAAACGAATGGGCATCTGAAAACTTTGCTCGGACGGGCTATCCGATGGGTCTCGTCTCATCCGAAGTCCCGAGCGGTTGCACCAACGCCGTGAACTTCAGCGGCGGATTGACCGGCGGCGGCGGCTCGATCGCAAGCGACGATCGTCCGCTGGGTGCGATCGCGCACGAGTTCAGTCACGGCATCGGCCGCGTCCACGCGGGGCTGGAATGCGGCAGCGGCACCGGCGGCCAGCGCGGCGAAACCTGGCCCCAGCTCGTCGGAGGCACGAACTTCGTCGGCGGCTCGTTCAAGAACACATTCAAGGCCTCGACCGGCGAAGAAGCCGACGGTGCACTCGACGGCGTCGGGCTGATCGGTCTCGACGAACCCGCGAAATCCCCGTACAAGGTCCTCTACAACGCCACGCTGCCGGCTGCCGTTCCCAAAGGCGAGTACTACGACCTGATGTCCTATTGCGGAGGGGCGACCGACGGCCATCTGTGGACGTCCGTGCGCAACTGGAACCGCGACGTCGAATACGCCGAGGGCCTGCCGGTCGATGAGGCCGGTTTGGTGAGTCTCGCGCGTGTCCGTGGCGATCGGGCTCCCAGCGCCAGCGCCTCCGGGCAGGAAGCCCCCGCCCTTTTCAGGCGCGACCCGGCGTCGGCGCTGAGCTCAGCGCGAACGCTCGCTGTCGGCATCGTGCTCGACACGGGCAGCGGCAAGCCCCTGGTCATGAACGTCACGCCTGACGACGGCGCTCCCACGCCGGCCCAACCCGGCGGCTATTCGCTCACCGCACGGGACGCCGCCGGGCACATTGTCGGGAGCGCCGGTGCGTCTGTCACCTCTGTCCACGTGGACGGGGTCCCTGCCCAGTTGCTGATCGTCGGCAAGGTACTCGGAACAGGCGTGCGGTCCGTCGAAATTCTTCATGAAGGCCAGACGATCGCCGTTGACCGAGCCAGCCCGTCGGCGCCGACCGCCAGCCTCATCTCACCGCGCCGAGGAAGCCGCATCGGCGGCTCGAGGGGGGCCGTGATCCGGTGGCGGTCCCACGACGCGGATGGGGGCTCGCTGCGGGCGACGATTCGCTATTCCGCCAACAATGGGCGGACGTGGCGGACGGTCTTCAGCGGCGAAGACGAGGGCTCGGCGAGGTTGCCGAGCTATCTGCTCAGCGCCTCCAAGCGCGCTCGACTTCGGCTCTACGTGTCCGACGGGTTCAACGAGGCGATCGTGACATCGCCCGTGTTCGTCGCGCTTGGCGCGCCGCCGCAGGTCACGATCACCAGCCCCGGCTCCGGGACGCACTCCTCCGCGGGCGGCGCGCTCGTGCTCACGGGCAGTGCCTTCGACGACGCCGGCAAGCCGCTGTCGGGGCGCGCCCTGACCTGGCGCTCCGGGCGACAGACCCTCGGCACGGGTCAGCATGTGACGGCGCTGACGCTGGCCGCCGGGCGACACCTGATCACGCTCACGGCGCGCGACCCGGAGGGCCGCTCGGCGACCGCCTCGATACCGGTCACGATCGAGCCGTCGCCGCCCGCTCTGCGAACTCTCAGTATTCCGTCCCACGTCTCGGTGAAGGCGCGCAGCATGACGATTCGGATCGCCGCACTCGCGCCTGCGACGCTGACCCTGCCGGGCGTGCGGGTGCTGGTTCAGCGAAAACCGCGTCTGGTTCGCGTGCCGATCAGGCCGGGACGGAGCCCGCTCGCTCTCGCGCTCGTCCTCCGCTCGGGTTCGTTCACGAGCATGGTGAGCGTCTCCGTCGCCCGTTAAGACAGCGCCAGTCTCAGCACCCTGGGGGGTGGCGCGAATGAGCGACACTGGCGAGCATGCTGACCCTGTACGGCGTGGTTGTTCTGACATTCATGATGCTCATGTACGCGCTGGAGCATCGCGGGCCCGATTTCGTCGCGGCCTTTGCGGTCGGTTGCGCATTGTCGAGTAGCTACGGCTTCCTTTCGGGAGCGTGGCCGTTCGGGGTCGTGGAGGGGATCTGGTGTGTGATCGCTGCTCGCCGGTATCTCAGTCTGCGCGCGTCCCACCAGTAGGTGCGTCGTCTCCTCTGCGTTACGGTGCCGACGGCTGCAAATCGCAATCACCTGGAGGACGCCGATGCCGGACACCACATGCCACATGTCGATCTCGCTCGACGGCTTCGTCGCCGGGCCGGAACAGAGCCGGGAGAATCCGTTGGGCAAGGGCGGCAGGGATGTCCATGGCTGGCACCTCGGGGACGAGCGCGCGAACGACGCCGACGCTACGGCCGTGGATTGGCTCATGCGACCACGCGGGGCCTACATCATGGGCCGCAACATGTTCGGCCCGATCCGCGGCCGGTGGGAGGATGATTGGGATGGATGGTGGGGTTCCGTGCCGCCGTACCATGCACCTGTATTCGTGCTCACCCACCACGCCCGCGAGCCGATCGAGATGGAGGGCGGCACGAGCTTTCACTTCATCACGGACGGCTTCGACGCCGCCTACGAGCAGGCGCGTGAGACGGCCGGCGAGGACGGAATCGACATCGCCGGCGGAGCCTCTACGGTCCGCCAGGCGCTGGCTGCCGGGGTGATTGACGAACTGACGCTCGACGTGGTGCCCGTGTTGTTGGGGTCCGGCGAGCGACTCTTCGACGGCGTCCAGTCGCTCGGGTTCGAGCCGGTCGAGGTGCTCCACTCCCCGCTGGCCACACACATCCGCTACCGACGGGCGCCCTGATCCACGAAGCGGCTGAGGACCGTGGGGCCCTCAGCCGTGACGTGAAACGGATCGACCGGTCAGCAGATTTTCGACGCTTCGTACGGGAACTCGGCCTTGTAGTGGTAGGCCTTCCCGTTCGCTGACACCGCACCCGAGAAGTCGGGGGCGTAGGTGAGAATGCACTGGCCGAAGTCGGCGCCCGCCACCGTGTCATTGCCGTTGTTGAAGAAGGTTGAGTCCCACCACTGTTCGGGAGGTAGCGTGAGCGCCTCTCCCGCTGTGAGGGGTCCGCCATTGACGACGGGGTTTGTTTCAAGCGGCAGTTTGTTGTTGGATTTGCAGTGCACGGTTTCGATGCCGCCGCCCTCACCCTGTTCGTATTTGCCTTCGCCACGGCTTTCGGTGTCCGAGCCGGGCCATTTCGTGGTGGACTTCCAGACGCCGTGGCAACTGGCGTTGCCCGTTGTGAATACGAAGGTCTGCTCTGTGAGTACGGCTGCCTGCGCGCCCGATATCGCCGTGAGCGCGCCGACCATCGCCACTGCTGCAACCATAAGTATCGGAAAGCCTCTTAGCTTCACCTAGGTGTTCCTTCCCCCGCTTGTTAGAAAAACTGCGCAGCGAGCATTGCACCTGTCGAGGGTCCCGATGTGTCTTTGGCGCCCTGTCGCCATACGAATATGTGGACTTCCCATATCGTCCGTCAATCGGACGGGCCGAGTCGACGCTCAGGCTTGCCTCGCCAGGCGCCGACGGGTCGAGCGATCGGCCTCGAGAGCTTTCGGCTCGGTTGTGGCGATGAACTCGCCGAGCACCTCGACGAAGCGCTTGGGCTCGTCCAGCTGGGGAAAGTGACCGGAGTCCTCGAACACCTCCAGACGGCTGGTGGGGACCTGGGCGTGAGCGCTGTGGGCGTGGGAGACCGGTATCAGCGTGTCGTGTTGGCCCCAGACGAAGAGCATCGGCGCGCGTTCGGCCAGGTACAGGCGATCGGTGGCGTCGACCCGCTGGCCGCTCGGCTCGATCACCGAGCGGACCGTGCGCAGGAACGCTTCGCGGGTGACCCTGTCCGCGAGCGTGGCGTGGCCGCGCGCTGTTTCGCGCAGGTCCGTGCCGGGCCCGAGGCCGATGGCTCCCATCGCCCGTCCCACCATCCGTCCGGCGTCGAGCAGCCGGCCGGTGGTCAGCAATGGCAGCACATACTCAGCGCCGGGAAGCGTCGCGGCGCGGAGCAGCAGGCTGACCTCGCGGCCAAGGCCGCCACTGTCCACCAGGATCAGCCGTTCGCAGCGCTCCGGGAACTGGTACGCCATCTGCATCGCGACGCCGCCTCCGAGCGAGTGACCGACGAAGGTCGCCCGGTCGTGTCCGAGCTCCTGAAGGATGTCCCGCACCAGGCTCGCATGCGCGCCCAGCGAATAGTCGCCGGTCGGCTTGGCGGAGCCGCCATGGCCGAGCAGGTCGGGTGCGATCACGGTGAAATGCTTGGCCAGCCCCGGCATGACCTGCGCCCAGGTGCTCGAGTCCGACGTGATGCCGTGAATCAGCACCACGGGCGGGCCGGCTCCAGCCTGGCGATAGGCGTAGCTGTTGCCATGCAGGGTGACGCTGCGAAGCCGGTACGCCTTCATTGCAGATCAACGCTCCTGTGCTGTTCCGGTTCCAGCCCAACGGTACCGCTCACGGGCAATGATCGACGGTCGCTCGGTCTGAGCCCGCGAGCGATGACTCCAGACGCGCCGCAACCCGACAGGGCGAACTAGGACACGGCCTCCGCGGCCGCCGTTCCAACCGGCGCCCGCGTGGCACTGCCCGAGGGAATCACGGTCAGCGCGACCAGCAGGCCGATGGCGAAGATCCCCGCAGCCCACCAGAAGGCCGTCGTATAACCGTGGATGGCCGCGGCATTGCTCAAACCGGGTGTCTTTGCATGGCTGGCCGCATAGCTGGCAGCGGCGCTCGCAAAGATCGTGCTCAGCAACGCGGTTCCGACAGAGCCACCGACCTGTTGTGAGGTGTTGACCATCGCCGAGGCGACCCCCGCCTCGTGGGCCTGTACCCCGAGCGTGGCGGTGCCGAAGGCCGGCGCGAAGATGCACCCCATGCCGAGGCCGATCACGATCAGGCCCGGCAGCACGTCGCTCACGTAGCTGCCGCCGGGGTGAAGGCGGGTGAAGCTGATCATCGCCAGTACCCCCAGCGCCATACCGCCGGCAACCAGGCGCTTCGTCCCGAAGCGGTGAAGGAGCTGCGTCTGCACGGTGGTTGAGGTGATGACGATCGCGATCGTCATCGGCAGGAACGCGACCCCCGTCTTCAAAGGTGAGAAGTCAAGGCTCTGTTGCATGTAATAGGTGAGAAACAGGAACACACCGAACACACCGCCGCCGGCGAGCGCGATCGATGCGTAGGCACCGCCGCGCGCGCGATCCCTGACGATGTGCAGCGGCAGCAGCGGATGCGAGGCGCGAGACTCGATCCATACGAAGCTGACCAGCAGGACCACGCTCGCCGCGAGGGCGATGACGGTCACCGGGTTCGACCACGAGCTCGTCTCGGCACTCGAGAACCCGTAGACCAGCGCGAACAGGCCGCCAGAGGCTGTGAGAACTCCCGGAATGTCGATCCGGGTCGCTCCGGCTGGCCCTGATTCTGAAGGATCCGTAGAGCCACGATCGCTGTCGGTATCGCGATCACGACGTTGACATACAGGCACCAGCGCCAGGACAGCAGTTCCGTCAGCAGGCCGCCGAGCAGCAGTCCCAGCGATGCTCCGCCGCCGGCTATCGCCCCGAAGATGCCAAAGGCCTTCGCCCGGTCCGGCGAGCCGGCGAAGGTCACGGTCAGCAGCGACAGTGCCGACGGGGCGAGCAGCGCGCCGAATGCGCCCTGCAGCGCGCGGGCGCCGACGAGCATCGCAAATGACTGCGAGAGCCCGCCGATCGCGGACGCGGCCGAGAATCCGATCAGTCCGGCGATGAACGTCCACTTGCGGCCGAACAGGTCGCCGAGCTTGCCGCCGAGCAGCAGCAGGCTTCCGAACGCCAGCGCGTAGGCAGTGATGACCCACTGCCGACTGTCGGTGGAGAAGTTCAGTTCCTGCTGCGCGGAGGGCAGGGCGATGTTGACGATCGTCGCGTCGAGCACGACCATCAGCTGGGCTACACCCAAGAGGGCCAGAACGGCCCAGCGGTTCGGCTCCGGTCGCGACACTAGGGCAACTGTAGAAGCCGCCTAACCGATCGGCCTGCAGCCGGCCTCGCAGGCGCTGCGGCGCGCCGTCAGGAGCACGGCGAGCGTGCTCGAGCGAACCGGCCTGCCCAGGCGCTTCTCCAGTGCCCGGATGTCCTCCAGGAGCCCCGCTCGCTGCTCGGGGGAGATTCGCGCCCAGAATGACATCGTCGCCAGCAGGGCACCGAGCTCCTCGGCGGAGTGTTCAAGCATCATCGGCACGGCCGCGAATTGAAGGTCCTCGAACAGCTCGGCGGCCTCGTCGTTCTCGAGCTGGTAGCTGCCCAGCCAGCTCCAGGCGTCCGCGATGTTGCCAAGGCGGTGGCGCACCCCGGCGATCGTGGCGTCCAGGACGCGGTAGGCCGGCCAGCTGGCGGCGCTCTCCGCTGAATTCCGGCGCAGTGTCGACAGCAGGGCGTCCTGGTCCTCAGCGCTTCGCTGCTCCCGCAGGCCGAAGTGCTGCAGCAGGGCGAGCGTTCCGCCCGGGGCGAGCGCATCGGCGATCCTCCGCCAGCCCACATCAGGGTCGACCCAGTGGATCGCCGCGGCCGAGAAGACTGCCCTGTAGCTCGAGCGGGGAAGCTCAGCCTGCTCGAGTCGGGTGTTCTGAAAGTCCACGGCACCCGCGCCTCGGAGGTTTTGCTCGGCCAGGCGGAGCAGTCGGTCTCCAGGGTCGATGGCGCTCAAGTGCAGCCCCCGCGAGAGCAGGCTACGGGTCAGCTGACCGGTGCCGCACCCGACCTCGAGCACCGGATCTCCATCGGCGAGGCCCGCCGTGGCGCATGCCTGCTCGACCAGCGCGTCCGGGTAGGTCGGGCGGTGACGGTCGTACTCGAGCGGGATCTCGTTGAAGACCCTGCCATAGCTACGAACGAGGGCCGCGTCGCTCACCGCTGCAACCTACACAGCCGCCTGGATGGCGATTTCATGCGCTCGCGGGTGACCCGAACCAGCGGATGAGCGCATCGCGAAGTCCGGCGTCAGAGGACTCGCCGACCCAGGCTACGTAGCCGTCGGGACGTATCAGCACGGCGGTCGGAGGGCTGACGGCGCCGAGCACCGGGAGCTCCCACGGGCCGTGGTATTCGCTGTCGTGGAGCCGCACCCGTTCGGCCCACGGCGCGATGTTCAGGCTGCCGGGCCGATCGAGGTTGAGCAGTACCCCTCGGGCGTCGTGGAGCAGCTGAAAGACCCGCAGCGAATCCTCGTGGCCGACGAGATCCAGGTCGGGCATCCGGCGTCCCACCAGCGGGTGGCCGTCGCCGAGGTCATAGTGGATGTCCAGACCGGAGGTGATCCCGGCGAGTCGCTTGCGGGGCTCGTCCATGTTCGCCAGCTCCGAGACGATGCCCGCCAGTGCCCTGGTCCGCTCGTCGGTGCGCTGAAGCGCCGTCTGGGCCATCGTGTGCTGAAGGGCACGAGCGGTGACCGGGTGGCGCTCCTGCTCGTAGGTATCCAACAGGCTCTCGGGAGATGTCCCCTTCACCACCTGTGCCAGCTTCCAGCCGAGGTTGACGGCGTCCTGAACTCCGAGGCTGAGTCCCTGTCCACCGACGGGGTAGTGCACGTGGGCGGAGTCCCCGGTGAGCAGGACCCGTCCCGCTCGGTAGGCCGCGGCCTGGCGCGTCATGTCGGTGAAGCGGGAGATCGAGGTCGGGTCGTGGATCCCGAAGTCGGTGCCGTAGACCGTGAGCAGGGCCTCGCTCAGATCGTGCAGGGTGGGCTCGGCCTCGCCGGAGGGAAGCTGCTGCTCGGTCACCATCACCCGCACAGGCCCCCGGTCCATATAGACGACCTCGCCGTCGCGGATCTCATACTCCAGCCGTCCGATCCCGTGGACGCCGAGCGCGTCGCGGCGAATCCCCAGGGGCGGCTCCTCGCTCACCTCGACTTCGGCGATCAGGTTGCTCTTCGTCGCATCCCACCCCGGGAACTCGATGCCGGCCGCCTTGCGGATCATGCTGCGCCCGCCGTCGCAGCCAACCAGGTAGCGGCCGCGAAGCGTTGCGCCGTCGGACAGCGTCACATCGACCCCGTCTCGTCCTGCGCGAACCCGCTCACCTCGGTCCCGTAGTAGGTCCGCACCGGCAGTTCGGCGACCCAGGCCGCCAGTATCCGCTCGATCTCCCTCTGCCAGATCCCCAGGGAATAGGGGTGGCGGGTCGGGAAGTCGCCCATGTCGAGGACCGTGGATCCAAAGTCGCGACCTGCGCCACCTGGCCCTCGGCGAGGAACCGGTCGGCGATCCCCCGCTGATCGAGCACCTCGATGGTTCGCGAGTGAAAACCGCCGGCTCGCGACCCGGCGAGTACCTGATCGGGCCGGCGCTCAACCACTGCGACGTCGATACCCGCGAGGGCCAGCTCGGCTGCCAGCATCATTCCCGTCGGACCGCCTCCGGCGAGCAACACCTCATGTCTGCTCATCGCCACACTCCGTTCGGATACCTCGACAGGACTGCACGCATTGCACCACTCCGATCTCCCTGAATTCCGCGTTGGGCGGCGTTTATACAGCACGATTCCGCGCCTCATGAGGGGCTCGGCGGTGGTATAAATTGGAAGTGGAGGGGGGACCAATTCCTGTCTGAGGGTGGCTTCACGGTCCAGTCGGGCGGACTAGTATTCAATGATCATTCGACTGCGCCATGTTTTTGTCCTGGTCATGCTCGTCGCGGTGGCGCTCACTGCGTCGCTCGGCGCCGCCTCGGCAAGCGCCGCTTCCTGTCCGGGTAGCTTCCAGGTCCTCAACAGCGACCGGATCGGCTCACTGAAGCTCCCGGCAGGTCCGTACACGCTCACCCCTTCGGGGGGCGTCGGCTGCGCGCAGGCGGCGAGCCTGTTCAACCGCTTCCTCGAGGATTGGGACGGCATCCTTCCGAATAAATGGATGGTGTCAGGCTCGGGGTTCAAGCAGAGCGGAAGCCAGGCCGCGTTCACCGTGGCGGCCGCGAAATCGGCGCCCCCGCTGCCACCTGCGGCCGGAGGGCAGATCTGCCCGGGGGCATTCACCCTGACCGCCGCTGACCGCATCCTGAACCTCAAGTTGCCGGCCGGCAACTATGCGATCCAGCTGCTCACCAACAGCACTTCGCTGAGCTGTGCTGCGGCTTCCCGTCAGCTGTCCGTGTTTCTCCGCGGCAACTACCGCACTCCGCTGCCGAGCCCGTGGACGTTGAACGCGGCAACCTCGACGTTCACCCGCAGCGCCGGTGTCGGCTTTCGCATCATCGTCGCCGGCGGCTCGACCGGCGGCGGGGGACGCACCACGGGTGTCACCTGCCCGGGTACCTTCCAGGTGCTTCACAACGATCGGATCAACTCGCTCAAGGTGCCCGCCGGCAGGTACTACCTCTACGCACTGGGTGACATTGGCTGCGTCGAGGTCACGAACCGCTTCCGGAGCTTCCTCGTCGCCAACCGCATTCCGCCCACGAACTGGACGTTGAACACCCAGACCGCGACCTTCCTCTACCAGGGAAATCGAGGCTTCCGCGCGGAGCCGGTCAACGGCGTCTGAGGCGCGGGGAGACTACGGGCCGCTGCCGGGCTGGCCGGGCCCGAACAGCTGACCCCCCGGGAGCCGGGGAATCCGCCGTGCGCGGCCTGCAGCCGGCCCTCCCAGACAGCTTTCGCACCCAGGTCACCGGTCCTGAAGACCATGAAGCCGCCTCCGAGTGCGAGCAGGATCAGCGCGACACGCAGTCCGTTGAAAACGGTCTGGCTCGAGAGGATCTGATCCAGTGGGACCAGGCCGGTTGGCATCCCGCTGGAGATTCGCGCGGCGGCGAAGGTGACGATCAGGGTGGCGGTGAACAGCACGTAGATGATCGCCAGGATGTGGGCGGCCTGTGAATGTTCGGAGATCAGTTTGGCTGCCTGCCCCTGTAGCCCCAGCGCGCCGCGCAGGGCGGCTCCCGATTGCAGGGCGAGGAACACCGGCTCATCGCCACGATCGAGACCAGGGCAAGTGCGATCCCGTACTGGCGAAGCCACTGCGGCTTGCACGCCATGACGATGGCCGCGACGATCGTCGTCGGGATGAGGATCACCGGCACGTGCACGAACAGCGGATGGGCCGGCAGGCCGCTGTAGATCGTGGTCAGCCGGATCGGCAGGGCGAGGAAACCGAGGAAGGCCAGGCCGGTCAGGACGAACTCTGCGCGTCGCCAGTCGACGTGGGCGGGGGCCCCTCCCGCGACGCTCTCGGTGCTCATCGCGGCGACGCTAGTCAGGCGCGCTAAGCCGTGTCTAAACGGTTTCTGGGGGTATTCTCATGCCCGGTCGGCGAGAATCCCGCGATGGCTGAATCAAGACTTCCCGCCACGCGGCTGGTGCCGGCCCTGGCGGTGCTGGTGGTTGTCGGCTCGCTGAGCGCCTGTGGCTCCTCGACGGGGACGGGTGGGAGCGCGTCGTCGGGCGGAGCTTCGGCGACGGGCGCGGCGCCGGCCGCACGGCGGGGAGCCTCCAGCGCGGCGGTGACACCGCCCCGGGCTTCCGCCGGGGAAACCACGGGAGCCTCGAGCGCCGCGGCGCCGGAACCGCACAGCTCCTCGACGTCGATTGCTCCCGCCCACCCGGTTCCGGCCGCGTTCCGTCCGGCTCCCGGCGCGCCGTCGGATGCCGAAGTGCAGAGCGAGCTGGCCAAAGTCTCGGCCATCCAGGCGCGCGAAGAGCGAGCCCGCCTGAGCGCCGCTGCGGCCGATCTTGCGGGGCTGCTGCCGTGGTCGCTCGAGCCGAAGTCAGGGGTCCAGGTGAGCGTCGCCTCGGTCTTCACCGACTACGGGCTCGGCCTGGCATGCGGCGGTGTGCTGGGCCGCCATGAGCTGGGGGTGGCGCACAAGACGGCACCGTGCGGCACGCTGATCACGTTCCGCTACGGGGGACGCAGCGTGACGGTCCCGGTGATCGACCGCGGGCCCTACATCGTCGGTCGCGAGTGGGACCTGACGGGCCCGACGGCCGCCGCGCTCGGGTTCCCGGGGCTCGGGAAGATCGAATGGTCGCTCGCCCACTGAGCGATCCGACGGCGGGCCCGTTCGAGGCTCAGTAGTAGTCCTGCACCGTCATCGTCCAGCTGGCCGAGTCCCGGCCCCCGGAGATCAGCAGCCGATAGATGCCGGGACCGGTTTCAAAGACATGGGTCTGGGCTTCTCCTTCGGAGAGGCCGAAGCTGCCGACTCCTGAGCCCTTCTGCAGATCGACGGCTTCGGCATTGGGCCCGCCGCAGACGACCAGCAGCAGGCAGGTCCCTCTGTAGGCCATGTTGTAGGTCACCCGCCATCGCGTGCCGAGGATGTGAAACGGCACGGATTTGCCATCGTCGATGCCGGAGAAGGTCGTGAGGCTGCGCCAGTGTGGGGTCTCGGCGACCGACAGGGCGACGGTGGAGCCCCGCGGGGCGTTGGCGGGCGGCTCGGGGGTCTGGTTGACGACCAGGCCGGGGGCGGTGCCCGGGGCGGCCACGCTCGCGACGCTGTAGCGCAGACCGGCGTTTGCGATCAGATCCTCAGCCGAGGCGGCGGTCTTGCCCCTCACGCCGGGGACGGCGACCGGCGGGGGACCCTCGCTGAGGATGACCTGCACCGTGGCGCCGCGATCGACGCGGGTGCCGGCCGCCGGATTCTGGGCGATTGCGATGCCGGCGGGCGCTTCTGAGTGGCGTCCGGACAGCGTGGGGTTGACGTGGAGCCTCCGGGCGCGCGCCTCGATGCCTCCGCGCGGAAGCCCGCGCAGGTCGGGCACAGTCGTTTTGGCTGCCGAGCCGCCCAGCAGCAGCGTCGCCAGGAGAGCCACCACGAGCAGCACTCCGACGGCCAGCAGGGCGACGAGGCGCCGACGGCGGGGAGAGCCATGGCTGGGTCGCGACCGGGGAGGCGGCAGATCGGACCCGCCGGGAAGGACGCGTGTCTTCGCGCCCCGATCGTCCGGGACCCGGGCGATGGTTGCACCCTCCCCCGCGGCAACCGCAGCTGGCCGGGGCATCCGGCGCGGCACCTCGGGTTCATCCTTGGCCGGCTCGTCGTCGGGGCGGGGAAGGGCCACGGTCACGGCGGCGGGGATCTCGGCGTGATGGAGTGCATCGGCCATCGCGTTGCCGTCGCGGTAGCGCTGTGCGGGGTCCTTGGCCAGCGAGCGCTCCAGGATCTCCTCGCAGTGCAGGGGGAGTCCCGGGCGGCAGCGGTGGAGGAGGGTCCTGAAGATGGCGCAGGCCCAGCTCGACCGCCGAGCCGTCGAGGAAGGGGGGCCGTCCGGCGAGCATCTCGTAGAGCACGACGCCGGCGCTGTAGACGTCGGTCGCGGCACTGGTCGGGCGTCCGCGCGCCTGCTCTGGTGACATGTAGCGGGGGGTGCCGGCGACGGTCGCGGTCTGAGCCTGGGAGGTTCCCTCGGCGAGCCGGGCCACGCCGAAGTCGCCGACCTTGACCTCGCCGCCGCTGCCGAGCAGGACGTTGGCCGGCTTGACGTCGCAGTGCAGAACGCCCTTCTTGTGCGCGCTGCCGAGGGCCCGGCAGAGGCGCTCGGCGATGCTGCGTGCCTCCTCGGGCGCAGTCGGCCCTTTCCTCAGTCGCTCGGCAAGGCTCTCGCCCTCGACAAGCTCTGCGACGTAATAGGGGCCCTCCTCGGCATGTCCGATGTCAAAGATCTGCACAACTCCCGGGTCGTGCACGCTCGCCAATAGCCGGGCCTCGCGCTCGAAACGCTCGACCCAGGCGCTGTCCTCTGCCCACCAGGGCTTGATCACCTTGACCGCGACGGCGCGTCCGAGGCGACGGTCGGTTCCGCGGTAGACCCGTCCGAAGGCTCCCTCGCCGATCATGTCGTGCAGCTCGTAGCGTCCGTCGAGGGCGCGGCCGGCGAGATCAGGGGCCTGGGGCATGGAACGAGTATTCCGCGCCCGGCTGCCTGAGACCCCCGTAAGCGCCCGGCGCGCGGGGGCTCACCTGAGGATCGTGAAGGTGAGCCGCTTTGGGGCCGAGGTGAGTTTCGCCGAGTTGGTGGCTGTGATCACGACGGTGTAGGTGCCGGGGGAGAGCCGGCGCGAGCTGGAGACGGGGCCCTGGAAGGCAAGGCGGTTCGGCCCGGCTTTGCCGGCGATGATGAGCCTCGCCCGCGTGATCACGCGGCTGCAGTGGGCCCGGCCCCGGTTGCGGTGGCTCAATGCGACGCAGTGGCCCTTGACCCTGCGTCCCGTGGCCGGCTGGGTGAATGCCAGCGTGACGCTGGCCTGTTGGGAGAGGACGAAGGAGAACACCGTTCCGCGGGGCGCCCGGGAGCTGAGGTGAGCGGCCTTGGAACCGGCTCGCCAGCGGCGGTGGGACTGGGTCAGGCCGGTGATCGAGGGGGCGACGGAGACCGTCGTGAAGGTTTGATCGGGGCCGTAGACGGTGCCCGCGCCGTTTTCGGTGACGGCCCGGAAGTGGTAGGTCGTACCCGACGCCAGGCCACTCACCGAGGCGGTGAAGGGGAGGGCTCTGTTCGAGGCTCCCACCGGCTGCTTGGCCGTTTCGCTGCCGTAGTCGCTCGTTGTGCCGTATTGGAAGTAGGCGCTCAGCGGCGCTTCGGAGCTCGCGCTGGCGGTCAATGAGGCACCGACGCTCGAGATCGCGGTGGCGGCGGCGGCGCTCAGTGCCGGGGCGGACACGCCGGCCAGTTCCGCGGTGGCGAGATACACGCTGTCATAGCCGCCGGCGATCAGGACCCTGCCGTCGCTCAGCAGTGCCGCCGCCGGGCCGTAGCGTGGTTCGGTCAGTTCCGGCGCGACTCGTTCGAAGGTCTGGGATTCCCAGTTGAACAGTTCTGCGGTCCTCAGCACTTTGCTCGTCTGGTTGTAGCCGCCGAGCAGGAGCAGGTCGCCGTCGGCCCGTGTGACATGGGCGGCTTCCTCTCGCTTTTCGAGCATTTCGTGCCCCGGGCCGAGCGCTTCGAAACCGTTGGTGGCGGGGTTGAAGAGTTCGGCGGATTGCAGGCTTCCGTCGCCTTCGTGGTAGCCGCCGGCGATCAGCACCTTCCCGTCACCGACCGACCCCGAGGCCGGTGCGTAGCGACCGATCGCCATTTCGCCCGGGATCGCCGTGAAGGTACGGCTCGTGGGATCGTAGATTTCGGCGCTGCGCAGATAGGTTTTGCTTGTTTCGTCGTATCCGCCGGCGATCAGGACCCTGCCGTCTGGAAGCAGTCCGATGGGGGGCCACCCGGGCGGTGCTCATCGGTGCGGCGATCGATTCGAAGGTGGTGCTGGCGGGGTCGAACAGTTCCGCGCTGTGCCAGCTTTCGGATTCGTTCTCACCGCCGGCGATCAGGACCTTGCCGCCGGGGAGCACCAGCGACGCGGCTTCCCTGCGTTCGACGGTCATCTGCGCCGTGATCCCTTCGAATCTGCCGCTGGCGGGATCGAACAGTTCGGCGCTCCTGAGAGGGGCGGTTTCGGTGGCGCCGCCGGCGATCAGCACCTTGCCGGACGGCAGGGTCGCGAGCACCGGGAAGTACCGCGGCGAGGTCATTTCGCCGGGGAGCTTCGTGAACAGCCCCGTCGCCCCGGCGCCGGCCGCAGCGCCCGCCCAGATGAGCGTCGCGAGGGTCAGGGCAAGCACTGCGCGGGGCCCGCGGGCGAGTTGTGGCGCCCAGCCCGTCGGGTTGGCTGTGCGGGTCTGGGAGCCGTCGTCGCTCGACATCATCGTCCTTCGCTGGTTCTTCGGATAAGCGGGAGCGGAGCTCGCGCCCCGTGTAGGTCTCCTGGCCACATGTCCTGGAGCGCCGGAGCGCAGGGACCGGTCAGGCGATGGTTGCGGTGTCGATCACGAAGCGATAGCGGACGTCGCTGCTGACAACCCTGTCGTAGGCGCCGTCGACATCCTCGGCTGAGATCAGCTCGATCGCCGGCCTGACGTCGTGCTCGGCGCAGAAGTCGAGCATCTCCTGGGTGTCGGGCAGACCACCGATGGCCGAACCGGCGAGGCTGCGCCGGCCGCCGATCAACGAGAAGGCGTGCACCTTGTCGGGCGCCGACGGGGCGCCGACGGTGACCATCGTCCCGTCAACCCGGAGCAGGCGTAGGTAGAGGTCAAGCGGGAGGTTCGCCGAGACGGTGTTGAGGATCAGATCGAAGCGGCCCCTGAGCGTCTTGAAGGTCTCCTTCTCGGAGGTGGCGTAGTAGTCCTTGGCGCCGAACCGCAGCCCGTCCTCCTTCTTGTTGAGGGTCTGGCTGAGCACGGTCACCTCGGCGCCCATCGCGGCGGCGATCTGCACGGCGACGTGGCCGAGGCCGCCCATGCCGATCACGGCGACCTTCTTGCCCTCTCCGGCGTGCCAGTGCTTGAGCGGCACATAGGTCGTAATCCCGGCGCAGAGCAGTGGCGCGGCGTCCTGCAGCTCGATGTTCTCCGGGATGTTGACGACGAACCGGTCCTTCACCACCACCTGCTGGCTGTAGCCGCCGTAGGTGGGCGTGCCGTCGTACTCGCGGCCGTTGTAGGTCTGCACGTTGCCCTTCTCGCAGAACTGCTCCTCGCCGGCGTCGCAGTACTCGCACTCGCCGCAGGAGTCGACCATGCATCCCACACCCACACGGTCACCGACCGAGAACCTGCTGACCTCGGGGCCGACCGCTGAGACGACGCCGGCGATCTCGTGGCCGGGCACCATGGGGAAGATCGATCCTCCCCACTCGTCGCGCACCTGATGGACGTCGCTGTGGCAGATCCCGCAGTAGGCAATATCGATCTGGACGTCATCGCCCCGCAGCTCGCGCCGGTCGATTGTTGTTTTGTCGAAGGCTGCGCCGACTGACGGGGCGCTGAGGGCGGGGGTCGAGGCCATTTGATCTCCTGATCGAGAGCTTGAAGGTGTCTGGTCAACCTAACACCGCCGGCCCGTGGCGCTCAGGGCGCGAGGCGCTCGATCAGCCAGCCGTCATCCCCGTGGCGGTAGCGGAGGCGATCGTGAAGCCGGTCGCTGCGCTGCTGCCAGAACTCGAAGGACTCGGGCAGCAGGCGAAAGCCGCCCCAGTTGCCGGGAACCGGTACCTCCTCATCCCGGTAGCTCGTGTCGAGCTCCTCGACTGCGCGCTCGAGCTCACCGCGCTCGCCGATCGTCTCGCTCTGCGGCGAGGCCAGGGCGCTGAGCTGGCTGCCGCGCGGGCGTGAGCGGGCGTAGGCCGCCGACTCATCGGGGCCAACCTGCTCGACGGTGCCCTCGATGCGCACCTGCCTGCCCAGCGGGTCCCAGTGGAACAGCAGCGCGGCACGGGGGTTGACGGCGAGCTCGCGACCCTTGCGGCTGGAGTAGTTCGTGAAGAAGACGAAGCCGCGCTCCTCGAAGGACTTGCACAGGACCATCCTCAGCGAGGGGGCGCCGAGCGAGGTCGCCGTCGCCAGCGCCATGGCCTCGGGTTCCCGAACTCCCGCCGCCCGGGCATCGGCGAACCACGCCTCGAACTGGCGCAGTGGCTCCGGGTCGGTATCGGCCTCGAGCAGGGGGACTGCGTGATCGGTCATCGGCCCATTCTGACCGACGGCGGGGGTTCAGCCGCCGTCGCCGGTGACGATCACGCGGATCAGCTCGACCGCGGAGCCGGTGAGGATCAGCAGAGAGCCGGCCACGACGATCGCCCAGTTGCGTGCTCTGGTGAGATGGGTGCGGATCTGCACCACCCGCTCGTCCTCGCCGCCGGGCGAAGCGCGGAAGGCGGCTCGTGCGCTGCGGTAGCGCGGATACCAGCCCCTGATCAGCGTCAGCAGGAAACCGAGCGCAGCGAGTGGCGAGTGAAGCGCGCTCGAGGGTCCGACGGCGAGCGCACCGAGGTACTCCCGGGTGGCCTCAGGGAGGTCGTCCGTGGCCTCGAGCGCCTCGAGCAGGTCGTGGTACTCGCGCATCTCCAGGCGGGCCTGCAGTCCCGGGCCGAGCACCAACAGGAACGCTCCGACAACAAGGATGGCCTTGGCGATGATCGAGGTGCTCATCGCGCGTGCGACACGCGTGCTCCCATCAGGGCGCGGCGGCGAAGTAGCTGTGGTGAGCCTTCACGCGCCGGTGATGGTGATTCACGAGGTTGGTCACGGCGACCAGGTCGGTGGCTACGTAGATCAGTGTTCCATCGCACCTGTCGACGGTCAGCCAGCGGGTGCCGAGCACGGCACCGGTCGCGTAGTTGCCCTTGGTCGAGTATTTGCCGTGACCGCTGGCCCACAGTTTTCGCACCACGTGCGAGCGCGAGGTGGCTGTCCGCGCGAGTGCCCTGTGGGCGCGCTCGCGAGCCGTGGGGCAGACGGCGAAATTCCCGCCGGTGAGAACCGCGATGACCTGGCCGTTCTTGCTCTGAAGCAGCTTGAAGGCGCCGCCGAAGAAGTCGATGCTCTGGACCTTCCCGTTGGCGGCGATGGTGGTCACGGTGACACGCCCGTTGGTCGCGTCGACGATCGTCCCGAAGGGCACCTGGCGCAGGCCCGAGAGTGCCACGAACGTGGTTGTGCCGGGCAGCTCCACGAGCACCCGCCCGTCGACCGGGGCCAGGTTCCCGGTCCTGTCGAACTGCGGCAGCGACAGCTTGACGGTCGTTTCACCGAGCGTGCCGGATTTCGCTTCCGGGGCGGGAGGGGTGTTGCTGGAGATTTTGGCGGCCGGTTCGGAAGGCGGTTCGACGGGCGGGGGAGGGGCCTCGAAGGTGAAGCTTGGACCGTCGCTTGAGGTTCCTTCGTCGTCGCTGACGAGGACTTCCGCCGGACCTGCGGCGGTGGCTGTGGTTCGCGCCTTGATTTCGGTTTCCGAGAGCACTTCCACTTCGATCGCCTGGCTTCCGATCGTCACGCTCGCCCCGGGCTGGAAGCCCGACCCGTGGATCGTCACCTCGGTTCCCCCGGCGGTGGTTCCGGTCGCGGGTTCCACGCCTGCGACGGCCGGGGCGATCGACAGGTTTTCCCGCAGGCTCCAGACCCCGCCGGCTTCGCCTTCGAAGTACGGTGCTCCGGCCAGGGCCGTGCTCGCATCGGCGGAAACCGCGACGGTCGCCCCGAGGTGGGCGTGCGTTTTGGCTTCGGAGCCGATCGTCGTCTCGCCGAGTTCCGACCAGCCCTGTGCAGCTCGCGTGAATTCCCAGGCCGCACCGTCACCGCGGTCGTCGAAGGAGCCGCCGGTCAGGGCGAGGCTGCCGTCACCGGAGATCGCAACGCTGGTGCCGAGGCGGCTCGGACCGATCGGGGTTGCGGCCTGTAGCGCGGAGCCCTGTTGGCTCCAGGTTCCCGCTGTCCGTTCGAAGACGAATGCGCCACCGAGCTTTTCCGCGTAGTTGGGAGCACCGATCAGGGCGGTGTCGCCGTCGGCGGACAACGCGACGCTGTGGCCGAAGCGTTCTTCGCCGTCGGGAGTGGATGGAGTCAGCTTGGGTCCCTGCATCGCCCAGCCGGATTCCGAGTGTGTGTACACCCAGGCTGCGCCGGCGCCGTGGTTGTCCCATTGGCCGCCGATCAGCGCGGTGCTCCCGTCGAAGGAGAGCGCGACGGAGCGGCCGAAGTAGCCGGCGCCGCTCTCTTCGCCGCCGCGCAGCACGGGACCGGCCGTCCAGCCTTCTTCGGTCCGGTTGAAGATCCAGGCCGCGCCGGTGCCGTGGTCGTCGTAGGCACCGCCGATGATCGCGGTCCTCCCGTCTCCGGAAAGGGCGACGGAGCGCCCGAAGTGTCCGACCCCGGACTCTTCGACGCCGCTCAGCACCGGGCCCGCGCTCCAGGTGGATCCTGAGCGCGTGTAGATCCGTGCCGCGCCGAGGCCGGCGTCGTCGGCGGGCGCACCGATAAGCGCAGTGTTGCCGTCGGCGGAGAGAGCGACCGCCAGGCCGTACCTGCAGGCTTCCGCTTCACCGGCGCCTTCGGGGACGCATGGTTCCGGAGTTCCGAGGCCGGGCAGGGGAGGGCCCTGAATGCTCCAGCTGGGGCCTGTGCGCACGTAGATCCAGGCCGAGCCGGCGGGGCCGTTGGCGGGCGCGCTGACGATTGCCGTCCGCCCGTTGGCGGAGATCGCGATCCCTTCTCCGAATCGCCCGCCTGCTTCGCCGGGCGATCGAAGGGTGGGGATTTCCTGCAGAAGAGTGCCGGAGATGAGCGGCAGCTCGGTCGCTCTCGACTGCGGAGCCGACAGGGCAACGAACGCCAGGCAAAGGGCCGCCATGGTTGCCACGCACTTCAGGCGCGCCACCTCACGCGTCGCCGCTATCTCCATCGCTCGCCCCTTCCGTGTGCTCGCCGGCGTGCCCGAGGCTGCCGAGATCGATCCAGCTGATACTCGTCGCGCGCCCCACGCCCGGCTCCAAGAGTCGATCATACGCAGAATCCCAGGCACACTTGGCAGGTAGAGACAGAGTCTTATCCACATGTCCCAAGGCGAGGCAACCGCCTTGCTACAGCTGTCGATCCGCCGGGTCGTGCAGCGAGCGACGTTCGAGCGGGCGACGGAGAAATCCTAACCCAAGATTCTGATAAGTGAAATCTGGTAGGGTCGCGAACCTCGCGTACCGCCGTGCGCGGAAATTTCGACGGCCGGGGGGCAGGAGATGGTGGCAAGGACGCATCGATATGGACGCAGGAACGCCCTGGCCGGGGTGCTGATGCTGATGGCCTTTCTTGGCCTCGCCGCGCAGGCGAGTGCAGCGTCGCTGACGCCGGGCGACCTGATCGTCTATCGCGTCGGCAGCGGCTCCGAACCGCTGACGAGCTCGGCCAGCAGCGCCTACCTCGACGAGTACGACCCGAGCGGCCACCTGGTCCTGACACTTCCGTTTCCGACCAGCACGAGCGGGGCGAACAAGCCGCTGGTCGCGACCGGATCGAGCGGCTCAGAGGGGTTGCTGACGCTTTCGCCGAACGGCGAATTCCTCACGGCAGCCGGCTACGACGCTGCCGTCGGCACGGCCACGCTCGCTGAAACGAAATCGACGCTGGTCCCGCGCACGATCGCCCGTGTCAACGCGAAAGGCGAAATCAACACCGCGACGGCGCTGACCGACTTTGCCAACGAAAACAATCCGCGCAGTGCCACGACGGACGGCACGCACATCTGGGTTGGCGGCGCGGGCAAGGGGACGAGCGGTGGCCTGCGCGTGACGACGCTGGGCGCAACGACCTCGACCTCGCTGAACGAAATCGACACAAACGTGCGCCAGGTCTCGATCTTCGGCGGGCAGCTCTACACCTCCGCCGACCCGACGAAGACGGGGACGCTCTCGATCGCGACGGTCGGGACCGGGTTGCCGACGACGACCAAACAGACGATCACCAACCTTCCCTTCGCGACGCCGCCCGAAGAGCCCTACGCCTACTCCATGCTGACGCTCGGCCTCGGATCGGCCCCTGACACGATCTATGTCGCCGACAACAAACTCGGCGCGATCGTCAAGTACGGCCTGGTCAGCGGAAAATGGGTCGCCGAGGGCTCTGTCGAAATTCCCTTCGTCACCGGGGTCACAGCCAACGACGTGAACGGCGTCGTGACGATCTACGCGACCACCAGCGGCTCTCAATCGCGCACGGGCACGCTGTACAAGATCTCCGACGTGAGCGGCGTCAACGGGACGCTCAGCGGCATTCCGCTGGAAATTGCGACGGCTCCCGCCAACGAGGCCTTCCGCGGTGTCGCATTCGCCACCGCGACCACGATCGGATCGGGTGGCACGCCACCGCCCGCGCCAACCGTCGTGACCGGCGAAAACGTACTGCCGGCGGCGCTCGGGGATCCCACGAACCGCACGCTGCCGATCACGGTCGAAGACCCTGTCTACCCGTCGAGTGCACTGAGCGTGAAAGTCTCCTCGTCGAACCAGGCGGTGGCCCCGGCCGAAGGGATCACGGTCACCGGCAGCGGAGCCGAACGGACGCTGAAGGTCACCCCGGCCGGCTTCGGCACCGCGAAGCTGACGGTCACGGTCGAATCGCCGGACGGGGCCTTCGCCAGCACACTGGTGAACTACGCGGTCTCGGAAAACCAGGGCAATGCCGGCGACCGCTACTACGAGGGCGCCGGGAACGCGTCCTCCGCGATCGACGTGGGTGGGGGCTACATGATCCTCGGCGACGATGAGAGCAACGTCCTCCGGCTCTATCAGTCACGGACCTCGGGCGAGCCCGTGCGGACGTTCGATTTCACCGGCGTGCTGCCGTTCGGCACGACGGAAATGGACATCGAGGCCTCGGCGCGCTCAGGGAACACGCTCTACTGGCTCGGCTCGATGTCGAACTCCCATCACGGCGAACTGCGCCCGGCGACCGATGTCCTGTTCGCGGCCACGATCACCGGCTCCGGGGCTTCCACGCAGCTGAGCTACATCGGCAGCTACACCCATCTGCGCGAGGACCTGGTCGAATGGGACAACGCCAACGGGAAACCGCTGGGCTTCGCCAAATCGACCGAAAACGGCGCGCCATCGGACCTCTCAAGCGGCTTCAACGTCGAGGGCATGGAGTTCGCGGCCGGCTCCGAATCCGAAGCCTACATCGCCTTCCGTGCGCCGCTGGAGTCCCCTGAAAACCGGACCAAGGCGCTGCTGGTGCCCGTCACGAACCTGTCCTCGCTCGTGACCGACGGCAACCCGGGGAGCACGAAAGCAACCTTCGGACCGGCGATCCAATGGAACCTCGGGGGGCTCGGCATCCGCGAGATCCGAAAAAACGCCGACAACGAATACCTCGTGATCGCCGGCGCGTCGGACAGCTCTGCGCTGCCCTTCGGGCTCTACGGCTGGGACGGCGAACCGGAAGACGAACCGGTGCTCCTCGAACGGGCCCATCGCGGCCGTCGAAGAAGGCGCCTGGGAGAACATCCGCACGGTGCCCGACCCGATCACCAACGGCAGCGAAACGGAACTGATCGAGGACAACGGTGACACCACCTGGTACGGCAACGGCCTCGACAGCAAGAACGGCCTGGCCGCCGGCCTGCAGAAGGATCTCGGCCGGCTGTTCACGGTGCAGATCCCGGCGCCCGCCGCGCCCGCCGCGCCGACCCTTCAGAGCGGCGGCAATCCCAACCAGGGAACCTTCACGCTGCACTGGAAGCCGGCTCCGACCCTGCGGGCCGTCTTCACCCTCCAGCACCAGAACGCACAGGGCGGCTGGAGCACAGTCGCGAGTGGGCTGACCCACCGGGAATACACGTTCACGGCCTCCGGGCATGAGCAGGAGGGAACCTGGACCTACCGCGTGAGCGAGCACAACGAAAGCGGCGAAAGCGGCTTCTCCGGGGCCTCCGAAGAAATCAAGGTTGATCGCACCGCGCCGAACGCGCCGACGGCGAAAGCCACGCGCGCGCCGGACTATGCCGGGGGCGGTGGCTGGTACAAGGACAGCGTCACCGTGGCGTTCACGGCGAACGGCGACCCGACGCTCGCAGACGGCAGTTCCCCCAGCGGTATCGAACCGGCGTCGCTGAGTGCACCCGAGACGCTCACGACGAGCGGCCTGGACACCGCCAGCGGGACGGTCGCCGACAACGCCGGCAACGTCTCCGCACCGGGCACCCTGGGCGTTCAGGTCGATGCCACACCGCCTAGCGTCGAAGTCTCCTGCCCCGCGACCGCGCTGGTCGGCGAAGCCGGGGTGACGGCCACGGTCACCGCCTCAGACGGCCAGTCGGGGTTGGCGAGCGACCCCAGCGGCGTCGTACCCGTGGACACCTCCCAGCCCGGGCAGACGACGATCAGCCGCACGGCTGTGGACAACGTGGGCCACCAGACAACCGGCTCCTGCACGACCGAAGTGAGATATCCGACGCCCGGAGCTCCAACGGTGAGCGCTGGATCGAACCCCAGCGGGACGGGCGCCTTCACGCTCTCCTGGAGTGGCGATGACCCGATGCAGTACGTCGGCCTCACCTACACGCTGCAGGCCCACAACGCCTCCACCTCGAGCTGGTCGACGGTGGCCAGCGGCCTGGAAGCGCGCCGCTACGAATTCGGCGCGACCCACGAGGCCGAAGGCACCTGGGTCTACCGCGTTCAGGGCTCAGACCCCGGGCGCGGGCAGACGACCGAATATTCGCCGACCTCGACGCCGGTCGTGGTCGATGAGAGCGCGCCGTTCGCGCCGTCGGCGCTGGCCTCGCGCGGAGTGGACTTCGCCGGGAACGGGGGCTGGTATGACGACAGCGTCGAAGTGTCCTTCGGGCGCCTCGGCGACCCGGCGCTGGCCGACGGCAGCCCCGGCAGCGGCATCGACCCGTCGACGATCGCTCCCACCGACACGTTCAACACGACCGGCTCCCACACGGCGTGCGGGACCGTCGCCGACAACGCCGGTAACGTCTCGGCGCCCGGCTGCCTGACGGTTCAGGTCGACGCGACGCCGCCGGCGACGCCCAGCGCAGTGCCCTCGAGGAGTTCCGACTACGCCGGCGGCGGCGGTTGGTACCGCGGTGGCGTCGAAGTGTCCTTCGCCTCCAACGGCGACCAGGGCAGCGGCATCCGCGCAGGGACCCTGTCCGCGCCGGAAACGTTCAGCACAAGCGGCGCCCACACCGCCTGCGGGACGATCGAAGACAACGTCGGGCACCTCTCGTCGCCGGGCTGCCTGACGGTTCAGGTGGACGCGACGCCGCCGAGCCTCGAAATCGAATGTCCTGCGACTGTCAGCGAGGGAACCCAGGGGGTGCACGCCACGGTCAAAGCAGCCGACGGCGAGTCCGGCCTCGCACAGGACCCCAGCGGGGTCGTCCCGATCGCAACCGGCCAGGCGGGTCCCGTGACCGTCACCCGCACGGCGATTGACAATGTCGGCTACGAAACGACGGCCTCATGCACGACCGAGGTGGGCTTCACGAGCGTCATCTCGGGGACGCTCACGCACAAGCTGACCGTCTCGGCGGGACAGGCGGTCGAGCTGACCTCGAGCGCAGTTGCGACGAAGGGGATCGTGGTCGAAGGCGGCGCCCTCGATATTGAGGGCGCGACCGTCAAAGGCTCGCTGCACGGCAACTCCCCGACGCTGATCCGGATCTGCGGCGCGAAAATCGAAGCCGCAACGAAAATCAGCGGGGCCAGCGGGACGATCGTGATCGGCGATCCGAGCCACGGATGCGCGGCCGACACGGCCACCAAGTCGGTCGTCCTGAGTGCGAACCACGCCGGCCTGACGCTTGTGGGTGATGTCTTCGGGGCCGCGGTCAAGGCAACCGGGAACTCCGGAGGGGCGACGATCACAACCAACAAAATCACGGGCTCGCTGACGGTGACGGGGAACACGGGCACGGTCACCGACAAACCGAACGAAGTCAAAGGCAAATCGAAGCTGCAGTAGGCGCTCCGCTTCCCGCGTGCGCAGCGCGCGGGTTGGGGTAGTGTCAGCCTGCCAACCAGGGAAGGGGAGAGGCAGATGACGCGATCGCGGCGATGGAGGGCATTGCTCGGCATGGTGGCTGCGGTGGCCGCTGCGCCGGCCGCTGCCTCCGCGGCTCCGCGCCTGGTCCTGACTGAGAACGGCACGCGGGTGGAACCCGGCGCCTACGCGCTCAACTATCAACTCGCATTCGACGGCGGCTGCCTGCAGGAATCACCCGGGAAACTGCTCAGCAACGGCAAGCCGACCGACAAGCTGGAATTCGGCGCGCCGGTCGAATCGGAATGCCTCGAAGCGGGCTACGGGCAGGTTGGGGCGCTCAAGCGGATAACGCTGAAGGCGACCGGCGCAGCCACGCTGAGCTTCTCGCCGAAGCTCGAAATCAGCGAGCCCGGGCCCTGTGTCTACGGCTTCAGCCGGTTCACGGGCACCTTCCCGGCGACAATCGAGGTCGACATCGAAGGCACGGGCGTCGGGAAGCTCAAGCGCCATGGGGCGGGGCCATCCTGCGAAGCCACACGGACAGTGGCGTTCGATGCCGTCGAGTCGGGCATCACCAACGACATCTTCGGGGCTGAAGTGACCCCCTGACAGCTTGACCCGGGAGTCTGTTTCTGCGAACGTTGCCCACAGCCGATCGGGATGATCGGCAGAGATCGAGCCACGGCCGGCTTCCTGTGGGGGACTTCCCGGGCGGTTGGTGAGACGCGACAGGGAATGAGACCAGAGAAGAACATGAGAGCTCTGAAGATCGTCGGGGTCTGCATCGTGACGGGGCTGCTCTTCGCGACATCAATCGCGAGCGCCTCCGCGAATGCACCGACCTGGTTCGTCTGCGCGAAAGCAGCGGTCAAGGGCAGCGGCGACTACACCGGCAAGACCTGTCTGCAATCCACCGAAGTGGAAGGCGGCGGCAAGTACGAACTCGAACAGGGCACCGGCAAGGGCAAAGCCTTCAAGGGCAAGGGCAAAACGGCCGTGTTGAGCGCCAAAACCCTCACGGGCAGCGAGAATGTCACCTGCGCGTCCAGTAAATCGGTCGGCACCCCGAGCCTGCCCGGCACCGAGAGCGGCGTGGCGATCACGTTCAAGAAATGCAAAGGCCCGGCCGGTGAAGCCTGTGCCTCGGCGGGCGCCCACCCGGGTGAAATCCATATCTCGGGCCTGAAGGGAACATTGGGCTACGTCCAGGAAGCGCCGCCGATCATTTCCGTGACGCTCGAAAGCGAAGCTCACCCGGGCGCCGAAGGGCTGCTGGCGAGCTTCACCTGTGAAGGCCTCGAAGCGACGATCAAGGGCGCTCTGAGCGCGGTGCAGAACGGGGACGTCAACCTCGTCAACAAGGCCTTCGAATGGGAATTCTCGGGCAAGCTGCAGAGCGAAATCGAAAACAAGGGCGAAGCCCTGATGGTCAGGACGAGTCCCGCGGAAGAAAAAGGCGGCGGGGGAGGTACCGGCGTCCTGATCGGAGACGCCGAAAAACCTGGCAACGGTGGCGATGCCACCTCAGGCGAAGTGACCCCGGTGCTGTTCGCGGCGAAAGCAAAAGGGACGATCGAAGAACTGAAGTTCGAAGAGGCCGGCAATCCTTACGGCGGCTGGTGCAGCACGCTGGAAGTCGGGGTCGTCGAAGCGAAGCTGGAAACGCTGATGCCGTTCGAATTCGGCGGCAAAGGCAAAAAAACGTCCTACCCCTACACGCCGGGCCATCTGGTCGAATCCCACAGCGTCTCGTGCGGCACCACGCCATCCGCGGTGCTGTCGATCCCGGGCTTCCACGTGCCGGTCGAAGCGGGCGTCCACTACTTCCTGACGTTCCTGCCGCTCGGCCCGTCGGGCAATCACTTCAACGGCTCGCGCATCAGCTACGGCTTCGGCGGCACCGAATCGGTGTTGTTCGTGGGCGAGTACTCCGGCGGCAAAGAAGAAGCGTCGAACGCGCAGAAGAAGAACGCGATCGAAGAATCGCCCGGCTTGCCGAAATACGAATGGTGGCTGGAAAAGAAAGAGGCGCCGATCGGTATCTGGGCCGTCGGCACCAAAAACTGAGCAGCTCCCGCGAGATGCTCTGAGCGGGCGGTCCGGCGATCAGGGCCTGGGCGAGCGGCGGTCAGGCCGCTCGCGGCGGGCGACGCTCAGGCGTCGTCGGGCTCTGAGGCGGGGGTCTCGGCGCCGGCGCCGACGGTCATCTCGACCATGTCGGCCGGTGGCAGGCCCAGTTCGAAGCCATCGCTGTCCACCCTGGCGTCGTCGGCCGGCGCGAGCTTGCGTGCTTCCTTGCGTGCCAGCTTGTCGGCGCGTTTCTCGCGCTGACGGCTTTCGCGCATGAGCTTGGCCATCGTGGTCTTCTTCTTGCCGCTTGAAGCCATGTCGCTCCGTTCGTCCCCCGCGCCGGCGACTGCCGGTCCGGGAGGTGAGAGTTTCGCTGCCGGCCCGAGCTCGGGCGGCCGTCCAGCCGAATGATCACGCTGCGGCCCGGGATGCACACCTTGGCACCCGCGGGCCGAGCGGTTCAGGCTAGATCAGTGTGACGTTGGCGGCCTTGGGGCCTTTGTCGCCGGACTCGGCGTCGTAGGAGACCTTGGCGCCTTCGGCGAGTGAGCGGTAGCCCTCGCCGTTGATCGCGCTGTGATGAACGAAAAGGTCCTTCGACTGGTCATCGGGCGTGATGAAGCCGAAGCCCTTGTCGTCGCTGAACCACTTAACTGTGCCTGTAGGCATTTGTTCTTCCTCCACGTTGAAGTGCTGCGAACGCGGAGATTGCAAAGCAAAGGCTACGAGCGCTGGCACTGCGATATTGGGCGAATGCCCAACCTGATCCGACGACGGTAGCAGGATGGGTGATCTGAGCGCCGGAGGGCCCCGCCGCATTCCGCGACGGGGCCACTCGAGCGATGCGTCTCGTTCACCTGCGCTCAGCGCCTAGTTGGCGCTGACCGAGATCACCGGCTGGAAGTTGATGCCTTCCTGGCAGCCGACGCCTTCCTCGGAGCCCAAAGTGCCCACGTCTTTGGCGCCGGGGCAGTACATTTCGCTCCAGGTCGAGTTGACGAACCATTCTTCGACCGGGTCGTTGCCGATCGAAAGGGTGTTTTCTTCCGGTTCGCTGGTCGCGACGTTGAGCGACTGCGCCGGCCCCGAGCTGTGCGGGTAGGAGAACGTCACGATCGCCTTCTTCGGCATTTTCTTCAGCATTCCCAGCTTGACCGACACGGGGAAGGCAAAGCCGTGGTAGCAACTCGCCGTGAATTCGTCATACCAGCGGCCCACTTCGCATTTGCCCGGGCTTTCCGAGGGCCGGTAGAGCATCTTCACCGTCTTGGTCTTTTCCGCGACGGGCCCCTCGCTGATTTCGTCGGACGCATAGATCCGGACGGTCAGGGGCACCTTGAAGCCCTTGGCCGGCTTGGGCGTCGAGCAGTTTTCGGCGACGCCACCGCTCTGACAGGCCCAGCTGCTCATCACGACGGTCACGGTCGGCTGTTTGCGAGCCGTCCCCGCGAGTTCGATCTCGCCGCCGAACTCGCTCGTCGAGGTGGCCGCGAGGCCGATCGAGGCGAAGTTGCCCGGTAGCGTGCTCGGCACGTTGTCATAGACCACTTCAGCGCCGGCCGCAGCTGCCATCACCGCTCCGACGGCCAGCGCCGCCAGGGCAGCAGCGCACAGCCGCGCGATCCGCGCAGGAATCCTTCCGCTCATCACTGTTCTCCTTAGTTTTTCCAGCCCGGATCACGCTTCCCCCGAGCACTGTCCCCCTCCAAGGGGCTGAACCTTCACGCGCCCGCAGGGAAGCCCCGTGTTGCCGTCCTGGCCCCCAAGCCCTCTCCACCGGCGTGCGACGGCGAGGCTAGCCGCGGTCCAGGAAGTTGTCAACTGGGGGAACCTGGGGTTCCGCCCGGGCGGCGGGATCAATGCGCCGCGTGGATTGACCTGAGATGGTTGGCGATGTGCGTGTCGACCTGGTGCTTCGTGGCTGTCCAATCGGCGAGGTGGGCGAGCGGGCGGCGCAGCTCGAGGCACTCGGGTTCGATGCCGTCGGCGTAACCGAGACCGCCGGCAACCCGTTCATCGCCGCCGCCCAGGCGGCCGCCGCGACCGAGTCGGTGCGGGTCCTGACGGCGATCGCACTGGCCTTCCCGCGCTCACCGATGGACCTGGCCTACACCGCGTGGGATCTGCAGGCGCTGTCGAGCGGCCGGTTCGCCCTTGGTCTCGGCTCGCAGGTCAGGGCGCACGTGGAGCGGCGCTTCAGCGCCCCGTTCTCCCACCCGGCCCCGCGGATGCGGGAGCTGATCCTCGCCCTCCGGGCGATCTGGGATGCCTGGGAGAGCGGCAAGGAGCTCGACTTCCAGGGCCGCTTCTACTCGCACACGCTGATGCCCCCGAACTTCCGGCCCCCGTCGGGCAGCCACCCGCGGCCGCCCGTTCTGCTGGCGGCCGTCAGGCCGCTGATGACCGAGGTCGCGGGCGAGGTGGCCGATGGTTTCCTCGGGCATGCCTTCTGCAGCGCGCAGACGCTTCGCGAGGTGACGGTTCCCGCGCTCGAGCGCGGCCTGGAGCGGGCCGGGCGCTCCCGGGGTGAGCTCGAGCTCACGGCCGCGGTGTTCGTCGCCATGTCCGAACAGGACTGGGAGGACTGCCGGCGCCGGGTCGCCTTCTACGGCTCGACGCCCGGCTATCGCCATGTGCTCGACCATCACGGCCTGGGCTCGCTGCACGAGGATCTGCACCGGCTTTCGCGGTCCGGCGGCTGGGAGGAGATGGCAGCTCTGATCGACGATCAGGTGCTTGAACTGTTCGCCGTTCGCGGCACCGACCCGGTGGCGGTGGCGCAGGCCGTCCGCCACCGGGTCGAGGGTGTCGCCGACCGGGTCGGTCTCGTCAGCGAGAGCGGCGACCCGCGGGCGCTCGCGGCGGTCGCCGGCGCGCTATAGGCGCCGGGCGACGATCGCCCGCCCGTCCGGCCCGCGCTGGCGGTGGACCCATCTGACCCGCGGCCGGGGCTCGTGCTCGCGCTCAGCTTCGCGCTGCTCGAGCCATGCCGCATAGGGGTCCTTGGGCACGATCCGCTCGATCAACACCTGCGGTTCGTGGCGTCCCACCGCGTCCGCCTCATCGCCGCGTCCGGCGCCGAGGAGTCTGTCCGTGTCCCGTGAGCCAGTCTGTGTTTGAAGCGATCCCATCTGCGCTGTCCCCTTACTCGTACTCGCCGTTTCCGGCTCGCCGGTTGGCCCCGACGAGGAGTCAAGCCTGCATGTTCTGAGGGGGGCTCGCGGTGGTCTTGGACGAACGGCCTAGGAGCGGCCCGCAGAGTGCTACTGGTGTGTCGGTCGGGCGGTCCGGAGGGGGTGCCCGAAGGGGGCAATCGCTGTCGTGCGAACGGTCCCCGGCGGCGAACGCCCGCCGGGCGATGCCGGGTAACCTTTGGCCGGTGAACGTCGCGGGGGTGAACGAGAGCAACGGCACCGGCGCCCCGGCGAGAGGTCTGTCGGTGGCGATCGTCGGAGGTGGCTTCGGCGGGGTCGGCGCCGCTGTGATGCTCCGGCGCGCGGGGTATCGGGACATCACGATCTTCGAGAAGCGCGAGCGTCTCGGCGGAGTCTGGGAGCACAACACCTACCCCGGTGCCGCCTGCGATGTCCCATCGCACCTCTACGAGTTCTCGTTCGAGCCGAACCCGCGCTGGTCGCGACGCTACGCCCCCCAAGCGGAGATACAGGAATACATCGAGGAGGTTGCCCGCCGCCACGGCGTGTTCGACTCGGTTCGCACAGGCACCGAGGTCCAGCGGGCCGAATGGGATGAGGATGCACAGCGCTGGAGGCTGCAGACCAGCGCGGGCCCGGCCGAGGCCGACATCCTGATCCCGGCCTGCGGCCAGCTCTCGGTCCCCAAGATGCCCGCGATCCCCGGCCTCGATGAGTTCTCGGGACCGGTCTTCCATACCGCTCGCTGGCGCCACGACGTCGCGCTTGAGGGCAAGCGGGTTGCGGTCATCGGCACGGGCTGCAGCGCGATCCAGGCGGTTCCGGCGATCCAGCCGATCGTCGAGCAGGTGGACGTTTATCAGCGCTCTCCGGGCTGGACGATCCCCAAGATGAACTTCGATTACTCAGAGCGCACCAAGCGCCTGCTCGAGCGCTTCCCGATCCTGCAGCGGATGGACCGGATGGCGACGTTTGCCTTCATGGATCTCGGTGCCGCCGCGATGACATCCCAGCCGTGGCTGCTCTGGCCCTTCCGGGCGGTCGGCAAGCGCCAGATCGAGGGAGCGATCAAGGACCCCGAGCTGCGCGCGAAGGTCACGCCCGAGGACGAGATCGGCTGCAAGCGGATCATGCTGACGGACGAGTGGTATCCGACGCTGACCCGACCCAACGTCGAGCTGGTCAGCGACCCGGTTGCTGCTGTCAGCGCGACGGGCATCACGATGGCCGACGGCAGTGAGCGCGAGGCGGACGTGATCATCCTCGCAACCGGCTTCGAAAGCCACGCCTTCGTGGCCCCGATGGAGGTCGTCGGTCGCGGCGGGCGGACGCTTGCCGAGGAGTGGAGCCCGGCGGCGCATGCCTACCTGGGCCTGTCCGTACCGGGCTTCCCCAACATGTTCCTGATCTATGGCCCGAACACGAACGGTGGCACCGGCTCGGTGATCTACGTGATCGAGGCCGCCGTTGCGCATGTGCTCGCCGCGATGGAGGCGATGAGCGTGACCGGCTCGCGCGAGATCGAGGTCAGTCGCGGGGTCGAGGAGGCGTTCAACCGGGAGCTTCGCGCCACGCTCGCGGGAACGGTCTGGCACACGGGCTGTGAGAGCTGGTACCTGGATGAGAACGGCAACGACCCGAACCAGTGGCCGTGGCTGTGGAGCACCTACCGCCGTCGCACAGCCCAGATCGGCCCAGGCGTCTACCGCCTCGGCGCTCCGGTTGGCGAACCGGTCGCACAGGCCTGAGCGAAGGCCCGCTGAAGCTCTCCCGGCCTCAGCGGCCCAGCCGTCGGAGGTATTCCTGCCCGGCGCTGCGCGATTCGGGGTCCGAGAAGGCGCTCAGCAGCGTGTCGGCATCGTTCCAGGCACCGGCGGTGGAGGCCATTTCACGACTGGCGGCATTGACGGCCAGCTTCGTCGCCGTCAGCGTCAGGGATGACTTCCCGGCCAGCTCCGCCGCGAACGCCTCGCTTGCCGCGGCCAGCTCCTCATCGGGCAGGACCCGGTTGACCAAGCCCAGTGTCCGCGCCTCCTCGGCTGTGAACGGCCGGCAGCTCATCACGAGCTCCTTGGTCATCGCCGGACCGATCTCCCGGACCAGCCGCGGGATGCCTCCCCAGGCCAACGGGATGCCGAGATCCACCTCGGGGATCGAGAAGCGCGTCGTCTGCGCGGCCAGGCGCAGATCGCAGGCGGCCGCGAGCACGACTCCTCCGCCGATGCAGTGTCCGTGGATCGAGGCGATCGTGACCGCCGCCATCGACTCGATCGCCTCGGCCATCAGCCTGCCCGCGTCGGCCGCCGCGCGAGGCGGGGGCCCGCCCTCGCCGGCCTCGGCAAAGGAGCCGACGTCCGCACCGGCCGAGAATGCTCGGCCGCGCCCCGAGACGGTGACGATCTTGACCTCGCCCTGCTGGTCGAACCACCGCGCCGCCTCGGCCAGCTCGCTCAGCATCTGCAGACTCAGCGCGTTCAGTCTCTCGGGCCTGTCGAGGACGATCGAACCGCGCGTCCCATCGGCCTGAACCTCGATTGTGGAGAAGGGCATGGGGCACCCTAACCCGCCCACCGTCGGCCCGCTCTGAGCAGCCGAGATCCCTTGTCGCATTCCTTGCAATGTGACCCGGGCGGCGCTACGCTTCGGCGATGAAGTTCAGGATCACAAGACACGCCACCGCCTCCCCGCCGGACGACGCCATGGACCTTCTCACCAGTCGCATCGGCAAGCGCAGGGAAGATGTCCTGTTCGCTCGTGTGGGAGCCGAGATCAGGGCCAACCTGAACCGGGACGAACCCGTCGCCATGACGCTCGACGATCGCACCGAAGTGGGTCGCCGGGCAGTGCTCGACATCGTCGAGGAAGTCTGTGATCGCGCGCCCGAGCTGAAGCTCGACTGGTACGCCGTAAGCCCCGCCCGCTGATCACAGCAGGCGCTGCTCAACTGTCCAAACGCGGCCCCGAGATGCTGGCCACCGGGCCGTTCTCTGTGACGGGCCGCGCTGCGATTCTGCAGACATGGCTGAATCTCTCGAGCTCATCGGGGGGCCGACTCTGATCCCGATTCCTCCGGACGGGGGGATCTACCGGTTCAAGGTCCAGAACGGGCGTGCCGAACAGCACGTATACGTCCAGATCGCCAGCTCGCTGCGCTCGGAGGCCTTCGAGGAGCCGATCCGCTCGGGCATCGAGACGAAGGGCGAATCGGTTCTGCTCAAACTGCTCGAGCGCGGCCGGGTGCCGACGCGGATCAAGATCACCTCCGCAGGGATCACCGAAGTGGGCGTGGACCGCTGCTCGCGACCCTGCCTGGTCTGAGAGCCGACGGCGGCGAGCCGCAGTAGCGGCGCCGGGCGGTGCGCTCGGCCGTAAAGTGACGGGTATGCAAGGGTTCCGCCGGCACCTCAGCTTCGCCAACGTCGCGTCCCTGATGGCCCTGGTCTTCTCGATGAGTGGCGGCGCGCTGGCGGCGCGCCACTACCTGATCCACTCGACCGGGCAGATCAGCCCGAAGGTTCTCAAGAAACTCCACGGCGCCACGGGTGAGATCGGCCCGATCGGCCCCCAGGGTCCGACGGGCCTCACCGGTCCGAAGGGCTCCACCGGCGGGCGCGGCGAACCGGCCCCGTCGGTTCTCGCTAGCGGCGCCTCGGAGACCGGCGACTTCGGCGTGCGCGCCAGGGAAGCGGGCGGCTCGATGACCGAGAGCGTAAGTTTCCGCATCCCCCTCGCCGCCGCTGTGGGCGCGGCCCAGGTGGTGTTCACCGAAGCCGGCACGCCGACGACGCACTGCGCCGGTCCCGGTTCCGCCGATCGTGGCTACCTGTGCATCTACAGCGCAGTGCTCAGCGGTGGGCAGCCGGCCAGCTTCAACGTCGAGGGCACCGAAAGGCTCGCCGGCTCCGGTCGCTACGGCTTCACACTCGAAGTCCCGGCGGTCGGTGAACCGCCGGCGTATGAAGGCAGCTACACCGTTACCGGCGCCTGACTCCGTTCAGCTGCTTCGGCGCGCTGGGGCGGCGGGGCGCGGAGACACCGAGAGAGAAATGTCCCCGCGCCCGACATGACACACCTGGAGGTGGGACGTTCCTCCAGGCCGCCCCGGACGTTCCCCATCCTCCTCAGGGGTCATTCGTCCAAGCCCTACTCAACCGACCGCCAACACCGTGTCGCCGCGTGCGGCTGCTCGACACAGGGCCATCATGAAAAGGATCATCACCAGCCAGCAGGCCGTGACTGTGATCCACACCACCATCATCGTTCCAGGCACCTCCTCGATCACACCCTCTGCAGTCTTGGCGAGTGGGGGCCCGGCGTCCAATAGCTATTTCGATAGCTGGCATAGGATCGGCTTATTACGTAAGTCCGACAGTTGGTATTCTGCCGCACCACGCTTCGCTTCATCGCAAAGTCGGGCAGGCCGGTAGCACCGGGGGTCTACGGTGTCGTTTAGGCGCGGCATGCTGGAGTACTTCGTGGCCGTCGCCGAGGAGGGCCAGATGACGCGGGCGGCCCGGCGTCTCGATGTGGCCCAGCCGGCGCTCTCCCAGGCAATTGCCCAACTCGAGGCCGAGTTCGGCCTGAAACTGCTCGACCGCCACGCGCGCGGCGTCAGCCTGACACCCGCAGGGATGGCTCTCTACGAGAAGGCTCGGGTCGCGGTGGCCGCCAACCGGGATGCCGCCGAGACGGCTCAGGCGCTGGCCCGCTCGCAGTCGGGAACGATCGAATTCGGCTTCGTCGGCTCGCCGCCCGGGCTGGACAGCCCGCGGGCGCTGGAAGCGTTCCGCCATGCCTATCCGGAGATCGAGATCCACTACCGGGAGCTGCCCTTCCCGACCCGGCCCACCGCCCGGTGGCTGGCCGATGTGGACGTCGTGGCCTGTCACATGCCGCCCCCGGACCCGAACGTCTGGTGCCAGCCGCTTCGCAGCGAGCCGCGGATGATCCTCGCGCCCCAACGGCATCACCTTTCTTCGCGCGTAGAGGTGAGCGTTGCCGAGGTGCTCGAGGAGACCTTCATCGGGTTCGACCCTGCGATCGATCCGTCGTGGGCCGGCTTCTGGAGCCTGGACGACCATCGCGGCGGCCCACCGGAGCGATCCACCGGGGACCGGGCTGCGAATCCCCAGGAGGTGCTCGCCGCGCTGGCCATGAGCGACGCGATCACGGCCATCCCGTCCTCGGTTTCGGGCGTCATCCTCAACGTGCTCAGCGGCGTGATCCCGATTCCCCTGCTCGACGCCGAGCCGTCGCTGATCGCGCTCGCCGGGCACGAGGGCCGGAACAACCCGCTGATCGGGACGCTGCTGTCGTTTGCGGTGGGGGAAGGAGCGACGCCGGATGCGGTGAGCGGGTCACCCAGCGGTTGACCCCTCGCCGCCGGGGCGCCCGCGAGGGAGCCGAGCGCCGACCGGCGAGCGCAGTGGATAGCCTGCGCTCGTGGCCCAAACAGCGACTCTTCCCGACGGCAAGGTGCTCGAGCTTCCCGATGGTGCGACCGGCGCCGATGCGGCGGCTGCGATCGGACCCGGGCTGGCGCGGGCGGCCCTGGCGATCGAGGTGGGAACCTCTGAGCCCGCTGAAGGGTCCGAGGTCCGCGATCTGGCCCGCCCGCTGCCCGACGGGGCCCGCATCTCGATCATCACCGACCGCAGCGGGGCCGCCGCGCTCGAGCTGATCCGCCACGACGCCGCCCACGTTCTGGCCGCAGCGGTGATGGAGCTCTATCCGGGCGTGAAGATCTCGATCGGGCCGCCGATCGAGGAGGGCTTCTATTACGACTTCGAGTTCCCGGACGGCGTGTCGGTGTCCGAGGCCGACTTTCCCGCGATCGAAGAGAAGATGCGCGCGCACATCAAGGCGGCCGAGGAGTTCGCCCGGCGCGACGTCACGATCGGCGAGGCACGCGAGCGCTTCCTCGCGGCGCAGCAGGACTACAAGGTCGAGTTGATCGACGACCTCGTCGCGGCGGCGGCGCCCGAGCGCCCGCTGGAGACCGTCTCGCTCTACACCAACGGCCCGTTCACCGATCTCTGCCGCGGCCCGCACGCTCCCAGCACGGCCACCGTCAAGGCCTTCAGGCTGAACTCGGTGGCCGGGGCCTACTGGCGCGGGGACTCCAACCGCACGATGCTGACGCGGATCTACGGCACCGCGTTCTTCTCAAAGGCCGAACTGACCGAGCACCTCGAGCGGATCGAGCTGGCCAAGGCCCGTGACCACCGCAAGCTGGGCCGCGAGCTCGGACTGTTCGCCTTCTCCGAGGTCTCCCCGGGTGCCGCCTTCTGGATGCCCGCCGGGACACGCGTCTTCAACGAGCTCGTCGCGGTGTCGCGACGCATGGGGGGCGAACGGGGATACAGCGAGGTGAAGACTCCGCAGATCTTCGACTCGGAGCTCTGGAAGACCTCAGGACACTGGGGCAAGTACCGCGAGAACATGTTCACGCTCAACATCGAGGACCGCGAGATGGCGGTCAAGCCGATGAACTGTCCGGGTCACTGCCAGCTGTTCTCGATGAGCCAGCACTCCTACCGGGACCTCCCCGTGCGCTACTCCGAGCCCGGCCTGCTGCACCGCAACGAGGCCTCCGGTGTGCTGCACGGGCTGCTTCGGGTCAGGCACTTCGCCCAGGACGACGGGCACATCTTCTGCACCGAGGAGCAGGTCCAGGACGAGGTGGCCGGCTGCCTGGAGATGATCTTCGCGACCTACGAGCTGTTCGACTTCGAGGTTCGGCTGGAGCTCTCGACCAGGCCCGAGCAGCGGATCGGCGACGACGAGCTCTGGGACCGCGCCGAGCTGAAGCTGACCCAGGCGCTGGAGCAGGCAGGCCTGGAGTTCGACCTGAACCCGGGCGACGGCGCCTTCTACGGCCCGAAGATCGACGTTCACGTCACCGACTCGCTGAACCGCTCGTGGCAGCTGGGAACGATCCAGCTCGACTACTCGATGCCGGCCCGCTTCGGTCTGACCTATACCGGCGCGGACAACGCCGATCACACGCCCGTGATGATCCACCGCGCGATGTTCGGCTCCTACGAGCGCTTTATCGGCATCCTGATCGAGCACTTCGGTGGCGAGCTGCCGCTGTGGCTGACGCCGGTGCAGGCCATCGTGCTGCCCGTCTCCGACCGTTTCAACGAGTACGGCGCGAAGGTCATCGAGCAGCTGAGCCAACGCGGACTGCGGGTCGAGCTTGATGATCGAGGCGAGTCGATCGGGCGCAAGATCCGCGACGGCGAGCTGCGCAAGCTGCCATACATGTTGATCGTCGGCGAGCGCGAGGTCGAGGCCGGCACGGTCTCGGTCCGCCGCCACCGAGGCGGCGACATCGGCTCGAGCACCGTGGCGGAGTTCGCCGAACGGTTGGATGGCGAGCTATACTCGGCACATTGAAGCCTCTCGCAACCTCATCGCGTCGCTCCTAGCATTCGCTTGACGCGCAACCAGGACAGCTAGTGCCGGTCCCCCGCAGGTTTGACCGGCGCCCGCCCGAGCGGGACACGACCCGGATCAACGAGCGCATCCGTGTGCCCGAGGTTCGGCTGATCGACGACGAGGGCAACCAGATCGGCGTCCTGAAGACCCCCGATGCGCTCGTGTTCGCCCAGGAACGCGACCTCGACCTCGTCGAGGTGGCTCCCGAGGCCCGTCCGCCCGTTTGCCGCGTGCTCGACTACTCCAAGTACAAGTACGAGCAGGCCCAGAAGGTCAAGCAGGCCCGCAAGCACCAGCAGCAGATCACGGTCCGCGAGATCAAGTTCCGCCCGAAGATCGCCGAGCACGACTACGACACCAAGAAGCACCACGTCGAGCGCTTCCTCAAGCACAAGGACAAGGTCAAGGTCACGATCATGTTCCGCGGGCGCGAGGTCACCCACCCGGAGCGGGGCACGGCGATCCTCGACAGGCTGGCCGAAGAACTCACGGAGCTCGGCGTCGTCGAGCAGCGGCCGATGCAGGAAGGGCGCAACATGACGATGATGATGGCGCCGTCGAAAGCCGTGCTCGCCGGCACGCTCGGGCAGGATCAGGCGGTGGTCGAGGAGGTGTTCACCGAAGGCGAGAGCGGCGACGTCGCCGAGATGGCACTTGAGTCTCCGCTCGGCGCCGAGGTGGAGCCCGCGAGCGCGCAGTCCGAGGTTGCGGATTCCCCGCCTGAGAGCGCTGATGAGCCACCCGCAGAGACGCCGGCTGAGACCGCGGACGCGTCCGCGGACCCAGCCGTGTCATAATCATCCGTCGCTATGCCCAAGATGAAGACTCACTCCGGCGCGAAGAAGCGCTTTAAAGTCACCGGCACCGGGAAGGTGCGCGGCCGGCACCCCTTCACGAGCCACATCCTCGAGAAGAAGTCGCCGAAAAAGAAGCGCCACCTCGGCGGCCCCAAGATGCTGCACGAGGATGACGTCCCGCGGGTCAAGCGGATGCTCGGGGTCGGCAAATGACGCGGGTCAAGCGGTCTGTCGGGGCGCGCAAGAAGCGCCGCGCCACGCTCGAGCGGACGAAGGGTTTCCGCGGCGAGGCGAACTCGAACTACAAGCGGGCCAAGGAGGCGCTGCTCAAGGCAGACGCCTACGCCTACCGCGACCGGCGCAACCGCAAGCGTGACTTCCGCCGCCTGTGGATTACGCGCATCAACGCTGCCGCCCGGATCAACGGGATGAGCTACTCGCAGTTCATGCATGGCCTCTCGCTGGCCGGCGTCGAGCTCGACCGCAAGGTCCTGGCCGACATCGCCGTCCGTGATGCCGAGACCTTCCGACGTTTTGCCGAGGTCGCCCGCGAGGCGTCGGCGGCTGCCTGACCTCGGTCAGAACCACCGACTCGACAGCCTCCCGGGCGTCGCTCCTGAAAGGGAACGGCGCCTTTTTTGTTGCCCGATCACACCGCCTGGACAAGCAAATGACAGCCATCACCTCCCCCCACAACCCCAAGCTGAAGGCACTGCGCCGACTGCAGACCCGGCGAGGGCGCGCCGCCGCGCACACGTTCCTGGCCGAGGGCGAGGATCTGATCGAGGCCGCCGCAGTGGCCGGCAGGACGCCGCTCGAGGGCTATCGCGTGACCGGCACCGGTCTCGGCGGCGAGGGCTTCCTGGACGTCGAGGCGCCTGTCCTGGCCGACGTCTCGACGCTCGGCTCGGGAACACGGGTGATCGGCGTCTACGAGCAGCGCTGGGCCGAGGCCGTGGGGCCGCTGTGCGTGTACCTGCACGGGGTGGGTGACCCCGGCAATGTGGGTACGGTGCTCCGCTCGGCACAGGCCTTCGGCGCGTCCTGTGTGGCGCTGGGCCCGCGCTGCGCCGATCCCCACTCTCCCAAGGCGGTTCGGGCGAGCATGGGCGCGATCTTCTCCGTATCCCTGGCTCACGTGTCCGCGATCTCCGAGCTGCCGGGCGAACGTGTCGCGCTGGCATCGACGGCGCCGGAGGTGCTCGCGGGGCCTGCGGGTGAGCAGGGAGCTGCTGTCACGCTGCTCGTCGGGGCCGAGCGGGACGGCCTGCCGGAGGACGTGATGGCCGAATGCGAGCGCCGCGCGCGAATCCCGATCGCGAGCGAGTCGCTCAATGCCGCGATGGCCGCGACGGTGGCGCTCTACGAGATGACCCGTCGGGGTGGGCGGGACATCGATACGGTCCCCGCGTCATGATCGATCGGATCGAGCAGCTTCGCGGCGAGGCACAGCAGGCGATCGCCGGCGCCACGAGCAGCGAGGCACTCGAGGAGCTACGTGTCCGCTATCTCGGTCGCAAGGCTGAGCTGCCGCAGCTGTTGCGCGAGATTCCCACGCTCGAGCCGGCTCAGCGGGCGGCCGTCGGGAAGGCCGCCAACGAGGCCCGCCGCGGGCTCGAGGGGCTGATCTCCGAGCGGGAGGCCGCGCTCTCCTCCGCCGAGCTCCAGGAGGGCCTCGCAAAGGACGCAATCGACGTGACGCTCCCTGGCTCCCCGCCGCAGCAGCTCGGGCGTCTGCACGTCCTGAGCGCCACCCGGCGCGAGCTCGAAGACATCTTCCTCGGGCTCGGATTCACGGTCATGGAGGGCCCCGAGGTTGAGAGCGTCCACTACAACTTCGACGCCCTCAACCACAGCCCGACCCATCCCGCCCGGGCGCGGACGGACACGTTCTACGTCGATCACCCCCCGGCCGGCGAGGAGCTGGTGCTGCGGACCCACACATCGCCGATGCAGGTACGGGCGATGGAGTCCCACCCGCCGCCGCTCTACGTCGTGATCCCCGGTCGCGTCTACCGGCCCGACTCCGACGCAACCCACACGCCCCAGTTCCACCAGATCGAGGGACTCGCGGTCGACGAGGACATCACCCTGGCCGATCTCAAGGGAACCCTGCTGCAGTTCGCCCGCGCCGTCTTCGGTGATGAGCGCGACGTTCGCCTGCGCCCGCATTTCTTCCCCTTCACCGAGCCAAGCGTCGAGGTCGACGTGTCCTGCTTCCACTGTTCCGGCAAGGGCTACCTGGCGGACGGGGCCCGCTGCTACCTGTGCAAGGGCGAGGGCTGGCTCGAGATCCTCGGCGCCGGGGAGGTCGACCCGAATGTCTACGCCCACGTCCTGACCAGCGAGGCCAACGCACCGGGCTATGACCCGGAGAAGGTCCAGGGCTTCGCGTGGGGGCTGGGCGTCGAGCGGATCGCGATGCTCAAGCACGGCATCCCCGACCTGCGTCTCTACCTCGAAAACGACATGCGCTTCCTGGAGCAGTTCGGATGAGGGTGCCGCTCCCCTGGCTGCGCGAATACTGCGATCCGCCCCTGGACGTCCGGGCGATCGAGGAGCGCCTGACGATGACCGGTACGAAGGTCGAGGCGATCCACCACGCCGGCGTCCCGAGTGCCGAGAACTTCGTCGTCGGGCGCGTCCTGAGCGCCGAGCGCCACCCCGACGCCGACCGCCTGAAGGTCTGCTCCGTCGAGCTCGGCGAGGAGCAGCCCGCGACGATCGTCTGCGGCGCCCCGAACGTTGCTGCCGGGCAGACCGTTGCGGTCGCGCGGCCCGGTGCCGTGATGCCCGACGGGACGAAGCTCAAGCGGGCCAAGCTCAGGGGCGTCGTCTCCGAAGGAATGATCCTGTCCGAGTCCGAGCTTGAGATCTCCACGGGCAGCGAGGGGATCATGGTGCTCGATGAGCTGACGCTCGAGGCCGAGCTCGCCCCGGGCACGCCGCTGGCAGAGGTGCTCGCGATCTCCAGCGAGGTCCTGGAGCTCGAGATCACCCCGAACCGCCCCGACTGCCTGGGCGTGTACGGCGTGGCCCGCGAGCTGCACGCGGCCACAGGCGCGCCGCTGTCCGCGGCGCCCTGGGAGGAGGATCCCGGCAGCACCGGTGAGCCGGTGGGGGCGAGCGTCCAGGTCGAGTGCCCGGAGCTGTGCCCGCGCTTCACCGCGCGGGTGTATGAGAACGTCACCGTCGGCCCCTCGCCGCTGTGGCTGAAGGCCCGTCTCACGGCGGCCGGGCAGCGCCCGATCAACAACGTCGTTGACATCACCAACTACGCGATGCTCCTGACGGGCCAGCCGCTGCACGCCTTCGACCTCGACCGGGTCGCCGGGGGCGAGCTGCGGGTCCGCCGCGCCGGGCCCGGCGAGCAGGTTCAGACGCTTGACGGGCAGACCCGGACGCTGGACGAGCAGATGGTCGTGATCGACGATGCCGTGGGGCCCACCTCGATTGCCGGGGTGATGGGCGGTCAACGCTCGGAGGTTCAGAGCGACACCCGCCGGGTGCTGATGGAGGTCGCGACCTGGAGCGGTCCGAACATCCACCGCACCTCGTGGACGCTGGGCCTGCGCAGCGAGGCCTCCGGGCGGTTCGAGAAGGGCCTGCAGCCGGAGCAGTGCATCCATGCGCAGGCGATCGCCGCGCGGCTGATGCTGGAGCTCTGCGGCGCGACGCTCCTGGCCGGAACGATCGACATCGGCGGCGAGGGCCCGGCGCCGCAGCGGATCGAACTGCGCGAGTCACGGGTCGAGGCGATACTGGGACTCGCCGTGAGCCGCGAGCGCCAGGCTGAGATTCTCGCGGCGTTGGATTTCGCGGCCGAGCCCATCGAGGGTGGCCTGCTCGTCAGCGTGCCTGCGCTTCGCCGTGAGGATGTCACCCGTGAGATCGACCTGATCGAGGAGGTTGCGCGGATCGGCGGCCTCGAGGGCCTGCCGGTGACCCTGCCGGCGCGGCGCGGCGCCGCCGGGCGCCTGAGCCATTCCCAGCGGATCCGCCGTGAGGCCGAGGACGCGCTCGTCGGCCGCGGCCTGTACGAGATCCTCGGCTGGAGCTTCACCGAGCCGGGACTGCTGGAGCGGCTGCGGATTCCCCAGGGCCATCCGATGCGGCGGGTGGTCACGCTCGAGAATCCGCTGTCAGAGGACCAGTCGATCCTGCGCCCGACGGTCGTCGGATCGCTGCTCGACGCAGCCCGCCACAACGTCTCGCGCAACCGGGAGGACATCGCCATCTTCGAGTCCGGAACGGTCTACCGCCGTCATGGCGAGGATGGGGAGGGCCCTTATCCGGCCGATGAGCACCACGCCCTCGGTGCCCTGCTGAGTGGGCACCTCAGCCCGCGCTCGTGGCGAGGCGGCGAGCGGGTCGAGGCCGACTTCTTCGCGGCCAAGGGGCTGCTGTCGGCGTTGCTGGAGCGCTTCGGGGTGCACTGGTCGGTAAAGGAGGAGCAGTGGCCGTTCCTGCACCCGGGCCGCAGTGCAGCGGTGCTGGCCCGCGGCGAGGACTCCCAGCCGGTGATGCTCGGGTTCGTGGGGGAGATTCATCCGCTGGTGGCGGCCGAGTGGGACCTCGGCCGCACGGCCGCCTTCGCGATCGACCTCGGCAAGCTCGCGCAGGTCGTTCCGGAGGTCGTGCTGTTCAGGGCCTTCGGCGCCTTCCCGGTGCTCCGCCAGGATCTTGCGGTGACACTTCCAGAGGCGGTCTCGGCACGCGATGTCCTGCACGCGGTGAGGCGCTCCGGCGGCGAGGTTCTCGACGACGCGGAGATCTTCGACGTCTACACGGGCGCGCAGGTTGGCGCCGGGCGGCGCTCGCTGGCCGTGGCCCTGACCTTCCGCAGTCTCGAGCGGACCCTCACCGAGGAGGACGTCGCACCGGTGCGGGCGAAGATCGTCGCGGCCCTCTCGGAGCTCGGGGGCGAGCTCCGTGGCTAGCCCCGCGCCGCAGGAGTTCGCGCCGGGCTCGCCGCGGGTACTGGTGGCCGGCGCGACAGGATTTGCAGGCGCTCTCGCCGCCCAGCTCCTGTGGCGTCACCCCGGGTTCGAGCTGGTGGGCCTGACGGGACGCTCGGAGGTAGGCCGCAGCCTGCAGGAGCTCTATCCGCGCTACCGCGTCCCGCTGCTCATCAGCGAGCTCGACCCGGAGGCCCTCGAGGGCATCGACGCGGCGGTGGTGGCCTACCCGCACGCCGCGGCCGCGCCGACCGTCGCGACGCTGCTCGAGCGCGGCGCCCGGGTGGTTGACCTGAGCGCCGACTTCCGCCTCAGAAGCCTCGAGACCTACGAGCGCTGGTATGGGCCGCACCCACGTCCGGAGCTTTTGGAGCTGGCCGCCTATGGCCTCACCGAGCTGCACCGCGAGGCGATCGCCGGCGCGGCGATCGTCGCCAACCCGGGCTGCTACCCGACGGCGACCGTGCTGGCCCTGGCGCCGCTCGCCCGCGCCGGGCTCATCGCCGACGTCGTCGTTGACGCCAAGCAGGGCATCTCCGGCGCGGGCAGGGCCTTCGACGAGACCACCCACCTCTCGATGGCCGGCGAGAACATCCTGCCCTACAAGGTCGCCGCCCATCGCCACACGCCGGAGATCGAGGAGCAGCTGGTCTACCTCGACCCGTCCAAGCCCGATATCCGGGTGCAGTTCCAGGCATCGCTCGTGCCGCTGGACCAGGGCGAGCAGGCAGCCTGTTACGTGACCCCGACGCGGCCCGTGGACGCCGAGGAGCTGAGCGAGCTCTACCGCCTTGCCTATGCCGATGAGCCGTTCGTCGAGGTAGCCGAGAGCCCGCCCGGCACGCGCGAGGTCCTGGCCAGCAACTTCTGCCGGCTGTTCGCCGCCGCGGACAGCCACACAGGCAAGGTGCTCGTGTTCTCCTCGATCGACAACCTCTGGAAGGGAACCTCCTCACAGGCCCTGCAGAACCTCAACCTGATGTTCGGCAAAGCCGAGACCGACGGTCTGCGATGACCCCGGAGCAGCCCTTCTTCCGCTCGCGCTGGGTCCCGGCGCCCGCGCATGTTCGCGAGCTCCCACCGGATTCGGGACTGCCGCGTGGCTTCCGCGCCGCGGGCGTGGCGGCCGGGCTCAAGGAGAGCGGGCGCCCCGATGTGGGCCTGCTGATCTGCGATGCCGAGAACGCGGTCAGCTCGGCGCGGTTCACGGCCTCCGGAACCGCGGCGGCGCCTGTGCTGCTGACCCGCGAGCGCTGCCGTCTGCATGAGCTGAAGGTCGTGCTGGTCAACTCCGGCTGTGCCAACGCGGCCACCGGCCGGCGGGGTCTTGACGATGCCGCCAAGACCCAGGGCGCGGCGGCGATGGCGGCCGGAGTCGACCCGGCCGTGGTTGCGCTCGCCTCCACCGGCGCGATCAGCCATCACCTGCCGGTGGACTGCATGCTGAAGGGCATCCTCAAAGCTCGCGCGGAGCTCGACATCGGCGGGGACGCCGCCTTCCAGCAGGCCATCGAGACGACCGACGCCTTCGAGAAGCGCGCGAACCTCGAGGTCGAGCTGCCCTCCGGGACCGTGCGCCTGACAGCGCAGTGCAAGGGTGCGGGGATGATCTCGCCGCGCTTCGCGACGATGCTGTGCTTCATCCAGACCGATGCCGGCCTGCAACCCGAGACGGCGGAGCTGCTGCTGGGGGTATGTGTGAAGCGCTCCTTCGATCGCGCGTCGGTGGACGGCCAGCTGTCCACCAACGACACGGCGATCCTGATGTGCTCAGGTGCCAGCGGCGTCGAGATCGCGCCCGAGAGCGAGGACGAGCTTCGCTTCGGCGAGGCCCTGGACGCCCTGCTGCGCCAGCTGGCGGTGATGATGGTTGTGGATGGCGAGGGCGCTGCCCGGGCCGCCAGGGTGATCGTCAGAGGCGGGCACGACGAGGCCGTCGAGGCCGCCGCCCGGGCCGTCGGCAACTCGCCGCTCGTCAAGGCCGCCCTGCACGGCGGAGACCCCAACTGGGGGCGCATCGTGCAGGCCGTCGGCGCGGCCCTTCCCGGCACGGCGCCACTGGACGTCGACGTCTCGATCGAGGGCATTCAGGTCTGCTCGGCGGGGGCGGCGATCCCCTACGACGAGCCCCTCCTTGCGAAGGCGGTCGCCCGCGAGGAGGTCGAGTATGAGATCGGCCTGCCCGGCGAGGGAGCCGAGACGGAGCTCTTCTTCTCCGACCTCTCCCACGAGTACGTGACCATCAACGCCGACTACACAACATGAGGCGCTTCGAGGTTTGTCCTTTGCCTGGTCGAGAGGGGCTGAAACATGCGTGACGTCGGGACGCTTCTCGAGGCTCTGCCCTACATCCGGGAGTTCCACGGCAAGACCGTGGTGATCAAGTACGGCGGTGCGGCGATGGAGGACGATTCCCTGCGCGAGGAGTTCGCACGCGATGTGGTGCTGCTGAAGTACGTCGGCCTGAACCCGATCGTGGTCCACGGCGGCGGACCGGAGATCACGGGCTACATGGAGCGGCTGGGTCTGCCCGTCGAGTTCGTCGGCGGACTGCGGGTCTCCGATGCGACGACGGTCGAGGTCGCAAAGATGGTCCTGGTCGGCAAGGTCAACAAGGAGATCGTCCTGCGCCTGCAGCGTCACGGCCAGCCCGCGGTCGGGTTGTGCGGAGATGATGGATCTCTGTTCCGCGTTTCCCGGCGCAGCGCTCCCGGCGGCGAGGACATCGGCTTCGTCGGGCAGATCGACCGCGTCAACATCGGCGTCATCGAGCACATCGCACTTGACTACATCCCCGTGATCGCCTCCGTCGGCGCCGATCGTGAGGGCAACTCCTACAACGTCAACGCCGACGAGGCAGCCGGCGCGGTCGCCGGGGCCCTGGGTGCCTACAAGGTCGTCTTCCTGACCGACGTACCGGGCTGGCTCGACGATCCCGCTGATCCGGCAAGCCTGATCGGGCAGGCCTCGGCACAGACCGTCCGCGATTCGCTACCCCGTCTGCAGGGGGGCATGCGACCGAAGCTCGAGGCCTGCCTGCGGGCGATCGAGGACGGCGTCAGCGCCGCCCACATCCTCGACGGCCGCACACCTCACTCGCTGCTCTTGGAGCTGTTCACCGACGCCGGGATCGGCACCAAGATCGAGGAAGCCCCATGAGCCTCGCCGAGCTGCAGGCGCTCGAGTCCGCCAACGTGGTCGGCTCTTATGCCCGCCAGCCGGTCGAGTTCGTCCGCGGCGAGGGGGCGCGGCTGTGGGACGAGGAGGGCAACGAGTACCTGGACTTCCTCTGCGGCATCTCGGTCACCAGCCTCGGGCACTGCCATCCGGCGATCGTCGCGGCCGTGCGCGAGCAGGCCGGGCGGCTGATGCACACCAGCAACCTTTTCTACACCGAGCCCGCGATGCGCCTGGCCGAGCGCCTGTCCGCCTCCAGCCTGGGCGGAAAGGTCTTCTTCTGCAACTCCGGCGCCGAGGCCGTGGAGGCCGCCCTGAAGCTGGCCCGCAAGGCGAAGCGCGGGGGCGACGTCGTTGTGATCCAGGGGGCCTTCCACGGTCGCACCTTCGGAGCCCTCTCGGCGACCCCCCAGGAGGCCAAGCAGGCTCCCTTCGCTCCGTTGGTGCCGGGCTTTCATGCCGTCCCGCCGGACCCGGCGGCGCTGGCTGCGGCCGTCGGACCCGACACCGCGGCCGTCCTGCTCGAGCCGATCCAGGGCGAGTCCGGTGTGCACGTCCTCTCCAATGAGCTCCTGGAGACCGCCCGCGAGGTCTGCGACAGGCATGGCGCCGCGCTGATCTTCGACGAGATCCAGACCGGCATGGGCAGGACGGGGACGCTCTGGGCCTACGAGCAGACCGGCGTTGTGCCTGACGCGATGACCGTCGCGAAGGCGCTCGGCGGCGGTCTGCCGATCGGTGCCCTGATCACCGGCGAGCGCCTGGCCGACGTGCTCCTCGCCGGAGACCACGGCTCCACATTCGCCGGCGGGCCGCTGGTGTGCAGCGCCGCGCTGGCGGCGCTCGAGCTGACCTCCGAACCGGCGTTGCTGGCGGCGGTGGGTCGAGAACGGCGCCCGGCTGGCCGAAGGCCTGGCCGGGCTGAGCCACGTGGTCGCGGTACGCGGCCGCGGGCTGATGCTTGCCTGCGAGCTGGACATATCCGCACCGGAGGTGGCCCGCAGGGCACTGCTCGAGCAACGGCTGGTCCTCAATGCGACCGGCGCCGACACCCTGCGGCTGCTGCCGCCGCTGACGATCGGCCCGGACGAGGTCCAGGAAGGCCTTGACCGCATGGCCGCCGCGCTGGAGGGCTGAGAGCTGCGCCGCGAGCTGCCCGGTGGTTACGAGCTCGACGACGACCCGGAGCGGCTCGACGTCGATGCGATCCACCGCTTCATCAGCCAGGAGTCCTACTGGGGCCGCGGTCGCAGCCGAGAGCGCGTCCAGGCGACGATCGCCGGCTCGCGGCGGGTTGTCGGCCTGTACCTGGACGGCGAACAGGTCGGCTTCGCCCGGGCGATCACCGACGAGGTGACGATGGCCTACATGGCCGACGTATACGTCCTGAAACCCCACCGGGGGAGGGGCCTGGGGGTCGCGCTGGTCCGCGAGATGATCGAGGGCGCCGGCGCGCCCGCCGGTGCACTGGATCCTCCACACCGCCGACGCCGAGGGCGTGTATGAACGCCTCGGCTTCCGGGTCGGCCCGCTCCGCTACCCGCTGATGGAACGCCCGCGGGGAGCGGGCGACGGTGCGGCACCGCCCGAACCCGGGCCACGTCAGTAGCCTTCGCCGCCGTGTCCGACGCGCAATCGATCCCCCAGACCAGGACGGCCTCCTACGAGGCCGACCCCGAGCAGGTCCACCGCGTCCTGCTGCTCTACTCCGGCGGCCTGGACACGAGCGTCATGCTCAAGTGGATTCAGGACTCCTACGGCGCCGAGGTCGTCTGCCTGACCGTCAACCTGGGCCAGCCCGGCGAGGACTACGGGGTGATCGAAGGCAAGGCCCGCCAGCTCGGCGCGCTGGAGTGCCACGTCGTCGACGCCCGCGAGGAATTCGCCCGCGAGTACCTCACCCCGGCGATCCGCGCCAACGCGGTCTACGGCGACGGCTACCCGCTGTTCACCGCCCTCGGCCGGCCGCTGATCGCCAAGCTCGCCGTCGAGCACGCCCGGGCCAGCGGCTGCGACACGATCGCCCACGGCTGCACCGGCAAGGGCAACGACCAGGTCCGGATCGAGGCCACGATCGCGACGCTCGCGCCGGAGCTGAAGGTGATCGCACCAGTGCGCTCGCTGGCAGATGGGCCGCGAGGAGGAGATCGCCTACGCCCGCGAGCACGGGATCCCCGTCAAGGGCGGCACCGAGGCGGCCCCCTACTCGATCGACGACAACCTCTGGGGCCGCTCCTCGGAGGGCAAGTGGATCGAGGATCTCGACCATGCACCGGACGACGATGTCTTCCAGCTGGTGACCCGGCCCGAGGAGGCGCCCGACGACGCCCGAGACGGTCGAGCTGACCTTCGAGCGGGCGTGCCGGTGGCGCTCGAACGGCCAGCGCGATGGGACTGGTCGAGCTGATCGAAGCCAGCGCCGAGATCGCGGCGCGCCACGGTGTGGGGATCATCGATCACATCGAGGACCGCATCGTCGGCCTGAAGGTGCGAGACATCTACGAGGCCCCCGCCGCGGCCCTGATCCTCCCCGCCCACAAGGAGCTGGAGCGTCTGGTCTGCACGATCCATCAGAACCAGTTCAAGGGCGACCTCGACCGCCAGTGGGGGTACCTGGTCTACGCCGGCCTCTGGTGGGAGCCGCTGCGGGACGACCTCGACGCCTATATGGAGCGCGTCAACGAGCGGGTCACGGGGACGATCGGAGTCAAGCTGCTCAAGGGCCACGCGAGGGTTGTCACACGCTCCTCGCCGAACGCCGTCTACGACGCGGCGCTGGCCTCGTTCTCGGAGTCCGGCGGACTGTTCTCCCAGACCGCCTCCCCGGGCTTCATCGAGCTGTGGTCGCTTCAGTCGCGGATGGCCTGGCGGCTGCGCAACGAGGACCCCTCGGGGCAGGAGTAGAGTCCGCCGATGGGCTCCAACCGCAACAAGCTGCTGGGATTCTTCGTCTGGGAGGGCGCCAAGTGGTACGTCAGGGGCCGTCTGCCCTCGCGCCGCAGGGTGCTCCTGCTGGCCCTGCTGTCCGGCGCCGGCGCCGCGGCGCTGCTCGCCCTCGCCAGGCGTTCAGCCTGAACTGCGCCCGCTCAGAGCGGGCTGATCATGACCTGGCGCTCGGTGCGGATCGTCGCGGCCTCCTCGGCATGCAGACCCGCTTCGAACTCGTCCAGCTTGCGTGCAGGTCCGGTGATCGTGAAGGCGATCTGATCGTCGAGCAGGTGAGGGCTGCGCTCGAGCACCTCACACTGGACCCCCAGTTCCCCGGCCCAGACCTGCATTGACTTCTCGAGTTCCTCGCGCACCCACTTCCCGGCCTGCGCGACGAGCGTGCGGGTGGCCGTCGCCGTGGCCGCCTCGCGCTCCTTGACCCGCTCGGGCGAGGCATCGTCGGGATCGACCCAGTCGTCGAGCTCCTCATCCCAGTGATTGAGCTTCACCTCGGTCTGGATGGAGTCGCGGTCGAGCACGGCCTGGATCGCCTCCCGGGCCCGCTCGATCTGCGCCCGGCCGGCGGCGTAGGCGAACAGCCGGTTGCCGTCGTGCGTGATCACCACGTCCTCGGCCACCGCCGCCTTCAGCTCGCTCATCACGCCGGGGTCGCGCACATGCTCCATCAGTCCGGACAGGAAGCCGTGCGACGGGGCCGGGCCGATGTCGGCCATCAGGCGCCAGTCGCGCTCGTCGGGGTCCCATGTCTCAGCCGGTGCCACTGACTGGCACCATAGAGCACCGGAGCCCTCGTGGGACGTCCGGACGGGCCCCTAAGTTGCACCGCAGAAAGATGGTTGAGGAAAGCGAGACACCCGGGTTCGGATCGGGCTCCGAGAGCCGCGGGCGGGGAGAAGGCGACCTGCTCGCCGAACGCCGTGCGCGCCGAGCCGCCGAGAGCGGCGAGGCCGCGCTGACCCGCCGGGCCGAGGCCGCCGAAGCGACCGTCCAGACGCTGGAACGCCACGTCGCAAGCCTCCAGCAGCGCCTGCGCGAGGCAGAGGAGGACCAGCGCCGCATGGCAGGGCTGCTCGAGACCGAGAGGACCGCCGCCGAGGAGCGCGAGGCTGAGCTGCGCCGCGTGAAGCAGCGCGAGTACGCCGAGCAGCAGCTCCGCGTCGAGGCCGAGGAGCGTCTCGTCGGCAGCGAGCGCGACGGCCTCGATGAGCTGCGCCGCCTGGGCGAGCGCCTCGGCGCGGACGAGCACGAGACCCGCGAGCTGACGGCCAGGGTGGAGGAACTACAGCGACAGCTCGCCGAGGCCGAGCAGGCGGCGGCCGCAGAGCGGGCCGCCCTGAGCCGGGCCGAGAACCAGCTGCAGGCGCGCGTCGCGGAACTCGAGCGGCGCACCGAGGAGGTCTCCGCTGGCCTTCGTGCCGAGACGAGCGCTCGCGAACGGACCGAACGGGAGCTGCTGGCCATCCGTGAGGGGCATCGCCGCATGGAGGGCGTCCTTGGCGAGGTCAAGGGGATCGTCGGCCGGCTGGCGGGCGCCGTCAAGAGCCGCCCGCCCGTCGAGCCGCCCGCCGCGCCGCGCGTTGCGCCCGCGGCCGCCCCGCCGGTCACCGACCGAATCCTCAGCGAGGAGCGCGGGGCCGAGATGGCGGACGCCCTGGCTGCCGCCGTGGAGCGGCTCAGAGCGCGAGCCGAGGTGCTTCCGGCGGAGCCCGAGGAGGACGTTCTGCCGCCCGCCGGGCAGCTCCCCCGGGATCCCGGCGAAGGGCTCGGCCGAAGCCTCGCGAGGTCGCCCGAGGCTCCCTTGCCCGCCGAGTCCGCCGCCGATGCGCACGCTGAGCCCGGTGCCCCGGTGGGCCCGGACGAGCAGATCGGGGAGCCCGAGCAGGACGCGGCGGCGCCGGCGCCCCACAAGCACACGATGACGCTGCTCGGGCGAATTCGTTATCGCCGCAAACAGCGGCGCGCGCGCTGAGTCTCCGCCGCTCGGGTGCCTAGCATGCAGTACCGGTGAGCACCCCTTCCTGCGCACATCTCCATGTTCACTCCGAGTACTCGCTGCTCGACGGGGCGTGCAAGATCGAGGCGCTGGCCAAGCGGGCCGCCGAGTTCGGCCAGCCAGCCCTGGGCCTGACCGACCACGGCGTCATGAACGGTGCCGTGGAGCTGTACAAGGCCTGCCGCGCCCATGACGTCAAGCCGATCGTCGGCTGCGAGATCTACCTGGTCGACGACCACACCGCTACGGGTCGCACGGAGCGCAACCACCTCACCCTGCTGGCCTCCGATGACGAGGGTTACAGGAACCTCGTCAAGCTCTCCTCGGCTGGATTCCTGGAGGGACTGCAGCGGGGCAAGCCGACCGTGGACCTGGCCCAGATCGAGCGTCATTCCAGCGGCGTGATCGCTCTGACGGGCTGCCTGGCGTCGCGCTTCTGCCAGCGGCTGCTCGACGACAAACCCGAGGAGGCGAGGGCGCACGCGGACGACCTGGTGCGGATCTTCGGCCCGGAGAACGTCTATTTCGAGGTGCAGAAGAACGGCCTCGCGCCCCAGGACAAGGCCAACGAGGGGATCGTCCGAATCGCTCGGGAGATGGGCGGCAGGCTGGTCGGCACGGGCGACGTGCACTATCTGCGCCGCGAGGACTACGACCACCACACGGCGCTGCTCTGCGTGCAGACCAAGAGCACCATCGCGGCGCCCAAGATGACCTTCGAAACGAACGAGTTCTACCTTCGCGACAGCGCCGAAATGCACAGTGCATTCGCGGAGTGGCCCGAGGCGATCGAGAGCACCCTGGAGATCGCCGAGCGCTGCTCGGTGGAGCTCGAGCTCGGCAAGCAGCTGATCCCCAGCTATCCCGACGCCGGACGGGGTTGAAGAGCGCGGCTATCTGCGCGAACGGGTCGTCGAGGGCCTGCACCAGCGCTACGGCTCGCCGCCGCCGGCCGCGGCGATGGAGCGGATGGAGATGGAGCTCGACGTGATCGACCGGATGGGCTTCAACGCCTACTTCCTGATCGTCTGGGATTTCGTCCGCTACGCCAAGGACAACGGCATCGCGGTCGGCCCCGGCAGAGGCTCGGCGGCGGGCTCGATCGTGGCCTACTGCCTCTCGATCACCGACGTGGACCCGCTCCGCTATGACCTGCTGTTCGAGCGCTTCCTCAACCCCGAGCGGGTGTCAATGCCCGATATCGACATCGACTTCTCCGTCCGCGGCCGCGAGCGGGTGATGCGCTACGTGACCGAGAAGTACGGCCGCGAGTCGGTCGCGCAGATCGTCACCTTCGGCAAGATGTTCCCCCGTGCCGCCACCCGTGACGCGGCCCGTGTGCTCGGGCATGACTACGGCACCGGCGATCGCCTGGCGAAGCTGATCCCCGACCCGATCATGGGCCGCTCGCCGTCCTTCGAGGACTGCCTGAAGAGCGGACAGCCGCTGCGCAAGGCCTACGACGAGGAGCCGGCCGCCAAACAGATCATCGACGTCGCGAAGGGCCTAGAGGGGATCGTTCGCAACTCCTCCATCCACGCGGCCGCGGTCGTGATCGCCGACCGGCCGCTGACCGACATCGTCCCGCTGCAGCTGGCCGACGCGGGCACCGATGAGAACGGCGCGCGGATCTATCGCACGGTCACGCAGTTCTCGATGAAACCGATTGAGGAGATCGGCATCCTCAAGATGGACTTTCTCGGGCTGCGCAACCTCGACGTGATCGAGGACGCCCTGGACATCATCGAGCGCTCCAGCGGCGAGCGGCCCGACTGGACCGAGGTTCCGCTCGATGACGAGCGGACCTATGAGATGCTCGCCCGCGGTGACTCGATCGGCGTGTTCCAGTTCGAGTCCGAGGGCATGCGCGAGGCCCTCAAGAAGGTCCGCCCGGACGAATTCAACGATCTCGTGGCCCTCAACGCCCTTTACCGGCCCGGCGCGATGGATCAGATTCCGGTCTACGCCCGCGGCAAGCACAATCCCCAGTCGATCTCCTATCCCGACGAGCGGCTGCGCCCGATCCTCGAGTCCTCGAACGGGGTGATCCTCTATCAGGAGCAGGCGATGCAGATCTCCAAGGAGCTCGGCGGCTTCTCCGGAGCGAAGGCAGACGATCTGCGCAAGGCGATCGGCAAGAAGAACCGCGCCGCGATGGCGGCACTGAAGCCGGAGTTCGTCGAGGGCTGTCGCGCCTCGGGCACCAAGAACGAGGTGATCGAGTTCCTCTGGCAGACCAACGAAAAGTCCGCCGACTACTCCTTCAACAAGTCCCATGCCGCCTGTTACGGGCTGATCGCCTACCGGACCGCCTGGCTGAAGGCGAACTACACCGCCGAGTACATGGCCGCACTGATCTCCTCGGTGATGTCGACCAAGGACAAGGTCCCGTTCTTCGTGGCCCGCTGCGAGGAGATGGGGATCGAGATCCTGCCGCCGGACGTGAATCTCTCAGACCACGAGTTCACGGTCGGGCCGCCGAGCTCGAAGGGCCTCGTCGGCTGCATCCGGTTCGGCCTCGACGCCGTCAAGGGTGTCGGCTTCCAGGCGGTGGAGGCGATCAAACGCGCGCGCACCGACGGCGGCGAGTTCACCTCGCTGTGGGACTTCTGCGAGCGCGTCGACGGGCGCATGGTCAACAAGAAGGCAATCGAGGCGCTGATCAAGTGCGGCGCTTTCGGGTCGACCGGCGCCAGCCGCAAGGGAATGCTCGAAGTGCTCGAGCAGGCCCAGGCCGCCGGGCAGAAGCTGCAGCAGGACGCGCTGATCGGACAGGGATCGATCTTCGACCTGCAGGAGGACGACGGCTCCTCGGCTGCTCAGAGCAGCTCTGCCGGTACCGGCCTCGGTCGCCCTGTCCATCCGGGGATCCCGCTCGAGGAGTTCGACCAGCCCGAGCTGCTCGCGGCCGAGAAGGAAGCCATCGGCCTGTTCGTCTCCGCGCATCCCCTGAAGCCCCTCAAAGAGGCCCTGCGGGCGAAGGTCGACTGTTCGATCTCCTCCCTGGCCGACAGGCGCGACAAGGACATGGTCACCGTCGGCGGGATCATCACCGAGACCAAGAAGATCCGCACCCGCAACGGCGATCACATGATGTTCGCGATGCTCGACGACCTCGCCGGATCGGTAGAGATGTTGATCTTCGGAAAGGCCCTGGCGGAGAACGAGGCGATCCTCGTGCCCGACGAGGTCGTGACCGTCAAGGGCCGGGTCGACCACAAGGAGGCCGGGGCCACCTCGCTGGTCGTCCAGAGCGTGCAGCGCTTCGCCCCGACCCCCGAGGAGATCGAGCGGGCCAGGAGCAGGGCCGAGCACGCCGCAGCTTCCTCGGCCGCCAAGGCCAAGCCCGTCCACCTGCGCGTCACCGCCGCAAGTCTGTGCGGTGACGCCCTCGAGGACCTCCGACAGACGATCGAGGACTTTCCCGGCGCCGCCGAGGTCGTGATCGACATCGACACCTCGGCCGGCATCAGACGGATCCGCCTGGGCGAGCGATTCCGCGTGGCCAACACGCCGACCCTGCTGGCCGAGCTTGAAAGCGCCCTCACTCGCAGCGCCCCCGCGGCCTCGACCGCGCTCGCGGGCTGATTCACAGCCGAGGCGGGGCTGCCTCCGGGAGGTGCTCGCCCGGCCCGGCTCAGTGGGGCAGGTGTGCCCGCTGGGAGCGCTCCCAGACACCGAACGTGCTGAGGCCGGCGAAGCGCAGCTTCTTCAGCTGAGCGGCGCTCAACAGCAGCGGCTTGGTGTAACGGTGCCCCGCAGCCTTGCCCATACGGACGTAGATCGCTGCGACGCCGTGGCCCGATGCGATCAGCCTCACGACGTAGCGCTTGCCGCGCTTTGAGATGCGGGCGTGGACGTGCGGTGCGCCGCCGGGCTTGACCGGACGGACCGTCTTCTTGCCGTCCTTCACCTCGCCCGCCGGGTTGATCGTGATCGCTCCGTTGAGCGGGCCGTAGTACTTCGGGGCGCCTTCTTTGCTGCCGATCGAGCGCTCGCGCATCGTCAGGTGTGAGCCCGGGACGGAAAGCGTGACCGGTTCGCGGGCATTGGTCACGACGGTCGTCTCGTTGCCGAGTTCGAGAACCTGAACCAGCCCCTTGGACACCGCTTCATCGACCGTCATGGCCTTGCTCGCCGGCGTCGTGACGGTGGCCGTTTTGCCATGGCCGAAGATGGTCGTTTTGTAGAGAATCGTTTCCACGCCCGAGTAGGAGCAGGGTTCGATGTCTTTGGTGACTTCGGTGCCGGCGAGGATGAAGCCTTCGATTCGGCTCTGGATTTCCCCGTTTCCAGGCTCGTCGGCGTGCCTGATGTTGCAGGCGTAATGAATTTTCACGGTCGTGCCCTTGCCGGGGAACGCGCCTTGCGTCTGGCTGACCGCCGGGACCGTGCCGTCGCCGGAGCCGTAGGTCGCCCTGACCGTCTGTTCTTCGTCAAGCGGGTTGACCGCGATCTGCATCTTCGTGATTGTCGGGACGCCCGTGCCGACAACGATCTGGTAGTCGACGCCGTCCGGTTTGAAGCCATCGAGTTTGACGTGACCCACCTCCGCCCGATCGAGCAGCGCGGAGGTGCCGCCCAGGGAGCTGACCCAGTCGTCGATCGCGTTGCCCCCGCGCAGCGTGCTCGGGAAACCGGCCGCGAACAGCTGCAGCCACGGGCCGTAGCTCGTGGACGGGTAGAGCCAGAACAGCCCCGTGTAGTTGCGAACGGCCTTCTGGACGTTGGTCGACGCCGAAGGCGTGGTCGGCGTTTTCGAGGGCGAATTCGTTGGAGTAGCCGTTCATCAGCGCGATCAGGGACTTGGGCGCGCCCCAGTAGGGGGTGCCGATCGTGAGGGCCCTGCTGACCTTGTCGGCGCCGCCTTCTTCGATGTAGTTCTGTGTGACCAGGCCGCCCATCGAGTGCGCCACCAGCACGACGTGCTTGGCGCTCGTTTCTTTGAGGACTTCGTTCACCAGGGCTTCGAGGCCTTTGGCGGCGACGGGGACCCCTCGCCGCCAGTCATAGGGGTAGACGTAGGCGCCGTTGGTGGCGATTCGCTTGATGTAGTTGAAGGCGCCTTCATAGACGTCGCCTACGAACGGGGCGCTCGTGAAGAGGCCCGCTTCCCCGGGGGGCGTATGGGCTTCGGCTTCGCATGCTTTGCCCTTGCTGAGGTTGGTTTCCCCATCCGTGGTGAGTTCCATCTCGGAGAATTTCGGGTTGGGGATGTTGGGGTAGATTTCTTCCGTGCCGCAGGTGATGCGCGAGCCGAGGATGCCGGGGATGAAGATGATCGGGCAGCCCGTCGGCTCGTGGCTGTTGGTTTCGCGAGCACTCGCGCCGCATTGCGTGTAGGTGAAGCCGGCTGAGGCTTCTTCGCCGACGGCCAGGTGCTTGAGCGTGCAGGTCGCTTCCTTCGCGGTTCCGTTGCATTCCGGTCCGCTCGCGCCGGTCGTCACGGCGAGTTCCCCGCCGTACTGTTTATCCGGATCACCGCTGGCCGTCACGGAGTAGGTGCCCGCCGGGACTTCGAAGCTGTAGGCCCCGGCGATGCTCGTCTTGGCCGTCTTGGCGACGGTTTCCGATTCATCGCTCGTCCCGGTCAGCGAAACGGTGATGCCTTCGACGGGCTCCTTCTTCTGGTTGAAGACCTGCCCGTTGACGGTTGTCGCGCCGCCCGTGCGGGTGGCCGTGTAGGCATGAGGGCTGGGATCGTCGAACTCCCCGGTGACTTTGTTGCCTTCGATGATCCCGTGATTGTGGGATTCGTAGGAGCTGCCTTCCTCATCGACATCGAATCTGTATTCGTCGCCGCTGACCTGGCAGTTGACGAGAACGAACCCGGGGATGCTCGTCCCTTCGCAGCCCCCGCCGGCGTTCTCTGAGGTGATCGTCCACGGCACTCCGACATCCGGGGTCCAGGTGCCCTTGAAGTTGCTGGCGGCCAGAGCCGACCCGGGGATCAGCAGGGCTGCGAGGAGCAGAGCGATGAACACGAGAAGACCCGCCCAGCGGCGAATCTTGGTGGTGGTGGCCTTCCGTGGCGTCATCGGGCCGCGAACCCTAGACGAGATCGTTTGCGCCAGGACGGCCTCGAGAGCGCAGGCTACGTGCTCAAGACGTACGTCGGGCCTTCGCCAGGCCCTGCCGGTGAAGCTTCTCGGCCAGCGCGATTTCCTCGCGACCGGGACCTTCGCGATTCTCGCCGGGGGTCTCCAGGATGCAGGGCAGGCGCTGCAGCCCGCTGGCTCCCAGGAATGCGGCACAGCCCTTTCTTCCCAGCTCGCCCTCGCCGATGTTCGCGTGGCGGTCCCGGTTGGAGCCCAGCGGCGTCTGGGAGTCGTTGAGGTGCAGCGAGCGGATCCGTCCCGACCCCAGCACGCGGCGCGCCGAGCGCAGCGTCGTTGCCATTCCGGCAGGGGTCCGGATGTCATAGCCCGAGGCGAGCAGGTGACAGGAGTCCAGGCAAGCGCCGAGTCGCCTGTCCCCGCCCGCTCCCTCGATCAGGGCGCCGAGCTCCTCGAAGGAGCGCCCCAGGGTCCCTCCTGCGCCGGCGGTGTTCTCCAGATGAAGCTCGCAACCCTCGCTCTCATCCAGTGCCTCGCGGATGGTCGCCGCAGCGCGGGCGATGGCAGCCCCCGGCTCACCGGTCTTGGCCGAGCCCGGGTGAAGAACCACGGCGGTTGCCCCGATCGCCTCCCCGACGCGTAGCGAGTAGGTCAGGGAGGCGAGCGATTTGGCGCGGATCTCAGGGTCCTCGCTGGCGCAGTTGAGCAGGTAGACCGCGTGAATCAGGACACGGTCGATCTGGCTCGGGCGCATCGCCTCGCGAAAAGCGGCCACGTCCTCATCGGAGTATTTGCTCGGCCGCCACATGCGCGGCGACTGGTTGAAGATCTGGATCGCCCGACAGCCGCGCTCGACGCCGCGCTCGATCGCTTTGGGCAGGCCGCCGGCCGGGGAGACGTGTGCGCCGATCAGCATCGCGGCGCATTATGCGCTAACTCCGTGGGTCGGCCAGCTCCGCGTGCCAGGAGCGCGGCAGCGCCTGCCCCTCGGCCTGCGGCCTCTCCTCGCGGCCTTCGAGGATCTCGCCGATCAGCGCGACGACCTCGGGATCGAACTGCGTGTCCGCGTTTCGTCTGAGCTCGGCCAGCGCCTCCTGGTCCGAGCAGGCCTCCTGGTAGGGCCGCTCGGCGATCATCGCGTCATAGGCGTCGCAGGCCGCGATGATCCGCGCACCCAGCGGGATCGCCTGGCCTGCGAGGCGATCGGGATAGCCGTTCCCGTCCCAGCGCTCGTGGCTGGAGCGGACCAGCTCGGAGACGGGCCGAAGCGCCGGCGCGACATTGAGGATTCGCGCTCCGATGACCGTGTGATGGTGCAGGAAGCGCCACTCGCTCTCGCTCAGCGGGCCGGGCTTGTGGAGGATCTCTTCGGGGATGGCCAGCTTTCCGATGTCATGCAGCTCCGCCGCGCGGCGCAGCTCGTCAAGCTCTTCGGAGTTCAGGCTCATCCTGCGCCCGACGGCAACCGCCAGGTCGCCGACGTCGCGGACATGGCTGCGCAGGGACGGCGCGCGCTCGCTGAGCAGCTGGAGCAGGACGTTCTGGGTCTGGGAGAGTGTTCCCCGGCCGCTGGCGCCCTTCTCCGAATACATCCGCTCATCGGCCAGGCTCAGCACCCCCGTGACGCTCCCCGAATCCTCAGGGATCGCCACGACACCGCAGGCTGCTGTGATCTTGAAGCCGCTGCCCTGCTCGGACAGGGCTGCCGTCGCCGCCATGATCAGCTCGTCGGTTCTCGCCAGCCGCCCGTCCAGCAGCGCGCAGAACTCATCCCCGCCGAGCCGATAGGCCGAGCCCTGGGTCCCCAGGGAGCGCTCCAGGGCCTGCCCGACCCTCGCCAGCAGCTCGTCCCCCGCGCGGTGGCCAAAGGTGTCGTTGTAGATCTTGAAGCCGTTCAGGTCAAAGAACGCCAATGTCGAGGGGTGCCCTCTCGCCGCTCGCTCGACAGCCCGGCCGAGGTCCTCGATCAGATGCCGGCGGTTTGACAGCCCGGTCAGCATGTCGGTCACCGCATCGTGGGTCTGGCGGCGCAGCATCCGCCCGTTTTCGCGGTAGGTGAGCGCGCCGCGAACTCCGGCCGCGAACACGGCTCCCGCGGCGAGCCCGAGGGCGAGGTTGGTCAGGGGGTGCAGGCCCGCGCTGACGAGCAGGCCGAAGGCCAGCAGCCCGAAGCACGCCGGAAGCACGATCGCGTGGCTCACAGGGCGGACGTTCGAGCTCCTCGGCGCCGGCTGCCAGGCCGCCAGCGCGATCAGGGCCATCGAGGCCGGCCAGGCCGTATCCAGGATCCGCCCGGTCACGTAGGTGCCCCGGGCCTCCTGGTAGACGAAGATCATGTCCGCCCCGGCCGACACGGCCAGCCCGAGGCCCATGAGTAGCCATTGCCGGCCGGGACGCCAGCCCGACAGGGTGAAGCCGAGGGCCACGAACACGAGCAGCAGGAAGTCGCCGAGGGGGTAGGCCAGGCTCACGCTCACGGCCGCCGTGCCGCCGGAGCTGCTGGCCAGGACATCGGGGAAGATCAGCGCCGCTCCGACGGCGGCTGTGGTCAGGCCGACGACCAGCCCGTCGAGCCAGACGGCGGCGCCGGCGTGGCGGAAGTGCGCCCGCATCAGCATCAGCAGCCCGGCGTAGACGGCCGGGTACATCAGCAGGTAGAGCGCGTCGGCGATCGACGGGTAGGGCGGTTCGGCGAGGTTGTTCAGCCATAGCGCCCAGACCAGATCTCCGGCCGCCCAGACCAGCAGTCCGGCGGTGATCAACGCCCAGGCCAGACGGTTCTCCCGGCGCAGGATCACGCGGGCCACCGCCACGGCGACGGCCACCAGCTCGATCGCGGTGTAGAGGCCGTCCTTGAAGAATCCGTCGCTGGGCCGGCCGCCGAGATCGAAGATCGCGTGCGCGGCCAGCAGCAGGGTCATCACGGTGATCGCGGCGAAGGCCGCAGCCAGCACGCGGTGCGTCGAGACGCGCCGAAGGGCGGGGTGGCTGAGAGGGCGGCCAGGCACCATCCTCAGGATCGGCAGAAGCCCCGGGGCTCCTGAGTGCTGGTCAGGAGCCTGACGGCGACCCGGAGGGCGCTGATCGCCGCCGGGCGATCACAATGGTCTGATGAGAGTTCGTTTCGCCCCGTCCCCGACGGGAGCCCTGCACATCGGTGGCGCCCGCACAGCCCTGTTCAACTGGCTGCTCGCCCGTCACGAGCAGGGCACCCTGCTGCTACGGATCGAGGACACCGACAGGGAGCGCTCGACGCCCGAGAACATCGAGCAGATCCTCGACGCCCTGCGCTGGCTGGAGATCGACTGGGATGAGGGCCCGGTGATGCAGACCGACCGCACCGAGCGCCACCAGGAGGCTCTGGCTGCCCTTCTGGAAGCCGGGCGCGCATATCGCTCCAATGCGACCGCCGAGGACGTAAGGGCATACAAGGAGCTGCACGGTGCCGACCGCGGCTACCGCGGCCAGGAGGAGGGCTCGGGGGCGGTCCGCCTGCGTGTCCCGCCTGAGGGGGCGACGGTCGTGCACGACGTGATCCGTGGCGATACGACGTTCGAGCACGTGCACATGGACGACCCGGTGATCGCGCGGGCCGACGGGTCGGTGCTCTACAACTTCGCCGTCGCGATCGACGATCTCGACGCGGCCATCACCCACGTTGTGCGTGGGGAGGACCACCTCTCGAATACCCCCAAGCAGCTGCTGGTGCTCGAGGCGGCGCGCGATGCCGGTTTCGGCCCGGACACCGATCCGCCGCTCTATGCGCATCTGCCGCTGCTGCATGGACCCGACGGCAAGAAGCTTTCAAAGCGCCATGGCGCCGCGTCGGTGCAGGAGCTGCGCGATGCGGGCTACCTGCCGGAGGCCGTCCGCAACTACCTGGCGCTGCTCGGCTGGGGGGCCGGCGACGACAGCACGATTCTCTCGACCGAGGAGCTGGTCGAGCGGTTCACGCTGGAGCGGGTCAGCCGCAACCCGGCTCGCTTCGACGAGACCAAGCTTCGCTGGATGAACGGGATCTACATCCGCTCTCTCAGCCCCGAGGAGCTGGCACGGCGTCTGGAAGCCTTCACCGGACGAGGCGACCTTTTCGAGCTGGCCCGGATCAGCCAGGAGAAGATCCACACGCTGGCCGACTTCTGGCCGCTGGCCGGCTCGCTGCTCGACGGCCCGGTCGACGACCCGGCCGCGCGCGAGAAGTGGCTGGGCGAGGACGGCCGCGCCGCGCTGGGCGATGCCCGTGAGGCTCTTGCGGGCTGTGATCCGTTCGATGAGGCGGGTGTGGAGAGCGCCTTGAGTGGGGTGATCGAGCGCCGCGGCGCCAAACCGCGGGAGGTCTACCAACCGCTCCGTGTGGCGATCTCAGGCTCGACGATTTCGCCCGGGATGTTCGAGAGCCTGGCCCTTTTGGGGAGGGATGAGTCGCTTGCGCGCATCGACCGGGCGCTCTCTTTGAACAAAAGCTAAAGAGACCCTCAATTCGGGGAGCCGCGATGCCGATAGGGCCTTGACGCGGAATCAACGGCCTGGATGGCCAATGAACCCAAGGAAGGGGTTAGACAAGGAATGAACGCCACCGCTGCGGCAAAGAAGCCCAAGGCAACACCAAAGCTGAGCAGTGTCAAGACAGGGCGCCCGGCCCAGGCCGAGAAGCGTCCCGACAGTGCTGGGGCCGCACCCGGCGAGCGCCACCAGAACGAGGGCCACGGCCGTCGTCTGACGATGGCCTTTGAAGCCCTGGAGGCATTCCCGGCACTTGCGGAGTCACGCAACCGCCTGCTGACCGTTATCTCCAAGGACCACGTTGCAACCGCGGATGTCGTCTCCGCCGTCGAGTCCGACGTGGCCCTGATCATCGCCGTGCTCCGTCTCGCCAACCGTGTCGACGGAGGCCGCGGCAAGGTCGACACAGCCGTCGCGGCCGTCGACGTCCTCAGCCCGCAGACCGTCAGCGCCGTGGCCACCCGCGTGCGCACCTTTGACTTCTTCGAGCGGGCCAGCGTGTGGGATGCCGCCCCCGAGCGTTTCCGCCTGCATGCTCTGGCGACCCAGCATGCGGCTGACCGCGTCGCCGCCGAGGTCGGCTATGAGAACCGCGACCGCCTGACGGTCACCAGCCTGCTCCACGACATCGGCAAGCTCGTCCTGCTGCACGCATATCCCGGCTATCCCTCCCAGGTCCACCGCGGCGCGCGCACGCCTGAGGAGCGCATCCACCAGGAGCGTCGCGAGCTCGGCGTCGACCATGCCCTCGTGGGTGGCGTACTGGTCCGTCGCTGGGGCCTGCCGGCCTCCGTCGCCGGGCCGATCGAGCGCCACCACAACCCCGACGCCGAGGGCGAGGCGGCGTTCATCCGCCTGGCCGACATGCTGGCCCACTACGAGCAGGGCCAGCGGGTCAACCCGACCGAGCTGCTGCAGACGGCCCGCAGCGTGGGCCTCGGCCCGCAGGAGCTTCGCCGGGTGATGTACGAACTGCCCAGCGCGAACATCCAGCGCCAGCGCCACGTGGACCCGTGCCCGCTGTCGGGGCGGGAGCTGGGGGTGCTGCAGCGCCTCGCCGAGGGCAAGGTCTACAAGCAGATCGCCCACGAGCTGACGCTCTCGACGAGCACCGTGCGGACCCACCTGCACAACATCTACGGCAAGCTCGGTGCGGTCGACCGGGCCCAGGCGGTGCTGATCGCGACCGAGCGGGGCTGGCTCTGATCGAGCCCGTTGCGTAGCATCGGGCACGGCGCCCGATGATCTCGATAACGACAAAGTCTCCCTATGCCGTCCTGGCTCTCACCGAGCTGGGACGCTCAAGCGGCGCCGAGCCGGTCCCGATCGGCGAGCTGGCGCGCCGGCGCGACGTGCCGGTGCAGTTTCTGGAGCAGCTTTTCGCCGTTCTCCGCCGGGCGGGCGTCATCAGCTCCCAGCGCGGCGTCAAGGGCGGCTACCGGTTCGCCCGCGACCCCTCCACCGTGACGGTCCTGGAGATCGTTGAGCTGCTCGACGGGCCGCTCGGCCGCGACTCGGAGGGCGTCTTCGCCGACGCCGCCGCCTCCGCCCGCCGGGTATTAGCCGAGACGACGATCGCTGACGTGATCGAGCGCGAGCAGCGCGAGTCGGGCGCCAGCATGTACCACATCTGATTTCGGGCCCGACGAGACTCAGTTCCCTGGAACCTGCTTGCGGAGGCACAGCACTCCGAGCACGTTGGGGTTGTTGCGCTTGAAGCTTTCTTCGATCTTCGTGCAGGCGTTCGTGCCGGTCGAGAGGTTGCTCTTTCCGCATCCGGCGAGCGCCAGCAGCGCGAGAGCGAGGAACCCCGCGAGAAGGAAGTTGGCGACTGTGGGGCCCACCAGCCGTTTGCCATCGGTCATTGCCCCTGAAGTATCCCGGGCATGACCTGCGCCCGGAGATGAGATCGGCCGCCGCCGGCGCGACGATGGTCAGCCGTCAGAGAACCTCCGCGGCTTTCTATCGTGAGGCAGATGACCACACTGGGCTATCTCGCCGGCACGCTGACGACGCTCAGCTTTGTGCCCCAGGTTGTGCGTTCGGTGCGCATGCGCAACGCCTCGGGGCTGTCCTGGCTGTGGCTTGTCTGCTTCGGGTGCGGCGTAACCGCATGGGTTGTCTATGGAGTCATGCGGGGAGACCCCGCGATCATCGCGGCCAACGCCGCAACGCTGATCGCGGTGTTCGTCCTTGTGTGGGTTCGAACGGTCGAGGCCTGACGCGCGTATTTCCCCCGCCTGAGTCCTGTGTGGACAAGTACGGAGGATCGGCCGTAGGCGCTGCCGATGACCACGGCGCGACGACCGCGATAATTTGGCCATGCGGAACTTTGGTCAATCGGCAGTGGCGCTGAGCCCGGGTCAGGCGCGCTTTGCCCGCGAGCACGATGCGTCTCTGGCCATGCCGGCGGCCGCCGACCGGCGCGAGGTGTTCCTCTATCACGACGACGCATGGGCGACCTACCGCTGGCTCGTCGACGACTCCGGGCAGGCGGTCGACCTGGTGACCTTCCGAAAGTCTCCCCCCGTCGCCGTCTGAGGGCCCGACGGCGCCCGCCTCAGGAGGCCATGAAGCGAACGCCCAGGTATAGCCAGAACAGGGCCATCGCCTGGTTGATCGCGACGGCGCTCCAGATCGCGCGGCGCCTTCTGCGTTGCGCGTCCGCAGAGCTCGCCAGCTCCTCGCTGGAGAATCTCAGGCCGGCCCTGGATCGCGCCACGCCCGGGCCGGAGACGACCATGATGGCCCCGCTCAAGATCAGGACAAATCCGAGGATCGTGCTCACAGCACAGAACTGATCGGGGCGATCGAGCAGTCCCTTGAGTCTCAACCGGATCTGCCCGGACCGGGCTAGAAGCTGTGGGTGGTGGCTCGTTCGCGCAGCAGGTCGACGAGATGCTGCTCTGTCGCGGTGGGCGGCGGAACCGGGATGTCGCTCATCTCCATCTCCACAGCCGCGCGGCCGACGAATTGAAGGATCACGTCGACGTAGACCTGGGTCGCCTTGGAGGCCCCGTCGGTCGGAGGCAGCCCGCCCCTGATAAGGGTCCTGTAGGCGATCGCCCCCCGGTGTCCGGAGAGGGGATTCGCGACGGCCACCGCGGTGGCATGCTGCAGGCCCTGCGCTCGGAGCTTTTCGAGCAGGGCGTTGGCATTGCAGGTTTCCGCTCTTCTGCTTCGATAGATCTTCAAATCGGCCGCTCGGCGGGCCGCGAATTCCTTCGCGTCCGCGGGGGCCAGCAGGTCCGTTGAGACCGCCGAGGCCGCGTTCAGGTGCTTGGGATCGCCGAGCGTCGGCGAGCTGACCCGGAGCACGTCATGGGGGTAGTTGGGCGCGCCGATGCACCGAGCTATCGCGCTCTCGCTGCCCGTTTCGCGTTCTTCATGTTCGTGTTCGGTGGACCCCGGTTCTCCGCCCGGCAGGTCGCCTGCCCGCAGGTTGACCGACCGGGCATAGGCCGAGAAGGCTCCCTGGCTCGCGTGGCTGGAGGTGGATGCGGTGGGGGAGGGCGTGCTGTTCGCGCATCCGGCGAGCAGGGCGCTCGCCGCGGCGAGGAGGGAGATCGAGTGCTTCCAATTCACGGGCGGGATCATCGCAGCGGACAACGGCGCACCCTCCGGTGGGCCTGCGCGGCTGTCCTGCGGCGCTCGCTCCGGCCGCGGGAGGTTGGTAAAGTCGCGCGGCAGTGCCGATCGGATCGCAGGATCGAAACGGTCGGCGGGAAGAGGGGTTCCGGGGCGCCGCTCCGGACAGGACAAAGGGGATTGGGATGAGGGATCGCAAGGTTTCGCGCCGTAGCACGCTCACGGTGCTCGGTCTACTCGCGCTGGTGCTTTGCGCGGTGCTGCCGGCGGGCGCCAGTGCCGCCGGCGCCAAATACGTCGCCATGGGCGACTCCTACACGTCCGGCCCGGGCATCACGCCCTACGCCGAAGGTGCTCCCGCGGACTGCGGGCAGTCGTCGCTGAACTATCCGCACCTCGTGGCCTCGGCGCTGAACCTGTCGTTGACAGACGTCAGCTGCGGTGGCGCCCGGACGGAAAACTTCACCGTCGCCCAGTACGCCGACCAGCCGCCGCAGTTCGACGCGCTGGGTGAATCGACCGAAGTCGTCACGATCGGCATGGGCGGAAACGACGGCGGCCTGTTCGGCACGCTCGTCCAGGGCTGCTCGGAAAGGGACACCAAAAACGTCACCACCAAGGCTCCCTGCAAGGAAATGTATGAAGCCTATGTGACGAAAACGCTCGAAGAAGACAAAGCACCGGCCGAAAAAGCGCTGCAGGAAGTCAAAGTTCTGGCGCCTCACGCCAAGGTGTTCGTCGTCGGCTATCCGGACATCACGCCCCAGAAAGGCACGTGCCCGATGGCGCTTCCCTGGACCGAAGGCGACCTGAAATGGTTCCGCAAGGTTCAGAAAAGCGGCAACGCCAGCCTCAAGGCCGGCGCGAAGGCCAACGGTGCCACCTACGTCGACACCTACAAGGCCAGTGAAGGCCACGACGTCTGCCAGGCCGTCGGCACCCGCTGGATCGAACCGCTGCTCGGCTCGCTTACGGGAGTCCCGGTGCACCCCAACGCCATCGGCGAGGAACAGGACGCCTTCGACGTTGAGCTCGCGATGCTCAAGCACGGAGTTCGCTAGCAACCATTGAGTGACGCGACGGTGGCTCACACGGGCGCTCGGCCCGTGTGAGCCCCGGAGCGCGATCTCCTCGTCCTCGCGGCGGGGGCAATGGCGCGGCCGGTCGGCTGGTGGCGTGAAAGGCCCTCGGGCGGGCTACATTTTGAGAGTGCCTCAAGTTGGCTCGCGGCATCCATATCCACCATCGGGAGCGACGGTTCCCCGATGAGGACCGGGCGCGGTTGGCTGCAGATCGCCAGCGGCGTTCAGGGTGGCCCGCCCGACGGGCATGTCTCAAGCCAGGACGCGCTGCTGGTCCTCGCGATCAGCATCGCGCTGGCAGTGCTTCTTGCGGCGCTCTTTTTCTACCTGCGCCGGCGCAACCGGCGTGCACGGCCGGTCGGCGACGAGTGGGCGGCGCTGGCCGTGATGGGCGAGCTCTGCCCCAGCGGCTGGAAGGCCCAGGTGAGCATCTACGGGTGGGGTGCTCCGGTTCCCGCCGATGCGCCGCCGTCGCGGACCCCGCTGGTGGAGCTCGAATGGAGCCAGTACGACGATCAGACCGGCCACGTCGCGGTCGTCCGCCGGGTCTGGGCCCCGAGCATCGCCGAGGCGCTGCAGCTGATGGTCGAAGACAGGCGCACCGACCTCAGCCTTGAGCAGATCGAGCAGGAGGCAGCAGAGCGCGACGAGCTCGGCTGGGAGGACTGACCCTTCCGACGCGCGTCGCGGGAGAACCACGCGAGCTGCGGTCGTGGTAATCCTTAGCCCATGGCAACCTGCTCGCATCTCTCGACGATCGCCGTCACCGAGCTTCCCGAGCAGGTGGACGGCTGTGAGGACTGTCTGCGCGAGGGTGGCGTCTGGCTTCACCTGAGGATCTGCCTCGAGTGCGGGCACGTCGGCTGTTGCGATGACTCCCCGGGAAAACACGCGAGCGCTCACGCGGCCGCGACCTCGCACCCGCTGATCCGCTCGCTCGAGCCCGGTGAGGAATGGTGCTGGTGCTTCGACGATGAACTGGCCATGCTGATTCCCCAGGTCACCGGCCAGACGCGGATTCCACGTTCACCGATGCTCGGCTGACGGAGGGCCGGGTGGAGGAGCGCCGCCCCGCGATCGTCGCCGTCGATGACGAGCCAGTCGTGCTCGCGGCGGTTGCCCGCGACCTGCGACGGGGCTTCGGCGAGCGCTATCGAATACTGCGCGCCGGCTCCGGAGCCGAGGCGCTCGAGCTGCTCGCTGAACTGCGCACCCGTGGCGACGCGGTCGCGCTGCTGCTCGCCGACCAGCGGATGCCCGGGATGGAAGGCACCGATTACCTGCTCGAGGCACGCAAGACCTATCCGGAGGCCAAGCGGGTCCTGCTGACCGCCTACGCCGACACGGAGGCCGCGATCGCGGCGATCAACGAGGTTGCGCTGGACTACTACCTCCTGAAGCCCTGGGATCCTCCCGAGGAGCAGCTCTACCCGGTGATCGAGGACCTGCTGGTCGGCTGGGAGGCGGGCTCGGCACTGGAAGCCGGGGGCCTGCGTGTGATCGGCCATCGCTTCTCCCGCGAAACCCATGACCTGCGCGACTTCCTGGCCCGCAACAGCGTTCCCGGTCGCTGGATGGACATCGAGCTCGACCCGGAGGCCCGCGAGCTGATCGCCGTCGCGAACGTCGACGAGGAGCGCCTGCCGGTCGTTCTGCTGGAGGACGGCAGCGTGCTGGAGCAGCCGACCGTGCTCGAGCTGGCGGAGCGGATCGGGGTCGCCAACCAGCCGGCGTCCGAGCATTACGACCTGGTTATCGTCGGCGGCGGCCCGGCCGGCCTCGCGGCTGCCGTCTACGGCGCCTCGGAGGGGCTGCGGACGGTGATGGTCGAGCGCGAGGCGCCGGGCGGGCAGGCCGGGCAGTCCAGCCGGATCGAGAACTACCTCGGCTTCCCCGCCGGGCTCTCCGGATCAGACCTCGCCCGTCGCGCCACCGACCAGGCCAGGCGCCTGGGCGCTGAGCTGCTGAGCATCAACGACGCCGTCTCGCTGAGGGTCGAGGGGTCGGGGCGAATCGTCGAGCTCACCGGCGGCACGGAGCTGAGCGCCAACAGTGTCCTGGTCGCCTCGGGTGTCGTCCTACCGCAAGATGGAGGCGCCGGGCTTCTCCGAGCTGACGGGCGCGGGCATCTACTACGGCGCGGCCATGACCGAGGCGCGTGCCTGTGCCGAGCAGCACGTCTTCGTCATCGGCGGAGCGAACTCGGCCGGTCAGGCCGCCGTCTACTTCGCGGGTTACGCCGGCCGGGTCACGATGCTCGTCCGCGGCGACTCGCTGACCAGGTCGATGTCCCACTACCTGATCGAGCAGATCGCGGCGCTCGGCGAACGTCGAGGTCCGCACCGGCTCGGAGGCCGTCGCCGCGGAGGGCGAGGACGGGCGCCTGGCCCGGCTTCGGATCCGCACCGACGGCGTCGAGCACAGTCGAGGATGCCGACGCCTGCTTCATCTTCATCGGCGCCGCGCCCCGCACCGACTGGCTCGAGGGGGTCCTGGCGCGAGACGAGCGCGGCTTCATCCTCGCCGGCCCCGAGGTCCGCGAGCAATGGCTGGCCGCTGGCCCGCGAGCCGCTGCCCGCTCGAGACGAGCGTGCCCGGGTGTCTTCGTCGCGGGCGATGTCCGCTCGCGCTCGATCAAGCGCGTCGCCAGCGCCGTCGGGGAGGGCTCGATGGCCGTCTCGCTGATCCACGAGTACCTGGCCAGCGCATGAGCTCCCCGACGGTCGAGGAGCTTCGCCGCTTCGATCTGCTCGAGGGCCTCGACGACGAGCACCTCGCCGAAGTCGCCGCCCGCGCGGAGATCCACGAATACCAGGCCGGCGAGCTGATCGCCCAGGACGGCGAGGAGCTCCCACGGCGTCTACCTCGCTGCTCGAGGGGACGGCCGAGACCTTCGCCGCCGTCGGTGAGGGTCTATGAACCCTCGGGCGACCACGTCGCCCCCACCTGGCTGGGAGCGATCGCCGCGCTCACCGGGTCGCCGCTCGGTGTCCGCGTGCAGGCGGCACCGACGTCCGCCTGGCTGCGATCGTGCCCGAGGACTTCGTCGAGCTGGCCGTCGCCAACCGCTCGATCATGAGCCTCGTGCTCGCCCGGGTGCGGCCCGTCGTGGGGCGGATCACCTCGATCGAGCAGAACCGCGAGCGGCTCGAGTCGCTGGGAACGATGGCCGCGGGCCTCGCCCACGAGCTCAACAACCCCGCCGCCGCCGCCCGCCGGGCCTCCTCGGACCTCGCCGACGCGCTCGATGTGCTCGGCTCGACGATCGGCGTCTTCGTCGAGTCGGGCGTCGAGCGCTCAGCAGGCGGCCGAGCTCGTGAAGATGCAGGGCGAGGCGCTGCGCAGGGCCGACGAGCGCGAGCCCCCGCTCCGCACTCGAGGCCTCCGACGCCGAAGAGGCCGTCGCCGCGACGCTCGAGGAGGCGGGCGTCGAGGATGGCTGGCGCCTGGCCGAGCCGCTCTCGCGCGCCGGAGTCGATCAGGCCTTCCTGAACCGGATCTGCCATGCTGGCCGGCGCCGGCCTCGGGACGCGGCCCTGCGCTGGATCGCCGCCTCGCTGCTGGCTCGCGACCTGGCCGATGAGCTGGCCGAGTCGACCGAGCGGATGAGCCGCCTCGTCGGCGCCGTCAAGCGCTACGCCTACATGGACCGCGGCGGGCTGATCGAGGTCGACATCCATCGAGGACATCGAGAACACCCTGACGATCCTCGGGCACAAGCTCAAGCACACGAGCATCGAGATCCTGCGCGAGCTACGACCCCGAGCTTCCCCGCATCACCGCCTACGGCGCCGAGCTGAACCAGGTCTGGACCAACCTGCTGGACAACGCCGTTGACGCTCTCGGCGAGTCGGGGACGATCACGATCTCAACCCGCACGGGACGGTGACTGCGTCGAGGTCGACATCGCCGACGACGGGCCCGGGATCCCCGAGGCGATCCGCGAGCGGGTCTTCGATCCCTTCTTCACGACCAAGGAGGTCGGCCGCGGCACCGGCCTTGGCCTCGACACGGCCCGGCGGATCGTCGCCGAGCGCCACCGCGGCAGCCTGACCGTCGACTCGGGCCCGGCGGGACGCTCTTCCGGGTTCGCCTGCCGATCGCAGCAGGCCGCGCCCGCAGCGGCGTGAGCGCGGCGCCCGACGCCGCTCACCGCCCGAGCGGGTCGAGGCCGCCGCCGTGCGCCCGCTGCGGGCGGGCGTCCTGCGCCCCGGCCAGCCGCCCGAGGCAGTTCGTCTATCCCGGCGATGAGGACCCCCGACAGCGCACATCTCGCGGTGCGCTCGGGCGCGAGCAGTCGTCGGGATCGCCACGCGTCATGCCCGACGGGCTACCCGCCAGACCCGCGCGGCCGGGGACTGGCGGCATCCGCGGAATGGCCGTCGCGGAGCCCCACCGCGGCGGCGGAATCGGCGGCGCGCTGCTCGCGGCCTGCGAGGCCCACGCACGAAGCCGGGGCGGCCATGCGCCTGTGGTGCAACGCCCGCATCGCCGCCCTCAATCTCTATCTCACGTGGCGGGCATGGAGGTGCGAGGGCGAGGAGTTCGAGATCCCGGGCATCGGCCCCCATCTGCTGATGTGCAAGCGCGCTCGGCCTGAACGCCCGCCGCGGCTCGACTATTGTCGGGGTATGTCCCGAATCCCGATCAACATTGCCGAGCTTGTCGGGGAGACGCCCGCTCGTAGACATCTCGGCGCTGCTCGAGGAGGGCTCGGCGCACGGCGTCCAGCTGTTCGCCAAGCTCGAGGCCTTCAATCCCGGGCGGCAGCGTCAAGGACCGCATCGGCGTCGCGATGATCGAGGCCGCCGAGGCCGAAGGGCGGATCGAGCCGGGCCGCACGACGATCGTCGAGGCCACCAGCGGCAACACCGGCATCGCCCTCGCCTTCGTCTGCGCAGCCAAGGGCTATGACCTGGTGCTGACGCTCCCGCAGGGCATGAGCCGCGAGCGCGAGGCCCTGCTGCGCCTCTACGGCGCCCGAGTCGACATCACCGAGTCGATGGGCGGCATGGGCGAGGCCGTCGCGGCGGCCCAGGCGATGGCCCGAGACGGCGACGTCTTCCTGCCCGACCAGTTCTCGAACCCCGCCAACCCCGAGGCGCACCGGCGGACCACGGGTCCCGAGATCGCCAGGGCGCTCGAGGACCGCGTCGATGTCCTCGTTGCGGGAGTCGGAACCGGCGGCACGATCACCGGAGTCGGCGAGTACCTGCGCGAGCAGGTCAACCCGGCGCTGCGGGTGATCGCCGTCGAGCCCGCCGGTTCGGCCGTCCTCTCCGGTGGCGAGGCGGGCCCCCACCGGATCCAGGGGATCGGCGCCGGGTTCGTGCCGCCCGTCCTCAACCGCGAGCTGATCGACGAGGTGATTCCGATCTCCGACGACGACGCCATCCAGACCGCCTGGCGCTGCGCCAAACGAGGCCGGCCTGCTCGCGGGGATCTCCTGCGGGGCGGCGCTCCACGGCGCCCTCGTCCACGCCCGGCGCCCCGAGGCCGCGGGCAAGCGGATCGTCGTGATGATGCCCGACTCCGGGTGAGCGCTACATCTCGCAGGCCTTCTTCGCGCCCTGAGCGCCGTCGGCCCATGCCGGAAGGTGGTTGCGGGCGCAAGATCCCCGCTACGCTGTTGTCATGCCCGGTTTCGGAGCGTTCGCTGGGGTGGCCAAAGAGGTCCGGCGCGACGTCCTCGCAGCACAGGGATCGCGACCCCTCCGCGCGCGGAGTGAGCCGCTTCGAGATCCTCGCCACGTGGCCGGGGATCCACGCGCTGCTCGGCTACCGGGTGCGCACACGCCCTCTACCTCGGCGGACGTGCCCGTCCTGCCGCGGCTGATCTCGCTCGTGGTCCGTGCCGTCACCGGCATCGAGATCCATCCCGCCGCGAAGATCGGCGAGGGCCTGTTCATCGACCACGGCACCGGGCGTCGTGATCGGCGAGACCGCCGAGATCGGCAAGCAACGTGACGCTCTACCAGGGCGTCACCCTCGGCGGCACGGGCTTTGCCACCGGCAAGCGCCACCCGACCGTCCAGGACAACGTCACGATCGGCTCCGGCGCGAAGCTGCTCGGCCCGATCACGATCGGCCATGGCGCCAAGATCGGCGCCAACAGCGTCGTCATCACCGACGTCCCCCCGAACTCCACGGTGGTCGGCAACCCCGGCCATCCCGTTCGCGTGGACGGCCGCCGCGTCGAGGGCCCCGACGCGGACTGGATCCACCTGCCCGACCCGATCGCCGAGGCGATCCAGGCGCTCTCGGCGCGGATCGTGACGCTCGAACAGATGCTCGCCGAGCAGAACGAGGGCGAGACCCAGCCGCTCGCCGAGGTGCGTCCCCTGCGCACCGTCCGCGGCCCCAACCCCGCCGGGGGCTGAGCTCAGCCGCGCCGCCGGCCTCTCGGCGCGCCCGCGCGCAGCGGCAACCGGGGCCGCATCTATTCTGGGGAGAGATGATCGAGAACCCCCACGCAGAACACCTCCAGGAGCTCCTGGAGGGCCTCAACGAGCCCCAGCGGGAGGCCGTCACCCACGGCGAGGGGCCGCTGCTGATCATCGCCGGGCGCGGGCTCGGGCAAGACCCGGGTGCTGACCCACCGGATCGCCTTCCTGATCTACACCGACCAGGCCCAGGCCGGGGAGATCCTCGCGATCACCTTCACCAACAAGGCCGCCAAGGAGATGCGCGAGCGCGTCGAGCGGCTGCTCGGCCACGGCACCAGGGGCATGTGGCTGATGACCTTCCATGCCGCCTGCGCGCGGATCCTGCGCGCCGAGGCCGATCGCCTCGGCTACACCCGCCAGTTCACGATCTATGACCAGGCCGACTCGCGCCGCCTGGCCAAGCGCTCGGCCGACGCCGTCGGCGTCGACCCCAAGCGCTACACCCCCGGGGCCATCCAGAACCAGATCTCCGCCGCCAAGAACAAGCTGCTGGCGGCGGCCGACTATCGCGAGCAGGCGGCCTCGCCGTTCGAGGAGATGATCGCCGACGTCTACGACATCTACGAACGCGACATGCACCGCATGAACGCGATGGACTTCGACGACCTCCTGTTCAGCACCGTCAACCTGCTGGAGCTCTTCGAGGACGTCCGCCAGCGCTACTCCGAGACCTTCCGCCACGTGCTCGTGGACGAGTACCAGGACACCAACCGCGCCCAGTACCGGATGCTGCAGCTGCTCGTCGGCGGTGGGCGCCCGCCACAGCGCGGCGGTGAGGCGGACGGGCGACAGGCCCTCCTACGCCGGGCCCGTCGGGCATCGCAACCTGGCGGTGGTCGGGGATGACGCCCAGTCGATCTACAGCTTTCGATCGGCCGACGTTCGCAACATCCTCGACTTCCAGGACGACTTCCCCGACGCCCGGGTGGTCAAGCTCGAGCAGAACTACCGCTCGACCGAGACGATCCTCTCGGCCGCCAACTCGGTGATCGCCAACAACCGCGGCGGGATCGCCAAGCGGCTGTGGAGCGAACTCGGCCAGGGCGAGCAGATCCAGCTGCGCCCGCTCGCCGACGAGCACGCCGAGGCGCGCTACGTGGTCGGGGAGATCCAGCGACTGGTCGATGAGGGCTCCTCGCGCGCGGAGATCGCGGTCCTCTACCGGACCAACGCGATGTCGCGGGTGATCGAGGACGCGCTGGTGCGCAACGAGGTCGCCTACCAGGTGATCGGCGGGACCAAGTTCTACGAGCGGGCCGAGATCAAGGATGCGATCGCCTACCTGCAGCTGATCGCCAACCCGTTCGACGTGGTGAGCTTCGGGCGGGTCGCCAACTCGCCGCGCCGGGGGATCGGCCAGACCTCGCTGGCGCGGCTGACCGGACACGCCTCCAGCATCGACGTCTCGATCTGGGATGCCGCCGCGCGGGCCGACCAGGTGCCGGGCCTCGGCACGGCCGCGATCAAGGCGCTGGAGCGCTTCATGAGCGTCATGGGCGAGCTGCGCCGGCTGGCTCTCGGGCGAGGACGGCGGCCCGCCCGCACCGGTCGCCGAGCTGCTGGAGGCGCTGCTCGCGCAGAGCGGCTACATCGAAGCGCTCGAGGCGGAGCGGACGATCGAGGCCCAGGGGCAGGATCGAGAACCTCGAGCAGCTGGTCGAGGTCGGCCGCGAGTTCGACCTCGCCGCGCCGCCGGGGCGAGGGGACGCTGGAGGTCTTCCTGCAGGAGGTCGCGCTGGTCGCCGACGCCGACACCCGTACCGACGACGAGGGCCTCGTGACGCTGATGACCCTCCACAACGCCAAGGGTCTGGAGTACCCGACGGTCTTCATCGCCGGCCTCGAGGACGGCGTCTTCCCGCACTCCCGGGCGATCGATGAGGGCGGCCTCGAGGAGGAGCGGCGGCTGTTCTACGTCGGCATCACCCGGGCGATGCGCCAGCTCTACCTCACCTACGCCCGCCGGCGTGCGGTGTTCGGCGCGCAGAGCTACGGGATGCCCAGCCGGTTTCTCTCGGAGATCCCCGCCGACCTGCTCGAGGAGCCGCGCGAAACGGCCTTCCGGCCGGGCTTGACGCGGTGGCTTCTCACCGCTGGGCGCACCGAGCGCCGCGGCGGAGCTCACCGGAGAGCACCTGGGGAGCCCCTCGAGCCGCTCCGCCGGCCGTCGGGGCGGTCCTGCCCAGGGGGGTCGCGGGATTCCGTCTGGGAGAGGATGTCGTCCATGCGGCCTTCGGCGAGGGAGTCGTCACCGGAGTCGAGCCGGGCGGGGTGATCGTGGTGCGCTTCGCGGGCGACGGCTCCGAACGCAAGCTGATGGCCGAGTACGCGCCCGTCACCCGTCGCTGAGCGAGCCCTGCTCGGATCGCGCGAGGGCATAGCATCCGTCCCTATGACGGCAACGATCATCGACGGCAAGGCGATCGCGGCAAGGGTCCGGGGGGAAGTCGCCGGGCAGACACAGGCAGTTCGTCGACCGCCACGGCAGGGCGCCGGGGCTCGCGACGGTGCTGGTGGGCGGCGATCCGGCCTCGGCCGTCTATGTGGCCGCGAAGCAACGGGCCTGCCGCGAGGTCGGCATGGAGCCCTTCGACAGGCGACTCCCGGGCCGAGTCCTCGTTCGAGGACGTCGCCGATGAGCTCGAGCGGCTCAACAACGACCCTGCGGTCAACGGGATCCTGCTGCAGCTGCCGGTGCCGGAGCACCTCGACGGGGCGGCACTGACCGGGATGGTCGCCGCGGAGAAGGATGTCGACGGATTGACGCCGGTGAACGCCGGGCTGCTCGCCCTCGGGAGCCCGGGGCTGAGACCCTGCACGCCTGCGGGCGTGATGGTGATGTTGGACGATGCCGGAGCCGAGCTCGAGGGAGCCGAGGCGGTCGTGGTGGGGCGATCGAACCTGTTCGGCAAGCCGATGGCACAGCTGCTGCTGGGCGCAAACGCCACCGTCACGACATGCCACTCCCGCACCCGCGATCTGGCCGGTGTCTGCGCCCGGGCCGACATCCTGATCGCCGCCATCGGACGGCCGCGGATGATCGGCGCCGATCACGTCAAGCCCGGGGCGATCGTGATCGACGTCGGCATGAACCGGATCTCGCCCGAGGATGCGGGCAACAAGAGCGGCCTCGTCGGCGACGTTGACCAGGCGGCCGTGGCGGAGATCGCCTCCGCGATCACGCCGGTTCCGGGCGGCGTCGGCCCGATGACGATCGCCATGCTGCTTGCCAACACGCTGCAGGCCGCCCACTACCAGGCCGAGCTCGAGCACATGTTCAGCGAGCTGGACCGGGAGGCGTCGTGATCAAGCGCCTGCGCAGCGGTGAGCTTGTCGTGCTGGCGGGTTCGATCTGCCTGATCGTCTCGATGTTCCTGCCCTGGTATTCATCGCCGGTCGGCAACCTGAGCTTCTGGGATACCTTCGGGCCGGCCGCCGCGCTGATTCTCGCGACGCTGTGCGCCGGCCTTGCGGTGCTGGTCAGCGCGCTCACGGAGCGCGACAACCCCTCGCTGGCGGTCGCCTCGGGGGTCTGGTGCGTCCTGCTGGGGCTGATCGGCACGATCGCGGCTCTGGTGCGGGTGCTGGAGCGCCCCGAGAACGCCGGCTCGACCTGCGCCGGTCCGTGGCTCGGCCTCGCCGGGACGCTGCTGATCCTGCTCGGCAGCTGGCTGGTCCTGCGCGACGAACGGCCCTCGCTCTACAGCCCGGCCCGGCCCGAGCCGCGTCCCCGGCCCTGAGCGTGGGCCCCGCGCCATCGTTGTCGGCACTCGGCCGCGCCGAGCGGATCATCGGTGCGAGCGCGATCGGCTTCTTCATCGTCCTGTTCTTCGTCCACTGGCTCGGGGGAAGCGCCAACACGCCGCTCGGCGGGATCTCCGGCGGCGCCAGCGGCTGGCACTCCTTCTCCGTCAGCCGCTGGATCTGGCTGCTGACGATCCTCCTCGCGCTGGCCGCCGTCGCGATCTCCGCGGGGGCAGTCAGGCTCAACGGTCCCCGAGCCTCGCACCGGTCGTGACCGCACTCGGCGCCCTGAGCACGGTCCTGGTCCTCTACCGCGTCATCCACCACCCGCATGGATCGCTCAGCGGCTCGCTCGGGGGTGTCCACTACTCGGCCTCATACGGGATCAGAATCGGGATCTGGCTGGGGCTGATCGCCTCCGCCGCACTCACCCTTGGCGGCTACCTCTGGATGCACGATGACCGAGGGACGCTCGCTGAGGGTGGCGGGCAGAGCGACGCTAGAGTTGCCCGGGTGAGCCCCCCCGACACACCGCCGGACTCCGCACCTGCCGCTCCCGCGGCGCCGCTCACGCCGGCGCCTGACAGCGAACCGCAGGTGCCGCCTCCGGCCGCCCCGGCGGGTCCCGGCGAGGATCCGGGCCCGGCGGCCCCGCCGCCGTCGGCGGAGCCGGAGCAGCCCAGCGGGCCTCCGATCCCGCCGCCCGCGCCACCCGCCGAGCAGCCCTGACGGGGGCGCAGATCGGCGGGGATCCGTGTGCCCCCTAGAATGCGCGCCACTGTGATCGGCCGCGACGAGGTTCTGCATGTGGCTCGCCTGGCGCGGCTTGCGCTGAGCGAGGATGAGATCGAGCCGATGGCCCGGGAGCTGTCGGCCGTGCTGGACCACGTGGCCACGATCTCCGAGCTCGACCTCGACGGTGTCCCGCCGACATCCCATGTGGTCGAGGTGACCGGTGGACTGCGTGAGGACATCCCGCGGCCATGTCTTCCGCGCGAGGTCGCGCTGGCTCAGGCTCCCGAGGCCAGCGACGAGGGATTCCTCGTCCCGAGCCCGCAGGCATAAGCGTGAACCGGTGTCCCCGATGAGCGTTGAGGGAATCCTCGAGCTCACCGCCTTCGAGGCGGCTGAGCAGATCGGTGCGGGCTCGGTGTCCGCGGAGGAGCTGTTTTCGGTCTACCGCGATCGCGCCGCGGCTGACAGGGAGGAGGGGGAGGAGGGGCTGAACTGCTTCACCTGGGTTGCCGAGGAGGCTCCCGCGGGCGAGACGGCGGGCCTGCTGAGCGGTGTGCCGCTGGCGATCAAGGACCTGTTCTGCACCGAGGGAGTCCCCAGCCAGTCGGGCTCGAGGATCCTCGAGGGCTACCTGCCGCCCTACACGGCCACAGCCGTCGCGACGGCTGTTCCAGGACGGCGCCACGCTGCTGGGCAAGACCAACCAGGACGAGTTCGCGATGGGCTCCTCGAACGAGAACTCGGCCTATGGGCCGGTTCGCAACCCCTGGGATCGCGCGCGCGTGCCCGGCGGCTCATCGGGCGGCAGTGCTGCGGCCGTGGCGGCCGGACTCGCACCATGGGCGCTGGGCACCGACACCGGAGGCTCGATCCGCCAGCCGGCGGCCCTGTGCGGGATCGTCGGGCTCAAACCGACCTACGGGACGGTCTCCCGCTACGGCATGATCGCCTTCGCCTCATCGCTCGACCAGGCCGGTCCGCTGACGCGCGACGTGCGCGACGCCGCCCTGATGCTGCGCTCCGATGGCCGGACAGGACGCGTGCGATGCGACCTCGCTGCGCTTCCCTGAGGAGATCGTCCTTCCGCACGCCGAGCGCCTTGATGGCCTGCGCCTCGGTGTTCCCGAGGAGCTGACCGGGGAGGGGATAGAGGGGGGCGTCCTCGCGTCCTTCCAGGCGGCGCTGATGCGCGCCGAGGAGCTGGGCGCGCAGCTGAGCAGCGTCCGCCTGCCTCATGCGCCGCATGCGCTGTCGGCCTATTACGTCCTAGCTCCGGCGGAGGCCTCATCGAACCTGGCCCGCTTCGACGGTGTCCGCTATGGCATGCGCGCTGAGGGCGCCACGGACCTGCTGGACATGTACACCCGCACCCGCCACGACGGCTTCGGCCCGGAGGTCAAGCGGCGGATCATGCTCGGCACCTACGCCCTGTCCTCGGGCTACTACGACGCCTACTACGGACGCGCCCAGCGGGTCCGGACGAAGATCGCCGAGGACTTCCGAAACGCCTTCGAGGATGTCGACTTCATCCTCACGCCGACCGCCCCGACGGTCGCCTTCGAGCTCGGTGAGAAGACCGGCGACCCGTTGGCCATGTACCTGAACGACTTCTGCACCGTGCCCATGTCACTGGCAGGAATCCCCGCGATCTCGATCCCCTGCGGGCTGAGCGATGGGCTTCCCGTGGGCCTGCAGCTGGCGGGGCCGGCCTTCAGCGAGAACCGCCTGCTTGACGCCGCACACGCGCTCGAGCTGGTGCTCGGCTTCGACGGGAGCGCCGCCCGTGTCTGATGGCTCGGCCGGCTTCGAGGCCGTGATCGGCCTGGAGATTCACGTGCAGTTGTCAACGGCCACGAAGATGTTCTGCGGCTGCGCCCTGTCCTTCGGCGAGCCGCCGAACACGCGCACCTGCCCCGTCTGCCTGGGCCTCCCGGGAAGCCTGCCGGTGGCGAACGCCAAGGCGGTCCACTTCGGGTTGATGATCGGCCTCGCTCTGGGTTCGGAGCTGGCGCCGCGGTCGATCTTCCACCGCAAGAACTACTTCTATCCCGACCTGCCCAAGGGCTACCAGATCTCCCAGTACGACGAGCCCCTCTGTCTGGGCGGGAGCCTCGGCGACGTGCGCATCCACCGGGTCCACCTCGAGGAGGACGCGGCAAAGCTGACCCACCTGGGCGCCAGCGGTCGGATCCACGGCTCCGACGGCAGCATCGTCGACTTCAACCGGGGCGGCACACCGCTGGCGGAGATCGTCACCGAGCCCGATCTGCGCTCGGCCGAGCAGGCCGGCGAGTGGCTGAAGCTGCTGCGCACCACGATCCGCAGCCTGGGCGTCTCGGACGTGAACATGGAGGAGGGATCGCTGCGCTGCGACGCCAACATCTCGCTGCGCCCGGTCGGCTCGCAGGAGCTCGGCGTGAAGACCGAGCTGAAGAACATGAACTCCTTCCGCTTCATCGAACGTGGCATCCGGGCCGAGATCTCACGCCAGGAGAAGATTCTCGCGGGCGGCGGGCAGGTCTCCCAGGAGACGCTCCATTTCGACCCGGCATCCGGTGCCATCACCTCATTGCGCTCCAAGGAGGAGGCGCACGACTACCGCTACTTCCCCGAGCCCGACCTGGTGCCCGTCGCGATCGACGAGCAGATGCTGGCCGCCGCCCGGGATGACATGTCCGAGCTCCCGGCAGCCCGGGCAGAACGGCTCGAGGGCGCGGGCCTCAGCGCCGAGAGCGCCCGCCTGCTGGCCTTCCGTGGCGAGCTCGGGGACTACTACGAGGCGGCTCTGGCGACGGACGCCGACCCCCCTGCGCCGCCGCAGGCACTGGCCAACTGGATCACCGGCGAGATGCTCGGCCGCCTCCAGGACATCGAGGACCCCGCGGAGAGCCTCGTCACCCCGGAGGCGATCGCGTCCCTGGTCGGGCTCGTAGCCGCCAAGCAGGTGAGCTCAGGCTCCGCCCGCCAGGTGCTTGAGCGGCTGCTCGCCGACGGCGGCGAACCCCGCCGAGGTGATCGAGGCCGAGGGCCTCGCTGCGATGGGCTCGGGCGACGAGCTGGCCGGCGTCGTGGCGGCGGCGCTGGCGGCGAACCCCGATGCCGCCCAGCGCGTCCGCGACGGGAACGCCAAGGCGATCGGGCCGATCGTCGGATTCGTGATGCGCGAGACGAAGGGCCGCGCGGACGGGCACCGAGGTCGCGCGGCTGATCAACGAGCAGCTCGCCGGCTGAGCCTCCAAAGGGGCTTCGCGGGGCAATTTTCAGCCGTCCCAGGAGCGTCACGACATTTTGGACGTGAGGCCAAAGCCTCGGGGCGAGGAGTGCGGAAATATGCTCCCATGAACCGGTCAGCAGAAACCAACGCTTCATCGCCTCGGCGGTTCATTCTTCTGCCCGAGGCCATGGCGGACGGGGGACGGCACGGCCCCCGGATCCGCCGCTTTCAGCTCACAAGCGTCGGCTTGGGTGCGGGGCGAAGGAGAGCAGGTCTCGGCGGCGCGGACATCGCGACGGCACGGACGGCCCGCGATCTGGGTCCGCTGAGGCGCATGAGCTAACCCCTCCCACGGCGGCGGCGCCGGCTTCCCTCGGCAGGCGTCGAGGTGTGCGGCCGGACGGGGATCTCCCTCCCTGTCCGGCCGCATTACCGTTAAGCTCAGAGGTATGAACGAGTCATCCTCAAGGTCCATCGGGCGCACCGTCGTGGCCGTCCTGGTTCTCCTCGTCGCGGCCTGGGTGCTGCTCGGATTCGTCGTGCACATCGTCTCGTTCCTGTTCAGCACGGTCGTCCTGGTCCTCGCCGTGGTTGCGGTCCTCTGGGCCTTGAAGATCCTGTTGTAGGCCCAGATGGCCTATCTCGTCATTGCCTTCTGCTTCGGCCTCGCGGGTGGCATCGTCGGCAAGATCAAGGGCAGCTCGTTCTTCCTCTGGTTCCTGATCTCCGGGCTGGTCCCGTTCTTCGGACTGATGGCCGCGATCGCCTACCGTTTCGAGCGTGACGAGATGCGCCGTCAGTGCCCCAACTGTGGCAAGGTGACAAAGCTCTACGACGCCCTCTGCACCCGCTGCGGGCAGGAGTTCGAGTTCCCCGACACGGTGATCGCGCCCGAGTCCTGGCAACGCAGCCCGGCCGCGCCGAACTGAACCCGGAGGTTCGGGCGCCCTAAGGCCGATTCGGCAGACCTAAGCCGATCCGTCACCTAGTCTGTGGCGTCCATGAGCACCGAGGCAGACACCGCGGCGAAGCCGTCCGACTCGCTGATCGCGCGGATCATCCACCGCTGGGGATTCGCCGACGAGGCCGACTTCGTCCTGCGTGTCGTCCAGCCGGCTCTCGTGGGGATGATCGACGGCACCGTCTCCTCGCTGGCGCCGATCTTCGCCGCGGCGCTTACCTCCAGCTCCCATACGGCTTTCATCGTCGGCCTTTCGGTCGCCTTCGGCGCCGGGGTCAGCATGGGCTGGTCGGAGGCGCTGTCTGACACCGGCGAGCAGACGGGGCGTGGCTCGGCGGTCGTCCGCGGCTCGATCACGGGCGGGATGACGACCCTCGGAGGCATCTTCCACACGCTTCCCTTCCTGATCTCCGACGTCAACAAGGCGCTTGTCGTGGCGGGCGCCGTGGTCGCCGTCGAGCTGTTCGTGATCGCCTGGGTGCGCAAACGGTTCCTCGGCGTCTCGATGCGCTCCTCGCTGCTCATCGTCACGGTCGGCGGGTTGATCTCGCTGAGCATCGGCGTCGCCCTCGGCACCGCCTGAGCGGGGGGCGCCGGCCTCCTGCCGGGCGCGCCGTCGCAGGCCTAGGAATCCGCCGTTTCGCCGCGAAACCCGCTGGTAGACTTGATCGTCCAGGCGGGGAGCTATCCCCGTATTCGTCGTTGTGGACCCTTGGAAAGGAGGTCGGTGAGATGCGGGCAGTTGATGCCTTGATGGAATGTCTGAAGGCGGAGGGCGTCGATGTCGTCTTCGGCCTCCCCGGTGGAGCAAACCTGCCGACCTACGACGCCTTCGTGACCGGCGGCATCCGCCACATCCTCGTTCGTCATGAGGCCGGCGGCGGGCATGCGGCGGAGGGCTACGCCAAGGCCACCGGCAAAGTCGGCGTCGCCTTCGCCACCAGCGGCCCGGGTGCCACCAACCTGATCACGCCGATGTGCGACGCGATGATGGACTCGGTCCCGGTGGTCTTCATCACCGGCCAGGTGCGCACGGAGCTGCTCGGAACAGACGGCTTCCAGGAGGCCGACACGATCGGGATCACGATGCCCGTGGTCAAGCACTCGTTCATGATCCAGAACCCGCAGGAGCTTCCGCGGGCGATTCATGAGGCCTTCCACATCGCCCGCAGCGGCCGTCCGGGTCCGGTGCTGGTCGATATCCCGATGGATCTCTCGCGCGCCGACATCGACTACGAGCCGGTCTCCGACATCCGTCTGCCGGGCTATCAGCCGCGGGTCGAGGGCAACCAGAAGCAGATCCGCCAGGCCGCCAAGGCGCTGGCCGCGGCGCAGCGCCCGGTGATCTACGCCGGCGGCGGGGTCGTCAACGCAGAAGCCTCGGAGGAGCTGAGGGAGTTCGCGACCTCAGACCGTTTTCCCGTCACCTGCACGCTGATGGGGCTCGGGGCGTTTCCCGCGCCGCACCCGCAGTGGCTGGGGATGCTGGGCATGCACGGGACCCGCGCGGCGAATTACGCGATGGATGAGGCCGACCTGATCTGCGCCGTCGGCGCCCGTTTCGATGACCGCATCACCGGCAAGCTCTCGGAGTTCGCTCCGCGGGCGAAGTTCATCCACATCGACGTGGACCCGGCGGAGATCTCCAAGAACGTCCCCGCGCACATCCCGATCGTCGGCGATGCCAAGCACGTCCTGGCCAAGCTGCTGGTCGAGTACCGCGCGATCGGCCCGGACCCGGGCCGCCTGGAGGCGTGGTGGGGCCGGATCGAAGGCTGGCGGGCGAAGTACCCGCTCGGCTGGGAGGACTCGACCGACAACGAGATCAAGCCGCAGTACATGGTCCGTGCGCTCTACGAGGCGACCGGCGGACAGGCGATCGTCACGAGCGACGTCGGTCAGCACCAGATGTGGACTGCCCAGTACTACGACTTCCCGGAGCCCCGCCGGTGGATCAACTCCGGCGGTCTCGGGACGATGGGCTTCGGCCTGCCGGCGGCGATGGGCGCTGCGGTGGCTGCGCCCGACCAGCTGGTCTGCTGTATCGCCGGCGACGGCTCGGTGCAGATGAACGCCCAGGAGCTCGCCACCTGCGCGCAGAACGAGATCCCGATCAAGGTGTTCATCATGAACAACGGCTATCTGGGCATGGTCCGCCAGTGGCAGGAGCTGTTCTGGGACGGCAAATACAGCCACGTCGACATGGGCCGGTTCCCTGACTTCGTGAAGCTGGCCGAGGCCTACGGCGTCACCGGCATCCGCCTGAGCGACAAGACCACGCTGGTCGAGGACATGAAGGCCGCGATCGCGATCGACGGCCCCGTGGTGGTCGACGTGCGGGTCACCCGCGAGGAGAACACCTACCCGATGATCCCGGCAGGCAACGCGGCCCGAGAGATGGTGGGCTGATGGGCGAACCGGGAACCAAGGAGCCGCTCAGCCTCGAGGAGCTCGAGGCCGCAACCAACATGCGGACGGGCCGCAAGCACGTCCTGTCGATCCTCGTCGAAAACAAGTCGGGCGTCCTGACGCGGATCGCCGGCCTGTTCGCACGCCGGGGATTCAACATCGACACCCTGACGGTCGGGCCGACCGAGGATCCGCAGATATCGAGGGTCACCCTGACCGTCGACGGTGCGCTGCACCCGATCGATCAGGTCACCAAGCAGCTGCACAAGCTGATCAACGTCCTGAAGATCCGCGACCTCGAGCCGACCGACACGGTCGCCCGCGAGCTCGCGCTGTTCAAGGTGACGGCCGACGGCACCCAGCGTGGAGAGCTGCTGCAGATCGCGGAGATCTTCCGAGGCAAGGTCGTCGACGTCACCAAGCGGGCGATCATCATCGAGGTCACCGGCACGACCGAGAAGATCGAGGCGTTCGAGACGATGGTTCGTCCGTTCGGGCTGATCGAGATGATGCGCACGGGCGAGATCGCGATCTCGCGGGGACGCAGCGAGACCTAGGCCGTGCGGGCGACCGCGGCACAGGCGGACTCGCCGTTCGCGCTCAGCGAAGATCAGCAGGAGACGCTCCGCCGGCGCATTGCCCTGGCTCTGCGCCGTGCCCGCGCGGATGGACAGGCGGTGCTCGTCAGCCTCTCGGTGAGGCTGCCCGGGGACGTCGATCCGTCCGCGCTGGCCTGCGCCTCGCGCCGTCCCGCGGAGCCGTGGTTCCTCTTCGAGCAGCCGGATCGGTCCCGGCGGGCGATCGCCGGGATCGGCGAGGCGCTCGAGCTGAGAGCCTCCGGCGCCGAGCGGTTCGCGGTGGTGCGCGAGCGCTGGCGTGCGCTTTCCGCGCGGGCCGTCGGCGAGGAGCGCAGCCCATCGCCCGGCACCGGCCCGCTGGCCGTCGGCGGCTTTGCCTTCGCTCCCGACGGCGGCGGCTCCCCGCACTGGCGCGAGTTTGCACCCGCCCGGTTGAGCGTGCCAGAGGCGAGCATCATTCGCCGCCAGGACGGCCAGGAGACGCTCGTTCACCTCACCCTGGCCGGTCTGATCTCCCCCGACGACACGGTCGAGGAGCGCCTGGAGGGCCTGCTGGGACGTGCGGATGAGCTGCACTCGGCCCCGCTGGGGCTGCTCGACCCGGCTCCCACGGGACGCTTTCAGGTGAGCAGCTCGATGCCGCCCGAGCACTACGAGCAGGCCGTCGGCCGTGCCGTCGAGATGATCGGGCAGGGGCGCCTCGAGAAGATCGTGCTGGCCCGCGAAGTGCAGGTGCATGCGCCCCGCGCCTATGACCCGGCGGCGATCTTCGGGGTCCTGCGCGAAGAGTTTCCCTCCTGCTTCGTCTTCTGCGTCGGCCGCGGCGAGTCCGCCCTGATCGCCGCCAGCCCGGAGCTGCTGGTGCGCCGTGAGGGTCAGCGGGTCAGCACGCTGGCCCTTGCCGGCTCATCGCGACGCAGCGCCGACCCCGCGGTCGACGCCCATCTCGGCGAGCAGCTGCTGCGTGACGCCGGCTACCGCGAGGAGCACGCGATCGTTGCCCGGCGTATCGAGCGGACCCTGCGTCCCCACTCCGTGTGGGTCACCGCCGCGCCCGAGCCCGAGCTGGTGCGGATCGCCAACATCCAGCACCTCGCGACGCCGATCCGCGCCCAGCTGACCTCACCCGTCGAGGCGCTGGAACTGGCCGCCCTGATGCACCCCACACCCGCCGTCGGCGGCGAGCCGCTGAGCGTGGCCGCGCCGCTGATCCCTGCGCTCGAGGGACTGGACCGAGGCTGGTACTCGGGGCCGGTGGGGTGGACCGACACGACCGGTGACGGCGAGTTCTGCGTGGCGCTGCGCTGCGCGCTGCTCGAGGGAAGCGTCGCCCGCTGCTACGCCGGCAACGGCATCGTGCGCGACTCCGACCCGGCCCGCGAGCTGGCCGAGACCGAGATCAAGCTCTCGGCCCTGTTGCCCCTGCTGGCGAGCTGAGCGCCACAGCGACCGCATCCCAGATGCGCCGGTGCAGCGCAACGTTCTCGCTGCGCGTGGTCCTCACCTCGAGGATCTGCGATCGCTCGGCCCCGATCGCGCGCTCCAGCCCCTCGCGCAGTCCGCGGACGTCATCGATGAGCTCGTGCTCGAGTCCGTAGAGAGATGCTGCAGCAGCGAAGTCCAAACCCGTGGGGGTCGAGACGTGGGTGCTGTAGATGTCGTGGCGCGCGGCCATCTGCGCCCGCGAGACGGGCAGGAAGTCGAAGATCCCACCGCCGTCGTTCTGGACCAGCACGATCGTCAACTTCAGTCCCAGGCGCCCTGCGGCCAGCAGGCCCCCGAGGTCGTGGGCGAGAGCCACATCACCGATCAGCAGCACCACCGGCCCGCCGCCGGCCGCGGCGGCACCGAACGCGCTGGAGACGATCCCGTCGATTCCGTTGGCGCCGCGGTTGCAGAGCACACGGGGCGGATCGGCCCGCGCGGGCCAGAACGTCTCGATGTCGCGGACCGGCATCGAGGAGGCCACGAACAGGGTGGCCTCGGCCGGCAGCAGAACGCCGAGCTCCGCCGCCAGCGCCGGCTCGCTGAGGCCCGAGCCGCTCAGCAGGCCGCCGATCGCCTCGGCCGAGCGCTCATCGGCACTGCGCCACGCTCCGAGCCAGTCCCCATCCGACGTCGTGGCCCCGTCGGCGATCAAAGCCCTGAGCACCTCCACCGGCTCGAGGGCGACGCTCTCGCAGACCACCGAGGCGGGGTCCTGCCAGGCGGCCTGAGGGTCGATCGCGATCTGCGGCACCTCGGCCAGGCCGGCCAGCCATTCCCGAAGCGGCTTGGACACCGGAAGATCTCCGATTCGCAGGATGAGGTCCGGCCGCCACCCCAGGGCATTGGCATGGTCGCGCAGCATCGCGTCGTAGTGCGCGATCGCCGCGTCGCCCCGTCGGGCCCCGGACAGGGGATCGGCCAGCAGCGGCCAGCCGGCCCTCCGGGCCAGCTCCGCGGCCGCCTCGCCGAGCCCGTCCTGGTTCTCGTGGCGGCCCGCCACGAGAACCCCGCGCCTGACGCTCGTCAGCTGCTCCTTCAGGCGTGCGAACTCGACCCCGAAGTTCATGCCGCGCGGCGGGGCCAGGCGCGCCGGGCGCCGCAGCACGTAGGGGGCGCCATCGGGCCGCGCCGTGTCGTCCCGCGGCAGCTCACGGTCGGAGACCAGCGGCTCGCGCAGCGGGAAATTCAGGTGCACGGCGCCCGGGCTCCCCTCAATCGCCGTGGCATAGGCACGACACGCCAGCGTCCGGATCCAGCGCAGCCCGGCCTCGTCGGCCGGCGGCAGCTCGACCTCGAAGAACCACTTGGCGGCGCTGCCATAGAGCTTCAGCTGGTCGATCGCCTGGCCGGCTCCGTTCTCGCGCAGCTCGGCCGGACGATCGGCGGTCAGCAGCAGCAGCGGCACCCGTGCCTCGCGCGCCTCGATCGCCGGGGCCAGCAGCTGCGCGGCGGCGGTGCCGGATGTGCAGGTGACCGCGACCGGCCGACCGGAGGCCTTGGCCAGGCCGAGCGCGAAGAAGCCCGAGCAGCGCTCATCGACATGGGAGTAGCAGCGAAGGCCCGGCTCGTGGGCGAAGGTCAGCACCAGGGGTGCGCTGCGAGACCCGGGCGAGGTGCAGGCGGCCTGCATCCCGCAACGGGCCAGCTCCTGGGCGAAGGCCCGCAGCAGCACGTAGGTGTCGGTGGTCTGGGACATAGGATCGGCGGATGAAGGAGACAGTCGTGATGCTCCACGGCTTCAGCGGAACGCGCCGGGCCTGGGACGGAGTCTCACAGCGACTGGATCCCGAACGCTACCTGCCGCTCGCAATCGACCTTCCCGGGCACGGCGAGGACCGCGCCAACTCCGGCCCGATCAGCTTTGCCGATTGCGTCGAGAGGGTCCTGGCCGCGGCACCCGAGCGGTTCGTCCTGTGCGGCTATTCACTTGGCGGCAGGGTGGCGCTGCACGTCGCCCTGGCGGCCCCGGGTCGGGTCGCCAGGCTGATCATCGTCTCGGCCAGCCCCGGGATCGAGGATCCCGGCGAGCGGGCCGAGCGTCGCCGCTCAGACCGACAGCTGGCCGAGGAACTGGAAATGATCCCGTTCGAGGATTTCATCGAGCGCTGGCGGACGCAGCCGCTGTTCGCCGCGGATCCTCCGGCCGTCGGCGAGCTGGCCCGGGCCGACCAGCGGCGAAACAGCCCTGCGGCCCTGGCCGCGGTGCTGCGCGGAATCGGCACCGGCGAGATGGAGCCCCTGTGGGCGCGGTTGGGCGAGCTCGAGATGCCCGTGCGGCTGGTGGTCGGGGACCGCGATGAGAAGTTCCTGGCGATCGCCCGTCGCGCGCTGGCGTCGCTGCAACACGGATCGTTGACCGTGCTCCACGGCGGTCACGGCCTGCCGCTGGAGGACCCGGCCGGTGTGGCGGGCGCGCTGGCGAGCTAGAAGGCGTCGATTCCCAGGCCCGGGGCCGTGGGAACCGTGATCTCACCCTGATGCGGGGCGAGCACCTCCGCGAAGCCCTCGAACAATCGGAGCGTCGCGAGGCCGCAGGGCGGCATTGGACCGCGTGTGGCCAGAGCCGCAGCGACCTGAAGAGCCGCCGCCACGCCCAGCGGACCGTCGTAGGTGGAGGCGAGGTAGACCTCGGCGCCCGAGGCCCGCACGAGCGTCGCGGCCGCCACCAGGGCGGCGATGCCGCCGCAGCGGGAGATCTTCAGGCAGACCGCGTCGGCCACCCCCGCGCCGAGTGCCCCGTGCTCCGCGGCTGTCTCATCGATCGAGACCCTCACGGCGACCCGCTCGCGCACCTCGCGCACGGCATGCAGGCCGTGGGTCGGCTCCTCGACCAGCTCCAGGCCCGCAGGGGCGAGGGCCTCGATCGCCCGTACCGCCTGCTCGACGTCCCAGGCCCCGTTGGCGTCGAGGCGCAGGGCCGTCTCCGGCCCGGCGGCGGCGCGCACGGCGGCCACACGGCCGGCGTCGTCGGCCAGGCCCACCTTCAGCTTCAGGCAGCTGAAGCCCTCGCGGACCGCGGTCGCGGCCTGCTCGGCCGCACTGGCCCTGTCGGTGGCTGTGATCGTCGCGTTGACGGGCACCCGCTCGAGCGGGTCGTCGCAGAGCATCGCCGCCACCGTCCTGCCGCTGCGCCGTCCCGCCCGGTCCCACATCGCGAGGTCCAGCGCCGCAAGCGCGGCGGGAACGTCGGCGACCCCGCGGCAGGCTTCGATGATCTGCGCGCCGTTGAGCGCCTCGAGCTCGGCGAGCATAGGGACGTAGGCCCGCAGCGCATCCAGCACGGTCTCGGTGGAGACTCCGTCATAGGCCTCGAGCGGCGCGGCCTCCCCGTAACCCGTGATCCCATCGGAATCGCTCAGTGACACGAGCACCAGCTCGCGCTCGCGGACCGTCCCGTAGGAGGTCTCGAGCGGGCTGTGCAGAGCCAGGGTGCGCCGCTCGAGCTCGAGCTTCAACTGCTGATCCCTCCGGCGGCCAGGATTCCCGCTGAGTAGAGGATGCAGAACAGCAGCTGCAGGGCTCCGGTCCGCGCCAGCGCGCCGTTGAGGGCCGGTCCGTCGATCCTGCTCCGCACCACCGCGATCAGCTTCAACGCCAGCGGTGCGGCCAGCCACGGCAGCAGCAGCCAGGCGTTCATCGAGCCGAGCGGCCACGGCAGCGGCGCCGTGATGAAAGCGACCCCGAGCATCGCGGCATAGAGGGCCCGGGTCCGCTCACGGCCGAGGCGGACGGCGAGCGTGCGCTTGCCGGCACGCCGGTCGGTCTCGAGGTCACGGACGTTGTTGACGACCAGGATCGCGCTGGCGAGCAGGCCAACGGGGACCGAGCAGACGAAGGCCTGCCAGGGCAGCGACTGGACCTGGACGAAGTAGGAGCCCGTGACGGCCACGACGCCGAAGAACAGGAACACGAACAACTCTCCCAGGCCCTCGTAGCCGTACGGCTTGGGGCCTCCCGTATAGAGCACCCCGGCGAGGATCGAGGCCGCACCGACGGCCAGCAGCTCCGGCCCGGCGACCGCCACCAGATAGACGCCGCAGAGCACGGCCAGACCGAACGTGACGTAGGTCGCGATCAGCACCTGGCGGGGCGGTACCAGGCCGCCTGCGGTCACCCGCACCGGCCCGAGACGGTCCTCGGTGTCAGCGCCCCGGCGGGCATCGGAGTAGTCGTTTGAGAGGTTGGTGCCGACCTGGATCAGGATCGCCCCGAGCAGGGCCGCGATGAACGCCAGAGGATGAAAGTGCCCGTCGCCCAGCGCCAGCGAGGTGCCGACCAGAACCGGCGCGATCGCAGCCGGCAGCGTGCGCAGCCGCGCGGCCATCACCCAGATGCGCACGGCCCCCACTAGGCCCGCTTGGGAAAGCGCGAGAAGTCGGGTTTGCGCTTCTCGCGATACGCGTCCCGCCCCTCCTGCGCCTCCTCGCTGCCGTAGAACAGGAGGTTGGCGTCGTGTGCGAGCTGCTGGATCCCCGACAGACCGTCCTCGGCGGCGTTGAAGCTGGCCTTCAGCAGGCGCAGCGAGAACGGCGAGAGAGCCAGCATCTCCCGGCACCAGCCGACGGTCTCCTGCTCGAGCGACTCCAGCGGGACGACGGCGTTTACCATCCCCATCCGCTCGGCCTCCTCGGCGGAGTACTGCCTGCAGAGGAACCAGATCTCCTTGGCCTTCTTGGGCCCGACCAGGTTCGCCAGCAGCCCGGCGCCGAAGCCTCCGTCGAACGAGCCGACCTTGGGTCCGACCTGCCCGAAACGCGCATTGTCGGCGGCGATCGTCAGGTCGCAGACGAGGTGCAGGACGTGCCCCCCGCCGATCGCATAGCCCGCCACCATCGCCACCACGGGCTTGGGCATGCGGCGGATCTGGATGTGCAGGTCGGTGACGTGAAAGCGCCCGACGCCGGCACGGCCCGCCTCGTCGTCGTTGAGGTAGCCCGAGTCACCGCGCACGCGCTGGTCGCCGCCGGAGCAGAACGCATCGGGCCCTTCCCCGGTGAGGATGATCACGCCGATCTCGGGATCCTCGCGCGCGTCCTCGAGGGCACGGGAGATCTCGATGATCGTGCGCGGGCGAAAGGCGTTTCGCACCTCCGGCCGGGCGATCATGATCCGTGCGATCCCGCGGTCCTCGCCGGCGGACTTGTCATAACGAATGTCTGTGTAGGCGTCGGGGCCCTCGGGGCCCGAGGCGATCCAGTCTGTGCTCATCGCGCGAAGGCTAGCCTGTGCGCCATGGTGATCGAGGGATGGCTGGACCGGGCCGCTTCGCTGGCACCCGCGCGGGCGGCCATCGAGACGCCGCAGGGGACCTGCACCTACAGCGAGCTCCTGGTCCTCGCGCGAGCCGGTGCAGGGCGGCTGCTCGAGCTCGGCGTGAAGCAGGGCGAGCAGGTCGCAATCGCGCTTCCCCCGGGTCTCGCCTTCGCGCAGGCGCTGCATTCCTGCCTGCTGCTGGGAGCCGTCGCGGTGCCGGTCGACCTCCGCCTGGCAGAGCAGGAGCAGCGGCGGATCGCGGGCGCCGCGCAGACGCTGATCGAGGAGCCACTGCCGCACGGCGGTCCGGCCGCGGCCTGGCCCGCCGTCGAGCACGACCTCGACGCCACGGCGATGATCGTCCACACCTCCGGCACCACCTCGGCGCCTCGGCCCGTCAGGCTGAGCTACGCCAACATCCTCTGGAGCGCGCTGGGCTCGGGGGTCGCGCTCGGCTCGGACCCACAGGAGCGCTGGCTGTGCGCGCTGCCGCTCTCACATGTCGGAGGCCTGTCGATCCTGCTGCGCTCGGCGATCTATGCGACCACGGCGATCGTCCACGAGCGCTTCGAGACGGACCGCGTGCTCGATGCCATCGAATCGGGCAACGTGACCATCGTCAGCCTGGTCGCGACGACGCTGCGGCGGCTGCTCGACGGCGGCCTCTCCCAGCCCCCGGAGCTGCGCTGCGCGCTGACGGGCGGCGGGCCCGTTCCCGTCGCGCTGATCGAGCGTGCCCACGAGGCGGGGGTGCCCGTCAGCCTCACATATGGCCTGACCGAGACCTGCTCGCAGGTCACGAGCACGCCGACATCTGAACTGGGCGCGACGCCGGCGAGCGCGGGACCGCCGCTGTTCTGCACCAGGGTGTGCATCGCCGAGGACGGCGAGATCCTCGTGGCCGGGCCCACGGTCTCCCCGTCCGCCGATCTGAGCGGTGGCTGGCTTGCCACGGGTGACCTGGGCCGACTCGACGACCAGGGGCGGTTGCGGGTGACCGGCCGCAAGGCGGACACGATCGTCAGCGGCGGGGAGAACGTCGCTCCGGCCGAGGTCGAGGCCGTGCTCGAGGCTCATCCCGGGGTCCTCGAGGCTGCCGTGCTGGGCCGGCCCGACGAGCGCTGGGGAGAGGCCGTTGCGGCGATCGTCGTCGCACGGCCCGGCGCCGAGCTCGACGCCGCCGAGCTGCGCGAGCACTGCGCCTCCTCGCTGGCGCCGTTCAAGGTGCCCAAGGTATTCAGCATCGTCAGCGACCCCCTGCCGCGGACACCCTCGGGCAAGCTGCTGCGGCGGCAGCTCTCATGAGCTTCGACCCGGAGGCGCACCGCGACGCCAGCCTGGAGGCCTGGGAAGCGGCCGCTCCCGGCTGGGTTCGCCGCCAGGAACAGATCCGCAGCTGGTCCGCACCGGTCTCGCAGTGGATGGTCCAGGCCGCCGATCCGCAGCCCGGCGAGCGGGTGCTCGAGCTGGCCGCCGGACTGGGAGAGACCGGACTGCTGGCGGCGGAGCTCATCGCGCCGGTCGGCACGGCGGTGATCTCCGACCAGGCCGAGGCGATGCTCCAGGGTGCCCGCGAGCGCGCGGAGCAGCTCGGGGTGGCAAACGTCGAGTTCAAGGTTCTCAACGCGGAATGGATCGACCTGCCGCTGGCCTCGCTGGACGTGGTCCTCTGCCGCTGGGGGTTCATGCTGATGGCAGACCCGGGCGCGGCCCTCGGCGAGTGCCGCCGGGTACTGCGCCCCGGGGGGCGCCTGTCGCTGGCGATCTGGGACACGATCCAGGCAAACCCATGGGCACTGCTGCCGGGGCTGGAGCTGAGCGACCGCGGCTTTGCGCCTGAGCCCGCCCGCCCAGGGACGCCGCCGCAGCCAGGCGAGGCGCGCCAGCCGGGGCCGTTCTCGCTGGGTGACCCCGAGATCGTTCGCGGGCTGCTGGAGGAGGCCGGCTTCACCGAGGTGACCGTCGATCACGTCGATCTGGTGCAGCGCCATGCGAGCTTCGAGGCGCTGTGGGAGTCACAGCTGGATATCTCACGCAACTTCCATGACGCCGTCCTCTCCCGGCCGGAGGGCGAGATCGAGCAGATCAAGGCTTCCCTGGAGGAGCGTTTCGCGCCGTACAGGGGCTCTTCGGGCGAGCTCGCCGTGCCCGGCAGGACGCTCGTCGCACTGGCCGGTGCCTGACCCGGCCGTCCGGTTTGGATAGCCTGCCGGCAATGATCTACGACGACGACGCCAACCTCCAGCTTCTCGACGGCAAGACCGTCGCCATCATCGGCTATGGCTCACAGGGCCACGCCCACGCACTCAACCTGAAGGACTCCGGCGTCGATGTCGTCGTCGGGCTCCGCCCGGACTCCGCCTCCGTCGAGGCCGCACGCAAGGAGGGCCTCGAGGTCGTCTCCGTCGTCGAGGCCGCGAGCCGCGGTGACCTCGTGATGATCCTGCTGCCGGACGAGCTCCACCGGGCTGTCTGGGAGGCCGAGATCTCCGACGGCATCGCCCCGGGCAACATGCTGCTGTTCGGACACGGCTTCTCGATCCACTACAACGAGATCACCCCGCCCCCCGGCGTCGACGTCGCGATGTGCGCGCCCAAGGGCCCGGGACACCTGGTGCGCCGGCAGTTCACCGAAGGCAGCGGCGTACCTGGCCTGATCGCGGTCGAGCAGGATGCGACGGGCAACGCCCGCGCGCTTGCGCTGGCATACGCCAAGGGGATCGGCTGCACGCGCGGAGGCGTGATCGAGACGAGCTTCAAGGACGAGACCGAGACCGACCTGTTCGGTGAGCAGGCCGTCCTCTGCGGCGGCGCCTCGGAGCTGGTCCAGGCGGGCTTCGAGACGCTGGTCGAGGCCGGCTATGACCCCGAGATGGCCTACTTCGAGTGCCTGCACGAGCTCAAGCTGATCGTCGACCTGATGCACGAGAAGGGCCTCGCAGGAATGCGCTTCTCGATCTCCAACACGGCCGAGTACGGCGACTACACCCGCGGCAAGCGGGTCATCACGGAGGAGACCAGGGCCAGCATGCGCCAGATCCTCAAGGAGATCCAGGACGGCGACTTCGCCCGCGAGTGGATCGCCGAGAACCGGGCCGGGCAGGAGAACTTCAAGCGCATGCGCGCCGAGCAGGCCGACACCCAGGTGGAGCACGTCGGTCAGGAGCTGCGCTCGCACATGGACTGGATCAAGCCGGCCTTCTGAGTCGGGGCGGAGTTCGCGCCTTGCTGGCCTACCTGTTCTGGCATCGCCCTCAGGCGGACACCGACCCGGCGAGCTACGAGCAGGCGCTGCTCAGCTTCCACCGCTCGCTGGCGCACCGGCGCCCGGTGGGGCTGCGCACGTCGCAGAGCTTCAGGGTCGCCGAGCTGCCCTGGCTCCCCGCCCCGGGTCCGGAAGGGAGCGCCCCGACGGGTGGCTATGAGGACTGGTATCTGCTCGAGGACTTCAACTCGCTGGGGGTCCTGGGGGAGGCCGCGGTGGGCCGGGGCCACCGCACCGCCCACGACCATGCCGCGCGGCTGTTCGGCTCGGGCACAGCGGGCCTGTTCGCCCTGCAGGAGGGCGATGCGGATGCGCTGAGCACGGCGCCCGCCGCGGTCTGGGTCGCGCGGGCACCGGGCTCCGCCGAGCCGCTGCTGGGGGAGATGCTCGACGATGGCGCCTTGCGAGGATCCTCGTGCCTATGGCGACGCCAGCTCGTGCTCGGCCCGGCGCCGGAGTTCTGCCTGCTGGCCGACACGGTGCCCGCGGGCGTCTCGCCGGAGCGGCTGCCGGGCGGCTGGAGCGCCAGGACGATCACCCGCGAGGAGCTGGTCTCGGCCTAGAAGCCGGGCGCCGACGGAGTCCGTGTCGCTGCGCCCTCGGTTCGCTACACTCGCGGTCGTCGTCGCGACTGGCGCTCGGGTGGAGTTCACCACCGGGAAGTGACGATGCACCGCCGCCGCGCGCCTGGGCACCCTCAGAGCATCGATCAACCCCTTGAGGTCCGAAGGAGCGAGGAGCCCGCATGACCAGCCTGACCGAGCAGCAACTGGAGATCCCCGAGCAGCTCAAGCCGGCCGACGGTCGGTTCGGTTGCGGGCCGTCGAAGGTCCGTCCCGAGGCTCTCGCGCGCCTCGCCGGAGACGGCGCGGCCGTGATGGGCACCTCGCACCGGCAGAAGCCCGTCAAGGCCCTTGTGGGCCAGATCCGCGCCGGCCTCACCGAGCTGTTCTCGCTGCCCGACGGCTATGAGGTCGCGCTTGGCAACGGCGGCGCCACGGCCTTCTGGGATGCGGCCGCCTGCGGGCTGATCAAGGAGCGCTCGCTTCACCTGGCCTTTGGGGAGTTCTCCCAGAAGTTCGCCTCGGTCAGCGCCGGCGCGCCATTCCTCGGGGAGCCGATCGTCGTCAGCGCCGAGCCCGGCTCGGCACCCGACCCGGCAGCGCATCGGGGAGCAGGCCGCTGCCGGTGAAGCGGACCTGATCGCCTGGGCCCACAATGAGACCTCCACGGGCGTGATGGTCCCCGTGGTCCGCCCGGCCGGCTCCGGGGATGCGCTGATCGCGATCGACGCCACCTCCGGCGCGGGCGGCCTGCCCGTGGACATCGGCGAGAGCGACGTCTACTACTTCGCCCCCCAGAAGGGCTTCGCCTCCGACGGCGGCCTGTGGCTCGCCCTGCTCAGCCCCGCGGCGCAGGAGCGAATCGGTGCGCTGGCCGCGACCGAGCGCTGGATCCCCGAGTTCCTCTCGCTGAAGACGGCCCTGGAGAACTCCGTCAAGGACCAGACCTACAACACGCCGGCCGTGGCGACCCTGTTCCTGCTCGCCGATCAGCTCTCGTGGATGCTCCAGGCCGGCGGCCTGGAGGGCTGCGTCGCGCGCAGCCGCGCCTCCTCGGAGCACCTCTACGGATGGGCCGAGGCGTCGGACTTCGCCACGCCGTTCGTGACCGAGCCCGCGAGCCGTTCGCTCGTCGTGGGCACGATCGACCTCGACGAGGCCGTCGATGCCGCCGCCGTCGCATCGACGCTGCGGGCCAACGGGATCGTCGACACCGAGCCCTACCGCAAGCTGGGACGCAACCAACTGCGGATCGGCATGTTCCCGGCGGTCGAGACGGCCGATGTCCAGGCGCTCACAGCTTGTATCGACTGGGTCGTCGAACAGCTCGGCGAGAACGGAGCGCAGGCATGAGCGATCGTATGAAGGTTCTCGTCAAGGAGAAGATCGGCGACTCCGGCGTCGATCTGCTGCGCGAGCATTTCGAGGTCGATCTGGGGGTCGACTGGGACGACGCACAGCTCGCCGAGAGGATCGGCGAGTACGACGGAATCCTGATCCGCTCGGCCACGAAGATGACGGCCGAGCTGATCGAGAAGGCCGACCGCCTGCGCGTGATCGGCAGAGCCGGAGTGGGTGTCGACAACGTCGACGTCCCGGCGGCCACAAAACGCGGGATCGTCGTGGCCAACGCGCCGGAGTCGAACGTCGTCACGGCGGCCGAGCACACGATGGCCCTGCTGCTGGCGATGGCCCGCAACATCCCGCAGGCGTACGTCTCGCTGACCGCCGGCAAATGGGAGCGCTCGAAATTCTCCGGGGTGGAGGTCTATGAGAAGACGCTCGGCATCCTCGGCTTCGGGCGGATCGGGCAGCTGGTCGCGCAGCGCGCGCGCGGCTTCGGGATGCGCGTGCTGGCCTTCGACCCGTTCGTCAGCGCCGAGCGCTACCGCGAGCTGGGCGTCGAGAAGGCCGACAGCCCCGACGACATCTACGCGCAGGCGGACTTCATCACGATTCACCTGCCGAAAACGCCTGAGACCGAAGGATTCCTCGGCGCGGCCGAGTTCGCCAAGATGCGCGACGGCGTACGGGTCCTCAACGTGGCCCGCGGCGGACTGCTCGACGAAACGGCCCTCGCCGAGGCACTCGAGTCGGGCAAGGTCGCGGGCGCGGCCCTCGATGTCTTCCCGAGCGAGCCGATGACCGAGAGCCCGCTGTTCGCGATGCCGGGCGTGATCGTCACTCCCCACCTGGGGGCCTCCACCGCCGAGGCGACCGACCGAGCCGGCTACCAGAGCGCCGAGCAGGTGGTGGCGGCCCTCGACGGCGGCGTCGTCTCGACGGCCGTCAACATCCCGGCGATCGGCGCCGAGGACATGGCGGCCCTGGGCCCCTTCCTGCCAATGGCCACGCAGCTCGGGCGCCTGGCCATGAGCCTTGCCGAGGGCAGCTCGGTGGAGCGCATCGAGGCCGCCTTCCTGGGGCGGATCGCCGACTTCGACACGCGGCTGCTCGGGCTGGCGGTGATCGTCGGCGCGCTGCAGGGCCGCACGGAGGAGCCGGTCAACCTTGTCAACGCCCCGACGATGGCCCAGCAGCGCGGGATCATCTTCGAGGAGAAGGCGGTCTCAGAGGCCGAGGACTTCAACGAGCTGATCCGCGTGACCGTCGTTGCAGGCGGCGAGCGGGTGGCCGTGGCGGGAACCGGTATCGGGCCGAGCCAGGTGCCGCACCTGGTCGAGGTCCAGGGCCGGCGGCTGACGATCGAGCTCGAGCAGCACGTCACGGTGTTCCGCTACGAGGACCTGCCCGGGATGATCGGCCGTGTCGGCACGATCTTCGGAGCCCACGGGATCAACATCCGTTCGGCGGCCGTGGGGCACACGCCCGATGACCAGGCGGGTGAGGAGCGGCGGCTGGCCGCGATGGTCGTCACGACCGATGCGGCCGTGGCCGACGAGGTGGTCGCGGAGATAGTCGCGGTCGAGGGCTTCGTCGACGGCTGGTCTGTCGACCTCGGCTGACAGCGCCCATCGGGTAGTCTGGCCGCACTGATGCGGGCGGTGGTGATCACGAAGCACGGCGGGCCGGAGGTGTTCGAGATCCAGGAACGCCCCGACCCTGTGCTCGGCGCCGGAGAGGTCCGCATCCAGGTTGCCGCGGCGGGCATCAACTTCGCCGACGTGATGGCCAGGATGGGCCTCTACCAGGACGCCCCGCCGACTCCCTGCGTCGTCGGCTACGAGGTGTCGGGCACGATCCTCGAGATCGGTGACGGGGTCGAGGGCCTGCTGCCCGGCGAACGGGTGCTCGCCGGTACCCAGTTCGGCGGCTACGCCTCGGAGGTGGTGGTTCCCGCCGGCGATGTGGTGCCCTTGCCGGATCGCATGAGCTTCGAGCAGGGCGCTGCCGTGCCCGTCAACTACGCGACCGCCTGGGCCGGGCTGATCGGCTACGGCGTGCTGGAGGCCGGCGAACGGGTGCTCGTGCACTCGGCCGGTGGCGGTGTCGGCATCGCCGCGACGCAGATCGCCAAGAAGGCGGGTGCCGAGGTCCTCGGCACAGCCTCTCCCTCCAAGCACCAGCGGATCCTCGAGCTGGGCGTCGATCGGGCTCTGGACTACACGAAGCCCGGCTGGGAGCGGGGGATCGGCAAGTTCGACGTGATCCTCGACGCCGTCGGCGGCAAGAGCTTCCGCACCAGCTACTCGCTGCTGCGACCGGGCGGGAGGCTGGTCGCGTTCGGTGCATCCTCGGTGGTCTCGGGAGAGAAGAAAAACATCCCGACCGCGCTCAAAGCGGTCCTCCGGATGCCGCGCTTCAGCCTGATCAAGCAGATGAACGAATCAAAGGCCGTGATCGGCTTGAACATGCTGACCCTGTGGAAGGACCGGGGCACGCTCGGTCCCTGGATCGACCCGCTCAGCGGGATGCTCGACGATGGCACGATCGAGCCGGTCATCGCCGGGGCCTTCAGCTTCGAGGAAGCCGGCGCGGCTCAGACGATGATCGTGGAGCGGCGGAACCTGGGCAAGGTGGTGCTTACGCCTTAGAAGTTGATGCGTGTGCCGCTTCGGGGCGGCGCATCAACTCCTACGGCTTCAGCACCGCCGAGAGCTGCCCGGAACTGCCGCGGCCCCTGGTGCTACTCTGGTTTTGAATGTCGCAGCAGCACTCGCTTCTCTCCCTTCTCCTGCTCCCCCCTCGGGGGGAATAGTGCGTGGCGGCCGCGTAGCCGCATAACCAGCAGAGAGGAACCGAAAGCGAAATCGAGAAGGAGCACGAGCGACATGACCGATCCCATTGAGCAGCAGCCCCGTGACCCGGCGAACCGGGTCAAGTTCTTCGACACGACTCTGCGAGACGGCGAGCAGTCGCCCGGCATCTCGCTCAACAAGCACGAAAAGCTGGAGATCGCCCACCAGCTGGCGCGACTCGGCGTCGACATCATCGAGGCGGGCTTCCCGATCACCTCACCCGGCGATTTCGAGGCCGTCCAGGCAATCTCCCGTGAGGTTCACGGCCCCGTGATCTGCGGGTTGGCCCGAACGAGCAAGCAGGATGTCGAGGCCGCCTGGAACGCGATCCGCGATTCGGAGCGCCCGCGGATTCACACATTCATCGCGACCAGCGACGTGCACATCGAGCGAAAGCTGCAGACGACCCGCGAGGACGTCATCGGCCAGGCTCGAGCCGCCGTGGCACAGGCCCGTGAATACACCGACGACGTCGAGTTCTCACCCGAGGACGGATCGCGCTCGGACATCGAGTACATGGCCGAGGTGATCCAGGTCGCCCTCGACGAGGGCGCCACGACGATCAACGTCCCCGACACGGTCGGCTACACCGATGCCGATCGAGTACCGGGCGATGTTCGAGGAGCTCTACCGGCTGGTTCCCGACCTGCGGAAGGTGACGCTCTCGGTCCACTGCCACGACGATCTGGGCCTGGCCGTCGCCAACTCGTTGGCCGGCCTTGAAGCCGGCTGCCGCCAGGTTGAGGGAGCCATCAACGGAATCGGCGAGCGCGCCGGAAACGCCGCCCTGGAGGAGGTCATGATGCTGCTGCGCACGCGCGAGCCGAAGCTCGGGCTGTGGAGCGGAATCGAGACCACTGAGATCGCTCGCACGAGCCGCCTCGTCTCGCGCCTGACCGGGTATCCCGTGCAGCCCAACAAGGCGATCGTCGGACGTAACGCCTTCGCCCATGAGGCCGGCATCCACCAGGATGGTGTCCTGAAGGAGCGCACGACCTACGAGATCATGGACGCCACCACCGTGGGGTTGCGCTCGAACTCGATCGTCCTGGGCAAGCATTCGGGCCGCCATGCCCTGAGCAAAGCGCTCGAGGAGATGGGCTTTGAGATCGACGGGCAGGCCCTGAACGTCGCCTTCAAACGTTTCAAGGAGATAGCCGACCGCAAGAAGCAGGTGACAGCGATGGACCTCGAGGCACTCGTCACCGATGAGCTGCGCGAGGACATAGCGGGCTACGCCCTGGAGTGGTTCGACGTCGAGTCCTCCTCGCGGCGCTCGCCGCACGCGAGGGTTGGGGTGACGCTTCCCGATGGGAGCTCGGTGACGGGCAGCTTCGTCGGGGACGGGCCGATCGACGCGATCTTCCAGGCGATCAATGCCGCCACCGCCACCTCGCCGGTGCTCAGCGAGTTCACGATCGGCGCGGTCACCGAGGGCCAGGACGCCCTCGGCGAGGTCTCGGTGGTCGTGGAGCTTGACGGTTCGACCGGAGCGGGGCAGAGCGTCTCCACGGACATCATCGACGCCGCGGCACGGGCCTACGTGCGCGCGCTCTCAGTGGCGCTCTCGCGCGCGCAGGCGAGCGACGCCGTCGGTCTGCCCGAGCCCGCCGGAAGCTGAGTCTCAGCCCGCGAGGGCGGTGTGCTCGAGGATCGCATCGCAGAGCGCCGGCCAAAGCGGCTGGGGGCGGTCGTGGCCCATGTCGGCGAGGAGCAGCAGGCGGGCGCCCGGAATCAGGGCGGCCGTCCGCTCCCCGCCGCTGGGTGCGATCAGCGTGTCGTCGAGGCCGTGGATCACCAGTGTCGCCAGCCGCACCTCGGGCAGCCTCTCGGCGCGGGATCCGCTGGCGATCATCGCGGCGAACTGGCGCGTCGAGCCCTCCGGATAGAAGCAGCGGTCATAGCTTGCCGCCGCGAGCGCGCGCACGGCCTCGAGTTCCGGATACCTCTTCGAGCGCCAGACGAGCGAGCGCTCGGAGGCCGCGATGAACCCCTCCCGGTCGCTGGGCGCCGGAGTGAGCAGCGCCTGTCTCGCCTCGGGCGTCGCCTGGCCGAACTCCGCCTCGCCGGTCGTGGACATCATCGAGGTGAGGCTCAGCAGCCGCTCGGGGTGCTCGATGGCCATGGTCTGGGCGATCATCCCGCCCATCGAGGCTCCGAGTACATGGGCGCGTTCGATCCCGAGGCTGTCCAGCAGCGCCAGGCCGTCTGCGGCCATCTCGCTGAGCGTGTAGGCCGCGAGGGATCTGGCCTCGGCCAGGTTGCCCGCCGCGGCCGCGGCGAGCACATCGCTCGTGGCGGCGTCGGTGCCGTCCAGCTTCGAGGACAGTCCGCAGTCACGGTTGTCGAACGTGATCACGTGGCGCCCGCCGGCAGCAAGGCGATCCACGAACGCCTGTGGCCAGGCGATCATCTGCGCGCCGAACCCCGGCACGAGCAGCAGTGGTGGGGCGGTGGGGGAGCCGGTCGTCTCGTACTCGAGGGTCACCTCTCCCGTGTCGAGTCGCGCCATCGACGGAGAATGCCACGTGATCGCCACCCACATCCAATGTACGTGATAACGTACGGACGTATGGCAACCGTCAGGGCGAAAACCTCAGGCGCCGAGCGACCGCTGAAGGCCGTCCCCGCGCCCGATGCGCAGCCGGCGGATCCGTTGGACCCGGCGGTCATCGGCGCCCGGGTCAAGGCGCTGCGCGAGGCGAGCGGCCTCTCGTTGCGGGATCTGGCTGCGCGCAGCGGCGTAAGCGCGCCGATGCTCTCCCAGGTCGAGCGGGGCGAGACCAGCCCGACGCTCACGGTTGCCTCACGGATCGCCTCCGGCCTCGAGCTTCGCCTGTCGCAGCTGCTGCGCCTCGACGAGGGAGGCTCGGTCACGATCGTAAGAGCCGCCCAGCGCCAACACGGCGGCAACGCGCGCAGGGGACATCGCTTCGAGGTCCTGACCGCAGGGCAGCCTGGGCAGCGGGCCGAGCTCTCACGCCACTCGCTGGCGGCCGGAGCCAGCACCGGCGGATCCGATGACCCGCCGATGCACGAGGCCGGCAGCCGTGAGACGGCGCTCGTCGAGCAGGGCCGTCTGGTCCTGGTCTGCGACGGGCAGCGCCACGAGCTCAGCGACGGGGACTGCGTCACATTCGACGCCGACCTGCCGCACCACTTCGAGAATCCAGGGCATGAGGAGGCGGCCTTCCTGGCCGTCGTATCAGCCGGGCTGCGACGTAGCTGATGACCAACACCACCGACGGACAGAGAGGCCGATGACGATGCCAAAGACCATGTTCGACAAGATCTGGGAGGCCCACGAGGTCGAACCGGGACTGCTTTACATCGACCTGCACCTGGTTCACGAGGTGACGAGCCCGCAGGCCTTCGACGGGCTGCGTCTCGCCGGACGCAAGGTGCGCCGTCCCGACCGGACGCTCGCGACGGCCGATCACAACACCCCGACCGATGGAACACCGATCGCCGCCCGGATCAAGGACGAGCTCTCCCGGGTCCAGGTGGAAACGCTCGAGCGCAACTGCGCCGAGTTCGACATCCCTGTCTACTCGCTCGGCTCCGATCGGCAGGGCATCGTCCACGTGATCGGGCCGGAGCTCGGGGTGACCCAGCCGGGCATGACGATCGTCTGCGGCGACTCGCACACCTCCACCCACGGCGCCTTCGGCTCGCTGGCCTTCGGTATCGGCACAAGCGAGGTCGAGCATGTCCTCGCGACCCAGTGCATGGTCCAGCACAAGCCGCGCTCGATGCGCATCACATATGAGGGCGAACTGGGCTTCGGCGTGACGGCGAAGGATCTGATCCTCGGCACGCTCGGGCGTCTGGGCGTGGGCGGTATGACCGGACACGTCGTCGAGTACGCAGGCCCGGCGATCCGGGCGCTCTCGATGGAGGGCCGCATGACCGTCTGCAACATGACGATCGAGGGCGGCGGACGGGCCGGCATGATCGCGCCGGACGAGACCACGTTCGCCTGGTTCACGGAAGCCGAGCGGCCGGGAGCGCCCGAAGGGCGCCGAGCTCGAGCGGGCCTTCGAGCAGTGGGCCGAACTGGGCACCGAGGAGGGCGCCTACTTCGACACCGAGATCACGATCGACGCCTCGGCCATCTCGCCGCAGGTCAGCTGGGGGACCAACCCCGGAATGGTTCGCGCGGTCACGGAATCGATTCCGGCACCGGAGGACTACGACTCGCCGGCCGATCGGGAAGGCACCGAACGGGCGCTCGAGTACATGGCCCTCGAGCCCGGGACGCCGATCGAGGAGATCTCGATCGACCGCGTGTTCATCGGCTCCTGCACCAACTCCCGGATCGGTGATCTGCGCGCCGCAGCGGCGGTCGTCGCCGGCAGGCAGGTCGCCGCGACGGTCAACGCGATGGTCGTTCCGGGCTCCCAGCAGGTCCGCAAACAGGCTGAAGCCGAGGGCCTTGACGAGGTCTTCCGCGAAGCGGGATTCGACTGGCGGGTAGCCGGCTGCTCGATGTGCCTCGGGATGAACCCGGACATCCTGCAGCCCGGCGAGCGATGCGCCTCGACCTCGAACCGGAACTTCGAGGGTCGTCAGGGACGCGGCGGTCGAACCCACCTCGTCTCACCGCAGATGGCCGCGGCGGCCGCCATCGAGGGCCGCTTCGTGGACATCAGGAGCTGGTCATGAGCGCCGAGGTCGGAGCCGCCTGGCGCGAGCAGGATCTGGCCTGGAGCTACCTGGACCGACGCCAGATCCTGCTGCCGCTGATCGAGATCCAGGAACAGCTGATCGAACGGCTGCTGGTGCGCTACGAGCACCCGATCGTCCGCGTGCTGGACCTCGGCTGTGGCGACGGCGCGATGGCCGAGCTGGTGCTGCGCAGCTCGCCTGAGGCCAGTGCTGTGCTGGTCGACTTCTCAGAGCCGATGCTGGCCCGCGTCGGGGAGCGCCTCGACCGCTCGGCGCCCGGGCGCTGGCGGGCTGTTCGCGGGGATCTGCGCGGCCCTGGCTGGACCGCCGAGGTGCCGGACGGACCCTACGACGTTGTCGTCTCGGGCCTGGCGATCCACCACCTTCCAGCTCAGCGCAAGCAGGCGCTCTATCGCGAGAGCTTCGAGCTGCTGGCGCCCGGCGGCCTGTTTCTGAACATGGATTTCGTCTCCGTCGAGGGGCCGCTCGAGGGCCTGTTCGACGAGGAGATGTACGCCAAAGCCGCCGCCCACGCCTCGCACGCAAATCATCACGAGCATGGAGACGCCGTCGTCGATGACCTCGACAGCGACGAAGACCAGCCGGACAGTCTGCTCGAGCAGCTCCAATGGCTCCGCCAGGCCGGATTCACAGCTGCCGAAGTGCACTTCAAATGGGCCGAGGCCGCGGTGTTCGGAGCCCTCAAGCCAGCAGAGGAGAGTTAGTCGTGGACCCCATCGAGACCATCACCGGATCCGTCAGCCACCTGGACCGGTCGAACGTCGACACCGATCAGATCATGCCGAAGCAGTTCCTCAAGCGGGTCGAGCGGACCGGCTTCGGCGAGTTCCTGTTCTACGACTGGGCCAAGGAGCCCGACTGGGATCTGCCGGCCAACCCGATCCTCGTCGCCGGTGAGAACTTCGGCTGCGGCTCATCCCGCGAGCATGCACCGTGGGGCCTGCAGGACTACGGCTTCCAGGCGATCGTTGCGCCCAGCTTCGCCGACATCTTCTATTCCAACTGCACCAAGATCGGCCTGCTGCCGATCGTGATGAGCGATGAGGACTGCCGCGCTCTGGCTCACGCCGGGCACGGGCAGATCGACCTCGACGCGCAGGAGGTCCGCTTCGATGGCCGCGAGGTGCCCTTCGAGATAGACCATGAGATCCGCCGGCGCCTGCTGGCCGGACTCGACGACATCGGGGTGACGCTCTCAAACGATCAGCAGATCGGCTCCTATGAGCGAGAGAGCGAGCGCACCGGTCCTGTGACGACGGCCCTGTGAGCCAGGCCGCCCCGGCACCCCCGCCGCTCAGCTCGCTCGACGCAGAGCGGCTGGCCGGCGAGTGGATCGCCGCCTGGAACTCCCACGAGCTCGACACGATCATGGATCTCTACTCGCCGCAGGTGAGCTTCCAGACCCCCACGATCATCGACACGCTGGGGATCGCCGACGGCCTCGTCAGCGGCGCCGGGCGGCTGCGCGAGCACTTCGCCCGGGGTCTGGCTCGCATCCCCGACCTGCATTTCGACCTGGAGGCCGTGTATGTCGGGGTCCGCTCGGTGGCGATCACCTACCGATGGGCCGACGGGACTCCCGTGTGTGAGCTGCACGAGTACGACCCCGACGAGCGGATCGGGCGGGTCCAGGCGCTCTACCGCGGCCTCTCCTGGTAGCGTCGCCGCCCGTGTCACACCACGTCGTCACCCTGCCCGGAGACGGGATCGGCCCAGAGATCATGGCGCCCGCGCTGGAGCTCCTGAGCCGCCTGGGCGACTTCGAGTTCGAGGAGCAGATCTTCGGTGGTGCTTCGATCGACGCCCACGGCACGGCATTGACAGATGAGGTCCTCGAGGCCTGCCGCACGGCCGACGCGGTTCTGCTGGCCGCCGTGGGAGGGCCCAAGTGGGACACGACGGACCCCGCCAAGCCCCGCCCCGAGCAGGGCCTGCTGGGGCTGCGCAAGGGCCTGGGCCTGTTCGCCAACCTGCGACCCGTCAAGCCGATCCCCGCCCTCTATGACGCCTCTCCGCTTCGGCGTGAGCGGATTGAGGGCACCGACCTGCTCGTCGTGCGGGAGCTGACGGGAGGCATCTACTTCGGTGAGAAGCAACGGACCGAGACGATGGCCTCGGACCTCTGCGCCTACACGGTCGAGGAGATCGAGCGGATCGCTCGGGTCGCCTTCAAAGCGGCGCGCACAAAGGTCTCGAGCGTCGACAAGGCCAACGTCCTGGAGACCAGCCGCCTCTGGCGGGAGACCGTCATCCGGGTCCATTCAGAGGAGTTCCCGGACGTCGAGCTCGAGCACGTCCTGGTCGACAATGCCGCGATGCAGCTCGTCTCTGCACCGACGGGCTTCGATGTGATCCTGACCGAGAACCTGTTCGGCGACATCCTCAGCGACGAGGCGGCGATGCTGACGGGCTCGATCGGAATGCTCCCGAGCGCCTCACTCGGGGCCGACGGCCCGGGGCTGTTCGAGCCGGTGCACGGCTCCGCGCCCGACATCGCGGGACAGGGAATCGCCAATCCACTGGCCATGTTCCTCTCCGCGGCACTGATGCTGCGCCACGGCCTGGGCTTGGAAAGCGAGGCTGCGGCTGTAGAATCGGCGGTGCAGCGCGCACTGGACGGGGGCCTGCGCACCGCTGATCTGGGCGGGGGAGACGGAACATCGCAGGCGACAAGGGCAGTGCTCGAGAACCTCGAATAGGAGTGCAATGAACGTGGAGCCCACCGACCTCATCTGGATGAACGGAGATTTCGTCGCCTGGGAGGACGCCAAGGTCCACGTCCTGACACACGGCCTGCACTACGGCACCGGGGTCTTCGAGGGGGTCCGCTGCTACGACACCGAGCTCGGCCCGGCCGTGTTCCGCAACGCCGAGCATGTCGAGCGCCTGATGCGCTCCGCCGAGCTCTACTACATGCCCGTCCCCTACAGCGCCGAGCAGCTTCGCTCCGCCACGCTCGAGCTGGTCGCCCGCAACGGGCTGAGCTCCTGCTACATCCGCCCGATCATCTTCCGCGGCTACGGCCAGATGGGCCTGAACCCGCTGGAGGCGCCGGTCGATGTGACGATCGCCTGCTGGGAGTGGGCCGCCTACCTCGGCGAGGAGGGCAAGTCCAAGGGCATCCGCGCCAAGGTCTCCTCCTGGCGGCGGATCAGCGCGGACTCGCTGATCCCGCACGCCAAGGCGTCGGGGCAGTACCTCAACAGCGTGCTCGCGAAGATCGAGTCGCTGAAGGGCGGCTATGAAGAGGCGATCCTGCTCGACGACCACGGCTACGTCTGTGAGGGCACCGGCGAGAACGTCTACGTCGTGCGCGACGGCAACATCATCACTCCGGGCCAGTCCAACTCGATCCTCGACGGGATCTCCCGCCGTTCCCTGATTCAGATCGCTCAGGATCTCGGCTACACCGTGGTCGAGCGCGACGTCGCGCGGGCCGAGCTGTACCTCGCCGAGGAGGTCTTCATGTCCGGCACGGCCGCCGAGCTCGTTCCCGTGGTCGAGATCGACGACCACAAGATCGCCGGCGGGCAGCCGGGCGAGATCACGAGCGTCCTGCAGGCGGCCTTCGACGACGCCATCCACGGGCGCTCCGAGCGCTATCGCGAGTGGCTCGACGTGGTCGCGCCGCGCGACCTCGAGACCCCCAGCGGCGACGCCTCGGCGACGGGCGAGCGAATTACCGGCGCGACCGGTTAGGCCGTCCAAGCGGCCGGTCGCCTCCCCGACCCGCCCGCACTGACGCCCGAAAGGACTGCACCGATGAGTACCGAATCCCCCCGTATCGAGCTGTACGACGCGACCCTACGCGACGGCATGGGCGGTGGCGGCATGACGCTGACCGTCCAGGAGAAGCTGCGCGTTGTTCATGCCCTGGATGACCTCGGCGTCCACATGATCGAGGCCGGGTTCCCGGCGTCCAACCCAAAGGAGCAGGAGCTGTTCGCCCTGCTCGCCACCGAGCAGCTCGCCCAGGCGGAGATCGTCGCCTTCGGAATGACCCGGCGACGCGACACCGCTGCCGACCAGGACGAGGGGTTGCGCGTGTTGGCCGAGTCCTTCGCACCGGCCTGCACGATCGTCGGCAAGGCCTCGGTGCTGCATGTCGAGAAGGTCGTTCGGGCCTCCCGCGAGGAGAACCTCGCGATGATCGCCGAGTCGGTCTCCTTCCTCACCACCGCCGGGAAGCGGGTGCTGTTCGACGCCGAGCACTTCTTCGACGGCTTCGCACTGGATGCCGGTTACGCACTGGACTGTCTGCGCGCCGCCGCCGGCGCGGGGGCCGAGAGGCTGGTTCTCTGCGACACCAACGGAGGATGCCTGCCGCCGCAGATCCGCACGGCCTTTGCCGTCGTGACCGAAGCACTCCCGGGAACCCCGCTGGGCATCCACACCCATGACGACACCGGCTGCGGTGTCGCCAACACCCTGACCGCCGTGGAAGCCGGTGCGACTCAGGTGCAGGGCACGGTCAACGGGATCGGCGAGCGGACCGGCAACGCAAACCTCGTGACCATCATCGCCAACCTGCAGCTGAAGATGGGTTGTGAGGTGCTCGCGCCCGAGCGTCTGGCCCGGCTGACCGAGACGGCCCACTTCGTCGATGAGCTGTTGAACCGCTCGCCCAACCCGTCCCAGCCATACGTCGGCAAGCATGCCTTTGCGCACAAGGCCGGCCTGCATGCCGCCGGCATCCAGGCCGACTCGCAGACCTTCGAGCACATCGAGCCCGCTGTCGTCGGCAACGGTCGCGACGTCCTCGTCTCCGAGCTCGCCGGCAAGGCCGCGATCGCCGAAAAGGCCGCCGAGGCCGGCATCGCGGTCCCCGACGGTGAGGCCGAGGGCGCCTTCGCCCAGCGCATCCTCGACCGCGTCAAGGAGCTCGAGCATGCCGGTTTCCAGTTCGAGGCGGCCGACGGCTCGCTGGAGCTGTTGATGCGCAAGGAGGCCGGCGTCTACGAGCCGCTTTTCCGCCTGGAGTCCTGGCGGGTCAGCGTCGAGAAGCGCGTCGACGGCAAGGTCGAAACGGAGGCCACCATCAAGATCTGGGTCCAGGGCGAGCGCTACCTGCGGACGGCCGAGGGCAACGGCCCCGTGAACGCCCTCGACATGGCCCTGCGCGACGCGATCGGGGAGATCTACCCACACCTCCACGACATCGACCTGGACAACTTCAAGGTGCGAATCCTCGATGAGACCTCCGGTACGGGAGCCGTCACGCGGGTCCTGATCGATGCCTCCGACGGACAGGAGGTCTGGGGCACGATCGGCGTCTCTGAGAACCTGATCGCAGCCTCCTGGGACGCGTTGGTCGACTCGCTGGAGTACGGCATGCAGCCCGGTCGCCGCCCGGCTCCGGAAGGGAAGCTGGGATCGCCCGACCGGGTCTCGTGAGCGAGGAGATCGTCCCGCTGGCCCGGCCGGTCCTGGGCGAGGCCGAGGAGCAGCTGGTCCTCGAGGTCCTGCGCTCGGGTCAGCTGTCGCTCGGCCCGCTGCTCGAGCGGTTCGAGACGCGCTTCGCAGCCCGGCTGGGGGCGCCGCTTGCCAGCGCCGTCTCCAGCGGCACGGCCGGCCTGCATCTGGCGCTGAGGGCCGTGGGAGTCGAGGACGGCGACGAGGTCGTGACAAGCCCGTTCTCCTTCGTCGCCTCGGCCAACGCGGCGATCTATGAGCGGGCCCGGCCGGTGTTCGCCGACATCGACCCGCGCACGCTGAACCTGGACCCGCAGGCCGCGGCGGCGGCCATCACGCCGCGGACGAAGGCCCTTCTGCCTGTTCACATCTTCGGCTACCCGGCAGACATTCCCGCCTTCGAGGGCCTCGCCGCCCGCCACGGCCTGGGCCTCGTCGAGGACGCCTGCGAGGCGCTCGGCGCCCGCCACGGCGACGGTCGGGCCGTCGGGGCCAGGGGAAATCCGGCGGTCTTCGGCTTCTATGCCAACAAGCAGCTGACCACCGGTGAGGGAGGGATGGTCTGCCTCGGCTCCCCGGAGCACAAGGAGCGGATCGACTCCGAGCGAAACCAGGGGCGGGCTCCCGACATGGGCTGGCTGGACCACGATCGCCTCGGCTTCAACTACCGGCTCTCGGATATCGCCTGCGCGCTCGGGATCGCCCAACTCCGGCGCCTCGATCAGATGCTCGCCGACCGCGCCCGGGCCGCTGCGCACTACCGGGCGGCGCTGGCGGAAATCGAGGGCCTGGAGCTTCCCTGCGAGGATGCCGGCGGAGACAGCCGGGGCTGGTTCGTCTTCGTCGTCCAGCTGCCGACGGGGGTCGACCGCGACGCGGCCGTCGGAGCGCTGGCCGCGCATGGCGTGCAGAGCAAGCCATACCTGCCGGCGATACACCTGATGAGCTTCTATCGCGAGCGCTACGGGCATCGTCCGGGGGAATTCCCGGTCTGCGAGGACGTCGCCGCCCGCTCGCTTGCGCTGCCGTTCTTCCCCGCCATCACCGAGGGCCAGATCGCGCGGGTCGCCGAGGCGCTGCGCGCGGTCCTCCGCGAGTCCCCGGCATAGACTCCCGCGCGTGTCGCGCTTCCACGAGCCCCAGCACCCCGACTTCCAGCGCCTGAACTCCTCGATCGGCTACGACCGGAGGCTCTGGCCGCAGGACATCGCCCAGTCCCGCGCCCATGCCAGGATGCTGGCCGCGCAGGGGATCATCGCCGAGGAGGATCGCGATGCCCTGCTCAGTGGTCTCGACGCCGTGGCCGAGGAGCTGGCTGGCGGCAGCTTCCCCTTCGCCGCCGATGACGAAGACATCCACATGGCGATCGAGCGGCGCCTGACCGAGATCGCCGGTCCCGTCGGCGGCAGGCTGCACACCGCACGCTCGCGCAATGACCAGGTGGTCACCGATCTGGCACTGTTCACCCGCGAGCGCGCCGAGGTCGCCGGGGTAGCGATCGCCGTCCTGATGCGGACGATCCTCGAGCGGGCCGAGGAGCACGCCGACTGGCCGATGCCCGGCTACACCCATCTGCAACGTGCCCAGCCGGTCTATCTCGCCCACCATCTGCTGGCCTACTTCTGGATGCTCGAGCGCGATCGCGCGCGCTTCGCCTATGCCAAGCGCGAGGCCGGCCGGATGCCGCTCGGTGCGGGGGCGCTGGCCGGCGTCAACTTCGACACCGACCGGGGCATGGTGGCACGGGAGCTGGGCTTCGACAGCGTGATCCCCAACTCCATCGACGCAGTCTCGGGGCGGGACTTCATTCTCGACTATCTCGGCGCGGCAGCGACCTGCGCCACCCACCTCTCGCGTCTGGGCGGTGAGCTGGTGCTCTGGTCGAGCGCGGAGTTCGGCTTCTGCGAGCTGCCCGACGCGTGGAGCTCCGGCTCCTCGATCATGCCTCAGAAGAAGAACCCCGACGCCGCCGAGCTGCTGCGCGCCAAGGCGCCGCGGGTCGTCGCGCACCTCAGCGCCCTGCACGGTGTGATCCACTCGCTCCCGCTCACCTACAACAAGGACCTGCAGGAGGACAAGGAGCACCTGTTCGACGCCGTGGACACGATCGAGCTCTGCCTTGCGGCGGCGGACGGGATGCTCGCGGGCGTCCGCTTCGACCGCTCCCGGATGCAGCAGGCCGCCTCCGACGAGCTGATCGCGGCGACCGACGTGGCCGACCTGCTGGTCCGCCTGGGAGTGCCGTTCCGCGAGTCCCACGGCGTTGTCGCGGACCTGGTCCGTGCGGCGGTCGACGCGGGCAAGCCGCTGTCGCAGCTCAGCTCATCGGAGCTGAGCGCGCAGAGCCCCGTGCTCGCAGCGCACGAGCGCGAGTTCCGCGAGGTGCTCGAGAGCTCGTCCTGGCTCGAGTCGAAGGTATCCGAGGGGGGCACGTCCTCGAAGCGCCTTCGCGAGCAGCTCGAGCTCGCCCGCAGCGTGCTCGATGGTACCCGCTCCCGGTTGAGTTCTACGACCGCCCGGTCGTCGAGGTCGCCCGGGCGCTGATCGGCTGCACGGTCAGCCACGGCGCTACCAGCGGCGTGATCGTCGAGACCGAGGCGTACCACGACAGCGAGCCTGCGTCGCACGCCTTCATCGGCCTGACGCCCCGCACCGCAACGCTTTTCGGCCCGGCCGGCCGGGCCTACGTCTACCGCTCCTACGGAACCCACGCGCTGCTCAACGCCGTCTGCGAGCACGACGACGTGGGCGCCGCGGTGCTGATCAGGGCCCTGTCGCCGCGCTCCGGCATCGAGCTGATGCGCGAGCGCAGGGATCCGAACTCGCCGGATGCGCGACCGAGAGCTCTGCTCGGGCCCCGGCAAGCTGACCCAGGCACTGGGAATAGAGCTGGGTCTGAACGGGAGCTCCCTGATCGACGGGCCGATCAGACTCTCGGAGCCCGAGGAGCTCTGGCGCACGACGGAGATCCTCTGCGGCCCGCGGATCGGCATCACCAAGGCGGTCGAGCTGCCATGGCGCTTCTGGGCCGCGGGCGACCCGAACGTCTCGGTCGGAGCTAGCCGCCGGCGCTGACGCCGCCGGTCGGCGACGGGGAGGCGGGTGCCGTCGGTTCCGAGCTCGCCGGCGGCGTCCCGGCCGACGGGGCCGGAGTTGGCGCGCTGGGCGCTTCGTGGCTCGGAGTGGCCGGTGAGCTCGCGTGTTCGCCGCCGGCGCCCGCCCCCGTGCCTGGGGCCGTGGTTTTCCTTTCCTGGCCCGCTCCCGTGCCGGCAGATTCCCCGGCGGCCGATCCGGAACTCGTTTCGCCGCCTTCGCCCGTGCCTTCGACGCCCGTGCCTTCGCTGCCGCTGTGCTTGGCGGCCGAGTGTTCGGCCCGGGCTTTGTCGATCGACAGGGCCGAGGTCATGAAGTCGTGCCAGATCAGCGCCGGGAAGGTCCCGCCGAGGACGGGGCCGCCGTTGAAGTCGGTGGTCATCGGAATCAGCTTGTTGGGGTAGCCGACCCAGACCGCGACGGTGTACTTGGAGTCCCAGCCGACGAACCAGGCGTCGCCGTAGTTGGAGGTGGTACCGGTCTTGCCGGCGGCGAACTGGCCGAGCGCCGCCGCCCGGCCGGTGCCGTACTGGATCACCGTTTCGAGCATCGAGGTCTCTGTCTGGGCCACCGATGCCGGCAGGACCCGCATGTGTCTTGACGCTGTTGATGTCCCGGTGCGAGCCGTCGGGAAGCGTGTGCTGGCCGGCGTTGACTTCCTGGATGCCGACGGGCTGCCCGGCGAACGCCATCGAGCCGCTCACGCGCTCGCCGCCGTGAGCGAGCGTCTCATAGGCGTGGGCCATGTCGAGCGGGGTCACGCCGACCGTAAGCCCGCCGATGGTCATGGCGGGGTTCGTCGAGAGCGGGGTCGTGATCCCCATCCTGTGCGCAAGGCGGGCGATCCTGGCGGTGCCGACTTTGAGGCCGACTTCGGCGTAGATCGAGTTGTCCGAGAAGGCCGTCGCGCCCGTCAGGGTGTTCGACCCCGAGTAGGCCCCTTCGTCGTTGTGGACCACGAACTTTTCGGTGCCCCCGGTGTGCGGGACGATGAAGGTCTTCTGCTTGGAGGTCCAAACCGAGTCGGGGGAGATGCCGTCCTCGAGCGCGGCCGCCAGGTCGAAGGCCTTGAACGAGGAGCCCGGTTGGCGCTCGCCCTCGGTCGCGAGGTTGAACGGGCTTTCGTTGTATCCGCGCCCTCCGACCATCGCGCGGACCTCACCCGTGGAGTTTTCGATCGCCACCAGCGAGGCCGTCGGGCCACCGGAGTAGGCCAGGTAGTTGTTGACGGCCTGTTCGGCCGAGCGCTGCAGTTCGAGGTCCAGTGTGGTGCGGATCTTCAGGCCGCCGTCGAAGGCCCGGGGGGCGCCGTAGCGTTCGATGATCTGCTGCTGGACCCAGCTCGTGAAGTAACCGGCGTCGACCCCTTCGACGGTCTGCTCCTGCGGCGCCTGAACCTCGTGGGGGGTGGGCAGCGCCTGCTTGATCGATTCCTCATAGACCGGTTGGGTCAGATAGCCCTGGTCGAGCATCTGGCGCAGGACGACATTGCGCCGTTCCAGGGCCGCCAGCGGATGGAAGGCCGGGTCATAGGCGGTGGGGGACTGGATGATGCCCGCCAGCAGGGCCGCCTCCCACGGCGCCAGCTCTTCGACACAGAGTTTGTGTCCCGGCATGCCGCAGCCGAGGTGGTTGACGTCGTGGCCGAAGTAGGTCTGGGCGGCAGCCTCGATCCCGTAGGCGCCGCTGCCGAAGTAGATCGTGTTCAGGTAGGCCGTGATGATCTTGTCCTTCGACCACTTGTGTGAGAGCTGGTAGGCCAGGGCCGCCTCCCTGAGCTTCTCGAAGATCGTCCTGTGGGACTGGGCCTGCAGGGCGTTCTTGATGAACTGCTGCTCGATCGTCGAGGCGCCCTGCACGTTGCCTTTGTGGAGGATGTCCTGGACGAAGGCCCGGGCGATCCCGCGGATGTCGATCCCGCTGTTGGACTGCGAAGCGCTTGTCCTCGATCGAGATCACCGCCTCCTTGACGATCGGGGGAATCTGATCCGGGCGGACGATCACCCGGTTCTGCTGGCTGAGGATCCCGATCGGGTGACCGAGGTCGTCAAGCAGCGTGGAGCTCTGGGCGTTCTTGATCTGCGAGAAGTGGGTGAGCGAGGGCAGGTCCGCGGCGATCGAGACGAACATCCCGAACACGAACGAGATCAGACCGAGCAGCATGACCGCCACGAGGATCGCGGCCAACCGCAGCCGCTTCAGGCGCGGCTTGGGCGGCGGTGACGCCGGCGCGGGGGGTATGTCAGGGAGGACATCAACGCTCATCGGCGGCATCGCGTGAGGGGCCGGAGGCTCCGGAAAAGCACGGTTTTCCCGGGGCGCGGGCCGCGGTGCAACACGACTCCGAGGGACCCTCGCGCCGGCGAGAGTCTAGCATTGCCCCCGATGTCAAACCCCCACCAAGCGGCCGCCGACGAAGCTGCCCGGCTGGCCCTCGGCGCGGTCGACTCGCTGCCGGGCGGGGTCCTGCAGCAGAAGCTGGAGAAGGCTGCCGCCGAGTCAAGGCCGCTGCGGGTCAAGCTGGGCATCGACCCGACCGCACCTGACATCCATCTTGGCCACGCGGTGGTCCTGCGCAAGCTACGCCAGTTCCAGGATGAGGGCCACCGGGTGGTCCTGATCGTCGGCGACTACACGGCACGGGTCGGCGACCCGTCGGGGCGCTCCGCCCTGCGCCCGATGCTCAGCGAAGACGAGATCGACGCCAATGCGGCGACCTTCCAGGAGCAGGCGATGCGGATCCTCGACCTGGACCCGCGGCTGCTCGAGGTGCGCCATAACGGTGAGTGGCTTGACATGCCGATGATCGATCTCCTGCGTCTGGTGCGCACGACGACCGCCGCGCAGCTGCTCGAGCGCGAGGACTTTGCCAAACGGTTCTCCGCCCAGGAGCCGATCTCGATCCTGGAGCTGCTCTACCCGCTCCTACAGGGCTATGACTCGGTGGCGATCGACGCCGACGTGGAGCTCGGGGGCACCGATCAGAAGTTCAACCTGCTGCTCGGCCGCGACATCCAGCGCCACTACGGCAAGCCGGAGCAGGCGATCATGACGATGCCGATCCTCGTTGGAACCGACGGAACGCGCAAGATGTCCAAGTCGCTGGGCAACCAGATCGGCGTCACCGACCCGCCGCAGGAGATGTACGGCAAGACAATGGGGATCCCCGATACGGCGATGCCCGAGTACTACCGGCTGCTGCTTGGCCGCGAGCTGCCGGCGGAGCTCTCGGCCCGCGACGCCAAGCGACTGCTGGCCCGGGAACTGGTCGCATGGCTGCACGGCGAGGACGACGCCACTGCAGCCGAGCAGCATTTTGAGCGGGTGTTCGTCTCCCACGAGGCCCCCGAGGAGATCGAGGACGCGGTCCTCGAGCCGGTCGACGGCAGGGTGCACCTACCCGGTCTGATCGCCGGGCAGTTCGGCGTTTCGCGCTCGGAGGCCCGCCGCCTCATCGACGGCGGCGGGGTCTGGCTGGACGATCAGCCCGTGCAGCCGGGCGAGCACGACCTCCCTGTCGAGCGCCTGGACGGGCGCATCCTGCGGGTCGGGCGGCGCCGCTACCGCCGGCTGCGCAGTTCGTAGTCGCGTTCTCGGCCCGTCGCGCTATACTCCCCGGTCGGCCCGCAGGCGCCCCTGGGCGTGGGTCGGATCGGTCTCCTCCAGAAGGAAGCCCTTTCGGAGCGGCACGACGGTCTTTGAAAACTCAACAGCATGCGCATCTACGACCCGTTTGGGTCGTGGTGTGCGTCCAGGTTCGACCCGTCGGCGGGAGCGCCTCGTGCGCTTTCGAGCGACGGTAAAGAGTCAAGTAGAAGCAGTACCCCGTCATGGTTTGGGACCACGGTGTATAGGTTC
>CAVURZ010000004.1:0-755052 GCA_963744035.1 uncultured Solirubrobacteraceae bacterium | reverse complement strand
CGAGCAACGACCTCGACCGCGCGCGGATCGTCTACAGGCATCGCTGAGCGCTCCCTGATCGAGTCCATCGCCGCCGCGCTGGGAAGTCCCGGTCCGGCGGGCAGGCTCGTGCGGGGGATCGGTGACGATGCATCGGTTGTCAGGGCGCGTCCCTTCTGCGTCACCTCGCTGGACACGATGGTCGAGGGCGTCCACTTCCGCCTCGGAGGAGGCTGGGCCAGTCCCGCCGAGGTGGGCGGCGCGGTTGGCCGGAGCGCTCTCAGACCTGGCCGCGATGGGCGCCGAGCCCGGTCAGGCATATCTGTCGCTGGGCATCCCGCCGGAATTCTCAGAGTCTGAGGCCCTCGAGCTGATCGGGGCCGCAGGCGCACTGGCCGCGGCCACGGGTACGGAGATCGCCGGCGGCGACGTGGTCGCTGCGCCGGTGCTCATGGTCTCGGTCGCGGTCAACGGCTGGGCTGAGACGGCCGGCGAGCTGCTCGGCCGCGACGGCGCCGCAGCGGGGGAGCTGATCGGAGTGACCGGAGAGCTGGGCGCCGGCGCCGGCGCCCTGGCGGTGCTCGAGGGCCGAGCCGGCGGTGGGGCTGGGGCCGAGGCGCTGCTCGAGCGGGCCCGCCATGCGCTGCCGCGCCTGGAGCAGGGACGGGCGATCGCGAATGCCGGGGCCAGCGCGATGATCGACATCTCCGACGGCCTGGCCACCGACGCCGGACATCTCGGGCGGGCCAGTGGCTGTGAGCTGCGTATTGCCCTGCCGTCGCTGCCGCTCGCGCCGGGGGTCGCAGAGGTGGCCGATGAGCTCGGGGTGCCCGCCTTTCAGCTGGCGGCCGAAGGCGGCGAAGATTACGAGCTGTGCTTCTGTGCGCCGGCCGGCGCCCGGCAGGCGATCGAGTCGGCCATGACGGGGCTGGGTCGGCTCAGCTGGATCGGGGAGGTCTCATCCGGCGAGCCGGGAGCGACGCTATTGGGCGATCGGGACGACGTGCTGAGGATCGAGGGATTCGAGCACCGGTGGTAGGGGCTTGGTGCGCGGGTGCAGCGGCACCTCGATCGGCTGGGCCCGGCCTCCGCCGGCCAGCAGGCGGGCCGGGCCGACCGGCACGATCCGGGTCAGGCGGCCGTAGACCAGCAGCCGTTTGGCGGCGCTGAACAGGGGCGTGCAGGCTGACAGGACCAGGCGCGCGTAGCCGACGTTGGCGACGGCGGCCTGGAAGTTGGTCGGCTGCACGACCCGCTGCCCGACGACGGTATAGGTGAAGTGCGCGTAGGGCATGTTCAGGTGGATCAGGTCACCCCGGTGCAGCGAGTCGATGTGACGGAATGGGGCCAGGTAGGTCGTGCGGTGCCCCGCGATGGCCGTCGTGCCGTTGCGACCGGGGAAGCTGGTCGCCGAGTAGATCCCGGGGCCGCTCTCCAGGTCGCCGGTGTCGGTTCCCTTGACGACCACGAATGAGGCTCCGATACGCGGGATCACGATTCTCCCGACGGCGCTGCCGTTGCCCGACTGGCGTTCCGTGACGCCGGCCAGGAAGGAGATCCTCCGGCGCTCGCTCGCAAGGCCGGCCAGCGCGTGCAGCTCGGCGGCGGAGGGCTCGGTGTGTTCGACCCGGTTCAGGTCGCTGCTCAGTTCACCCTGGTGGATTTTCGCGATCAGCGCCGAGATCGGCTCCTGCCAGAGCAGCGTGATCGCACCATCCAGAAGCGCCAGGGCACCGACGGCGATCAGCCCGATCGCCAGCAGGCGCACGAGCAGCGAGGAGCGTGAGCGCGGCGCTCGGGGCGCCGGTGCCCGGACAGCGGCGGGCCGCGGCGCGCGGGTGGTGATCGTGCTCGGGTAGTCGGGCACCGCCACCTATCGTCGCAGAGCCGACTCGGTACCTCCGAGCGAGCCCGGTCCCGCGTATGACATCGGGCCGCGAATCGTCACCTCGACGCCGTCGGCCTTCTGCGGCATCGATGCCGGCGGAGCGAGCACCGCCAGCAGCGTGGCGCCGGCCGCACAACCCAGGCCGAGGCTCCACAGGATGGCCGAGCCGAGGCCCACGTGGCCGCCGGCGACGAGCAGCACGGCGCCCCAGGCGACACTGCCGACGCCCATGCCCAGCTGGCGGGAGTAGAAGACGATCAGCAGGATCAGCGGCAGCAGGGCGAGGAACACGAGAGTCACGGCGATCGGGCGGCGGGGTCGCAGCTCGGGCGCGGCCAGCAGCAGCGACAGGTGCATGGCGGGGAGGATCAGAAGCGCCGTGTAGGGGTTGGCGAACCAGACGACCGTGCCCAGCAGGCTGAGCACCAGGACGATCGGCAGGCCCGCGACCTCCGGGTCCGGCCTGCCGGGCAGCCCGGCCCGCCGCAGCAGCACGCCCCACAGCAGCCAGGCCAGCACGAAGGTCAGGCCGACGACGGCCACGGTCGTCCCGGCGGCCGCATCGAAGGGAAGGGCGCGCGGCGGCACGGGGACCGACGGCGCGGCGTCGATTATGCCCAGCTGCCCGAGCAGCCAGCAGAGCACCGCGCAGCACAGGAACGGCAGCGCACAGCTGAGCGTCCAGAGGGTCCAGCGCCCGACCGGCTGGCGGCGGCGGCGCAGGCGGGCCAGCCCGTCGGCGCCGGCCACCAGGGGTGGCAGCAGCAGCGTCCCGAGCAGCAGGCGCAGGGCCCACTCGGGCATGGTCTTTCGCTGCAGCAGCAGTCCGGTCTGGGGGGTCTGTGACACGTCGGGGGCGATGTCCAGCGCGTCAACCGAGCTGAGGACCGCCCGGCCCAGGCCTTCGAGGCGTTCCATGCTCACCGCCGCACCTGGTTCGGGGCCCCGTTCGCTGCTCGCCTGGACGAGCACCGAGGGCAGCCCCTGGGCGCCCAGCACCCCCTGCTCGCCGACGGCCATGGGGAACATCAGGTGGGCCAGCTGCCCGAAGGTACTGGGCGCGCCGGGGTCCCAGCCGGCCTCGCTTTTGATTGCCTCCTCGACGGTTCGCTGGAGTGCCAGGGGAGCCGAGCCGAAGGTGTCGGAGTAGGGCACCACGAACGGCCGACGGGCGCGGTGAGAGGCCAGGTCGCCCAGCACGATGGCCGCGTCGAAGGGTCCGTGTATACCCGCTGAGGCGAGCGTCGATGTGAGTTCGCCCGCCCCGGCGTTGCCGCCGCTGCCGCCGCTGGTGGAGACGAGGATGATCGTCCGTTTTGTCTCGCGGGCGGCGAACACCCGGGCCAGCTCCAGCAGGGCGGCGGTGCCCGACAGCTCGGCCGCCGAGCCCGGAGCGGCCGCATCTCGATGGGCGACGATCAGGATCGGCGTTTCACTGGTCGAGCCGGGCCGCTCGGCGATCACGGTCTCCAGTTTCTTCTCGCCGTCGATCGTCTGGCCTTCAAAGCGCCGGACATGGACGGTGAAGCCGCCGCCGGCGGTGCCGCCGAGGCCGCGCAGCGAGGAGGCGATCGCCGCGGCGAGGTGCTCGTCGCCGCTGCTGCCGGGCCGGCGCTGCGGGTGCTCGGCCAGCAGGGTCTTCAGTTCGGTGAAGGCTCTGGGGCCCTGGAAGGCGTCGGGAGCCAGCGTCGAGGTGAGAGCCGCGGGCCGCCCGCCGAGTGAGAAGGCGGCAACGGCGAGGGCGAGCAGGAAAGGCAGGAAGGCCGCGCGATAGAGACGCCCGTTGAGCATTCGTCTAGACCTTAGTCAGCCGGGCGGCTCGCCGTGGAGCTCCGGGGCGGCTCGCGCGCCGATCCCGGGGCGCTTGAGATATCGTCCGGCCGCGTGCTCCAGCCCGTGGCAGTCGCAACCAAGTCCCTCAGTGACTACACGCATATCTGCGGCCGCGAGCTGATCGCCGAAATCCGCGAGCTGGCAGAGCCGCTGCAGGGCCACCGGGTGGTCCACGTCTCGGCGACGGCCTTCGGTGGCGGGGTCTCGGAGATCCTCTACACGCTGGTCCCGCTGATGCGCGACGTCGGCCTGGATTGCGAGTGGCATGTGATCTACGGCCGCGAAGAGTTCTTCAACGCGACCAAGCTGATGCACAACGCCCTCCAGGGAGCGCCTCAGGACCTCGACTCCGAGCAGTGGGACACCTGGCGGCGGTTCAACGAGATGAACGCCCGCGAGCTCAGCGACGGCTGGGATGTCTGCCTGATCCACGACCCCCAGCCGGCGGCCCTGCACACGCTGGTCCCGGAGAAGGCCAAGGGCTGGGTGTGGCGCTGCCACATCGACATCTCGACGCCCAACCCGGACACGATCTCGCAGCTGATGCCCTACATCGAGGACTACCCCGAGTCGCTTTTCCACATGGCCGAGTACGCGCCGGCGGGGATGAAGGGCAATGTCAACATCGTGCCCCCCGCGATCGACCCGCTGACCCCGAAGAACATGGCCCTCTCGCCGGAGGACGGGGCCTTCGTCTGCGGGCAGTTCGGCATCGACGTGGACCGGCCCCTGATGTGCCAGGTCTCCCGCTTCGACCCCTGGAAGGACCCGCTGGGCGTGATCGACGCCTACCGGATCGTCAAGGAGAAGGTGCCCGAGGTGCAGCTGGCCCTGGTCGGCTCGATGGCCAGCGACGACCCGGAGGGATGGGATTTCTTCAACGCCACGATCGCCCACGCCGACGGCGACCCGGACGTGCACATCCTCAACAACTTCAACAACGTCGGAGCGATTGAGGTCAACGCCTTCCAGTCGCATGCCGACGTGCTGATTCAGAAGTCCACCCGCGAGGGTTTCGGCCTGACGGTGTCTGAGGCGATCTGGAAGGGGCGGCCATTCGTCGGCGGCAACGTGGGCGGCATTCCGCTTCAGATCGAGGACGGCGTCACCGGGTTCCTGGTCTCGAGCGCCGACCAGTGCGCCGACCGTTCGCTTGAGATCCTGCGCGACCCGGAGCTCGGCCGTTCGCTGGGCCGCCGCGGCAAGGAGCACGTGCGTCAGCATTTCCTGACTCCCCGCTACCTGCGGGACTACCTGCGGATCTTCAACGGCCTGAAGGAGGCCTGACCCGGTGCCGGCCCAGCGGACTCCGCTGGTGCTGGTCAGCAACAGGGGCCCGGTCACCTTCCAGGCCGACGGCGAGGTGCAGCGGGGCTCGGGCGGACTGGTCACGGCGCTGACGGGCCTGGCCTCCTATCGCGAGACGATCTGGATCGCCTCGGCGATGAACGAGTACGACGCCGAGGTCTCGCGCGAGCACGGCGGCAGAGCGTTTCCGGTCCGCTCCCCGGGCGGCGGCGAGTACGAGGTCCGGCTGGTCGTCTCCGACCCGGATGCCTACGACCGCTTCTACAACGTGTTCGCGAACCCGATGCTGTGGTTCATCCAGCACTACCTGTGGGATCTCTCCAATGCGCCGGACATCCGACGCGAGGAGGTCGAGGCATTCGAGTTCGGCTACAACGTCGTCAACGAAGACCTCGCCCGCGCGGTCGTGGAGGAGCTCGAGGGCGTGGAGGAGCCGGTGGTGATGGTCCACGACTATCACCTCTACACGCTGCCCGACCTGGTGCGCCGGGCCAGGCCTGACGTCTTCCTGCACCATTTCATCCACATCCCCTGGACCCAGCCGGACGCCTGGCGGGTGCTGCCGACGCGGATCCGCGAAGAGATCTTCACGGGTCTGTTGGCCAACGACATCATCGGCTTTCACACCCGCTCCTATCGCCACAACTTCCTGCAGTGCTGCCGCGACCTGATGGACCTTGACGTCGACTTCGACCGCGGCCTGGTCCGCTTCGGGGATCGCGAGATCTGGGTGCGTGCCTACCCGCTGCCGATCGACCATGCGGCGACCCGTCAGATCGCCCAGCGGACGCGGGTCGCCGAATTCGAGGAGGAGCTGCTGCGCCGCCGGCGCGACTTCCTGATCCTGCGTGTGGACCGGGCCGACCTGAGCAAGAACGTGCTGCGCGGCTTCTCCTCGTTCGACCTGTTCCTGGAGCAGCATCCCGAGTTCACCGAGCGGGTCACCTTCATCGCCCAGCTGATGCCGTCCAGGACCGACGTGCCCGAGTACGCGGAGTACCTCGAGCGGATCGAGGCACTGGTTGCGGTGGTCAACCACCGTCACGGGACCCCCGACTGGATGCCGATCCAGCTGAAGCTCCGCGACGACCTCGAGGAGGCCGTGGCGGCCTACAAGCACTACGACGTACTGCTGGTCAACGCGATGTTCGACGGCATGAACCTGGTCGCCAAGGAGGGCCCGCTGGTCAACGAGCACGAGGGCGTCTCGATCCTCTCGGAGAACACCGGCGCCCATGAGGAGCTCGGCGAGTTCGCCCTGTCGGTGAACCCGTTCGACATCCAGGAGCTGGCCAATTCGATCTATGCCGCCCTGACCATGGACGGCGCCGAGCGCCGCCGCCGCGCGCAGGGCCTGGTGGAGATCGTGACCTCGCGCGACCCGGGCGACTGGATCGACGAGCAGCTGGCCGACATCCGTGCCAAGGGCCGCTCCCGGGCCGAGACGCCGTAGGGGACCGGCCGCCCTCGAGCGCGGACCCGCTAGTCTTTCCGCAGCGCGTCATATGACCCTGCCCGCACCCACATACGACCTGGTCCTCCTGCTAGACATGCAGGCCGAGCCCGAGACCCGGAGCAAGATCGTCGCGGACACCCGCGCCGCGATCGAGGCTCAGGGCGAGCTGACCCGCTACGACGAGTGGGGCGAGCGAGCGCTGACCTACCCGATCGAGAAAAAGACCAGCGCCGAGTACCACCTGTTCCAGTTCCACGTCGGCGAGGTCGCGCTGCTGAGCGGACTGGACCGCACGCTGCGGATCACCGACGGGGTGCTGCGCTTCCGGATCGTCAAGCTCGCGCCCGGCGTTCCTGAGGCTCCGAACATGGGCAGCGGCGCCGCGGCCGCACCGGCCGAGACGGGCGAGACCGCGGTCGCGCCCCCCGCGGTCGAGGCCCCCGCCGAGCCCGCCGATGTGCCGGCCGAGCCCGCCCCCGTGGCTGAGGCGCCGGTCGAGCCCGCCGCACCCGAGGCCGAGGCCGAGGTGGCCTCCGAGGCCCCGGTCGGCGAGCCCGCCTAGCAGCTCCTCCCGACGGCTTTCCACCACGCCGGGGAATCTGCCCCGAGCGTAATAAGATCGCCTTTATGGACTGGACCGAAGACATGAATGACGGGTCCGTCAAGCGCACCGACGTGCTTCGGGCGTCCCCGCCGATGTTCGAGTCGCGGGTACTCGACGCCCTCTCGCGGGTCCACCCGGTGGTGCCGATCCTGATCTTCGTGCCGGCGATCCTGCTGATGGGGGCCTGGAGCCTCGAGCAGGTGAGCGTGGCCTCGACGATCATCCTGTTCCTGGCCGGCTACGCGACCTGGACCCTGTTCGAGTACTGGCTGCACCGGATCGTCTTTCACTTCGAGCCCGAGGACGGCCTCGGCGCGCGGATGCACTGGATCATCCACGGCGTCCACCACGACCACCCCAACGACCCGATGCGCCTGGTCATGCCGCCCGCCGTGAGCATCCCGCTGGGGGCGATCGTGTTCGGCGTGATGTACCTGGTCGTGGGCTCCCGCTACGCCCCGGGACTCGGGGCGGGCTTCTTTGCGGGATATCTCGTCTACGACATGATGCATTACTACCTGCACCACTTCCGTCCGCACGGCAGGCTCGGCCGGATGCTGCGCGAGCGCCACATGCGCCACCACTTCCAGGACGACACCCGGGGGTTCGGGATCAGCGCGCCATACTGGGACGAGGTCTTCCGCACCTCACCGCGGAGCAAGCGATCCTCGCAATGAGCGGGATCGCCGGGACCTCGCAGGACTGCCGCATCACCACCCCGGTCTAGACTCGGCGCCCTGGGCTCTCGGAGCCCGAGGTCCGCTACCGGACGAGGAACAAGCCGAAAGGAAGAGGAGCCGTGGCTGCCACAAACATAAACAGGGTCGTGCTGACCGGAAACCTGACCGCCGACCCGGAGCTGCGCTCGCTGCCGAGCGGCACGTCGGTCTGCAAGCTTCGCGTCGCCTGCAACACCCGGCGCAAGAACGGGAGCAGCGGCGAATGGGAGGACAAGCCCAACTACTTCGACGTCACCGTCTGGGGCGCGCAGGGCGAGAATGCCGCCCGCTACCTCTCCAAGGGCCGGCCGATCGCGGTCGACGGACGGCTCGAGTGGCGCGAGTGGGAGGCACAGGACGGCGCAAAGCGCCAGGCAATCGATATCATTGCCGACTCGGTGCAGTTCCTGGGCTCGCGCGAAGATGGCTCCAACGGGGGCGGCTTCGCGGGCAACGGGGGCTCCAAAGGCAGCGACATCCCCGTCGAGGAAGGGGATTTCCAGGCCGCACCGGTCTCCGGCGGCACAGCCGACGAGGACATTCCGTTCTAGTGAGTCAGCGAGGTCTTTAGTGTTTTCAATTTCAGCCGGCCCCGAATGCCCGCTTAGCGGCGGGGCCATCTGATGGCCAAGGCACGCGGTCGCGGCAAGCCGGTCCGCCGGCGCGACAAGCGCGGCGGCCCCGGGAGCGGCAGGCGAAAGCCATGCCAGCACTGCCGGGACAAGGTCGAGCAGGTCGACTACAAGGATGTGGTCTCGCTGCGCAAGTTCATCTCCGAGAAGGGCAAGATCCGCTCTCGGCGCATCACCGGCTCCTGCAGGCGCCACCAGGTGCAGATCGCCACGGCCGTCAAGCGCGCCCGTGAGCTGGCGCTGCTGCCCTACGTCAACGAGGGCGGCCGTGAGGACGGGCCTCGTCGCGAGCGCGGCGACCGCGGCCGGGACTAGCGATGCCTGAAGCGATTCTCCTCAAGGACGTCGACGAGCTCGGCGAGCAGGGGAAGGTGGTCGATGTCTCCAAGGGCTACCTGCGCAACTACCTGATGCCCCGCAAGCTGGCCCAGCCTGCGACCAAGGGCGCGATCGAGACGATCCGCCAACGCCAGGCAGCCGACGAGCGGATGGCCCGTGAAGCCGTCGAGAAAGCTCAGGAGAACGTCAACCTGCTGAACCGGACAGTGCTGACGATTCCCCAGCAGGCCGGCGCCGACGGCCGCCTGTTCGGCTCGGTGACCGCACAGGACATCGCAACGGCGATCCGCGAAGCACGTGGCCTGCGGATCGACAAAAAGAACGTGCATCTGCCGGAGCCGATCAAGAGCGTCGGCACCTACATGGTCGTGGTAGAGGTGGTCGACAACGTGACCGCCACCATCAAGACCATGGTCGTGGCCAAGAAATAGTCCCTCCGGCCGGCGCCCGCCGGCCCGCGCGGTCCGTCACCGGCGCCTGCGAACATGCGTTCGTGACAGCCGAAATGTTCCGTGATAGCGGGGAGTGCTTCCGAGCCCCGACCGGTGGCGATCTAGACTCGGCGCAGCCATGGCCGTGAGCGTCGTCTCGACATCCAACGGCGCCAACGGGGCGCCGAGCGGAGTAATCACTCCTCCGCACAACCTCGACGCCGAGCAGTCTGTGCTCGGGGCGATCCTGCTGTCGGACCGCTCGCTGTACGCGCTGGTGATCGAAGAGGGCCTGCGGGGAGACGACTTCTACCGCGAGCGCCACGGGACGATCTACGAGGCGATGCTGGCGCTCTATGAGGAGAGCGAACCGGTCGATGTGCTGACCGTCACGGACCGCCTGCGCCAGATGGGCAAGCTCAGCGATGTCGGCGGCCAGGCGGCCGTGGACGAACTCACCGGCGTCGTGCCGGCGGCCGGTCACGCCCGCCGCTACGCGCAGATCGTCCGCGAGAACGCCCTGCTGCGGCGCCTGTTGAAGACCTCCTATGAGATCCAGGAGAGCGTCCTGGGACACGGCGTCCCCCCGCGGGAGCTGGTCGAGCAGGCGGAGAAGGCGATGCTCGAGGTGGCCCGAGACGACCGCCAGCAGGACTTCAAGCCGATCGAGGACGTGCTGCACCAGGAGCTCGACAAGCTGCACAGGCTTTCGCTCGAGGGGACCTCGCTGACGGGGACCCCGTCGGGCTTCAAGGACCTTGATGAGATCACCGGCGGCTTTCAGCCGGGCAACCTGATCATCATCGCGGCCCGTCCCGCGATGGGCAAGAGCGCCCTTGTCTGCAACATCGCCGAAAACGCCTCGGTCAAGCACGGCCGCCCGGTGGCGCTGTTCTCGCTGGAGATGGCGGAGGCCGAGCTGGCCCAGCGGTTCGTGGCCTCGCAGGCCTCGATCAAGGGCGAGGAGCTGCGCAAGGGCCGGGTCGCCGAGCAGCGCTGGCCGAAGATCCTCAGCGCCAGCCAGCGACTGGCTGCCGCGCCGCTGTGGGTCGATGATTCGAGTGACGTCGGCATGCTCGAGATCCGGGCCAAGGCGCGGCGCCTGCACAACCAGTGCGAGGGCGGCCTGGGGCTGATCATCATCGACTACCTGCAGCTGATGCGCACGGACAGCCGCTATGACAGCCGCGTGACGGCCGTCGGCGAGCTGAGCCGCGGGCTGAAGATCCTGGCCCGCGAGCTGGGTGTGCCGGTGATCGCCCTATCGCAGCTCAGCCGCGCCGTGGAGACCCGCCCCGACAAGAAGCCCCAGCTGTCAGACCTGCGGGAGTCGGGGAACCTGGAGCAGGACTCCGATCTGGTGATGTTCATCTACCGGGACGAGTACTACAACGAGGACTCCGAGCGTCCCGGCGAGGCCGATCTGCTGATCGCCAAGCATCGCAACGGGGCCGTCGGCAAAGTCACGCTGACCTTCCAGAAGGAGTATCCGAAGTTCATGAACTACGCCGGCGAACAGCGCTACGCAGACGAATGAGCGATCCGATCGTCATCGCCGGCGAGGGAAACCTGAGCCCCACCTCCTGCCCGTTGGGTCTGTGCGATGGCGGCGGCTTCTTGATCGATGAGCAGACCAACACGGCCTCCGACTGTGCCTGCCGGGCGGCGCGGATCTCAAGCGCCCGGACCAGGAGCCTGGCCGGCAGGATCCCGCGGCGCTACCGGGGCGTTTCCTTCGAGCGCCCGCCGGTCAGCGACATCGCCCGGACCGCACCCGACCAGATCCGGACGGTCCGCCGTTACGTACAGGCGGTCGCCGCCAATCTTGACGCCGGCAAGGGGCTGTGGATCCAGGGCGACGTGGGGACCGGCAAGACCACCCTGGCGATGCTGGTCTCCAAGGCGGCGCTGGACGCTGGACGCTCGGTGGCGATCTACTCGCTGCCCCGGCTGCTGAACCTGCTGCGCGAATCGATGGACTCCGAGGCCGGGATGGTCGACTTCATGGACCGCCTGACGGCGGTTGACCTGCTCCACCTGGACGACCTGGGGGCCGAGAACCAGACCGAGTGGGTGCTCGAGCAGCTCTACTCGATCGTCAACGCCCGCTATGAGGCCGAGAAGGCGATCATCGCCACGACCAACCTGATGCCGGACGAGCTGTCCGAGCGTCTGGGCGCTCGAACGGTCTCCCGGCTGGTGGAGATCTGCGGCGACCTGATCCCGCTCTACGGCGAGGACAAGCGCTTCGAGATACGCCCCCGGACCGGACACCTCCCCAGCCCTGCATAAACTGCACTGTCCATGCCGGGCATAGTCATAGTCGGCGCCCAGTGGGGCGATGAGGGAAAGGGCAAGATCACCGATCTGCTGGCCGAACACGGCGACGCCGTCGTGCGCTTTCAGGGAGGTAACAACGCCGGTCACACGATCGTCCGCGGCGACACGGAGTGGAAGTTCCACCTGATCCCATCGGGCATCCTCTATCCGGGCAAGCGCTGCGTGATCGGCAACGGCGTGGTGATCGACCCGAAGGTGCTGATCGAGGAGCTGGACGGGCTGCGCTCGCGCCGCATCGACGCCGGCGGCCTGCGGATCTCGGCCAACGCGCACCTGATCATGCCCTACCACCTGCTGCTGGACTCGGCCGGCGAGTCGAAACTGGGCAAGCTTCAGATCGGCACCACCCGCCGGGGCATCGGCCCCTGCTATGCCGACAAGGCCGCCCGCCTGGGCATCCGCGTGCAGGACCTGCTGGACGAGAAGATCCTGAAGAAGAAGATCGTCGCGGCGATGGAGCCGAAGCGGCTCTCGCTGCGGCCGTTCGAGAAGGACCCGGCCCTTGACCTGCACACGATGACCGAGGAATACCTGACCTTCGGTCACCGCCTGGAGAAACACATCGCCGACACCTCCAAGCTGATGTGGGAGCTGCTCGACGCGGATGAACTGGTGATCCTCGAGGGAGCCCAGGGAGCGATGCTGGACATCGACCACGGCACCTATCCGTTCGTCACCTCATCCAACCCGCTGTCCGGCGCAGCCTGCGTCGGCAGTGGCATCGGCCCCAAGGCGATCGATGAAATCTGGGGCATCTCCAAGGCCTACACGACCCGTGTCGGCGCCGGCCCGTTCCCGTCGGAGCTCCACGAAGAGACGGGCGAGACGATCCGCCAGCGGGGCGGCGAGTTCGGCACCACAACGGGGCGGCCGCGGCGCACCGGCTGGCTGGACCTGGTGGCCCTTCGCTATGCCTCCCGGCTGAACACCATGACGGCCCTCGTGCTGACCAAGCTGGATGTCCTCTCGGGCCTCGACCGGATCGGCGTCTGCACCAGCTACATGGGATCCGACGGCGCCGAGTTCGAGGACTTCCCCTACCACCAGACGGTTCTCCACCACAGCGTCGGCAAGGTCACCGAGCTGCCCGGCTGGAAGGAGGACCTGGGCGAGTGTCGCACCCTGTCCGACCTGCCCCAGGCGGCCCGCGAGTACCTCGACTACATCGCCGAGCACACCGGCGCTCCGGTGACCCTGATCGGTGTCGGCCCCGGCCGCGACCAGGTGATCTGGACCGATGCCGGACGCGACACGCTGATCGGCGGTGCCGCCAGCCGCCTCGCCAGCGCCTGAGCGCCGCCCGGCCCTCCTACGAAGTCCTTAGGACCCTCCGAGGAAACCCTAAGGACCGGGCGCAAGTATTCGGGCCATGAAACGAACGCTTCTCCTACGCAGCGCCGCCACGATCGCGGCCCTGGCCCTTGGTCTGCCGGCCGGTGCATCGGCGGCCACCTCGGTCTCGAGCAACTGGGCCGGCTATGTGGTGGCGCCGAAGTCCGGCAAACGGATGCGCAGCGTCTCCGGCACGTGGGTCGAGCCGACCGTCAGCTGCACCGCCGGGCAGGCCAGCTACTCGGCCGTATGGGTGGGGCTGGGCGGCTACCGCCAGAACGCCAAATCGCTCGAGCAGATCGGCACGGACTCCGACTGCACCCGCGGGGGCCGGGCCGTCTACTCATCGTGGGTGGAGCTCCTGCCGGCCGCACCGAGATCCCTGAAGGTGACGGTCCACCCCGGCGACAGGATCACCGCCTCGGTGACCGTGATCGGCTCCGACGCGACCCTGGGCATCCGCGACCTCACCACCGGAGCCCGCACGTCGCGCACCGTCCGCCTTTCAAGCGTCGATGTGAGCTCGGCCGAGTGGATCGTCGAGGCGCCGTCGGTCTGCACCACCAACAACAACTGCCGCACTCTGCCGCTGGCCGACTTCGGCCGCGTGCGGTTCACCGACGCCACGGCCACCATCGGCGCCGACACCGCCACGCTCCCGAGCGGCAGCTGGGGGACGACCGCCCTGGAGCTGGAGGGGACGACGGCGATCTCCGCCGCCGATGCGGGAGCCGCCACCCTGGCGTTGGCAACGCCCTCGAGCGCCTCCACAGCCGACGGGTCATTCGCGGTGCTCTACAGCGAACGACAGGGCTCGAGCCGCTCCGCCGAAGGGCCGACGCTCCCAGGCTTCAACGGCGGCCCTCCCGGCTGAGATACCCTGAAGAGGATGAGCCAGGCCGCCAGCGAGCACGTGGATGTCCTGATCGTGGGCGCCGGGCTCTCCGGCATCGGCGCGGCGTGCCACCTGCGCCGTGAGTGCCCCGGCCGGAGCTTTGCGATCGTCGAGGCCCGCGAGTCGATCGGCGGCACGTGGGACCTGTTCCGCTACCCGGGCATCCGCTCGGACTCGGACATGTTCACGCTGGGCTACTCCTTCAAGCCCTGGGAGGAGGCCAGGGCGATCGCCGACGGGGAGTCGATCCGCCGCTACATCCGCCAGGCCGCAGCGGAGCACGGCGTCGCGGAGCAGATCCGCTTCTCCACGAGGGTGATCTCCGCGCAGTGGTCATCCGATGAGGGCCGCTGGAGCGTCGAGCTCGAACGGACCGACGGCCAGGCCGACGGCGAGCGCTCGACGCTGAGCTGCTCCTTCTTCTACGGCTGCACCGGCTACTACCGCTACGACAAGGGCTTCACCCCCGATTTCAAGGACATCGACGCCTATCAGGGACAGCTCGTGCACCCGCAGCACTGGCCCGAGGATCTGGACTACGACGGCAAGCGGGTCCTGGTGATCGGCAGCGGCGCCACCGCCGTCACGCTCGTGCCGTCGATGGCCGGCCGTGCCGCCCACGTGACGATGCTTCAGCGCTCGCCCAGCTACGTCCTGTCCCTGCCGGCCCGCGACCGGCTGGCCGACGTCCTGCGCCGCACGCTGCCGCGACGGGCGGCCTATTCGATCATTCGCTGGAAGAACGTGCTCATGGGACTGGGCTTCTACAAGCTCAGCCGCAGCGCCCCGGGCCTCGTTCGCAGGCTGCTGCGCCACGGCGTCGAGGCCCGCCTGCCGGACGGCTATGACGTCGACACCCACTTCAAACCCACCTATCAGCCCTGGGACCAGCGCGTCTGTTTCGTGCCCGACGGAGACATGTTCGCGGCGATCTCCAGAGGCCGGGCCTCGGTCGTGACCGACCGCATCGAGCGCTTCACCGCACGGGGCGTCCTGCTGGAGTCGGGCGCCGAGCTTGAGGCGGACATCATCATCACGGCGACCGGCCTGAACCTGCAGGCGCTCGGTGGCGTCGCCGTCAGCGTCGACGGGCGGTCGATCGACCTGGGTCAGACCATCGGCTACAAGGGCATGATGCTCAGCGGCATCCCCAACCTGGCCCTGACGCTCGGCTACACCAACGCCTCCTGGACGCTCAAGGCAGATCTGGTCGCCGAGTACGTCTGCCGGATGCTCAACCACATGGACGCCAACGGATACACCCGGTGCACGCCCATCGGGCCCGGGGCCGAGGAGCCCACCGAGCCCTTCCTGGATCTGAAATCGGGCTATGTGCTGCGTGCCATCGCCGAGCTGCCCAGGCAGGGCTCGCGCTCACCCTGGCGGCTGAACCAGAACTATCCGCTGGACGTGAGGCTCCTGCGCCGCGGCCCACTCGAGGACGAGGGCATCCAGTTCTCCCGCCCCCGCGCCGGTACCGAGAACCCGCGCGAGCCCGTCGCGGTCTAGCCGCCGCCGGGCGTGATTATCTCCCCGGGGAACCGTGGGAGAGACAGCCAAGACCCAACCGGACCTGGACGAAGAGACCCTCCCCGGCCGTGGGCTAAAGCAGGCCCTGATCGCGCTCGATAGGGGCTCATGCGCGATCGCGTGAGTGCTGCCTGGACTATGCGGTGGCAGGCGAGTACAACTTGTTCACAGCGCCCATCAGCCGGTGGGCGCAACGAGAGGGAGGACTAGCCATGGCCAGCGATGGGGATCGCACCAGTGGCGCCGGCGGGGACGCGCGGCTGATCGCCGAGTTCGCCGCCCTGCTTGCTCCCCTCGCAGGACCCGAGGACCAGGCTGACTCCGCGACGCTGGATTCGCTGACACGCGACGCGCGCAGCGCCACCCGCGAGCGCTGGGAGGACGGGCGGCCAAAGGGCTGGCCGACGCTTCAGCTGCGTGTGCGAGGCAAGCCCTTTGACATCTACTGCGAGCACCCCAGCGACGTCACCCTCGACGGCATGGGCATCCCCGTGATCAACGGGCAGACCGCCGGGCGCGAGAGCCTGCGCTGCGGATGGTTTGACAGTACCCTCGCCGCTCACGCCGCCGGGCGCTGAGCCGCCGCTCAGCCGACCTCGACGCGGTCGTCCTGGGGCACCGTCTCGCGCACGAGGTTGTGATTGGCGTCGATCTTCGTCGTACGCTCCCAGCGCTGGCCGCCGTCGCGGAGGAACATCACGAAGCCGATCACCATCGGCACCGACCACCACAGCCAGTAGCCGAACAGGAACAGCGGATTGACGCGGAACATGAATCGTGCGCGGTCCCGCTTGGCCCGCAGCACCAGCCCGCTCTGACGCAGGGCGCCCAACTGGCAGATGCCGATCACCATGAGGGTCGCGAGGATCGTCACGATCGAGAGCACCTCGAGGGGCAAGTCGACGACGCGCTTGCTGGAGGTGATCGTCTCGATGAGAACCGCCGCCCCGAGGGCGATGCCCAGCGGACTGATCATCAGCGACATGCACGGCACCAGGTTCAGGCGAGCCCGCATGCGCTGGCTGCGCCTCATGCCCATCAGCGTCAGCGGCGCGCCCAGCGACTGGAAGAAGCCGGCGACCCAACGCTTGCGCTGGGTGACCCCGCGGCCGAAGGTGTCGGGCACCTCCTCGATCAGCGGACTGCGGACGACTCCCAAGCGCCGGCCGTTCGTCCACAGGCGCATGCCGACCTCGGGATCCTCGATCGTCAGCCACGGGTTGAAGCCACCGAGCTCGACGAGGTCCGAGACGCGGAAGAACAGGCCCTTGCCCAGCACGTAGTAGGGATGGCGGCCATCGGCCGACATGTGCTGATAGAGGCTGCCGTCCCAGGACATGTGGTCCATCGCGAACATCGTCGAGGCCCAGGATCCGAGCAGGTTGCCCGCCACATTCGTGTTCTGGATCACATCGAAGGAGCGCATCCCGACGACCGCCGTACGGAAGTAGTCCTCCGGAACGACGCTGTCGGCGTCGGTGTAGGAGAGCAGGGCATCCGGGGACTGCGGCGCCAGCGTGTAGAAGGCATAGACGAGCTGGCGCGTCTTCTTCGGCGGCAGCGCGCGCTCCCGCCGGCGCTTGCCGGTGTGCCACCAGTACGCCTTGTCGTTCGCCTCCCAGGCCCGCCAGACGACGTCCCATGACGGATCGTCGGTGCTCGGGATCGGCATGATCTCGAGGAAGGAGCATTCGGTCTGGATGTTGCGCAGCGCCGCGATCGTCTCGTGATCGTTGTCATTGGGGATCGCGATCACCCGCCGCCTGCCCCCGGGGAACTCCGCCCGCTCTAGCCCCAGCATCGTCGTGCGCATCGTGGATTCGAGCTCGTCGAGCACCGGGTAGAGCAGGATGATCTCGTCGGGATCGGCGGGAGGACCGGAACGGTCCGCGCGCAGCCGCCGGGCGCCGTCGGCAAATACCTCCGGCGTCGTGTCGACAAGGTCGACCTTGCGGGTGTAGAGCCACAACACCACGAGCAGGCAGCCCAGATAGACGGCCTGGGTCAGGCCGTAGGGAACCAGTAGCCAGTCGGGCATGCCTAACGCGCCAGCCCGCGGCTGGTCAGCTCGCGCTGTGCCTGCTCGACGTTGTCATCGGCGGTCTGCTCGGAGATCCATTCGATCAGCTCCGCCACGCCCTGCTCGAACGTCACTTCGGGCCTGAAGTCCAGCAGCTCGGCCGCCCTGTTCATATCGGCGTAGCAGTGACGGATGTCACCAGCCCGCGAGGTACCGGTGATTTCCGGCTCCACCTCGACGCCCAGTGCACTCGCCAGCGCGCCGGCGACATCGGTGACGGTCAGTGGATCGCCGACACCGACGTTGATCGCCTCGCCCACGGCGCTGGTGGAGTACAGGGCGGCCACGGTCGCGCGTGCGGTGTCCTTGACATGGATGAAGTCGCGCAGCTGCCGGCCGTCCTCGAAGGCAATCGGCGGGCGGCCATTCAGCAGCCGGCCGCCGAAGATCGCGGCGACGCCGGTGTAGGGATTCGAGAGCGCCTGGCGCGGACCGTAGGTGTTGAAGTAGCGCAACGCGACCACGCCGATGTCATACGCGGCGCCGATTGACAGGCACAGCAGCTCCTGGTCCATCTTCGAGATCGCATAGACCGAGGTCGGACGAAGCGGCTTGTCCTCGGGGGTTCCGACCGGTAGGAGCGTCTGGCCGCAGGTGGGGCACGACAGCTCCCAGCGTCGTTCGCCGAGCTGCTCAGCGGAGCGAAGACCGGGATAGCTGAGACCGTGCTCGGGGCACTGCGTATGCGCCCTCCCCGTAGATCGACATCGAGGAGGCGACGACGATGCGGCCGACCTCGGCTTCGCCGTTGGCGATCACGTCAAGAAGAACGCCGGTGCCGCTGGTGTTGGCATCGACATAGCGAGAGACCTCATACATCGACTGCCCGACGCCGACCTCGGCCGCGAGGTGCATCACAGCGTCGACCCCGTCCAGCACGTCCACGAGCGCGTCCCGGTCCGTCATCTGGCCCCGCACGAACCGGCGTCGGCGGGAACGTGGACCGGGCCCGCGCCCCTGTGCACCTGCTCCACCAACGCGTCGTAGACGACCACCTCGTGACCGTCCGCCAGCAGCAGCTCCACCACGTGCGATCCAATGAATCCGGCCCCGCCGGTCACCAGCACTCTTTGACTCATTGCAGCGCCATCCTTGTGTTTCGGGGACGAGGGAAGGCCCGAAGTCCGTGCTCGGGCGCGATTGGGTTCAGGGGATTAACTCGCTGCAGCGGCGATCGCTTCCGCTGCAAGACGCCGCCCACCGGCCCTACGGGTGGAAGCTCTCGCCCGCCTCGAGCATCGCCACGAACCGCTCCAGTTTTCGGGCCCTGGTCTCGGGTCTCTTGGCGTCGTTCAACCGGTAGATGAAGGCGTAGCGATTCTGCGCGCTGAGCCCGGCGAAGAACGTGGCGGCCGCGGGATGGCGATCGAGCTCGCGCTGCAGGTCCTCGGGTATGGCGGCCGAGGCCTGCCCCTCGTAGGCGCTCTCCCAGCGGCCGTCGGCGCGAGCCCGCTGGACCTCCTCATGGCCCGCCGGGCGCATCCGGCCCGCGGCGATCAGGGCCTCCGCCTTATGCCGGTTGATCCGCGACCATCGGCTGCGGGGTCGCCGCGGCGTGAACAGCTGCAGGAAGCGCCACTCGTCGAGCGCTTCCCGGCGCCCATCGATCCAGCCGAAGCAGATCGCCGTGTCCAGCACCTCGGGGTAGCGGACGCTCTCGACCGTGCTGCCCTTCTTGGCGATCACCACCCACAGCCCGTCCGAATCGAGATGGTTCTCCTCCAGCCACCTCTCCCAGTCCTCACCGGCGGCGAAGGACATCCGCGGGAGTTCGCTGAGGGCGGCCATCGGGCGAAGGGTAGACTCCGCGCGGGGAAAACGACGATCTTCTGGGGGACACGATGAAAAGGTGGGCCACCGCAGCAGTGATGCTCTCGGCCGTCCTTGCGGCGTGCGGCAGCTCCGCGAAGCAGGCCGACACCACGACTCCGGGACCCAGCAAGAGCCCGTTCGTGATCGTTCCGATCAAGAACGACACCTCTGCGACGGTCCATTTCATCCAGTGCAAAGCGACCTGCGCCGAACTTCACGAGCGGCGGACGATCGCCGCGGGTCAGATGGACAGCATCCTCGGCTCGAACGAGAACCTCAGGTTCGCCTACCTGGTGGAGGATGCGGCCGGCAAGCGGATCGGCTGCGTCTACATGCAGTTCAACCACGTCAAGGCGCCGCCGGTGGTGCTGGTCTCCTCGATGAAACCCTGCGAGGAATAGCCGCGCCGGCCCTGGAGCCGGCGGGAGGCGTCGTGAGAGATGGGCCGTCCGGGAATCGAACCCGGAACCTTGGGCTTAAGAGGCCCCTGCTCTGCCGGTTGAGCTAACGGCCCGTGAGCGCGCCGGCGAGGGTCTGCCGGCTACGGCGGTGATTTTACCCGAGCGGCGCCCGAGCGGCGCCCTCAGAAGACAACGGTGCGCCGGCCGTCCACGATCACGCGGTCTTCGAGGTGCAGTTCCACCGCGCGGGCCAGCACCAGGCGCTCGACATCGCGACCCAGGCGCTCGAGCTCCTCGGGGCTCTGGCGATGGTCCACCCGCAGCACGTTCTGCTCGATGATCGGCCCGTCGTCGAGGTCCTCGGTCACGTAGTGGGCGGTCGCCCCGATCAGCTTGACCCCTCGTTCATGGGCCCTTGAGTAGGGGCTGGCGCCCGCGAAGGCGGGAAGGAAGGAGTGGTGGATGTTGATCGCCGGCGCGCCGATGCCGGCGAGGAAGTCCCCGCTGAGGATCCGCATGTACCGGGCCAGCACCAGCAGCTCGACGTCCTCCCCCAGCAGTTCGAGCATCTGGAGCTCCGCTGCCTCCATTCCGCCATCGCCGACCGGCACATGGTGGAAGGGGATGCCTGCCGCGGTGACCTCCGGGCCGAGGTCGGGATGGTTTGCGATGACCGCCAGCACGTCGGCCTCCAGCTCGCCGCGCTTGCGACGCCAGAGCAGGTCAAGCAGGCAGTGGTCATAGCGCGAGACCAGGATCACCATGCGCCGGCGCTCACCCCAGCGACGGAGCTCCCATGTCATCCCGAAGCCCTGCGCCACCTCGCTGCCGAAGGCATCCCGCAGCTGCTCGACATCCTCTCCGGGCGGAAGGAAGAACTCGGTCCGCAGGAAGAACCGGCCACCGCTTGGATCAGAGGAGTACTGATGCGAGGAGACGATGTTGGCCCGGTGGGCGAACAGGAAACCCGACACGGCCGCGACGATCCCCGGCTGGTCCGCGCAGGAAACCAGCAGCCGAGCCGTGTAGCCCGCGGGCAGGCTGCTGTCGGGGGCGCCCGTGGGGATTGCGCCGCCCGTCACGCGAGCGCCTATTTTGTCGACGTCGAGCTCGTGCCGGTGGTCGTCGTCGCGGCCGGGGTGCTCGTGATCTGGGTGCCCGTGAATTCGCCGTTCGGGGCCTTTTTGACCTGGTAGGTTTTCCCGTTCGTGGTGGTCACGTAGGACTGCCCGCCGTTGGGGTTCTTGCGGACTTCTTCAAGTTCTTTCTTGATCCGCGCCCTGTCCGTCGCGGGGGCCAGGGCGACGGCCTTCGCCGCCGCCAGGTCGCCGACGCGCTGGTTCTTGGCTTTGTAGGCGAACTCCGCCAGCTGGGAATACAGGGCGGCGCTGTTGGGCCGCTTCGGGATCACGATCTGCAGAGCTTCGACCGCTTTGGCCGGTTCGTTGAGGCCTTCTTCGCCATAGATCCGGACGATCAGGGTTGCCAGTTCGTTGTTCGGGTTGGCGGGGTTCAGGGCCAGATAGCTGGTCCATGCTTCGGAGGCCTCGCGGAACAGTTCCTTGCCCTTCTTGGTCACCGTGCCCGAGGACGTCGTGTACGCTTCGCCGCCCGCTTCGTGGAGCAGGGCTTTGGCGAGCTGTTCGTAGCCGGCCGGGTTCTTCGGCTGGGTCTGGGTCTCCTTGCGGTACTTCTTGACCTGCGCCGCGAAGCTCGCCCCGCCGGAGCCTTCGGTGGAGCTGGCGGCGTTGAAGATGCCGCCGCCGCCGAGGCCGCCGCCGATGCCGAAGCCGACCAGGCCGACCCCGATCAGCACGGCCAGGCCGATGTAGATCACGCGAACCAGCCGCCGCCGGTGGCGTCCTCTCAGGTCGAACAGCATCAGGACAGCTCGTCGTCTACGTGGTCGATTATCTGCTGCACGGTTGGGTCCTCGGTGTGATCCGCTTGTGGCTCGGGATCATCCGAGGGAATTCCCTCACCCTTGCCCTCTCCGGCTTTTGCTGCTCGCTCCGCCTTCTCAGCCCGACGCCTTGTCGAACGCACGAGAATGGCTGCAATCAGAATACTCACCTCGAACAGCAGATACAGCGGCACCGTCTCCAGCAGCAGCGTGATCGCATCGCCCGGCAGGAACGCCGCGACGCCCGCGCAGGCGACGATCGCGTAGCGCCGGCCTTTGCGCAGCTGGGCCGGGGTGACCAGCTCGAGGCGGGTGGCTCCGAGGATCAGGACGGGCACCTGGAAGAAGATCCCCATCGCCAGCAGGATGGTCGCCGCGAAACTGTAGAACTGGCTGGCCTGCACGAGGCTGTTGAACTCGCTGGCATTGAAGTTGACAAAGAAGCGAACAGCGGCGGGCAGCACGATGAAGTAGCCGAAGGCGACCCCCATCACGAACAGGAACGGGACGGCGATCAGCAGCGGCGCGGCGGCGCGGCGCTCGTTCGGCTTCAGCGCCGGGACGATGAAGGCGAACAGCTGGTAGAGCAGCACCGGCAGCGAGATGATCAGGGCGAAATACAACGACACGGTCAGCGTTGTGGTGAAGGCCTCGCCGACCCCCAGGACCGTCGGCGGCTGACCTTTCGGGACGCGGGGGATGCGGGCGATGTCGTCGTGCAGCGCGCTGATCAACGGCGGCAGCTGCGCACGGGTCTGGGCCGAGAGCCCGCTGCCGGGAGCGGCCAGCGCCTTCAACGCCCGCTGGGTGTCCCTGGTGGTTTTCAGGATCGCCTGCTGGGCCAGCACCGCCTGACCCACGGTGCCCTGTCCCTTGAGGGCCTGTTTGGTCGTCTGCGTCGTCAGCGGTTTGTTGATGATCCGCAGCAGTTCGTGGTTCTGCCAGAAGGTGAAAGCAAAGGCCACGACCAGCACGGCGCCACAGATGATCAGCCTCGTACGCAGCTCGTCGAGGTGGTCGACGAGGCTGAGACGGTCCTCGGGACCGATCGGGCGAAGCTGTTTGGGCATCAGAGCGGTGAACCTACCACCGTGCTGAGGTTTCACTGCGAGCTAAAGGCCACCCGCTCTGGGGTCGATGACGTTCGGGAAAGCGAATGGACTCCAAAAAAGATCCCGACATCCAGCAGCGCCTGCCGCTGCCCGGCTCAGAACAGATCGACGTCGTCTCCGGCGAGCACGGAAGCGCCTCAGAGATCAACGGTTCGCCCGGGCTGCTGCACGTCTGCTTCCACTGCACCGGCGAGCTGGTCTACCCGCTCGACTGGTCCGAGGAAGGCCCGCGCCACTGGCGCATCGTGCTGCGCTGCCCGGAGTGCGAGTCGCGTCGCGAGGGAGTCTTCGATCAGGCCTCGGTCGAACGTCTGGACGACGAGCTCGACCGTGGCTCCAGCGCCCTGCTCGGCGATCTGCGTCGCATGACGCACGCCAACATGTCCGAGGAAATTGAGTTCTTCGCACGGGCCCTGGACGCCGACCTGATTCTCCCGAGCGACTTCTAGCTCAGCGATAGCGCTCGACCACCGCGTCGGCGACCAGCTCCAGCAGCAGCGAGCGCCCGTCCGGCAGCAGTGCCGGCAGTGACGCCTTGGCTTCGGCGACGAAGGCCAGCGCCCGTTCGCGGGCCTCCTCGAGCGCCCCGGTCGCGGCGATCCGCTCGCAGAGCGCCTCGATCTTCTCGGTCCCGCCCGGCCCGGTGAGCGAGCGCAGGTCGACCTCCGCCAGCTCTGGCTCCCGTTCGCGGGCAAGGATGAAGGGCAGGGTGACGGTCCCGTCGAGCAGATCGGTGCCCCGCGACTTGCCCGTCCGCTCGACCGGCCCGGAGACGTCCAGGATATCGTCGAGCAGCTGGAAGGCCAGTCCGATGCGGCGCGCGAAGGCGCCCAGCGCATCGGCCAGGGCATCCGACCCGTCGGCCGAGGTCAGTGCGCCCAGCCGGCAGGCGGCCTCGAACAGGGCGGCGGTCTTGAGCTCGCAGCGGCGCAGGTAGCGCTCGACCGCGACGTGCGCCGCGAAGGCGTCCTCGCGTTGCAGCAGCTCCCCTTCGGCTAGCGCCGAGCTGGCCTCCGAGAGCGCCTGCAGCTGGGCCGCATCCTCGTTGCGGGCCAGCTCCGCGAAGGCCCGCGAGAAGAGCAGGTCACCGGTCGCGACGGCGAACTGCCGTCCGGCCGTGGCTGCCACGGTCGGACGACCGCGCCGCAGCTGGGCGCCGTCGATCAGGTCGTCGTGAACCAGCGTGGCGGAGTGCACCAGCTCGACCGCCACGGCGGCCCGCAGCAGACGCTCCTCCCCGTCGGCAACGGGCGCGGGGCCACCGGCGCGACTCGGCGGCCAGCACCACCAGCAGTGGGCGAAGTCGCTTGCCGCCGGCCGCCACGGTGGCATTGGCATGCAGCCCCAGCGGCTCGCCGGCATCGGCGGTCACGCGCATCAGGTGCTCCTCGGTGCGCTCCATCCTCCCCCGCAGGGTCTCCCCACCGCGGACCATGATCGCGTCGAGGCCGTCCAGCTCGCGTGACGGGCCATCGGTGGTGATCGCATCGGCGGAGCTCATCCCTGATCCTCGCCGCCGACGGTGCCCGCGTGGATCGCGACGATCCCGCCGGCGATCAGCAGGTAGCGGATATGCGACAGGCCGGCCCGCTCGAGCTCGCCGGCAAGCGCCTGCGGGCCGGGGAATCGCTTGACCGAGTTGGGCAGGTAGGTGTAGGCGTCGGAGATCGAGACCTCACCGGGGGCTCGCCCGTTCGCGCGGCGGGCCTCGAGTCTGCCGGTGAGAAAGCCCAGTGCCGGGACGAGCCGGTCGAACCACAGCCGGTAGAACAGCGACAGGGGCGGCCGGGTCGGCGTGGTGATCTCGAGCACCACGACCTTCCCGCCGGGCCGGACGACACGAGCCATCTCGGCGAGGCCGCGGCCGAGATCATCGAAGTTCCGTGCACCGAAGCCGACCGTCGCGGCGTCGAAGGAGTCGTCCTCGTAGGGGAGGTCCATCGCATCGCCCCATTCGAAGCGGGGCCGCGCGGCGGAGGGTCCCGCGGCGGGCGCCTTCGTGCGGGCACGGTCGAGCATCCCCTCCGCGAAGTCGCTGCCGATCACCTCGCCGCTCGGACCGACTCTGCGTGCCAGCTCCAGCGCGAGGTCGCCGGTGCCGGTCGCCACGTCGAGCACGCGGTTGCCCGGGCCGACCTCGGCCAGGTCGGCTGCCCGCTCGCGCCAGCGGTGGTGAAGGCCGGCCGTCATGGCCGTGTTCAGAAGGTCATAGACCCCGGCGATCCGGTCGAACATCGCGCGGACCTGGCGCGCCTCGAGCCTGCCGTCCTGCGGAGAGGAGCCGGGCGCCGCCCCGCCGTGTGGTGCGCCGGCTCCCTGACGGGCGGCCATTGGCGGACTACTTGAGCTGCGAGAGGAAGTTGACGATCGCCTCGAACTTCTGCGGAGGAAGGTTCTTGAACGACGGCATCGGCGCGGTCGGGTTCACGAGCGTGCGCGCGATCGCCTGCCGTGGCAGGCGGTTGGCGATCTTGGTCAGGTTCGGCCCAGGCCCGGCGTTGCCGTTCTCGCCGATCTTGTGACAGGCCAGGCAGCCCGACTGGGCCACCGCCTTGCGGCCGGCTTCATATTGCGCAAGGGTGGCGCCGCCGGCCTGCACAACAGCCGTCGGGGTCGCCATTTCGATCGCCGTCGGGGAGCCGGCATTGGCTCCCGAGTAGGTCAGGTAGCCCATCGCCACGATCACCGCGATTCCCGTGATCGTCGCCACCGGGCGGCGCTCAGGGCGGCGCTCAGGCCCACGGTCATAGAAGGGCAGCAGGAACAGCAGGATCATGCAGATGGTCGGCACGCCGATCGTCGCCAGGCCGACCAGTGCGGGCGGCTTGATCACGCGCAGGACCTCGAACAGGAAGAAGAAGTACCACTCAGGCCGAGGTACGTAGGTGGTCGTAGTCGGGTTGGCCTTGGAGCCGAGCTCGGCGCCGAGGACCAGCGACATGGTGATGATCACGGCCATCACGACGCAGGCCATGGCGGCGTCCTTGGCCACGGCGTAGGGGAAGAACGGCTTGCCTTTGGCCTTCAGGATCGCGTACCCGCGGAGGTACTCCTCCTTCTCGCGCTGATTCATCCTGTCCTAGACCTCAGCCTTGCGGAGCTCTTCGGGCGACTCGGGTTGGCTTCCAGGGCGGGGCCGTTGTGCCGAGCTTTGCCACCAGGTAAAGGTGGGCGCCGAGCAGCGCGGCGATCAGGCCGGGCACGAGCAGCATGTGGATCGCATAGAAGCGCGACAGCGTCGTCGCTCCGAATTCCGAGCCGCCTCGCAGGAAGTCGCTCAGATAGGGGCCGAGCAGCGGGCCGGTGCCGTTGATGTTGACGCCGACGATCGTCGCCCAGTAGGCCCGCTGGTCGAACGGCAGCAGGTAACCGGTGAAGGACATCGTCATGGTCAGGATCAGCAGCACGACGCCGATCACCCAGTTGAGCTCGCGCGGATACTTGTAGGCGCCGAAGAAGAAGGTGCGGCCCATGTGCAGGAAGACCAGGATCACCATCACGCTCGATCCCCACTTGTGCATCCCGCGGACGAACTGACCGAGGAAGACTTCATTGGTCACATAGCGAATCGATTCATAGGCCCCGCCGGAGGGGTCGGGCCGGTAGTACATCGCCAGGAAGACGCCCGTGACGGCCTGTGAGAGGAAGGCGAACATCGTCGCCGAGCCGAGGGTGTAGAACCAGTTGGTGCCCTTGGGCACCTTGCGGAACATCAGCCAGCGGGCGGCGCCGCTCATCGAGGTGCGCTCGTCGACCCAGTCGACGACGGTGATGCCGGCGTGCTTGGCCTCGTCGAGTGGGCCTTTGCCGTCGGATTCGCCGGCCCGCTTCGGAGGCGCCTTGAGGGCCCCGGGCATCGGCGGGGCGGGCAGCTTGGAGGGGAGCTTCGGCACTTTCGATCAGACCGTCAGAGTTTCTGCGCGCCGGGACGCGAGGGGTATAGGTACTGGCCGATGCCGTCGAGCGGCTCGCCGGGATCGCGGGGGGAGAAGCGGCGCAGCTCGCTGTTGACCGAGAAGCGCGGCCCCAGTTCCACGTTCCCGTCGCTGACCCTGGTGTAGAAACGGTCCAGCGGGCGCACCGGGGGTCCGCCGACGCGGCGTCCCAGCAGGTCATAGACGCCTCCGTGACACGGGCAGATGAAGCGCTCGGCCGCGTCCACCCAGCGGACCGGGCAGCCGAGGTGTGCGCAGCGGCTGGAGATGGCGATGTAGGGCGTCCCCTTGTCGGGGGGGTCCACGTCCAGCAGCGCATTGAAGCGGCGGACATAGACGGTGGTCTTGCCGGCCTCGCCGATGCTCGGGGTCACGGTCAGCACGACCGGGGTGTAGTTGTTGTCCACGAACATGTCCTCGGGACCGACGCTTTCCCAATGGTGGGGAGTGCTTTTGAAGATCGGCCCGATCGCGAAGCCCAGCGCGGGAAGCAGGAACGAGGCCGCGGCGACGGCGCCGGCGGTTTGGCCACCGACCGTCATGAATCGGCGGCGGGTGATCGTCTCGCCCTCGAATGCACCGGGGATGCCCCGGTCGAGGGTGTACTTGGACTTGTGCTTGAGGTGCTTGTCAGCCACTGCGGGGTAACAATATCGAGGCGGGATTCAGGGCGACGCCGGGACCCCACCGGCACTTGTGCGCATCGCCTCTAGCGCATCCGGCGAGCCGGATGAAACAAGCTCCTTGGCGCGTCGGTGCGGTTCGCTGGAACCCCAGCCCACGGCTCGTGCGCCGGCCTCCCAGATGGCGTCGGCGAGCTCGGGATCGCCGGCTCCCTGCGCCAGGGCCGACAGGGTGATGGTGTCGGCCAGCTCGGCCACGGCCGAGGTGTCGCCCAGCGCCACCAGCCGGGCCAGGCCGACGGCGTAGAGACGGTCGCCGGCGAGCAGGCGCAGATCCGCGTCGGGTACCCGGACCACCCGGGGGCTGCCGTAATGGAGCAGGTAGCCCTCATAGATCGCCTCCACCAGCAGCTCATACTCGGCCCGCCGCCCCTCGGCGCGGGGACCTGTGGCCGCCACCAGCGCCGGGCCACCGGGCTCACCGACCGCCTGGGCGGAGTCCTCCTCGAGCAGCCCCGCCATCAGGCCGCCGCCGTCGCGCAGCAGGCTTCGCAGCTGCTCGAGGCCGGCCGCGCTCACCCGGCGGGCGCGGGGTCGGGCAGCGCGGCGAAGGCCGCCTGAGCTGCCGCCAGGGTGCGTTCGATCTGCTCCTCGCCGTGGGCCAGCGAGGGAAACCAGGCCTCGAACTGAGACGGGGGCGCGTAGACGCCCCGGCTCAGCAGCTCGCGGGCCCAGATCGCATAGGCATCCAGGTCGCATGCCCGGGCGTCGTCGAAGGACCCGACGGGGCCATCGGTGAAGAAGACGGTAAGCAGCCCGGTGGTGCTCTGGATGTGGATCGGATAGTCCCCCGCGGCCTCCCGCAGGCCTTCGGCCAGCCGGGCCGTGGTCCCCGCCAGGCGCGCGTAGGCGGCCTCGTCGAGCAGCTCCAGCGTGGCCAGGCCACCCGCCACCGCCAGCGGGTTGCCGGACAGGGTGCCGGCCTGGTAGACGGGACCGGACGGGGCCAGCATCCGCAACAGCTCCGCAGATCCGCCGAGAGCGGCCGCCGGCAGGCCGCCGCCGATCACCTTGCCCATGACCGTCAGGTCGGCGTTGACCCCGGTCAGCTCCTGAGCGCCGCCGCGGGCCACGCGAAAGCCGCTGATCACCTCGTCGAGGATCAGCAGCGAGCCATGCTGGTCGGCCAGCTCCCGCATGAGCTCCAGGAAACCCGGCCGGGGCGGCACGAGTCCCATGTTGGCGGGCAGCGGCTCGGCGATGATCGCGGCCGGCTGCTCGCGCGCTAGCGCCTGGCGCAGGGCCTCGGGATCGTTCCAGGCGAGGACCACCGTGTCGGCCGCGGCCGATGCCGTGACGCCCGGGCTCGAGGGAAGGGCCTGTGTGGCCAGACCCGATCCGGCCTCGGCCAGCAGGCCGTCCACGTGGCCGTGGTAGGCGCCGGCGAACTTGATGATCTTCTCGCGGCCGGTCGCGGCGCGGGCCAGGCGGATGGCGGTCATCGAGGCCTCCGTCCCGGAGGAGGTCATGCGCAGCATCTCGACGCTCTCCATCCGCGCGCAGACCTCCTCGGCGAGGCGCACCTCGCCCGCGGTTGGCGCCCCGAAGCTCGTTCCCCTCCCGGCCGCCTCGATCACCGCGGCCAGGACGTCGGGGTGGGCGTGGCCGTGGATCAGCGGCCCCCAGGAGCAGACGTAGTCGACGAAGCGATTCCCGTCGACGTCGATCAGTTCGGCCCCCTCGCCGCGCTCGATGAACAGGGGGTCGCGGCCGATCGCCTGCATTGCCCTGACCGGCGAGTTGACGCCGCCCGGCAACCTCCCCAGAGCGCGCCTGTACCACTCCTCGGACCGCCCGTCCCTCAGTGCGGTCCCTGCGCTCGCCCGCTCGGCCATGTTCGCGAAGCGTCTCGCCGCTCAGGCGTGACTGCGCTCCCACTCCTTGAAGTCATCGGTGAAATAGAGCAGTCGGATCTTCTTGAACTCGGTCGAGGAGTAGAGCGTGGCCCGCTCGCTGATCCCGGTCTGCTCGGCGATCGTGTCGAGGACCGCGTCGCACTCCTCCTTCGAGCGGCCGTGGGCCATGGTGAAGACCGAATAGGGCCAGTCCTCATAGGTCGGGCGCTGATAGCAGTGAGATATTCCCCTGACCGCGGCCATCCGGCAGCCGATCTCGTGGATCTGCTCGTCGGGGACCTTCCAGACTCCCATTCCGTTGGCCGAGAAGCCGGCCCGGCGGTGGTAGAGGATCGCGGCGACCCGGCGCAGGATTCCGCGCTCCTGCATTCCGGCGAGGTGGTCCAGCAGCTGCTGCTGCTCGAGGCCGAGCTCCGCGGCCGCTGCGGCGTAGGGCTGTGAGACGACCGGCAGGTCGCCCTGAAGGGCCTTGATGACGGCGATGTCGCGCTCGTCGTAGGGCTGGGCTTCGAGCTCGATCGGCTCCTGCGCCTCGGTCGAGCTCGAGAGCGAGTCGGTGCCGCCCTCCATTTCGAGATCCATGCGGATCTTGAACAGCTTCAGCGTCGGCAGCTGGCGGATCGACTCCGCCCCCGACTCGCGGGCGAGCACGTCGAGCGTGCCCTGCAGCCCCAGCTCGGAGTCCGGCTCGGTGGCGATCGTGAACCACAGGTTGAACTCGTGGTTGCGCAGATAGTTGTGGGAGACGCCGGGGTGGGCGTTGATCACCTGGGCTGCCCGATGGGGATGGTCCGGATCGACCTTGGCGGCCACCAGCATCGATGAGTAGCCCAGCGCACGCGTGTCGAAGATCGGCGTGACCTGGCGGATGATCCGCTTCTCCAGCAGACGCGTGACCCGGCTCATGGCCTCCTCTTCGGAGATCTCGGCCAGTCCCGAGACGTGCCTGTACGGTTCGACGGCGATCGGGAACTTGCCCTGCATCAGGTTCAGCAGCCGGCGGTCGACATCGTCGAGCGGGACCGCGGCGCCGTCCTTGCGGCTGCGGATCTTCGGGGTGGCCGCCGCGGCGCGCTTCTCGTCGGCGTCGGCGTCGGTGATCAGGTCTGCTCGGCTAGCCATCTGGCTGCGTCCTTTGCGTGATAGGTGATGATCGTGTCGGCCCCGGCCCGGCGCAGCGACGTGAGGATCTCAAGCACGGTCGCGCGTTCATCGATGTGGCCGGCCGCGGCCGCATCCCTGACCATCGCATACTCGCCGCTGACGTTGTAGGCCGCCACCGGGAGTCCGGTGGCCTGCTTGACCGCGCTGATCAGGTCGCCGTAGGCCAGGGCCGGCTTGACCATCACCATGTCGGCGCCCTCCTCGACGTCGAGCAGCGCCTCCCTGACGGCCTCGCGTCCGTTGGCCGGATCCATCTGGTAGGCCCGTCTGTCGCCGAAGGCCGGGGCCGAGCCCGCAGCCTCGCGGAAGGGCCCGTAGAAGGCCGAGGCGAACTTCGCGGAGTAGGCCAGAATCGGCGTGTCGGCGAAGCCCTCGGCGTCGAGCTCCTCGCGGATCGCGCCGACGCGGCCGTCCATCATGTCCGAGGGAGCGACGATGTCGACGCCGGCGCGGGCATGGCTGACGGCCGTCCGGGCCAGCAGCTCGAGGGTCGCGTCGTTGTCGACAGACCCGTCCTCGCGCACCACGCCGCAGTGGCCATGGGTCGTGTACTCGCAGAGGCAGACATCGCTCAGCACCAGCACCTCGGGTACGGCGGCCTTGATCGCAGCGGCCGCCAGCTGCACGGCCCCGTCGGGGTCCCAGGCGGAGGAGCCATGCTCGTCCTTCTGGTCGGGAACGCCGAACAGCATCACGCCGGCGACTCCCAGCGCGGCCGCGGCGCGGGCCTCCGCCACGGCTTCAGAGATGCCCAGGCGCTCCACACCGGGCATCGAGGCGATCGGCTCGGGGCCCTGCGGAGCGCTCTCGAGCACGAACATCGGCAGCACCATGTGGGCGGCCCGCAGGTCGTGCTCGCGGACCAGGCCGCGCAGGCCGGCGCTGGCACGGAGCCTGCGCATGCGTGTCCGTGGAAAGGCCATGCCCCTCTCAGGTTAGAGGCTCCCGGGCGACGCCGGGGACTGCGGCGGGTGTCCCTCAGGCGGTCTCGCTGCGGCGCAGGCCGAAGCGGGCCAGCGCGCCGAACAGGACGATCAGGCCCGCCAGGTGCAGGAGGGAGAGGCCGAGCGCCGGCGATGAGCTGTTGACTGCGGCGTCCAACCCCTGCAGGGCCGCCTTGAACGGGAAAGCGAACGAGATCACGCCGATCAGGTCATAGACGCCCTTGCCGACGGCGCCGGCGGGGACCAGCGCGAGCAGCGCCAGGGGGAGCGAGAGCACGAAGGCCAGCAGCGAGGCCGCCCGGACCTCGCGGGCCAGAGCACCGATCGCGACCCCGAGCGTGGCGAATGCCAGCGCCGCGACGGCCGCCGCCAGGACCCACAGTCCCGAACGCGACCAGTCCAGCGTCACGAAGGCGCCGACCCCGGCCAGCATCGCGAGGCCGACCAGCAGCGAGCATCCCGCGCCGAGCAGGCCCTTCTCGAGCAGCAGCTGCTCGCGCGAGACGAGTCCCCGCAGCAGCCGCGCGAGGGTGTGCTCCTCGCGCTCGGCGGCGACCGCCCCGGCGGCCAGAAGGACCGCCACGAACATCAGCGAGACGGTCACCGCGACGACGACGGCGTAGGTGTTCAGCGGCGTGCGGCGGCCGTGCAGCAGGGTGCTCGTGACCTTGATCGGCTGCCCGACCGTGTTGAGCACCTTCTTGGACACGGTCAGGTTGCGTGCGGCGAAGTTCGCGAAGTCGGCCACCCGGATCAGTGCTTCGCGGTCGGGGCCGGGCGGCGTCCGGGCGATGACCCGGTTGAGCACCGCCGGGATCTCTTCGAGGCCGATCAGGTTCGACGGCGCACCGATCACGCCGAGATCGCCGCCGCGCAGCAGCCCGTCGATCGCCTGGGCGGCAGCCCCCTGGATCTGCTGGGAGAAGCCGAGGTTGGCCTGGGCAAGAGCGGAGCGCAGCTGCGAGGAGACCAGCGACTGCTCCAGCGCGTCGCCGTTGTAGATCACTTCGATCGAGCCCTGGCTGGTTCCCGAGCCGACCCTGGCCGCGAGGTCCGCGGGGATCACGACCGCCGCCAGGACTTCCGCGGAGGTGACCTTTTCGACGGCCTCCTCGCGTGTCGCGACCTTGACCGGTTCGACCTGGCTGAAGAGCTGCTTTGCGTAGTGGCCCACCTCGACCTGCCGGCCGCCGACCTGGATGGTCTCGCCGGGAGGTGTTTCATCGACGATCGCGACCCGCGGGCGCTGCGGACTGCGCGAGATCGCAAGGCCGATCAGCAGCGCTATCGCGACGGGGTAGATGATCAGCAGAGCCACGAGCAGGCGCGAGCGCCGCAGGATCAACAGGTCCTTGCGAAGCAGGGACCTCATGCCGGCGATGCCTGCTCGACGCCGAGCTCCTCCAGCAGTGCGAGCATCGCGCGCTCGAGGTCGCGATCCTCCGGTGAATGGCGTTCGAGCAGCGAGGACGGGGTGCCGTCGAAGATGAGCCGGCCGGCGGCCAGCACCAGCAGACGGTCGGCGTTGCGCTGCGCCTCGGCGGCGTCATGGCTCGAGAAGATCACCGCCGTACCGGCCGCGGTCCGGCTTCGCACGAACTCCCACATGCGCCGTCGCTGTGCGGCGTCGAGGGCGGCCGAGGGCTCGTCGAGGGCCAGCACGGGCGGATTGGCGATCAGCCCGATGGCCACGTTGACGCGCTGGCGATTCCCGCCGGAGAGCCGCCCCACCGCATCCTCGGCGCGCTCGGCGAGCCCCGTCTGCTCGAGCATCTCAGCCACCGCCCCGCTCGAGTCGGCCAGCCCCTCGAGGCGGGCGAACAGCTTCAGGTTCTCAGCGACGGAGAGCTTGGCGTAGAGAGCGCTCTGCTGGGGCACCCAGCCGACCTCGCGAGGGTCGCGGCTGACGGTGCCCGATGTCGCGCGCTGAATGCCCGCGATGATCGAAAGCAGCGTCGTCTTGCCGGCCCCGTTGGGACCGATCACGGCGATCACCTGCCCCGGCTCGGCCTCGAAGCTGACGTCGCTGAGGGCTCGCAGCTCCCCGTAGTCCTTGCTCAGCCCGGCGACGCGCAGGGCGGCGCTCACAGCAGCTCGCTCTGACGACCCCAGGGCTCGAGGGCAAGATGGCGAGAGAGATAGACGGCGGTCTCGCGGGCGACGGCGAGAATCGGCAGCGCGACCAGTGCCCCGATGACGCCGTCCAGCTGCAATCCCAGAAGCAGCGCGAAGATCACCAGCAGCGGGTTGATGCGCAGTGTGTGGCCGAACACCTGCGGCGCGACGACATGTCCCTCGAGCTGCTGAAGGCCGACGAACAGCACCACGACCCAGACCGCGGTGATCGGTTCGGTCAGCAACGCGACGATCACCGGCGGGATCGCGCCGAGGATCGGTCCGACATAGGGGATCAGCTCCATCACGCCATAGAAGACGCCGAAGGCCAGCGCATACCTGCGCCCGTCGGGGAAGATCCCGATCACGCCGAAGATGTACAGCGACAGTCCGGCCGACAGGCCCATGATCGCGCTGAACAGAAGCTGTCCGCCGACGTATCGCGACACGGCCCGCTGCACCAGCATCGGGTAGTCATCGGCCCGCGTGCCGTCGCCCTCCGGCATCAGGCGCCTGACCAGCTTGCCGATCTGCGGCCCGTAGAGCAGCATGTAGACCGACAGCACGAACACCAGCACCAGGTCAAAGATCGCGTTGGCGACTTCGGTCAGCAGAGCGCCGCCGAAGGAGGCGAATTTGCCGGCGCTCTTGGCGACTTTGTCCTGGATCGTCTGCAGCGCCGTTTTGCCGTTCTTCGTCAGTTCCAGGTGGATGCCGTTGCGGGACAGCGTTCGTTCGAGTTTGGCGAGCTGCTGGTTGGCTTCCTGGGCGATGTGGGGAAGGTTGTTCGAGAACGTGCGGACCTGGTGGGAGATAGGGTTGGCCAGCAGGAAGCCGATGCCGGCCAATGACAGGAAGAATCCGAGATATACGGCGAGCACCGCAAGCCCGCGCGGCAGGCGCCAGCGGTGCAGGAAGGCGACCGCGGGATTCAGGATCAGCGCGATCAGGGCGGCCACGATGAAGATCAACAGCACTTTCCCGGCGGCTTTGGCCACCTCCCACAAAGCCAGCAGGGCAATCGGCAGGAGCACCAGCTGCACCCACCGCGGAACGACCGTGCGCAGCGGCTCGCGTGGCGTGCTCGGAGCCTCGGGGACCAGCTCGCGCTCGTGCTCGCTGGGTGCCTGCGCGTCCGGCGGGCCGGGGCCCTCGGATGCCGTCCCGCTCACAGTCCTCCCACCATCGCCAGAGTATGGCTGAGCCTCAGGCGGCTCCGGACGGGTCCGGGCGCCCGGCCGGGACGGGCGGCGCTGCGGCGGCCCGGATTCTCTTCGTGGGGGACATCGTCGGCGGTATCGGCCGCCAGACGCTGCTCGACTGCCTGCCGATCCTGCGCGAGCGCCACGAGCTGACCTTCGTCGTCGTCAACGGCGAGAACGCCGCCGGCGGGTTGGGGATCACGCCGAAGAACGCCGATCAGTTCTTCGCGGCGGGGGTCGATGCGATCACGCTGGGGAATCACACCTATCACCGCCGGGAGATCTACCCGTATCTGGAAAGCCACGAGCGGATCATCCGGCCGGCCAACTTCCTGCGCAGCCAACCGGGACACGGGACCTGCGTCGTCGAGCGCGATGGCCTGCGCCTGGGGGTGGTCAACATCAGCGGCAACCTGTACCTCCGCGCCGGGCGCTCGGCCTTCACCGAGATCGAGGTCGCGCTCGGGGAACTCGGTGAGGTCGACCACATCCTTATCGACGTGCACGCCGAGGCGACCTCGGAGAAGGTCGCGATGGGCTGGCACCTCGACGGGCGCGTGACCGCTGTTGTGGGCACGCACACCCATGTCCCGACGGCCGACGCGCGGGTTCTGCCGGGCGGGACGGCCTACATCACCGACGTCGGCATGACCGGTCCGCGGGGAGGCGTGATCGGCGTCAAGCGCGAGCAGGCCATCCAGTCGCTGCTGACCCAGATGCCCGTTCGCTTCGAGACCTCCGAGGAGGATCCCTGGCTGATGGGGGTACTCGTCAGCTGCTCAGAACGGCTTCGGGCTGACTCGATCGAGCCGATTCTGATGCCACGGCCACCGTCCGGCTGACCGGCTCGGAGAAACGGCCCAGCAGGGCCAGGATGGCCAGCGGGAAGAACCACGGGATGTAGAGGTAGAACCAGTGTTCGATCCCGCACTGGACGCCCAGGATCACAGCCGCGCAGCCGGCGGCGAGGCCGACCATGTCCATCCGCCGGGGGACGAGGGCGACGATGATCGCCAGGGCGAAGGCGGCGATCTCGATCCCGGTCTCGATGCCGCGCAGCCCGTACAGGCCCCAGACCGAGAACGGCGAGCCGCGATCGCCCTGATAGGCGAGCGTTCGCTCGTAGATGGTGTGCAGCGAGTCGTGGGCAAGCGCCGGGAGGAAGGCCAGCGCACCCGCGACGAGGAAGGCCGCGACGAAGATCAGCATCGTCATCGGCCGGCGGCGGGCCGGCATCTGACGCAGGGCGTCGGTCGCGAGCAGCGGGGCGATCGCCAGGGGAGCGAACTTCGTCAGCCCGGCGAGCGCCGTCAGCGCGCCGCGGCCCGCCGTCGCGACGTTCGAGCGGTAGGTGGCCGCCAGCAGCGCCGCCAGGATCAGGCAGGCGACCAGCGTGTCGTTTGTGTTGCTCTCCAGGGCGAACAGGGTGAACGGGAAGGTCACCCAGGCGTAGGCGAGGGCGACACCCAGGGTGGGGCCGCGCATGCGCCGGCCGATCAGGAACAGCAGCGCCACCGCCAGCAGGTCGAAGAAGATCGCAGCGCCATGCGCCGCCGGGACCTCATCCCAGACCGTTCCGCCGCCGAAGATCTGCTGAAAGGGCACGTAGGCCTCGTAGTTGACGGGGCCGTAGGTGTCGCCGTGTTCGTTGTCGGAGGGGTAGTTGCCGTAGAGCGCCCCGCCGTCGGTGATCCGGTGCGCGCCGATCACGCCCGCGTAGCCGACATCGACGACGTTCGAGTCGGTCACGTTGAGGGCGACCCGGAAGCCGATCAGGAACACCACGGCCAGCGCCAGCCAGGGAACCGGCACGAGCAGCTTCAGAGGGCCCGGGCCGGGGCGCCCCTCGCCGGGACGTCGCATCAGCGCCAGCATCCTCGCCAGCAAGTAGAGCAACGGCGGGTAGACCAGCGGCACCGAGACGTCGATCCGGGCGTGGTTGAAGTAGGCCAGGGAGACCGAGAAGGACAGCAGGACCAGCAGGTCGAGATTGATGATCGAGAGCGGCCGGCGGTAGTTGAAGAAGGGGAGCAGGAAGAGCACGCATAGAGGCAGCCAGATGTAGAGGGCGTTGACGTGTCGACCGAATGCCCCCGGGTAGCCGCGGGCCATGGTCCAGGCGACCTGATAGCCGGTCCACTGTTCGAGCACACGGCCTGACAGATCGTCGATGATGATCTGCCCGATCTCCTTCTTGCCTCCTTTGGAGAAGTAGCTGACCTGCCAGTGAAAGCCGGGCTTCAGATAGGCGCCGGCGTAGGCGCCCTTGTATTCCCGTTCGAGCTGTTTCATCCGCGGCAGGCGAGCAGCGATCGCGAGAACCTGGTCGGGGGACAGGCGCCGGCCGGCGGGCGGCGCCGTCGAGCGGGCGACGGGGACCGGCGCTTCGGAGGTCACGGCGGTCGCCGGCGAGGAACCGGCCGAGCCGGCCGTCGAGACGCTGCCGCCCAGGGTGCTCTGAAGGGAGGTGGCGCTCGTCGCTGTCGTGGCGGCCGTCGCGCCTGCGGGGACCGCCAGGCACGCGGCCAGACAGGCGAGCAGGACCGGGAGCCGATGCATCGAGGAAGGGTAGGGCAACCGGCGCGGCGCGTGACGCTCAGCAGGTCAGCGATCGCGCGTTCAGGCCAGCCCGAAATGGCGCAGCACAAGCGGTGCCACATCCCGGATCGCCCACAGCTCCGGCTCGGGGTCGGGCAGCTCGATGCCGCTCATCACCAGGGCGCCAAGCGAGTCGCTGGCGTGGAGGGAGCCGTGGCTGCCGCCGCCGACATGCGCCTGGCGGCCCCAGTCCAGGAACTCATAGCCGGGAGCGGCGGACAGGAGGACCTCGCCCGAGCTCGCACACAGCAACGCCGCCCACAACCGGGCCAGGGCGTCGGGATAGGAGGGCGTGCGCAGACGGCCGTCGGCAATCGTCGCGTCAAGCGCCGCCAGCTCTCCGGCGATGCTCCACGCCACGCCGCGGTCATCTCGCACCGGCCCGCCGGGGGCGAAGCGCAGCTCACCGTGACGGGGACTCAGGATGACCCCCTCGCGCGGCCTTTCGTGTGCGTCGCGCTCGAGCCATGCGATCAGATCCACGCCGGCGATGCCCCGGGCGATCGCGGTCACGGAGGCCCGCATCGCGTCGCGCTCGGACTCCTCGAGTGCGTAGACCATCGCGGCCCGCTGCGACGGACAGACGGCGATCCGCGGTTCCGAGGCGGCGTCCGCCCCGCGTGAGCCGCGCGCCGGGCGGGCGGGCCCGAGCACGCCGAGCTCGGCCAGTCCATCCTGCAGGGCGATCGTCTCGCTGACGGGCGCCTGGGAGTGGTCGGCCATCACGATGATCGCGTGCTCCTCCAGGAAGCGGTCCAGGCCGCCGGCGGCCTCGGCGACCCGAGCCAGCTGGAGGTCGGCGTTGGCAATCGACTCGACCTGGGCGTCGGGACCCTTCTTGTGCGAGTACCAGTCGTTATCCGGCAGCGAGAGCAGCAGGAAGTCGAACAGGTCGTGCTCGACCATGTAGGCCGAGACGCAGCCGGAATGGCGGTCGCGCACGCCGGGCATCCCCAGCACCGAACGACAGCCGGTTGGGCGCGACGCGAAGATGTCGGCGTAGAAGAGCTCTCGCGGGCCCATCACCGGGTGACGCATCAGGGCCGCCGCGACCCGGGTCAGCGCGCTGTCGCGCTGGGGCTCGTGACGGTAGCGGCCCCTGTACATGAGGTAGGTCGTGCCGGCCGTGCGCACGTCGGCGTCGTCGAGGCTCTCAAACACGGTCGGCGTCTCAGCCGAGAGGTGGACCCGATTCATGTTGTAGACCGTGTCGGTCAGCTGGCGGCCGATGCCGAAGCGCTGGACGGCCCTGAAGCTGGAGCCGTACTCCACGTAGCGGTGTTCCTCTCGGTGAAACCAGTTCATCGCCGGGATGTGGTGGGCGTCCTGGGCCAGCCCCGTGACGATCGAGGCAGCGCACACGGGCGTCACGGAGGGGAAGGCCGCGACACAGCCGGGCACGTAGCGGCCCTCCTGAACCAGCCGCGCGAGGACCGGCGCGGTGCCCGCGGCGATGGCGCGCTCGAGCATCTCGGGCGCCATCGCGTCGATCACACAAAGGACCAGCTTCGGCGGCGAGGAGGGCAACGCGATCCTGACTCAGCGGCGGAGGATTCGAAGGCCGGCGTACTTCTCGCCGGCGCGCGCACGCCTGCGAGCCAGGAACCAGATCAGCACGGCGACGATCACATAGCCGAGCGGGTGCACCAGCGCGACCAGCGCGGCCACCAGCACCGAGGCAGCATCGAGGTAGACCGTCAGGGCTTCCCGGGCACCACGATCGGGCAGGCGTTTGCGAGCCCCCGCGATCACCGGTCCCGACGCCCACTGGGCCAGGCCCGCGGCGAGCAGTCCGCCGATCAGCCCGGGCCACCACATGTCGCCGTGGTCGGCCAGGGTCCCCGCGAACAGGACGGCCCCGGCGCCGTAGGAGAGCCCCGTGATCGCCGAGGCCAACGGCGCGGCCGCCGATTCCCTGCGCGAATCCAGTGTCGGGGCGAGGCCGAGCAGCAGCTGCAGGGCATAGGACATGGCCATCGCGACGGCCACGACGAGCAGCCACCAGTCCTGCTGCAGGAACGTGAAGCTGCCGTGATCGAAGGAGACCCCCAGGGCATCGGAGGACCCAAGTGCTCCGGCGAGCAGCAACGGCAGGAACGGCCGCAGCCCGCAGGCCGCCGCCAGACCCAGACCGAGGCCTATGTAGAAGAAGGTGCCGTTCACTGGAGAGGGGATCCGGAGGTGCGCTACCGTCCCTGCTGGGCGCTCCGAGATTCGGCCAGGACGATAGACGACCCGTCCGGCCGCATGGGTCGCGTGCGAGGTTGCAGCCCCTCGACGGCGAATAGGGAAGTCAGTCATATGGATCGATCGAGAAGCGGAGGTGTAAGCGGACAGGGCGCGCGCCCGGCGGCGCACGAGCTCGCGCGCTACGAGGCGCTGTTCGCCGCCAGGACCCGGGGCATGAAGAGCTCCGCGATGCGCGAGATGATGGCCCTGACCGAGCGGCCCGATGTGATCTCGCTGGCCGGCGGCCTGCCGGACACGTCGACCTTTCCGCCTGACCTCTACGCGCGGCTGATGGCAGACGTCGCATCCGAATCAACGGCGCGTGCCCTGCAGTACGGCCCGACCGAAGGGATGGCCGCGACCGTCGCCTGCATCGTCGAGGTGATGGCCGCCGAGGGGACCAAGGTCGATCCGTCCGAGGTGATCGTGACGACCGGCGGGCAGCAGGTGCTTGACCTGGTCTGCAAGACCCTGATCGATCCCGGCGACGTGATCGTCGCCGAGGCCCCCACCTACCCCGGTGCCGTGCCCACCTTCAGCGCCTACCAGGCCGACGTCGAGCAGATCGACATCGACGCCGACGGCATGCCGATCGATGCGCTCGAGAGCACCCTCGACCGCCTGCAATCCGAGGGCCGGAGGCCGAAGTTCATCTACACGATCCCCAACTTCCAGAACCCCGGCGGGGTGACGATGTCGCTGCCGCGGCGACGGCGGCTGATCGAGGTCGCCCGCGAGCGCGAGCTGCTGATCCTCGAGGACAACCCCTACGGGCTGCTCCGCTACGACGGCGATCCGCTGCCGACCCTGCACACGCTCGACGCCGAAGCCGCAGGCCGCGGCGGCGCGTCGGACCTGGTGATCTACCTGGGAACCTTCTCGAAGATCCTCGCGCCAGGGCTGCGACTCGGCTGGTCGGTGGCCCCGCGGCCGGTGCTCGAAAAGCTCAACCTGGGCAAACAGGGCTCTGATCTCTGCTCCTCCCCCGTCACCCAGATGTTCGTCGCGGCCTATTTCCAGCATGGCGCCGAACACGGGATGGGCTGGCAGGGCTACGTCGAGCGGCTCTGCGGGACCTCTACCGGACACGGCGCGACGTGATGCTCGACGCCCTCGGCCAGCACTTCGGCGAGGGCGCCAGCTGGACCCGCCCCGAGGGCGGCCTGTTCATCTGGGCCACGCTGGATGAGCGGATCGACACCACCGACCTGCTGGCGCTCGCGCGCACCAGCAGGGGCGTCGCCTTCGTCCCCGGCCGCGCCGCCTTCATGGACGGTCAGCGCGGCTCGTCCTCGATGCGGCTGAACTTCGCCGGGATCCCCGAGCCTCAGATCCGCGAGGGGATCCGCCGTATCGGCGGCGCCATCGGCGAGCAGCTCTCCCTGCTCGGCTCGCTGAGCGGCTCGCCATCACCCCGTTCGGCGCCGAGAACTCCGCCGGTCGAGGAGCTCGACACGGCGCCGCTGGCCGACGTCGTCGCGCTGCCGCGTCGCGACAGCGGCGCCGCCGAGCGCCGGCTCAACGACAGATGAGCGAGCCCCTCCGGGTCGCCGTCCTGCAGGGCGGCCGCTCGCTCGAGCGAGCCGTCTCGTTGCGCTCGGGCGCGCAGGTGCGCGACGGCCTCGCCCGCATCGGCCACATCCCGATCTCGATCGACACGGACGGCCGGCTGGTCGAGGAGCTGATCGCCGCGCGGGCCGACGTCGCCTTTGTGGCACTGCACGGCCGCGACGGCGAGGACGGGACGATCCAGGAGGTACTTGAAGCGCTGGGGATCCCATATACGGGTTCTGCTCCGGCGGCCTGCGTGCGCGCGACCGACAAGATCCTCGCCAAGCACCTGATGCGCTCCGCCGGCATCTCGACGGCGCCGTTCTTCGCGCTGAATGAGACGGTCGTCAAGGAGCTCGGCGGCGCCGGCGCCCTGCCGGCGATCGAAGCCAAGCTCGAATTCCCGATGGTCGTCAAGCCCGCTCGAGGCGGCTCGGCCCTGGGCGTCAAGTTCGCCCGCCAGGGGTCAGAGCTGCCGGGCGCGATGGTCGGAGCCTTCTCCTACGACGCCCGGATTCTGCTGGAGCGCCACATCAAGGGCCGCGATCTGGCCGTCTCGATCATCGAAGGCGAGCACCCGCAGGCCCTGCCGATCGTCGAGGCCGTACCCCGCGAGGAGGACTTCTATGACTACGAGTCCCGCTACGGCATCGGCATGACCACCTTCGTCTGCCCCGCGGAGCTTGAGCCGGAGACCACCGCAAGGGCCCAGGACCTGGCGCTCGAGGTCTACAGCCTTCTCGGCTGCCACGGCTTTGCCCGGGTGGACCTGATGCTCGAGGAGCACAGCGGCGAGCTGTTCGTCCTTGAGACCAACGTGGTCCCCGGCCTCACCGAGACCAGCCTGCTGCCCCAGGCCGCCGACGCGGCCGGCATCGGATTCGACGAGCTGCTCGAGCGAATCCTGGCCAGCGCGCGCAACCGCCGCTAGCTGTCCCCGGCGGCGAAGTCCTCAGGCGAGACCTGATCGAGGAACTCCTTGAACTTCTCGACCACGTCCTCGGACTCCTCGACGTCATGCTCGAACTCGATGGCCGACTCCGAGATGACCTCCTCGGCGGCGTAGATCGGCGCGCCCGAACGGACGGCCAGTGCGATCGCGTCGCTTGGCCGAGAGTCGATTTCCAGCTCCCGCCCTGCGACGCTGAGCGTGATCGAGGCGAAGAAGGTGTTCTCGCGCAGCTCCGTGACGGCGACCTGGGTGCACTTGACGTCGAGCTCGCCGAGGATGTCGCACAGCAGATCGTGGGTCATCGGGCGGGGGGTGCCCGCGCCCTGGAGCTTCATCAGGATCGAGGCCGCCTCGGGATGGCCGATCCAGATCGGGAGGAACTTGTTGCCGTCGACAGTCTTCAGAAGCACGATCGGCTGCTTGCCGACCATGTCGAAGCTGACGCCGTAGATCACCATCTCCTGCACGATCAGGCCCTGGCGCGGAAGCTCCAGAGCTTGTTGCCCAGGAAGCTCAGAGGCGTCGCGGCGGCCACTGCGATCGCCTGGGCGGGCACCTTGGACATGCCGCCCGACTCGACCAGGATGGTCAGCAGCAGCAGGCTGATGACCTCGGTCACGACGCTCACCAACAGGAAGCGCATCGCCTGATGACGGGCGACGCCCTCGCGGGCGTCGAAGGTCCAGTGGCGATTCCAGACGAAGTTGTTGGCCACCGCCACGATCCATGCCGCGACCGAGGCGATCCGGTACTCGACGCCGAGAGCGTGGACGAACAGCGTGTACACGGCAAGGTTGACGATGAAGCCGACCGCTCCGACAAGGCCAAAACGGACAAGCTGCAGCCAGTTTGCCGGGCGGCGCATTCCGTGGAGCAGGCGAATGTGGGGGCGCAGCCCCACGGCCGTGGCTTCCTCGTGCATCGCATCAGGTTAGCGAGACGCGGCGGCGGACACCCACGCTAGCCTTGGTTGCATGCTTTCCGCTTCCGGGCCGCGGCTGTGGCTGTGCTGTGGCCTGCTGTGTCTGGCGATCGCCGGCTGCGGCAGCTCCAAGTCCGAGCCCCCGACCCCCTCGGTCGCCGTGGTCGGCGGGGCGATCCGCTCGGGGCCGCCCGTGACCGCGGCCACCACAAAGGCCGCAGCGACCACGAAGGAGGTCGCCGACCCTCTGGAAGCGAACAGCTACCCGGCTCCGGCCAGCGTCCACCACATCGCCGCCGCGACGCCCGCCAAGGCCGGGGCGACGGTCGCAGCAGGGGCGCCCTCGGATGCCGAAGTGAAGGCCGAGCTGCAGCAGATGCAGGCCGTCGAAAAGAGCGCCAAACACGCCCAGAAGACGCGTCTGACCCCGGTCCCAGGTGGATATTCGGTCGGCGGCGACGGCACGATCCCGATCCCCACGGGCGTGCCGGAAGTGATCCAGAAGGTCGTCGCAGGGGCCAACGAGATCGCCGACTTCCCCTATGTCTACGGCGGCGGACACGCGTCCTTTGTGGACAACGCCTATGACTGCTCCGGCTCGGTCAGCTACGCGCTGGCGGCCGGCGGGCTGCTGAGCTCGCCCGAGACCTCAGGCGAACTGGAGAGCTGGGGCGCGCCCGGCCCCGGCCGCTACATCACCGTCTATGCCAATGCCGGGCACACCTACATGTACGTGGACGGGATCCTCTACGACACGGCCGGGCGCAGCGGCGTCTACGCCTCGCGCTGGCAGGTCCAGCCGACCAACAACAGCGGCTACGTCGTGCGTCACTACCCGGGGCTCTGAGGCGGCCCGCCGATGGCACTGCTCGCGCTGCTGCATTCGCTGCCCCTCGGCCTCGACGGCGAATCGGCCAATCAGAGCAGCACGGGGCTGGCCGTCATCTCGGTCGCCTCGATGGTCATCGGCTACCTGGTGATCGCGGGGCTCTGGTGGTTCGTCTTCCGCCCCAAGGCACGCGCCCGGCGGGGCGAACGCGACCGCTCGGAGTAGACCCGGCTCAGTCCAGGGTGACGGAGCTGAGAACCGTCGTCGTTGCCGGGCTCTTGGAGGCTGCGTCGCGGACATACATCCGCAGCAGCAGCGGCACCTTGTGAGCCTTGCGCAGCCGGGCGGCGGTCGCCTTGGAGAACTTGATCTGGATCGTGCTGCGCCCGGCCTTGGTCGTGACCAGGAACGCTTTTGCGATCATCACCTGCGGAGCCGTCCCGGCGGGCAGCCCCGTCGCGGGCGAGCCCTGCAGTTTCAGTTTTTTGGCCAGCGCGCTGGAGATCAGCACCTCGAAGTGGCCGGCGACCTGCTCGTTGACCGAGTAGCGAACCGACAGGCCCTTCTTGAGCACCGTCTTCAGCGAGTGGGAGAGGACAGCTGCGGCGGCGATCGGGTTGACGATGACTGGCGACCTTGCTGCCGCTCGCGCCCGGACCGGTGGCTGAGCCGGGGGCCGTGGTGCTCGGTGCCGGGGGTGCCGGGCCGACGACCGTGATTTCGTGGCTGACCTCGCGACGTTGCCGCCCACGTCGGTGACCGTCAGGGTCACGTTGTAGGTCCCGCCGTAGGTGTAGGAGTGGAAGGCCGAGGCGGCGCAGGGGCTGAGCCAGGGCGCTTCGCAGACCGGCGCGCCGGGGGCGTAGCCGGTGGCCGAGGTGCCGTCGCCGAAGTTCCAGCTGTAGGTCGCGTAGTTCGCGGCCGGGGCGCCGGCGCCGGGGTAGTTGACCGCCGCGTCGAGCGTGATGTCCGACTCCATGCCGTCGAAGCCGACCGTTTCGCCCGAGTTGACGGGGCTCGGCGCCGTGAACTGAGGCAGCAGGTCGACGCCCGGCATGCACGGGACGCCCGGATAGGGCAGCCTGCTGGCGGCCAGGTTGAAGGCATCGTTGAGGTAGTAGTTGTCGCCGCCGATTTCCTGGTTGTAAAGGCGTGCCGGAAGCCGTTTCGACGTTCGCCCCCACGCCCCCGCCGATCGTGGGCGCGAAGAAGAACCGGCACTCGTCCGTGTTCTCGTTGTGCGCGCTGTCCTGCCAGGCGTTCAGCAGCGGGTCGGTGACGATGTCCTGCTGCTGGAGGCTCAGCTGGTTGATGATCAGATCCGAGAGGCCCGTGTCGCAGCCGCCGTCGGGGTTCGGGCAGGGCTGCTGGTTGGGCTCCTGCTGGTGGGGGCCTTCGAGTTCCTGCGCTTCTTCGAATGCTTCTTTTTCGGTTTTGTCCATCGCTTCGAAGGCCTTGATTTCTTCTTCGTTCAGTTCCTTCTGCGCCTCGAAGGCCTCGTGGTTGCTGGCGTCATAGCCGCCGTCCTGGCATTCCCAGCCGGAGGTGCGGTCGAACGGCGTCAGGTGAGGATCGCCGAAGCCGCCGGCCGTCCAGGGGATCACGCCGTAGACGATCGTGTTGCCGTCGCCGGTCGGCAGGCCGCCGGGGTTGACCGCCGCGTGGTAGCTGCAGAAGCTGTGTTCGTAGCTTTCTTCGGTGTTCTCGAAGTCGGAGCAGTGGCCTTTGGCGCCGCCGCTGTCCAGGCAGACCGTTACGCCGGGGGGGGTCAACAGGTAATAGACGCTGCCCATGCCCTTCGGCAGGCCGTGCAGCGTGACAAAGCTTTCGAGCTGCGCGGCGAGCTGCGCGCTGGTCACGCAGACGGCCGTTTCACCGGGGCCGATCAGGTCCTGTTTTTCAAACGGCGCGGGGTCGGTGCAGCCGGAGGCCGGGTAGGGGTTGGTGTCCGTGTAGGCCCCGTGAAAGACGTTCTTGTAGCTGGCCGGCACATTCGTCTTGTCCGTGTACTGGGCGTCGACGGCGAAGACATCCGACAGCGATCCGCTGGCCCCGGCGACATCGTGGAGGTAGCCGTCGATCACGTGCTGCCAGTCACCGTGATAGTGGTCGTAGGGGTCCCAGTAGATGGCGTAGATCCCCTCGCCGTGGAGCACCGGGTTGCCTTCGGGGTTGGCGTAGCTTTTGGTGACCGTTTCCTGGCCGACGTGGATCCCTTCGACGGTGCCCACGCGCGGCGAGAGCCCGACGGTGGTCGGACCGACCGTCTCCACGATGGCACCCGCCGGCACAGCGAGCCACAGCAGCCCGCAGGTCATCACGGCGAGCAGGAGGAAGATCTTCGAGCGCTGGCGGCTGGGGAACGACGGCAAGTTGGTCACGAGCCTCTCATCGGCACCCCCGCCTGGTTCCCTTAGCGATCTGGACGGCTAAGCGTTTCCGGGCCTCCGGCGGTTGCCATTCCGTCCAAGTACGGCGCCAAGGACGACGGGCGCAGGGCCCCCGCACCGATCAGTCCGGGTGATCGGAACCCCTGAGAACCCGGCGCGGATCCGTGCCCGCAAGAGCCTGTGGATCACGGCGAGCCTTCTGCTGGTCCTGATCGGCACGGTCGCCTCGCTCTACGGTGCCAACGCCGTCAAGCGGACCGACACCGACAAGGAGCGCCTCGGCTTCCACCTGGCCTCCGATGACATCGCCTCGACGCTGAAGCTGGCCATCCAGCATGAGGAAGACCTCGTCGTCAACGCCAGCGCCTTCGTAACCGGCACTCCCAACCTGACGCCGCTGCGCTTCGACCGCTGGCTGCAGACCGTCCACGCGATGAGGCGCTACCCGGAGATCCTCAACATCGGCCTGGTCGCCCGCGTCCCGGCGCAGCAGCTGCGTGGCTTCGAAGCCGCCCTCGCCCGCGACCCCGTCGAACCCCTGGGCCCACACAAGGCCGGGCCCAAGGAACCCTTCAGCATCTTCCCGGCGGGCAGCAGGCCCTATTACTGCTTCGCCGTGGCCGGGCAGTCGCGCAGCCTGGCCACCTACATCCCGGCCGGCCTGGATTACTGCGCCATGGCCAAGGGCCTGGCCGAAGCCCGCGACAGCGGACAGACCAGCTACGCCCCCTTCAAGTCCGGGGCCGTGCTGACGCTCGGCGTGCAGACCCCCGTCTACCGGGGCGGCGTCACACCGGCGAGCCTCGCCGGGCGCCACCGCGCCTTCATCGGCTGGCTGGGCGAGCTGCTCGAGCCGACCGTCCTGCTCACGACCGCGCTGCAGGGACACCCCAACACGGCCGTCACCTTCCGCTACGACGCCGGCGCCTCCCACATCGTCTTCCACAGTGGCAGCGAGCCCAGGCACGGGCTGGTGACCACGATCGCCCTGCACAACGGCTGGAGCGTGCGCACCGCCGCGCCGGCCCCGGCGGCAGGGGTCTTCGGGGACGTGCATGCGGTAACGCTGCTCGTTGGGGGGATCCTCATCAGCATCCTCTTCGCCGCCTTCGTCTACTTCCAGGGCACTGGCCGCACGCGGGCGCTCTCGCTGGTCGCCGAAAAGACCCGGGAGCTCTCCCATCAGGCTCTTCACGACGCCCTCACCGGCCTGCCCAACCGCGCGCTCGTGCTCGATCGGGCCGAGCAGATGCTAGCCCGCACCGCCCGCACGCCGGGGATGGTCGCCGGCGCCCTGTTCGTCGACGTGGACGGCTTCAAGCACGTCAACGACAACCTCGGCCATGCCGCCGGCGATGCTCTGCTGAGAACTGTCGGGGAACGCCTGCAGGCCGCCGTGCGCGACCAGGACACCGTCGGGCGGCTGGGCGGCGACGAGTTCGTGGTGCTGGTCGAATCGAGCGCTGAGGAGGCGACCGCCGACATCCTGGCCGACCGGCTGGTCGAGGCACTGCGCGATCCCGTCGACCTGGGCCACCACGCGGGCAACGTCTCGGTGACTGTCAGCATCGGCGTGGCCGTCGGGCAGTACTCCACCTCCGACGGGCTGCTGCGCGACGCCGACCTCGCCCTCTACGCCGCCAAGGCCGCCGGACGGGACCGCTACTCCCTGTTCGACGCCAGCATGCACGCCGATGTCGAAGGGCGGGTGGCCCTGGAGCTCGACCTGACCGAAGCTCTCCAGGCCAGCCAGTTCTTCCTCCTCTACCAGCCCATCTTCGACCTCTCAAGCGGGCGCATCGAGGGCGTCGAGGCGCTGCTGCGCTGGCGCCACCCGGTACGCGGGATCGTCGCCCCGGACGAGTTCATCCCGCTGGCCGAGGAGAGCGGCATGATCGTGCCGATCGGCAGGTGGGTGCTCAAAGAGGCCTGCCGCCAGGCCCGCGCCTGGGCCGGCGAGGACGGACGCTCGATCGGCATGTCGGTCAACGTCTCCGCCCACCAGCTCGGCCGCGAGGACTTCGCCGGCGACGTCCGCCGCGCCCTCGAGGAGTCGGGGCTGGACCCCGCGTCGCTGATGATCGAGATCACCGAGACGACCGTAATGCGCGACATCGGCGCCGCCTGCGAGCACCTGCGCGAGATCAAGGCCCTCGGCGTCAGCGTGGCCGTCGATGACTTCGGCACCGGCTATGCCTCCCTGTCCCAGCTGCAGCAGATGCCGGCCGACATCCTCAAGGTCGACAGGAGCTTCATCTCGGCCCTCGAGGGCGGCGAGCAGAGCCGCGACCTGCTGCAGGCGATCCTCGGGGTCGGCCGCTCGATGTCCCTGAAGGTCATCGCCGAGGGGATCGAGACCGAGGAGCAGCTGCGCACCGTCACCGACATGGGCTGCGAAATGGCCCAGGGCTTCCTGATCGGCAGGCCGGGTCCGGCCGAGGTGATCGAGGGCCTCCTGCGCGGCGCCTCGCGCGGCGCCGCCGTGACCCTCCCGGCCCGCTGAGCGGCCGAAAACGCAGGCCGATACTTATACTTACGCGACCTCGACCGCTCCGGGTCGGGCCCCCATTCCCCCACGGAGGAGGTTCACATGAGCAAGCTGGTCGCCCGAGTCGGCGTACCCGTTCTTGCAGTCCTTGCTCTTGCCGGTTGCGGCAGCAGCAGCAGCAGCTCCACGACGAGCTCGACGGCCTCGACGTCGACCAGCACCACCACACCCGCCAACGCGGCTGTGGAAGCGAAAGTCCCGGCGGCCATCAAATCCAAGGGAACGCTGGACGTGGCGACCGAAGCGCAGTACGCCCCGAACGAGTTCCTCGCCTCGGACGGCCACACGATCATCGGCATGGACGCGGACCTGATGACGGCACTGGCCGAAACCATGGGGCTGAAAGTGAAGTTCACCAACGCCAACTTCGAAGCGATCATCCCGGGGCTCGCGGGCGGCCGGTATGACATCGGCGCCTCCTCCTTCACCGACACCAAGGAACGCGAGAAAACAGTCGACTTCGTCGACTACTTCAAGGCCGGCATCTCCTTCTACGCCAAGAGCACGGCCAACCCCGGGGTCACGACCCTGGCCGACCTGTGCGGCAAGACGGTCGCCGTCGAGAAGGGCACCGTCGAGCAGGAAGAATCCGAAGCCCAGTCCAAGAAGTGCACCTCGGCAGGCAAGTCCAAGGTCACCGTGCTGAGCTTCCCCGGGCAGAACAACGTCAACCTCGCCGTCTCCAGCGGACGCGCGGAACTGGGGATGGCCGACTCTCCGGTCGTGGCCTACCAGATCAAGCAGTCCAACGGCGGCTTCAAGCTGGTCGGAAAGACCTACGGCTTCGCCCCCTACGGTCTGGCGATCCCGAAGACGACCGAAATGACCCAGCCGATCTACCAGGCGCTGAAGGTGATCATCGAAAACGGCAAGTACAAGCAGATCCTCGAAAAGTGGGGAACCCAGGAAGGCGCGATCACCGAACCGACGATCAACGGCGCGACCAGCTGAGCTGAGCGGGGGTGTCCTCCGCACAGGGCACCGACGACGCGGGACGGCCCGAGGAGATTCGGGCCGTCCCCGTCCGCCATCCGGGCCGCTGGATTGCGGCGGCCATCGTCCTGGTCCTCGCCGTCGCGGGGGTCCGCTCGATCGTCACCAACCCACGCTTCGAATGGGGCGTGGTCGATGAATACCTGTTCGATGAACGGGTCCTCGAAGGCCTGCGCCTGACGATCGAGCTGACGATCATCGCGATGGCGATCGGCGTCGCGCTGGGAATCATCCTGGCGATCATGCGCCTCTCCCCGAACCCGCTGGTCTCGGGCGGCAGCTGGCTCTACATCTGGTTCTTCCGCGGCACGCCGGTCCTCGTACAGCTGATCTTCTGGTACTACATCGCGGCCCTGTACCCGAAGATCTCGCTGGGCATTCCCTTCGGCCCATCATTCGTGCACCCCGACGCCAACACCCTGATCAAACCGTTCACGGCATCGATCCTCGGCCTGGGTCTCAACGAGGGCGCCTACATGGCGGAGATCGTCCGCGCCGGGATCATCTCGGTCGATGAGGGCCAGGGCGACGCCGCCCGCGCGCTCGGCATGACACGGATGCAGACGATGCGCCGCGTGGTCCTCCCGCAGGCGATGCGCGTGATCATCCCGCCAACGGGCAACGAGACGATCTCGATGCTCAAGACGACCTCGCTGGTAAGCGTCATCGCCGTCGCCGACCTGCTCTACGCGGTGCAGAACATCTACTCGTCCAACTTCAAAACCATCCCCCTGCTGATCGTGGCCAGCATCTGGTACCTGGTCTGCACCTCGATCCTCTACGTCGGGCAGTTCTACCTCGAGCGCTACTACGGACGCGGAGCCTCCCGTGAACAGCAGGCCACGCTGCTGAGCCGGCTGTTCAGCTTCCGCCGAGGAGCGCCCGACGGCCCACCGAGCGGACGGGAGCAGCGATGAGCCCCCCGATGGTCCTCTCCGAGGGAGTCCACAAGCGCTTCGGGCGCAACGAGGTCCTGAAGGGGATCGACCTCGAGGTGGCACCCGGGGAAGTCATGTGCCTGCTCGGGCCCTCGGGCTCGGGAAAGTCCACGTTCCTGCGCTGCATCAACCACCTCGAGAAGATCAACTCGGGCCGCCTGTCGGTCGACGGCGAGCTGGTCGGCTACCGCCAGGAGGGCGGGGTGCTGCACGAACTACGCGAATCCGAGGTCGCCCGCAAGCGGGCCGAGATCGGCATGGTCTTCCAGCACTTCAACCTGTTCGGCCACATGACCGCGATGGAGAACACCACCTGCGCCCCCATCCGCGTCAAGGGCCTCCGCCGCGATCAGGCCAGGGCCCGAGCCGCTGAACTGCTCGACCGGGTCGGCCTCGCGGACAAGACCGATGCCTACCCCTCTCAGCTCTCCGGCGGGCAGAAGCAGCGCGTGGCAATCGCCCGGGCGCTGGCCATGGACCCCAAGCTGATGCTCTTCGACGAGCCCACCTCGGCGCTCGACCCAGAGCTCGTCGGCGAGGTCCTCGACGCCATGCAGCATCTGGCCCGCGACGGCATGACGATGGTTGTCGTCACACACGAGATGGGCTTTGCCAAAGAGGTCGCCGACAAGGTCGTCTTCATGGACGGCGGCCTGGTCGTCGAGAGCGGCCCGCCCGAGGAGGTCCTCGCCAACCCGCAGCACGAGCGTACCCGCGCCTTCCTCTCGAAGGTCCTCTAGATGGGTGCGTCGAGGTAGGACTCCAGGCGTTCGATCGCCTGGGCGATCCGCGCTCGGCCGTAGCCGATGCGCACGTGGCCCGGCTCGCCGTAGACGCTCCCCGGAAGCAGCAGCACCCCGGCCTCGGTGGCGATCCGCTCACACCAGGCGGTGACGTCCTCGATGCCCGTGACCCGCGGGAAGCCGATCGGCCCGGCGCTCGGCGCCACCCACCCGAAGGTCTCGCTGCGGCGCTCGAGAAAGGCCTCGAGCAGCGGCAGGTTCCGCTCCAGCAGCCGCCGGCTGTCCGCGACGATTTGCTCGCTGTGGCGCAGCGCCAGCGCGACCAGCAGTTCGCTCGGGGCGCTCGAGCAGATCGTCGTGTAGAGCTTGATCGCGCGCATCCGCTCGAGCAGCCCGGCGTCGCGGCAGACCACCCAGCCGATGCGCAGACCCGGCAGCCCGTAGGACTTTGAGACCGTGTTCAGCGAGATGCCGCGCTCATAGACATCGCAGACCGCGGGCAGGCGGTCGGCCTCGTCGTGCTCGAGCAGCCGGTAGACCTCGTCGCTGAACACGGCCGCACCCCTCGTCCCCGCCAGCTCGATCACCCGATCGAATGTCGCCCGGCTCATCTGTGTTCCGGTCGGGTTGTGCGGGCTGTTGATGTAGATCAGCTTCGTGCGCGGACCGACAAGGCGCTCGAGCTCCTCCAGGTCGTGCGCCCAGCCGTCCTCGTAGCGGCGCTCCCAGAGGCTCACCTCGGCGCCGGTGGAGCGGGCCAGCTCGACGGCCGAGCCGTAGCAGGGGGACTCCACCACGACGTGGTCGCCGGGTCCCAGAAGGCCGTGGTAGGCGATGAAGATGCCCTCCTCGGCCGCCGCCAGGGCGAGCACATCCTGGGCGTCGCAGACATCGTGCAGCGATGCGATCGCCTCGCGCAACTCCTGTGAACCGGGGACCTCGGTGTAGCCCAGGCGCATGTTCTGCAGGCGTTCCCCGGCGTCCGGCTCGAGCGCCAGCAGCTCGCCGAGCGCACGGGACTCGCAGTCGCTGCTCGAGAGCATCAGCTCCGCGCTGAACTCCCAGCGCTCGTAGAAGCGCTCGATCTCGAACGGCGCGATCTCCATCCCCGGATGCTAACCCGGGCACCTTCGTCAGGCCGGTTTGGGGGCGTCCTGCTCGATGAGACCCAGCCACAGCCGCCGGCCGCCGAGGGTGATCGGCAGCACGGTCGCGATCGCCGGGCGCACCCCGCCGTCCTTGCGCACCATCCTGATCGGCATCCGCTCCACGCGACCGGTTCGCGCCAGCTCTTCGAGTATCCGAGCCCGGTCGCCGCTTTCATACCAACCCCGGTGATCGGTCGAGGGCAGCCCGAGCAGCTGCTCACGGGTGAGCCCCGTGAACTCGCAGAAGGCATCGTTGACCTCGTGGATCTCGGCGGTCTCGGGATTCGAGATCACGACGCCCGTGGAGGTGTGCTGGAGCACGGCCGCCAGGACCCGCTCGGTCTCCACCAGCCGGGTCTCGGCCATCGCCGAGGCGTGGCGGCCGGCGCCGGAGGGCCCGAGCAGATCGCGCAGGCCGGAGATCGGCGAGGGGCCCTGTGCGCGGATGTCTGTCAGCACGCCCACGATCGTGTCGCTCTCCTGGAGCATCCGGCGCGCGCCGTCCAGCAGCACGGCACCGGCGTCGGTGAGGCTGACACCGCGGCCTCCGCGGTGCAGCAGCGGGCAGCCGGCCAGCGCCTCGAGGCTCTTGATCCGCTTCGCCACCGCCGGGCGGCTGATGCCCAGGGCGACGCCGGCAGCGGCCAGGGAGCCCTCCTTGGCGCAGACGGCCAGCGTTTCGAGCTCCATCAGCTCGGGGGCGCGGACCGGAGCGGAAAGCGCCATCAGCGACCTTCCGGCTCAGTTGAGGGGAAACCTGTGGTTACCGATGAAGACAAGGATCTGCTCTCCTGAGCGCGCGTCCACCAGCCGATAAGAGGGGTGTTCCCTCGACTGAACAGACCTCACGCTACAACCGGAAGGTAAAGGAATCACGAAACCTCCCCGAGTGCAAAAGGCGGCGGATGTGGCTCCCGCGCGAGCATTTGGCTCGATCGAGGCACCCCTCGCAGGCGCTACTGTCCGATAACTGTGAGCTCGCTAGACACCGAGGTCGCAATCGTCGGCGGGGGAGTGCTCGGTTGCGCGGTGCTCCACGCCCTCACCCGGCGAGGAGTCTCGGCGACGCTGCTGGAGGCCGAGGCAGGCCTCGCCCTCGGCGCCAGCGGCGCCAACTCGGGGATTCTGCACACCGGCTTCGACTCGCCGCCGGGCGCCCTCGAGACCCGCATGATCATCCGCTCGGGGGTCCTGCGCGAGCAGCTGCTCGATGAGCTGGCCCTCGAGGTGCGCCGCTGCGGCGCGCAGATGCGCCCCGTCGATGACGCGGGCAGGGCGCAGGTGGCCGATCTGGCCCGCAACGCGGGGCAGAACGGCGTCGAGGTCCATCTGAGCGCCGAGCACGTCCTGGACATTCCGGGCGAGTCCCTCGTCGATCCCGTGGCCTACACACAGGCCCTTGCCGAGGCGGCACGCAGCGCCGGCGCCGCCGTTGTGCTGGACGCTCCGGTCGCGGGTCTGCGGGTCGAGGGCGACGGCGCCGTGATCCTGGTGGAGGTCGCCGGGGGTGTGCCCGTGCGGGCGGGAGCCGTCGTCAACTGCGCCGGCCTCTACGCCGACCGGATCGCTCGCCTGGCCGGCGACGCGAGCTTCGCCATATATCCCCGCAAGGGTGAGTTTCTGGTCTTCAGGATGCCCGGCGAGGCAGCTCTCGAGCAGATCCTTCTGCCCGTTCCCTCGAAGCTCGGCAAGGGCGTGCTGGTGTTTCCGACGCTGGCCGGCGAGCTGGTGGCCGGCCCCACGGCCCGCGACCGCACCGACAAGGAGGACTGGTCGGTCGAGCCGGACGCAGCCGAGATCATCCTCAGCCGCCTCGGCACGAGCTATCCGCCGCTCGCGACAGCCGAGCAGATCGGCAGCTACGCGGGCCTGCGCCCGGCCGGCGCCGGGCTCAACTATCTGATCGAGTTCTCTCAGCGGATGCGCCGGCTGCTGCACGTCGCGGCGATCCGCTCGACGGGGCTGTCCGCCTCGCTGGGCATCGGCGAGCACGTGGTCGAGCTGCTGAGTCGTGCGGGGGCGATCCGGCCGCTGGCGGCCCGCGTGCTGCCGGCGCCCGCCGGGGCCCTTGCCGCGGCCGGCGAGCAGGCGCCCTGGTGGATCCGGGGTCAGCGCCACCGCCAAACCCACCGGCCGGACGGGGCGGGCGCCGGGTGAGCGAGGGGCTGCTGCTGGGGATTGACGAGGGGACCACCGCCGTGAAGGCGGGGCTGTTCGAGCTCGACCTGACGCCGGTCGCGCTGGCGCGGCGGGCTGTGCCCGTCAGCCATCCCCGGCCCGGTTGGGTCGAGCAGGATCCCGAGCTGATCCTCGAGGCCGTCCTTGACACGGTCTCCGAGGTGCTCCAGGCCGCGGACGGCCGGGAGATCCTGGCGGCGGGGCTCGACCACCAGGGCGAGTCGGTGATGGCCTGGGACGCCGACAGCCTGCGCCCGCTCTCACCCGTCGTGGTCTGGCAGGACAAGCGCCAGGAGCAGCTGCTGCAAGAGATTCCCGAGGCGGTCGAGCAGCGTTCGGGACTGCCGCGCGACCCCTACTTCTCCGCCGGGAAACTCGCCTGGCTGCTGCGCGAGGAGGACGAGCCTGAAGGCCCCGCTGGCGGCCGGGCGGCTACGGCTCGGAACGGTCGATGCCCATCTCCTCGACCGGCTTGCCGGGAGATTCGCCACCGACCTCTCGACGGCGTCGCGAACGCAGCTGCTGGCCCTCGGCGGCCGCGACTGGGACGAGCCACTGCTGAGGGACTTCGGGATCGACCGGTCGCTGCTTCCCGTGCTCGGACCGACCTTCGGTGAGCTGGGCGAGCTCCGTCACGAGCGCTGGCCTGTCACTTTGCCCCTGCGCGCCCAGCTCGTCGACCAGCAGGCCGCGCTCGTCGGGTCGGGGGCCGTGGCCGCAGGGCAGGTCAAGGCGACCTATGGCACCGGGGTGTTCGTTCTCGGCCGCACCGAGGGGCCGGAGCGCTGCGAGGGGCTCCTACCAACCGTCGCCTGGGCCGGAGGAGGAGAGGGGGGCGCACTCGGCGAGCCCGCCTACGCACTCGACGGCGGCGTCTTCGCCGCCGGCGCCCTGCTCGAGTGGCTCTCCGCAGAGCTCGGCCTGGCGGAGGACCCGGCGGCGCTTGCGGCGATGGCCGGCGAGGTCCGCGACAGCGCAGGCGTCAGGCTGCTGCCGGCTCTGTCCGGCCTTGGAGCGCCCTGGTGGCAGGCCGAGGCGCGCGGGGTGATCTCCGGACTGCACGCGCGGCGTGCGCCCCGGCGCACCTGGCGCGTGCGGCGCTTGAGGCGATCGCCCACCGGGTCGCCGACATCCTCGAGGCGATGCCCGCATCGATGGCGATCGACTCGCTGAAGGTCGACGGCGGGCTGACCAACGATCCGACGCTGCTCCAACTCCAGGCTGACCTGCTGGGCCTCGAGCTGCGCGTCGGGCGTCCCGACGCGACGGTCCTCGGCGCGGCGATGCTGGCCGGCGTCGGCGCGGGTCTGATCGACGGCGTCGAGCAGGCGGCCGCACTGCTGGGCGAGGGCCGAGTCGTCAGGCCCCGGCTGGCCGAGCAGGAGCGGCTGGCGGCGCGCCGGGAGTGGCGGCGGTTCGTCGTCGGCTGCCGGTTCGCTCTAGCCGAGCGTCGCCTCATAGCCGCCCTCGGCGAGCGTCGCCAGCACCTCCTCGGTGTGGCGCGGGCCGCGCGTCTCGAGCGTCAGCTCGACACCCGTCTCGCGGACGTGCAGAGCCACGGCTTCACGAAGATGCTCGACGCTGACGACGTTGGCCCTGCGTCCGCGCGACCAGGCCCAGCAGCTCGGCCAGCCCGCCGGGCCGGTCGGGCACGCGGGTGAAGACCCGCACCCGCCTGCCCTCCTCGGTTTCGTGGCGCAGCAGCAGCGCGGCCAGCAGGCCGCTGTCGACGTTGCCGCCCGAGACGATCGCGACGGTCGTGCCCGACACGGGCGCAAGCCCGCCCGCCATCAGCGCCGCCACCCCGACGGCACCGGCGCCCTCGGCGACCAGCTTCGCCCGCTCGGCCAGGAACACCATGCCGGCGGCGATCTCGTCCTCGGGCACCGTCCGGACCTCGTCGAGCAGCTCGCGCAGCAGTGGCAGCGTCAGTGCGCCCGGGGCGCTTGACCGCGATCCCGTCGGCGATCGTCGCCTCCGTCGCCGAGCGCACCTCGCGGCCGGCCAGCGCGTCGGCGAACGGGGCGCAGGCGGCGGCCTGGACGCCGATCAGCTCGACCGGGCGCGAGGCGCCGCGCAGCGCGATGCCGATGCCCGAGGCCAGGCCGCCCGCCGCCGAGCGGCACGATCACGCGGGCGAGGTCCGGCACATCCTCGAGCAGCTCCAGAGCCGAGCGTCCCCTGTCCCGCGATCACGTCGAGGTCGTCGAAGGGATGGACGAACGCGGCCCCGCTCTCCTCGCCGCGGCGGATCGCCAGCTCGAGCGCCTCATCGACCGAGGCCGCCCTGCAGCGTGACGTGAGCGCCGAGGGCTTCGACGGCCAGCACCTTCGACACCGCGGCGTCGTGTGGCATGAAGACCTCGCACTCGCAGACCCCCGCAGCCGCGCGGCGGCCGCCACCGCGCGGCCGTGGTTGCCGGCGCTTGCCGTGACCAGACCCGCCGCGGCGCGCTCGCCCAGGGCGGCGATCCTGCTGAGCGCGCCGCGCAGCTTGAAGGAGCCGGTCACCTGCAGGCACTCGGCCTTCAGGGCGACGGGGCTGCCGACGATCTCGCCGAGCTCCGGGCAGTCGATCGTCGGGCGTTCGCACGACGCCGCCGGCAACCGCGCGGGAGGCGGCCGCGAGATCGACCTGCTCGATCAGCTCGGCCGCCGAGCGCTCGGGCCGGCGCCGTTGAGCGCGCCGGCTACCGGTCATCGGTTTTGAAGGTATAGGTTGTGTGCCTTATCGAGCAAGGGGACAGTCGGAGCGGTGGGAGAGTTGAACGACATCCTGCAGCGTCTCGAGCCCTCTCTGGGACCAGTCGGCCGCGAGCCGGCGCCCCTTGAGGGCGGCATCACCAACCGCAACTACCGCGCGCTGCTCGGCGATCGCGAGTACGTGATCCGCCTGCACGGCAAGGACACCGACCTGCTGGGCATCAGCCGCGAGGCGGAGCGGATCGCCAACGACGCCGCCGCAGGCCTGGGCATCGCACCGGCCGTCGCGGCGGAGTTCGAGGGCGGCCTGGTGACGGAGTTCCTGGCCTGCGAGCCGCTCGCCGGGCCGGAGCTCGCAGTCGCGCGCCGAGGAGCTCGGCGTGGCCCTGCGCGCCTTTCACGACTCCGGCGTGCAGCTGCCGAGCCGTTTCTGGGTGCCGGACCTGCTGGCCGACTACACGCAGATCATCCGCGCGCGCGGCGCCGAGCTGCCCGAGGACTACGCGCAGGCGATGGAGATCGCCGAGCGGATCGCCGCGGCGCTGGGCGGAGCGGACGCCCTGCGGCCCTGTCACAACGACCTGCTGGCGGGCAACATCATCCTGGCCCGCGACAGCGGCCGGGTGATGTTGGTCGACTGGGAGTACGCGGGGATGGGGCACCCGTGGTTCGATCTGGGCAACCTTTCGGTCAACAACGACTTCCTCGAGACAACCGACAATAGGCTGTTGCGCGCCTACCTCGGCGCGGCTCCCTCGCCGGCCGAGTTGGCTGCGCTGAAACTGATGCGGGTCCTGTCCGACGTCCGCGAGGGGGCTTGGGGGGTCATGCAGCAGCAGGTGTCAGAGCTCGAGTTCGACTTCGCCGGCTACGCGACCGAGCATTTCGAGCGCATGCACGCGGTGGCCCAGGGCAGCGAGTTCGGCGGCTGGCTGGCCGCGGTGGGGGGCTGAGGAGTGGTCCGTCCACGCACGCTTCCCGAGCGGGCCCGCGTCGTGATCATCGGCGGCGGCGTCGGTGGGGCCTCGATCGCCTACCACCTGGCCCAGCTGGGCGAATCCGACGTGGTGCTGCTCGACCGCAACGAGCTGACCAGCGGCTCGACGTTCCACTCGGCCGGCCTCGTCGGACAGCTGCGTTCGAGCCTGCCGCTGACGAAAATGATGATGGACTCGGTCGAGCTCTACCGGACGCTTGACTGCGGCTGGGTGGAGTGCGGCGGCATCCGTCTGGCCTGCACGGCCGAGCGCGAGCAGGAGGTGCTGCGCCAGGTCGCCTGGGCGAAGACCTTCGGCCTGCCCCTGGAGCTGATCTCCGCCGGTGAGGCGAAGGAGTTGTTCCCGCTGATGGACACCGAGGGCGTCCGCTGCGGCTCCTACCTGGCGACCGACGGCTACCTCGATCCCTCGCTGTTGACAACGGCGCTGGCCGACGGCGCGAGGGCAGCCGGCGTGCAGATCTTCACCCACACCCGCGTCGAATCGGTTGACGTCCGCGACGGGGCCGTGCGCGGGGTGCAGACCGAGTGGGGCGCGATCGAGGCGGAGGTGATCGTCAACGCCGGCGGGATGTTCGCGGCGGAGATCGGGCGCATGGCGGGCGTCCGCGTCCCGATCGTCCCGTTCGCACACGAGTACCTGGTGACACAGCCGTTTCGCGAGCGTTCCGCCGGCGAGCATCTGCCGACGCTGCGCGACCCCGACCTGCTGATCTACTTCCGCGAGGAGGGAGGCGGGCTGATCATGGGCGGCTACGAGCGGGAATCCGCGCCGTGGGCGCTGGACGAGCATCTCGTGGACGCGGTGCCGAGCGACTTCAACGGGCGCCTGCTCGAAGAGGACTGGCCGCGGTTCGAGGAGATCGCCGCCAACTCCCGCAGGCGCGTGCCGGTGATGGACGAGATCACGGTGACCCGGCTGATCAACGGCCCCGAGGCCTTCACCCCGGACAACGAGTTCTGTCTCGGCGAGAGCGAGGTGCGGGGATTCTTCGTGGCCGCCGGGTTCTGCGCACACGGCCTGGCGGGGGCCGGCGGGATCGGCAAGGCGATGGCCGAGTGGATCCAGGCCGGGGAGCCGGCGATGGACATGTGGGAGATGGACATCCGCCGCTTCGGCCCACACTTCCGCTCGCCCGGCTACACGCTGAAGCGGGCCAAGGAGGTCTATGAGACCTACTACGACATCCGCTATCCCGGTCATGAGCGCCAGGCCGGGCGGCCGCTGCGCACCTCCAGCGCCTACCCGTGGCACGCCCAACACGGAGCGTCCTTCGGCGAGAAGTCCGGCTGGGAGCGGGTCAACTGGTACGAGTCCAACGCGGCCGAGGGCGATGAGTCGCTGCGGCCTCGCGGCTGGGCCGGGATGCACTGGTCGCCGGCGATCGGAGCAGAGCACCGCGCGACCCGCGAGCAGGCCGGCCTGTTCGACGAGTCCTCCTTCGCCAAGCTCGAGATCTCGGGTCCCGGGGCAGCCGAGTTCCTTGAAGGCCTGTGCGACAACAGCGTGGCCGGGGAGGTCGGCGCGATCACCTACACGCAGATGCTCAACCGCCGCGGCGGGATCGAGTGCGACTTCACCGTGACGCGGGTCGAGGAGGAGCTGTTCTCGATCGTCACCGGGACGGCCTTCGCGAACCACGACCTCAGCTGGATCCGCCGTCATGCCCCGAACGACGGGAGCGTTCGCTGCACGGACGTCACCGCCAGGTGGGCCTGCTTCGCGCTGTGGGGTCCGCGGGCACCGGAGATCCTCGGGCCGCTCACGCCCGACCCGCTGGACTTCGGCTACATGCACATGCGCGAACTCCCCGTCGGCGACGTGCCGGTACGGGCCCTGCGCGTGACCTTCGTCGGGGAGCTCGGCTGGGAGCTCTACTGCCCGACGGAGTACGGGCCCGGGCTGTGGCGTTCGATATGGGAGTCCGGCCGCGATCGGGGACTGCGCGCCTGCGGGTATCGCGCGATCGACTCGATGCGCCTGGAGAAGGGCTATCGGGTGTGGGCAGCCGACATCACACCCGATGAGACCCCCTACGAGTCCGGACTGGGGTTCTGTGTGAAGAAGGAGGGCGAGTTCATCGGCCGCGAGGCGCTCCTCGCGGCGGGCGAGCCCGAGCGGCGGCTGCGCTGCCTGGTACTCGAGGATCCCCGCTCGGTTGCCCTTGGAAACGAGCCCGTCCGTGTCGGCGGCGAGACGGTCGGGCGTGTGACCAGCGGCGGCTACGGATACACGGTGGAGCGCTCGATCGCCTACGCCTATCTGCCCGCCGGGGTCGCCGTCGGCACTGCCGTGGAAGTGGACATCTTCGGCGAGTGGGTCGCCGGCGAGGTCGCGAAGGAGCCGCTGTTCGACCCCAGGGGCGAGCGGGTCAGGGGCTCCTTGGATGCTCGCGGCGAGTGAGCACTCAGCGCCCGAAAGACTTCTGTGCCACCGCTCCGCCCGCGGCGGCCGGCGCGAGGAAATCGTAGGAGCCCCCCGTCAGCAGGGCCTCCGCGGCCTCGGCCAGCGCACCATACGCAAGGAACGCAAAGGCCCCGCCCACGGAGACACGGCCCACGCCGATCTCTGTGAGCTCGGTGAGTGACGGCGAGCCCGGGCGAATCAGGACGTTGACCGGCCGCTCGAGCGATCTGACGATCAGCTCGATGTCCTGGCGCCGCTGCACCCCGGGCGCGTAGAGCACGTCGGCGCCGGCCTCCTGGTAGGCGCGCAGCCGCGCCACCGTATCCTCGACGTCGGGGTTCGCGCGAAGGTGATTCTCAGCGCGGGCGGTGAGAATCAGGCGGGCACCCGGGGTGCGGGCCTGCTCGGCCGCCACAGCCACGCGCTCAGCGGCTCGCTCCATGGGCAACAGCACCTCGGCGAGCGGATCCCAGTCCTCGATCGAGCAGCCCGACAGGCCCGCCGCGGCTGCCCGCCGCACCGTCTCAGCCACGCCACCGGGGTCGCGGGGGAAGCAATCCTCGAGGTCGGCCGAGATTGGAAGCTCCACCGCACCGGTCAGCTCGGCTGCATGGACGAGGGTCTCATCCCTGCTCGTGCCATAGTCGAGCCGCCCCAGCGACGCGGCATGGCCGCTGCTCGTGGTGGCCAGCGCAGCAAAGCCGAGTGACTCCAACACGCGAGCGGAGCCCCTGTCCCACGCGTTCGCCATCACCAGCGGCCGCTCGCCGAGATGGAGATCCAGTAAGCGCTCGGCCAGCGCATCCTGATCACGCATGCGGGTCACCAGGCCAGATTAGTGGGGCGAGAACCGCTGGTGCACTGTGATAATCGGTGCATGGAGGGTCTGAGGGGAAGGCGAGGATTGCTGACAGCCGCTGCCGCTCTGGGTGCGGCGCTCGGCGTGTTTCTCCTGTTCACCCTGCTGGGAGTGGGCAAGCCGGCGAGCACGCCCCCACCGGCGCCGACGAGTACCTACGCGGTCCTGGCCGTGGAATCCCCGCACGTGCTCAGCAGCTACTCCTTCTATTCGGTCGCGCACTCCGCCGGCGCCCTGGCGCCGACCGCGCCGGCGGTAAAACCGCTTCTGCTGGTACCCGCCGACTTCATCGCGCCGGTGGCCCGCTATCGCCGCTACGCGGACGCGCAACTGGCGTTGCTCGAATTCAAGCTCGAACGACTCAAACAGACACTTGCGGCGAACGACACGGCCGCGGCGAAGCGGGCGTGGAGTGAAGCCTACGGCGTCTATCTGCGACTCGGAGCGGTTTATCTCGTCGGCTCGCTGGGTGAGCTGAACGACGAAATCGACGGCACCGCGGGGGGCCTTTCGGGCGGCGTCCACAACCCCCGGTTCTCCGGCCTTCATCGGCTGGAATACGGCCTCTGGACGGGCGCCTCTCCCGCGTCGTTGCTCGGCACCGCGGCCCGGCTGAAGGCGGATGTGCAGCGGATGCGCCGGACCCTTCCCCACGTGGCGATCTCACCGCTTGAATATGCGACGCGCGCGCACGAGATCCTCGAGGACGCGGTGCGCGACGAGCTGAGCGGCGCAGACGTGCCGTGGAGCGGTGAAGGCGTGGTGGCCACCGAGGCCGGGCTGCGGGCGACCGAAGAGGTGATCTCGACGCTGCATCCGCTGCTCCACAGCGAAGAGGAAGGCGAGCGCCCGCTGGGCCCGCCTGTGGAAGCGGAACTGGAACGGGTCCGTGCGGTGATGAGCTCCCTCCTGGCCGCCCACGGGGGCCGGCTGCCGAGCAACCGGCAGCTCACACAGAGCCAGTCCACTCAGCTCGACGGAACCCTCGGTGGAGCGCTCGAGACCCTGGCGGCGCTGCCGGGAGCGCTGGAGGCGGAACCGCGCCCGACGATCACACCGATCCCCCAGAAGGATGTGAGGATCGATCCATGAGCGATTCAGACCGGCGCACCTTTCTGACCCGCTCGGCGGCCGTCATCGGCGCCGGCGCGCTCGGCGGGGTGGGCGCGCTGGCCCGCAATCACAACGAGGCAGACGGCGCGTCGGGTAGGAGCAGCCCGCCGACGGCCGCCGAGGAACACGACGTCGCAACCGCCCAGCTCGCCCTGCGCGAGCCGTTCGAAGGCCTTCACCAGGCCGGCGTCCTGACCCCTCGCCCGGCGCAGGCGACCTTCGCGGCGCTCGACTCGATCGCCCCGAACCGGGGGGTGCTGCAGGAGGCGCTTCAGGCGCTGAGCCACAGGGCAAGGGAACTGGCGCTCGGCGGCGCCATCCCGCAGCTGACGAGCGGAACCCCTCCCTCTGAACTGGAGCCGGACGACCCGCCGTTGGACTCCGGCATCCTCGGACCGGTCAACACCCCGGACGGCCTGACGATCACGATCTCCTTCGGGGCCTCGCTGTTCGACGAGCGCTACGGCCTGGCGCCGGCCCGTCCGCCTGAGCTGATCAGGATGCCGACGTTCTCCACAGATGTGCTCGATCCGGCGCAGAGCCACGGCGACGTGATGGTGCAGATCTGCGCGCATCAACGCGACACCGTCACGCACACGCTGCGCGAGCTGCTGCGGACGGTCCGCGGATCGCTGCAGGCCCGCTGGACGCTGGACGGCTTCAGCGGTGCCGCTCGGGGGCCGTCCGTGCACAACAACGCGCGCAACCTGTTCGCCTTCCGCGACGGGACGGCCAACCCGCCGACGAGCGACGCCGCGCTGATGAGGAAGCTGGTCTGGGTAAACGGGGGCGGAGGCCCCGCCTGGACGAGCGGAGGCACCTACCAGGTCGTTCGAATCATCCGCATGCACGTCGAGTTCTGGGACCGGGTCGGACAGAGCGAGCAGGAAAAGCTGATCGGCAGATCGCGCACGAGCGGAGCGCCGCTGGGCGGAGACGACGAGTTCGAGGACCCCCGTTACGACCTCGACCCGGACGGCAGGCGGGTCCCACTGGACGCGCATATCCGCCTGGCGAACCCGCGCACAGCCCAGACCGCCGACCAGCGGATCCTGCGTCGAGGGTTCAACTACGCCAGAGGCCTCGACGAGGCCGGCTCGCTCGACCAGGGCCTCGTCTTCGTCGCCTTCAACCAGAGCCCGAAACGGCAGTTCCAGACGATCCAGGAAAGACTGGATGCCGAGCCGATGGTCGACTACATCACGCCGGTCGGCGGCGGCTATTTCTTCGTGCCCGCCGGCGTGCACGGCCAGTCGGACTGGGTCGGCTCGGGAGCGTTCTCCTGACCGCCGTCAACAGCAGGGGTGGCGCAAACGTCTGCGGGCCGGTACTGTCTGGCGTAACGGCCCTCGGGGGAGGGCCACCAAGGAGGAGGGACAATGGATTCGCGTCTGACGCGTAGAGCGGCACTGAAGGCCGGGGCAGCTGCGGGAGCAGCGGTGGCGCTGAGCGCCGACCCGCTTGCCCAGATGGCCAGCGCTAAAAAAGTGCTGCCGCTCGGCAAACTGACGGACATCGACCACGTGATCATCCTGATTCAGGAGAACCGCTCGTTCGATCACTACTTCGGTACCTACAGCGGCGTCGAGGGCTTCGCAAACGCCCCTCAGTCGGTGCTCGAACAGGAAGGCTATGCGGCCGAAGGCTTCGACGGAAAGCTGCTGCCGTTTCACCTCGAAACCAAAGGTGTGGCGCAGTGCTTCCCCGACCTGACGCACAGCTGGGTGCCCCAGCACAACAGCTGGAACAACGGCGCCATGGACCGATTCGTCATGTCTCACCTCGAATACGACGGCACGCAGGCCGGCGTCGAGACTATGGGCTACTACGAGCAGGCGGACATTCCCTTTTACCGGGCGCTCGCGAACACGTTCACCCTCTGCGACCACTACCACTGCTCGGTGATGGGCCCGACCTACCCGAACCGCCTGTACTCGGTGTCCGGGACGATCGACCCGAACGGCCAGAACGGTGGGCCGCTGGTGCAGACCACGACGGTCTCGCCGACATTCAGCGAAACGCCGTTCACCTGGCGGACGATGCCCGAACAGCTGCAGTCGGCCGGGATCACCTGGAAGTCCTACTCGGGCACCAGCTTCGGGTTCGAGGACAACGTGCTTGGTCTGTTCAAAAACATGGCGACGGACCCGACCCTGCACAACCTGGCCTTCAACCAGTCCTATCCGCATAACTTCAAGCAGGACCTGGCCCGCGGTGAACTGCCCCAGGTCTCCTGGATCAACACGTCGCTGGTCGAAACCGAGCACCCCGGGAACTCCTCCGCCAAGGTCGGCGAGCACGTCGTCTCAGAACTTCTGGGAATGCTCATGAAACACAAAAAGGTCTGGGAAAAAACCGCGGTTTTCGTCACGTGGGATGAGAACGGCGGCTTCTTCGACCACGTCCCGCCGCCGACGGCTCCGCTGGGGACGCCGGACGAGTACCTGACGGTGCCGGACATCACCAACAACGACGGTGGTGACACCGGCCCGATCGGTCTGGGCTTCCGGGTGCCGATGCTGGTCCTCTCGCCGTTCACCCGGGGTGGCCTTGTGTCCTCGGAGACCTACGACCACACCTCGATACTCAGGTTCCTCGAGACGCGCTTTGGGGTGGAAGTCCCGAACCTGAGTGCCTGGCGGCGTGAAACGACGGGCGATCTGACCGGCGCGTTCAACTTCGCGGCCCCGCCGGAACCGAAGAAGCCGAAGACCCTGCCGGCTGTCGAAGTCTCCCAGATCGAATTGGCGGAAGGCGGATGTGAGGCGAAAGCGCCGGTGTCGGTGCCGCCCAACTCGCTGCCGGTGCAGGAACCGGGCACCCGCTCGCAGCCGAGCGGAATCGTCTAGCGACGCACGTCTTTTTGGCGCGTGGTCCGGTCGATCCGGGCCGCGCGCCGATCAGCGTACCCTGGGCCCGTCTACCTCAGCGCGGGCAGGGCATCCTGGCGAGCAGGTGACGGTAGCGGCTCATGTCCGTGTGATTCCAGTCCGAGTGGGTCTGATGCTGAAAGGCCGGCACACGGTCATGGTGATACGGGGAGGACAGGCTCTCGTTGTGTCCGATGACGTTGACCAGGGTGATTTTGTACCGGCAGCGAAGCCATCGCGTGAGCTTCAGCGAGGCGGTGATCTGGGCGTGGTCATCGAGGATCGCCTGGTCTGAGTAGCCGACGTTCTCGATCCCGATCGCCGTCCAGTTCAGTCCCGTCGTGTGACGGCAGCGAATCGTCAGCGGCACCAGTTGATCGATCCGGCCGCTGGGCTCCACGAGGAAGTGCGCGCATGTGTTGGGGAGCTCGTGAAACTCGTTGTCGGGGACATCGGGGGCGAACGTGTTCCAGGCCTCCCCGGCGGTTGCGGTCTCCGTGTAGTGCTCCACGATTACTTTCGGCTTTGAAAGGACGTAGGTGTTTTCGCCGTAGTGACGGAGTGAGTAGGCCGCCATCTGTCGCTTGCGCGCAGCGCCGAACGGGATTGGCCACTGGTGAATCGCGGGGCGGGGGGCTTCGGGCGCAGCGACAGGCGCTTTGGCCGGCGTGGGGCTCGTCACCGGCGGGACCGTGCTGGTCGCGGCGCTGGTCGCCTGCGGGGCCGTGGCGACAGGGGTGACGGTGACCGCCGCCGTCGGTGACTGCTCAGCGCAACCCGTAAGCGCCGCGATGAGCAGTGCGCAGATCAGTAGCGCCGGCGTTCTCACTGCGCGGCGGAGCGCTACTGGCCGAGGGCCTGCTGCTCCTCGACGGTCCGCTCGGCCGTCGGCAGGGCCTCGAGGCGGGCGTCGGGGATCGGCTTGCCACTGTCCACCGACACGCCGTAGGTCCCCTCGGCGAGGCGGGCCTCCGCCCGCTCCAGGGCTGCTAGCTGCTCGGCCAGGTCTGCCTCGGTGCCGACCTGGACCTCCTTTTCGTAAAGGTCCTCTGAGCCGCGTTCTCCGGGTTCCTCCTGGTCCTCGGCGGCGCTGGCGTCCTGCTCGGATCGGGAGGCGATCGCCTGCTCGATGCGCTGACGCTCCTGGGCCAGAAGCTCGCGTGCTCGCTCGTCATCCATCAGGTGAGCCTAGCTGCTTGCGATGGGCGATCCAGGATTCGAACCTGGGACCTCTTCCTTATCAGAGAAGCGCTCTAACCGACTGAGCTAATCGCCCTGGCCAAGAGCGGCCATCCTATCGCCTCGCTCCGCCTCGAACGGCTCTCAGATACGGGTCGCCAAGGCCCGCGTGGTTGCTGCCGGACAGCACGCAGGGCGCGAAGATGCGCGTCTGGGCGAATCTGGCGCCGGACCTTGAGGTGCCGAGGATTCTCACGATCACCCGGCCCTTCGGGTAGCCCACAAGGCTCAGCTTGGCCGAGCGTGCGCTGCCCGGCAGGCGCATGTAGGTGTGGCCGTTGACGGATATCACGACCTTGCTGAGCCTGATCTTTCGAGGGAGGAGCCAGTGCAGACTCTCCACCCTGCTGCTGCGGCACGTGGGCAGCGGCGCGGGGGGCGGGGTCGTCGAGACGACGGTCTGTGTCGCGACGCCGGTACCTGAGAGCGCCTGGCTCTGCGGGCTCGTGGGCGCATCGTCGTTGAATTCGATCGCGGCGGAGTTGTGCGCCCCGAGGGCCGTCGGTGCGAACGTCAGCTGCACGGTGCACGATGCTTCAACGGCCACTTCCTGCCCGGTGCAGAGATCGTGACCGAGCGAGTACTGGCCGGCGTCGGCGCCGGCCAGATCGACCGATTCCACGTGCAGCGGCGCGCTTCCGGGGTTGGTGAGGGTGATCGTTGACGGAGCACTCCTGGCGCCCACCGCCTCGGCGGCAAACGTGGAGCTGCCCGTGATAGATGCCCGCGGAGCCGGGCCGCTAAAGACGTCCGCCTGGCCCTGCTCGGTGTTTGAGCCAATTTTTCTGTAGGGGGCACCGACGGCGACGGTGGCGCCCGCGATGCTCACGGAGTTGCCGAAGTATTCCTGGCTTTGTCCTTCCGCACCCGTGAGCTGCTGGGTCTCGGTCGCCGTTTCCCATGTCCCCGACAGGGGGCGCTTGTAGAGGTAGGCGACGCCCTGGTTGGGCCGTCCTTCGACTTCGTGGTACGGCGCGCCGGCCACGATGGTGTCGCCGTCGATCGCCACCGACCAGCCGAGCTCTTCCTCTGCCGTGGCGTCGGAGGAGCTGAGCTGGGCCGTCTCGGTGCCCGTTTCCCATTTCGTTGATTCGGGCTGTTCGAATACATAGACGGCACCGCTGTATTCGGCGCCGGCCGGCCGGTAGCGCGAGCCGGCGACGATCGTGCGGCCCTGAACCGCGACCGAGTAGCCAAGTTCTTCTTCTTCGTCAGGGCCTGACGCGCTCAGCAGAGCGGTCTCGGTGGATGAGACCCATTTGCCTGATTCCGGCCGAGAGAACACGTAGGCGGCTCCCTGGTGGTATTGCGCGGCGGTGTGACCGGGCGCACCTATGACGATTGTTGGCCCATCTACGGCCACGGAATCGCCGAAATATTCGCTCCCATCCCCTGCCGAGGGCGTCAGAAGGGCCGTCTCGGTGGTGGATTCCCATTTGCCGGACACCGGCTTGGAATACACGAACGCCGCGCCCTGCCGGTACGTTTCGCCCGCTTCGTAATAGGGTTCGCCGGTGACGATCGTGGAGCCGTCAACCGCGACGGAGTATCCGATGCCGCCGTTGCGAGACGGTTCGCTGACCCCGAGGACCGCGCTCTCCGTTCCCGTTTCCCATTTTCCGGAGGCGGGACGTTCGAAGACGTAGGTCCTGCCCGTGCCATGAAAATCGGCAGCGGCAATCGTGTTGCCGGACATCGCCAGCGAGTAGCCGAGATATTCTTCCGGGCCGGCGTCCGACGCGGTTAGCTCAGCCGTCTGGGTTGCCGATTCCCAGTTCCCCGACGGCGGTCGCGTGAACACGTAAATCAGGCCCTGGTAGGCGTTTCCGCCGACTTTGCGATAGGGCGCCCCGATGGCGATCGTCGAACCCGAGACCACCGCGGTGTAGCCGGCGTAGTCTTCCTCCGTGCCGTCCGATCCGGTGAGCTGGGCGCTTTCGATGAAAGGGTCGATCCGTATCGGGTAGCGCGCATGGGCCGCGGCTACGTTGATCGAGAGCGACGAGCCCCTGACGGCGAGCCACGCGTGGAGCCTCCTGCCGGAGGCGTCGGTTGCGTTGAGGCCGCCGTAGCGCAGGATGGCCCCTCGGGAGTTCGCCAGGGTGGCAGTATGGCCGCCCTGCTTCACCTCCGGTCGCAGAGCTCCTGAGACCCCGAGTGAGAGGGTCAGCGGCGCGCCCGTCGAGTTTGAAGCGGAAGGACGCGCCACCGTGAACCCCTGCTCAACACCGGCTGGTCCGTTCGCGTACCACTCGGTGACACCTCGGCGGGCATAGGTGACACGGTTGCCGCTCGCGCGCGGCGTGACCGCACTCAGCGGCTTCAACGAAGAGCCATACCCAACGGCGTGGAGGTCAAGGCGGACCCTGGCGCGGGAGGAGCTGACGGACACGCCGGTCGCAGTGAACAGGCTGTGAAGCTGCTGGGCGGGGTTCGAGGCGGACAGGCCACCGGCAGCATTCCGGACCAGGTAGCGGCCATCTCCCGCACCCAGGGCCGCCGAGACGGGGCCGAGCGCTCCGGCCGGGACGCTTCTCAGAGCGTCACCGGCGGGAGGACGCGCCACCGCGGTTCGGGCGACCCGCGAGGATCCAGAGCCCGTGTTCAGTCCCCAGAGAAGCACTGCGGCGAGCACCGCGACAGCCGCAAAGAGGAGAGTGGCACGTGCGGTCGGGCGGGACGATGCCGCAGCCCTCCCGGTACCTGAGCCTGCGGGGTTTCCAGCGAGCGATCCAACCGACATGCGAGGCCTCCTCGGCGTGACTCAGGACGGGTTCTACCGAGTCCAACTTCGGCCGATGACGGGACAAGCCCCTACCCGATTCGAGGTAAGTGCCTCCCTGAGTTGCCGGGGCCCGGAATTCAGGCCACGGCGCGGGGGCGCATCCGGCGGGCGAACTCGATCGCCTCGGCAGGCGAGGCGAAGGACAGCTCGGCCCTGTAGCCGCCGCCGGCCGGGCGGACCTTCACGTCGGCGCCCAGCGCGCCGCTCAGCGCCTGCGAGATCTCCGCGGCCGCCTGTTCCTGATCAGGATGGATGGCCAGCTCGGGGCGAGGCCGTGCCGGCTGGGCTGGAGAGTTGGCCTCACGGGCCCGCTGTTCGGTCAGGCGAACCGACCAGCCGTGCTCGACGGCCTGCCGCGCGAGCAGCCGCCGGGCAGCGTGGTCCTCGGCCAACAGCAGCGCCCGGCCGTGGCCCTCGCTCAGATCGCCCTGTTGGAGCAGCTCGATCACCTCGTCGGGCAGGTCGAGCAGCCGCACCAGGTTGCTCACGGCGACGCGGCTGCGCCCGACCCTGCGGCCGATCTCCTTGCGCGTGAGGCCCAGCTCCTCGACCAGCGCCGCGCAGGCGCGGGCCTCCTCGATCGGGTTGAGGTCCTCGCGCGCCATGTTCTCGATCAGCGCGACTTCCAGGGCGGCCGCGTCCTCGCGCTCGCGGATCAGCGCCGGGATCGCCTTCAGACCGGCCAGCTGCGCGGCACGCCAGCGCCGCTCGCCCGCGACCAGCTCATAGGTTCCGCCGGCCTGCGGTCGCACGAGGACCGGCTGGATCACGCCCTGCTCGCCCAGCGAGCCGGCGAGCGCCTCGAGCGTCTCGGCGTCGAACTCCCGCCGGGGCTGCTTGGGGTTGGGGACGATCAGATCGACGGGCAGCTCGCGGAGCTCCTCCCCGCCGGGCTTGCGCCGGCTCGGTCGAGACCGAGAGGATCGCTCCCAGACCGCGCCCCATCCCTGGTTTTGCCTTAGCCACGCGCCGCCACCTCCTTTGCCAGTTCGAAATACGCCTCCGCCCCGGCGCTGTGGGGGTCGTGATGGGTCACCGGCAGCCCGTAGCTCGGCGCCTCGCCGACCCGCACATTGCGAGGAATCACGGTGTCGAAGACCAGGTCGGGAAAGTGAGCGCGCACTTCCCGCTCGACGTCCTGGCCCAACCGGGTGCGGGCGTCGTGCATCGTCAGCAGCATTCCCGCGACCGTGAGGCGGGGATTGAGCTCCTGGCGGATCAGCGCCAGCGTCTCGAGCAGCCCCGCGAGACCCTCGAGGGCGAAGTACTCGGTCTGTACGGGCACGATCACCCGGTCCGCCGCGACCAGCGCGCAGACCGTCAGCGGGCCCAGCGACGGCGGGCAGTCGAGCAGGATGTACTCGAATTCGCTCACGGATCGAGCGCGAGCGCGTCCTTCAGACGCTGCTCGAACCCCTCGATTCGCGGCAGCTCGACGTTTGCGCCGGCCAGCCCCGCGCCGGCAGGGATCAGGCTGAGCCCCTCGACCGGCGTCGGCGCGAGCGCCTCGCGCGCATCGACCTCGCCCGCGAGCACCTCGTAGAGCCCGGGCGCGCGGGAGCGCTCTGTGCCGAGGCCGACGGTGGCATTGGCCTGCGGGTCGACGTCGACCAGCAGGGTCGCGTAGCCGGCCTCGGCGATGCAGGCCGCGACGTTGACGGCCGTCGTCGTCTTGCCGACGCCGCCCTTCTGGTTTGCGATCGCGTAAACGGTTCCCATCTCCCACCAAGCTAACGACGGACGGAGACGGCCGCGCCGAGCTCGCCTGGAATTTCCGCGGAATACGCCGCCTGCGCGGCCCCGATCAGCCCAGCGGACGTTTGCGAGCCAGTCCGGCGCGGCGGGGAAAGCCCGGCGGGCGTGGGCTCGGTCTTCTCGAACACGTGCAGATGACGCTCGCGCGCCGCTGCAAAGGGCTGCACGCGATGGATCTCGACCAACGAGAGCCCGAGTTGCTCCGCGGCTCGCGCGGCGCTCGCTCTCCTCCTCCTGCGAGCGGGCGCCGCGCCACTCGACGAGACGGCCGCCCTGGCGCAGCAGCGGCGAGGCGTACTCGAGTACGACCGGCTGCGCCGCGACCGCGCGGCAGACGACGAGGTCCTGCAGCTCGCAGCCCTCCCCCCACTCCTCCGCCCGAGAGCACACGACGCGGGCATTGGCGATCCCCGCGCGTGCGCCCAGGGCCGCGATGAACGCGCACTTGCTCGCCTGGCTCTCGACCAGCCAAAAGCTCGACTCCTCGAGAGCCGCTCGCGAGCGCGAGCCCGGGCAGACCCGCCCCTGAGCCGATATCGGCCACGCGGCCCGTCGCGCGCACCTGCTCGAGTTCCAGGGCCACCAGCGAGTCGGCGAGATGCGCGTCAAGCGCTTCGTGGCGGATCGCGCACGGTCGTCGGTGCTCGAGGGTCGCCCGTGAGCCCTCGAGCAGTGTCGCCGAGGCGCTCGAGCGCCAGCTCGCTCAGTTCGTAGCGCTCAGCAAGCTGCTGCAGACCCGCATCTGCGCCCTCGCGCCGTCATCTGCCCACCCCCATGAACTCCGGAGGGGTTTCACATGAAACGCTAGTGCACCTGCACTCCCGCCGTCTGAACGGCGGCGAGACGACGAGGAACCGCTCGGGCTCGTTTCCCTCGCTGTGGGTCTCGACGTCGCCGCGCTCGCGCAGGTACTCGTGGACGATCCGGCGCTCGAATGGGGGCATCGGCTGCGAGCTCGACCGGCTTTCCGGTGTCGAGAGCCTCGTCGGCGGCGTCGTCGGCCTCGGCCCTGAGGGCGTCGGCGCGGCGCTCGCGATACCCGTTCGCGTCGATCACCACGCGCACCGAGGAGGGGCCCTCGGGAAAGACGATGCGCTGCGCAAGGTGCTGCACAGCGTCGATGGTCTGTCCGTGACGACCGATGAACAGGCCCACGTTCTCGCCCTCCAGGCGCCCGGTCAGGACGCCGTCGTCCTCCTCGATCTGCACCTCGGCGTCGAGGCCGAGATCCTCAGCGATCTCCTCGAGCAGGTCCTGCAGCGCCTCGGCGGGCTCGACATCCTCGTTCTCGTCCGGCTCGCTCATCTTCTTCTACCTGACCGTTTCTTCTTCTTTCGGGGTGGCCGGGGCGGAGTGGACGCGGGGCTCGGGGCTCGGTTGCGGCCGCCGGCGCCGGCGCCGGCCACGGCGCCGCTGAGCGCAGGCCGAATCGACCGTGCTCGGCTTGCCGTTGGCCTCGACCACAGGCGGCGTATCGCTCCGGTTTCACAGGCGGTCCCATGTGTCGTTTGATCAGATACTGCTGACCGATCGTCCACACGTTGGTGGTGATCCAGTAGACCAGCAGGCCGGCCGGGTAGCGGTAGAGGATCACCACGAAGACGACCGGCAGCAGCAGCATCAGGCGACGCTGGTTGGGGTCGGCCGTGGCGGTCGCGATCAGCGTCGAGGCCAGCTGCGAGCCGACGTAGCAGGCGATCAGCACGATCAGGACCGCAGCCCGTCGCCTTGCTGGTGATGTCGGGGATGAAGAGGAATTTGCCCGAACCCGGCGCGACGGTCTGGCAGGCCGTGTCTTTCGATGAACTTCGCCGGCAGGTGGACGAACGAGTCGACGGGGATCGCGTGTTTGTACTTCGTCGCTTCGGCCGGGTGGCGGTTGAAGTACTGGACGAGCTGGGGCCCGCAGATGTGCTTCTTCAGGTCTGTCCGCAGCATGTAGAACAGCGAGATGAAGACCGGGAGCTGCAGCACCAGCGGCAGACACGAGGCCAGCGGGTTGATTTTGTTCTCCTGGTAGAACTTCATCAACTCCTGCTGCTGGCGCTGTTTGTCGTCCTTGTACTTTTCTTTCAGCGACGTTGATCTGCGGCGCGAGTCGCTGCATCTCCTGCATCGACTTCAGCTGCCGGTAGGTCAGCGGCACCAGGACCGCCCTGATCAGGACGGTGAGGCCGACGATCGCAAAGCCCCCAGCTGCCACCCACGACGTTGTCGTGGATGAACACCATGATGTGTTCGAACAGCGTGATCAGGGGCGAGAACGCTTCCTGGATCATGTTTGCTAGAGGGATCATCTAGCGTGTGGTTTCGGCGTTCGTGTCTCGGCTGGAGGCGGTCGCGGCGCTGCGGCGGCGCCCCTTCGGGGCGGTTGCCCGCCGCGAGCCTCAGTGGCCGGATTCGGCATGGGTCCTGAAGACTCGCTGGGCCTCGACGGGATCGTATCCGCCGTAGCTCCATGGGTTGCACCTGAGCAGCCGCCACCCGGCGAGCACAACGCCCTTAAGTATGCCGTACTCCCGGATCGCGTCGACCGCGTAATGCGAGCAGGTGGGCTCGTACTTGCAGCGCCTGGGGATCGCCGGCGAGATGAAGCGGCTGTAGAAAAGCACCGGCGCCACGGCGATCGTTGCGCAGCGCGCCCCGGGCGGTGCCGTGCGCTGGCCCGCCGCGTGCGGCGGCGCTCATCAGTCGCTCCTCCGGCTCGGCCGTCCGGTCCTGCGGGCTGCAGGCCGGACTTCGCGAGCAGCTCGCCGAGCGCCGCCTCGACCCCGGCGAGGCCCTCCCGCTCGGCCAGCTCGAGCGCCTCGGGGCGGGCGACGACCACGACGTCGTGGCCGGGCAGCGAGGGTCGGCTCCGCCTCGGCGAAGGCCTCGCGCAGAAGGCGCTTGACCTTGTTGCGCTCGACCGCCCCGCCGACCTTGCGCGAAACGGACAGGCCGATGCGCGGCTGCTCCACCGCGGGGTTCGGAAACGAGTAGAGAACCAGGTGGCGATTGGCCGTCGAGCGGCCATGGCGATATACGCGCTCGAACTCGGCGCTGCGTGACAGCCGACCGCCGCGGGCGCTCCGGACCGGGCTCATCTGCCGACCAGCCACTCCGGAGGCTCCCACCGCTCAGGTGGAAAGGCGCTTGCGTCCCTTGTCGCGCCGGCGCTTGAGCGTCAGACGCCCTGCACGCGTGCTCATACGTTTGCGGAACCCGTGGGCCCGGGCGCGCTTGCGCTTCTTTGGCTGATAGGTGCGCTTCATGGTTTCAGTTCTCCAGTCGCCGGCAACTTCCTTCTACGCGAACGGCAGCAGTCCACGACAATCGCGCAGCGCGCCGGCTCCGAAGTATAGGACCGTGCGGCCGCCGCGGATTTTTCCCGCCAAATGCGAGCCACCCCGGATGAGCGTTCGACGGCGTTGGGTATAGTCGCCCGACCGGGCCTTCGGGCCCCCTTTCGAATGGTCATCGACACTCCCCTGGGAGGGGCGGACAGGCGCTGCCGTGAGTCTGGAGATGGAGCAGATATGGTCGCGGGTGCAGGCCCAGCTGGCCCTGGTCGTAGACGAGCCCACGTACCGGATGTGGCTCGACTCGCTGCGTCCCGTCGAGCTCAGGGGAGAGCACCTGGTGCTCGAGGCGCCGACCGCAGCGCATGCCGCTGGATCCGAGGGCCGATTCGGGCGCGTGATCCAGGCCAGCGCGCAGCTCGTGCTCGGGCCCGACGCAGCCGTCGAGCTGCGCCCGAGCGCCGAGCAGGCGCCTGGCCGAAACCGCCCTCGTCGCGGAGCCGCTGTCGCCGGCGCGCAGCAGCCCGCCGCCGCGGTGCCGCAGGCGGACCCGCTCGGCAACCCCAAGCTGACCTTCGACCAGTTCGTGATCGGCGACTGCAACCGGCTCGCCCATGCGGCGGCGCTGACCGTCGCCGAGATGCCCTCCCAGGCCTACAACCCGCTGTTCATCTGCGGGCCTCCGGGCGTCGGCAAGACCCATCTGCTCAGTGCGATCGCCAACCTGCTCGCCACGCACAACCCGACCCTGACGGTGCGGGCCACGACCGGCGAGGCGTTCACCAACGAGTTCCTCGGAGCACTGGGCGGACGGAGCACCGAGAGCTTCAAGAGCCGCTTCCGCGATGTGGACGTCCTGCTGGTCGACGATGTCCAGTTCCTCGAGCGCAAGGCCAGGACGGAGGAGGAGTTCTTCCACACGTTCAACGCGCTGCACGACGGCGGCCGCCAGGTTGTGCTGACCTCCGACCGTCCGCCCGCGCGACCTGCAGGCACTGGAGGACCGGCTTCGCGAGCGGTTCGAGGCCGGGTCTGGTCGCCGATATCGCTCCGCCGGACCTCGCGACCCGTTTGACGATCCTGCGCAAGCGCGCGCAGCACGACGGCGTTCAGCTCGCCGACGAGCAGGCTCTGGAGACGATCGCCGAGCACGTCCAGAGCAATGTGAGGGCACTGGAGGGAGCGCTGATCAGGGTCGTCGCGTTCAGCTCGCTGACGGGAAGGCCGCTGGACGGCGCCCTGGCACGCGAGGTGCTGTCGAGCCTCTACCCGCAGGCGCCGGCGCCCGGGCGAGGCCGGCGCTCGATCTCCGAGATCCAACAGGCGACCTGCCGTCACTTCGGCCTCTCCCCCGACGAACTGCTGTCCTCGGCGAGGACTCCGCGGATCGCATGGCCCCGCCAGGTCGCCATGTACCTCTCGCGTGAGCTCACGGGCGCCTCGCTGCCGGCCATCGGGCGTGAGTTCGGCGGACGCGACCACACGACCGTGTTGCATGCATGCCGGCGCACGACGGCCCGCCTGGCCTCCGATGAGGCCTCACGTGAGGCTGTGGAGAAGCTGTGCGAGACGCTTGACGAGGACCCCGTCTGAGCGAGACTCGCGCCGCACGACCGCCTCGCCTGAGACACTTTCAACCCGCACGTCCACAGGCGCTTGCACCGCGGCACCCCAGCAAACGCAAGTGACCGAGCCGAGTACACATGTTCACAGCCACTACTGACAACTATTCCTTTCCAGAAGAGCAGAGATGAAGCTTTCCCTTTCCTCCGCCGAGCTGCTGACGCAGCTGCAGACGGCGACACGCGTCGCCTCGACACGCAGCGCCGTGCAGGCCCTGTCGGGCGTGATGATCTCGGCGCCCGCAGAGGCCGTCCGGAGCTTCTCGCCACGGATATGGAGATCGGCCTGCGGATGCCGCTGGACGCCGAGGTCGCCCGGCCCGGCGTGGCCGTGCTGCCGGCGCGGCTGCTGCTCGACGTCGCCCGCTCGCTGCCGAGCGCCCCGCTGACGATGGAGCTGCGGACGGCCGAGCAGGACGTCGAGCTGATCTGCGGTGCGACCACCTTCCATCTGCGGACGCTTCGGGCGGAGGACTTCCCGGCTCTGCCGATGCCCTCGCCGGAGACCCGCGTGACGCTGCCGGGTGCCGCTTTCGTGGAGACGATCGCGCGAGTCGCCCGCTCGGCCTCGCGTGATGAGACCCGCCCGGTCCTGACGGGGATCCTGATGTCGGCATCGGGGCAGGAGCTGCGGATGGTCGCCACCGACTCCTACCGGTTGAGCGTCAAGGAGACGGCGCTCGAGACGCCGCTGGTGGGGACGCTGGAGGCCAACGTGCCGGCGCGCGCGCTGCAGGAGCTGATGCGGATCGCCCAGCAGACTCCGGCGGAGACGCTCGCGGTCAGCGTCGGGCAGAACCAGGTGGTGTTCGAGCTGGGAGAGATCGTCCTGTCCTCGCGCCTGATCGACGGCCAGTTCCCCAACTACCGCCAGCTGCTGCCCGAGAGTGTCGAGCACGAACTGCGGTTGGCGAGCACGGAGGTCACGGATGTCGTGCGCCGGATCAGCCTGCTGGCGCAGAAGAACGCGCCGCTGCGGCTGAGCTTCAGCGAGGGGACCCTGTCGGTGTCGGCGCAGACGCCCGATGTCGGCGAGGCGAGCGAGGCGATCCCCGTCCCGTACCAGGGCGAGCCGTTCGAGATCGGCTTCAACCCGGAGTTCCTGCGCGACGGGCTTGAGAGCATCGACTCGGACGAGCTGGTCCTCAAGCTGATCAGCCCGCTGCGCCCGGGGCTGATCGAATCACCCGACACCGGGGATTTCGTCTACCTGATCATGCCGATCCGTTTGAACGTCTGAACTGATGGCCGGCGCTCGGCTCAGGTGGGGTTCGCGCGAAGCACACAGGTGAAATGAGATGCTCGTCACCGGTGTGGAGATGCGCGACTTCCGCACCTACTCGCGGGCGACGGCTCGGCTCGGCAGCGGCCTGACGGTCGTCCACGGGTCCAACGGGGCGGGCAAGTCGAACCTGCTCGAGGCGCTGTACTTCGGATGCACCGGACGCTCACCGCGGACCCGCAACGATCGCGAGCTGGTGTCCTTCGGGGCCAAGGCGACGCGCGTCACGGTCAAGCCTGCTCGACGACGGCCAGGAGCACGAGCTGGCGGTCGGCTACAGCTCGCCGGCGCCGGGCGAGGTTGCGGTCAAGCGGATGTGGTGCGACGGGGCGCCCGTCGAGCGGCTTCTGGATCTTCCGGTCAGGCCGCTGATCAGCGTCTTCCTCCCGGACCGCCTGGACCTGCTCAAGGGCGCTCCGGCGCTGCGCCGTGCCCATCTCGACCAGGTGCTGGCCGCGCTGTGGCCCGCCCGCGTGGGGATCCGTCGGGAGTACTCGCAGGTGCTGGCCCAGCGCAATGCCCTGCTCGCGCGGATCCGCGCGGGCCGCGCGGGTGACGCGGCACTCGCGACCTGGGACCGTGAGCTGGCGATCAAGGGCCTTGCCCTGATGGCCCAGCGGGCCCAGGCCGTGGAGCTGCTTGGCTGACCCTTTCGCCCGTCGCGCCGAGCAGCTGGGATGCAACGGCCGTGTGACGCTCGAGTACCGGCCACGCTCCCGGGCGGACGACGAGGAGGGCTTCCTTGTGGAGCTGCAGGCCCGCCTGCAGACGGACCTCGAGCGCGGCTTCACCGGCTACGGCCCGCATCGCGACGAGCTGGCGCTGCTACGCGACGGCCGCGAGCTGCGCGTCTACGGATCGCAGGGCGAACAGCGCCTGGCGCTGCTCGGCCTGCTCCTGGCCGAGCGCGCGCTGCTCGCCGGCGAACGAGGCCATACCCCGCTGATGCTGCTCGACGACGTGATGAGCGAGCTCGACGCGGAGCGCCGCCGGCTGCTCGCCGAGGAGCTCTCAGTCAGGCGGGCAGAGCGTGATCGCGACGACCGACCTCGGCCACGTGCCCGGCGCGAGCGATGCCTCGGTCACGCGGCTTCGCATCTCCACCGGGACGATCCTGCAGGAGGCGATGGCGGCATGAGCCGCTACGCGCCGAGAGCGATCTCCACGGCGCTTGCCGAGCTGACCTCGGCGCTGGCGCCGGCGACGACGCTCGCCCGCGTTCAGGAGGTCTGGGAGACGGCTGCCGGACCGGCGATCGCGGCCGCATGCACGGCCTGTCGTCCGAGCGCGCCGGCGTGCTGACGGTGGTCTGCGAGGCGGCGGTCTGGGCGCAGGAGCTGGAACTGATGGCCGACGAGCTGATCGCCCGGTTCAACGCGCGAACTGGGCGACGGATGCGATCCCCCGGCTGCGCTGTCGCACGGGGTGACGCCGAAAGGGAGGGAACCTGGGGTTCCCCCTCCTGCCAACATGATCCTCTGGTGCCGGCCGCACCAAGGATGGACACTTGTGGGGTGGTCGTCCGCCATTCGTGGCCGGCCGGCCACCATGGTTCCCACACCCCTCCAGGTCCGGAATCACGGTGACGCGTACAGCTCTCGGTCCGGGACAGCCCCGTCCTCGGCCGGGAGCCTCGCGCGATGCTCCTCGCGCCGGGGCCCGCATCGACAGGATCCCCGCGTTTTCGGGAATTTTGCAGGCGATTCGAGGGCGTCCGGCGCGGTAAAGCGACCCCCCAAAGTGCTATCCTCTCGGAGGTATCCAATTCGCCCCAGCCGTGGTCCTTGCGCCCCGGAATCCGGGGCTTTTTCACGTCACCGGAGGGTCCATTGGCAACTGGAAGCGACAGTCCTGGAAAGGACGCAACCCCTGATGGGGCAGCGCCTCCGCAGGAGGACGCGCAGGCCGACATGAAGAGCCGCGCCGACGCGTCTATGACGAGCGGCTCCGCCAGCTACGACGCACAGGACATCACCGTCCTCGAGGGTCTCGAGGCGGTCCGCAAGCGACCGGGCATGTACATCGGCTCGACCGGTGTCATGGGTCTGCACCATCTCGTCTACGAGATCGTCGACAACTCCGTCGACGAGGCCCTGGCCGGCTTCTGCACGGAGTCTGACGGTGACGATCCATCCCGACAACTCCGTGACGGAGTCGACAACGGGCGCGGGATCCCCGTTGCGATGATGGAGAAAGAGGGCAAAACGGCCGTCGAAGTCGTCCTGACGGTCCTGCACTCGGGCGGCAAGTTCGGCGACGGAGGCGGCTACAAGGTCTCCGGAGGACTGCACGGCGTCGGTGTCTCGGTCGTCAACGCCCTCTCCGAGCAGTTGCATGTCGAGATCCGCCGCGACGGGCACGTCTTCACCCAGGACTACTCGCGCGGTGCTCCGCTGGCCCCGCTCGAGCAGGGCGCCGAAGCTGGCGTCGGGCGAGGGCACCGGGACGACCGTCACGTTCCTCGCCGACGCCGACATCTTCGAGTCGCTCGACTACGACTTCCACACGCTCGAGGAGCGCCTGCGCGAGACCGCCTTCCTGACTCGTGGCCTGAAGATCTCGATCGTCGACGAGCGCGGCGAGGGGCACTCCTCGGAGTTCCAGTACGAGGGCGGGATCGAGGACTTCGTCGCCTACCTGAACGAGAACAAGGAAACGGTCCACCGCAAGGTCATCTTCTTCGCGGGCGAATCCGACGAAGGCGCCGCCGAGGTGGCGCTGCAATGGAACTCCTCCTACCAGGAGTCGGTGCACTCGTTCGCCAACAACATCAACACGCGCGAGGGAGGCTCACACCTCAGCGGCTTCCGCTCCGCCTTGACGCGGACGCTCAACAAGTACGCCCGCGATCATGGCCTGCTCAAGGAGAAAGAGGACAACCTCACCGGCGAGGATGTCCGCGAGGGCCTGACCGCGGTTGTCTCCGTCAAGCTCCGCGACCCGCAGTTCGAGGGCCAGACGAAGACCAAGCTCGGCAACCCGGGCATGGCCGGCTTCGTGGAGAACATCGTCAACACGGGCCTGGGCGAGTTCCTCGAGGAGAATCCCAGCGAGGCGCGGGCGGTGATCGGCAAGGCCGTTCAGGCGCAGCGCGCCCGCGAGGCTGCCCGCAAGGCACGCGACCTGACCAGGCGCAAGTCGGCGCTCGAGAACTCCACGCTGCCGGGCAAGCTCGCCGACTGTTCGATCAAGGACCCGTCCCTGGCGGAGCTGTTCGTGGTCGAGGGCGACTCCGCCGGCGGTTCGGCCAAGCAGGGACGCGACCGTGAAACACAGGCGGTGCTGCCGCTGAGGGGGAAGATCCTCAACGTCGAGAAGTCACGCATCGACAAGGTGCTGCAGAACACCGAGGTGCAGGCTCTGATCACCGCGATCGGCACGGGTGTGCGGGACGAGTTCAACATCGAGAACGCCCGCTACCACAAGATCGTGCTGATGACCGATGCCGACGTCGACGGTGCCCACATCAGGACGCTGGTGCTGACGCTGCTGTTCCGCGAGATGAAGGAGCTGATCGAGGAAGGCTATGTCTACATCGCCAAGCCTCCGCTCTACAAGCTCAAGCAGGGCGCGCGGGAGCGCTACATCGAGAAGGACTCGGAACTCGAGGACATCCTGCTCTCGGACAAGTGGGAGAAGATCGAGGTCTTCGACCGCCATGCGAGCCAGTTCAAGCTGACCGAGGCGCGCTGGCAGCGGTTCACCCGTCTGCTCAAGCAGTACGAGGGCTGGTCCTCGTCGCTGAAGGCGGCGCACGGTCACGACACCGTCCAGTTCCTCGAGGAGTCCTCGCTGCTCGGTGACGGCCAGCTGAACGCCGAGTCCGCGATCAAGCTGCTCGAAGGGGGAGGGCTGCAGGGCGACACTCACTCGACCGAGCTGCTGGAGTCCGACCCGATGTCGATCCGCGTCAAGGCGATCGAATCGAAGAGCGGCTTCGCCCGTGTCCACGAAATCAAACGGAGCCTGTTCGACTCTCAGGAGTACCGCCAGCTCGCCCGGGTGCACGCGCAGCTGGTCGAGCTCGCCGGCACGCCGGCGTTCGAGGTGCGTCTCGGCGACGCGACAGAGACGGCGGCCTCCTTCGAGGACCTTCACCCCGCCGTCATGGCGGTCGCGCAGAAGGGCAGCAAACTGCAGCGCTTCAAGGGCCTCGGCGAGATGAACGCCGAACAGCTCGGTGAAACGACGATGGCGCCGGAGACCCGGACGCTCGCCCAGGTGACGCTCGAGGACGCCTTCGCAGCCGACCGGATCTTCTCGATGCTCATGGGCGACCAGGTCGAGCCGCGACGCGCCTTCATCGAGGAGAACGCCCGCACCGTCGTCAACCTTGATGTGTAGAGGGAGGTGAGACATGGCATCGGCTGACGTGATCAGCGGCGGGAACGTCGAACCGCGCGCACTCGAGGACGAGATGAAGACCGCGTACCTCGACTACGCGATGTCGGTGATCGTCGGGCGCGCCCTGCCCGACGTCCGCGACGGCCTGAAGCCGGTCCACCGCCGCGTCCTCTACGCGATGAACGAGCTCGGCCTCGGGCCGACCCGCTCCTACGCCAAGTGCGCCAAGATCGTCGGCGAGGTGATGGGCAACTATCACCCCCACGGCGACTCCGCGATCTACGACACCCTCGTCCGCATGGCGCAGGAGTTCTCGATGCGCTACCAGCTCGTCGACGGCCAGGGCAACTTCGGCTCGGTTGATGATGACCCGGCTGCCGCCATGCGATACACCGAGGCGCGCCTGGCCCGGATCGCGACCGAGATGCTCCGCGATCTTGACATGGACACGGTCGATTTCGCCGCCGAACTACGACGGCTCGCGGCGCGAACCGCTGGTGCTGCCGGCCCGCTTCCCCAACCTGCTGGTCAACGGCTCCTCGGGGATCGCCGTCGGCATGGCGACGAACATCCCGCCGCACAACCTGCGCGAGGTGATCGACGCGACGATCGCCTTCATCGACGATCCCGGCGATCGACACGGCCGGCCTGATGCAGCACATCAAGGGTCCGGACTTCCCGACCGGCGGGATCATCCTCGGCCACGGCGGCATTCGCGACGCCTATGAGACCGGCCGCGGCCGCGTGCGTGTCCAGGCCCGCGCGCACATCGAGCCTCTGAGCCACGGCAAAGAGGCGATCGTCGTGACGGAGCTTCCCTTCATGGTGAAGAAGGGCGGCGAAGGCAACCTGATGACGAAGATCGCCGAACTGGTCAACGACAAACGGATCCCCGAGATCTCCGACCTGATCGACCAGTCCGACAAGCGCGGGATGCGCCTGGTGATCGAGCTCAAGCGCGACGCGATCCCGAAGGTGGTGCTCAACAAGCTCTACAAGCACACGCCGATGCAGACGACCTTCGGCGTCAACATGGTCGCGCTCGTCGACAACGTCCCCCGCACGCTGAACCTGCGGGAGGTGATCGAGAACTACGTCCGCCACCAGCGCGAGGTGATCGTCCGGCGGACGAAGCACGAGCTCTCCGAGAAGGAGGCCCGCGCGCACATCCTCGAGGGCCTGCTGACGGCGCTCGAGCACCTCGACGCGATCATCGAGCTGATCCGCGGCTCGCGCGACCGGGACACGGCCCGCGAGCAGCTGATCGCGCGCTTCGAGCTGAGCGCGATCCAGGCCACCGCGATCCTCGACCTGCGCCTGTCCCAGCTGACGGCGCTGGAGGCCGACGGCATCAAACAGGAGCACAGCGACGTGACCGAGCGGATCGCCGAGCTGCGGGCGATCCTCGGCGACGAGAACCGCGTGCTGGCGGTCATCAAGGAGGAGCTGACCGAGATCTCCGAGCGCTTCGGCGACGAGCGGCGGACCGACATCAGCCACTCCGAGGATGAGATCGACATCGAGGACCTGATCGCTGATCAGCAGATGGTGATCACGATCACCCAGACCGGCTACATCAAGTCGCTGCCGCTCGCCACGTATCGCCAGCAGCAGCGCGGTGGCCGCGGCGTCACCGGCATGGATATGAAGGACGGCGACTTCATCGAGCACCTGTTCGTGTGCTCGTCGCACGATTACCTGCTGTTCTTCTCCAACCGGGGCAAGGTCTATCGCTCGAAGGTCTACGAACTGCCGGAGGCTCAGCGGACCGCAAAGGGGCGGGCCCTGGTGAACATCCTCCCTCTGCGCGAGGGCGAGCGGATCCAGGCGGTCGTCTCCACCCGCGACTTCACCGAGACCGAGTTTCTGGTGTTCGCGACGCGCAACGGCACGGTCAAGAAGACGGCCCTCGAGGCCTACAACACGCCGATCAAAGCCGACGGGATCATCGCGATCAACATCCGTGACGACGACGAGCTGTTGGCCGTGCGCGCGATCGACCCCGGAGATGAGGTGATCATGGTCTCGCGCGCGGGGCTCACGGTCCGCTTCGCCGAGTCCGACGTGCGCTCGATGGGCCGCGACACCACCGGCGTCCGCGGAATGGATGTCGGCAAGGCCGGCCGCGTGATCTCGATGGACGTTGCTCGCGACGACATGGACCTGCTGGTCGTGACCGAGAACGGCTACGGCAAGCGGACCCAGATCGCTCAGTACCGCAAGACCAACCGTGGCGCCAAAGGCGTCAAGACGATCGGCCTGACCGAGAAAAAGGGTGCGCTGGCCGGGGCCCTCGTGGTGCGCGAACACCACGAACTGGTCTTCATCAGCGTCGGCGGAATGGTCCAGCGCACGCCGGCCGGCGGCATTTCCCAACAGGGCCGCTCAGCCACCGGCGTCCGTGTCATGAACCTCAAGGACGACGACCTGGTGAGCGCCGTCGCCCTCGTTGTCGATCCCGGCGATGAGCCCGCGGTGGTGGGAGAGCTCGATGATCAGCCGGCCGGGGAGTCAAGCCCGAGCGAAGCTCCGCAGACCGACTCAGACTGACGCCGCAAGGTTCTTCCCAGGCGGCGAGCCGGGTCGTCCTACCCGTCCAGATTCCCAACTGAGGCTCAGATAGAGGACGGCCTCGTCCGACAGCGAGGGGGTGAAACGCTCCCCCCGCCAACTGATCGCAGGCCTCCTCACAGCAGGCCTGCTCTGCTCGGCGCTGAGCACGGCGGGGCCTGCCGCAGCCCACACCAGCGTGCGCTCCCGCCATGTGGCCCGCCAGGCGCACAGGAAGACCTCCGAGCACGCCGGGCAGCGTCAGTCCGACACTCACGCAGGCAAGGCCTGCCGACGCCGCGAGCAGTGCGGCGCCGACACCGGCGGGACGTCTGCCACCCCAGCCAGGACCCCCCGCGCCGCAAAGCTGAAGACCGCTGCGCCGGCCGACCCGACGCCCGCTGCGCCGGCGCGCCGGACGCCCGCGCAGCTGACGGCAGCGGTCATCGCCGGCGTCCTTGCAACCCCCTGCGCCAACACCGAACTGATGCCGAGCGCCGAAAACATCCCGCTCGTGCGTACGTCGGTGCTCTGTCTGATCAACCGCATCCGCGCGGAACACGGCCTCGACCCCCTGGCCGTCAACCAGCGCCTCGAAGCCGCCGCCGAAGGCCACTGCGCGGAACTGATCTCCGCCGACTACTTCGCCCACGTGGCCCCCGACGGGGAAACCCCGGTCGACAGAATCCGTCGCACGGGCTACATCCCCGGGCCGTCCGTCGGCTACGTGATCGGCGAGAACCTGGCCTGGGGCACGTACAGCCTGGCGACCCCGCAGTCGATCGTCTCGGCGTGGGTCGCATCGCCCGGGCACCTCGCGAACATCCTTGAAACTCAGTACAAGGAAACCGGGATCGGAATCGTCCCCTCGGTCCCCGTGGCGCTCGGCGGCGGCAACCCCGGGGCGAGCTACGCGCAGGAGTTCGGCGTCATCATCCACTGAGCTCAGCCGGGCCTGTTCGCGTTTTCCTCGCGCGAAACCCCGTCCTTGTCATCTCCATTCGCTACCCTGGCCGGACCAGAGAAAGGAGGTGGTCCAAACGTTGAGTGACAGTACTTTCGGGACCCTGGAGGTGACCGGCCGCTAGGTCGGGAGGCTGGTCCGCGTAGCGGAATCCAACCCGGGACACCCCGAGACGGCCGCCGGTCCTGGTCCCTCCGGCTGCAGTTCAGCCGCTCTCGGTCTTTCCAGTCAGAGCAGTGAGGCGAAGGGCGCCGTTGCACAGGCGCCCTTCGCCAGTTAACGAGGCCGCGCTGTCATCAGGCCGCGTAGGGCCTTGGCTCGGGGCTCAGGCGGCCTGGGGCAGGTACTGCAGCCAGGCCGCCGGGATCGTCGGGCTGGCGACGTGGATGAAGATCTCCGCCCGCGGTGTCCTGGGGACATGGCGGGGATGCATTCCCGCCTGGCGCGGCAGCCGGTCGGCCTTGCGCCGGTTGCAGGGCGCACACGAGGCGACGATGTTCTCCCAGGTCGAGGAGCCCCCCTTCGACCGCGGGATCACGTGGTCGACCGTGAGGTTCGACCGCGAGCCGCAGTACTGGCAGGTCCAGCTGTCCCGCGCAAAGACAGCCCGGCGGGTGATCTTGCGGCGATGGGCATCCCGCGGGACCTTCACATAGGTCATCAGCCTGATGACCACAGGCCGCGCGACCGTCGAGCTCTCGGAGTGCAGCTCGGAGATGCCGCGCTCCAGCAGCTCGGCCTTCTCCTTCAGCAGCAACACGATCGCCCTGCGAACCGTGCAGACGTTGATCGGCTCGAACGTCGCATTGAGAACAAGCACCCGACCACCCATCGCCCCGGTGGGCGACGAGACAGGTCCGTGCCGCTGGTGCTCTGAAGGCGTCACGGACCCCACCGGCTCTGGTGGGACAGCGCTCTCCATGTTCGCGGGCAGTGTAGCGGGCGAGGACCCCGCACAGCCCCCAAAGGCGCTCGGCTCAGGCCGGCGCGCCGGCCGCCCGGTAGGACCCGAGCACGCCGACGTGTTCGCACAGCCCGCCCAGTCCGGCAAGGGCATCGGCCACGGGACCCTCGTCCTCCCGGCCGAGCACCTCGGCGAAGAACATGTAGGTGCCCATCTGTGTCCGCCGCGGCCGGGACTCGATCTTCGTCAGATTGATATCCCGCGCCGCGAACTCGCCCAGGCAGCGCACCAGCCACCCCGGACGCTCGGCCCCCGAGCCCCAGAAGACGATCGAGCACTTCCACGCGCCCGCCTCAGGCGCCTCTATCGGGGGGTCCTCGCCGGCCCCGTCCCGGCGGGCGAGCCAGACGAAGCGGGTCTGGTTGTCGTCGCGGTCCTCGACGCCGCGGCGCAGCACAACGGCCCCGTAGATCTCGGCTGCAAGCTCGGTTCCAAGCGCTGCCGTGCTGCGCCCGCCGTCGGCCACGACGATTCGCACCGCCTCCGCCGTGGAGCTCGCCGGGAGGATCTCCGCGCCCGCCAGCTCGCCGCGCAGAAAACGCGTGCACTGGCCCGGTACCTGCGGGTGCGACAGGACCTTCTCGATCTCCCCGAGGCCGGTGTCCTGCGCGGCGATCAGGGCGTGGCGGACCCGGAGGATCGCCTCCCCGACGATTCGCACATCTGAGGCCTCCCCGGCCAAGAGGTCCAGGGTCACGTTGATCGAGCCCTCCAGCGAGTTCTCGATCGGCACGATCGCCCACTCGAGCGCACCCTCCCGCAGCGCCGTGACGGCCTCATAGATGCTCGCGAACGCCAACGGGCGCACCCTCCCGCTCTGGGCGCTGGCCAGCAGGGCCTCCTCGCTGAAAGTCCCCGCGGGTCCCAGATAGCCGACGCGCCCGACGCCGGGCTCCGGCTCAGGAGCGCTCATCGCCGGCCGCTACGGGCTGCCCGGCCAGCGCCAGCTTCACCGCTTCGGCCTCCTCCGGGGAGAGCTCGAGTTCACCGCGCCCCGACTGAACCCGCTTGCCGTAGACCCGGGCCTGATCGCGGTGGTGGATGCAGGACAGCACGATTCCCGAGCGTTCCTCGTCGAGCAGCGCGATCGACATGGACTGCCGCCCGGAAAGCTCGTTGTAGGCGTCGTAACGAACCAACGAACGGTGCGCGATGGTGCCGCGCAGGGTGCTCTCCACCGCGGCCAGCCGTCCGTCCAGGCGAATCGCCGTCTCCTCGACGTACTCGCGCAGCGCTTCGAATGCTTCCTGCATCGTGGCCGCGTGCATGATCAGGTCCTGCTCGGCCGCCTCGCCCATCACAACGCGCTGTGCCCGCCGCAGCCGCCTGACACTGAGCGCCAGGAACCCGCAGCAGAGCAGAGCAACGACGGCCACGGCAGCGGCGGCGATCGCGATGATTCCCTGGGTGTCGGTGATCGCCGCGGCCATCGCCACAAGTTAGCCGCTGGCGCCGCGGCTACTGCGAGAAGATCGCCAGGTAGTTGCTCTTGTTGTTTTCGCTGTTCGTCTCGCCCGGCACCGGCTCGACAGCCACTTCGATCTTCGACGCCACCCCCAGCGGAACACCGGTCACCGGGATTTCGACGTTGACCTTCGTACCGGGCTGAGTCGAGTTGATCACGTGCGAGTCTTTGCGCTGCTGGCCGGCCGTGGTGACCGTGACGTCGACTTTGACGTTGCTCTCCGCGTTGGTCCCCGTGTTTTCAACGGTCACCGTGAAGGCCGGGCTGGAGCCGCCGCTGATGTGGTTGAGCGTCGGTTCCGGTTCAAGCGTGTTGGTCCCCACGGCGGTGCTGATCAGCGCGCTGCCGTGTGTGCCCGGCGATACGCCGGTCGAGCTGGCCGTGCCCGTCGGCTGGCCCGTGAGCCGGGCCAGGACCGTGTTCGTTTCAAGCCAGCCGATGTTCGGCAGGAACCTCGACGGAGACGTGCTCGCAGTGATCCCGCTGCCCTTCAGTTCCTGCTGGATCAGGGGCGCCACGCGCTGCGAGTAGATGATGTCCGAGGTCAGGAAGGTCTCCATCGCCCCGGCGATCTTCGGCGCAACCTGTTTGCTCTGCCCGCCCAGGGCCGCCGGCAGTTCGGCTGCGATCTTCGTGATCCCTTCGGTGCGGAAGCTCAGGCCCATCAGCAGGGAGCGCTGCGCCCCGGTCATCTCGCCGGGCGTCGACAGTCCCTGTGCCCGGGTGTTCAGCTTCTGCGCTTCGAGCAGCAGCTGGTTGACCTCGGTCTCGACGTTCAGCGCCGGCTTGCCGGTGGCGCCGGTCAGCGCTGTGAAAAGCGGTTTGGCCACGACGGTTTCGTATTCGCCGGCGATTTCCGAGACGTGATGGTTGTAGTCCTTCAGCGACTGCTGCTTCTGTGATTTCAGGCAGCCGTTGATGACCAGAACGATGATGATCAGCAGCACCACCGCGACGCCCGCGGCGATCCGCCGGCGCACCATCAGCGTGTGTTTGTCATACCCCGAGGGACCGCCGCCGGAGGAGCCGCGCGGGCGCGGCCGGCGCTGAGTACCCGTCGAGGGACGGTCCGAGGCCGGGTTCGAACGCGGTGCTCTGGCCGACGGTCGAGGAGCTGTGTCCTCGCCATCATCGAAGAACGACAAAAGCCTCTGCTCCTTTGCAGGGTCCTGGAAAGGCCCAAGTATGACTGCAGGTTCCCTCCCCCGCGATCCTGCAACTTCTCGCTCAGAGCGGACTTTCTGTGCTCGGCCGCGCAGGAGTCCGGCCCAAGGGCGGCGAACGCCCGAGCCGGTGGAGTCGCACGACACCCTCGTCCAAGCAGGCACGCCGGGGCAGGTATCCGAGCAGCCGACCCGTCGCGGGCCGTTTAGAACCCGTGGTCCGCGCCGCCCGGTGCCGGCCGCCGCCGAGGGTGAGAAGCTGGTTCTCGAGCGCTATCGGCTGCTCGAACGCCTGGGCGCGGGGGGCTTTGGCGTCGTCTGGCGTGCCCGTGACGAGCTGCTGCACCGGGAAGTCGCCGTCAAGCGGATCTGGCTCGGTCCCGACGGCGACGGGGAGCGTGCCGCACGAGAGGCGCAGGCCAGCGCCCGGCTCTCGCATCCGGCGATCGTCGCCCTCTACGAGGCCTGTCCGCTGGGTGAGGCCTTCTACCTGATCTCCGAGCTCGTCGACGGCGAGACGCTCGCGCCGCCTGATCGCCGAGGACGAGCTCGAGGACGAGGAGGTCCTGGCGATCGGCCTCGCCCTGATCGACGCGCTCGAGCACGCCCACGCCCGCGGCGTGATCCACCGCGACATCAAGCCCCAGAACGTCCTCATCCCGCACCGCCCGGAGGCGCCTGGCGCGCGGCGAGCATCGTGCGGCGGCCAAGCTGACCGACTTCGGCGGCGCCAGCCTTGCCGAGGAGGACGCACTGACCCGCACCGGCGACGTCCTGGGCACGCTCGCCTACATGGCCCCTGAGCAGAGTGAGGGTCACGAGGTCGGCGAGGAGGCCGACCTCTACTCCCTGGCCCTGGTGCTCTACGAGGCGCTCAGCGGCGTGAACCCGGTGCGCGGCGCGACACCCGCGGCCACGGCCCGGCGAATCGGCACGCCACTCGAGCCGCTCGGGCGAATCCGCCGCGACCTTCCGCGGGCGCTGACAGCGGGATCTGGATCGCGGCCTGGCGCCCGCTCCGTATGACCGGGGAACCCTCGAGGAGCTCCGCGCGGTCCTGCGGGACGGCCTCGACGACGGGCAGCACAGCGCCCAGCAGCGCACGCTCCGACAGCCCTTCCGCGCCCGCCCCCGGACCCGCGGTGTGCCCGCCCTGCGCCCGGAACAGCCGGGCCCGCGGGTGCCTCGCCGGGCGCCCGATCCCGCAGCCGCCCTGGAGGAACTCGACGGGCGCCTCGCCGAGGCGCCGTCGCGCGGCCTGCTGGCGAGCGGTGGCCCCGGCCTTCCACGGATGATCTGGTGCGCCCTGGGGGTGCTCCTGATCGGCTGGGAGGCCGCCGCGGGTCGCCCCGGCGTCGGCCTCCTGGTGCTCGCCGCGCTGCTGCCCGTCGCCGCATGCCCTCGCGCCCCTACGGGCGGGGCATTCCCGCGATCTGGCTGGGCTGCGCCCTGGCCCCCGTACTGGGTCTGATCGGCCTCGCCGGCGCCTATCCCGCGATCGCCGGGCAGGCGTCCAGCATCCGCCAGCGCTTCGCCCTCGGTGCGATCGGCTACTGGTGGCTGCAGCTGGCCGAGCCGCTCCTTGCGCGCGAGCTGTGGCTCGGCTCACCCCCGGGCACGCCGGCCCGGGCCGTCTGGGAGGGGTCGCTCCAGAGCACGGCCAGCCATGTGATCGGCCCGCTGTTGACCGTCGGCGTGCTGGCGGGCGCGATCGTCTGGGGTCTGGGCGCGGCACTTCTGCCCTTCTTCGTCCGGGGGCGCAGCGCCGTGATGGATGTCCTGGGCGCCGCGATCTGGTCGGTTGCGCTGCTGCTCGCCGCGCCTCGGGTGGACTCCGGCCTGGCCGGCGCGATCGCCCATCCGAGCCCCCGGGGAGCCGTGCTGGGTGCGGTTCTCGGGGCGATGATCGCAATCGCCTCACGCGCCCTGCGCGGCCCAGTCTGACCCAGGGTGCGTAGCATGGCCTGATGGCCGAATGGCGGTTCCCCTCCGCTGCGGGCCCGAGCCACGATGAACCCCTTCAAGAGCGTCGAGACCACCATCGCCAAACTCGTCGAGGGCGCCTTTGGGCGGGCCTTCCGCTCGGAGGTGCGCCCGATGGAACTGGCGCGCAAGCTGGCCCGCGAGATGGACGAACACCGGACCGTCTCCGTCTCTCGTGTCTACGTGCCCAACGAGTACGCCGTCTGGCTGTCCGCGGAGGATCGCGCCCGCTATGAGGAGGTCGAGCACGAGGTCATCGAAGAGCTCTGCGCCTACCTGCTCGAGCATGCCCGGCGGGAGGACCTGATCCTCGCCTCCCCGCCGCACATCGCTTTCCACACCGATGATCGCCTCTCGCTCGGGGAGTTCGGGATCGAGGCCCGGTTGGTCCGCCCGGACGTTCAGGATGAACCGGATGTCCCGCCCCAGGAGGCTCCGCAGCGCCCGCCGGCCGCCCCGCCCCAACCGGCCGAGGAGCACGGGAACACGATGATCTACAGCACCTCCGCGCGTGTCGGCGGTCCCGTCGAGACGGCTCGGCCGCAGCGTCTTCCGCGTGCCCTGCTCGCCGTCTCCGGGCGGCGGCTGCTCGTCCCCCCGGGCGGCGGGACGATCGGGCGAAGCCGCGAATGCGACATCGTCCTCGAGGACACCGGGATCTCGCGCAAGCACGCCGAGCTTCGCCCCGGCGCCTCGGGCTGGGAGATCTCCGACCTCGGCTCGACCAACGGGGTGCTCGTCAACGGCCGCGCAATCGCGGGAGCCCAGCCGCTCGAGCTGGGCGACCGAATCGAACTCGGCTCGACCGAGGTCCTCTTCGAACTGGGATGAACAGTCTCGACCCGGTATCGGTGGCGCTCAAGTTCGGCTTTGTCGCCGTTCTCTATCTGTTCCTGCTGTGGGTCGCCCGCAGCGCCCGGCGGGACCTCCGCAGGGCGCCCGGCCAAGGGGTCGTTGCCGCCCCCGTTCTGGCCGATCCCGACGCCACGGGCATGTACTCCGCCTCCACCCTCGGGCCGGCGGATCTCGCCCACCGTGCTCCGCGCCTCGTCGTCGAGCGGGCTCCCGGGCACCAGCCGGGGATGATCTACGACCTCGACGGCGACCTCGTGCTGGGCCGAGGCGATCGCGCCGAGATCCGCCTCGAGGATCCCTTCGCCTCCTCGCGCCATGCGCGCATCTATGAACAGGGCAACACGGTCGTCGTCGAAGATCTCGGGTCGACCAACGGGACCTACCTCAACGAGGAGCTGTTGCAGACGGCCAGGCCCCTGCACCCGGGCGACCGGGTACGCATCGGCGACAGCGAATTCGCCTTCGAGGTCGACTGAGTTGCTGCGTGTCGCCGAGCAGTACGCCGGCAGCGATACCGGCCGCCAGCGCCGCGCCAACGAGGACTCCCTGCTCGTTCGCTCACCCCTGTTCGTCGTCGCCGACGGGATGGGCGGTGCCCAGGCCGGCGAGGTGGCCTCGAGTGTCGCCGTGACCGAGTTCCGCCCCGGACTGGCTGACACGGCGAACCCCGAGCAGTCCCTCGAGGCGCTCGCCCAGGACGCCAACGCGCGCATCCACGAGCTCTCCCACGCCAACTCGGAGCACGCCGGGATGGGCACGACGCTGACCGCCATATACGTCGGTGAGCAGGACGTTGCGATCGCCCATGTCGGAGACAGCCGCGCCTACTGCCTGCGCGGCGGCGAGCTGATCAAGCTGACCGACGACCACTCCCTCGTCGACGAGCTGATGCGCCAGGGGCGCCTGACGCCCGAGGAAGCCGTCGAGCACCCGCAGCGTTCGGTGATCACGCGAGCGCTGGGGATCGAGGGCCGGGTCGAGGTCGACACCCGCTCCTTCCGCGGCATCTCGGGCGACATCTATCTGATCTGCAGCGACGGGCTCACGACGATGCTCCCCGAGGCGCAGATCACCGAGCTGCTGCTCGCCAACACACCGCTCAGGGCGGCGGGCGAGGCTCTGATCGCGGCCGCCAACGAGGCCGGCGGCCGCGACAACATCACGGTCATCCTCGTGCGTCTCGAGGAGGTTGAGTTCGGCGGCACCCCGCTGCAGGAAGAACAGACCCAGACCGATCTGGCTCCCGTCGCGCCGGGCCCCTCCGCCGCGCCCGGGACACATGAGCACGCGGTGATGCTCGCGCCCGCACCCAGCGCTCCGCGGCGCCCGAGAAGTCCGGGGACCGCGCCGCTGACGGCGCCCCAGAGCGGAACGGGACGCCGCCGAGCCCGCCGGGCCGGGGTGCTCGCCGGGACGCTGGTCGTACTCGGGATCATCGCCGCCGGTGCCTGGCTGGCGCTCCAGCAGGTCTACTTCATCGGCACCAACAACCGCGGACTGGTGACGATGTACGAGGGCGTCCCGTTCAAGCTGCCCGGCGGCCTGACCCTCTACAGCAGCCGCTATGTGTCGGGCGTCAGCGCCTCCACGCTCGCCGCACAGCGCCGCGAAACTCTGCTCAACCACTCGCTGCGCTCGGAAAACAACGCCGGGTCGCTGATCCGAAGCCTGGAACTCGACCAGCTCGAATGAGCATCTGGCCTTGAACCGTCCGATCACCCGCCTGTTCGGGCTTGTCGTGCTGCTGTTCGCCGTGCTCGTCGGCTTCACCTCGCGCTGGACGATCTTCGAAGCCTCGGCCTTGCGGGAAAATCCGCTCAACCACCGGGGACTGCTCGAGCAGCAACGGATCGCCCGCGGCGAGATCGTCGCCGCCAACGGCAAGGTCCTTGCGCGCAGCCTGCCGCATGAAGAAGGAATCTACGAACGCTTCTATCCCACGGGGCCGCTGTTCGCCAACGCCATCGGCTACTACTTCACCAACCGCGGCAGCACCGGCCTCGAGCACTACCGAACCGCAGCGCTCAACGGTCAGACCTCGACGGGACTGCAGCGGATACTTGATCAGTTGCAGGGCAAGAAACCGCGCGGCGACAAGGTCATCACGACGCTCGATCCGGCCGCGCAGGCGGTGGCCGTCAAATCACTGGAAGGCCATCACGGCGCCGTCGTGGCGCTCGAACCCCGCAGCGGTTCGGTGACCGTGATGGCCTCCTCGCCGTCCTTCAACCCGAACGCCGTCAGCTCGACAAAGCAGTTCGAACGCCTGGCCACGGACAACCAGAACAAACCGTTCGTCAATCGCGCGACTCAGTTCGGCTACGCCCCCGGATCGACCTTCAAGGTCGTCACCGCGACGGCCGCGATCGACACCGGCGAGTACACCCCGGAATCGGAACTCAGCGGGCGCAACAACATCCTCGTCTCGGGCAAGCTTTTGAAAAACGACGAAAACGAGAGCCTCGGGCAGATCACCCTGACGACGGCTCTCGCGAAGTCCGTCAACACCGTCTGGGCCCAGGTGGCCGAACACCTGGGCAAGGCGACGATGGGGCGCTACATGGACCGGTTCGGCTTCAACAGCAAGCCCAAGCTGGACTACCCCGCCAACGAAATGTCGATCAGCGGCGAGCACTCAGGTGAACGGGTCATTCCCCCCACCAGCCCCCAGGTCGACGTCGGGCGCATGGGGATCGGGCAGGACAAACTCGAAGTCGTCCCTCTGCAGATGGCCGAGGTGGCGGCGGCCGTGGCCAACAAGGGCAACCTGATGGTGCCCCACATGACCGCCAGGATCGTCAACCCCGAAGGGCAGACCGTCCAGACCATCGGGCCCAAGGTGCAGTCGCATGTGATGAAACCCTCGACCGCCGAATCGGTGCGCGGGATGATGGAAGCGGTGGTCAACGAAGGGACCGGTACATCCGCGCAGATCCCCGGCGTCCAGGTCGCCGGCAAGACCGGAACGGCCGAGACCCAGATCGGTACCGCCATCAACAACGTCTGGTTCATCGCCTTCGCTCCGGCCGCCAATCCGACGGTCGCGATCGCCGTAACACTCGAAAACGTGCCGGGTCAGGGAGCGTCCTTCGCTGCACCGGTGGCCCGTCAGGTAATAGAACAGCTTCTGCATGATTGAGCAAGACACACTGATCGACGGCCGCTACCGGGTCATCTCACGTCTTGGCTCGGGCGGAATGGCCGACGTCTATCTCGCGCAGGACCAGCTGCTCGGCCGCCAGGTCGCCGTCAAGATCCTTCACCACCACTTCGCCGAAGATCAGGAGTTCGTCGAGCGCTTCCGTCGCGAGGCCTCAAGTGCCGCCGCGCTGTCGCACCCCAACATCGTCGCGATCTTCGACCGCGGTGAATGGAACGGGACCTACTACATCGCCATGGAGTACGTGGCCGGCCGCTCGCTCAAGGCGATCGTCCGCGAGTCCGGCCCGCTGAACCCGGTGATGGCGATCGACATCGTCATCCAGATCCTCAGGGCGGCCCGCTTCGCCCATCGGCGCGGCGTGATTCACCGCGATCTGAAGCCCCACAACGTGATCATCGACGAAGACGGCCGCGCGCGGGTGTCGGATTTCGGCATCGCCCGCGCCGGCGCATCGGACATGACCCTGACCGGCTCGATCATGGGCACGGCCCAGTACCTCTCGCCCGAGCAGGCGCAGGGCTACACCGTCAGCGCCTCCTCGGACCTCTACTCGGTCGGCGTGATCCTCTATGAGCTGCTCACCGGCGTCGTCCCGTTCGAAGGCGAGACGGCCGTTGCGATCGCCTTCAAGCAGGTCTCGGCCACGCCTCGCCCGCCGTCTGAGCTGAACCCCGTCCTGCCCCCCTCGCTGGATGCGGTCGTCCTGCGGGCCCTGGCCAAGGACCCGATCGAACGCTACGCCGACGACGACGAGCTGATCCTCGCACTCGAAGGCCAGCGGGAGCTGCTCGGCGGCGACGGCGCGGTGCCGATGCCGGCCGAGGCGAGCTCGACGGGAGAGCCTCCGACGGGCCTGATGCTGGCCGCGCCGCTGCCCTACGCGGAGGACGGCATGCCGCTCGACCCCGAGGAGGAGCGCCGGCGGCGCAACCGCAAGATCCTCTGGTGGAGCCTCGGCGGCCTCGCGGTCCTGTTGGCGATCCTCGCTGCGGTCCTGCTGTTGGGCGGGTCCACCAAGCAGGTGTCGGTGCCGAGCGTCAAGGGGATGACCGAACAGGCGGCCGGGACGACGCTCAGGAACGCCGGGCTCGATCCCGTTCCATCCTTCGCCACCAGCTCCACCGTCAAGAGCGGGCTTGTCGTCAGCCAGACACCGCCGGCGGGCTCGACCGTCGACAAGGGCAGCCAGGTGACGATCGTGGTCTCCGGCGGCGCCGCCAGCGCGGCCGTCGAGGACGTCGAAGGGCTGACCTCCTCGCAGGCCCTCAGCAAGCTCACAAAGGCCGGTTTCAAACCGACCACCAAGCCGCAGGCCTCCTCGACCGTGGACGACGGGCGTGCGATCGGCACCAACCCGCCGGCCGGGACCGACGTGCAGCTCGGCAGCCCGGTGACGATCTTCATCTCGAGCGGCCCCGAACCCGTCAAGGTCCCCGACGTGAAGGGCCAGCTCCTGTCCGCCGCCGAAGGCGAACTGCGAAGCGCCGGACTGCGGGTGGGCACCATCACCAAGCGAGTGATCGCGGGCCAGACACCCGAAACCGTTCAGTCGCAGTCACCCGGCTCGGGCAAGTCGGTCAAGGCCGGCAGCTCCGTCGAATTGACGATCTCCGAAGCGCCGACGGAAGTCGTGATCCCCAGCGTGATCGGGGAAAGCCAGGCGCCGGCCGAAGCGACGCTGAAGAAAGCCGGCTTCAAGATCAAGACGATCAATCAGACGACCACCGAAGCAAGCCAGGTCGGGATCGTGCTGCGCCAGAGCCCCACGGCGGCCACCGAAGCACCGAAAGGCGCGACCATAACGCTGGCTCTGGGCGTGCTCGCGACCCCGACCACCACGCCGACCACGCCCACGACGCCCACCACGCCCGACCACGCCGGCCGGCAACTAGGGGCAGATGATGAGCTTCACCTCCCGGGCACCCTCCCAGCCGCTGCGCGTCGCGGTCCTTGCCGGCGGGCGCTCCTCCGAGCATGAGGTCTCGCTGTCCTCCGCGGCGGCCGTGCGGGATGGTCTGCGGGCCGGCGGACACGAGGTGCTGTGGATCGAGATCGGCCGTGACGGCGTCTGGCGCTCCGACGGCGAGGCCATCAGCCTCACGCCCGGCGAAGGCTTCCCCGGCGCCCAGGTCGTCTTCCCTGTGCTGCATGGCCCGTTCGGCGAGGACGGCACCGTCCAGGGCCTGCTCGAGACCCTCGACGTTCCCTATGTCGGGGCCGGCGTGTCCGCATCGGCGCTGTGCCTGGACAAGGTCCTCTTCAAGGAGGTGATGTCCGCCCGAGGCGCTGCCGCAGGTCGATCACGTCGGCCTCACGGCGGAACGCTTCAGGCGCGAACCCGAGCGGGTGCTCGGAGATATCGCTGCGATCGGCATGCCGGTGTTCGTCAAGCCCGCCCACCTGGGCTCCTCGGTCGGGATCGTCAAGGTCACCGAGGCCGGCGAGCTGCCCGACGCGCTGGCCTCGGCCTTCGAGCACGACAGCCTCGTGATCGTCGAGGCGATGGCCCTCGGCCGCGAGGTCGAGTGCGGCGTGCTGGGACTCGCCGAGCATGAGCGCAGCGCGGCCGGGCCGCGGGCGAGCGCCTCCGAGCCGGGCGAGATCGTGTTCGCGAACGACTTCTATGACTATGAGGCCAAGTACTCGCCCGGCGGTATGGAGCTGCTGATCCCCGCGCGAATCTCGCCCGCGGCGAGGCTGCGCGGTGATGGAGCTGGCGGTCCACACCTTCGAGCTCTCCGGCTGCGACGGGCTGGCACGCGTGGACTTCTTCGTGGACGGCGAGGAGGTGCTCGTCAACGAGCTCAACACGATGCCCGGCTTCACACCGACGAGCGTCTACGCGAAGCTGCTCGTCGCCGTCCGGGATCGACTACCCGCAGCTCGTCGAGCGACTCTGCCGGCTGGCGCTCGAGCGCCATGCCGAGCGCCACGCCTACAGCTACTGAGCCCTCCGGCTCACCGGAACAGGGTCAGGTCGGAGATCGTCGCCGACTGCCTCCCAGGCGGCAGCGTGGTCATCCACAGCAGGTAGTAGCGGTGGCGCTGCCCGTTCGTGTGCAAAGCGATGCGTTCGCCGTTGCGGACCTTCGCGCTCGTCCCCACCGGGCCCTGCCATCCGCGGGCCGTCAGCGATTCGGCGGAGTAGGTGACGGTGCTCTGGATGTGATCGCCGACGTAGATCTGCACGCCGAAGCCCGGCGTCGGGGTCTGCATCTCGAGCGCCCGCGCGATGACGCCGGGTGCCGCGTCGAGGTAGACCCCCAGCCCGACGCCGCCGGCCTTGCGCAGGGTGCCGTCGTAGTAGGTCTCGGTCGCCCAGGTGGTGCTCGGGTCGCTGTCGACGAGGTTGCCGACCTGGTCGCGGTTTTCCGGACCCGTGCCGAACGGGTTGTAGTCGTGGGCCGCGTCCTGGCTCAGCTGGACCGGCACGCAGTCCCGCCTTCGAGGAGGCGCCGGGCGAGACGCCGGTCCCGCTGTGGGTCCGGTCGGCCGCGAGCACCAGGACCAGCGCGATGATCGCCCCGATCAGCGCGAGCGAGCCGATCCAGCGGGCGGGGTGGCGCATCCGCCAGGGCAGCCGCCTGCGGACCCGGCCGGGAAGGGTCTGCAGGACGCGTCGTCACCTCGCCGGTCGTCTGCCCGGTCGCGGGCTGCCTCGACCGCCAGCACCTCCTCGAGGTCGGCCGCCATGCTCGCCGCGTCGGGGTAGCGCTGGGTCAGGTCCTTGGCGACGGCGCCGGTCGACGACCGCCGCGGTCGCGGCCGAGAGCTCGGGCCGGCGTGCCTGGACGTCGGGGATTTCCTCGCGGACGTGCTTCATCGCGACCGCCACCGGCGAGTCGCCGTGGAAGGGCACGTCCCCCGTCAGCATCTCGTAGAGGACGATGCCCAGCGAGTAGAGGTCCGACTGCGGCGTCACGGGCTGCCCCAGCGCCTGCTCGGGGGAGACGTAGTCGGTCGTCCCCAGCACCCGCCCGGCCAGCGTCAGCCCCTCCTCGCTGAGCGAGCGGGCGATCCCGAAGTCGGTGATCTTGGCGCCGCCCTCGGGGTCGATCAGGATGTTGTGCGGCTTGACGTCGCGATGGACGATCCGCCGTTCATGGGCCGCGCCGAGCGCCCGTGCGATCTCGATCGTGTAGGCGATCGCCTGCGGGATCTCCAGCGGCCCGCTCGCGGCGGATCAGCCCCTTCAGCGTTTCTCCGTCGACGTATTCGAGGACGATGTAGGGGGTGCCGAGCTCCGGCTCGTCCGTCGTCCGAGGGCTCCTCGCCGGCGTCGATCACCGACACGACGTGGGGGTGGTTGAGCTGCGCGACCGAGCGCGCCTCGCGCCGAAAGCGCTCGAGCTGGTCGGAGTCGGTCGGCGATCTCGCGGTGCATCAGCTTGATCGCCACCGGCCGCTCGAGGACCGTGTCGAAGGCCCGGTAGACCGTCGACATCCCCCCCCGGCCGATCACGGCGTCGAGCCGGTAGCGCCCGGCGATCATGGTTCCGATGCCAGTCATCGCCATCTATTGTGCGCGCCTGCGCCCGGCGAGGATCAGGCCGGCCAGCAGCAGGCGGTAGAGCGAATAGGGCCACAGCGGTGCCCGCTCGAGGCGCCGGGCCAGCGCCGGCGCGCGCTGAGCGCGTCGAGACAGAACGCCGCCGAGCGGTCCCGCCGAGGAGCCGCGCCGCCTCGCCCCCCGGGGCACACGCGGCCCATCTGCGAGGCGTCGGCGCGCTCGCCGCCGCCATCACCGGCAGTCCGGCGGCCCACGACAGCCGCTGCGCCGCCGGCCGGGCGAACCCGCGCGCCCGCGCCGACGGTCAGGGTCGCCCCGTTGCGCGAGACGCCGGGGGCCAGCGCGAGCGCCTGGGCGAGCCCCAGCAGCGAGCCGTCGAGCGGGCCGGCCTCGCGGCGCCACCGGCGCGCCCGCCCCGCCGGTCGGCCAGGGCCATCGCGAGCGCTCCCGCCAGCAGGCCCGCGCGCCGTCGCGCCGGGCCCCGACAGTCGCCGCCTCGATCACGCCGCGCAGCGCCAGCCCCGCGATCGCGGGAGGGGCCACCGCGAGCAGCAGCCGTCAGCCCGCCCGCGGGCGTCGGGCGGGGCCGAGCTCGCGCCGCAGCGGCCCGGCCATCTCGAGTGCCAGCGCCAGACACGCCGCCCCGTGCAGGGCCAGCTCGAATGAACGGCCTCGGCCCTGCCTCCTCATTCCCGCCCGCGCCAGGGTCGATCAGTCGGGTGTGGGCCGAGGAGGAGATCGGGAGCAGCTCGCTGGGCCCCTGGATCAGACCCAGCACCACGGCCCGGCGGAACGACCGCGTCGGCTCAGCCGGCGGCATTCTCCGCCGGCTCGCGGCGTGTCCGACGGCGGCGCACGACCGCATAGATCACACCGACGACCACCAGCGCGAGCACGACGTAGTCGACGTACTCGAAGCCCTTGCGGACTTTCGTCCAGTCGCCCCCGACGGCGTGGCCGGCGAGCGCGAGGCCCACACCCAGGGCACGGTGCCGATGCAGCGAGAGACAGGGTGAAGCGCCCCAGCGGCATCTCGCGCGACCCCGGCGGGCAGCGAGACGAACGCGGCACGACCGGGATCAGCCGCCCGAACAGCACGGCTGCCTCGCCGTAGCGCTGGAACCAGCGGTCGGCCTTCTCGACCTGCGCGGGGCCCATGTGGAATTTTGCGCCGTGGCGTTCGAACAGCTCGAGCCGCCCGCCCCGGCCGACCGCGTAGGCCACCCACGAGCCGACCATCGAGCCGACCAGTCCCGCCAGGATCGATCCCGACCATCGTCAGATGGTGCTCGGCCCCGCTCTGGCCGGGGTCGGCGACCGCGAAGCCCGCGAACAGCATCACGACCTCCGAGGGGACCGGAATGCAGGCGCTCGCCGATCGCCATCAGCACGAAGATGCCCGGGCAGCCCCGCTTCGCGACGAAGTGCGAGGTTTCGTTGACCAGCGATTCGGATATCGAGGCGAGGACGAGCATCAGGGCGCAACGATACCCGCCGGCGTGCGTCACCGAGCGCCGCTGAGCGCCGCGGGCGCCCGTTACCGTCCCGTCGCAGATGCGCGTCTGGATCGACCTGACGAACAGCCCCCATGTGCTCGTGATGCGCCCGCTGATCGAGCGCCTGAGCGAGGATGGCCACGAGGTCCGTGTGACGGCACGCGACTTCGCCCAGACGCTCGAGCTCTGCGAGCGCCTCGGCGTGGAGCACACGGCCATCGGCCACCACCGCGGCGGGGGCCTCGCTGGCCAAGGCGGGCGGTCTGCTGTCGCGCTCGGCGCCCTGCTGCGCTGGGCCCGCAGCGCGTCCCGCCGGCGGCTCGGGGGCGCCCGTTCGACATCGCCCTCGGGCACGGCTCGAACGACATCTCGGTCGCGGCCGCGCTGCTGCGGATCCCCAGCTCGACGATGTTCGACTACGAGTGGGCGACCGTCCAGCACAACGTCAACTGCCGTCTTGCCGCGCGCGGTCGTGGTCCCGGATGCGATCCCCGCCGAGCGCCTCGACCGCTACGGGGCGCGGCGCAAGCTGCGGCCCTATGAGGGTCTCAAGGAGGAGTACTACCTCGCGGACTTCGAGCCGCGACCGCAGGCAGTCCTCGCCGAGCTGGGCCTGGACCGATCCCGCCCGATCGTCGTCGTGCGAACCCCTCCGGACGTCTCGCTCTACCACCGCTTCCACAGCGACCTGTTCGCGTTGGTCCTCGAGCGCCTGCGCGAGGCCGCCGCCTCGACGGGCGTGCAGCCCGTGGTGCTGCCGCGGGTGGACGCCCAGCGCGCGAGCTGCGCGGCGTGCCGGGTTTCGTGGTGCCCCGAGCACGCGATCGACGCCCAGTCCCTGATCGCCCTTTCGGACCTCGTGATCTCGGCCGGCGGGACGATGAACCGTGAGGCCGTTGCGCTTGGCACGCCCGTCTATACGACCTTCTCCGGGCGGATGGGAGCGGTCGATGAACGCCTGATCGCCGAAGGCCGCATGGGACGCCTGGAGAACGCCCGCGAGCTCTCCGCTCGCGGGCCGCGCCGGCGGCGCTGAGCGGGCCACCGGGTCCGGCGCGACCCAGGGCTGCTGCTCGATCTGCTGCTCAGCCCACTCGCTGCAGGCTCCCCGCCGGGCACCGGAGTCCCCCTAGGCCGCTTACAATCTTCACAATGCGCCGACGGATCCGCTCGGCGGCCCTCCCGCTCCACCGTCACTCGCTGCCGCAGCTCGCAGTGGACGGGGCGCTGGTCGCGCTCGCGTACTACCTCGCCTTCCAGCTTCGCTTCAACAACGGCCCTCCTCGCCACTACGCGGAGCTGCGCTCGGCGACCATCTGGTGGGTCCTGGTCGGCAGCCTGCCGGTGCTGGTCCTCTCCCGCGTCTACCAGCGCCGCTGGCGCTACGCCGGACAGCGCGACTACGAGGCCGTCGTCCGGGCGGTGCTGGTGATCGTCGTGCTGACGGTGGTGGGCGATCGAGATCTTCCGCCCGACCCACGAATACAAATTGAGTTCGTCGCACCACCACGAGGCCAACACCGAGCGTCGCGATCGTGCTGCCGAACGGGGTCATCGTGCTCTACGCGCTGCTCTCCCTGGCCTTCCTGGTGGCGATCAGGGCGCTCGCCCGGACCGTCTACGAGCGCCGCCCGCTGGCGGCCTTCCGCTCCGGGCGCAAGGGCGAGCGGACGGTGCTGATCGCGGGCGCCGGGGAGGGCGGGCGAAGCGGTCGCCCGCGAGATCATGCGCAACCGCGAGCTGGGCCTCGTCCCGGTCGGGTTCCTCGACGACGATGACACCAAGCGGCGGCTGCGGATCGACGGTGTCCGGGTGCGCGGCAACACCGAAGAGGACCTGCCGCGGATCCTCGACGACGCCGAGCCCGACGAAGTGATCATCGCGATCCCCTCCGCGCCCGGGCTCGACCCGTGCGCGGATCGTCAGCGAGTGCCGCCAGCGGGGCATTCCCGTGCGGACGCTGCCGACCGTCTTCGAGCTGCTCCAGACGCGCGGCGCGCTGGCCCGCCAGATGCGCGAGGTGCGCGTCGAGGACGTCCTCGGCCGCGAGCCCGTCCACATGGAGCTCGAGCGGGTCGGCGCCTACCTGGCCGGCCAGGTCGTCCTCGTGACCGGCGCCGGCGGCTCGATCGGCTCGGAGCTCTGCCGCCAGATCGCCCGCGTCGAGCCGCACCGCATGGTCCTCGTCGACCACGCCGAGGACAACCTCTTCTCGATCCAGCGCGAGCTCGAGGATGAGCGCCACGTGCCGCCCTCGATGCTTGCCGCCGTGCTGGGCGACTGCAAGGAAGAGGAGCGCATGCGGGAGGTCTTCGAGGAGCACCGCCCGACGGTCGTCTTCCACGCCGCCGCCTACAAGCACGTCGGGCTGATGGAGGCGAACCCCGTCGAGGCGGTTCCGCAACAACGCGATCGCGACCCGGGTCGTCGCCCAGCATCGCCGGGGAGCACCGGGCGCCGCGCGCTTCGTGCTCGTCTCGACCGACAAGGCCGTCGCTCCGGCGACTGTCATGGGCGCCTCCAAGGCACTGGCAGAGTTCGCCCTGGAGGCGGCCACGGCGCGCTTCCCCAATACCGCCTACGCGGCCGTGCGCTTCGGCAACGTGCTCGGCTCCTCCGGCAGCGTCGTGCCGATCTTCCGCCGCCAGATCGAGCGGGGCGGCCCGGTGACCGTCACCGACGAGCGGATGACCCGCTATTTCATGACGATCCCCGAGGCCGTCCAGCTGATCATCCGCTCGGGGTCGCTGGCCTCTGCCGCCGCGAGAGCCGGAGAACGGAGCCCGCCGCGCGCGGATCCGTCCGGCCCGCGGCGCCGAGATGTTCGTCCTGGAAATGGGCGACCCGGTCAAGATCGTCGACCTCGCCCGCGCGATGATCGAGCTCTCCGGCCTGGACCCCGACCGGGACATCGACATCGAGATCATCGGCAGCCGCCCCGGCGAGAAGCTCGACGAGGAGCTGTTCAACAGCTACGAGCGCCCCCGTGCCGACCGAGGCCGAGAAGATCCTCCGCGCCGAGCGCGAGCCGCTGGGCGTCCAGGAGGTCGAGTCGATGTTCGACGAGATCCGCCTGCTGGTGCTCGAGGGGGACGCCGCGGGCCTGGCGGCAAAGGTCTCCGAGCTCTCGCAGGAGCTGCGCGAGCCCGATGACGGCGAGGCCGCGGCGGGCACCGAGCGGCCCGCCGAGCCGCCGGCCCCTGCTCAGCCAGAGGGCGCAACTCCGCCCGCTGGCGGAGCGCGTAGCGCCTGAGGCCCTCGTACACTCCCCAAATTCATGATCTCCCCGCTGCTCGCGACCGCCTTCTTTACGAGCACCTCGAACGAGATCGCGCTGATCGCGGGCTGCGCGTCCCTGCTCGGGATCGCGATCCTCTCGCTGCTGGTCTTCTCCCAGGCGCGCGAGATCAGGCGCCTGCGCGAGTGGGCCGGCCGCGCCCCCGAGCGCGCCGCCGACATGGAGCAGAAGGTCAGCCAGGCCGCGGCCGCCCGCGTTCAGCCGGCTCCCCAGAGCCCCCAGGCCGTCCAGACCGCAAGGCCGGTGCCGCGCGCCGAGCCGCTGCACAGCCGGGCTGTCGCGGCAACGGCCGCCACAGCGGCGGCCACACGCGTCGCGGGCGAGGCTCCACAGGGTGCACCGCCCGCGCCCGTGCCCGCCGGGGCCCAGCCCGTAACGGCCACCGGTGCCCCGGCCCCGCCCCTGCCGGTGCCACCGACCGCCGCGCCTGCCCCCACCGGGGCACCGGCGACAGCGGCTGCTGCCGCCGCTGCAGGCCAGGGCGCACCCGCCGCTGCCCCGTCCGCTCCCGCGGCACCCGCCGCCGGTGCGGCCCCGGCGAGTGCCGCCGCCGGCGCTGAGCGCAAGCCCATTCCGTGGGGGCAGCCACCTCCTGCGAGCACCCCCGCCGGCGCCGCCGGCGCGCCCGCGACGGGACAGCCCGGACCGGCGACGCCGGCCGCTGCGGCGGACAGCAACGGCGCCGCGGCTCCCGCCGCTGCGCCCGAGACGCCCGTCGCCAGCGAGCCCGCCGCGGCGGGCGCTCCCCCGCGTGCTCCGGTCCCCCCCGGGACCGAGGCCACGGCCGATCCCGCTGCGCCCAAACGGCCCCCGATGCCACCGGCGCCCAGCGCCCCGCGGCGAGCCCCGGCGAACACCGATGCGCGCGCCGCGCTGGCCGGCGCCACGGCGGCCGCCGCCGCGGGCGATTCGGGCCGCCGCCGCGACCGGGACTCCGGACTGAGCGCCGAAGAGCGGCTGGCCCGCCGCGAAGAACGCCCGCGCAGGCGCCTGCTCCTGATCGGCGCAGGCGTGCTGGTGATCCTGATCCTGGTGGCGGTGCTGGCAACCAAAGGCGGAGGCTCTTCGAACCCGAAAACAGGCACAGGCGCCTCGCAGGCCAGCACCGAAACGATCACCTCGTCGAGCTCGAAAACCAGCAGCACGAGCAAAAAATCTGCGAAACCGTCAGCCAAAGCGACGCCGCCCGCCGAAACCATGGTGACGGTGCTCAACGGGACCGAAACGGTCGGCCTCGCCCGGCGCGTGTCCACCCAGCTGCAGCAGAACGGCTACTCCCAGGCGGCCGCCGCCTTCGGGCGTCCCCCCGGCGCCAATGAAGCCACGGTCGTCGAGTACGTGAGCGGCCACCAGGCCGACGCCGAAGGCGTGGCCCACTCGCTCTCGGTCAGCCATGTCCAGCCGATCGAACAGGCCGTCGCCGCCCTCGCCGGATCGGCGAAGGTCGTGGTGATCGTCGGCACGGACAAGGCCACGACGCCATAGCCGGCTTGCTCGACATCCCGGCGCGGTCGGCCAAGCCGCGCGAGCGCGGGCTGACCCACGTGATCGACCGCGGCCTGTCGGTCGCCGCCGTGGACGGGCTGCTGGAGGTGGTCGGGCCGAGCGTCGACATCGTCAAGCTCGGCTGGGGGACCGCACTGGTCAGCGCCAACCTGGCGCCGAAGCTGGCCCGCTACGCCGCGAACGACATCCCCGTCGTCCTCGGTGGGACGCTGACCGAGGTGGCGATCCGCCAGGGTCGTATCGACGGGTTGATCGGCTGGCTGCGAGAGCTCGGCCTGCGCCATGTCGAGATCTCCGACGGGACGATCGAGCTCTCGCCGGAGCTCAAGCGGGAGCTGATCGAAAAGCTCTCCAAGGAGTTCGTCGTGTTCGCCGAGGTCGGCAGCAAGGACGTCGACTTCATCATGCCCCCCTACGTCTGGGTGGAACAGATCGAACGTGATCTCGATGCCGGTGCCTGGAAGGTGATCGCCGAGGCGCGCGAGTCGGGCACCGCCGGGATCTACCGCGCCGACGGCGAGCCGCGGACCGGCCTGATCGATGAGATCGCCCACTCGATCGACACCGACCGGCTGATCTTCGACGCACCGCTGCAGCCTCAGCAGGTGTGGCTGCTGAAGCACTTCGGCACCGAGTGCAGCCTCGGCAACATCGCCCCGGACGACGTGCTCTCCCTGGAGACGCTTCGCCTCGGCCTGCGCTCGGACACCGTCGAGCGCTTCGCGCTGGGCGGCGCGGATTGACCGAAGCCGCCGCGGGGGCGGGGCGCGAGGACTCGCCCGATGTCGCACGCACCGCCTCGGGTGATCCGCTCGGCCGGATCGTCTTCGCCGTGCTCGTCCTCGCCTGCTTCGGCGCCTTCTTCCTGACCCAGCGGCTCAAGCACACGCCGACGGTCGTTCAGTCGGCGAAGCTCGCGCCCTACTTCTCGCCCTATCCCGGGCGGGCACGTCCCGCTGGAGGCGATCTCCTTCAAGCTCGGCGAGCGCCGACCACGTCACGGTCACGGTCATCGACTCGCAGGGCAACAGCGTTGCGACGCTCGTCAGCGATCTGCCGGTCCCGCGCTACAAAACCCTCTCGCTGCGCTGGAACGGCCGTCGCGGCGTCGCGCACGGGTACACCGTGACGGTCAGCGAATCCGGCAGGACAAAACACCTGATCCCGCACATCAGCGGGCCGCTGGCGAAGCCCGGGGAATACCGCGTGCGCGTCGAGCTTCCACCACCATGAGGCGCTGAACCTGCCGCGGAGCTTCAGGCTGGTCGCGCCCTTGAGCCCGCTCGCGGGCCAGCTGGCGACGAGCCTGCCGAGCGCGGGGGTCGCTGGCCGGCGGCGCGGTGGGCGCCATCGTCGTGATCGCGGTGCTGGTGATCCTGATGCGGCGCCACCCCGAAGCGCTGCCGCTGCTGGTCGTCCTGACGCTGCCCTTCAGGCTGCCGATCGCCGCCGACGGACGGACCGTCAACCTCCTGGTCCCGCTCTACCTGGTGATCGCGGCCGGCACGATCACCCAGCTGCTCCCCCGCCTGCTCGCCCGGCGTGACGGCGCTGCGAGCCCGCGTGAGCGCGCAGCCGACCCGGCGGTGCGCTGGTTGCACTGGCTGCTGCTCGGGGCGGTCGTGCTCTACACGCTGCAGACGGCCTACTCCGATGACAGGGCCAAGGCGCTCGAGAACCTCGCCGCCTTCTACGTCCCCTTCGGCCTGCTGTTCCTGCTGCTGCGCGAGGTCGACTGGACCGCCCGGCTGCTGCGCCGCTGCCTCGGCCTGGCCGTCATCCTGGCCGTCCTGTTCGCCGGCGTCGGCTTCATCGAGTACGCCCGCAAGAGCCTGTTCCTGAACCCGAAGGTCGTCGAGGCCAACCAGTACGACAACTACTTCCGGGTCAACTCGGTCTTCTTCGACCCCAGCATCTATGGGCGTTTTCTGGCGCTGGTCATGATCGCCGTCACGACGGCCGTGCTGTGGGGCGTCGCGCAGGACCGTCCAGATCGGGGCGCTGGTGCTCGCCTGGCTGCTGGCGGGGCTCGTGACGAGCTTCTCGCAGTCGAGCATCGTCGCGCTGCTGCTCGGTCTGGCGGTGCTCGCCGCCTACCGCTGGGACGTGCGCCGGACGCTCTACGTGTCGGTCGCGATCGTCGCGCTCGCCGGCGCGATCCTGCTGCTCGCGCCGACCAGCCTCCATTTCGGGCTGAAGGGCTCGAAAGGCTCGGCCGGCAACGCCACCAGCGGCCGCGCCACGCCTGATCACCGGCGGCCTTGAACTGTTCGCCGAAAGACCGCTGCAGGGATACGGGTCGGGGTCCTTCGAAAAGGAGTACAAAGCCCACGCCAGTGCCAGCCGGGCCACCGCCCAGAACGCGACCTCGGCCTCCCACACGATCCCCGTGACGGTGGCCGCCGAGCAGGGGATCCTCGGCCTGGCCGTCTATGTCGCGCTGCTCGTCGTCGCCGCTGCTGGCCCTCTTCACCGGCGCGGGGCGCTCGCCGCCCCGGATCGCCGTCGCGGCGGCCTTCGCCGCGCTGCTGCTGCACACCTGGACCTACGCGGACTTCCTCGAGGACCCCTTCACCTGGGCGCTGCTGGCGCATCGGCCTCGCGCTCGCGCGGGCCCGGCCGGACCGCGTCGGCCAGTAGCGTCTGGTCGTGCTCGGCTACCTCAAGCGGCTCGTCACGACGGGGGCCGCCTACCAGTTCGGCGACATCCTCGCGAAGGCCCTGGCGCTGCTGACGCTGCCGCTGTACACGCGCCATCTCGCGCCCAGCGCCTATGGCGCCGCCGAAACCCTGCTGACGGCGGTGATCCTCTCGAGCATCCTGCTGCGCGTCGGCGTCGGCGAGGCCTTCGTGCGCTTCTACTTCGATGACGAGGACGAGGCATCGCCGCGCGCGGATCGCCCGCACGGCCACCGCCACGGTCGCCTGGACGACGACCCTCGCCGTGCTCATCGCGCTGCCCTTCGCGAGCCAGCTCTCCGAATTGATCCTCGGCTTCCACGACCCGCTGCTGATCGACTGCGCCCTGCTCGGGCCTGTGGGCCTTCACGAACCTCGAGATGGCCTACGCGCAGCTGCGCGTGGACGAGCGCTCGCGGACCTATGTGATCGCCTCGGGGGCCAATGTCGCGATGACGGTCATGTTCACCATCTCGCTCGTCGTGTTCGCCGACCAGGGCGCCCGCGGGCTGCTGCTCGGCAACTTCGCCGCCTCGGCGATCGTCGTGCTGGGCCTGTGGTGGGTCCTGCGGGGCCGGGTCTCGCTGCGGGTCCGCTTCGCCGACCTGCGCGCGATGCTCCGCTTCGGGCTGCCGACGGTGCCCGCCGACGCGAGCGTCTACGCCCTGCAGGTCGCGGACCGCCTCTACCTGTTCCGCAGTCTACTCCACGACCGCCGCGGGGCAGTACGCGATCGCCATCAAGCTGGCGACGGTCGTCTTCGTCGCCGTGCGGGGCTTCCAGTACGCCTGGCCGCCGCTGGCCTATTCGGTCGAGAGCGACGAGGAGGCGGGCCGACTCTACGCGCTGGTCAGCACCTACTACACCCTGGCCACGGGCGTGGTCGTCTGCGGCGTCGCCCTGCTGGGCCGCTGGATGGTCCGGCTGCTCGCCGAACAGCGCTACTTCGACGCCTACAAAGCGCTGCCCTGGCTGGCTCTGGGCTGGGCCCTCTACGGCCTCTACCTTGTCTTCGTGGCGATCTCGGGCCGCGCCCGGGTGACCTCGCGCAACCTGCCGGCGGCGGCAGCCGGCCTCCGCGGTCAACATCGCGCTGCTGCTGCTCCTCGTCCCCGACTCCGGGGCCGGGCTCGGAATCGCGGGCGCCGGGATCGCGCTTTGCGGCGCCTACGCGGCGATGCTCACGGTCATGTACGTGCTGACCCGGCGAGCTGTTCGCCGTCGGCTTCGAATGGCGCCGGCTCGCCCAGCTCGTGCACGATCCTGGCGGTCGTCGCGGTCAGCGGCGAGCTGCTGCTGCCGAGCCACGGGCATCGCGCGGCTTGCTGAGCCCGCGCGGCGTGGCTCGCCCTGGTGCCGCTGGCGCTGCTGGTAACCCGCTTCTTCCATCCCCACGAGCGGCTCGGAGGCCCGGCGGCTATGGGCCGACGGGCGCCGCCGGGTGGCCGCCTTCCGGGCCGGCCACGGCGAGGTCGAGGCCTACGCCGAGGACCCGCTGCGCGACGTCTGAGGCGTCCAGAGCCGGCAAGTCTGGCTCAAGCCAGCCGTTTTTCCGGCCGATCCCTGATCCACTGTGGTTCAGCTGGCGGTCAAGAACACCCAGCGCGCGGGCGCCCTCGAGCGCAAACGGCGCGCCGAGGCGCTCGAGCCGCCACCGCGCCGACGCGCACGCCCAGAGCATTGCCGCGGCCGACGAGGTCGTGCGGCTGCGCGAGCAGCTGCGTGTCGCCGCTGATCTGAGCTCGCGGCTCGGCGGCAAGCGCGACCCGAGGAGATGGCCCGGCCTGGTCGTCGACGAGCTGCACGAGACCTTCGCCTTCTACCTGGCCGCGTCCAGCGGCTCGACGACGACGGCGTGCTGCGGCTCGTCGGCCGGCCGCGGCCCGCTGGCCGACGTGATGGCCGAGTTCCTGATCTTCGACCAGCCGGTGTCGCAGCGGGTCAACGGCCGCGTCGCCCGCACCGGCGTGACGGCGCTGCTGAGCGACACCCGCGAGGACCCCGACTACATCGTCCGCGACCCCAAGACCGACCCCCGCTCGGAGCTCTCGGTGGCGATCTGGGTCGAGGACGAGGTGTGGGGCGTGCTGAACATCGAGGAGCCCGAGGCGGGTGCCCTCGGGCAGCCCGAAGCAGTCCTCGTCGAGACGATTGCCGCCAGCCTCGGCTCGGCGCTGCACCGCTCGCGCCTCCTCGCCGAGCTCGAGGGCGCGTTCACGACGACGCTCGCCATCCTGACGAGCACGGTCGAGGCCAAGGACGACTACACCGCCTCCCACGGCGAGGACGTCGCCGGCCTCGCCGAGCGCGTCGCGCGGCGGATGGCGCTGCCCGACTCGAGGGCTCGCGACGTTCGCTTCGCCGCAATGCTCCACGATGTCGGCAAGATCGCCGTGCCCAGCGAGATCCTGCTCAAGCGCGGCCCGCTGACCGAGGAGGAGTGGGTGCTGATGCGCGGCCACGCGGCCGTCGGCGGAGACCTCGTGTCGAGGATCGCGGCCTTCGCGCATCTGGCGCCGGCCGTTCGCGCGAGCCACGAGCGCTGGGACGGCGGCGGCTACCCGGACGGCCTGGCCGAGCGCGAGATACCCGCTGGCGGCTCGCATCATCGCCGCCTGCGACACCTACGACGCGATCATCACCGACCGTCCCTACCGGCCCGCCCGGTCCTCCGCCGAGGCCTGCGAGGAGCTCTCCAGGGTCGCCGGCTCGCAGCTCGACCCCGCGGTCGTGAACGCGCTGCTCGAGGAGCTGCGCACCGCGGCTCGGCTGAGCCGCCGACGGCGCTCAGACGCGCCGGTTGTACTCGGCCGCCGCCTCGCGCAGGCCCTCGCCGCGGCCCGGGAAGAGGCTCGCGGTGACGTGACGCCAGAAGCGCCGTGGGTCGCGCCCGGGGATCACGAGAGCCACGAGCGCACGCACGGCGTAGCTGAAGGCGGTCAGCCAGCGCACGGCGAGGGCCGCTGCCGGCGAGTGGTGCTTTCGCATGTAGAGGTCCCGGTTGCGCGCCAGTTCGACGATCCGCCGCTCGGGCACGGCGGCCGTCGAGAGCTGCTCGTGGTGGATCGCCGAGGCGCCCGGCACGTAGACGCTCAGCCAGCCCGCGTCGCGCAGGCGCCGGGCGAAGTCGACCTCGTCGGAGTAGACGAAGAAGTCCGGGTCCAGGTAGCCGACCTGTGCAGCCGCCTCGCGACGAACGAGCAGCGCCGCCGACTGGCACCAGTCGACGGCCCGGGTGCGCGTCCCGCGGCTCTGGACGGTCAGCAGGCGGTGCAGGAACAGGGCGCCCGCGAGAGCACGTGCCCGGGCCGGGGAAGCGCCAGGCCGAGGGCTGGGGCCTCCCGTCGGGGCGCAGCAGCCGGGCTCCGGCGCAGGCCGCCCCGGGCCGATCGCGCAGCGCCTCCCACAGGGCCAGCGAGGCACCCGGCTGCAGCTCGGAGTCCTCGTTCAGCAACAGGCAGAAGCGCCCGCGGGCGCGGCGCAGCAGCTCGGAGTCGTTTGCGCCCTTGCCGCGTCGCTCGGAGAGGGCGATCGTCTCATCGACGGCGGGGTGTTCCCGGGCGGCCTCGGCGGAGCCGTCACGCGAGCCGTTGTCGAGCACCAGGACCTCGCTCGAGAGCCCCAGGCGACACGCGCTCGCGAGCGATCGCGTCGAGGCCGCGCAAGAGCAGATCCCGTTGCGAGGTGTTCACCACGCAGTAGCTGATCTCGATCTGCGCGGGTGCCGACGGTTCGCTCATGACCCCATTCTCACCCCAGACGCGCCTATTGTCCGTTGCCGTGCGCGTTCACGTCGTCGATCCGTCGGCCTTCACGCCGCCCTACGACCACGCGCTCTGCCGGGCCCTGGGGCGGGCGGGCGCCGAGGTCGAGCTGCACACGAGCCGTTTTGCCCACGGCGCCGTGGCAGCGGCGGAGGGCTTTCAGACCCGCGAGTCCTTCTATCGGAGGGCCGGCCGGGTCAAGGACGCCCGCCGCAGACGCCTGGTCAAGCTGGCCGAGCACGTGCCCGACATGCTGCGCTATCGCCGCACCGCAGCGGCGGCCGAGATCGTGCACTTCCAGTGGCTGGCCGTCCAGTACCTCGACGGCCTGCTGTTGCCCGGCCGCCCGCGGCTGCTCACGGCCCACGACATCCTCCCCCGCGAACCGAGGCCTGGACAGCGGGCGGCCCAGCGGCGCCTGTATGACCGCTTCGACGCCATCGTCACCCACTCCGAGCACGGCCGCCGCCGTCTGACCGGCGAGCTGGGGCTCGACCCCGCGCTCGTCCACGTGATCCCGCACGGGGCGCTCGAGCATCTCGCAGAGCCGCGGCCGGGAGATCTCGCAGGACCCCCGTTTGAGACCGACAGCCCGGTCGTCCTGTGCTTCGGGCTGATGCGGCCCTACAAGGGGATCGATCTGCTGCTCCAGGCATGGCGGGGAATCGAGAATGCCGAGCTGTGGATCGCGGGGATGCCGCGGATGGACATCGAGCCGCTTCGGGCCGCGGCGCCGCCGGGCGTGCGCTTCGTGCCGCGGTTCATCGAGGAGCGCGAGCTGCCCGGCTACTTCCGCCGCGCGGATCTGGTCGTGCTGCCCTACCGCGAGATCGACCAGTCGGGAGTCCTGTTCACTGCGCTGGCCTTCGGCAAGCCGCTGCTGCTGAGCGACGTCGGAGGCTTCCCCGAGGTGGCACGAACGGGCGCCGCGAAGACGTTCCCGGCGGGCGACGCGGGAGCCCTGCACGACGCCCTGATCGAGCTGCTGGGCGACCCGAGACGCTGTCGGCGATGTCCGAGCGCGGCCAGAGGACGCGGCCTCGGGCGAGTACTCCTGGGATGAGATCGCCCGGCGGACCATGGCGCTCTATCGGGAGCTGATCGGCTGCTCGAGCGGAGAATCCGTCGCGATGCTCGTGCTCGCGGTCCTCTTCTGGTCCTCGATCGCTCTGATCGTCTGGACCCAGCTCGGCTATGCGCTGGCGCTGGCCCTGCTCGCGCGGCTGCGGCGCGCCGACCGCCCCGCAGCCCGCGCCGGCGCGAGCTGCCGCGGCTGTCGCTGATCGTCGCGGCCCACGACGAGGAGCAGGTGATCGCGGCGAAGGTCCTCAATGCGCTCGCGCTGGACTATCCGCGCGAGCTGCTCGAGGTGATCGTGGCCTGCGACGGCTGCTCCGACGAGACCGCCGGCGCGCCCGCGAGGCCGGCGCCGATCTCGTCCTGGAGCTGCCCGCGGGGCGGCAAGATCCGCGCCCAGGACGCCGCTGTCCAGCGGGCCGCGGGCGCGGTGCTGGCCTTCTCCGACGCCAACTCGCTGTGGGAGCCCGCCGCCGCCCGGGAGCTGGTGGGGGCCTTCGCCGAGCCGCGGCGTCGGGTACGCCTGCGGGCAGGTCCGCTTCGTCCAGGCGGCAGCCGGGCGCGACGGGCGACAACCAGGAGGGGGTCTACTGGCGCTATGAGATGGCGATCCGCGGCTGGGAGTCGCGTCTCTCCTCGATCACAGCCGGCAACGGCGCGATCTATGCGACCCGCCGCGACTCCTACCTCGTGGTCGACCCGATCATGGGCCATGACCTGTCGCTGCCGTTCAACATGGTCAAGCGCGGCATGCGGGCGGTGTATGTCCCCGGGCGCGAGCGAGCGAGAAGATGGTCCCCAGCCTTGCGCGGCGAGTTCGCCCGCAAGCGGCGCATGATGAGCCACACCTGGCCGATCCTGCTGCGCGGCGGGATGCTCTCGCCGCGCGGCTACCCGCCGGGCTACGCGGTGATGATCGTCTCCCACCGGCTGCTGCGCTACGCCTCACCGGGCCTGCACCTGCTGGCGCTCGCCGCGAACATCGCGATCCTGGCGCTGGGCGGGGGCTCGGCACAGCGGCTCTACGTGGTGGCGCTCGCTCTGCAGGTGGCGCTGCTGGCTGCTGCGCTGCTGGCCGAGAGGCTGCGACTGCGTCCGCTGCTGCTGGCCCGCTACTACGTGCTCACCACGGCCTCCGCGGCGGCGGGACTATGGGACTGGCTGCGCCATGGAACCGAGGCCTCCTGGGAGGTCGCCGAGGGGACCCGCTGACGGCCCGGGGCCGGCGCTGCGAGAATCCGCCGTCGTGCTGCGCCGGGCCCTCGACATCGTCGTATCCGCGGTCGGGCTGGTGCTCGCCTCGCCGCTGCTCGCCGCAGCGGCCATCGCGATCCGCATGGAGGGCCCCGGTCCCGTGCTGTTTCGCCAGCAGCGCGCCGGCCGCGACGGCGAGCCCTTCGAGATGCTCAAACTGCGCACGATGATCAACGACGCCGAAAGGACCGGACCGGGCCTGGCGGTGAATGCCGGCGACGCCCGGATCACCCGCGTCGGGGCGCTGCTGCGACGCAGCTCGCTGGACGAGCTGCCAAACCTGATCAACGTGCTGCGCGGCGAGATGTCGCTGATCGGGCCGCGCCCGACGCTGCCCTCGCAGGTCGCCCAGTACACCGAGCGCCAGCGGGGCCGCCTGGCGATCCGCCCGGGGATCACTGGCTGGGCGCAGGTCAACGGCCGGGCGTCGCTGCCCTGGCCGGAGCGGATCGAGCTCGACCTCTACTACATCGAACACCGCTCGCCGGCTCTGGACATGCGGATCCTGTCCCGGACCGTCTCGATGGTGCTCGGCGGATCGGGGCTCTACAAGGGCCAGACCGGTGGCTGGCAGGGAGAGCTGTGAGCGCTCCCGCCGAAAGTAGGCCGGCGATCCTGCTGACCGCCGTCGGCAAGCGCTACGACATCGTCTCCTCGTTCGCCCGGCTGACGACAGACCGTCGTCGCCGAGCCCTCCGCCGCTGGCGCCGGCGCAGTACGCCGCGCAGGTGCGCGCGCAGGTCCCGCGGATGGACGATCCGGGCTACGTCGCCGCGCTGCAGGCGCTCTGCGTCGAGCACGGCGTCGGCGCCGTCCTGCCACTGACCGACCTGGACATCGAGATCCTCGCGCTGGCCCGGGAGCGGGGCTCCTGCCGGCGATGGTGCCCTCATCGGCCGTGGCCCGGGCGACCTATGACAAGTACGAGACCCACCTGCTGCTCGGCTCGCACGGGCTGCCCTCGCCGCCCGACGGTCCTGCCCGGAGGCGGATCTCGAGCTCGCTCGAATATCCGGTCATGGTCAAGCCCCGCCGTGGCTCGGGCGCCCGTTCGATCCATCTCGCCCGCGACCCCGCGCCAGGCAGCCTTCTTCATCGACTACGTCGAGGAGCCGACGATGGTCCAACGGGCGATGGGCGGCCCGGAGATCTCGATCGACTGCCTCAACGACCTGGAGGGGCGTTGCCTGAACGCGATCCCGCGCACGATGCTGGAGTCCCGCGGGGGCGAGTCGATCAAGGGCCAGGTGATCCACGACGAGGAGATGATCGAGTTGGGCCGACGGGTCGTGGAGACGCTGGGCGTGCGCGGACCGGCGACCGTCCAGGTCTTCCGCGACCCCGATGTCGGCCTGGGGATCACCGACGTGAACACGCGCTTCGGCGGGGCCTTCCCGGCGCCGGTCTACGCGGCCCTGCCCGGGCGGACCTACCCCGAGCTGATCGTCGCGATGGCCGGCGGCGAGCGGATCGAGCCGCATGTCGGCGAGTTCCGCTCAGGGATGAGGTTCACCCGCTACTACTGGCAGCTGGAGCTCGACGAGGACCTCGACCCCACGGGGCGCGACATCGTCCCGGGTGGCCCTCCGCCACCGGGCTGAGGGCGCCCGTCGAGCCCCGAACTGCGTTCCGCGGTCGTTGGTGGGGCTAGAATCGGCAGCGTGAACGCTTTGCTCACAGACGGCCAGCCGGCCGCCCCGGAGCAGCCGCCGGCGCAGTCACCGCCCAGCGCCAACGGCGCGACGCCCCCGCAGGGCGCCGAGACGCCCACGGCCAACAGGGGTCCCGTCTGCTCCAACTGCGGACACGCGATGGCTCCGGAGCAGGACTGGTGTCTGAACTGCGGCACCGCAACAGCCGGCAGCGTCGCCGGCTCGGGCTGGCGCCCGGCGCTTGGGATCGCAGCGATCACGATCGCGCTGGTGCTCGGAGCGGCCGCCGCGGGTGTCGCGGCGCTCAGCAAAAAAACCCCGGCGACACCGGTCATGACGACGACCCTCGCCCAGGCGCCGCCCGTCACCACGACGCCCACCGTCGCCACCACGCCGACGACGCCGACGACGGGCGTCACGACACCGCCGAAAATCCCGCTCAAAGCCGTGACCCCGCCTCCGGCCAGCACGCCGAGTACCGCCTCGACTCCGACAACCACGACCGCCGAAGAAACCAAGGCCAAAGAAGAAGCATCCAAAACCGGCGGCTCGGGCTCCGAAAAGAAAGAACCTGAACCGATTCTGCTGGACACCAACGCCGCGCAGACCTACAACCCCTACGGCTACCCGGCGAGCGAATTCGGCGACCCGAGCCTGGCCATCGACGGGGACAGCTCGACCGGCTGGACCGCGCAGATCAACCCCGCGAACGCCCCGCGCCTCGCGGAGGGTGTGCTGATCGATCTCAAGACGGCCCAGAAGCTCTCGGTCGTCAAGCTGATCACGACGACACCGGGGATGGTCGTGCAGGTCTACGGAGCGAACGGCCACACGATCCCGGGTTCGATCACCGATAAGGCCTGGGTGCCCCTGAGCCATTCGCTGACGATCAAGAAGCGCCACGCGCGGATCGGCCTGAAGAACAAGAAGAAGTCCTACCGCTACGTGACGCTGTGGATCAGCCGGGCTCCCGCCTCGGCCGTCGGCACGCCGGAAGCGCCCGGCCGTGTGACGGTCAACGAACTGGAACTGCTCCCCGCCGAATAGCCGCGGGGGCCCGCTCAGCCGCGGGCGCCGGCCGCCGCGCGTTTCGCCGGCCGACGGGACGGTTTGCCGCCGGGGGCGCGTTTGGTGCTGCGGCGGCCCTTCCAGATCTCATCGAGGAAGTCGGCGATCTCCCCGGTCAGGCGCTCGGGGCGCGTGCGCAGCTCGACGAGCGAGTGGGCTTCCAGCAGGCGGGCGTTGGGCATCTCCTTGGCGAGCATCCCGGCGTCGGAGAACGGGTGCACGGGATCGCGCATGTGCCCCAGGATGAGGGCCGGGGTGGTGAAGGTTTTGCGCTCGTCGCGGGGGGGTGCGATGCGCCCGAAGAACAGTCCCTGCAGGAGCGCCCCGCCCGGGCCGGGTTCCTGGCGAATGACATCGAGCATCACGTTGGTGTTGTGCGGGACCACCTTCCTCGGGATCGCGCGTGCGCCCCGGGCGACGAGCTTCATCACGGACTCGCCGAACGTCAGGGCCACCAGCAGCGGGGTGAAGGCGAGGGCGCTGCCAAGCAGGCCGTTGTCGAGGACGGGCATCTCGATGACCAGTCCACGCAGGCGCTCGGGGTGCGCCGAGGCGACCTCGAGCGCGGCGTTGGCCCCGAGCGAGGTGCCCATGACGACGGCTTGGTCGATGTCCAGGTGGTCGAGCAGCGCCACGATCTGGCGGCCGTAGGTGGCCATCGAGTAGCGCCACATGTCGCGCGGCCGGTCGGAGGCTCCGTGGCCGAGCAGGTCGAGGGTGATGACCCGGTTGCCCCGGGCGGCAAGGTCTTCGGCCAGCGGCCGGTGCATCTCCTGGGAGAGCATCAGGCCATGGAGCAGGACCAGCGGCCGGTCCGTGCCGGGCCGGCTTCGTGCGGTGCGTCCGCGGGCGCCGGGGCTGCTCACCGCGGCTCCCGCGCCGCTGAACTCGGTGTAGGCCAGACGCTGTCCCTCGACCTTGAAGAACGGCATTTCTGCACCCTACTACCCGCGCCGCGCCGCCCGGCCACGCGCGGTAGCGTTGCGGGCGAGGAATCGACCCCAGAGGAGGAGCAGGATCAATGGCCAAACAGCCCCGTATCCTCGCCGGTGACACAGCGGCGATCACAGGTGCCGCGCGCGGCATCGGGCGCGCCACGGCGGAAGCCTTCCTGGCACACGGCATGAAGGTGGCGATCGGCGACGTCGACTTCGCAGCCGCGGAGAAGACGGCATCCGAGCTCGGCCCGACAGCCATCGCCCTGCCTCTGGATGTGACCGACCGAGACTCCTACGCGGCCTTTCTGGACTCCGCGGAGGAGCGCTTCGGAGCGCTGGACGTGCTGGTCAACAACGCCGGGATCATGCAGGTCGGCCGCTTCATCGACGAGGACGATCTGACGGCCAGGCGGATGGTGGACATCAACATCCACGGCGTGATCCTCGGAATGAAGCTGGCCCTGGCGCGGATGATCCCGCGCGACCGCGGGCACATCGTGAACATCTCCTCGCAGGCCGGCAAGTTCGGCGCCCCGGGCGGCGCCACCTACTCGGCGACAAAGCATGCCGTGGTCGGGCTGACCGAGGCGATCCGCGGTGAGCTGCGGCTGATGGGCGCCCACATCGACGTCAGCTACGTGATGCCGTTCGTGGTCAACACGGAGCTCGGCTCGGGGCTCGGTGCGGCGCGCGGGATGACCAACCTCGAGCCGACCGATGTGGCCGAGGCCATCGTTGATGCGCTGCAGCACGGGATCGTGGACGTGTGGGTGCCGAAGTCGGCCAAGCGGACGAACGCGCTCGGCGCGGTCCTGCCGCGGTCGCTGTCGGAGGGCATGGCCCGCGCGATGAAGGCCGACCGGGTGCTCGCCGGGGCCGATCTGAACCGCCGCCGCGACTATGAGCTGCGGGCCGCGCGATCGGAGCCGGGCCTTGAGCCGGCGCCCGCCCCGGCGCAGATCGCCCCGGGCAGCGAGCAGGAGTAGCCGCTCAGGCCGTAAGCCAGTCGGCGATCAGCTGCCCGATCAGCGGGCCCTGGTCCTCCTGCAGGAAGTGCCCGGCGTCGGGGATCACCCGCGGCGCCTCGCGGCCGATGGACTCCGCGAACCGCTCGCCGACCGAGACCGGGATCACGGGATCGGAGTCGGCCCACAGCATCAGCGTGGGTCGATCATCCTCGGCCAGAGCCCTGTGGACCCGCTGGCCTGCCGCCGCGCCGGGCGCCTCGGGTGTCTGGGGGATCAGCAGCGGGAATGCCCGTGCACCGGCCTTCGCCCCGACCGAGGTGTAGGGAGCGTCATAGCCCACGATCACCTCATCGCCGGGATCGTTCTTGCAGCCGCCCCGGACGAGGAACCCGACCGGCAGATCCTCGGTCCGTTCGACGAAGTCGCGGAACATCATCCAGGCGTCGCTCATGTGCTGGTGACCCGTGAACAGGCCTGTGTCGAGGATCACGATGCGCTCGAAGCGCTCACGATGCTCAACGGCCAGGCGCAGGCCGATCGGCCCGCCCCAGTCGTGGACCACGGCGGTGGCGCCCTGGATGTCGAGGTCCTCGAGCAGGGAGCCGGCGAGGTCGGTGTGGCGGTCGTAGGTGTAGAAGCCGATGTCGGTCGGCTTGTCCGAGCGCCCGAAGCCGGCCAGGTCCGGCGCGACACAGCGGAAGCCCGCGTCGCGGACGGCGGGAATCACCTTGCGCCACAGATATGACCAGGTCGGCTCGCCGTGGAAGAACACCACGGGCGCACCGTCGCCCTCGTCGAGATGAGCCAGCCGCAGGTCTCCCACCTCGCGGTAGACCGACTCGAAGGGAAAGTCCGGAAGTCCCTCCAACGCCTCATCGGGCGTTCGCACCACGTCTGCCATAGCGTCGCGGAGCATACCCGGCGCCCTATCGGCTAGGCTCGCGCCCGATGCACACCTTCGCGTTGAAGCTCGGCCTGGTGCTGGCCACCGAGAAGAGCAAGACCCCGTTCTACATCGCGGGTGGCCTGCTGGTCGCCTGGGCTCTGTTCGTCGCGCTGGGCCTCGGGCGCAAACCGGACTTCCCCTCATCCATAGGCCAGCAGCGGGGGATCATGGCCGTCAGCGCTGTGCTGGTGGTGCTTGCGATGTCGATGGCCGTGGTGGTCTCCGGCGGCGGAGAGAGCGCCACAGCGACGGCCTCGAAGCCCGCGGCGAGCACAACGACGTCAACGCCGGTTGAATCGACGGCGTCATCCACCGCGAGCACACCGGTCGCGACGACCGGGACGCCGGCTCCGTCGTCCTCGCCGGCGAGCGGGCAGACGGTCGCGCTGGAAGCAAATCCCCAGGGCCAGCTGAGCTACAACACCACCAAGCTGACCGCCAAAGCGGGCGTGGTGACAATCGAAATGACGAACTCCTCGCCGATCGAACATGACGTGGCGCTGGCGAAGGGAAGCAAGGCACTGGGCCAGACGCCGGTGTTCAGCGGCGGCAAGAAGAAGCTCACGCTGCTGCTGGCCGCCGGGACCTACGCGTTCTTCTGCACCGTTCCAGGCCACCGCGCGGCGGGCATGGAAGGCGTTCTGACGGTCACCTCGTGAAGCTGTACGTCTGCTGGGGGACGTTTCCCACACCCCGTCCCGGCGGGCACCCCTGCGCCAACGCCTTCCACGCCCTCAAGGATGCGGGCCACAACCCTGAGGTGATCCGCTCCTACGGGCTGGCGCCGCTGGGAGGGGTCTTCAACCACACCAGGGGCCGCCGCGAGGTCGAGGAGCTGACCGGCAACCGCTGGGTCCCGACGTTGGCGTTGGACGATGGCACGGTGATCGACGGATCGGGTGAGATCGTCGAGTGGGCCAGCGCCAACCCGGCGTAGCTCTGGCTGCGGGACGCTCCGGGACCTGACAGCCGCCGGGCGGCGATCTCGTCGAGATCTTCGTCTGCCGTGGCGGCCACGCGGCTGAGGGCGAGCACCAGCAGCGAGCAGAATGCCATCGCTCCGAGCCCCAGGATGAGGATGATGGTGACCACGATGATCGACCTCTCAATACTCCCCTTGTGGTTCAGAGTCCCACAGGGGACGGACGCCTGACCGACCGCGTAGCGGTGGAGCCGACCGTACGCGTAGATTTCTGCGCGGGGGGAGGATGTCCTTCCACCGCAGACCCTCAAATTCCAGCGAAGGGAACCTGAAATGGACGTCCTTGCCCGGCTTGACGAGACGCGAGCAGCGATCAATGTGCTCGAGCACCCGTTCTACGAGCGCTGGGTGGCCGGCGATCTGAGCGCCGCCGATCTGGCCCGCTATGCGCGGCAGTATCGCCGCGCCGTGATTGCGCTGGCCGACGCGTCGGCAGCGGCGGCCGTTGCGGCTGAGACCGCTGCCCCGGAGCACGCTGGCGGGCTGCGCCGCCACGGCGATGAGGAGCTCTCCCACGTGGAGTTGTGGGACCGGTTCGCCGAGGCCTGCGCGCGAACGGGTGGCTCGAACGCCGCGAAGGCCCCCGTGACGCCCGGCACGGAGTCCTGCGTGGAGGCCTGGACGGCCGGCGAGGATCTGCTCGAGAAGCTGGCTGTGCTCTACGCGATCGAGGCCTCCCAGCCGGAGATCTCCCGCACCAAGCTCGAGGGGCTGCGCGAGCACTACCCCTACATCGAGGAGGGCCCGGCGACGGAGTACTTCAGCCTGCACGAGCAGTTGGATGTCGAGCATGCCGCCTCCGCGGGGAGGCTGATCGATGAGTTGATGGCCGCCTGTCCGGAGCCTGAGCTGAAGGCCGAGCGGATGGTTTCCCGCGCGCGGGATGCCCTGCAGGGCAACTGGGAACTGCTGGACGGCGTCGAGAAGGACGTCTGAGCTCAGGCGCCGCCGCCGGACAGGCGCCAGGCGAACAGGACGGCGGCCACGGAGGTCGCCAGGTTGAGGCTTGAGACCCCCGCGCGCATTGGGATGCTGATGCGAGCGTCGGCGCGTGCAAGCAGCTCCTCGCTGAGGCCGTCGCGCTCGGTGCCGAAGGCCAGGATCGCGTCGGGGTCGAGCGTCGAGGGGTCGAGCTCTCCTCCATCGGGGTCGAGGGCCAGCAGCGGGCGCCCGCTCACGGCGAGCTCCTCGAGGCCGGCGAGACGGGCGACGGGCAGGGCGATAGTGCAGCCCGGCCGCGCCGCGCAGGGCATCGGGACTGCCAGGGGTCGTGGCTGCCGGTGGTGAGCACCCCGGCAGCATCGGCGCCCGCGGCGACCCGGACGCAGGCCCCCATGTTGCCGAGGTCGCGGGGGTCCTCGAGCAGGACGATCGGCGCCCCCGTCGGCGCTTGCAGCAGCGCTGCCGTGTCCACCCGGCGGCGGGGAGCCAGGGCCATCACGCCGGTTGTGGGGGCCATCGGGGAGAGCTGCTCGAAGATCTCACCGTCGACCTCCAGCGCGGTTTCGCCGAGGCGCCGGCGAAGCTCGGGGGCCAGCCGGGCGGCCAGGCGGTCGAGCTCATCCAGGTCGCGGGTCAGGAGCAGTTCGAGCTCTGCGCCGAAGCGCAGGGCATGCTTGACGGGGTGAAAGCCTTCGAGGACCGCCAGGGCCGGATCGCGGCGGGCGCGTCCGAAGCGAGGGATGAGCGATCCGTCTCGCACCGGCCCGATGATCGCATGTGCGGCCTTCGCTAGCCTGTGGCCCGACTTCCATGAAGCTCGAGGGCATCCACCACATCTCAGCGATCACGGGCGACGCAGCGGGAAATGTCGCCTTCTACACGGGCGTCCTGGGGATGCGGATGGTGAAGCGGACGGTCAACCAGGACGAACCGGCTGTCTACCACCTGTTCTACGGCGACGAGGACGGCTCGCCCGGGATGGACCTGACGTTCTTCGAGTATCCCGGTGCAGCCCCCGGGATCACGGGCGCGGGCATGGTCCATCGGATCGTCTGGCGGGTCGCCGCGCCGGGCGCCCTTGAGTTCTGGCGCGAGCGCCTGTCCTCGTTCGGTGTCGCGGCCGAGCTGCAGGGGGAGAGCCTGCTGTTCAGCGACCCCGAGGGTCTCAAACACGAGCTGCTGGTCTCAAACAGTCCCGACAGTCCGCTGCGGGCGGCGTCACCGGAGATCCCCGAGGAGCACGCCCTGCAGGGCTTCGACGGCGTGCGGGCCTACAGCAACGATCCCGCTCCGCAGCCAGCGGCTGCTGTCGGAGACGCTCGGCTTCACCCGTCGAGCGGGAGAGACCTGGGAGGTGAGGGGGGATCAGCGCGGCAGCATCTACGCCTATGACCCCGCCCCGCCAGAGATCAACCGGCGCCAGGGCGCGGGCTCCGTGCACCACGTCGCGTTCGCCGCGCGGATGGAGGAGATCGAGGACTGGCGCAAGCTGATCGCCGAGGCCGGCGCGCGGCCGACTCCCGTGGTCGAGCGGTTCTACTTCAAATCGGTCTATTTCCTCGAGCCCAGCGGTGTCCTGTTCGAGATCGCGACGATCGGGCCGGGCTTCTCCGTCGATGAGGACGAGGCCCATCTGGGCGAGCGTCTGTCGCTGCCGCCGCCGTTCGAGCCGCTGCGCGAGGAGCTCGAGCAGAAGCTGAAGCCGCTGCCGTACCCGCCGCCGTGGCGGCTGAGCGACTCCTGAGCCGCTCACCCGGGGTCCCGAGGGGCCGTCGGCGGCCAGATCCGCGTTGCCGGGCTCAGGTCGGGCGGTGAGAACCCGATACATGGGTCATGAACGGCCAGGACGATCGCGGGATCGTCGATCAATCCGCGCTGCGGATGCGCGAGGCCACGTTCGCTGCGGGCGTGTGGCTGACCTATGCCGTCTGCGGCTCGGGCAGCGTCTACATCCTGCTCACCTGGGCGCGCCCGCACCGGGCCCCGATCGCGGCGCTGCTCGGAGCCGGCCTGCTGGCAGCGGCGATCGTCTCGCAGCTGCCGCGGGCGCAGATCGTGCGCAGCCGCTACCGCGAGGCGTTCTTCTTCGGCTGGAGCCTGCTGGACCTGGGCCTGATCGTCGCGGTCACGCTGGCCGACGGCGGCACGGACAGCCCGTTGGCGCTGATCTTCTTCATCCCGATGGTCTTCGCGGCGATGTCCTATCCGCTGAAGTCCGTGGCGGCGGTCGCGAGCCTTTCGGTCGCTGCCTACCTCGGGTTGGCCGTGACGGTCGGTGGGGCCTCATGGGGTTATCAGGCGCTGTTCGTCGTGATGCTCTCCTGCACCGGAGCAATGAGCGCCTGGCAGGCGCGCAACCACGTGCGCCAGCACCACGCGCTGATGGAGGTCTCCAGGGCCGACCCGCTGACGGGGTGCCTGAACCGCCGCGGCTTTGAGGAGCGCGCGATCGCCGAGATCTCAGCGGCCACCCGGCGAGCCCACCAGGGCGCCGTGCTGCTGCTGGACGTGGACCACTTCAAGGAGGTCAACGACCGCTACGGCCACGCGGCCGGCGATGAGCTGTTGCGCTGGGTCGTGCGGACACTGCGCTCGACGATTCGCCCGAGCGACGCGATCGGGCGGCTCGGGGGCGACGAGTTCGCGGTGCTGTTCGCCGACATCGAGCCGGCCCATGCGCTCGAGACGGCCGCGCGCATGAGCACGGCCCTGAGCCGGCGGGCGCCCTGCTCGATCGGGATGGCCAGCTTCCCGATGGACGGGGTCGGCCTGGAGGACCTGATGCGCGAGGCCGACGGGCGGCTCTACGCCTCCCGCCACGGCCGCCCCGAGCGCACCAGCGCCAACGAGCGCCTCAGCTGGGCGACCACGCTGGCGCACGCCGTCGATGTGCGCATGAACGCCGACCACGAACACTCACGGGCCGTTGCCGACCTGGCCGTGGCGATCGCCGCCAGTCTCGGCTGGAAGGAGGAGATGCTCGGCATGCTGCGGATCGCCGCCACGTTGCACGACGTCGGCAAGGTCACAATCCCCGACCGGATCCTGTGCAAGCCGGGGCAGTTGACCGACGAGGAGTTCGAGGAGATTCAGGGCCACAGCCTGGCCGGCGCCGAACTGGTCGCGCGGGTCGAGGGGCTCGGCATGGTCGTGCCCTGGATCCGCCATTCGCATGAGAGCTTCGACGGGTCCGGCTACCCCGACGGCCTCGCCGGGGAGGCGATCCCCCAGGCCTCGCGGATCATGCTGGTGGCCGACGCATTCGACGCGATCACCAGCTCGCGGCCCTACCGCGAGGCGCTGTCGATCGAGCACGCCTGCGAGGAGCTGCGCGAGGGCGCAGGCACGCAGTTCGACCCGGTCTGCGTGGAGGCGGTGCTGGAGCTGCTCGAGGGAGAGGCCGAGCCCGAGCGGATGCGGGCCGGGATGCCGGGACTCCCGCGCCGGATCTAGGTCGCCGCGAGGTTGCGCCGCGAGCGCGGGGCGTGCCCGGCGAGAACCGCGCCCCAATCGGCGGTGGCCTCGATCGGGGCGGGCTCGGTCGTCGCGAGGAAGTCCAGCAGCGCATCGGCCAGTCCGGCAGGGTCTTCGAGGTTCGGGAAGTGGGCTGCCGTGGGGAGTGTGCGCATGCGGCTCCCGCGGATCGCCCGGTGGGCGGCGCGGCCGTGCTCGAGCGGGATCGTGTGGTCGCGCTCGCCCCACACGATCAGCGTCGGCAGCATCTCGAGCAGGTAGAGCCTGTCGGTCGCGCTGACCCGCTGCCCGCGAGCGTCGATGACCGCCCTCAGGGTCTGCAGGAAAGCCTCGCGAGCATCGCTGTTCTCGAGCGGTCGCAGGGCTCGCGCGACGGCCTGCAGGTAGGCGCCTCCGCCCATCCCGCGCCGGCGCATGCGCGCTCCCGCCTCCCACACGCCGCCAAGCACCTGGGGGTGGATCGTCGCGGCGAGCAGCTTGGACATCCCCGGGAGGGCGGCCGTCCGCAGCATCGGCCCGACCTCTCGACCGAGCCCGCCGCTTGAGATCAGCGCGAGCCGTTCGGTGCGCTGGGGGAACTGGTAGTAGAACTGCATCGCCACGCCCCCGCCCAGGGAGTGCCCGACGATCGTGGCCCGCTCGATGCCGATCGCGGCGAGCAGGTCGCGGATGCTGGCGGCGTGGGCGCCCAGCGAGTAGTCACCGCGCGGCGCCGCCGAGTCGCCGTGGCCGATCAGGTCCGGCGCGACCACGGTGTAGTCGCCGGCCAGCCGCTCGGCCACGGCCTGCCAGTGGCGCGAGGAGTTGAGCATGCCGTGGATCAGGACCACGGGCGGCCCGCTGCCGGTGATCCGGTAGATCACCCGGCGTCCGTGAAGGGCCATCTCCCACTCCTCGAACTCGGCCACGCAGCCTGACGCTAGCAAAGCGCGATACTCGGGCGGCATTGCTCAGACTCCTCACGATTCCGATCAGCCACTACTGCGAGAAGGCCCGTTGGGGCCTGCAGCGGGCGGGCCTCGATTTCCGCGAGGAGCCCCACGCGCAGGGGGTGCATCGGCTCTTCGCCAGGCGCGCCGGGGGATCCTCGACGGTGCCGGTGCTCGTGACGCCGCAGGGGGCGATCGGGGAGTCCGAGCAGATCCTCGAGTACTGCGATCGGGGGCTGGAGGAGGAGCGACGGCTGTTTCCCGCCGAGCAGCCGCTGCGAGGCGAGGTCCTCTCGCTCAGCCGCCGCTTCGATGGGGGCCTCGGCCCCGCCGGGCGGCGCCTGATCTACGTGCGGATGTTCGCTCAGCCGAAGCTGCTGCTGCGCTACAACAACCAGGGCATCCCGCGATGGGAGGAGCTGCTCGTCCGTCACGGCCTACCCGTCATGCAGAGACTTCTCAGCAGGTTCCTGGGGATCGGGCCGGGTGTCGAGCGCGACGACGAGGCGCTCTGCTGGCGCGAGCTCGACTTCGTCGCGGAGCTGCTGGCCGACGGGCGCCCCCACCTGCTCGGTGAGCGCTTCACGGCCGCCGATCTGACCTTCGCGGCGCTGTCGGCGCCGCTCGTGATGCCGGCCGTCTACGGCTGCAGGCTGCCCCGGGAGGACGAGCTCGATGCGCCGACGGCGTCGCTTCTGAGGCGCGCGCGAGAGCACCCGGCGGGCGCATATGCGCTGCGTCTGAGCGAACACCGGACCTAGCAGCAGGGCGAGATGGGCGGTTTCGATACCGTCGGACGTCTGGATCAGCGCCGCACCCCATATCTGGACGCTCTGAACGATTACGCCGATCGCATCCCGGCGCGTCTTCACGTGCCCGGCCACAAGGGCGGCCCGGGGGCCGACCCCGGCCTGATGGGAGCGATCGGCGAGCGCGCGCTCGCGATGGACATCCCGGCCCTGACCTACGGCATCGATGTGGGCACCGACCCGACCCCCTTCGAAGAGGCCCAGGCCCTCGCGGCCGAGGCCTGGGGCGCGCAGCGGGCCTGGTTTCTGATCAACGGCGCCTCGCAGGGGAACCTGTCGGCCGGCCTCGCGCTGGCGCACCAGGGCCGGGAGCTGGTGGTCCAGCGAAACGCCCACTCGAGCACGATCGACGCGCTCGTCATGTCCGGCATGCGGCCCACCTTCGTCGCGCCCGAGGTCGACCCTGAGCTCGGCATCGCGCACTGCCTGACACCCGAGGCGCTCGATCGGGCACTTGAGCTGACGCCCGAGGCCGTGGGCGCGCTGGTGATCTCGCCGACGTACTTCGGAGCCTGCGCCGATGTGCGCTCGCTGGCCGAGGTGGCACACGCCCGCGGCGTCGCACTGGTCGTCGATGAGGCCTGGGGTGCACACCTTGCCTTCCACGAGGACCTGCCCGAGCACGCGCTGGCGGCGGGCGCCGACCTGGTCATCTCGAGCACCCACAAGATCGTCGGCAGCCTGACCCAGTCGGCGATGCTGCATCTCGGCCCCGAAGCAAGGATCGGCGCCGATGTCGTCGACCGGGCGGTGACCCTCACGGAGTCGACCAGCCCCAACTCGATGCTCTACGGATCACTGGACGCGGCCCGACGCCAGGCCGCGGTGCACGGCCACGAACTGCTCGAGTACACGATGGCCGCGCTGGCCGAGGCGAGAGGACAGATCAAGGCCATCGACGGACTGGACGTGCTCGATGAGCGGATGGTGGGCCGCGCCGGTGTGCACGGCTATGACCCGCTGAGACTGGCCGTCGACGTCCGCGGGATAGCGGCCAGCGGCTATGAACTTGCCGCGCTGTTGAGGGAGATCGACGACATCAATCTTGAGCTCTACGGCCAGCATGTGATCGTCGCCGTGTTCGGCATGGGCGAGCGGCGGCTGCCCGAGGCCAGAAGGTTCGTCGGCGCGCTGCGGGAGGCCGCTGCGCGGGTCGGCCCGGACCCCGGAGGCGAGGACGCATTGTTCGCCGCGGCGCCTCCCTGGGGAGAACTGGCGATGACCCCGCGGGAGGCCTACCTGGGCGCCCAGGAGATCGTCCCCGCCGCGGAGGCCGTCGGGCGGATCGCCGCGGAGTCGCTTGCCACCTATCCGCCGGGAATCCCCAACGTGCTGCCCGGCGAGCGCCTGACGGCGGAGACGCTCGCCTACATCCGCGGCACGCTCGAGCTCGGCGGGAGCGTCCGCGGCGCAAGTGATCGGCTGCTGCGGACCGTTCGCGTCGTGGCCGAGGCTCCCTAGTCGCCGCCGAGGCCGACGATGTCCACCAACCAGCGGCCGAACAGGCCCCGCGCCATGGGCACCGACTGCGCTTCGATCGCGGCCACCTGCGCGAGCATCTGCGCCGGCGTCCCGGCGCCGCCCAGTCGCTCGAGTTCCTCGACGTAGTCCGGGATCTCCATCCACTCGCCGGCCAGCGCGGCGTCGACCTCGAGGTGGAACTGCAGCGCATAGGCACGCCCGATCACAAAGGCCTGCTGCTCGTAGAGGTCGGACTCGGCCAGCCGCACGGCACCGGCAGGAAGCTCGTAGGTGTCCCCGTGCCATTGCAGCGTCGGGAACTCCCGCGGCGCGCCCGCGAAGACCGGGTCGGTGGCGGCGGCGTCGGTCAGGCGGACGCCCATCACGCCGAGCTCGGGACGCGGCCCCTTCGCGACCCTCGCTCCCAGGCTGGCGGCCAGCAGCTGCGCTCCCAGGCAGACGCCCCAGTACGGGCGCCCCGCCGAGACGGCGTCGGCGATCAGCGCCCGCTCGGCGGCCAGCCACGGGTACTGCTCATCGTCATGGGCGCCCATCGCGCCGCCCATCACGACGATCCCCGCGTAGCCACGCCAGTCGGGCAGCTCGTGCTGCTCCTCCAACAGGACCCGCTCGAGCGCCACACCTCGCTCGCGGGCCTCGTCCTCATAGACGCCGGGCGGCTCGCATCCGGCATGCTGGAGGACCAGGAGCGTGCGGGCGTTGCTCATCGCCGGAAGTCTATGGGCCTAGACTCGCCGCATGGCCCGGGGTGTCCTGAGGGAGGGTCCCTTCCGTCTGCTGTTCGCCGGCCGGGCGATCTCATCGCTGGGCGATCGACTGGTACCCGTCGCGCTGGCCTTCGCGGTCCTCGACCTGACGGGTTCGGTCACCGACCTCGGACTGGTCATCGCCGCGCAGACGACGCCGTTGATCGCACTGGTGCTGTTCGGCGGCGTCTGGGCCGACCGCCTGCCGCGTCAATTGGTGATGCTCGCCTCGGACTGCGTCCGGGCGCTCGCGCAGGCGATCAGCGCGGTTCTGCTGCTGACCGGCAGCGCCCACATCTGGCAGCTGATGGTGCTGCAGGCGATCTACGGCGCCGCCGAGGCGTTCTTCGGGCCGGCCTCGACGGCGGTGGTGGCCCAGACGGTCCCCCCGAGGAGCTGCAGCCGGCCAACGCGATGCTGGGCCTGGCCGACAATGCAGCCTCGATCGCGGGCCCGGCGCTGGCGGGGGTGATCGTCGCAACGGCATCAGCCGGCTGGGGCCTGGCGTTCGATGCGATGACCTTCCTCCTCAGCGGAGGGTTCCTGCTGGCCCTGCGGGTGGACCCCGTCGAGAGCGAACCCCGGCGCAGCACGCTGGCCGAGCTGCGCGAGGGCTGGCGGGCGTTCTCCGCGCGGCGCTGGCTGTGGGCCAGCGTGCTCTTCTTCACGCTCTACATAGCTCTGGTCTATGCCCCCTGGCAGGTGCTCGGCCCGTCGGTTGCAAAGGAACACCTCGGTGGCGCGGCCGCCTGGGCGGCGATCAGCGTCGCGCTGGGTGCCGGTGCCGTGGCCGGTGGGCTGATCGGACTGCGCTGGCGTCCCCGGCTGCCGCTGCGCGTCGCGTTCCTCGTGTTCCTGGTCTCCGGCCCGGCGCTGCTGCTGCTGCTGGGCGTCCACGCATCGCTGGCCGTGATCATCCCGGTCGCACTGATCGACGGCTCCGCGGGGAGCCTGTTCAACGCCTGGTGGTTCACCGCGCAGCAGGTCGAGGTGCCGGCGGCCGAGCTCTCGCGGGTGTCCTCCTGGGATTACCTGGGGACACTGGCCTTTGAGCCGCTGGGCCTGATCGCCGTGGGGCCCGTCGCGTCCGCGATCGGGGTGTCGGCCACGCTCTACGGGGCGGCGGCGATCGGGGTGCTGCTCGCCGTTGCCGTACTGCTCGTTCCCGAGGTGCGCAACTTCAGCCCCCGCGATCGTGCGGCGCCGGTTACTAGAGTCCGGGCATGACCTACACACCTCCGCAGCAGATCCTCGAGCGATACGCCTCCGTCCTGATCGACTTCGCCCTCGGCGGAGGCGAGGGAATCAAGCCCGGCGAGGTGGTCCGGGTGACCTCCCCGGAGTGCGCGAAGCCGCTCTACATGGAGCTGCTCAAGGCCGTCTGGCGCTCCGGCGGACATGTGATCGGCGGCTACTACCCCGACGAGGAACAGCGGGCGGGCGGTTCGCGGGAGTTCTACGAGATTGCATCCGATGAGCAGATCAGCCACCTGCCGGCCACCTACATGAAGGGGCTGGTCGATGAGATGGACCATCAGGTCTCGGTCATCGCCGACAACGACCCGCACGCCCTTGAGGCCGTCGACCCCGCGCGGATCATGCGCCGTGGCGAGGCCATGCGGCCGGTCATGGACTGGCGCGGGGAGAAGGAGAACGACGGCCGCTTCAGCTGGACACTCGGTCTCTACGGCACCCAGGCGATGGCGGACGAGGCCAAAATGAGCCTCGAGGAGTACTGGGAGCAGATCATTCACGCCTGCTTCCTCGACCAGGACGATCCGATCGCCCGCTGGCAGGAGGTCGGCCGCCAGCTCGAGGAGGCCCGCGAAGGCCTCGATGCGCTGGACATCGAGCGCGTCCACGTCGAGGGCGAGGACGTCGACCTGTGGGTGACTATCGGCGAGAAACGCCGCTGGCTGGGCGGCCGCGGGCGCAACATCCCGAGCTTCGAGCTTTTCACCAGCCCCGACTGGCGCGGCACCGAGGGCTGGATCGCCTTCAACCAGCCGCTCTACCACTACGGCAAGCTGATCAGCGGGATCCGACTGGAGTTCTCAGACGGCCGCGTGACGAACGCCACAGCCGAGCAGAACGAGGAGACGCTGAAAGAGATGATCGGGACGCCCGGCGCCGATCGCGTCGGCGAGTTCTCGCTGACCGACAAACGGTTCTCGCGGATCACCCGCTTCATGGCCCAGACGCTTTATGACGAGAACGTCGGGGGCCCCTTCGGCAACACCCACGTGGCGGTCGGCCGTGCCTACCAGGACGCGCTCGTCGGCGACCCGGCGGGTGTCGAGGCGGAGGAGTGGGAGCGGCTCGGCTTCAACAACTCCAGTGTCCACACGGACATCGTCTCGACCAGCGACCGCGTCGTGACCGCCGAGCTGCGGGGCGGCGGCGAGAAGGTCATCTATCGCGACGGCGAGTTCCAGCTCGACTGAGCCGGCGAGAGCGGTCCGCTCAGCGCGAGGCGGCGCGGCGATAGGAGGCCACGGCAAGCGGTGCGAACACGCCAACGATCACCAGCGACCAGACGACGGCGCCGAGCACATCGTTGCTGTTGGGGCCGCCCAGCCACAGATGGCGGATCGAGTCGACGACGATGGTGAAGGGATTGACTTCCGCGAACTGCCTCAGGCCTTCGGGCATCGAGGCGACGGGCACGAAGGCCGAGGACAGGAAGGTCAGCGGGAAGACGGCGATGAAGCCGACGGAGTTGACCGATTCAGGCGAGGAGACCTGCAGGCCGAGAAAGGCCAGGAACCAGGAGAAGGAGTACCCGAACAGCAGCAGGATCCCGATCCCCGCGAGCGCGTCGAGGAAGGTCGTTTGGAAGGTGAAGCCGATGATCAGCCCGGTGATCAGCAGGATCGTCATCGAAAGCGTGTTCGTCACTACGTCGGAAAGGGTGCGCCCGGCCAGCACCGCGGCGCGGGACATCGGCAGCGAGCGGAAGCGGTCGATCAGGCCCTTGCGCACATCGTCGTTGAGGCCCAGGGCGGTCGCGAAGCCGCCGAAGGCGATGTTCTGAACGATGATCCCCGGGATCAGATAGTCGATGTAGCTGTAGCCCGGCGTGCTGATGGCGCCGCCGAAGACATAGGCGAACAGCAGCACGAACATGATCGGCTGGACGGTGAATCCGATCAGCAGTTCGGGCGCCCGGCGCAGGCGGATCACGTTGCGCTCGGCGATGATCAGCGTGTCGGTCACGAGGCGCCTCATGCCGCCTGCTCCTCCTCGCCGCCCTCGGCTTCCGCCGCGTGCCCTGTGAGAGAGAGGAAGACGTCGTCGAGCGTCGGTCGTCGCAGGGCCAGGTCGTCGACGCCGATCCCGGCGTCGCTCAGACGTTTGACCGCCTCGACGATCGACCCGCGTCGCTGGCGCACGTTGACCTTCAACAGGTTTCCCTCGCAGGCCGGTGCCTCGTCGGACATCGGCGTCAGCGCCCGCACGGCCGCGTCGGTGTCGGCGCCGTCGTCCAGCCTGACCTCCAGGCGCTCGCCGCCGAGGCGGTCCTTGAGCTGGTCGGGCGTGCCCTCGGCGATCAGTTTGCCGTGGTCGATCACCGCGATCGTGTCGGCCAGGCGGTCGGCCTCGTCGAGATACTGGGTCGTCAGCAGCACGGTCGTGCCCTCCGCGACGAGTCCTTCGATCATCGCCCACAGGCTCAGGCGGCTGCGCGGATCGAGACCGGTGGTCGGCTCGTCCAGGAACAGGACCGGCGGGCGAGCGACCAGCGCGGCCGCCAGGTCCAGCCGCCGGCGCATCCCGCCCGAGTAGGTCTTGGCGGCCTTGCCAGAGGCATCGACGAGATCGAAGCGCTCGAGCAGTTCGCGTCCGCGGGCCTTCGCCGTCGCGCGGCCCTCGCCGTAGAGGCGCCCGACCATCGTCAGGTTCTCAAGGCCGGTCAGGTTCTCATCGACGGCCGCGTACTGTCCGGCCAGGCCGATCCGCTCGCGCAGCGCGGATGCGTCGCGGTCCACGTCGAGGCCGAGCACGCGGGCCGAGCCGGAGTCGGCCTTCAGGAGCGTCGCGAGCACCCGCACCAGCGTCGTCTTGCCGGCGCCGTTCGGCCCGAGCAGGCCGACCACCTGACCCTGGGGCGCGAGCAGGTCGACGCCGTCCAGTGCCCGGACCTCGCCGAAGTGCTTGACGATTCCCTCGACTTCGATTGCGGGGCTGCTTTCGGTTCTCGCCACAGGGGTCCACCTTAGTTGGACATCTCGCCCATCCGCTTTGGACATCCGTCTGTTTGAAGTGTCCGCCCAGCCGGGCAACCTTTATGCATGGCGGACAACGACAACCACAGCAAGCGCGAGCAGGTCGCGTCGGTCCTGATTCCGCTGGACGCCGAGGAGGCCATGCTGGCGCTCCAGCGGTTCCGGCGGACCGGTGCCGGCGAAGCACCGTTTCTCGCACCCCCGGAGCTCCAAGGACGCTGAGCCGAGGCCGGGACGCAGAGGTGGCGGAGACGCTGGCCTGGGACCCCGCCTGCGACTGAACGGCGGCGGTCACCGATCCGCCAGGATGGGAGGCGATGCCCGCCCCCCGCAATCTCCTGAACCTGAAGGAAGTGGAGAAGGGCTACGGAAGCCGGCATGTGCTCTCGCCGATCACGCTGGGGGTCTCTGAGGGTGAGCGAATCGGCGTGGTGGGACCGAACGGGGGCGGCAAGTCGACGCTCCTCCGCCTGATCGCCGGCGTGGAGACCCCGGACGGCGGTGTGCTCACCCGGGCCGGTGACGTGGACGTGGCGCTGCTGGGCCAACGCGACGAGCTGGACGAGCGCTCAGCGATCCGAGAGGTGCTCGTCGGCAGCCGGGCCGACCACGAGTGGGCCGGGGACAGAGCGTTCCGGGACGTGCTCGACGGACTCATGGGAGGAGTTCAGCTGGGCCTGTTCGCGGATGGGATGGACACGCCGATCGCGGGGCTCTCCGGCGGTGAGCGCAGGCGCATCGCCCTGGGCCGCCTGCTGCTCGACGCGCCGCAGCTGCTGCTGCTCGACGAGCCCACGAATCACCTCGACATCGAGGGGGTCGACTGGCTGGCGCGCCACCTGGCCGCCCGGCGCGGCTCGATGCTGGTGGTGACTCACGACCGCTGGTTCCTGGACGCAGTCTGCACCTCCACCTGGGAGCTCTCCGACGGGACCGTCCACCAGTACGACGGCGGCTACGCGGCCTACGTCCTGGCCCGGGCAGAGCGCGATCGCCAGCAGGCCTCGCGCGAAAGCCGCCGGCGGCAGCTGCTGCGCAAGGAGCTGGCCTGGCTGCGCCGCGGGCCGCCGGCACGCACCTCCAAGCCGAAGTTCCGGATCGAGGCGGCAAACGCCCTGATTGCCGACGAGCCCGAGGCCCGCGACCGCGTGGAGCTGCTGCGCTTCTCGACCTCGCGCCTGGGGGACCGTGTCCTTGACGCCGTCGATGTGTCGCTGGCCTTCGATGAGCGCGAGGTGCTGAGCCATCTGACCTGGCGTCTCGGGCCGGGCGAGCGCCTGGCGCTCGTCGGCGTCAACGGCTCGGGCAAGACCTCGCTGATCAGGCTCCTGGCAGGCGAGCTGACACCGAGCTCGGGCGAGCTGCAGCGGGGATCGACGGTCCGGCTGGCCCATCTCTCGCAGGAGACGGTCGAGATGCCCGAGCACCTGAGCGTGCTGGAGTCCCTGGAGGAGGTTCGCGGGCACGCCGTGCTGAGCGACGGGGTCGAGATAACGGCGGCGATCCTCTGTGAGCGCTTCGGCTTCACCGGTGAGAAGGCGCGCACGAAGGTGGGGGAGCTCTCCGGAGGGGAGCGCCGCAGGCTGGCCCTGATGCGCCTGCTGATGGGAGGCCCGAATGTCCTGCTGCTCGACGAGCCCACGAACGACCTCGACGTCGACACCCTGACGGCGCTCGAGGACCTGCTCGACGGCTGGCCCGGCACCCTGGTCGTGGTCAGCCACGACCGCTACTTCGTGGAGCGGGTCTGCGACAACGTGCACGCGATCACCGAGGAGGGCTCGATCCGCCACCTCCCCGGCGGCATCGAGCAGTACATCGCAGAGCGCCACGCCGCCGAGGCGCCGGAGCTCCCGGGTGGCACAACACCGGCCGGAGCGCCCGCCGGCGCGAGGATCCGCGCCGCGCGAAAGGACGCCCAGCGCGCGGAGCGCGACCTGAAGCGGACCGAGCGTGAGATCGAGCAGCTCGAACGGCGCGAGGACGAGTTGCGCGCGCGGATGGCCGAGCTGGCAACCGAGCACACCAGGCTCGTGGAGCTCCAGTCCGAGCTCGAGGCGGTGGTTGCCGAGCGGGACAGCCTCGAGGAGGCCTGGATTCAGGCGACCGAGGCGCTCGAGGCAGGGCCGCCGCACCCGTGAAGGTCACGGGATCGGCCCGCCGCGCACCTCGAGATCACATAGGACTCCACCCGACACCCCGTTCCGGATATTCGTAGACTCTGCGCGCGTGAGGGCTCCCACTCGGCTCCTGATCACCGTCCTCGGAGCGCTTGCCTTTGCGCTTTCGCTCGGCGCCGTCGCGCAGGCCGCGACGATCACAGTCGACACGACGGAAGACATCGCCGCGCCGGAATGTGGATCCGGCCACCCCGTTGGCAAATGCTCGCTGCGCGGAGCGATCGCGGCGGCGGTCTCAGGCACTGACACGGTCGCGCTGGGCGCCAACACCTACGCCGTGACGCGTGGCACGTTGACGGTCGCGAAGTCGATCACCATCCAGGGCGCGGGGATGGGCTCCACCACGATCTCCGGCGCCGGGAACCCCGGCCGGATCATGAAGATAACGGCGGGCACCTCGGCGTTCAGCGACATCACCTTCACGGCAGGCGACGACAGTGCGGATGAAGCCTTCGAAAGCTGCTCGCCCTGTTTCAGCATCAACGGCGTCGGCGGCGGCGCGATCTACAACGATGCCTCGCTGACACTGACTCGCGTGGCGTTCTCGAAAAACATCAGCAGCGGCACGCCTACCGGCGGCGCGGTCTCGAATGCCGGGACGCTGACCCTCACCGACGTGTCCTTCACGGACAACACCGTCGGTGGCTTCGGCGGCGGGATCTTCCAGCGCTCCGGCACGCTGACCGCGACCGGGGTCACGTTTGACACCAACGGCAGCAGCTCCGGTGGCAGTGGCGGCGCCGCCTTCCTGTTCGGTGGCACCGCGTCGTTGACGAACGCGACGTTCACCGGCAACGGTGCCGCATTCGGCCGCGACGGCGGGATCGACAACTACGGGGCCGCCCTCACCCTGGACCACACGACGTTCTCCGGTGACCTGCGCGGCTCGCTGCAGACCGACCAGGGCGCGACGACGAGCGTTGAGGACACCATCCTCGGGTCCGGGTTCTCCGACGGCAGCGACTTCGCCTGCATTCCCGCCGGGTTCTCCGACGAAGGTGGCAGGACGTCAACGGTCCCGATCACCACCGACGCCGGCGGCAACATCGACCAGGACGGCGTCTGCGGCCATACCGCAGGGAACGCGCCGGCCCCGCTCGCGGGCACAGGCGACCACGCGAACGTCGATCCCAGACTGGCGTCGCTGGCCGAAAACGGCGGCCCGACGAAGACCGAGGCGCTGATGTCCGGGAGCCCGGCTATCGACGCAGCCCAGGCCTGCGGGACGGCGACCGACCAGCGCGGCGTGGCTCGCCCGTTCGGCACCCACTGCGACATCGGCGCGTTTGAGGCGGTGAAGCTCGCGGCTCCGACGGCCGAGACCGATCCCCAGAGCGGCCTCTCGTCGTACTCCGCCACGCTCAACGGGAAGTCAAACCCTTCGGGCGAGGCAGGCGGAGGGCACTTCGTGTGGGGCACCGCCGAAGACGCGCTGACGAACGTCACGCCGGAGACGGGCCTCGGCCGGACCTCGAGCAACCAGCTCTTCAGCCAGGAACTCGGCGGGCTGATCGCGGGTAGGACCTACTACTTCCAGGCGATCGGCGACAACGCCACGGGCTCTGCCTCGGGCGCGATCCTGAGCTTCACCACTCCGCCCGGCCCGCCGATTCTCGGCGGGGTCGATGTCACGCCTACGGACACCACGGCGCAGCTGAGCTTCACCCTCGACCCCGAGGGAGCTGAAACGACCTACATCATCAAGTACGGCACGAGCACCAGCTATGACAAACAGACCGCCCCGGTCGATATCGGATCGGCCACGGGCGCACAGTCGCTGACCCCCACACTCACCGGTCTCACCCCAGGAACGACCTACCACTTCGCGGTGTTCGCGTCGAACTCCGTCGAACAGGAAGTGACATCGGGCGACGGGGAGTTCAAGACCCTGATCCCGGCGTCCGGCACCACCGGTGCGCCAACCGAGGTCAACGCGGAAATCCCGTTCTACCGGTGCCCTGACTCGCTCACGATCGACTGGGGGGACGGGACGCAGCCCAGCGTGGTCTCGCCGGTGAGCTGTGAATCCGGCTACATACAGATCGTCGGCTCACACAGCTACACGGCTGCAGGCGACTACACGGTCAGGGTCACCGACGACGACGGCGAGGATGGCATCCTCGCCGAATTCCTGGCCCATGTCACGGCCACGCCGGTGATCACCACGTTTCCCGCGCCGTCGGTGAAACACACGCTGTCAGTCGCCCTCGCCGGGAGCGGAACCGGGTCGGTGAAGGGAGACGGGATCACATGCCCGGGCACCTGTTCGCAGGCCCTCGCGGCGGGTACCCCCGTGACGCTGATCGCCACCCCCTCGGCCGGGTCGACCTTCGCCGGCTGGAGCGGCGCCTGCACAGGGACCGCGACCTGCACGACCACGCTGAACGCGGACGCTTCGGTCACCGCCACGTTCACCGAGACACCGCTCCCGCTGCAGTGCTCGGGCCGCTCGATTGTGCTCCTGGACGTCCACATCGCCGGCTCGAAGGTCCTTATCGGAGGACTGGCCCTGCCCAAGTACGCCGGGCACAAGGTGAGTCTCACGACCTCGAGCAAACAGGCCAAGGGCGGCACGACAACGGTTCAGTCCGACGGAACGTTCCACACCGTGCTGCCCGCGCCGAAAGGCAGCGGAGCGGCGCTCGTCCGCTACACAGCGGCCGTCGCGGGACGGAAGTCCCTTGCGCTGAAGGTCACACGCAAGCTCAGCCTCATCAGCTCGACCTCGGGCAGCAAGGGGCTGCGCGTCGGCCTGCAGGTCTCCGGCGGCAAACCCGGAACGCTGGTCACGGTCACGCATCAGCTGACCTGCACGAAGACGGTCGTATTCGCCAGGGTGAAGGAGGGTGCCGGCGGTCGCTTCACGCTGACCCTGCCCCGGCCGAGCGGTTCGGGAACGCTGGCCTTTTACCGCGCCACGACGAAGGTCGGCGGCTTCCCGACGGCGAGCCTGCCGATCACCGTGCGCTCGGGCGGCTGACGGGGGCGGCTTCGGTCGCCTCCCCGGATGGGTCTGAACAGGCGTCCGGCCGGGCAGTCACCTGTTCACGCCGAGGGAGCGCCCGCGGGTGCCTCGGCGTCGGTTAGGGTCGCCTCGCGCGATCCGAACTATTGGGCAGAGAACAAGGGGTGGAATATGGGACGCATCAGCGATGTGACGCTCGCCGCCGGGGCGCTCGGGGTGAGAGGAACGCCAGACGGCTCGACATCGGCGAGCGCGAGCCTCCAGCGAGCGGCGAAGGCACTCCCCGCGAAGAGGGTGACGCGACCTAGCCCGCGATGACACCGAAGCGAGGAACCGCCGGCCGCGTGATCGCGGAGGTCTCGCACAACGGCGCGCTGACACGCCTGCTGCTCGCGTACCTGCTGCTTGTTGCTGCGGAGTTCGGCGAGTGGCTCGCGCTGATCATCTACGCGTACGCGCGCGGCGGGGCGTCGGCGGCGGGGTTCGTGGCGATCGTGCAGCTCGTCCCGTCGATGCTGCTGGCGCCGATGATCACGGCGCGACTGTCGCGCATCGGAGCCTCGCGCCTCTTGACCCTCGCATACGCCCTCACGGCGGTGGCGCTTGCGTGCTGCGGCGCGGCGATCCTTGCGGAAGCGTCCGTGGTGCTGGTGTACGCCGCGGCGATCGTCTTCTCCCTCGCGGTCAGCGTGGTCCGCTCGATGCACCCCGTGCTGCTGCCGCTGGTCGTCCGTCACCCCGACGAGCTCACCGCCTCGAACGTGGCGACGAGTTGGTGTGAAGGGATCGGCACGCTCACGGGTCCGGCGCTCGTCGGGGTGCTCGTCACGATCGAAGGACCGGGCCTCGCATGTTCGGTGTTCGCCGCGGGGCTGAGCGCGACACCATTGCTGGCGAACGTTCGCCCACTGCGCGCGGGCGCCGGTGACGATGATGAGGAGCGGGGAGCGCTTTCCGAACTCAGGATGGCCGCGCGCGTGATCGCGTCTCGGCCGAACACCCGGGCGCTCATCGCGTTCCCGGTGAGCGTCGCGGTGACCGAGGGAGCGATCGACCTGCTCGTGGTGGTGCTGGCCGTACACGTGCTCGCAGTCGGAGCGGGCGCAGCCGGCTATCTGAGCGCGGCGTTCGGCGCGGGCGGCCTGCTCGGCGGGGTGGCAGCGCTGGTGCTGGTCGGCCGTCGGCTGGCCGTGCCGTTGGTGGTGGCGGCTCTGCTGGGCGCGCTTGCGCTCGGTGCGCTGGCGGCGGCGTCGACGGCCCTTGCGGCCGTACTCCTGCTCGCGCTGGTCGGAAGCTCGCGCGCAGTCCAAGCGGTCGCAGCGCAGACCCTGCTGCAACGCTCTACGCCGCTCGAGGTCATGGTGTGCGCCTTCTCCCTGATCGAGGCGATGCGCGACGCGGGCTTGGCCCTCGGAGCGCTGCTGGTACCGCTGCTGATCGGCATCGGCGGTACGAGCTTCACGTTCGTCGGCCTAGCGTGCCTGGCCCCGCTGGTCGTGCTGGTCACCGCGCGGCGTATCCGCCGAATCGACTCCGAAGCGTCGATCCCGGTTGTCGAGATAGGCGTGCTGCGTCAACTCGACATCTTCAGCGCGCTGCCTGCCGCGTCGATCGAAACACTCGCGCGCGAGGCACACTATGAGCGCTTTGAGGCGGGCGCCGCGATCGTGAGCGAGGGTGAGGTCGGTGACAGCTACCTCGCGATCACACACGGCGAGGTTCTCGTCACCAAAGAGCAACAGGAGATCAGACACCTGGGAATCGGGGACGGCTTTGGCGAGATCGCTCTACTGCACGCGGTGACGCGCACGGCCACGGTGCGGGCGACGGACGAGACGACCGTCCTCAGTGTCGGACGCGAGCCGTTCCTCACCGCCATGCGCGCGCATGCACCGACCCACGCGACCGCCCAGCGCATCGCCGCGGAGCTGCTCGGAGAGGCGAGCTGAACGGTGCCGGCCCCGCCGGCGGCAGAGCGGCTGCGCGCCTGCCGGCTCACGGCGCGTGGCCGCGGCCGCAGCGACGCCCCGTATCACGCGAAGCACGAGCGGCCCAGGACGGCGTAGAGTCGTGGTTTCAGCCGGTCAAGTGATGCACGGGGGTTATAGGTGGCGGAGTCTGTCGAGCTTGCGACGATCCTGCTGACCGATCTGGTCGGCTCGACGCGGCTTGCGAACTCGGTCGGCCCCGTACGGGCAGACGAGCTGCGCGAGGAGCATTTCGAGCTGTTGCGCGGCGCGATAACTTCCTTGGGGGGACGCGAGGTCAAGAACACGGGCGACGGACTGATGGTGGCGTTCGCCTCGGCGTCCGCGGCCGTTGAGTGCGCGGTGGCGATGCAGCAGCGCTTCGAGCGCCGCTACCGCCAGGCCGAGCAGGCGTTGCACGTGCGGATCGGCCTTGGCGCGGGCGAGGCAACAGTCAAGGACGGAGATTACTTCGGCATGCCCTCGATCGAAGCTGCGCGATTGTGCGCGCAGACGCTGTCAGACGGCATCCTCGTATCCGGCGCGGTGAAGATGCTCGCCGGGCGCTGCGACGGCGTCGACTTCTCCTCCATCGGCGAGCTTGAGCTGAAGGGCTTTGACGAGCCCGTCGAGGCGTTCTCGGTGTCCTGGGCCCCGCTCGAGGAGGAGACCGGCGCCTCCAGCCGCTGGCCGCTGCCCGCGATACTGCGGTCGGTCCCCTCGGTGAAGTACGTGGGGCGGGTCGAGGAGCGCGCGGCGCTCGAGCAAGCGACGAGGCTGGCGCGCGCGGGACAGCGACAGGTGGTGCTGTTGAGTGGGGAGCCGGGGATCGGCAAGACGCGCCTCGCAAGCTACGGCGCGCGTGACGCCCATGCCGACGGCTTCGCCGTTGGGTGGGGTGCGTGCACCGAGGAGCTCGCGGTTCCTTATGAGCCCTGGATTGGCGTCTGTGCCCAGCTTGTCGAGAGCGCGCCGGACGACCTGCTCGCACGTCACGTCGAGCGCCACCAGGGTGAGCTCTCACGGCTCGCGCGCAACCTCGAGGTACGGGTGTCCGCCCTGGCTGAGCCGCAGCCCTCTGACCCCGAGACCGAGCGCTACCTGCTGTTCAATGCCGTGGCAGGACTGTTGAGCGAGGTGGCGGAGGCCGTGCCGCTGTGCATCGTGCTCGATGATTTGCATTGGGCCGATGCGCAGTCGCTGGCGCTGCTGAAGCACGTGCTGCGTGGCACCGCTCCGGGCGCGCTCCAGGTGATGGTCACCTACCGTGACTCGGACCTCGGCAAGGACCACCCGCTCACGGCGGTGCTGGCCGACCTGCGCTCGCTCCAAGGAGTGCAACGCATTGCCCTGCACGGCCTCGGCGCGGACGAGGTCGCGGAGATCATGAGTGCGGCCGCGGGACATGAGCTCGAACCGGATGGGATCCGGCTGGCCGCTCAGATCGCGACGGAGACTGACGGCAACCCATTCTTCGTGGCGGAGATCCTCAGGGGCCTCTCGGAGTCCGGGGCGATGACCTTCGATGAAGCCAGCGAACGTTGGAGCATCGATGGCTCAGCGGCGATCACCCTGCCTGAAAGCGTGCGGGAGGTGATCGAGCGTCGCGTCGAGCGACTCGGGGCCGGAGCCCTGGAGGCTCTGCGCTTCGCGGCAGTGATCGGCCGCGAGTTCGAGCTCGAGCTGTTGTCGGCGGTGCTCGAGATAGATGAGGTGCTTCTGCTCGACCATCTCGAGGCGGCCGTGGCCGCCTCCCTCCTGGCCGAATCCTCCGACCATCTGGGGCGCTTCCGTTTCGCGCATGCACTCGTCAACCAGACCTTGTACACGGGACTCGGCGTGACCCGCAGGGCGCGCATGCATCAGCGCGTCGCCCAGGCGCTGGAGGAGCTCTACGGGGCCGATCCGGCGGAGCACTTGGCGGAGTTTGCGCTGCACTGGCGGCTGGCCGCCCTTTCGGTGGATAAGGCGAGGGCTGCCGACTACGCGTTCAAAGCCGGACAGCAGGCTCTCGCAGGGCTCGCACCAGCGGAGGCCCTGAAGCTCTTCGGTGATGCCGTAGAGCTCATCGGCGACGCCGACAGCCGTGAGCGTTGCGAGGCGCTGATCGGGGTCGGCGAGGCTCAGCGCCAGACCGGCGATCCCGCCTACCGCGAAACGCTGCTTGACGCCGGACGGATCGCCTCCAAACTCCGCGATGCCGAGCTTGCCGCGCAAGCCGTCTTGGCCAACGGCCGAGTCCAGCAGAGCGTGATCGGACAACTCGACGACGAGCGGCTATCGGCGATCGAGCGCGCGATCGAGCTGGACGAGCCGCCGAACCCGGCGCGCCGCGCGCGGCTCCTCGCACTGAAGGCCGTGGAACTGACCTGGGGGCCCGACTTCGGGCAGCGGAGAACGCTCGCCCACCAGGCGATCGCTCTCGCGCGCGAAGCCGGCGATGAGCGTACGCTGGCGGAGGTTCTCGAGCATGCCTGCTTCGGCATTTGGACGCCCGAGACGTTGGAACAGCGGACCTCTCTTTCGGACGAGCTATCGAGGATCGCGACGGCGCTGGGCGATCCGGCGCTTCGCTTTTGGGCGTACGAGATAGCGCACAATGTTCAGATCGAGGCTGGAGACTTTGCTCGAGCCCACATCGCGCGTGAGCACAAGCGACGTATCGCAACGGAACTTGGTCAACCCCTACTGGAGTGGATCGACGCCTTTTCCGTCACCGCCTGGGAGACGATGCGTGGCGACATGGGCCTCGGCGAGCGCATGGCAGAGCGCGCGTTTCAGATCGGCCAGGAAGCTGGACAGTCGGACGCAGTGCTCGTCTACGGCGGCCAACTGGCAGCTGTGCGGTTCTACCAAGGTCGCGCCCCCGAGGTCATCGAGATGCTCAAGCAGAGCGTCGAGGCGTATCCCGCGATAGCGGCGTGGCGCGCTGCGCTGGCGGAGTGGCTGTGCTGGCTCGAGCGGCCGGAAGAGGCCGCGGCCCTGCTTGCCGAGTCGGCGAGAGACGGCTTCGAGCACGTGATCGCCGGCCCGGCAAAGCTATCGACGCTACACAGCTACGCCTGCGCAGCGGCCATGACGTCCAGCTCCGGCCCCGCCTCGATTCTGTACGAGCTGATCGAGCCATGCGCCAACCAGGTCGTATGGAACACCGTCACCGGGTATGGGCATGCGCGCGTGTCCCTCGGCTTGCTCGCTGCGGTCCTCGGCCGGCATCGGCAGGCTGACGAGCACTTGGCCCTCGCCTGCGAGTTCCACGAAGCCAACGACATGCCACTGTGGGCCGCTCGCGGCCATCTCGGGTGGGCGGAGGCACTCCTTGTTCGTGACGATGCTTGCGGCGCACGCGAGCACGCTGCGCGCGCGCTCGAGCTGGCTCGCGAGTGGGGCTACGGCGCCATCGAGAAGCGAGCAGCTGCAGTCGTCGCGACGGAGTCGGCGGCAGGGGCCTGACGCAGGCCGGGACGATACCGGGCTCGAACGAGGGGCTGGTACGTTGTGCCTCGACGTTCAGCCGCTGCGGGGGTGCTGATGGCAGAGTCGATAGAGCTCGCGACGATACTGCTGACCGATCTCGTCGGTTCGACGCGGCTGGCCAACTCCGTGGGGCCGGCCCGCGCGGACGAGCTGCGCGACGAGTACTTTGCGCTGCTCCGCGACGCGATCGCATCCTCCGGGGGCAGCGAGTTCAAGAACACCGGCGACGGCCTGATGGCCGCGTTCTCGTCGCCCTCGGCCGCAGTGCGTTGCGCCGTGACGATGCAGCAGCTCATCGAGCGCCGCTACCGATACACCGAGCAGGCTCTGCATGTGCGGATCGGTCTCGCCGCCGGCGAGTCGACGGTAAGCGAAGGCGACTACTTTGGCCCGCCGTCGATCGAAGCCGCGCGCCTGTGCGCTGCGGCGAGCAGCGACGGGATCGTTCTCTCTGCCACGACGCGTGCGCTGGCAGGCCGTTGCGAGGGGATCGAGTTCTCATCCTTGGGTGGCTTGGAGCTGAAGGGCTTCCCCCACCCTGTCGAGGCGTTCGCGGCCCTCTGGTCGCCGCTGGATGAGGAGAGCGCTGAGGCGCCCGCTCGCTGGCCCCTACCTGAGAGGCTGCGCTCGGTACCGCCGGTCAGGTTCGTCGGCCGCTTGCAGGAGCGTTCGACGCTCCGGCAACGAACAGCGCTTGCCCAGGCGGGACAGCGCCAAGCGATCTTCCTGAGCGGCCAGCCCGGAATCGGCAAGACGCGCCTCGCCGGCTATGCCGCGCATCAGGCGAGCTCGCAGGGCTTCGTCGTCGCATGGGGCGGATGCAGCGAGGAGCTCGCGGTGCCGTACGAGCCTTGGATCGCCGCCTGCTCGCACCTCGTGGAGCACGCCCCGGCAGAGTTGCTGGAGACATACACGCAGGGGCACGGAGGCGAGCTCGCGCGGCTCGCCGGCAACCTTCCGGGAAGGGTCCCGGGGCTGCCCGAACCCCGGGCCTCCGACCCAGAGACGGAGCGCTACCTGCTCTTCAGCTCCGTCGCCGGCTTGCTGGAAGACGTTGCGCAGACCGCTCCGGTGTGCCTGGTGCTCGATGACCTGCAGTGGGCCGACACTCAGTCCCTCGCGCTGCTGAAGCACTTGCTGCACGGCGCGGAGCAGTCCTCGGTGATCGTCGTCGTCACCTACCGCGACTCGGACCTCGGCAAGGATCACCCGCTCACCGGCCTGTTGGCTGACACCCACCGACTCCAAGGGGTCCAGCGGATCGCGCTGCGCGGCCTGGCTGCAGCTGACGTCGCAGAGCTCATGAGCGCGGCCGCAGGTCACGACCTCCCGCCCCACGGGCTGGAGCTTGCAGGCAGGATCACCGCCGAGACGGACGGCAACCCGTTCTTCGTCGGGGAGATCCTGCGCGGCCTGTCCGAGTCGGGAAGCCTCGCCTTCGGCGCCGGAGCGAGCGGTTGGGAGGTCGATTCCACGGACGCGATCAGATTGCCGGAGAGCGTGCGCGAGGTGATCGAGCGCCGCGCGGAGCGCCTGGGGAGCCGCTCGCAACAGGCGCTTCGGCTCGCCTCCGTGATCGGCCGCGAGTTCGATCTGAGGCTGCTCGCCGCCGCGGCGGAATTGGATGAGGAGCCCCTGCTCGATGAGCTCGAAGTGGCCGTCTCCGCCGCGCTCCTCACTGAATCGTCCGAGACGGCCGGGCGCTTTCGCTTCGCCCACGCCCTGATCAACCAGACTCTCTATGAAGGCATCGGCGCAACCCGCAGGGCACGCATGCACCAGCGGGTCGCGCAGGCCCTCGAGGAGCTCTACGGAGAGGACCCGGGCGAGCATCTCGCCGAGCTGGCGTTGCACTGGCGCCTGGCCTCGGTGTCCGTGAACAAAGCCAAGTCAGCGGACTACGCGCTGAAAGCGGGTCGACATGCGTTGAGGCAACTCGCTCCGGACGAGGCGGTGAAGTACTTCCACGATGCGCTTGAGCTCGGGGGCGACGAGGACTCCCGCGAACGCTTGCAGGCGCTCATCGGGCTCGGCCGCGCACAGCGGCAGACCGGAGACCCCGCGTTCCGCGGGTCTCTGCTGGAGGCCTCGCGGGTCGCGTCGAGTCTGGGCGATGCGGAGCTCGCAGCCCAGGCGGCGATCGCGAACAGCAGGGGGTTCACGAGCGCCATCGGTCGCGAGGACAAGAAGCGGCTTGGCGCCATCGCACGCGCGATCGAGCTGGATGAGCCGAGCGACCCGTTGCGTCGTGCGCAACTGCTCGCTGCGCAGGCCATGGAGCTCAACTACAGCGCGGACCGCTCGCAACGCCACGCCATCGCGCAGCAGGCAATCGCGCTCGCGCGTGGTGCGAGAGATCTCCGCACGCTGGCGATAGTGCTCTCACGCGCCTTCTACGCCACGTGGTCCCCGGAGACGCTCGCGCTGCGATGTGACATCGCCGCGGAGTTCGCCGGTCACGCAGCCGCGTTGAAGGATCCGGCTCTCGGGTTCTCCGCGCAGCTCATGCTGCTTCAGTCCCTCGTGGAAAGCGGTGACCTCGCCGGTGCCCGAGAGGCGGCCGAGCGCGCCCACGCGATCGCCGACCGACTCGGCCAACCCACGCTGTGTTGGTTCGCCGTCTACCACCGCGCCGCACTGGAACTGCTCCACGGCGACCTGGTCGCCGGCGAGGCGCTGGCCGAGCAGGCATTCCAGCTCGGACAGTCCGCAGGGCAGCCCGACGCTGCGGTGATCTACGGTGGCCAGATCTTCCACATCCGCGCGTATCAGGGCCGCGGCGAGGAGACCGTCGAGATGCTGCGCCAGAGCGCGGCCGCCTTGCCCGGCGTGCCCTCGATCAGCGCAGGGCTCGCCACCACCCTTTGCTGGGTGGATCGCCTCGACGAGGCGCGCGAGATCGTCGAGCGAGGCGTCGATGATGAGTTCTCCCAACTGAGTGCGGCGAACTCGGACGTGGACACGCTTGGAGCTCTGGTGCTGTATGCCGACGCCGCTGTCATGACGGCCGACCTCCGCGCCGCGGCGCTTCTCTTCGATCGACTCGAGCCGCTCGGCGAGCAGGTCGCGTGGAACAGCGTGAACGGCTACGGTCATGTGCGCCAGTACCTGGGCCTCCTCGCCGGCGTCCTCGGAAACGCTCCGGGGGCGACCGAGCACCTCGAGTTCGCCTTGCGGTTTCACGAGGCCAACCGCATGCCGATCTGGGCGGCCAGGTGCCACCTCGGCCTGGCCGAGTCGCTCGCCTCCTGGGGTGATGAGGCGGGCATGCGCGAACATGCCCATCAGACGCTCGCACTCTCTCGCGCGCACGGCTACGGCGCCTTCGCGAGCCGGGCGCAAGCGCTGCTGGACAGAAGCGACGCCGGAGGACGGGCGGGCGCAGCCCGTGCTCGGCAGTGAGCTGCTTCAGGGTCCTCAACGCGTGTGCGTCCGGCTGATCCCATTCAAAGAACTGCGGGCCGCGGGCAGGCCGATCGACCTTGAATGGAGCTAGGGGGACTCGAACCCCCGACCTCCTGGGTGCGATCCAGGCGCTCTCCCAACTGAGCTATAGCCCCGCGCCGGCCACCTCGAGGGGGTGGCGCGGTGGGCAGAAGTGTAGTGGGATAACAGCCATGGGCGAGGCCGGTAAGGTGTAAAGGCGTCATGGGATTGCTCGACGAGGCCATACGCGAACACCTGGAGCTGAAGCGCCGAAGCGGTGGCGATCCGACCGAGATCGCTCACCAGGAGCGGGAGGCGCTGGACCCGGTGTTCCCCGAAGAGTCCCCGGCCGGGGATGAGCCCCTCGACGCTGACGCCGAGCCGGCCGCACCGGCTGGTGACTTCTCAAGTGTCGGGCAGGAGACCGCCGAGCTGGACATGCGGGCGGTCCTGGACGCCGACGGCGACGGGGTGGCCGAAGCGAGCGCTGAGCCCGCCTCAGCGTCTCCGGCTCGAGCGGACGAAGGGTCTTTCGAATGGGAGGCTCCGCCTTCCGATCAGGCGCCGCCGGCCGAGCCCGGACCCGGTCAGGAGCGGCTGGACTTCGAGTAGCGCCGGGCCGGGTGGCCCTCACCCATGGCTCAATTGCAGGACGCAGTTATCCGGCCTCGACTCGGTGTTTCCTACGGATAACCGGCGTCCCCGCGATCGAGATGATCGAGAGGACAACCGATCCATGAGGAGCCAAGATGCCCGAGCTCGACAACATCACAACGCCGCCCCGGCCCCCTTCGAGCCCACCCAACGGCACGCCTCTGTCGGCGCCGCAGCCGACGGACCAGGAGAAATTCGACCAGACCGTCGATCGCGACAGCAAGATCGTGCTCGGGATCCTCGCGGGGGTCGCGGTCATGGCCGCGCTGATCATGTCGACCGTCGCGCTGGTGCAGAGCAGCAACAAAGCCGTCACGACCGTGACCAGGACCGTCGCCGCAGCCGGCCTCCTCGCCACGCCGCCGACCACCGCGGCCGCAGCGGCGCCGATCGAACTGGCCGTCGAAGGAAGCTCGAAGAAGGGCCCCGACGGGAAGATGCACGACGCCTTCACAAAGACCGAATTCGCAGCTCAGGTCGGCAGGCCGCTGAGGTTGAAGATCGACAACAAGGACGACGTCGCCCACAGCATCACCTCACCTGAGGCGGGGGTGAACATCATGGCGATGCCGGGCGTGCACAGCTACACGATCACCGTAACCTCCAAAGGCCGTTTCGCGTGGTCATGCATCGTCCCGTGTGACACCGAAGCCAACGGTTGGGCGATGAAGCACGCCGGCTACATGGCGGGCTACATCACCGCTTCCTAGACGGTCGCGGCAACGCTCATCTCCACGACGAGCGTTGCTTTCATCCCTTTCTGCTCGTGTTCGGGCAGCGAGCAGAAAAGGGTGTAGGACCCGGGCTTCAGCACCAGCGTCTCGTCCTTGACACCGCTGGAGGGCTCGTTGGCGAACGACGCAGCGAGTTCCCCTTCGCCGCCGAGGGCGTTGAGGTTGTGTTCGTCCTGGCCTTTGTTGACGAACTCCAGGATCACCTTGCCGGCCGGGACGGTGGTCCGAGACAGGGAGAAGCTGTACTCGACGGCCGTCACCTGGACCCGCGGGACGACCGGCGGCGGGGTGCTGCTCGTCGGCTGTTCCTCCGCCACGGGCGCCGGGGCGGAGCCGCTCGTCGGGACGGTCGTCGAGCCCGTGCCGGTGGTCTGGCCGGCGGCCGGTTTGCTCACCGGCGCGGGGGTCCTGGCCGCGACGTGATGGAGGTGGCGGCAGCGCCCCGGCGCGCTGCGCGCGACGGCGCACAGCCGCGGGAGCGCGAATGGCAGCCGCTGGCCTTTGGCGGCGTGATGGGCCGTCTTCCTGGAGTGTTGCGGGGCCGCGACGGCCAGGGCGCTCGCCAGCGCCGAGCAGCAGGCCAGGGCGAGCGCCAGGGCCGCAAGATGGCCGCGCAGCCGGCCCATCAGGCGATCAGCTGCGGGACTTCCCCGTATGGGCTCGGGCCGGCCAGGCCGGTCCCGGCTTCGGGGATCACGAGACCCGCTTCGGTCTGGAACCACTGTCCCAGCAGCCCGGCGTACATCGCACGGAAGTCCGAGGTGCGGATCGTGTTTTCGTTTTCGTCCAGTTTGCTCAGGCCCGGGAATTCGCCGACCATTTCGCCCTTCAGGGGGCTGCCGATCAGGAACGCCACCCCGCCGGAGCCATGGTCGGTGCCGGAGCCGTTTTCCTTCGGCCGACGGCCGAACTCCGACCACAGCTGGATGATCACCCGGTCATCGATTTTGCGTGCTTCGAGGTCGCGCTGGAAGGCCACAACCGAGGCGACCGTCGCGCCGAGGTTGGTGCTCAGGGTTTCGACCTCGTCGGAGTGGGTGTCGTAACCGCCGACGGCGTTCAGGGAGACGCATTTGATCGGCAGGGCTTCGTCGTCGAGCATCGCGGCCAGCGCCGCCAGGCGGGTCGGGAACTCTCCTCCGGTGGTGGGGTAGGCGACCGGGGAGGTGTAGCCGGGTTTGCCTTCGTGTTCGGCGAACGGAGCCACCTGGTTGCGGATCAGGTTGGTGTCCAGCGAGGCGATCCGGGCCTGGGCATATGCCGGCGAGGGCGCGCCCAGTTCGCCGAGGCGGCCGAACTCTTCGAGCGTCGGAGAGGTCATCGGTTCGCCGAGGCCGTTGGCCCAGAACTGGTAGTCGCTGGGGGAGGAGACGGCCGCCACCGGGACTTTCGCGGTCGCCAGGGCCGGCGCCAGGGAATAGTCGAGCGAGAGTCCCTGCAGCGGGTTGCCGGGGTGCCCGGCGATATCCAGGTAGCGCCCCATCCAGCCGGAGCGGGTTTCGGTGTTCAGCTCGCCGACCTCCCAGTAGTGGCGGCTGGTGAAGTGGCTCTCGTCCTGCGGCTCGTAGCCGATCGCGGGGAAAACCGTGACTTTGCCTTCGGCGTGCAGCTGCGCGAGGCCCGCCGCCTGGGGGTGCCACATGAGGTTTTCATCCTCCGTGAACATCGATCCCTTCGCCTTCCTGTTTGCCGAGCGTCGGGCGCAGTTCGTGGTAGCGGGCTTCCCTGACCGGAGCGAGGACCGACAGAGCGTCCCAGCCGCCTTCCATGAAGATCGAGACCAGCACCGGCTGGTTCGGCGGGGTTTCCGCGGCGGCCTGGGCGATGCCGTCTTCGAAGTGGCGTGGCGAGAGCGCGCCGGCGCCGTAGACCGCCAGCGCCGCCCCGACCGAGCGCAGGACGAACGAGCGGCGGTCCATGCCGCTGCCTGCCGGGATCGGCTGGCCCGGCTCGATCGCGGGGAGCCCCCGTCCGGCCTGGGCGATGCCCGCCCGGCGGATCTGCGAGCGGCGGAAGTCGTTGCACGAGCAGGCTTCTGGCCATGTTCAGCTCACTTGCATGTCGGGGGAGGTGGCGATCAGCATTCGCAGGGCGTTCTGTCGCATCGCCCGGTACGGGCTGTTCTGCCACTTGGCGGTGAGGACTTCTTCCAGGCACCGCTGTGAGAATTCCGACAGCGACTGGACAGTTTCGCCGGACAGCTGCGGGTGGCTCCAGTAGCCGAGGGCGCTTTCAAGCGCCGGTCCCGGTTCCTCGGTTTCGCTGTAGTGGGCTTCGCCGCTTCCGGGCCAGGGGTTGGCGTAGGTCTTGGACGTCACGTAGCTCGCGATTTCCCAGCGTGCCTTGGCGGTGGAGGTGTCGAGCCAGTGGGTGAAATCCCAGCCGGCCACGTTGGGCGGGTAGAACAGCTGCTGCCCGGCGCCGTTGCACAGCCAGGCCCAGGCGGTCGTGTCGATCGGGCGGCCGATCGCGCGCAGGAGGGCGGCGTTGAAGACCACCGGCGGGGTCACCAGCTCGGGCCCGTCGAGGAAATCCGGGTGCTGCAGGATCGCCTCGACGACCGCCCGGATGCTGTGGCCGGAGCTGTTGTAGATCCCCTGCAGCGAAGCCAGCGTCGGCGTGTCCGGCGGCGTGGGGACGAAGTAGCTCCACAGCTTGCTGACGAAGTAGGAGGCATGGAGCGGGTGCGACAGGCACAGCCGCACGGCGTCTTCCCAGCCCCAGTTTCCGGTCTGCCCAAAGACGGTCTTCAGGCCCGTGTCGTGGCGTTTGGGATCGAAATGGAAGTTGACCAGGCCGCTGCTTTCGGTCCATTCGGCGGTCCAGCCGGTAAGCACCCGGGCCATTTCTTTGACGTCGGTCTGGGTGTAGGCGCCACGGTCGGCGCCGAGCGAGAACAGCTCCATCATCTCGCGCGCATAGTTCTCGTTGGGGTTCCACTTTTCGTTGTAGATCCCGTCGAGGAACACCAGCATCGCCGGGTCGCTGGTCACCGACATGAACAGTTCGTCGAAGCTGCCCAGGGCATGGGCGCGGAACAGCGCGTTCTGGTCGAGCATGCGCTGCTGGTCGTTGACCTTTTCGTTGGAGTTGGCGAACCAGTCGTGCCAGATGAACGTCATCCGCTCGACCAGCTGCTGGTCGGAGCGGACCATGCGGTCGAGCCACCAGCAGTGATCCTGCCCCCACGCGTCGGCCGGTGCCAGTGCGTTGCCTTCGTCATCCGTCGGTTCGGGGCCGTGCAGGACGGCTTCGCCGGACGGGCGGGTGAAGCTGTGGATGGCCGCTTCGATCGGGGTTCCGGCCAGCGCCTCGGCCTGGCCGGGCGTCGGGCCGAAACCCGCCCGCCAGAGCAGGCGGTGCGCCTGGGCAAGGGAGATCGGTGCTCCCTGAGATGGCGGCGGGGTGCTCGACGGCGCCGGCGGGTTGACCGGGATCGCCGGTGGTGCGGGAGCCCCGGCGAGCCCCGTGAGCAGCTTCTTGTGGCGCTTCTTGTGCTTGCGATGCTTCTTCTTGTGCTTCTTGTGGGTGAGGTGCTTGGCGTGCTTGGGCGGATGTGCGGCCGGCGAGGCGTGTTTGTGCACGGCCGGCTTCCTGGAGGTCTTTCGAGACCTCGGGGGCTTCGTGCCGACGACAGCGGTCATCGAGGACCCGTCGAGGGAGCTGAGAGCACCGGGCTTCCCATGCGCCGCTTCTCGACCATCGGCGTCGTGTACGCGAGCGTCTGTTGAGTTCTCTGGACACCTGTCCTAGGCGCGGGCCTATCCTTGGGCGATGGCCGAGGAGCCCGTCGATCGCCGCGGCCTGTTTCGAGAGTTCTTCAGGCAGGCTGCAGACGCCGTCGTGCCGGCGCTCGGCATCGACCTCGACGCCCTCCTTCCGGCCGCCCAGCCCGACGCCGCCGCCTCGCTCTCGCAGCGCACGGTCGCGCCGGAGGAGCTCCGGGCGAAGGCCGCCGAGTTCGGGCTGGAGGACCGCAGCGAGGCCCTGACCGAGCTTTCCCGTCGGAGCCTGCGGATGGTGCCCGCCGCCCACGCTCCCTCCCCCGGTGTGGAGTTCGGAGGCCGGCCCCTGATGAACGAGGGCCAACAGTGGCCCTCCTGGCAGGGTCGCGAGCTGACATTCCTCGCTCAGGTGGAGGCCGGCGAGGAGCTGGGCAGGCTGCTGTTCTTCTATGACACCACGGGCCGCCCGACGGGATACCTGGCCGCGCATCGCGGCTCGGCCCGGGTCCTGCGCGCGAACGACGGGCGGCTGGTGGCCGGTGAGGGTCCCTCGCTGCCGGCGGCGGGCTTCCCGGGGCAGCTCGCAGGCGAGCTGGTGCTCCCGCGGGCCGCCTCGCAGGAGGTCGAGGCGCTGGGCCTCTCCGAGGCCGAGCGCGATCGCTGGGACGGCCTGCGGGCCGAGCTGGCAAGCGTGCAGGGGACGACGCTCGCCGACGGGCGCAGCGGCGTGTTTCAGGTCGTCCATCGGGTGTTCGGATATCCCGATGAGACGGGTGGGGAGATGGCGCTCACATGCGAGCTGGCCTCCGCGGGCGAGGACGTGATCGAAGGGCGGGCACAGCTGCATCCGCTGGCGTCGAAGCTGGCCCGTCGGGCCGGCCGGTGGGAGCTGCTGGCCCAATTGTCCGGCGACGGCAAGCTGGGCTGGCCCTGGGTGGCTCAGCGGGTCTACTTCTGGGTCGATCGAGAGGCTCTGGCGGGCGGAGATCTCGAGCAGGTCTGGGCGATCGCCAGGTAGCGGCGGGTTTCGCTCAGGCTGGGGCGAGGCTCGCCCACAGGTGGGCCACGGCGTAGGAGCGCCACGGGCGCCAACGTTCGCTCAGCGCGGCGGCGCTGCGCGGATCGGCGGCTGCCCCGAGATGCTCGAGCGCGTGGCGGACCCCCAGGTCGGAGGGGAGGAAGCCGTCCGGGTCTCCCAGGGCCCGCATCACGATGTAGTCGGCCGTCCACGGCCCGATGCCCGGAAGCGAAAGCAGGCCCGCCCGAACCTCCTCGGGGTCCGAGCCCGGGTCGATCCGCAGAGCGCCGTCGGCCAGGGCCTCGGCGAGCGCCACGATTGTCCGGCGCCGGGAGGCCGGCATGGAGAAGGCCTCGGGCCTGTCCCGAGCGAGCGAGGCCACGGCGTCCGGTGAGGGGAACGTGTGTGTCACCGGTGAGGCGGGGTTCTGCAGTGGCCGCCCGGCGGCCGCGACGAGCCGCCCGGCAACGGTGCGGGCGCCGGCCACGGAGATCTGCTGCCCGACGACGGCCCTGATGGCCAGCTCGAAGGGGTCGGCGCTGCCCGGCATGCGGATCCCCGGCAGCACAGCGACGAGGGGTGCCAGCATCTCATCCTCCCCGAGACCGGAGTCGACGGCCACGGGATCGGCGTCGAGGTTCAGTAGATGCCGGCAGCGGGAGATCGCGGCGGTCAGGTCCCGTAGATCCTCGAGCTCGAAGACGGCCCGAAACCCGTCCGCATCGGGCTCGGCGCTCAGCGTCACCGAGCCGTCCCCGCCGGGTAGGCGCAGCGAGCGCCTGTAGGTCGTCCCGTCATAGGACTCGATGCCCCCTATCGCGCGCATCCCGAGGAACTCGAGCAGGTGCTCCCCGGCGAGCGGCCGGCGATGGGCGAGGCGGATCGGGATCGCCTGAAGCGGGCCGCAGGACTCGGCCACCGGCACCCTGCGCTGTGCCTGGCGGCGCAGTTCGGTGGGGGTGCGCGCGAACACGGCCCGGACGGTGTCGTTGAACTGCCGGACGCTCTGGAAGCCGGCACCGAAGGCGACCTGGGTGATCGGCACGTCGGTTGTCTGCAGCAGGAGCCGGGCGGTCTGCGCGCGCTGTGCCCGGGCCAGCGACAGGGCGCCGGTGCCGACCTCGGCAAGCAGCACCCGGTGCAGCTGGCGCTCTGAGTATCCGAGTCGCCGGGACAGGCCGGAGACGCCCTCGCGGTCGACCGTCCCGTCGAGGATCAGACGGACGGCCCGGGCTGCGACGTCGGCTCGGCCGAGCCACTCCGGTGAGCCGGGCGAGGCGTCGGGCCGGCAGCGCATGCAGGCCCGGAAGCCGGCCTGCTGAGCGGCGGCGGCGGTGGCATAGAAGCGGACGTTGCCGGCTTTGGGGGTGATCGCCGGGCAGCTCGGCCGGCAGTAGATCCCGGTCGAGGTGACGGCCGTGAAGAACCAGCCGTCGAAGCGGGCATCGCGGCTCTGCACGGCCCGGTAGCAGCTGTCGAAATCCTCGATCATGCTGACATCGTGGCAGGCCCGGCAGCCACCGACCAGCGGATTTCGGACAGGCACCCCGGGCCGCCATGACGGCGTCCGATTTCCGCCAGTGACCGGCTCGGGAGGGTGTCAGGATCGAGCTCTAACGTTCATTTCCCCGGCAGAGGAGCCAGGCCATGCGAGCAGATCCCCGAACCCCCAGACACTTCACCTCGATCGCCAGCCCCGTCGGGCCGCTGACCGCGACGGCCACGGCCGGCGAGATCGACGGGCTGTTCATGGAGGATCATCGCCACGGTCCGGCCGTGCTGGAGAGCTGGGTTCGCGACGACGCGCCGTTCCGCGAGCTCCGCGCGCAGCTGGCGGCCTACTTCGCCGGCGAGGCGGTCGAGTTCGATGTTCCCCTGGCGATGAGCGGCACGGAGTTCCAGCGGCGGGTGTGGAGCGAGCTGCGAGAGATCCCGCTGGGCGAGACGATCTCCTATGGCGAGCTGGCCCGCCGGGTCGGTACGCCCGGCGCGTCGCGGGCGGTCGGCCTGGCGAACGGGCGCAACCCCGTCTCGATCGTCGTCCCCTGCCACCGGGTGATCGGCGCCGACGGGCGGCTCACGGGCTACGGCGGAGGCCTGGAGCGCAAGGCATGGCTGCTGCGCCACGAGCAGAGCATGCGCGCCGGCTCCACCGCACCGCTGTTCGCCGAACCCCTGGCGGCCGCCTGAGCTCGGTGACGCTCAGGCGTCGCTCGAGGCCGCCCAGATGTTCACGTCGCCGTCCTGTCCCTGCGCGTCGATCCGCTCCAGCTCGCCATCGTCGAAGTCCAGGTTCGACAGCGCGGCGACGTTGTCCTCGAGCTGTTTGACGCTGCTCGCTCCAACCAGCGCCGAGGTGACCCGACCGCCCCGCAGGACCCAGGCGATCGCCATCTGGGCGAGCGTCTGGCCCCGCTCCCGGGCGATCTCATTCAGGCCGCGGACCCTGTCGAGGGCCCGATCGCTGAGCAGCTCCTCGGAGAAGTAGTTGCCTGCCTTGACCCGCGAGTCCTCAGGGATCCCGTTCAGGTAGCGGTCCGTCAACAGGCCCTGGGCCAGTGGCGAGAAGACGATCGATCCGATTCCCTCATCCTCGAGCACGTCGAGCAGCTCAGGCTCGATCCAGCGGTTGACGATCGAGTAGGACGGCTGATGGATCAGCAGCGGCGTGCCGAGCTGACGCAGCAGGCTGACCGCCTCCCTGGTTCTCTCGGGGCTATAGGAGGAGATTCCCGCATAGCGAGCCATACCGCTGCGGACAGCGGTGTCCAGCGCACCCATGGTCTCCTCCAGCGGCGTATCGGGGTCGAACCGGTGGGAGTAGAAGATGTCGACGTGATCCAGGCGCATCCGGCGGAGGCTCTGCCCGAGGCTTGCCAGCAGGTACTTGCGCGAGCCGCCTTCCCCGTAGGGCCCCGGCCACATGTCATAGCCGGCCTTCGTCGAGATGACGATCTCGTCGCGATGGCGGGCCAGGTCCTCGGCGAAGATCCGCCCGAAGTTCGTCTCGGCACTGCCGTAGGGCGGGCCGTAGTTGTTGGCCAGGTCGAAATGCGTGATGCCCATGTCAAACGCCCGGCGCAGGATGGCCCGGCTGTTTGCGAGTGGGCGGTCGTCGCCGAAGTTCTGCCACAGGCCCAGCGAGATCGCCGGCAGCTGCAGCCCGCTACGTCCGCAGCGGCGGTAGGTCATCTCGTCGTAGCGGCCCTCGGCCGCCGTGTATTCGGTTGGGCCGAGCGCCCTGTTGTATGTCATCGCCCGAGTATCCCACCCCACCTCCGCAGGCTCGATGGTGTCACCATTCTCCATACGCCCCCGCCGCTCGGCGCGGGGGTGACGACCGGCTTGACAGACAGGAGGAGAGAGATGAGCGACCTGCCCGACGCGGCCCATGTGGACAGGCTGGCGACCGTGATGGTCCCCGTCAGCGATCAGGACGGAGCGATCGAGTTCTACCGTGACAGGCTGGGCTTCGAGCTTCGTTCCGACACCCCGATGGGCAGCGAGGAACGCTGGGTCGAAGTCGCCCCGCCGTCCGGTGAGACGACGGTCGCGCTGGTCCGCCCGCGAGAGGGCGAACCGGTGGGGATCGACGCCCGACTAGCCCTCGGCACCCGCGACATCGATGGCGACCACGCAAGGCTGAAGGCGGCGGGAGTGGACGTCGACGAGGCGGTCATGCGACTGGGCGACCCGGTGCCGCCGATGTTCTTCTTCCGCGACCAGGACGCCAACACGCTGCTGCTGGTCCAGCGGGACTGATTCACGGGCCCGCCGGCGCGTCTCGTCGCGGGCGGCGGGTAGCCTGCCCCGTCCGATGAAACGCGCACCGATTCTGCTCGCAGTCCTGTTGGCCTCGCTTGCTGCGGCGATGCTTGTCGGCGTGCTCCCGGCCGGGGCGAGCCGCAACGCTCCGTCGGGTCTCGTCTACTCCTCGGCAAGCGCGTATTCCGTTCAGCGCCAGCCGGCGGCGGGAAGCTGCCACATGATCGGCTCGGGGCTCTACGCGCGGCCGGATGCCCGCTGTACTCCCGGGGCGGTCAACCCAGCGGTCACACAATCCACGATCGGCTCGACCATCTGCCGCTCGGGATGGACCGAGACGGTGCGCCCGGCCGAGTCGATCACCGAGCCGGAGAAGCTCGCGAACATGCGCTCCTACGGCCTGTCGGGATCGCCCTCCCCGTTTGAGTACGACCACGACGTGCCACTCGAGCTTGGCGGAGCGGTGAACGATCCGCGCAACCTGTGGCCCGAGCCCGACTACCCGTCACATTCGGGCTTCTATTTGAACCCCAAGGATCACGTGGAGAGCGCCCTGAAGCACCTCGTCTGCAACGGCGAAATGTCGCTGGCCCAGGCCCAGCGGGCGATCGCCACCAACTGGGTCACGGCCTACCACCGCTACGGCTGATCGCCGGCGGCGCCGGTGGTCGGGTCAGGGAACCGCCGGAACGACCGCCACCGGATGCCCCGGATCGGCGAGCGTCGCGGTGTCGAAGACCGGCCCGGCGCAGCGCTCCACCTCGTCGAACAGGTCGAGAAATGCATCGGCCTGCTCGAGGAAGCTGATCTTCTCGGTCCGGTAGTGCATCGGGACCGCCCAGCGCGGCTTCAGGCGGTCGACGATCTCCTTGGCGGCGGCCCCGCCGATCGTCGGTCCGTCCCCCACGGGGATGAACAGGAGGTCCACCTCGCCGATCGCCTCCGCCTGCTCGGCGCGTAGCTCGCTCTGCCCGAAGTCGCCCATGTGACAGACCCGCAGGCCGTCCAGGGAGAAGCAGTAGATGGTGTTCGGGCCCCTCTGGGTGCCGGCCACCTGGTCGTGCTCGGATGAGATCGCGACGATCCCCCCGACCGGTGACTCCAGCGTGCCGGCGGTGGAGCGAAGGACGGCCGGCTCGCCGCCGATGGCCTCGACCCCGTTGTGGTCGAGGTGCTCGTGGGTGATGAGCAGCAGGTCGGCCTGAATCCCCTCGATCGGGGGGTAGTCGAATTTCATCTCGCTGCCAGCCAGTGCGGCGGAGAAGTCACCGAACGGGTCGATGAACACGGCCGCGTCGGGCGCCCGTAGGTGAAAGGCGGACTGCCCATGCCATTGGACCTGCATCTCGCTCTCCCTTCGCTTGACGTCGTCGCGTTGATCATATGAACCCCCTCGTCCCGCTCGGGCGGGACCGCAAATGTCCAGAAGAGATCGCCACGGATTCCATTTATTGGACGATCCGGCCTGTGGGACCCGCTAACGTAGAAGCATGGGAACTCAGGCTGATCGTGCTGCTGAGGAGCGTCGCGCGAAACTCGCCGAGATCCAGCGCCAGGTGAAAGCCGGCTCGTTGAAGATCCGCAAGATGACCGCCAAAGAGCGCAAGAGCTTCCCACCGCCTGCGCCGCGGCCATCGAAGGGGCGGAGCCGCTGACGCACTTCTTCCTCGCGGGGCTCGAGTCGGACGGCGAGCTTGCGGAGGACACATACATGGATCTGCGTGACCGCTCCGAGGTGGTTGTCGGCTGCGTCGCAAAGCAGGTCCGCATCTTCAAGCTGAACTGTCGCTTCGAGGGCGCCGACTGTCAGATCGAGGTCGGCAAGCCGCTGCCTGGCCACGGCGACGTGGTCACTGCGATCCTCGATCACGGCCGTGACGAGTCCTTCGCCGTGTTCACGGTTGCGGACTCCGTTCAGCCCACCAGGGTCACCCGGCCTGCCTACGAGGTCACCGCCTTCTCCTGAGAGCTCAGTCCCCCGCTGCCTCGATCTGCTCGAGGACCAGGCTGACGGCGGCGGACCAGTAGCGCTCGCCGTGCCCCGAAGTCGAGCCGGCAGGGTCGCCGATCGTGCCGTTCTCCGACACCGAGGCCACGCCGCCGGCGAACATCGAAGCGACGGCCTCCTCCGTGGTCCCGGTGAAGCCCGGCTCGGCTTGCTCCATGTCGACGAGATGGGGATGGATCGCCAGCATCAGCGAGGTCTCCCACTCGCCCGCGTGGATGCCGCCGTCACCGAGTGGTACGCCGAACTCGCGCTCCCCGATATGTGCGATCTCGAACAGGACCCCCAGATCGGTGATTGCCACGACGTGGGCGCGCTCGGAATCATCGAGCTCGCTGACTGCGGCGGCCAGCGGGCCGAAGTTGCCGCCGTGGGTGGGCAGCAGGATAATCCGCCGAAAGCCGCCCCTCAGCAGCGAGCGGACGAGGTCGGCGATCATGGGGAGGTAGCTCGCTTCGGCGATCGAGATCGTGCCGGCATAGCCGACATGGTGCTCGGAGCAGCCGATCCGCAGCGTCGGCGCGAGGAACGCATCGAGCCGGTCTGCGACCGCGCGCGCCAGGTGATCGCCGATCAGTGCGTCTGTCGCCAGCGGCATGTGGGGGCCGTGCTGCTCGGTCGCGCCGAGTGCCATCACCACCGTGTCCCGCCCGGCATCGATCTCGGCCCTCACCTCCGGCCATCTGAGGCGATCGAGCTCCAGGGCCCCCATCGTGACAGCATAAACGAGCCCGCCCCATCCGAGTTGCGTGGATACGGGTAGCTTGATCGTGTCTGTCGGTAGAATCCCGGTCTCGCGGCGGCCGGAGCAGGCATCGCACTCAAGGACGAACGATCAGGAGGCCCCATGAGGAATCGACCGGTGATCGCAGTACTCGCTTCTTTCGCGATCGGAGCCGGCGGCCTCGCCACGGCCTCGCTCGCATCGGCGGCCTCCGTCAATGTCCAGGCCGCTTCGCCTGCGGTCACCTCGGCGCACAGCCTCGGTAGGACGCCGGCCTCAACAGCGATCGAAGTCGATGTCGGCCTGCAGCTCAGCGACCCGGCGGGCGCGCTCGCGCTGGCCCGCGCGGTGGCCGACCCGAAGAGCCCTAGCTACCGGCAGTTCCTAACGCCCGCGCAATGGGAGAAGCGCTTCTCGCCCACCAAGGCATCGGTTGACGCGGTCACCGAATGGCTGCGCGCCCAGGGCCTGACGGTCTCGGGGACGAGCGCCGACAGGATGACCGTCTCGGCCAGCGGCTCCGCGGCGACGATTGAAAAGGCCTTCTCCACCGGCCTTGGGCAGTACCGGAAGGCCGGGCGCAACGTGCGGCTTGCCTCGGCCCCGCTGAAGGTGCCGAGCGCGATCGCCGCGCTGATCACCGGAGTCTCCGGAATCGACCAGAACGTCGCAACGACGGATCACCACACCGACGCGGCCACCCCGCGCGGCAAGAAATCAAAAGAAATCGAACAGCCATCGGGCTTCCGCAACGGGACCCCCTGCTCGACCTACTACGGCCAGCAGCTCGACACGATCGACCCCGCCTTCGGCGGCGGCTTCGCCGAACCGCTGCCCTACGCGGTGTGCGGATACACGCCGCCGCAACTGCAGAGTGCCTACGGCCTCACCACGCAGATCGGCGCCGGCATCGACGGGGCCGGCGAGACCGTCGCGATCGTCGACGCCTACGCCTCCCCGACGCTCTTCGCCGACGCCCAGAAGTACAGCCAGCTCAACCAGCCCTCACAGGTCCTCGCCAGCGGGCAGTTCAGCGAGAGCCTCGCCAAAAGCTTCAACCAGGAGGAACTCTGCGAAGCGCCCGAATGGTCGGGCGAGCAGACCCTTGACGTCGAGGCTGTCCACACGACCGCGCCCGGGGCCAGCATCCTCTACGTCGGCGCGAAGAACTGCCTCAACGGCCTGTACAAGTCGGTGCAGCAGACCATCGATCAGAAAGAAACCAACCACGTCAGCATCATCACCGACTCATGGGGTGACGACGGCGGCGACCTGCTCGACTCGGCCGGCACGAGGCGCTCGTTCGACAACATCCTGCAGATGGCGATTGGCACCGGCGTCGGCGTGCAGTTCTCGGCCGGCGATGAAGGCGACGAGTTTGCCAACCTCGGCATGACGGTCGCGGACTATCCCTCCTCGAGCCCCTACGAGACGGCCGTCGGCGGGACCAGCCTGCAGGTCAACCAGGCCGGCGCCCGCGCCGGTGAGCTCGGCTGGTCCACCTCCAAGAGTGTGCTCTGCACGCAGCTGCTCAAGGAAGATGAATACCCGGGCTGCACGAAAGCGAAGATCGGCAAGTGGCTGCCCAAGGCTCCCGGCGCCTACCTCTACGGGGGCGGCGGCGGAACGAGCTACGAGTACCCCGAGCCGCCCTACCAGGAAGGCGTGGTGCCGCAGCGCCTGGCTGAACGCAACTCGAAGATCACAGGGATCCTCAACCGCGTCGAGCCCGACGTCTCGATGGACGCCGACCCGACAACCGGGATGCTCGTGGGTGAGACCCAGGTGTTCCCCGACGGGACCTACTACGACCAGTACCGGATCGGCGGGACAAGCCTCGCCTCGCCGCTGTTCGCAGGGGTCATGGCCGATGCCGACCAGGCTGCCGGCGGACCGCTCGGATTCGTCAACTACAAGCTCTACGAAGTGGCCGCAGCGGGCACCGCTGGCGCCTTCTACGACGTGCTCCCCGGCGCCGAACAGGCCGACATCCGCAAGGACTTCCTTGACGGCGTCGACGCCGAAGAAGGAACGATCACATCGGCGCGGGTGCTGGGCTACGAGGGCCGTGAGGAATTCTGCAGCGGCACCGAAAACTGCACCACTCAGAAAGTCGCCCTGTCCACGGCCCCCGGATTCGATTCGATGACGGGGATCGGATCGCCGGGCAACGGGCTGATCGCGGCTCTCGCGGCCAAGCCCTAGACGGAGCAGCTCGATTGTCAGAACGCCACCGCCGGCGGGTCGCCTGACCCGCCGGCGGGACGTGTGCGATCGCGGGGCGCCTGGCGGCGGCGCTCAGGCGGCGGCGCTCAGGCGGCGGCGAGACTGACCGGCAGCGCCTTCAGCTGGTTGACGAACATCGCCTGGGCCGCAATCGGGGCCCCCGACGAGGTCATCTGCGGGAAGCGCTTCAGGGTCTCTTCGAGCAGGATCCGCAGCTCCAGGCGCGCCAGCGCCGTGCCGAGGCAGAAGTGCCGGCCGCCGGCCCCGAAGGCCTGGTGCTCCGCGTTTCGCAGCACGTCGAAGCGGTCGGGGTCCTCATAGACCGACTCGTCGCGGTTCGAGGAGACGTACCACATCACCACCTTCTCGCCCTGCTTGATCTGTTGCCCGCCGAGCTCGGTGTCACGCGTGGCGGTGCGCCGGAAGTGCGCGAACGCGGGAAACATCCGCAGCGCCTCCTCGACGGCCCCGGGGATCAGCGAGGGGTCGTCCTGCAGCAGCTTCATCTGGTCGGGGTTCTCCAGCAGCGCCCGCATGCCTGAGCAGAATGTCGCCTTGGTCGAGTCGTTGCCGGCGGCCATCAGCAGGAAGAAGCCCATCACGATCTCGGTCTCATCCAGTTTCTCGCCGTCCACCTCGGCGTGGACGAGCACGCTGGTCAGGTCGTCGGTGGGGTTCTCGCGGCGTGAGGCGATCAGCTTGCCGCAGCGCTCGAACATCTCGGGGATGTCCTTCTCGAGCACCCCCTCCATGCCCTCGGGCGCCAGGTCCGGGTCGTCGGGGGCCAGCGCGGAGTTGACGATCCGCGCCCAGATCGCATCTTCATCGGGGGACAGGCCCATGAAGCTCGAGATCACCCGTGAGACGACAGGCTGTGCGACCTCGCTGACCAGGTCACAGCTCTCGCGTCCCTCGAGACGGTCGAGCACCTCGATCGTGATCGCCCGGATCCGCTCCTCGTGGTCGGCGATCCGCTTCGGCGTGAAGCCGCGCTGGAACAGGGCCTTCACGCGATCGTGCTTGGGGGGGTCCATGCCGATGAACATCGCCCGCGCGAGCTCCAGCGGGAAGGTCTCCGCGAACACGGTCACGCCGCCGAGTTCCGATGAGAACGTCTCCCAGTCGCGGCTCACGGTGTGGACGTCCTCGGCCTTGGTCACCGACCAGAAGCCGTCCTCCTCCGGGAAGCTGGCCGTCTTGTCGGTCCAGTGAATCGGGCAGCCGCTTCGCATCTGCTTGAACGCCTCGTAGGGAGGACCGTTCTCCCACACCTCGCGCTCGCCGAGTTCCATGCCATCGATGTCACGTCCGACAGTTGCCACGCTGACCTCTTTCCCCGTTCCGGTGTTGAGTGCGTCCCGGCTGTCCCCATGAGGCGACGCGGGCGCGCCCTTCTGGAAGCGACGCTAACAGCGTAATTACACAATGTCAATGGCAGTGATGCCAGCTACCATCACGCTCATGGCCGGCACGGCGAAGACCACTGGGCGGCGGCCTCGCCATGACCCGCGGGAGACGGAACGCGAGATCCTCGAGGCCGCCGAGGCGCTGCTTCGCGAATGCCCCGTACGAGAGATGACGGTCGAGCAGGTGATGGCCCGCACCGGCCTGAAGCGGACGGCCTTCTATGCCCACTTCCAGGATCGCCACGAGCTGCTCCTGCGGGTCGTCGCCGACCTCGGAGCGCGGCTGTTCGCGATGGCCGACCGGTGGCTGCAGGGGGTCGACCCGGAGCGGGACGTCATTGCGGCGATCGAGGGGGTGGCCGAGGTCTACATGACCGACGGTCCCGTCCTGCGGGCCCTCGCCGATGCCGCCGTCGCCGACGAGCGGGTCGAGCTGGCCTACCGCGGCCTGGTCCAGGCCTTCGTCGGTCGCCACCGCCGAGCACATCCGCGCCGAGCAGGCAGCCGGGCGGACCGCCGCCGAGCTCGATGCCTCGGAGACCGCCCGTGCCCTGGTGTGGCTCAACGAGCGCTACCTCTCGGAGGCTCTCGGGCGCATTCCCCAGGAGGACCCAAGCGAGGGTCGTCGGGATCCTCTCGCGGATCTGGCTGGCGACGCTCTACGGCGCCGCCGCCACGGCGCCGCCCGCCCAGGGACCGCAGTCCCTCGACGGGCGGGCCGGCCCGGGTTCCTAGAGCTGGGGCAGCGGCTCGCCGACGGGGCCTCCCAGCTCCGTCGAGGGGCTGCGCTGCAGACGCGGCACCAGCAGCGCCAGGACGGCGCCGATCGCGAGTACCACCGCGGCGACCGGCAGGGCGGCGGTGAGCCCCGCTGTGAATGCCTGCGGTGAGGCGTAGGAGCCGTTGGCACTGAACACCGAGGCGAGGATGGCCACGCCGATCACACCGCCCAGCTCGCGGATCGCGTTGGTCGCACCCGATGCCTGACCCGCATCCTGCGGGCGCACCGAGGCCAGCACGGCGTTTGCCGAGGGGGCGAACACGAGGGCCATGCCGGTGCCGGCGAGCACGAACGGAATGATCAGCCGCCCGTAGGCGATCTCCGGGGTGATGATCACCGCCAGCCAGCCGATCGCGATCGCCTGCAGCGCAAGGCCGCTCGCCAGCAGCGGGCGGGGCCCGATCTTGTCACTCAGGATGCCCGCGATCGGCGCGACGATCATCGGCATTCCGGTCCAGGGAAGCGTGCGCAGTCCCGCTTCAAATGCGGAGTATCCCTGGGTGGTCTGGAAGAACTGCGCCAGCAGGAAGATCCCGCCGAAGACACCGAAGTACATCGCGAAGGACAGCCCGTTGGTGGCCGAGAAGGCACGCGACTTGAAGAAGCGCATCGGCAGCATCGGCTCGGCCGTGCGCGCGCTCCCACATCACGAAGGCGATCAGGAAGGCCACGCCGCAGCGAAAGCGACGCCAGGATCGTGGCGCTCGTCCACCCGAGTGCCTCCCCGCGGATCGCGCCGTAGGTGATCCCCAGCAGGCCCGGGCCCGACCAGCGCCAGGCCGGGCAGGTCAAGGCTCTGGTTGGGCCCGCGCGACTCGGTCAGGCGCCTGAGGGCGAGCGGGATCAGGATCGAGCCCGACGGGAACGTTGATCCAGAAGATCCAGTGCCAGGAGATCCCGCTCACGACGGCCCCCCCGATCAGCGGGCCGATCGCCACGCCGAGCCCGCTCACGCCGCCCCAGATGCCCAGTGCCATGCCGCGCCGCTCGGGCTCCACGGCCTCGGAGAGCAGCGTCAGCGTCAGCGGCAGGATGATCGCCGCGCCAAGGCCCTGAAGCGCGCGCGCCGCGATCAGCGTGTCCGTGCTGACCGACAGGGCGGCGGCGGCGCTGGCCGTCGTGAAGATCGACAGGCCCACGACGAACATCCGCCTGCGGCCGAAGCGATCCCCCAGTGCGGCGCCGGTCAGCAACAGGACCGCGAACGTCAGCGTGTAGGCGTTGACGGTCCACTCGAGCGACTGGATCGAGCTGCCCAGGCTCGCGCGGATCGACGGCAGAGCGGTTGTGACGACGAGGTTGTCGAGCGTGGTCATGAACAGGCCGATCGAGACGATCGCGAGCGTCCAGGGCAGGCTGGGCCTGCGTGGCGTCCTCGAACGCCGGCTTATGGAGGCGAACATCAGGGGCTCCTTTATGTGTGATTGCTTACTCACTTCGAAGATAAATAGGTGTGATTACTCACTCACCAGGCTGAGAAAAAAGAGATCACTCGCACTCCTCGGCGTCGGCGCTGGTCAGCACCTCGGCCCAGTGCTCCTGCAGGTCGCCGATCTCCATCGCAGCGATCAGATTGCAGAGCATCCCCCGGGCGAAGAACTGCTGGACTTCCAGCGGCGTGGCCTCGGTCTCGCGCTCGACCAGTTCGAGCAGCTCCCGGAATCCCTTGCGGAGGCCGTCCCGCACGGCCGGCTCGCTGGCTGCCGCCTGGCCCTGGAGCTGTGTCAGCAGCACCTCCGGGTCGCGCAGCAGGTCGGTATAGGCTTCGCCCATCGCCTGCATCGGCGGGCGCCCGTCGCGCCGGCTCTCCGCCAGCGCCGCTTCCATCGCGTCCTTGACCCGCAGGTAGCTCCGCTCGACGACCGCCACGAACAGCTCGGTCTTGGTCGGGAACAGCCGGAACAGGTAGGCCTGGGAGATCCCCGCCGCCGTGGCGATCTCGGTTGTCGGCGTGCCGTAGAGCCCGCGCTCGCCGACCACCTTCATCGCGACCCGCAGCACGTCCTCGCGCCGCTCATCCGCGGTCGAGAGGGTCCTGGGTGCTGTCTGCGTGCCCGGGTTCATAAGTGTGAGTATGCACTCACTCACACTGTTTGTCAAGGCCCGTGCCGATCGCTTCCTAGACTGCCCTATCCCGTCCCCCGCCGAGCAGGAGCTGACCGATGGCCTTGATTCGCGTGAGCGCGCCCCTTTGTCGTGAACTCGAGCGGCTCCTCCCGAGCCGGCCCTTCCACGTGCGCTTCTGGGATGGGGGGTCGGTCCCCGCAACCACTCCTGGCGCGCCGAGCTTCTTCGTGCGCAGCCCGGGCGCGCTGGCCCACTTCCTGCGTGCGCCGAGCTCGCTGGGGCTCGGCCGGGCCTACACCGAGGGTCTGCTGGAGGTCGACGATCTCGACGCGGCGTTCATCGTCGTCGACACCTGGGAGCCGCCGCCGCTGTCGCGCATGGATCAGCTTCGCCTCGGGCTGGCCCTGGTGCTCGCGGCCGCGCCCGGCGGGCTGCCCCACCGGCCGTCCCTTGAGTTGCTGCTGCGTGGGGAACTGCACAGCATCGAGCGCGATGCCGCCGCCGTCCGCTACCACTACGACGTCGGCAACGAGTTCTTCGCACTGTTCCTCGATGAGTCGATGACCTACAGCTGCGCGATCTTCTCGCGCGGGGCAGAGACGCTCGCCGACGCCCAGCGGACGAAGCTCGAGCTGGTCGCAACCAAGCTCGGCCTGCAGCCCGGGATGAAGGTCCTGGACGTCGGCTGCGGCTGGGGCAGCTTCGCGATACATGCCGCCCGTGAGCACGGCGCCGAGGTCCTCGGGGCGACGATCTCGCCGGCCCAGGCGGAGCTTGCCCGCGAGAAGGTGGCTGCTGCGGGCGTGTCCGATCAGGTCGAGATCCGCCTGTCGGATTACCGCCTGCTGCCGCACGGCTCCTTCGATGCGATCTCAAGCATCGGTATGACCGAGCACGTCGGCGAGAACCAGATCGACCTGTACGCCAGCTCCCTGTTCGACCTGCTTCGCCCCGGCGGGATGTTGCTGAATCACGCGATCGCGGCGCTCGACCCCGACCATGACCCGCACGAGGATCTCTTCTCCACCCGCTACGTGTTCCCCGACGGGGAGCCCCTGCCGCTGTCAAGGATTCAGCTGGCGCTCGAACGGGCCGGGTTCGAGGTCGAGCACGTCGAGGGGTTCAGGGAGGACTACGCCACGACGCTGCGCCATTGGCATCAACGCCTCGACGAGCGGCTCGAGGAGGCCGAGCGCCTGGCCGGTGCTGAACGGACCCGGATCTGGCGGCTCTACCTTCGCGCGGCCCGGCACGGCTTTGAAACAGGCCACACCAGCGTCTACCAGGTCAAAGCACGCCGACCGGACTGAGCGGACCGGCGCCGCGCGGGCGTTACTGGGCGAAGGTGTGCGAGGTGCCCAGCACGTGTCCGGTCGCGCTGAGCGCCTGCAGCTGGAAGCTCGGGTAGCTCTTGGCGATCGGGATCGCCGTCTCGAAGCCCGAGCGAGGAGCGCTTGCGACCGCGCTCAGCCGACCGGGTTCGCCCGCAAGAACCCGCCACGAGGCGACCTGGGTCGCGCCGTTCCAGCTCGCATACACGGTCACGCGAGATCCGCCGGGTCGCGCCGCGCCGAGCGGCAGGGTCAGGGGTTCGCCGTGCCACGGCGCGAGCGTTGCCCGGTAGCCGAGGTCCGGGCCGGGGAGTTCGCCTTCCAGCAGCACCTTGCCCGCGCTGTTGAACTCGCTGAAGTAGGGCGATGACCCCCAGCCGACGAACGTGTTGCCGTCGGGCTGCGGGCGGTTGGCACCCATGTAGTCGGTTTCGAAGCCTTCCCGCTGCCCGTACTGCCGCGCCACGGTGGCCGTGCGCGACTGCTGGTTGACGTTCAGGACCAGCGCCCGGGAGGGCCCGGTCGCCGTCACATAGGTGCCGCCGCCGGTCTGCTGGCAGCAGTGGTCGTCGAACATGCTGACCTGGCTGTTCGGCTGCAGGCGGACGTCGTGCTGCCACTCGAAGCGGGCGCCGGGGCCCAGCTTGAAGCTCGAGTCGCGTCCGCCCAGGGTCCAGTCGATCTTGCCGCTGGCGGCGTCGACCATGTAGGCAGCCCAGGTATTGCGCATCGAGACCAGGAACTTGCCCTGCTGTGAGATGTCGATCGAGTTCACGTGGTAGGCGTCCCATGGGAAGCCGTTCGTTGGCAGCGTCGCCTGCGACTGGCTGAGCGGGATGTGATCGAGGGCGTCCCAGTTGCGCACGAGCTTGCCGGTCTTCAGGTTGTACTCCTGGACCGCCGAGTCGACCAGCGCGCCGTTGTAGGCGCCGCCGTATTTCGAGAGGTCCATCGGCAGGTTCTTGTTGGCCGTCACCCAGGCGTCTTCGCCGTCGATCAGGAACTCGTGCAGCGTCAGAACCCAGCCGCCGGTCGCTTTCAGGCGGGCCACCTCGCGGTAGTGCTGATCGACGACGACGTCTTCACCGGTTTCGATCGCGCCGGTGTTCGTGACCTTCCCCTGCCACCAGGACAGCGCCGGCTTTCCTTCCCATGTCTGGGGGGCCAGGTTGATCGCCAGGACCTTTTCCGGCACCGGCTGGAACCACACCGGCTGCAGGGTGGAGTCGAGGATCAGCGGCCCGCTCTGCCCGACGATCGGCGGATCGTTCAGGTCGAAGAAGTTGGTCGTGAAGATGTAGCCGGGGGAGAGCTCCGAAGCGGGCGCGCTCTTCAGCCGCTTGATCAGCGGGGGATGAAGAGTCGGCTCGGTCACGAAGCTGTATGTGCCGTTGGTCGAGTACTTCCCCAGCGGAGCGCCGTGGGATCCGGCGAAGGCTGCCGTCAGGCCGACGAACAGCGCGATCACCAACGCGACCACCCCGCTCAGGCGGCGCGCGGCGGGGCGCAGCGACGCCTCTGGCCCGGGCACCGTGATGAAGGTGATGAGCGCCGCCGTGGCGGCCAGTCCGGCGGCGATCAGGTAGGCGAGTCGGAAGCCGCCGGTCAGCGCTTCGGCGACCTGCTCGCCGGTACCGATCAGGTGGGTGCTGCGCTGCGTCGCCAGTGTGATCAGCAGCGCCAGGCCGAGTCCTCCGCCGACCTGGCGCGAGGTGTTGACCAGTCCCGAGGCCAGCCCGGCCTGCCCCGGTTTCGCGCCCTGGGTGGCGGCGATCGTCGAGGGGACGATCGACATCGCGATTCCCGCCGCGGTAAGGACCCCGGGGATGACGACGTAGATCACGCCGCTTCCGCTGGAGTTGATGCGGGTGAACAGCAGCAGCCCGGTCGTCAGCATCAGCAGGCCGCTGCCGAGCACGGGGCGCACGCCGAAGTGGCTGACCAGCTTTCCCGCTCGCGAGGCGACCAGCATGATCGTCAGGGTCATCGGCAGGAAGATCAGCCCGGTGTGCACCGGTGAGAGCCCCAGCACCTGCTGCAGGTAGAGCGAGCTGAGGATCCACATCGGGAACAGCGCCGCGCTGAACAACAGGACGATCGTGTTGGCGTTCTTCAGCGCTTTTGTCAAATCCTTGAACGGGATCAGCGGGTTGCTTGCGACGCGGCTCTCGACCACGCCGAAGCCGGCGAGCAGCAGCGCTCCGAGGAAGATCGGCCCGAGTGCGGCGAAGCTTCCCCACCCCTTCAGTCCCGCTTCCACGACGCCGAACACGAGGATCATCTGCCCGATCGTCAGCAGCAGGGCGCCCGGTAGATCGAAGCTTGCCCCGGCAGCTGCGCGTCGTCGTTCGGTCACCACCCTGTGGGCCACGATGGCGGCCCCGATCGCGATCGGCGGGTTGATCAGCAGCACCCAGCGCCAGCTGAGGTACTGCGTGATTATTCCGCCGAGCAGCACCCCGGCGGCGCCGCCGAGGCCGTTCATCGCGGCCCAGATACCGATCGCGCGGTGGAGCTTGGGGCCGGGCGGGAAGGAGCTTGTGATGATCGCCAGCGAGCTGGCGGCCATGAGTGCCCCGGCAAGGCCCTGCAGCGCGCGAGCCCCGATCAGCACCCCCTGGCTGGGCGCGACCCCGCCGAACAGCGAGGCCAGGCCGAACAGCAGCAGTGCCACCACGAAGGTCCGCCGCTGACCCCAGAAATCGGCGGCCCGCCCGCCGAACATCAGAAAGCCGGCGAAGGTGATCGCGTACGCGTCGACGACCCACTGCAGCTCCGGTGAGGAGAATTCGAGGCTCGACTGGATCGAGGGCAGCGCCACGTTGACGATGCTCAGATCGAGGATGACCATGAACTGCGCCACGCAGCAGACGGCCAGCAGCCACTTCCCGCGCGGGCCCTCGCCCGGCAGCTGGGGGACCTCCGGGGGCACCTCGGGCGAGACGCTCGCCTCGACGCTCATCGGGTCCCTCGCGACTGCGATCGGCGCCTCTGGCCCCTGGTAGGCTGGGCTCTGGAGTCCTCGAGAGACAATTGGAGCCCGGCCCATGAAACGAACGTCACTGACCGCAATGCTAACGCTCCTCGCTGTTCTGGCGAGCACCTTCGCGGTGGCCGGCTGCGGCAGCAAATCGAGCTCCTCCTCGACCGCCGCCCCGGCGACCTCGACGTCCACTCCGACGACTTCGACGTCGACGACGACCAAGCGCAAGTCAAAACCGGCCTACTGAGCAACCGCGCGCTCATTGCTGGGAGCCTCCCGGCAATGAGGCGGCGTAGCTGATCACCTTTACCGCGGGTGAGCTGCCGAGCACCTTGCCGGTGGAGTCGAGTGCCTGCACGGCGGCGTAGTCGTAGCGGCGCGTGAGGCTGCCCGAGCTCTCAAAGCCTGTGGCGGGGATATCCGCCACGGTCTTCAGCGATCCGGGATTCTTGCCCGCCTGCACGCGCCAGGAGGCGACCTCGGTGGCACCGTTCCAGCTGGCATGCACGATCGTCTCTTCGCCTGTGTTGTTGAAGCTGGCCAGCAGCGCCGGCGGCGCCGAGGGCTGCCCGGTCCAGGGAAACCGGAAGGCCCTGTAGAAGGACATGTCCAGCGGCAGGTGGGCATCGAAGACGAGTCGGCCGGAGGAGTTGAACTCGCTGATGGCCGGGACGCCTCCGTAGCCGACGACCGTGTTGCCGTCGCTGAGCGTCTGCGCGTTTCCCTGGCTTGCAGCAAGCAGCGGCGAGCCGGGATGGGTCAGGGACGAGGTCAGGGTCGCCGTATGAGCGCCTTCGTCGAGGCGGATGCGCAGCGCGCGTGACTGCGCGTGGATCGGCGGGTTCGAGCCGTCGTCGAAGAAGGTCACTTCCCCGTTCGGGAGCTCCCGCGCGTCGTGCTGCCAGGCCGTCCTTGTTCCGGGGCCCATCTTGAACGAGCTGCGGTTGCCTCCCAGTCGCCAGATGATCTTGCCCGTCCCGGCCTGCAGCAGGTAGCCGGCCCATGTGCTGCGTGCGGAGATCAGCAGGTTGCCGTCCGGCTCGGGGTCGATCGAGTTGAGGTGGAAGTAGTCCCAGGGACTGGAGTCTTCGGGTGTTTCGACTTCGGACTCGGAGGCGGCGACGTGATCGAGGCTGTGCCATTCCCAGCGGACCAGCCCGGTCCTGATGTCGACCTCCTGAATCGCCGTGTCGGTGATGACCCCGTTCGCGGAGCCCTTGACGGACGTGAGATCGCAGTGGATCGGATTGAAGGCCGTGATGTAGGCGACGCCGCCCGGCAGCAGCCGGAAGTCATGCAGGTCGGCCTTCAGGCCGTTGCCCCCGCGAACGTGAGCGATCGTCTGGTAGCTCGAGTTCGTGATCACGTCTTCGCCCTGGCCGAAGCCCAGCTCCAGGACCTTCCCCCGCCACCAGGTGAGCACGGGCCGGCCTTCGTAGCTCTGCTCGTTGAGATCCTCCGCCGTTTCCCCGCCGCCGAGATGTTGAAACCACACGAGGCGTCCGTCGGGACGGTAGATCAGCGGTCCGTACTGTCCCGGTCCGGGGCCGTTGGTCGTGAGGATCAGTCCCGCCGAGGGGTTGCTGTCAGGAACGGTCACGGACATGACCGGCGCCTCGGCGCCGGGGAGGGAGTAGAAGCTCTGATAGTCCGCCGGTGCGGCCTGGGCGTTGTGGAACGGCGCGACCCCACCGGTCGAGTAGGGGTCATCGACGCGGAAGTTGAAGCCGACCTGATGTCCCGCGATCGCGGCTCTGACCGTGACCTGCTCGCCCGCGTCGAAGGGGGCATCCGCCTCGAAGCTCGCGCCGTCGCCCTGGGAGTAGCTCGTCAGGTGCCCGATGTGTTCGCCGCTCTGGCTTCCTTCCACGGAGACTTTCGTGATCTGCGACGGGCTGGCCCCCAGGAAGCTGATCTGGCTGTGCGGATTGGCCGTCACGGTCCCCGGTGCAGGGGAGACGGCGACCGCGGTCCCCGGCAGCCGCGCGCTCGCGGTGAGGCTGGCGGGCAGGCAGGCCGGGGAGCTCGCGGTGGGCTCCTTGGTGCTGGATTTGCTGAGCGTCAGCGAACCCGTGACGATCGCGAGGACCGCCCAGGCGAGTACGAGGACTCCCAGGATGAGTAGTAGGTAGCGCCGCATGCGGAGGTGCACGACCAGCCCCGCTCACGCCGGGGGCGCCCGCGAGACAGAGGTCGGAAGAGTTTCACATCCGCTGAGGGAAAACGTAAGAGTTGGCGCAGAACAACGGCATAGGAACCTCGACTTTCCCGGGACGGCCGGGGTTCCGTGGCATGCTGGTGACGAATGTTCGATCGCTCACCTTCTGAAACCGAGGCTCAAATCGGTCGGGAGGCGCTCGAGCTGACTGTCGGCTGTCGCTTCGGACTCCAGTCCAGCCAGCACGCGGAGACGATTCTGCAGGTGGCGCCGTCGCCCGGCCCGGGGATCGCGATCCGCAGTGAGCGCTGGGAGACCGACGCCGAGCACCACTGCTACATCGACCATTACGGCAATCGCTGCGAGCGTTTCGCCCTCACGGCCGGGGGCGCTGAGATCTCCTACCTGGCCGAGGTCACGATCGCGAGCCCCGAGGACCTGATCCTGCCCGAGACGCCCGAGACGCCCGTCAGCCTGCTCCCCGACGATGTCCTCAGCTTCGTCATGCCCAGCCGCTTCTGCCTGCCCGATGAGCTCGGCCATGAGGCCTGGCAGCGCTTCGGCGCACTGGAACCGGGCTGGTCGCGCGTGCAGGCGGTCGTGGACTACGTGCACGGGCATCTCGAGTTCATGCCGGGCTCCTCGAACCCGTGGACGACGGCGGCCGACGTCAACCGTGCGGGACAGGGGGTCTGCCGTGATTTCGCGCACCTGGCGATCAGCTTCTGCCGCGCGTTGAACATCCCGGCCCGCTACGTGTTCGGCTACATCCCCGACATCGGCGTCCCGGTGGACGGGGAAATGGACTTTGCCGCCTGGTTCGAGGCCTACCTGGACGGCGGCTGGCACACGTTCGACGCGCGCAACAACACCCCCAGGGTCGGGCGGGTGATCGTCGGGCGGGGACGCGACGCGGTCGACGTCGCGCTGATCACCTCCTTCGGCCCGATGGAACTGACCAGCTTCGAGGTCCGCGCCGAGCGGACCGCTGCCTGAGATCCCGGGTGAGCCTCAGGCCGCTCGAAGAGATCGTCGCGACCGACGGGCACCGTGTGCTCGATGTCGGCTGTGGCGAGGGCGCCGTCGCCCGCAGGCTCGCGGCGACGGGCGCGCTCGTCGTCGGGATCGATCCTCTCCCCGGTGCGATCGCGGTGGCCCGCGACGCCGGCGGCCCGGAGGGCTCCGTGCCCACGTATCTCGAGGGATCCGCCGAGGCGCTGCCGTTCGAGGATGCGAGCTTCGACACGGTGATCTTCATCAACAGCCTGCACCACATCCCGGTGGACGCGATGGACCTCGCCCTGGAGCAGGCCGCCAGGGTTCTGCGACCCGCCGGCAACCTCTATGTCCAGGAGCCGCGCGCCCAGGGGCCGGCGTTTGAGCTGCTGCGCCGCGTCGAGGATGAGACGGGACTGCGCGCGGCCGCCCTGCAGGCGCTGGCCTCCTCGATGCAGGGGCCGTTTGAAAGCGTCGATCAATGGGAGACGGTGCTGACGGTCCGCCATGCGGACCTCGCAGCCCTGCGCGCCCACACGGTCTCCGTCGATCCTGCCCGCGCGGCTCCGTTTGACGCCCGCCACGACGAGCTGCTCGAGGCCTTCGAGCGGCGGGGCCGCCCCGCACAGGGCGGCGGGTACGAGTTCGACCAGCCGTTCCGGGTCGAGCTGGCGCGGCGCCGCTAGGCCGCCGCCACCGTTACCGAACCGGCCAACCGCTCGGCTGAGCCGGGGTCATGCGAGGGCAGGTAGACGGTCGGGTGCGCTCGGCAGTGCTCGAGGATCCGCTCGAGCGTCGCCACGTGGGCCTTGGGGTCAGGGCCGATCGCGTCGGCCCGCTTGGCCAGCAGCTGCTCGAGCGTGTCCGTGACGTCGCCGGCCAGCATCACATGGCGATCCTGATCATCGATGCAGATCACAGAGATGTGTCCGGGGGTGTGGCCGGGCGTCTCGACCGCCACGATGCGCCCGTCGGGGCTCAGGGAGTGGCTGCGCGGAAAGGCGCCGAACGGGCCGTCCCCGAGCGCGAAGGGCACGGGCGAGAATCCCTGCGGCAGCGGCTGGCGCAGCACCCGGCGCATCACCGCGGGGAAGGCCTGCCCGAGGAAGTCAAGCTCGGTGTGGGAGATCCGGACCGGCCCCCGGACGTGGACGAGCCCGTCGACATGATCGCCGTGATGGTGGGTGATGATCACCTCGGCGACGTCCTCGAGCGACAGTCCCGCGGCGGCGAAGGCTCCCGGGAGCTCCTGCCCGGCCTGCACGTCGAAGCGGGCGAAGGGAACGTTCTTCGCCGTTGCGCACTCGCCGCTGTCAACGAGCAGCAGGCGGCCGTCGTGCTCGATCGCCCAGCAGTGGATCGGCAGTGGTTGCGACCAGGGGCTCGGAAGGAACAGGTCGAGCTGGCGGCGCATGCCGGATCGCGGGAACAGGAAGGAGTGCTTCACCCGCACCGCACCCGTCGATAGTGCATGGATCTTCACGCGCGCAGCATCCCAGAAATGCCGCCTGCCGGGCCGGCGTCAGTCGAGGTTGTCGACGATCTCGGTCGCGCGCGACCATTGCTCGGGCGGGACAACCAGGTAGATGTCGCCGTAGCCCCGCCTGTCCAGCGGGTAGTCCGAGACGCAGGCGGCATCGAGACCCAGTGCAAGCAGCTGGTCACGCCAGGCCAGCGCGGTGCCCTGCTCCTCATAGTTCCCGACGCTCTCCCAGCCATCGAAGCGCGGGTCGCCGATCGCGACCTGAGGTTCCTTGGCGGGACGGCGCAGAAAGCCGAACAGAGACATCGAGCTGAGCGTACTGCGGCTCCGCGTGCTCCACGCCGGCGCTAGTGTGCGAAGCGTGTCCGCCAGCGCTCTCTCGCTCGTCGAGTTCCCGGCCGATGACCCCGAGCGGGCCAGGCGCTTCTGGGGCGGGCTGCTCGGAGCCGAGCTCGACGCGCGCAGCGCCTCGGAGGGCGAAGGCTGGCAGACCCGATCGCCAGGGCCGACGATCGGCGTTCACGAGCGCGGCCGCGGCCCCGGGGACTCGTTCTCGCTGCCCTACTTCGCGGTCACCGATATGGCGGAGTCGCTCGAGCGGGTCGTGGAGCTCGGCGGCACGCGTCGTTCATCCGGGCGAGCGGTGGGCGATCTGCAAGGACTCCGAGGGGAGCCCGTTCGCCCTGTCGGCCGAGCGACGGCGGCCCGGACCGCCGCCCCGCCACAACTGCACGGAGCGACGGCCGGCACGCCGTCCGTCAGTCGACGACGATGCCTGCGGCGGTGGCGCCCGCGGGCAGCGGCGTCGGCGAGCTCGCCAAGCGCCGTCAGGCTGCCGCCGCTGACGGCGAAGGCCGCGATCACGTTGGCCTTGCTGGCGTCGAGGAGCAGCGTCGCGTCCGTCCGGGGAGAGGCGGGCGTCGACGGCTCCCGCGCCGGCGGCGCCGACCGGCGTGGCGCCGAGCAGCGTCAGCGACCCGCCGGGCGTGATCGCATAGCTCGAGATCTCGCCCGAGCCTGTGTTCACCGCGAACAGGTAGCGACCGTCGTGGCTGATCTCAACCCAGCAGGGCGCCGTCTGCAGATCGGCGAACGGCGAGCTGCCGATCGAGCTGAGAACGCCCCACTCGCTGACGCTGAACGCCGAGACGGTTCCGTTGCCGGCGCCACCGTGTGCGTTCGTGACGAACAGCTGCGACGGGTTGGTCGGGCCGGAACTCCGAGCCGAACGGGCCGGGGCCCTGAGCGGCGAACGGGCGACCCCGGGGCGGCGATCAGCTGCCCATCCCAGCGGATGTGAAAGCTGGCGATCGTGGAGCTGTTCACAAGCGGCACGACCAGCCTCTGCCCGGTCGGATCGACGACCACATCGTCCGGTCCGGAGCCCGCGGGCAGCGCCGCGGCCGAGTGCCCAAGCCGGTAGAGGCCACCCCATGGGGCGAGCCAGAAACTCGTCACGTTGGGTGCTTCGGCGCCGGCATTGGCGACGTACACGCGGTCACCGGAGACGGCGATGCTGACGGGGTCGACTCCGCCCGAGGCGACCGGTTCGCCGACCGGCTGCGGGACACCGCGGTAACCGAGGCGCAGAACGGAGACCTGGTTGCTCCCGCGGGTCGACCGCGAGCAGGTAGCGGCCATCGCTCAGAGCGCTGAATGGCGCCCTGTGAGGGCAGGCCGGCGCCGCTTCCCGCGCCGCCCGCGGTGAAGGGCGAGCCGGGGATCGGCGTGAGCGAGCCGTCCGCGTGGCGATCGAATGCGGCGATCGTGTTCGAGGTCGCGGTGTTGTCGTTCACGTAGGCGTGTCCCACGATCGGAGCTCCGGTACCGAACGCCGCGGCCGACGACGCTGCGAAGGCCAGGACCAACATCGTGAGCGTGCCTGCTGCGACGCTCAGTCGCTGCGTATATCTCTTGAGCATTGTTCTCTCCAGGTCGTTTCGGGTATGGGCGAGCGACCCGGGTGGGCACGCGGTCGTGCTGCAAGAGGCGGATCCGCGGTCGGACCCTGGACGCTCACAGCTTCAGTCCGGGGAGCGCCGCCTGCGTTACGCAGGAACCTTCCGCTTCACAGAAATCACACAAACGCGGACATTGGCGCTAGGCTTCGCGGCTGGGAGATGGGATGTGTGGCCGGGGACCGGAGGGGTTACCGAAGCGCCGCCCGCAAATATGGAGGTTTGGGGCATGAGGACTCACCTGCGAAGCGCCGTCATTGCCGGCGTCCTTGCACTTGTGATCGTTCCGGCGAGCGCGACCGCTGCGCCCGCTCGTTCAAGCAGGCACAACTCGGTCCGCGAGGCGCTTCCGGCGCTCAATGTCGCTGAAGGCGAAGGCTGCGAGTTCATCGACGACCCCGGCAACTCCGTCTGCATGCTGCCCTTCCCCGACGACTACTACACGGTCGCCGACCCATCGAGCGCCACGGGGCGCCGCGTCGCCTTCAAGACCTCCGCCACGCCGGCCAACGTGGAAGGCGCGCACATCGAAGCGGATCCGTACAACGCCTCCGACGGATTCAGCCCAGGCTCGACGATCCTCGTGCCGATTCAGGGGATCAACACGGTCGAAGATGTCAAGGCGATGAAAGCCGTCCCGATCAACCATCTTTCTCGCTACACAAAGGCCGATGCGCCTGTCGTGGTGATCGACGCGTCGACCGGCAAACGCTGGCCGATCTGGGTCGAGATCGACTCGGGCGCCGGATCCTCGAAGGCAAACCTCGAGATCCACCCGGCCGTGAACTTCGCCTCCGGGCACCGCTACATCGTCGCGCTGCGCAATCTCAAAAACAAGCACGAAACGCTTGAAGCGCCGGCGGGATTCCGTTACTTCCGCGACGAACTGCCCTCCGAAGAAGAAGCCATCAACTCGCGGCGCGCGCACTTCAACGAACTGTTCTCGACGCTTGCAACCGCTGGCATCGAACGTTCGAGCCTGTACCTGGCCTGGGACTTCACGGTCGCAAGCGACGAAAACAACACCAGCCGCATGCTCTCCATGCGCAACAACGCGTTCGCCCAGCTCGGTGACACCAACCTGTCCGACGGGATCGTCCAGGGCACCTCGCCGGCGTTCGAAGTGACGAGCGTCCAGAACGAACCGAACCCGGGCCAGATCGCCCGCCGGGTGCAGGGGAACTTCACGGTTCCCTGCTTCCTGTTCCCGAACTGCGGGCCGGGCGGTCGGATGCACCTCGACGCCGAAGGAAACCCGATTCAGAACGGGACCTGGAAGGCGAACTTCGACTGCATCATCCCGCTGTCGGTGACCACGGGCCCGGCGGAAGTCGCCCGCCCGACGCTCTACGGCCACGGCCTGCTCGGTGATGCATCCGAGGTCGCCTCGAGCCCGCAGCGGTCGCTGTCGCAGGCTCACCAGATCCTCCAGTGTGCGACCGATGAGATCGGTATGGCCGAATCGGACGTCGGCACGGTCATCGAATCGCTCGGCAACATGTCCGCCTTCCCGGCGATCCCCGACCGTCTGCAGCAGGGTCTGCTCGACGAGCTCTACCTCGGCCGGGCGCTGATCAACCCGGCAGGGTTCTCGACGGCGGCCGCCTTCCATCAGGACGGCACGTACGCCACGGGGTCGGTCATCAACACCAGCCACCTGTTCTACAACGGGAACAGCCAGGGCGGGATCATGGGCGGCGCACTGACGGCCATCTCGCCCGACTTCACCCGGGCATCCCTTGGAGTGCTCGGGGATGAACTACTCCGTTCTGGTTGGTCGCTCGGTCGACTTCATCGAATTCGAGGTCGGCTTCGCAGAGGCCTACCCGAGCGGGACGGTCCGGCCGCTCGTTCTGGACATGATCCAGATGCTCTGGGACCGGGGCGAGCCCGACGGCTACGCGTCGCGCATGACGAGCGACCCGCTGCCCGACACCCCGGCTCACCAGGTGCTGATGGACATCGCATTCGGCGATCACCAGGTCACCGACTTCCAGGCCGACGTCGAGGCGCGGACGATCGGTGCCTCCGAGCACCGGCCGGTCCTCTACCCGCAACGTTGGCGGGGCTCGAATGTCCTGTGGAACGTGCCGCGCATCAAGAAGTACCCGTTCACCGGCTCGGCCATCTACTACTACGACATCGGCCCGGTCAGGGAAAGCTCGCCCGGCTCCGGAAAAATGATCGGTGTGACACCGCCGCCGTTGACGGACACCCCGAACTTCGGCGGTGAAGATCCGCACAGCGCTCCCCGCGCCGCGGCGAACGAGCAGCAGACGGTCTCGGACTTCTTCGAAGGTTCGATCCCGAGCAGCGACGACTGCGAAGGCGGCCCGTGCTACGCGGGCAGCTTCACCGGACCCTGATCTCGGTCAGGGTCGCCGGGTCGATCGAGTAGCCGGCCACAGCCTGGCTGGCTATCTCGCTCGCCCCGGCCGGTGAGCGAAGCAGGCGGGCGCCCACCACGAGCAGCGGCGCCAGCGAGGGGGGGTCGCGCACGATCGGGGTGAGCTGCTCGGCGCTGTGCGCATAGGAGCCCCGTCCGGTCAGGGATTCGCCGAGCTCAGCCAGGATCATCCTGCGTGAGGCCCCGCGGTCGGCGCTCCCGAGCAGCAGTGCGATCGTGCCGTGGGTGCGCACGCCGCTGCGCCCCGTCCGCGGCGGGCCTCCCAGCTGCTCGCCGAGCGTCAGGCGAACCTGCAGGTCGGGGATGTTCAGGCCGCCGGCCATCGCATTCGCGGGCTCGACGGTCCGGGGATTGCACTCCAGGTACTGCGGGGAGCCGTCCTCGTGCAGGTAGTCCAGCGTCAGGCCGCCGTGCCAGGCGAGACGCTCGCCGAGCAGGGCGATGTGCCGCTTCGCGGCCCGATGCTCAACGCTGAGCCGGGCCGCTGCGCTGCCGCCGATCCCGACGCCTCTCTGAACGCTCGTGTGGGCAGCGAGGAGCCGGCCGTGATCGAACAGCCCCTGCACCTGGCCGTAGTGCCCGACGGCAGGCGCCTGTGCGATGACGCCCGTTCCCTGCGAGAGCAGGATCGGGAAGCTCGCGCTCGCGCGCCCGCTCATCGACGATCTCCCGGACGCCCTGCCCGGCGGTGCTGAAGGCGCTCTTCAGCCAGTATGGATAGGGAAGCCCGTCGAGATCCTCCGCGCGGGCGACTTCTCGCCAGGCGGGCTGGGGCAGGTCGAGCTCGTCGAGCAGCCGGGCGAAGGAGAGCTTGCTCTGTACCCGCTCGAACGCCCCCTCCGGGGCGAGCGCGACCGGAACCTCGGCGGCCAGTGCGCCCGCGTCCAGCGCCCGCGCCAGCAGCCACGCCTGCTCATGGGTCGGCAGCACGACGTCGATCGCCCGCTCGCCGACGATCCGCTCGAGGGCACGCAGGTAGCCGTTGGGGTCTGTCCTGGCACTCGGGCAGCGATGCACCCGCCTGACCCATCTGCTGAAACGCACCAGGCAGATCGGATCGGGGTCCAGCACCTCGAGCTCATAGCCGAGCGGGCCCAGGCACGTCACGAACTCGCGCGAGGTGAGACTCGAGCCCTCCGTCAGGAGGATGCGCACCGGCTACTGCAGGTAGTGCTCGACGGTGCCCGGGTCGCGCGCCTCGGCGGCGTCCGGGTTGGCGCCGGCCTCGCGCAGCGCGCGGCGCTGGCGCAGCAGATCCCAGCAGCGGTCGAGCTCGACCGACACGGCGTCGAGGCGACCGCGGTCCTCGGAGGGGTCCTGCCCGTGGGAGGCCTCGTCCTGCTCCTGGGACTGCAGCTTGTGCTCCTCCGCGACGAGCGACTCGATGCGGGCGAGAATCGACTGGTCATCCATGGGACTCAATCTAGCGCCTTCCCCGCCGGGGCGGGCGCGGGCGGGGTCGCCGTCCCCAGCCCGGCTCGGACCAGCGGTGCGACCTTCGTTCCGAACAGCTCCATCGAGTGCATCACGTCCTTGTGGCGCACGGCCCCGACGCTCATCTGCGCGATGTAGCGGTCGTTGGCGAACAGGCTGTGCTCCATCAGGATCTTCTCCGCCACCTGCTCGGGCGTGCCGACGGCGAGGGCACCGTCCGGTGCCCTGAGCGCTTCGTACTGCGGGCGGCCGGCGGGCGGCCATCCACGCTCGCGGCCGATCCGATTCATCATCTGCAGGTAGGGGGCTGCGAATGCCGAGTCTGCCTGTGCCTGCGTCTCGGCCAGGAAGGCGTGGGTGTTGATCGCGACCCTCCCGAGCGCCGGATCGTGTCCGGCCTCCGCGAGGCTCGAGCGATAGAGGTCGATCAGCGGCGCGAATCGCGCGGGCTGACCGCCGATGATCGCCAGCGTCAGCGGCAGGCCAAGGGCGCCGGCGCGCGCGACCGAACCGGGCGAGCCGCCCACCGCGACCCACACAGGGAGGGGTTTCTGCAGCGGGCGCGGCCATACGATCGTGTCTGTGAGCCCGGCGCGATGGCGCCCGGACCAGGTCACAGGGCCCTCCTCACGCAGAGCCAGCAGCAGTTCTAGCTTCTCGGCGTAGAGCTCGTCGTAATGGTCCAGGTCGTATCCGAACAAGGGGAAGGACTCGGTGAACGAGCCGCGCCCGGCCATGATCTCCGCGCGGCCTCCCGAGAGCAGGTCGACCTCGGCGAACTGCTGGAAGACCCTGACGGGGTCCTCCGAGCTGAGCACCGTCACGGCACTTGAGAGGCGGATTCGACTGGTCTTCACCGCGGCCGCCCCGAGGACCACGGTCGGGGAGGAGACGAGGAAGTCGGGGCGGTGGTGCTCTCCCAGGCCGAATACGTCAAGCCCCAGCTGATCGGCGAGCTCGATCTCCTCCATCAGCTCGCGCATCCGCTGCTCCGGGCCGGCGCCGCCGGCCAGATCGGCGAAGGTGGCGACTCCAAGCTCCATCAGCGGATCATACCGCATAGTTGCGCTAGCAACTATTTCAGGGCGATCGGCAGCGAGTAGCTGAGCCTGTGCCCGACCGGGGTCTGGGCTCGGTCGTAGGACTCGCCTGCGCTCGGCGAGGCAGCCGGGGGGAGTAGGACGGTGAGGCTCCCCTTCCTCATGGTCTTGCGCATGAGCACTTCGCTGCTTGAGCAGCTGAGCTGGCGCAGCAGGGTGATCGTGTGCGACCCCTTCGCCAGCGGTCCCGTCCCCCTCAGGAGCACCTGGACGCCGTCGGCGACCGGGTGTTCGCCGGCGATCAGCAGTTCCCGGTTCAGTTTCAGAGGCAGCGAGGAGTGACCGCCGACCTTTGCGGTGTAGACGGTCTTCGCCGCGGGCGTTCCCCGCGGGACGGTCAGTTTGAGCTGAAAGGTGCCGTCGGCCGCGACCTTCGTGCTGCCGGCGTGGCCGGCCGCGAGCTTGCGGGGGATGCCGCTCAGCGTGATCGTGACCTTCCGCCCGGCGTACCTGCTCAGCGCGATGCCGGACAGGGACACCGAGTGCCCCCTGATCAGCATTCCGGTCAATTCGATCGAGGTGTTCGAGCAACGCAGCGGCAGCGGCCCGCCGAACGGGATCGCCAGGGTCGCACTGCGAGCGGGCGAACCGGCGCCGGACGGGTTGATGGCGCGCACCACACAGGCGAGGCCGTGACCTTCGTCTTCGGTGGTGACCCGGTAGGCGGGGCCGACGGCCCCGGGGATGGCGGCGCCGTCACGTGTCCATTCGTAGGCGTAGCCGGTCGAGGCGTGGTCCCAGGCCCCCGGTGAGCAGTTGAGTGTCGCGCCGGCTTCGGCGTGTCCGGATATGCGCGGCGGCGAGGTGTTCTGGGGCAGCGGCACGCTCTGGATGACGCCCGAGACGCCGGAGGCGCTCGGCCCGGCTTCGCCGCTCTGGTTGCTCGCGAATTCGACGACCCGGATCGTGTGCCCGGCGTCCACGCCGCGGGTCGTATAGCTCTGCCCGCTCGCGCCGGCGATGTAGGCGCACTGCGTACCCGCCGCCGAGCAGCGCTGCCACTGAAGCCGCCGGGCTTCGATGAAGTTGAACCACGAGCCGCTGGAGGCGCTCAGCGATTCGCCCACGAAGATGCCGCCGGCGATCGTCGGCGGGAGATCCGCTTCCGGCGCGCCCGGAGCGACGATCACGGCCTCGATCGAACCCACGGCTTCCTGCGCGGTCACGCCGAGTCCCCGTCCAAGCGCCGGGCTCGCTTCGGTGATGGCGAAGCCGCCCGTCGCCAACCCGCCGAGGGTGATGACGCTCAGCTGCTCGCCCGCGAGCGCGGCAGTCGCATAGCCACCGGCGGGGACGAGCGTCAGCGTCCCACCGAGAGCGACTTCCCCCGCCACCGACAGCTGCGAGTACTGGCCGGCCTGCGTCCCTTCGGCGAGGATGCGCAGCGTCCCGGCCGCTCCCTGGATGAATTCGCCGCCTTCCACCGTGAGCGTGCCCAGCGGATCTCCGGGCGCCACGGTGCCGTCGAGGTTTTCAAGTGTTCCCCGGATCGCGCCGGTGCCGGTCAGGGTGCCGCCGCTCAGCGTGACCGGCGCGCGGAGGATCCCCGTCAGATCGACGCTGCCACCGGCAATCGAGAGCCCTTCGAGCGGTGATTCCTCGACCGCTGATGCCAGCGTCAGCGTCCCTCCCGCGACGGCCAGCGTCCCGCCCTGGATCGATTCGACGACCTGCGCGCCCCCGGCGAGCGTCACGGTCTGCCCGCTCTGGATGCACGCGACTTCGTCCGCGGCGGGAGGCGAGGCGTTGGACCAGTTGGCGGTTTCGCTCCAATCGCCCGAGCCGATGTAGGTGTCCTGGCATTCCGGCGGTGCCGCCTGAGCGCCGGGCGCCGCCAGCGCGCCGGCCGCCATGGCCAGGATCGCCGCCCCGAGCGCGACGCGAGCGGCCGGCCGGGTCATCTCAGGCGATCGCCGCGTCCGATCGCGCATCGGTGATCAGGCCACCGACGAACTCGAGCTTCCGTTCGACGACCGGGCCGAGTACGAAGGGGTAGAGGTCGAGCGCTCCCATGCTGCGGTTGATCGCGTTGAGCGCATAGGTCAGCGGGATCCAGGCCTCGAGCATCTCGCCGACATCTCCGCCGACCGCCCGCGGCTCGGACTCGAGCGGCGCGATGTCGGCGGTGGCCACGGACGGCCCGTCCACGCGCACGCCGTAGGCGGCGGCCGTCTGCAGGGTGTCGCGCAGGTGCAGGTAATGGGCGAACGTCTCCGCCCAGTCCTCCCAGGGGTGCATCGTCGCGTAGGCGCTTACGTGTTCGCGTTCCCAGCCGTCCTTCGGGCCGTCGGCGTAGTAGCGCTCGAGGGCGCCCTGATAGTCCTCGCGCTCGTCGCCGAACAGCTCGCGGCAGCGGGTCTCCGCGTCCGAGCCCGGCGGTACGAGGATCGTCTGGTAGTAGTGGCCGATCTCGTGACGGAAGTGCCCGAGCACCGTGCGGTAGGGCTCACCCAGTTTCACCCGCAGGCGCTCGCGGTGGGAGGGGTCGGTCTCGGCCAGGTCGAGCGTGATGACGCCGTCGGCGTGTCCCGTGCCGACGGCTTCGTGCTCGCTGGAGAGCATGTCGAAGGCGATTCCCCCTTCTTCCTCACCCCAGCCGACGACGGGCAGGCCGAGGTCGAGCAGCTCGAACAGCAGCCGGCGTTTCGCCCGCTCGGCCGCGGCGAACCCGCCAAGCCCGTTCTCGTCGCTGTCGTTGGGGCGGGTTCTGGTCAGCGCGCAGCTGGCGCACAGCGGGCCGTTCTCAGCGGCCAGCCAGTTGCAGGCGGCAAGGTGCTGGTTGGAGCATCGCGCGCGCTCGGAACCGGCACCCGCCGGGAGCATGGCGCGCCTGTCGGGGTCGAAGCCGATCTCGCTGGTGCAGTTCAGGCAGCGAACGCTCTCGAACGTCACAAGGTGGGCGCAGACGGGACAGCTGAAGGCGATCAAGACTCGCTCCGGGGCATCGCCGCAGCTTAGCCATCGACAGTTCGGACACTGGAGGGTGGCGCGAGGTCAGATGCGCCGAGCTAGTATCGAATCGCCGGGGGAGCAGGCGAACGGGTGTGGAGAATGCTCGACTTCTTGGAGTTCACGTGATCCTCAGGATCATCAAGCGGGATATCGACCGCGATACATATGAGGCGCTGCGGGCGCGGCTGGACATCGACCACGAGCACCCGCTGGGGCTGATCATGCACGGCGCCAGCGAACAGGACGATGTCATGCAGGTGGCGCAGGTCTGGGAGTCCGAGGACTACGCCGCCCGCTTCGACGAGGGCAGCCTGATCCCGGCGCTCGAGGAGCTCGGCGTGCCGCTCGAGGCCGAGATCACGATCTTCCAGCTGCAGCATCTGGTCACACCCTGAGCGAGGCCCCCGCTTCGATGCTCATTCCCGACACCTCTTCGACGTCGTCCATCGAGGTGTGCAGGTGCCCCGCCGCGTCGACCAGCAGTTTGAGGTCGTGCGGCCGCGTGGCGTGCTGCATGGCGTCCTCCATCGTGACGACGCCGGCCTGCAGCGCGCCGTAGAGCGCCTGGTCGAAGCTCTGCATCCCGTAGTACTCGCCCTCGACGATCACATCGGCCAGCTCGCCGGTCCGCTGCGGGTCGAGGATCAGGTCGTGGACGCGGCCGGTCATCGTGAGAACCTCGGCGATCGCGACACGGCCCTCGCCGTCGGCCCGCGGAACCAGGCGCTGGGAGATGATCCCCCTGATCGTCCCGGCGAGCATCGCTCGCGCCTGCTGGTGCTGGGCCGGGGGAAAGAAGTCGAGGATCCGGCTGATCGTCTCCGGGGCGTCCATCGCGTGCACCGTTGAGAGGACCAGGTGTCCCGTCTCGGCGGCCGCCAATGCCGTGCGCACGGTCGTCTCATCGCGCATCTCCCCGATCAGGATCACGTCGGGGTCCTGGCGCAGCACGCGACGGAGGGCGACCTCGAAGGAGTCCGTGTCGCTGCCGAGCTCGCGCTGGTCGATCGCGCAGCGGCGGTCGCTGTGCAGGTACTCGATCGGATCCTCGATCGTCACGATGTGCTTGAAGGCCGTGTCGTTGATGTGCTCGATCATCGCGGCGAGCGTGGTGGACTTCCCGCAGCCAGTCGTCCCGGTGACGAGGATCACGCCCCGCTTCTCCTCGGCCAGGCCGCGGATCACGTCGGGGAGGCCCAGCTGCTCGAGCGTGCGGATCGAGTTGGGCACCACGCGGAAGACCATCGAGACGGCGCCGCGCTGCAGGTAGCCGTTGACGCGGAAGCGCCCGAAGTTGGGGATGGTGTAGGCGAAGTCGATCTCGTGCAGGGTCTCGAACTCCTGCAGGCGCGCGTCCGGCAGCACCGAGTGCAGCGCCTCCATTGTGTCCTCCGGGCCCAATTCCGGTTCATTCGCGTCCAGCCAGCGCAGCTCGCCGTCGATGCGGATCAGCGGCCGGTTGCCCGCCTTCACGCACAGGTCCGAGCCACCCAGTTCGACCAGTTGCACCAGTGCCGCCCGGAGGTCGAAGGGCTGCGGGTGCCCCGCCGGGTCGAGATCGGCCATGAGGCGGAATCGGCTGCGCCGAGTTTGAGGCCCAGCGCGGGAACTACCTACCGGTGCGCGTAGTGACTACCTGACCGTCATGATTTCGGCTGTGTCCGCCTCGCATCCGGAGCCCGCCGCCGCGCCGCCGCCGGCCGTTCTGGTGCAGCTGAGCGACCTGCATCTGCGCGCGGGCGAGCAGGGCGCCGGTGCCGCGAGGCGCCTGCAACGGGCGATCGAGCAGGTCGCCCTGCTGCAGCCGCGCCCGACGGCCGTGCTGATCAGCGGCGACGTCGTCGACGTGCCCTCGCGCGAGGCCTACGCGGAGGCGAGGCGGATGCTGCTGGAGCTCGGCCTGCCGCTGCATGTGATCCCGGGCAACCATGACGATCGCGACATGCTGCGCGAGCATTTCGCCTCGGCCGCGGGGGCCCCGGGCTCACCGGTGAACCTCGCGGTCGACTGCGGCGGCCTGCGACTGGTGGGCCTGGACAGCGTGCGCCCCGGCAGTGACACCGGCACCTTGGACGAGCGCCAGCTGCACTGGCTGGACGACACGCTCCGCCGCGAGCCGGATCGTCCCACGCTGCTCGCACTGCACCACCCACCGGTGCTCAGCGGGATCCGGGTGATGGACCGGATCGCACTCGATCCCGCGGCCCGGGTCTCACTCGAGACCCTGCTCGAGGGCCACCCGCAGGTCCGCGCGCTCACCTGCGGCCACGCCCACACGACGATGCTCGCCACATTCGCGAGCCGGCCGCTCCTGGTCTGCCCGAGCACGAACTCGGCCATCCTGCTCGACCTGCGCCCGCGCGATGACCTGCCCTTCGAGGTGGCACCGCTTCCGCTGGGCTTCGCCGTCCACTTGCTCGAGGCGGGGCGCCTCGTCTCCCACGTGCAGCCGGTCAGGCGGGTTCACGGCGACTGACCTGCGGACGCTGGGCGCGCGTCCGATGTCTGACCGCCGTGTTCCTCGCCCGCCGAGCGGCTGAGCTGTACGATCAAATGGAATCAGGGGCTAGGGATGGCCAGTCTGGAGGGACGGGGTCCTCTGCCCGAACGCGAAACTGTTTGGAGGAGGGCTCGTATGCGTCACCTGTCCAGGAAGGGCATGCTGGGGGCCGCGCTCGCTGCGTCGCTCAGCGTCGTCGCCGTTGCAACCGCGTCGGCTTCCGCCGCCGTGACGATCACAAAGATCACACCCACCAGTGGACCTGAGTTCGCCGGCAGCAACGTGAAGGTCAAGGGCACCGGCTTCAGCACCACGCCGGGTGAAGACCACGATCGACTTCGGTAGCGAAGCCGCGACGCATGTCGTCTGCTCGACGACCAAGTCCTGCACGGCGGTCACGCCGTACGAGCTCGAAGGGACCGTGCCCGTGACGGCCACCGTCGGCGCCGCGACGTCGACCGATCCGATCACCTTCACGTACACGAAATTCGCGCCGCCGACGGTCGAAATCGTGGCCAGCGCCAAAGGGGCGAAGTTCTCGAAAAGCAAACTGAAGGACCGCTATCCGGCGATCTTCACCTACGGGAACATCTACCTGCAGATCACCAACTCGACCACGGAAACGCAGACCTTCACCGGGCCCACCGGTCCCGTGACGCTGGAAGCAGGGTCGAGCGAGGGCTACAACATCCCGGTCAACGAAAGCTCGCCCTACGTCTTCGTGCTGACGACGACCAGCCCGAAGAACACCCTCACCGTCGCAACCAAGCAGCCTCGCTGAATCAGCCCACCGGCCCGTCGGATCACAGCCCCGCTGTGGTCCGGTGGGCCGGGGCTTCAGCGCGTCCGGCCGGCTCAGCCGATCCTCACCTAACGGACTTTGACGGTCCTGGTCTGGGCCGGTGCGCCGTTGATGCCGAAGTCCAGCTGGGCCGCGAGCGGGTGACTGCGCACGTGGGCGAGGCGTTTGACCCCCGCGGGGGTCAGCTTCAGGTGCACACTCCCCCGCGCTCCCGTTGCCAGCACGAAGGAGCCGCGGCCGAGCACGATCGTTTCGACGTGCCGCACCCGCCGGCCGTGGACGCGCCGGTAGATGCTCACCCTCACGCTCAGCTGCGCGAGGCCATGGCAGGCGGCCGCGATGCAGGACAGGCTGAGCGTCGCGCTGCGCCCGCTCACCGAGACCGTCTGGCCCGCGAGGGCGATCTTCGCGACGGCCTTGGCCGTGGTCAGGCCGAGAACTCCGGAGCCGGCCGGCGCCGGCGGGGGAGCCGGGGAGGCGGTGCTGATCGTCTGCGCCGGTGGCGGTTGCACCGGTTTGGCCGGAGGAGTGCGGATGGTCGCGTCGATCCCTGCGGTGTCATGCCCGCCGGTGACCGTCACCCGGGTCGCGTTGCGCGGTTCTGTCACGCCGTCGTAGTACTGGACCTCGTAGCCGCGGCCGGCGTCGAAGCCGACGATCCACTGCCCCTGCGGGAGGCCGGTGATCTGATATTCGCCGCCGGCACCGGAGATCGCGCATTCGAGCGCTTCAAGCGCGTCGGGTTCTCCGGTGAGCGCGCAGATCAGGACTTCTTCCATCGGCCGGCCGGTGAGTCCGTTTGTGACCGTGCCGCTGATCGAGCCGCCCGGCTGCAGCCGGGCGTCGATCCCGCCCACTGACTGTCCGCTCGAGAGTTTTACTTCGGTTGCCTGAGAGGGCTCCGCAGCATCGTCGTAGTACTGCAGGGCAAAGCCCTGTTCGGTCCCGTAGAAGACGATCTGGTAGCTGCCCGGCGGCAGGCCGGTGATCGCGTATGTCCCGTTGGCCAGCGACGGCGCGCAGCCGCCGGCCTCCGTGGCTTCATCAAATGCGCACACCGCGATGCCCGGTACGGGTTTTTCGGTGGCCGCGCTGGTGACCGTCCCACTCAGGCGCCCGGCCGCCGTGAGCCGGCCGTCGAGGCCCGAGGTGATGCTGTCGGCCGCCACGGCGACCGGTTCGCCCGCGTCGTAGAGGAGATGTTCGTAGCTGATGGCGGAGTTGGCCGGTGAGCTGAATTCGAGTTCGTATTCGCCCGGTGGCAGGCCGGTGAGCACGTAGTGCCCGCCGGTCGTCGTTGTCGTGCATTCCCCGAACAGTTCTTCGAAGCCCAGTTGGTACGCGCAGACTTCGATGCCGGCGATCGGCAGGTCGCTCGAGGCGTCCGTCACGGTGCCGGCCAGGGCGCCGTCGCCCGGATGGTCGTTGGCGATCAGCGAGCCATCGATCCCGCCGGTGGTCTGACCGGCTTCGACGGACACCTTCTGGGCTTCGGAGGCCAGCGAGACTTCCCTGAAGTACTGCGGGAACCACGACCCCCCGGCGTTGCCCACTTCAAAGCCGACGGTGTAGGTGCCGCCGGCGAGGCCCGTCAGCGTGTAGGCGCCGCCCGCTTCGCTCGTTGCGCAGGCCCGGCTTTCGTGGTTTTCGTCGAAGGCGCAGACCGAGACGCCGCCCAGCGGCTGTTTCGTCGCCTCGCTCTGCACGACGCCGGAGATCCTGCCGCCGGGCTGTAGCTGGGCGTTGATCGCCGGGGTGATGCTGCCCAGCGTGACGGACACCCCTCCGCCCGGATAGACCTGCGAGGCGTAGTCGAGGGCACCGCCGGCGGGCGAGCGAAATTCGACTTCGGCCGTGCTTGAGCCGACGCCGGTGATCAGATATTCACCGTTCGGGCCGGTGTTCGCGCAGGCGCTCGTCGAGCGGCCGTTCTGGAAGGCGCAGACTTCGATGCCGGCGATCGCCGCTTTGCTTGCGGCATCGGTTGCCGTGCCCGCGATCGCACCGTCCGACGGGTCGGGGTTCGCCGTCAGCGAGGCATCTATGCCTTTGACGGTCTTGCCGCTGGCGACCACGATTTCCTTGGCTTCGCTCTGGAGGTCGGAGTCCTTGTAGTACTGAGTGAACATGTATGCCGGCAGGCCGTCGCCGAACACGACCCGGTAGCGCCCCGGCGGGAGTCCCGAGATCGTGTAGGTGTCACCGCTCTCGGAGTACGGGCACACACGTGACTGGGCGGGGTGGCCCGTCGAGAGGTCTTCGGCGCACGTCCACACGCCGGCGGGTGCTTTCGTCCCCGCTTCGAGCATCGTCCCGGTGATCCGGCCGCCTTCTTCGAGTTCGTCGTTGATCACGGCGTGGCCGCTCATCGTGACCTGCACGTGGGCCGCTTCGGGATTGCGGGCCTTCAGCTCTTCTTGGACCAGATATTCATTGGCTTCGTACTGGCTGAGGTAGTCGGTTCCCTTTTCTTCGTTCATCCGGGTCGCGTAGAAGGTGAGCGTGTAGCTGCCGGCGAGCAGTTTGGTAAACGAGTATTCCCCCGCCGCGTTGGTGTTTTCGCAGCTGTTGCCGCCGCAGACGTTGACGCCCGCAAGCGGCTGCTTGGTCGCCTTGTCGATCACCTTGCCGGTGATCCGGCCGTAGGACTTCAGCGCCGCGTCGATGCCCGTCACGATGCCGGGAGCGGCGACGTTCACCGGTTCGATTTCAGGCCATTCCTTTTCCCTGTAGTACTGGCCGATGTATTCGCTCTGCAGTCCACCGGGGCCGTTGAAATAGACCCGGTAGGAATGGCTGATGAGGCCGACGATCGTGTATTCACCGCTCGCGCCGGCCGTTGCGCAGATCGTGCGCAGGGTGTATTCGTTGGCGCAGGCCTCGGCGCCCGGGACGGGTTCCCCGGTCGCGGCGCTCGTGATCCGCCCGTGAATCTCGCCACCTTCTTCGAGTTCGGCGTCGATGCCCTGGACCGTTTTGCCCGGCACGATCGGGACGAGCGTCGCCGAGTAGTCTTCGAGCTTGCCGCTGTAGAACTGGCGGATGAAGTCCAGGGTCGTGTTGAATTCGACTTCGTAGCCGCCGGGCGGCGAGCCGTTCAACGCAGGCAGGCTGTCGATTTCGTATTCACCGCCGGCGCCGGACGTGTCACACCGCCGATGACGTTCCTCGCCACCGGCCAGCGCAGGTATTTCAGGCAGCTGCGCGCAGACTTCGATTCCCGCCAGCGGCGCTTTGCCGGCGCTGTTTCGCACCTGACCGGCGATCGCGCCGGTTTCGGCAGCCGAGGCCGGCGGGGCGAGCTCGAGCAGCGCCGTCGCCGTGAGGATCGCCAGGCCGGCCATGGCCCCTGCGATCCATCTGTGGCGATAGGTCTGTTCCCGGCCTTGTGCTCTCATCCCCCGGCCTCCCTGCCCGGCGGGCGGGAGCCCGCGGGCGTCGCCGAAAGATACCAGTAGCCGGAATACGCTCGGCACCTCCGGCGGGTGTAACTTGCTTTCGATGCCCGGCCTCGGGATTGACATCACGGAAGGCCTCCGCGAGGGCGCCGGCGACGCGGGCGCTCCCGCGCGGGCTGCGGTCGTGTTCGAGCAGAGCCCGGCCGGCGAGGCGGCATTGCGCGAGGGGGCGGAACTCGCCAACGCCGGGCGTCTGCTTGCGGTCGTGACGCTGGCCCCGCAGGCACGTGCGGCGCGATGGGGCCGGGCAGGAGGCGAGGGGCCCTACAACGTCGCCATCCGCGAGGAGGCGACGTTGGATTTGAAGCGCGCCCGCGAGCTGCTCGGCTCTGTCGCCGAGCGCGCGACCTTCAACATGTTGGCCGGGTCCCCCCAGCCGCGCCTGGCGCAGTGGGTCGCCCAGCACGGCATCGGCATCGTCCTGCTGCCACGCCACCGGTTCACTCCTGGCGGCAACTTCTTCGTCAGGAGTCTGCGCAAGGGCACCTCTGCCGAGATCAGGGTGGTCAGATAGCCGGCTGCGTCTGAGGCTCAGCGCCGGCGGCGCCGGCCCCACTCGCGCATCGCGCAGTCGACCTGGGCGTCGTCGAGCGGCGCGACGGGCATCGGCGTCGGGCGCCGGCGGTCCGGGCGCAGCCCGTCGAGGGCGATGCAGAGAACCCGCCGCCAGGCTTCGGGTGCGACTTCATGCGTATATGCGGCGGCTTCATTGACGGCGTGTTGCAGCAGCAGCAGGTCGGAGACGGCGAAGTCCTCGCGCACGACACCCGCATCCTGGGCGCGCTCCAGAACTGCCTCGACGATCGGCTGAATCTCCGAGCGGCCCTTCTCGATCCGGGCGTGGGCCGTCGTGGTGCTCAGCAGCAGCTCCTTCAGGGCCCTGTCGGCGACCTGCAGCTCAAGGGAGCGCTCGATGAAGTAGACGAGCCCGTCCCAGGGATCATCGATCTCAAGGCTTGCATTGGCGGTGGCGAGGATCTCGCCCAGGCGAGCCTCGAACAGGGCGTCGATCAGCTGCTCCTTGTCGGGGAAGCGCCGGTAGACGGTGCCCACGCCGACGCCCGCATGCCGGGCGATCTCGTCGAGCGAGACGCCCAGGCCGCGCTCGGCGAACAGCGCGCCGGCCGTATCCAGGATGCGCTGGCGGTTGCGCTCGGCGTCTCTGCGCAGTGGTCTCTCCGAGGTGGTGGCCATGCACCGATTGTAACGAAGTGGAGGGACAGACTCCAAGTGGAGAGAGCGGCTCCACTTGTGTTATCGTGAGATGAAGTTGAGATTCCGCCTCCACTTTGAGAACCAACCTCCACATACCGATCGCGAGACCAACATGAACCCTGAGACCGCCTCCAAGCAGCACGACCGCCGCTGGCTGATCCTGGCGATGGTCGGCGTCGCGCAGCTGATGGTCGTCCTCGACGCGACGATCGTGAACATCGCCCTGCCCTCGGCCCAGCACGCGCTCGGCTTCTCCAACGACAGCCGCCAGTGGGTCGTCACGGCCTACGCGCTCGCCTTCGGCAGCCTGCTGCTGATCGGCGGGCGGATCGGCGACTACTTCGGGCGCAAGCGTGCCCTGATCACTGGCCTGATCGGATTCGCGCGTCGCCTCCGCGATGGCCGGCCTCGCGCAGAGCTTCGGCGTGCTGGTCGCTCGCACGGGCGCTGCAGGGCGGGTTCGGCGCACTGCTCGCGCCATCGGCGCTCTCGATCCTGACGACGCCTTCACGAACCCCCAGGAGCGCGGCAGGGCATTCGGCATCTACGGCGCCATCGCGGGAGGCGGCGGCGCGATCGGCCTGCTGCTCGGCGGCGTGCTGACGCGAGTACCTCGACTGGCGCTCGACCCTGTTCGTAAACCTGCTGTTCGCGGTCCCGGCCGCGGCCGCCGCGATGGTCGCTGCTCGTCAACGAGCGCCCCGAGATCCGCGCCGAAGCTCGACATCCCGGGTGCCGCTCACCGCGACCACCGGGCCTGTTCGCGCTGGTGTACGGCTTCTCCAACGCCGAGACCCACGGCTGGGGAGCGCCGCTGACGGTCGGCTCGCTGGTCGCGAGCGCCGTGCTTCTGACGTCTTCGTCGTGCTCCAGGCACGCGGCAAGAATCCCGCTGCTGCCGCTGCGGGTGATGCTCGACCGCGACCGCGGCGCCTCATTCGGCGCGATGGCGATCGCCGGCTCGGGCTCGTTCGGCGTGTTCCTGTTCCTCACCTACTACCTGCAGCGCACCCTCGGCTTCAGCCCGATCTCCACCGGCCTCGCGTTCCTGCCGATGATGGCGCGCCGTCGTCACGTCGGCGACGCTGATCAGCACGAAGATCCTCCCCCGTACCGGCCCCCGGCCGCTGGTCCCCACCGGCATGGTCCTCGCAGGCGTCGCGATGCTGGGGCTGACCCGCGTTGGCGTGGACACCGGCTACGCGAGCCACGTGCTGCCGTTCGCTGGTCGTGATCGGCGTCGGCATGGGAATGATCTTCGCTCCCTCGATGGCCACGGCCACAGGACAGGTGGACCCGCGGGACGCGGGTGTCGCCTCGGCTCTGGTCAACACCATGCAGCAGGTCGGCGGGTCGATCGGCGTGGCCCTGTTGAGCACCTTCTCCGCCACGGCGGCAACCAACTACGTCGTCTCACACGGCGGCCCGTCGGCGCGCACGGTCGAGCAGGCCGCGGTCCATGGCTACACCACGGCCTTCTGGATCGCCGGCCGGCATCTTCATGTTCGGCGCGATCTTCACCAGCACGCTGCTGCGCTCCGGGGCGCAGGAACTCGACCCGGCCGGCGCGCCCGCGATGGCCCACTGAGCCGGGCGGCGCGGCGGGAGCCGGCGCTCTACCAGGGCGCCGGCGAGGGCAGTGGCTGATCGTCGGTCCGCTTGAGGTATTCGGCCAGACGGGCGGCCTGCCAGTCGGCCTCGGGGTCGTCTCCGTCCTGAAGCGCCCGGACCTGCCCGGGCAGGCTGCGGGCGAGGGTGCCCGAGGCGAACGGGTTGAGCAGCAGGTTGAAGAAGCCGGCATCGTTGGCGTCATTGGCCCGATCGCCGGCTTCCTGGGCGACGGCGCGGCGGGCCGCGGCTCGCCTGCACCATTTCGCCGCACCGCGGCCCGCGGCCAGCGGGTCGGCCCGGCAGAGTTCCCTGGTCGCATGCATCAGGGCGACCTGCATCGCGCGCAGATCCGCGGTGGCGAACTCGCCGGCTTCATAGCGCGTCTCGGCAGGGCCCAGCCAGCCGCCGCCAAAATCCAGCTCGGCGGCGCGCGAGACGACGCCCCGGCCGAACGCAGCAAGGCCGCCCGTGCGCAGCCGCCCGAGGATCGCTTCGGCCTCGTCGGCCAGCCGCTTCGCGTCCTTTGCGTTGAAGTCATGCGTGTTCGCGTAGGCCCGCGCCAGTGCCAGCGTCTCCACGACGTTGCCGTCGACGGCTTCGGCCCGGCGCGCGAAATGCTCGACGCAGTCCGCCGACCACAGCAGGATCGTCGCCGGGGTGTAGTTCGCCACCGGTTCGATCAGGCAGACCTCATGCCCGCGTCGGCTGGCCCGCCAGAGCTCCGGGCCGATCCAGCCGAGCAACTCGACGATCCGCCCGACGGCCGCGCGCGCCGGGATCGGGCTGTACACCCCGTCGGCCGGCCACTCCGAGCGCGGCGCGCCCTCGCCGGTGCTGTTGTCGACGACCGCATAGACGTCTTCGTCGAGGTAGATCACGCGTTCGGGTTGCCCGTGCCCGAATGAGAGGTGCATGTGGACCTATCGGCCGCATACACCGGATCGCTTGAGCCGCCGGGCCGTCGGGCGGCGAGAAGCGCGGCCGTTGGGCTTTCCGGCTCATGTATCGTCGCGCCGGTGATCGGACGGGTCCTCGGAGCTCTGCTGTTTTCGGCCCTGCTCGCCGGGGTCTGGAGTGCTGTTGCGAGCGCTGAAACGATCTGCGTGAGGCTCAGCTCGCCCGCCTGCACGGCGCCGGTCGAGCAGGAACTGCAACCGGCCCTGACACGCGCCGTCACCCAGCCCGGGATTGACACCGTCGACATCGGCCCCGGCGAATACGCCACAAGCACCACGTCCGGGTTCTCCTATGCGAGCAACGACCCGATCATCATCCAGGGCGCAGGCGCCGGGCGGACGATTCTTCGAGGCGGCGTAGAAGCTCCCCGGCACGTGCTCAGCGTGAGCGTCCCAGCCGGGCAGGCGACCGCGGAAACGAGCGTCGCCGGAATCTCCGTGGTGGCCGGTGACCTCACCGGCCCGAGCTCCGCCGCGCAGATCGCCGGGAAGATCGAAAACGCCGACTTCACCGCCGTCAGCACCGATGCCGCGGCCGCCGATGCGTTGGCCACCAGCAACGGCAGCACGGTGGCGCACGCCCAGGTGGATGCCTTCGGCCCCGACGCCGTCGGGATTGCCGCCGCCGGCCTGGCCACGGTGGTCGACTCGGTCGTTCACGCGACCATCGGTGTCGCGGTTTCCCCCGGTGGCGAAGGTGGAGGTCTGACGCTCCAGCGCACGCGCCTGTTCACCTCCGAAGACGGGATCCAGATCTGTAACGCCACCGCCCTTGCTGAAGACGACGCCATCCAGATCACCGGCGGCATCGCGGTGAACGTCGAAGGCGCCACGCGGTGCGGGGGAGAGAGTTCACAGTTCACCGGGCGCAACCTGACGATCACCGGTGCGGGGGGAGAGGACGGCGGGGTCGGACTCGAAGCGAGTGCCGCGACGAGCGACCCGACCGTCGCGCTGAGCGACTCGATCCTCTGGGAACTGACGACCGCGATCCGCGCGCAACCCGCACCCGGCGGAGCGACGACCCTCCACGTCGCTCGCCTGGCCGAGGACCCGGCCGCGCTTCAGCTGGGCGGCGACGGCGGAGCGCTTCTACTCACCGACGACGGCGGCAACGTCGGCGATCCCGAACTCCTCGACCCGGCGCAGGGAAACCTCGATCTTTCACCTGACTCGCCGGCGATCGATGCCGGCCTGCCCGGCCCCCTGGCGCCGGGCGAATCCACGACCGATCTCGAAGGGGCTCCGCGGGTTCAGGACGGAAACGGAGATGGCATCGCGCGGCGCGACATAGGCGCGATCGAGAGCCCGTCGCTCGTGCCCGCCCTGGCGCCCAAATCGGTGCCGGGAGACCTGATCGCGCCGCGGCTAAGCGACATCCGTCTGCGTCGTGGCCGCCACCCCCACCTGGAGGTGATCTCCAGCGAGGCTGGCAGAATCAGGCTGACGCTCAAGGGCCTCCCGCGAGGTTGCCGGCACATCTCGGCCCGCTGCCGGGTGCGCACGCTCGCCACCCAGGCCGACCCGATCCGCCGCGGCTCCAACAACATCGCCCTGGCCGGCGGTCTCGCCTCCTCACTGAAGCGGGCAACCGGCCTGCAGGTGATGGCCACGGACTTCGCCGGCAACCGCTCGGCCGTCCGCTCCCTGCGCGCCTGACACCGGGCGGCCGCCGCCGGCCGCGGTTGGAGCCCGCCGAGAACGGGCAGCACGTTCCTATGTTCGAAGTGCTCCAGTCCGCAGGGCGGGAGGTGCGCGATGTCGTTCGCGCGGCCACACCAACGCACCGCAGGTTCCGCGGGCATCTGGTGGTGATCGTCGTCGCCACGGCCGGTGTGGACCTGATCTGCGCCGTGCTCGCGTTCTTCCTCGAGCGCGGCGCGTCGGAAACCGAAATCAGCACATTCGGAAGCGCCGCATTCTGGACCTCGACGCAGCTGCTGACGGTCTCCTCGCAGATCAAAAACCCGATCTCCACCGGCGGCCGGGTCCTCGATGTGTTCATGGAGATCTACGCCGTGACCGTCATCGCGACGCTCGCCGGCGCGGTGGGGAGCTTCCTGCAGAAGCGCGGCTCGGAGATCGACGAGCACGGTTGACGGGCTTTCAAATGTGCCCGGCGGGGTAGTGAAGGTGAAACGACAGGCAACACAGAGGGAGACCCGATGGGAGATCGCACACAGCGAATCGAGGGCAAGGCAAAAGAGATAAAAGGCCGCGTCAAGCGCGAGGCCGGCGCTGCCTCTGGGCGTCCCGGCACCGAGACCAGGGGCGCCGGCGAGGAGCTCAAGGGCAAGGCCAAGAACGCGGCCGGAAAAGCGCAGAGCGCCGTAAAGAAGGCCACCCGCTGAGGGACGATGAGAGCGCTCTCATGGAAGCAGGCTTGACGAGGGTGAACGGCGGGTAACAGGGAGGAATCACGCCGCGGAATCACTTTTCGCGAAACGAACAGGGAGAGAGAACAAAATGGATCTGCTGTTACTTCTGATCATCGTACTGGTGGTGGTGAGCCTTGCCGGCGGCGTGTTCGTCAGCCCGCTGATGCTCCTGCTGCTGCTGCTCGTGCTGCTGCTCTTCGCCGGGCCATTCCGCAGTCGCGGAGCGCGCCTGTAACGGCGGTGAATCACCTGTGACCCTGGATCAGCCCGCCGAGATCAGCGATCGAGTCGAGTACCAGGGTCGGATGTATCCGGGTGTCCCGAAGGGAGACGGGCCGGAACTTGCCGGTGCGAACGAGCATCGCGTCAAGTCCGGCCTCGAGGGCCCCGCCGACATCGGCCTCGAGGTCATCTCCGACCATCGCGGCTGAGTCGGCGGGCACACCCAGCTCGGCCAGGGCCGCAGCAAAGAAGTCCGGCGAGGGCTTGCCCGTGACGATCGCCTGGCGTCCGCTCGCGTACTCGAGCGCGACGACGAACGGCCCGGCATCCAGAACCAGTCCGTCCTCGGACTGCCAGGCCCGATTGCGCTGCAGTGCGATCAGCTCGGCGCCGCCCTGGAGCTGAGCGAAGATCGCGTTGAGGCGCTCGTAGGTGAAGCCGTCTCCAAGATCGCCGAGGACGACTGCCTGCGGCTCCCCGTCGGCCGGTCCCGCCAGTGCAGCGAGGTCCTCCTCCAGGGCGGGGGCCACGTGGAGGGCGACCCGCTCGTAACCCTGCTCGCGGCAGTGGCGCACGGCGAGGGCCGCCGGCGTCAGGACATCATGCTCGGAGACCTCCAGGCCGATGCGGCGCAGCCGCTCGACGACCAGCCGCCTGCTGCGCGAGGTGGTGTTGGTCACCAGGCGGAAGGGGAGCCCGAGGCTGCGCAGCAGGGTCAGCAGCTCCACGGCGCCCGCGATCGGCTCCTCGCCGACGTGCAGCACGCCGTCGATGTCGAGCAGCAATCCGTCCCAGCGGTTGGGCGCCATCGTTGCACCTAAGCTACCCGGCGCCGCCCGGCGGGAACATTCCCCCGGCGCCGGATCCATATGATCGAGGCCGTGCCCGCTGCGTTGAGCGATCCGCTGGTTCTGCCCTCCGGCCTGACGCTTGAGAACCGGCTCTGCCGGGCCGCCATGACCGAGGGCATCTCCGGTTCCCGCAACGACCCCAACGAGCGCCATGTGCGCCTCTACGCCGCCAACGCCCAGGGCGGAGCGGGGCTTCTGCTGACGGGCAACGTGATGATCGACCGGGGCCATCTCGAGCGGGCCCGCAACGTCGTTGTTGACTCGATGACCGACGAGGCCGCCCTGCGCCGCTGGGCCGAAAGCTGTGCGGGCGCGCCGACGCTGGTCCAGCTCTCACACCCGGGCCGCCAGACCAACCGGTTCATCCAGCCCCACCCGGTGGCGCCCTCCGACGGTCCCGCCGTTGCGATCGCCGGACTGTTCGCCCGGCCGCGGGCGCTCACCCTCACCGAGGTCCAGGAGATTCGCGACCGGTTCATCGACGCGGGCGAGCGGGTCGTGCGGGCCGGCTTCGCGGGTGTCGAGATCCACGGCGCCCACGGCTACCTGCTGGACAGCTTTCTCGATCAGGCCCACAACCGCAGGAGCGACGCCTACGGCGGGTCGCTTGAGAACCGTGCCCGGCTGCTCGTGGAGATCATCTCCGGGCTGCGCTCGGTGCTCCCGCCCCCGGCGGCGATCGGGGTGAAGCTGGACTCGCGCGAGAACGGAGATGAGGAGCTCGCGGAGCTGGCGGGCCTGCTCGAGCGGGCCGGCGTGGACCTGATGGAGATATCCGGCGGCAACTACGAATCGCCGGCGATGATGGGCCTCGACAGCGACGGACAGGAGCTTCGCAGCGAGCACGAGTCGCCGTTCTGGAACAGCGCCGCGGCCGCGTCGGCTGCGAGCTCGGTCCCGGTGATGCTGACCGGCGGCTTCAGGACCCGCGCCGAGGTTGACCGGGCGCTGGCCGCGGATGTCTGCGCAATGGTGGGCGTCGCGCGGCCGCTGGCCGTCCGGCCCGAGCTGGCCGGGCGCTTCGTCCGCGGCGAGGTCGATGTGCTCGACCGGCCCGCCCCCCGGCTCGGGGGCCCGGCGGCCGCTCAGAAGATGCTCGGCGCCGCCGCGGGGTCCGGCTGGCACAGGATGCAGATGGCCCGAACGGCGGACGGCAAGCCGCCGGAGATGCGCCTCCCCGCGGTCGCGGCGGCGATCGACTACACGACCGTCGACGGGGTCCAGGCGCTGCTGGCCCGTCGTTCGCGGTTCAGGCTGGCGGCCGCCGTCCGGCCGCCGGCTCCCCGAGAGGGCCCCTGAACCCGCGGCGCCCGTGTGGACTCGGGCCCGACGCGCCGCCTTTCAAGATTCCCGCTGCCGCTGCCGATCTTGGGGTGAAACTTCCCCAGAGAGGAGCCAGCCCAGATGGCTGCGACGGTTGTCGAGAAGTGCCGCCTTGTCACACGAAGCGATTTCGATGGGCTGGTCTGTGCCGCCCTGCTGAAAGAGCTGGGCATCCTCGAGGAGATCAAGTTCGTCCACCCCAAGGACGTCCAGGACGGCCTGATCGAGCTGACCGACCGGGACATCACGACCAACCTCCCCTATGTGCCGGGGGTGCGGTTGGCCTTCGACCACCACGACAGCGAGACGCTGCGTGTCGAGGACAGCCCTGAGAACCACGTGATCCTGCCCGATGCCCTGTCGGCGGCACGGGTGGTCTATGACTACTTCGGCGGCGCCGAGCGCTTCAGCCGTGTGCCGGCCGAGCTGATGGACGCGGTCGACAAGGCCGACAGCGCGAGCTTCTCGGGAGAGGAGATCGCCGATCCCCGTGGCTGGATCCTGTTGAGCTTCCTGATGGATCCCCGTACCGGGCTCGGCCGCTTCCGCGACTTTCGCATCTCGAACTACGACCTGATGATGCTGCTGATCGATGCCTGCCTGGAGATGAGCGTCGATGAGATCCTGGAGCTTCCGGACGTGCTCGAGCGGGTCAACCTCTACAGCGAACACGCCTTCGCGGCGGAAGCACAGCTGCTCGAGCGCTCGCGCGCCGAGGGGGAGGTGGTGGTGCTGGACCTGCGTGAGGACGAGGTCATCCACCCGACCAACCGCTTCATGATCTACGCGCTGCGGCCGCAGTGCAACCTGTCGATCCACGTGCTCTGGGGATTGAAACAGCAGAACACCGTGTTCGCCATGGGCAAGTCCATCCTGGACCGCTCGAGCACCGTCAACGTGGGGGAGCTGATGCTCTCCTACGGCGGCGGCGGACACGAGGCCGCCGGCACCTGTCAGGTGCCCAACGAGGACGCTGAGAGGGTTCTCGGCGAGCTGCTGGCGAAGGTCAACGGGCGGCCGTAGCGGCCCGCTTGGCCTGACGGCGGGCCGGGGAGATCCCGACGACGTCGGAGGCCAGCCCGCAGCGGGCGAGCCCGCCGATCACCCACCACGATGGATCGAACTGCCAGCGGCCCTGGCCATGGCGTGCTGAGGCGGGGAAGGCGTGGTGGTTGTTGTGCCAGGCCTCGCCCAGCGTGGGGACCGACAGCCAGGCAAGGTTGCGCGACTCGTCACCCGTCTCGTAGGGGTGGCGGCCGAAGAAGTGACACAGGGAGTTGACGGAGAAGGTGGCGTGATGGAGCAGGAAGATCCTCACGGCGCCGCCCCACAGCAGCCCGGTCAGAGCGCCTGCGATTGTCCCCGTCAGGGCCCATCCGAGCAGGAACGGCACGGCCAGGCCCGCCACCAGCCACAGCAGGAACATGCGGTCGACAAAGCTCGCCACCGGGTCGGCGAGCAGGTCCTTCGAATAGCGCTCGGGGTCCGCGAGGTCCTCGCCGCCGAGGATCCAGCCGAAGTGGGCATGAAGGAGGCCCCGCAGCGCTCCGCGGACACCGCTGCCGTGATGGTGGGGGCTGTGCGGGTCGCCGGCTTCGTCTGAGAACTGATGGTGCTTGCGGTGGTTTGAGACCCACTCGATCAGCGGTCCCTCGATCGCCGCTGAGCCCAGGGCGCCGAAGATGAAGCGAAGCGACGGCGTCGTCTTGAAGCTGCGGTGGGTGAACAGGCGATGGAAGCCGACGGTGATGCCCAGGCCGGTCAGCGAATAGCAGATGCCCAGCACGATCAGATCGCTCCAGCGCAGCGCTCCGCCCCAGGCCCGCCAGCCCGCGAACAGCAACAGCGCCAGGGGGATCGTCATCGCGGCAATGTTGGCCACCCGGTCCAGCGTTTCGGTCCGGGACTCGGACCGCTCGTGGTTGGCTGGTGGTTGATCGCTCGTGGAGATGATGAAGGCTCGCTTGGCGGCGAGTCTACTCCTGAGCCGGGCGGGCGATGTGACCTTTCTCACTGTGCGCTGTTTGTCTGCAATCGCACCGGGTAATTCTCAGAGACGTCGGACAACCTGAGGGAGGTATCGATTCATGAGTACCGGAGCGATCATCGCAATCGTCGTTGGAGTAGTTGTCGTGCTGGTGCTCGTCGCACTTGTGGCGCGCGCTGCCGGACGTGCACGCGACGAGAAAAACCGTGAACAGGCCGATGAACTTCGCGAGCAGGCCAGGAGCCGCTCGATACGTGCCGAGACCGAGCGGGCATCGGCCGACCGCCACACCGCGGAAGCAAAGCGCGCCGAGGCCGAAGCGGAGGAGCGCGCAGCCGAAGCTCGAGAGGGCCGCGCCGCCGCGGAACGCCGCGCCGTCCGCGCGGAGCGCCTAAGCGAGGATGCCCGTGCGCACCACGACGAGGCCAGGGCGATCGACCCCGACTCGGCCGACAGCGGCCAGGACGAGGCGCTGGCGATCAACGAACGCAGCTGAGGCGGGCGGGACGCAGCTGAGGCGGGCTGGACCTGACCCTGGCCATCCGGCCGGGGCCAGGGCTCAGCCCCGCGGGCGCAACAACGCCGCGAGACCGTCGACGTCCTCGACGGTCACCGTCAGCTCGGGATGGCGAAGCCTGCCGGTCGGGTCAAGGCAGCGCACCGGGGAGCGGAAGGAGATCAGCACACCGCGCTCGCCGTTGGTGGCGAAGGTCAGGCCTCGGTCGGTGACGGCCAGGCGGGCCGGGCCGGCGGTCTTCAGGAAGGCATAGGGCCCTGTGGTCGCCACGTCGCTGATATTGCCGAGCGGTGTGGTGAGGCGCCAGCGGCCGAAGTGGGCGCGGAGCATCTCGCCGTCGACCTCCACCCATGCCGTGTCCGGTCTGATCCTGAACAGGGCCGCCGGGCGGCGGTAGGCCTTGGCGAAGCGGAAGTTGAAGCGCTCAGGCGGCGGAGTCATGGGGCCATCGTATGGGCGGGCGCTCCCATCGGCGCATCTTCAGCTTTGGGATCGCGCGAATGGGTAGATGAGGGAGGTGCCCGTCGATCAGATTCATCCACCGGACCTAGCCACGACGATCCCGCTGGGGCCGTTTGCTCCGCGCGATGCGCGCTTCCAGATGCACCATGTGGCCGAGCTGGATCACCTGTCCCCCGACCTGCGCGATGCCGTCGTGCTGCTGACCAGCGAGCTGGTCACGCGGGCCGTGTCCCAGGTCGACACACCCTCCGGTGAGATCACGGCGGAGCTGCGCGCCTGGATGCCCGACGATGTGGTGCGTGTCGAACTGACCGCACCCCCGGGTATCGACATCACCCCGCGCCCCGACGGAAAGTGCGACTACGAGCTGATGCTGCTCGACCAGGTGGCCGACCGCTGGTCCGGCGAGGACGCCCCGGCCTGCACCTGCGTGTGGTTCGAAATCGACCGCGCCTCCGCGGCCCGCGTGTCAGCCGCGTACTAGCCTGAGCAGGCGCCGCTGCTGATCGTCGGTGCGGCGGAGTTTTCGGTTGGGATCCTCACGAGGTAGCCGACGCGTCCCGCCGACGCAAAGGTCCACCCGGTGCGCTCCCGCCGCGGCGCGTCTCGGAGACAGTGGCGCTCTGCGAGGCATAGGGGCCGGCGGCCAGCAGCGTGGTGAACAGCGCGCCCGTCCCCGATGCGTGTGTCTTCGACGGCCCAGTCGGGCTGCTTGAAGCCGTAGCTGTTCGAGTACCATCCCTGGATCGGGTCGGTGGCGCCGAACAGGTTCTGGCTGCTCAGGCCGGCCGGGTCGGCCTGGTGGATCGCCAGCGTCGCCTGCCCGGCGGAGTTGTTCACGTAGGTGTCGCCACCGCTGGTGCGCACGGTGGACCCCGGCGCCATGTGCCAGGTCTGCGCGTATCTGTGGACGGCGGAGCTCGCGAGGTCGTCCACCACGAGCGTCAGTCCCTGGCGCAGGACGACGATCGTGCGGTGGTGGGTGACGCCTGCGTAGAGGCCGCTGACACCGCTGGCCCAGGTCGAGCCGTCGGAGGATCCGTGGCTGCCGGCGACCGCTGAGCCCTCGACCTGGTCCTTGCCGTCGACGACCACGGTGTTGTGCGATCGGGTTCCGTGGAAGTACTCGAGATACGGTTCTTCGGTGTAGGTGTAGAGCCCGGAGGTCGGCAGCACGGTGGAGCCGTTCGCGTACATGGTCATGCCCATCGCGTCGAGGTCGGAGTGGCTCGTGCGATAGGTGCCCGAGTTGAAGGTGACGTAGGTCTGGTTCGGCAGGTTCGAGCCACCGTGCCCAGCGGCGAGCGCATGATGAACTGGCCCGAGACCGGGAACAGCACGGTCCCGTCGGGCGGCGGGGTGCCCTTCGCGCCACGGGTGAAGGCGAAGTCGAATGCCGGGTTCGCGCCCGCCATCGCCCCGTAGACGACGGGGTCCTGGCTGGGCATGTAGGTGGTGGCGGTTGCGCCCAGCATCGGCAGGTAGCCGTTGGGCTGTGTGATGTCGGCCGCGTAGGCGCAGCATCCTGTTCGCCGCGGCGGTGTAGGAGGGCGCCAGAGCGCGGCTCGTACTTCTCGGCCCACTGGGCGATCTGGTAGACGAGACCGAGCACATAGACGTGGTAGAAGGGCGAGTTCTCGACCTCGACGCCGTCGGCGTCGATCGTGTTCGCAGAGCATCTCTTCGAGTCGGGCGATCGCCAGCGTCCGCCAGCCGGCCGCGCCGGGCATGGTCGGGAAGTTGTCCGCCAGCAGCAGCAGCGCGGCGCCCTCGTTGAAGCCGTGGTTGTAGTCGGCCTCGAAGTGCGCCGGGACGGCCAGGAAGTTGCCGAGCTTCTCCAGCGAGCGTCAGCAGGCCTGCTTCCAGGTCGGCGGGAAGCGACGCCGTCGCGCTTGAGCTTCACGAAGAACTGCACCAGCGCCATCGTCCGGTAGGCCGAGGCGTGATCGTTGTCGAAGGTCGCCGTGTCGACGGGTCGGATCCGGTCGTAGGCGACGTAGGAGCGAAGGATCGCGACGAGCTTTTCCAGGTAGGCGCTCTGGTGGGTGAGTTCCCACTCGTACAGCAGCGTAGGGGAGCGGCTGCATGCCGTAGAAGTAGAACGTCCCAGTAGGCGTCGTTGTAGGGGTTCTCGGTCCAGGTCAGCGGCCAGCCGAGGTAGGGCAGCGGGTAGCCGCGGGCCGGCCAGACGTCGCCGAGCAGGTTCTGCGCCGTCGCTGGTTCACCCTCGTTGAACAGCGCGTACATGCTCTCCTCGCCGAACGCCAGCGGCACGGGGTGAAGGGTCGGGTTTGAGATGTGAACCGTGACCTGGCTGCTGACCGGGGTCGTGGCGTCAGGCCCCCAGACCTTCACCGTCACCGTGTGTGCCCCGTTGCTCTCCGCCGCCGTGTACCAGGTGTACTGATAGGGAGGTTCCCCAGCCTTCGCGTAGCGATACTGCCCGTCGACGTCCCACTCGACGCGGTCGGCGGGAAGGCCGGCGACGCCCACCGTGACAGCGACGTCGCCCGTCACCGTCCCGCCGGCGCTCGGCCCGCCGATTTCGCCGTGCACGAACTGGCCGTTGCCGTCATCGCTGGGGCCGGCCGCCGTCGCAGAGACTGCTGCGCTGCCATGCGAGTTGACCGAGGTGACGGTGACGGCGAGGGTGCGGCCGAGGTCCGCCGCGACGGGGACGTAGGTGGCGCCGCTCGCGCCGTCGATCGTGGCGCAGGGAGTGCTGCGGGCAGCGGACAGGTGGGCCGCGACGTGGCTGCGCAGGATCGCCCGCGGGTAGACGGCGACCTCGCTGAGCGCGCCGGAGAAGAAGCCCGACCGGCCTCCGGCGCCCGCGCCGATCCAACCGGGTTCGGTGATCGCCGCCAGCGGGGCCGGGCCGGCCCGCGAGCCGACCTGAACGCCGTTGACGTACAGCCTCATCGTGCTGCCGTCATAGGTCGCGGCCACATGGCTCCAGGCGCCGACGGTGAGACCGGCCGCGTAGTCGACGCTCGCGTCGACGCCGTTGACCCAGCGCTCGAACCCGAGGCCGTGGCTGGAGAGCCAGATGCCCGTGCCCTGTCGTCCCGCCGCCGTGGTCTGCTCGTGGGAGATCAGGAACCGGTAGGTACCGTCAATGGTCTGCGGGCGGACCCACAGCTCAAGCGTGTAGGGCTGGACTCCCGCATAGTCGGTGGCCCCGGCCGCCAGCGAGACCGCACTGGTTTTGCCGTCGAACGCCGCGGCCGAACCGCCTTCACCGTCCAGCGGCCCTTCCGCGAGGGTTTCCCGCGCGCCTGCGTAGTGAGCGCTCAGCCCGCCCAGCGCGTCCGCGGCGACAACGCCCGAGTCATCGAGCCGCCAAAGATGTTCGGCCCCGTCGGCTGCGACGAGCGTCGAGTAGGGCAGGCACCTGCGCCATTCATAGGAAACGGAACTCGCCGGTGCGCCCCCGACGAGCGGAGCAGCCGGCGCGCTGAGGGACACGCCCAGGTGGGCTGGTCCGAGCGTCCCTCCGCCGGCGATCGCGGAGCCCGCCATCGGCCCGGCGCAGCAGGCCAGGGCCGCCACGCAGAGCGCGAGGCGTCTGAGCACCTGCAGGTGATTCCCCGACGAGCCAACCAGGATCTCCTCGTTCTATCCCGGCATAGTCCGGACGGCGGCATTCGTGGACGAATTACCATCGGGGTCCGTTCTGTGCCTGTAACGGTTCTCGGCCCTCCGACCAAGTAAGGCTATGAGCGAAAACGATCTGGGGCGCATCGCCCACGACCCGGATGCCTTCGAGGTCTTCTACCGGGAGCACTTCGACGCCATCCTCGGTTTCGTCGCACGTCGCGTCCGCGACCCCCAGCTCGCCGGCGATCTCACGGCGGAGGTGTTCCTCGCGGCGATCGACGCGGCTCCGGGCTATCGAGCCGGCCGGGGCGAGCCGCGGGCCTGGCTGTTCGGGATCGCCCGGATCGTTGTCGCCTCGGAGTTCCGCCGCAGCGCACGCGAGCGACGTGCCCACAACCGCCTGGAGGCCCGGCGCCTGCTCGACGAGGACGATCTCGAGCGCCTGCAGGAGCGGATCGATGCGGCGTCGCGCTCGCATGAGCTGCTGGCGGCGCTCGAGCAGCTTCCCGAGGGCGAGCGGGCGGTCCTCGAACTCACGGCCCTCGATGGGCTCTCAACTTCTGAGGCAGCCGCCGGCCTGGGCATTCGCCCGGTCACCGCCCGCGTTCGGCTTCACCGCGCGCGCTCGACCCTGAGAGGCCGACTGCTCGACGACGACAGACCCCCTGCACCCAGACCGATGGAGGCCTAGAAAATGACCAGTCCGACACATTTCGAGGACGAGCTGCTGACGCAGCTGCGTCACGTCGTCGCGCAGAACCCGGCGCCGGCAACCGATGGCGCACGGCGTCGCGCTCCGGTGCGGCGAAGCCGTCTGGCCCTCTCGGGCGCGGGGCTCGCCGCGGCGGGGGCCGCGGCCGTGATCCTGATCTCGGGCAGCGGATCGGCGACGCCGAGCGCCTATGCCGTGACACCTCAGGGCGATGGCAGCGTGACCGTCCACGTGCGCAGCCTCAGCGACGCATCCGGGCTGCAGAGCAGCCTGCGCGCCGCAGGGGTTCCGGCCAGCGTGAACTACGCACCGGCCGGGAACCTGCCGGCCTGTCCGCCGCCCAAGAGCGCGACGGCGACGCATCAGTCCGGCTCAAGCGAAGCGGCAGGCAGCGGGGCGAGTGTCTCGACGGCCGGGGCGCCCCCCGGCAGGCTGCCGAGCCTCTCAACGAACAACGCGCCCTCCGGCCCTCTGCCCACGCCGCCTCCCGGTGCGTCGGTGAGCAGCAGCAACATTCAGGTCTCACCGAGCGGGGTCACCTTCACGATCGACCCCGGCACGATCAGGCCCGATCAGCAGGTCGTGATCACGACCTCCCGGGGAACGCTCGCCTCGATCGGGATAGCGATCGTCGCCCGCTCCGTGGGGCCCTGCTCGGTGCCTTCGCCGAGCGCTCCCTGACGCAACTCGCTTGAGCGGGCTGGCTCCCGTCCCCTTGCGGGGCGGGAGCCGCACGCTCGCCTCTTACTCAGCAGCCGTCGACGTCGCAGCTCTCGCCGCCGGCGAGAGTCGGGACGGCAACGGGCTCGCGCGCCTCCCAGGCCTGGCGCAGCATCTCGAGCAGCTGCTCGGGCGGCTGGGCTCCGGCGGCTCCGAAGGCGCGATCGACCACGAAGAACGGGACGGCCTGGATGCCGAGCCTGGATGCCGTGTACTCGTCGCCGCGAACCTCCTCGGCGTAGCGCTCGGTCTTCAGCAGCTCATCCACCTCGGCTTCTCCCAGGCCCACCTCGAGCGCCAGCCTGCGCAGCGTCGCGTGGTCTGAGATCAGCTCGCCCTCGGTCAGGTAGGCGCGCATCAGGCGCTCCTTCATCGCGTCCTGGAGGTCGTGGGCAAGGGCCAGATGGACCAGCCTGTGGGCGTCGAAGGTGTTACCGCCGCGGGCCTTCTCGAAATGGAACTCCAGCCCGTCGCCGGCGGCTGTCTCGGTCATCTGGGCCAGCATGCCGAGCGCCTCCTCTCGGGTCCTGCCGTACTTGTTGGCCAGATTCGTCGCGTTGTCTCCCTCGCGCTCATGCGGCGCGCTCGGGTCGAGCTCGAAGCTGTGCCAGCGGACCTGGACCTCGTCGCGGTGCTCGAAGGACTCGAGGGCCGCTTCCAGGCGCCGTTTGCCGACGTAGCACCAGGGACAGGCGATGTCCGACCAGATATCGATGTCCATCAGAAACTCCTTCGGTCCGTGGCTGGCAGCTGCAATCCACGATATCGAGCCGCCCGCGGCGCTCCGGACGGCTCGCCGCACGTTCGCGGTGTCTAGCCTTGGACGCTGTGGAGTCGTTCCCCCATTCACGGCCCGTCGGCGTGCTCCTGGTGGCGCTGGCCGTCCTCGCCGCGATCGGTGTCCCGAGCGCGGCTGCGGCACCGCAGCTCTCCTGGTCGACCCCTGCCCCGTTCGACCTGGGCCACGTGACGAGCGCCGTGTCCTGCTCCTCGGAAAGCCTCTGCGTGTCCGTCGACCACGAAGGCGAGGCGCTGAGCAGCACCGACCCGATGGCATCGGCCCCGTCCTGGTCGAGCTCGCTGGTGGCCGGCGCGGCGATCAACGCCGTCTCCTGCGCGCCCGAAGGACTATGCGTGGCCGTGGACGCGACCGGTCACGCAATCGACCGCTCCAGCGGCGCCTCGAGCTGGTCCGGCAACTCGGTGGACGGCGGGCGCGACATGACCGGGGTGTCATGCCCGCAGGCCGCCCTGTGCGTTGCGGTCGACTCCGCGGGGCGGGTCCTGACCACGGCCAACCCGGCCGGGGCCGTGTGGGCCGGCACGACCATCGACGCCGAACATCCCGCTCTGAAGGGGGTGTCCTGCGCCTCGGCGACGCTGTGCGCGGCGGTCGACGGGTCGGGCGACGTGCTCACCTCCGCCAATCCGACCGGCGGCGCATCGGCCTGGCAGACGGTGAAAGTGACGAGCGAAGAACTGACCGCGGTGTCCTGCTCGACGGCCGGATTCTGCGTGGCGCTCGACGCCGCCGGCGACGCGTTCGCCAGCGCCACACCGCTCGCCGGAGGCTGGACGAGCACCGCCGTTGATGCGGAACGCTTCAACGCCCTGTCCTGCGCGAGCTCGGGTCTGTGCGTCGCGGCCGATGGGCGCGGCGAGGTCCTGGCGAGCGATGAACCGGCCGCGGCGGAGCCTGTTTGGGTCGCCGCCCGACCCTCGACCGAAGCACTGGCCGGCGTCGCGTGCCTGCCGGGCGGCAGCTGCATTGCGGTCTCCACCGGCGGGCGCTCGGTGTCCGCCCGGGTCCCGGCGCCGCTGGCCGTGACGCTTTCGCCGACCCTCGTCACCGCGGAGGGCGCGACTGCCGCGGGCGTCGTGAACCCGAAGGACGCCACGCTCTCGAGCTGCCGTTTCGAATTCGGCACCTCGACCGGTTACGGGCAGAGCGCGCCCTGCGCGAGCGTCCCGACGGCCGCCGGCGGCAACCAGAACGTCAGCGCCCAGCTCGAAGGGCTGCTGCCCAACACGACCTACCACTACCGGCTGCTCGTATCGACGCCCTCCGGCACCGTCCCGGGCGCCGACGTCACGTTCACGACCGCGCTGTCCTCCAGCGTGCCGATCGCCCAGCCGCACCCGTCGATCACCGGCACACCGGCGATCGGGCAGAAGCTGACCTGCCATGCGAACACCACGCCGGCGGGCATCACGCCGCAGTTCGCCTACGCCTGGGTGAACGACCAGATCCCGATCGCCGGCGCCACCGGCTCGACCTACCAGGTGCGCGGCCGCGACGGCGGCCATCACATGCAGTGCCAGGTGACCACGACCGACGGGGGCGGTAGCGCCAGCGCCAGGAGCGCCTTCGTGACAATCCCGATGGGCGGCGTGCCGGTGTCCACCGGGGAGACCCTGATCGGCCAGGCGCTGGCGAGCGGCAACAGGGTCACGCTGCCGATCACCTGCTCGGCGCAGGCCACGCAGGGGTGCAGGATCTCGCTGAAGCTGCGCCGCGGGTCGCTCACCCTGGCAGCGCTCAACGCCAGCGTTCCCAAGGGGAGCCGTCGATCGATCGCCCTCGAGCTCAGCACACGGGGGAAGCGAGTGTTGGCGGCACACCGCCACCTCTCGGCGACCCTGCAGATCAGCGGCACGGTGATCGGCGTGATCGAGGGTCAGCTGGGGACGCAGACGCTCTCACTGACCGCACCGCCGAAGTCCACCTCGAGGACAATTCACCACGCGGCACGTCGGGCGGCAGTCCGCTCGCGCCGCGTGGCGGGCGCCGGCACGGCCGCCGCCCACGTCCTTTCCGCGACCCCCTACATGGGCTGGGACACCTACCTCGCGCTGGGCGGGCGGATCACCGAGGCGAACGTGCTGCGCCAGGCCAGCCAGGTGAAGTCGCTGGGACTCGAGCACAGCGGCTACCGCTACATCTGGCTGGACGTCGGCTGGTGGCACGGGGCCCGCCTGGCCAACGGGGAAATCAGCGTCAGCCCGACGCAGTGGCCGCACGGCCTGCCCTGGCTGACGCGGACGCTGCACGCCGCCGGCTTCCTGGTCGGCCTTTACACGGACGCCGGGCCGGACGGCTGCGGGGGAGCGGGCCAGGGCAGCTTCGGCCACTACCAGCAGGACGCAGACAGCTTCGCCGCCTGGGGCTTTGATGCGGTCAAGGTCGACTTCTGCGGCGGCTCGGAACGGAGCCTCGATCCCGCCACGGCCTACACGGCCTTTCATCAGGCGATCGCGAACAACTCGAGCCGCCGACCGATGCTGCTGTCGATCTGCGACTTCCTGCAGCCCGAACAGCAGGGCGAAGGGCTCCCGCCCCTGCTCGCACAATCGGCTTTCGGCTCGTTCGCGTTCGGGCCATCGGTCGGCAACAGCTGGCGCACGGACACCGACATCGGCACGCCGGGAAACGTGAAATTCACGGGGGTGCTACGCAACCTCGACGCCGATGCCGCCAACCCGCAGGCCGCCGGGCCCGGGCACTGGAACGACCCCGACTACCTCGCTCCGGGGCAGGGCATGTCGAGCGCGCAGTTCCGCACGCAGCTGAGCATGTGGGCGATGCTCGCCGCACCGCTGATGCTCAGCGCGGACCTGACGAAGATCAACTCCACCAGCCTGTCCTACCTCGAGAACCAGGAACTGCTGGCCGTCGACCAGGACCCGGCCGGCGTTCAGGGCACCCTGGTCTCATCCTCGGGCAACGGCGAGGTCTGGGTGAAGCCGCTGGCCGACGGCTCGCGTGCGGTCGCGTTGTTGAACCGCGGCGCCGGTGCGCTGCGGATCTCAACCACGGCAGCCGCCGTCGGCATGGCCTCCGCTCCGTCCTACAGCTGGCGCGATCTGTTCACCCACCGCAACATCGCCGGAAGCAGATCGATCTCCGTGACGGTCCCCGCCGACGGCACGATCCTGCTGCGGGTCCGCTGAGCCGGTCACGGTCAGTCCAGGACCAGTCCTTCGCCGAGCGCCTTGGCCACCAGCTGAGCCCGCGAGCGGGCGCCCAGCTTCTCCATCGCGTTGCGGGTGTGGGTGCGCACGGTGTTGTGGGCGATACCCAGCTCCTCGGCGATCTCCGGGCCGGTGCGCCCCAGGGCGACGAGCCGCACCACGTCGTACTCGCGGCGGGACAGTCGCTCGGACGCGCGTGAGGGCTCGATGCCGCGGCGGAAGCGTGGGCCCCAGCGCGAGGTGCTGAGCGCGACGAACAGCACCCGCCGATGACCCGTGACGATCTCGATCGTGGCCGCGTACTGGACCGCGACGGTGCTGCCGTCAGCCGCCAGGATCTTCTCGTCGCCGGTGAACTGGTGGGTCCCCAGCAGGGCATTCCATTCACGGTCGCTGACGTGCGGGCCGCCAAGGACGAACCTGTAGATCGGCTGGTCGATCAGCTGGTCGCGGCGGTAGCCGAGCAGGTTCAGATAGGCCCCGTTTACATCGATCAGCCGGCGGTGGCTGTCGAGCAGCACCATCGGGTTGCGCGACTGCACGAATGCCGCCGAGAACAGCCCCGCCCACTCCCCCTCGCCCTTCATCGATCCGAGTCTAAACCGCGCAATTGCAGTATGGACTCCGAAGGCCCCGGCGGCGAGGATTCTCACATGCAAAGCGAAGACTCCCCACTCGGCGCGCGCACCTCGCTGGAGCTCGTCGAACAGCTCGTCCGCGAATTCGACAGCCGGACCGAGCAGGACCGCGACATGCTGCTCTCCGACATGATCTGCGTCGCCTGGCCGAGCGAGTCCAGCCAGGACCAGTGAGCTGAGCCGAAGCCGGACGCCGCTCCCCGGTCGCGGTGTATCGTCGGCTGCAGATGAGCACGGTCGATCAGCCGCCCGCAACGCTCGAGTCGGGGGAGTCCTCGGCGCGTGGCCGCGAGGCGCGAAGGGAGGCGCCGCGCCCCTCGCATGGGGAATGGGAGCCGGCGCCCGGCCGGCCCGACCCCGTCGCGACGCTGAGGGCCCAGGCCGAGACCCGCGTGCGCCAGCTCGTGCCGATCCGCTACGGGCGCATGCTGGTCTCGCCGTTCACCTTCTACCGCGGCGCCGCGGCGGTGATGGCCAACGACCTCGCGAGCACCCCCCACTCGGGGATCCCGGTGCAGGCCTGCGGCGATGCGCACATCTCCAACTTCGGCGGCTTCGCCGCTCCCGACCGGCGGCTGATCTTCGGCCCCAACGACTTCGATGAGACGCTGCCCGGGCCCTGGGAGTGGGACGTCAAGCGCCTTGCCGCCAGCGTCGAGATCGCAGCCCGCGATGTCGAGCTGAGCCCCGACAGCCGCCGTTGGATTGTGCGCTCGTGCGTGCGGGAGTACCGCGAGGGGATGCGGGCGTTCGCCCGTGCGAGCCACCTGGACGTCTGGTATGAGCGGCTGAACGCCAGCGAACTGGTGCATCGCTTCGGCGGCGAACTTGGCGCGAAGGGCCGCATCGTGTTCACCAAGCCGTTCGAGCAGGCGCGGCGCAAGACCAGCCTGCGCGCGGTGAAGAAACTGACCGAGCGGGTGGACGGAGAGCTTCGCTTCCGCCATGTGCCGCCGCTCCTGGTGCCGCTGCGCGATCTGGTCAAAGGTGACATTCCCGACGAGGCTGGGTTCGCCCGCGAGCTCGTCAGCGAATACGAAGCCAGCCTGGCGCCCGACCGTCGCTACCTGTTCAGCACCTATCGCTTCGTGGACATGGCCCGCAAGGTCGTCGGCGTCGGCAGCGTAGGCACTCGCGCGTGGGTGTTCCTGCTGGTCGGCCGCGAGGGCCGCGACCCCCTGGTCCTGCAGGCCAAGGAGGCACAGCGCTCGGTGCTCGAGCCCTACGTCGGGCCCAGCGAGTTCGAGAACAGTGGCGAGCGGGTCGTCCGCGGCCAGCAGCTCTCACAGGCCGCCAGCGACATCTTCCTCGGCTGGCAGCGCACCCAGGGCCTGGAAGGCGGCACGCACGACTTCTACGTGCGCCAGCTCTGGGACTGGAAGGCCTCGGCCGACCTCTCGGCGCTCAGCGAGTCCGGTCTGCACGCCTACTCGCGCGCCTGCGGCTGGTCGCTGGCCCGCGCGCACGCCCGCTCCGGCGACCGCCTGGCGATCGCCGCCTACCTCGGCGGCGGCTCGAGCTTCGACAGGGCGATCGCCGGCTTCGCGGAGGCCTACGCAGATCAGAACGAGCGCGACTATGAGCGCCTGGCAGACGCCGTCGCCGGCGGCGAGGTGCCCGTCGAGTGGGGCGTATGAGACCGCCCGGCGGGGGTGTGGGAGAATGAGCGCCGTGCTGATCCTGATCGTCGTCGTCGCTTTTCTGGTCGTGATCGTCGGTTCGTTGACGCTCGGCCGCTGGATGCAGCGCAAGGGCCGGGCAATGGAACAGGGCCGCAAAGACCCCGACCTGTAGTTGGAACTCGTCCTGCCGGTGGAACTGTCGGGTGACGGACATATTCCGTCCTTCCGAATAAGAATCCGACCGCGGGGCCCGTTGTTCGGATAGGCTGCGACCGCTTCTTCGGGCACAGCTGCCCGCAGAACTGTGGGGCGGGAGGGAGGGAGATGGGTCCTCCGCGGCCTCCAGGCTTTGGCCCGGTCAGGCGCCGAAAGCGCTTTATCCAACGGATGGAGGAGAAAAAGTGTCGCAACGAACACGTCGCACGATCCTGGTGGCCGCACTCGCGGTGACCGCTCTGATGGCGATCCCGGCGATGGCCAGTGCCATGGGCGTCTACGTCTCCAACTCGGCGACGGTCGTGCCGAATGGCAAAAGCTGCACCCAGCCGGGCTACAGCACGATTCAGGGGGCGATCAGCGCCGGCGCGAAATCGATCAACGTGTGTCCGGGAACCTTCGAAGAACAGCTGACGATCACCAAAGGCGTGAAGCTGACGGCGATCAACGGCGCCGGAACAGCGCTTCTGAAAATGCCGGCGACCTCTGCGAACTCGACGACGAGCTGCGACACGATGGTCGGCGAACAGAAGGATGAGATCTCGATCTGCACGCCGGAAACGGTCTCGATCACGAACCTGAACGTCGAAGCGATCACGACGACCGCGGGTTGCGGTGGCCAGCTCTACGGGATCTTCATCGGCGACGGTGGAACCCTCAAGGCGACCAACATGGCGATCGACGGCGCCAGCACCAACGACCCGTCTCTGAAGGGCTGCCAGTACGGGGTCGCAATCGAGGCCGGCAACAAATCACCGGTTGAGGTCGGTCATGCCTCGCTGAAGAAAGTCACCGTCACCGGCTACCAGAAGAACGGCCCGACGGCAAAGGGTGCGGGCTCGACGATGAGCATCTCGGCCTCGACGATCACCGGCGAAGGCGAAAGCCCCTACATCGGGCAGAACGGCATCGAGATCGCATACGGGGCGAAGGGCAACATCAAGACCTCGGTGATCTCCGCCAACGAGTGCAGCATCCCGGTCGCATGCTCGGCCTCCGACCTGGAAAACCACGCCAGCGGCGTGCTCTTCTACCAGGCGGCCGCGGGCTCCGGGATCACGAGCTCGACGATCAAGGAAAACGACGACGGCGCCTACTACTCCTCCGGGAGCGCGGTGGAGCCCTCCTCGGCGGACGTCACGTTCAGCAAGGACGTCCTCACCAACAACCGCTACGAAGCCTTCCAGATCGAAGAAGGCAAGAGCGCGCTGTCAGGCGACACGATCAACGGCAGCGGGCTGATCGGCATCAACCTGGTGCAGGAGGCCTACCAGGAATCGGCCTCTGAATCGAGCGCGATCCGTACGACCATCAGTGGTCAGAGTGAAGCCTCGATCAAGGTGACCTCGGACAAAGCCGGCGGCGATATCCCCGGCAAGTTCGTGTTCAGCAAAGGCACCGCCGCATCACCGGTGCTGCTCAACGAAAGCAACAACTTCGTCGTCGAATTCTAAGACGAGGTTGAACGGAGGGGGGGAGCGCGGTTCGCCGCGCTCCCCTTTCTCGTCAAGGGCCGGCGCTCAGGCCTCGCCGCCGCCGAAGGCCGCCTCGACCACGGCAACTGCGGTCGGCCCGTAGGGCGGTGCGAAGGCCTCGATCAGGTCTCCCTCGCCGCGCACGAAGACGGCGCGCATGTTGGAGAACTCCCGGAAGCCGTCGATGCCATGGTGTCGTCCCGAGCCGCTCTGACCCGAGCCGCCGAACGGCAGCGAGGGCAGAGCGCCGTGAACGGCGGCGCAGTTCACACACGCGCCGCCGGAGGTCGTCCGGCGAAGCACGTCCTCGGCGACCGCCTCGTCCTTGGCGAACACATACAGGCCCAGCGGCCGCTCGCCGGAGTTGATGTATTCGATCGCCTCGTCGAGGCTGTCGTAGGGCTTGATCGGCAGCACAGGTCCAAAGATCTCCTCGCGCATCAACCCGAGCCCGTCGCTGGGGTCGATGACCAGGGAGATCGGCAGCCGGCGGGTCTCCGGGTCCGGGTCGCCGGCCTGCTCGAGCGGGTGCACCTCGAAGCCCTCGGCGCGGGCCTCCTCGAGCAGCCCCTCGACCCGTTCGAGGTGGCGATCAGAGATCATGCCCGTGCAGCTGTCCGAGCCGCAGTAGCTCGGCATCTGCTCGCGGGCATGCTCGTCGGCCAGCTCCACGAAGCGCTCGAGCTGATCGCGGGGCACCAGGCAGTAGTCGACCGAGATGCACATCTGCCCGTTCTTGATCGCCTTGGTGCCCAGGATCTGCTTCAACGCTTCGGCGTCGACGCTGCCGGGGGCGAGGATCGCCGGGCACTTGCCGCCGAGCTCGAGCGTGACCGGCACGAGGTTCTCGGCCGCGGCCTTGGCGATCTCGCGCCCCGTCGCCGGGCTGCCCGTGTAGAGCAGGTGATCCCAGCGCACCCGGGCGAACGCCCGCGAGAGCTCGAGGCCGCCGCAGATCACCTCGACCTGGTCGGGGTCGAAGGCCTGGTGGACCATCTCGCGCAGCAGCTCACCTGAGGCGGGAGCGAACTCGGACGGCTTGATCACGACGCGGTTGCCTGCGGCCAGCATCTCCACCAGCGGGCCGACGGAAAGGTCGAACGGGAAGTTCCAGGGGACGATGTTGCCGATCACGCCCTTCGGCTGGGGCTGGGCGTACGCGCGACCGGTGCCGTAGAGGGCAGGGTCCGTCTGGCGGGGCTCCGGTGCCATCCACTGCTCGAGCTGTTCGGCCACGTATGCTGCTCGGCCGGCCGGGCCGAGCACTTCGATCAGGTCCGTTGAGAGCTCCGGGTGCACGCCGAAGTCGCTGCTCAGGGCCTCCTGGATCTCCAGGCGGTTGGCGATCAGCATGCCTGCCAGGGCACCCAGCAGTTCGTGGCGCTCGGCCAGCGACGGGAAAGGGTCGGCCAGGAACGCGGCCCGCTGGCGCTCGACCGCCTGATGGAGCTCCGCGATTGCCGCGCCGTCCTCACCGGTGGTCCTGATCGGGCTCTCGACGATTGCCATGCTGCACTCCCCTCGCTCGCTTGCTCTTCCCGGCCTCACGATACCCCCCGCCGCGCGAGTGATGTTGCTCAGCGTGGAGCGGGAATGCGAGGCGAGGCCTCGACCGGGATGCCCCGGCGCTGATCCTTGGAGGCGTACATTGCGGTGTCGGCCAGCTCGATAAGCCGTTCGGTCTCGACGTCGCCGCCCTCAGCGTGAGCGACGCCGATGCTGGCGCACAACTCGACCGAGCCACATGACAACCGGCAGGTGTCACGGAGCGCGCTGCTGATCCGCTTCGCGGCGCCCATTGCCGCATCGCGGCTCGCGACGTTTCGCAGCAGTACGAGAAACTCGTCGCCACCGAGGCGTCCCAGCTCGTCGTTGGGGCGCATCGCGGCCCTGAGCCGGCGGGCGACCTCGACGAGCACCTCATCACCGGCGGCATGCCCGAGCGTGTCGTTGACCGACTTGAACCGGTCCAGATCGATGTAGAGCACCGCCGTCGGCTCGCGGGACTCGAGCTCGATCGTGACGGCCGACAGAATCGAGGTTCGGTTGCAGACCCCCGTCAGGGGGTCATGATTGGCTCGCTCCTCGAGCTCGTGGCGGGCGCGTGCGCTGTCCGTCACGTCCAGGACGGAGGCGATCGCGCCGGTGGCGACGCCGTCTCGCAGGAGCGGGCGGATTTTGAAGAGCGTGTAGCGGTTCACGCCGAGCCCGCTGGCGATCGTCGCCTCCAGGTCCACGGGCGTCCCGTCGGCGATCACCTGCGAGAGGGCCTTTTCGAAGCCCTCCTTCGACTCGGCTGCCAGGGAGCACAGGAGCTCGTCCAGCTCGTCCGTGGCCGTCTCTGGTGCGTCGAGAACTGCCAGGAGCCGGGCGTTGTGAAAAACGACACGCAGGTCTCGATCGAACTGGACCAGGCCGTCGGGCATCTCATCGATCACTCGACGCAGAAGCTCCTCGCGGTCCTCGAGCGCCTCCTGTGCGGCCATCTCGGCTGAGACATCGATGCACTCGGCCAGGATGTGGGGCTGACCTTCATCCTCCAGGTAGCTGTGCAGGGTGGTGTCGACCCACAGCCAGCGCCCGTCGCCACGTCTCATCCGCACCCGGAACATCTGCGTTCGCGCGGTCGCCACGACCGCGATCCAGGCTTCGATCACCCTCGCCTGATCGTCGGGGTGGACCCGCTCGAAGGTCGGGCTCCCGACCACCTCCTCGCGCTGGAAGCCGAACATCTCGAGATAGGCCTCGTCGCAGTCGATCACGTTGCCCTCGTCGTCCTGCTTGCGGCTGCAGAATCGCGGCGTCGTCGAGATCGGACCGGTTCGTCCCTCACGCTGCTCCTGCGACTGCGGCTCCTCGGTGGGCCAGCCGATCGTGAGGATGACCCCATGGGTCTGGCGGAGATCGAGCATCCGCACGAACCACCACTGGTCCGGGTCCGTACGCAGGCGCGCGGTCGCATCGGCCACCGCCTCCCGCTTCAGCTGGATCCAGGCGTTGACCATCCTCATCCGGTCCTCGGCTACGCAAAGGTCAAGCGCCGTGCGGGCGCCGTCGGTCGCGAGCACCGGCCAGTCCTGCAGGCCGAGCGAAGCAGGAAGTTCGACGATGCTGCCGTCGCCGGCTTGCGCAAAGACCAGCGCACCGGGGTTCTCGCGCAGGATCACTTCCGCTGCGAGTCCTGCTTTTGCGCTCTCACCGTCCGCCGGCGTCATGCCGGACGCGGAGAGGGTCTCGGTCGCCGATTCCAACATGTGCTCAAAACACATCATCGGCGTGGAGGCGGTTTCGCTGTAGGGCGCAGCTCGACCGTCGTCGGATCGTCGGTTACGCGGCCCCGGGAAGCAGGCCGTCGTGGAACTCGGGCAGCGGCTCGATCAGCGGCGCCAGCTGCTCCGCGGCCTGCTCGGTGCTCAGGACCTGCTCGGGCTCGAGCTTGATCAGCTCGTGCTCGGTCTCGTCGTACTCCCACACGTTCTCGCCGACCAGGCGGCCGCGCTCGTCATAGGGCCAGACCATCGCGACCCTGCCGCGGAGCAGGTACATGGCGTTCTCATCGACATCCAGCCCGGCGGCGGCCAGGCCCGCGCCGAGTGTCTGCTGGTAGCCGACCATCGTGCTGACGACCATGAAGTCGCCCACGGCGATCGTCTCGGACTCGTTGTAGAAGACCGACTGGTTGGTCTCGGCCCAGAAGCGGTACATCGGTTCGACCTGCTCGCGGCCTTCCAGCTGCATCGCGGGCTGGCCGGCCATGTTGAAGCGGTAGACGGGATGCTCGACGGTCATCTCCGGTGTGAAGATCTCTGCGAAGCGCCCGGCGTGCTCGAGGTTGCGATGACGGTCATATGCCTGCAGCAGAAAGCGATGGCGGGGGTTCGTCGTGACCTCGAGCAGATCCCGCACGGCCCTGTTGGTCTCGGTGATGTCCAGTCGGGTGATGTCCCTGGTGCTCACGCGGGCCTCCTCGGCTCAGCGGCCTGGCTCTTGGGGTCGATCAGGATCTTGGCGTGTGCCTCGGGATCACCGAGCGCCTCGAAGGCGCCCGCGACACCGTCGAGGCCGACGACCCCGGTCACGAGCGGAGCGGCGTTCAGCTTGCCCTCGGCGAGCATGTGCAGGGTGTCGCGGAACTCCAGCGGCGTGTAGCCGATCACGAAGCGCAGCTCGATTTCCTTGTTGATCGCCATCGCCGGGCGGACGCTGTCGGAGCCCATGCAGACGCCCACCACGACAACCCGCGAGAACAGCGGCGCACTGGTGATGATTTCGTCGATGATCCCCGGCACGCCGACGCACTCGAAGATCACCGGGCTCTTCGGCTTCACGCCGAGCGTGTCGGCGGCCCGCCAGACATGCTGCCAGGGCACCGGTGAGCGACGCAGTTTCTCCATCGTCCCCAGCGCCAGCCCGACGGCGTCGGGAATCGAGTTCAGATGCCCGTGCCCGTCGGCGGCCCCGTAGGGCGAGCCCTCGGAGGGGTCGACGACCAGGTCGGCCCCGCAGGCCCGAGCGAGGGCGCGGCGCCCGGCGGAGAAGTCGCTGGCGATCACCGTGCGAACCCCCCGTGCCTTCAGCGCGCAGATCACGGCCAGGCCGATCGGGCCGCAGCCGATCACGATCGAGACCGTCTTCTTCTTCACCTCGCCGCGCATCACCGCGTGCCAGCCGACGGCCATCGGCTCTGTCAGGGCGCCGAGCTCCGGCGAGAGGCCGTTGGGCACCTCGAACATCAGCGACTCCTCGACCAGCAGCTGCTCCGCGTAGGCGCCGGGGGCCGTCACCGAGAGGCCGGTCGCGTGGATCTCACCGCCGCGGCGCAGCAGCGGAAGTGCCACCACGGGAGCTCCGGTCGGCACCTTCTTTCGCGATTTGGGCCCATATTCAGCGACCGTCCCACAGAACTCGTGCCCGAACACGACCGGCTGGTTGGAGCGCATGAAGCCGTCATAGCCCGCTTCGGAGAGCAGGCCCGCGAGCTCGTCGCAGTGATAGCGGGCGTGCAGATCCGAGCCGCAGATGCCACAGCGCAGAACATCGACCAGCGCCTGCCCTTTGGCCGGCTCGGGCGTGGGCAGGTCCACGACCTCGAGCTCCGTCTCCCTGCAACTGAGGGCCCTCATGTCTCTCCTCCAAACGCTCGCGCGAAGTAACGGTACCGTAAGTTACGGTAGCGTAACATAGCTCCGATGGCAATAACCACGACCCCCTCAACCGCCCCGGCCGTCCGCATGAGCGCTGCGCAGCGCCGCGAGCAGCTGCTGGACGTCACGACGGCCTTGGTCGGCGAGCGGGGATTCCACGGGGTCTCGATCGAGGCCATCTCCCAGGCCGCCGGGATCACGCGGGCGACCGTCTACCAGCACTTCGACGATCTGCACTCGATCCTCGAGGCCGTGATCGAGCGCGAGGCGTCGCGCGCACTGGCACAGATCTCCGCGACCACGCTGAGCGACCTGACCGAGGGAGAGCCGACCGAGCTGATGCTTGAAAGCCTCGGTGCCTATCTGCATGCGGTCGAGAACCAGCCCGCCACCTGGCGGCTGATCCTGATGCCCCCCGAGGGAGCTCCGCCGGCGCTTCACGCGAGCATCGCGCGCGGGCGGGACACGGTCCTCGCGAGCCTCGTCGAGGCGGTCCGGCCCGTGCTGGACCTCGACGGCGAGTCACCCGATGCTGAACTGACCGCGCGCCTGATGTCGGCGATCTCCGACGAGTACGCGCGGCTGCTCTTGACCGACCCCGTCCGGTTCCCGCCCGAGCGGCTGCTTGGACATGCGCGCTGGCTGCTTCGCTCGGCCGGCAATCCCGCTCAGGCGAAGCCTCCGGGGGATTAGGACTCAGCGCTTGCGACGTTTCGAGCGCACGCAGGTGTGGTAGGTGCGCTGGGCACGGTAGGTCCTGCCGCTCTTTGTCTTCACGACGATCGAAAGGGTGAAAGTCCCCTTCGGCAAACCCACCAGATTGACGAGCGAGCTTGCGACCCTGTTGTGGGCCAGGGCTATCTTGCGCGAGAGGACCCGGTGCCCCTTGACCAGGAACGTGACCGAGGCCAGGCGCTGGCCGGCCGGCGCGTGGACGTGGACGACGAGGCGGCGCTTGCTCACGCAGGCCGTCGCCGCGGGGAGTCCCAGCACCGTTGCCAGAGGAGGCGTCGCCTTCGGTTTCGGCGACGGCGCCGGTGCGGGTTTGGGCGCCGGGGTGCCGGCGGGAGGGGCGGGTGTCCGGACCGCGGGGTAGGCGTGGCCGATGCCGCCGACCTCAAGGACGTTCGTCGCCGTGCTCGCGGTCAGCGTTTCACTGCCGGCGAAGCTGGCCGTGATCCGCGCCAGTCCGTATGCGGCCGTGGGGGTCAGGGCGCAGGAAGCATTGCCGCTGGAGTCGGTCACGGCCTCACAGCTGCCGCCGGCCGCTTCGATCCTCACGAGCTGTCCCGCCAGCGGAGCGGACGGGGTCTGGGAGATGTCGAGCAGGCTCGCCGAGACGGTCGTGGGCCCGGCGAACGGCCCGCTCTCCTGGCTTGCGTTGAGGGTCAGGTACGTCGTGTCCCTGCCGTTGATCCAGTGCAGAGCAAGCGGCGCCGATTCGATCCGTTTCCCGCCGGCTTCGGCGAACGCGCGTACCGTGTCCGTGCCGGGGAACTCGCCCGAATAGGAGAAGACCGCGTTTCCGCCGGCGTCGGCCCTGAGCAGCTTGACGCCACCGTTGGCCCCCTGCACTTCAAAGATCACCGCCGTCCCCGAGACCGACGGGAAGCCGGCCAGGGATGCCGTGATCGTCGTCTCCAATCCCGTCGGGGGGTTGGCCGGGCCGCTGTCGGCGAGGGCGATCTGCGGCGTCTGCCCTGACTGCCCGCCACAGGCGGAGCTCAGCCCTGACAGCTTCAGCAGCTTGTCCTGGTCCTGGTAGTAGAAGCAGCCGTCCGGCCCGGTTGCTCCGCCGCGGGTGAAGTTGCTCGAGCGTTCGGCAAGCTTGGTCATGGTCGCCGGTTCGTTCGTGAGGTCGACCTTGTAGAGGTTGCCGACTTCGTCCATCACCACGAGCGAGGTGGCCTGTCCCTGAGCGCCGGTTTCGTCCACCGCGAGACCGAACGGGTTGCCTTTGGGCAGTTTGATGACCGGCGTCACCGTGCCGGGCGTGGTGGAGTTGGTGGCGCTGAGCGCCAGGACTTCATCGATGTGGGCGCCGGTGACGATGCCCACGTAGAGCGTCCCGTCGGGGGCGAAGGCGAGCCCCGTCTGGACTCCTTCGACGCTGCCGTAGTCGCTGATCACCGGCGAGGCGCTGTCGGGTTTGGAAATGCGGGTGATGAAGAAGTGTTCGGTCCCGGCACCGCTGCCATCGTCGACGAGGAAGATGTCCCCGCTCACCGGGTCTACAGCCATGTAGTTGGGGAAGTCGAACAGCCCTGTCGACTTTTTCGCGATCACCCGCTCGATCGCGCTGGTTTTCGGGTTCAGTTCGACCAGTTCGGGCTGGTTGGGGTTGCCGCCCCGGTTGAGCGTGGCGTAGAGCTCGCCGTCCTTGCCGAACGCGATCGCCAGAAGGCCGGGCACCGCGTTCTCCATCGCCGTGGCGGAGTCCGCCGTGCCGCCTCCCGGGCCGAACTCATAGACCTGGCCTGCGACCTCGTCGGGGACGTAGACATTGCCCGAGCTGTCGAACGCCGGCTCGTCGATTCCCAGGCAGGCCCCGCCGCTGAACGTGATGCCTTCAAAGAAGACGGAGAATGGCTGGGTGTTGTCGGGAAGGCCGGCGGCGAACGGGCTCACCGTCACTGGCGAGCCGCTCGTCGGGGTCGGGGCGCTGTCGTCACAGGGCAGCGTGCCTTCGGGCTGGAAGTTCACCAGGGCCGATCCCGGGACGGGCAGTTCGGAGTCGCTCACATCGGTCGCCGTGAAGCCGATCGATTCTTTTGCCGCGTCGGTTGCCGTGAACGTCGCCACCCCTTCGGAGTTCGTCACCGCTTCATCGGAGCCGGGCGCGATGATCGCGCTGCCGCCGCCGGTCAGCCTGACCGTCTTGCCGGGCGCCGGGCGGCCGAGGCCGTTCTGGAGGTAGACCTGGATCGTCGCTTTGGCGCTGCCGTCGTTGTTCACCGAGGTCGGGTTCGCGACGACCGTCGCTCCGGTTGCGGTCGGTGTCACGAACGTCAGCTGCGGTTTCGCGACCAGGGTTTTGCCGTCCGTCATGTCTTTGACCGTGAACGTGACCGTCTCGGCCGCCGTGTCGCTGACATTGAAGGCCGCGGCGCCGTCGGTCTGGCTGGTCGTCGCTTCGGCGGGCGACACCGTCGCGGTAGGGCTGCTGGCGGTCAGCGTGACGTGCTTTCCGGTCAGTGGCAGGCCTTTGGAGTCCGTCAGGTTGACCCGGACGATCCCCTGCTGGGTGCCATCGGCCTGCGGGCGCCCGATCGCCGCGGCCCTGGAGAGCGTTGTGCTGAGCGCACCGGCCGTGTTGCCGCTGAGGTGTTCGTAGATCGAGTTGAAGTCCGGCGTTCCCAGGCCGACATGGGCGAAGTCCGATCCCATCGATGAGGAGGTGTGGAAGTTCGCGGCGCCGGCCAATGGGTACAGGGCGGCGTTCAGGTTGCCGACGTCGTGGCCGAGCTCCTCGTTGAGGTCGGCCACCTGCGCCGCGACGGCCGGGGCGGCCATCGAGGTTCCCCCCCAGAGCTGTCCGTCGGGGCAGCCCCCGGCGTCTGCCTGGCAGATCGAGACGCCCGCGTGCGGGTCGGCGTCGAAGCTGAGGTCCGGGACCGAACGGGTCGTCGACCCGGTCGCGGAGGACTGGTAGGAGGGGCGGGCGAAGATCTTGCTCACGCCGTAGCCCCCGGCGCCGCCGGGCGGGTTCGAGCCCTGTTCGTTCCACCATTCTTCAGAGCCGTAGGTGAGTCCCAGACCGAATTTCGGCGAGGTGCCGCCGACGGCCGTGGCGTTCGGCGAGTCGGCCGGCACGCCGATCGTGTCGGGACTGCCGTCGAGACAGCTCGAGCCGCTGTCGCCCGTGCCGTTGACGACCGTGATCCCGTCGGCCGCGGCGCTTGCCAGCACCGAGTCGATCGCCTGCGCGTCGGCCGGGGCGGTCTGATCCTCACACTGGCTCCAGGAGTTGCTGATCACCGTGTCGCCGTCGGCGATCATCGTCTGGAACATCTGCACAAAGCTGGTGCTGGGCGGGGCCTCATAGACGACCTCGCTTGAGAGAGGGGCCCCGGCGATTGCGGTATCGACGTCGAGCAGCACCTCCGACTCGCCCGCGCCCGGTGAGGGCACGCCGCCGTTGACGCTCACGACTTGGAGGTGCCCGGCGAAGGCCGGGTTGACCCCCTCCATCGTCAGCCAGTCGGTCACGTCGGCGGGGTTGAAGGCGTCGTACTCGAGCAGGCCGATCTTCTGCGGCGCGGCGATCGAGGTGAACGCCCGGACGGCCGCGCGCTTCTTACCAGGACTGCGTTTGCGGGCGAAGCCGAATGCTTCTTTGTTTTCACTGACCCAGCCGCCGAAGCCGGGGTTGGACTGGCTGGCGGCTGCGCCGAGGCAATAGCCGACGGTCCCCCAGGCGGAGTTGGAATGGTTGACGGCGGTGTTGGCGAGTCCGAAGATCGGGGGCAGAAAGGAGAGAATCACTTCGACCAGCAGTTCCGCGAACGACATCGCGAGCATTTTTTCCGCGTGCGCGCGACAGACATTGCCGCAGGTTTCCTTGAATTTTTCGTTCCCCGGCGTGTTGCTTAGCGAGCCCTGGTTTTCGCAGAGGTGCTGGTCGGCGGGCGCCGATGGGCGGCCGAGGTTCGACAACCCCACGACGCCCTGGACGCTGGACGCGATCGCCGCCGGGATCGCCGGCGCGCGGAGGTTCGCGTAGAAGCGCTGCCCGCCGGCCCGCAGCTCGCCGATCGGGGTTGCGAAGGCCCGCTCGAACTCGGCGCGGCTGCCCGTGGCCGTCAGCGAGAGCCGGTTTGCCGAACCCTGCGTGATCCTCAGGCCGTGCGAGCGAAGCCAGGAGCGGGTTCTCTCGATAGACCCCGAGGCTCGGGCCGAAGCGCCGTGCCTGCGCCGCGGGGGACAGGCGGCCACCGTGCCCGGATCTGGCGATGTAGGCATCAAAGGCATGCTGGCGCGAGCGCCGCAGGACAACCGTGACGGTCAGTCTCTGCTCGGGATTGCCGCGGGAGATCGATCCGCCGCCGTGCGCGAGCACGCGGGCGACGTATGGGCTGACCTCGCCCGGCAGCCGCACGCTCGAATGGGCACCCGCCACGGAGGCGTTCGTGACGGCACCAGCGAAGGTGCTCGCCACGACAAGTAGAGCGATGCCGATTTGCCGCCTCAATGCCGCCAACCTCTGATCGGAGAAGCCCGGCTGTGCAGGGCCCCGACGGGCTGCGCAGTCGCTTTTGCCGTTGGAACTATTCCGATCTTGCGTCGCGGACGCGTTCTCCTCAGCCGGCTCCCATGCCCATTGTGCTCATCGCGTGCATCGAATCCGAGGAGCCGGGGACGACCAGGCCGGGGAGGTCGTGCGGCACGAGGAGGATCGCACCGGCCAGCGCCACGAGGACGGCCGCCGTGGTGAGCCGCGCGACCCGGGCGCTTGGACCAAGCTTTTCGAAGGCCACAAGGGCGGCGATCAGGGCCATCCAGGTGAGGCTCATGACGCCCAGGGCGAACAGCGCCGCCATCAGCGCCCACGAGCATCCCAGGCACCAGCCGCCGTTGCGCAGGCCAATCGCAAAGGCGCCCGACGGGCTGTCCGTGTCGGGCGGATCCTCGAGCAGCATCGGGCGCCGGCAGCGGCGCAGGAAGGCGCGCTTGTAAGGAGTCAGTTGGTAGAGGGCCGCGAGCAGCAGCACGCCGGCGGTCAGCCACCGCCCGCCTTCATCCCAGGCGAGGGCGTCACCGAACAGGCTCCTGCCGAGCTCGAACAGCCCGTAGGCCGCCACGCCGGCCAGGGCCCAGACGAGCAGATAGCCGCCGGCGAGGAGCAGCACCGGGCCGGGAACGCGGCGCACCCGCTCGGCCTGGACGGCCAGCGTCGGGGCGAGCGAGGGCAGCATCATCGCGGCCATCATCACCACCCACACGCCTGTGAACCAGCCGAGCGTGCCGAGGTCCGTGCCCGGGCCCGAGTTCATCCCGGCCATCCGCTCGGCGGTGGACCACCACGCCACCGCCGCGCCGGCCAGGGCCGCTCCGAGCACCAGCGGCTGGCGGCGTGCCGCGCCCAGGATGCTCATGCGCCGGCGTGGCCGGGGGCCTGCTGGTACTCGTCGTGGTAGCGGATCCACAACGGGGTCTCGGAGCTCTCATCTCGTCCTTTGGGCGTCCTGTCCAGCAGCCCGTAGTAGCCCATCGTGGGTTCAAGGCCCCGGTTGGTCGTGACGTAGGTGCGGTAGACCCTCCCGTCGGCAAGCGCGTAGACGCTCAGGCCCGGGCGCTCGAGGACGTAGCCGACCACGTCGGTGCCGCACATCTCGGCGTTCACCTCGACGGTCGGCGGAACGTCGCCTTCGGCGAACGGCCTGACCTCCTCCTCGGTGCTCGCGAAGCCGAGGTCGCGATTGAAATTGCTCCCGGCGCTCGAGGCCCAGTCGATGCCCCAGCCCATTCGCTCTTTGAAGGCCAGCAGCTTCTCAAGCGGCGCGCGGGAGACGAGCATCAGCGTCGTGTCGCGAGCCGCGAGGTGTGCGACCTGGGGATCGAGCGTGTCGGCGATCGAGGAGCAGACGGGGCAGCCGGTCTCATAGGGCGGGCCGAACATGAAGTGGTAGATCATCAGCTGCGAGCGGCCGTCGAACAGCTCGGTCAGGCTCCTCGTCCCGGCGGCGGTCTGGAACACGTAGTCCTGCTCGACGGGGACCCAGGGGAGCTCGCGCCGCTTCTGCGCCAGCGCATCCGCGCGGCGGGTCAATTCCTTCTCCTCGGCCAGCAGCGCGTCGCGCTCGGCCTGCCACTCCTCCGGGGTGGCGATTCTGTGCTCGGTCATGTCGGGGCGCTCCTTTCAGGGAACCGGTTACTCCTATATAGTTAGCACAATGGCTAACGATATGTTCAGGGTCCTCGCACACCCGATCCGACGGGACATCGTGGAACGGCTCAGCGGCGGTCCCGCGACGGTCGGCGAGGTGACACGGGACTTCGGTGTCTCAAAGCCGACGATCTCACGGCACCTGAAGATGCTCGAGGAGGCTGGTGTGGTCAGCCGGGTGATCGACGGCCGGACACACCGCCTGGCTCTGCAGCCCGAGGCGCTTGCCGAGACCGCGGAATGGATAGAAAGACAGCGAGCACGATGGGAGCGGCTGTTCGATGTCGTCGATGAGTACCTCGAGGAGAAAAAGGAGCGAGCGTGAGCGGGCAGACGGGCCTGGTGGTGGAGATCGAGCGGACCTACGCGGCCACGGCCGAGGATGTGTTCGACGCCTGGACCAGCGCCGAGGTGATGCGGCGATGGTTTCACTGCGGCCATGACTGGGACACCCCGGTGGCGGAGGTCGACCTGCGGGTCGGGGGAGCGGTACGGATCGTGATGCGCCGCCCGACGGGCAGCGAACACGAAGCTCGCGGCGAGTACATCCAGATCGAGCGGCCGAGCCGGCTGCTGATGAAATGGGTGTTTCAGGAGGAACCCGCGAACGAGCAGCTGATCGAGCTGACATTCTCGGAGTCCGACGGGGCGACGACCGTGCGGATGCTCAACACCGGCATCTCCAGCGAGCCTCGCCGCGCCAGCCAGGACCTCGGCTGGAACGGCTGTCTCGAGGAGCTCGGGCGGCTGCTCGAGGCCCAATAGACTCAGCCACGTCCTGATTTCCAGCCCCCAGAGGAGATGGCGATGACCGCGAAGGCGGCTTTCGAGCCGGAGCAGTGGAAGCTGATCGAGGAGGCGCCGACCAGTGCGGCGATGTTCGTGATCCTGTCCCAACGCGGAGGCACCTTCCGCGAGACCCTGGCGATGGGCAAGGAGTACGCAGAAGCCCGCCAGCAGCACGGCCAGAGCGAGCTGCTCGACGAGATCGTCTCCTCCAAGCCCAAGGTCGACCACTCCCGGTTTCACTCACCAGAGGAGCTGCGCGAGCACGTCGTGACCCAGCTCGGGGAAGCCGTCGCCGCCGTCCAGCGCAAGGCCGACGCACAGGAGCTCGAGGACTACAAGCACTTCATCCTGCACCTCTCCGAACGGGTCGCGGGCGCCCACTCCGAGCACGGCCAGGACGTAAGCGAGGCCGAGCAGGCGGCGATCGACGCGATCAAGGGCGCGCTGGGCTAGGACCCTCTGGGCCGTCTCTGGCGCCGGCGCTCAGATGCGGTGGTAGCGGGCGTCGGCGAGTGAGAACAGGCCGAACCCGATCAGGCCGGCGGCGACGATGCCGAGCAAAACGGGGCCATAGGAGTTCCGGGCGAGTTCGTTGAGCGCCCCGTCGAGGCCGATCGCCCGGCGGGGTTCGTAGTCGATCGCGGCGCGAATCAGGCCGTATCCCACCAACAGGAAGACGATCGCGCGGGCCAGGTGCCCGAAGACACCCGCGAGCGTGTACAGGTGCTGGGCGCCACGGCCCATGCGCCCGGTGTCGGCTTCGTCGAGGAACTTCGCGGCCAGGCCCTTATAGCCCTGGTAGATGCCGACGCCGATCAGGACAACTCCTGCGAGCGCGACCAGCTCGGGCCCGGCGGTCCAGCCGAGCACCCCGGCGGTGGCGCTGCTGGGGGCCTTGGAGTTGCTCCCGCTGCTGGAGCCGGCCAGGATTTTCACCGCGGTGACACACAGCGCTGCATAGACCAGTCCGCTGGCGGCCGCGGAGATGCGTTCAAAGGCGCTGTAGTTCTCCCGCTGCCCGTGGCCGACCGCGGCGACCGTCAACCGCCACGCGGCGTAGCCGGCCAGTCCCGCCGCGACGGCGATCAGCAGGAACTCGCCAAAGGACTGCTGGGCAATCGTCTGCAGGGCACCCTGCTGGTTCGTGTCCTTTCCACCCGAGCCCGTCGCAACCTCGATGGCCAGCAGCCCGATCACCCCGTAGACCAGTCCGCGGGCAGCCAGCCCCGCCCGCGCCGGCCAGGCGAACTCGTCGCGGCTGACGGCGGCCTCGCCGCCCAGCCTGGCCCTTCGCGCCGTGCTTGCTATGTCCGAGCTCCCCGCCACTCGGACACGAACTTGCCCGGCGACGCTCGTTTGTAATCCCGCCGCTTGCGGCGCGGGGGAGGGTTTGGCGGCCGAACGATGAGGGGTAGGGAGGACCAATGGCCGCAGAACCCCCAGGACAACCGCCACCAGGGCCGCCGACCGAGCCGACGCGGCCGCTGCGTGCGCCCGTCCCGCCGCGAGTTCCCCTCGCACCCCCGGTGGTCGAGCGGGTCGTCGAACCGGTGCCCCCTGTCTACCCTGTCGATCCCTCCTGGACCGACAACCCCTGGCCCGTCCTGATCGTCGCGCTGTTGGCGCTGCTCATAGGTGGCCTGCTCGGCTACCTGATCGGCGACAAAGGAGAATCGGGCAGCCAGCACTCAGGCCCGGTGGCCACACAGACCGTGACTCACTCGAGCACGGTCGTGCAGCCGAAGACCATCGAACGCACCGTGACCGCTCCGGCGCCGACGAACACCGTCAACGAAGAAAGACGGGTCGAAGCCGAAACGGCCCTGCACAAAGCCGAACGGGAAAACGAACGGCTGAAGCACGAACTCGAAAACACCGAAGGCGGCTGAGCGGCCGCCGCCGGGATTACGATCGCGCGGTGAGCGAGTACTCCGGTGCGGGCAAGGGCAGGGGGCGAGGGTGAACCACGACGAGGAGCAGCAGAGAGTCAGAGCCACGCGCCTGGCGGGCCGGCGGGTGCTGATCGTCGGCGCCGGCCAGCAGGACCGCGGCATCGAGGACCCGCCGATCGGCAACGGCCGGGCGATGTCGATTCTGCTCGCCCGCGAAGGCGCCGAGATTGCGGTCGCCGACATCGACAGCGACAGCGCTGAGGAAACGGCGAAGCTGGTCCGAGCCGACGGCGGCACCTGCGTGACGGCGATCGGCGACGCGGCCGATGAGTCGGCGCTGCGGCAGGTCTTCGACGAGGCCGCCGCAGGCCTGGGCGGCCTGGACGGTCTTGTGATGAACGTCGGTGTGGGGGCCGGGATGGGCTTCGCGGGGACCAGCGCCGAGGACTGGGACCAGGTCATGGCGGTGAACCTGCGATCGCACTTCCTCGGCTGCAAGCTGGCGCTCGAGCGCTTCGGCGAGGGCAGCTCGGTCGTGCTTGTGGGCTCGCTGGCCGGCCTCGAGTCGATGCCGATCCCTGCCTATGCCGCTTCCAAGGCCGCTCTGCAGGCGGTCTGCCGCAACGCCGCGGTCGAGGGCGCGCCGGGCATCCGCGTGAACCTGCTGGTGCCCGGCCTGATCGACACCTCCCTCGGGCGCCTCGCCACGAGCCTAAATCCCGGCCGTGCCGCGGTGCGCATCCCCGCCGGCCGTCAGGGCACCGCCTGGGAGGTGGCGGCCTGTGCGGCCTTCCTGCTGAGCGATGAGGCCAGCTACGTCACCGGCCAGCCGCTGGTGGTGGACGGCGGACTGAACGTCGCCACACGCAGCTGAGCATCCCACTCGATATCGATGGTTAGAACTCGGCCGCGCGGGTAAACAGGCCACAACCCGGCAGCGCCGGGCCCGGGTGGAGGGGCCGGGGGTGAGTTTGCGCGTGTGCGCGGATGGGGGAAGTCGATGGGAGCCAAGCGGTCCGGGGGAGTTCGTCTGGTAGCGGTCATGTCCGCGTTCACGGTGGCGTTGATCTGCCTGATCGCTGCCGCCGGAGCATCCGCCTTCAACGCCCAGGGGAGCGCTGAACAGGTCTACGTGACGGGCCTCGCGCCGAACGCCCAGGCATCGCTGCTGAAAAAGGGTGCCACTGTGGCCACGCAGAAAGCCGACTCGCTCGGCGGGCTCCTGTTCCGCGAAGTGAAGCCCGGCAAGAACTACAGCGTCAGCGTCCCCGCGACGGGTGAAACCTCGGCTCCCCTGACCGTTCACAAGGACACGGCCGCACCGTGGGATCCGAGCATCTATGAACAGTCGATCCCCGACAACGGCTACACCTACCTGACCACCCGCGACGGCACGCAGCTGTCGATCGACGTCCATCCGCCCACCAGCCCCGCGGGCGAGCCGGGCGTGCCGTCGATGTTCCACTTCCCGACGCTGCCGATCCCCGGCGTGCCGACGATTCCCTACACGGCGCCCTACCCGACGATCATCGAGTACTCAGGCTACGGCTACGCCGACCCGGCCGGCCCGGAAAACGGGATCGCAGTGCTGGCCAACCTGATGGGCTTCGCGGTCGTCGACGTCAACATGCGCGGCACCGGCTGCTCCGGCGGGGCCTATGACTTCTTCGAACACATGCAGAACCTCGACGGCTACGACGTGATCGAGACGATCGCCCACCAGCCGTGGGTGCTCGGCCACAAGGTCGGCATGCTGGGCATCTCCTACGGGGCCATCAGCCAGCTGTTCACCGCGCAGCTGCGCCCGCCGGACCTCGAGGCGATCGCGCCGATGTCAACGATCGACGCCACCGCCACGACGCTCTACCCGGGTGGCGTCCTGAACACCGGCTTCGCCGTCGAATGGGCGAAAGAGCGCCAGCAGAACGCCGAACCGGCCGGCCCGACCGAAGGCCAGCACTGGGCCTACGAAAAGATCCAGGAAGGCGACACGACCTGCGCGGCCAACCAGGTCCTGCACGGCGAGGCCAACGACCTGATGGAAAAGATCAAAGCCAACGCGACCTACAACCCGAAGATCGCAGACCCCCTGGATCCCGTGTCGTTTGTGAAGAACATCGACGTGCCGACCTTCCTGGCCTGCCAATGGGAGGACGAGCAGACCGGTGGACACTGCGCCGACCTGGCGCAGCACTTCACGGGCACCGACAAGAAGTGGTTCACGTTCACCAACGGTGCGCATATCGACTCGCTGGATCCGTGGACCTATGACCGCCTGTATGACTTCCTGGAGCTCTACGTCGCCCACCAGGCCCCGTTGGTCGACTCGGCGGTCGTCCACGCGGCATCACCGGTCATCTACGACGAAGCCATGGGTCTGCCCAAAACCGACGTCGTGACGCTGCCGGCCGATCCGATTCAGCTCGACCCGAGCTACGAATCGGCGCTGGCGGAATTCGAAGCGCTGCCACAGATCCGGGTGCTGTTCGACAGCGGGGCGGGTGCCTCGCCGCTTGGGACCACGACGGCCGGCGACCCCTACCCGGGCTATGAACAGACGTTCTCCAAGTTCCCGGTCCCCGGCACCAAGGCCCAGTCCTGGTATCTCGGCGCCGGCGGCTCGCTCAACGCGCAGCAGACCGGGGAAGGGGCCGACAGCTACACCTCCGACGCCAGCGCGGTTCCGGCGACGGACTTCGGCCCCAACACCGGCGGAGGCGGCCTGTGGGGGAACGCCTCGCAGTGGGAATGGAACTGGGCCCAGCCCCCGGCGGGGTCAGCCGTGTCCTATGTCTCGGCGCCGCTCGCCGTGAACACCACCGCGGTGGGCGGCGGGGCGGTCCACCTGTGGGTGAAGTCCTCGACCCCCGACGTCGACCTGCAGGCGACCGTAAGCGAGGTGCGCCCGGACGGCAACGAGACGTTCGTGCAGAACGGCTGGCTGCGAGCCAGCGAGCGCAAGCTTGCCACCAATGCGAAAAACATCCTCAAGCAGAAGCCGACGGTCCTGCAGCCGATCCCCACGATGCTCCCCTCCGATGTGGAACCGATGCCGGCCGGGCAGTACGTGCCGCTGACCATCCCGCTGTATTTCGAGGGGCACGCCTACCGGGCCGGCTCGCCGCATCCGGGTGACCATCTCGGCGCCCAACGGGAGCCAGCCGGTGTGGGCCTTCGCCCAGACCCAGCCGGCGGGAGGCACGGCCAACGAGTCGATCGCATTCTCGCCGAGCATGCCGTCCAGCCTGACCCTGCCGATCGTGCCCGGCCTGAGCATCCCGACGGCATTGCCGCCATGTCCGAGCCTGCGCAACGAGCCCTGCAGGCCCTATCAGCCATATGTGAATGACGGGGCGTGAGGCGGGGTAGATAAAGCCCAGTTCCCGGGTCCCGTCCCGCTGGGAGAGATGACGGTCGCCAGGGAGGCGACGCGACAGGCGGGACGGGTGGCCCGGTAACCAGGGTCGCGGTCAGCCCCCCGCGGTTTGCAGGTAAGGGGTCAGGTGCTGGATCATCGTCGTGGACCGAACCAGGGTCGGGCCCTTACCACGAGCTTTTGTGAACCGAGGGGCCTTGGTCCTGCCTTCGGTCGAAGAGCCGACCATCAGGTTCCGCACCCGTCCCTGACCTGTCAGGTCCGGTGTCAGCAGCGTCCCGGGGATCACCGAGAAGCGCCGTCCCTCCTGCTCGAACAGGGAGCCCTGGGTTGCGATCACCTGGGCTCCGGGCGAGTCGATCCCGTCGAGCTGGCCGACGTCCAGGGTGAGCGCGGTGACGCCTTCCTGGCGCAGGCACTCGATCTCGTCGGCCAGGTCAGCTGCCGAGTGTCGGTCCAGCCTGCCCGTCAGGACCAGCCGGTGTTTCCACTCGGGCACGCCCACGGACGCGTTCGGCGGAAGATCCGGCCGCTGGAGGGCAAGGATGCTGTGGCTGTCCTCGTCAGGCGGGACGGCTCCTGGAACTGCTGCCAGCTCGACCTGTCGGCGCGCATACTCGCGCCGGGTCGCCAATGTCAAATGACGTTTCATCGATGAACTGCTCCTCTCGAGACGTTTCAGAACTGGTTGCCGGCCGGTCGAGAAGGACCGCGCCGGAGGGGTGAGTGACCGGGAGAGGAGCTAGCCCGGTCGCTCTGGAACCAGAACGAAGAACGGCGTGCGCCATGAGGGCTGATCCACGAGCACTGCTCGGCTCGAGATCTGCAGGCGCGGAAGTTTGGGGCCCGATGATGTGCAGGCCGAGCAGGAGGAGCCCGAGCTGCCACCCGCAGCCGAGACCCCGCCCGAGCCACCGGGTTCGGGGCTCGGCGTCGGCGCCGACGGCGGGTTTTCAAGCGGGGTGTTGCCGGGGTGGATCACCCCGGGCGTTTCGCCTTCGGCGATCTGTGTGGGGGTCGCCACCGAGCCGATCGCGAAACTGCTCGGCGTCGCTGTCTGAGGGCTGAGAGCCAGCCAGCCGGCGGAGCAGCTGCTCGCAAATGGAGCGGCCAGCGCACACCCGGGGGACACCTGCCGGCGCTTTGGCAGTCTCGGCGAGGTAGGCGCCACAGGCGTTTCGCTCGGCCAGAACGCGGCAGCGACTTCCGGGGCGGTGCCGGACTGGGGCGGGGTGATGGCCGGGACGGGGACGGTCGTCGGCGTCGTTGCCTGCGAGATCGTCGGCGCTTCCTGGCTCGTGGAGCCTTCGGTGGCTCCCTTGCCGGTGACCTTCGTTTCCTGTTCGACAGGTTCGGCCGGCTTTTCCACGGGCGGCGGCGTTTCGGCGACTGCGACTTCTTCCACGGGGGCCGGCGTTTCGATCGCCGGAGGCGGCGGTGGGATTTCTTCTGGCGGGGGCACAACTTCGGCCGGCGGGATTTCGGCGGGCGGCACGGGCGGTTCTTCAAGAACCGGGGGCGTGGCTTCTGCTTCCTGGGCCGCAGGCGCAGCGGCTTCGGCTTCCACAGGGGCCGCTTCGCTGGGCGGCGCGGCGGTTTCTTCGGCGGCCGGCTGCGTTGCTTCTTCCGGGGGCGTGACCGTCTGTTCGCTGGGGGTGGCGATGACTTCTTCTTCGCCGCTCGAGGCGCGTGCCTGGGAGGTCACGACGAGGCCCGCGAGCAACAGCAGGAGGGCCACCACCAACGCAACGAGGAACGAAGGAACCTGCTGCACAGATGATGTTTTTGCCGCCGGGCTCATCGTCGCGTCGTTCCAAAGATACGCACTTACGCATCCCTGCACAACACGACGCTAAGCTCCCAATAGAGTTATGAACGTCAACCCTGTGCTCCAGCCATGCTCGTACTGACCCGACTTGCCGACGAGTCCGTGATGATCGGCGACGACATCGAAGTCGTCGTGCTGTCGGTTCACAACGGCAAAGTCCGCATCGGCATCCAGGCCCCAGCCGACGTCGCCGTGCACCGCACGGAGGTCTACGAGGCGATCAAGACGCAGGACGAAGGCCGCGCCCCGGCCGAGGATGCTCCGGCGCTGCCTCGCCGCCGGGCTTCCTGACCTCAGTGGCCACGGCGCGCAGAGTCGTGGCCTAGCCGACCTGCTGGATCACGAGTGACGCGGCGACGGCGTGGGTTCCGCCGGCCACCGGGGTGATTGTGAGCGCCGGAGTGTTCCCTGCGGGGTTGCGAAGCTCGATGGTTGAGTTCGGCACAGTGGTCCTGACCAGGGCCTCGCCAGAGATCAGCGAGGCACCCGTGGCCCTGCCGGCCACCGTGTAGGGCAGTTCAGTCATGCCGCTCCCGGAGTCGAGGGCGATGACGAACTGGCCCGGCTCGGTCACCGAAACCGTGAAGGACACGTCATATACACCGACTTCCGGGATCACGAATTCCGTCGCATCTTGTCTAGCGATACCGCCTGCCGCCGGGCCAGTGCGAGGAAATTCGATGGGCATGCCGGCTGCGACGGTCGCCGCGTTGTCAGGCGGCATCAGCGCGTAGAACTCGGCAAACGCCAGCTGTGCGGGGACGCCTGCCGGGCCGTTCAGCCCGCGCGGACCTTCCGGACCCACTTGCCCAGTCCCGCCTTCCAGGCCTTTGGCGCCGACGGACCCTTCCGGGCCCGTCTCTCCGGTCGCGCCCATCGCGCCGTTCGCTCCGGCGGGGCCTTCGGGGCCTGCGACACCATGGGTGCCTTCGGGTCCGGCCAGCCCCTGGAGCCCAGCTCGTCCTTCGGGGCCCGGCACCCGGTGCTCCTTCGGCGCCTGTGGCGCCCGTGGCTCCCGCGGTTCCTTGAACTCCTTCGAGTCCTGTGATCCCTTTGGCGCCTGCGAGTCCCGCTGGACCTTCAGCGCCGGCGGGTCCTGTCGCGCCTTCAACGCCCTGAGCTCCTGTTGCTCCTGCTGCCCCTGCGATGCCTTGGGCTCCTTCGAGTCCTGTCGCGCCGGTCGATCCCTCGGCCCCCTGGGCGCCGTGGGCTCCTTGTATTCCGGCGGTGCCTTCGACTCCTCCGGTTCCCGTTGCGCCTTGGGCGCCTGCGGCACCGCGAGGCCCTTCGGCGCCTGTTGCGCCTGTTGCGCCGGCGGCGCCGGCTGCGCCCGCGGCGCCTTCAACGCCCTGAGCCCCTGCGATGCCCTGGGCTCCTTCGAGTCCTGCTGCGCCTTGAACGCCCGCGGCACCTGCGAGCCCTTCGGCGCCGGTTGCGCCGGTTGCGCCGGTTGCGCCGGTTGCGCCGGTTGCGCCGGTTGCGCCGGTTGCGCCGGTTGCGCGGTTGCGCCGGTTGCGCCCGCGGCGCCTGCAGAGCCCTCGGCTCCGGTCGCGCCCACCAGGCCTTCAACGCCTTGGGTTCCCGGTGCTCCGGCGGCGCCTTCAGTTCCCGCGGCGCCTGTCGCGCCGGTCGGCCCTTCGGCTCCCGTGGTGCCTGCGGCGCCTTCAGCGCCCTGGGCTCCCGGTGATCCTGCAGCGCCTTGAGCTCCTGTGGCGCCTTCAACGCCTTGGGCTCCCGGTGCTCCGGCGGCGCCTTCAGCTCCCGCGGCGCCGGTTGCGCCTTGAACGCCCTGGGTTCCAGGTGATCCGGTAGCTCCTCTGGTGCCTTGGGGTCCTTCGAGTCCTACGGCGCCTTCAACTCCCGCGGCGCCCGTCGCGCCGGTTGCGCCAGTCGGCCCTTCGGCTCCGGTCGCGCCCGCCAGGCCTTCAACGCCTTGGGTTCCCGGTGCTCCGGCGGCGCCTTCAGTTCCCGCGGTCGCCTGTCGCGCCGGTCGGCCCTTCGGCTCCGGTCCTGCCTGCGGCGCCTTCAGCTCCCGCGGCGCCCGTCGCGCCGGTTGCGCCTGTCGGACCTTCGGCTCCGGTCGCGCCCGCCAGGCCTTCAGCGCCCTGGGCTCCCGGTGATCCGGCGGCGCCTTCAGCTCCCGCGGCGCCGGTTGCGCCTTGAACGCCCTGGGTTCCTGGTGATCCGGTAGCTCCTGTGGTGCCTTGGGCTCCTTCTAGTCCTGCGGCGCCTTCAGCTCCCGCGGTGCCCGTCGCGCCGGTTGCGCCTGTCGGACCTTCGGCTCCGGTCGCGCCCGCCAGGCCTTCAGCGCCCTGGGCTCCCGGTGATCCGGCGGCGCCTTCAGCTCCCGCGGCGCCGGTTGCGCCTTGAACGCCCTGGGTTCCTGGTGATCCGGTAGCTCCTGTGGTGCCTTGGGCTCCTTCTAGTCCTGCGGCGCCTTCAACTCCCGCGGCGCCCGTCGCGCCGGTTGCGCCTGTCGGCCCTTCGGCTCCCGTGGTGCCTGCGGCGCCTTCAGCGCCCTGGGCTCCCGGTGATCCTGCGGCGCCTTCAGCTCCCGCGGCGCCGGTTGCGCCTTCAATGCCTTGGGTTCCTATAGCTCCTGTAGCTCCTGTGGTGCCTGCGGCGCCTTCAACGCCCTGGGTTCCTGGTGGTCCTGCAGCGCCTTGAGCTCCTGTGGTGCCTGCGGCGCCTTCAACGCCCTGGGTTCCTGGTGGTCCTGCAGCGCCTTGAGCTCCGGTCGTGCCCGCGGCGCCTTCAACGCCCCGGGCTCCCGGTGCGCCGGAAGGGCCTTCAACTCCCGCGGCGCCTGTCGCACCGGTTGCGCCTGTCGGCCCTTCGGCTCCGGTCGTGCCTGCGGCGCCTTCAGCTCCTGTCGCGCCGGTTGCGCCTTCAATGCCTTGGATTCCTGTAGCTCCTGTAGCTCCTGTGGTGCCTTCGGTGCCTTCAGCGCCTTCAGCGCCCTGGGCTCCGGCGGCGCCTTCAGCTCCCGCGGCGCCGGTTGCGCCTTGAGCGCCCTGCGTTCCTGGTGATCCGGTAGCTCCTGTGGTGCCTTGGGCTCCTTCGAGTCCTGCGGCGCCTTCAGCTCCCGCGGCGCCGGTTGCGCCTGTCGGCCCTTCGGCTCCGGTCGTCCCCGCGACGCCTTCAACGCCCTGGGCTCCCGTTGCTCCTGCGGGTCCTGAGGCGCCAGTGGTGCCTTGGGTTCCCGTGGCGCCTGCAATGCCTTCGGGGCCTACGGCGCCTTCAACGCCCTGGGCTCCTGGTGTTCCTGCGGTCCCGTCGGCTCCTGCGATGCCTCGGGCTCCTTCCAGTCCTGTGGCGCCGGTCGCGCCCTCGACGCCCTGAGCTCCCGCGATCCCTTCGTGTCCCGTCGCGCCGGTCAAACCCTCGGCCCCTTCCGCTCCTTGTATGCCTGCGGCGCCTTCAACGCCCTGAGCTCCGGTTGCTCCTCCGGCTCCTGCGATTCCCTGGGTTCCTTCGAGTCCCGTCGCCCCCGTGGCACCTTCAGCTCCGGTCGCTCCAGTCGCGCCCGTCCGGCCTTCGGCACCCGTCGCGCCTTCGGTTCCCGGGAGTCCTCTGGCGCCTGTCGCTCCCATGGCGCCTTGGCCTCCTGCTGCTCCTGTGCGCCCTTCGGCCCCGGCTGGTCCCGTGGCGCCGCGGCCTCCTTCAAGTCCCGTGGTTCCACTAGCTCCTGTGGAGCCCGTCGCGCCCTGCGCTCCTTCAGCTCCGGGTTGGCCTTTTGCGCCGGTCGCGCCGGTTTCGCCCGTTATGCCTGCGCGTCCGGGCGTTCCTTCAGCCCCGTTCGCTCCGGTGGCCCCTGTCGTGCCTTTGAGGCCCGTCGGGCCTTCTGCACCTCTTGCTCCGGCGGTGCCTTCGACTCCTTTCAGCCCGGCGAGCCCCTGAAAGCCTTCCGGTCCACGGAGGCCGGGAAGGCCTGTGAAGCCTTTCGGACCACGCCTCCCGGGGTGTCCGCGCGAGACGGGCGCTCGCGGGGTTGTATTGGTTCCTTTTCGACACAGAGGCGGCCGCGCAAATCCAGCGCGCCCCGTAAACGCGGCCTTCTCGCAGGAAAGCGCAGGCTTTTGGGCCGCCAACATCCCCGGGTTGATCGCGCAGATCCCCGAGATTACGCAAGCGCACGCACCCGTCATCAGTGTCCGGTACAAGGGGACGCGGCTGCGCCGCGTCTTGGTGATGCGCTCGAGTTTCATCCATCTGGAACCTCGACGCGCCTACCTCTCAAGCCTTAGCGGAGGGCCCGGCAGTAGCTAGATGGGTGCGCCAGAGCGAGACGCTGCGAGAGTTATGCCTCGGGCTGCAGTTCCCGGGCCACCGCGTCGACGAAGCCGGCGGCCAGGTCATCGCCGATGCTCCCCAGCGGGAGAAACCGCGGCACGTCCAAGGAGGCGTCGAGCGCGAGGCTGATGCGCCGGCTCTCGCCCTGGTCCTCGACCTTCCAGGCAACATCAAAGGCATGCTCGTCGGAGTCGTCGTTGGGAACCCGCGAGAGTGTCACCTTGTCCGGTGGCGCGACGGACACGTCCATCAGCAGCTGGAAGTCCTGCTTGACCGGACCAACGGAGACGTGGAGGTTGACCTGTGCGCGGGTCGGCAGGCCGTCGTCTCCTCTCGACAGCACCTCGACGGACTGAACGACGTCCGGATACCAGGCCGGGTACTGGTCCACCGCTGACAGCGCGGCGAGGCATTCCTCGGTGCTCGCACCGACCGTGGCGCTCGCGTGTCCTTGCAGCTGCTTCATGCCCCGGGACCCTACTGCTCCGTACTGACCGCTCGGCCTCGGCGCGGGCTAGTGAATGCTCAGTGCGAGCGGGCGCAGGCTGGCGGTCACACCGGCCGAGGACCCGGCGCCGGCGATGACCTGGAGGCTCAACGGGCGCCGGTCGTGCTTGATGATCCTGAGCGCCGAGGCGCTCAGCTTCAATGACGCCGCCTTGGAGCCAGCCACCGCGAGGCTGATCTTGACGGTCCCGATGGTGACCGTCTTGGCGTGCTTGGGGACATGGAATCCGAGCTTCCGGGCCGACGCCGCTGAGATCAGGAGCCGGACGGTGCAGGTCCCTGGCGCGGTGAGCGTGCAGGTCACCTTGAGCGGGGTGCCCTTGCGGAGCTTGGCCAGAGAGGGCTTGACGACCCGCAACGACAGCGTGAACGCCGGCGGCGTGCTTGTCGCCTGTGTGTTGGTTGGGACGCCGGCGCCAGGCGTTTCGATGACCGCCGCGGGCGGGGCCGGCACGACGAAGTTGGACGTCTGCTCGTAGATCGCGCTTTCGCCGAAAACGAACCAGCTGGCCGCGGCATCGCCTGCCGTGTCGAGCGCTATCGACGGCGAGAAGAATCCGGGTCCCACCCCTGACACGGCGACCGCCGGTGCGAAGGTTCCTCCGGGTGTCCTCGTGGCCTCCAGGAGCTGTTCGGTCCGGGGTGCGGGTTCAGCGGTGACGAGGTGTGACCACATCGCCATGGCCTCCCCAGTTTCACTGACGGCGACGGCCACGGACGAGAACGACCCGTCGGATGGGTCAAGGACGCTCGCCGGTTCGAAGCTGCCGCCGGCGGTCGGCAGGATGGCCGCTTCGGCCCCGATCGAGGACCCCACGACGTGGGTCCAGACGGCCGTCACTTCGCCGGCCTCGTCCGCGCCGATCCTCGGTTCCTCGGGCAGCACGCCAAACGTCGAGAGGGTCTGCGTCGTGGAGCCGGGCGTGCCCGTGCTCGAGAGAGTCCGCGCCTGCACCTTGTAGCCAGGGTGTTTCGTTTCCGGGTCTTCTTCCGCGGCGATCCAGATGAGCGTCGCGTTGCCCGATCCGTCGATGGCAGGCTCGGGCGAGTAGTCCCGCACGTTCGTCGCGCTCAGATCAACCGGCGCCCCGAAGGCTTCGCCGTGGGGGCGCTGGATCGCTTCGATCTTGCCGGTGTAGGTTTTCGGCGCTGGTTCCGCGTCGGTGTTCCAGGAAATCACGGCGTCGCCCGCCGCGTCGATCGCATCGTGGACGTCGTCGACTTCCGTCCCCACGGGCGCTTTCACGGTGCTGACGGCGCTGAACGATCCGCCGGCGGGCCGGGTCACGTACTGGATCTCCGTTTCCTGGGCTGCGCTCCAGGCGATCACGACTTCACCGGCCGGGTTCATCGCAATGTCGCCTTCTCCGCCGGCGACGTGCGGTTCCGTTAGGACAGTCGGGGCACCGAAGGCGCTCGCGCCCGCCGGTCGGATCGCATACTCGACCTCAGATTTTTCGCCGAACGGTCGATTCGCCGGCCTGGTCCTGCTGCCAGACCGCGATCGCTTCGCCGTCCGCAGCTGTCGCGATGCCCTCGGCGTAGGCGGCGGCTTCGGGGTTTGACAGGGTCTGGACCGTCCCGTAGGCGCCCCCGTCGGGCCGAATCGCGGCCTGGACCACCTCATGAGCTTCGGTCAATAACGGCCGAACTCCCGCGACACGGACGGCGCCTTTCACCCCGTAGCCGATCGACCACAACGAGATCGCATCACCGTTGGGGGCGAGACTCACCTGCGAGCGACCGGACGCGTTGGCGCTCGGGGTCAGGGTCTGCGGTGCGGACCACGAGCGCGTGGCTGCGCCGGCGTCGGTGACCGCGGCGCCCAGGGTGCCGAGGAGCACGGCCAGCAGAATGGGTATGCGCAACCGCTCCAAGAGTGCGAAGAGTAGCCCACCATGTTCCCCCGCCCTCGCGCCCCGCATGGTCCCCTGCGTATGATCGACGTATGAGAAGACTGGTGGCGACGATCGTGCTCGCAGGAGCCCTGGCCGGCATCTCAACGGCGGCTTCGGCTGCCACCCGTCCGACGCTCGAAACGGTCGGTATGCCGAGCGGCTTGATCGGCGGGCGCTCGACGCCCTACATCGAAGCGAAGACCGTCGGGCATCTCAGAGCCGGATACAAAGGCCGGCTGCCGGCCGGTGCGAAGCTGCAGCTGCTGGCGAAGCGCCCAGCCGAGTCGTTCCGGGCACTGCGCACGCCGGTACGGCTGTCCGGCGGCCACGCCACTGTGGCGATCACCGAACCGGGCATCGGCGGGCCGGTCGGCTATGAGCTCGCTCTTGTGTCGGGCAACCGCAGGCTGGCCGTCTCAAAGGCAGTCTCGGTTTACTGGACGCCGCTGCCAGGCGGGATCTTTGTGCTCGGTGCAAGCGGCGGCGGGTCCGCATACACCAGCCGCACAGTCGCCTCGGAATCGTGCGCGTCGCCGTCGCCTCATTGCAGCGATGACTCCAGCTCGGGCCAGAGCTTCCTCTACGCGGCCCGGTCAGGCACCGCACCGATGCCGCCGGGCTGGTCGGTCGCGCTGCTCTACAACGGCGTGCAGCTGTGCACGTCGAAATCGATCGAAGGCGAATGTTCCGCGCAGATCACGTTTCCGACGGTGGCGAGTGGGTCTACGCAGGTGGTGGTGACGGCCGAGGTGATCTCGCCTCATGGGGTTACCACCACGGCGAATCTCTACGTGACCGTGTTCGCCTAGCGGCTTAGCGCGTCGATACTGTTGGGCGGTCTTGTTCCCCGACCGAAGGTTGTCGAGCATGAAGCGTGTCGCCATCCTGGTAGTTCTTGGGCTCGGTTTGGGGGCGCCCGTCCGCGCTCGCCGCGGCGACGATGAGCGCGCCCGCGGCAGCCAGGGTCGGCTCGCACATAACGGTGCGTGCCTCCGGCCTGAAGCCCGGCCACTACACGCTCGAGCTGGCTGTCGAGGTTCTGCCCGGTGGCGCCTCGCCCACCAACTGCGTCGGCAGGGTAGGCACGGCGACCGCCGTCGACGGACATTTGCGGATCACGGGTAAGCTGCCCGGCCACCTTGCGTGTTACCAAGGGGTCGGGGCGGCCGGAGGTCGAGAGACCACCAGGCCCGGCAACTACCACTTGACTCTCGGGGTCAGCTTCGCGCCCAACGGCTTCAGCGGGTCCGGCAGCTTCGTGATGAGGAAGATCCACCTCACCTCTTGACCCAGTCGCCGTAACGTCGCCGGGGCGGTGACCCCTGCTGTCAAAGCCCTCAGCCGTGACGGGAGTATCCCCCAGCGGACTCTGCAACTCTGAAGATGGAACTCCCGAGGAAGGAGCAGGGCCGATGCCAAAGAGTGGGGACTCTTACGAGATCGCATGCGCCGAGCACCGATGGGAGGTGCCGACGCACTACAACATCGCAGTCGATATCTGCGACCGCCATCCGCGCGAGAAGCTCGCCATGATCCACGAGCACTTCTCCGGCGCGGTGCGCGAAGTCACCTGGGGCGAGCTTCAGGATCTGTCAAATCGGTGCGCCAACGTACTTGCGGCGCAGGGCGTCAAACGGGGGGACCGGGTCGCCGTCGTGCTTCCGCCCACGCCCGAGACCGCGGGCATGTTCTTCGCCACATGGAAGCTCGGGGCGCTGCTGCTCTCGATGTCCGTTCTCTACGGGGATGAGGGCATCCGCCACCGTCTCCGGGACGCCGAGCCGGCCGTCCTGGTGACCGACGCGGCGAACGTCGGGCGCTTCGGTGATGACGTCACGACTCCCATCCTCGTCCTCGACGAGGAGACGCTGGCGGGTGCCTCGAGCGAGTTCGAGCCGGTCCAGACGCTGGCCGACGACCCGGCCCAGCTCTATTACACCTCCGGTACGACGGGGCTCGCCAAGGGCATCGTCCACGCCCACCGTTACATCCTGGCCCACGAGGAGTTCCGCTACTGCCACGACATCCGCGACGGCGAGCGCTTCCACGGCATGGGTGAGTGGGCCTGGGCAGCGGGGATCTGCCCACTACTGGGGCCCTGGCGCCTCGGCGCGGTGCAGTGTGTCTACCAGCGCGAGGGCGGCTTCGACCCCCACAAGACGCTGGATTTCCTCTCCCGCCACGAGGTCGGCAACGTCTTCGGGACTCCCACGGCGATTCGCTCGATGATGTCGATCACCGACGCCGGCACCCGCTACCCGCAGCAGTTCCGGATCGTCTGCTCCGCCGGCGAGCCGCTGAACCCCGAGGCGATCAGGTGGTTTCGTGAGCAGTACGGGGTCACCGTCCTTGACTACTACGGCCTGACCGAGTCCTATCCGCTGTGCGCCAACTTTCCCTTCATGGAGGTCCGCGAAGGCTCGATGGGCAGGCCGATGCCCGGCTGGCAGGTGGCGATCCTAGACGAGGATGAGCACGAGGTCGCGCAGGGCGAGCGCGGGGAGATCTGCCTGCGCGCCCGGACGAACCCGCACTACCCGCTCGGCTACTGGCGCCTGGAGGAGGAGAGCGAGGCGACCTTCGGCGGCGAGTGGTTCCACACCAAGGACGCCGCTCGGATGGATGCAGAGGGTTACGTCTGGTACGAGGGCCGAGCCGACGACGTGATCATCGCCGCCGGCTACCGGATCGGGCCGTTTGAAGTGGAGTCGGTCTGCCTCGAGCACGAGGCCGTCAGGGAGGCCGCCGTCGTGGCGGCCCCCGACGAGCGCCGCGGGAACATCGTGATGGCCTTCGTCGTCCTCGCCGACGGCCACGAGCCCTCCCCGGAGCTGGCGGACGCGATCAAGGCATTCGTCCGCGAACGGCTCTCCGCCTACGCCTACCCGCGGGAGATCGAGTTCACCGATGAACTCCCGAAGACCCTGACGGGCAAGATCAGGAGAATCGAGCTGCGCGAGCGGGCCACGCGAGAAAGGACAGGCAGATGAGCAGACTTCCTACCGATCTGCGAGAGCTGATCGAGGCGGGGCCACTGGCCCACCTGAGCACGATCAACGCCGACGGCAGCCCCCAGGTCACGGTCATCTGGATCGGCCTCGACGGAGAGGACATCCTCAGCGCTCACATGGGCCGCTACCTGAAGGTGCGAAACGTCGAACGCGACCCTCGCGTGGTGCTCTCCTTCGAGGCGCCGCGCGACCGCGAGGCCTTCCTGAACCCGTATGCGGTGGTCCGTGCCCGCGCCACGGTCGAGCAGGGCGAGGCGGCCTGGGACCTGCTCAACCGCCTGGCCAAGGTCTACATCTCGCCCACCACCGATTTCCCCGCCCCGAGGGGCCCCGGCTTCATCCTGCGCTACTCAGTCGAGCACATCGGCGGAGTAGGGCCGTGGGCCTCATCGGGCTGAAGCGCCGAGTCCGCAGGCCTCGCCTCCCCGCACGTCAGTCGACTCCTCCCGGGTCGGGGTTGGCAGCTGGATCTGGGGGGGCCGAGCGTTACGGCACGAGCATCTCAAAGCCGTTCTCCGCGATGGCCGTTTGAGCGTTTTCCTGTCGGGTTGTCTGGACTTCCCATTCACCTGGAGCCTTCAGCTTGACCGTCGCCGCGGTTGGCCATGGCTGTTCGTTCAGGGTCGTCGTCATCGCGATCTCGGCGGGGTTTCCTTTGAACCGGACGATGTAGATCGCGGTTGCGATCACAGGCTGCATGACTTCGACCGATTCGCCGCTGCAGTTGTAGCTCGGGCTGACCGGGACAAACGTGTGACCGGGTTCTCGGGGCACTATCGCGAAGCCCTTGACCTGGCCGGTCGTCGAACCACAGTCGCTGTGCGTGAAGTCGGATGCCGGAACCCCGCCCAGCGCGAGAGCGTTGCCGGCGGTCTGGGCAGTCGTCGCGCTCGGCACGGGTGCGCCGTCGAGCGCAGCCAAGCCCGACGGCCCGGCAGCTCCCTGAGCTCCTTTGGCGCCAGCCGGTCCGGTCTGGCTCCAGGTCACCGCCTTCTGGCCCTTTGCGCACTTCTTGGCGGTCTGCAGTTTCAAGACCCCGTTGCTGCCTGCGCAGGCCCTGATCGGTTTCGACGCCGCCGTAAAGCCGCCCGTCGCAGCGATCGCTCCACCGCTCATCGCGAACAACAGCGCCAGCGTCGCAGCCACGTTGGCGTAGCTCAGATTCCCCCTGATCCGTTCTATTGCGCCTCCTCAGGCTCGTTGGGATTGCACGAGCATAAACAGGAGGTAGCGGGGCGCTTTGGGCGGCTCAGGCGATCGCCGCCTCGATCGCCTCGACGACCTCCTCTGACTCGGGGTCGACCGTCGGGCGGAAGCGCGCTGTCACCTGCCCGTCGGCGGCCAGCAGGAACTTCTCGAAGTTCCACTGCACGTCTCCCGCGAGGCCCTCTCCGTCGGGGGTCTGCACGAGCTGCTCATAGAGGGAGTGGCGCTGCTCGCCGTTGACATTCAGCTTGTCGGTCATCGGGAATGATGTGCCGTAGGTGGTCGAGCAGAAGGTGACGATCTCCTCAGCGCTGCCGGGCTCCTGGTCTGCGAACTGATTGCAGGGCACGCCGAGGACGGTGAAGCCGCGGTCGGCGTACTTCTGCTGCAGACGCTCGAGACCCTCGTACTGGGGAGTCAGACCACATCTGGAGGCGACGTTCACGACCAGGACGGTCCGGTCCTGCAACTGCGAGGCCGGGAGGACGCCCCCGGTCAGGGCGGGTAGATCCTGCAGCAGTGGGTTCATGCCACGAGTCTAGAGTCGCCGGGTGAACGCCTGCGGCCAGGGCAGGGGCTCGAGGCCGGGCTACTTCTTCTTGTGTTTGGTGAGGCTGAGCGTCACGCGTTGCACGGACAGCAACGGGAAGCCGTGGTTGAACCGGCCGCTGGGCAGCACCATGTTCACGGGAACCAGCAAAGTGATGTGCTTCTTTCCCTTCGCGAGCCGTTTCAGCTTCGCGAGCGTCATGTGGAGCTTCAGATGCAGAACCCCGGCGTGAACGTTGCGGCGGCGGGCGACGGCCAGGGCTCGGCCGTGCTTGGGATGCTTCTTGGCCGCGCTCGCCGCGATCGAGGAGCTGGTCGCGCCAGGAGCGGCGGTGCATTGGCTCTGCAGGTTCTGGATCAGTTTCTGTGTCTGGGTCTGATCGATCAGCACCTGCTTGAGGGCAGCCTCGATTTCGGCCTGGACCTGTGCGGAGGGCTCGTGCGGGATCAATGCTTTTATGGCACTCTCGAGCGCGGGCAGGCTGAGCGCAGGGGTTGATGGTCCCGCGATCGTCTGCAGCTGTTGCTGGAGCTGGCCAAGGTCGCCCGAGACTCCCTGCAGGTCCGCGTTGAGAGCGTCCCCGAGCGCCGGCGTGACGGTCCCGGCGGTGCGGGCCACGTCATCTGTGAACGAGGTCGTGGCGTCCAGCAGCGAAGCTGTGAGGGAGCCGATGGCACCGAGTCCGGCGGAGGCGGCGCTGGCGCCGCCGTTGAGCGCGCAGGCGGTGACCGCCGCATCGGAGGCCGGGACATCGACGGTCACCCCGATCTGGCCGGGTCCTTCTTCCTTGGCCGTCGTCGGCGGAGGGGTCTGTTCATTGGCATTGCCGAGGCCACCGAGGAAGGTCGAGCCGCTGCTGGGGCCGTGTTTCCCGTCCCCCGAGTAGGTTGCGGTCAGGTGAGGGAAGACCGTCGGGAAATTCGACGGGATGAACGACACCGAGCAACTGGTGGTCGCGCCCGAGGCCGGGTTGCCGGCGAGCGTGCAGGTCGAACCGAACGGGAAACTGCCGCCGCTGGCGCTCGAGAATTTCACGGTGCCGGTCGGGGCGGTGGGCGGCGTTGCGGTGTCACCCACCGTTGCTGTGCAGAGATCCTCCGATGAGGCGATTTCGTAGTTGCAGATCAGCTGCGTCGATGACCCGCCCGGGCCTGCAGACGCCCCGGCCGCCTGGTAGTGGGCCGCGATGCGGCCCGCCGGTAGAGCGGTGGGGTAGACGGCGATGTCGTTGGCATTACCGATCAGCGGTTGATTGATCACCGTGTCGACCCAATGGCCGAGCAGGATCGGCGCGGCGGTGATGCTCAGAGCGATCGGCGTCCGGGTGCCGAGGCTCTGGCCGTCGACGTAGGCCGTTGCGACGTCGCTGGCCGCCGAGTAGGTCACTGCGACGTAGTGCCATTTGCCATCCCAGAGGTTGACGCCCGCCGGCGCTGTATCCCACTGGTTGATGCTTTCGTAGGTGTCCAGGCCGATGCTGCTCGCGGCGGCGATCGGGTAACTGCCGGCCGTGGTCGTCGTCCAGATATTCAGGCCGGCGATGTGGCCCTTGCCGGCAGCCCCGATGGCTACGAGGGTCTGATCCTGTGTGGTCGTCGTGCGACGGAACCAGCCCTCGAGGGTGAAGTCGTGGCTGCCGCTGATGCCCGGGCCGGCGTTGCCGATCCCGGCCGTGGCTGTGATCGCCGTGTCGCCCGAGGTGGCGCCGGCGGCCCCGTAGCTGACGCCCGCACCATACGTACCGTTCGTCGGCGTGGCGGAGGAGTCACAGATCGTCGAGCCGCCCGCCTCGTCGAGGCGGTAGTAGGACAGCGGAGCATCGGCAAGGACAGCTGCGGAGTAGGCGTTCGGAGTGCCACAGACCGCCGCGCCGGCGCGCGCCGCGCCGACCAGCGCAAATACCATCACGAGCAACGCGCAGAACGACGCGATGGCAACTCTCATGCTTCGTGCCTCGCCGATGGCGAGCCCCCCGATAGTCACGAGCGAGACCGTATAGCCTCGGCGAGTGAGTGTCAACGCGGGCGAGCGCCGCTCACGCCGGCCGGGTTATCCCGGTGACTCCCCGTAGTGGCCGACCACGGCGCCGGCCTGTTGGGCGTCAGCTAAGCCAGAGCTCAACAGATCGTGCCGACGGTGATGTTGACGGAATCACTTCCTTTTTCACCGTCGCCGTCGGTCACTTCGAGCTTGATGTGGTAGGGGACGATTTCGCAGAAGCCGGGGAAGGTGTGTTCAAAGGACTGTTCGGTACTCAGCAGACCGCCGGGTTCGTCGGTCCAGCGGTAGGTGAACGGTTCCACGCCTTCCGCGACGCCGGTGAAATGGATCGGCTTCGGCGGGAGTTCCGGGAAGGCCGCTTCGTTTGCGGGGCTGGTGATGCTGACGCTCGGCCCTTTGATGGGCGGCCCGATCTCGACTTTGATCGAGGTGCTCGCACTCAGGTGGGCGTCGTTGGTCACCGTGAGGGTCACCGTGTGTTCCCCTTCGGTGGGGATCCGGTAGCGCAGCAGCGAGGCGCCCGTGCCGACCTGCGTGCCGTCGACCGACCATACGGCCCTTGCGCTCAGGTCTCCCTCGCTTGGATCGGAGGCGGAGCCGCGGAAGTTGATCACCTGGTTGGAGCCGAACGTCGTGCCCCCCGCGGGTGAGTTGATCTGAGTGCTCGGGGGCCGGGCGACGACCTTGACCTTGACGGGTGTCGTTTCGGCGAAGCCGCCTGTCGAGTCTTTCACTTCGGCCCAGATCAGGTGTTCGCCGATGCTGAGCTGCGTCGTCGAGAACACGTTGCCATGGCCGATCACACCCTGGAGGTCCGAGATCCAGCGGACCTCGCTGTCGGGGATCGATCCATCGAAGTCGTCTTCGCCCTGCAGGACAAAGGTCGCCGCGGTGTCCCAATTCACCGTGCTTTCGGCCGCAGGAAAGGCGGTGTGAATCCGCGGGCGCGCTTCCGGAACACACGCGTGAGCGTCGTTTGACCAATAGGGAGCGACCGCCAGCCCACCGGCCTGGATGCGCGTCTCCTTGCCCCAGGGGTATGTGATGCCGAGCTCGCAGATGTCCGCGATCTCCCCGTTTTCCCAGATCGGCTCCTTGAGCGGGTCGGCCCAGCTGAGGAAGGGGTAGGGATCGGTGGCCGCCTCGGCGAACTCGTGCGAGGCGCGCTCGGTCGCCGTGTCCATGAACGAGCGATAGGCAGAACCGTCGTGGTCCATCGAGAGTCCGGCGATGTCGGGCACCTTGACGATGAAGAACGGCAGCGCGGGGTGAACGAGGAAGTCGAACAGGAACCCCTCGGTCGGCGCAAAGGCGTGATATCCGCCCCAGCTGCTCGAGTCGACTTCGCTTTCATCGACGAAGATGGCGTAGATCGGGTCGTTGTCGGCGAACCGCCACCAGTAGTCGGGCTCGCCGTGGCGGAAGCGGTGCGTGAGCACCTCCCAGGCAACGTCGAACACGTTCGAGGAGCCGACGCTGGGGGAAGGTTTGCCACTGTCGATGTCATAGCCCTGGAGGTTCCCTTTACCGACGCCGTACTGAGAGAGCGGCTGCCAGAACCTGCTGGCCGCGGGATCTGCGAATTCATCGCCCGTGAAGTCCTCGAGGGCATGATTCAGCGAGCTGACGACGTCGCTGCGTTCCGCGAAGTGGGGGCCCCAGTAGATCGCCCAGACGGACGGGTGGCCGCTGACCGGGCCCCACAGGGGCGGGATCAGGCAGCTGATTCCCGTTCCGCAGCGGATCGGGTCCGCCGGCACATCGGAGGTTTTTGCCTTGGCGCCGGAGTCCAGGAGCGTCCCGGAGCTGTAGCCGCGGGGCACTCGCAGTTCGGCGGCTCCCGGTCTGGTCCTCGAGACGTGCAGCGTCTGCAGAGTTGTCGTCCAGCGGCGGCCCACGAGCTCTTCGACGCGCAGCGGGATCTGATCGGCGTGGGTTCCGAGCACGCGGCCGAGAGTTCCCGAGCCGGCCTTGCTCAGCGCCCCGGCCAGGAGGCCGCTCACGGACGCCGGCGGCACGGGCAGTGCGGCGGCGTACCAGAGCCGCTCGCGCAGCTTGCCCTGGCGCACTTCGAAGGCACGAGCCGTGAGCGGCCCGATCGTCCTCCTCAGCGAGAGCGCCCGCAACTGTGCGGCCGGCTGTTTCAGGGGCTTTGGCGCGCTCGTCGCGGCGGCGCCGGAGGTGGCCGAGGGAGGCAGGGAGGGCCCCGCCTTCTGCAGCTGTGCCAGTTCGGTCTCGTAACTTGACAGGGTGCTCTTGAGCGACAGCCGCTGGTAGCGCTTGTGCGGAGGATCGAGCAGGAGCAGCGCCAGGTCGCTGTAGCGAATGACCGTGCCCAGCAGCGGCTGCGCCCGCCGACCGCGCTTGCGGCCCCCGGAACGCTGTGGCGCGAGCAGCTCGTAGCGCAAACCGGTCGAGGAGACGGTTAGTGTCGAGCTCGATTCTCCCGAGCGCTGTTCGAGCCGGTAGGCCGCTTGGGCGTGTGCCGGCGGCGGACGGAGGCCGGCGAAGGCAAGAAGCGAGACGACAATAAGGGTGCAGGCCCCGGCAATCCAGAAACGATCGCCGGCGAAGACACCCCGTCCCCGGAGTGCTCCCAGGGTCACCCCGCCGCGATGATCGCAGCTGATTTCGCCCACGAAGCGAGCCTACATCGGCCCGAGCCGGGTGGTCAACCCCCTCGAATGCGCGGGCTGACGGGCCGGCCGGCCTCTGGCTCAGGACGGCATGGGCTCGGCACGCCGCTGTCCAGGGCGGCTTCGAGTGCCGCCCTGGATCACTGAGGCACCGCTACAGGCGGCTGCCGCGGCGATACCCGAATCCGCCGCTGGTCAGGAACAGCACCACCGCGACGAGGAGCAAGATCCACAGCAGCGGGCTGACGGCAAGGCCCCCCGCGACGGCGGCTATTACCAGCACAATCAACAGCAGCTCCACGAGACCCATGGGGTCCTCCTTTTGTCGTCGGCTTGGCGGACCAAGCCCGTTGTAGGGTCATCAAGGTAGGTGCGGCTGGACGGCGTTCCGGGGCAGCGCGTACGCACGCGGACGTCCGCATCCGTACGTGCTAAAAGCACGTCATGTCGGCGTCCACCCCAGAGAGCGTCTCAATCGTCGAGGCCGACGCCGACCTGGCCGACCTGCTCGATGCCGAGCAACTCGAGCGCGCGAGGCGGGAGGCCCGGGCGGCCGTGCTGCGGCTGCCCCCGGGCCCGTGGGACGCGATGCACGCAGTTTCAGCCGAGCCCCACCATCGCGGCTTTCTGATCACCGACGGACTGCTCTCGCGGGACGTGCACGTGATTGGGCGCCAGTGCGTCGAGCTGCTGGGCCACGGCGATGTCCTGCGGCCGTGGAGCTGGGACGGCGAGGGCTCCCATGTCCACGCCGAGATCGGCTGGACTGTGCTCGAGCCGACGTGCATGGCCGTTCTGGATCAGCGGCTGGTGACGCGCATCGCACCCTTCCCGCAGCTTGGTGTGGAGCTCTTCAACCGGGCCACCCGCCGCGCCCACGCACTCGCTGTCTCGCTCGCGATCTCCTATCGTCAGCGCGTGGATGACCGGCTCCTGCTGACGCTCTGGCACCTGGCCGAGCGCTGGGGCCGGGTGCATCCCGACGGGATCGTTGTGCCGCTCCCGCTTTCACACCAGCGCCTCGCGGACCTCGTCGGTGCTCACCGCCCGGCCGTAACGACAGCGCTGGGGAAGCTCACACAGGCCGGCTTGCTGACCCGCCGGGACAACGGAAACTGGGTTCTTCTCGGCGAGCCGCCTCGCGAGCTGCGCTACCACCGGCTTGCCGGTGTCGCAGGATTCGCCTAAACCACGACGAGCTCGAAGGAGATGCTGCCGTTCGCGACGCGCGCGAGTCCCATCGTGTGGTTTGGCGCCCGCCGGCGCTCGGTGGGGCTCCCCGGGTTGAAGATCTGCAAGCCTTCCGCGCCGGTTTCGTGCAGGGGAATGTGGGAGTGCCCGAAGACCACGGCATCGGCCTTCGGGAATCGGCCCCGGAGACGCTTCAGGCGTCCCTGGGCCGGGCCGGCATCGTGGATCATTGCGACAGCCAGTCCCGCGAGGTCAAGTTCGATCACCGCTGGCAGTGACTGCCGCACGGCGAGCTCATCGACGTTGCCGTGGACGGCGTAAACCGGGGGGCCTATCGCGCGCAGCTCATCGAGGACCGTGTGCGCACTCAAGTCACCGGCGTGCAAGATCAGATCGGCAGTTCGCAAGCGAGCGATACAAGCCGCGGGGAGGGCCCGCGAGCCGCGCGGGAGATGGGTGTCGGAAATGATCGCGATGAGCATGATTCGTGCGGCATGCGGGAACGGCATACCTCGGTTTGGGTATAGCGATCATTCTCGTCACAGAATTCGGGCCGCTGGCAATCTAGGTGTGATGGCTGATCCCGAGGGCTTCGTGCCTTTCTACCAAGCTGAGGCTGAGGCGGTGTTGATGTTTCTGACGAGGCGGACACTTGACGGCGAGGTTGCGCTGGAACTGACGGCGGAGACGTTTGCTCAGGCATGGCTCAGCTGGCCTCGGCTGCGGACCGACAGCCGAGAGGAGATGCGCGCGTGGTTGTTCACGATTGCTCGCCGGCAGCTTGGACGGTATCTGCGTCGCGGACACGCACAGCGCGTTGCGCTGCGTCGTCTGGGGATACGGACGCCGGTTGCTCACGAGGACGACCTCGAAGCGATCGAGGCGGCAGCCGGCGTCGAGGCTGTTCGGCGGGAGCTGGCCGTGGAGTTGGAGCGGCTGACGGTGGATCAACGCAACGCACTTCAGCTGCGCGTCATCGACGAGATGCCCTACGAGGAGGTCGCGGTACGTCTGGGGATCTCAGAGCCGACGGCCCGTGCGCGCGTCTCGCGTGCGCTCAGGTCCATGCAACATTCGCTGACGGTCACATGGGGAGGAGCTCGATGAGCCACAGATTTCGCGCACTGGAGACGCTCGAGAACGAGCTGCGACGCGTCGTTGAGGAACCGTCCACGCCCGTGCGCCGCTGGAGGCGGTGGGTGCCGCGCCGACGGGCCGGGTGGGGGCTCGTCGTCCCGATCGCAGGCGCACTACTTGCCGGCGGGACGATCGCCCTCGCGGCGACAGGAGTCATCCTCACCGGATCCGCGGTGCCGGCCGCCACACCTGTCGGCCCTACGGAAGGCATCGGCGCCTCGGTGTCATCCCGTCTACTGCCGTTGCGAGCGCAGGACCCCGCGGGGGGTCTGCCGTGGGGGATGCGGATTGTTGAAACCTCGCGGGGTCTCGTATGTGCCCAGGTCGGAAGGGTCGACAACGGAGAGCTCGGAGAGCTCGGCACCGACGGCGCCTTCAATAACGACGGACTCTTCCACCCGTTCCCCCGGGGCGTCGTCCAGTCGTTCCCGGGAGGCTCAACAGAAGACGGAACCGAGATAGAAGGAGGCACGTGCACACTCGCGGGCATCAGCGGAACCGCGTGGGGTAGCGCCGTAGCTGCCGAACTCTGGGGTGTCGACGAGAACGCCGCGTTCGCGCATGGGCATTTCATCCCGACAAGCCCACACGGACGTGACATCAGCTACGGGATGCTCGGCCCCCACGCCCTGCGTGTCAGCTACCGGGAAGGCTCCTCGCTGCGTAGCGAGACGGTCGCGCCGGGTATCGGCGCCTATTTGATCGTGCAGCCGACATCCGCCGGCAGCGACCGCGAAGGCTCCGGAGAGGCGCCCGGCACGCAGACCCCCGGCGAAGGACCCGGGACCGCCGGCGCTGTGACCTCTATCGACTACGCCAACAACGGCACCGAGTGCGAAAACGGTTACGACGCTCGAAACGGTGCCACGGTGACAGTCGCGCACTCCTGCCCGCCGGCCAAAGGGCCAGCTCCGTCGGTGCAGGCGACGCCGGCACGCATTACCCGCCTGCAACCGTCGATCCACTATCGGGTCCTCGCAGGTCGGGTGACAGCCGCAGAGATCTCGTTCACGGCGCCCTTCCCCGTTCACAATGCCGCCGAGAACTACTACCTGTGGAGCCCGGGCTGCGGGACACGAGGCGAAGGCTCCAACGCAGCATCCTTCAACCACGACGTGGCCAAGGGTGGCATCGTGCATCTCGTCCTCTGGTACCCGTTTGCGGCGAAATGCCCAGGTGCGACGCGACCCGTCGAAATCCTGTTCGATTCATCCGCCGCGGATGCAAAGCGAACCTCCGGAAGGCCACCAGGGCAACTCGTTATAGCCACCACCACGATTCGGCTCCCCACGGGAGACAAAGGGGCAGCGTCACCAGCATCTCTGAGGAAATGACCACGCCGACGACCGGCTGGGATTCGAGGCGGCACGCGCGCGTGTAGCTCTCTGCCTGGGAACCCCTGCCCGGGAAACAGGGAGTCATCCGACAGAATCACCCAATGACCCGCGTTCGCACGCTCGCAATCCTCACGGCGCTCGCGGGCGCCTCAATTTCAGTCCCCGCGGAGGCTGGCGGCCAAACGATCACGATCGGACACAGCGTCCGCCACCGCCCGATAACCGCCCAGGTCCTGGGCCCGAGCTCAGCCCCCCGCAAGATCCTCCTGGTGGGCTGCATACACGGCAACGAGTGCGCAGGCATCAGGATCCTCAACGCGATCGCCCGCCAACCAGTCCCACCAGGCGTCCAGCTCTGGCTGGTCCGCGAGATGAACCCCGACGGCACGGCCGCCGACACCCGCCAGAACGCTCACGGCGTGGACCTGAACCGAAACTTCCCCTACCGCTGGGACACGTCTCCGACCCCACCTACTACTCGGGCCCCAGGCCTCTGTCAGAGCCCGAGAGTCAGGCGGCCGCAAGGCTGATCCGCCGCATCCACCCGGCGGTGACCATCTGGTACCACCAGCACGAGGATCTCGTGGACCTCACCGGTTCCGACCGGTGTCGCCAGGCGCTACGACCGCACGGCCGGGCTGCGTGGAACCTGTCTGCCGTTCCTCCCGGGCACCGCCACGGAATGGTCCAATCGCAGCTTCCCCGGAACCAACGCCTTCGTGGTTGAGCTGCCGGCAGGGCCGGTCTCCTCGGCGGCGCTGGCCCGCCACGTGCGAGCCGTCCGCGGAGCCGAGCTGGGAGAACGGGTCGGCTCGCGCTCCAGCTGCCGCGGATGACCGCCGGCCGAAGGGTCCTTGGAAAGCCCTAGACAGTGGGCTGCTTGTCGTGGCCCATCCCGGCGATCAGATACCCGAACACGCCGAGGTAGGGCACCAGCACAAGAATCAGAATCCAGGCGACTTTCCCGGCGCCGGAGATGTCATCGCGCCCGAACAGATCCACGAACACGTAGAACAGCAGGGACAGCCAGACCAGGAATGCGACGAACACCAGGATCGTCCAGAAGACTTCGAGAAATGGGAAGCTGCTCGCGATCAGCACCCACCGAAGGCCATCCCCCCGGGCGGCCGTCCTGTATACAACTGTCATGGCTGAGAAGAAGCACTACGGGGATCCCCGCAAGAACGCCGCCGAGGAAGCCGCGACGAAACGCCGCGCCCCCGGCAAGCGGGAAATGTCCACCGGGTTCATCTTCCTGGCCTGGATCGTGTTCTTCGGCCTGTGGCTGGTGGCCGGCCTGATCGCGGCGGCGATCGTGATGGGCCTGATGATGACCGCGGCAATCGCCGTCCTGAACAAAGACTGACCCGCTCGGCAACGCCGCGGGGTGGGATACTCCCCCGATGAGCTCGAGCAGCGGTTTCATCTACGTCGCGACATACCGCGACCAGGCTGCGGCGACGGAGGACTACGTCGCCCTGATGGACCTCAACGAGTCCAAAACCCTGGGCGCCTATGACGTCGCGACGGTCCTCAAGGACAACAACGGCAAGGTGCACGTCAACAAGCACGAGAAAGGCACCCAGCAGGGTGCCTGGGGCGGAGTGCTTGTCGGTGCGCTGGTGGGAGTCCTGTTTCCCCCGTCGGTGATCGCCGTCGGCGGTGCTGCGGCGGTCGGCGGTGTGGTCGGTGGCCTCGGCGGGCATTTCCACGAGGGCCTGCCCCGCAGCGCTGTCAAGGAACTCGGCGACCTGCTGGAGACCGGCCAGGCCGCCCTGGTCGTGATCGGCGAGGCGGCCGCGAAGGAGGCGCTTGACAAGGCGCTGACCGGCGCGATCAAGTCCACCGAGGCGGTCTTCGACGCCGATCACGCGAAGCTCACCAAGGAGCTGGCCGAGGCCGAGGCCCGGCTCGCGGCGGAGTAGCGGCTTCTACTTCTTTCGTCTGAGCGCCGCCCGGGCGGCGCCACCGCGGCGGCCATACAGCACCCGCTTGGGCAGCGGCACCGGGCTGATCCGTCCAACGGTCATGCCCAGGAACAGCCTGGGCTCGAGCATCGCGAACAGTCGCATGAACTCCAGCCGCTCGGCCGTGGTGAGGTTGCCGGGACGGCCGTGGGCGCGGAGCAGCAGCTGAAACAGCCGGCGCCGCTGGTTCACGTCGAGCCTCACCAGGTGGACCCGAGCCAGCATCAGGACCTCGGCGATCACCAGGGCGCGGGCGATCGGCACGCCTTTGCTGACGCGGCCCAGCAGACTTGATCCGAGCAGTCGACCCACGAGGCCAACCGTACCCCTATCGGGGCGGGCCCAACCTCACACCGCAACGCCCGAGGGAGCACCCCGCGGCGCGGACTCCTCGGCATCGGCCGCGCGCATCCCCGGCAGCAGCAGCCCACAGGCGGTCACCGCGGCACCGGCAAGTCCCGCGGCGATCAGCGTCGTCCGCACACCCAGGGCCGCGCTGACCGGCGCGGTCAACGCGAACGACAGCGGCAGCAGGCCGATCGAGATCAGCCAGTCGATGCTCGACACCCGGCCCAGCAGGGCGTCGGGGACGAGGCGCTGCTTGAGGGTGCTCCAGACGATCGTGCCGCCGGTCTCGAACAGGTTGAACGCAAGGCTTGCCAGCATCAGCTGCCACACAGCGGTGGCCACCCCGTAGCCGGCCACGGCCAGGGTCGCGCAGGTCCAGGTGGCGTAGATGAAGGTGATGCTGTTCGACGGCATGCCGCCGCGCATGATCGACAGGGCGCAGCCCACCGAGCCGAGGCCGCCGGCGCCGAGCACGAGGCCGAGCTCCAGGCCGCTGCCGTGGAGTTCGTGCTTGACCATGTAGGGCAGCAGCACCTCGGCCGGCCCCATGAACAGCAGATAGGCGATGCCGGCGCAGGCGAAGGTGCCCCACAGCCAGACGTGGCGGCGGACATAGCTCCAGCCCTCCTGGACCTGCTCCAGGGTCGAGCCTTCCTCGTCGCCGGCGCTGTCAGGATCGGCGAGCACGGCGTGGGAGGCCATCAGCCACAGGGTGGTGGCGGAGATGACGAAGGTGGCTCCGTCGGCGAGGAAGGCGGCGCCGGTGCCGATCAGCCCGATCAGCACGCCGCCGAGGGCCGGGCCGATCAGGCGCAGGGTCAGCGGCCGGGCGAGTTGCTCGAGGGCGTTTGCCCGGCCGAGTTCCTCCTCTCCGACGATGCCGGGCAGGATGGCGTCGCTGGCCGGGTCGAAGAAGGCCTGGGCGGCGCCGTAGAAGGCGACCATCACGACCAGCTGCCACAGGCCGAGCTCCCCGGTCAGGGCCAGGGCTCCCATCAGCACCAGCAGGATCGCCCGCAGGGCGTCGGCCAGCAGCATCACGGTGCGGCGGTCATAGCGGTCGCTGACTACGCCGCCGAACAGCAGCAGGGAGATCGTCGGGATGGTCATCGCGACGCCGATCATCGCCAGCGCGGTGGGGGCGCCCGAGAGCGTGTAGGCCTCCCAGGCGATCGCCACGAGGAAGGCGCCGTCGCCGAGCAGCGAGACGGAGCGGCCGATGAACAGGAGGCGGAAGTCCCGGTTTGCCCGCAGCCCGCTACGCCCGCCCGGCGTGTCGCTGCTAGCGGACATCGTGAGAGGCCGGCGTGCCGGCGCCTGGCGTCTCGGCGGGGTTCTGCGGCTGCCCGGCGAGGTAGGCGACCAGTCCGCCCGGCTCCATGGGCCTGGCGAAGTGGAAGCCCTGCCCGAAGTCGCAGCCGAGGTCGCGGAGCTTTCGCAGCTGGTCGTCGAGCTCGATCCCCTCGGCGACCACGTCAAGGGCCAGCGAGCTGCCCAGGGCGACGACGGCGCTTGAGAGGTCGGAGGTCTCCTTGGTGGCGCCGGGCCGCAGGAAGGAGCGGTCCATCTTGATCACGTCCACGGGGAACTTGCCGAGGTAGCTGAGCGAGGAGTAGCCGGTGCCGAAGTCGTCCATCGCGATCCTCACGCCGAGGTCGCGGATGGCGTTCAGCTTGACCACGGCGATCTCCGGGTCTTCGATCAGCATCGACTCGGTGATCTCGATGGTCAGCAGTTTCGGATCAAGGCCGGCGGCGTCGAGAGCGTCGCTGACGTCGGCGACCACATCGCTGTTCTGCAGCTGCTTGGCGGACAGGTTCACGCACATGTAGAGCGAGGTGCCCACGTCCTTCTTGGGCTGCAGGGCCACGGCCTGCAGGCAGGCTTCGCGCAGCACCCAGCGCCCGATCGGCACGATCAGGCCGGTCTCCTCGGTGAACGGGATGAAGTCTTCGGGTCCGATCAGGCCGCGCTCGGGGTGATCCCAGCGCAGCAGCGCCTCGCAGCCGGCGACGCGGTTGTCGGACAGTCGCACGATCGGCTGGTAGTGAAGGACGAACTGCCCGCGCTCGAGCGCCCGCTGCAGGTCGGCGCGCAGCTCGAGCCGTTCGAGCACGCCCGTGTGCATCTCGGGCTCGAACAGCCGGTAGCCGCTCTTGCCGTCGCGCTTGGCGATGTACATCGCGGCGTCCGCGTCGCGGATCAGCTCATCCGACCCTGCGCTGGAGTCGGCGTCGAGGATCGAGATCCCGATACTCCCGCGCAGCGTCAGCTCCTTGCCGGCCACGGACAGCGGCTGGCGCAGGTCCTCGAGGATGCGCTCGGCGACCTCGACAGCGGTGTCGGTTCCCTCGAGGTCCTCGAGCAGCACGACGAACTCGTCGCCGCCGAAGCGGGCGGCCGTGTCGCTCGAGCGGACGCTCTCAGACAGCCGCCGGGCGACGTCGATCAGGGCCGCGTCGCCGGCGTCGTGGCCGAGGCTGTCGTTGATCGTCTTGAAGTCGTCGATGTCGAGGAACATCACGCCGAGCTGGCGGCCCTCGCGCCGGGAGCGCCCGATCGCGTGGCGGACCCGCTCGACGAACAGCGCCCGGTTGGGCAGGCTGGTGACGGGGTCGTGGAAGGCCTGGTGGGCGAGCTGCTCCTCGAAGGCCTTGCGCTCGCTGATGTCGCGGGCGTTCAGCACGATGCCGTTGACGTGCTCGTCGTCGAGCAGGTTGGTGTGCATGATCTCGAACTGCCGCAGGCCGCCGTCGCGGCGGCGCAGGGTGCACTCGACGATCTCGCCGTCGCGGCCGCGCGTAGGCGGAGCCTTCGGCCAGCACCCGCAGCAGCCGGTCGGCGTCGTCGCCCACGAGCAGGTGATCAAAGCGGGTCCCGATCAGCTCCTCCGGCTGATATCCGAGCACCCGCTCGGAGGAGGGGCTCTGGTAGACGATCGTGGCGTCCGGGCCGACGACCGTGATCAGGTCGCTCGAGCGCTGCACCAGCGAGGCGAACCGGGCCTCGCTGCGCTGCATGTGGATCTTCTCCGCCAGGCGGGCGCCGTCGAGGGCCAGGGCCAGCTGTGTGGCCAGCGCGCCGAGCGAGTCGCGCAGCTGGCGCGGCAGCGCCTTGGGGCGGCCGACCAGCAGCAGGTAGGAGACGCTGCCCCTGACCGACAGGGGCAGGATCAGCCCGTGGACGTGGGTCGCGGGCAGGTCCACGGCGGCCAGCAGGTCGGCGTCGAGGGTGTGCTCGGTCTGCTCCTCGCCGGTCAGCTCGATCAGCTGCCGGCTGACGGCGCCGGAGAGCTGCCATGGCGGCGAGTTGGCGTGGTCGCTTCTCCCGACGGCGGAGATCGTGCCGTCATCGATCGAGCAGAGCACCGCGGTCCCGGCGCCGTCGAGCAGCCGCTCGGCCGCGTCGAGGGCCGCCCGGCGCATGTCCTCGCGGGTCGCGCAGGAGACCAGCGTCGAGCCGAAGGTGCTGAGCAGGCGCTCGCGGTAGACCGAGCGCTCCTGCTGGCGGACCAGGTCCGCCATGCGTGTGACGACGAGGCCGAACAGGATGATCGAGGCGCAGATGGTGACGGTCAGGTCGAAGTCGCCGCGGTTCAGCTCCTTGACCAGGATGCAGGCCGGGCGCGATCAACGAGGCGCCGGTCAGCAGGGCCAGGCGGGTGTGGGTCAGCTTGACGTCGCGGTCGGTGATCGGATCCTGCAGCTTCTTCATCGAGGGGTGCAGGGCGGCTGTGCCCCACAGCAGCAGGAACGAGATCCAGCCGAGGTCCAGCAGCAGCTGGTGGTGGAAGCTTTCGTTCAGCGTCATCAGGCCGTAGACGAAGTCGGTGATCAGCAGCGAGACGATGCTCGCGCCGAGCATGTAGAAGGCCGGCTGGCGCGGGCCGCGGTCGAGCAGCAGCCGCACCGTGGCGGCGAGCAGCAGGATGTCCCCCAGCGGGTAGGCGACGGAGACCATCTTCGGCAGCAGTCCCAGCGTCGGGTCGTGCAGGTAGGGGGTGATCAGCAGGATCCACGACAGCAGCGAGAGCCCCAGGGTGAGGATCGTGGCGTCGATCAGGGTGTTGCGGTTGCCGCCTGGGTTGCGCCGGCGAACGACGATCAGGAGGCCGACCATCAGGGCCGGGTAGACGGTCAGGTAGATCGCGTCGCCGACCGACGGGAAGGGGACTTCGTGGTGCAGGATGTAGGTCGGGTAGCTGTAGGTGTAGACGTCGCCCATCCAGTAGAGGCAGAGGCCTCCGGCGAACAGCCACCAGGGCAGCGGCCGGGCCGGTTTGTTGCGGCGGATCCCCACGACCACGGCGATCCAGGCGGTCATCCCGATCAGGTTGATCAGCAGCGCGTTGCCTTTGAACGGCGGCACGACCATGTAGAGGAACGTGGCGATCGCGCCAAGCGCCAGATAGCCCTGCCAGAGAGCGATGCGCGGCCGCGAGCGCGCAGGCTCCTCGGCCACCTCGCCGTCGCGCGCGCCGCCCAGATAACGGGCTCCGTTGGCGCGCGCGATGCTCATTTGGGAGGCTCGATCTCGTCGGCGGGAGCGCGGGGCGTCAGCTCGCCGCGTTCTGCGAGCTCGCCAACGGCCTCGATCAGCGCATCGATCTCCGCGTCGGTGTTGGCCGCGGTCAGCTGCACCCGGAAGCCGACCTCGGCCTTCGGTGCGAGCGGGTAGGCGGCCAGCGTCACGTAGATGCCGCGGTCGAACAGCAGCCGCCCGACGGAGTCGATGCGGGTGTGGTCGCGCAGGGGGATCTCGACGATCGGCAGGCCCGAGCTGTTCGGCGTGTGGACGTCGAGCTCGCGCAGCGCGTCGAGCACGCGCGCGCTGTGGCGGTGGACGGTGGCCCGCAGCTGATCGCCGCGGCGCTCGTTGACGTCGAAGCCGGCCAGCACGGTGGCAAGCGAGGCAACCGGCGAGGGCCCGGAGTAGAGGTAGGGGGGCGCGGTGACCTTGAGCAGGTTCTTGACCTCGGTCGGGCAGGCGATGAAGGCCAGCAGCGAGGAGTAGGACTTGGAGAAGCCGCCGACCAGCACGATGTCCTCATAGGACTCATCGAAGTGGCGCACGATGCTGTTGCCGCGGTTGCCGTAGGGGGAGGTCTCATCGGCGCTGCGCTCGCCGATCACGCCGAAGCCGTGGGCGTCATCGACGTAGAGCAGCGCGCCGTGCTTGCGGGCCACGGCCGCGAACTCGCGCAGGTCCGGCGCGTTGCCGGTCATCGAGTTGACGCCGTCCATGCAGACGAGGCGGGCCCGGTCGTGCTCGGCGGCGAGCAGTTCGTCGAGGTGGGCCGGGTCTTCGAAGCGGAAGCGGCGGATCGCGGCGCCCCGCGAGCGGGCCACCTGGCAGCCGTCATAGATCGTCTTGTGCGCCCGGGCGTCCAGGAACACGGTTCCCGACGCGGCCAGCACGGGGATCACCGAGGCGTGGATGTGGGTGATGGTCGGCAGCACCAGGCTGTCCTCGCAGCCGAGCAGCGCGGTCAGGCGCTCCTCGATCTGCTCGTAGGGCGCCGGGCTGCCCAGCAGCCGTGACCAGCTCGGGTGGGTTCCCCACTCCTCGAGCATCGGCGCGACGGCCCCGATGATCTCCGGGTCGAGGTCGAAGCCGAGGTAGTTGCAGGAGGCGAAGTCGGCCAGCCAGCGATCGCCGACGCGGATCATGCGCCCGTCGATCTCCTCGATCACGGCGTCCATCATCGGGTGGCTCGAGCGCAGGGCCTCGAGGTCGCTGACGGTCTCGAGCCAGTGGTCGATCCATCGCCCTCCGGAGGGGCCCGGCGTCAGGGCAGCAGGGGACGCCCCTGGCGGGAGCTGGACAGACGTAGACATGCCCGACTCATCGGATTCCGCATATCAGTGCTTTAGGTCCGCTGGACAAGTTCTCAATCTGACAACGGCGCCGCGGAGGCCTCAAACGGGCTGCAACTGCGACGAGCCGCACGTGGGGAGGGACCACGCGCGGCTCGCTGTTCGCAGTGGGACCGCGCTCTAGCGGTGCCCGTGGCGGTGCTCCGCCGCCCGGCCGTGCTGGTCGCTGCCGTTCTGCTTCCAGCCGCCCTGTCCGCCGCCCCAGCCGTGGCCGCTCGAGGAACCGGGGTTCCAGGGCAGCAGGTAGGCGCGGTAGGAGTTGACCCCGGTGGGGAATGACGCGTTGAACGTCACGTTGCCGTGCCCGTCGAAGGCCGAGAGGTAGGGCAGGTTGCCCCATCCCGACGACGAACCCGCCGAGGCCGTCGTCGATCGGCTGGGCGTTGCCCTGCGAGCTCGCCAGGGCGCCGTGGGGCTGGTTGTCGGATGCCACGAGGGTCGCGGTTTTCTTCCACGGGTCGAGGTGCACGACGACCGCTCGGCTGTAGCCGAAGTCGGGCGCCCCGATCGTCGACTCGTCGTCGAAGAACGAGTAGTAGCCGTTGCCCAGCGTACTCCGGGTCGTGCTGCCAGGTGAAGATCTCACCGACGTTGTCGAGCGTCTGCCCGGGCGCCGCCTGCTCGGTGAAGCTCGAGTCCTTGCCGCCGAGCATCCACTTGACGTTGCCGGACTGCGCCACGTCGTAGGTCGCCCAGGTGTTGCGGGCGTCCACCAGGAAGCCACCGTGGCCGTCGAGGTGAATCGAGTTCACGTGGAACCAGTCCCAGGTCGTGCTCGCCGATGCCGGCAGCGGCTGCTCGCTGGCGCTGTAGGGGACATGGTCAGCGCTGTCCCACTGCCACAGGACCTTGCCCGTCTTGATGTCGATCTCCTGCACCACGCCGTTGACGACCTGCCTGGTCGGACGGGCCGCCGATCGAGCTGAGGTCGGCGGTGCGCCGGCTGGTAGGCCGTGATCAGGGCCGTGCCCCAGGGCGTGATGTAGAACTCGTGCGCGTCGGCCTGACAGGCCGTTGCCCGCTTTGACGGTGGCGATCTGCTGGTAGTGGTCGTTGTAGATGTAGTCGGTGCCGTTGCCGACCCCGCCGTTCTCGGTGCCCTCCCAGAAGGTCAGGACGTTCTGGCCCCACAGTTTCTGGGTGCGGAAGTCGGTGTCGGCGAGGCCGGCCGGCGCCGGGTGAAACCAGATCTCGTTGCCTTTGGTGTCGAGGATCTCCGACCCGTTGGCGTAGGTGCTCGTGTCACCGGTGGGCGTCAGGAAGAAATCCTCGCCGTGGCCGAAGCCGGGCGTCGAGCTGAGGATCGAGATCGGCGGCGGCGCGGTCGGTGTGGCCAGCGCCGAGGAGGCGCCGAGGAGGCCCAGCGCCGAGGTCAGGGCCAGGGCGAACGCGGCCCTGATCGCTGTCCGCCGAGGCCTCTCGGCGCGTGCGCGATCGGGGGGATGGGAATGCGACATCTTGGTGCTCCTTTCAGGGGTGAACGGTGGACGGTGTGGGTCGCGCCGGGACCCTCTAGGGCGCCGGCAAGGGATCACTGTAGCCAAATCCCATCAAATCCAATAAGAATTATGAGGATTAGTTCTTACGTTGCGGCGCCGGAGCGGTGCACGACGACGGCGACGAGGCGCTGTTCGAAGGCCCGACGATCACCGGGCGCGGCCCTGCGACGATGGGCCGATGCCCGCCTCGCAGACCGCCGAGCTTCTGAGGAAACCCGGCTTCAAGCGCTACTTCGCGATCGTCGCATCGGCCCGTGCCACGGGCACGATGTTCACCGTCTCCGGCGTCCTGCTCGTCCTCGAGCGGACCCACAATCTGACCCTCGCGGGGATCGTGATCGCCGCTGCGGAGCTGCCCTCGGCCGTCACCGGCCCGTTCCTGGGCGGCTGGCTCGACGTGACCGCAAGCCGGCGGCGGCTGCTGGTGCTCGACCGGGTGGTCACCGCGGTTGCCCTGGGGGCCCTCCTGGCGCTGGCGGGTAACGCTCCGAACTGGACGCTGCCCGTGGCCGCCGCCATCTACGGTGCCACCTCGCCGCTGTCATCGGGCGCCTTCTCGGCCGTGCTGCCCGAGGTCGCCGGGCCTGAGCTGCTCGATGGTGCCAACGCTTTCGAAGGAGCGAGCATCAACGCCGCCTTTATCGTCGGGCCGGCCCTGGCGGGGCTGATCGCCGCAGCGGCGGGGGCCGCCGCGGCGATCGAGGTGCAGATCCTCACGGGCCTCGCGCTGGCCTTGGCGATCGCGGGCGACCGCACGTTCGAGTTGCGCCCGGTGCACTCTGAGGCGCCCCCGCGGGGCATCCTGAATGCGGTCGCCGAGGGGCTGCGGGCGACCTGGCGGATCAGGCCGCTGCGCTGGAACATCACGATCGACGTCTTCTATGTGCTCGCCTGGAGCACGCTGAACATCGGCTTCCCGGCCTTCGCCCTGGCGCTCGGCGCCGGTGCGGAAACGGCGGGCTACATGTGGGCGACCGTGGCCGCCGGTTCGCTGCTCGGCGGCTTCGTCCTGGCCGGGCGCCCGGCCGCCGCACCGCCGCGTCTGCTGATCGGCGGATGGTTCATGGCGATGGCGCTCTCCGCGGCGCTCTGGCCGCTGGCGGGGACCGTGGCGGTTGCGCTGGTGATGATCTTCATCACGGGGATGCTCGACGGCCCCGCGCTGGTGGGGCTGATCTCGATCCGTCAGCGCCTCGCCCCGGCCCACCTGCGCGCGCAGATCTTCTCCACGGCCGGGAGTCTGCACGCGGCGGTCATCGGCCTGGGATCGGCCGGCGCCGGTCTCTTCCAGCGCGCGTTCGGTACCGACGCGACGCTGCTCCTCTGGGCTGCCCTGCTCGCGATATCGGGGCTGATCGCCCTGCTGAGCCAGACAGAGCCGGGCGCGGCGGTGATCGAAGAGCCCGCCTAGGGCATGGCGCGGCGAGCATCCGGGCGGCGCAACGGCGCGGAGGGCCTGCGGCCCAGGCCCTCCGCGCGCGTGTCCGCTTCTCGTGGCCTAGATGGCTAGGTGAGCTTTCCGTACAGCTCGGCTTCGCCGCTTTCGCCAAGCAGCACGTAGGGGTAGACGACGGTGCTGACGGTGGCCTTCTTCGGGCAGGCCGCCGAGCTGTTGATGATTTTCAGCAGCTTCAGTTTCTGTTTCGTGAACTCAAGAGCGACCGGACCCGGAAGCGGGGCGAGCGTCCCTTTGAGCTTCGTCACTTCGTAGTAGCAGCGCGTGCCCGCGTCGCCGCTCTGCCTGACCTCGATCGCGGTGTCTTTGGCCGCTGCCGTGGCGTATTCCGCCTTGCCTTTCGCGCTCAGCTTGAAGTGACCTTCGACGTTGGAGCCGAAGGAGTTCGCGTTGAACCAGAAGCCTTCGGCGCTGGCGGTGAGCAACGGCACGGTGCTAGTGCAACCTGTGGTGGCGAAGAAGCCGTCGATTGTGGATGTGACCGAGAATTTGTCGGTCTTTTCGTTGTTGGTTTCCGCGAGCCCGAGCGTGCCGCTGGTGGTCTCCTCCGTTGAGCACTGCACGGTGCCTTCGGCCGATTCAAATATCCAGTTGGTGTCGTAGCCTTCGATCTGCTGTCCCGCCGTCACGCTGACTTCCGTTTCCCCGGAGGTGTAGTAGAGGTTGAGCACCGCCGGTTTGGCGGCCGCACTTCCCGCCAGGACCGCTCCAAGGCCGAGTGTCATCAGCGCCGTGGCGATGATCCGTCCAACGTTCCGCATGATTGCCCCCTTCGCTTCCGAATGAACCGGCGCCCCGCATTCGAGGTCGTCCGACAGGAGCACCGGAAGGATGCTTCACGTTCGAGACTACACCCGGAGCCGGGTTCCTTGCCGGCGGGCAGGGGCAGTGGATGCCTAGAGGGTGCGGGTGACCTTGCTCAGGCCAAAAGGTGTGTCCACAGCGAGGCCGCGTCGCATGGCGACCTCGGCCGCCAGCGCCTGAGCGGGGAGGATCGCGACGAGCGGGCTGAGCCACTCGGCGACCTCGGCCAACTCGAGGATTCGGCGCCCGCCGGCGAAGCCCGCCGCCGGGGCGTCGGTGATCGCCAGGCGCTCGGCTCCCCGGCGCGGCCGCCTCCTGCTCGGCCTCGACGATGCTCGCGAGCGCCGGGCCGGCCAATGCCAAGGCCAGCAGCGGGCTGCCCGGTCCGAGCACAGCGACCGGCCCGTGCATCAGGTCGGCGGGGGAGTAGGGCTCGGCGGCGATGCCCGTCAGCTCCTTGATCTTCAGCGCCGCCTCGAAGGCGCGTCGCGTAGTTGGGGCCGCGCCCCGCAGGGCGCAGCGGTCCACCTCGGCCAGGACATCCGCCGCTGAGCCGATGCCGCGCTCGAGCTGGGCGTGCATCGATGCCGGGAGGGTCTCCAGCTCGGCCCGCAGGGCGCGCTCGCCCGCGAGCTCGGCCGTGAGCGCCGCGATCGCCGCCAGCGAGGCCGTGTAGGTCTTCGTTGCGGCGACCGAGCGCTCGACCCCAGCGGCGATGTCGATCGTCGCCTCGGCTGTCCGCGCAAGGGGAGAGGCAGGGGCGTTGGTGATCGCGACAGTCGCCTGGCCCTGTTCGCGGGCGTCCTGCAGGACGGCGCAGACGTCGGGCGACTCGCCCGACTGGGAGATCGCCGATCACCAGCGTGCGCTCGAGCCGGGGGCCGGCACCGTAGAGGGTGTTCAGGGACGGGGTCGCGAGCGCCACGGCCAGCCCCAGGAAGCGCCCGAACAGGTGCTGGGCATAGCGGGCCGCGTTGTCCGAGGTTCCGCGGGCTGCGATCAGCACGCTGCGGATGTCAGCCGCCCGGGCGATCGCGCGCGGCCCGCGCGATCGCGCCGTCCTCGTCGCGCAGCAGCCGCTCGACGACCTCGGGCTGGGCGCTGAGCTCCTGCTGCAGGAAGGTGTCGCTCAAGCCGATCCCCCGGCGTAGAGTTCGCCGCGCGTCGGAGCAGTTGACATTTCCGCTCACGAGATCGCTACATTCCATTCTGGTAAGGGAGTCTAACCAGATTGGGGTGGGACATGAAGGTAGGCGCTGATTGCAACGGCTGGGCTCCTGGCGGCGGCGATTGCGCTGGCCGGCTGCGGCAGCTCGGGTATCGAGTTCGACCGGGCACGACGGCAGCAGCGGGGGCGACATCCCAACCTTCAACCCCGCCGAAAAAGTGACGGTCACCTACTGGGTGCCGTTCACCGGCAACGAACTGAGCCTGCTGAAAAAGGTCATCGGCGGCTTCGAAAAGGCCAACCCCAACGTCAAGGTCAACCTCGTCGGCAACATCAACGACGACAAGATCATCGCCGCAGCCCACTCGGGCAACGTCCCCGACGCGGCGCTCTCGTTCACGACCGACAACACCGGCGTGTTCTGCCGCGACGGCGCCTTCCTGTCACTGAACAAGGCGATCGAACGGGACAAAATCAACGTCAACAACTTCCCTGAAGCGCAGCGCCACTACACCGAATACAAGGGCAACCGCTGCGTCCTGCCGGCGATGGCCGATGTCTACGGCCTCTACTACAACAAGGCGCTGATGGCCAAGGCGGGGATCACCTCGCCGCCGAAGACGATGAGCGAACTCTCCGAAGACGCGAAGAAGCTGACGGTGCGCCAGGGCAGCACATTGAAGACGGTCGGCTACACGCCGTTCGCGGGCTTCTATGAGAACGCGGCCGCCCACTACGCGCCGTCGTGCGACGCGAGCTGGCTGCTGTCCAACGGCAAGTCGGCGATCGGCACCGAACCGGGCTGGGCCGAAGAGGCCGAATGGATCAAGAACCTCGTCGACTTCTACGGCCACGACCCGCTGGTCCGCTACCAGGCGGGCGCAGGCGGCGAGTTCACCTCCTCCAACGGCTTCCAGACCGGCAAGTTCGCGATGGAGATCGACGGCGAGTGGCGCACCGCGCTGATCAAGAGTGAAGCGCCCAACCTCCAGTACGGAACGGCGCCGCTGCCGGTCGCGGACAGCAAAAGCGAACTGTACGGAGGCGGCTACACGACCGGGAACATCACCGGGATCCTCAAGGGCGCCGCCCACCCGGCGGCCGCGTGCAAGCTCATCGAATACCTGGCGACGAACGTCAAAGCACAGGTCGAACTCTCCGAAGACCTCGGCAACGTGCCGACCTGGAGCCCCGCGCTCGACCGAAGCCACAGCCGAAGGCGAGCCCGCAGTTCCAGACGTTCCTGAAGATCTTCGCCAACCCGCACACGACCACCACACCGATCACGCCGGCCGGCGAAGGGCCGCAGCAGACGGTCGAAAAATACTTCGAGAAGTACCAGGCCGGTGAAGGCGGAGAACTGAAGAAGGGCCTTGAAGGGGTCGCCTCGACGATCAACGCCGAAGAAGCACAGGCCTCGGGCGCAGGCGTCCCGTGAGCGCAGTCTCGGCAGCTGACCCGCGCTTGCGGGCCCGCCGCCGCAGCCATTGGCGCCGCCGCGGATTCGGCGGCGGCGCTGCTGGCCCCCTGGGCGATCGGGTTCACCGTCTTCTTCGCCTACCCGCTGCTGGCGAGCTTCTACTACTCCTTCACCCATTACGACCTGCTGTCCTCGCCGAAATGGCTGGGTCTGCGCAACTACGAATACCTCTTCAACTCCGATCCGCAGATCTGGACGGCGGTCAAGAACACACTCTGGCTGATCGTCGTGATGGTGCCCATCCAGGTGATGTTCGCGCTCGGCATCGCGATGCTGCTCTCCCGCGCCCGGCGCGGCGCCGGGCGTCCTGCGGACGATCTTCTACCTCCCCGCGCTCGCCCCGATCGTCGCCGCGACGCTCGGCTTCGTCTACCTCTTCAACCCCGCCACCGGGCCTGTCAACTCGATCCTCGGAGTGTTCGGGATCGAAGGGCCCCTGTGGCTGAACGGTCCCAGCACGGCCAAGCCGACGCTGGTGCTGCTCTCGCTGTGGGGGATCGGCCAGACGCTGATCATCTTCCTGGCGGCCGTCCTTGACGTGCCGAGACATCTGCTGGAGTCCGCGGAGCTCGACGGTGCCGGGCCGTGGCGGCGCTTCATCCACGTGACGCTCCCCACGATCAGTCCCGTCCTACTGTTCGCGATCGTGATCGGCTTCATCGACGCCCTGCAGTACTTCACCCAGGCGTTCGTCGCGGCGAGCGTGGCGCAGGGCGGGCAGGCAGGTGAATCGGTGACCGGCCTCGGCTACCCGCAGGGCTCGACGCTGTTCTACCCGATCTACCTCTACGAACAGGCATTCACCCGCTTCAACATGGGCTACGCCTCCGCGATGTCCGTCGTGATGCTGATCGTCGCGCTCGGCCTGACGCTGATCATCCTGCGCAACTCCCGCCGCTGGGTCTACTACCAGGGGGCGAACAACTGATGGCCGCCACCGCCGGCGCACCCCCCGCGGTCCTGCGAGGCCCCGCAGCCGCGGCGGGCCCCGCGACGCACCCGCAAGGAGTGGCTACTCGTGGTCGCCGAGCACAGCATCCTGATCGCGGTCGCAATCATGTTCATCGCGCCGATCGTCTTCATCATCCTGACCTCGCTGATGACGAACCATCAGGCCCTCTCGACGGACCTCTGGCCACACCCCTTCCAGTTCGACAACTTCATCCAGGTCTTCCGCGACGAGCCCGTCGCCAAATACGCGCTGAACAGCTTCCTCTACGCGTCCCTCGCGACAGTGGGACTGCTGCTCTCGAGCATCCCCGCCGCCTACGCGCTGGCGGTCCTGAAGTGGCGCGGGCAGGGCATCGTGATGGTGCTTGTGCTGATCGCGATGATGCTGCCCGAACAGGTGACGATCATCCCCGTCTATGTGATGTTCACGAAGCTTCACCTGGTCGGCTCGATCGCGCCGCTGGTGATCCCCAACTGGTTCGGCGATGCCTTCTCGATCTTCCTGCTGCGCCAGTTCTTCCTGACGATCCCCTCCGAGTACGCCGACGCTGCAAGGATCGATGGCTGCGGTGAGTTCAGGATCCTCACCAGTGTCTATCTTCGTCTGGCAAAGCCGGCGATCGCAGCCGTCGCGCTGTTCAGCTTCTTCTACTGCTGGAACGACTTTTTCGGGCCGCTGATCTACACCGGTGAAACGCCCGGCCACTGGACCCTGTCGGTCGGCCTGGCCCAGTTCCGCACGCTGCACCAGGTGCAGTGGAACCTGACCATGGCCGCGACCCTGCTGTTCATGGCGCCGGTCATGGCCCTGTTCTTCGCGGCCCAGAAAGTGTTCATCGAGGGCGTCACGCTGACCGGGGTCAAGGGATGAGCATCAAGGTCGCCGTGATCGGCGGAGGCTCGACCTACACGCCCGAGCTGGTCTCGGGGCTCTCCGGCGAGCGCGAGCGAATCGATGTCGGGGAGCTGTGGCTGGTGGACCCCGACGCCGAGCGGCGCGAGGTGGTCGGCGGCCTCGCCGGGCGGATGCTCGAGCGCCAGAGCTTCCCCGGGCGCCTTGAGGTCACCGACGAGCTCGACCGGGCGCTCGACGGCGCCGATGTGGTGCTGCTGCAGCTGCGGGTCGGCGGCCAGGCGGCGCGGCTGTCCGATGAGACCGTGCCGCTGCAGTGCGGCTGCATCGGTCAGGAGACCACGGGCGCGGGCGGCTTCGCCAAGGCCATTCGCACGGTGCCGGTCGTGCTGGAGATCGCCGAGCGGGTACGCGAGCTCTCGGCCGATGACGCCTGGATCGTCGACTTCACCAACCCGGTCGGGATCGTCGTGCGGGCGCTGCTCGACGCGGGCCACCGGGCGATCGGACTGTGCAACGTGGCGATCGGCTTTCAGCGGGAGATCGCCCGCATCTACGGCGTCGCGCCGGAGGCCGTGATGGTCGACCAGGTCGGCCTGAACCATCTGACCTGGATTCGCCGGGTCCTGATCGACGGGCGCGACGTGATCGGCGAGCTGCTCGAGAACGCCGAGGCGATGGAAGGGCAGACCGGCCTGCCGGCCGAGCTGATGCGGCTGCTGGGCGTCCTGCCCTCCTATTACCTGCGCTACTTCTACATGCACGACCACGTGCTCGAGGAGTCCCGCCACGAGCCTCCCCGCGCCCAGGTGGTCGCCGAGATCGAGCAGGAGCTGCTGAGCCTCTACCGAGACCCGGAGCTGACCACCAAGCCCGCGGTGCTCGAGAAGCGCGGCGGCGCCTTCTACAGCGAGGCCGCCACACAGCTCGTCGGCTCGCTGATCGCGGGCACCGGAGACGTGCAGGTTGTGGATGTGCGGGCCGGCGATGCGATGCCGGGATTCGCGGCCGACGACGTCGTCGAGCTGCCCGCCCGGATCACCCGCAGCGGGGCCGAGCCGATCCCCCAGCCGCCGCTCGCGCCCGAGCTGCTCGGCCTGGCCCGCCATGTCGCGGCCTATGAGCGCCTGACCGTCCAGGCCGCCACCACCCATGACGTCGAGACCATGCGCAAGGCGCTGCTTGCCCACCCGCTGATCGGGCAGTTCCCCCGCTCGGATGAACTGGTCAAGCTGTTGGCCGAGGCCGAGCAGTCCCGGCGGAAGGTGCTGCGGTGAGCGAGCGCTTCGCGATCGCCGTCGACGGCGGCAACTCCAAGACCGACCTCGCGCTGATCGGGGAGGACGGATCGATTCTCGCGCTGGTGCGCGGCTCGGGCTCCTCGCCGCATCAGATCGGCCTGCCCGGATGCATCGAGCTGATCGGCGAGCTGGTGGAACGGGCCACGGCCGAAGCGGCCCTGGAGGGCCGGCGGGCGGCGGTGGGTGTGCTCTATCTCGCAGGCGCCGACCTGGCCGCCGAGGAGCAGGCGCTGCGCAGCGCCGCCGAGGGCCGCGAATGGGCCGAGGAGCTGGAGGTCGGCAACGATACGCTCGCCGTCCTGCGCGCCGGCAGCGATGCGGGGTTCGGCGTCGCGGTCGTCTGCGGGGCCGGGATCAACGCGCTCGGCCGAGCTCCCGGCGGGCGGGAGGTGCGCTTCCCGGCGCTCGGCCCGATCACCGGCGACTGGGGCGGCGGCGCAGACCTGGGGATGGCGGCGCTCGGCAAAGCCGTGCGGGCCGATGACGGCCGTGGACGCGCCACCGTCCTGGCCGGACTCGTGCCGGAGCACTTCTCGATGGCCAGCGCCGAGGAAGTCGCCCTGGCGATCCACGAGCGGGAGCTCGAGATGTCCCGGCTGGTCGAGCTGGCTCCGATCGTGCTCGAGGCAGCCGACGCGGGAGACGTCCTCTCGATCGAGCTGCGCGAGCGCCTGGCCGCGGAGATCGTCGGCTTCGTGCGCGCCGTCGCGGGCCGCGCGCTGGCCGGCGTGGAGCAATACGACGTGGTTCTCGGCGGCAGCCTGCTGACCGGATCGCCGTCCCTGGGCGAGCTCGTATGCAGCGAGCTGCGCGCGGCGTTGCCCGCGGCCGAGCCGCTTATCACCGAGCTGCCGCCGGTTGTCGGCTCGGCCCTTGCCGCCCTGGACATGTTCGGCGCGGGCGCGGAGATCGACGCGCGACTGCGCGCGGCCTTCGCCGAGCGCCTCGCACCGGTCGCCCTGAACAACACTCCGAAGGGAGCCGGGACATGAGTGAGATCCGCTTCGATGGGGCCACCCGCATCTATCCCGGCAACAAGCAGGCCGCCGTGGATGCGCTCGAGCTGCTGGTCGAGCCGGGCGAGTTCATGGTCCTGGTCGGGCCGTCCGGCTCGGGCAAGTCGACGGCCCTGCGGATGATCGCCGGTCTCGAGCAGGTCGATGCCGGCGGCATCTGGATCGGCGGGCGCGACGTCACCTACGACCGCCCCCAGGACCGCGACGTGGCGATGGTGTTCCAGAACTACGCGCTGTACCCGTTCCTGAACGTCGAGGAGAACATCGCCTTCCCGCTGAAGATGGCCAAGGTTCCCAAGGAGGAGCGCAGCACCCGTGTGCGCGAGGCGGCGGCGCTGCTGGAGCTCGAGGAGCTGCTCGAGCGAAAGCCCTCCCAGCTCTCCGGCGGTCAGCGCCAGCGTGTCGCAATGGGCCGAGCGATTGTGCGCCAGCCGGCGGCCTTCCTCATGGACGAGCCGCTGTCGAACCTGGACGCCCTGCTGCGCGTGCAGATGCGCGCCGAGATCGCATCTCTTCAACGTCGCCTCGGCGTCACAACGGTCTACGTCACCCACGACCAGGTGGAGGCGATGACGATGGGCTCGCGGGTGGCGGTCATGCGCGACGGGCGCCTTCAGCAATGCGCCTCACCGGCCGAGCTCTACGCCCGCCCGGCGAACGCCTTCGTGGCGGGTTTCATGGGCTCCCCGCCGATGAACCTGGTGAGCGTCCCGCTGGCCGGGCCCGGCACCGTCCTGCTCGGCGGTCAGAGCATCCCGCTGCCCGGCGAGGTCTCCGCGGCGATCGCCGGCGAGGGCCTCGCGGAGATCACGATCGGCATCCGCCCGGAGCACCTGCAGCCGAAGGCGGACGGGGGATTGGCAGGCCGCGTGGTCTCTGTCGAGCACCTCGGTGCCGACTCCCACGCCACCTGCGCAGTGGCCGTCGCAGGGGGAGAGGAGCGACTGGTCGCCCGCACGCCCGCCGGTTACGCCCCCAGCATCGAGACGCGAGTGACCCTCGAGATCTCGCCCGGGACGCTCCACTGGTTCTCGCCCGCCAGCGGCGAGCGGATCAGCACCGGAGGATGAGCACCGAGGAGGCTCCGGTCTCATCGGCACGGCCGCTGCTGCTGCGCCAGATGAACGCGCGTACGGTGCTGGACATGATCCGTGAGCGGGGGCCGGTGTCGCGCGCGGAGATCGCCAGGATCGCCGGCATCTCAAAGCCGACAGTCTCGCTGGCGCTGCGGGCCCTGCTCGAGGCGGGCCTGGTGCGCGAGAGCGAGCCCGGGGCCGGCGAGGGACCGACCTACGGGGCGATCTTCTTCGAGGCCGACCCCGAAGCCGCGGCCGTGCTGGGGATCGACATCGGCGGGCGCTACCTGCGCATGGCCCTGGCCGACGTGACCGGTGTGATCCGTGCGCGGGAGGACGTCGAGAGCTCCTATGACTCCAACGACAGTGTCTTCCGCCTCGTCCCGAAGGTCGCCAAGAGGCTGATCAAGGCGACCGGTGTGCGGGCCGACCGGATCGCCTGCGCGACGGTCGGTGTGCCGGGTGTCGTCGAGCCGGGCTCGGGCCTCGTCAGCCTTGCCGAGAACGTGCCGGGCCTTGACGGCCAGCGCGTCGCCAAGCGCCTGCAGCGAGGCCTCGGGGTTCCCGTGCGGGTGCTCAACGACGTGAACCTCGCGGCCATCGGTGAGCGCGACGACGGCGCCGGGCAGGGGGTTGAGAGCTTCGTTTTCGTCTCCGTCGGCACGGGTCTGGGCGCGGGGGTGGTGCTGCGCGGCGAGCTGCTGCCGGGCAGCCACGGCGCGGCGGGCGAGCTTGACCTGCTGCGACCGGTCGCCTCCGGATCGGACCCCTCGGCGCCGGCGATCCGCGCCTACGCCGCCGAGCTGCAGGCCGGCAACCCCGGCTCCAGGCATCCGCGGGACACGGTTGAGATCTTCGCGCGCGCCCGCGAGGGCGACACCTGGGCGCTGGGGATCGCGACCGAGGTCGCCCGGCGGATCTGCGCCCACATCGTCCCGATCGCGGCGATCATCGATCCCGAGCTGATCGTCCTGGGCGGCGGGATCGGCAGCAACGGCGACCTCCTGCTGCCGCGGCTGAGAGAGATGCTGGCCGAGGCGCTGCCCTACCCGCCGGCCGTGCAGGCCTCCGAGCTGGGCGACCGCGCCGTGATCGCCGGGGCGATCGCGCTCGGCGTGGCCGAGGCCCAGGACTGGGCCTTCGCGCGGCACGCATGATGGCCGCCGGCTCCTCCCGCCCGACGGCGCTGCTGCTCTCGCCGCACCCCGACGATGAGCTGTTGGGCTGCCCGGCCCATCTGTTCGCGCTGCGCGAGGCCGGCTGGCGGATCGTCAACCTGGCCCTGTCGCTCGGCAGCGACGAGCGGCGACGCCCGCAGCGGCTGGCCGAGCTCGAGCTGGCCTGCCGGCGGGCCGGGTTCGAGCTTGTCTACGAGGCCGAGGCCTTTGCGATGCCCACCTCGCGCGGGCAGGCGGAGGGGGCCGAGCCCGGGGATGGCGGCGGGTTCGAGCGCTCGCTGGCGCGGGTACTGGAGCTCGCCGGTCGTCTGGAAACGAAGCTGCTCGTGGCACCGTCGCCGCATGACGACCATCCGGCACACGAGTGGACCGGCCGCCTGGCGCTTGCCGCCGCGCGAGCGGGCGCAGCAGAGCGACTGTGGCTGTGGGGGCTGTGGGCCGACGTGGCGATGCCAAACTCGCTGTGCGTCTTTGATGAGCCGCGGCTGGCCGAAATCGAGCGTGCCCTGCGTGCCCACGCCGGCGAGCTCACCCGCAACGACTACGTGCGGCTGCTGCGGGCCCGCGCGGAGCTCGGGGCGGTGCTGGCGCCCGAGCGGGTCCTCGGCCACGGCTCGCCGGGACTGCCCGACGGGTCGCTGGCCGAGGCGCTCTGTGACATCCAGCTGGGCGGGGACGGCGAGCTGCTGCTCACGGCCTCCGCCCTCTTCGACGCCCGAGCATTTGGCGGTGGCGCGCCCCGACCCGTGGGTGTGGCGGGATGGCTCGACGGGCCCTCGCCGCGACGCTCCGTGTCCGCGGCGCCCTGAGTCTTCCGCTCAGCGAACCACCGGCGCGCGATGCGCGACGATCGAGATGCCGGCGGCCTTCCTGCCGTTGTGGAAGCTGACCGTCAGTCGCGTCGGTGCCGGGCTTGCGGGCAGGTAGAAGCGCAGTGTCGCGGGCATCCGCACCCGGTTGATCCGCCTGTGGGCGATCCGGTGGCCGTGGCGTTCGAGCACGACGCGGGCCCAGCGCCACTTGCCGCGCAGGCTTTTGAGGGTGAGGGTGCAGCGCTCACTCGCTCTGCGTGGGCGGTGGCGCAGCCGCACACAGTTGAGATGCGCGGAGACCAGCTTCGGCCGTCCCGCTACGGTCGTCGATCTGCGCGGCCCGACCGTGTTCACCGACTGCGCTTCGGTCGGGCTGCCGGTGAGCAGGCGTGCCAGAAAGATTTCTTCGCCGTGCTGACCGGCGAGGAGGAGCCGGCCGGACCCGTCGATCCCGAGCGTGTCGATGGTCGGTCCGGCGAACCTGACGATCGCGCCCTGCCCGAAGCCGGGATCCAGAGTGCCCCCCGGACTCAGCCGGGCGATGTAGGAGCCGCGGTCATAGGGTTCGCTTCGGGCGCTCTCGTCAACGCCGACATAGACGTTTCCCGAGCTGTCGTTGGCCAGCGAGGCGGTCTGGGTCTGCACGCCGGCTTCCGTCACGGGCAGCACGACGAGGCCGCCGGTCCCGAACGAGGAATCCGGCGCGCCGTCTGCGAGAAAGCCCCAGATGGCCGCGCTGGAACCGGTTTCGCCGCTCGCGACTGCGCTCGCCATGACGATCGTCCCGTCGGGCTCGCGTGCGAGGGACACTCCCCGTTCGGGCTGGTATGCGTTGTGCGCCGGGATGTAGCGAACACCGCCTTCGCCAAAGGACGGGTCCAGCGCGCCGGTCGCGGTGATCTTGGCCAGCCAGGCGAAGTCTTCCTGGGTGACGTCTTCCTTGTAGACCTCGCCCACACCCGCGACGAGCAGCTCGCCGTTTTCCAGCTCCAGCATGCTGCGAATGCTCTCGCGCACTTCCGGGCCCCCGGCGCGGTTTGGCAGCGTCACGAGGCCCCCGCTGCCGAAGCTCGGGTCGGGCTTGCCGTTCGGGAGCAGCCGCTCGAGCGTGCCGAAGTGATTCCCGTCGCCTTCGGTCGGCGTTTCACCGCCCGCCAGCATGTCGCCGCCCGGTAGCTGCACCACCGCGTAGGAGTTCAAGGGCGTGTTGCCCGCTTCATAGGTCGAGTCGAACTGGCCCGCGGCGTTCAGACGTCCCTGCGTCCTCGGCCCGACGGCCACCATTGCCCCGTCGGCTTCCAGGGCACCCGCTTCGATCGTGTGGTCGGGAAGCACGCCGACCCCTTCGTCTTCCGGTGGCAGGCTCGTGATGAGGCTCCCGCCGGAGCCGAAGGAAGGATCCAGTGCGCCCCCTTCGGACAGCCGCGCGCCGAACATCCGCCATTCCCCGCCCTGCGGCGGCGTCGCGGTCCCGACCAGCTCGATCTTTCCTCCGGGTGCGAAGGCCAGGGCCGCCGGTCTGCCCCGCTCGGCGCTGCCGCGGAGGTTCAGGGGAAAGGAGACCTGGCCGCTCGTGCCGAAGCTCGAATCCAGCTGGCCCGGCGAGCCCTCGGCGTTGGCGCAGGCCGTGCAGACGGCCAGCGCCAGGAGGGCGGCGATGATCCCCGCGCGAGAGCCGGTTGCATCCATAGGACCGACCTACCCGCGCGCGGATCATTCGACACGGCCCGTCAGTGGTGAGGGTCCTCTAGGCGGCGGCCGCGGCGGGTGTCTTCTGCGACAGGCTGCGCCCGTGCTCGGCGGCAAGCTCAGCGGCTGCGCTCTGCAGCTCGGCTGCCATGTCTTTGAACTCGTCCAGCGCCGGGTTCTCGCCGACGAGCGTGAACTCGCTCTGCACGACCAGCAGGTCCAGCTGCCAGACATCCTGGAGGATCCGCTGCATCCAGCCGGTCGCGTGGTCCCAGCCCTCGCGCGGGGTGCCGGCCGCGTAGTAGCCGCCGTGGACCGTCGCGAGCACGGCGGGCTTGCCCTTGATCGCCGGCTCAGTTCCCGCGGCCATGCGCGGGTCGGTGACGACCAGGTCGACGTAGGTCTTGAAGTGCTGGGAGACGCCGAAGTTGTAAAGCGGGACGGCGAACACCAGCGCGTCGGCGGCCTCGAGCTCATCGACCAGCGTCGCGGCGAGGGCGACGGCGGTGCTCTGCTCGGGCGAGCGCTCCTCGGCGGGCGTCCGGCTCGCGGCGACGGCCGCCGGCCAGGCCGTTGACGGGAGCGGGTCGATCCCGATCTCGCGGTTGGTCACGGCAGCGTTCGGATACGCCGCCACCCACTCCTGCTGGACGATGTCGGCGATCTTGCGGCTGTGCGAGCCCTCCGTGCGAATGCTTGCGTCGAGTCGGAACAGAGACATCGGGATGGGACCTCCGTCGTCGAGAAAGAACGTACCGGACCTCAGTCCGTTTAGAGTCGGGACGCTAGCACAGCCGGATTCCGCGCCGCCACCGGTTTAGACTCCCTCGCGTTCAAGCGAGCCAGAGGAGCGGGATGGGAGCCGGCGAGGAGGACGTCGTACTCGGGTTCCTGGCCCGGTTCGCGTCGATGTCCGAGGAGGAGCGCGACGCGGCCGTCGACGCCCTCACCAGCGAGGAACGCGATGCGCTGATCGCTCTGGCTCAGGCCAGGGCGGCCGCGGCCGAGGAGGACCTGGTGCGGGTCCTCAGCGCCGGCAGCGACGGCCTGGACCGGCTGCGGGAGGTCGGCGAGCCCTCCGACCTGCTGACCGTCATCAACCTCGCCGTCCGCGAACGTCCCGAGCTCGTCGTCGAGGCCCTGTTCGCGTCGCTGGTCATCTACCGCGGCTGGGACTCGGCGGAGCCCGAGGCCGTCGCCGAGCTACGCGAGCGCTGGCACATGCATATCCACCAGCAGCCCCAGGAGGAGCTCAGGCCGCCTGAGAGTGCTTGAGCAGCCCGAGCCGCACGAGGCTCTCGGCGGTCGCGACGATGCTGTCCTCGTTCGAGCGGGGATCCCATCCCAGGACCCGGCGGGCCTTCTCGCCGACGGGTTTCTTGACCTTGCCGAGCTCGGGGACGAGCTGCTTGAGCGACTGGTCGGTCAGCGACGCGGCGCGGACGATCCAGTCGGGCAGCACCCGCGTCGGGACCCGCGAGGCCACCTCGCCCATCCGTGCTCGCAGTACCAGGGCGACATCCTCGATCGACATCGGCTCCCCGGCAACGGCCAGGAAGCGCTCGCCCCTGGCCGCGGGGTCGCTCATCGCCAGCAGGTGCAGCGAGGCCACGTCGCGCACGTCGACCAGGCCGAAGGAGAGCCGCGGAAGGGCCGGCATGCCGCGGTCCATCAGCCGCTGGACCAGGGCAATCGAGGTGGACAGATCGGGACCGAGCACCGGGCCGAGCACGGCCACGGGGTTGACCACGGAGAGCTCCAGCGAGCCTCCCTCGGAGGCGATGAAATCCCAGGCCGCCCGCTCGGCCAGCGTCTTTGACTTTGCGTAGGCGCTGACGTGCTCGCCGTCGAGGTCGGTCCAGGTCTCCTCGGTGAAAGGCCTCGAGGTGTCCTTGTGGCCGTAGCCGATGGCCGCGAAGGAGGAGGTCAGCACAACCCGTTTGACGCCGGCATCGCGGGCCGCGCGCAGAACCCGCAGGGCGCCCTCGCGCGCCGGGATGATCAGTTCGTCCTCGTGCTTCGGCACGCCCGACGGGAAGGGTGAGGCGACATGCAGGACGAAGTCGCAGCCCGCCACGGCCTCCGGCCAGCCGGCGTCCGAGGTCAGGTCGGCCTGGGCGAAGCTGAGCCGATCACCGGGCTCCGCGCCTGCGCCCTGGAGCATCGAGCGAACCTCGGTCTCGCGCCCCAGCGAGCGAACCGTCGTGCGCACCTCCGTGCCCGCGTCGAGCAGCTGCAGGATGCAGTGTGCCCCCACGAAGCCCGATCCACCGGTCACCAGGACCTTTCCGTCGCTCATCCCGCCACTCCCCTGTTCGCTTGTCACGGGACCGATCGTGCGGTCGCCGACTCTCCGACAGCCTATTCGGGGGTGGGCAGCCGTGCCCCGGAATGTTTCCCGATCCTGCTTGAGGGAAGATGCGAAGGATGAGTGGAGCCGTCCAGGAGCCCGTCGCGTTCGGCACGGGCAAGCCCTTCACGATCGGCGTCGAGGAGGAGCTGTTCCTGGTCGACCCGGTGAGCGGCCGCCAGACCAACGCGTCGGCCGCCGTGCTCAAGCGGATCGGTGACGTCAAGGGCACGGTCGAGCGCGAGCTTCACGCCTGTCAGGTCGAGCTGATCACCGAGATCTGCCAGAGCGCCGGCGAGGCCGCCGGGACGCTGCTGGACCTGCGCCGGGCGGTGCTCGGCACGGGGGCCGGCCTGATCGGCTCGGGTACCCACCCCACGGCAGCCGAAGGCGATGCGGACATCACCGACAAGGAGCGCTACGAGCAGATTCGAAACCTTCTGGGCGACGCGGTCGCCACGCCCGTCGGCGGGCTGCACATCCACATCGGGATGCCCGACCCGTCGACTGCGATCCGGACGTTCAACGGCCTGCGCCGCCACCTGCCCCTGCTCCAGGCGCTTGCCGCCAATTCGCCCTTCCGCCATGGTCGCGACACCGGTCTCTCCTCCTCGCGGGAGGTGACCGTGCGGGGGTGGCCGCGCTCGGGGGTGCCCCGGGCGATGCACGACTACGCCGACTTCGTCTCGATGGCGCTCGTCCTTGCTCGCGCGGCCGACGTGCCCGACTACACCTGGTTCTGGTGGAAGCTCCGGCCCCACCCCCGTCTCGGCACCGTCGAGATCAGGGCGCTGGATGCCCAGAGCTCGACGCGCGACACGGCCTGCCTGGTCGCGCTGGCCCACTGCCTTGCCCGGCACGCCGCCGAGGCCGACCCCGAGCCGGACCCGCCGGCGGAGATCCTTGAAGAGGGATCTTTCCGAGCGGCCCGCTTCGGCGTCAGCGCCCGGCTGCCAGACGTCGAAGGGCGGCTGTGGCCGGTCGATGAGCTGCTCGAGCAGACGCTCGAACTAGCTCGCGGATATGCGCGGGAGCTCGGCTGCGAGCAGGAGCTCGAGGGGGTCAAGGATCTGCTTGAACGGGGCGGCGGCGCCGGGCGCCAGCGCGCCGCGCACGAGATCGCCGGGATGGACGGCCTGCTCCGCGAGCTGACGGTCCTCGTCAAGGACGAGACCGCCGCGGCCGGCCCCGCCGGCTGACAGATGACCAGGTTTGGACTGCGTGGTCAAGTGCGGCGGCGTTTGAGCCGAAGCCGAGTGGGATGCGGCGCTTCATCCTTCGCTCGATCGGCTTGGCGCTGCCCCTGATCGTGCTGGCCGCGCTCGCGGGTTCGGCCGGGCCGGCGTCGGCGAGCTCCACCGACTTCTGCCCCGGGATTCCGATCGTCGGCGGGATTCCCCCCTGGGGCTTTCACACGGGATCGCCGATCACCGGTGCGAGCGGCAGCTTCGCCCGCGGGCACGGCGATATCGATCTCACGGCCAACACCGTCTCCGGCAGCATCTGCCAGGTCGACCGCGTTCCCGGCCAGCCGGACAGGCTGATCATCATGACTGTCAAGCACCATCTCCTCTACCACTCGCATTACGCGCAGATGTGGGGCTTCCCGGGGAACGTCATGAAGATCGTCGTCCGCGTGCAGAGCAGCACCGACGAACGGTGCGCGGTTGGCACCGTCGGGCACGCGACGCTGTTCGCCAGCTACAACAACGTGCGCAGCGACAGCGTCCAGTTCTTCTTCCCGGCCGCCTGCCGCGACCACGACCACCTCTACCACGGGACGCAGGTCAACAACCAGGTTCCGCCGCTCTAGCCTGCAGCCTCCCGAGCGGTCAGGGCCTCGAGACGCCGACGCGGTGTCCGATCACCCGTCCTGACGGAAGCTTAATGTAGATCTCCGAGAGATCGTTGCGGAGATTGGACTCCTCGAACAGGTTGTCCGGGTCGGCCCTCATCACGAAGGCGAAGCGGCCGCGCAGGCCGGTCACGTCGATCCATTGTTCGGGGTACTCGGCCGGATAGGTGTCCGACCAGCCGACCGAGGTCCCCAGCCTGTCGGTGCGGATGTTCGGTTCCTGGCTGCAGCCGGGGTAGACCGCGGAGGAGGGCGAGTCGGCGCCCGGAGCGGTGCGAAACAGATCTCGCAGGCAATAGTCGACCTTTGGGCTCGTGCGCACCAGGCGGCGGGCCTTGAAATGCGGGCCGATCGACCACAGCTGAAACCCGGCGGCATGCTGGAGCTTCCAGTAGCTGGCGTCACCGACGTTGCCGTAGCCGTAGCGCTCGCCGGAGACATACTTGAAGATCAGTTGAGCCGCCGTGCCGAACAGGTGGGCCCGTCCGCGTCGGTCATAGATCGCCTGGTAGACCCTCCACCGGTGAGGCCCTATGCGCCGGGCGCGAAGCTCCATCGGGCCGCGGCCGCGGTTGTTGATCGAGCTGGCCGCCCGCAGCAGGACACGGCCGGGGATGGTGCTGCGGTCGAACTGCAGGTCGGTCGGCGCCGACATGATCAGATCGGGACAGAGCAGGTGAAGCCGTGCGATGTGACAGGGGTTCGGGTGCTTGCGGTTCGGCGCCGTCGGCCCACCGGCGGCCGACGCCGCGGCAAGCAGCTGCGATGCGGCGGCGCAGATCAGGATCGCAATCGGCAGCCGCCGTGAGTTTTTGGCCCTCCTGGGGGCCGCAGGTGCCGGCCGGCCCTCGGGAATGGTCGTCCGTGCGGGCCTCACCCCGTGAGTATCCCGAACGGGGCGGTGGGCCCGGGATGGGCCGGGTAAGAACATCTCAGCCACCCTCCATCTAGCGTGCGCCAAAATGTCTAACGCGTAAACGAAAGATTGGCCCTTGAAAGTACGAAACTAGTCAGCCTGCGAACGGTTATTCAGCCTAAAACCTATACGCAGAAAGGCCAAACGTGAGGGATGATGGCGAATTGCGCGCTTTATCTTCTCGTTAGACAATCCGGACAAGCAGAAGCCAAGGGAGCCGCATGATGGAACCCGAAATCTGGCCATACGATCCGCAGGCGGTCGCCGCCCTCGTGGTGCGGACGATCGATGACATCGACGCAAGCAGCGAAGAGGCACGAGACGATCTGCTCGGGACGCTGCTCTGCGCAGCCTGGGGCTCGATCCTCGCCCAGAACCAGTAGCCCGCATCGCACAGCCGACTCGAAACGGGAGATCGCGAGCACGGGATCTCCCGCCTCGGCGTCGGCCAGTGCCCGCGGCCCACGCGGGGCCTAGAGTGGGTCGATGCGGGCCGTCTCCCGTCCGATCTCGCTTGCCGTCCTGACCCTGCTCTGCGCGCTGGCGCCTGCGAGCTCAATTGCCACCGGGGCCGTCTCAGCGAGACAGGCCACCGGCGCCGTCTGCCTGGTACCCGGGGTCGGCAGGCCTCTGGGCCGGGTGTGGCATCCCGACGTCGCCGCGGCGATCAGCTACCGACGTAGCCGGCGCGGCGACATAGCCTTCGCGGTCCGGACCCCCGATTCGTTCTCCGGCTACCGCCCGGACCACGCAGAGTGGTCGGCCAGCGTGCTCAAGGCAATGCTGATGGTCGCCTACCTGGACCGCCCGTCGGTTGCGGGCCGGGCGCTGAGTTCAGCCGACACGGCGCTGCTGCACCCGATGATCACGAGATCCGACAACGACGCTGCAGACGCGGTCGACGAGATCATCGGGGCCTCCGGTCTGCGGGCGCTCGCGGCCCGCGTGGGGATGAGCCACTTCGCGCCGGCCGAGCCGATCTGGGGTGAATCGGAGATCACAGCCCGCGACCAGACAAGGTTCTTCCTGCATATCGAGCGCTTCATCGTGCCCCGGCACAGGGCCTACGCGATGCGCCAGTTGGCCCGCCATCGTTCCCTCCCAGCGCTGGGGCATCGGCGAGGTCGCGCCCAGAGGGTGGAAGCTCTACTTCAAGGGCGGCTGGGGGTCAGGCACAGGGCTGATCGACAACCAGGTCGCGCTTCTTACCCGAGGCTGCGCCCGGATCTCGATCGCAGTCCTGACGATGCACGACGGCTCCCACGCCTATGGCAAGCAGACCCTCAGGGAGATCTTTCACCTGCTGCTGCGGGGACTGCCGAGTAGTTCCCATGGCGCCTAGGAGGAGTCAGGTGGCGACGCTCGCAGCACGGAACCTCGAGATCTACTACGAGATCGTGGGGCGGGGCCGCGTCTGCTCCTGTTCAACGGGTCGGGCGCAACGATCGCGTCCTCGCGCCCGCTGATCGATTTCCTCGCCACGAGCTTCACGGTATTGGTGCACGATCAGCGGGGCCTGGGGCGGACCGGGCTCTCCTCGGACGGGAAGCCGTTCACGATGGCCGACTATGCGGGCGATGGGGCCGCGCTGCTCGATCACGTCGGCTGGGCGAGCGCGCGGGTCTTCGGCATCAGCTTCGGAGGCATGGTGGCGCAGGAGTTCGCCGTCACCTGGCCCGCGCGAGTCGAGCGAATGGCGCTGCTTTGCACGTCGGCAGGAGGCGCCGGCGGCAGCAGCTATCCCCTGCACGAGCTCGACGGTCTCGACGCGCAGGAGCGGACCCAGGTCTCGCTGCGCAACCTCGACACCCGCTTCTCACCGGATTGGCTCAGCTCCCACCCAGGGGATCTGGCGCTCGTGAAGCAGGCCGCCGAGCGCGAGTCGGCCCCGAAGACGCCACAGGAACGCGAGGGCGCCCGGCTGCAGCTCGAGGCCCGCAGCCGGCATGACGTGTGGGCGCGTCTCGATCGGGTCAGCTGCCCGACCTTGATCGCCTGCGGTCGATACGACGGGCTCGCACCGCCCGCCAACTCCGAGGCGATCGCGTCGCGGATCGACGGCAGCACATTGCGCCAATACGAGGGCGGGCACCTCTTCGTCATCCAGGATCTCCGCGCGCCCGTCGAGATAGCCGCATTTCTCTCAGGAGACCTCGAGCCGGGAGGCGCTCCCGATCTGAGCTGACCCTACGAATCGGTCATTTGAGGTATTCAGCTGGTCGGGGCGCCGGACGATGGAGGTGCTCATGGACCTCGATCCGCCCCGGGACCCCGCGGGCAGCGCCGGCGTACCTCTGCATTTCGACTCGACCGAGATGTTCGAGGTCGCATTTGCGGGCGCGCCGATCGGGGTCGCGCTGATCGGCTTCGACGGTCGCTTTCTGCGGGTCAACCACGCGCTGTGTGTGATGCTCGGCCGCTCGGCAGAGGAAATTGTCGGCTCCACATCCCAGCCATTCACCCACCCGGATGACATGCTCGCCACCAAGGAAGCATTTGAGCACCTGAATCGGGAGGCGGTGCCGCTGACCGTCGAGAAGCGCTACCTGCGACCCGACGGGGGGGTCGTCTGGACCTCGTCGCATGGGAAGGCCGCGAGCGACAGCGACGGTGTGTCGCGCTGCATCGTCAGCCATTTCATCGATATCACCGACATCAAGCTCGCCGAGCAGCGCCGGCAGGAAGCCAGCGTGCAGTTTGAGTCGGTCTTCGCGAACGCGCCGATCGGCATGGCCCTGGTCGCCATGGACGGGCGGGTGCTGAAGGTCAATCGAACGCTCTGCGAGCTGATCGGCCAGGCGGAGTCCCAACTTCTCGCGCTCAAGGTGCAGGAACTCGCCAATCCGGACGAGATCGATGCCGACCTCCGGCAGGTCCGGCGCCTGATCGGCTGGGAGACCGACCGCTACACGAGCGAGCGCTGCTATCTCGGCGCCGAGGGGGCCGAGACCTGGGTCAACCTCTCGGTCTCACTGGTCCGCGATCACGAGGGGGTACCGCTCTACTTCATCGGCCAGATCGAGGACGTCACAGAGCGCAAGCAGCTGCAGAGCGAGCTGCAGGTGCTCGCCGACCACGATCCCCTGACGGAGCTGTGGAACCGCCGCCGTTTCAACGAAGAGCTGCATCGACAGGTGGGTCGCTGCCAGCGCTATGGCGAGCCCGCCTCCCTGCTGATGATCGACCTGGACAAATTCAAGGAGGTCAACGACACCCACGGCCACGGTGCCGGGGACGACCTGCTCAGGCTGATCGCCGACCGGATGCGGGATGTGCTCCGTGAGGGGGACCTGGTGGCTCGAATCGGCGGCGACGAGTTCGCGGTGATCCTGCCCAACAGCCCCCGCGCGAGCGCCGAGGTTGTGGCCGAAAAGCTCCGTCGTCTGATCGCCTCGACAAGGCTCCTCGCGGGCGGTGAGGAGATTCGCATCGTGGCAAGCGTCGGGGTGCAGCCCCTGGACGAGAGCATCCGCGATGCGCGGGCGGCGATGAGCGGAGCCGACGAGGCGATGTACCGGGTAAAGGCGATCGCCGCCATCGCGGCATGGACGGGGTACTGAGGAGCGCTCGCCCCTCCGGAGGGCCGGGGTCACCCGTCGACGAGCAGGCTGTCGATCGGGCCCAGCAGGGCCATCGACCTGCGTGAGACGCCGGCGAGCTCTCGCATGCGATGGGTCGGTGGTGCGTGGCGCTCGTGGCGTTCCCGCTGCTCGACCGCCATCGGACGCCACAGCTCGTCGATCACATTCGCCGGGCTTCCCGAGACCCGGTCGAGCGGAAGCTCCAGATGCTCCGACCACAGGCGCAGTCGCGTCTGGCGCGCGACCTCTCGATCGCAGGCGATGACGTTCATCTCGGTGTCGTTGAAGAACGAGTGCTCGTTGAGGTTGGCCGAGCCGACCGTCATCCATGCGTCGTCGACGATCCCGATCTTCGAGTGCACATAAAGCGGGCCGCCGAGGTGCCCGGTACGAGCGGCCAGAGTGCAGGCCAGGAAGCGCCCGGCGCCGTCGTCGGCACGGATCAATGCGGCGAGCTGGCCACGGGTGGTGTCGGCCCCGTTGTTGGGCTTGGCCGGCAGCATCACAACGACGCGGAACTCCTCCGTGGGGGGCTCGCGAAGCTTCGCGCAGAGGATCTCGACAACCTGCGATGACCACAGGAACTGGCTCTCGAGATAGACCAGCTCGCGCGCCGAGCGCAGGGCCCTGGTGTAGGCCTCGAGGATGCGGAAGGCTCCATGGGGCTCGAAGTCATAGATGCCCTCGGGGACCGTTCGCACGACCTGTAGCTCGACATCCCCGGCGTCCGCGTCCGGCGCCCCGATCGGATCGATCCGCTCATCGGTCACGGCGTGCCACCGTGCGTTGAAATGAGCGGCCACATCCGCGACGGCGGGCCCGCTCGATGCGGCTGGCAGAGTCGTGCCATCCCAGGCGGCCTCGCATCGGATGGTCGTTGGTGTCGAAGCGATCCCCGCCCAGCGAGGTGAGGTCGATCCCGCCCACGAACGCGATCCGGTCATCGATGATCACGAGCTTCTCGTGATGGCAGTGCATCGGGCGCTCATGGCGGTCGAGAGCGCAGCGCACGCGTGTGGCCTTGGTCAGCGCATCGCGGATCTTCGCGACCGCCGGGCGGGCGGGCTTGAACACCGGTAGCGGCGCTCCTGCCCAGAGCAGGACGCGGACATCCACCCGCTCCGCGGCTTCGGCGAGCAGGACGCGCAGTTCCTGTGCCTCGGCGTCCCGCGTCAGCCCGAAGTCCGGCGCCAGATGCCAGCCGGCGATATGCACGTGCGACTTTGCGCCGGTGATCGCCTCGGCGATCCGCGGGAGAGCCTGGGCGCCGTCGATCAGCACCTCGAAACTGCAGCCCGCCCGGGGTGGGGGATCCCCCGCGGCCCACAGCCGCGAATCAGCCGGAGGTTCGAGCTGCGCGGCCCGTCCCGCGCGCTGGAGGCGGCGGCGATGATGAGCGTTGACCGAGCCCTCGACGACGCGGCCGACCAGGGCGTCCAGCGTGCCGAGAAGGGGAGGGGCCATGGGCCCGAGTCTAGGCGGCCGGATCAGGAGCCGGCGAGCTGGCCGGGCCGTCCGACGGCGGCGTGCAGGATTCCGTTGACAATGCTGATGATCACGGCCGCCAGGGCGGCCCACCAGAAGCTCTCGATCGTGAACTGCGGCACGATCCAGTGCGTCAGGTAAAGCATGAACACGTTGATCAGGAAGTAGAAGAGGCCCAGCGTGACGACGATGAAGGGGATCGAGAGGATCGCCAGGACCGGCTTCAACAGGGAGTTGGCGATCGTGAACACCAGCCCGGTGAGGAGCGGCACCCACCACTCGTTGCCGTAGTCGAGGCCCGACAGCAGCCAGGTCGCCACGTAGAGGGCGAGGGTGTTGAACAGCCAGGTGATTGCGAACACGCGAAGCACAGCAGGAGGGTAGTGCCGGTGGGCTGATTCGAGCGCTTCGTTCAGGGGTATGGCACGGGCATATGGCCGGGGTTGCGGAGCCACTGAACATCGGGGCCGAGGCTCCACGGCAGCTCGCCGATCAGACGGGAAAGCTCCGGCAGGGCCTCATCAGCCTGGTGGTGCTGCTCGCCCTCGCGGCGGGTCTGCTGCTCGCGGTGCCCGGCCTGCACTCCGTGCTCCAGCGCATCGAGCACGCGCAGCCGGGGTGGATCATCGCCGCCGTCGTGCTCGAGCTGCTCTCCTGCTTCGGCTACGTCCTGGTGTTCATGCTTGTGTTCGCCCCGCTGGAGCGGCGCTTCGCGGTCAGGCTGGCCTTCGCCGAGCAGGCCGCCAACTCGATCGTCTCGGTCGCCGGCGCAGGCGGGCTCGCGCTTGGCGCGTGGGTACTGCGCGCTCGCGGGATGCCCGGGGACAGGATCGCCCGGCGCTCGGTCGCGATGTTCCTGCTGACCGGCGCGGTGAACGTGGTCATGGTCGCGATACTCGGCCTGGCGATGGCTGTGGGGCTGCTCGCAGGTTCACATCAGGAGCTGCTGACGCTGGTGCCGGCGACGGTGGCCGTCGCGATCCTGATCACGGGGCTCACCGGGGGCGCACTCGCCAGGCGAATCGCGAACGGAGCCGGCATCTCGCACCCTCGCCGCGCCGCCGCGTTGAACGCCCTCTCGGATGGGGTCGAGGATGCCCTGGGTCTGCTGCGCTCGCGTGACCCGCGGCTGTTCGGCGCGCTCGGCTATTGGCTGTTCGACAACCTCGTGCTCTACGCATGCTTCCGGGCGTTCGGTGCGACTCCCGCGATCTCCGCGGTCGCGATGGCCTACCTGGTCGGGCTTCTGGCCAACGCGGTGCCGCTGCCGGGCGGTTTCGTGATCATCGACGGCGGCCTCGTCGGTGCGCTGCTTCTCTACGGGGTCCATCCCGCCTCGCTTGACCTCGCAGCTGTCCTCACGTATCGGGCCATTTCCGCATGGATCCCCTCGCTCGGGGGCCTGGTTGCGTTCGCGAGCCTGCGAAGGGAAATCGCGCGCGCAGCCTGAGGCCGTCCGGTCAGGTTCACAGACCGTGGCTTTGCAGCCAGATCTCCAGCAGGCCGATCTGCCACAGCTGGTTCGCGCCCGACGGGGTCGGATGGTCGTTTGGCGCGCGCAGCATCTCCTCGATCCGGTCGGGCTCCCAGATGCCGCGATCGATCGCGCGGGAGCTCCGCAATGCATCGCCGACGAAGGCGAGCACCGGACCCTCGAGTGAAACCAACGCGGGAACGGGGAAGTAGCCCTTGGGGCGGTCGATCACCGCCTCGGGGAGGAGGCCCCGTGCCAGGCGCTTGAGAATTCCCTTGCCGCCTTCGGCCAGCTTCAGCTCGGGCGGGCAGATGGCTGCGTGCTCGACCAGCTCGTGATCCAGGAACGGCACGCGGGCCTCGAGGCCATGGGCCATTGTCATGTTGTCCAGGCGCTTCACGGGGTCCTCCACGAGCATCACCAGCTGGTCGAGGCGCAGGGCCCGGTCGAGGCCATCCGCCGCGCCCGGGCGAGCGAAGTGCTCTGCCACGAATTCCCGCGAGATCGCACCCCGGACCTGCATGGCGTCGGTCACGAGTGCGCGGATCTGCTCGTCGGAGCGGTCGAAGAAGGCGTCTTCATAGGTGACCACGGAGTCCTCGACGGTGGACGGATCGCGGCTCGCGATCTTTGGGTACCAGTGGTAGCCGGCGAACACCTCGTCGGCGCCCTGTCCGCTCTGCACCACCGTCAGCGAGCGGCTGACCTCCTCGGAGAGCAGATAGAAGGCGACCGCGTCATGGCTGACCATCGGCTCACTCATCGCGGTGATCGCCTCGGGCAGGGTGTCGGTCAGGCGCCGCGTGGGGATCTCGATCCGCTGGTGCTCGAGGGACAGCTCGCGGGCCATCAGGTCGGAGTACGCGAACTCGTCGCCGTCGAGGCCGCCCGTGGCCTGAAAGCCGATCGCGAACGTCTTCAGGTCGCGCTGGCCTTCGTGTGCGAGCAGGCTGGCGATCAGACTTGAGTCGAGGCCCCCCGAGAGCAGCACCCCGACGGGAACGTCGGCGACCATCCGCCGGCGCACCGCCTGCGCCAGCAGCTCTCTGGTCTCGGCCACCCACTGCTCAGGGCTCCGTTCCTCCTCGGGGCGCTCGTAACGCGGTTCCCAGTAGCGGTGCTCGCTGCGCTTGCCGTCGGGCTCGATCGTCAGGAGCGTGGCCGCGTCGAGCTTGCGCACGCCGGTCAGGATCGTGCGGGGCGCAGGGACGACGCTGTGCCAGCTGAGGTAGTGGTGAAGCGCGACCGGGTCGATTGTCCTGTCGAGATCTCCCGCCGCCAGCAGCGCCGGCAGGGTGGAGGCCATGCGAACGGCGCTTTGCTGCTCGCACAGATACAGCGGCTTGATCCCGAGCCGGTCGCGTCCGGCGATCACCCGACCGCTCGCATGCTCGACGAGGATGAACGCGAACATCCCCACCAGCTGCTCGACGAAGTCTGAACCCCAGTGCGCGTACGCCTTCAGCAGCACCTCGGTGTCGGACGTGGAGGTGAATCGCATGCCCGACCTGGCGAGCTCGGCGCGCAGCTCGCGGTAGTTGTAGATGCAGCCGTTGAAGGCGATCGTCAGACCCAGTTCGGGATCACTCATCGGCTGTGCCCCACGCTCTGAGAGATCGATGATCCTCAGCCGCCGGTGAGCCAGGCCACGGCCGTCCTGTGCCCACAGGCCGCTTCCATCAGGCCCGCGGGAGCGCATCGCCTGCGACATCCGCTGCAGCGCACAGGCGTCGGCCGGCCTGCCGTCAAAGCGCACCTCGGCAGCGATCCCGCACACCGCTGGAAGGGTGACAGAGTGCCGTCCGAGTAGCCTCCCGGTCCCGCGAATGACCAGCTTCCCGTCGTCCGAGGGTGGTCCGCTCAGAGTTCCGGAATTGCAGGCTCGAGCCGTGGTACGGTAGCCCGAACTTTCTCCGCAGGACGGCATGGAGGTGACGTCGGAGTGTTCAGCGGCATGAAGCCCAAAGCCACGTTCGGCCTCGCACTCGCGGCCCTGACAGGCACGCTGCTGATTGCCGGGGCGTCGGGGGCCGCGGCAAGTGGAACGAGCGCCCTGTCGGCTCGTGCCAGCGTCAACGGACACCTCGAGACTGACCCGCCGCTCACCCATGCGAAACCCACACCGCTCGCGCGCGCTCTCACCTCCGAAGGCCCCTCACCGTGGGAACCGCTGGCAAATGCACCCTCGTTCATCCCCGGCACGATGCTGCTCGCCAGCGACGGGACGGTGCTGGTCCACGAAGAGCCCGAAACCGGCGGAACGCGTGCCTGGTACCGACTGACACCGGATGCCAACGGAAGCTACGGCGATGGAACCTGGAGCAAGATCGCCTCGATGCCCAAGGGGTACGAACCGCTCTATTTCGCCTCGGCGATTCTCCCCGACGGGCAGATGATCGTCGAGGGTGGCGAGTACAACGGTGAAGAAGATGCGTGGAGTAACAAAGGCGCGATCTACAACCCGGCGAAAAACTCCTGGAAAGCGGTGTCGCCGCCGCCGGGATGGGAAAACATCGGCGATGCCCAGAGCGACGTTCTTGCAAACGGGACGTTCATGCTCTCCCAGGCCTGCCAGAACTGCCTGTCGGAAAACTTCACGCTGAGCACCGACGCCGCACTGTTCAACGAAAAGGGTCTCAGCTGGACGGTCATTCCCGCTCAGGGCAAGAACGATCCCAACGACGAGGAGGGGTGGACGCTCGAGCCCAACGGCAAGCTGCTCACGATCGACACCTGGTTGACACCGACGACCGAGCTGTTCACGCCGAACAGCCTCAGCTGGAGCTCGGCGGGCAACACAGTGTCATCTCCCGTCAACAGCCCCGAGGTCGAGATCGGCCCGCAGGTCGAGATGCCCGGCGGCAACACGTTCGCGGTCGGCGCCGGGACGAGCAGCGAGATCGCTCCTGAACCTTGCACGACCAAAAAGGCCGCGGCGACGGCCCTCTACGACTACGCCAGCGGCAAATGGAAGAAGGGACCGGCGATCCCGACGAGCGAAGGCATGCAGTACGACAGCGCCGACGGACCGGGCTCGGTCCTCCCGGACGGGAACGTGCTGTTTGACGTGAGTCCATGCGTCTACAGCCCCTCGCTCGAGTTCTACCTGTACAACGCCGCCTCGAACACTCTGAGCCCCGTGGCGAACATCCCCAACGCGGCCAACGACTCCACCTACTACACGAGGATGCTGGCGCTGCCCAACGGACAGGTGCTGTTCAACGACGGCAGCGAAGAAATGGAGGTCTACACGGCTGGCGGGACGCCCAACCCGGCCTGGGCGCCGTCGATCTCCTCGATCAGCGCGACGGTGATCAAGGCCGGCAAGACCGCCAGCCTGTCCGGCAGGCAGCTCGCCGGGCTCGACCAGGGCGCTGCCTACGGCGACGACGCCCAGGACAACACCAACTTCCCGCTGGTGCGGATCACCAACACGGCCTCCGGCGTGGTCACCTACGCCAGAACCAGCAACTGGAGCTCCGTGTCGATAGCGCCCGGCGCAACTTCCACGACGGACTTCACCGTGCCGAGCGGGACGCCGGCCGGTGAAAGCAGTCTCGTGGTCGTCGCCAACGGGATCGCCTCGCAGCCGGTCACCGTGACGATTCGCTGAGCGGCCGTTGCGGGTCCGACGGTGCCGTCGGCGGCGCAGATATCCTGCGAGCGCCTCGCGCACTCGCCATGACCCCCACTCTCCTCCAAGGTGACAAGTCTCAATTCCGCCGGGCTCCGCTGATCGGGATCTCGACCTCGGAGCTGCGCTCGCCGGGCCACATCGACCCGACCGCGGAGGCCGATCCGCCGCGCACCGAGCTCGCGCTGGGGCTCAGCTACCCGAAGGCGATCGAACGGGCCGGCGGGATCCCGCTGGTGGTCCCGCCCCGTCTGGGAGCGATCGAGGATCTGCTGAGCCGTGTCGACGGGCTGCTGCTCTCCGGCGGTCCGGACCTCCATCCATCGGCCTACGATGAGGAGCCGGCCCCCGGGCTCGGGCCGACCGACAGGGCGCTGGATGAGTTCGAGCTCCGCCTCGGCGCCTGCGCCGACGAGCTCGGCGTGCCGATCCTCGCGATCTGCCGCGGTCAGCAGCTGGTGAACGTGCTTCGCGGAGGAACGCTCGTGCAGGATCTGCCTGCCGGCACGGTCGCCCATCGCCAGAGCGAGCCGGGCGAGGTAGCGACGCACTCCGTCTCGCTGGAGCCCGGCACACCGCTTGCGCGGGCCTTCGGCCAGGACGGGCTGAACGTGAACTCGTTCCACCACCAGGCGATCGAGCGGCTCGGGCGGGCGCTGCGGCCGATCGCCTGGGCGACCGACGGGCTGATCGAGGCCGTCGAAGCCACCGATCGGCCCTTCCTGATCGGTGTTCAGTGGCACGCCGAGTCGCTGGTCTGCGAGCCCGATCACGGGCCGTTGTTCCGCGCCTTCATCGACGCATGTGGCGGCCAGGAAACGGCGCGCCGGCACGCTGCCTAGCGACAGCTGGCCGAACGCCGCAGGAGCATCTCGGCCAGCGAGCGAAGACACGGTGGCCGCCGCGCTATAGCCTCGACGCTCATAGTCAGGGACCCGAGCGGGTATGTCTCGCTCAGGCGCGAGTGGTTCGCGCCCGGAGGTCTGAGACGAGGCACCGATCGACGCGCCACCCCCAACCCGTTCGAATTACGATCCCGGCCCGTTCCTGGACGAGGCGGTGCTGCCGACGGGTGGCGCGCGTCCCGGCTACGAGCAGCTGCTGGGCCGCCTAGCGGACGCAGATCTCACGGCCCTGTGCGGGGTCGTCGACGATTACACGAGTGCGGCCGGCCTCGAGTTCGGCGGCGAGGGCGGGCACACCCCGTTTCGGGTCGACCCGATACCGCGGCTGTTGGCGGCCGGCGAGTGGAAGGAGCTCGAGCGCGGCCTGGCTCAGAGGGTGCGGGCCCTGGAGGCCTTCGTGGCCGACATGCACGGCGAGCAGGCGATGCTCGCCTCCGGCGAGCTTCCCCAGTCGGTGCTTGCGGGCGCGGGCTTCATCGAGCCGGGCCTGTTCGGGCTGGAACTTCCCGGGCCGTGGATCTCGGTGGCCGGGCTCGATGTCGTCCGCGACGACACGGGGCGCTTCCGTCTACTGGAGGACAACCTGCGCACTCCCTCGGGCGTCGCATTCGCGCTCGGGGCGCGCCGGGCCGTGGAGAGCTGGCTGCCGTCCAATTCGCTGGACGGCGAAGACCTCGACGCACACATCAAGCGGTTGTTCGAGATGGTTCTCGCCGCGCCGGCTCCGTCGCCGCCGTCACCCGACGGCGCGAGGATCCTGCTCACCGACGGCAGCGCCAACTCGGCGTTCCGCGAGCAGCAGCACCTGGCCGAGCTGCTGCAGATCCCGCTGGTAGAACTCGACGGGCTGCGCCTGCGCGGGACGCAGCTCGAGCTGCGTGCGAACGGGCAGCCGGTGCAGGTCGTCTACCGGCGGACCGACGAGGAGCGCATCCGCGACGAGGCCGGTCGGCTGACCGCACTTGGCGAGCTGATGCTCGAGCCGCTGCGCGCCGGCACCGTCCGCCTCGTGAACGGCTTCGGCACGGGCGTGGCCGACGACAAGCTGGTCTACCCATACGTCGAGGCGATGATCGACTTCTACCTCGGCGAGGAGCCGCTGTTGCACTCGGTGCAGACCTATGACCTCGGCCTTCCCGACCTGCGCGCGCAGGTCCTCGATCGGATCGCCGACTATGTGGTGAAGCCCCGCGACGGGCACGGCGGCGCCGGGGTGGTGATCGGCCCGACGGCGGGCAGGAGCGAACTCGACGAGGCGATCCGCGCGGTCCAGTCCGAGCCGGAGCGCTGGCTTGCCCAGGAGGTGGTCAAGCTCTCGACTCACCCCACCGTGATCGACGGCCGCCTCGAGCCTCGGCACGTCGACCTGCGGCCGTTCGTCTTCTCCGACGGGGAGCGGATCGAGGCCCTGCCCGGCGGTCTGACGCGGGTGGCCTTCGTCCAAGGAAGCATGGTCGTCAACTCGTCCCGTCAGGGCGGGGGCAAGGACACACGCGTGGTGGCTTGACCCGCACGGTCCCCGACGGCGACGAGCTGGTGGCGCCCGCTAAAGGCGGCCGAGGACCAGGAGGATCAGCAGCACGACGGCGATTACGCCGATGATTCCGCCGAACACGGCGAGTTTCAGCAGGACCAGCACAACAGCGATAACGATCAACAGTCCAAGCAGACTTCGAACCATTCAGACCTCCTCTATGACGAGCACCCTGTAGAGACGAACTTGGCGCCTCGGCGCGTCGTGTGGTGTTAGCGGGAGCTACCCCGAGAGCGGGTGGACGAACCGCCCATTTGATGTTTCTCAGAATTCCAGTGCTCGGTCTCGTGGGTGGCGATCGCGGGTAGGTGGAACCAGGCCTCCGTTGGCCCCGGCGCGAAAGATCGGGGGAGCGGGGTCCATTTTCCTGTGACCCAAGAAAGCTCTCCAACCCAAACCGCAGCCGCCACCGACCCCCGGTTGGCGGATGAGCGCGACGCGCAGCTTCAGGAGGAGATCTCCTCGGAGCTTGCGACGGAGGAGCCCACGCAGGAGGTCCTCGACGACATCCGTGCTCGCGCCGAGGCCCAGGCCGGTGTGACGACGGAGACGGCCTTCGGTGAGGTGGGCCGGCCGTTCGACCGCCGCGGCCCCTTCTTCCTCGGCTTCCTCGGCGCCCTCGGCGTTGCCTGCGCCGCCGCGCTGGCTTACACCGTCGTCGCGGCCGGCCAGGTGCTGGTCCTGATCGGCCTGTCCTTCTTCATCGCCGTCGGTCTCGATCCGCTGGTCCTCTGGCTATACCGCCGCGGGCTGCCACGCTGGGCGGCAGTCTCGCTGGTCGTCGCCCTTGTGCTCGGCACCGTCGCGGGATTCCTCGTGCTCGCGGTGCCACTGGTCAGCGAACAGGCGTCGAACCTCTCAAACGAACTGCCTCACTACCTGCACGACCTCGATCACCGAAGCCACGCATTCCACAGCCTCGACACCAAATTCCACATCCTGAGCGGCCTTCAGAAAGTGCTCAACGGAGGGGGCTCCTTCCAGAGCGCGGTCGGCATCGGCGAGGCGCTGCTGGGGTTCATCTCCTCGTTCCTGCTCGTGACGGTCCTGGCGATCTACCTGCTGGTCGATCTGCCGCGAGTCCGCCGCGCGGTCTACCTGCTGGCTCCTCGCAGTCGCCGTCCCCGAATGGTTCTGCTGACCGACGAGATCCTCGACCGGGTCGGCGGGTACGTGCTGGGCAACGTGCTGCTGTCGGTGATCGCAGCGGTGCTGACAATCATCTGGGCGCTGATCTTCGGGATTCCCTACGCGGTGCTTCAGGGTCTGCTGGTCGGGCTGCTGGACCTGATCCCGATCATCGGCTCCACGGTCGGTGGGATCGTCGTCTCGCTCGTCGCGCTGACGGTTTCGCTGCCCGTCGCACTCGCCACGGGAGCCTTCTACGCGGTGTATCGGTTCCTGGAGGATTACCTTCTGACGCCGCGGATCATGAGGCGCACCGTTGCGGTTCCGGGCCTGCTCACCGTCGTGGCAACGGTGCTCGGCGGCGCGCTGCTGGGCATCGTCGGAGCGCTTGTCGCGATCCCCGTCGCGGCGGCGCTGAAGCTGCTGCACGACGAGATCACGCTGCCCCGGCTCGAGGACAGCTGAGCGATTACCGGACCTACCCGGTCGGCGTGTCGCCCCCGGGCGTCGTCGCGCCGGCCACGGGCGACACCCCTGGGACGTGGCCCCGGATTATCCGCACCGTTTGAAATGTGCGAAGCTCCCGCTGTGCCCGGAACGATGAAAAAGCGCCTGGTAGCGGCCCTCATTGGCGCGACGGCGATCGCGGCGACGTCCGCCGCCCAGGCCGGAGCGACAGCGGGCACGATCACCAACTATCCGATCCCCCTTGAAACGACGCCTTACGGGATGACCACGGGCCCCGACGGGAAGATCTGGTTCGTCGACAGCGGCAACCACGTCGGCGGTACGTTCATCGGGCGATTGGCCACGACCGGAGCGATCGCGAGCTCTGACCTCGTCAAGCTCCCCTCGTCCGTGTTGGGTCTGGCAGCGACAACAGGCCCCGACGGAAACATGTGGGTGGAGCAGGACAACGTGATCGACAAGGTGCCCGTGGGCGTGTCGCTCACCAGCGAAATCACCGAATATCCGCTCGGAAGTGGCACCGGAGGTTACGGTTCGATCGTTCCCGGCCCGGACGGGCGGCTGTGGTTCGGGTGGAACACGCAGATCGGTGCGATCACCACGTCCGGAGAAATCAAAGGCTATCCGACGAACTCGAGCGGCTCCGTGTCGGGCGTGACCGTTGGCGCGGAAGGAAAGCTCTGGTATGGCGAGGGCAACGCGATCGCGCGCATGGACACCGAAGGTCACACCGGTGCCGGCAACGAATTCCCCCTACCCGCCGGCGACAGCGGGATCAATGGACTGGTGCTCGGCCCCGACGGGAACATCTGGTTCAGCATCGCCTCGCCCGCGGCGATCGGGCGCATCACCCCGGCTGGAGCGATCACGACGTTTCCGACCCCCACGCCGAACAGCCTGCCGTTCGGGCTCGCGGTAGGCCCCGAAAAGAAGATCTGGTTCGTCGAGCGAAACGGCGATGCCGTCGGGGTGATCCCCACGACCGCCACCTCGGGGACCGACATCACCGAGTATCCGGTCGGCTTCAGCAATACCGGTCTCGAGTACATCACCGCCGGGCCGGACTCCCGCATGTGGTTCAACGAGTTCAACCGCAGCTCGCTCGGCGCGATCACAACCGAAGTCGCCGCTCCCGCGGGGCCGCCCGCGGCCCCGGCGCCCGGCCCTTCGCCAAGTCCGCTGCTGCCTGCGTTTCCCGCCAAGCCGGCGCCTGCGGGGTGCACCGCAAACAGGCTGATCCTGACCGACGTGTTTCCGCAGGGCGGCCGGACCCATGTGATCGGCGTTGCGCCCACCGCCTCGATCGGCAAGAGCGTCACGATTGTCTCGACCTGGAACCACAAGCCGGTGGCGAAAGCCAAGGTTGGCGCGGATCTGTCATTCAGCGCCACCGTCCCGCTGCCCCCGCGATCGCTGCGGTTCACCAACCGGGCGAACTACATGGTGAAGCTCGGCTCGGCCCGCAGCGGCGCGCTCAAGTTCGCCCGGCGCATGTACACGACCTCGGTGACCGCGACCGGACGCACGATCACCTTCAGCGGCAACGTCACACGCCCCTTTGCCAAGCGGATCGAACCAGTAACGATTCGCGCCGCGGCCTCCTGCACGTCCCTGGCGGCAGGGTCGATCGTCGCGAAGGTCAACCTCAACCCGGCGGGGACCTTCACCGCAACCTTCCCTCTCCCCGCGTCGCTTCAGAGCGCGCCGGCCGTCTACCTCCTCGCGCAGACAAGGGTGCGCCAGAACACCCACAGCAGCAAGACCTACCCGACGTCCACGCTGATTCGCGGCGTCCAGCTTCACTAGCAGCCGGCCTGACGGGATCGGGTTGCTCGCCAACACGCCGCAGAGACTAGCGAGTCCAATGGAGCCAACCGGGATCGAACCGGTGACCTCCTGCTTGCAAAGCAGGCGCTCTCCCAGCTGAGCTATGGCCCCTCGGGGGGAAATATAGGCGACTCGCATGGAGTTCTCGCTGGCTCGGGGTGCGCTCCTCGGCGCCCCGGTGCGCTGGAACAGCCGGGTTCGGCTCAGCGAAAGCCGCGCAAAGTCCACATCGGCAGCGTCTCGGAGAGCGCTTCGCGGGCCGTCCCAGCGGTGGCGGTGACCGTCAGGCTCACCCGAGTTCGGGCCCGGCGGTGGCGGAGAAGGTAGTGGCGAAGGAGGCGACGCAGGGACGCAGGGACGCTGATTGCGAATCTGCCCACCGAGTCGGCCGCCAGCGGGGTGTTGGGGCTGAGCAGAATCGGCAGGTTCGGCAGGCCGGCCACATGGATCGTTGTCCGCGCCCGTACTGTGCATGCGACCGGGCCGCAGTTCGCCTTCACCGTCAGGGCGTGGCTGTTGATGACGCCTTGGCCACCGTGGGTGTAGAGGGTCAGGTGAAGTCCGGCAGGTGCTTTGGCGCCGTTTGCCTTCGGGGGAGCTGAGGGTGGGGAGGTCGCCGGTGGGGTCTCCGGGGGCGGGGCCCCTGCCGCTGCGACCGTATAAAGGATTTCCACCGAACCGGGCTGTCCGGGCTCGGCCGCGTCTTCTCCTCCGGCACCGCCCGCGCCGTCTTCGTAGGTCACGCCGCTTGCCGCGGGGGTGACGTAGTCAGACCCTCCGCCGCCACCGCTGACCGCACCGGCGGAACCCACTCCTCCGCCTCCGCCGCCGTAGTAGCCGCCTCCACCGCCTCCGCCGCTGCGCGAATTGGGAGCTGCATTTGCGCCACTGCCGCCGCGGCCCTCGATCGCCGAGGTCACGGTCGGGCCGAAGCCGTTCTGGCCGCCTTCACCGCCGAGGCCGGGTCCGCTGGTGCTCGCGCCGGTCCCGCCGGGAAGCCCGTTTTCCAGCCCGTCCTCGCCGCTCTGCCCGCCGTTTCCGCCAGGCGCCAGGTTGCCGGCCCCGCCGCCGCCGCCGGCTGCCAGGAGCAACGAGCCGGTGGGTGCGAACAGGAAGCTGCCCCCGCCACCCGAGCCGTCGCCGTATTCCCGATAGATCCCGCCGGTGCCGCCGCCACCGTAACCGCCGGGCACTTCCGCGCCTCGTTCGCTCGCTTCGACCCCGGGCGCTCCGATCGCCAGGGCGAACGTCTCACCTTCGCTGACAGCCAGCGTGGCCGTCACCTTGGCGCCGCTGCCTCCTTCGTCGCGGATCGCTTCTTCGGAATCTCCGGGGCCGCCGCCGGCTCCGCGCAGGACAAAAGTCGACTGCGAAACGCCGGCGGGCACCGTCCAGCTCTGTAGCGAGCCGGTGGTGGAAAGCCTGGTGACGCAGCTGGCGCCGGTGCAGCTCGTGCCGCGTGACCCGGCGCTGATGAGGATCGGCTGCGGAGCTTCGGCGAGTTCGTACTCGAAGCCGAATTCTTCCTCTTCGGAGGGCGAGGGGATCAGCGTTGCCGTGATCGTCTGCGCCCCGGGAGTCGCGAATTCGACCCAGCACCTCTGAAGCAGGAAGAGGTTCGTGCATCCGGGGATCGGCGCACCGTCGTCGAAGAAGCTCATCCTCGCTTCGATGGGCTGGGGGCTGAACTGGGCTGAAAAAACGACCCGTTCGTCGACCAGCGGCTGCGCGTCGGAGACGGTGATGCTCATCGCTGTCGTGCGGGTTTCCGCGCTGGCCGGTGCGGCGGCGATCGAAATCGTCACCATGGCCAGGCAGGAGGCGATCATCAGGATCGCCCAGGGGCGCCCGACTCGCAGCGGGAGGACCGTGCTCATGCGAGGCTCATCGGCACGGTCTCGCGCCGGCGTTAGCCACGAGCCGAATCCGCTCAGGGTCCCGATCGGCCGCTCGTGCGGTGGGCGAGGGTCGGGATCGTTCGTTTCCATCCACTTGCCCGCGCGGGCTCACGTAACCGATCGCCGCGGTCGAAGAGAGCGGATGGCCACCCTCGACCGTGCGCTTCGCCCGTGCCTGGCGCTTTCCTTCGCGCTGGTCGGCTTGGCTCTCACGGCGGCGAGTGCCGCCGCCTCCTCGTGGATCACACCCGAAGAACCCGTTGCATCCTCGATCACCCTTCGCGGCGCCCCCGTCGTCGGGATCGACGAGGCGGGGCAAGCCACCGAGCTTTGGACCTCGCAGGAGGAAGGCGAAACATCCGTCCTTGAATCCTCAACGCGGCCCGCCGGCGGGTCCTGGACCCCGGCCGTCACCGTGCCGAGCGAGGGTCATCCGGAAGAACCCGTGCTGGCTGTCAGCCCCGAAGGCGTGGCCACGGCGGCGTGGATCGACCACCAGGAAGGTGGCTCTCCGCAGGTGTGGTCCTCCGAACGCGCTCCCGGCGGCGCGTGGACCGCGGCCGTGCGGATCAGCGTCGGCGCGCCACAGCGGGGTGTCCACGGCCTGAGTGTGGTCGCCGGTGCGAGCGGCTCCGCGATCGTGGCCTGGTACGAATACCCCGAAGGGATTGATGAACAGTGGCTGGAGGCCGCCACGCGCCAGGGCTCGAGCTGGCACGCCACCGAGCGGATCAGCCAACAGGCCGGCATCTGGGGCTACGAACACCCGGCCCTGGCCACGGACGGACACGGTGGTTTCGTCGCCGTCTGGGGCCAGTATGACTGGGAAGGCTCGGTCTACTCGATCGTCGCCGCCGAACAGCGCGAAGGTGTCTGGCAGGGGAACGACACGCTGATGACCGGCCATGAATCCCTGGGGGAGCCCAACGTCGCCGAGAACGCCGCCGGCGAAGCGACCGCCCTGTGGGTGGACTACGAATTGGAACAGAGCACCTCCGCGAGCCTGCGTGGCGGGCAGTGGACCCTCAAGCTTCTGGAAGGCGGGACTGCCGACAATCAGTGCTTCCCGCCCCAACCCCAGGTGGGAATCGACGCTGCCGGCAGCAGCACGGCGGCCTGGGTGGACACCGCAGGCAATATCTTCACCGCCGAGCTGCCTGCCGGGGGCATGTGGGCGGGGCTCAGCCGTCTGACCGAATTCCCGGAAGGGACCGTCGCGCGGGGGTTGAGCCTCGGCGAGGATCCCGCGGGGGACGCAGCGCTCGTCTGGAACCGCCTCGAATATGGGGATTTCACGCTCAGCGTCGAAGGCACCTACCGCAGGGCGGGGCAGACGTGGGAGACGCCGGCCCCCATCTCCCCCGGGGCGGAAAATCTGAGTGAACCCACCCTTGCGATGGACGCCACGGGGGACGCGCTCACGAGCTGGGGCACGGGCCTCTACGAACCCCACGGACGCCTCTCCTACGCGTTCGTCGGCGCACCGCCGGTGAGCACCCCCGCCCCAACGAAAACCGCGTCGGGTGTTGCAAGCGGCTCCCCATCCGCACCCTCCGGCCTTGCACCCGTATATCTCGTCCTGCCTCGATCCAGGCTGCACCTGCACCGTGGCTCGCGCACGCTCACGGCCACGATCCACAACAGCAATTCCTTTCCTGTCACCGGCACCGCCACGATGAGCTGGTTCCTGCTGCCGGCCGCGGGCGCACACACCGCTCGTTCGCACGCGAACCCCAAGGCCGCCCCGATCGCCACCGTCGCCACGTTCTCGCTCCCCGCCGACGGGAGCGCGAGGGTCAGCTTCCGCCTCAGCGCCCGTGCCCTACGGCGCCTGTTCGCCTACGTACCGGACGCGGGGCATGACCTCATCAGCATCCGCCTGGCCGTGCGGGGAGCCGACGGCCGGCATTCAAGCGGCGACACCGTGTACGCGCTCGACGCGGCCCTCGGCCGGCGTGCTCACAACCGTCGGCTCATCGTCCCGCGCGGATACCGGGCGCCGGTCGATCCCTGGGTCAAGGCGCACGCCGCCTGCTGATCTCACGCGTGATGAACCCGTTCGGCCCGCGCTAGGGTCAGCGCGATGGATCCCAAGCTTCTCGAGGACCTCAACGACTGGCTGCGGATCCCCTCCATCTCCACCGGAGGGGGACGCCCGGAGGACCTGGAGGCCGCGGCGACGTGGGCGATCGACAGGCTGCGGGCTGCCGGCGGCGAGGGCGAGCTGCTCCGTTTCGCCGAGGGCAATCCGCTGGCGGTGGGCGAGCTGCGAGCGAGCGTCCCGGAAGCCCCGACGATCCTGATCTACGGCCACTACGACGTCCAGGGTCCCGGGCCGGCCGAGCTGTGGGAATCGCCGCCGTTTGAGCCGACGGTCCGTGACGGGCGGATCTACTGCCGCGGGGCCTGTGATGACAAGGGCAACTTCCTGCCGCTTCTGCACGTCGCCTGCGCGATGGCCCGCGCCGGTGAGTTGCCCGTCAACGTGCGGCTGCTGCTCGAGGGCGAGGAGGAGCTCGGCGGCGGAGTCGTCACCAAATGGATCCGCGGCGATCAGCGCGGCGCCGATGCGGCGATCGTCTTCGACGGCGGCGGTCCCGATGCGATGACGCCGGCCATCACCGTAGGCCTGCGTGGTGTCGTGATGGTCGAGCTGACCGTCAGGACGGCAGAGCACAACCTGCATTCGGGTCTCTACGGCGGCAGCGCCCTGAACGCCCTGCATGTCCTCAACGCGATCCTCGCCGAGGTCCTACCGGGCACCGACGGCCGGCTGCGGGCCGAGCTGCGCGAGGGAATCGCCGCTCCCTCGCCGGCCGAGCTGGACTCGTGGAAGCGCCTGCCCGCGGGCGAGCAGGTGCTGGCCGAGGCCGGGGCCAGACCCGTCCATCGGGGTGCAGGGAGCGAGTTCTACGAGCGAAACGGCGCCGACGCCTCACTGGACGTGAACGAGATCTCCGGCGGCGAGAACCGGACGATCGTCCCCGGGGAGGCCCACGCGACGCTGTCCGTTCGCCTGGCCCCCGGGCAGGACGCGGCGCACATCCACGGGGTCCTGATCGGCCTGCTGCGCGCCGCCCTTCCCGAGGGCGCCGAACTGCTGGAGGGCGAGTTCACCCTGGCCGACCCGGCACTGTTCCGCCCTGAGGAGCCGGCGCTGCAGCTGGCCGCAGAGGCGCTGCGCCGCGCCTGTGACGCCGAGCCGGTTTTCATGCGCTCGGGTGGCAGCATCCCGATCGTCGCCGAGATGGCCAAGCGCGGCTACCCCGTGATCGTCAGCGGCTTTGCCCTGGCCGAGGATCACATTCACGCACCCAACGAGTCCTACTCCCTGCACAGCCTCCAGTGGGGCGAGGCGGCAGCCCGCGAGCTGTTCCTCGCACTGGCCGCCCTTCCTCCCGCCAGCTAGCGCGGACGTTCCCTATCTGTAGGTGTAGAGGCGCAGGTAGGAGTGCTTCGTCTTGATCCTTCCGGCCGCCGCGGTGATCACGACCGGGCCCGGCTTGGCCACGGCGGGAACGGTGACGTTGCACACCGAGCTGCTGACGCAGTAGACCTGGATCGAAGGGGCCCTGCCGAAGTGGAAGCTCGTCGCGATGCCGGGGGCGAAGCCCACGCCCTCGACCGTGACGGTGCCGCCGCCGACGGTCGGGCCTTCCGCCGGGTCGACGCCCGTGATCAGCGGGTTCGAGTATTTGACAACGCTCTTTCTGGCGCGGGGGCTGCTGCCTGCGCCGGCGAAAACCGTGACCGCTGCTTCTCCCGCGGTCCCCGGGGGGACGACGGCCGTGATCGACGTCTTGGAGTTGGCGGTGTAGCTCAGCGCCGGTTCGCCCCCGATGCTGACCGCGCTCACCCCGGAGAAGTTCTGGCCGGTGATCTGGATCTGAACCCCGCCGGCCGCCGGCACCTTGCTGGGTGAGACCTTCGTCACCAGCGGGTCAACGGTCGCGAGGTAGGTGAACAGGTCCTGCTTGGAGGTCTTCGTTTCCCCATGGGGCGTAATGACGGTGACATCGACGATCCCCGTTCCTGCGGGAGACACGGCGCTCAGCTGTCCGTTGGGCTGTGCGGCGAAGCTCTGGGCCGGCCGGCCACCGAAGAACACCCCTGTCGCATCCGCCAGGTTGGCGCCGCTGATCGTCACCTGGGTGCCGCCGCCGGGCGGGCCCTGCGCCGGCGAGATCGCGATGAGCGTCGGCTTCGTCGGTTTCACGTAGGTGAAGCTGTCGCCCCGGGTGAGTGGACTCTCCCCGCGGGGGGTCGTGACGGTCACCTGCACGGTGCCCGACCCTGGCGGCGAGAAGGCGATGATTCGCCCCAGGGCGGCCACGGTGTAGCTGGCTTCCTCCCCGCCGAAGTGGACGGCTGTGGCGCCGGCCAGATCCGTGCCCTTGATCACGACCCGGGTACCGCCGAGTTCAGAGCCGCCGGCTTCCGTGCCGGACCCCGACATGCGGACGCCCGCATGGGCGGTCCTGTTTCGCCATGAGGCATGTTCGGCTTCGCCGCCTGGTTCTTCCACAGGCGCTTCCGAGGGTTCTTCGGCTTCCAGGACTTCGACGGCCGGGAGGAGCGGACCGTAGGCCGCGCTGTCCTCGCCGCCCGCGCTGACGGCGATCGCCGTCACATCGGCGAGGCCGGGGATCGGGATGGGCTGCCTCGCGCACTCCCATTCGTTGCATTTTTCGCCGGGCTTTGGGCCGGTCCCGAGAGTGCCGCCGTTGTTCGAGCCCCAGCCCATCAGCGTGCCGTCGCTCATCAGGGCCAGCGTGTATTCCCATCCGGTGGCGATCGATTTGACGCCGCTCAGCCCGGGGACGGGAATCGGCTTCGTGGAGCAGGGGAACTCCAGGGTCGACTGGAGGCAGTTTTCGGGACCTTCTGTCGTCCCCTGCCCGAGCTGCCCGTGTTCATTCTGGCCCCACTGCATCACGGTCCCGTCTGCAAGCAGGGCGGCGCTCTCGTCGTAGCCGGCTGACACCTCGACGACTTCTGAGAGCCCGGGGATCTGCGTCGGGTGGTAGGCGTGGGTCACGGCGCCGAGGCCGAGCTCTCCGGTTTCCCCGGTGCCCCAGGCCATGACGTCGCCGTCGGCCAACAGGGCAAGGACGTGGCGGGTTCCCACGGACAGGGCTGTCACCCCGCTCAGCCCTTCCACGGGCTCGGGTCGGGTCACGCAGTATTCCCAATCGCAGGAGGTGTCGCCGCGTCCGGCCACGCCCAGTTCGCCGCGGTCGTCATAGCCCCAGGCCATCACGGTCCCGTCTTCCATCAGCGCGTAGCTGACACCGGTACCCGCCGCGATCGCCTTGACGTGGCTCAGCCCGGGGATCTGGACGGGGTTCATGCTGCAGGCTTCCGGGGAGTCGGCGGAATGGTTTTCGCAGAGTTCGGGGCCGGTGTTCGTCTGCAGTCCCAGCTGGCCATCGGGATCGGCTCCCCAGGCCATCACGGTCCCGTTTTCCATCAGCGCGAGATCGAACTCGGACCCCTGCGAGACGGCCACGGCTGCACCCGGAAGACCCGGCACCACACGTGGCGAGATGGCACAGGGCCGTGCGAGCTGTTCAAGCCTCGGGCACAGTTCAGGGCCGAGGTTTTCGCCCTCTCCGAGCTGTCCGTCCTCGTTGGCTCCCCAGGCCAGCACGGATCCGTCTTCCATCAGCGCCATCGCGCCGCTGTAGTTCTGGGAGATCGACCGGAGGCCAGTCAGCCCTTCGATCGGGATCGGCGAGAGGGAGGCGCTGCGTTCGCCTTCGATCTTCAGGTGGCCGACTCCGAGCTGGCCTTCGTCGTTGAAGCCCCACAGCATCGCCCCGTTGGGGGCGGCCTGCGCGGTGGCACAGACCGTCAGGAGCAGGGCCGCCAGCAGCACCCCGGCCGCGACGTGTGACATCTGTGCACGGCGTCTTCCCATCGCTGCTGCCCCCTCCCGAGTCGCCCTTCACCTCGTGAGGATCCTACGGCCGCCCGGCGCAGGCGCACAGGGCTGGGCGCCGGCTTGCGGGCGTCCCTATGCCGCCTCGGCGTTCTCGGCCGCCGGCTCCGAGACGCTCATCGCGCAGGAGGAGCGCCCGCTCTTTTCGAAATAGCGCTGGTGGTACTCCTCGGCCCGCCAGAAACGCGAGGCGGGAGCGATCTCGGTGACGATCTCACGGCGGTGCTTGGACTGCTCGCTCGCGCGGGAGGCCAGTGCGCCAGCCTGCTGCTCGGGTGAATGGGTGAACACGGCCGAGCGGTACTGGCTGCCGATGTCGACGCCCTGGCGGTTGCGGGTGGTGGGGTTGTGGCTGTCCCAGAAGTGGGCCAGCAGCTCCTCGTAGCTGACACGGGCCGGGTCGAAGTGCACCTCGACGGCCTCGGCGTGGCCGGTCGCCTTGCCGCATACTTCCCGGTAGGTGGGGTTGTCGGTGAGCCCGCCGGTGTAGCCGACGGCGGTCTCAAGGACGCCCTCGATCGCGCGGAAGCCCGCCTCGACGCCCCAGAAACAGCCGGCAGCGAAGGTTGCGCGCTCCGAGCCCGCGGGGCCGTCGTAAGGGAGGGCGGGAGCAAGCTCTGCCGGGGGAGGGCTGGTCGTGTCGTTGCGGTGAATCCTGAAGCGCATCTGGTTCCTCGCTGATCGTCGGGGATATCGGGCCGGAGGGGTCACCGGCGCTGTTGTGATGTCTCTGTTCGGGTCGGTTTCGTTACATGCCCCGGGGCCCGATCAACCGCCGCGGTACTCCGGGTTTGGGTGCTCAGGGTGCTCGAGGTCCCAGTCCCTTGTGGAATTCCCGTAGGCCGGAAAGCCGCCGGCGTCCTTGAGCAGCCGTGCCAGTTGGAGCATGTTCCACGTCATGAAGACCGTGTTCCGGGTCGTCCACGCGTTGTGCTGGCCGCCACCCTCGATGTCCATGTAGGACGGGCCGGGTCCAGCCTCCCCGTTCCAGTAGGTGTCGGACTGGGGCGGGATGCTCAGGCCGATGTGCTGCAGTGCGTAGAGGACCTGTGCGCTGACATGCTTTCCGCCGTCCTCGTTGCCCGTTGTGAGGACGCCGCCGACCTTGCCGTAGTAGGACCATTGGCCCTCGTCGTTGACCTCGCTCGAGTATGCGTAGAGACGCTCGATGATCACCCTGGTCTGCGAGCTCTGATCGCCCAGCCAGATCGGCCCGGCCATGAGAATGATGTCCGCCGGCTCTACCAGCGAGCGGTAGATCTCGGGAAAGTCATCGGCCTCGTAGCCGTGTTCACGCATGTCCGGCCAGAGCCCGGGAGGGATGGTTCGATCGACCGTCCGGATCTCATCGCAGCGAACGCCCAGCGTCTCGAATATGACTTTCGGGATCGCCAGCAGGCCGTCGGTGTGGCTCGCCTCGGGTGAGCGCTTGGTGGTGCCGTTGAAGACGACGACACGGAGGTCGCCGTAGGTGACTGGAGCACGCTTGGCCTGGTCCTCGATGAAGAGCGAGATTGCGCTCGGGATCGGCATTGACGATCCACTTCCTTTCGTAGATAACCTCCCTGCACCAGTAGCACAGGGAGTCAAACTCGTTACACCGGCGGGCAGGCAGGCATGGGCAGTTGTCCAATCCGGGTTCGAGTATTTGAATCAGCTAGCCAAGGCTCAAACATCCTGGACATGGCAATTTGATCGGGTGGCTGGTGTCGAACTCCCATTCCCCCCCGTGCTCGCGTACCCGCGTGGGCTCAGTGCCCGGTGGTCGCTGCGGTGATGTACCTGGCGATCGCTGTGGCCGGGGCGGTTCTGTGGGCGTTGGCGGTCGTCTTCGTCGTTGCCGCCTGCCGCGTCGCATCCGGCGTGGGGTCCGCTCGTCGGACTCGCCGGAGCTCCGGTTCCCTCCTGGGTCGAGGAAACCCGCCTGCGCGGGCCGTGGCGGCGACCACGGCCCGCGAGGCGGGCGACATGCTGGCGGGCACCTCCGCCGCCGAGCTGTTCTCCTAGTCCGGCCTGGCTACTGACCCGAGCTGCTGCTCGGGGCGGCCGGTGGCGTCCCGGACGGCGGACCGCCGGTGCCACCCATCCCCCCGGCGGGCGGGGTGAACGAGGAGTCGGTCGCGAACACCTCGGTCCCTTCCGATGAGGAGCGGATCGAGACGCGGTCGCCGCTGACGAGCTTTTCCAGCGAGCTGGTCTTGCCGTCCAGGGTCACCGTCGCACCCGAGGGGATGGTGATGGTCGGCGTCGCGTAGGTGACCGAGCTGGTTCCCTCCTTGACCGTCACCGTGCCCGCCGAGCTGTCAACGGCCGTCAGCGTCCCGGAGTCCTCGGTCTCGCTGATGTAGGCCGTGCCGGCTTTGTTGAGGACGGCCTCGACCGAATGGACCGCCATGCCGTGGCCTCCCGGCCCGCCGCCGCCGGGGCCGCCCGGGGGTCCGCCGGCGAAGCCCGCGTGGGTTGAGTGGGCCACATGCCTGTTGGTGGCCTTGGCTGGTTTTGTGGCCGCGGAGCTCTCGGTGATTCCGGCAGCCGCGCCGGCGAGGGCGCAGACGGCGGCGACGCCGATCGTCGCGGTCCTTCTACTGCGGTGCATGGGTTCTCCTTGGGTCTGGAGCCCGGGAGGACGTTGGTGTCTCCCGCGGCATGACCAGCATCGGAGACCGGGCTAAGAGCAGGGTGAGGCTGCTCTGGGAATCAGATGAGAGGAATTTCCGGCGTCCAGCTCATGGGGATGGCGCGGTCAGATTTCGCCGAGGAACTCGATCAGCGCGGCGTTGACCGCCTCCGGCGCCTGCTGCTGCACCCAGTGTCCGGCCTCCGGGACGATCACTTCGCGGCGCAGGTCGGTGACCCAGCCGTTCATCGCCTCGGCCGGCATGAAGCCTCTGACCAGGTCCAGCTCGCCGGTCAGGAACAGCGCCGGCTGTTCGATCCGCCGGTCCTTCAGGGGCTCGGTCAGCTCCCAGTTGCGGTCCATGTTGCGGTACCAGTTCAGGCCGCCCGTGAAGCCCGTTCGCTCGAAGGCGTCGATGTAGACCTGCAGGTCCTCCTCGGCCAGCCACTCGGGCCGGCGGGGGTTGGCGCCCTCCTCCTCGGCCCAGTCGGCGGTCCACTGCCTCGAGGTCGTCAGGGTGCGGCGGACATCTCGCGACAGCGCCTCGTCCGCCACGCCGGGCTGCTGGAACCACACGATGTAAAAGTCCTCGCCGAGGTGCTCGCGCATGATCGGGATCGGCGGCGCGGGGGCCCGGGGGATGTAGGGGACGCTCAGGCCGGCGACCGCCCTGACCCGCTCGGGGTGGTAGGCCGCGGTGGCCCAGGAGACGAACGACCCCCAGTCATGGCCGACCAGAACCGCCTGCTCGGCGCCCTCGGCATCGAGCAGGCCGACGACGTCGGCGCACAGGGTGAGGATGTTGTAGTCCTCGATCTCGCTCGGTACGGAGCTCCCGCCGAAGCCCCGCATGTCGGGGGCGATCACCCGATAGCCGGCCGCGGCCAGGGCCGGGATCTGGTGGCGCCAGGAGTGAGCCAGCTCGGGGAAGCCGTGGCAGAGCACCACCAGCGGCCCGTCGCCCTCTTCGAGCAGGTTCAGCTCGATCCCGTTGACGCTCAGCTGGCGCTGCTCGGCCACGACCGTCTCAGGAGCAGGCGAGGAACGGGACGCGGAGCGTCCTCGAAGCGTGCTTGCCGTGCTTCTCGGAGATGAAGGCCTGGGCGGAGATCGTGTGCTTGGAACCCGCCGTGAAGGTCTTCAGAACGCTGGCCGTGAAGGGGTGGGGGTCGACCTTGCCGGTCTTGCGCACCGACTCGCGCACGATCTTCTTGAAGGTCGATCCGTCGATCGCGAAGATCGCCTGGTAGATCTTCAGGACCACCTTGTGCTTGCGCTTGGCCGAGGCGACGGACAGCGTCACCGAGACCTTCTGGCCGGGACGGACGCAGCCTTTCGGGCCTTTGAGGGTGATCACGTCGCTGCCGACGGTGCTCTTGGTCGTTTCGGTGGCGCCCGAGTTGAGGTTCGCCAGCTGCAGACCGGCGGCGTTCTCGAAGGTCAGCCAGCCCTCGTTGTCATCGCCCAGCGACAGCGAGGCGTTGCGCATATCGCCGTAGGCGCTGCCGAGTGCGGCCACATTCGGTGCGGCGGTGAAGCTGGCGCCGCCGTTGGTGGAGATCTCGAGGCGCATCTGCGCAGGGGTGATGCCGTAGAACTCCGGCCACGCGACGGCTACGTGCCCGGCGGGCGACTCGGCGATCGCGCCGCCGGCATATAGATCGGTTTCCTTGTCCACGAACAGGCGCACCGGCGGACCGAAGGAGCTGCCCGTGTATTTGCGCACGTCAACCGCCTTGGCGTAGCTTTCGGACGGGCTTGTGTAGTCCTGGCTGAGCAGGAACAGGCCGCCCGCGCCGCCGGCCAGAGCCGGCTCGTCGCCCTTGGTGACTTCCTGGGTGCCGGTCCAGTCCGATTCCAGGGTCTTGGAGCCGCTGCCGTTGTAGTGGGCGAAGTCGAGCGTGTAGGGCGGCGTGTTGAGGTTGAACCAGGCCTGCACGGGGTTGCCGGCCTGGTCCAGGCCGAAGGCGGCCGATGCGACGCCGCCCGGTCCCGGTTCTTCGAGCTTGAAGTCGCCCAGCCCGCCACCCGCGGTGCTCAGCGCGCTGACGCCGAGTCCGGAGTTGTGCGAGCCGATCAGGATTTCCGAACCCGACAGCAGCACGTCATCAGGGTCGGTGGTGCTGGAGAAGGCGCCGGTCACGTCCTGCGGTGCGCCGAAAGTGGCGCCGCCGTCGGTCGAGGTGTAAAGCAGCACGTCGTTCATGACGTAGCGCGGCGCCACCACGTAGACGGTGCTGCCGGCCCCCAGCACGGGAAAGGCGCCGGAGGGGCTGTCGACTGCTTCGGCCGGTGCGGGGATCGGCAGGGTGGTCGCCGAGGGGCAGGCGCTGCCGCCCTTGGGGACCTTGCAGAACTCGGGTGTTTCCGCCGTGCCGGTCGCCTTGCGGGTCCAGGCGATGTAGGCATTTCCGGCTGCGTCCTGGACGACGTGGCCGATCGAGGAGGCCTGTGCGTCGAGCGTCCCCACGTTCTGTGCCCCGGCGGCGCTCGGCAGCAGGGCCGCGACTCCCACCGCGAGGAGCAGGCTGATGAGGGGACGGCTGCCTGCTCGTTTGGTCACAGCCGCATCATTCCACTAAATCGTTTCGGCGTGTCGAAACCTTCTGCGACGGCGAACAGGCCACCCGCTGTCGTTGCTCGATCCCCCGATTCGAGCTGCGGATGGCCTGTCTGCCGAGTCTCGGCCGGCGCGGTCCCTCAACCGCGCCGTGTCTCCATCACCAAGTCGATGTTTCTTTGCCCGAGCAGCCGTGCTTGCCCGCGGCGCTGTTGCATTCGCGGCTCATCACGCCTGCCGCGCTGCGGGCGATCGTGAATTCGTTGCCGTCGGCGGCGGTCACGGTGACCGAGTATTCGGATGACCCGTGGGTTGTCCCGCTGAGGTAGGCCTGGGTGGTGCTGGCGGCCACGGGGATCGATCGTTCGGCGTTCTTCAGTTCTTCGACGGTGATGTTGTCGTAGTGGCCGTCGTGGTCGGTCGCGATCGACTCGGCCGTGGTCTGGGCCGTGCGCGCCAGCTCCTTTGCCTGCGCGTCGGTCGCCTTGCTCTTCTCTCCGATGAAGCTCGGGATCGCGATCGCGGCGAGCACGCCGATGATCAGGATGACAACGAGCAGCTCGACCAGCGAGTAGCCCTGCTCGTCCGTCGCTGCCTGGGTTGACTGCATTTCTTCGACCTCCTCGGCTTGTTTGCCTGGCGGTCGAGCTATCTCCCAGGGAGACCTCTGACTTTGCGCCCCCGTCTCGCGACGGGTTAGCCCTTTTTCAGTGACGTGGTTGGAGCGAGGGTGGAATGTAGGTCACGGTCGAGGTCAATTGTGGGAATTCGACGTATGTACGAATGACCTGTGGGGACGGGTCTAGATCGTCTTATCCCGGCCGGCCCAGTAGGGCTCGCGCAGGCGGCGCTTGAAGATCTTGCCGGAGTCCTCGCGGGGCAGGGATTCACTGAACTCGACCACCCGTGGGGTCTTGTATCCGGCGAGGTTGGCTTTGACGTGGTCGCGAATCTGATCGGCGTTCAGCCCGGCGCCCTCGTCGAGTTCCACATGTGCCGCCAGGGCCTCGCCGAATTCCGCATCGGGAATGCCGAACACGGCACAGTCGCGAATTCCCTCGAGGCCCTGCAGGCAGGCCTCGATCTCCGCCGGGTAGATGTTCACGCCGCCGCTGATGACCATGTCGGAGCGGCGGTCGTTCAGGTAGAGGAAGCCGTCCTCGTCGAGGTAGCCGATGTCGCCGCAGCTGATCAGGCCGTCCCGCTCGATCGATCGGCGCTTCTCATCGTCACCGGCGTAGGTGAAGTCGGGCCAGACGTCAAGCCAGACGAACACCTCGCCCGACTCGCCCGGGCCGAGCTCTTCGCCGTCGGCGTCGAACACCTTGACCCGGGCCCGCTCGATCGGGCGCCCGACGGTGCCGGGATGCGCAAGCCACTCCTCGCTGGTGCAGTAGACGACCGGACCGACCTCGGTGCTGCCGTAGTACTCGGTGACGATCGGCCCGAGCCACCGGATCATCTCGCGCTTGATATCCGGCGGGCACGGCGCGGCGGCATGGACCACCCGGTGAAGCGTTGAGAGGTCATACCGCTCACGCACCTGCGCCGGCAGGCCGAGCATGCGCACGAACATGGTCGGCACCATCTGCACGACGGTGACCTGCTGCTGCTCGACGATGCGCAGGAACTCCTCGGCGTCGAAGCTCTTCATGATCGTCATGTCCATGCCCCGCATGGCCGAGGACAGCGCATAGACGTTGGGTGCCGTGTGGTACATCGGCGCCGGGATGACGGTCCGCTCGCCCTCGCCCAGCGCGAAGATGTGCGCGAGCATCGCCTGTGTCTGCTCGCGCTGCTCGTCGGTCGCGGGCGTGCGCACGACGCCCTTGGGCTTGCCGGTCGTGCCGGAGGTGTAGATGATCGAGACGGGGGCGCTCTGCGGCGGCTTGCTCCCATGGCTCAAGCTCGGCCATCCAGTCCGACCAGGCCAGCGCCCGCGCGGGGATTCCCGGCGGCGGGCTCGAGCCGTCCTCGGGATCGATCGACCACCAGGGTGACGGTGTCGGGCACGGTGCTCGGCGATCGCCGGCCAGAGGTCGGCATGGAGGATCAGGACCTTGGCGCGGCTGTCGGTCAGGACGTGGGCGATCTCCTCGCCGCGCCAGTGCCAGTTGATCGGCACGGCGCTCGGCCCCGAGCGGGACGGTGGCGATCGAGGCCTCGAGGAACTCGATCGAGTTGCGCAGCAGCAGGGCGACCCGGTCGCCCGCGCCGACTCCCAGCTGCGAGAGGCCGCGGGTCGCCCTGCAGGGCCTGCCCGAACATCTCCGGATAGGTGATGAAGCGCTCCCCGCAGCGCACCCCGGTCTCCCCATGGCCGCGGATGCTACCGGTGTGGCTGATACGGTCAGCCGATGAGGCAGCTGCGGCTGATGGGGGCGCCGGCCGTGACATTGGCGCTGCTGCTGTGGGCGCCCTCGGCGGCCCTGGCGGCACCGCGTCTGCACGAGTGCCAGAAACCGCTGCGGACCGGTGTCGAGGTGTACAAGCTGCATGACATCTCGGCCGCGCAGGCCTGCCCGGTGGCGATGAAACTGTTCGCCTGGGAGGCGAGCAGCCCGGCGCGCAGCCGTGCGCTGTTCGGCTGCAGCCGGCCCAAACCGGAAGCTGGCGGCTACCCCTACCTGCGGCTGCATCGCTTCCGCGGTTATTCCATATCGCTGAGCGGTCCCGAAAAAGCCTTCACCATGTCTCGCGGTCGAAGTTCGTTCGAGCTGACCGGCACGGACTTTCCCCTCAATTGCACATGAACAGCTCACCGAGGGCCATTCACCACCTCAACTGCGGGACGATGTGCCCGCACGGCGCCCGGCTGCTGGCCGGGGAGGGCGGGCTGCTTGAGCCGACCCGCATGGTCTGCCACTGCCTGCTGATCGAGGGAGCCGACGGCCTGGTCCTGATCGACACGGGCTTCGGCGCCGAGGACGTGAGGCGCCCGCGCCAGCTGGGCCTCGCCTTCAAAGCGCTGGTGCAACCGCAGCTGGCCGTGGCGGAGACGGCCCAGGCGCAGGTCCTCGCCCGTGGCTTTCAGCCGGGCGACGTCCGTCACATCATCACCACCCACCTCGACCTCGATCACTCCGGTGGGCTGCCGGACTTCCCGGACGCCGAGGTTCACCTGCTGGGGAGGGAGCTCTCGGCCGCGCTGAGGCCGTCGCTGCGCGAGCGCAGCCGCTACATCGGCGCGCACTGGGCGCACAACTCCGCGCTGGGTCGAGCACGAGCCGCAGGGCGATCGCTGGTTCGGCTTCGAGTCCGTTCGCCCGCTCCCCGGATCTGATGAGGAGATCCTGATGATCCCGCTACCGGGCCATACCCGCGGGCACACCGGTGTGGCCGTCCGCGACGGTGACGGCTGGCTGCTGCACTGCGGTGACGCCTACTTCCGCCAGGGTGAGGTCCAGACGCCGCCGAGCTGTCCCGCGGGCACCCGTGCCTATGAGGCCATGATGGCCGTCGACCGGGGTACCCGGGGGCAGAACCTCGAGCGCCTGCGCGAGCTCGCCGCCAGCCACGGCGGCGAGGTGACGCTGTTCTGCTCGCACGACCCGGCGACGCTCCCCGGCGCCGCCTGAGTCGCCGAGCCGGCCCCTACTTCCCCGCCAGTGCGTGGGCGAAGACGTAGCCGTTGACGGTCCCCAGGCCGCTGGCCATGTCGTAGCCCTTTTTCGCCTTGTAGCCCTGGACGGTGAACGGCGGGATGCCTTCTTCTTCGATGATCTCGCTGTTTTCGCCTTCGGTCACGTCGACGATGCCGCTCTGCGGGTTGCTCTCCAGTTCGTAGAGCTTCTGGTTGATGTCACCGAGCGAGTGGCCGGCGATCTGGTCGGCCAGCGCGACGATGCCCGAGAACAGGGGCGTCGCCTCGCTGGTACCGCCGACGATCGAGATCGTGTTCGGCGGCGGTTCCCCGGCGACGTCGGTCTTGTAGCCCGTCAGGACCAGCACGCCGCCGTTGACGGCCGCGCTCATGCTGATGTCCGGGGTCGCACGGTGGTTGCCGGAGTGGGTCTTGACCAGCGTCTGGAAGGCCGGCAGTTCGAAGAATTTCGAGGGCCCGCCGCCGCCGGCCGCGTCGATGCCCACGTCGGCGTCGTTCCAGACGCTGTCGGGAGCCGTCCGTTCGCCGGCTTCGTTGAGGTGCAGCTGGGTGCCGCCGATCGATGTCACCAGCGGGTCGGTCGAGGGCCAGGAGGCCGAGCGGTGTTTGAGGAATTCTTCTTTTGCGTTGACCCCCGCGGTGCCTTCGTCGCCGGCCGCGTCCGTCACGGTGACGCCGTTCTGAGCCGCCGCTTCATAGGCCGAGCGCAGGCCCTGGATCGCCGCGAAGTTCGGGAACGAGGTCTCCGATGCGCTGAAGCTCTGGGAGATCACGTCGCCGAGGTGATGTTCGACGACGTAGTTCTCGGCCGTGACGATCTGCGGGAAGCCCTGGACGCCCTCGGTCTCTTCTTCGGGTGTCTCGACCAGCAGGATCCTGGCCTTCGGGGCGATCACGTGGGAGTACTCGATGTCAAGGTCCGTCTCGAAGGCCCAGCCGGCCATTTCGACGTTGTCCTTTTCAAACGGGCGCACGGCGCCGGCGGGCTGGATCACTTCGAACGATTCCGGCGGCGGCAGCTTGAAGATCTTGTCGAACTTGGTCAGGTCTTTTTCGGCCGTGGGCGAGCCGAAGGAGTCGACGATCACGATCGTCCGTCCCTGGCCTTCATCCCCTTGGGCGTAGAGCTCGGGCAGGTTGTAGGCCTTCTCGATCTGAGCCGGCCCGTAACAGGCGATTTCAAAGGCGGCTTCGCATTCGGAGGTCGTCGGCGCGCTTGTCCGCCGGGTCGCAACCCGCGGCAGCTGGCGGGAGGCCGGATAGGCGCCCGCGAGGGACGCCCCGAATGCTGCGAGAGCGGTTAGTGAGATCGCCAGGGTCGCTGCGATCCTCGAGCTGAGCGTCATGCCTGCCTCCTGGTGCGGGGCCGCCTTCCGAGCGACCCGGTGGCCGGGCCGCTCCCACTCCGCCCGGGGTATCGGCTCTTTATACCGAAGCCCGCGCTCCGCGGCGCCGATTCCCCGCGACTGGATTTGCGGCTCCCGAGGGCGTATCCTCTAGTGACGATGGCTACGAGGGAGAGCTTCGTGGTGCCGCCCCCGCCGGTGGCACCGCTTTGGGGAGAGCTGCGCTACGGAGGCGAGCTTGCCCGCCTGCTGGCCGGCCAGGCGCTGAGCGGCCAGGCTCTGCGCCGCCCCCGCGCCGACGCGCAGCCAGTGCTCCTGATCCCCGGCTTCATGGCCGGCGACAGCTCCCTCACGGTGATGCGCTCGTGGCTGCGCAGCCGCGGGCACCGGGTCTCGATGAGCGGCCTGCGCCTGAACGCGGGCTGCGCCGATGAGATCGTCAGCCGCCTGCAGGTGCAGGTGCGGGAGTTCGCCGAACGCCAGGGCGAGGAGGTCGTCGTGATCGGGCAGAGTCGCGGCGGTGCCCTGGCCCGCTCGCTGGCCGTTCGCGAGCCCGACCACGTTTCCGCCCTCGTGATGCTCGGCTCCCCCGTCAGCGACCCGCTGGCAGTCTCGCCGCGGGTCCTTCGCACGGTCCGCCTGATGGCGATGCTCGGCGACCTCGGCCTGCCGCGCCTGTTCTCCACCGACTGCGCCGAGGGCGAGTGCTGCCAGGCCTTCTGGGAGGAGATGGACGCACCGCTGCCCGAGCACATCGAGGCGATCTCGATCTTCTCGCGCAGCGACGGGATCGTCGATTGGCACGCCTGCATGGACCCCCATGCCCGCAACGTGGAGATCTCCTCGAGCCACTGCGGCATGTCCGTGCACCCGGCCGTCTATCGCGTGCTCGACGAGCTGCTCGACCGTGACCGGGAGGCCGCATGGAATGGATGAGTCCAATTGACTCCTCCTTCATCCATATCGAGAACGACGTAACCCCGATGCACATCGGTGGGGTCAGCATCTTCGAGGGCCCCCCGCCGCCGTTCGAGGACCTCAAGGCAATGGTTGCCGGCAAGCTGGACCTGGTTCCCCGCTACCGCCAGAAGGTTCGCTCCGTTCCCCTGGCCGTCGGCTCGCCGGTGTGGATCGACGATCCCCACTTCAGCCTCGACTACCACGTCCGCCAGACCGCCATCCCAGCCCCCGGCGGGGTGCAGGAGCTGCGCCAGATGTCGGGGAGAATCTTCTCTCAGCATCTCGACCGCAACAAGCCGCTCTGGGAGCTCTGGTCGGTGGAGGGCCTGGCAGACGGCCGTTGGGCGCTGCTGTCCAAGGTCCACCACTGCATGGTCGACGGGGTCGCGGCAACCGACCTGATGTCGGTGATGTTCTCCGACACCACCGCCGCCAACTCCGCCAACGGCCGTCAGTGGGCTGCCCCGCCGGAGCCCTCGAGCCTGGAGATTCTGGTGCGGACGCTCGGGCATCGTCTGACGCCCGGCGGGCAGCTGCAGTCGCTGCAGCGCGCCATGGCGGCCCCGCGCGAAACGCTGCGTTCGCTGAGCGAGTTCGGCCGCGCCGCCGCCGCCGCCAGCCCCCGCCTTCGCCCGGTCGCCTCAAACTCGCTGACCGGCCAGATCGGCCCCCACAGGCGCTGGACCTGGGCCGACATCCGCCTGACCGACGTGAAGACCGTGCGAAACGCCCTCGGCGGGACCGTCAACGACGTCGTCCTGGCGGTGATCACAAACGGCTTTCGCGAGCTGCTGGAGTCCCGCGGCGAGGACGTGGCGCCCGACGCCGTCGTGCGCACGATGGTCCCCGTGTCGGTCCGCCACAAGGGTGAGAAGGGCGTCTACAACAACCGCGTCTCGGCGGTCTTCGCGCGCCTGCCGATCGGCCTCGACGACCCTGTCGCGAGGCTCGACTCGATCAAAGGCGAAATGGACGGGATCAAGGAGTCAAAGCAGGCCGTCGCCGGCGATGTCCTCTCGTCGATGTCCGGCTTTGCGCCGCCGCTGCTGCTGGCCATGGGCAGCCGCCTGGTGACCGCCTCGCCGCGGCTGAACATGCACACGGCCACCACCAACGTCCCCGGGCCCCAGCAGCCGGTGCAGACGCTCGGCCGGCGGATGCTCGAGTCCTACCCCTTCATTCCCGTCGTCGGCTCGATCCGCATCGTCGTCGGCATCTTCTCCTACGACGGCGGCCTGTACTTCGGCGTCACCGGCGACTACGACGGCGCCCCCGACATCGACGTCCTGACCAAAGGCATCGAACACGGCATGGTGGACCTGCTGGCGATCGCCGAGCCGCCCCCGCCGCCGGTTCGCGCCCGGAAGGCCAAAGCGGCGAAGCGGGCGAAGGGCAAAACGAAGGCCGACGCGAAGCCGAAGGCCGCGGCGAAGGCCAAACCCAAGGCCCGAGCGAAAGCCAAACCCAGGGCCCGCGCAAAAGCCAAGGCGTAGGCCGCCGGCTCGTCGAGCGCCCGCCGCGCGATCGCGCCAGCCGGGCGACTGGGGGGCTCCTCGAGCGATATACGGGACAATCGCGCTGTGCCCGAGACACCCCTGAATCCGCTGCGCCTCGCAGCGGCGCTGAGCGTAGTGCTGGCGCTCGTGTTCGGGGCGGCCGCCGCCGCCAGCCCCGCGGGGCCGTCGGGGATCCGCCCGCTGATCGAAGGCGAAGAACCGGCGACGCTCGAAAAACCCGCCGATCAGGGCACGCCCGTGGGCACCGCCGTGTCGCTGCCCATCAAAGGCAAAGAACTCCTCACGCTGAAAGCCGAAGGCCTCCCGGCGGGTCTGACCATCGCCAAAACCAGCACCTCCGAATGGGAGGTCACCGGCACCCCGACGACGATCAGGGCCCCCGCCGTCGTCACCCTGACCGCCGAAAACCCCGGCCACGGGTCGGCGGCCGTGAGCAAATTCAACTGGAGCGTCGGCGGCATCAACCCGCCGCCGGATCTGAAGAAGATCGCCCTCGCGCCGGTCAAAATCATCATCACCGGGGCTGAAATGAAGACGCTCACCTCGAGCCCGCTTCCGGCCGGTCTGGAACTGAAAGACGTCGGCAGCTCGGAAGCCGAATGGGAAATCGCCGGCGCCGCGACACAGACCGGCTTGACTCAGATCGAACTGAAAGGCCAGAACGCCAAAGCCCAATCGCTGCCGCCGGTGGAATTCACATTCGGGGTTGTCGGGGCGAACAACCCGGGCCCGCAGACAGGTACCGTCGGGGTTCCCCTGAACATTCCCATCACCGGTGTCGAAATGGCCAAGATCACGGCGGCCAAACCGCTTCCCGCCGGTCTCAAACTCGAAGATTCCGGCGCGGAATTCGAATGGAGGATCCTCGGCACGCCCACCTCGGCGGGCACGGCGGAAGTGGAACTGGAAGTTGAAACGCCCGGCAAAGAAACCGAGCTGCTCACTTTCACGCTCGCGATCGCCCCGGCCGAAGTGCCGCCCGCCCCGACGCCGCCCAGCGCCACCGGCACCCTGACCATCACACCGGCCGGCGCCTTCTCGGCCGCCCGCGCGACCTGCTCCGGCGTGACCTTCTCGCCGGCCACGATAAGCACCCAGTGGCTGCTTGACGGGGCACCGATCGCCGGCGCGACCGGCACCGTCTACGTGGCCCCAAGGGTCGATGACGGGCACCAGCTCTCCTGCCGCCAGACGGCCCTCAGTGCCGACGGGGCCACGGCCGTTGTGAGCAGCGCGGCCGCGACGGTCCACGAGCAGCCCCCCAGCCCTACTGGGCGATCGGCCCGGCCTCACAGCGCTGCTCGAGTCCCGTCTGCATGCAGGACGGCGAATCGCCCCAGACCCCGGTGACCCGCAGCTACCAGCAGAGCGGCAGCTGGATGGCGGCGAGCCAGGTGCGCTGCGTCTCGGCCCCCTGGACCAGCATCGGAGGCACCTCGCCGATTGCCGCCGTCGAGGGCTTCGCCGAGGCTCATGCCGTGACCATCACCCTGACCCGGACGACAGCCGCCGGGACGGTCACGATCGCCAGTCAGGAACTGGGCAACCTCACCAGCCCCAGCGAGGGACTCGACGGGGCCGTGACCGGGTCGCCCTTCGCCGGGGACATCGTCTCGAGCTACGGCACGCAGGCCTTCACCAAGGGCGAGCTCTGGCCGCGGCTTTACCCCGGCTCGCTGGGCAGGGCCGACCGCTTCGCCGCGGGTCAGGGCTTCGTCGCCTACCAGGTGAACGCCGGCCCGGCTCCGACCCGCTCCTTCCAGCTGATCTACAACCTCACCGCGGCCGACCTCGGCGCCCAGCTGAGCTGCACCGTCGCGGCCAAGGACGGCCCCGCGGCGAGCCCCACCACGGCGACCCTGACGAGCCCCGCCTACACCGTCTCCGGTTCCTCGGCATGCGCGCCGCGGCTCCTCGAGCACATCGGCGGCCCGCAGCCCGCCGCCGTGGTGGTCGGCTCGCGAACCTGCCTGACGGCGCCCTCGGGAATGAGCGAAGTCGGCAACGGCCCGCGCGACGTGTCGGTCGTCTCCGGGCGCTCGGCCGTCTATCTGGAATGCGCCCTCGCCTCGGGTTGCTCGGGCAAGCTGACACTGGCCGCGGGCGGGCGGGACATCGCGAGCAGCGCCGTCAAGCTGCGCCGGGGCGCGCACAGGGTGGTCTCCATGCGGCTCACGGGCAACGCCCGCAAGCGCCTCAGCAGGGCCGGGTCGCATGGCATCTCGGCGAGTCTCAACCTGGTGGGCACGCGCTCCAAACGGAGGCTGTCATCGCTGACCCTGCTGCAGGTCGGATGACTCTGTCGCAATTCTGACGGGGCCCTCGAAAAGGCCCGGGACAGCTTCGAGTCTGCGCAAGTCTTGGAGTGCACATGGAGGTGGGTTGTGCCGGGCCGGCCGCGCCCTCAGGGGTGCGGTCGGCTCACCAAGACGGGCTCTGTTCAGGGGCTCTGTGGCTCGGCCCGGGCGTCGCGGACGATGCGGCGCATGCCCTTCAGCCAGCGCTCGGGCTCGGCGCCCTTGAAGGCCATGAAGCCGGCCACGTTCTCGTGCGGAAGGATCAGCATCCGCTCCTCGCGGATCCCCTCGATCACCGCGTCGGCCACATCCTCGGGTTCGAGCAGACCGCCTGCCGTCAGCGCGGCTGCCCCGGCCGCGTCCTGCATCGCCAGTTCGAGCATCGGCGTGCGGACACCCTGCGGGCAGATGCAGGAGACGCTCACGCCCTGTTCGGCGTATTCGATCGACAGCCACTCGGCCAGCGATACGGCGGCGTGCTTGGTGACGCTGTAGACCAGCGATGAGACCTGCGTCAGCAGGCCGGCGGCCGAGGCGGTGTTGATCAGGTAGCCCTCGCCGCGCTCGAGCATTTCCGGCAGCAGGGCCCGCGAGGCCCAGACGTGGGACATCACGTTGACCCGCCAGGCTTCGTCCCAGATCTCGTCGTCGACCTCCGGTCCGCCGCCCGCGCCCGGGACCCCGGCGTTGGAGATGAACATGTCGACCGGCCCGTTGGCCGCGGTGGCCGTCTCGATCAGCTGCCTGACGCTGGCCTCGCTGCCGGCGTCGAGCTCGACAGCCTGCCCACCCACCTGCTCGGCGATCCTCTCGGCACCGGCCAGGTCGCGGTCGGCCAGCACCAGCGCCCGCGGGGACTCCTCCGCGAAGCGACGCGCCAGCGCCCGGCCGATGCCTCCGGCCGCTCCCGTGATCACAACCTGCCTGCCCGCCGCCTCCATCGGGCGAACTCTATTTGACCGCAACCGGCGGCCGTGTCGAAGCCAGGCTTGATCGATCGCTCTAGTCCTGCGTATGATCGGCTGATGGCTGCCGGCACGCGCGATCGCATCCTCGAGGCAAGCGCCGAGCTGTTCCGCCGCCAGGGCTTCGCGGGCACCGGGGTGAAAGAGATCGTCGCCGAGGCCAGCGCGCCGTTCGGCTCGATCTATCACTTCTTCCCGGGCGGCAAGGAGCAGCTCGGGGAGGAGGTGATCCGCTCCTCCGGCGCGCTCTACGGGCAGCTGATCGACCTGTTCTTCACCACCGGGGCCGAGCCGGTCGCGGCGACCCGCAACTTCTTCGCCGGCGCCGCCCTGACGCTGCGAGAAACCGATTACGCCGACGCCTGCCCGATCGCCACCGTCGCGCTGGAGGTCTCGAGCACCAGCGAGCCGATGCGCGAGGCCTGCTCGGAGGTGTTCGAGAGCTGGATCGTGGCGCTGTCTGCGCGGCTGCGCGAATCGGGGCTGACGGCCAAGCGCTCACGGACACTGGCCATTTCCATGTTCTGCGCGCTGGAGGGCGCCTTCGTGCTCGCCCGTGCGCAACGCAGCACGGAGCCCCTCGAGATCGCCGGCGCCGCGCAGAGCGAATCGGTCCGGCTGGCGCTGGCCGCCCGGCGCGGCCCGCGGAAGCAGGCCGCCCGCCGCTAGCCTGCGTAGCCATGACAGCCCACAACGCCGATGAAATGCTTGCCGAGGCGGCGACCCGCGCCGAGCAGCTCGCAGCGCCGGGCCTCAGCCCGAAACCGCGCAGGAAGGTTGCGGTGCTGGCCTGCATGGACACCCGCATCGACCTGTTCCCGATGCTCGGCCTGCGCCGCGGCGATGCCCACATCATCCGCAACGCCGGCGGCCTCGCGACCGAGGATGCGATCCGTTCCCTGAGCGTCTCCCAGCGGCTGCTGGGCACCGAGGAGGTTGTCGTCGTGATGCACCACGGCTGCGGCCTGCGCGGGGCCTCCGAGGACGAGTTCTCCCGTGCCCTGGCCCAGGACGGAGCACGGCCGACATGGCGGCTCGGCGCCTTCGAGAACGTCGAGGAGGCCCTGCGCCAGGAGCTCGCTCGTCTGCGCTCGGCGCCCGAGCTGCCCCTGCGCGATCACATCCGGGGCTTCGTCTTCGACCCCGAGACGGGCGCCCTCGACGAGGTCGCCGAGGAGGGACACCGCTAGCTCCCGTTGGCGATACCTGCGGTTCCCGTCCGTGCGCGGTCCAGGTGGGAAGGATCTCACCCGCCGGGAGTCCGTTGTGTGACACGATGGGGCCGTCGGACTTGGGGACCGTGGACCGAGCCGGACTTTCTGAGGACGGCAGGAAGGGGCGAAGTTGCCAAAGCTTGGAATGGGGCCGATACGCCGCGAGCAGATCTGCCGCGCGGCGTCGGTTGTGATCGCCCGCGAGGGCTTCGCCAGGACGACGATGCGGCTCGTGGCCGACGAGGCGGGGGTGAGCACGGGGATGCTCAACCACTACTTCGCCAACCGTCTGGATCTGCTGACCCATACGCTCGTGTTCGTCTCGGAGCGCAGCCTGGTGCGCTATGCCGATGCGATCGCCGGGATCGAGCCCGGACAGCCACGGCTCGAAGCGCTGCTCGACAGCGTGCTCGCCGAGGACGAGGAGTCCGAAGTCAACTGGCGGGTGTGGATCAACGTCCACGGTGAGGCCGTCCGCCTGCGGGATCTGCGGCGCACCAGCGATGAACGCCTGGGCAAATGGTTCGATCTGCTCGACCAGGCGCTCGAGGGCCTCGTCCCGCCCCTTCCCGACGGGGCCATCCCCTGGTCGATCTGCGTCGACTCGGTGCTGACCGGGTTCGTGATCCTGGCTCTGACGTCGGAGGCCCAGCTCGATCGCAGCGAAATCCGCGACGAGGTGATCCGGATCGTGTTTTCCTATGGGGCGGCCCGCCGCGAACCTGCCCCCCGTGGGCGGGTGGCCCGCGAGCACCGGCCGGCGCCCGCTAGTCTCCAGCGGCGTGCGAGCAGTCACCTTTCAGGCGCCAGGCGTGGTGGCCGTCGAAGATCGCCCCGAGCCGGAGCTGATCGACGCCGGCGATGCGATCGTTCGGATCGATGCGAGCGGCATCTGCGGCTCGGACCTGCACATCTTCCACGGCCGCGTGCAGATCGAAGCGGGTTTCACGATCGGCCACGAGTACGTCGGGACGGTCCTCGCGATCGGCGACGGGGTCACGAAGGTGGCCGTCGGGGACCGGGTGCTCGGCTGCTTTCAGACGGCCTGCGGTGAATGCTTCTTCTGTCATCGCGGCCTCTACCAGCGCTGTGTGCAGTCGCGCACCTTCGGTCACGGCGCGACGCTCGGATCGCTGCAGGGGACGCAGGCCGAAATGGCGCTCGTGCCGCGGGCCAACCTGGTCCTGCGCAAGGTGCCCGAGGGCATGAGCGACGACACGGCCCTGTTCGCCGGCGATGTGATGGGCACCGGGTTTCACGCCGTCGATGCCAGCGGAATGCGCCCCGGCGACACGGTCGCCGTGCTCGGCCTCGGGCCGGTGGGCCTGTCCGCCGTCCAGGTCGCCAGGGCCTGCGGCGCAGCTCATGTGATCGCGATCGATACCGTCGCCGAGCGCCTGAAGCTCGCCGCCGCGATGGGAGCCCAGGCCGTCCACCTGACCGAGGAGGATCCCAAAGCGGCCGTCAAGGCCGTCACCGAAGGACGCGGCGTGGATGTCTGCGTCGACGCCGTCGGCGACCCGCGGGCACTGGACATGGCGCTGCGCCTGACCCGCAACCTGGGCGCCGTGCAGTGCATCGGCGTATACGCCGAGCGGGCCGAGGTGCACATGGGCCTGCTGTGGCTCAAGGGGATCACGCTGCGCGGCGGGCACGCGAACGTGCTCGCCCACGTCGATCCGGTGCTCGCGATGATGTCCTCCGGCGTGCTCGACCCGAGCTCGATGGTCACCCATCACATGAAGCTCGAGGAAGCACCGGAGGCCTACGCCGTCTACGACCGGCGCGAGGCCCTGAAGATCGTCCTGACTCCGTAGCGCTCGCTACTCGGCCCAGCCCAGCGAGCGCTGGACGGCCCGCTGCCATTGCGCGTACTCGGCCTCGCGCGGGCGCTCGTCCATCGCCGGCTGCCAGCGCCGGCCCTCCGACCACCGTTCGCGCAGGTCATCCAGGCCCGACCAGAAGCCCACCGCCAGACCGGCCGCGAAGGCGGCGCCGAGTGCCGTCGTCTCGGCAACCGACGGACGGATCACCGGGACACCGAGGACATCGGCCTGGAACTGCATCAGCAGCTCGTTGGCCGTCATTCCGCCGTCGACCCGAAGCTCGGCGAACGGGAGCTCGGCCACCGCCCGGGCCGCATCGAGCACTTCGCGGGTCTGCCAGGCCGTCGCCTCGAGGACCGCCCGGGCGATGTGACCCGCGCGGGCATACGCGGTCAGCCCGACGATCACCCCGCGGGCATCTTCGCGCCAGTGGGGGGCGAACAGCCCCGAGAAGGCGGGCACGAAGTACACGCCGCCGTTGTCCTCGACCGTCCTTGCCAGCGGCTCGACGGCGGCCGCCGAATCGATCAGGCCGAGCTGGTCGCGAAGCCACTGGACGGCCGCGCCGGTCACCGCGATCGACCCCTCCAGGACATAGCTCGTGGGTTGGCCCTCGACCTTGGCCGCGACGCTCGTCAGCAGCTCTTTGCAGCGCACGATCTGCTCGCCGGTGTTGAGCAGCAGGAACGCGCCGGTGCCGTAGGTGTTCTTGGCCTCCCCGGCGTCGAAGCAGGTCTGGCCGAACAGGGCCGCCTGCTGGTCGCCGACGATGCCGGCGATCGGGCGCATCCCCAGGGCGGTCCCGGCCGCCACCCCTAGCACCTCGCTCGAGCAGCGGATCTCGGGCAGCATCGAGCGCGGGATGCCCATCAGATCGAGGCTCGGCTGATGCCAGTCCAGCGTCTGCAGGTCCATCAGCATCGTGCGGCTGGCGTTCGTCACGTCGGTCGCGTGCAGGCCGCCGTGGACACCGCCGGTGAGGTTCCACAGGACCCAGCTGTCCATCGTGCCGAAGGCCAGTTCGCCGTCTTCCGCGCGGGCGCGGGCACCCTCGACGTGATCGAGGATCCAGCTGAGCTTGGGACCTGAGAAATACGTCGAAAGCGGCAGGCCGACGGCGTCGCGCAACCGGTCCGGGCCAATGGCCCCTGCCAGCTCGCGCACCAGCGCAGCGGTCCGGGTGTCCTGCCAGACGATCGCGTTGTGCAGCGGGCGGCCCGTCACCCGATCCCAGACGACGGTCGTCTCGCGCTGGTTGGTGATCCCGATCGCCTCGATCTCCCCGGCCTCCACTCCGCCCGCGGCCAGTGCCCCGCCGATCACCTCGCGGGTGCGCAGCCAGACCTCCTCGGGGTCGTGCTCGACCCAGCCGGCCTGCGGATGGATCTGGCGGTGCTCACGCTGGTCGACCGCCGCGATGCGCCCGTCGCGGTCGAACAGGATCAGCCTGGTGCTGGTCGTCCCCTGGTCGATCGCTGCGACGTAGCTCCCCATCGGGGCACCCTACCCACCTGCGCAGAAGGCCGGGGCGCGCGGGAGTATCGTGCAATGGCGTGTCACCCCGGCCTTCATCGCACGGGAACCGGGCACGGTCCCGTCGCTCGGCCTCGGGGACCGCGGCCCTCGTCCTCGCGCTCGCGCTGCTCGGCCTGAGCGTCGTCGTGGCAGCTGCCTCCGGAGGCCAGTCCGCGGGGAGCACCTCCACGACGACCACCGGCGCGCCGACGACCACCACCGGGCCCACGACGACCACCGGGCCCACGACCACCACCGGGCCCACGACGAGCACCCCGGCCAAGCCGCCGGCGGTAAAGGCACCGACGAAGCTCTACCGGATCGTGGGCTGTGTCAGCACCGGCGACGGGGCTGTCCGCGGCGGCCCGGCGCGGCGGGAGGTGGCGATCGGCTTTGACGACGGCCCGTGGACGGAAACCCCCGAGTTCGTGCGGATGCTCGAGCGGGAAAAGGTCAGGGCGACGTTCTTCATGATCGGCCGTCAGGTGACGGCCTCCTGGCGCCCGACGCTGCTGCGCGAGCTGCGCGACGGCGATGTCCTGGGTGATCACACCTGGAGTCACCCGGACCTCACGGGATCACCTGAAGTGCGCAGCCAGCTGCTGCGCACGATCGGCGCGATCCGCGGGTTGACGGGCTACACGCCCTGCATCTTCCGTCCGCCCTACGGCGACTACAACACCACGGTCCTGCAGACCGCGCGCTCGCTGGGGCTTGCGACGGTGCTCTGGAACGTCGATCCGACCGACTGGGCCGAGCCTGGCACGGCGGCGATCGAGCAGCGGGTGCTCGCCCAGGTCAGGCCGGGCTCGATCATCATCTCCCACGACGGCGGCGGCAATCGCTCACAGACCCTGGCGGCCTACCCCGACATCATCAGCACGCTGCGCGCCCGCGGCTACCGGATCGTCACGATCACCGAACTGCTCGGCTTCAAGCCGGTCTACGTGCCGTGCATCAAGCTCTGCGACGGGCTCGGCCTGAAGCGCGGCCAGCTTCCCCGCACGGCGATCATCCGCCGGGCCCCCTGAGCACTTCCGATCAGGGTGTGAAGCTCGCGGCCGAGCTGACCGTTCCGGCCGGTGCGCTCGTGTTCGTGACGGTGATCGGCCCGCTGGCGGCACCGGCCGGCACGGTCACCTTGAGCTTGGTCTTGGAGAGGAAGGTGACGCTCGCCGCGGGCGTGCCGGCGAAGGACACCGTCGATGAGTTGGTGAAGCCGGTGCCTTTGATCGAGACGACCGTCCCCGCGCCTCCGCTTCCCGGCTTGAACGAGCTGATCGCGAAGGTCACGGTGAACTTGGCCTTGCTCTTGGCCGTGCCGTGGCCCGTCGTGACCTCGACCTTGCCCGACTTGGCGCCGTCTGGGACCGTCACTTCGAGCTTGCCGGGCGAGATCACAGTGAAGCTCGCCGCCAGCTTGCCGAGGAGGACGGTGGTGGCACCGTCGAGCGCCGTTCCTTCGACGATGAATGTGCTGCCGGTGATCCCCGAGGTCGTGGCCAGGCCCGTGATGGTCGGCACATTGGAGGCGATCGGGCCCACGGCCACCGAGTCGGCGCTGCCCGCGCCGATCGCGTTGTGGGCGGTCTCGCGCACCCTCACGGTGCTGCCGATGTCGGCTTCGAGGGCCGTGTAGGTCGGCCCGGCCGCGCCCGAGATCGGATGGCAGTTGGCGCCCGAGAAGCCGCACCGTTCCCACTGGTAGGTGTAGCTGGTGGGCGATCCGGTCCATTCACCGTGGTGCTCTGTCAGCAGCTGGCCTGCCTCGGTGAAGCCGGTGATGGTCGGCGGGGAGGTGCTGGTCGGGCTGCCGGAGATCGCGAACGCACCGAGGCCGACCGGACTGCCGAGACCGCTCGGCCCGTCGAAGCCGGTGGTGGCTTTGCAGATCGTCGCCGAACCACATTCGCCGTTGCTTCCGCTCTTGACGTCATAGAACTGGCCGGCGTTGCCGGAGTGGGAGTACAGGGTGGCGGCCGGGTAGGAGACGCCCAGGCCGCCGCCGGCCAGAGCGAACTCGCCGGCGACGATCGGCGATGCGACCGAGGTGCCTCCCCAGACGCCCCAGCCGGTCGGCGCGCCCGGTTCTTCGGGGGTCGAGTCATAGACGTCAACGCCGGTGTTGGGGTCGCCGATCGCCGAGACATCTGCGACGCCGCGTTTGCCGCCGCAGCCCGTGGCGGCGAAGCTCGGCAGTTCCGCCTGCCAGAGCCCGGCTTCGAAGATCAAGCTGCAGCCGCTGCCGCCTTCTTCCCAGACCTTGCTGGTCCAGACCCCGCCCCCGCTTTCGGTCAGCGTGGTGCCGCCGACGGCGATCACGCTGGATACGTCGGCGGGGAAGTTCGCGGCCTGTACACGTTCGGGACAGAAGTTGTTCAGGTAGCCGCAGTCGCCCGAGCTGGCGAGGATCGGAATCCCGGGATGGTTGTAGGCGCTGTTGCCGAGGCTTTTGTAGGAGCTCTCCTCGCCTTCGCCGTAGGAGTTGCTGACGACCGTCGCCCCGGCGGCCACGGCGGAGTTCACGCCGGTCGCAAGGTCACCGAATTCTTCGCTCTTGGTCTCGACCAGCAGGACGCGACAGCTCGCGCAGATCGCGTGGGCCATCTCCACGTCGATCGAGATCTCCGTCGCCCAGCCGCCTTCGTCTTTGGGCAGCGGGCTGGCTTTGCCTTCCTGGTTGACCTTCGTGAAGCAGCCGTTCGCGGTCGTGCATTCGGGGAGCCCGAATTCCTTGTCATAGACGGCCAGGTCGGATTCGATCGTCGGGTCGTTGTAGGCGTCGACGAGGGCGATCGTCTCGGTGGCCCCGGCCGCGGTTTCGCCGGGGAGTCCGTAGGCGTCATCCAGTCGTTCCGGTGTGAGGAACCCGGGATACGGTTTTTTGTTCTGGATCCCCGCCCGCACGCCGGCCCGCCGGCGGTGCTTTGCCGAGGCCCGCACCGAGGGCCGCGCTGCGGCGGGGGTGCTCTGCGCGGGAATCAGGAGCCGCTCAGCCATGCAGGCGGCCCGTCCGCGCGGGGGCGCCGAGCAGACGTGCTTGGTGCGGTAGGCCGACGCGCCGGCGGCGCCGGCGAGCAGCGTCACCGCGGCGCACACCAGTGCGCTCAGCACGAGCACCATCCGGGGCAGGGAGGCGGACGTCCCCCTGCCGGCTGCGGGCCTGCCGCTGCACGGTTTCAAAATGCCTTCTCTCCCTGTCCCTCGGCTCGGCGCCTCCTGCGCCGCGCGTTCCATTCACCGTACGCCGCGCCCGATGGGGTGTCAAGGTGCCTACGCACATGGTCCAGCCGGGGTGCCCGACGGCCTACGGCGGCGTGGCGCGCCTGCTTAGATTATGGTTCGGCCCGCAGGAGCCGATGTAGCGAACAACATGCGCCCGTAGCTCAGTGGTCAACGGTTCTCTTCGGGGAGCCAAAGAGCAGCGGTCTTTCAAGCCGCAGGCCGCGGGTTCGATTCCCGCCGGGCGCACTATTCGAGGTCTCACCCCGGAACGGACTCCGGGCTTCTCGGTCCTCGCAACGGGGTCTCTCGGGCCCACCGCCGCGGGTGAATTCCGGCGTCGTCGTCTACGGATGTCACACGGTCGGTTTAAGTTGACTTTCCACAGCGATTCTGGTTTATATGTCGCAGCCGAACCGGAGTACGGAGGAGGGTCTGGACGATGGGTCTATGGTCGAGCAGGATGCTGGACCGGCAGAGCGGAAGCCGACGGTCATGGAGCTGAGGCTGTCGGTCTGCCACGAGCGACGCATGCTCCGCGCGCTGCATGGACGCTGGCCGTACCGTCGCTCGCACTGTCGTCACGACCACCACTGGCTCGTACGCGTTCAGCCCCACGAGTCATGGTGCGCCTCCGGGCGCATGCACTCGCTGGCCGGCCTCCCGAGCTGCAGCCGGAGGCCCTGAGCAGGAGGACGGGGAGCGCGAAGGGGAAACCTGTCCCTGCGGGCCCCTAGAGGGGAACGGCCTGCGGGGACGGGTCGCGCCTGGCGTCGCTCGCCTGGACGTGCGCGGAGATCTCCTCGATCAGCTCCGGCCACAGGGCGCGCGGCAGATCGTGGCCCATGCCCTCGACCTTCAACAGCCGGGCGCCGCGAATCGCACGTGCAGTGGCGCGTCCGCCGGAGGGCGAGACGAGCCGGTCGGCCGTGCCGTGGATCACCAGCGTCGGCGCTGTGATGGCGTGAAGTTCCTCGGTCCGGTTGCCGGCCGCGACGATCGCCGCGAGCTGGCGGCCCGGCCCGGCGGGATCATGGTCGCGCTCGTAGCTGATCGCGGCCATCTCCCGCAGCTCCTCGACATCGCGCGGGAACCCCGGTGAGCCGATCAGCTCGAATACCGCGACCATCCGCTCGATGAAGGCCTCGCGCCCGGCGGCGGGGGGCCGCAGCAGCAGGGGGTAGGTACGCAGCCCCGGCTGGCCGCTCAGCAGGGCGCCGGTGTTGGACATGATCGAGACCAGCGAGCGCGTCGCGCCCGGATGGCGGGAGGCGATCGTCTGGGCGATCATCCCGCCCATCGAGGCGCCGATGATGTGGGCCGGCAGCTGGCCGAGCTCTCGCAGCAGGCCGACGGCGTCCTCGGCCATGTCGGCCAGCGAGTAGCGGGCCGCCCGCCGCGAGCGGGTCAGCAGCTGGACCGGGGTCGGCGGGGCCCCGGCGACGTGGGTCGAGCGCCCGATGTCGCGGTTGTCGAAGCGGATCACGTGCAGGCCGCGTGCGGCGAGCGCCGTGCAGAACTCCTCGTGCCAGGCGATCATCTGGGTGCCCAGGCCCATCACGAGGAGAGCCGGCGGGTCGGCCGGATCGCCGAAGGTCTCGTAGCACAGGGTGATCCCCCGGCCGACATCGCAGAACTGCTCAGACACGATTCGCGGACTTTAGCGGCCCTGCTCGGTAGGATCGGGACCAGATGGCCGACACCGACATCACCCGCCTTTCGATCGACACGATCCGCGGGCTCTCGATGGACGCGGTGCAGAAGGCCAATGCGGGGCACCCGGGTACCGCGATGGCGCTGGCACCGCTGGGCTACACGATCTTCAGGCGCTTCCTGCGGGCGAACCCGAAGGACACGGACTGGCCCGACCGCGACCGTTTCGTGCTGAGCTCCGGGCACGCCTGCGTGCTGCAGTACTCGCTGCTGCACCTGAGCGGCTATCCGATCGCGCTGTCGGACCTCGAACAGTTCCGTCAGTGGGGCTCGCTGACGCCGGGGCATCCCGAGCGCGGCCACACCCCCGGGATCGAGATCACGACCGGCCCCCTGGGCCAGGGCGTCGCGAACGCCGTCGGCATGGCGATGGCGGAGCGGTTCCTCGCCGACCGCTTCAGCAGGCCCGGGATGGAGGTCGTCGACCACCACATCTACACGATCTGCTCGGACGGCGACATGATGGAGGGCATCAGCCAGGAAGCCGCCTCGATCGCCGGAAACTTCGGCCTCGGCAAGCTGATCCTCTGCTACGACGACAACCGCATCACGATCGACGGCAGCACGTCGATCTCCTTTGACGGCGAGAACCACTCGGCCCGCATGGAGGCCGACGGCTGGCACGTGCAGCGCGTCGAGGACTCCGAGGACCTCGAGGAGCTCGAGACGGCGATCGCGGCGGCGCGCGATGAACCCGAGCGGCCGTCGTTCATCTCGATCCGCTCGCACATCGCCTTCCCGGCCCCGCACGCGGTCGATACGGCCAAGTCCCACGGCTCGGCTCTGGGCGAAGACGAGGTGCGCGCGACCAAGGAGGTCATGGGCTTCGACCCCGACAGGAAGTTCTGGGTCGATGACTCGGTCTATGAGCACATGTCCCTGAATGAGTCCGGCGCCGCTCACCAGGCGGAGTGGCAGGGCCGCTTCGAGGCGTGGCGCGAGGCCTTCCCCGAGATGGCCGAGGACTGGGACAAAGCGTGGCGCGGGGAGATGCGCGCGGGCTGGCGCGAGGCGCTGCCGAAATGGGAGGCCGGCGAATCGATCGCCACCCGCTCGGCAGGGCAGAAGGTGATGGGTGCGATCGCCGAGTTCGGCCCGACGATGATCGGCGGCGCGGCCGACCTCGTGGCCTCGACGATGACGGAGTACGAGGGCGGCGGGCAGTTCTCCCACGTCCATGCGGGGCGCAACATCCCGTTCGGGATCCGCGAGCACGCCATGGGGGGGATCGTCAACGGGGCCGGCGCCCACGGGGGGATCGTCAAGCCCTACGGCTCCACCTTCCTGGTCTTCTCCGACTACATGCGCGGCTCGGTTCGCCTGTCGGCCCTGATGGGCCTGCCGGTGCTGTGGGTCTGGACGCACGACTCGATCGGCGTCGGTGAGGACGGCCCGACCCATCAGCCGATCGAGCACTATGCCTCGCTGCGCGCGATCCCCAACCTGTGGGTGATGCGCCCGGGCGACCCCAACGAGACCTCCGAAGCCTGGCGGGTGGCGCTGGAACGGACCGACGGCCCTGTCGCGCTGCTGCTCTCGCGCCAGGGCGTCGAGGCGCTCGACCGCTCGGTTCTCGCGCCGGCCTCGATGCTCGAGCGCGGCGGCTATGTGCTGTGGGACTCGGCCGACGGCGAGCCTGAGCTGATCATGATCGCGACCGGAGCGGAGCTGCCCCAGACGCTCGCCGCAGCAAGGTCGCTGGCCGAGCAGGGCACCTCGGTTCGGGTCGTCTCGATGCCCTGCATGGAGCTGTTCGAAGACCAGGACGTGGCATACCGCGAGCAGGTGCTGCCACACGCCGTCACGACCCGCCTGGCCGTCGAGCCCGGTGCGACGATGAGCTGGTGGAAGTGGGTCGGCAGCGACGGGGATGTCCTCGGCCTGGACCGCTTCGGCGCCTCCGCGCCGGGTACTACTGTGCTTGAGAAGCTGGGCTTCACCGCTGAGGGCATCGCCGCGCGAGCGCGGGCGCTGCTCGACTCGAAAACCTAAGGAGACGAAATGTCAGACGCGAATACGCCCCTCCAGCGCCTTTCGGCCCTCGGGCAGAGCGTCTGGGTCGACTTCCTCTCGCGCGAATCGATCCGCGGCGGGCACCTGCAGGAGCTGATCGACGACTACTCGGTCGTCGGCGCCACATCGAACCCCTCGATCTTCGAAAAGGCGATGGGCGCGGGCGACGCCTACGACGAGCAGATCAACGAGCTCGCCGAGGGCGGGGCGGACACCGAGGCGACCTTCTGGGCGCTCGCACAGAAGGACATCGAAGACGCATGTGACGTCTTCCGCCCGGTCTGGGACGGCGGCTCCGGGCACGACGGCTACGTCTCGCTGGAGGTCGACCCGCGGCTGGCCTACGACACCCTGGAGACCTACCGCGAGGCGATCCGCCTGCACAAGGAGGTCGACCGGCCGAACCTGATGGTGAAGATCCCGGCCACCAAGCCCGGGCTGGCGGCGATCGAGGATGTGATCGCAAAGGGCCACTCGATCAACGTGACGCTGATCTTCTCGCTGCAGCGCTACGCCGAGGTAGCCGAGTCATACATGCGCGGGCTGGAGCGGCTGGTCGCGGCCGGCGGCGACCCGAAGAAGGTCGCCTCGGTGGCCAGCTTCTTCGTATCGCGGATCGACACAGAGGCCGACCGGCGCCTGGATGAGCTCGGCGCCCATCAGCTGAAGGGCAAGCTCGCGATCGCCAACGCGAAGCTGGCCTACGCGCACTACCTCGAGGTGTTCTCCGGCGCGCGCTGGGAATACCTGGCCGGCAAGGGGGCGACGCCCCAGCGAGTTCTGTGGGCTTCGACCTCGACGAAGAATCCCGACTACAAGGACACGCTCTACGTCGAGGAGCTGCTCGGCCCGCAGACCGTCGACACGATGCCCGAGGAGACGATCAAGGCCTTCCAGGATCACGGCGAGCCGACCGAGCGCCTGACCGTCGGGCTGCAGGAGGCCCGCGACGTGCTGAAGCAGCTGGCCGCGGCGGGAGTCGACTACGACGACGTGACCGAGACCCTCGAGCGCGAGGGGGTGGAGAAATTCTCCGCCGCCTTCGACGAGCTGATGAGCACCCTGGCCGGCAAACGGGACGCGCTGGCCCCGGCCTGAGCTGAGCCGGGCGCCTCCGCGCGGCTCAGGAGTAGGGGATCGGGATCAGCACGCGGACCGTCAGCGGCCCGCTTGGGAAGGCGCTGGCGTTGAGCGTCCATACCCTGAAGTTCTGACCGTGGTAGGTGTAGCTCCCGCTCGCCGGGACCGTCCCGGGATTGGGGCCGAGGCTGTTCTTGACCAGTTTCGGATGGTCGGGGCCGCCCATGTACATCAGCACCTTCAGCCCGGCCAGGCGGCCGGTCAGGCGCAGGTAGCCCTCGTCGTCCTGAATCGAGAGCAGGAAGCCGCCGATCCGCTGGCCGTGGAGGTGGAGGGTGCCGTGCACCGGGCCGAGCACGTAGGGCCCGCCGTCATCAACCAGCAGGCGCCCGGCGGCGAGCACCCGCAGGCGCACGACATGATGGTGCAGCAGCCGTTCGACGGCCACTTTTGTGGCCGCCGGGTCGCGCTGGGCGACGGCCGCGAGCAGGCCTGGATCTTTCTCGATCCGGTGAATCTGAACCAGCGTCCGGGGGCCCGTCTCTCCCTCGTAGATCAGGCGAGCGATGCGGGTGAGGGTGTTGACGGTCGTGTCTTCGGCGCTCGCACCGCAAAGCGGCGTGATCGTCGAGATCGAGCGGATCAGATAGATCCGCGCGCTCCCCGACGGATAGGTCGTCGCCGGAAAGGACACGTACTGGTAAACGACGCCGTGGCGGGTCACCGTGCCTTCATTGGCCACGGTGGCTCTCCCGAGTGAGAAGTTGCCACCGAGCGTGCGGGTTCCGGAGCGCACGGAGATGTAGCTCTGGGTCACGCCGGAGGCCTCCGAGGCAAAGCCCGGGTCGGCCCAGACACTCGCCTGATAGGTCGCGATCTCCCGGCCCGATGCGTCCTTGATCGTGCCGTTCAGCGGCGTCAGGGCAGGGCCGCCGAGGTCGAGCAGCGTGTGTCCGCCGGCGACCACCTTCAGGTTCGTCATGTGGCCGGTGTGCAGCAGTTCACTGCCGGCCACACGGGCGGCTGCGGTGCTCGAGCTTTCGATCGCCCGTCGAAGCGGCAGCGAGCGCTCGATCAGGTGTTCGGCGACCAGCGTCCGTTCGCTGTTGATTCCCTCCCGGTAGACACGCTGGAGAACGCTGTCCAGGGTGCTCATCACGGTCTGCGGACAGCTCGCGGCGGCGTCGGCCGAGGCGTCGCTGACCCGGGCGGACCTGAGGCTCGAGCCGCACCCCGTCAGCAGGGCAAGGATTGCCAGGATCACCGTCAGGCGAATGGCTGTGGCGCGGATGAACACGAGCGAAACGATCACGGGCAATCCTAAGCCTCGCCTAATGGCTGTGCGGCGCCGGTTGCGGTAACGTCGCCGGCGTGCCATTGGCTCTGATCTCCGGTGCCTCGACGGGCATCGGCCGCGCCACAGCGCTTCGCCTGGCAGCCGGCGGATGGACGGTTCTGGCCGGAGTCCGCGACCCCGCCGCCGGTGAGAGCCTGGCCGCCGAGGGGCCCGCCGGGAAGATCGTGCCGCTGGCCCTCGAGGTGACAGATCAGGCGCAGATCGAGGCTGCCGTGGGGCTCGTGGGAGAGCATGCGGCCCGTGTCGGAAGCGCCGGCCTCGACGCGCTGATCAACAACGCCGGGATCGGTATCGGCGGCCCCCTCGAGATCCTCTCCGACGCCGACCTGCGTCGGCAGTTCGACGTCAACGTGTTCGGCCACATGGCCGTTACGCGGGCGATGCTGCCGGCCCTGCGCCAGGCCCGAGGGCGGCTGATCTTCATCTCCTCGATCGGCGGCCGGGTGGCGATGGGCTTCACCGCTCCCTACGCAGCCTCCAAGCACGCGATCGAGGCGTTTGCCGACGCGCTGCGCGTGGAGCTTTACAGCTCCCACATCCAGGTCGCCCTGATCGAGCCCGGCTCGGTATCCACGCCGATCTGGGACAAGGGCCGAAGCGAAGCCGATCGAATACAGATCCCGCCCGAGCTCCAGGGCGCCTACGGCAAGGTCCCCGCGGCGATCGACAAGGTGCTGGCCGACACCGCCAGCCGGGGTGTGCCGCCCGAGCAGGTCGCCGAGACGATCGCCGGCGCCCTCGCCGCGAAGCGGATGCGCTCGCGCTATCTCGTCGGGCGAGACGCCCGGGCGATGCTCACCGCCAAGCGGCTGCTGCCGGACCACGTCTTTGACCGGCTGGCCCGCCGGGTGCTGGGCGTCTGAGGGCGAGCTCCGTCAGGACGGCGGCGGGTAGACGGCCAGCCAGGCGAACAGGCTGGTGGTCGCGCTCTGGGTCTGGAGCATCCCGGGCAGCGCGAGGGCGGCGGGAAGCCGCTCGCCGTTCCAGGACAGCAGGTAGAGGCCCTGGGAGTTGCGGGCGCGCTGCTGGGCGTCGCGCGCGTTGTCGGCCGCCATCCGGTAGAGCGTCGGATCGCCTTCGAGCGAGTACAGCGCCAGCATCCACTGCAGGTAGATCGCGTCGTACTGGGGGGCGAAGTCGAGGAGATAGCCAAAGCGCGCCAGGGCCCGTTGCTTCACGCGCTCGGCCAGCGCACATTCCGAGCTCGAGCTCGTGCAGCCGGCAGAGCGTCGCCTGCGCGTAGATCATCGGGCCCTCGATGTAGTCAACCGGCGTCGAGTTGTTCGAGCTGCCCGCATAGAGGCCGTCGGCTCCGCTGAAGCCGCGGGTGTTGGCCCAGGTGAGAAACCGCCGGGCCTGCCCGAGAGCGAAGCTCGACCCGGTGGCCTGGTAGAGCAGGGTGGCAAGCAGGGTGTCCGCGGCCAGCGCGGGCCCGGACTTGTAGGGATGGCGGGTGTTCCACCAGATGCCCCCCGAGGCCGGGTCCCAGCCGGCTCTCGCGACGTAGGCCAGCGCACGCTGGGCATCGCCGAGCCAGCGCCGCGAGCCGGTGGCGCGGTAGGCGTTGATGAACGCCAGCCCCCACCAGCCGTTGTCGTCGAACCAGGTCTCGGTGTTCGCTTCGCGGTCACCGGGGTAGGGCGAGTAGCCCGCGACCGGGCGCAGGCCCCGGTTCAGATACCGCTCGGCGCCGGTGGCGAAGCTCGTCACGGCACGGCGGTGCGCGACGGTCGGGGAGGCGATCGCGATCGCATCGATCGACTGGAACAGCGGCACGATGTCCCAGATGGTGGCCAGGGGATAGCGGCTGCGATCTCCCAGTTGGGCGTCATACCAGCCCAGGCGATGGTCGCGCCAGGCATGCTCGGCCCGCGCCACACCCGATTCCGCCAGGGTCAGGTAGCCCTGCTGTGCGCTGGTCAGGGCGGCCGCGCTCTGCGCCTCAGCCGCCCCCGGGGTGAGGAGCGCCGCGACGATCGCACAGAGGATCACGGCTCGGAGGGCTTTTGCGGCCGGGGTCATCTCGGTGATAACCCGAACCGCACCCGTGGGTCGCGGTGCTGGCTACCGTATGTGCAGCGATGAGCGCCGATCCACTCACCCCGCCGCTGCCCCACGGGCACATTCCGAGTCCTCCCTCTGAACGCAGGGCCTGGGCCCTGGCCTGCACGCTGGCAGCGCTTGGCATGCTGGTCCTGGGGGCGATCCTCAGCGGGGCGATCGGGCACACCGACGAACCCGCGCCGCCGCCCGTGCTGGTGCGTGCCGCGACGCCGCTGCCCGGGGCGGGGACGGCGGCTGCGCCCGCCGGGACGATCGTCGCGCAGCCCTCGAGCGTCCAGCAGACCGTTGACGCCCGCCGCTTTCAGGGTGCGACCGAGCGTCACATCTCCCGGGCCTGGATGTCCGGCTTCTATCCGATCTACGCAACCGCGCAGAGGACATTCGGCGTCAACTGGCTGCTGGTGGCCTCGATCCACATGCAGGAGTCTGCCTTCTCGACCGCCCCCGGGACCTACCACGGCCTGAACTTCGCCGGCTGCTGCGGCGGGCCGATGCAGTTCAACGTGACGAACGGGCCGGTCAGCACCTGGGATCTCGTGGCGAACTCCTACACCTACGGCTCGCGCCCGTCGAGCTATGACCACATGACAACGGTCCATCCGTCGATCTATGACGACTTCGACGCGATCATGGCCGCAGCGCATCTGCTCTCCGCCGACGGCGCCGGCTACGCCCTGGACGGCTCGGCCTGGAATGCGGCCTATGACTACTACGGTCACGACGCGACCGGGATCCTCTACGCCGACCAGGTGCTGGGGCGGGCGATCGGCTGGTCACAGCACGGGTTCTGCATCAACTGCGGGGTGGACAGCTCCCTGGTCGCGGCCGTCCATGCCGCCTATGGCGCCCCGGTGGCCGCGGCGGCCGCAGCGAGCACGCCCGCCAAGCATCGCGCTCGCGCGCGGCGCGGCGGCTGACGCCCGTTCAGCGCGCGGGGGCCGCCGGTCCGAGGGCGGGCTGCAGTCGCGCGCGGGCCTCGACCAACGCCCTGGCCTGCGAGCCCGGCAGGACGCCTTCGCGGCACAGCGCGGCGGCCTCGCCGATCCGTCCGGCGGCGAGGTGCTCCTCGGCCTCCTCGAGGTCGCTTGAGACGGGCACCGCAAAGGCATAGGGGCGGGTGCGCAGCATGCCGCCGAGCAGCCTTCGCAGGCGGCTCATCTCGGCGCGCAGCGTGACGTTCTTGCCGGCCGAGCCGTAGACCGCCGCGGTCAGCTCCCGCGAGGTCATGCCGCGGCCGGCCAGCATCAGGGTGGCGAGGATCTCGGCGTGGCGGGGGCTCAGCTCCACGGTCCTGTCCGGAAGCACGACGCGAGGGCTGCTGCTCAGCAGCTCGAGGTGAATTCCGGCCGGTGCCTCGGGGTGGGATGAGCCGCTGCGCCGTCGCCAGAGGATGAGACCGTCGAGGTCGCCGAGGCGCTCCACATCGGCGATCAGCTCCCCCGGGAGCGTCACCTCGGCGCCGGGCTGGGGATTCTCCACGAGCTCGCCGGCCCAGCCGTGGGGCGTCGCCACGATCACCTGGCCCGAAGGGCGCACCAGGGCGGTCGCCTGGGTGGCCCCGGCGACGCGCTCGAAATAGGCCTCGCGTCAGGATCGCGTCGCGGCGAAGCTGGTCGTGGCGCAGGTAGGCCTCGGCCATCCCGGCCGCCGCGGTGACCAGCGAGAGCGTGTGCGGGTGGGCGGTGCGCAGGTGGCCGGTCAGGTCGACGACGCCGAGGATCTCGCCGGTCGCGGGGTCGTGGATCGGGGCGCCCGAGCACTGCCAGGGGTGGACGATCCGGTTGAAGTGCTCGGCGCTGAAGATCTGCACCGGATGGTCGACGGCGATGGCCGTCCCCAGCGCGTTCGTCCCGGCGCCCTGCTCGCTCCAGTCGGCGCCGCAGACGAAGTGCATGTCGTGCGGTCGCTTCGATCACCCGGTGGTGGCCCTCGATCCACATCAGCACGCCGTGGGCGTCGGAGATCACGAGCATGTGCGAGGACTCCGTCGTCGCGCCGCTGAGCAGGTCGCGCAGCATCGGCAGGACCGGATAGAGCGGGTGACGCGACCAGCGCTCCTCGATCTCCGGCCTCGTCCATGCGCGATCGGCGCGAGGTGCTCGACCGGGTCGACGCCGGCGTCGGCCGACCGCGCCCACGAGCGGGCGACGACGGCCCGGACGCTGCCCGCCACGTCGCGGCCCGACTGGAAGCCCTCGTAGAGGCGGCGCAGCGCGCGGGCCTGCTCGAGCCGGTCGCCGACCGGCCTGACGGCGAGCCATGGGTTCAGCTGGTGCGAGCCACGGTGCTCTCCTTCCTCCCCACCGATGCTACTCCGGCGGCGCCCGCGTCTCGCCGGCATGCAACGTCGGCGCAACGTTCGCCCGCAACCCGTGGCTGGGAATGGATCGCACTTAGGCTCGAGAGGTCCTGCCAACAGGGAGAGAAGGAGAGTCAGTCATGGCCATCGCCGTTCCTGTCGCCGACGCGACACGCCGCTTCACCTCGCAACCACGCCAGCTGCTGATCGGAGGCGAGTGGGTCGATGCCGCCGACGGCGAGACCTTCGAGACGATCGACCCGGGCACCGGCGAGGTCCTGACGCACCGTCGCCCACGGCAAGGCCGAGGACATCGACCGCGCCGTGCGGGCAGCGCGCCGGGCCCTCGAGGGCCCCTGGTCGCACGATGACGCCCTCCGAGCGCGGGCCGCGCGATCCACCGGCTCGGCGACCTGATCGCCGAGAACCTCGAGGAGCTGGCCGAGCTCGACTCGCTCGACAACGGCAAGGCGAAGGCCGTGGCGGCCGCCGCCGACGTGCCGCTGGCGGCCGACCTGTTCTGGTACATGGCCGGCTGGGCCACCAAGCTGCGCGGCTCGACCGTCACGCCCGTCGCTGCCCGTACATGCCGGGCGCAGGAGTTCCACGCCTACACCGTCAAGGAGCCGGTCGGCGTCGTCGGGCAGATCATCCCCTGGAACTTCCCGCTGCTGATGGCCGCCTGGAAGGTCGGGCCGGCGCTGGCGACGGGCTGCACGATCATCCTCAAGCCGGCCGAGCAGACGCCGCTGAGCGCGCTGCGCCTGGGCGAGCTCGCGCTCGAGGCGGGCATCCCGCCGGGCGTGCTGAACGTGGTGACCGGCTACGGCGACGCCGGCGCGGCGCTGGCCGAGCACGACGACGTCGACAAGGTCGCCTTCACCGGATCGACCGAAGTCGGCAAGCTGATCGCCCAGGCGGCCGGGCGCACCAACCTCAAGCGGGTCTCGCTCGAGCTCGGCGGCAAGAGCCCGAACATCGTGCTCGACGACGCCGATGTCGAGGCGGCGATCGCCGGCGCGGCGCATGGGCATCTTCTTCAACCAGGGCGAGGTCTGCACGGCCGGCAGCCGGCTGTACATCCACAACGACCTGTTCGACGAGGTCGTCGACGGCGTCAGCCGGGCGGCCGAGGCGATCAAGGTCGGCCACGGCATGCAGCCCGGACACCGAGATGGGCCCGCTGGTCTCATCCGAGCAGTTCGACCGCGTCACCGGCTACCTGAAGATCGGCGCCGACGAAGGCGCGCGGGCGCTCGACCGGCGGCCACGCGATCGACGGCCCGGGCTACTTCGTCCAGCCGACCGTCCTCGTCGACGCGACGTCCGACCACCGGATCATCCAGGAGGAGATCTTCGGGCCGGTCGTCGCGGCGATGCCGTTCGCCGACGTCGACGATCTCGCCGCCCAGGCCAACGACTCGGTCTACGGCCTGGCCGCGGGCGTCTGGACGCGGGACGTCTCGAAGGCCCACAAGCTCGCCAAGCGCATCAAGGCGGGCACGATTCACGTGAACACCTACCACATCTATGACGCCGCGCTGCCGTTCGGCGGCTACAAGCAGAGCGGCTGGGGACGGGAGATGGGCGAGGAGGTCCTGGACGCCTACCAGGAGACGAAGTCGGTCGTCATCGCCCTCTGAAAGCCACGCCTGAACTGCTCGGCCGGCGCCTCCGGGAGGAAGGCGCCGGCCGTTGCAACGCTGCTGTGAGCCGGGCTCTAGGCCGCGGCGATCAGCTCGCCGGCGACCCTGTCGGTCGCCGCGCCGGTGCCGCCGAGCAGCCTGCGGGAGAGCTGGGCGCGGCGGAAGTAAAGCGGCGCGTCGTGCTCCCAGGTGGCCCCGATCCCGCCGTGGACGGAGATCATCGTGCGGGCCGCGTCATCCAGCGCACGGCCGGCGACCGAGCGCAGAGCGCTTGCCGCCAGCGGGAACTCCGCCGGTGCGCCGTCACGGGCCCAACCGGCGTAGTAGAGCAGCGAGCGGCCGTTCTCGAGCTCCCGCAGGACCTCGGTCAGTGAGTGCTTGACGGCCTGGTAGGAGCCGATGGCCCGCCCGAAGGTGAACCGCTCCTTGGCGTAGGCGACGGACACGTCAAGCGCCGTCTCGACGCTGCCGAGGGACTCGGCGGCGATCAGCGACTGAGCCAGATACCAGGCGGCTGCCAGGGTCTCCTCGGACGCATCGAGGACGGTCGCCGAGGCGCCGTCCAGCGTGACATGGCCGAGCGAGCGGGTCGAGTCATAACGCTCCACCGACTCGATGCTCACACCGGATCCGTCGGCCTCGATCGCGACGCCGACGGGCCTGCCGTCGAGGATCGCCACACCGACCAGCAGGTCGGCGCCGGGTGCATCGGGCACCCACGCCAGCTTGCCGGTCACGGTGACCTGCTCGCCCGATCCGCCGGCGCTCGGTGCCGCCCCGCGGCCGGAGCCGGTGGGCAGATCGACGGTCCAGCCCTGCTCGATGTCGCCGGGAGGGCTGACGGGCAGATAGGCCGCCCGCTTCGCACCGGTGGCCAGCTCCTCGAGCATCGGCGCGTTCGCACCGGAGGCGTCGAGGATCGCCGTCGCCGGCAGATGCCCCAGCAGCTGGATGCCGGCGATCACACGACCGCACTCGCCCAGCACCAGCATCGCGTCGAACGCGTCGAGCCCGGCACCGCCGTGCTCCTCGCTGATCAGCAGGCCCGGCCAGCCGGCCTCGCAGGCCGTCGGCCAGAGGTCGGGCATGGCGGCCTTGTCGCCGTCGAGCGCCTCGCGGGCGGCCTCCAGCGTCTTGAAGCGCGAGAGGGCCCCGCGGGCGGCCTCGCGCAGGAACACCTGCTCGTCTGAGAGGGACAGGTTCATGCCGCCGCTCCTTCCTTGGACCGCAGCTCTGAGAAGGGGATGCCCTTGTCCAGACGCGGCTCGGGCGGCAGGCCAAGCACCCGCTCGCCAATCGTGTTTCGGAGGATCTCTTCGGTTCCGCCGGCTGACTTCAGGCCGGGGAGGAAGGAGATCATGTAGGCCCACTCGCTCTTGACGTCAAGCGCCTCGGGACCGACCACGTCGGCGATCAGATCGCCCGCCTTGATGGCTCCGCTGACCAGCGTGACCTTCGCGAGGCCCGCCTCGGGGCCGGGGATCTGGCCCTTCTGCAGCGCCGTCAGCGTGCGGTAGCCGGTGAACCGGATCGCCAGCAGCTCGCTCGCGATCTCGCCCAGGCGGTGACGCACGTCGGAGTCTCGGCGGGCGTGCTCGTCGGCCGCGATCGCCGAGGCGAAGCGCGTCGAGTTGTAGCCCATTCCCTCACTGCCCAGGCCGATCGTGACGCGCTCGAACATCAGCGTCGTCAGGGCCGTGCCCCAGCCGTTGCCGACGCCGCCGACGACCGAGCCGGCGTCCAGCTGGACGTCGTCGAAGAAGACCTCGTTGAACTCGGCCTCGCCGGAGATCTGGCGCAGTCCGCGGATCGTCACTCCCTCGGCATCCATCGGCACGATGAACATCGTCAGTCCCTTGTGCTTCGGGACGTCGGCGTCCGTGCGTGCCAGCAGCAGCCCGAACGAGGCGAACTGGGCGTTGGTCGTCCAGACCTTCTGTCCGGTCAGGCGCCAGCTGCCGTCGTCCTGCAGGCGAGCCCGCGTCTGCACGGCCGCCAGGTCCGAGCCGGCGGCCGGCTCCGAGAACAGCTGACACCAGACCTCGTCGCCGTGCAGCAGCGGCGCGAGGTAGCGCGACTTCTGCTCCTCCTCGCCGTGGGCGATGATCGTGGGGCCGAGCATGCCGACGCCGATCCCGTCGAGGATGCCGGGGACTTTCGCCGCGGCGATCTCCTGGTTGCAGAGCACCTGCTCGATCGGGCCGAGGCCCTGCCCGCCGTACTCCTTGGGCCAGGTCAGGCCGGCGAGGCCTCCCTCGGCGAGCTTGCCCTGCCACACGCGCCGTGCGGCGATGATCTCATCCTCGTCCTCGATCGCTCCGGGGCCCTGCAGGATGGGTGCTTCAGACTTGTGCTGCTCGAGCCAGGTACGTACCTGGGCGCGGTACGCAGCCTGCTCCGGTGTGTCGTCAAGATCCACGTTCTCTCCTTTGGCTGACTGGCCAGTCAATCTGTAGAGACAACGATACGCGATGCGCTCGAAACAGCGCGGACGCTGGGAATCTAGGCCCCCGGAGGGATTTCCGGCTCGGGGACCCGTTTCTGGTGGTAGACGTCCTCGAAGCCGCGGTCAAGGAGCTGTTTGGCCTGCGTTCCGGGATCATCGGAGTTGAGGATCACCACGCCGAGGCGCACGCCGCCGCGTTCGGCCGTGGCGACCAGACAGCGCCCGGCCGCGAGTGTGAAGCCGGTCTTCAGGCCCGTCACACCGGGGTATTTGTAGATCAGCAGCGGGTTGTTGTTGTACAGGTAGAGCTTGCCCCCCTTGATCGGGAAGGGCAGCACGGCCGTGTAGGTGTGCACGATCCGGGCGATCCGCGGCTGGGACATGTCCACGTGGGCGAGGATCGCGAGATCCGCCGCACAGGAGTAGTTGCCGGCGTTGAAATACCCCGACGGGGAGGAGTAGCGGGTGCAGCCCATGCCGAGCTTGGCCGCTTCGGAGTTCATGCGGGCGACGAAGGCCTTGATCGAGCCGGAGACGTACTGGGCGAGGGCCACGGCGGCATCGTTGCCGGAGGGCAGCAGCAGGCCGTAGAGCATCGTCTCGACCCGGATGTGTTTGCCGAGCGGCAACACCCCGACCTTCGATCCGCTCGAGTCGACGGCTGCCTTCGTGATCAGCACGTGGCCGGAGGGCTTGCTCGACTCGACGGTGATGTGGGCGGTCATCATCTTCGTCAGGCTGGCGATCTCGACCCGCTTATAGGGGTTGCGCTGCCAGAGCACCCGGCCGGTGTCGAGGTCGAACAGGATTCCCGCCCGCGGGGGATGCAGGAACTGCAGCTGGATCGGATCGCCCGCGGGTTTGCTGATACCCGACAGGGCCAGGGCGGGCTTGGAGAGGACGAGGCCGGCGGGCGAGCGCGCGGGGGAGCTCGCGGCGACCGGGGCGACGGCGCTCGGCTTATGTGTCGTGGCCGTGCCGTGGCTGGGAGAGCCGGCGGACCCCCGCGAGAGCACTGCGACGGCGCCGACGGCGATCACCAGCACGGCCAGAACCCCGCCGATGATGCGGTTGCGCCGCCGGCGCCGGTCGGCCCGCTGGCGGCGAAGGCGGCTCTGGTCGGGTGTCAGGAACGGGGAGGTGCTCATTGACGCGGAGGATTGCGCAGGGCCCCGACGATGCCGATGCCGAGCAGCGCCAGGATGAAGGCGGAGATCAGCGACGCGACCGTCAGCCCCTGTTCGATCACGGCCGCGACCGTCAGGAAGGCGAAGCCCGCGATGAACACCAGGGCGATCGTGAGGACGAGCAGGCGAGAGTTCACGAGGATGGGCTCCATCGGCGACCGTTCATGTCAGCAGGCCCGGCCGGCGCCTGAGCCAGTCCTTCGGGGCGAGCAGCCAGATTGCCAGCAGGCCGAAGGCGAAGCCGCCGATCTGGGCGAAGTACCCGACACCTTCCCCGCCGGACGGCCCGGACAATCCCCCGAGGGCCAGCCAGAGCTGAATGGCAAACCAGGCTCCCAGCATGATCATCGCCGGCACTTCGATGATCGTGACGAAGAAGATGATGAACACGAGGCTCAGGATCCGCGCCCGTGGCCAGAGCACGAGGTAGCCGCCGAGCACCGCAGCGATCGCTCCCGAGGCGCCGAGGGCAGGGGTCGTAGAGCTCGGGTCGATCGCCGTCTGGGCGCCGAGCGCGATCAGCCCTCCGACCAGGTAGAGGGCGATGAAGGCCAGGCGGCCGATCCTGTCCTCGAGGGTCGGTCCGAAGATCGCCAGGAACAGCATGTCGACGAAGATGTGCAGGAAGCCGCCGTGCAGGAACATCGAGGTGAAGGCCGTCAGCCAGGTTGCAGGCTGGGGCGGGAAGCTGCCGTGGACTGCGGGTTCTCCCTGACAAACGATCGCTTCGCCCGACCCTCCGCCAGCGAGCTGCCGAGCCAGTTCGCAGTGCTCGCCGGGGTGGGTCAGCTCGTAGGGGATCGCTCCGTAGTGGACCACCACCTGCTCGGAGGGCCCGCCGAAGAAGCTGCCGCCGTGACGCAGGGCGAGCAGGTAGGCGACCACGTTTAACGCCATCAGCGCGATCGTGACAAGCGGGATCCGCTCCAGCGGGATGTTGTCTTTGAGCGGGAACATCGCGGCATGCCCCCGCCTGGCGAGGACCGCTCAGAGCGTACTTGCGGCGCAGGAGGCTAGTTGGTGGCTGCCAGCGGGCCGACGCCGTCCAGCGGCTGGCTGACGTGCTGGTCGGCGTGGTAGGAGGAGCGCACCAGCGGGCCGGCCGCGACATGGTCGAAGCCCAGCGCATAGGCCGCATGCTCGAGGGCCTTGAACTCGTCGGGGTGCCAGTAGCGGACGACCGGCAGATGGCGCTCGGAGGGGCGCAGGTACTGCCCGACGGTGAGCACCTGAACACCGTTCTCGCGCAGGGCGCCGAACGTCTCGACCATCTCCTCGTGGGTCTCTCCCAGGCCGACCATCAGGCCGGACTTCGTGACCACCTTGCCCTCGCCCAGCTCGTGGGCCAGTCGCAGGACACGGCAGGAGCGCTCGAAGGTCGATCCGCGGCGGGCGACCGTGTAGAGGCGCGGTACCACCTCGACGTTGTGGTTGAAGACGTCCGGGCGCTCGGTGATGACCTTCGCCAGCGGCATCTCCTGGCCCTGAAAGTCGGGGGTCAGGACCTCGATCTGGCAGCCCGGAGCCTGGCGGCGAACCTGGCGGATCACTCCCACGAAGGCGCTGGCGCCCTTGTCGGGGAGGTCATCGCGGTCGACCGACGTGATCACCGCGTGGCGCAGTCCCATGCGCGCGATCGAGCGCGCCACCCGGGCCGGCTCGAGCGGGTCGTTCCATGTCGGTTTGCCGGTCTTCACGTTGCAGAAGCCGCAGCGGCGGGTGCACGTGTCGCCGAGGATCATGAACGTCGCAGTGCCGCGCTCCCAGCACTCGCCGACGTTCGGGCAGGCGGCCTCCTGGCAGACGGTGTGGAGGTTCTCCGAGCGGATCAGCTCCGTCAGCTCGCGATAGCGCTCCCCGCCGGGCGGCGGGACCTTGAACCACGGCGGCTTGCGCTCGCGGACCGGGCGCACGTCGCCGCCGAGCACCTTCAGGACGTCCATCCCGCCGGGGTTGGAGCGTGACCGCGTGGCGCTCATGCGTGCACCGCCTCGGAGGGCAGCGCGATCCCCAGGCGCCGCGCGCTGATGAGGCGCTGGCGTCGCGCGTGGGTGCGGCAGAAGCTGTAGGCCATGCGCTTGCGAAAGCACGGGACCCCCTCGCCACGGCCATCCGTCTCGCGCGCGATCGAGGTCATCGTCACGCCGGGCAGGCCGCAGGCGATCACCCAGCTGAAGGGCTCCAGGTCGTTATCGACGTTGACGGCGAAGCCATGCGTCGAGATGCCGTGGGAGATGTGGACTCCGAGCGAGGCGATCTTGCGCCTGTGCGAGCCCAGTCCGACCCATACGCCGGTGTAGTCGGCGCCCTCGTCGTGGCGCGAGTGCGCCCGGATGCCGGCCTCTGCCAGCGCGTGGATGATGGCCGCTTCCATCTTGCGCAGGTGCTCGTGGACGTCGACGACGGCCATGATCGGGTAGCCCACGAGCTGCCCTGGCGCGTGGTAGGTGACCCTCCCGCCGCGGTCGGTGGTGTGCACCTCGGCGCCCCTGTCCTCATAGAAGGACTCCGGGAACGGCAGCTCCTCGGCGGCCGCGCGACGGCCTCTGGTGTAGGTCGGGGGATGCTCGAGCAGCAGCAGCGTGTCGGGTATCTCCTCGGCCCAGCGCCGGGCGCGCAGCTCCTGCTGGATCGCGACCGCATCGCCGTAGGGGACGAGGCCCAGGTGGCAGACCTGGATCTCCTCGGCCGGTTGCGTGTCTGCGGAGACGCTCATCGCTGTCCTTCAAGCCTAGCGTCACGTTTCTGACGCGAACGGTTCGAACCCCGGAGGTCGGGTATCAGACCATCCAGAACAGGGAGCATTCCGGAAATTCGAATGAAGGAGGCGGCGAATGGGACGGCACAGGCGATGGATCCTGGCGGGGCTTGTGCTCGCTGCGGGAGCGTTGGCAGGGCCGGTCGCGAGCGCGTCGGCCAGCAGCTCGAGCATCAAGGCGGCGGTCGTCAGCTATGAGGGGCGGATCCTCGTCGCCGAAGGCAAGGTCGTCTCGGCGGTGGGCACCTACAAGACCGACCATGTGGCCGAACCGGTCCTCAGCGCGATCGGCAACTCGGTCACGGTCCTGAGCGGACTGCGCGCGAAGGTGGCCAGGCAGCCGGCCGCAAGGACGAGGGTGAAAAAGGCCAAGCGACTGATCGTCAGGGGCCTCACATCGATCATCGCGTCCTATGAAAAATTGAAGACCGCGTTCGCCGAGAAAGGCTCCGATCCCGAAGCCGCCGTGGCGGAAGCCAATCAGGCGGAGGCCGTCGTCAAGGCCGGGCGCAAGCAGCTGCTTGCCGGCCTGAAGATGCTGTAGGGACTCTGTCGGCGGCGCGACGCCTCAGAGCGTCAGCGCCGCCGGTGCCTGCAGCAGCTCTCGCACGCGGGCGAGGAAGCGGGCCGCTTCGGCGCCATAGAGGATCCGATGGTCGGAGACCAGCGTGAGGCTCATCGTGTTGCGCGCGAGGATCTCGCCGTCGCGGACCACGGCCCTCGGGGCCAGCGCGCCGACCGACAGGATCGCCGCCTGGGGCGGGTTGATGATCGCCGTGAAACTGGAGATCCCGAACATGCCGAGGTTCGACACGGTGAACGTCCCGCCGCCCAGCTCGGGCGGAGTGATCGAGCCGTCGCGTACGCGCCCGGCAAGGGCCCGTGTCTCCCGGGCGATCTCCCCGAGCGACTTCTCCTCGGCGTCGAAGACGGTGGGCACGACCAGTGCGCCGTCGGCCGCCACCGCCACGCCGACATTGATCCGCGAGTGCAGCTGGACCTTCCCGTCGCGGTAGCTCCCGTTGGCCAGGGGGTGCTCGCGCAGCGCCAGGGCCACGGCCTTTACGACCATGTCGTTGTAGGTCGGCACGGCGCCCCCCTCGGCCGTGGCGTGCTCACCGGCCTCGCCTGGGGTGGCGATCCGCTTCAGCTCTCCGCGCAGGGCGACGCACTCCTCCATGTCGACCTCGATCTGGATCGTGAAGTCGGGGATCGTGGCCTTCGACTCGGCCATCCGCCGGGCGACCGTCTGCTGCAGCCGGGAGAGCTCGACCTCCCGGGTCTCGCCCTTCGCGCGAGCGATCTCCTCGGGCGCCCGGGGCGCCGTGCCGGCGGGCTCACGAGCCGCCCGGTCCGCGACGGCGGCAATCGGCGATGCGGTGGCCTCGCCCTTGGCGGAGCCCACCACATCGGCCTTGACGATGCGCCCGCCCGGCCCGGTGCCGCTCAGCCCGGCGAGATCGATGCCTTCCTCGCGGGCCATCCGGCGGGCCAGCGGCGAGGCCTTGACGCGCTCCTCGCCATCCGTGTCCGCGGCCCCGTCGCTCAAGGTCGTGCCCTGCGGGGCGGCGTTCGCCGCTGCGGCGGGCGTGGGAGCCGGCGCCGCGGGGGCTTTCGACTGCAGGGCCCGGGCGGCCGCAGTCACCGGTTCGCCGCCGGGCGGCTCCGCGCCGGCGCCCGGGCCGTCCTCGCTCGCGCCCGCGGGGCCGTCGCCGACGCTCGCGATCGGTTGCCCGACCGGGAGCGTGTCGCCCTCGGCGGCGATCAGGTGAAGCACCCCGGCCTGGTCTGACTCGTAGGTCATCGTGGCCTTGTCCGTCTCGATCTCGACCAGCTCCTCGCCGCGGGCGATCGTCTCGCCCTCGGCCCTCAGCCAGCGCAGGATGATGCCCTCCTCCATCGTGTCCGACAGGCGGGGCATGACGATGATCTCGGCCATCAGACTCCGGCTGTCCGGTTGAGCGTGGCGAGTGCCGCCGCGACGATCTGCGGCTCATGCGGGTAGGCGATGTCCTCGAGGGGCTTTGAGTAGGGCATCGGCACGTCGGCTCCGGTCACGCGAGAGACCGGCGCGTCGAGGTCGTCGAAGGCCTGTTCGCCGATCAGCGCCGCCAGGTTCGCGCCGACGCCGCCGTGGGGCCAGCCCTCCTCGACGATCACACAGCGGTTGGTTCGCCGAACCGAGGCCAGGATCGTGTCGAGGTCCAGTGGCCGCAGCGTGCGCGGGTCGATCACTTCCGCCTCCACGCCGTGCTCCTGCGAGAGCGTCGCCGCGGCGCGTTCGGCCGTCAGGGCCATCCGGGAGATGCCCACGATCGTCACGTCGGAACCTTCGCGGGCCGTGCGGGCCACGCCGAACGGGACGAGCTCCTCGCCGTCGGGAACCTCGCCGCGGACGCCGTAAAGGGACTCGTGCTCGATGAACACGACGGGGTTCTCATCGCGGATCGCGCTCTTCAACAGGCCCTTGGCGTCGGCCGCCGTCGCGGGCACCGCCACGAGCAGCCCCGGTACCTGCAGGAACATCGCCTCGAAGCAGTGGGAGTGGGTCGGTCCGAGCTGGTGGCCGGCCCCCTGGGGCATCCGCACGACAAGCGGCACCCGGGCCTGCCCGCCGAACATGTAGTGGATGTGGGCCGCGTGGTTGACGATCTGGTCCAGCGCCAGCAGTGCGAAGTTGATCGTCATCAGCTCGACCACCGGGCGCAGGCCCGTCATCGCCGCGCCGACCCCGAGGCCGACGATCGTGTTCTCGGAGATCGGTGTGTCGCGGATGCGCTTCTCGCCGAACTCATCGAGCAGTCCCTCGGTGACCTTGAAGGCGCCTCCGAAGACGCCGATGTCCTCACCCATGACCATCACGCGCTCGTCGCGGGTCAGCTCCTCGCGGAGCGCCTGGTTGAGCGCCTCGCGGTAGCGCAGCTCAGCCATCAGGCCTCATCCCCGCGCTCGTGGCCGTCCTCGCCGGCGGCGAGGGCCGAGGTCAGCTGCTGCGGGATCTCATCGTTGGCGGCCGCCTGCGGAGACTCCTCCGCCGAGCCCTCCTGGCGATCCTCGGTCGTCTCGACCGAGTACCAGCCGCGCGAGGCGTCACCCAGGACATAGATGTCGTCGTAGAGCTCGCCCGGCTCGGGAAACGGCGAGGCCTCCGCGTACTCCACAGCACTGTCCACCCGGGCGATCGCCTCGGCGTCCAGCTGCTCGATCTCGGCCGCCGTGATCGTGCCCTCGTCCATCAGCTGGCGGCCGTAGACGCTCAGCGGGTCGCGCTCGCGCCAGCGGGCCACCTCATCCTTCGAGCGGTACTGCTCCGGGTCGGCCATCGAGTGCCCGCGGAAGCGGTAGGTGATCGCCTCGATCAGCACCGGCCGGCGCTCCTCGCGGACCCGCTCGACGGCTTCCCCCACCACCCTGTGCGTGTCGCGGATGTCCATCCCGTCGCAGCGCATCCCGGGCACCCCGAGGCTCTCGCCCTTGCGCCGCAGGTCGGTGACGGCCGAGTGGCGGCCGAGCGCCGTGCCCATGCCGAACTGGTTGTTGGTCACCATGAAGACGACCGGCAGCCGCCACAACGCCGCCAGGTTCAGCGTCTCGCCGAAGGTCCCCTGGTTGGATGCGCCGTCGCCGAACGTGCAGAGCGTCACCTCGTCGGTGCCCGAGTAGTCGCTTGCCAGCGCGATGCCGGCCGCGATCGGCAGGTTCCCGCCGACGATCCCGTAGCCGCCCATGAAGCGCCGCGACATGTCGAACATGTGCATCGAGCCGCCGCGGCCGCGGCACAGGCCATCGACCTTGCCGAACAGCTCGGCCATCACCTTCTCCGGCGGCGTGCCGCGAACGATCGCGTGGCCATGGGAGCGGTAGGTCGAGATCAGATAGTCGCTGTCGCGCAGCGCCCGGGCGCTACCGACGATCGTCGCCTCCTCGCCGATCGAGAGGTGCAGGAAGCCGCCGACTTTGGCGCGCGCATACATCTCTCCGGCCCGCTCCTCGAAGCGGCGGATCAGGGTCATCGTCTCCAGCCACTCCCGGGCCCGCCCGGCGTCCTCGCGGGCTTGGCTGGCGGGTGGGTGAGAGTCGGCCATCAGGCCTCCACGGTACTCCAGCGCTCGCGGAAGTCCGTCTCCTCGAGGTTCATCAGGTCCTCCCGTAGCGCTCGGGCTAGCTTCGAGGCCGCATGGGGCGGGCGGTCCCAGAACAGGACGACTTCGCCGGAGTCGATCTCGACGATCTCGATGTGGTCCACGCGTGCGGGGTCGGCGAACATCGCCGGGGCCCATCCGCCGCGGGTGACGATCAACCGGAAGGCGTCCCGCGCCTTCACGCGCGCTCCAACGCCATCGTCGCTCCGGCCTCCCGCAGTGCCGCCTCGCCGTGGAATGTGCGCTCGCCGACCGTGACGGCCGGAACCGATCGAACGCCGCTCGCCGCGGCGGCCGCGGTGCTCGCGTCGAGCTGATCCGCGAGCGTGCGCATCGCGGCCGCACGCAGGATCGCCGTCGGGTGCATCTCGCAGGCGGCCGCCGCGATCAGCACGGAGTTCTCATCGGCCAGCGAGCGCCCGCCGGCGAAGGCCTGGCGGAAGGCCGCCTGCGCGAACGGGACCGCCCGTCCGATCGATCGCGCGTAGGTGGCGATCAGCATCGCCAGGCGACTGTCGAAGGGGAACGGGTCGGGCCAGCGCAGCGGCTGCAGGCCCAGCTCTGCGGCGCGGGCGCCGATCTCATCACGCGAGGCCTCCCCGAGGGCCTCGGCATCCGGCGCTCCCGGGAGCTCTGCGGCGAGGATGCCGCGCCATTCGGCGGGGCCCGGAAGCACCTGGAGGACCTGCTCCGCCGCCAGGTAGGACTGCGGGCTCGCGAGATCGAAATAGAAGGCGGCCGCTGCTGGGGAGGCGTCCTCGCCCACCGCGGCCTCAGCCGTGGATCAGCCAGCCGTCGGCGGCCCGGCCGGCCTCCATCACAGCCTCTGAGAGCGTGGGGTGCCCATGGATCATGCGGGCCAGCTCGGGGTAGCCGCCCTCGAGCGAGCGGACGTTGACGAGCTCCTGGATCAGCTCGGTCGCCCGCGAGCCGACGATGTGCCCGCCGAGCAGCTCGCCGTACTTGGACTCGCCGACGATCTTCACGAGGCCCGTCCGGTCGCCGTAGACGGTCCCTCCGCCGACGGCACCGTAGGGCACCTTGCCGACGACGACGTCATAGCCCTGCTCCTTGGCCTGCTCCTCGGTCAATCCGAACGAGCCGACGTTGGGGGTGCAGAAGGTCGCACGGGGGATGTCCACGTAGGCGATCGGGTGCGTCGCGAGCCCCGCGATCGTCTCGGCCGCGATCACTCCCTCGTCTGAGGCCTTGTGCGCCAGTGCGGGCCCCGGGGTGAGGTCGCCGATCGCGTAGATCCCGGCGCGGCTCGTGCGCATCGCCCCGTCGACCTTGATCAGTCCCCGCTCGTCGGTCTCGATCGACGCCTCGGCCAGGCCCAGGCCCTCGATGTCCGTGCCGCGGCCGGCGGCGATCACCAGGTAGTCGAAATCGCCCCGCTCGTCGCCGTAGGAGAGCGTCACGCCGCTCTCACTCTGCGAGACGTCCGCGACCGGCGTGCCGGTGTGCACGGAGATGCCCTGCTTCTTCAGCCCGCGCTCCACCAGCCGTGAGATGTCCGCGTCCTCGCTCGGCAGGACCCGGTCGAGCATCTCGAGCAGGACGACCTCGCTGCCCAGGCGCGCAAAGCCCGAGGCGATCTCGGCGCCCGATGCCCCGGCGCCCGCGACCGCGAGGCGGGCCGGCAGCTGTTGCAGCGCCCAGGCCTCCTCCGTGCCGATGATCCGGCCGCTCAGCTCGACGCCGGGAATCGCCCGCGGGATCGAACCCGTCGCAAGGATGATGCTGCCCGCGCCAAGCACGTCATCGCCGACGCGCACGCCGCCGTCGGCCGTGACCGAGGCGTCGCCTTCGATCAGGTCGATCGAGTTTTTCTTGAACAGCCCCGAGACGCCCGAGGTGAGCGTGTGGACGACCTTCTCGCGGCGTGCCTGGATTGCGGGATAGTCCACCTCGACCGAGCCGACCACGAGGCCGAAGTCCTTCGACTCGTGGATCTCACTCAGCAGATCGGCCGAACGCAGGACGGCCTTGGCGGGGATGCAGGCGTAGTTCAGACAGCGCCCGCCGACCTTGTCGCGCTCCACGACGGCGGTCTTCAGCCCAAGCTGCGCGGCACGGATTGCCGCCACGTAGCCGCCCGGGCCGGACCCGATCACGATGCAGTCATATGAGCTCTCAGCCATCGAGCGCCAGCCTATCGAAGGCGGTCGGGTTCTCCCGCTTGGATGCGGCCCATGACCCTCACCAGCTTCCAGAACAGCCAGCCGGCGAGGCCGATGGCCACCGCGCAGAGGGCCGCCGCGAGGACAGTCTCGGCCACCACCAGGGCAAGCGAGGTGACCAGGATCTGGAAGGCCAGGAGGGCCTCGAAGCCGAGGACGGCCCAGTAGCGGGTCCTGTACATGCCGCCCGCCAGCAGAGCCAGCAGGCAGGCCAGGAACAGCGCTCCGCCGAGCGAGCCGCCGTGGCGTGAGAGGTCATGCACGGTGAGCGCGCCGACGATCACGCCGAGCGAAAGGATCGCGGCGACGGCCACCGCGACCAGCAGCGCCGTCGGGCGCTCGCCGTCGGCCAGCGGCTTCAGGCCGGCCCGGGCCTGCTCGTCCCTGAGGCCTCGGTCGGGGCGGCCGCTGCTCACAGCTGATCGCGCAGCTCGCGGGCCGCCGCGCGCGGGTCCGCAGCGGCGGCGATCGCCCGCAGCACGCAGACCCGCTCGGCCCCGGCGCCACGGACGGCGCCGATGTTCTGAGCGTCGATGCCGCCGATCGCGAAGAACGGCACCGGCGCGTGCCTGGCCGCGTAGCGGATCAGCTCGGTGCCGACGGCCGGGCGGCCCTCCTTGGTCGGCGTCGCATGGATCGGGCCGACCCCGATGTAGTCGACCAGCGCCGGGTCGACCGCGTCGATCTGCGCGGGGGAGTGAGTGGAGAGTCCGATCAGCATCCGCTCGCCCACGAGCTCGCGGACGTCAGCGACCGGCATGTCCTCCTGGCCCACGTGCACGCCGTCCGCCCCCACCTCGGCGGCCACCGCAGGGCGGTCGTTGACGACGAACAGGATGTCAAGGGCCGCGCACAGCGCCCTGGTCGCGTTGGCCACGGCGGCCAGCTCGTCGTCGGGCAGCTCCTTCTCGCGCAGCTGGAAGATCTCAACGCCTCCGGCGACGGCCTCGCGCAACAGGTCCGGCAGCTCGCCCGCATCGCCCCCGCTGTCGGTCCCGGCGCAGACGAGATACAGCCGCGCCGCGCCCAGGCGCTCACTCAGTTCGGCTCGGGGGCTCTCGCTGCTCATCGCCGCAGAAGTCTGGCAGGAGCACTCGGCCATCCCGGCCCCGGGGGGTCGGGCTAGCATCGGTGTCATGCCCTACAGGCGCCAAACGGAGCTGGTTGTCGTGGGCGGCGGCATCATCGGCATGGCCGTCGCCTGGCGGGCCCGACAGGCGGGGATGTCGGTATGCCTGCTCGAGCGGGGAGGCCTCGGCGAGGGGACCTCGAGAGTCGCCGCGGGGATGCTGGCCCCGGTCGCCGAGGTGGAGTTCGGCGCTGCCGGGCAGAGCATGCTCGCGATGGGCCTTCGCTCGGCCGCGATGTGGCCGTCCTTCGCCGAGCAGCTGCAGGCCGCCTCGAGGCTCGAGATCCCCCTGCGCCGGACCGGCACGCTGCTGCTGGCCCGCGACCAGGACGAGGCGCTCGAGCTCGAGCGCCAGCTGGAGTTCCGCCGTTCACTGGGCCTGTCGGTCGAGCGCCTGCGGGCAAGCGAGGCGCGCGAGCGCGAGCCTGCGCTGGCCCCGACACTGCGACTGGCAATCGAAGCTCCGGACGACCACGCCGTCGACCCGAGGCCAGTGCTGAGCGCGCTGCGCCAGGCCTGCGAGGCGGCCGGCGTCGAGGTCCGCGAGCGGATCGCCGTCACCGGCGTGCTGGTCGAGCACGGCCGGGTCGCGGGGCTCTCTCTGCCCGACGGAGAGCGGCTGGAGGCCGGCACCGTCGTGCTGGCGGCCGGCCCCTGGACGTCGGGGCTACAGGGCCTTGACGGCGCGCTCGTGCCGGTGCGGCCCGTCAAGGGACAGATACTTCGCCTGCGAGACCCCCTCGGCGCCGGGCTGCTCAGCCGCGTGATCCGCTTCGAGGGCGGCTATGTCGTCCCGCGCGGGGACGGCCGCTACGTCCTCGGCGCCACCGTCGAGGAGCGCGGCTTTGAGCTGCAGGCAACCGCCGGCGGCGTCTATGAGCTGCTGCGCGAGGCGCACGAGCTGCTGCCGGGGATCGCCGAGCTTGAGATCGAAGAGCTCTCGGTGGGCCTGCGCCCCGGCACCCCCGACAACCTTCCAGCGATCGGTCCGGGCGCGATCGAGGGCCTGATCTGGGCGACCGGCCACCATCGCAACGGCATCCTGCTGGCGCCCCTGACGGCCGAGCTCGTGCGGGCGGTGCTCTGCGGCGAGGCGCCGGAGATCCCGGCGGGCTGCGACCCGGCGCGCTTCGCGGCCACGGGGGTGGCGGCTTGATCGTGCTCAACGGCGAGCGATGCGAGCTGGACCCGGGCGAGAGCGTCCTCGCGGCTCTCGGGAGGCTCGGGCTCGAGGCGGATGCTCGAGGCGTGGCGGTGGCCGTCGACGGGGAGGTGATCCCGCGGGCCAGCTGGCAGAGCTTCGCCCTCTCCGAGGGCGCCCGCGTGGAGGTACTGACCGCGATGCAGGGAGGATGATCTGAGAATGGCCGAGTCGCTCTCCACGCCGCAGGCAGCCGCGAGCGTCCCAGTGCAGGACCACACCGCGGGCGATCCGCTGCTGATCGCCGGGCGCACGTTTCGCTCGCGCCTGCTGCTGGGCACCGGTGGCTTCCCCTCGCATGAGGTGATGGCCGAGGCGATCGCCGCCAGCGGCTCGGAGCTCGTCACGGTGGCCCTGCGCCGCGTTGATCCGTCCGCTTGCGGCTCGCTGGTCGAGGTTCTCGACCGGGCCGGTGTGTCGCTGCTGCCGAACACCGCCGGCTGTCACACCGCACGTGACGCCGTGATGACCGCCCGCCTTGCACGCGAGGCCTTCGAGACCAACTGGATCAAGCTCGAGGTGATCGGCGACGAGGACACGCTCCTGCCCGATGCACCAGAGCTCCTGCGGGCGGCCGAGGAGCTCGTCGACGAGGGCTTCGTCGTACTCCCCTACACGACCGACGACCCCGTCCTCGCCAGGCGCCTGGCCGATCTGGGCTGTGCTGCTGTGATGCCCCTCGGGTCTCCGATCGGGAGTGGTATGGGGATCCGCAACCCCTACAACATCTCCCTGATCCGGGAGGCCGTCGACGTGCCGGTCGTGCTCGACGCGGGCATCGGCACGGCATCGGATGCGAGCCTGGCGATGGAGCTGGGCTGCGACGCGGTGATGGCCGCCTCGGCGATCTCGCGGGCACAGGATCCCGTCGCGATGGCCGGTGCGATGCGCCACGCGGTCGAGGCCGGGCGGCTCGCGCGGGGAGCCGGGCGGATCCCGCGCCGGCGCTATGCCACGGCGTCGAGCAGCGACGCCGGCCTGGCCGAGCTCAGCTGAGGACCTGGATCGTCCCGTTCATCGTCGCCGGGTGCAGCGTGCACTCGTAGTGGTAGATGCCGGGGTGTGTCAGGTGAACCCTGAAGCTGGCGCCTTCGCCGAAGTTCTTCGAGGCGAAATGCTGCGGGCCGCTCTGACTCGTGACGTTGTGATCGGTGGGGTCGTGGTTCGTCCATTCGATCGTCGAGCCGGCCTTGACCCGCACCACGTCCGGGTTGATCGCGAAGTTCTCATAGGCCACCTTCACCAGGCCCGAGAGCACCGGCGCCGAGGTGGATGGCCGGGCGAAGACGGGGGTCGCATCGACCGACAGGTGCGAGTGGTTCGGGGCCGGGCTCGTCTTCGCGGCGGTGCCCGGTGCAGCCGTCGTGGAGCTGCCGCCCGAGGAGCCGCAGCCGCAGAGGATCAGAGTCGCCGAGACGAGGGCGAAGATCAACCTGTTCATCGCTCCACGATCTCACATCCGCCGCCCACTCTCGCCAGGAATCGAGGGCCCCGCCGGGCGGCCACGTCACGGGTGCAGGCGGTAGGGTCCGGTGATGCTCTCGCTCAAGGTGGCGACGCTCGCGACGATCCTGACGATCGCTCTGGTCGCGACAGCCACCGCAGCGCCCTGCACCGACAACTTCACGGGGAAAACCGGTGAACAGTGGGACGTGGCGGCGCACTGGTCAACGGGCAAAAGGCCGACGCCGACAGATGTCGCGTGCTGGCCGGCCGGCGTGACGGTGCTGATGACCGAACCCGAAAGCTCCGGTGGGGGCGAAGCCGGCGCGATCCAGGGCGGCAGCCTCAAGATCGCCAAACGCAACGGGATCTTTCTTTACGGCACAGCGGAATCGACGCTCAGCGGGTCGCTGACGCTCGAAGAAGAGGCCGATATGAAGGCCTTCGAAAAACAGGTGACGCTTCACGTAGACGGAGCGATCGTGGACTCGCCGGGGAAACTCGAAGGTACGCCGGGGGTCGGCATGCACCTCGTCCAGGGCCCGGGGAGCAGCTTCACCCTGGGCGGCAAAAGCGCCTCCGAACTTCAAAAAGAAAGCTCGATCTCGACCGAAACCCCGATCGTCATCGAAAACCCCGAAGCGAACATCTACGGGCCGGTCGCCACGACGAGCACGATCTCCTTCGCCCCCGGGGTGAAAATCGACCGGGGGGCCGCCGACTTCACGACATTCACGGCCGCCGGAATCGGCCCGAACACCGGCGAATCCTACGGCTTCGGCGGCGATGAGCTCGTGTTGACGGGCGGCGTCACGACCGTCGCAGCCGGGACGGCCCTCGAAAGCGGACCGCTGACCATCGCGGGCGGCGTTCTGCAGGACGAAGGGACGATCGGCGCGACCTTCGACGAAGCCCGCAACAAGAGCCCGGTGACGGTGACGGGCGGGAGGCTGGCCGGAACGGGCCTCGTCGAAGGCGAACTGATCGTCAAGGCGGGAACAGTCGCCCCGGGCCCCGCCGGAACGCTGTCGCTGAAGGGGAACTACCTGCAGGAAGGCGGTGTGCTGGCGTTCGGGATCGGCGGGACGACGCCCGGTTCCGGCTTCGACCGGATCCTCTTCACCGAAGACGACATGGCCACGTTCGCCGGGACACTCGAAGTCAACGACACCGGCGGCTTCGTCCCGGCGGCAGGGGACACCTTCCAGGTCGTCAGCCAGGCGGAAGAAAGGTTCGGCACGTTCGCGTCTCTCGCCGGTGCGAGCGCTGGCATCTACACGCCGATCTACGAATCGGAAGGTCTGACGCTCAAGGCCACAGACGTCCCGCCGCCCTCTGAAAAGAAAGAAGCCGGCTCCACGACGACGACGAGCACCTCCACATCCACGTCCGGCGTGGCGTCGAGCGCGACCGCGATCAGCGAACTGCTCCACGGCTGCAGCAGCAGCCCGCTGGTGCTCAACGACGCCTACATTCACGGCAATCGGGTGCTGCTGCGGGGCAGCGCCGTGGGATCCCTTGTGGGCAAGACCGTGGAGATCCTGTTCAACGAAAAGAAGGTCGTCGCGCACGCGAAGGTGGCCGCGGATGGGTCCTTCGCGACCACCGCACCGCTGCCGCCGTCCAGGATCCGCGACGCGCTCACCACCCGCTACAGCGCCGGCTTCGGGAAGCTGCGCTCGCTGCACCTGAAGCTGACGCGACGGCTGCAACTCGAACCACCCACAGCCTCAGGGGACACGGTGACCCTCACCGGCCGCGTGGAACCGCCCCTCACGAAGCCGGTGACGCCGGTGATCGTCGAACAGGAGCTGGAATGCGGCAGGATCACGATCGCCAAGACGTTCACGCCCGCCCGCAACGGCCGTTTCGACATCAAGCTCACCGTTCCCGTCGGAACCCATGCCGGCGTCTACACGCTGAAAACGAAGGTCGCGGCGAATGCGCGTGCGACCAGGCACGGCTTCACCACCTACAGCCTTCCGCTGCCGGTCTCGCTCGGCTGACCGCCTAGACTGGCCGGTCCGATGCCAGTCCGTCATTTCCTCACCGGAGCCGACCTGAGCGCCGCCGAGCTGGCCCTGCTGCTCGACCGCGCCGAAGAGCTCAAGCGCGATCCCCTGGGCTCGAAGATGCTGGCCGGGCGCAGCGTCGCGCTGATCTTCCAGAAGCCCTCGACGCGAACCCGCGTCTCCTTCGAGGTGGGAGTCGCAGAGCTCGCCGGCAATCCCCTGATCCTGCGCTCGGACGAACTCCAGCTGTCCCGCGGCGAGGCACTCCAGGACACCGCCCTGGTCCTCTCGCGCCACGTCGCCGCGATCGGTGTGCGCACCGGCCCGGACGCCATGCTCGAGGAGCTCGCCCGCTACTCCGGCGTGCCGATCATCAACATGCTGACCGCCCTGCATCACCCCTGCCAGGCGCTGGCCGACCTGCTGACGCTGCGCGAGGCCTACGGCAGCCTCGAGGGGCGCCGGCTGGCCTACGTGGGAGACGGCAACAACGTCGCCCGGTCGCTTGCCATCCTCGGCCCGCTGGCCGGCCTGGACGTGGCGATCGCCTCGCCCGACGGCTACCGCCTCGAGAAGGAGCCGCTGCGAGCCGCCGGCGCAACCGGGACGGTCACACAGCACTCCGATCCCCGCGACGCCGTCGCCGGCGCCGACGCGGTCTACACCGACGTCTGGGTCAGCATGGGCGATGAGGACACCGCCGAGGAGCGTCGGGTCGCGCTCGCCGACTACCGGGTCGACGACGCCCTGCTCGACCTCGCGGCCCCGGAGGCATTCGCGATGCACGACCTGCCGGCGCACCCCGGCGATGAGATCACCGCCGAGGTCCTCTACGGCTCGCGCCAGCGGATCTGGGATCAGGCCGAGAACCGCCGCCACGCACAGAAGGCCCTGCTCGAGTTTCTCGTGGGTCCCTCATGAGCACCGCGCCGCTGCAGGCCCCACGCCCGCAGCGAGGCGATGAGCTCGAGCTGACGATCGACTCGCTGGCCTTCGGCGGCGAGGGCGTGGCCCGCCTCGGCGACCACGGCTACGTGGTGTTCGTCGCCGGCGCCATCCCCGGCGACCGCGTCCGTGCGGTCGTCCACAAGCGCAAGCGCAGCTACGCCCACGCCAGGACCCTCGAGGTGCTCACGCCCAGCCCCGAGCGGATCGCGCCCGTTGCCGACCATCCCGGCGTTGCCTGGCAGGTGATTCCCTACGAGCGCCAGCTGGAGATCAAGCACTCCCAGGTCCGCGAGGCGCTCGAGCGGATCGGTCACCTCGAGGGCTTCGAGCTCGAGGACATCGTCCCGGCCGTCGAGCAGTGGCGCTACCGCAACAAGCTGGAGTACTCCTTCGGCGACGGCCCCGACGGCCTGCGCTGCGGGTTCCACGCCCCTGCGGGCGCCAACGAGGTGCTCCCGATGGGGGACTGCATGCTGGCCTCCGAGCTCGGCAACCGCGCCCGCCGGCTGGCGGCCGACTGGTGTGCGGCGCAGGGCCTCGGCGCATGGGAGCGCGGACGACGCCCCGGCCGCCGCGACGGCGCCGGCGCGGAGAGCGACGGCGAGCAGGCACAGAACTCCCCACCGCGCGCCCGCGGTGAGCGGATCGGCCCCGCGCCCGACGGGCGCGTTCGTCTGCGCAACCTGGTCGTGCGCGAGGGTCGTCGCACCGAAAAGCTGCAGGTCCGGATCGTCACAACGGAGGGCGAGCTCGACGCCGGCGGTCTTGCTCAGGCCCTGGCGGCCGGCCTCGGCGATGCGCTCGACGGGGTTCTCTGGTCGCGCTCTGATCGCCCGGCGGAGACCACCCAGGGCGGCGACACCGAGCTGGTCTGGGGTGAAGCCGAGCTGCCCGAGCGGCTCGGCGAACTTGACCTGCGGATCTCCGCTGAGGCCTTCTTCCAGACGAACACCGAGATGGCCGAGGTCCTCTACGGCATCGCCGGCGACTACGCGGCGCTCGGCGGCTGGGAGCGCGTCTATGACCTCTACTGCGGGATCGGCTCGATCGCCCTCACGCTGGCGCCCAAGGCCGGCGAGCTATGGGGTATCGAGCTGGTCGAGAACGCTGTCGCCGACGCGATCGCGGGGGCCAGGCGAAACGACATCAAAAAGGCCTCCTTCTTCGCCGGGGACACCCGCCTGGCGCTGCCCGAGCTGCTGGCGAAAGCCGGGCGCCCCGATGTGATCGTCGTCGACCCGCCCCGGGCGGGTCTCTCCAAGAAGGTCGTCCACCGGATCATCGACGCCTCCCCGAAACGGATCGTCTACGTCTCCTGCAACCCGACGACCCTGGCGCCCAACGCCGCGGAACTGGTCGAGGCCGGCTGGGCGCTGAAGAGGGTCCGCCCCGTGGACATGTTTCCCCAGACACATCACATCGAGTGCGTCTCGCTGTTCGAACGCGGCTGAGCGCGCCCGCCTCGTAGCGTCCGGTCGGCCTGCCAGCTTGGGCCTCTCCGGGTCTGCGGTGGACCCGATCGACCTTAGGGGGTAGTTCGACTTGAGAACTCCGGCACGAGGGCGGCTGACGCCGTCGCTCGTCATCTCGCTGCTGGCCTTGTTCATCTCGCTCGGCGGGACCGGCTATGCAGCGTCCAAGATAGATCTGGGCTCGGCGGCGGCCAGCCACAAGCCCGCCAAGCCCCTGACCTCCAAGCAGGTCAACAAGCTGATCGCGACCTATCTCGCCGCCCATCACATCGGCGCCAAGGGGCCCGAAGGCAAACAGGGGATCCCCGGCACGCCCGGCACCCCCGGTTCACCGGGCGGGAAGGGCGATCAGGGCCCAGGGGCGACACGGATCGTGTTGAACACGACGAGCGCGAGTGGAGCCGGGTCGGTGGCGATCGGGCCGTGGACGCTGTCGACGGACTGCGCGCCCTCCGAGACCGACATCGCCGTCGAAGGGCCCGAATACAAATACGCCGAAACGGAGTCCCTCGGCAAAATCGGCGAAACCGCGAAAGTCCTGAACTTCAACGAAGAACGCGGTGTCTCGGCCAGCATCCCGAGCGGCGATCAGGAGCTCCTCACGGCTGTGATCTATTCGGGGACGGCGATGGAGCATCTCGAACTGGAGATCACCGACGAACCCGGCCTGTTCAACAGCTGCCGGATCATCGGATCGGCAACACCGGCCGCTTGAGCGAGGCGCACGGGCCCGGTCGCAAGGCTGGGCCCGTACGCGCCAAGAAGATCCGCCCGGTGGACGGGTTTCCCAGTTGCGCGACATCGAGTGCGTGTCGCTGCTCGAACGCGTGTAGGGCCGCCGGTTGGCCCACCCGTCGGTAGCCTGCGCACCGTTAGCTCACACACCAAGCAATCTGGGAGAAAGCAATGAAGAGACCATCTCCGGCCCTTGCCGTCGCCGGCATCGCACTGTTCGCCTCGCTCGGCGGCACCGGCTACGCGGCCTCGCAGCTGCGCTCGCCCGCAGCCACCGCCTCCAGCACGCACAGCGCGCCGCCGCTCACCTCCAAGAAGGTCAACAAGCTGATCGCGGCCTACATCGCACACCACCACATCGGTGCGAGGGGCCCACAGGGCCTGCAGGGGGCGACGGGCGGCGCCGGTGCGCCGGGCAGCAGGGGCCCTCAGGGCCCCGGTGCACAACGGATCGAAGACCGCCAGGCAGGTGTGGTCAACGGCGAAAGGTTCGCCACCGTCGGCCCGTGGGCGCTGACGATGAACTGCGGCCCGGCGGGCATTGAAATGGAGATCACCGGCCCGGGCTCGATCAGCTACACCGAGAGCTTTGGCGGGTTCAACAAAACGGCCGCCACGGCGAGCAACAACGGTGGTGCGAACGGGTTCACCAGCGCCATCGGCAACGGCAACCAGCAGGGTCTGTTCGCGTTCCTGACTTCGGGGAGCACGATGGAGGAGCTGAACCTGGAGATCACCGCCTCCGAAGGCGACAACTGCGCAGTCGTGGGAGACGCGATCCCGGCCTCGTGAGGGTCGGCCGCACAGGCTGAGAGCAGGACACCGGCGGCGCCGAGCCCGGGCGCCGCCGGCCTGCTCCCCGACTGGCGCTAGGCTGCGCCCGTGCGCGCCGTCACCATCCGTGAGCAGGAGATCGTGATCGAGGAGCACCCCGATCCCGTCCCCGGCAGCGGCGAGGTCCTCGTGAAGGTGCACGCGGCCGGCCTGAACGGTGCCGACATGATGCAGCGCCGCGGTCTCTACCCCGCCCCGGCGGGCTCGCCACAGGACATCCCCGGCATGGAGTTCGCCGGCGAGGTGCTGGCACTCGGCCCGGCGGCGGAGCGCTTCGCCGTCGGCGACCGGGTGATGGGGATCGTCGGCGGAGGCGCCCAGGCAGAGCTCGTGACGGCTCACGAGCGCGTGCTGATGCCGGTTCCCGACGGGCTCGACTGGCCCGCCGCGGGCGGGCTGCCGGAGGTCTTCACGACCGCGCACGACGCGGTCTTCGTCCAGGGTGGCCTGCGCAGCGGCGAGCGCCTGCTCGTGCACGGGGGCGCCGGGGGCGTCGGCACGGCTGCGATCCAGTTGGCCCACGCCGCGGGCGCGAGGGTGACGGCGACCGTGCGACGAGAGGAGCTGCGCGATCAGGTGGCCGCGCTCGGCGCCGAGGCGATCGACCCGCAGGGCTTCGCCGAGCGCGGCCCGTTCGACGTCGTGCTGGAGCTGGTCGGCGGACCCAACATGGCGGAGAACCTGCAGGCGCTCGGGACCCGTGGGCGGATCTGCGTGATCGGCGTCTCCGGCGGGGCGAAGAGCGAGCTGAACCTGCTCGCCCTGATGGGCAAGCGCGCCCGGATCCACGGCTCCACGCTGCGCGCAAGGCCGCTGGAGGAGAAAGGCCTGACCGCGAGGTTGATCGAGCACCAGGTTCTGCCGCTGTTCGAACGGGGCCTCCTGACGGTGCCGATCGCCGAGACCTTCGAGCTCGACCGAGCCGCCGAGGCCTACGAGCGCTTCGCCGCCGGTGGCAAGCTCGGCAAGATCATCATCACGCTCTAGCGCCCGGCCGGGAGATCAGTAGGGCGGCTGCGCCGCATACCAGTCGCCCAGCACCCGGAAGGCCGCCCAGAAATCGCGCTTGGCGTCTGTTTCATCGAGCGACTGGTCGATGTCCGGCACGTACAGGGCGTCGATCGTCGGCGTCAGCTGCTGGATCTCGCCGAGCGACGGCGTCAGCGGCCGGGCCAACGGGATGTCCATCTCGTTCAGCGTCGACAGGGCCTCTTCACCCATCACCACGATGATCTTCGGCTGGACGATGGCCAGCTCCTCGATGACCCGTGCCACGCAGGCGAAGTCCGCCAGCGAGGGATCGGAGAGCGGGCACTTCACACACAGCGTCCCGTAGACGGCCAGGGGGTCGATCTGCAGGCGCTTCAGCGACTTCATCACCGCGCCGCCCGCGCGGCCGTAGAAGGCGACCCCCTCCTCGATCTCCGAGGGCACCGGGGAGTGCTTCAGCAGCATGATGTCCGCCTGGGGGTGCCCCGAGCCGAGCACCGGCATCAGGTTGCCCCGCGGACAGTGCGGGCAGGACTGCAGCTCCCTGGTCAGGGTGTTCAGCTCGCGGATCGCACGCTCCAGGTACTTCTCGCGAATCTCATCGTCGGTCACGGGCATTGGTCCCGAGGGATTTGACGGTGCGCCGTCTTGTCCTTGACGATGCATCAGGACTTGCGCCTGGCCCTAGGAGCGGCTGCCCGAGCCGGGGGCCCGCTTGAGGCGCTTCAGCCGCCGCGCCTTGCTCGCTTTGCGCGCAGAGCGAGGCGTGGCGCGGGTTTGCAGGAACTTCAGCGCCTGTACATAGAGCAGCGAGGAGGGCCGCGTGAGGATGTCGGCGTCGCGCAGAGACTGCAAGAACTCATTCGGTCCGTCGAAATCATGCATGCGGATTCGCACCGAGCCGAGGCCCTGGGCGACGTGGGAGTCCGATCCGGCCCCCGCGACGATCCTGTACTTGGCCGCGAAGGCGGCGGCCTCGTCGTTGAAGGAGCTGATCGCCACACGCGGGTTGAACACCTCGATTGCATCGATCTGATCAAGGATCGGCAGCAGGTGCTCGTAGTCGGGGACCGAGTGCATCCGGTCGAACGGGTGCGGCACGTAAACCAGGCCGCCCTGGCTCTTGATCTCCGCGACCGTCTCCTCGAGCGTCAGGCCGCGGGGAATCTTCTCCTTGATGAACAGGCCGATCACCTCGCCCTGGGATGCGGTCTTGACCTCCTCGGCGACGATCACCTTGACCCCGGCCTCCTGCGCCTGGGCCTGAGCCTCCAGAGCGCCCGAGACCTCGTTGTGGTCGGTTATCGCGATCGCCCCGAGGCCCTGTTCGCGGGCGGTCGCCAGCAGCACCTCGACCGGAGTCGCGCAGTCGCCGGAGTGGTCGGTGTGCATGTGCAGGTCGACGTCGATCAGCCGCCGCTCGGCCAGAAGCTCGCGCAGCGCCGGATCGCCCCCGGTGGGGTGGCGCCGCGCGGCGAGCCCGCGATAGAGCTCCTCGAAGCGATCGGCCGCCTGCTCCTCGTCGGGCACCAGCCGGTAATCACCCGGGAAGTGACCGGACATCAGCTCGGCCGTGGCGGCCGTGCTCGCCGTGCGGGCGTCCAGGCGCCCGAACAGGCCCTCGACGAAACGCCGTGCCAGGACCGTCGAGAGCAGCCTCTCGGCCGAGGAGTGAAACGAGCCGACGTTCAGGGCCCGGGAGTGGCGCAGTGCCGTCGTCGAGGTTGACGGGGCGAACGGCTCGTGCACGTGCACGAAGTCCAGGTCCACGCTGCCCAGCAGTTCCTCGACCGTCCGTGCGACGTCGATCGGCAGGGCCGGCGGCCGGCGGCGCGCGCCGCCGGCGAAGTCCAGGACCTCCCCGACGGCGATCACACGGGGCGCGCCACGATCGGTTCCCTCCAACAGCAGCTGCGGCTCGCCGCGTGCCGCCCGCAGCTCGCGACGCGACGCGCGCACCCGCTCCTGCGAGCGCGACGGTGCGATCACCAGCACCCTGTGGCCGCGCGCGGAGAGCTGCTCGGCGACGCGCCGGACATGCGTGTTGACCTCGTTGTCCTCAGCCTCCCACGGGTAGGGCGTCACGTGGGCGATTGAGAACAACGGTGCCATCCGTCTTCGATTATCCCCCCCGTGCGGCGAACGCGCGCGGGGTAGCCGCTACTTCGCCGCCGCTGCCCGTTTGCGAGCCGGGGCTTTGCGGCCCTTCGGCTTGGTCTGGGGCTTTTTCGAGTACTTGGCGATGAACGTCTCGGTGTCCCTCCTGGCCTGGTCGTCGGGCCGCTGGTTGTGCGGCGACTTCATCAGGTAGGAGGAGGGCCCGTCGAGCTGCCCGCCGATGCCGTGGTTCAGCGCCAGCTTGCAGCAGCGCACGGCGTCGATCACGATGCCGGCGGAGTTCGGCGAGTCCCACACCTCGAGCTTCAGCTCCACGTTCAGCGGCACGTCGCCGAAGGCCTGGCCCTCGACGCGGATGTGCGCCCACTTGCGGTCGGTCAGCCACGGCACATAGTCCGACGGGCCGATGTAGACATCGGAGGCCGGCAGCTTGTGGTCCATGATCGAGGTGACCGCGTTGGTCTTGGAGATCTTCTTGGACTCCAGGCGCTCGCGCTCGAGCATGTTGTAGAAGTCCATGTTGCCGCCGACGTTCAGCTGCGAGGTGCGCAGCATCTTCACGCCGCGGTCGGCGAACAGGCGGGCCAGGTTGCGGTGCACGATCGTCGCGCCGACCTGGGACTTGATGTCATCGCCGACGATCGGCAGTTTGGCGGCTTTGAAGCGCTTGTCCCAGTAGTCCTCGCGGGCGATGAACACGGGGATGCAGTTGACGAACCCGCAGCCCGCCTCGAGCACCTGCTCGACGTACCACTTGGTTGCCTGCTCGGAACCGACGGGCAGGTAGGAGACGACCACGTCGGTGTGGGTGTCCTTGAGGATCTTGACGATGTCGGCGGTCTCGCCGGGTGCCTTTTTGATCTTCTCTTTGAGGTACTTGCCGAGGCCGTCGTGGGTCATGCCGCGGTAGACCGGGACGCCGAGCTTCTTCGGCACCTTGGCGAATTTCATCGTGTTGTTCTGTCCGGCCCAGATCGCTTCGCCGAGGTCCTTGCCGACCTTGGTCGAGTCGATGTCGAAGGCCGCCGTGAATTCGATGTCGCGGATGTGGTAGCCGCCGAGGTCCACGTGCATCAGGCCCGGGACCTGCTCGGAGGGGTCGGCGTCCTTGTAGTAGTTGACGCCCTGAACGAAGGCCGAGGCGCAGTTGCCGACGCCGACGATCGCGACGCGGACCTTCCCCGACTGGTAGCGGGCTGCGCCGTTCTTGGAGGCCGCGCCGTTGCTCGCTGCGCTGCCGTTGGTGTGCTCCTTGATCACGAGTGCGATGTCCTTTTGCGGGGGCGCTGAGGCCCGGTCGAGGGGGCCGGGGAGGCCTCCCTGCTTCTCAGAGGGACGACCGGCGTCCGACCGGGCGTCGGGAGAGACTACTCCGCAACGCTGCGAAGGTCACACTGCGAGCTGCGCGTGAACGTGCCAGATGCGCTGGATCACGGTGATCACGCTGAGCACGCCGAGCACGTAGACGGCCGGCTCGAGCAGTTCGAAGTTGCCGAGGCCGGCACCCTTCGCGAACAGCAGGCCGATCGCGAGGATCACGACGCGCACCGGTCGCGTGGCGATCCCGACCTTGCACTCCACGCCGAGCGCCTCGGCCCGGGCCCGGGTGTAGGAGACCATCAGAGAGGCCAGCACGGCGACGACGACGCCGGCGGCGGCGACACGGTTGTTCTCAAGCGCGAAGTAACCGGCCACCGCGGTCAGCACGATGCCCTCCTCGATGCGGTCCAGGGTCGAGTCCAGGAAGGCCCCGAACGGCGTGCCCTTGCCGGACATGCGCGAGTAGCGCCCGTCGAGGGTGTCCATGATCGAGCCGATGATGAAGGCCAGCCCGCCGATGAAGAAAAGCTGTTCCCAGACCAGCACGGCCGCGACGATGTTCAGGGCGAAGCCGGTCAGCGAGATCGCGTTCGGGGTCAGGCGCGACTCGATCAGCCGGTTGCGTACAAGCTCGCGCCGCTGGCCGGACCCGATCGGTGCACGCACCGCGCGGCGCCCCGCGGGTCTCGTGCCGCGACGTGCCCGGCGCGAGGGCGCTTGTTGCCTGGGAGCCATCTCCGCGGGGGCGCTAACCGCTCGTGGTGAGGCCCGGTGAGGAGACGCTTGAGAACTTCCAGGCGCCCGGGCGGGCCCGTGCGAGCCAGGTCGCACCGTAGGCCGATGCGCCGGCCGTGAGTGCGCCGAGCAGGGCGTCGAAGATGAAGTGGTTGGCCGTCACGATGATCACGAAGGCCATCAGGAACGGGTACAGCGCCCACAGCACTTTCAGCGGCCGCGGTTTCACCAGGCGGGCAAGGGTCCAGCCGATCATCATCGCGAAGGCAACGTGCATCGAGGGCACTGCCGCGTAGAGGTTCGTCAGCGCGTTGGCCGATGCGCTGGCGCTCGAGACGTGCAGGCCGGTGACGTCGGAGACGGTGTCGATGAAGCCCCACTCGGGCATGAAGCGCGGCGGCGCCGTCGGGAAGGCGACGTAGCCGATCAGCGCCAGGGCCATGCCGATCATCAGCATGTTGCGGACGAAGTAGAAGCTGTTGTTGTGGCGCACGTATAGGTAGATCAGTGCGGCGACGGTGATCGTGGTCTGGGCGTTGATGTACCACCAGCTGGCGATCAGCATCAGCGCATGGCTGCCCGAGGCCCAGGCCTGGATCGAGGGCTCGACGAACAGGTGCAGGCCCCGCTCGAGCGAGATCAGGTCACGGGCGTGCGCGAAGGCGACGTTGGCCTGCGCCTCGACGATCCCCCGCACAAGCCGGTAGGCGAGGTATGCGGCGGCGAACAGAGACACCTGCCGCAGCGCGTCGAGCCAACCATGCGGCAGGACGCGCGCCTGCAGGAGACGAGCGCGGGCGACCATCGCCCCAGCCTAGACGATGCTCAGGTGCAACGGGGCCCCTGGCTGAAGATGCGGTTGAGTGAAAAGCGGATCACGACATGCACATACCCTGCCCTTGGCGCCGTTACCCCCGTCCACCCGCCGGGGGCTTCCGCGACACAGCCGCTGCCTTTTGCAATCGCCCAGTATGGGGTGAATCGCAGCTTCACCTCGTAGCTGCCGGGGTGCGGCACGTATAGCGTGAACGACTCGCTCGAGACGGCTGTCATCACAGCCGGCGGGGACGCCAGGGGAGCAGGACGGGCTACCGCGAACAGCTGCCAGTGGCGCGAGTGCCAGATTTCATGCAGGTAGGCCGCTGTGCCGCTTCGCGTCGCTTCGCGGATCAGCGCCGCCTCGGCCTTCGCGGAGTAGTCCAGCGGCGAGTCCGGCAGGGCGACGAACGAGATCGACTGTTCGCTCAGCCATCGCCGGTAGGTGGCCGCGTTCAACGGTTCCGAGCCGTAGAAGAGGCCGTTGCGCCCCCGATCGAGCTGGCGCTCCCAGCCGCGGGCGATCATCACGTGGGGAGCGACCCAGCGTGCCTCCCAGTGGTTGACCGTGGCAACCACCTCGATTCGCGCGGGGTGCGCGCCATAGCCGACCCCCTTTGCCCGGAGCTCTTTCAGCAGCGGCGTGTAGAAGGAGGCCGAGACCGCCGGATCGGAGGCGGCGGCCGCGAAGTCCGTCACCGGGGCGTTGGCCTGCCAGTAGAGCAGCAGCGGGGCCAGCACGATCAGCGCCCGAGCCCGGCGGCCGGTGAGCGTGCCGATCGCCAGGACGAGTGCGGCGACCGGTCCGGCGGCGAGCGCGCCCAGTCGGTCGGCGTTGCCGCCGACCGCCGAGGGGATCAGGAACGACCCGATCAGGACCAGCGCATACAGGACGGCGCCCACGCGCAGCGTGCGCTGCTCGGCCGGGATCACGATGATGATCACGATCACCCCGGCCAGCGCCGGGTAGAAGGCCGAGGCCACGAATGGCTGGCTGCCGCCTTCGGGGAACACGACGCTGAGCACCGCGATCGGGGCGAGCGCCGCGACGCAGAGCGCGGCCGGCGCCAGGCGGTGCTCCGCCGTCAGGGCCCAGGCGAGCATGGCCACGGCGAGGAAGGCGCCCGCCACGGGGCTGGCCAGGCTCGTCAAAAGAGCAAGCCCCAGTGCCCCGACGATCCGGCCACGCTGGGCTGCCACGATCGATCCGAGCCCGATCGCCAGGCCGAGGTCGAAGGGGACGCGGCTGGAGAGCAGGGCGATCGAGGCGCCGATGGCGAACCACAGCGCCGAGATCCGCTCGGCGCGGGGACTGAAGCGTCCGCGGATGACCAGCGCATAGAGCCCCGTCGCGACGACCATCGAGATCGCCGCGAGCAGCTGCGGGCCGATCCACGACCCAAGCGCCGGGGCCAGCAGCGAGTAGGCCGGCAGGTGGTGTCCCGCGTACCAGGAGTTGTCCCAGATCGACAGCCCGAATTCGGCGAACAGATGGCTGCGGTAGCTGGCCGCCGCCAGGTCCGGGCTCTGCGGCGCGAGGATCAGATAGACGACCGCCAGAGCCGCCGTGAGCGTCCACGCCGGTGCGCGGCGCAGGACGCTCACCCCGCGCTCAGAAAGTCCGCCACCCGGTCGATCATGTCCGGTCTGTCGAGCCAGCCCCAGTGGCCGGCGTCGGGGTACTCGTCCAGCTCGCCGTCGGGGAGCGCGAGCGCGTAGTCCCGTCCGAAGCCTGCCGGGATGTAGGGGTCCTGCATGCCCCAGAGCACCAGCGACGGCATCGTCAGGCTCGCGAGATGCTCCCCCGCGGCGGCGAGCACCTCGGGCGGCGAGGAGCGGTACAGGCGCAGGATCGCCCGCGAGGTGCCCTGATCGAAGTGGTCCATGACCGAGTCGATCCAGGCGTCCGGCATCGGCCCCTCGGTCACGTTGGACTCGCGCGATGCGAGCTTCGCGGTGAACCTGAAGGTCATTCCCATCGCGAACTCGCCGAGCAACGGCGTGCGCCAGATGCGGGCGGTCCTGTGCCATCTGTAGCCCGGCAGGAAGGGGACCGCGTTGATGATCACCAGCCGCTCGACCATCTCGGGGTGGCGCTGCGCGAACGCCAGGCCGACGGCGCCCCAGTCATGGACGACCAGGCTGATCCGCTCGAGCTCCATCTGCTCGAGGAAGATCTCGATGAAGTCGGCGTACTCCTCGATCGTGGACTTCAGCGTGCCTGGCTTGCCGGTTCGCCCGAACCCGGGCAGGTCCGGGGCGAGACCGCCGGTCCGTTCGAGGAATCCGATCCAGTCGTCGGAGTTGCTCGGCACGCCGTGCAGGTACAGCGGAGTTGCCCCGCCGGTGCTCACCGGCGCGCTGCGCCAGAACAGTGGCAGGCCGTCCTGCACCTTCATCGGCGCCTCGATCAGCTCTTCGTGGATGCTCGGGACGGGCACGCGGCGAGGATATAGCCCGGCTGCGCCTTGGCACGCCCTGTGGGTACGGTGAGCCGATGAAGGCCCAACGCTCCGCCTCTGCGGCCAGACCGGCCTGGGCGCCGCCCCCGCGGGCACGCGTGCTGCGTGTGCGCGACCGGCTGCGGGAGGTCTACGGTCAGCCGTTGATGGCGCCTCACGGGCACCCGATCGCGGAGCTGATCCTGACGGTCCTCTCGCAGTCGACCAACGACCGCAACCGCGACGTGGCCTACCTTCGGCTGCGACGGGCCCTGAGCAGTTGGGAGGCCGTCCGCGACGCCCCCCTGGCCGAGGTCGAGGAGGCGATCCGCCCGGGCGGGATCTCCAAGGTCAAGTCCGTGCGGATCCAGGAGATCCTGCGCGCCATCACCGCTGACCCCCGCGATCCCGCTCAGGAGCTGTCGCTTGACTGGCTGCCCCGCGTCGCAGTCGCCGAGGCCAGGGATTACCTCGTCGCGCTGCCCGGTGTCGGGCGAAAGACGGCGGCCTGCGTGCTGCTGTTCGCATACGGCCTGCATGACGTCCCCGTCGACACCCATGTCTCACGGGTGGGAATGCGCCTGCGGCTGCTGCGCCCAGGCGCGCCGTTTGAGGAGCTGCACGACCAGATGCTCGCGCTGACGCCGGCCGGGCAGGAGCTCGAGCTGCACGTCAACCTGCTGCGCCACGGCCGCCGCACCTGCCATGCCCGCCGCCCCGCATGCGGCGAATGCGCGCTGGCGCGGATGTGCCCCAGCCGGGATCAGTTCGCCTGAGCTTCAGCCGCGCGGCAGGACCGCGAAGGCGATCACCGCGTACTGCAGCCCTGCTGCCACCAGAACCAGGGCGTGGAAGACCTCGTGGTAGCCGAACACCTTCGGCCAGGGGTTGGGCCGTCCTGTCGCATAGACGACCGCGCCGATCACATAGAGCAGTCCCCCGATCGCGAGCCCCGCGACGCCGAGCCAGCCGATCGCCGCGGGAAGCTCGCCGAAGACCGCCGCGGTGACGAGGCCGAGGACGACATAGACCGTCGCGAACAGCCACTTCGGCGCATCTATCCAGAGCAGCTTGAAGATCACCCCTCCCAGCGCCCCGCACCACAGGACGATCAGGATCGTCGTCGCCAGCGACCCCTTGAGGGCCAGCAGCGCGACCGGCGTGTAGGTGCCGGCGATCAGCACGAAGATCATCGAGTGATCGGCCCGGCGCATCCAGCGGCGGGCCTTGGGCCCCCAGTTATGGCGGTGATACAGCGCGCTGGTCCCCAGCAGTCCAGAGACCGCCACGGCGTAGACGAGCGCCGCGATCCGGGCCTTTCCGTCCGATGCGGCCACGATCAGCGCCAGCCCGAGCGGCAGCGAGATGAAGAACGCGTACTCGTGCAGCACGCCCCTCATCCGGGGCTTCATCGGAAGACCACCGGGCAGGTTCATCTTCAGACCGTACCGCGCCTGGAAAACTCGCGCATCACGAGCGCGCCCACAGCGGACCGGCCGGATCTCGATTTTCCCTGCAAAACCGTGGTTGAAGTGACACAACAAATCTGCCATACTGTCACTCAGATTTGTAAAGCGTAAGCGAAGGAGCATTTGAAATATGGCCAAGACAATTGGCATAGACCTGGGCACGACCAACTCGTGCATGGCCGTCCTAGAGGGCGGCGAGCCGACCGTCATCGAGAACTCCGAGGGCGGTCGCACGACCCCCTCCGTGGTTGCCTTCACGGGCTCCGGCGAGCGGCTCGTCGGCACTGTCGCCAAGCGCCAGGCCGTGACCAACCCTCAGAACACCGTCTTTTCGATCAAGCGCTTCATGGGCCGCAAGGAGGGCGAAGTACAGGAGGAGGAGTCGATCGTCCCCTACAAGGTCGTCTCCGGCCCGAACGGTGACGCCCGCGTGGACGCCGGTGGCGAGCAGCACTCACCGCCGGAGATCTCGGCGATGATCCTGCAGAAGCTCAAGTCCGACGCCGAAGCCTATTTGGGCGAGGCCGTCGATTCCGCAGTCATCACCGTCCCCGCCTACTTCAACGACGATCAGCGCCAGGCGACCAAGGACGCCGGCAGGATCGCCGGCCTCGACGTCAAGCGGATCATCAACGAGCCGACCGCGGCGTCGCTGGCCTACGGCCTGGACAAGGAGTCCGACCAGACGATTCTCGTCTTCGACCTCGGTGGAGGGACCTTCGATGTGTCGGTCCTCGAGATCGGCGACGGCGTCTTCGAGGTCAAGTCCACCGCGGGTGACAACCACCTCGGCGGCGACAACTTCGACAAGGCGATCGTCGACTGGCTGGTGAGCGAGTTCAAGAAGTCCCAGGCGATCGACCTGGCCGCTGACCCGATGGCTCTCCAGCGCCTCTATGAGGCCGCCGAGAAGGCCAAGATCGAGCTCTCCACGACGCAGGAGACCCAGATCAACCTGCCGTTCATCACGGCGGACGCCTCAGGCCCGAAGCACCTCGACATGCGTCTCACCAGGGCCAAGCTCTCAGAGCTGACGGCGGACCTGCTGGACCGCGTCGTCAAGCCGGTCCGACAGGCGATGGACGACGCCAAAGCCAAGGGTGTCAAGGAGATCGACCACATCGTCCTGGTCGGCGGCATGACCCGCTCGCCCGCCGTGCAGGAGAAGGTCAAGGACCTGACGGGCAAGGAGCCCCACCGCGGTGTCAACCCGGACGAGGTCGTGGCCGTCGGCGCGGCGATCCAGGCCGGTGTGCTGGCCGGGGACGTCAAGGACGTCCTGCTGCTGGACGTGACCCCGCTGACGCTCGGCATCGAGACCAAGGGCGGCGTCATGACCCGGCTGATCGAGCGCAACACAACGATCCCGACCCGCAAGGGCGAGGTCTTCTCGACCGCCGAGGACAACCAGCCATCGGTTGAGATCCACGTGCTCCAGGGCGAGCGCGAGATGGCCCAGTACAACAAGTCCCTCGGCAAGTTCCAGCTGACCGGCATCCCGCCGGCGCCGCGAGGCATCCCGCAGATCGAGGTCGCCTTCGACATCGACGCCAACGGAATCCTCAACGTGTCGGCCAAGGATCTCGGCACCGGCAAGGAGCAGAAGATCGAGATCAAGGCCGGCTCCGGTCTTTCGGATGAGGAAATCAAGAACATGGTCTCCGACGCCGAGTCCCACGCCGAGGATGACCGTCGTGCCCGCGAGCTGGCCGAGGCCCGCAACAACGGCGAGAACGCGGCCTACCAGGCCGAGCGCCAGCTGGCCGAGCTGGGCGATCAGGTCGACGCGGACTCCAAGGGCCGCATCGAGGAGGCCATCAAGGAGGTCCGCGAGGTCCTCGAGACCGAGGACGCGGCGGCCATCAACGCCAAGTCCGAGGCGCTCCAGACAGCGTTCCACGCCGTCTCCGAGGCGATGTACCAGCGCGCCCAGGAGCAGGCTGCGGCCGGCGGCAACGGCAACGGCGCGGCGCCGGACGGCGAGGCCTCCTCGGATGAGGAGGACGTCGTCGACGCCGAGGTCGTCGACGAGCCGAAGGCGTAGTTGAGATGACAGACGCGGAGCAGGTCCTCCCGAACGACGCTCCGGCGAACGACGAGAGCTCCCCCGGCGCCCAGGCGCCCGGGGGCGTCTCGGCGCTCGACCACAAGCAGGCCGACGACGCCGCCGCGGTCGAGGGCGACCTCGGTGAGCTGGTCGCCGTGGCTGCCCAGCGCGACGAGTACCTGGCGCTTGCTCAGCGGACCCAGGCCGACTTCGAGAACTACCGCAAGCGGGTCGCCCGCGAGGCGGCGGTGGCGCAGGATCGCGGAATCGCGGGCCTGGCCAAGGAGCTGCTGCCGGCGCTGGACAATCTCGATCGGGCCCTGGGCGCCGCCGCCAGCGATGACCCGCTGCTCGAGGGCGTGCGGCTGGTGCGCGGCGAACTGGCCGGCGCGCTGACCCGCTCGGGGATCGACTCCTACAGCCCCCTGGGCGAGGAGTTCGACCCGTCCTTCCACGAGGCCGTCGCGACCGCGCCCCCCGGCACGGCCGGTGCCGAGAGCGGCACGATCGTCGAGGTCTACCAGGACGGCTACAGGCTGGGCGACAGCATCATCCGTCCGGCACGCGTCGTCGTGGCGGGATAGCGGGGCGGCGATGGCTACACGACCTGATTACTACAAGACGCTCGGGGTCGACAAACGGGCGAGCGCGGATGAGATCAAGAAGGCCTACCGCAAACTGGCCCGCCAGTACCACCCCGACACGAACCCCGACGACAAGTCGGCCGAGGCTCGCTTCAAGGAGATCTCCCAGGCGCACGACGTGCTGGGCGACCCCGAGAAGCGCAAGCAGTACGACTCCGGTACCGGCCCCTTCACGACCGGCGCCGGCCCGGGCGGCGGCTTCGGCGGTTTCGGCAACTTCGATTTCGACGGCAATTCGATGGGGGACATCCTCTCGAACCTTTTCGGCGGCTCGACGAGCGGCCGGCGGGTGCGCACCAAACCCCGCTCCGAGCGCGGAGCGGACCTCGAGGCGCAGGTGTCGATCACCTTCGATCAGGCCGTCAGCGGCGCCCAGGTTCCCCTGCAGGTGCCGATGAACGCAACCTGTCAGACCTGTCGCGGCACCGGAGCGAAGCCCGGCACGACGCCGATCGTCTGTCCCCGCTGCGAGGGCCGCGGTATCGAGACCCAGGGCCAGGGCATGTTCTCCATCTCCCAGCCATGCTCGCGCTGCGGCGGCGCGGGAACGGTGATCGAGGACCCCTGCCCGACATGCCAGGGAGCGGGCGCCGTGCGAACGGTCAAGAAACTGCGCGTCAACATCCCCGCCGGTGTCCGTGACGGCAGCCGCATCCGGCTCGCCGGAAAGGGCGAGCCCGGACGCAATGGCGGCCCCGCCGGCGACCTCTACCTGATCACCCACGTCGGCTCCTCGCCGACCTTCAAGCGCAAGGGCGAGAACCTCGAGGTCGAGGTTCCCCTGACGATTCCCGAGGCCCTGCAGGGCGCCGATGTCCAGGTGCCCACGCTGAACGGAACCAAGACGCTGCGCGTGAAGCCGGGCACCGCATCGGGAACCGTTCAGCGCCTGCGCGGCGAGGGCCCGCCGAAACTGAACGGCGGCGGCCAGGAGAAAGGCGACATCCATTACCGCTTCGTGATCGACGTGCCCGACCACCTCAGCAAGGAGCAGCAGGAGGCCGTCGAGACGCTGTCGCGGACGATGGGCGGCGGCGACCCTCGCGCGGGACTCTTCACAAAGGACCCCGCGACCGACTCGGCCGGGGGTGAGGGCTGATGGGCGGCGCGGGCGAGGGACACAGGCCGGCTCCACGGCCGCGCAGGAGCATCCCGACCATCACCCGGGTCGAAGTCGAGACCGACAGGGGGGTGTTCATGATCTCCGTCGCGGCCGAGCTGGCCAACATGCATCCCCAGACCCTGCGGATGTATGAGGCCCGCGGCCTGATCGAGCCGAAGCGCTCGCCCAAGGGCACCCGCCTGTACTCCCAGGAGGATGTCGAGAAGCTCCGCCGGATCCAGGAGATGACGGCCGACCTCGGCCTGAACCTGGCCGGCGTCGAGCGGGTGATGGACCTCGAGCGTGAGATCGAGGCGATGCACAACAGGATCGAAGAGATCGAGCTGGAGGCGATGCGCGCACAGGTGCGCCTGGCCGAGGAGCTCGAGCAGGTCCGCCGCTCATTCCGCGCCGAGCTGACCGTCCCCTACCGGGGCAGCCTCGGCCTGGTCCGGGCCTCCGATGCCCGGTCCCCCTTCCCTGCAATACCGCCGCGGCCCAAGCCGCGCAGCGAACCCGGAGGCAGCGATGCAGCCTGATCGTTTCACCATCAAGTCCCAGGAAGCCCTGGCCGCCGCCGCGCGGCTGGCCCAGGAGCGTCCCAACCCCCAGGTCGTCCCCGCCCACCTGCTGTCCGCCCTGCTGCTCGAGGGAGCCGGCGGCTCGGACTCAAGCGCCGCCGCCGCCGGCGGCGTCGTGCTGCCGGTGCTGAGCAAGCTAGGCGTCGAGATGGGCGCCCTGCGCGCCGAGGTCGAGCGGGCGCTGGATGATCTGCCGCGCCTGTCGGACTCCTCGAGCCCTCCCGCCACGACCCCGTCGGCGGAACTCAGCTCGGTGCTGGCCGCGGCCGAGGACCAGGCGCGCTCGCTCTCAGACCAGTACGTCTCCACGGAGCACCTGCTGCTGGCACTGGCCGGCGAGCACGGCCGGGCCGGCGCCGCGCTGCGCTCCGTCGGGGCCAGCCCCGAGCGGCTGCTCAGCGCTCTCGCAGAGGTCCGCGGCCCCCACCACGTGACCGACCAGAGCCCCGAGGAGAAGTACCAGGCGCTGGAACGCTACGGACGCGACCTGACCGAGATCGCCGAGCAGGGCCGCCTCGACCCGGTGATCGGCCGCGACGAGGAGATCCGCCGGGTGATCCAGGTTCTCTCGCGCCGGACCAAGAACAACCCGGTCCTGATCGGCGAGCCCGGCGTCGGCAAGACGGCGATCGTCGAGGGCCTGGCCCAGCGGATCGTCTCCGGCGACGTTCCGGAGTCGCTGCGCGAGCGCCGCGTGATCGCTCTGGATATCGGCTCGCTGATCGCCGGCGCCAAGTACAGGGGCGAGTTCGAGGACCGTCTGAAGGCCGTCCTGAAGGAGATCTCAGAGGCCCAGGGCGCGGTGATCCTGTTCCTCGACGAGCTTCACACGATCGTCGGCGCCGGTGCCGCAGAAGGCGCCGTCGACGCGGCCAACCTGCTCAAGCCGATGCTGGCCCGCGGGGAACTGCGCGCCGTCGGCGCGACCACCCTCGACGAGTACCGCAAGCACATCGAGAAGGATGCCGCGCTCGAGCGCCGCTTCCAGCCGGTGATGGTCGGCGAGCCGACCGTGGCCGACACGATCGCGATCCTGCGCGGCCTGAAGGGCCGCTATGAGGACCACCACAAAGTACGAATTCAGGACAGCGCTCTGATCGCCGCGGCGACGCTGTCGGACCGCTACATCGCCGATCGCTTCCTGCCCGACAAGGCGATCGACCTGATCGACGAGGCGGCTTCCGGGATTCGCATCGAGATCGACTCCGTGCCGACGGAGATCGACGAGGTCGACCGCCGGATCATGCAGCTGGAGATCGAGCTGACCTCCCTTGAGAAGGAGACCGACGCCGCCTCCGGCGAGCGCCGAGAGGCACTCGAGCGCGAGCTGGCCGAGCTGAAGGAGCGCTCGGCTGCCATGAAGGCCCGCTGGCAGAACGAGAAGGCCGCGATCGATCAGGTCTCAGACATCAAAGAGCGCCTCGAGCAGGCGCGCCTGGAGGCCGAGCGGGCCCAGCGGGAGTCCGATCTCGAGCAGGCCTCGAAGCTTCTCTACCAGGACATCCCCGAGCTCGAACGCAAGCTCGCCGAGCACGAGTCCGAGGAGAGCCAGCCCGCGGCCGGCGAGCCGCCCCTGTTCCTCAAGGAGGAGGTGGACGCCGACGACGTGGCCGGCGTCGTGGCGCGCTGGACGCGGATCCCCGTCAGCCGCCTGCTCGAGGGTGAAACGGAGAAGCTGATCCACATGGAGGAGCGCCTGCATGAACGGGTCATCGGCCAGGAGCGAGGCCGTCGAGGCCGTGGCCACGGCGCTGCGCCGCTCCCGGGCCGGCCTGCAGGACCCCGACCGGCCGATCGGCTCGTTCCTGTTCATCGGCCCCACCGGCGTCGGCAAGACCGAGCTCGCACGCGCCCTGGCCGAGTTCATGTTCGACTCACAGGACGCCATGATCCGGATCGACATGTCGGAGTACATGGAGAAGCACTCCGTATCACGCCTCGTCGGCGCGCCGCCCGGCTACGTCGGCTACGAGGAGGGCGGCCAGCTGACAGAGGCCGTCCGCCGCCGGCCCTACGCGGTCGTGCTGCTGGACGAGATCGAGAAGGCTCACGGAGACGTCTTCAACACGCTGCTTCAGGTGATGGACGACGGCCGCCTGACCGACGGGCAGGGCCGGACTGTGGACTTCAAGAACACCGTCCTGATCATGACCTCGAACATCGCCATCGCCGGATCGGACGCGGACATCCTGTCCGACACCCAACTGCGCGACGGGCTGCTGCAGCACTTCAAACCGGAGTTCGTCAACCGGCTGGACGACGTCGTCCGCTTCGCTCCCCTGAGCCGCGATCAGATCTCTGAGATCGTCGAGCTGCAGGTCGCCAAAGTCCTCGCCCGGGTGGCGCAGCGCGGCGTCACCGTGACGCTCAGCGACAGGCGAAGCAGCTGCTCGGGAACATGGGCTATGACCCGACCTACGGCGCCAGGCCGCTGCGCCGGGTGATCCAGAAGCAGCTGACCGATCGCCTCGCCCTCGCCCTCCTTCAGGGCGAGATCGGCGAAGGCGACACGGTCACCGTCGACGCCGCCGACGGGGAGCTGGTGCTCGAGAGTGAAGCGGCTCAGGGTGCTGTCACCGTCCAGGAGCCGTATGCGTAAGCGCCGGACGCAGTCGCGTCCATGAACACGAAGAAGCCCGTGCTGTCCGCGCCGACAAAGCCTTTTGCTTCGTCGACGACGGCGCCGTTGGTGTGCGCTCCCTCGGTTTCATAAACGCAGAGGTGCCCGACAGCGGCTCTCCCGAGCCCGGGGCAGTTGGCGGTCGTTTCGTGAGATGCCTCGAATTCGACCTGGCTTTCTTCGAGTGCCCTCGAGAGCTGCACAGGGAACGCGACGCCGGTGGCCATAAAGCCGCTCGTGCTGGTGCCGGCGGCGGTCGCCCAATCACCCGACTCGCTTCTTCCTGAGGGGAGGGTCGCCGGGACGACACCTTCTTTTCCTTCTTTTCCTTCTTTGCCCGGCACGCCTTCTTTGCCAGTTGCTCCTTCTTTGCCTGTGGCACCGGTTTTACCCGTGTTCCCCTTGAGCTTCTTGAGGACCTTCGGGCTGATCTGTTTGGTCGAACTGACCAGGTAGTGGTTCGCCGCCAGTGCGCCGCCGCTCATCGCGAAGACGAGAGCCATTGTCGCGACGACATTGGCGTAGGTGAGACGTTTACGCATGTTCTCTCCCGGTTCGGTTTTGTCAGTCATCGCGCGCCGCCAGATGTGACTGAGCCTGGTGCGGACCATAGGGCCCGTTGCGGATGCTCAAAGCGATATTTCAGCCTGCAATCGCGACCCCGCCGAACACGCAGCCTTGGAATTCACCGAGGCTCGGCGTGTCGTCGACGGCGTAGTCAACGGTGACCGCTGTGCCATCGTCGAGCAGGTCCACCAGCTCACCCGTTCCGCGTTTGCTTTCGGCCATCGCGTCCAGCGTGTCTCCCGCTTCGAACGCGGAGTCGCCTTCGGAGTGCTCTTCGGTGTTCGACGGGGTTCCGAAGACGAGGTGGGCATCAGATCTGTCAGCCAGGCTTCTGGCCACAAGGACGGCTTTGCCGGCGGGGCAGGCCGCGATCAGTTCCAGCCCGTCGAGGTTGAGGATCGGTGTTTCGCCCGCTCCTTCGGGTGCCTTGAGGAAGAGCTTTCGCACTGTCATCCCGTCAACGGCCGCGGCGTTGGCGGCATTGGCCGCATTGCTCGCGTTCGTCGCATTGGTGGCGTTCTCGGCATTCACGGCGTTGGTGGCGCTCGTCGCGGATCCTGCGCTGCTGGCGCTGGTGGCGGCCGTCGCGAAACCGGCATTGGCGACGGAGGCCTTCGACACCAGCCTGTTGAACAGCCTGGTGTCACTCGCTTCGAGGGAGCGCAACACCGCCGGGCTGATCTGCCGCGTCGAGCTCAGCAGATAGTGCTTGGCCGCCAGTGCCCCGCCGCTCATCGAGAAGACCAGGGCGAGCGTGGCCGCGACGTTCGCGTAGCTGAAGCGTCTGCGCATTCCCGGTTCCCTCTCCTCTCTGATCTGCGTTCACGGTAGGTCGCAGCGTGCTCGAAGGAGGGCGTGATCGGCGAATGTCCTACGCCACCGCAATGCTCGTCTCAGCGCCGACGGGGTGCAGGACGGCGCTCGGCCGCCGAGCAGGCGATGCACATCACGCTGTCGGGCTTCGCCCGCAGGCGGGCCGGCGGGATCGCCCGGCCGCAGGAGTCACAGGTCCCGTAGCTGCCCTCGTCGAGCTTGGCCAGGGCACGTTCGGTGCGCATCAGGGTGCTCTCGAGCGACTGCCCGACGCCGATGTCGGTCAGGCGGCTGATGGCCTCGGTCGTGCCGTCGCCGATGCGCTTGCCAAAGCCCTGGGCGCTGCCCAGCTCGGGCCGCTCGGCGAGTCCGGCGACGCGCCCGCGGATGCGGTCGCGATGCTCCTGGAGCACCGCTCGGACCCGGTCCAGCTCCGCGGCTGAGATGTTGCTCGCCATGACTCTGTTCTACCCGTCGCGGCGCGCGTGAACCGAGGCGGCCCCTCCGAAGGGGGTCCTGCGCACAACGGGTGGCGGCGGGCGCCCCGATCGGGTAGAACGAGCAGAAGGGGCGGTCGCGCGCCGTCCAGCCGCCAAACCGACGAGGAGCCAGAGGAAATGCCCACCTACATCATGCTCTCGACCCTCACCCCCGAGGGTGTCCAGACGGTCAAGAACAACCCGCAGCGAATTCGCGAGGTCAACAAAGAGGTCGAGCAGCTCGGAGCCAGCGTCAAGGCCCAGTGGGCGACGCTCGGCCACGTCGACTTCATCTCGGTCATCGAGGCACCCGACGAGGGCACGATGGCCCGCGTCTCGCTGGAGCTCGGCTCACGGGGCACCGGCCGCTACGAGACGCTGGCCGCGATCCCGATCGACGACTTCATCGCCTCGCTCTGAACCTCCGGGTCTGCCTCCGCCGTCGGATCGTATGCTCCCGCACCATGAGTCAGAGCAGGACTCCCCCAGCAGCCCTCCGCGCAGGAGGGCCGTCCCGGTACGCCCCCGGGATCTCGCTGGTCCCTGAGCCGACCGTCGGGCGAGGACGTCCAGGCGCAGCTCGAGGAGTTCGACGTGGACGGTGCCGTCGTCGGCATCCTGATGGGCTCCGACAGCGACATGGAGAAGATGCAGAAGGCCGCCGACGAGCTGGAGAAACGCGGTATCGCCCATGAGGTGCGCGTGATGTCCGCCCACCGCGAGCCGGACCTCGTCGCCGAGTACTCCAAGGCCGCCCGCTCGAAGGGCCTGCGGGTGATCATCGCCGGAGCAGGGATCTCGGCGGCGCTGCCCGGGGCCGTGGCCGCTCACACCGACCTTCCGGTGATCGGCGTGCCCCTGTCGGGGCGCCTCACCGCGGCCGGGGGACTCGATGCAATCCTCTCGATCGTCCAGCTGCCCCCGGGTGTGCCGGTCGGCTGCGTGGGGCTGGACAACGCGCGCAACGCGGCCATCCTGGCCGCCCAGATCCTCGGCGCCTGAGCTACCGGCCGCCGTCGGGCGCCTGCCGTCGTCGGGATCCGCCCCCGCGGGGGTGAGAATGGCCCCCACCCAAACGATCCCGGAGGTTCCACGATGCGTACTTCAACGCTCCTCGCGAGGGCGGCTGTCCTGGTTGGGCTGCTCGTCCTTTCGCTCGCCGCAACGACGGCGCAGGCCTCAACGATCCATGCCTGCGTCAACAAGCACTCCGGTGCCGCGCGGATCGTCAGTTCGAAGGCGAAGTGCAGGAAGAACGAGCGCCGTGCGAGCTGGAGCACAGTCGGCCCGGCAGGCCCCTCCGGCACTTCCGGCGCTCCAGGAGCCCCGGGCGCCAACGGCGTCGGGGTCGACTATGGGAACGTGAGCTTTGGGCCCGACCCGCTCCCATTGCAACGAATTGGGTGATCTGGTTGTCGCCAAGACGATTCCCGCCGGGTCCTACCTCGTCAGCGCAAAGACGATCATGGGCGCGAACGAAGCCAAAACGGCAATCTTCGTTGGGGTGATCTGCGAGATCGTCGATTCCCCGGGAACTCCCCAATTGGTCGAATTCAACAAGGCCCTCGACCTCGGGGAGTGGGCGGGGAGGCTGACCGAAGGGGAAAGCAAAAAATTCGAAGGAGTGACCAACGTCGCCCTGCAGGCTCAGCTCACCACGACTCAGGCAACGACGGTCGCGCTCGACTGCGTGCCGATCGAGGGCAGCAAAGAAGCGAACTTCGAGACGTTCGCCTCGCAGATCAGCGCCCTGCAGACGACGGCCAACAAGTAGGCCACGGAGTGCCGCGGCGGGCAAGCGCGGGATAATCAGCATGTGATCCCCCGCTACACCCGCCCGGCGCTCGGTGAGCTCTGGACAGACCACGCCCGCATGGAGACCTGGCGACGGGTCGAGGTCGCCTGCTGCGAGGAGCTTCCCGGACTGCTGGGCGCCGACGGGCCTTCGGCCGACGAGCTCGAGGCGATCCGCCGCGCGAGCTTCTCGGTCGAGGCGGTCGATGAGCGCGAGCGCCTGACCGACCATGACATGGCCGCGTTCGTGGATGTGCTCGCCGAATCGGCCGGCGAGGCCGGGCGCTGGATCCATTTCGGGCTGACCTCCTCCGACGTCCTGGACACCGCCCTGGCGCTGCAGCTGAAGGCCGTCGGCGAGGTCGTGCTGGAGGGCGCCAACGAACTGGTCGCGACGCTGGCGGCACGCGCTCGCGAGCACGCCGGGACCCTCTGTGTGGGGCGCACCCATGGTGTCCATGCTGAGCCCACGACCTTCGGGATCAAGCTGGCCGGCTTCGCCTTCGAGGCGCATCGCAATGCCCAGCGGCTGGACGCGGCCTTCCAGCGGGTGGAGGTCGGCGCACTGTCGGGCGCGGTCGGCACCTACGCCTCCACCAACCCGGAGTTCGAGGCCCGCGTGCTGGCCCGGCTGGGGATCGGGCGCGAGGATGTCTCCACGCAGGTGGTCGCCCGCGACCGCCACGCCGAGCTGCTCTCGGCGATCGCCCTGTCCGGCGCGGGCCTGGAGCGTCTGGCGATCGAGATCCGCCACCTGCAGCGGACCGAGGTGCGCGAGGTGCAGGAGCCGTTCCGGGCCGGGCAGAAGGGCTCATCGGCGATGCCCCACAAGCGCAACCCGATCAAGTCCGAGCAGATCTCCGGTCTTGCCCGGGTGCTGCGCGGGAACGCCCAGGCCGGCCTTGAGAACGTGGCTCTGTGGCACGAGCGCGACATCTCGCACTCGTCGGTCGAGCGGGTGGTCCTGCCCGACTCGACGATCCTGCTCGACTACCTCCAGCACCGGGCCATCGCCCTCGTCCGCGATATGACCGTGGACAGCGAGCGGATGGCTCAGAACCTGGAGCTGACCCACGGGGCCCTCTTCTCCCAGCGGGTGCTGCTGGCGCTGGTGGCCGCGGGATCCTCGCGTGATGACGCCTACCGGATCGTCCAGGAGCTTGCCCAGCGGGCCTGGGATGAGGGGATCGCCCTGCGCGAGCTGCTGGCCGCGGACGATCGCGCCAAAGGCCTCGATCTGCAGGGGATCTTCGACTACTCCCACTACGTCGTGAACGCCGGCGAGATCCTCGGCCGGCTGGACGCGATCGCCTGAACCGACGGCGCCCGCCGGCGCTGGTAGCATCGCGCCAAGTGACCAGGCTTGCCGACCTGCCCCTCATAACCAGCGGGAAGGTCCGTGAGATGTACGGGCTCCCCGAGCACGGCGAGAGCCGCCTGCTGATGGTCGCGAGCGACCGCATCTCGACCTACGACGCGGTGCATCCGACGCCGATCCCGGACAAGGGCAAGGTGCTCACGGGGCTTTCGGTGTTCTGGTTTCAGAAGACCGCCCAGATCGTCGGCAACCACCTGATCTCGGCCACCGAGGGGGTACCCGAGGAGGCACTCGGCCGGGCCCTGGTGGTCAAGCGCCTGGAGATGCTGCCGGTCGAGTGCATCGTGCGCGGCTACATCACCGGGTCGGGCTGGAAGGACTACCAGGCCACCGGTTCGGTCTCGGGGATCGAGCTGCCCGCCGGCCTGCAGGAGTCCGAGCAGCTGCCCGAGCCGATCTTCACGCCCTCGACCAAGGCCGATGTCGGCCACGACGAGGCGATCGACTTCGATCAGGCCGCCGCGCTGGTCGGCGACCGCGACCTGATGGAGCAGGTCAGGCGGGCTTCGATCGAGCTCTACTCCTTCGCGGCCGCCCACGCACGCGAGAACGGCGTGATCCTCGCGGACACCAAGTTCGAGTTCGGCCTCAACGCCGAGGGCGAGCTGATCGTCGGCGATGAGGTTCTGACGCCCGACTCCTCGCGCTACTGGCCCGCCGAGGACTATGAGATCGGCCGCGGCCAGCCGAGCTTCGACAAGCAGTACGTCCGCGACTGGGCCTCCGGCAGCGGCTGGGACAAGCTCCCGCCCGCGCCCGCGATCCCCGATGACGTCGTGGCCGGCACCCGCCAGCGCTATATCGAGGCGTACGAGCGCATCACCGGGGAGCGCTTCGCCGAGTGGCTCTCAAGGACGGGCGCCGACGAGTGAGAGCACGGGTCCTGATCCGCCCTAAGGCGGGCATCCTCGACCCGCAGGGCGTGGCCGTCGAGCGGGCCCTGCCGGCGCTTGGCTTCGCGAACGTCGGCAACGTCCATGTCGGACGCCTGGTCGAGCTCGACGTGGAGGATGCCTCGCAGCTCGAGCCGATGTGCGAGAAGCTCCTGGCCAACCCGCTGGTCGAGGACTATGAGGTTCAGCTGCTGGACCTAAACGGCTGAGGCGGAGTGCTCTTCGGCGTCCTTCAGTTCCCGGGCTCCTGCGATGAGGTCGACGCGCTGCAGGCCGCCCGCAGGGTCGGCGACGCCGAGCTGATCTGGCACGGCGAGCGCGACCTCAAAGGGGCCGACGCGATCGTCATCCCCGGAGGCTTCTCCTACGGCGACTATCTCCGGGCCGGCGCGATCGCCCGCTTCTCCGCGGCGATGGAGTCCGTCATCGCCTTCGCCAACGACGGCGGGCTTGGTGCTGGGCATCTGCAACGGCTTTCAGGTCCTCTGCGAGGCGGGTCTTTTGCCCGGCGCCCTGCTGGGCAACGCCAACCGGCGTTTCACCTTCCGCCAGCTCGAGCTGGAGGTGCTCAACAGCGGCGGCTCCTTCACCCAGGGATGTGAGATCGGTGAGCGGCTCTCGATTCCCGTCAAGCACGCGTGGGGTCGCTATTACGCAGACCCCGACACGCTGGCCGCGATGGACAACTCCGGCCAGCTGATCCTGCGCTACGCCGAGGGACAGAACTTCAACGGCTCCATCCACGACATCGCCGGTGTCTGCAACGAGGCGGGCAACGTGTTCGGGCTGATGCCCCACCCCGAGCACGCCGTCGACGAGCTGACCGGCGGCTCGGCCGACGGTCTGAAGATCTTCGAGTCGATGCGGATGACCGTGGAGGGCGTCCGTGCCTGACGCGGCGACCCTGCCCTCCGTCGAGGATGCGCTGGCCCTCGGCCTGACCGCCTCGGAGTACGAGCTGATCTGCGAGAAGCAGGGCGGCCCGCCGAACGTCCTCGAGCTGGCCATGTACTCGCTGCTGTGGAGCGAGCACTGCGCGTACAAGCATTCGAAGAAGCTGCTGCGGACACTGCCCACCGAGGGCGAGCACGTCGTCATGGGCCCCGGCGAGAACGCCGGCGCCGTGGCCGTCGGCGGCGGCCTGGCCTGCGCGTTCAAGGTCGAGTCCCACAACCACCCAAGCGCCGTCGAGCCCTTCCAGGGCGCCGCCACCGGCGTCGGGGGGATCCTGCGCGACATCTTCGCGATCGGCGCCCGGCCGATCGCGGTGCTCGACTCGCTGCGCTTCGGCGAGGTCGGAGAGGCCTCGGACTCCCCGGCGCGAGCCCGCTACCTGCTCGAGGGCGCCGTCTCGGGGATCGGTCACTACGGCAATTCGATCGGCGTCCCGACGATCGGCGGCGAGGTCTACTTCGAGGCGCCCTACGAGCAGAACTGCCTCGTCAACGCGATGGCCCTGGGTCTCGTGGAGATCGACCGGCTGGTTCGCAGCGCGGCCGCCGGTCCGGGGAACATCGTCGTCCTCTTCGGTGCCTCCACGGGACGCGACGGGATCGGCGGCGCCTCGGTGCTGGCCTCGGCCGAGCTCGGCGGCGATGCCGAGATGCGCCCGACCGTCCAGGTCGGCGATCCCTTCGAGGAGAAGAAGCTGCTCGAGTGCTCGCTGGAGCTGCTCGACCTCGGCCTGCTGGTCGCGCTGCAGGACCTCGGCGCTGCGGGCCTGACCTCCTCGGCCTCCGAGATGGCCTCCAAAGGCGAGGTCGGCCTGGACATCGACGTCTCCGCCGTGCCGCTGCGCGAGGCCGACATGGAGCCCTTCGAGGTGATGGTCTCCGAGTCCCAGGAGCGGATGCTCTGCATCGTCACGCCCGAGAATGTCGACGCCGTGCTGGCGGTGTGCGAGAAGTGGGAGGTCAACGGGGCCGCGATCGGGACGGTCACCGAGAACGGACGGATGCGGGTGCTCGGCGGCAGCGAGCTGCTCGGCGACATGCCCGTCCGCGCACTGGTCGATGACTGCCCGCTCTATGAGCTCGAGCCGGCCAAGCCGGCCGGGCCCGTCTACCCGCCCCCGCACGCGACCCTGGCCGCGGGGACCAGTGCTTCGCAGACCCTGCTGGCGCTGCTGGGCAGCCCGAACCTCGCCTCGCGGCGGCCGCTGTTCGAGCAGTACGACGCGATCGTGCAGTCCCGCACGGTCCGCCGCCCCGAGCAGGCAGATGCCGCGGTGCTGGTGCTCGAGGATGGCAGCGCCCTGGCCGTCAGCATCGACGGCAACGGCCGCCGCGTCGCCGCCGACCCCCGCAACGGCACGATCGCGACGGTGCTGGAGTGCGCCGCCAACCTCGCCTGCGTCGGCGCCGAGCCGCTTGGGACGACCAACAACCTCAACTTCGGCAACCCCGAGAAGCCACACATCGCCTGGCAGCTGACAGAGGCCGTCGCGGGCCTGGGTGAAGCCTGCCGCGCCCTCGAGGGCGCCGATCGTCGGCGGCAACGTCTCGCTCTACAACGAGGGCGCCGACGGCCCGATCTACCCGACGCCCGTGATCGGCATGGTCGGCCGGCTGCCCGACGCCGCCCGGGCCGGTCGGCTTGGTTTCGCAGAGCACGGCGCCGCGATCGCCCTGGTCGGCCCGTTCGCGCCGGTGCTCGCCGCCTCCGAGCTCGCCAAGCTGCGCGGCGAGGCGCTCCCCGACGGCCTGCCCACGATCGAGTCTGGAGCTGATCATCGCCACCTTCGCAGCCGTCCGCGAGGCGGTTCGCTCGGGGTTCGCCGCCAGCGCCCACGACATCGCCGAGGGCGGACTGGCCGTAGCCCTGGCCGAGTGCTGCCTGGCCGGCGGCCTCGGTGCGCGGGTGACGCTGGGCCCTCCGCCTCGCTCGAGCAGGCGCTGTTCGGCGAGGCCCCCGGCGGATTCCTGCTCAGCGGCGCTGAGGCCGAGCTGCGGAAGCTGGGCGAGCTGGTCCCGCTGCAGTTGATCGGCACCGTCGGCGGCGATGCGCTGGCGATCGACCTTGACGGGCAGCGCCTCGAGCTCGGGGCTGGCCGAGCTGGCAGGCGCCCACGGGGGCGGCCTCGAGGAGTACTTCGCATGACCGCGCTCGCTGGGGCGGAACTCGATGCTGCTGCTAGCTTGTGAAGACGATGCGTGATGGCCCGCGCGACGAGTGCGGAGTGTTCGGTCTGTATGCGCCCGGCCATGAGGTCGCGCGTCTGTCGTACTTCGCCCTCTATGCGCTGCAGCACCGGGGCCAGGAGTCGGCCGGCATCGCCGCCGCCGACCGCGGCGGGCACATCATCACCCGCCGGGAGCTCGGCCTGGTCAACCAGGTCTTCAGCGAGAACGACCTGCGCACGCTTGCCGGGGAGCTCGCGATCGGCCATGTCCGCTACTCCACGACGGGCTCCAACGCCTGGGAGAACTCCCAGCCCGTCCAGCGCTCGGAGGGCACCAACGGCTCTCGCCGCGAGGTCGCCCTGGGCCACAACGGCAACCTGATCAACGCCCTCGAGCTGCACGAGGAGCTGCTCGAGCGGGGCGTCAGCTTCAGCTCGACCTCCGACTCGGAGATCATCGCGGCCCTGATCGCCACCCACCCCTCCGACAAGGTCGAGGATGCCGTCGCGGAGGTCCTGCCGCGCCTGAAGGGGCGCCTTCTCGATCGTCCTGATGACCAAGGACCGCGTCATCGCCTTCCGCGATCCCCATGGCCTGAGGCCCCTGGCGATCGGGATCATCCCCGCCGGCCCCGGCGAGAGCGAGCCCCACTACTGCGTCGCCAGCGAGTCCTGCGCCTTCGACATCATCGGCGCCCGCTATCTGCGCGATGTCGAGCCGGGCGAGGTCGTGACGCTCGGCCCGGACGGCCTCGAGAGCCGCAAGGTCATGGGCGGCGAGCGCAAGGCCTTCTGCGTCTTTGAGTACATCTACTTCGCCCGCCCCGACTCGCGCATGAACGAGCAGGTGCTGCAGGTCGCGCGCGGGCGGATGGGGGAGATCCTCTGGCGCGAGGCCCCCGTCGAGGCGGACATGGTGATCGCCGTCCCCGACTCCGGCAACGCTGCCGCCCGCGGCCTGGCCCGTGCCGCCGGTCTGCCCCAGGACGACGGCTTCGTCAAGAACCGCTACGTCGCACGGACCTTCATCCAGCCCGGCCAGGAGCTGCGCAAGCACGGCCTGCGCCTGAAGTTCAACCCGCTGCCCGAGGTCGTCGAGGGCAAGCGCCTGGTCGTCGTCGACGATTCGATCGTCCGCGGCAACACGACCCGCCAGATCGTCCAGATGCTCAAGGACTCCGGCGCCGCCGAGGTGCACATGCGGATCTCCGCGCCGCCGATCAAGCACCCCTGCCACTACGGGATCGACATGTCCACCCGCGAGGAGATGATCGCCCACGAACGGACGACCGAGCAGGTCGCCGCCGAGCTGGGCTGCGACTCGCTGCACTACCTCTCGATGGAGGGTGTCTACGAGGCCGTCCGCGGCAGCAGCGAGAACCACTGCGACGCATGCTTCACCGGGCGCTACCCGCTCGCCGGCACCGACACCGCCGGCGGCAAGTTCTCACTCGAGGACGGCGACTCCGAAAACGGCGTCGCCCTGCCGCTCGTCGGCGCCTAGCCCGCGGAGCCCTATTTCGTCCTGGCGGTGAAGCTGGTTGAGCCGTTGCACTGTTTGGCCAGCAGGAATTCCGACTTCGCCCTGCCGGTCGCCTTCTTGCCCGAGAACTTCCCGCGTCAGGGTCAGCTTCGCGATGATCTTGTGCTCGGGTTCGAATTCGTAGGAGATATGCGCGACGAAGCTGCCGCTCTGCGAGATCGTGGCGGGCTTGGTGATCTGCTTCGTGCCCGCGCTGCCTCCTTCGCAGAACTGTGGCAGCGTGATCATGTGCGCCGTCACCGACCTGCCGGAGGAGGAAACCTTCAGGCTCAGCGGCAGGCCCGCCGGGCGCAGGACCACGCCGGCGTAGGTGGCGCCCTTCTTCAATGAGACGCCCAGCGCCAGTGAGCTGAGCGACAGGAGCAGGATCAGCGCCGCTGCGAGCGCGGCGAGCTTCACCCGCCGGCTCATTTCTTCACCGCCTCGAAGCTCTCCTGACCGTTGCAGCTGGAGTCACCGGCGATCAGGAAGGTTGTCTTCAGCGTTCCCTGAAACACCGGGGTCGCTTTTCCGAAGGTGTAGAAGTGGCCTTTCACCACGACCTTGGCGAACTGTTTGCTGTGCGCTCCGGTCGTCGAGAAGGTGATCGTGTCGGTGAGCGCGCCTTTGCTTGAGATCGTCGCCGGCTTGGCGCTGTGGGGCTCCGGGCCGCCGCCCCCGAGCTGCAGAACAGCGGCGCGTCCGCGAGGCCGATCTTGGCCGTGTGGCCTGTGCGGTCGACCTTGATGGTGATCGGGGGCCCCGAGACGAGCCCCGCGTAGGTTGCCCCCTTCACCGGTGTCAGCTTGACGCTGAGGGCCGTCGCGCTCGCGGCGAGGACGGCCAGGACGAAGACTGTCAGTGCGAGCGCCGGGCGCAGCCGCTTGGTCATCGAAGATCTCCTTCGCATCGGAGGCGCCGGGCGGCGCCTGGAGAAAATCTAACCGAGCGAATCGTTCCGTGCTTTGCCTCGCGCTAGCCGAGGTGGTCCTCGCGTGCACCGGCCGCGTCGTTGTAGCGGTCGTTGTACGGAGTGTGGGCGATCTGGCGGCCCTTGCGGTCGGTCTGCAGTGAATACCCGAGCCCGACGACGATGAGAAGAGTGATGATTATCTGGAGCATGGTTTTTCCTTGCTTCTTTCGGCGTGTTCCCTGCTCCTCGAGACCGGCCCTGCCACGAACCGACCCTGACAGGAGTGTGCCTCGGTGTCTCCGTGATCTCTGTGAGGTCGGTCACAGCTATCGTGCGCCCGCGCGTGACCGAGCCACTGCCAATCGCCGTCCTGGTCTCCGGCAGCGGGACCAACCTGCAGGCCCTGCTGGACACGGTGCACGGCAACGAGGCCGAGATCGTCGCCGTGGCCTCGAGCGTCGCCGGCGTGCCGGCGCTCGAGCGGGCCGCAGAGCGCGGCGTTCCGAGCGCGGTGTTCGCCCGCGGCGAGTATGAGAATCGAGCTGCCCGCGACCGGGCCATGGCCGACTGGCTGATCGGCCGAGGGGCGCGCCTGGTGGTGCTGGCCGGCTACATGGAGCTGCTCGACGAGGTCTTCCTGGCCCGCTTCCCCGGGGCGGTCATCAACGTCCACCCGTCCCTGTTGCCGGCCTTCCCCGGCCTGCGGGCCGTCGAGCAGGCGCTCGCCTACGGTGTCAAGGTCTTCGGCGTGACGGTCCACTTCGTCGATGCCGGCGTCGACACCGGACCGGTGATCCTGCAGGGTGCCGTCGAGCTCGGAGAACCCGGTCGGGGTGGAGCAGGTGATGGCCGCGCTGCGGCCCGATCGAGCATCGGCTGCTGCCCCGCGCGGTCAGGCTTTTTGCGCTAGGAGCGCTGAAGAGCGACCCGCGATGATCCCGCGGCGGATCAGGACCGCGGCGGAGCGGTGGATACGCTCTGATGGATGGCGAGCGAGAGTGACCTCATGAGCGAGCGGGCCGACGGCGTCGAGCGCCGCAGCGCCGGCGAGGTGCGCGTGCGCCGGGCCCTCCTGTCGGTCTCCGACAAGCAGGGCATCGTGGAGCTTGCATCCGGCCTGGCCGAGCTCGACGTGGAGCTGGTCTCGACGGGTGGCACGGCCCGCGAGCTCGCCGGCGCGGGTCTCGAGGTGCGCTCGATCGAGGACTTCACGGGCTTCCCCGAGATCATGGACGGCCGGGTGAAGACGCTTCACCCGCGCCTCTACGCCGGGCTGCTGGCACGTCGCGACGACGACGCCCACCTCGCCGCCGCGCTCGAGCAGGCGATCGAGCAGGTCGACCTGGTCTGCGTGAACCTGTACCCGTTCGAGCGGACCATCGCCCGGGGCGATGCCACCGAGCAGGAGGCGATCGAGAACATCGACATCGGCGGCCCGACGATGATCCGGGCGGCCGCCAAGAACAGCCCGTTCGCCGCCGTGCTTGTCGATCCCGGAGACTACGAGTCGGTGCTGGGCGAGCTGCGCGACTCGGGTGGCCTGCTCTCGCTCGAGACCCGCCGTCGCCTGGCCGGCAAGGCCTTCGCCTGCACGGCTCGTTATGACGCGGCGATCGCCAACTGGTTCGCCTCCCGTCTGGAGGGCAGCTTCCCCGCGTCCCGCAACGAGACCTGGGAGAAGGTCAGCCGACCTGCGCTACGGCGAGAACCCCCACCAGCAGGCGGCCTACTACGCCCGCGCCGGCGCGCGCACCCACCTGCTCGACGGCGTGCGCGCAGCTGCACGGCAAGGAGCTCTCGTTCAACAACCTGCTCGACCTCAGCGCGGCCCGCGAACTGGTCGAGGAGTTCGACGATCCGGCCTGCGCGATCGTCAAGCACAACAACCCCTGTGGCTGCGCGATCGGCGAGTCCGCCCAGGAGGCCTACGAACGGGCCTTCGCCTGTGATCCCCAGAGCGCCTACGGCGGCGTGATCGCGCTCAACCGTCGGGTCGACCGCGGCCTGCGCGGAGCAGCTCGCGGGCCAGTTCATCGAGGTGCTGCTCGCTCCGGGCTTCCACGAGGACGCGCTCGAGGTGCTCAGGGAGAAGAAGAACGTCCGCCTGCTCGAGCTCGCGCACTGGCCCGAGCCGGCCGAGCGAGTTCGAGGCCAAGGCGGTGCTCGGCGGGCAGCTGCGTGCAGTCCGCGCGACGTCGTCTCCGAGACCCGCGAGCAGATGCGCAGCGTCACCGCCCGCGAGCCCGAGCGAGCGCGAGTGGCAGGACATGCTGTTCGCCTGGCGCGTCTGCCGCCACGTCCGCTCCAACGCGATCGTGATCGCCACCGGCGGCGCGACGATCGGCATCGGCGCCGGGCAGATGAGCCGCGTCGACGCCGTGCGGATCGCGATCGAGAAGGCGCAGGTCTTCCGGCCCGAGCAGCTGGCCGGCTCCTCGCTCGCCTCCGATGCGTTCTTCCCCTTCGCCGACGGTCCGCAGCTTGCCCTCGACGCGGGCGTCAGCGCGATCATCCAGCCGGGCGGCTCGGTGCGCGACGAGGAGGTCGTGGCCGCGGTCGACGCGGCCGGCGCGACGATGGTCGCCACCGACCGGCGTCACTTCCGCCACTGAGCTTCCGGCCTGTACCTGCGCCGCCGCGGCGCTACGATCGGCCCATGTGTAGAAACATCCGCACCCTCTACAACTTCGAGCCGGTTGCCACCGACGACGAGGTCCGGGCGGCGGCGCAGCAGTACGTCCGCAAGATCAGCGGCTTCTCAAAGCCCTCGAGCGCCAACGCCGAGGCCTTCGATCGCGCCGTCGAGGCCGTCGCCGCGGTCTCCCGGCAGCTGTTGGACGAACTGGTGACGAACGCTCCGCCGAAGGACCGCGAGGTCGAGGCCGCCAAGGCCCGGGCCCGCAGCGCCCAGCGCTTCGCGGCCTAGTGCGACACGGCCCGGATGCCCCGCAGGGCGGACCCCCGCCCGGCTCGTCCCCTGCCTGTTCTCGCACCGTCCGTCTTTCCGTCCTACAGAGGGGGGACTTGACAGATGATGCATAACGATATATCGTGATGCTCACAAGATAGTTCACGATAGGAGTCAAAATGCATAGGCATCATGAAACAGACACAGACAGACAGGGCGAGGGTCACGGCAGGCACTGCCGCCACCGCCGCCACGGTTTCGGCCCGGGCGGACGCGAGTTCGGTCCCGGCTTCGGCCCGGGATTCGGTCCCGGCAGAGGACCTCGGGGACGCGGCCGCAAGGCTCGCCGCGGGGACATCCGCACAGCGGCGCTGCTGCTGCTGGACGAGGAGGCCGCGCAACGGCTACCAGATCATGCAGGAGGTCCAAGAGCGCAGTGAGGGCGTCTGGAGCCCGAGCCCCGGCTCGGTCTACCCGGCCCTGGCGCAGCTCGAGGACGAGGGCCTGATCCGCACCGGCGAGAGCGAGGGGCGCAAGCTCTTCGCGATCACCGATGCGGGCCGCAAGCTGCTCGAGGAGCGGGGCGAGAACGCCCCCGCTCCGTGGGCGCAGATGAGCGACGAGGTCAGCCCGCGGATGCACGAGCTCGGCAAGCTGATGCGCGAGGTCGCATTCGCCTTCAGCCAGGTCATGCGGACCGGCAGCGAGGACCAGGTCGGCAAGGCACGCGATGTGCTGGCCTCGGCCCGCCGCGACCTCTACCGGATCCTTGCCGATGGTGACGGTCCGGACGCTACGGTTGGCGAGGACTCCTAGTCCTCAGCCGATGACCCTCACCACGACCGCAGCCGCTGTTATCCGTCGACCACCTCGTCAAGCGATATGACGAGGTGGAAGCGGTGCGCGGGATCGAGTTCGAGGTGCAGAGCGGGGAGATCTTCGGCTTCCTCGGCCCCAACGGGGCGGGGAAGTCGACGACGATCAACATGCTCTGCACGCTCGTCCGCCCCAGCGGCGGCTCGGCCCTGGTCGCCGGCCACGACGTCGTCACCGAACGCGACGAGGTCCGCCGCAACATCGGCCTGGTCTTCCAGGACACGACGCTCGACGGCTACCTGACGCGCCGAGCAGAACCTGCGGCTGCACGCCGAGCTCTACGGGGTGCCCCGCGAGGCCGTCCTGCCGCGGATGACCCAGGTGATGGAGATGGTCGGCCTGTGGGAGCGGCGGGGGAGCCTCGTCAACACGTTCTCCGGCGGCATGAAGCGCCGCCTGGAGATCGCCCGGGGCCTGCTGCACTCGCCCCGGGTCCTGTTCCTGGACGAGCCGACCGTCGGCCTCGACCCGCAGACGCGCAGCTCGATCTGGACCTACATCAGAGAACTGAAGGCCAAGGAGGACATCACGATCTTCCTGACGACCCACTACATGGACGAGGCCGAGTACTGCGACCGGATCGCGATCATGGACCAGGGCCGGATCATCGTCCTGGACACCCCCGAGGCGCTCAAGGCGAGCGTCGGCAAGGACCGGGTGCAGATCAAGACCGACGACGACGTAAAGGCGATCTCCTCGCTGAGGGACAACTTCGCCATCGAGGCGACGGTGGCCGAGGGAATGGTCACCTTCGGCGTCCCGGAGGGCGAGCACTTCGTGCCGCGGCTGTTCGCCGAGCTGGGCCAGCCGATCCGCTCGGTCAATGTCTCCCGCCCGTCCCTGGATGATGTCTTCATGTCCTACACCGGCACGACGATCCGCGACGCCGAGTCCGGCGGCGGCGACGATCAGCGCCGCAAAGCCGCACGGATGATGAGCCGCTGATGGCCGGCGCGACGACCGCAGAACCGACGATCGCCCCGGCCGGGCAGACGCCGCACGCCCAGGTCCGCGTCCCCGTTCGCAGCTCGCGTGGAGAGTTCCGCGCGATCAAGGTCGTCTGGAAGCGCGAGCTGATCCGCTTCCGCCGCGACCCGCTGCGGATCCTGACCTCGCTGATGCAGCCCTTCCTGTTCCTGTTCGTGCTCGGGACGGGACTGTCGCGCACAGCCTCGGCGGGAACCCACGGCGTCAATTTCAAAACCTTCGTCTATCCCGGCGTGCTCTGCATGGCGGTGATGTTCACCGCGATGTTCTCGGCCGCCTCGCTCGTCTGGGACCGCGAGTTCGGGTTCCTGCGCGAGATGATGGTCGCGCCCGTGCGGCGCAGCTCGCTGGTGCTCGGCAAGTGCTTCGGCGGCGCCACCGTCGCCGGCTTCCAGGGCGTCATCGTGCTGCTCCTGGCGCCGCTGGTGCACGTCCCCTACGGCCTTGATGGGTCGTTGAGGTGTTCGCGATCCAGCTGCTGCTGGCCTTCACGATCACCACCTTCGGCGTGATGGTCGCCGCGCGGGTCTCCCAGATGCAGTCCTTCATGGCGCTGATGCAGATGGCGATCATGCCGATGTTCTTCCTCTCCGGCGCCCTGTTCCCCGTCACGGGCCTGCCGCGCTGGCTGGCGATCCTCAACCGGATCGACCCGCTGACCTACGCCGTTGACCCGATTCGCCGAATCGTCTTCGCAAACCTGGAGATCTCCGGCGACCGCCCGCTCAGTGCTCGTCCCCGGGCGTGACCTGGTGGGGCTGGCAGGTTCCCGACGCTCGCTCGAGGTGGCCGTCGCTCGGGCATCCTCGGCCTGATCATGCTGGCCGTCGCGATCGTGCAGTTCAGCCGGGCTGAGTGACGCCGGGGCGCTCCTCGAGCGCGTGGGCTGCGACGCCGAGCACCGGGTCATGGGTCGCTGCCTCGTTCGACGAGTCCGACAGGTCGATGCTCTCGCCGAGCCGCGGGTCGCGCATCGTCTGCCATTCGCTCAGCGGCTGGGAGATGCCGCGCAGCACCCGGGCGGCGGCGACCCAGCGAGGCGCGTAGACGCGGAAGGCGCGCCGATCGACGCCGCGCTCGATCGCGTCGATCGCCGTTGACGAGGGGCGCCGGCCTGACCAGGAAGCTCGGGCAGCGACTCGTTCAGCCGCTTGGTCGTCGGCAGCGCGAAGCTGGCGCGGACGAGGTCGGTGTCGATGAAGCCGAAGTAGGCGCAGCCGACGCGCGCCCCGGTGGGCGCCGTCTCCATGCGCAGCGCGTCGCTCAGCGCCTCGACGCCGGACTTGGCCGTCGTGTAGGCGCCCATCAGCGGAGCGTGGGCGATCGCCGAGAGCGAGGCGATGTTCAGCAGGTAGCCGCGGCGGCGGGTGATCTCGCCGATCACCGCCCGGTCGGTCCGCCAGACGCCCATCAGGTTGACATCGATGCGTGCGTTCGAACTGCTCGGGAGCCCCGGCCGCGATCGAGCCGGTGAAGGAGAGGCCGGCGTTGGCGATCGCGACGTCGATGCCGCCGAAGCGCTCGACGGTTCCCGCGACGGCCGCCTCGATCGAATCGAGGTCTGTCACGTCGGCCTCGAAGAAGGCGGCTCCGCTGCGCCGAGCCTTGCCGCGAGCTGCTCGAGGCGCTCGGGCTCGAGGCCGACGAGCGCGACGTTCGCGCCGCGGGCGTGCAGGCGCTCCGCTGCTGCCGCGCCGATACCCCGCGCCGCCCCTGTGACGAAGACGGTCCGCCCCGCGACGTCGTAGCGCTCCCTGGCCATCCGGCGAGTCTATCGAGGCCGCATGTGACACCTGGCACACATGGCCTGGTGGTAGGGTCGCGCGATGTCCGATCTGAGCCCCACATCCTCCGCCCTCGAGCTCGCCGCCGCGCTGCGCCGCCGCGAGCTCTCCGCCGTCGAGCTGCTCGATGCCTGCCTGCAGGCGGTCGACGAGAGGAACCCCGAGCTGAACGCCGTCACCTGGCGAAACGACGAGCAGGCACGGGCCGATGCGGCCGAGGCCGACCGTCGCCTGGAGGCCGGCGAGGAGGCGCCGTTCCTGGGCGTGCCGATCCCGATCAAGGACCTGACGCCGGTCAAGGGCTGGCCTGTGACATATGGATCCCACGGCGCCCCCGAGGGCCCGAGCGAGGAGTCCGAGCTGGTCGTCGATGCGCTCGTGGCAGCCGGCTTCGTGCTCTGCGGGCGGACCAACACGCCGGAGTTCGGCGTCATCACGGCGGCTGAGAACCTCCGCTTCGGTCCCTCGCGCAACCCCTGGGACACGAACCGCTCGCCGGGCGGCTCAAGCGGCGGGGCGGCCGCCGCGGTCGCCGGGCGGCATGTTCCCGATCGCCCATGCCAACGACGGCGGCGGCTCGATCCGGATCCCCGCCGCCTACTGCGGCCTGGTCGGCTTCAAGCCGAGCCGCGGCCGCGTTCCGCGACTCGCGCAGAGCTGGCTGGGCGCGGTCGTCGAGGGTGTCGTCTCGCGCACGGTGGCGGAGTCGGCTGTCGCGCTGGACGCGATCAGCGGCCCCGACCGGTTGGCCTGGTACAACGCGCCGGTCCCCGAGCGCCCCTTCGCCGAGACGGCGGCCGGCGATCCCGGGCGGCTGCGCATCGGGCTGATGGCCCAGGCGCCGCTGGGCATCCCGACCGATGAGAACTGCGTCGCTGCGGCGCGCTCGGCGGGCGCCCTGCTCGAGGAGCTGGGCCACAGCGTCGAGGAGGTCGAGGTGCCGACGATCTCCGAAGAGATGGTCCCGCCGTTCATCGCCCTGACCCAGGGCGGCCTGGCCGACTACGACGGCGTGGAGTGGGAGAAGACCGAGCCGCATATCCGCCACCAGCGCCAGCTGGCCGGCGAGACGGGCGCCTATGAGTACGTCCATGCCGCCCGTACGCTCGAGCTGCTCAGCCGCCGCGAGGTGGCCCGCTGGGGCCGGGACTTCGATGTCCTGCTCTCCCCGACCTCCGCGATCCTGCCGCCGCACGGCGGGTGCTCTGATGGAGGCCGCTCACGCGACGCCCGAGGCTCCCGTGTTCGAGGTCGTCGCGAGCGTCTCCTTCACCGCCTTCGGCAACGTCACGGGGCTGCCCGGCGTGAGCCTGCCGCTGCACTGGACCGAGGAGGACGTCCCCGTCGGCGTCCAGCTGCTCGCCGGGCCCTGGCAGGACGCCTGCCTGCTGGCCCTCGCGGCGCAGCTCGAAGCGGCCCGGCCCTGGGCCGAGCGCCGACCCGCAGCCCGGACCGCCTAGGAGCCCCGATGGCGCAGATGCCGCGAGTCTGCGTGATCGGCGCCGGTGTCAGCGGACTGACGGCCTGCAAGTCCCTGGCCGACTTCGGTGTGCCGCACGTCTGCTTCGAGGCCTCGGATGAGGTCGGCGGCAACTGGTACTTCCAGAACCCCAACGGCGTCTCATCGGCCTACCGCTCGCTGCACATCGACATCTCGAAGCCCTCGATCTCCTTCCGGGACTTCCCGATGCCCGACCGCTACCCCGACTATCCCCATCACACCCATATCTTCGAGTGGCTGCGCGACTACGCCGACGCGTTCGACCTGCGGCGGAACATTCGCTTCAACACCAGGGTCGAGCGGGCGGAGCGGGGCCCACGGGGCGGCTGGACCGTGACGCTCTCCGACGGCTCCAGCGAGAGCTTCGATGCGTTGCTGGTCTGTAACGGCCATCACTGGGACCCGCGCTTCCCCGAATTCCCCGGGACCTTTGACGGCCCGCAGATCCACTCGCACGACTACATCGACCCGAGCACGCCGCTGGACCTCTACGGCAAGCGTGTGCTGGTGGTCGGTATCGGCAACAGCGCCGTGGACATCGTCTCCGAGCTGGGGCGAAAGACGGTTTCGGAGATCGTCTACCTGTCCACTCGCTCGGGCGCATACGTGGTGCCCAAGTACCTGTTCGGCAAGCCGGCGGACCAGATCGTCAAGTCGAATCCGATGATCCCGGCCGGGCTGCAACGGCGAATGGGGCGGATCCTGCCGCGGATCTTCTCCGGGCGGATGGAGGACTTCGGCCTGCCGACTCCCAACCACAACTTCCTCGACGCCCACCCGACGGTCTCAAGCGAGCTGCTTGGGCGGCTGGGGGCCGGCGACGCGGTCGGCAAGGGCGACGTGGCCGAGCTGCTGGGCGATCGCGTCCGCTTCGCCGACGGCTCGGTCGAGCCGGTCGATGTGATCATCCACGCGACGGGCTACCGGATCAGCTTCCCGTTCTTCGATCCGGACTTCCTGAGCGCCCCCGAAAACGTCCTGCCGCTCTACAAGCGGATGCTCAAACCGGGCATCGACGATCTCGCCTTCATCGGCCTGGGTCAGCCGATCCCGACGATCTTCCCCTTCTCCGAGCTGCAGTCGAAGCTCGCCGCGCGCTGGCTGAGTGGTGACTGGGCGCCACCGGAGGATGCCGAGATGGGCCGGGAGATCATCGCCGATGAGGCCTTCCACACGGGCCACTTCCTGAACAAGCCACGTCACACCATGCAGCTCGAGTGGTACTCCTACAAGCGGGAGCTCGAAAGCCGGACGATCCCCGCAGGGCAGGAGCGCGCCCGGGCGGGTGCGCCGACGGGACGAGATGCGGCCGGCCGCTCGATGGACCACTCCGGGGCGCGGGCATGACGGCCGTCGAGTTCACGAGCACCGGGATCCGCTGCGCCGGCGTCCACCTGCAGGGAAGCGGTGACGAGTTCCTCGACGAGCACGGCCGGCGTCCCTGTGTCGTCCTGGCACACGGGTTCGCCGGCACCGTCGACTCGGGTCTGATTCCGTTCGCCGAGCGCTACGCCGCCGCAGGCCTCGACGCGCTGGCCTTCGACTATCGCCATTTCGGCCTCTCAGACGGTGAGCCTCGACAGCTGCTCTCGATCGCAAAGCAGCAGCAGGACTATCTCGCCGCGATCGCCTTCGCCCGGACGCTGGACGGGGTCGATCCCGAGCGGATCGTCCTGTGGGGGTCCTCTTTCTCAGGTGGCCACGTCGTGCCCGTGGCGGTCGCCGACGGCAGGGTCGCGGCCGTGATCTCGCAGGTGCCGGGGATGGACGGGCTGACCACGGTGGCGAAGCTCGTCGACTACGCAGGCGCGGGACAGCTGCTGCGCTCGAGCGTGATGGGCCTACGCGACCTCGCGGCCTCCTACCGGGGAAGGGCGCCCGTGATGATTCCCGCGGTCGGCCCGCCGGGAAGCGTGGCGGCCATGACGACGCCGGATGCCGAACCCGGCTACCTGGCGATCACGGGGTCCAGCTGGCGCAACGAGGTGACGGCCAGGGTGCTGCTCGGGCTGGCGATGTACCGACCGGGCCGCCAGGCCGACGGCCTGCCCTGCCCGATCCTGATCCAGATCGCCGACAGGGATGCGGTGGTGCCGGTCAAGGCCGCCCAGGACGCGGCCTGGAGAGCGACCGGCCGGGCCGAGGTGCGGACCTATCCGATCGGTCACTTCGACATCTACGGCGGCGAGCCGTTCGAGCGGGCCGTCGCCGATCAGCTGCATTTCCTGCGCCGCCATCTCGGCCGCGCACGGCAGGCCGGCCGCGACGGTTGACGGGGGCGAGCGAGCGCCGTTAGGTTAGAACGGCACGCGCCCGGGGAGCCTGCGTTGGGGGCACGGGCGGCACCCAAAGGGAGAGGGAGAAAAGGGATATGGGGAAGCGACTTCGAATCGTCGGAGTGGCTGCGGTCGTGTTCGCAGCGATCCTGCCGGCGGCATCGGCCGCGGCATCGCAGTATGTGGACCTGGGGGACTCATACGCCTCGGGCGTCGGGACACGCACGTTCTACAGCGAAGAACCAAGCTGCAAGCGCAGCCCTGAAGCCTACGGGCCGAAGGTCGCTGCGGCGAAGGGCTACACGCTCAGCTTCCAGGCCTGCAGCGGGGCCAAGACGTCGGATGTGATCGCCAAACAGCTGGGCACGCTGAGCTCGAGCACGGCGCTGGTGACGCTGTCGATCGGCGGCAACGACGCCGGCTTCAGCAACGTGATCATCAACTGCGCGCTCTACTACTTCACCTGCGGCAGCGCGATAACCGAAGCCAACAACTACATCGCCAAAACGCTCCCGGGCGTGTTGGACACGACCTACAACGACATCCGAGCCAAGGCGACCACCGCGCATGTCGTGATCCTCGGATATCCGCACCTGTTCACCGCGTCGGGAACGACCTGCAACGCCAACTTCCTGACGGGGTCGAACGAGAAGAAACTCAACGAAACCGCCGACAAACTCGACGCGGCCATCAAAGCCCGCGCCGAAGCCCACAAATTCACCTTTGTGGACCCACGCAGCGCGTTCGCGAACCACGCGGTCTGCGCCTCGGAAGAGTGGCTCAACGGGCAATCAAACCCGCTCGAAGAAAGCTACCACCCGAATGTCAAAGGCCACGCGCAGCTGACCAAAGAAGTAGAGGCTGTCCTGCCGTAAGGGGAAGGTATCCCGCCCGTGGGGAGCGATCCTCGCGGGCGGGGCCGCCTGCTGCTCTCAGCCCCGCGGAGCGGCGTTCTCGAACATCTCCACCAGTCGTGCCCGGCAGTAGGGCCACTGGCGGCTGTTGCGCCGGCCGCCGGGGTGAAGCGTGTCGAGCAGCGCAAGGCCCCGCATCGTCGCGTGGGCCATCTCGAGCAGGTGGTCGAAGCCGGGCCGCTCGGCGAGCTCGCCGAACAGCGTCGGTCCGAGTCGCAGCGTCTGGCGGTCGAGGTCGCGCTCGACGACACTCAGGCGCTCGCGCAGCTCCGGGTCCGTCCGGGCGTGGGTCCAGAGGTCGAGGGCGGCCTGGTAGAGGGGATTCGCGTATGTCGACCACAGCAGGTCGAGGCTGGCCGCGAGGCGGTCAGGGCCCTCCGGGAGTTTCTCCGCCGCGGCCAGCAGCTGCTCGCCGCGGCGCTCGGCGAGGTGCTCCATGGCGGCGGCCAGCAGCGCCTGGCGGGTCTGGAAGTGATGCAGGTGGGCACCGCGAGAGACACAGGCCCGCTCGGCGACGCGGCTGGTCGTGGTGTTCGCGTATCCATCCTCGACCAGGCAGGCGATCGTCGCGTCGAGCAGGGCCTCGCGGGTGGACGCGCTGCGCTCTGCCTGGCTGCGGCGAGCGGGCGCCTGATTGGTGGCATGGGGCATCAGTCGATCCTAATCATATTTGCATTCATGCATGAACGTTTCTGTGGTAGCGTTTCGCGCGAAGGCACCCTTTACCCCGCTTCCCCGTGCCGGGGTCGACCGCGGGACTACGACCCAGGAGGTCCGACTGATGGCAGCCACCGAGGCGCTGGTGTTCGATGCGATCCGAACACCGCGTGGCAAGGGCAAGTTCAACGGATCGCTGCACGGCACCAAGCCAGTCGACCTGGTGGTGGGCCTGATGCACGAGACGCTTGTCCGCAACGAGAAACTTGACCCCTCCCGCGTCGACGACGTGGTGCTTGGCTGCGTCTCGCCCGTCGGCGACCAGGGCGCCGACATCGCGAAGACCGCCGCCATCAAGGCCGGCCTGCCTGACACCGTCGCCGGTGTCCAGGTGAACCGCTTCTGTGCCTCGGGCCTCGAGGCAGTCAACATCGCCGCACAGAAGGTCGCCTCCGGTTGGGAGGACCTCGTGTTCGCCGGCGGCGTGGAGTCGATGTCCCGCGTCCCGATGGGCTCCGACGGCGGTGCCTGGGCGATGGACCCGGAGACCAACTACGACACCTCGTTCGTGCCGCAGGGCGTCAGCGCTGACCTGATCGCGACGATCGAGGAGTTCAGCCGCGAGGACGTCGACGCCTACGCCGCGCGCTCGCAGGAGCGTGCCTGGGCCGCGCAGTCCGAGGGCCGGTTCGCCAACACGGTGATCCCCGTCAAGGACCTCAACGACAACGTGATCCTCGACCAGGACGAGTTCATCCGTCCCGGCACGACCGTCGAGACGCTGGGCGGCCTGAAGCCCTCGTTCGCCGCGATCGGCGACATGGGCGGCTTCGACGCGGTGGCGCTGCAGAAGTACCACTGGGTCGAGAAGATCGACCACGTCCACACCCCCGGCAACTCCTCGGGCATCGTCGACGGTGCCTCGCTGGTCACGATCGGCAACGCCAAGACCGGTGAGGAACTGGGCATGAAGCCGAAGGCCCGGATCCTCGCGACGGCGCTGTCGGGTGCGGACCCGACGATCATGCTCACGGGCCCCGCGCCGGCCAGCAAGAAGGCTCTGGCCAAGGCCGGCCTGACGGTCGATGACCTCGACCTGGTCGAGATCAACGAGGCGTTCGCGGCCGTGGTGCTGCGCTTCGTCCGCGACATGGGCCTGGACATGGAGAAGGTCAACGTCAACGGCGGGGCGATCGCGATGGGTCACCCGCTCGGCGCGACCGGCGGGATGATCCTCGGCACGATGATCGAGGAGCTCCACCGCACCGGTGGACGCTATGGGCTGGCGACGCTGTGCGTCGGTGGCGGTATGGGAATTGCGACCGTCGTGGAGGCGATCTGACAATGGCTGAGTCAACAACGATCCGCTGGGAGAAGGACGAGGATGGAATCGTCCTGCTGACCCTGGACGACCCGAACCAGTCGGCCAACACGATGAACCGCGCCTACGCGGAATCGATGGCCGCGACGCTTGACCGCCTCGAGGCGGAGAAGGACGAGATCACCGGCATCGTCATCACCTCGGCGAAGAAGACCTTCTTCGCCGGCGGCGATCTGAACGACCTCAAGGCCGCGACGAAGGACGATGCGCCGGAGCTGGCCGAGATGGTTCGGGCCGGCAAGGCGCAGCTGCGCCGGCTGGAGACGATCGGCAAACCGGTCGTCGCGGCGATCAACGGCGCCGCCCTCGGCGGCGGACTTGAGATCTGCCTGGCCACGCACCACCGCATCGCCGTGGACAGCCCGAGCGTCCAGCTCGGCTTCCCCGAGGTGCAGCTGGGGCTTCTGCCCGGCGCCGGCGGTGTCGTGCGGACGGTCCGCATGCTGGGGATCGTCGACGCGCTGATGAAGCTTCTGATGCAGGGTCAGCGCCTGCGCCCGGACAAGGCCCTGGAGGCGGGAATCCTCGACGAGGTCGTGACCTCTCAGGATGAGCTCGTCCCGGCCGCCAAGGCCTGGGTCAAGCAGAAGGCGGCCGAGGAGGAGCCGGCGGCTCAGCCGTGGGACGTCAAGGGCTACAAGCTCCCGGGTGGTGCCCCGTCGAACCCGAAGCTGGCGCAGAACCTGCCGGCCTTCCCGGCCAACCTGCGCAAGCAGCTGAAGGGCGCCAACTACCCGGCCCCGCACCACATCATGGCCGCGGCCGTGGAGGGTGCCCAGGTCGACTTCGACACGGCCATCGAGATCGAGGGTCGCTACTTCGTGGACCTGCTCACCGGGCAGGTCTCCAAGAACATGATCCAGGCGTTCTTCTTCGACCTGCAGCAGGTCAACGGGGACCGCAACCGGCCCGAGGGCATCGAGCCGTTCAAGGCCACGAAGGTCGTCGTGCTGGGCGCCGGAATGATGGGCGCGGCGATCTCCTACGTGTGCGCCAAAGCCGGCATCGAGGTTGTCCTGAAGGACGTCTCGCTGGAGGCCGCCGAAAAGGGCAAGTCCTACTCACAGGGCCTGCTCGAGAAGGCGATCTCGCGCGGCCGCTCCACGCAGGAGAAGGCCGACGAGCTGCTCGCTCGGATCACGCCCACGGATGATCCGGCGGCGGCGGCAGGTGCCGACCTGGTGATCGAGGCGGTCTTCGAGGACCCGGCCGTCAAGGCGCAGGTGTTCGCCGAGATCGAGCCGCACCTCGCCGAGGGCGCCCTGCTCGGATCGAACACCTCGACGCTGCCGATCACCGAGCTGGCAGAGGGCGTGACCCGACCGGAGGAATTCATCGGGCTGCACTTCTTCAGCCCGGTGGACAAGATGCCGCTGCTGGAGATCATCAAGGGCGAGAAGACCAACGAGGAGACCCTCTACCGCGCTCTGGATGTGGCGAAACAGATCAAGAAGACGCCGATCGTCGTCAACGACAGCCGCGGGTTCTTCACGAGCCGGGTGATCGGGACGTTCATCAACGAGGGCGTCGGCATGCTGCTCGAGGGGGTCCCTGCGGCCTCGATCGAGCAGGCCTCCAACCAGGCCGGCTACCCGGCCCCGGTGCTGCAGCTGAGCGACGAGCTCAACCTGAACCTGGCGCGCAAGATCCGCGACGCCACGAAGGCGGCCGTGGAGGCCGAAGGTGGCACCTGGGAGGACCGGCCGTCGTTTGAAATCGTCGACAAAATGCTCGACGCCGGCCGCGGTGGCAAGCTCGCCGGAGCCGGCTACTACGACTACGCCGACGGCAAGCGGACGGGTCTGTGGAAGGGACTGAAAGAGATGTTCCCCGAGACGAGCGATCCCGCTGCGATTTCGCTCAAGGACCTCGAGGAGCGGATGCTGTTCATCGAGTCGATCGAGTCGGTCAAGTGCCTCGACGAGGGCGTCATCGAGTCCGTCGCCGACGCCAACATCGGCTCGATCCTGGGCATCGGCTTCCCCGGCTGGACCGGCGGAGTGCTGCAGTACATCAACGGTTACGAGGGCGGCGTCGCCGGCTTCGTCGCCCGGGCCCGGGAGCTCGCCGAGGCCTATGGAGAGCGCTTCGAGCCGCCGGCCTCGCTGGTGGAGAAGGCCGAGCGCGGCGAGATCTACAGCGACGCCGAGGCGGCTGTCGCGGCAGCGTAGGGATCGTGCACCACAGGGGGCGCCGCTTTCGTGAGCGGCGGTGCCCCCGAAGGTGCGCTAGTCGGCGGCCAGCACGAGCGCCGGTGAGCGGGCCGGCAGCACCGGCGGCGAGGGGCGCGGGTGCTGGCGCATCAGCTCGGCGAGCTTCTCGGCGGTGTCGTTGTCGGGCAGCGGGGTGTAGAGGATCAGGCGCTGTTCCAAGCGCTCCTGTGGATGAAAGACGCCGTGGGAGAAGGACATCGTCCCGGCAAGTGGATGGCGCAGATCCTTGCGGCCCTCGCCGCTGTGGGAGACCTCATGGCGATCCCATGCACGTGAGAACTCCGGGCTGGTCTTTCGCAGGGCACTGATCAGCGACTCGAATTCAGGATCGCCGATATGGCGTGCACTGTCGGCCCGGAACTTGGCAACCAGCACGCGAGCGCTTCGCTCCCAGTCGCTGAACATCTCGCGCCTGGACGGGTCGGTGAAGGTCAGCCAGGCGTGGTTGCGGGCAGGGCGGGGGATGGCGGCGAAATCGCCAAGCAGGGCGACGGCGGCGTCATTCCAGGCGAGGTAGTCCCAGCGCCGGCCGAGGATGTAGGCCGGGTTCGGGCCCAGATTCTCGATCAGCCGGCGCAGCGTCGGGGAGACGCGCTCGACCGGGCCCTTGCAGGGCGGCGGCGCCTCGCCGCGGCCCAGCAGGATCAGATGGGTGCGCTCGGCCTGATTCAAACGGAGCGCGCGGGCCAGCGCCTCGAGCACGTCCAGCGAGGCGCGCACATCGCGGCCCTGCTCGAGCCAGGTGTACCAGGTGGTCCCGATCCCGGCCAGCGAGGCGACCTCCTCGCGGCGCAGCCCGGGGGTGCGCCTGCGGCCGCCGGCGGGGAGTCCTACCTCCTCGGGATTCAGCGCCGCGCGGCGCATGCGCAGGAAGTCCGCGAGCTCCTCGCGCCTGCGTTGCCCGTTGCCGACGGAGGTGAGGATCGGCGGGACGGACGGGTCCAGCGCTGTTGATGGTGCCGAGGCAGTCATATTTTCTACCATGATAAACCCTTCTCTACTACTTGGATAAGAAGTGTCGCACACTGACGGCATGAATTCCACGCCAAGCATCTCCACAGCTCCTGCAGAGCGCAAGCGGGCCCTCCTCCTGATCGTCTGCCTGGCCCAGTTCATGGTGATCCTGGACGTCTCGGTGGTGAACGTCGCGCTGCCGGAGATCCGCAGCGGCCTGGGCTTCTCGACGACCGGCCTGCAGTGGGTCGTAAACGCCTACACGCTCACCTTCGCCGGCTTTCTGATGCTCGGTGGGCGCTGCGCCGACCTGCTCGGACGTCGCCGCGTGTTCATCGCCGGCACCGCCCTGTTCACGCTCTCCTCGCTGGCCTGCGCCCTGGCCGGCTCGCGCGGGCTGCTGCTTGGCGCCCGGGCGCTTCAGGGCTTCGGCGGCGCGATCCTCTCACCGGCGACGCTGGCGATCTTGACCAGCTCGTTCAAGGAGGGCCCCGAACGAAACCGCGCGCTGGGCACCTGGGGAGCGATGGGTGCGCTCGGTGCGTCCTCCGGCGCGCTGCTCGGGGGGGTCCTGACCCAGGGTCTTGGCTGGCCGGCGATCTTCGCCATCAATGTCCCGGTGGGGCTGTTCGTGATCGTCTACGGACTGCGCGTGATCCCCGCGGCGCGGCCGCGCGAGGGCACACGTCACTTCGACGTGGCAGGAGCGGTGCTCGTGACGGGCAGCCTCGTCGCGCTGACCTTCGCGATCGTGCGCACCGACACGCTCGGTTGGAGCTCGGCCGGTGTGATCGTGCCGCTGCTTGCCGGTATCGCCATGGGCATCGGCTTCCTGTTCGTGGAGGCCCGCGTCGCCAAGGTGCCGCTGGTTCCCCTCGGGGTGTTCCGGACCGGTCAGCTGCGGATCGCCAACCTGGTCGTGGTCCTGCTCTACGCGGCCTTCTTCCCCGTCTGGTTCTTCCTGACCCTGTATCTCCAGCAGGTCCTGCGCTTCGACGCGATCGTCACGGGACTTCTGTTCCTGCCAATGACCGTCTCGATCGGTACCGCCTCGACGCTGGCCCCGAAGCTGGTGGCCCGATTCGGCGCGAAGCCTGTGATCACCACGGGCATGGGGACGGCAACGGTCGGGCTGCTGCTGCTGACGGGTATCTCGCCGCATGAGAGCTACATCGCCGCCGTGCTGCCGGGCGCCGTGCTCACCGCACTGGGCATGGGCCTCTCGCTGGTGCCGGCCACGATCGTCGCGATGCAGGGCCTGCCGTCGTCGCAGAGCGGCCTGGGATCGGGGCTGTTGAACACCTCCCGGCTGATGGGAGGCGCACTGGGCTTGGCGATCCTCAGCACGATCGCCGACTCCCGCACGCGAAGTGATGCCGCCAGTGGCTTCGCCCACTCGCTCACCAGCGGCTTCGACCTTGCCTTCCTGGTGGGCGCGGGCTTCTGCCTCCTCGGTGCGCTCGTGGCGGCACTGCTGCTGCGCGCTCCACGGAGTGCGCAGCCGGTCCCCGTCGACGCCCTGATCGAGGCGGAGGAGCGCGAGGGAGAGGCACTCGCCGTCTAGGACCGCGAATCTACGCTGATAACCACGCGGCACCTTCTATAATGCTTGCTGGCAAGCAAGTAAATTGGACAGGTGAGGCTGGATGGCGGGCCAGGCAACGAAGGCGGCGGGCAACGAGCAGCAGCAGCTGGAGGACATCGCGCGGTTGCGGGCCGTGATCGGCAAGCTGGGCCGCCGTCTGCGCCCCACCAGGGCCGGCGCCGGACTCACGCCGTCGCAGATCTCGGTGCTGTTCACGATCGTCCGCAGAGGACCGATCGGTCTGGCCGCGCTGGCCGAGACAGAGTCACTGAACCCGACCATGCTTTCGAGGATCGTCGCCCAGCTGACCGACGGCGGCCTGATTCGCCGCACCCCTGACCCCGACGACCGCCGGGCGGCTCGGGTCGAGGCGACGACGACCGGTGCGCGGCTGCGCGAGCGAATCAACCAGGAACGTGCCGCGGCCCTCGCGGCCCACCTCGCCGAGCTCCCCGAGGAGGATCGCGAGCGGATCTGGGAGGCGCTCCCGGCGCTCGAGGAGATGGCCGAGCTGATGCGCAAGGACGGCCAATGACCAGGCTCAACCGGATCGGACGGGTGACCTTCGCCTCGCTGGCGATCCCCAACTATCGCCGCTACATCTCAGGGCAGTCGATCTCACTGATCGGCACATGGATGCAGATGGCCGCACAGGCCTGGTTGGTCCTCACGCTCACCGGGTCCTCCACGGCGCTCGGTGTGATCGTCGCGCTGCAGACCCTTCCCGTGCTGCTGCTCGGCCCTTACGGCGGCGTGATCGCCGACCGGGTGGACAAGCGCCGGCTGATGGTCGCGCTACAGGCCGCCATGGGGCTGCAGGCGCTCCTGCTGGCCGTGCTGACGCTGTCGGGCTCGGTCACGGTGTGGGAGATCGGCCTCCTTGCCCTGGGGCTGGGGCTGAACAACGCCTTCGAGAACCCGGCCCGGCAGTCATTCATGCTCGAGATGGTCGGCCCGGAGAACCTGCGCAACGCCGTCAGCCTGAACTCGGTGCTGGTCAACGTCGCCCGCACGATCGGCCCGGCCGTCGCGGGCATCATGATCGCTACCGTCGGCGAGGGCTGGTGCTTTGCGCTGAACGCGGCGAGCTTCCTGGCCGTGATCGCCTCGCTGAGCACGCTCGACAGAAGCGCGATCCACCCCAGCCCGCCGAGTGGGCACGAGCCGGGCCAGCTGCGCGAGGGGCTGCGCTACGTTCGCAGCCGCCCTGAACTGTTCGCCCCGCTGCTGATGATGGGGGCCGTCGGCGCGCTGGCCTATGAGTTCCAGGTGACGCTGCCGGTGATGGCGAGCCGCGGCCTGCATGTCGGGGCGGCCGGCTACGGATTCATGACGGCCGCGATGGGCTTCGGCGCGGTCATCGGCGGACTGTTCGTGGCCGCCAAGGGACGGACGGGCCTACCCACCCTGATCGCCGCCTCCTCGGCCTTCGGCGTCGTGTTGACGCTGGCCGCGCTGGCCCCGACCCTGGCGCTTGAGATGCTGGCGCTGGCCCTGGCCGGTGCGGCGAGTATCGCCTTCATGTCCTGCGGGAACTCGACTCTGCAGCTCGCCGCCGCGCCGAGCATGCGCGGCCGGGTGATGGCGCTGTGGTTCGTGGCCTTCCAGGGCTCCACGCCGATCGGCGGGCCGATCGTCGGCTGGGTCATGGCCGGCGCCGGGGCGCGCGCCGGCCTCGGCCTGGGCGCGGTGACCTGCGTGATCGTCGCTCTGCTGGGGCTCAGCTTCCTGCGCCGGCAGGGCGTGGGGAGTCTCGGCGGGGTACTCGGGCAGCTCGGCCGCAGCGCCTGAGAGGGCCGTCGCCACGGCTGGAATAATCGCGCCATGGCCTACGACGAGGATCTCGCCAACCGCATCCGCGAGCTGCTGGCCGAGGAGGTCGGAGTCATCGAGAAGCCGATGTTCGGAGGATTGTCCTTCCTGATCGGCGGGCACATGTCGATCAGCGTCAGCGGACGCGGCGGGTTGCTGGCGCACTGCGAGGCCGACGAGACGCAGGCATTGCTGGCCAAGCCCCACGCGAGTCCGATGCTCAGGCGAGGCAAGCCGATCAACGGCTGGGTGTTCGTGGCGCCCGAGGGCGTGAGGACGAAGCGGGCGTTGAAACCGTGGGTCGAGCGCGGCGTGCGTCTCGCGCGATCAAAACCTCCGAAGGGTCAGAGGTAGGCCGCTTTCAAGGTCAGCGGGGCTTAGACCCGCGCCTCGCCGGGTAGGAAACGAGTCGAAGGGCCGGCCGGTGTCAAACGCCGCCCTCAAAGCCAGGAGAGACCGAACGGAGGTTTCGATGAGACGTGGTTTGACGCGTGCGCGCACAACGGCCAATGAAGAAGTGGCCCCCGAAACGCAGGCCGGCGAAGCGCCTGGCGAACCTCGGCGAGGCCGCCGCGGACGGGCCCAGGACGCCGGTGCCGCGGCCGTGGGTGCCGCCGGCTCCGGGGCGCTGGCCCTGGCGCGCCTCGTGATGACGCTGGCGACGCTGATCGCGCTACTGATCGCTCTGGCGGTCGTATTCAGGGACGTCGACGCGAACTCGTCCAACACGATCGTCAAAGGGATCCACGAAGGCGCGAACTTCTTCGCCGGCTCGTTCACCGGTCTGATCACCTTCGCCGGGCACCCCAAGCGGGAAATCACGGTCGACTGGGGCATCGCCGTTCTGGCCTATCTCATCGTCGGCTCGTTGATCGCGAGCGCGATCGCGGGCGTCGGTCGCGGAGGTGTGCTGTACGAGCGCCGCCACAGGACCGTCGCGAGCCACTGAGCGAAGCGGTTCAGCGGCCGGTGGAGCCGAATCCGCCGGCTCCTCGCGTGGTCTCATCGAGGTCCCCCGTGACCTCGATGAGGCGGTGAGGGGCGCTCTCCACGATCAGCAGCTGAGCGATCCGGTCACCACGGGCGATCTCGAAACTGTCCTCGAGGTCGGTGTTGAGCAGGATCACCGCGATCTCCCCGCGGTAGCCGGGGTCGATCAGGCCGGGGCCGTTGACGAGCGATATCCCGTGGCGGGCCGCGATGCCCGACCGCGGGAGGACCAGCCCCGCGGAGCCCTCCGGGAGAGCGATGGCCACGCCGGTGCGCACCGTCGCGCGTCGTCCGGGCTCCAGGACGAGGCTCTCATCGGCGTGCAGGTCAAAGGCGGCATCGTCCTCGTGGGCCCTGCTGGGCAGCCGTGCCGTCTCGCTGAGCAGTCGGGCGGCGACGTCCATCGGCCCATCGTATGCGCCCGGATGGCAGGCGCGGGGCTCAGGTGATCGGGCTGTCGCTCAGCCCACGCAGCTCGAGCCGGCTCTCCGCCAGGATCCGCTCGAGCCCGGGCCGCTCGGCCTCGCCGACATGGGACATCGCCGCGGCGACCCCCGGATGGACCTCGCCGATCAGCTCATACATCCGTCGTGCCACGGCGCGATAGCCCGCGTGGCCCTCGCGCCCGGAGCGCAGCTCGATCAGATGGATCGCCTCGCGAGCGTTGAGGTCCAGGACGTAGCGGATCCTGTAGGCGAGGCACAGGGCATAGGGCGCCTCGAGCGTGTGGCCCTCGTCCCGGAGCGCCTGCCAGGCCTCGCGCGAGCGCTCGAGTGCGGCCTCGAAATGGCCCCCGACCCCGGCGGCCAGAAGCTCCTCGGGAACCTCGCCACCGAGATGCGGGCCGAGTGTCTGCCACTGGGCGGTCAGCATGCGGTGTCGCTGCAGGTCCCTGAAGGCGCCGTAGTCGGAGACGATCTCAAAGCGGTAGCGGAGCGCCTCGAAACCCCGCCCGGGCAGATGGCGGCGGTTCTCGCGATGGCCCACCAGCTCGGCGATCAGCTCGCTGCGCCGCTCCGCTGAAAGCTCGGCGACCCGTGCGGCGATCGTCGCCTCGCCGACGCCGGAGCCCTCGAACAACAGCGATGCCAGCAGCAGCTCTTCATCGCCCTCGACCCGCAGCAGCCTGACCCCCGAGTGCCTGCTGACGCGGTCGCGCTCGAGGCCGAGGCGTGCGGCCACCGATTCCTGGGCCTCGGCGCGGCGCTGCAGGAAGGTGACCCACTCGCCCCCGCGCTCCGGACGCTGCACCCGCGTGACAAAGCTCGGCGCCACGGCCTGCATCGCGCTCAGCATCCCCTCCCCGCAGGCGCGCGCCTCCGCCAGCGGGTGGGCGCGCAGATGGAGGATCAGCCGCTCGAAGGTCTGGGCGCTCGCGAAGATGCCGACGTGGGACAGGGAGGCCGCCGGCAGCAGCCCGCGCAGCAGGTCCAGCGCCTTCGCGCGAACCGCCCGCTCGTGGGCCCGCGGCGACTGGCCCTCGCCCGCCGGGAAGTGCTCGGCCACCCATTCGCCGACAGGGCCCTGAAGCGAGGCATAGGTGTCGAACAGCGCGTCCATCGCGGCCGTGTAGCCGGGCCCGAGCTCGGTGTCGCGGTAGTAGCGGTAGCCCCCGCCGGGCATCGGCCTGTCGTAGGCGATGTAGCGGGTCGACTGCTCGAGGTAGGCCCCCAGCCGCGGGCGCTGGAGGATCTTCGTGAGGATGTTGGAGCTCCACTCGCAGGCGATGTGTGCGCCGCCGAGCTGCGCCACGGAGTCATCGCCGTACTCGCCGAGGACGCGCTCAAAGAGCTCGCTGGTGCGCCTTGCGCCCGTGCCTCCGGAGCCCGTCGGGCGCTCGAGCTCCTCCGCGAACTCGTCGAGCATCAGCCGCCTCAGCGTCCCCGGGTAGCGCGAGTAGCGCGCGAACATCGCACCCATCGTCGCCTGGGGCAGGTTCCGCAGCGCGAACACGGGCGCATCGAGATCGGAGACGAACGGCGCCAGCCTTGCGCGCTCCTCCTCGGTGAACTGCTCGGGCGCTGACATCCCGACATCCTCTCAGGCGCCCCGCGGGCAGGCCTGTCGCGGCGCGCCGCCGGCGCCTGCGCGTCAGAATCCCGCGACAGGATGGCCGCGATTCGTGCAAGAGCCAGGTCGCTGATCGCAGTTGCGGGGGCACTGGCGGCGATCTGCGTTTTGCTGGCACCCGGGGCTTCGTCGCTGGCGGCCACCACGAAGCCGACGAAGTCCGCAAAGGGCAAGGCGCATCCGAAGGTGCCACCGCCGTCGCAGATCACCCTCGGCCCGGGGCTCCTCAGCACTCCCGGCGCGGAGATCACGATGGCGCCGGTGGGCCTCTCGATGGAGTATCCCGTGATGGCCCAGGACCTGGGCTCGGGTGAATGCCCGCCACCTGCGCTTACGAGCGAGCTGCAGCGCCTGGGATCGCCGCCGATCGAGCTGGCCGGACAGAGCCAGGACTTCACGGCGCCGGCCGAAGCCACCCCCCTTGCGCCGACCTCGTGGGAAGGGCTGTCGACCTATTCGCTACCGGGGGCGTTCTGGAGCCGGCTGCACTGCCTGCTGACGAGCAGCAAAGATCCCCTGACTGTCGGTCTCAACGGCAGGATCGGCCTGCCCTCCTGGGCCTCCACGATGGTCGCCGGTGCGCAGAGCGCCGCCACCAACGGCCTGGATTTCTCACTGGCCAACGAGCCCGACCTCTACTACCTGCCGAACTTCGCCTCGTTGGACAAGCCACTCGCGGGTGAAGAAGCGATCGATGTCGGGCGCTATCTGCAGGTCGCGCATTCGCTGCAGCCGGCCCTCGGCGGAGCGCCGGTCATCGGCCCGGAACTGTCGGGGCCGCGCAGCTGGCGGCTCGCCCTGCCCCGCGTCATCCAGGCGATCACGGCCAGGACCCTCGGCGTCCACGTCTATCCGCTGAGTGTCTGCCGAACGCCTCGCGCCGCGACGATCTCGGGGCTGCTCGAGCCGAGCGTCGGCAACGTCCCCGACGGGGCTCGGATGGGTCGTCGCGGATGCCACGGCGGCGAAGATACCGGCGATCATCTCCGAGGCCAATTCGGTCTCCTGCGGGGGCAAGGCGGGCGTCTCAGACTCGCCGGCCTCGGCCGTGTGGGCCGTCCGGTTCGTGCTGGCAGCGCTGAAGACCGGCTTCCATGAGGTCCGCTTCCACTTCAGCGGCGATCCCTATGACCCGTTCGTCATGCGCGGGACCGAACTGCTGCCGCGCCCGCTCGAGAGCGCCATGGTCGCCCTCAACCAATGGATGCCGATCGGATCCTCGATTCGCACCGTGCCCGGGATCCGAGGACTGCAGGCGAGCGCGCTGGGCGGCCCGACCGGCGCGGTGACGCTGATCCTCGACAACGAGCAGCGGACGACCCAGGCCGTGCTGCTCAAGGGCGTCCCCACCGTCGACGTTCAGGAGTTCGGCCCTGCCCGCACCGGGCTGGTGACGGTGCCGCTGAAGGCGAGCCACGCCACGTTCAAGTTGATCATCCCCGCCAACGCCGTGGCGGTCGTGACCCCCGGCGCCTGAGGCGCGAGCTACAGCTCGGTGGGCGAGACAGTCGTCGCCGGGGCGGCGAACATCGCCAGGGCCCTTTCGGCGACGAACTCCGGCAGCTCCTCGGCGATGAAGTGGCCCGAGTCTTCACGCAGCTCGACGCTCATCTGATCGGCGTGGATCTCCCATTGCCCGAGGCGCCGGTGGTCGACCGCCACGTCGCGGGTGCCGTGCAGCATCAGTGTCGGGACGGTCAGCCGCTGAGCGCCGCGCTGGTCGCGCAGGAACGGCAGCAGCTCGCTCGACAGAAATGTCCGGTAGAGCCTGCTCGATGCCCTGGCCCGCTCGGGCACCCGCAGAACATCGGCGAACGCGTCGAGGTCCCGCTCGCTCCACGCTTTGTGAACGGCGCCGGTCCCGATCACGCGACGGACGAAGCTTGTGCGGCGCATCAGTGTCTCGCCCAGCCAGGGCATGGCCAGCGCCGCCTGATACCAGAGCCGGAAGATTCCCAGAAGGCCCACCAGCGACGGCGGTTCCGGCCACGGCGTGAGCATGTTCAGCGCCACATAGTGGGAGAAGCGCTCAGGGTGATCGAGGCACAGAATGAAGCCGGCCCAGGCGCCCCAGTCGTGGGCCAGCAGGTCGACCTCCTCGAGCTCGAGGGCGTCCAGCAGGTTGACGATGTCCGCGGCCAGTTCCGCCTTGGCGTAGGGCCCCGCGGGCGCATCGCTCCAGCCCAGGCCACGCAGGTCCGGGCAGATCACACGGTGCTGGGGAGCGAGCAGCGGAATCACCTTGCGCCACGCGTACCAGTGCTGGGGCCAGCCGTGCAGCATCAGCACCGGCGGGCCGGAGCCGGCTTCGGCCACGTGCATTCTCAGGCCCTTGGCGTCAACGAAGCGATGCGACACCCCGTCGACGTGGGGCATGGGGATCGGTCCCCATGACACCCCCGTCGGATTCTCCACAGCGGCCACGTGGTGAACGAAAGCACAGATCTCCGGACGGGCGCCACCAGGCGATGATCTCGAAGCGCTATGCCCCGTGCGGGACTCGAACCCGCCCCACCGGATTAAAAGTCCGGCGCTCTACCAGATGAGCTAACGGGGCCTGCGCGCGACAGTCTGGCATATGGCCCCGCGAGCCGGGGTAGGGACGGGCGCGTGGTCAGGGGGCTTCGCCGGCGGCGATTGCGAGCATCTCATCGATGTTCGTGAGCTTCACCCGGGGCCGGCCGGCGGCCTCGCCGAGAGCGCGCTCGTGGCGATCGATGGCTTCCCAGCCCTCGTAGGTCACGAGCCGCGGCTGGCGCTCGCGCAGCAGTTCCTCGATCCTCTGCGAATCCGGTTCATCGGGCTCGTGAGAGGCATGGCCGTTGTTGCGGGCGAGGTCGTCGAAGATCGCGTCGACCGTCTCCTGGGCGTCCTTCTTGTTCGTGCCGATCACGCCCGAGGGGCCGCGCTTGATCCAGCCGACCGCGTACTCGCCCGGGAGCTGCTCGCCCGAGCCGGGGTCCGTGACCCGGCCGCCGTCGTTGGGGATCACGGCGGCCCGCTCGTCGAACGGAACCTCTGGCAGCGGAATCCCGCGGTAGCCGATCGCGCGGAACAGCAGACCCGCCTCGATCGTCTGATGCTCGTCGGTGGCCTTCGCTCGCAGCGTGCCGTCATCGCTGAGCACCAGCTCGTTGCGGACCAGCTCGACGGCGCCGAGGTGACCGCTGTTCTCGCGGGGAAGCAGTGCCGTCGGTGACCACAGGAAGCGAAGCACGACCCGCTTCGGGTGCCCCTTCGGCTCTCTCTGCGCGTAAGAGCGCAGGATCTCGACGTTGCGCCGCGAGGTCACGTCTTCGGCGGCGTGGGGGTCATCGACCGCGAGGCCGCGGTCGAGTTCGGCCTGATCGACGATCACGTCCGCGTCCTCGAGCTCGCCGAGCTCCAGCAGCTCCGGGTTGGTGAAGGCCGACTGCGCCGGTCCGCGGCGACCGATCACGACGACCTCCTTGACCCGGCTTGCCGCAAGCACCTCCAGGGCATGATCGGCCGTGTCCGTCGACTCGAGCTCGGACGGGGCCAGCACGAGCATCCGCGCGACATCGACAGCGACGTTGCCGTTGCCGATCACGACGGCCCGCTCGGCGGAGAGCAGGTCGACCTCGAGGTCGGTGTGGTCGGGATGGCCGTTGTACCAGCCGACGAACTCGGTCGCCGCGTGTGAGCCGGGAAGCTCTTCGCCGGGAATCCCCAGCGGACGGTCCGACGGCGAGCCCGTCGCGTAGACGACGGCGTGGTAGTGGTGCAGCAGCTCCTCGCGAGTGATGTGCTCGCCGAAGGTCACGTTGCCGAAGTAGCGAAAGCGCGGGTGGGCGGCCGTCTTCTCATAGATGCGGGTGACGGACTTGATCTTCGGGTGGTCGGGGGCAACCCCCGAGCGGACGAGCCCCCAGGGTGTCGGCAGGCGCTCGATCATGTCCACCTCGAAGCCCGCCTCGGCGTCCTTCAGCAGGTGTCCCGCCGCGTAGAAGCCGGCCGGGCCGGAGCCGATCACAGCGATTCGGGTGGGCTTCTCGGGTGTCATTTCTCGGTGCCTCGGGTGCCTGGAAGGCGGACGGTGTGGGGGATGGGCGCGGCCCGACTCGAACGGGCGACCCCCTCGGTGTAAGCGAGGTGCTCTAGCCAACTGAGCTACGCGCCCCAGCGGACGAGCAACAAGGCTAGCGGGCCGGGATCGGCAAATCCCGAGCGGGAGCTGTGAGGTTTCTGTGCGTAAACCGGGTAAGTGAGCGGCTCGCAGCTATTCTCAGCTCACTCCTGCCGTGAGCCTGCCTTGGAGAACGTAGACACCGCCCATAACGAGGGGCCGCCGCAGAACTCGCAGGCGGCCGAGCTCGAGCTGAAGCACGTCAGCAAGCTCTATGAGGGCCAGAGCGAGCCGGCGATCGCCGATCTCTCGCTGCGGGTGCCGGCGGGTGAGGTGTGCGTTCTCGTGGGCCCGTCGGGATCGGGCAAGACGACGGCGATGAGGCTGATCAACCGGATGGTCTCGCTGAGCTCCGGCGACATCCTGCTCGGTGGACGCAGCGTGCTCGAGCGCGACCCCCGCGAGCTGCGCCGGGAGATCGGCTACGTGATCCAGCAGATCGGCCTGTTCCCCCATCAGACGGTCGCCCAGAACATCGCCACGGTGCCTCGGATGCTCGGCTGGCCCACGGCCAGGATCGACGCGCGGGTGGACGAGCTGCTGCGCTTGATCGAGCTCGATCCCGCGCAGATGAGCAGGCGCTACCCGGCCCAGCTCTCCGGTGGCCAGCGCCAGCGCGTCGGGGTCGCCCGCGCGCTCGCTGCGGACCCGCCGCTGATGCTGATGGACGAGCCGTTCGGCGCGATCGACCCGATCAACCGGGCCCATCTCCAGGACGAATTCCTGGGCCTGCAGGCGAAGGTCAGGAAGACCGTCGTGTTCGTCACCCATGACATCGACGAGGCGATCAAGATGGGCGACCGGATCGCCATCCTGCGGGAGGGCGGTCACCTCGCCCAATACGACACGCCGCAGGAGATCCTGACCCGCCCGGCCGATGATTTCGTCGCGCAGTTCGTGGGGGCCGACCGCGCGATCAAGCGCCTGTCCCTGCTGACGCTCGGCGACCTCGAGCTGTCGCCGTCGAATGGCGACACAGATCAGGCCCTGCGCGTTGGGGGCGATGTGAGTGTCCGGGACGCGCTGTCGATGCTGCTGAGCTCCGGCGGGCGCCCGCTGGCCGTGCTCGACGCCCAGGATCGCGTTCGCGGCCTGCTCACGCTGAGCGCGCTGCAGGAGCTCCTCTCCGCGGACACCGCCTCGAAGCAGGCCGACGAGCCCTCGCCCGATCACTCGGGGACTCGGGCATGAGCGCGTCGAGCCTGCTGGCATCAGGGCCCGCGGCGAGCGCCGGGCCGGTGATCCCGAACTACGGCTCGCAGAGCTCGAGCTGTGTCGTGCACAACCACCTCTTCTGCACGGACTGGCTGCGTGAGAACTGGAGCACCGTGCTGTGGCCGGCACTGCGCAGCCATGTGCTGCTCAGCCTGGTGGCGGTGGCGATCGGCTTTGCCCTGTCGCTCGCCCTCGCGCTGGCCGCCCACCGCTACCGGTTCCTCGAGCGCCCCACGCTGCTGATCACGACATTCCTCTACACGATCCCCTCGCTGGCGCTGTTCGAGCTGCTCGTGGCACCCGTGGGCCCGAATGTCTACGCCGCCGAGATCGCACTGGTCTCCTACACCCTGCTGATCCTCTTCCGCAACACCCTGGCCGGCCTTCGCGCCGTGCCGCCGGAAGTTCTCGAGGCCGCGGAAGGGATGGGCATGACCCGCCGGCAGACCCTGCTGCGCGTCGAGCTGCCGCTGGCTCTGCCGGCGATCGTCGCCGGCCTGCGGATCGCGACGGTGACGATCATTGCCCTGACGACGATCGTCTACACGATCTATGACGCAGGCCTCGGGGTACCGATCCACACGGCCCTCGGCGAGGGACCGTTCAAGACGGAGCTGATCGCGGCCTGTGTCCTTGCGATCCTGCTGGCCCTGGTGGCCGACGGCCTGCTTGTCCTGGCCCAACGGCGGCTGACCCCATGGGCGCGGGCCCGGGCGGGGTAGGGGGGTCCCGTGAACCAGTTCTCAGAAGCACTGACCTTCATCGCCCACAACGGCGCCGTCGCCGGCCAGAGCGGCCTGCCGAGCCTCGTGCACCTGACGCTCGAAACACTCAAGGTCGGCGCGATCGGAGTCCTGATCTCGGCCTTCATCGCGCTGCCGATCGGCGTCTGGCTGGGCCATCTGCACCGTGGCTCCTACGTGGCGATCAACCTCGGGAACCTCGGCCGGGCTCTGCCGAGCCTCGCGATCCTCGCGATCGGGGACGCCTTCCTGGGGCTGGGCCTGACCGTGGTAGAGCTGGCGCTCGTGATTCTCGCCGTGCCGCCGATGATCACCAACGCATATGTCGCCGTCGACAGCGTTGATGACGACCTCGTCGATGCCGCCCGGGGGATCGGCATGAGCGAGTTTGAAATCCTGCGCCGGGTTGAGCTGCCGCTCGGCGTTCCGTTGATCTTCGCCGGCATCAGGACGGCCGCCGTGTTCGTCATCAGCACAACCACGATCGCCTCCCTGGCCGGCTTCAGTGGCAGCCTCGGCGACGTGATCGCGAACGAGACGAGCTATCACTTCTCCGGCGTCCTGGGCGCCGCGATCTGCGTCGCCCTCCTCGCCCTCGCGGTCGAGGGTGTCCTCACCGGCGTTCAGTGGCTGCTCACGCCCGCACCGCTTCGAAGCTCACGGCGACGCTCCCGTGGGACGCTCGGACAGACCCTGACCGATGGTGCGGCGGCGTAATCCATATCTTTCCTATAGACAAACAACGAAATAAGTGAGGCGGCAGATGACAGGAACTCGAAGGAGGACGAACAAGGGCACGGGGGGCAGGGTGATCTGGGCTGCGCTGGCGCTGCTGGCGGCGAGCCTCGTACTGGCGGCCTGCGGGAGCAGTTCCTCCTCGAGCACCTCCAGCACAGCTTCAACGGCGGCGAGCAGCCAGCCCGGCGCAGGCAAGCCGGCGGTGACGATCGGCGACAAGAACTTCGCCGAGGAGAACATCCTCGGATCGCTCTATTCGCAGGCCCTGCAGGCGAAAGGCTTCACGGTCACGCTGAAGGACAACATCGGCTCATCGGAGATCACCTACAAGGCGCTCACCTCGGGGCAGATCGACATGTACCCGGAGTACACGGGCACGCTGCTCTCGGCGATCGCCGAACAGACCAAGAAGCCGGCCAACGCCAAAGCGGCCTACGAAGAAGCCAAGGCCTACGTCGAAAAACACGGCCTGACGCTGCTGGACTACACGCCGTTCTATGACTCCGACGCGCTGGCCACGCTCCCCAGCTACGCGAGCAAGCACAGCCTCTCGAGCATCGCCGACCTGAAGCCGCTCGGCAAGAGCGTGACCCTCGGGGCCGCGCCGGAATTCGCGACGCGCTTTGAGGGTCTGAAGGGTCTGGAAGCCGAATACGGCGTCCGCCCGACGTTCAAGCCGATCGCGATCGAACTGTCCTACAAGGCGCTGGAATCGGGTCAGGTCGATGTCCAGGACGTGTTCACCACCGACGGGCAGCTGCTCAGCGGGAAGTTCAAGATCCTCGCGGACCCGAAGTACGTGTTCGGCTTCCAGAACGTCGCTCCGGTCGTCAGCAAGAGCGTCCTCAGCGCCGAGGGGCCGGCCTTCTCCGAAACGCTGAACAAGGTCAGCGCACTGCTGACCACCAAGGCGATCCAGCAGATGAACGCGGCCGTCAGCATCGACAAGCAGTCGGCATCCAGCGTCGCCAAACAGTTCCTGCAGGCGAACGGGCTGTCCTAGACGCACCCGGCATGCGCCCTCCGCATCCCTGCGAAGCTTGCGGGGATGCGGAGCGGCATGCGTCCATTGACGGTCCTCGCCCTGGTCACGGGGGCCCTGCTGCTCGTGGTGCTGATCGCCCAGATCGTCCTGCCGAGGGTGGCCGCGCGTCGGATCTCCTCGCGGATCGGGCGCTACGGCACGGTGGAACATGTCTCCGTCTCTGCCTGGCCGGCCCTGAAGCTGCTCTGGGGGGACGCCGACTCGGCCCACATCAAAGCCGGCCATCTATCCCTGACGAGCGCTCAGGCCTCGACGCTGCTGCAGGAATCGCACGGCGTCAAGGACATGGACCTGACGGCAACGTCGGTGAGCCTGGGCTCGCTGACACTCACCGACGCCAGCCTGCAGAAGCGCGGCGATCAGCTCAACGGCCAGGCCACGACGACCGCAGCAGAGGCCGACGCGGCGCTGCCGGCCGGCGTCTCGGTGTCGCTGCTCAACAGCCGTGAAGGGTATGTCGAAGTCCGTGCCGGAGGCGGGCTGTTCGGGATCGGCGCCGCGGTGAACGCGCGCGCCGAAGCCAAGGACGGAAACCTCGTGGCCCATCCGGTCGGGTTCCTGATCGAAGGCTTCCAGCTGACCCTGTTCTCCAACCCGCACGTGCACATCGAGTCCGTCGGGGCGAGCATCGCGAGCCGCCGGCCGCTCAGCTACCGGCTGAGCGTCGAGGCGCTGCTCAACTGAGCGGGCGGTTGCCGGGAGCGCAGGCGCTCAGGCCGCCGCGGCGAGCTCGGCGCCGGCCCGCGTGGGGCGCTCGCCGACGATCACCGGCAGGCCGTCCTGCGGGCTTATGGTCGGCATCTGGCGGATGTTGAGCCTGAATGTGTCGGGCAGGCTGAGCGAGCAGCGGGCGAGGATCAGCGAGGCGATCGCGCGCACCTCGAGCTGGCCGAAGCGCATCCCGATGCACGTGCGCGATCCGCCGCCGAACGGTACGTAGGCGCCCTTTGGCAGGGCCGCCTTGGCCTCGGCTGAGAAGCGCTCCGGCCGGAAGGCCTCGGGGTCGGTGAACACGTCGGGCAGATGGTGGGAGGCCCAGGAGGAGTAGTTGACGAACGCCCGCTCGGGCACCGTCACACCTTCGAACTCGAACTTCTCGCGCGCACGCCGCGGGCCCACCCAGGCGGGCGGGTACTTGCGCAGCGTCTCATCCAGGACCATCTCGAGCTGCGGCAGCTCGCCTCCGAGCAGCTGCGCCGGGGTCGGGCGCCCGCCGTCGAGCAGCGCGTCCTGCTCCTCCCGCAGGCGGGCGGCGATCGCCGGGTGTCGGGCCAGCTCGTAGAACATGAACGAGATCGTCGAGGTGGTCGTGTCATGCCCGGCGAACAGCAGCGTCATGACCTCGTCGCGGATCTGCAGGTCGCTGAGGCTGTTGCCCTCGTCGTCCTCGGCGTCGAGCAGCAGGCTGATGATGTCCTCGCCGCGGCGTCCATCGCGGCGTCGCTCGGTGATGTCGGTGTAGATCAGATCGTCCAGCTTGCGGGCGGCCTGTTGCATCCTCCCCCAGGGCGAGCGGCGTCCCCGGAAGACCCGCAGCAGGTAGTCGCTGGAGTAGAAGGCCAGTGCCTCCTCGAAAAGCGCCGCCGCGTCGATCGCCCGCGCCCTTCCGCCGTCGGGGTCCAGGCCGAACAGGGCCCGCATGGCGATGCGCATCGCGAGATGCCTCGTCCAGGTGTAGAGGTCCAGTTCGCTGCCCGGGCTGAGCTGCCCGAGTGCCGCGTCCGTCTCGTCAAGGACAGTCTCCACAGACGCCGCGATGTGCTCGCGGTGGAAGGCCGGCAGCATGATCAGGCGGGAGCGGCGGTGGAAGTCTCCGTCGATCGTCAGCAGGCCATCACCCATCAGCCCGATGAGGTCGCGGAACTGCCCTTCGCGCCATTCGAAGTTGGAGGCGTGGGAGACCAGGATGTGGTGGTTGGCCGCCGGGCCGAGCATCCAGACGGTGTTCGAGTGCAGCAGCCGGGTGGTGAAGACGGGGCCGTAGCGCTCGTAGTTCTCGAGCAGCACCGGCAGCGGTTCGTTGGCGAAGGCCCGAGTCCGCTGCAGCGAGAATTTAGTCTCCCCGGGCGGGAAGCTCGCGCTCGCCGAGCGCTCGTCGCGCAGGTCTTCGAACATCACCGACAGCGGCTTGCGATTGAGCATCGGGGGAGGGCCGACGAGCGCCATTGACACAGCCTAGAGCAAGGACTGGCCGGCCAGCCAGTTTCCCGAGCCGGGACTCGCGATCAAGCCTTGGCATACTGGGGGGCGCCGCGTGCCCCCGGGTCGCGCGGGCAAACCGCGGGGGCGTAGCTCAGTAGGTTAGAGCGCTGCCCTGTCACGGCAGAGGTCGCGGGTTCGAGTCCCGTCGCTCCCGCTTTCCGTCACGGTTCCTCCGAGCGCTGCAGGTAGTCACGTGCAAGGCGCTCGGGGGCCCGGGCCAGCCAGGCCTCGACGATGACCTCATCGAGGGTCTCGGCGTCGATTCTCTCCAGGCGGACGAGGACCGAGGCGTGGCCCTGGAAATGCGACGTCGTGAAGAACACCGAAGGGTCGTCGGCCAGCAGGGCCTCCTTGGCCAGGAGGTGCTCGACTCGGGCGCCCATGATCTCGCCGTCCGGCGCCAGTTCGCCGAGCTCCTCGACTTCCTTTGCCCGCAGTGGGCGCTCCCAGACGAACAGCTTTTCCTTGACCCGCCACTGGGCGCTCCCGCGCGAGACACGCTCGCTCGTCTCTGGCAGCCCGAGCGCGACTCGCCGGACGTCCTCCCAGCCGGCCATCTCAGCCGCCCGTGGGATCGGCGGCCAGCTCGGCCATCTGCTGGAAGGCTTCGAGCGGGTTCATCGGCTCCTCACCCGAGAGCTCGGCGAAGATCGTGCCGATGTTGACCACCAGCCGCTCGCGCTCGCCCCAGTCGGCCCAGCGGTCAAGCGAGATCGCCCGGGCGGCCTGCAGCGGAGTCATCCCATCGGCGTGGGCGAGACGGGCCTGCTCGTAGAGATATTCAAAATAGGCTCGCGTCTCACGCACGTCGCTCAGCTCGGCCAGGGGTCCGTGGCCCGGGACCAGAACGAGCGGGTCCAACGCCTCGATCCGCTCACAGGCCGCGATCCAGTTCGACACGGGGCCGGCCCAGGCGATCGGGTGGGCGCCGTTGAAGAGGATGTCGCCGGTGAACATCACGCGCTCGGCGGGAAGGGCGGCGACCGTATCCCCCTGGGTGTGCGCCGGGCCCATCTCCAGCAGGCGCACCTCATGTGAGCCGACCTGGAGCGTCAGCTCGCCGCTGAACGTCTCTGACGGCAGTACCGGGTCGATGCCGGTGAAATCGAAGGCGCCGAAGCAGCTGAGGAAGAACTCGCCCAGGGCGCCCATGTTCGGCGCCTGCTCGACGATCGCCGCCATCGCAGCCGGCGGGAGCTCGGTCATCTCGGCGGCCGTTCGCTCGGTCGCGACGATCCTGGCGCCCGAGACGAGCTGGTTTCCGTAGCAGTGGTCGCCGTTGGCGTGGGTGTTCACCAGCGTGTCGATCCGGGCCGCCGCCGGAACGACCCGGCGCATCTCGGTGAGCATGCGCTCGGTCAGCGCGAGGTCATACAGGGTGTCGACCAGCAGCGTGCTCTCGCCGTCGCTGATCAGCCCGGCGTTCGACCAGCCCCAGCTGCCGTCCGGCTGCAGGTAGGCGTAAAGGCCGTCGCCGATCTCCTGCAGCCCCTGCTCGTATGCCCGGACCATCGATCCCCGCCTTTCCACCGCTCGGCCCGCGGGACGCTAGCGGACCGAGCAGCGAGGCGGAGTCGATGTCTAGGCGGACGCGGCCCGGGCGGCCAGTTCCAGCTCGGCGATGTCGCGGAGCTGCGACAGGCGGATGCTGTTGCCCGAGGGGTCACGGAACCCCGAGTCGATCCCATAGGGGCGCTCTTCGGGCGGTTCGTGGAACTCGACGCCACGGGCGCTGAGCTCCTCGTAGGCGGCCTGGCAGTCGTCGGTCGTCAGAAAGACCGTCCCGGCGAAGCCCTTCGCCATCAGCTCCTCAACCTGCCCGGTCGTCTCGGGGTCCATCATCGGTGGCCCGGGGATCGCCATCAGCACGATCGCCACGTCGGGCTGGCCGGCCGGGCTGACGCTGAGCCAGCGGAAGCCACCGAGCTCGGGCAGCGTCACGTCGGCGCGAACCTCCATGCCGACCTTCTCCGTGTAGAAGGCCAGGGCCTCCTCCTGGTCATGCACCCAAAGCTGGGCGCTCGCGATCTGCAACATCGGCTCTCCTTTTTGTTGGACTCTCACTCGCCGGTGACACTAACCCTGGGAAGCGGCGGTGTCTTCTCGAAAAGTGCGCCGTTTCGGGCGACTGTGGGCGCGGACCACGCAGCCCGGGACGAGCGCCATATCCGCGGCAGGCGGAAAGGCCGCGCGATAGGCCGACGGTGAGAGCCCGTACATCCGGGTGAAGCTGGTCGTGAACGAGCCGAGGCTGTGCAGGCCCACCGACAGGCAGATATCGAGGACCTGGCGGTCGGTGCCGCGAAGCAGCGACGCGGCTCGCTCGAGGCGGCGTGTCAGCAGGTAGGCGTGCGGGCTTTCGCCGAAGGCCCGCTTGAACTCGCGACTGAAATGGGCCCGCGAGAGTCCGGCGCGAGCCGCCAGCTGCTCGACGCTCAGCTGCTCGGCGTAGCGAGCGTCGGCGAGGTCCTTGGCGCGCAGCAGATGTCGGGCGGGAGGGGCGTGCGCCACCGGTTCAGTATTGCGCTCCCGCACTACAGTCAGAGTCGTGTTCGACCTCGATTCCTACCTCCGCCGAATCGGGCTCGAGGGTCAGGATCTCGAGCTGGCCGACATCCACCGGGCGCACGTCACCTCGATCCCCTTCGAGACGCTGTCCCCGCTGTGCGGCGAGCCGGTGTCACTCGAGCTCGAGGACGTCGCCTGCAAGCTCATCGAGCGGCGCCGAGGCGGTTACTGCTTCGAGCAGAACCTGCTCCTGAAGGCCGGCCTGGAGGCGCTGGGCGCGGGAGGTGGAGCTGTACCTGGCCCGGGGACTGCTCGGAGCCGATCCCGCGAAGCCGCGGCCCCGAACCCACCTGCTCCTTGGTGTCACCTGGCAGGGAGAGCGCTGGCATGCCGATGTCGGCTTCGGCGGCGGGACGCTGCTCGAGCCGCTGCCGTGGGGCCCGGGAGAGGAGCACGATCAGGCCGGCTGGCGCTTCCGGGTGGTCGAGCGCGGGCCCGAATATGTGCTTCAGAGCGCCACCGTCGTGCGGGGCTGGAGCGACATGTACGCGTTCATCCCGCTCCCCGTGCCCAAGGCCGAAATCGAGCCGGCCAACTGGTGGACCTCGACGCATCCCGGCTCACGGTTCAAAACCGGCTTCCTGGTCAGCCGCCAATGGGAGGACGGGCGGCGTCTGGCGATGAGCGACTGGGGCGAGCTGGCCCTGATCGAGACTACCCCCGCCGAGGAGCGGCGCGAGCCGGTCTCACGGGGGCAGGTCCCCGGACTGCTCGCCGATCGCTTCGGCCTGTCCGGCTTCGTGCTCGCCGGCGACGGCGAGATCGCCCGGGCGGACCAGGCCCGGCGCTAGGCTTGGACGATGCGAACCGTGCCAACCGCGCCCCTTGCAGCCGGGACCCTGCTGGCCGGATGGGCGGCCGTGGAAGTGACCGGCTCGCGGACCGTCGGCGGGGTCGTCCTGTTGTGCGGCGGCCTCGGATGTGCCGCCCTCTGGCAGCGCCGGCACGGCTCCAGGACGGCGCTCACCCTGACCGCCGTCGGTTTCACCGCGTTCGTGCTGTCTCACATCCTCACGCTCGCGATCGGCCCCTGGCCGGCCGTCGTGACGGTCGCGGCGATCACCGCCCTGATCGTCTGGCTGAAGGCCGACGCTCCGGCTCAGCTGAACGCCACACCCGAGCTCGGCTAGCGGCGCCGTGCTCGCCCTGACCGCTGCTCCCGGGAAGCCAGGCGATGTGGAGCTGCGCGAGGTCCCCGAGCCGCAGCCGGCCCACGGGGAGGCGCTCGTCCGGGTGAGCGCCTTCTCGCTCAACCGCGGCGAGGTGCGACGACTCCCTGACATGGACGACGGCGAGGTCAACGGCTGGGATCTGGCGGGCGTCGTCGAGCAGGCCGCCGGCGACGGCAGCGGTCCGGCGGCCGGGACGCGGGTCGTCGGGCTGGTCAACAGGGGCGCCTGGGCCGAGCTGGCCGCGGTCGACACGAGCATCCTGGCTGCGCTCCCCGAGGGCGTCAGCGACGCACAGGCCGCCACCCTCCCGGTTGCCGGCCTGACCGCCCTGATGTCGCTGGACATCATCGGCACCGTGCTCGGCAAGCGGGTCCTCGTCACCGGCGCCAGCGGCGGCGTCGGGCGCTTCGCGATCCAGCTGGCCGCAATGGCCGGCGCACACGTCACGGGGGTCTCGGCGAGCCCCGAGCGCGCCAGGGGACTCAGCGAGCTCGGTCTCCACGAGGTCCTGCACGAGCTTGAGCCCTCAGGCCCGGAGTTCGACGCGATCATCGAGGGCGTCGGCGGCGCGTCGCTTGCGGCCGCGATGCAGCGCATCGCGGCCTGGGGCACGATCGTCTCCTTCGCATCGAGCGATCCCGGGCCCGCGTCCTTTCCCACCCGGGCCTTCTTCAGCCGGGCCCCCGGGGCGCGGCTGCAGGGCCTGTTCGTGTTCGCCCAGCTGCAGCATCAGAACTCCGGCACCCGCGATCTGGGCCGTCTGGCCGACCTGGTGGCACACGGCCGATTGGACTGCTCGATCGACCAGGTCGGCTCGTGGCGGGATGCCGGCGAGGCGATCGAAGCTCTGATCGACCGGCGGATCGCCGGCAAGGCGGTCCTGACCGTCGACTAGCTGCGCCCGCGGGGTAGGACCGGGCCGCTCCGTAGGCTGGCGGCGTGAATTTCCCTCTTCGGAATGCGCTCGCCCTGCCCGCGCTGCTTGGCCTGGTGGCCCTCGCGGGCTGCGGCGGATCGACGAAAACGGTGTTCGTCGGAGGCTCGCCGACCGAAGCCACGACCTCGAAAACCGCTGCCGAACCGACCGGCCCGATTGTCCATCTCAACGCCTTCCGGAGCCCGACCGGCAACATCGGCTGCCTGCTGAGCGGCGGGCAGGCCCGCTGTGACATCGAAAGGCGCGACTGGGCTCCGCCGGCCCGGCCGGCCAACTGCCCCGCCGTCGTTGACTATGGCCAGGGTCTGGAGATGCAGGAGTCCGGGGCGGCGAGGTTCGTCTGCGCAGGGGACACGGTCCGCGATCCAGGGAGTCCCGTGCTGGCCTACGGGACGACGGCCGTCTCGGGTGCCTTCGAATGCATCAGCGCCTCGAACGGCATGACCTGCACCAAGCCCGCCGACGGGCACGGCTTCTTCCTCTCGATTCAGACCTACCGGCAGTTCTGAATGTCAGAGCCTCGGGCGATCCCGCTGGGGAGCACCTCGGGCGCGGCGTCCGTCGCCTTGGGGATCGGCGTCTACACGGTCACCGCGTCGTTCGCCGCGCTGACACTGGCGATCCTCTACTTCGATCTGCGCGCCAGGCTTCATTCCGAGCCGCCGTCCCGGGAGGAGTACCAACACCTGCGCGACCTCGATCCCGGCCCACCCGAGGGGGAGCACTGAGCCTCACAGATGCCGCTCGGACATAATCACCGACCATGAAAGCCATTCAGATCGTCAACGAGGACGGGCCGGACGACGCCCTGGCGCTCGTCGAGCTGCCCGCGCCTGAGCCCTCACACATGCTGACCCCGGGGTCGGGCGTGCTCGTGGAGGTCCATGTCGCCGGTGTGTCCTTCCCGGAGCTGCTGCAGTCGCGGGGCCAGTACCAGATGAAACCGCCGCTGCCCTATGTGCCGGGCAGCGAGGTCGGCGGGGTGGTCATCTCGGCGCCTCCCGAGGCGTCGGTGAAGCCGGGCGACCGAGTGGCGGCATTCTGCGCCCTGGGCGGCTGGGCCGAGACCACCGTCGCGCCTGAGTACTTCACCTTCGCCCTGCCCGACGAGCTGGACTTCGCCCAGGGTGCCGCGCTGGTGCTGAACTACCACACGGCCTACTTCTGCCTGAAGACACGCGGACGTCTGGCGGCGGGCGAGACGGTCCTCGTCCACGGCGCGGCAGGCGGCGTGGGGACAGCCTCGCTGCAGGTGGCCAAGGGCCTTGGCGCGACGACGATCGCCACCGTGTCAACGGAGGAGAAGCGCAAGGTCGCCGAGGACGCAGGCGCCGACCATGTCGTGATGATCGCCGACGGCTGGAAGGACGAGGTCATCGAGCTCTCAGGGGGCGGCGTGGACATGGTCCTGGACCCCGTTGGAGGGGATCGTTTCCTCGACAGCCTGCGCTCCCTGGCTGAGGACGGCCGGCTGGTCGTCGTCGGCTTCACCGGCGGAGCGATTCCCGAAGTGAAGGTCAACCGGCTGCTGCTCAAGAACACCGAGGTGATCGGCGCCGGCTGGGGCGCTTACGTGATGGGGAAGCCCGAGATCAACCGTCAGATCGGGGCGGCCATCGGCGAGATGATCGAGGCCGGAATCGTCCGACCGGTGATCGGCCAGCGCTTCCCGTTGGAGCAGGCCGCCCAGGCGCTTCACACGCTCGACGAGCGCCGCGCCGTCGGCAAGGTCGTGCTGGACGTCCGCAGCTAGCCCGGGCAGGTGCGGATTGGGGGGTATACCCCCCGCCTGACGGTGGTCCTCCGCATCGACAGGGGCGCCACAAACCCGGAGGATTTCAGGGGCATGAGTGTCTCCGCCGCCCCTCCGCCGCGATCGCCACTCGCTCCGGAGCCAGATCGCTCCGCGGGTCCCACCCCTGAGGAGATCCAGGTCCCCGAACTGGAGACCCTCGACCGCATCATCACCGGCCTGATCACCGTCGTGCCGCCTGCGCTGCTGGTGCTGGCGGCGGTGCAGCTGTGGAACAACCACCTGCATTGGTTCGACGTCTGGATCTTCCTGCTGATGTACACCCTGACGGCCCTCGGCGTGACGGTCGGCTTTCACCGCCTGCTGACGCATCGCTCGTTCAAGACGACGCCGTTCATGCGCGGCCTGTGGGCCGTGCTCGGGACCATGTCGATCGAGGGGCCCTGCATCTCCTGGGTTGCCGACCATCGCAAGCACCACGCCTACGCCGACCGCTTCGGCGATCCCCACAGCCCCCATGTGGACAGCGGCGGCGGCTGGCGCGGCGCCATGCGTGGCCTCGCACACGCCCATGTGGGCTGGCTGTTCGACCACACCCAGCGTGGCTCGCGCGAACGGTTTGCACCGGACCTGCTGGCGGATCCGGTGGTCAACTTCGTCGATAGGACGTTCATCTTCTGGTCCCTTCTGGGCCTCGCGATCCCCTTCGGCCTGGGCGCTCTGGTCGGCGGCAGCACTCAGGCGGGCCTGGAGGCGCTGCTGTGGGCCGGGGCGGTCCGGGTCCTGCTGCTGCATCACGTCACCTACAGCATCAACTCGCTGTGCCATTTCTTCGGGCGGCGCAGCTACGCCACCGAGGATCACTCGCACAACCTCGGCTGGCTGGCGCCGTTGTCCTTCGGCGAGGCCTGGCACAACAACCACCACGCCTTCCCGACCTCCGCCGTTCACGGCATGGACCGCCGCCAACTGGACCTCTCGGCGCTCGTGATCTCGGGTATGGAGCGGGTGGGCCTGGCCTGGGATGTGAAGCGGATCTCGCCCGAGCGTCGCGCCGCCAAGGCGCTGTAGCGCTGCACAGGCACCTGCCTGAGCTCCGCCGTGGGAGCATTGGGCCCATGGACGGGCGCACGCAACCCGCGATCGAGATGAAGCTGTCGCCGCCGGCGAGGCGTGCCCGGCGCTGGATGCCGGCGCTCGCGGCCGGGCTTTCACTCGGCGAGTACGCCCGCTCGCTGTTTCATCGCATGGCCTTCCTGGTCGCGGTCCTCGTGACGGGCATCTGGGCCCTGGCCGGCCGCGGCTACTTCTGGCCCGCCTGGGTCTGGCTAGGCCTGGGCGACCTGCTGCTGCTGGAGGTCGCCGGCAACTGGGCCTGGAGGCGCCCGCCCGGCGCTGTCAGGAAGGTGGCCTGCGTGTGGACCGTCGTCGGGGTGGCGGCGGTGATCCTGATCTTCACCTGGCTTCTCACCTGGCTGCTGGCGGGGGCCACGACCTTCTGGCCGGCCTGGGCGCTGCTGGGGCTGTTCACGGCCGGCAGCGCCTACTCGCTGTTCGCCCTCCAGGATCGGGTTCTGGTGGCCCGCGGACGCCGGGCCCTGCGGGCGCGGATCGAGCTGCTCACGAGGACCCGCCGCCAGGCCGTCGTCGCCCAGGCCGCCGAGCTGAGGCGGATCGAGCGGGACCTCCACGACGGCGCCCAGGCGCGTCTGGTGGCGCTGACCCTGCAACTGGGACGCGCCGAGATGCGGGCCGAGGAGCCCGAGGTGCGCGAGCTGATCAAAGATGCCCAGCGCGAGGCCTCCTACGCGATCGCCGAGCTACGAGATCTGGCCCGGGGGATCGTGCCGCCGCTGCTGGCCGACCGCGGCCTGGTTGCGGCCGTCGAATCGCTGGCGGCCCGCTACGGCCTCGGCACGACGATCGTTGCCGAGACACATCGCAGTCTCGCCCCTGCCGTCGAGAGCGCCGCCTACTTCGTGATCGCCGAGGCGTTGACCAACACCGCCAAGCACGCCCGCGCCCAGCGCAGCTGGGTGCGCCTCAGCGACGGGCACCGGGAGCTTCTGGTCGTGGTCGGCGACGACGGCCGCGGCGGCGCGGGCGAGAACGGCTCGGGCCTGGCCGGGCTGCGCGCCCGGGTTGAGGCGCTGGACGGGCAGATGAGCCTCGACAGCCCCGACGGCGGGGGCACCTTCATCGAGGTGAGGCTGCCGTGCGGGTAGTCATCGCGGAGGATCTGGCCCTGCTGCGGGAGGGGCTGGTGGCGCTGCTGCGCGAGAACGACATCGAGGTCGTGGCGCAGGCCGAGGACGGCCCGGGCCTGCTGCGGGCGATCGCCGGGCACGAACCGGATCTGGCGATCGTCGATGTCCGGCTGCCGCCGACCTTCAGCGACGAGGGCCTGCTGGCCGCGATCGAGGCGCGCCGGCGCCGTCCCGAGCTGGGCGTGCTGGTGCTCTCGCAGTACGTGGAGACGGCCTACGCCAGTGAGCTGATCGGCGAGAACACCGCCGGTATCGGCTATCTGCTCAAGGAGCGGGTGGGCGACGTGCGTGCCTTCATCGATGCCCTGCACAGCGTCGCGGCCGGCGGAACGGTGCTCGACCGCCAGGTGGTCACCCAGCTGCTCGCGGCCCCCGACGCGGGAGCCGAGGCGCTTCCCAGCCTCACCACCCGCGAGCGCGAGGTGCTTGAGCTGATCGCCGAGGGACGCTCGAACTCGGCGATCGCCGAGAGCCTGGTCGTCACCCCGGGAGCTGTCGAGAAGCACATCACCAACATCTTCGCCAAGCTCGACCTTCCGGCCTGTGACGATGACCACCGGCGGGTTCTCGCGGTGCTCGCCTATCTGCGGGTGACGCCATCCGCGGCGTCCGGCCCGCGACGGGCCTGACCGCCCGTCGCCGGCGAAGGAATCCGTAAGAGTCCCAGACTTACGCGATTCTTCGCCATTGGCGTATATGCAGCAGCCACAGGGGGAAATCTATTATCGGGCCGGAAAGGGGGTAAAGCTCACCCGCGGGGTGGCTTTTACCGTGTTTGGCAACTGGTAGAACCGAATCTTGGAGCCAACAGAGGAGTCGACCATGAAGGTAATCGGCGCGGGCCTTCCCCGCACTGCAACGACCACACAGATGTTCGCGCTCGAGCAGCTTGACTGCGGACCCTGTTACCACATGCGTGACCTGCTGCTGGACCTGGAGACGGGTCTGCCTCTCTGGGAAGCGGTCGCCGAAGGCAAGCCCGACTGGGAGACGATCTTCGGCGAGTGCCGCTCGACCGTCGACTGGCCGTCCGCGCGCTTCTACCGCGAGCTGATGGACTACTACCCCGACGCCAAGGTGCTGCTGAGCGTCCGCGGCGGCGAGGAATGGGCCGCCAGCATGCAGGAGACCATCTGGGGCATGTGGCACGGGCACTCGGTGATCCACTACCTCTCCCAGGCCCGCGCTGTCGTGGACCCGCTGTGGGGCCGCTACATCGACCTGATGTTCGGAATGAACTTCGACCCCGAGACGGGCGCCTTCGCCGGTGACACCTCCACCACGGCCGAACTGGCCGCCAAGATGGAGCGCTGGAACCAGAGCGTCATCGACTACGTCCCGGCCGAGCGCCTGCTGGTCTGGAACCCCAAGGAAGGCTACGAGCCGCTGTGCGACTTCATCGGCATCGAGGTGCCGGCCGAGCCGCTGCCGCGCCTGAACGACACCAAGGCGTTCCGCGAGGGCATCATCGGCGGGGCGCTGGACAGCGTCGCCGACTGGTGGGACACCCGCGAGCAGGCAAGTGAAAGCCTGCATGGAGCAGCGCTCACAAAGTAAGGCAGGACGCTCCTCGGCTGCCCCATGCGGCCGAGGAGCGAGTTGTTCCTCTAGCCCTTGATCGCGTGCGAGGTGCCGAGCACCGCGCCGCTCGCATCGAGCGCCTGCACGGCGACGTAGCCCGCACCCGCCGGTGCCTTCAGGGCCGTCTCAAAGCCGGTCCTGGCGTCATGCGCGACGGGCGTCAGATGGGTCGAGGAGGGCCCGGCCAGCAGCTGCCAGGTGGCCGTCCTCGTGTCGCCGTTCCAGCTGGCGTAGACCGTGACCGACCTGCCGCTGCCCGTCGCGGCGATCGACGGTGTGCCGCCGGGAGCGCCGGTCCAGGGGAAGCGGTAGGCGCGATATGCCTGATAGGAGCCGTGCATGTGGGCGTCGAACAGCAGCTGCCCCGAGGCGCTGTACTCCGAGAAGTAGGGCGAGGCTCCCCAGCCGATGAAGTAGTCGCCGTTTGGAAGCAGCTGGATATCGCCCTGGCTGCCGGCCGAGAGCGACGGAGAGTGATGCTCGAACTCGGTCACGAAGTTGGCCGTGTTGGCGTTCGGGTTGATCCGCTCGATCAGGCCCCGCGATTGGGGGTGGATCTTCGGCACCGCGCCGTTGTCGAAGATCGAAATGTTGCCTTCGGGCAGCAGCGTGGCATCGTGCTGATAGGCCGTGGTGGTGCTCGAGAGCATCTTCACCGTCGAGCGCTTGCCGCCGATCGTTTTGAGGATCTGCCCGCTGGCCGTGTTCAGTTCGTAGAGCGACCAGGTGTTGCGGGCCGAGATCAGCGTCGTGCCGTTCGCATGCTGGTTGATGGAGTTGATGTGGAAGTAGTCGAACGGCCACTTCTGCGAGGCCGTCACAGCGGTGCTGTAGGAGGCGCTCATCGGCACGTGGTCGAGGTCGTGCCACTCCCGCCGCACGAGGCCGGTGCGCAGGTCAACTTCCTGGAAGACGGTGTCGGTGACCGCCGCGCCGCGCGGACCGCCGAGTGAGGACAGGTCGCAGGAGATCGGGCTGAAGGCGGTCATGATCGCCGTGTTGGTCCCGGTGATGTGGAAGTCGTGCAGGTCGGCCTTGTAGCCGTTGCCGGCGTGGACCCGCCCGATCTGGTGGTAGCTGGAGTCCGCGATGATCTCTTCGCCCTCGCCGAATCCCTGCGGCGGGATGTAGCCCTGCCACCAGGTCAGCACGGGTTTGCCGTCCAGCTGCTGGACCTGGAGGTTGGAGGCCTCGGTGTTGTCGGGCAGCGGGTCGTACCAGATCAGGTTGCCCGTTTCGTCGAAGATCATCGGGCCGCTGCGGCCGGGCCCGTTGTAGGGGGCGGTGAAGATGTAGCCGGGGGAGCTCGCTGCTGGAGTGCGCGGTGACGACCATCGCCGGAGGTTCGATTTCCGGGCGGGTGTGGAAGTGGCTCTTCTCGTTGTAGTCGCGGATCGCGTGCGAGGATGTCGGGCTGGGCAGGACATCCTGGTGGGCGACGACGAAATGGAAGGCCAGCGGAATCAGGTTGTCAACGCGCCCGCGAACGGTCACCGTCTCGCCTGCCCTGAAGGGCGAGCTCGGTACGAAGCTGGCGCCGTCACCCTGGGAGTAGGCGCGCAGCCGCCCGGCGTGCGCTCCGGTCATGGAGCCGACGACGGAGACTTTCGACAGCGCGCCGGAGGGCACACCCAGGAAGCTGATCTGGGTCCGCGGCAGCGAGTCGTAGGAGTCGGGCAGGGGGCTCACGGCGACCGTGGTGCCGGGGATGATGTCCGAGCGGTTGAGGGTGCTCGGGACGCAACGCCCGGCCGAGGGGGCCGTGAAGGCGGCCTGCTCGGCGTGGATCCGCCTGGAGGCCAGGGCGAGGGTCGTGACGCTCGCGAGGATCACCAGCAGCGACCCGGCGAACAGCAGCCGACGGTGGCGCTCGCGGGGCGAGGGGACCCGGTCGGCGTCGCTCATGGGGTCATCCCCCCGACTGCCTTGGAGGTGCCAAGGATCCTCCCCGAGGCACTGAGCGCCCGGACCTCATAGAGGGCCGCGGCCGGAGCGGCGATCGCCGTCTCGAAGCCTGATCTGGGGGTTGTCGATACGGGCGTCATATGGCTTGCGCTCGGGCCGCTCAGCAGCTGCCAGGAGGTGCTCGTCGTCGCTCCGTTCCAGCTTGCGTAGGCGGTGCCGTCCTGCACCGCCAGGGAGGGGGCGAGGCTCGGGAGCCCTGCCCATGGCTCGCGGTAGATGCGGTAGCTGTCGAGGGCTGGCGGCAGTCCGGAATCGTAGACGATCGACCCCCCGTCATCGAATTCACTGAGGTCCCCGAGGCCGTCCCAGCCGACCAGCCAGCCGCCTCCCGCGAGCGCCTGGAGGTCGCCCCCGTCGCTCGCATCTGCCTGCGGGCTGCTGCGCGGCAGCGATCGGGCCAGGGTTGCGGCGCGGGACTGCTCGTCGATCTTGATGACCTCCCCGCGCGCGCCCTCGGCGAGTTCGGGCGAGCCGCCGTCGAGCAGGCCTATCTCGCCGCCGGGCAGCCAGGTCGCATCCTCCTGGGAGGCGAAGGCGACGCCCGGGCCGAGCGTGAAACTCGAGCGCCTGCCGCCCAGGCGCCACAGGATGGCGCCGCTGTGTCCGTCGATCGCATAGAGGGCGTCGGTGTTTCGCGCCGAGAGCAGCAGATTGCCGTGGCTGTCAACGGCCAGGGAGTCGGCATGCAGATAGTCGAACGGGACTCCGCCGGCTGCTGGCGGCGCAGCGTAGGACTCCGAGGTGGCGATGTGGCCGAGGCTGTGCCACTCCCACATGACCAGCCCGGTGTGCACGTCGAGCTCCTGGATCACGCAGTCGAGCACGACCCCCGAGCCGGCCGCCAGCCGGGCCCTGACGGGGCTGTAGGCCAGCAGGAAGGCGGAGCCGCCCTCGGTCACGAGGAACTCGTGCCCGTCGGCCTGCAGCCCGTTGCCGGCCTTGACCACGGCCACGGGCTTGTAGTTGGCGTTGACGACGACGTCCTGGCCGCGGCCGTAGCCGTACTGGTTGGCGCGGCCTTCCCACCAGGTCAGATCGTTCTTGCCATGAAAGACCTGGGTCCGGAAGTCCGCCGCCTGCTCGCCCGGGGCGAGCGCCCTGAACCACAGCAGGCTGCCGTCGTCGGCGAAGATCATCGGGCCCGACTGGGCTCCGGGCGCGGCGCTGGTGGCAAACAGGTAGCCCGGAGCTTCGCTGCCGGTCCTCTCGATCGCCCACAACCGGTGGGTGAAGTTCAGGGGCCGAGCGGAAACTCTGCGCCTGCGCTGCCACGCCCGACGGGGCGGACGGCGCGCTCAGGGCCAGGGCGGCGGGGGCGGCGACGGTGAAATGGCTCGAGAGCATCACGACGCGCCCGCCGGGGCTCTGCCAGCGAGCCCGGACGGACACGCTCTCCCCGGGGGTGAAGGGCCTGGACGGCAGGAAGCTCGCACCGGGCGCCGATGAGTAGGAGAGCAGGCGCCCGCCGTGGCGGGCGCTCGAGGAGCCGATCACGGTGATCGCGGACAACGAGCCCGGGGCGGCGCCGAGGAAGCTGATCTGCTCGGTGGGCAGCGCGCCGCGGGACCCCGGGGCCGGCGAGACAACAGGGGCGGCCGGCGCACCGGATGCGGCGGGCGCCAGCGTCAGGAGCGCTGCCAGGACAACGGAGGCTGCCGTGCGTGTCAGAGGATGCACAGGACTGTGGACACGGCGGGGGCCGGGGAAGTTGCGAGCCTCAAGGCCCGATCGGCTTAGAAGACGGGTGTCTCGGTGTAGTCGCCGAAGACCTGTTGCAGGGACTCGATGATCTCGCCCTCGCTGGCGTGTGCGCGGGCGCAGGCCAGCAGTGGCTCCATGAGGTTGCGGTCGGTGTGGGCGGCATCGTCTCTGAGGGCCGCGAGGGTCTGCTCGACGAGGGCGGCGTCGCGTGTCGCGCGGACGGCCTGCAGGCGGCCGACCTGCTTGCCTTCGAGGGCGGGATCGACGCGGAGTGTGGGGATCGGCTGTTCGTCTGTGTCCTGGTGGCTGTTGACGCCGACGACGATGCGTTCAGCCGCGTCGATTTCCTGTTGCAGGTGGAAGGAGGCGTCGGCGATCTCGCGCTGGGGGTAGTTCAGCTTGACGGCCTGGACCATCCCTCCGAGTTCGTCGATCTTCGTGAAGTACTCATAGGCGCGGGCCTCCATCTCATCGGTCAGGGCCTCGATGAAGTAGCTGCCGCCGAGCGGGTCGGGGGTGTTCGTGACGCCGGTCTCGTGGGCGATCATCTGCTGGGTCCTCAGAGCGATCGTGACGGCCTCCTCGGTGGGGAGCGCCAGCGCCTCGTCATAGGAGTTGGTGTGCAGCGACTGGGTGCCGCCGAGGACGGCTGCGAGCGCCTCGATCGCTGTGCGGACGATGTTGTTCAGGGGCTGCTGGGCTGTCAGGCTGACCCCGGCGGTCTGGGTGTGGAAGCGCATCTGCCACGAGCGGGGGTTCTTCGCGCCGAACGTCTCGCGCATCTCCCTGGCCCAGATCCGGCGTGCGGCACGGTACTTCGCGATCTCCTCGAAGAAGTCGATCTGGGCGTTGAAGAAGAACGACAGCCTCGGTGCGAAGTCATCGACGTCGAGGCCCCGCTCGACGGCCTGCTGCACATAGGTCAGGCCGTCCTTGAGCGTGAACGCGAGCTCCTGCTGGGCGGTCGAGCCGGCCTCACGGATGTGATAGCCGGAGATCGAGATGGGATGCCAGCGCGGCATCCGCAGCGAGCACCACTCGATCATGTCCCCGCACAGGCGCATCGCCGGGTCGATCGGGAAACACCACTCCTTCTGGGCGATGTACTCCTTCAGGATGTCGGCCTGGATCGTGCCCGCGAGACGCTCCGGCCCGGCAGGATGCACAGGGTCAGACTCGGCCGCGGCGACGTAGAACGCCAGCATGATCGCGGCCGGCGCGTTGATCGTCATCGATACCGAAACCTCGCCAAGGTCGATGCCGCCGAACAGGGTCTGCATGTCATCCAGCGTGTCGACCGCCACACCCTCACGGCCGACCTCACCGAGCGAGCGGACGTGATCGGAGTCGTGGCCCATCAGCGACGGCATGTCAAAGGCCGTCGAGAGTCCCGTCTGGCCGTGATCGAGCAGATAGTGAAAACGCTCGTTTGTCTCCTCGCTGGTGCCGAACCCGGCGAACTGGCGCATCGTCCACAACCGGCCGCGGTACATCGACTCGTGAATCCCACGGGTGTAGGGGTATGAGCCCGGCGTCCCGACCGGGTCCTCAGGACCGCCGATCCCCCCGGGCAGATCCTCCGGCCCGTACAACGCGCGAACCGGCTCACCGGACAGGGACCTGAACTGCTCCCCCGCCTGATCCTCGGCGGCCCCCGTCGGGGGCTTTGCGCTGACGGCCATTGCCCACCAATCCTACCCTTAGCGCTAGCCTCGGCCTTCGTGGTTCGCCGTGAGCTAAGCCGCCTGGTGGGAGCGGAGCACGTCGTCGAGGTGCCCGCCTCCTCGCCCTACTCGCATGACGCGGGGCGGCGCCGGGGCGTGGACAGCCGGGCCGAGCTGGCGGTGCTGCCGGGCAGCGCCGAGGAGGTCGCGGCGGTGGTGGCCTGGTGCTACGAGCAGGACGTGCCGATCGTCCCGCGGGGAGGCGGCACGGGAATGATGGGCGGGGCCGTGGCGACCCACGGCGGGATCGTCCTGTCCCTGGAGCGCCTGCGCGGCATCCGGGAACTCGAGCCGGGCCTCTGGCGGATCATGCCCGAGGCCGGCGTGAGCACCCGCGACGTGCAGCGCCTGGCGCGCGAGAACGGCCTGATGTTCGCCCCCGACCCCGGTGCTGCGGAGCAGTCGCAGATCGGCGGCAACGTGGCGACCAACGCCGGCGGCCCGCACGCGCTGAAGTACGGCGTCACCGGCTCATGGGTTGCCGGCCTTGAGGTGGTCCTGGCGCCGGGGGAGCTCCTGGAGATCGGCGGCTGGGCCGCGAAGGACGTGGCGGGCTATGACCTGAAGAACCTGCTGATCGGCTCGGAGGGGACGCTGGGGGTGATCACCGCCGTTCGCCTCAGGCTGCTGCCGGCCCCCGAGGCGGCGCTGGCGCTGGTCGTCCTCCTGTCCGACGTTTCGCAGGGCTGCGAGGCCATCGCGGAGGTCCTGGCCAGCGGCCTGCGCCCGTCCGTGCTCGATTTCCTGGACGGCGAGACGCTCGCCATGCTGGCCGGCGCCTACCCGCAGCACGAGCGCCTGCAGGGCGGCGAGCGATGCGGCCCCACCCGAGCAGGCCGGCTTCGCGCTGATCGTCGAGCTGGACGGCAGCAGCGCCGAGGTCGCCGCGCAGCGAGGCGAGCTGCTGGAGCTGCTGGGAGCACAGGCCGTGGCGATCGATGAGCCGCTGGCGGCGGGCGGCGCTGTGGCGCTGGCGCGACGGGATCAACGGCGTCGTGACAGCGGTCCGCGGGGCCAAGGTCAGCGAGGATGTGGTCTTCCCGCTCGAGCGGCTGGCCGAGGGTCTCGCCGGTTTCGCGGCGATCGCCGCCGAGCACGGTCTGCGCTCCTGCGCATGGGGGCACGGCGGTGAGGGCAACGTCCACGCCGACGGTCCTCGTCGACCCCGACCGACGAGGCCGAGCTCGATCGCTGCCGAGGCCGTCGGCGAGCAGCTGTTCGAGCTCGTCGTCTCGCTCGGCGGCTCGGTCGCGGGAGAGCACGGCGTCGGCTGGTTGAAGCGCGGGCGCCTCGAGGGCCAGTGGCCCGCGGCGACCGTCGAGCTGCATGAAGCGATCAAACGGACCTTCGACCCCAAGGGCCTGCTCAACCCGGGCAAGAAGCTGGCGCGCTACTCTGCCGCGTCGCCGATGACAACCCAGCCGAAAGGAAGCTCCTAGATGAACAAGTCCCAGCTGATCGACGCGGTCGCATCCGACAGCGGTCTCTCAAAAGCAGACACTTGCTCGCGCGATCGAGTCGCTCCTCGACACGGTCACCAAGACCCTGAAAAAAGGTGACGAGGTCGCGATCACGGGCTTCGGCAAGTTCTCGGTCGTCAAACGGGCCGCCCGCCAGGGCGTCAACCCGCGGACCGGCGAGCGCGTGAAAATCAAAGCCTCAAAGGCGCCGAAGTTCTCGGCCGGCGCAGGCCTGAAGAACGCCATCAGCCCGAAGAAAAAGTAAAAGCCCCATCGCATGCCCCTGGTCGGCGAGCTGGAGCTCCCCGCGTTCGACTACACGGACGTGTCGCTGCGCGGGGAGCGGTTTCATGCCGCGATGGCCGAGGTGCGCGAGCGAGGGCTGGCTGGCCCCGGCGCCGTTCGGCTTCATGGTGCTCGACCGGGAGGCCGGCGAGTACTTCCTGAGGACCCGCTCGGCGATCTTCCCGGGGATGAAGATCGCCGAGATCTTCGGCGTCACCGAGGGCCCGCTGTATGAGCAGATGCGCCGCAACATCCTGCACGTCAACGGCGCCGACCACTCGCGTCTGCGCAGCCTGGTCAACCCGGCGCTGTCCCCGCGGGCGGTCGAGCGCTACCGCCCGCTGATGCGGGGCTTCCTCGAGGGCCTGCTGGCGGATGTGCTGGCCGCGGCGCCGCCCGACGCCGCGAGCGTCGGCTGCGAGTTCGTCGAGGCCTTCGCCAAGCCCTATCCCTCGCAGGTGATCGCCTCGGTGATGGGGGCGCCGCTCCAGGACGCGCCGCGCCTGCACCACTGGTCGAACTGGATCCAGAAGCAGTTCGACGCGGGCAGCATGGCCACCGAGAAGGAGAAGATCGAGCAGGCCGTCGGGGAGTTCTACGAGTACGCCGGGGAGCTCGTGGCGGAGCGTCGCAGCGACCCCGGCGACGACCTGATCTCGATGCTGGTCGGCGACCGAAGAGGAAGGGCGACCGGCTCTCCGATGTCGAGTGCATCAACCTGGTCTTCAACATCCTCGCGGGAGGCGTCGACACCACCCAGAGCCAGCTGGCCCATGCGATCCGGCTGCTCGCGGAAAACCCGGAGCAGTGGGCATGCCCTGGCAGCCGACCCGGGCCTGGCCGCCGCGGCCGTGGAGGAGTCGCTGCGCTACGAGCCGATCACGCCCTTCACGGCCCGCATCCTGACCGAGGAGATCGTCTACCGCGACGTGACCTTCCCGGCCGACACGGTGGTGATGGTCTGCGCCTTCACCGGCAACCGCGACCTCGAAGAGGACCCCGGCGATCCGGAGGCCTTTGACATCCGGGCCGATCGCGGCCGGGCGCGGCCGCTGACGTTCGGCGCCGGTGTCCACTACTGCCTGGGCGCCAACCTCGCCCGCCTCGAGCTGCAGGAGGGCCTCGGCTTCCTCTCCCAGAATCTCGGCCGAACTGCAGCTGGACGGCGAGCCGGAGTTCGGCACGGTCTCGGGCATCTACGGCCTCGACCGGCTGCCGATCAGCTTCACGGTCTGAGCTGATCGCGCCGCAGGCCGCGGGGTGGTCTTCACAAATCTTTATCCCGCGGTCGGGCGGAGTGCGCACCGCGGTTCGAAACTGCGTTTACGGGCATGTCGGTAGCGGCGGTGGATGGCTTTTGGAATGGGCGAATTCGACGAAGGGCAGCGATGGGCGCAAGGGCTGGTTGGAGAGGCAGGGCCATCGGCTGCCTGCTGGCGACGGGCATTGCCCTGCCCCTGCTCGCCGGCGTTGCCCAGGCCGCTCCGGCGGTTGCCGTCTCGCCGTTGAACGGCACGCCCGACGCCTCGCCCTACACGCAGATCAGCTTCCTGGGTGTGGCCGCCGGGGAAATCCACAACGTCCGCGTGGTGGGCTCCTCGACCGGATCGCACAGCGGCAGCCTGAAGAGCTACGTCAGCGCCACCGGCGCGAGCTTCCTGCCGGCCCATTCCTTCGCGCAGGGAGAGAGCGTGACGGCCAGCGCGACGGTCGGCCCGAAGGGCCACACGGCGAACGTCCGCACGACCTTCACGATCGCCCGGCTGGCCCCCTACGACGAACCGGCAAGCAGCCAGACCCACCTCACCGGGCACGGCCTGGTGCAGCAGTTCCACTCCGCCCCGACGCTGGAACCGCCGACGATCTCGGTCACGACGGACTCTCCGGCGGCGGCTGAAGGGGACATCTTTCTCACCCCGAGCAGCGGCTACGGTCAGGGCGGGGCGATGATCACCGACCGCCACGGGCGGCTGGTCTGGTTCCACCCGGTGCCCAAGGGCGTGACGACGGCCGACCTGCAGGCCGAGAACTACAAAGGCCAGCCGGTGCTGGTGTGGTGGGAGGGCCGGGTCGCCACCGGTCTGGGCGTGGGCTTCGGCCGCGACTCGATCTACTCGACCAGCTACCAGCCGATCGCAACGATCAACGCCGGCAACGGCTACCAGGCGGACCTGCACGAAGCCCAGGTGACCCCCTCCGGATCGGCCTACATCACCGCCTACACGCTGGTCGACGCCGACCTCTCCTCGGCCGGCGGCAAAAGCGACGGGGAGCTGCAGGACGCGATCGTGCAGGAGGTCGACGTGCCGACGGGCCTGGTCATGTTCGAGTGGCACGCCTACGGTCACGTGGCGCTGAGCGACTCCTACTCGAAGCGCCCCCAAATACCTCCAGCACCCGTGGGACTTCTTCCACGTCAACTCGGTGTCGCTGGACCCCTCGGGCGACGGGAACTTCATGATCTCCTCACGCAACACCTGGGCGGCCTACGAGATCAACCATGTCAGCGGCTCGATCATTACCGGATCGGCGGGCGCCACCCGACCTTCAAACAGGGCCCGGGCACGGGCACGGCCTACCAGCATGACGTTCGCTGGCAGCCCGATCACACGCTGACGATCTTCGACAACGGAGCGACGCCCAAAGCCCACAGCGAGTCACGGGCGATCCGCGAGCGAATCGACTTCGCGCACAAGACGGTGACCCTGGTCAGCCGCTTCACGGGCCAGATCCTCACGGGCAGCCAGGGCGACGATCAGGTCCAGCCGAACGGGGACTCCTTCGTCGGCTGGGGCGAAGAGCCCTACATGACCGAGTTCTCCCCCACCGGCCAGGTGCTGTTCAGCGCCCACTTCCCCGAAGCCGGGTGAGTCCTACCGAGCCCTGCGCTTCCCCTGGAGCGCCACTCCGGCCTCCCGGCCGTCGATCGCCGTGACGGCGGCGTCAGCCACGACTGCGCGACGGTCTACGCCAGCTGGAACGGCGCAACCGGGGTGGCCTCGTGGCGGCTGCTGGGCGGGCCGAGCAGCTCCAGCCAGGCCCCCGTGGGGACCGTGCCCTCGACGGGCTTTGAGACGTCGATCCCGATCACCGGGGCGTTCGCCTACATGAGCGTCCAGGCCCTGGGGGCGTCCGGTGAAGTGCTGGGCGGCTCCGCACCCGTCGCCCGCTGATTCGCCGGCCGCCACCGTCGCCTACCGCAATTCGGGGGGGTGGCAAAAGGCCGCTCGCGTCGACATACGTGTGTGAGCTCCAAATGGATCCCCCGCGCATCCCTCGCCGCACTGTTCCTTTCAACTGTCCTTGCCTCCTCCGCGCAGGCCGGCCAGTACCACGTCTATTCGTGCCGAACCCCGTCGGGCGGGGTGGCCCCGGCGGACGGGTGGAGCGGGACCAAGACAGGGACCTACACCTACATCAAAAACACCTGCGCTGAACCCGGGGGCGCACTCGTCGCCGCGCTGGGAGACCAGCCAGTGCGCACAGCCAACACGGACAGCGCGAAATGGGAATTCGCAGTACCCGCGGCGACCACTCTTGCCGGAGCGACGCTCTGGCGGGCGGGGGATGCTGACGGCGGGGGTGGGCTCAACGCCTACTACCAGTTCTGGCTAGCTTCCCCGCTGGACTCGAAAGACGGTGGACCAATGCGTCGCGGCCTTGGTTGCGCCGCCAAGGGAACGTTGCGGAGCCGCTCGCACCTGAAAACCGCGTGGTCGTTCCGTCCAGAACACCTCGGGGCAGCACCTCTATTGCGATCGCCGCCTGTGGCGGCCAGGCCGAATTCGAATGCCCGGCCGGCACAGGCGACACGAACAATTACGCAGCGGTCATCTATCTCTACGCGGCAGACCTGACTCTTGAACAGACCGCCGGTCCCACGGCCAGCTCCGTGGGCGGCGAACTCGCAACGGCCGCCTCTTTGGCGGGGACCAACGATCTGACCTTCAACGCCACCGATCCCGGCTCGGGGATCTACCAGGCCGTCTTCAACGTCGACGGAACCGTGGTCCAGCGGACGGTCATCAACGAGAACGGCGGACGATGCATGGACGTGGGGCAGACGACGGACGGGCTGCCGGCGTTCCTCTACCTGCAGCCCTGCCCGGCATCGGTCAGCGCGGATCTGGCGTTTGACACGACTCACCTGTCCAATGGCACGCATCACCTGACCGTCTCGGTTACCGACGCCGCAGGCAACTCGGCACCGGTGCTTGACCGCACGGTGACCGTCGCAAACCCGGGCGCCCCAGGCCCATTGAACGGCCAGGGTGCATCCTCCGGAGCAAAGCTGGAAGCCCGCTGGAAGACCACGACTAAGTCGCTGCTGAGCGCCAAGTTCGGTCGCGCCGAGACGATCACCGGACGACTGTCGGATGAGACCGGAAAGCCGATCACCGGCGCTCAGATCGAACTCGGCTCGAACCCGGCCCGGACATCCGCAAAGACCGCCCTACCGACTACGTTCCAAACGGGGGTCGAAGGGCGTTTCACCCTCGAGGTCCCCGCAGGGACATCATCTCGGACCCTTCAGTTCACCTACCGCGAACGCATCGGCAATGCCATGCCGGCGGCCGTCAAGTCGCTTCAGCTTGCGGTCGGCGCCCCCGTCTACCTGAAGGTCTCGCCCCGCGTATCGGCGGTCCGACACACGATTGTGTTCCACGGCCGGCTCCTCGCGGGGCCGTACCCCAAGGGCGGCAAGCCGGTGATTCTCGAGGCTCGGGCGGGCAGGAGCTCCTGGATCGAGTTCAAGGTCGTCCGGTCTGACTCCCACGGTCGCTTCCATGCCTCCTACCGCTTCAAGTTCCCAGGCCCGGTCCGCTACCAGTTCAGGGCCGTCTGCGAACACGAGGCGGACTACCCGTATGCCACCGGGGCCTCGCGAGCGGTCTCGGTCCTCGAGCACTGATCCCGAGCCCTCGCGCGACCGATTTCGGTCGAGAGCGGGTGTTCAGTCGGGCTTGGAGAAGGGCAGAAACACCGATGTCCACGGCGCGCCCTGAGCCTGCAGGAGAATGTGTGGCCAGTCGACCCCGGTGGCCGGAGCAAGCTCGCCGCCGCCGGTCCACCGGGTGATGTTGGTGTAGGTCTCGGGCGCCAGTGATGTGTCGAGGGGCTGGTCAAGCTCCAGCCCGGTGGGCCGCACGATGTAGCGCATGATCTCGTTGGGGCGGAAGGCGTCGATCACCCGATTCCTCAGTGTCGCGCCCGCGCATCGGCGGCCCAGGGTTGCAGCGCGGATCGCGAGCTGGACAGGCGGCCAGTCGAGCGGGTGCGAGCTGACGAGGCACTCGGTGACGATCACCAGATGGCCGCCGGGCTTGAGCACGCGGCTCATCTCACGGGCCGCCTGTTCGATGCGCCGCAGCCCGTCGAAGTGCTCGATCGAGGACAGCGAAAAGACGATGTCGAAGCTCTCGTCCTCGAATTCCAGCTCGAGCGCGTTCATCGCCTTGACGCTCAGGTGGCTCTCGCGATACGGATAGGGCGCGAAGGCCTCCGGGTTCGTGAGCATCGACGCGTCCGCCTCGCGCGCGGAGAATCCACCCTCACCGTAGATGTCGGTCGCAACGACACGCTCGATGCGGTTCGCAAGCCAGAACAGCGGCTCCTCATGCCCGGCCGCGACGGCGAGCGCACTCGCCTCCTCGGTCAGTGCTCCGACCTCTTCGAGATACAGGCCGAGCATCGCGTACTCCCAGAACTTGCGTCGCAACTCGTGCGTCGGCTCGTAGCCCGGGGCAACGATCTCGCGCAGCATCGCCCGCAGGCGATCGTCGTCGAAGTCGGGCAGATCGCAGAGCTTCGCGTACTGGCGGCTCAGCCGCTTCGGAGTCGTGGCCGGAGTCATGCCGCGAAAGCAGTCTGGCAGAGATCGCCGATGCGCCGGAGTGCACGGGGACGGGTTCGCGTTAGCATGCCAGCGCTGTGACGACCGATCGACCAGACGTCTCGGTGGTCATCGTCAACTACCGCAGTGCCGCGCTCACGCTCAAGGCCCTCGAAGCCGCGCGTCTCTCGGCCGGAGGGCTGGTGCTGGAGGAGATCGTCGTGGACAACGCGTCGGGCGACTCCGAGGCAGACCGGCTGCGTCGCGAGCTGCCCGACGCAAAGGTGATCGAGCTGAACGAGAACCGAGGCTTCGCCGCGGGGAACAATGCCGCCATCGCCCAGGCGGGAGGGCGCTATCTGCTGCTGTTGAACCCTGACGCGTTCGCGCAGAGAGATGCCCTTCAAAAGCTTGTTGCCCATCTCGACACCCACCCTGCCGTGGGCCTCGTCGCACCCGTCCTCGAGAACGAGGACGGGTCCATCCAGGCCAACCTCTACTGGCGACTGCCGACGTTCGCAACGCTGTTTGTCGAGTTCTGCTTTCCGCTCGGCCTGATCGCTGTGGGTCGACGGACGCGAAGGGCCGACGCGGATATCGCAGGCCCTGGGGCGGTGGAGATCGCCCACGCAATTGGTGCGGTCCTGCTGGTGCGCGCCGAGGCGGCGCGGGCGACGGGCCCGCTGGATGAGCGGTTCTTCCTCTATCTCGAGGAGACCGAGTGGCAGCGGCGGATGGCCCGCCTCGGGGTGCGCCGCGACGGTCTGCTGGGCGCCCGGTTCGTGCATCTCGGAGGCGGCAGCTCGAGCTCGCCGACGCTCGCCTCCCCGCACTACCTCGACAGCGCTGAGATCTTCTTCGGAAAAGGGCTCCTCGCCGAGCGGGTCATCGCGTCCGGAGCGGTGATCTCCTGGCTCTGGTTGAGGATCTCGGAGCTGCTCGGCAGATCCTCCGGGCCGGCCGAGGAGCTCCGCGGTGCTTTTGGCGACCTGCTCAGGCTGCTCGCAGTCAGACAGCGGGCTCGCTCGAGGTTGTTCAAGAAGCGCAGCTAGATCTCCCTCCGGCGGACCAGCAGCATCAGCTCCTCCGGTACGGCGCGAAGCAGGAGGACGCCCGAGGCGTAGATCGCCAGGGCCACAAAGGTTGCTGCCAGGGAGGGCAGCCCGCTCAGCAACCCCACGAGAGCCGCCGGCGTCGCAGCCAGGACGACCTTCCCTGCCACCCCGAAGCGGGGCCGCAGGTCCGGCGCGGAGCGAACCAGAAAGATGAAATATCCAACCGCCAGCACAAGCTCTCCGAGGAGCGTCGCCCAGGCGGCGCCGCGGGCACCGTAGGTCGCGGCGAGCGCGAGCGTCAGGCCGCAGCTCGCGAACAGCGCCACGGCGTTCGTCAGCACCAGTCCACGGTGTTCACGGACCGACAGCAGGGCGAAGCCCCACGTCGCCAGAGTGAAGGAGACCGCCAGCGCGACTCCCTGGATGCGCAGCGGTGTGACGGCAGCCGCATAACTCGGGCCTCCCACGATTCTGATGATCGTCGGTGCCCCCACGACCAGTCCGAGAGCCGCCGCTGCACCGAGGATCACGGAGACCTCGAACAGGCGTTGCGACGCATAGCCGAGTCGCTCACGGTCATCTCGGGCCGCCCGTGCCAGCAGCGGGAAGGCGGCTCCCACGATCAATCCCGGAATGAAGACCAACACGATGAACACCCTGAAAGAGACAGCGAAAAGCCCGTTCTGGTGGGCGCTTGCCACCAGCGAGGTGATGATCTGTGCCGTATAGACGTAGACCGTTCCCACGGCCATCGCCATCGCAAACGCGAGGGTCGAGCGAAGCAGTGCGAACCAGCCACGGAGGTGCAGCGAGGGCAGCAGCGGCATCTGTCCTCGCACCAGCACCACGGTGACGACGGTCAACAGGAGGTTGACCGGGAGCGCCACCGCGAGAAAGGGGAACAGCGGCGCGTCGATGAGAACCAGTGCGACGATCGCTGCGACCGTGAGCAGCTGGCGGGCCAGATCGAGCGTCGTCATCCAGCCGAGCCGCAGCCCCGCGGCGAGGGGAACGGCGAACATCGTCTGGGCGACCGTCGCCATCAGCCCGAGCGAGGCGATCGCGGTTCCCGCGATCAGAGCCGGACGGTATCCGGCGAGCACCGCGAACAACAGCGCCGCGAGAGCACCGACGGTGGTCAGAGCCAGGCGCAGGCCGAGCAGGTCTCGCATCAGTTGATTTCGCACCTCGCCCTCGGTCACCGCGAACTCTCGCGTCCCGAGTCCGCCCATTCCGGCGTCGGTCACGGCCGCCACGACTGTCACCAGGGACAGCACTGTCGTGTACTCACCGTATTCGACGACCCCCAGATGGCGGGTGAGGAGCGAGATCCCGATCACCGAGGAGAGCAGACCGGCGACGTAGCCGAACAGGCGCAGCGCCCCACCGCGAACTATCAGCCCGCCTGCCTCGGTCGTGTCCAGGACGTCCCCCGGGCTCGGATCCTCAAGGACGGCTGTCGCCTCGGAGGGACTCAGCTCGACCATGGGCGCCAAGACGCGATCTCTGCGAGAGGGTCGTGCACCGAGGGCAGTCTAGTCGCCGTATACCCCGCCTGTGAGCGCTTGCAGGCAGCGATTGGGGGTCCCGGCGGATGCTAGGTTAGCCGCCGCGGGGCGCGGTCCCGATCACTTCATGAACCTTGCCGTCTACCACGATCTCCCGTTGGCCGGAGGAGCCCCGACGGTGCTGGCCGAGGTCATCCGGCGGCTACCGCAGCACGAATGGAGCCTCTACTCGCCCGCGACCGCGGGGGGAGTTGATCTCGTGGGGCTCGGGTCTCTGTTCGAGCACCGGACAATCCGGCCGCTTCCGGGCGGCCCGGGGGTGCTGGGACAGTACCGGCGGATGCTCACCCTTCCGCAGTCGGGCAGGCGGTTGGCACGCGAGATAGATGCGGCCGGGCACGACGCCGTATTTGCGATGCCGAGCGTGCTCGTCCAGGCGCCGGAGATCCTGCCCCATCTCCGGACGGGCAGCGTGTATTACGCGCCGGAGCCCCTCCGGGCGGCATATGACGCTCCGCCGGTGCTGCGCGAGCGTCTCAGCCCGTACACCCGCTCGCGACGTCGACAGGACCGCCGCAATGTGCACGCGGCGACAGTTGTGATGACCCACTCGCGCTACACCGCCGGGAGGCTGCGGGAGGCCTACGGCATAGATGCCCAGGTCGTCTACCTGGGGGTCGATGCAGAGCGCCTGCGACCCGCCGATGTTCCGCGCGCAAACGAGGTGCTGTCCGTGGGCGCCCTCGATCCCGTGAAGGGCCACGCCTTCGTGATCGATGCCGTCGCGGCAATCAGCGATTCGCGGCCGAAGCTCACGATCATCGGTGACCGCGGGGACTACGGCGAGCAGTTGGAAGCGCACGCGAGGGCGCGCTCCGTCGAGCTCGAGATCCTCCGCGGAGTGCCGTTCGATCTTGTCATCGAGCGCTACCAACGTGCTGCGGTGCTCGCGTGCGCCGCCCATGGCGAGCCCTTCGGCCTGTCCCCGCTCGAGGCCATGGCAACCGAAACGCCGGTCGTGGCCGTCGATGAAGGCGGTTATCGCGAGACGATCAACGATGGGATCGACGGCTTGCGCAGACCGCGCGATGCGCAGGTTTTCGCGGCCGCCCTGTCAAGTGTCATCAGCGATCCCGTGGTCGCGAAGCGAATGGGCGCAGCGGGACGCCATGCGGCTGAGACCCAATGGAGCTGGCAACGCACAGCCGACGCCGTCGAGGAACTGCTTCTCGGTGTCTGCTAAGAGGGTTCGATGCACGTGAGCGTCGAGGTTGATCCGCCGCCATGCAACGGCGTCGGCCATTCTCGGCCGACCACGACGCTCTATCGCGGCGAGGATCGTCTCTGTGGCGTACCCGGTGAGTTCTTTGTCACCCGCTGCCCCGACTGCGGGCTGGGTGGGACCAGTCCGCGGCTCGATGACGAGCGGATTGCGGCCTACTATCCATCCTCCTATCCGGCGTATCGAAAGGCTCCTACCCCCACCAGCTGGCGCGGCCGGATCGGGGCGTCGATCGATGCGGCGCGGTTCTCGTTCACGGTGCGGATGGCGGCGTTCGGACCTCTGCTCAAGCGTCCACCGGGCAGGTTGTTGGACGTCGGCTGCGGTCGCGGCGAGTTGGCCGCCTGGTTCCTGGCACGAGGCTGGGACGTCGCGGGAGTGGAGCCCGGGAGCGCCGCATGTGAGGACGCCCGGTCGGCTGGGATTGAGATGCACTGCGGCACCCTGGACGATGCGCCCTGGGGCGAGGGGAGCTTCGACGCGATCACGTTCAACCATTCGTTGGAGCACATTCCCAACCCGGAATTCGCGCTGCGACGAGCGCGCGAGATGCTGGCGAAGGACGGGCGGCTGATCATCTCGGTGCCGAATTTCGCGTGCTGGCAACGGCGGCTGTTCGGTTCCCGTTGGTTTCACCTCGACCTCCCAAGGCACCTGCAGCACTTCGACCCCGACTCGCTCCCGGCAATGCTGCTGCGAGCCGATCTTCACGTGCTGAGCGTTCGCACGACCTCTTCGATGTCCGGCATCGTCGGCTCGCTTCAGTACGCGCTGTGGGGGCGCTCGGCATTATCCGACGCGGCAATGTTCCGGCTGATGCACCTCTTCTATCCCCTGGTCGCCCTTGCGGATCGCTTCTCACAGGGTGACTGTCTGCACGTGATGGCGACCCCCCGAGGCTGATGGCGGGTTCCATCCAGACGTTCGAGCGGCGCGGCCGCAGTGGTGGTGTCTGACCTGCGCGTCGGACTCAATCTCACTTACCTGATCGAGGACTCCGGCGGATCGGGAACCTATGCCCGCCAGCTCCTGCCCGAGCTGCTGCGAGCGGAACCGGGGATCGAGCTGACCGCGTGGGTCGGATCGACCGCGCCGAGCTGGATCGCGAGCGAGCCGTGGGCGCAGGAGGTGAGGTGGGTCAGGCTGCCCGTGCCCGGCGTGGGCTCCCCGTGGCACCTGTGGCATGAGCTCGCCGGCATCGGCATCGATGCCCGCCGGCGTGGGTTGGATCTTGTGCATGGACCCGCTTATCTGGGGCCGATCGCCCACCCCGGCGTTGCCAGCGTCGTCACCGTTCTCGACGTGATCTGGATCCATCACCCGGGAGCCACGGACCGGCGTTTTCAGCTGGTCATGGGGACGCTCGCACCGATCGTCGCGAAACGCGCAGACCGCGTCATCGCCATCTCCGAGGCGGCACGCGATGACATCGCAGCGACGCTGGGCCTGGACGTCGACAAGTTCGACGTCACCCCGCTCGGGATTGCTTCAGCTCCTGAAGGTCCATCGCTTGCCTCCGCTGAGGAGGTGCGCTCGCGCCTGGGTCTCGGTCCCGAGCGGATCATCCTTTGCGTCGCTGCGAAGCGTGCGCACAAGAACCTTCACGGGCTGATCCGCGCTTTTGCCGAGCTCGTGGGCAGCGAATCCTCGGAGGGCCTTCAGCTGGTCCTGCCCGGCTCTGCCAACGAGTACGAGCTCGAGCTGCGTGCGCTCGCGAGCGAGATCGGGGTGGAGCAGCGGGTTCGATTTCCCGGCTGGATCACTGATCAGGACCTCGAGGACCTCTACAGGATCTCGAGCTGCTTCGTGCTGCCCACCTTCCAGGAGGGTTTTGGGCTCCCGGTGCTGGAGGCGATGTCTCGCGGTCTGCCCGTCGCCTGTTCGGAGATACCGGTGCTCACCGAGGTGGTCGGCGACGCCGCGCTGCTGTTCGACCCGTCGGCTCCGAGCTCGATCGCCGAGGCGATCCGGCGTATCACCTCGGACGCTGCACTGGCTGAGGATCTGGCAGTGCGGGGTAGGGCGCGGTGTGAGCTTTTCACCTGGCAGCGAACGGCGATCACCACGCTCGAGAGTTATCGGCGAGCGCTCGCGCATTGAGATGGGCGCGCCGAGACACGTCGGTCTGAACCTGGTCTTCCTCGTCCCCGGCGAGACCGGCGGAATGGAGGTGGCGGCTCGAGAGCTGATCCCGGAGCTGGTGGCGGCCGCCCCGGACACCCGCTTCACCGCGTTCATCAACCGTGAGGCCGCCGCAGCCGGCGACGGGCCCTGGGGCGAGCTGATGCCGTCGGTAACCGTGCCGGTCAACTCCCGCAACCGAGTTCAGTGGGTGCTCGGCGAGCAGACGCTGCTCCCCGTGCTCGCCCGCCGTGCCGGGGTTGAGCTGATGCACAGCCTGGCCAGCACCGCGCCGGTATGGGGGCCCTTCCGCCGGGTGGTCACGGTCCACGATCTGATCTACGCGCGCTTTCCCGACGCCCACTCGGGGATCAGGGACAAGGGCATGCGGGTTCTCGTTCCCGCGGGCGCTCGGCGCTCGCATCGTGTGATCGCCGACTCGCAGTCAACGCGCGACGACCTCGTCTCGATGCTGGGAATCGACGAGCGACACATCGACGTCGTGCCCCTCGGTCTCGGCACGGTCCAGCGCGTGCCGGTGCTCGGCGAGGCGCAGACACGCGAGCGCTTCGACCTTGGTGCTCGGGCCGTGCTGCTGTCCCTGTCGGCCAAGCGCCCCCATAAGAACCTCGCGGCGCTGATCGGAGCGCTGGCACTGATCCCGGCCGATCGCCGGCCAGTGCTGATCATGCCCGGCTATCCGACCTGGCACGAGCAGGAGCTGCGTGAACGCGCCGCCGCCGCCGGGGTCGCCCAGGACATCCGCTTCCTCGACTGGGTCTCCGGGGAGGAGCTCGAGGGGCTATGGGCGGTGGCAAGCGCATTCGTGTTCCCGTCGCTGTATGAGGGCTTCGGCCTGCCGGTTCTCGAGGCGATGGCCCGTGGCGTCCCCGTCGCATGTTCGAACGCCTCATCCTTGCCCGAGGTGGCCGGCGATGCCGCGCTGCTGTTCGACCCGACGAGTGAGTCGCAGATCGCCGACGCGGTCGGCGTGCTGCTCGATAACGCGGCGGAGGCTGAGCGGTTGCGCGTCGCCGGGTTGCAAAGGGCCGCAACCTTCACCTGGAAGCGCACCGCTGAGCTGACGCTAGCCTCCTACGAGCGCGCGTTCTCCCGGTAGCCCTCCAGCACCACCTCGAGCGAGGACTCCAGCGAGAGCCGCTTGGCGTTCTCGGCAAACCAGGCTCCGGTGCTCTGCCTCAGCGCCATGCCGGCGTCGCGGACCCGTGCGATCGCGTCTGCCAGGTCGTCCTCCCGTGCGCTCGGAGCCACAAAGCCGTTGACTCCCTCGTCGATCAGCTCTGTGGCCGCGTTGTCCTCGCCGGCCACGACGACGCTCGGTGTCCCTCGGGCGGCGGCCTCCACGACGACCATGCCATAGCCCTCCCGGCTGGATGGCAGCAGCATGCACAGGGCACTGCGCAGAGCCATGTCCACCTCCTCGCCGGCGACAAAACCCGGTGCCGAGATTCGGTCATCCAGGCCGGTGGCCCTGATCGCCTCCAGAACCGCTCGGCGCTCCGGGCCATCGCCGAAGAAGATCCCGCGAAGCTCGGACATCTGCCGCGCGGCCTGCGCCACCCCGGCGACGCCTGCCGGCACTCGCTTCTCGGGGATCATGCGCCCGGCGAAGACGACGGTCGAGTCGGCCTGCAGGATTTCGGGAGGGTCCAATGAGCCCGCATACTCGCCCTCGAGCACCGTCACCTCACCCTTGAGTCCTTCGCCCGCGAGCCGGGCGGCGTGAAGTTTTGAGAAGCAGAAGGCGCGTTGTGGGATCCGGGCGCAGGTCCGCTGGATCAGGTGGCCGAGCGTCCCCCCGGCTCTCCCGAGGTATTCCCTCCAGTAGGTCTCACTCCACACCTCATGCCAGTCGACCACCAGTCGGTAGCGACCGAGGCCGCGCAGAGCGCCCGCAGCCAGCAGCGAGAAGTACGGGAAGGAGGCCGTGTGCAGGACGTCATAGCGCCTGCCGCGGCGCAGCAGGTGCCAGAGCACTCCCAGGCCGAAGATCAGCGGCGGAAGGATGCGCCGGCGCCCGTCGTCGGTGTAGAGCTCGAGGCGCGGACCGACGCAGATGACTCGCACGCGCTCATCGATCTGCGCCCGCTCCCCGCGATCCCACTGGCGCAGCGTCAGATAAGTGACTTCGTGACCCTCGGTGGCGAGGCGCTCCGCGAGGTTTCGATACCAGCGCTCGGCGCCCCCCACTGTGTGAGGAAACAGGCAGTCGTAAACGAGGCAGATGCGCATGCGGCCGCCGCAGCCTGACAGATGGTCGGTGACCGCGTCCGCGGGCAGGGTGCCTGTGCGATCATCACCTCGTGCTCGGAGGCCGGCCAGCGGGGTTTGTGCTGAGGCAGGTGTTCGAGCCTGAGAACTACCGTGCGCTGTCGCGCATGCGCCACGTCGCCGTGCACCCCGTCGATTTCGCGGGCCGTTACTTCCTTGGCCGCGGCTCCTATCCATCGCCGTGTGCCATCCGGAGCGCTGCCGGGATCATCGCCCCGACGACCTACAGCCACCACGATGTGATCACGATCAACGAGATCTTCTGCCGGCTCGACTACGAGCTCCCACGGGACGCTCGGACCGTGGTGGACATCGGCTCGAACATCGGTATCAGCGCGCTCTATTTCCTCACGGCAGCGCCGGCGGTGCGGTGTCATCTGTTTGAGCCCGACCCGCGAAACGTCGAGCGTCTCCGCGGGAACCTTGCCGCCTACACGGATCGCGTCGAAGTCCGCGAGGTGGCCGTCGGCGACCGCGCGGGCATCGTCAGCTTCGGCCGTGAGGAGACCGGCCGCTACGGCGGAGTGATGGTCGACCACGGCGAAAAGATCGATGTCGAGTGCGTGCACATCAACGATGTCCTCGAGGGTGTGCTGGAGCGCGAAGGTCCCATCGATCTGCTGAAGATCGACACCGAGGGTCTTGAGAACCTCACCGTCCGTGCGATCAGACCCGATCTGCTGGAGCAGATCGGGGTCATCTGTTACGAGACGCGCCAGCCGGTGAATCCGGCGCCTGAGCTGTTCGAGTTGGGCGTTGCAGCCGAGACGGCACGGCTGACAAGACGCCCTGGACGGGCGCCGGCGTCGGCGCGGGCATCCCGCGGCTAGGATCTCTCAGGCGACCCTGGCGCCGTGTGGACCAGGACAATTGCCTCGCACAGCGTTACTTTCCGCCCGCTGGGGCGTTATAACGCTTGACGTTCGCGCGATTCCTCCCGAATCGGGCGCGAAGCGCTTCAGACCATGAGCACACTTGCCCCGTCAAGAGTCTCCCCGCCCGCTCCCGGGGAACCAGACCTCGGACCCCTCGTGTCCGTCGTCATCCCCTGCCTGAATGAGGCAGAGAACATCGAGCGCTGCGTGACCCTTGCACGCGAGGCGATCGAGGGGATGGGCGTGATCGGCGAGGTGCTCGTCGCCGACAACGACAGCGAGGACGACTCGGCCCGCCTGGCCGAACGGGCCGGCGCCCGGGTGATCGTTGAGCGCCGCCGCGGATACGGCAGCGCCTACCTGGCAGGCTTCGCCGCCTCCAAGGGCCGCTACATCGTGATGGCCGACGCGGATCTGACCTACGACTTCAGCGAGATCCCACGCTTCGTCGCCGCCCTCGAGGAAGGTGCGGAGATGGTGATCGGGGACCGGATGGACAACATCCAGCCGGGCGCGATGCCCTGGCTTCACCGCTACGTCGGCAACCCGATCCTGACGGGCATCCTCAATCTCTTCTTCAGCACCGGGATCAGCGACGCGCATTGCGGCATGCGCGCCCTGCGCCGGGACGTCCTGCCGCGCCTGGACCTGCGCACCACCGGAATGGAGTTCGCCTCGGAGATGGTCATCAGGGCCTCCAAGGAGAACCTCAAAATCGCCGAGTTCCCGATCGAATATCACCCGCGTGGAGGGGAGAGCAAGCTCTCGAGCTTCCGCGACGGATGGCGCCACCTGCGCTTCCTGCTGGTCCACAGCCCGACGCACCTGTTCGTCGTTCCGGGCGCTCTGCTCGCAGGCCTCGGGACGCTGATCCTGATCATCGTCGAGGCGGGTCTGACCTTCTTCGGGCGCTCGTGGGGGGTCCACGCGATCATCGGCGGATCCCTGCTGATGATCGTCGGTACGCAGATTCTCGCGCTGGGCCTCTGCGCCCACGCCTACGGCACCTACTTCATGGGCGAGAAGGACCCCTGGTTCGACAGGATGCGAGCCCGTTTCCGCCTGGAGCATGGCCTGATGCTGGGCGGCTTCTTCGTGCTCGTCGGACTGGTCCTCGGCGGCGTGATCATCGCGACCTGGATCTCGCACGGGTTCGGTTCGCTAAGCGACGAACGCCTTGCCGTGATCGCCGCCTCGGTGCTGATCGTCGGCATCCAGATCTTCTTCTCCTCGTTCCTGCTCTCGATCCTCGGGCTGCGCCGCGTCGAACGCTGAGCGGCCGGGGGACCTCGCTCAGCGCGTTAGCTCATCCTCCGCCAAGGCCAGGTAGAAAGCGGCGACCAGCGCGATCGGTATGCCGACGCACGTGAGCAGGGCGATCAGCCAGATCAACCAGACCGGTACGAGGTCGTCAGTCAGGTTTGACGCGTGTTCAAAGACTTCGCCCAGCCGGTCAGAAAGCGAACTGGCTTTGGCCTCCCGGAAGGTGAGCGTGATCTCGCCAACCTCAGGCGTGCCGGCGACGACCAGAGGTGAGCGGGTCACGGATCGAGGTTCATTTGTGCCGTCGAGGCTCGTCGCCGCCCGTCCACGATTGGTGAAGCAGATCGTCCCGACAGTGTCGTGCGGGGGCGGCGTGATCGGCAGCTGCAGCACGGTTCGGGCCGGAGGCGCAGAACCGGCCGCCGTCGATTTGTAACCGACGCCGCTGAGTGCGAGTTCGATCCGTTGCGTCGCCTTGGAGCCCGTTCGCGCGGGCTGGGCGATGAATTCGGCCAGGCCGCTGTTTGAGGTGATCGTGACCTCGCCCATGCAGGCCTTCTGACCCGGCGCAAGCGTGAAATAGTCGAGGACGCTCAGAGCCGGTGGTGCTGGAACCGAGGTTGCTGCGAGTTCCTCCTGGGCCAGAAACGGCCGAAACCAGTGGAGGGCACCGACGACTATCACGACCGCCATCAACAGGACGATCCACAGCACCGGGCGGCGTGTCAGGTGTCGGGCCCGGTCAGCCATAGAACCTCGTGGCCGTTATGCCGATTGCCGCGAGCGACAGGAGCAGCCCCCCGGCAAGAATCAGCGCACCGATCACCTGTCCGGCCCTGCGGGGGAGCGAGCCGACTGTGAATGCGATCGCCAGCCCAAACAGACTGATCATTGGAAGCAGGTAGCGCCCGACGATCAAGGGATCTGTGGCACCGTCCGTGCGCAGCGCCTGGTAGGAGACGTAATGCAGGAACGCGATGTTCGTAAGAAGGAGCGCGAGCATCGGGGCCACGAGCGCCCAGCCGCGCCAGACCCTCCTCCAGCGCACCGCGAGCGTCGTGTAGAGACCGACTATGCCCACCGCCGAGAGTATCTGCAGGACGTCGTAGATCCGCTGGCGGAAGGTGATCTCGAGCCAGCCGAAGGTGCCATAGAAGGTGTTGATAAAGACCTGGCGGTAGCCGTATTCCGGTCCCAGCCGCGGCTGCATGCTGGGCAGACGCGGGAAATAGAACTGGTAGATCGACGAGATGAACTGTTTTACGTTGAAGGCTGTGCTGGTGTTCAGCGCACTGACCTGCCCGCCATAGAGCGAGCCCGAGTCTCCGGCGCGCCCGAACAAGAAATAGGCGAGGAAGGCGCCGAGGACGGTCGCCCCTCCGGCGGCGGCTCGTCGGAGCGAATCACGCAGGGCCGGCCTGTGCACCACGTAGGCCGCGAGCATCGCGACCGCCAGTACCGGCAGTGTCACCAGACCGCGCCCATGGGTCAGCACCGCGGCCGCGGTGAAGCCGCTCGCAAGCAGCACCCGTTTCATGGTCGGGCCCCTGCTGATCATCCGTATCGAGAACAGGAGTACTGCAGTCGTCGCTGCCGCGAGTGCGATGTCGGCGTTGAGGATCGCGCTCATGAAGGCCAGCTGCGGCTCCAACGCGACACATGAGGCGGCCAGCATCCGCTTCCATGTCGCCGCGAACAGCTCGGCCGCGATCAGCCAGGTACAGAGGATCGTTGCCAGAAAAAAGAGCCCGCTGAACAGGCGCAGGATAAAAAGCCGCTTCAGCAGCGGCAGCCAAAGGAAGAGGCGGTAGGGGACGGCCATCACGGCGTAGTAGAGGGGAGGGTTCTTGGCCTGGGGGTTCGGTCCGGTCCCGTTGCTTCGCGACCCCGGTGGCTCGCTGCGTTCGACTTCGTGGAGCAGCTTCAGATCGGCTGTGGTCCAGGCGGGCCGAGCGAAGAGCGCGCCTCTCAGCGGGTTGAGATTCATGACGATCAGCAGCTCCTGCTGCTCCGTTGAATGTGAGGCTGTTCCCGAATTGACCGTCTGCAGGCTGCCCGTCTCGGCGAGTTGCTGAATGTAGGCGAAGTGCGAGTCCTCGTCCGGTCCCTGGAAGGCCGGCAGCGAGAGGTTCCAGGCGAGCGAGAGCATCGCGCCGATCGCGAGGATCAGCAGGAGCGGGGTCGGGGCACGGCGCAACGCACGCCACGGCCGGCTGATTGCCCCGGCTGTTCGGCGCTGAGGCGGGCCCCCGGCAGTCGTTGGTGTGGTGCTCGCTGTTGGCATTTGCGGTGGGTCGCCCCGGTGCTGCGCGCCAACGATACTTGCCCCGCGTGATGCCGAGGGCCGCTCAAGGCGGTCCTCTCCTCGGGCCCCGTCAGTCCGAGATTGTCGCCCTCAACCCGGTAAGGACGGCATGGGCCGCCTGATCCCAGGATCGCGCACGTGCCAACGCCAACGCCTCCCCGGAGACCTGACGCCGGCGACGAGGATCGTCAAGCAGCCCCTCGATCGCGTCGCACATCGCCAGCGGATCAGGTTGGGCAAGCGTGAGTGGTCCATTGGGCCCGAATGTGGCCAACATCGACTCACTCGCCAGCTCCACACAGGGCAGCCCGCATGCCGCCATCTCCAGAGCTATCAGGGAGGGGTTGGTAAGCGAGAGCACCATGCCGACCGTCGCCTCTGAATACAGCCGACTGAGCGCCTCTCCCGCGAGTACCCCTGTCTGGCGGGCGGGGAACCTGACGGCCATTTCGGCGCCTTCGCCGAACAGCACGATCTCGAGCTCTGGCCTGCGGCGGTGCAGCTCCTCCAGAGCCGACAGCCCCAACGGCACCGCGCGGCGCGGCGTCGCCGCCCGCGCATAGAAGACGACAAGATCGTCTCGGCGGGGAGTCTCGCTCTGCCGGTACACCGAATGATCAAGAGCCAGATCAAAATGTGTCGCCGTCACCCCGTAGTGCGATCGCAGCATCGCCGCCAGCCAGGCGCTGGCAGCGATGCAGTGGAACTCCGGCCGGTAGGTGCCAGCGGCCCACAAGGACTCCGCGGAGGTTGCATAGAACTCCGGCTCGTGGTCCTGCACCAGGTAGGCCCTGCCCCCGGCATCGCCAAGCAACAGAGCCCTCGGCGCCGTCTGCCAGCCGGTGGCGATCACCACGTCCGCACCCCGCCAGGCGTCGAAGCCCGCATGGAACGGGATCTCACCGGCATCGAAGTACTCGGCGAACTCATCAGCGGTCCTCGCCCCGCCGGCTCGGGCATGGCGGCCCTCGAAGTCCTCCAGCCAGATCGAGACCGTGTGGCCCAGGCCGGCCAGAGCCCGAGCGAGCGCAACGATCGTCGTGTGTCCACCGCTTCCACGTCGGAAGGACGGGATCAGGATCGCCAGATCAAGACGCTCATCCGCGGTTCCCCCTCCGCGCAGGGGTGCGGGGCCGTTGCGCGCCAGCTCCAACATCGCGACCCTCAGGGCCGACGGAACGGCTGGCCCGCCGCCGCTACTTCGGCCACCGAGCGCCGAACGAAGCCTGCGAAGCGCCGGCGGGCTCACGAGAGCAGCCGGCGCAGCCGGCGCGCCAGGGGCCGCAGCGGGCGAAGCCCGATCTGCACGACCCGGTAACGCCTGAGGGACTGGGCAAGGCGGGCCGGTGGCGTCGCTCGGATGCGGGCGATCCGCCGCTCGAAGCGCATCGCGCGGCGGGCGTAACCGGCGCGCTCGACCAGGTGGCCGTTGTATATCTCGATCCCGCCTCTCAGATCCGCCAGCAGCCTGCCTGCGCCGGCGGCTCCGGCGGGCTCCGGCTCGCGCAGGATCGCCTTGAGCGCCGCGGCCATGAACTGGCTCGACTGATCCCAGGAGGGCCAGGCCCGGGCCGTCTCGAGCGCGTTGGTGCGCAGGAACTGCAACAGGCCCCTGTCTCGTGCGAGCAGATCGAGCTGGCGAGCCGTGCCGCGCAGATCGTCCCAGTCGGTGATCAATCCGTTCCAGCCGTGTTCGATGTACTCCTCGTGACCGGTCACCGGGGTCACGACGCAGGTGGCACCGCGGTGAAAGCCCTCCAGCGGAGGGCCGAACATCCCCTCGACACTTGAGAGCTTCAGCACGACGTCGGTCCGTCCGTAGAGGTCGGCCATCTCCCGGTGGCTGATCGGCCCGACCACCTCGTCGGCCACGACCTCGCCAAGGGCCTCGCGGTCGGTGCACACAACCGTCACGTGGTGAGGCTCGCGCATGGCGGCCGCCGCATGGATCGCCTCGCGGACATGCTTGAACCACGAGTGGGGGGAGCCCTCCACAAGGACCCTGAGCGGACCGTGGGCGTTCACGGGCGCGTGCTCGAGGGGAGCAAATACATCCTTTTCGATGCCGTTTCGCACCAAATGGCACGATGCATCCGGGCGCAGCAGGCTCAGCGTCTCGCGGATCCAGCCGGCCTCGGTGATGAAGCTCACAGGCAGGTCCAGGGTCAGGCCGGCGCCGAGGCGCTCCGCCTCGTCATGCAGGTAGAAGCGGTCCTCGAGGCTCTGGATGAAGTAGGCGTGGCGCTCGGCTGAGATCTCGAACAGAGTGAAGGTCGTCTCCCACCAGGTTGCGATCGCGACGTCGTAGTGCTCCTCGCGCGCGTGGTCGCGGTCTCGCACGTGCAGATGAGGCAGGTGCTCATAGCCGTGCCAGCTCGGGGCCCTCCTGATCGCGTACCAGGACGAGCGTCACATCCCAATCGGGCAGCTGGCTGAGGCGGCTGGCATGCTGCACCACGACCCCCATTCCGCCCGACAGAGCGAGGTCGTTGACGAGGAAGGCGACCTTCATGAGGCCGGGTCGGCCTCGGTTCCGCCTTGGCCTCCCGAGGGGGAGCGCCCGAGTTCAGCCTCGAGCTCGTGGATGTAGATGCGCCACTTCTCGAACTCGGCAGTCTGTGCCTGAAGCTCCTCCTGCTGCCTGGCGATCGTCCTGTCCTGCTCCGCCAGGGCCTCTCGTAGCCCCACGCGGTAGCTCTCGCGTTCGCGCTCCAGGCGCCGGTCCTGCTCGGCGTCGGCCTGCATCGCACGAGCTCCCCTCCTCAGATCTGTGTGGCGCGGGCCGAAGGCGACGAGGAAGTGGCTCGCCACGGCGTTCTGTCCGTCGAGCTCGGCCTCCATATCCACGGTCTGTGCGCCGGCACCCCAGTCGAGGATCGCCGATCCGTTCAGGGCGATCTGGCGCAGCACCGTGCGCTCCGCTGGGAGGAGCTGGGTGAGTTCGTCGAACGCTCCGATACCCCAGGAGCCGACGTGATGAGGGTTCTGGGTTGCCCAGAAGGCGTCGTTGGGGACACTCAGGATGAACGTGGCCCGGTGCTCGCGGGTCAGGGCGAGGGACCATTCGAGCAGCGGCAGGAACGCGCTCAGGTGCTCAACGACCTCGAAACACGTGACCACGGGGTCGCCCGGAGCCTCGATCAGCAGCTCGCCGATCCGCCCCAGCAGAGCCGGGTCGGTCAGGTCTCCCGCGATCCGCTCGGCCGCGGGGACGTCCAACTCCGAGGCGGCGGTGAGCGCGGCGGACTCCTCGAGGTCGACCAGGACGATGTCATGCGGGCGCTGCGTCCCCAGCGCGCTCGCGGCGGCGAGGCCGTTGCCGCAACCGAGGTCGGCCCACGGGCCTCCGGAGAGAATCAGCGGGGCCGCGCTCAGATAGCGCAGGTCGTGCTCGACGCGGATCGCCGGGGCGGTCTCATGGGTGATTCGCTCTTGCCAATCGGACATGCGCCTTCTCCCGTCGCCAGGGCCGTCGGTATCGTAGCGGTGCCGATGAGCCCCGCTGAGCGCAGCCTGTCAACCAGCCTGCCGCGGCCAGACGGAGCTCCGCTGCGTGTGGCGTTCGTGGGGAGCCGGCGATGGCTCGCGACCTGCGCACCCCCCGCCGGGAGGTTCACCGACTGGACGGTGGCCTGGTTCAACCTGGACCCCCTGGCAGGCGAGTTGGGCGCGAGCGTCACGGACGTCGGCGACTTCGCACCCGCTGTGACGGTCGTGTTCGATCCTGGCTCGATCGCGCCGGAGCTTCCGGGGACGACATTGGGGGTGCTCGTCGGCGACCTGTCGGAACCCTCCGCCGCCGAGGGGTTGGCTGGACTCGACCGGCTCATCTCCTTCAGGCCTGAGTTGACCGGAGCTGCCGTCGGGACCACCGCCGTCTGGCGGGCCGTGCCTCCTCCGGTAAGCGACCTGGCCTTCCGCGAGCTCGACCAGGTCGCCGTTGTTCCGAGGGCTCCGCTGGCCATGTCGATCGGCCGCTCCACCGCGCACCGTGAGGCGATGCTGACTCCCGCCAAGCACCACCATGAGCTGCTGCACGTGATCGACGGGATCTACGGCGATGAGCTGCGCGAGCTGCTCGATGAATACGACGTCGCCGTCCACGTGCCGGCGCAGCCGGGTACGGGCTTCGGCTCGCAGATCCCCATCCATCTGGCCGCGGGACAGCTGCTGCTGTCGGGTGACCTCGCGCCCGCGCATGGGCTCGAGCGCAACATCGACTACCTGCAGGTCGACTCACCTGAGGGAATCGTCTGGGTGCTGGAGCGCTTGCAGCGCTTTCCCGACATGCATCGGCGGATACGCATCCGCGGCCGTCTCAAGGCGGAGCAGTACCGCGCCTCGCGGCTCTTTGCCCGTCTCGCGCATGACCTGCTCGCCGACGTGCGGGCGTTCGGGCCGGACGTGCCCGCCGCCTGATCGCGACCCGTACAGGGCGGCGGCGGTTATAGTCGCGCCGGTGGGGCTCCGAGCGAGCATCAGGCGAGCGGACCGGGCCGGCGGATCGGCATCGAACGTGACCGCCGGTCCCGGCACCGAGGCGTTCTCTGCCGCTCACGACCGGGCAGAAGCGGTGTTCGCGAAAGGCCTGCGGGCCCATGGTCACCTGACCGACCGCGAATCGCGGCTGTGCGAGCTGATCGAGTACTTCGGCTGGGAGACGGGTCATAAGGCGCAGTACGCCACCCCCTGGTTCTACGAGGATGACCCGCGGGCGCGTGGTTACGAGAAGGCCCTGGGCGTGGACAACATGACCTTCCAGATCCTCCACATGTATTCGCTGTTCAACAGGATGGACCCGGAGCGTCACGACTTCTTCTGGATCTACGACGGGATCATCGAGCGCCTCGAGGCGCTCGGGGGCCCCGAGGCGGTATGGGCGCTTGACTTCGGGACCGGGCTCGGCCAGATCGGCCTGTCACTCGCGCTTGCGGGGTACCGGACCGTGCAGAGCGATCGGGTTCCGGAGTTCCTGCGCTTCATCTCATTCCTTGCGGAGACCCGCGGCGTCGCGCCGATCCTCCACGAGGCACCGACCGACCACTCATTCTTTGACCCCGCATCACAGGAGGGCCCCTGCGGCCTTGTCGTCGAGTGGTCGGCCTTCGAGCACGTCGCGGACACGATCCCGGCGCTCGAGCAGATCACCTCCTCGCTGGTGCCCGGGGGCATGTTCGTAACGACTACCTTCTGCAAGGACTGGACCCCCGAGCTCCTCGAGCACTACCGTCGCGATTCGCAGGACGACGGAATCGCTGATCAGTACCTCTCGGGCAAGCCCGACGAGTGGCTGCGCGAGCGCTTCGAGGTGCTCTCCCCGCCGAACACGATCGCGAAGGTCCTTGTGCTTCGCGACTAACTGTTGTGCCGCGCGCCGTTGACCGCGACGTCGGCCAGCGCATCGCTGATCAGCTCGGGGTAGACGTTCGAGGCGCGAAAGCGCTCGGCCTCGAGAGCGCCGGCGCTCTGAACCTCGGCGAAGGAGCCGGGCTCGTGTGCGAGCCGGTCGAGCGCGGCGGCCAGTTCTGCCCCGTCGTTTATCTCGATGAAGTGTGTGCCCGGCACGAGCCCGTGGGTGGGGCTCAAGGCCTCGGAGATCACGAGCTGGCCGGCGGCCAAGGCAATGCTGACGCGGTTCTCAAAGGACGGGTAGGGGTTGTTGTGAAGGTTGATCTGGACGTCCGTGCGACGCAGAAAGCGCAGCAGCAGCTCGCCGTGGAGGCCATGCCCGATATGAACGAGGGGATAGGTCGCCTTTGCCGGCGCAAGGAGCTCCTCGCGATGCTCGGTCGATCGACCCACGAACAGCGCCCGCGGGGGGTCGGCCCGGTCGTGGGCCGGCAGGAACAGGCTGTCCGCGACCGGCAGCGGCAGCGAGCGCCAGACTGGGATCACGCTGGCGGCGGTCTCCGCGATCAGGGGATCGAAGGAGACGATGCGATCGAAGTTCGAGCGATCGACCTGTTCCAGCCACCACATCCTCGCCTTCAGATCCGGATGGTCCGCTCCGCGTCCTCGGGGCAGGGGCTCGGTCAGGTAGCCGATCGTCACAGCTCGCAGCCCGGCGAACAGATTCGCCGGAATGATCTCGGGACGGAAGACGACGACGACATCGGGATCGAGCTCCTGCAGGCGCGCAAGCAGCGGCGCTGCCGGTGCGGCCGAGCGGAAGTCGACGAACTCCGGCTGCAGGTCCCCGACCGGCTGCTCGAGTGCACACTGGTGAAAGAAGCCGCTCTGCCCGACGAAGGCGACCCGGACCGTCTCGCTCACAGCTGCTCGGCCACCTGCGGGGCCCGCCTGTCGAACAGGATGAAGCCGCCGATCAGGGTGACCAGGCCGATACCGATCGGGATCATCAGCAGCGCCGTGCCGCCGATCGCTTCGGCGGCCGTGGGATAGGCGGGGTCGATGAAGACGTGGCGGGACTCCTGCAGGATCGCCGCGAAGGGGTTGCACATCAGCACGTGGGAAAGGCTGACTTCCTGCCCGAAGATGGTGATCGGGGAAAGGTGGGAGATCGAGATGAAGATGCCCGAGGCGTAGAAGGTCATCTGCATGATCACGTCCCAGATCGGCTTGATGTCCCGGTAGCGGACGTAGGAGACCGACAGGATCATTCCCAGGCCGGTGGAGAACAGGGCCAGCAGGAACAGCACGACCGGCAGCAGCAGCCAGCTCAGGTGCGGCGAGGCGCCGGCGGCGAGCAGGAAGATCACCACGGGGACCAGGTTCAGTCCGAGGTTCATCATCGAGGTCAACACAAGCGACAGCGGCACGGCCAGCCGGGGGAACTCGATCTTGCGGACAAGGTTCTCCCGCAGGACCATGCAGGTGACCGCCCCGCCGGTCGATTCACTGAAGAAGTTGAACAGGACGATCCCCAGCAGCAGCGCGGCTGGAAAATAGGGCTCCGTGTTGGTCGAGGCCAGGACCGACTTGCTGAGGACCAGGTAGATGACCCCGAACAGCAGCAGCGGGCGCATCAGCTGCCACAGGTAGCCGAGAGCCGAGCCGAAGAAGGCCAGCTTGAACTCGGTCTTGGCCAGGGTCCAGCTCAGCTGCCACAGCCGCCGCGGATCCGAGCCCATCGCGGAGGGGCCCTTGATCGGCCGGCCGAGCCCCTCGGGCAGCACCATCTGGCCGGTCAGCTCGGCCGGTGGGACGGTCTGGGTGCTCAACCGATCAGCTCGGCCCGGGCGGGGGATGGGCTGCGCTCGATCGACAGCTCGAACGGCAGGTCGAGCAGCGCGTCGGAGTGATGGGGTCCGGTGACGACGATCGAGATCATCCGCTCGCGGCGGTCCATCCAGGCGCCGCCCTGGCGGGCGATCGAGGGGGTCACGTGGTAGCGGTCGGCTGCCAGCACATTCTCGAAGCGGATCCGCAGCAGCACCTCCTCGCCGGCGGCGAAGGTGCCGCAGCGGGGGTTGCTGGTGACGTTGGACACGGACAGCACGTGGTCGCGGTGGCTGTTCTGCAGCTCGATCGCGAACAGCGGGTTTTCGACCTGCTCGAGAAACCGTGCCCGGGCGACGAACGTGCAGGGGCTGTGGGTTGGCAGCGCTTCGGCGCGGACGCCCTGCTCGTCCTCGAACCAGGCCTCGGTGATCTCCGCCCGGGAGTCCCCGTCGCGCTGCTCGGACTCGCTCTGAGCGGTCTCCGCGCCCGCGACCCGGTCGGCCGCCTCGACCTCCCCGGCCGACGGCCGGCTGTCGTTGGCGATCGCGATCGCCGGACCGGGCGCCTGGTCGGGGGTTTCCTCGGCGGCGGCAGCCCGCTCGTGCTCGCGGGCCTGCTCTGAGAAGTTCAGCTCGAGGTAGCGGTTGCCGACGTGCTCGGGGTCTCCCAGCACCACCGGCCTGCCATGCTCCAGCAGCAGGGCCCGGTCGCAGAAGCGCTGGGTGGCGGCCATGTCGTGGGTGACGAACAGAACAGTGGCGCCGCTTCGACGGATGCGCTCGAACTCGTCGTAGCACTTCTGCTGGAAGGCGGCATCGCCCACGGCCAGGACCTCGTCGATCAGCAGGATCTCCGCGTCGACGTGGATCATCACCGAGAAGGCCAGTCGGACCAGCATCCCGGAGGAGTAGTTCTTGATCTTCAGGTCGATGAAGTCGCGCAGCTCGGCGAAGTCGATCACGCTGTCAAAGCGCCGCCGTGCCTCGCGCGGGCTGAGGCCCAGCATGGTCGCGTTGAGCATCGCGTTGTCGCGGGCCGGCAGGTCCGGGTTGAAGCCGACGCCCAGCTCGATGAAGGTGGACATCGGCCCGTTCACATAGATGCTGCCCTGGTCCACCCGGTAGATGCCGGCCAGGCACTTCAGGAGAGTGGACTTGCCCGACCCGTTGCGCCCGACGATGCCGAAGAACTCACCCGGCTCGACCGCGAAGGAGACGCCGCGCAGCGCGTTCAGGGTGTCGGTCACGCTCCGCCTGAAGGGGTGCAGGGCACGCTCCTTGAGGGTGCTGACCTGCTCGCGCGGTATCTCGAAGCTCTTGTGAACCCGGTCGACCACGACCGGGGGCGTTCCTTGCTTGGCCATCGCTAGCTCACAGCGTACCCGCGCGCTCCCCCGCCCACGGCAGCAGCGGCGCCCCGGAGCACGTCCCCGGCGGGTAGGCTCGCGCCAGATGGAGTCGCGCTCGTGATCCAGGGCTGCTGCCTGACGGCGTCCAACTACGCGGCCCACGCACGCGTGACGGCCGAGTCGTTCCTCGAACATCACCCGGGCGCGCGGTTCTCGGTGCTGTCGGTCGAAGAGCCCGCCCCGGCCTTCTCGCAGAACGAGTCGTTTGACGTGCTCAGGCCGGCGGACATCGGGATCGACGATGCAGAGCTGGCCCGGCGCTCGACGATGTACTCGACCCAGGGAATGGTCGGCTCGATGAAGCCGGTCGTGATGCGCGCGCTGCTGGCCCGCGGCGAAGGGCCCGTGGTGATGCTGGACGCGGACAGCTGCGTCTACGGCGACCTTGGATTCCTCGAGGGTCTCCTGGCCGAGCACCCGGTGCTGTTCTCGCCCCACGCACTTGACCCGCACCCGCTGTGGCGCGAGGACGGCCCGGAGCAGATCTTCCTGCGGGCCGGGGTGATCAACTCCGGCTTCGTCGCCACTGGAGCGGGCGGGGAGGACTTCCTTGACTGGTGGTCGGAGCGGACCCACAGGCGCTGCATCTACAACCAGCGCCGGGCGCTGCTCGTCTCGCAGATGTGGCTGACCGCGGCGATCGGCCTGTTCGGCAGCGATGTCCTGCGCGACCGCGGGTGCAACGTGGCCGGCTGGAACCTGCAGTCCCGTGACGTCGAGTGGGACGGCGAGCGCCCGAGAATCGACGGGGGCCCGTTGCGCCATTTTCATTTCGCCTGCAGCTTCGACCCGCGCCAGCCCGGGCGGTTGACGACGCTGGCGGCCCAGGCCGCCTGGTGGCCGACACTCGCCGAACGCCCCGGCGTGGCTCGCCTGGCCGAGGCCTACTCCCGCAGGCTCCTTGACGCGGGATTCGAGCAGGCGATGGCCAATGCGCCGCGGCAGCTGAGCACGCCCGAGGGCAGGCCGATCGAGCCATGGATGCGTGAGACCTACAGGGTGGCCGTGATGGACGCCGAAGATGCCGGCACGCCGGAGCCGCCCAACCCCTACCTCGACGGAGACCCGGCGTTCTTCGACTGGCTGGCGGGTCAGGCCGCCGCGGAGGCCCAAGAGGCCGAAGAGGGCGGTGAGGACTGGGGCGAAGGGCGGGATCTCCTCTCCGCCCTGTTCGACCGCGGCGAGCTGCTCGGGCGGATCACCGAGCTCGAGGGCATCCGCGATGACGCGGTCGCCTGGGCGCAACGCTCGGACGGGCGGATCGCGGAGCTGGAAGTTCAGCTGCAGAGCGCCGAGGCCCGCCTACGACTGGCAAGCGACCGCGAACAGGGCGCCTTCGCCCAGCGGGTCGGGCGCTCCGCGGCCGGTCCCCCGCTGCGGGCCGCCAGGGCCGCGGCCCGCGACCTGCGCGAGCGGACCCGCGCCCGCAAAAGTTGAGCTGAGCCGCGCCGGCTCCGTGTCCAGCGCGAGGGCCCCGACGGCGTCGCAACCCAACCGCAGGTCTGCCATCCATGGCGCCGGCAAGGGATCCGAGTCTCCTCTCCAGATCCCCTCGCCCGACCACTTCAGGCCCGCCTCGTGACGGGTCCAGGCGCGCAGGAAGGCCCGCCGGCGCGCAACGGGCTCCAGGGCGCACAGCTCCGCGGCCACCTCCGGGCCCAGGGTGCGGGCCGCCAGCGCAAGGTGGTCGACTCCCTCGCGGGGCAGCTGCAGGTCGATCCCGACGTCTCCCTGACCCGTGAAGGCATAGATGACCAGCGAGCCGGAGTGGGAGAGGTTGAAGCCCGGCGCTCCGTCTGGGAAGTCGCTCAGGCGAGGCTTGCCGTTCGGTCCGCTGTCGAGCGCGAGCTCCCGCGGGTCCACGTCGAGATAGGACCCCAGCAGGCCGCGCAGCAGGCCTCGACCGCGGCCCCACCGGCGCGCGACGGCGGGAGAGATGATCGTTTCCGACCGCCGCAACTCGGGGTCTGAGAGCAGGCCGATCCAGCTGTCGCCGAGCTCGTCCAGGTCGGCGCTCCAGAGATGTACATCGGCGGGCACGAGGGTCAAACGGCGCCCCTGCGCCGCGGGGGCGGCAATCATGAGAGATGTCGTTATCGCGTCCTTCAAAGCGCCGTTTCGCTCAAGCTGGGGGCCGGGGTACTCGATAGCCCAATTGTGACCCGTCACAGGCTTCCCCACATCCTCGCTCTCGCCGGCTCGCTGGTGGCACTGGCGTTGTGCGCGCTGCCGTCCTCCGCCGGGGCCGCCGAAGCGGGCCTGAACATCTCGAGCCTCAACCCGACGCAGGTCGCGGGCGTCCGCACCCTGGGCGTGCACTGGGTGCGGATGTTCCTCAGCTGGCGCGCCATGCAGCCCAACCCCGGCGCCGTCGACCCGAACGTCCTGAACGGCTATGAACAGGCATTCTCCCAGCTCCCGGCGGGCACCAAAGTGATCCTGGATGTGGTGGACACGCCCCAGTGGGAGACCGGCTCGAGCGATGAACATGCCCCGCCGGCCAACCCCCAGGACTACGCGTCGTTCGTCGCCACCCTGGCCCACCGCTTCGCGCCCTGGGTCAGCGCGTATGAGATCTGGAACGAGGAGGACGCGCCGATGTGGTGGACCGGGGCCCCTGACCCCACGGCCTACGTGCATCTGCTGCAGGCCACCTACCCGGCCGTCAAGTCAGCCGACCCGGCGGCGACGGTCCTGCTGGGTGGCCTTACCGGCAACGACTATCCGTTCCTTGAAAGCGTCTACGCGGCCGGCGGCAAGGGCTCCTTCGACGCCGTCGCCGTGCACACCGACACGGCCTGCAACATCCTCTCGCCCTACACGTTCCTGCGGGACACGAACAACCACCTGCTGGTCGACTCCTTCCTGGCCTACCGTGAAGTCCACAGCGTGATGCTCGCCAACGGCGACAACAAGCCGATCTGGATGACCGAGCTCAGCTGGCGCACGACCAGCGCCACCTGTAACGAAGGCGCATGGGCCGGGCAGAAGGCGGGCGGCGTCAGCGATGAACAGCAGGCCACCTACCTGAGCCAGGCCTACCACTGCCTCGCCGGCGACCCCTACGTCCAGGTCGCGCTGTGGTTCCCCTACAGCGACGAAGGGGCCGTCACCTCGGGCCTCGTCCGCTCCGACGGCTCGCGCAAGCCCTCCTGGGGTGCGATGCGCTCCTACGTCAGGGGGGGCGATCAGCTCAGCGAATCCTGCGGCGTGTTCACCGGTCCGAAGATCACGGTCTCCTCGCCCGCGAACCACCGGACATACTCGGGGCCGCTCCCGATTCACGTCTCGGCGAGCAGCTCGCAGGGCGTGTTCCGGATACGCCTTGAGGTGGACGGCAAACTGATCCGCAACTACGACGGGAGCAGCTACCCCTCGACCCTGGCCGGAGCGATCACCTGGCAGGGCGCCAAGCACATCTCCTACGGCGCCCACACCCTGACCTTCCTGGCCTATGACAAACAGCGCAACGTCTCCCAGACCAGCATCACGATCTTCCACGCCAAGCCGAAGGCCAAGGCTCGCCGCCACGCCAAACGCCACGCTCGCCGCCACGGCAAGCGCTCCTGACGCGCCGCCGGCGGCTCGACGCTAGTCTGCGCGCTCGTGCGCGTGACACCCCTGGACATTGACGGGCTCCTGAGGATCGAACCCGCCGTCCACGGCGACGAGCGGGGCTTCTTCGTCGAGACCTACCGGAGCGAGTGGAACGAGCAGGCCGGAATGCCGGCGGAGGAGGCCTTCGTTCAGGACAACCACTCGCGCTCCGGGCGGGGCGTCGTGCGGGGGCTTCACTTCCAGATTGGCAAGGGCGTCGCAAAGCTCGTCCGCTGCGGCCGGGGCCGGATCTTCGATGTTGCGGTTGACCTGCGGGCCGGATCGCCGACCTACGGGAAGTGGGCCGGCATGGAGCTCGACGACGAGTCGATGGTCGAGTTCTACGTGCCGGTCGGCTTCGCCCACGGCTTCTGCGCGCTCAGCGACGTGGCGGACGTCTTCTACAAGCAGACCGGCTACTACGACGCCGAGCTCGAACGGGGCATCGCCTGGGACGACCCGGAGATCGCCATCGAGTGGCCTCTGCCCGTCGCCGAGCTGACTGTCTCCGAGCGTGACGCCCTCGCACCGAGGCTGAGCGAGATCGCAGCCGAACTGCCGTTTCGCTGGCCCTCCTAACGGGAGACGCGAAACTCCAGCAGGGCCTGCGCGCCAGCGCCCCCGCCGCTCACCCGCGCCCTGGCACGCAGGCGATAGCGCCCGGGAGCGAGGTGCAGGCGGCCGAGCTGCAGGCGGTTGGCGCCGGGAAGGTCCGAATGGGCCAGGTGGGCGATGGTGAGGGGCCGGCGTCCGCCGAGGCGTTCGAGTGTGAATGTGGCCCGGGCGCGCAGCGTGTCCCGATAGGCGATGGCCCGCCCGCGGTGGGGGCCCGGCGCCACCATCCGCAGGGCCGTGATCCGCGGCGCGGGCTGAACGGTGTAGGCGAAGGTCGCGGTGGAGCTGTTTCCGCAGCTGTCGGTTGCGGTGCGGGCGATCGTGAACTTCCCCGGCCTGTTCGTCGCGATCGCCTGGTCGATCGCGTTGGGGTCCTTTTCCAGTCGGTCGACGGTGTCCGCGGCGCTGACGGCGACCGTCGCATGGGCTCCCTGGGGGTAGACGGCGAGGTGCTGCTCGCTTGCGATGCTCACCGTGGGGACGGCGCCGACGAGGACGGTTGCGCGCTGGGGCTGGGCCTCGAGCTGGCCAAGGGAGTCTTCGGCGCGTGATTCCAGCGTGTGGACGCCGGGGCTGAGGGCAACCTGCACGCTGGCGTCGCTGCCGGCGACGGCGATCCGCCGGGTTGCCCCGCCGTCGACGCTCAGCAGCAGCGCCTGTGCCTGTACGGCCGGGTCGGGGTCGGCGATGACGCCGACGGACACGCTCGTCCCGGGCTCGCAGGCGCTCGGCAGGACGGTGTGCGGCGGGGCGGCGACGTCGGCGTTGATCAGCAGCGCGTAGTTCTCGGCGAGGCCCGGTGCCGCGGGGCCGAAATCGGTCGGCGGCGGTTCGAAGACGCGGATGCTCTCTTCCTCGACAGCGACCGCGGCCAGTGCCCCTTCGGTGTCGAGGCCGATGAAGTCGCCGGCCTTGACCGGGAGGCGGGTCGGGAAGGCGAAGGTGCCGGCGCCGAGGGGAGCGGCAACGGGTTCGCTCGTGCCGCTGGCCAGGAACGGTTCGGAGAGACCCGGGCCGAGTTCATCGCCCGGCGCGGCTTCCAGAACCCGCAGGCGGAGCATCTGCGGTTCAGAGCCGGCGACGGTCTGGATGCGCCAGCGGACGATCGTGCCACTGAGCGGAGCGCGGAACCAGACGAGGTGTTCGGGCGAGATGGTCGTTGCCAGCGTGCATGGTTTGCCGCAGGCGGGATGGGCGATGATGATCCCTTCAGGGACCCCCAGCGAGTCGCCGAAGGTCACGCTGGCGGGGGCCGTCGCGGGCCCGATCGAAAGCGCCAGGACCGCCACCGCGCCGATGGGCAGGACTCGCCGCAGCACTCGCGCGCTACCAGCCCTCGGCCAGGCGCAGGGCGGCCCGGAACTGCCGGTGTGCCGTCTCGATCGCCTCTGGCCCGGCGCAGCGCCAATGCTCGAGGCGGCTGCGGCTGATCATGATCTGGCGTCGCATCGCGGCTCCTCCCTGCGGTCCCGCCACATATCCGCGCGAGAGCAGTGCGCAGCTGGACCCCAGGCGGGCGTACTGCGCATAGAGCAGGTCCGGCGCGATCGGGACGCTGTGATCGCCGAGACGGCCGATACCGCCGATGCCAAGGCGAAGCCCGGCCTGAAGGACGGCGCTGCTGACCCGCTGCAGCTCGCTCGACTCGAGCACCTCGAAACGGTTCCGCAGTCCCAGGGAGAGGGCCAGGTCGTTGATGCCGACATGGATCTCGCGCAGGCCGGCGAGCTCCGTCAGGCGCTCGACGTCCGCGACGGCGCCCGGGGTCTCGAGCAGCGGAACGACGGTGGCTCGACCGGCGACGATCTCCAGGAGTGAGGCCACCTGCGCTGAACGGTCGAACATCGGCAGCATCAGGACCTCCACTCCGTGGCCGAGCAGTGCCTCGACTTCGTCGCCTGTGCCCCGCCAGAGGGGGTTCACGCGGGCGAACAGCCGACTGTCGTGAAGCGCGCGGCCCACCTCGGGCAGGCGCTCGATTCGATGCCCGGAGATCCAGGTGTCAAGGCCTGACTGGCGTTCGGCCTTGCCGAGCGTCTCGAGGTCCAGCCCCACGCGGTCGACCCCCGCGGCGTCGGCGCTGGCGGCCAGCTGCGGGTCGTCGGTCCACAGGGTCAGCAGGAAGGGCTGGGGGTTCTGCGCGACGGAGGATGTGGCGGGAGTCGTCGCGTCGCCGGCTGTGGTCAGGCGGCCCGGCGGATCGACGACGCTGCTCACGAACGCAGGATGTCATCCTTAGGGCTGCGATGCCCGAAGGACCAGACAAGCGGCTGCGCGAGCGCACGAACGGCTACACGGTCACTCCGGCCCAGTACATCGTGCTTGCCTACCTGGCGCTGGGCGCGCTCACGCTGATCGTGCTCAGCGGCGCCGCGGTGCGGCTGACCGGCTCGGGCCTGGGTTGCCCGACATGGCCGAAGTGCTACGGGAACGTCTACCCGCCGCTGAACACCCACGCGGTGATCGAGTTCTCCAACCGCGTGCTCACGGTGCCGGTCGTGATCTTCGCCGGTCTGGCCTGGGTCGGCGCGCTGCGCCGGCGCCCCTACCGCCGGGATCTGGTCTGGCTGGGAGGCCTGCTGCCGCTGGGTGTGGTCGGCCAGGCGGTCCTGGGCGGCTTCACCGTCAAAGGCGCCCTGGACTACGGCTGGGTGATGGGCCACTTCGCCCTGTCGATGCTGATCATGCTCGCCGCGGCGCTGCTGCTGTGGCGCTCGAAACTGCCCGACGAGGATCCGGCGGCCGGGGTCGCCGAAGCGGCGGCGGGGGTCGATCGTGGCCTGGCGCGGATGCTGGGCGGGCTGGTGGCCTTCGGCGCGCTTGTGATCTTCGCCGGAACTGCCGCCACGGCCGCGGGACCACACGCGGGTGGCTCTCCGGGCCAGAAGATCAACCGGCTGGCCTTCGACGGCCGCGGCACGATGGACTTCGTGATCCATCGCCACGCCGAGATCGCCTTCATCTTCAGCATCGCGGCGGTGGCCGTGTGGTTCCTTGCGCGCCGGCGCGAGGCCCCGGCCAGGGTGCAGCGGCCGCTGACGGTCCTGTGCGTGCTGCTGGCCCTGCAGGGCGTGGTGGGCCTTGACCAGTACGAGACCCACCTGCCGGCGGAGCTCGTCTGGGTGCACATCGCGCTGGCCTGCTGTGCCTGGCTGGCGACGATCTGGTCGGCCTGCGAGGCGGGCGTGCTGGCCCGCCGCAGCCGAGCGGGAGCGCTGCCGCGGCGCCCGGAGGGCTCGCTGCGCACGGCCACGCCGGTCGAGTTCCCCGGAAATTAGGGACTCTTCAGGCCATAAGCCCCGTGTTTTGGGGTTCCGTCGTCCGCGACAGCGGTTAGCCTGCTCGCAGCATCAGACATTCGAGAAGGGAGTGGCATGACCAAGAACGAGCTAGCTGAGAAGGTCGCTTCGAGCACCGGACTGGCCGGCAGCCAGGCAAGGCAGGCAGTGGAGGCGACGATCGAGTCGATCTCCGACGAGCTGGCCGCTGGTGGGGAGGTCGCGCTTGCCGGCTTTGGCAAGTTCAGCGTCAGCCACCGGGCAGCCCGTGAGGGACGCAACCCCTCCACTGGGGAGACGATCAAAATCGCGGCATCGAAGGCCGCGAAATTCTCGGCCGCCAGCGCGCTGAAGAAGCGTCTGAACCCCTAGGAGACTTCAGTGTCACCGGTTCAACCGAACCGGTGGCACCGCTCCTGGCGTATCGTCGTTGCAGTGAGGGCCCGCGCCGGATGATCATCTCCCACCGGCGGCGGTTCGTGATCCTGGTCCCGTGGAAGACGGCGAGCAGCACGCTCAGGGCCCGTCTCGGTGGGTACTCGGAAAGCCCCTACGGCACCTTCTACCACCGCAGCCCCGAGCTCGGGCGTGTGGTGCACCAGCATCTGACATATGCGGACTTCGCACAACTGCCGGAGTCACGGTTGGGATACAGGACGGCGGCGTTTGTGCGCAATCCCTACGACCGGGTGTATTCGGGCTTTCATCAGCTGATCAAGGACATTCGCCACCAGCCGCACGCGCGGTTCCCCGATCCAGAGGTTCGGGCGCTGGTGATGGAGCAGCTGGCCCGCAACTACGCGCAGCTCGGCCGGGCGGAATTCGCGTTCGAGGCGTGGCTGGCATTGCTGGAGGACGAGCAGGTCCGCGACGCCCATGCCAACAGCAGCTTCCCGCTGCATCCGGCCCACTACTGGACCCACCGCGACGGGCACCCCGCCGTGGACTTCGTCGGCCGGGTCGAGAGCTTCGAGACGGACTTCGATCGCCTCTGTGGCGAGCTCGGTGTTCCCGTGGGACGGCGGGTGGATGCCAACGTGGACGCGGCGGAGGCCGAGCGGGGAGGGGATGAGCTGGGCTATCGCTACGCAGCTCGCATGAGCGGACGGGCGAGGCGGCGGATCAACGAGCTGTTCCACGATGACTTCGAGCTGTTGGGCTACAAACGCCTCGCTTGATGGCGGGTTTGGGCTCTCGGCAGATCCTTGGGAGTCCGTAACCGGCTGCTTACTCCGGCGCGGCAGGGTGGGCACATGAGCTCATCCCCTCAGCCGCCGATTGAGAGCTATCCCTCGCTGGCGGCTTTCTACAACGCCGACGCCGATCGGCTGAGCTCGCGCGAGCTGGACGTGGGGCTGTGGTGGCGCGAGGAGAGCAACGGGCCGCTGCACCGGGCTGCCTGGGTCAAGGACACGGGCGAGCTCTACCTGGTGCGCCTGGGCGCGGCCTCGCAGGGCGGAGGCACGGTGGAGGTGCTTGCCAGCATTCCGGACTCCGAGCAGCTGGAGCGGCTGATGGTCGGCTGGCGCGAGCACTGCGGCGAGGCGCGCTCGCTGAGCTGGTTTCGCCAGCGGGCCGCCTCGATCGGCCGGCACGCCCGCCGGCGCAGGATGAGTGCGGGCGCGGGGGCACAGCGGCTGCTCAGCGGTGCCGGCGCGATCGGTGCAGGGGCCGTCTAGGCGTTGCGCGATCGGGGGTAGCGCTCGAGCCCGTCCGCGGGAATCTGCTCCCAGGAGGCGGCCGAGTCGATGAACTGGCGGTGACCGGGCCGGATGCCCGGGTCGCCGTCGAGGGCACCGAGGCGGATAGCGACCTGCTCGTCGTGGAGCGGATCGCCGCTGAACAGGGCCGAGCCGCAGTTGCTGCAGAACAGCTTCGGCACCCCGGTGGAGTGCTGGTAGGCCTTGATGGCCTCAGCGCCCTGGAGCAGCCGAAAGCCGCTCTGGGGGACCCTGGCATTGGCCGAGGAGCCGGTCCCGGTGCGACGCTGGCAGTGGGTGCAGTGGCAGTAGCCGGCGCTCAGAAACGGCGCTGAGACCTCGAAGCGAACCGCTCCACAGAGGCATCCGCCCTGGAGGGGCTCGTGCTGGGAGGGAGTGTCGTGGGGGGTCACGTCTCCAGTCTAGGGCGGAGTCTTCGAGGGCCTGAACCTGCGCCGGCGGGCCGCGCGGGCCTGGGAAAGATCGGTCCGGCGACCGATCTTGCTCGATGGGCGATGCGCCGATACCCCTCCCATCTGAGGGGGCGTGGAGCAGGTGCGCGGGCCCTCAGCGCACACAAGTGCACCCCAAAGATGCATTGAGGAGGCCGTTCAAGTGTCAGTACCGTCTCGTTCCCCGCTCGCCCAGGCGCGACCCCGGGCGCTGCTTTTCGCAGTTCTGCTTCTCGGCCTCGGCTGGGCGCTGATCGCGCCTCGGCCGGCGAGCGCCGAAGAAGTCAACTACTCCTCGGTGCGTGCGATCGCGCTGCCCCCGAGCGCGAGCTTCAAAACGACCGAATCGGGCGGTGACGGGTGGGCACTGGCGTTCTCAGAAAACGACGTCTACAACGTCTATCACCACTCGGGCGAACTGACGGTGGCCTGCCATCTGCAGGCCTCCGGCGCAAACTGCTTCCCGCAGCGGACGATCACGGACGGGGAAAGCCACAACTTCGCCACGCTCGGGCACCCGGAAATGTATCTCGATCACACCACGGGGAAGCTGTATGTCTATGCGACCCGCGCCAATGACGAAACGGCGGGAGTGGTCTGCATCGACACGGCCCGCGCGGTCACCGAAGCGGATCCCTTCTGCGGCTTCACGGCGCTGACGCCCTCGGGCCAGGCGCCGCTGGAAAGCGGCCACAGCGGTCTGGGCACGCCGATGCTCGTCGGAAACCACTGGTATTCGTTCAACATGGTCGCCGGCGTGAACGTCACCGGCGTGCGAAACGAGCTGCTCTGTTTCGATGTCGCAACCGATGAAGCCTGCGAAGAGCAGCCGTTCGATATCCCGATCGGCGAAGGCAATGTCTCCGCTCACTACGCGGGGCCGGCCAACGCCACGATCTCGGGGCGCCTGCTGATTCCGCTGGTGATCGAAGGCCAGATGGAGGTCTTCTGCTTCGATGACGAAACCCAGGGCGTCTGCAGCGGCACCTGGCCCGTGGCTGCTGCCTCCACCGAATTCGGCTCGCCGTACCCGCTGCTGAACAGCGGCGGCACGGTCACCGGCTTCTGCCTCGCCATGGAAGGCGACCCGTGCTTCACGTTCAAAGGCGAACCGACCGAAACACCGGCCTTTATGTCGGATGTGATCCTGCCGAACGATGAATGGAACGGACCGGCCGTGACGATCGGTACGCGCGTCTATGTGCCGAACGGAAATGTCCCCGAAATCGAAAGCGAGATCGCCTGCTTCGACTACGCCACAGGGGCCAGCTGCGCTCATTTCCCCAAGACGTTCACGGGACTGGAATACCTCTACACGGTCACCCGGGACCCGAACCTGCCCTCGTGCCTGTGGGTCAACTCCGACAGCGGCGAAGAACAGATCCAGGACTTCGACGCCACCACCGGCGAAGCGTGCGGCGGGGGTGCACCGAAAGCGTTCGCGGCCCAGTTCATCGCCCACGCCCCGAAGTGCACGCCGACGTCGTTTACATCGCTGAAAGTCGTCCAGCCGGCCCGCTCGAGCTACACGAGTGGGACGATCTCCTTCACCGACGGCAACGGCAATCCGATCACCGCACTCGGTGAACGGCCGCTTGACTCCAGCGGGCAGGCCAGCCTTTCCGGCCTGGAACCGGTCACCGAAGGAGGACTGCCCCAGTTCATCTTCTCCTTCAAAGGGGACAACGAACTGGCGGCGCTCGAAGTTCAGCTGAAGTGGCGGGGCATCGCCAGCCCGGAATGCGAAGTCGAAGGGATCACGAGCGAAAAGATCCCGCCTCCTCCGCCGATTCCCCCGCCGGCCCCCCAGGCCGTGCTGGCATGCACGCAGGAGAGCCTCGCTCTGACGAACGTCGCTCAGAGTCACGGGCGGGTTCGCCTGGAAGGTGTGGCGCGCCAGGCTCTGGTCGGGAAGACCGTCCAGATCGAACTGCAGGGAACGGGCAAAATGGTTGCCAGTGCCCTGATCGGAGCGAACGGCAAGTTCACGGCCACCGCCTCGCTGCCACCGGCCGGGATCCGCGGCACCAACCGCGCTCGCTACGAGGCAAGGGTCGGCAAGCTCGTGTCACTGCCCCTGAAGCTCTACCGCCGGATGTATGTCACCAGGTCGAAGTCGGTGGGCACCAGCCTCCGTCTGGAAGGCAGGGTGACCGGCAAGTTCAAGGACGGTGCCGTCGTCGCTGTCTTCCGTCGTCAGAGCTGTGGCGGGGAACACATGGTCGGCCGTACCCACCTCGGGAAGGGCGGCAGGTTCTCCCTGATCGTCCCGAACACCCTGCCGCCGGCTGGTCAGACAGCTGTCTACAGGGCGAGGACGACCGTCTACAGCGGTCGCCACACGTTCCTCACCTACACCCTGCCCACCGAATCAACCCCCTGACCGCGACCCCCCCACAAAGCGGACAGCCGGGCCGTGGCTAGCCGGAGCTTCGCTGGCCAGACGGTGGCAGTAAGACAAACGCCCCGCGGTAACCCCCCGCGGGGCGTTTGTCGTAGGTGGGTATGTCGTCGGCCCTCAACCGCAGCCGGTGTTGTTGCCGCAGCTGCTGCAGGTGTAACAGGACCCCGTCCGCTGCATCATGCCCCCGCACTGCCCGCAGGCAGGACCGAGGTCGAGTCCCTGCATTCGGGCGGGGACGACCGGCGGCGAGTCGGTGAAGGCACTCGCCGGTGCGCTGCCGACGGCCTCCGCGGCCGTTGCCTTGGTGGGCGGTGCGGTGAGCGTGGCGGGGCCTTCTCCGGAGATCGGCTCGGCGCTCGGGCCTGCGGTGTCGCCGCCACCGGTCTGCAGGGCGTCCTGGGCGGCTTTGCGGGCCCTGACGGCGGGGGTCAGGATGCCCAGTTCCTCCTGCGCGTCGACGTCGAGGAAGCGGGATGCCAGCCAGCGCATGATGTAGTCGGGCATGGACTTGGCGAAGGGGATCTCCGGGTTGCCGGTGATGCCCTCGGGCTCGAAGCGCATGTAGCTGAACTTCTGCACCAGTGTTTCGAGTGGGACGCCGTACTGCAGGGCTATCGAGATGGCCGTGGCGAAGGAGTTCATCATCCCGCGCAGGGTCGAGCCCTCCTTGCCGATGTCGGTCAGGAAGATCTCCCCGACGGTCCCGTCCTCGTACATGCCGGCGGTGATGTAGCCCTCATGTCCGGCGATCGAGAACTTGTGCGTGATCGACTGGCGCTCGCGGGGCATCCGCTTGCGCCGCGGGCCGGCGTCGGCCAGGGCCTTGGTGACGGCCGCTTCGACCAGGGCGTCGACGTCGGCGGGCGCTTTGGCCTGCTCCTGGGCGTCCGTCCGCAGGGCCTGGGCGGTCTTGGAGCCGTCCCTGTAGATGGCCAGAGCCTTGACTCCCTGTCGCCATGCCTGGATGTAGGCGTCGGCGATGTCCTCGACGGTCGCTTCCTGGGGCAGGTTGACGGTCTTGGAGATGGCGCCCGAGATGAACGGCTGGACAGCGCCCATCATCTTGATGTGGCCCATGTGGGAGATGGCCCGCTCGCCCACTGCCACGTCGAAGACGGGCATGTGCTCCTCGCTCAGGCCGGGGGCGCCGACGATCGTTCCGTGCTCTGCCAGGTGGGCCTCGATCTGCTCGATCTGCGGCTCGGAGTAGCCGAGCGTCTGCAGCGCCAGCGGGACGGTGCGGTTGACGATGGTCATCTGCCCGCCGCCGACGAGCTCCTTGAACTTGACCAGCGAGAAGTCCGGCTCGACGCCGGTGGTGTCGCAGTCCATCAGGAAGGAGATCGTGCCGGTCGGTGCGAGCACGGTGGCCTGTGCGTTGCGGTAGCCCAGTGCCTCGCCCAGCTCGACGGCCTCATCCCAGGAGCGCCGCGCTGCTGCCAGCAGCTCGCTGTCCAGGCTTGTCTCATCGTCCAGTGCGTGGGCGGCGTCGCGGTGCATCCGCATGACCCCGTTGTGGGCCTCGCGGTTCTCGGGGTAGCGCTCGTAGGGGCCGAGTGCGCCGGCCACCTCGGCTGAGCGCCGGTAGGCCCGGCCGGTCATCAGGGAGGTGATCGCCGCGGCCGCGGCCCGGCCGTGGTCGGAGTCGTAGGGCATGCCGTTGCTCATCAGGAAGGCGCCCAGGTTGGCGTAGCCCAGGCCGAGCTGGCGGAAGGCGCGGGCGTTGGCGCCGATCTCATCGGTCGGGTAGCTGGAGGGCCCGACGACGATCTCCTGGGCCAGCAGGATCACGTCGATGGCGTGCTCAAAGCTCTCAACGTCGAAGCTGCCGTCGGGCCGGCGGAACTTCATCAGGTTCAGCGAGGCGAGGTTGCAGGCCGAGTCGTCCACGTGCATGTACTCGCTGCAGGGGTTGGAGGCGTTGATGCGGCCGCTGACCGGGCAGGTGTGCCACTGGTTGATGGTGGTGTCGTACTGGACGCCCGGGTCGGCGCAGCGCCAGGCCGCCTCGGCGATTTCACGCATCAGCTCACGGGCGCTGATCGGCTCGCCCACGGGCAGGCCGGTCGCGCGGGCCGTCAGGTGCCAGTCGCCGTCGGCCTCGACGGCCTGCATGAACTCGTCGGTGATGCGGACCGAGTTGTTGGCGTTCTGGTACTGGATCGACTTGAAGCCGTCGCCGTCGATGGACATGTCAAAGCCGGCGTCGCGCAGCGCGGCGGCCTTGTCCTCCTCGTTGGCCTTGCACCAGATGAACTCGCGGATGTCCGGGTGGTCGACGTCGAGCACGACCATCTTGGCCGCCCGGCGGGTCTTGCCGCCGGACTTGATCGTGCCGGCCCACGAGTCGGCGCCGCGCATGAAGGAGACGGGACCCGATGCGGTGCCGCCCTTGGCCAGGGGCTCCATCGAGCCGCGGATGTTGGACAGGTTGATCCCCGAGCCTGAGCCGCCGCGGAAGATCATTCCCTCCTTGGTGTTCCAGTCGAGGATCGACTCCATCGTGTCCTGGACGCTGAGGATGAAGCAGGCGCTGCACTGGGGGCTCTCCTCGAAACCGACGTTGAACCAGACGGGCGAGTTGAAGGCGGCCATCTGGTGCAGCAGGATGTGGGTCAGCTCGTGGTTGAAGGCCGTTGCGTCGTCTTCGCTTGCGAAGTAGCCGCCCGCCCGGCCCCAGCCGGTGATCGTCCCGGCGACCCGGCTGATCATCTCCTTGACGGAGCGCTCGCGGGTGGGCGAGTCGAGCTGTCCGCGGAAGTACTTCTGGGCGACGATGTTGGTCGCGTTCTGCGACCAGCTCTTGGGGAACTCGACGCCGAGCTGTTCGAAGGCGATGTGGTCGCCGTGACCGATCCGCGCATCCCTTGTCTCCCACTCGACTGACTCGAAGGGATGGGTCCCCGAACTGGTGAACAGGCGCCTGATCTCGAGGGCCTGACCGGGGGCTGTCCCCTGTGGGATCGTGGGGTGCGTGGCTTCGTTCATCTGACCTTCCTCCTCTGCTGCGCCTGGCGGGCCGAACCCGCTCCTGAGCTGTTTGACGGGTCGACCATAGTCCCGCTCGGGTCGGACAGAAACGGGGATGGGCAGAGGGCCCGCTTACTCCGACAATTTTAGTTGATCGGGACCCCGTTCCAGGGGTCCCGGGGAGCTTCCCCGGCTAGCGCCCGAGGCGAATCCAGTCGTTGAATTCAGCCCAGGTCGCGGAGGCCCGGAAGCCCCCCTCGGCGAGCGAGTGGCGCAGCGAGAGCAGCCAGTGCGGTTCCAGGGCGAAGATGCGGAAGATCGCCCAGATCAGGCACGCGAGGGCGATCAGGCCGGCCAGGATCGCGATCGCCAGGGCCGCGTCTGAGATCTTGCCGGAGCTCTTGGCCGTGGCCGCCGGGGTGGTGGAGGTGACGGTCACGCCGCTGACGCCCTGACTCCCGACGGGAGCTGCGGGCACCGTGACGGTCGGCGTGGGAGTGCTTTTCGTGACGGTGCTCGTGCCGGAGATTCCCGCGGACCCGCCGCCGCTCGTTTTGGTGATGGTGCTCGTCCTGGTGGCGGTCCGGGCTCCCCCCGCCGCGGTGACGCCGCCGGCGCTCGATTCGGGGCCGGCCGGGCCGCCCGTGCCGGCGGCCTGGGCACCGGACGGGACGCCCATCAGGGCGACTGCTGCGAGAAGCGCCACCAGGAGGGGCCCTGCGTGTCGCGATCGGGCTCGGGTCGGCATGACCGCAGGGATGCTAGTCGGGTGCGGGGGCGGGGAGGAGGTCCCCGATCTCCTCCAGGGCGGCCCAGAGGACCGTCGGCGGCAGGGCCAGCGCGTCGATCGTCCGGATTCGATCGGGCTCCCGGGCGGCGAGCTCACGGTAGGCGGCGGCGATCGTCTCGAAGAACTCCTGACCCTCGCGCTCGAGCCGGTCGAGCTGCTCGCCCTGCTTGCGGGCGCGGCCCTGGGCCGCCGGGAGATCGAGCAGCAGGGTCCGATCCGGTTTGAGCGATCCCGTGGCAAAGCGGTTGATCAGGCTGATCTGCTCGATCCCCAGGCCCCGGCCGGCGCCCTGGTAAGCGAGCGAGGAGTCGACGAACCGATCCAGGATCAGCAGCGACCCTGCCGCCAGCCGGGGGACGATCAGCTGCTCGACCAGCTGGGCCCGGGCAGCCGCGTAGAGCAGCGCCTCGGCCCGCGGCGAGACCGTCGCCAGCGGGTCGATCAGCAGCGCGCGGATCCGCTCGGAGACCTCGACGCCGCCGGGCTCGCGGATCAGCTCGGCGGGGTGTCCCCGCGCGGTGAGCGCCTCGGTGAGGCTGCGGGCCAGGGTGCTCTTGCCGGCACCGTCGATCCCCTCGATCGTGATCAGGCGCCCGCTCGGCATGCCGCCACGCTACCGATGGGCGTCTGCGGGCGGTCTCCGCAGGGCCGCCTCTAGGATGGCCGTCATGCCGTCGATGGCGCCAGCCCGTGACGCGGGTCGCTCGGAGGCTCTGCGCCTGCTGGGCGGGATCGAGCGCCATCCGCATGCCCTGGCGGTGCTGGGGCCGGCGCTCGGAGCCGCGGGGAAGCCCTCGCACGCCTATCTGTTCCATGGCCCGGCCGGGGTGGGCAAGCGCGACGTCGCCCGCGCTTTCGCGGCGGCCCTGCTGGCCGAGGGGGCCGGGGATCCGGAGTCGGTTCGCGAACGGGTCCTGAGGGGGTCCCATCCCGACATGACCTGGGTCAGCCCCTCCGGCGCGGCGGAGATGCTGGTGGCGGACATCGAGCAGCCGGTGGTCGCGGCGGCCGCCCGGACTCCGTTCGAGTCGACCCGGCGGGTGTTCGTGATCGAAGCGGCCGAGACGATGAACGAAAACGCCGGCAACCGGCTCTTGAAGACGCTCGAGGAGCCGCCGGCCTTCGCCCATCTGATCCTGCTCAGCGACCGCTGGGAGGACGTTCTGCCGACGCTCGTCTCGCGCTGTCAGCGGGTTCGCTTCGATCCGCTGCCGGCGGAGGTAATCGCGGCCATGCTGCAGGGCGTCGAGCCCGAGCGGGCACTTGCCTGCGCGCGCCTGGCGATGGGCGACGCGGGCCTGGCGGCTCGCCTGGCGGGCGAGGAGGGCTCCGTCCTGAGACCGGCCGGCGAGCGCTACATCCGCGCGGCTCTGGCCCGGCAGACCGGTGACCGGTCCTGGCAGGGGCTGCTGGCGGCCGCCAGGACCGCGCAGGAGCGGGCCGGGGAGCACGCCGAGGAGCGGATCGCCGGCGAGCTCGAGCTGCTGCCCTCGAAGGAGCGCAAACGCCATGAACGCGAAGGCCTGGACGCCCGCCGGCGCGCCGAGCGGCGTGCCAGGCGCGAGACGCTCGAGCTGGGGCTGCGCCTGGGCGAGCTGTGGCTGCGGGACGTGCTGTGCATCTGCGAAGGGGCGCCCGAGGCGATCCACGCCGTCGATCGGCGCCGGGAGCTCGAGCAGGACGGCGAGGGAGAGTCTTCCGCTCGCCTGCGCGAGGCGATCGAGCTGGTCGGCGCGACGGGGCTGAGCCTGTCGGTGAACGTCAGCGAGGAGCTGGCCCTGGAGGCCCTGGCCTACAGGATCGAGGCGCTCTGAGACTCAGAGGCCGGCGGCGATCGGCCCGAGGTTCGGCTCGAGGCCGAACATCTCGAAGGCCATGAAGCGTGAGAACAACTCGTTTTCGGGCCCGTGGAAATCGGCCGAGCCGGTGGTCAGCATGCCCAGCTCGGAGGCCCGCCTGACGAGCAGCTCCGTCTGCGGCTGATCGTGAGTGAGGTAGAAGGCCTCGACCCCGTCCATTCCGAGCGCCTTGAAGCGCTCGACCGTGCGCAGGACTTCATCGGGGTCCTCGATGTCCCAGAAGGGGTGGGCCCAGACGGCGACGCCGCCGGCCTCGTGGATCGCCTCGACGGCCTCGCCGACGGTCGGCGTCTGGCGCAGGCGAAAGGCCGGGCGACCCTCGATCAGGTAGCCGCGGATCAGCGATCCGATGTCGTTGATGTTCTCCCGGGCCAGTCGCTCTGCATTGGCGGGGGCACGCAGGACGGCGCCGGCCAGGTGCGGGCGGCCGATCGGTTTGCCGGCGGCCACACGCTGCTCGAGCTCGGCTTCGTCGAGCTCGAAACCGACCTCCTTGAGCCCGTCGCGCATGCGCAGCGTCCGCTGCTCGCGGTCCGCCAGGAAGTCGGCCAGTTTGGCGGTCATGGTCGGGCCGGTGTGGTCTATGCCGTAGCCCAGGATGTGCAGTTCCCTGGGTACCGGCGAGCCGTCGTCGACCGCTGAGATCTCGACCGAGGAGACGACCTTGACGCCCAGCTTCTCGCCCGCGGCGATCGCCTCGGAGACGCCGGCGATCGTGTCGTGATCGGACAGTGCCAGCAGCTCCACGCCGGCATCGGCGGCGCGGGCCACGACCTCGCCGGCGGACAGCACGCCGTCGGAGTTGGTGGAGTGAGATTGCAGGTCGAACTTCAGGGGCACGTCGCGCAGCGTATGGGATCGCTCAGGAGTTGGCCGCCTCGTGGGAGGTGCCGTCTCCGAGCGGAATCGTCAGCCGGCGCACCCGTCGGCCGGTCGTTTCGCGCAGGCGCCTGACCGCGACGTGATAGCGGCGGGCCTTCTCGCTGATCAACAGGCTCGACTCCTCGCCGGCGCCTTCGAGCTTGCGAAATGCGGCGTCGGTCTCGATTGCCCGCAGGCCCGCTTCGAGCCACAGAACTTCGAGATAGGCGATCGCCGCGCCGACGTCCTCCTCGGCCATCGAGCCGGGCGGCTCGAGCTGGCGCAGCAGCGGCACGACCTCGTTTGCCAGCCAGCGCTGCTCGGCGTGAACGCGCAGCAGAAGGCAGATGTCGGCGGGGTGCTCTGTGTCTGTCGTGGAGTGCATTTTCATGTCGTCCCGGCTTGCTGGGATGGGATTCGACAGGGCCTCCGGGCTGCTTTAGAAGAACGGTTCCGGTTCCACGCTTCGACAGCGCCAAAGCCCTCCAAACGTCTGCAAGTGGGTGGAATTCAAGGGACCCGGCGTCTACGGCCGATGAGAAGAACAGGACTCCAAAACAGGGAAAGGACGATGCACGTAGCCGACAGCGACCCGATCGGCCGCAGAGCTGGACAGTACGCGCGCGCGACCGTGCTGCGTCTGCGCATGCGAACCCTCGTCGGCCTCGGGATCCTGGCGGTCTGCACGGCTCTGCTGGGCCGGGTCAAAGGACTCCACGCGCCGCTGTTCCTGGTCTCCGAGGTGGCCCTGCTGGCCAGCATGTTCGCGATCTCCCGCTACATCCTTCCGGTGGTCGAGCGGCGCGATCGCGGCGCGATGGCCGAGGAGCACGTGGGGGCGCTCCTGGACGGCCTGCCCGGCGAGCGGTGGCGTGTCGTGCACGACGTCAGCCTGGGACGGGGGAATGTCGATCACATCGCAATCGGCCCTCCTGGCGTATTCACGATCGAGACGAAGAGCCACCCCGGGCCGATCCGGGCCAGTCGTGTCCATGGCGCGATGCTGGCCCAGGCGCGTGCGCAGGGCCGGGCCATCTCGTGGGTGACGGGCCGGGAGGCCGAGTCCCTGATCGTGTTCAGCCGAGCCTGGGTGGATCGTCCGGGTGCGCGCCGCAAGGGGGTCCGCGTGCTGCCCGCCCGGATGCTCGTGGGCTTTCTTGAGAAGCGCCCCACGACCCTCACCCAGGAGGACATCGAACGCACCCACCGCTCGCTGGCCGACGCGGTTCGACAGCAGCGCCAGCGCGGCCGCACGGTCAGCGAACGCTGGCCCCTGGTCCGCTAAGGAGGGCAGCACCGGCCAAGCCGGGTAGCTTGTGGGAATGGCTGTAGCCACCAGGCTCACGCCGGAGACCCCGGCCGGATCGCACGGCTCCCTGAAGATCGGCCTTCCGCCGGGCCCGCGACTGCCCGCGCTCGCGCAGACCCTGGCCTGGACGCTCGCGCCGACATGGTTCATGGACAGCTGCGCGGCACGGATGGGCGAGATGTTCACGATGACCTTCGCCCCCAGCGGGGTCAAATTCGTGATGGTCAGCGACCCCGACGCGGTCAAGGCGATCTTCACGGCTCCCGCGGAGGTGGCCCCGTCGGCAGCCGGAAACTCTCCCGTGCGCCCCGTCATGGGCGAGCATTCGGTCGTCGTGCTGACGGGGCCGGAGCACATGCGCCAGCGCAAGCTGCTGCTGCCGCCCTTCCACGGCGAGCGGATGCGGGAGTACGAACAGGTGATCATCGAGGCCACCCGCCGCGACATGGCCGCCTGGCCGATCTCCCAGCCGATGCGCCTGCATGCCCGCACCCGGGCGATCACCCTCGAGGTGATCCTGCGGGCGATCTTCGGCGTGGAAGCCGAGCGGATGGGGCCGCTGAGGCTCGCCATCGAGGAGCTGATGGCCCCGATGAACCTGCTGGCCGTCCTGCGCATCGCCCTGACCCGCCCGACCCAGGAGCGCCCGGCCGGGGCAATCGGGCGGGCCCTGGACGGGCTGGATGTGCTGATCCACGAGGAGCTCAGCCGCCGCCGCGGCGCCGGCGACCTGGCCGAGCGCACGGACATCCTGTCGCTGCTGCTGCAGGCCCGCGACGAGGACGGGCAGGCGATGACCGACGGCGAGCTGCGCGATGAGCTGGTGACCCTGCTGCTGGCCGGCCACGAGACGACGGCGACCTCGGTTGCCTGGGCGATCGAGCGGCTGGTGCGCCACCCGGAGAAGCTCCGCCGGCTGCTGGCCGAGATCGACGCGGGGCAGAGCGATGAGTACCTCGCCGCTGTGGTCTCGGAGACGCTTCGCATCCGGCCGGTGGTGCCGATCGTGGCGCGCTCGCTGCAACAGGATTTCGAGCTCGGCGGCTACCTGCTGCCGGCCGGCACGACGGTTGCTCCGGCGATCTATCTGACCAACCGCAACCCCCGCATCTATGAGCACCCGGCCGAGTTCATGCCCGAGCGCTTCCTCGGCGAGGCGCCCGAGACGTTCTCCTGGATTCCCTTCGGCGGCGGCATCCGACGCTGCATCGGGGCGTCCTTCGCGACGCTCGAGATGAAGCTGATGCTGCGGACCATGCTCGCCGAGCTTGCTCCCCGGGTTCCCGACGGATGGCGTTGGCGGCGCGGCGAGCTGATCCGCAGGCGGGCCATCACGCTGGTGCCGATGGCCGGCGCGCAGGTCGTCTGGGAGCGGCGCGCCGCGAGCTCCTGACGCGGATCGCGGCCCGGCTCACGGGTACCCGCCGCAATCTTGAGTAGCGTCAATGAGATGAGCCAGACCGTCGCCCCGAGCCCCGAGGAGCTGCTTCACCGTTTCGGCCTGGAGGGCTTCAGGCCGGGCCAGAGAGAGGCCGTGCAGGCCGCCCTCGACGGACGGGACAGCCTGGTCGTGATGCCCACGGGCGGCGGAAAGTCGCTCTGCTATCAGCTTCCGGCGTTGGCCAGCGACGGGATGGCCAACCGGCCGCTGGTGGTCGTCGTCAGCCCGCTGATCGCGCTGATGTCCGACCAGTTCCGCAGGCTGCAGGAGGCGGGCGTGCGCGCGGCGATGCTGGCCTCCGGGATGCAGGACGGGCACAACGAGGCCAGCCTGCGGGAGATCGAATCGGGCGAGACCCAGCTCGTGCTGGCGGCACCGGAGCGCTTTGCATCAGGTGCCTTTCGCCGTGCCCTGGCCTCCCGCGAGGTGGGCCTGTTCGTGGTCGATGAGGCCCACTGCGTCGCCGAGTGGGGCCATGACTTCCGCCCCGACTACCTGCGCCTGCATGAGGCGATCGCCTCGCTCGGGCGCCCGCCGGTGATGGCCGCCACGGCGACCGCCACCCCCGGAGTCGCGGAGGAGATCGCGATGCGGCTGGGCCTGCGAGATCAGGTCTCGGTTCGCTCGGGCTTTGACCGGCCGAACCTGACCTTCGACGTCGCAGTGGTCGAGGGCAAGGGGGCGATCGCGCGCAAGCGGGCGGCCCTGATGCATGTCATCTCAGACCCCGATGCCCGTCCGGCGATCGTCTACTGCGGCACTCGCAAGGACACCGACAAGCTGGCCGGGGAAATCTCGCGGTCGGGGATCAGGGCGGTCGCCTACCACGCCGGCATGACCCCCGAGAAACGGCGGGCAAGTCAACTGGCCTTCATGGACGGCCGGGCGGAGGTGGTGGTCGCGACCAACGCCTTCGGCATGGGCGTGGACAAGGCCGACGTGCGCACGGTCGCCCACTGGGCGCTGCCGACCAGCCTCGAGGCCTACTACCAGGAGGCGGGTCGCGGCGGCCGCGACGGCCTGCCGGCGAGGGCACTGCTGCTGGCCTCGCGGATGGACCTGGGGCGGCTGATCAGGTTCATCAAAGAACGCGAGACCAGCGTCGAGCAGGTTCGTTCGTTCGTCGGGCGCCTGCGCACCCATGCGATCGAAGATCAGACCTCGGTCGGGCACGGGGAGCTCTCCGAACGGGACCGTGTGCTGCTGTCGATCGCCGAGCGGGCCGGAGCGCTGACACTCGAGCCGGGAGGACCGGAAGGTCTGCTGGTCCGTTTTACCGGTGCCGGCAGCTCACGGCGGGCGCAGGAGGCGATCAGCGCGGCCAGGGACCGCTCGTGGGCCTCCTATCGCTCGATCGAGAGCTACAGCTCAGAGGGCCAGCGCTGCCGGCGTCGACAGATCCTCGACCACTTCGGCGATCCCGCGGAGTGCGCGCCGACGGGCCGCTGCTGCGATGTCTGCGACCCGGACCCCGAGCTGGCAAGGGCGATGGCCGCGGTGCCGGAGAAGAGATCCTCCAAGGGCCGCGCGGCGGGCTCGACCAAGGGCGAGCCCGCGGACTTCGATGTTCCCTGGGCGGACTTCGATGCCCTGCGGGCCTGGCGGCTGGACCGGGCTGAGGGCAAGCCGGCCTTCACGGTGGCCAGCGATGCGACGCTGAGAGAGGTGCTGGCGAAGCGTCCCGGGACGGTGGGAGAGCTGATCGAGGTGCGGGGGATCGGGCCGTCGTTCTGCGAGAAGCACGGCGAATCGCTGATGGAGGAGCTCAGCCGGCTGGCCTGAGCCCCGCGGCCGCCCGGGAGCGTGGGCGGCCGGTGTGATGCCCCTTGGGGCGACGGTAAGATGCGGCCTGTCCCACGCCGACGTAGCTCAGCTGGTAGAGCACTTCACTCGTAATGAAGGGGTCGGGGGTTCGAGTCCCCCCGTCGGCTCTCACGAAGTGGGCGTTATGGCACGGGCCGGAACTCACGCCTGTCGCTGATGCCGAGCTTACGCATCGCCCTGTAGATGTGGGTCTCGACGGTTCGTGAGGAGATCACGAGCGTCTCCGCGATCTCGGCGTTGCTGAGGCCACGTGCGGCCAGCTGCACCATCTCGGCCTCCCGTGGGGTCAGTTCGACGTCGGTGCGTTCGACTCCGGCGATCGCGTGGGGCTGTGCGCCCTGGCCCTCGGGTTGCAGCTCTCGGCTTCGTGCGGCTGCTTGGCGTGCGCTGTCCTGTCGGCCTTCCGCCGCGAACGCCGAGGCAGCGTGGGCGGCGGCCTCGGCGGCGAAGAGGTTCGCTCCGAGCGCGGCGAAGAGCTCTGATGCAGCGAGCGCGGCTCGCGCGTCGCCGTGCGCCCTTGCCTGGACGTGCGCCGCGTAGGCGCGTGTGAGCGGTGCGTCGCAGCGTTCGCTGAGCTCGCCAAGCGACGTGCTGAGCTCGTTCGCTCGTCGTCCCGCCCGCATTGCTTCGTAGCGCAGCTCTGCCGCGTACACGGGTGCCCAGTCGAGCGCTTCCGCGGAGTCGAGAAGCAGCTGCTGTGCATGGGTCGCCTCGCCGCCGGCGAGCAGCGCCCAGGCGCGGCCGCGCGCGAGCCATGAGGCGGTTCCCCGCTGCTCGACCCCGGGGCCGGGTGTGTTCAGGTGCCGCCCGGCACTCAGTGCGCGCGCTTCCTCAGATAGCGCCAGGGAGACACCTGCCTGTATCGCGTGGGCCAGTAGCCGTGCGTCCATCGGATCCTGGCGCTCGGACTGCGCCACGGCCTCGTTCAGCCAGCGCTGGGCGTCGAGGAACCGGCCGCCCAGATAGCAGACCTGGGCGACTGTTATCGCGGCAAGGGCGGCCGCGGCCGGGTCAGCCGCGTCGGCTGCGGCCACGAACGCATCGCTCATCTCGTCCTCGAGCCCGGTCAGGTCGGAGCCGGATGCGAGGCCGACGACTGCCCGAGCTGCCATCTCGGTGAACTCGAGCTCGCCGCGCAGCGGCAGAGCCGGCACCCCGGGCAGCAGCGACTCTGCCTCCTCCACCCGCCCCTCCCAAAACCGGTCGATTGCGAGTGCGCGGGTCAACCAGCGACGTGCCTCAGTGCTGAGATTCTCATCCTCCAGGGCTGCCTCGATCGCGGGAGCCGTCTCGCCAGGTCTGCCTGCCAGCGCTCGGAATGGCAGCCCGAGGATCTCCACGAGCTTGCTCCATGCCTCTCCCGGCCACCACGCGGCGGCTCGTTCGATCAGCGCGACCGCCTCCGCGGTGCGTCCGAGGCCCCACTCCAGAATCGCCGCCCGCTCCCGCAGGTAGCCGGCGGCGAGCGCGGGATCGACGATTGTCCCCTCGACGGTCGAGAGCACCTCCTCCGCCTGCTCCGGTCGCCCATGCACGTAATGCGAGGCGGCCAGCAGCATTGCCGCCTCGGCGCCAGCCCCCTGGGCGAGCGCTCGCTGCGCGAATTCCACGCCGGTTTCGATTCCGGCGAGATTCGAGGCGCGGGCCGCCTCGAGCAGCACGGTGTCGCTCACAGGTTCGCCTGCCTCGGTCAGCCAGAGCGCGATCCGCACCGCGTCGGCGGGATGGCCTCGGCTGCGCGCGGAAACCAACCGGACCAAACGCAATCGGTGGGCCCGCGCGCGCGAGGCGGGAGTCTCGGCAGAGATGATCTCCGCGTACAGCGGATGAGCCACCCGGACGTGGGAGTCGCCACCCCCAGCCAGAGAAACCGTGATCAGACCGGCGGTCTCCAGCGCGGCGAGCAGGGACTCGTCGATGAGCGTGCTGGCCTCGCTGATCGGCAGATCCTCGGCCAGGACGAGCAGCTCGAGCGCCTCGCGCTGCTCATCGGCCAGCGCGCCCATCTGCGCAGTCACGAGCTCGCGCAGGGAGGAAGCAGGCGTGGGGCGGCGCGCCAGGTGCCAGGTGCCCTCGCGCAGTACGAGCGCCTCATCGCCGAGAGCGCCCTCGACGAGCTGCTTTGCGTAGAGGACGTTGCCACGGCTCGTGCCTGTGAGCCATCGGCGTGCGTCGTGCTCGAGCGGGGCACCGAGTGCCGTCGCAACGAGCTCGCCGATCTTCGCGTCGGACATCGGCTCCAGCTCGACTCGGACCGAGCCGGCGTCCTTCCACAGCGCCGTCACCGCGTCCGGACAGGGCTCGCCGGTGAGCAGCGTCACAACTGCCGTGGCCACGCCCCGTTCGACGGCCTGCAGCAGGAATGTGGCGGACGCGTCATCGAGCAGGTGAGCGTCGTCGACGCCGAGCGTCGTCTCACGGCCATCAGCGACCACTCGGAGCGCCGCGAACAGGTCCTGCACCGAGCTGATTCCGCCAGCGTTGCCCTCCTCGGTCGCAAACGCTCCGCCGAACGCTCCAAACGGGATGTTGGACGCGCTACGTGTCGCCCTGGCCCACAGCACGCACGCGCCCGTGTCCTCCGCGTCGGCCACGACCTGCTCAGCCAGCCGACTCTTCCCGACGCCGGGGCGCCCGCTGATGATCACCCCGCTTGCGCCGTCGTCGATGGCCGCCCGGACCCGTTGGAGCTCGTCCTCCCGCCCGACGAGAGGCCACGGCGACACCGACCCCCGTCCGCGCTCCATCGGACCGAATTCTACGCAGCGCGCCGTGGTTCGGCTGCGTAGCCGCGGGCGGCAGAAGATCAGTAGTGGCATACGTATGACAGCGGCTCCCTCCCCGTCAATGCTGCACCTATCGCAACGAGACAACAGACAGGGGAGGCACCGATGGTCAAGGCACAAGCAGTCACCAGCAACGAGGAGACGACGCACAGCTCGGGCATCTTCCTCGCACTGGTCCCGTGGGTTCTTTTCACGGTGATCGCAGCGCACGGCACGTTGAAGATCGCCTCGATCGCGGCCCTCGTGATCGCGGCGGCGATCAGCCGTCCGGGCATCCAGGCAGGGCGCCCAAAGGCGCTTGAGATCGGCGCCGTCGTCGCGTTCGCCGGCTTCACGATCGTCGCGTTCACTGCGGATGCATCGACGGCCGAATTCGTCGAGCGCTACGCCCGAGGGATCGCTGCGGCCCTGCTTGCGCTGATCGCGCTCGGCTCGCTTGTGGTCGTGCCGTTCACCGAGCAGTACGCCCGCGAGCAGGTGGCGCCCGAGCTGTGGTCCTCGCCCCGCTTCAAGTCCGTCAACCGGCGTCTCACCCTGATGTGGGGGTGCGTATTCGCTGCGATGGTCCCGTTTCACATCGCCGCAGGCGCGATCAACACCAGCCCAACGAACATCGTGCTGAACTGGGTGATCCCGCTCGGGCTGGTGGTGTGGGCGGTCAAACAGACGCAGACGATCACTGAGGGAGAGGGGGCCTGATGCGTCTGTTCACCGACGACGACTTCCAGTTCGGCTTCGAGATGGTGCTCGGCGGCGGATACCGCCAGCAGGCCGATGCGGGTGAGGCGATTGCCACTGCCGAACGGATCACGGACGGCGATGCCGACTCATGGATCCGCGAGTGGGAGGCCACGGCGGAGCGGGTGTGGGGCGCAGGGGAGACCGCGCGCCACGCCGGCCGCCGCGTTACAGCTGTGTCCTTCTATCGCCGGGCAGCGACGTACTACGCCACGGCGCTCTACTGCGCGATCAAGGCCTCGGAGTTCGGACCGGCACGTGAGCTTGCGATGTGGCGCAGGCACCGCGCCTGCTGGGAGCACGTCGTCGATCTTCTACCCGTGCCTGGGGAGCGGTTCGAGATCCCGTACGGGCAGACGGCGCTGCGGGGCTACTTCTTCCGAGCGCCCGACGCCGCGCCCGGGGAGGCGCGCCCGGTCGTGATCCTCAACAACGGCAGCGACGGGACGACCGCAGCCATGTGGGGCCACGGTGGCGCCGCAGCCGGCGAACGCGGCTACCACTGGATGACCTTCGACGGTCCCGGCCAGCAGCGCGCGCTCTATGAACAGAGCATCCCCTTCCGACACGATTGGGAGGCGGTGTTGACCCCCGTCATCGACACCCTGCTCGAGCGCTCGGACGTCGATGCCGAGCGGCTGGCCGTGATCGGGGTGAGCCAGGGCGGGTTCTGGGTCCCGCGAGCGCTGTGCTTCGAGCACCGCTTGGCGGCTGCGGTCGTCGACGGTGGCGTGGTTGACATCTCGCGCGCGTGGTTCGAACCGCTTTCCCCGGAACTGCGCGAGATGCTCGAGACCGGACGAAAGACGGAGTTCGACGACGTGTTGGCGGCTGCCGAAGAGGCGCAGCCGGCGGTACGGCATGCGCTTGAGTTCCGCGGCAGGCCGTACGGCATCGCGACCGGCTCCCGCTACGACCTGTTCCACACAGTCGCCAAATACCGCCTGGGAGAGGAAACCAAGGATCTCCTGACGCCGATCTTGATCCTCGATCCAGAGGATGAGCAGTTCTTCGCCGGCCAACCGGCGGAGCTCTATGGGCGTCTGGCGGGAGAGAGAAAGCTCGTCACGTTCAACGCCGAGGAGGGCGCGAACCGACACTGCGAGCCGATGGGTGTCGCACTTCGCGACGCACGTGTCTTTGACTGGCTGCAAAGCCACCTCGGGTGAAGGAGAGACCATGTCTGACTTTGACGTCATTGATGACTCATCCGCCACTCCGCAAGCGGACATAAGCGCACGCGGGGTCGTTTTCGGGCTACATGCGTGGCGGGCGCCACTGCTGATCGGGAGCGTGTTCGTCACGCTCGTCGTCACGATCTACCTCGGCTCGGTGGTAAACCCCACGGGCCACCTGCACGGGTTGCCGGTGCTGCTCGTCGACCAGGACACCGGTGCAAACGCTGGAGGTCGGCATCTCGACGTGGGCGCGGAAGTGACGGCCGCTCTGCAGCGCACGCCGGCGGTCTCAGGGCGCCTTGCACTCCGCCGCGCCGGTCTGGCCGAGGCCCACCGGCTGATGGACGAAGGCAAGGCCTACGCCACCGTGGTGCTGCCGGCGACATTGAGCGGGTCCGTGCTGCTCGCAACGGGAGCGAAGGGGAATGGCTCGGCGCCGGCCCAAGCCACGATCGCGGTGGAAGAGAACCAGCGCCTCGGGTCGCTCGGCGTGAACCTCGCGGCCGGTGTCCTGACCCCGGCGCTCACGAAGATCTCGCAGCAGCTCGGCGGTGAGATCGCACCGCACGCGAGTGCACCGACACGGGCGAACCCGGTACTCGCCGCCAATCTCGCGGATCCGCTCGTTCTGCACACCGTCATCTACCGGCCGTTGCCGGACCACTCGGCGGTCGGCCTCTCGGCGTTCTACATCGCGCTGCTCTCGATTTTGGCGGGCTTCATTGCGGGCACTCTGATCAACAGCTCGATCGACTCACTGCTCGGCTACGCGAGCACGGACATAGGCCCGCGGTGGAAGCACAAGCGGCCGATCGCGATCAGCCGGCGTAAGACCTTTCTTGCCAAGTGGACGACGGCCGCGCTGGTGGTGCCGGTCCTGACCGCCATTGTGATGACGATCGCCATCGGGGCGCTCGGTATGTACGCGCCCCACGCGGTCCTGCTTTGGGCCCTGGGAACGCTGGCCGCGCTGATGATCGCGACGGGCACACTCGCTCTGCTTGCGGTGTTCGGCTCGATCGGGCAACTGCTGGCAATGCTGCTGCTGATCTACCTCTCGCTGGCTTCCTCCGGCGGCACCGTGCCTCCACAGGCGCTGCCGGGCGTGTTCAACCTCGTCGGGAAGGTCGAGCCGCTGCGCCAGGTGCTCGGCGGGACCCGTGCGATCCTCTACTTCGATGCGCGCGGGAGCGCCGGGCTGACGCACTCGGTGATCGTGATCGTCTGTGAGCTCTTCTTCTGGGCGCTCCTCGGCCTCCTGGTAACCGGTTGGTACGACCGCCGGAAACTCGACCGGATCAGTCCCGCGGCGCTCGCGGCTGTTGATCGATCCATCGAGTCAACCGCACGTCCCGTCTGAATGGGGGTAGGACGGGCGGCGCCGGCAGGGCGCCGCCCAGGGCGTCTGGAGCGCCCGCCCGATCCGAGAGGACAGCCGGCGGCGCTCTACAGGCTGTTCGCCCTGGCCTCCGCAGTGGCTGTCGCGAACCTCTACTACGCCCAGCCACTGATCGGGCCAATCGGGACAGACCTGCACGTTCCAGCGTCGACCGCGAGCCTGCTGCTGTTCTGCACCCAGCTCGGCTACGCGGCAGGGATCCTGCTGTTTGTGCCGCTCGGCGACGTGCGCGACCGACGGCGGCTCGTGCCGCTGATGATGGGGACCGCATCACTGGCCCTCGTGCTGTGCGCCGCCGCCCCGACGTTCCCGGTTTTCTGCCTGGGCATGATGCTCGTCGGTGCCACGACGGTCTCGGGTCAGATCCTTGTCGCATTCACAGCCGACCTGAGCGAGGAGACCTCACGAGGCCGATCCGTCGGCATCGTCGTGAGTGGGCTGCTGACAGGCATCGTCGCCGCGCGGGTCGTGGGCGGGACGGTCGGCGGAGCTTTCGGCTGGCGAGCAGTGTTCGCGATGGCGGCAACACTCAACGCCTTGCTCGCGATCATCATCCTGCGCCGGGCTCCGTCGCGGCCAGCGTCGTTTCAAACGAGCTACCCCGCTCTAATTTGCTCGGTGGGCTCGCTCGTGCGGCAGGAACGGCCGTTACGCATCGCGATGGCGTTTGGCTTCGTCTCGATGGCAAGCTTCAACCTGCTCTGGACCGGCATCACGCTGCTCCTTGCAGGTCCGGCTTACGGATTCAGTCCCGCGCAGATTGGAGTGGTGAGCGCCGCGGGGCTCGGGGGCGCGATCGTCGCGCGCCACGCCGGGCGGTTTCACGACAACGGACGGGGTCCGCTCGGAAGTTCGCTTGCCTGGGGAGTGATGCTTTGCGCGTGGTTCACGTTCATCCCCGGCGGCAGTCAACTCGGCTGGTTGATTGCCGGGGTGATCCTGCTGGATCTTGGTACCCAGGGACAAAGGATTCTCAACCAGACCGACGTCCTGAGCTTCACGCCCGCGGCGCGCAGTCGGGCAAACACGGCGTATATCGGCGGTAACTTCCTCGGCGCATCCGTGGGATCGCTGACTGCGACAGCGCTGTGGGACGCGGGCGGATGGCTTGCTGTGGTGCTCGCGGGGTGCGTCGCGTGCGCGGCTGCACTTGGCGCTCGCGTGAGCCGGTCGGCTTAGACGCAAGCGGGCTGGGGCGCCCCGACGCAAACAGTCGCTAGCGACTGGCGATCGTGAAATGCAGCGTTCTGGTAGTCGGTCGCCCACCCGAGGCAGTTGGGGTCGCCAGCAGGATGTAGCGCCCGGGCTTCAGTCTCCTGTTCCTGGAGATGAGACCCTGGAATTGCACCTTGTTGGTCCCGGTGTGCGCGGAGAAAGTCATCATGCCGGCCGTGATGGTGCGGGTGCAGCGGCGCGCATGTTCATTTCTTGCGGTTCGCGTTGAACACTTCTTGCCAATCCGCCGCCCGCCCGTTTCCCTGGCGAATGTGAAAGTGACTCTTGCTGGCACGTTGAGCGCGAACCTGAACGTCGTGCCCACCGGTGGCCTTCTGATCTTGCGCGTGCTGCTCTCTTTGGTGGCGCTGCTCTTCGCAACGTGGTTGCCCTCGCGCCAGGTTCTGGCGCTCTCGCGCAGGCTGGTGATCGTTGGGAGCAGAGGCGCTGCGAGCGGCTGAGCCGGGGTTGCGCACCCGGGGTGTTCGGCGTATAGGGCGGTCTTTACCTGAGGGCCTGTCGGAGTGCTTTCGAGCCACGCGACCATCGCGCGACCGCCGTTCATCGCGTCGAGCTCGCGGGGAGCCTGGTCCGCTTCAAACGGGTACAGACCCTGGCTGTAGACTGCCGCAGATGTCAGTTCGGCCGGCTCACCGAACGATTCAGAGCCTGCGGCCCGTACGCTCGCGAACAGCGGCGCCGGTGTGCCCTGGAGCCCCGTAGATGCGGTCTGCATCCACCCCTGGGATGGCGTGTGCGCAGCACCTGCCCAGACCAGGACGGCTTCGCCGCCGGATCCAACCGAGAGCTGCTCGTCGCTCGCGATCGCAGATCCCGACATCACCTGTACGGCTCCCGTCGATTCACCGGGTCGTGCCACGACGATGGCTACCCGGCCGCCTTCGCTCCAGGCGACTGTTAGGCGTCCGGACGCGTCATAGGCAAGCTGCGGACGCGGATCGCTCGACGAGGCGGACAGCAGGATGGGAGCGCTAAACGGTGAGTCTGGCGATTCGCGACGGCTTAGATAAAGGCCTGGACCCGCCGGACCCAACGCGTCGTAGCCTGCCACCGCGCTTCGTCCGGCGGCATCGGAGGCGATCGCAGTGAAGTAACTCCCCGGAACTGCCAGTGGAGCGAAGGCTCGGCCCGGCGGCGCGAAGTAGGCCGACGCGACGTCTTCTTCAGACTGCCGAGACGTGTTCACGAGCACCGTCGTGTCTCCGAGTCCATCGACGGCCAACGCCTTCGGACTTCCGGAGTAGGTCGTGAAAGGGGGCGCTCCGGCGGGGATCGTTTCCACGAGACCATTCGGAGGAGCCAGCGGCGCGCCGTGCGACCGAAATGACCCCTTCATCGTTCCCGACCAACGCGAGATTGCCGTGCGGCCCAGTTGACATCGCGTACCCGGCCGAGGGCCCTCCGACGACACCCGAAAGCAACCCGCCTTTGTCGCGTAGAGACACAAGCCCGGCCGGGGTCGCGGGCTCTCCTTCGTATGCTTCGGCGTTCTCCGTGTGTAGACCCGGCGAGAACAGGAACGTGGCGATCGAGGTTCCATCGGGCTGGAACGACGGGCTACCCGGGATCACCTCTCCGCCACGGATTCCTTCGAGATAGCCGTCGCCGGCCGGAGGCGCTGGACCTCCGACAACGAAGGCATTCGCGGTCGGCGCACAGTAAGCCGCTTCCGATCCGGCGATCCCGTCCGATATCAGGAACCCGCCCTCGCTGTCGGCCGCAAGGCCCACACGTGTCGACCTGGAGAACACTCCTGCGCTGGGCCACCAAGTTGCCGCGGATGCCGTGCCCGGCATTCCGAGGAACAGAATGACCGCGGCGGCGCGAAATGCGAGTAGACGGGTCCGTGGCACCGGCATCGATCGCTCAAACCCGCCGAGCAGTGGGCAGTTGCGGCCCCGTTGGCTTCAGTCCCATGAAGCAATCATCTACGGATGACGGGCCAAGTGGAAAAAATGTCCCGACGCAGCGCAGGCTGATCCCCCACCACCGGCTCGGGGACGACTATTCGACGGCGCTCGCCGTCAGCCTTGGTCGGTAGCGGTGAGATCGTGCCTACTGGGAGCTGACCGAGCGGAAACCTGTGTCGCGCGGTCGCCTGCCCGCTAGGCTGCGGCCTGAGAGTCCGCCATGTCTCCCGACGCCACCCCACTTCTCGCCCGCAGCCTGCGGTCCACCATTTCCTCCAACGGGGAGCTGCGGCTGGCCGTGGAGACGCGCGACGTCCCCGAGCCGGGCCCCAGCGAGGTGGTGCTCGCCGTCGAAGCGTCGCCGATCAACCCCTCGGATCTTGGCGTGCTGCTGGGCGCCGTGGCGCCCGAATCGCTCAGGCCTGATGGTGATTATCTCGTCGGTCCGGTCCCGGACGGGACGCTGGCGTTCTATCGCGACCGGCTGGACAAGCCGCTGCCCGTCGGTAACGAGGGAGCCGGCACGATCGTCGCGGCGGGCGCGGAGGCGGCAGGGATGATTGGCCGACGTGTCGCGATGTTCGGGGGGTCGATGTGGAGCGACTACCGCGTGGCCGAGGCGGCCGCGGTCGTGGAGTTGCCCGACGACGTCAGCGTCAGCGAGGGGGCGGCGCTGTTCATCAATCCCCTGACGGCGCTGTCGATGGTGGAGACCATGCGCGCCGAGGGACACACCGCTCTCGTCCACACCGCCGCCGCGTCCAACCTTGGGCAGATGCTCGTGCGGATCTGCGCCGCCGATGGGATCGGCCTGGTGAACATCGTCCGTCGCGCCGAGCACGCCGAGGTGCTGCGCGACCTGGGGGCCGTCCACGTCGTGGACTCCTCCCAGCCCGATTTCGCCGAGCACCTCACCGACGCCATCCGAGAGACGGGCGCGACGTTGGCCTTCGACGCGGTCGGGGGCGGCTCGCTGGCGGGCGACATCCTCACTGCGATGGAGCGGGCGCAGCCGCCGCTCGAGTCCTACACGCCGTACGGGACGACGGTTCTCAAGCAGGTCTACATCTACGGCTCGCTCGATTTCTCCCCCACCATCCTCGAGCGCCGATTCGGACTGACGTGGAACGTTGGCGGATATCTCCTGACGAACGCGCTCGCGCGTTTGGGCGGTGAGGCGATCGGCCGTATGCGCGCCCGCGTCATCGCCGAGGCCAAGACGACGTTCGCCTCGAGCTATGCCCAGACCATCGGGCTGCGTGAGGTCCTCGAGCCCGAGCTCCTCGCCGTCTTCGCACGCCGCAGTACCGGTGCGAAGTACCTCATCGATCCGTCAAGCGACCGTCCCGCCTGACCGCCTGAGGCGCCCCCGGGGGCGGCCCCCATTCGCCCGCGCAGACGTGACACTCTGAGCGATGGACAAGATGGTGCCCAGCCAACCAGACCGCGCGGCATCACCATCGCTCGAGCGTCCGGCGTTCTACGCGCTGCGCCCGGGTGGGTGGCGGGACTTCGTCACGCTGCTTCACCCTCCCTACACGGCGTGGCACCTCGCCAACGTCGCGATCGGTGCCGCGCTCGCCCCTCATCTGTATCCGGGTCGGCTGCTGGCGACCCTTGCAGCGTTCTTCCTGGCGGTTGGCATCGGCGCCCACGTGCTTGACGAGCTACACGGCAGGCCACTCGGAACGCACCTGTCAAGCCGACTGCTGGTCATCCTGGCGGTCGTCTCGCTGACGGCAGCAGCCGCAATCGGGATCGTAGGGGCGGTGACGATCTCGCTGACCCTGATCCCGTTCGTGCTCGCGGGCGTGTTCATCGCGCTCGCATACAACCTCGAGTGGTTCGGCGGACGATTTCACACCACCTTCTGGCTCGCGGCGTCCTGGGCCGTATTCCCGGTCCTGACGGCGTACTGGGTCAACGCGCTCGAACTGCGCGCTCCTGCCCTGCTGGCGGCGGGCGGGTGCGCCATGCTGCTCGTCGTCCAGCGAAGCCTCAGCACCCCCGTGCGGGAGCTTCGCCGCCGCACACTCTCGCTTACCGGGGAGCAGAAGCTCGCGGATGGTTCGACCGTGACGCTCGACGCCGCGCGCCTGGCCGCGCCGATGGAGCGCGCCCTCCAGTCATGCGCCGTGGGGATGGTGCTGCTCGCCACCGGGCTCGTGCTCGCACGCCTTTAGCTCGGACGAGTGATCCAGCGACCGGCCAGTCCTCGTAACTAGGGACGGTTACGACCGGAGGGGTACCTCTCGGTGGCCACAACGGACAAGAGGCATCAATGACCTATCGAATCAATCTCGACGATGTGGATGTCGATGGAGCGATCCGCGAAGGCGCGGATGCGGTCTCGGGAGACACGCGACTGAGCTTTCTCAAAAAGGCAGGCGTGGCCGGAGTCGGCGTCATGAGCGGCGGTGCCGTCCTTTCGGCTCTGGCTCCGGGCGCGTTTGCCGCAACCGGACACGGCCGCCCGCCAGTCGCCTTCGGCAAGGGCGACGTGGGGATTCTGAACTATGCGCTGACCCTCGAGTACCTCGAGGCCGCCTTCTACAACGGCGCGACGGCGGCGAACATGTCGCTCAGCGCTCAGGCCGGCGCATTTCTGAAGGTCGTGACAAAGGACGAGAATGCACACGTCGCGTTCCTAAAGAAGGCCCTTGGTCACAAAGCCGTGAAGTCGCCGAAGTTCGACTTCAAAGGCGCGAACACGAACGTTGAAACGTTCATGAAGACCGCGCAGGTGCTGGAGAACACCGGCGTCCACGCATATTCGGGTCAGGCGCTCAACATCACCACCCCCGCCTACGTCGCGGCGGCCGTCTCAATCCTCACGATCGAGGCGCGTCACGCCAGCGTCATAGGCCTCCTCAACGACCCCACGGGCAAAGAAATCGCCCCCAACGGTCCGTTCGACACGCCCCTGACGGCGGCGAAGGTACTGGCAGCCGTCAAAGCCACGGGCTTCATCACCGGCTGATTTCGCTCGCACCCCGCGCCGGAGCATCCCTGGGCGCGGGGCGCGGGCACCGCCTCCGCCGCCACGGGGCGGCTATTTCCTACCGCTCTTCTTCCTCTTGGGCGGCTTGATCGTCAGTGCCTCGGACTTCGTCTGCTTGGCGCCGGCGCTGGAGACGGCGACGATCGTGAGCTTGGCGTGCAGCACGCCTTTCTTCAGCAGCTTTCGGGCGGCGGTGGAGAGCTTCAGCTTCAGCTGTACGGTCCTGCCCGCGGGGACCTTGATATGAGCTCTGCCGATCACGATCGGCTTCTTCGCCTTGCCCGTGAAGGCGCTTCCTTTGGCCTTCCCTTTGGGCGGGATCGTGATGGTCAGGCTGACACTTGCCGTCGGTGGGTTGGTCGCCGTCCCGAGCAGCAGGGCCCCGGAGGTGAGCAGGTTCACCAGCTTCGGCAGCTTCTTGATACCGGACAGGGCGTTGCCCACCGCTTTCGTCAGCAGGGTTCCCGTGGGGGCCGGGATGACCGGCGGCGGAGTCTTCTGGTTCAGCAGAACGCGAACCTCTCCGCCGACGATCGGCGACGACGTCAGGGGTGCCGTTGGCGTCCAGATCGGCGACCCGGACAGGGTCGTAGTTGTAGCGTTCCCCGGTGTAGAGCGGTATTTCCTGCGGGGCGCCGAGGTGGCCCGCGCCGTCGCCGCTCTGGAAGAACACGCCGCCGACCGCGCCGGTCGCGGCGCTGTAGTGCCAGTCGGAGCCGACCACGTCGGTGTGGCCGTCCAGGTCGAAGTCACCGGTGGCGATTCCCTCGACGCCGAGCTCCGACGGGAACGTGGTCGCGTGTTGCGGCGGCACCCCTTCGGCGGTGTTGCCGTACAGAACGCTGACCCGCCCGCTCGCCGCTTCTTCGAGTACGGCGCCGCTCGTCCCCGCTGAGGTGAGGATGTCGGGGCCGTCTCCCTGCAGGTCGCCGATCGTGATCGAGCGCCAGATGTCGGCCGGTTCCCTGCTGGCCGGTTCGGGGCCGAAGTCGCGGGTGCTGGCATGCCATACACCGTTGGGACCCCAGTCGAGCAGCGCTTCCGGCAACGCGCCGCCGTAGCTGAACAGCTCGGCTTCGGCCACCCGTCCCGCCACCAGCGGCGCGTACGGCTGCGGCCCTTCGCCTTCGACACACTGCACCGTGCTCCAGTCATAGCTGAGGCAGAGGTACCGATGGAAATGGAAGCTTTCCGGCTGCACCAGTCGCGTCCAGACCGGGACCGGCGGGCCCGTCGCGCCGCGGTATTCAACCAACGCAAACGCCTGATGCGACAGGGCCAGCCCGTTGAAGGAGCCGTAGTCGCTTTCGGGGAACATGACGGGCGCAGAGAAGCCGCCGCTGCCGTCGCCGAACATCCGGCCGAGCTCGATTGTTTCGCCACCGTTGAACGAACAGGAGATGACCGCGTCAAGGTGGCCGTCGGGGAAGATCGAGCTGGGCGGGGCACCGACGTCGGCAAGCTCGATCTGCTTCACGTCGCAGCCGGTCGCATACATCTGAGGCGCACCGAAATGACCGTGGCCGTCGTTCAGCTGGACGCTGATCCCGCCTTCGGCATAGGCGGTGACGATGTCGGGCCCGTTTCTCCCGTCGACGTCGCCCACGGCGACGTCCTCGACTATGTTGCCGGCCGGTTCCAGCGTCGTCGTCTGAAAGTTCATTTCGGCGTTGGCTGCTGCCGCCGGGAGTACCAGCGCCGCCGCGCAGATGAGCAGAATTAGGACGAGGCGCTTCACCGCGGTGAAAGATATCCGTGGGCCGGCGAAATTCAAGGTCACGGACACGGATCGCCACGGACGAGCCGCCGGCGTTTGTTGTCGAGATGTGAACCGATGCCCTGCGGCATTGCGGGTCATCGGCGCTTCGAGGATCATGCGCCTCGCATGTCCCAAGCGCTCCGGCGGCTCGACGCCATCTCGTCCACGTCGCCCGAGCAGAGCTGCGGGTCTTGAGCTCCACCGGCGGGGCGCCACCTTGGGTCCCGCCTGAGCGGCTCGGAGCGAACCCGGCCCTGCGGTGGCTGCAGGGCTCAACGGTGGCAACCTCACTGGGCAAGTGGGCGTTCGCCCTGGCCCTCGGTGTTTACGCGTTTGGCAAGGGCGGCACAACTGCTGTCGGCCTGGTGGCGCTGATCCAGGCGATTCCAGCCGCGGTCGCGGCGCCTGTGTTGGGACTCGCAGGGGATCGCTACCCGCGACAAAGAGTGCTGCTCGTGACCAACGCCCTGCGAGCCCTGCTGCTCGCGGCCGTCGCCTGGTCGGTGCTTGACGGCCTCTCGATCGTCGCAATCCTGGCCCTCGCCGCGGTGTTCAGCATCATCTCGACCGCCAACCAGCCGGCGCGGGCAGCATTGATCCCGGTGCTGTCGCGCTCGCCCCGCGAGGTGTCCTCGGCCACCTCGGTGATGGGCACTGTCGACACCGCAAGCTTTCTCCTGGGAGCCGGCGTCGGGGGAATCCTGCTGGCATCGACGAGCGTCGCCTTCGTCGTGGCGCTGTGCGCCGGTTCCTACGCGCTGGCGACGACTTTGATGTTGCGTATTCCCGTCGATGCCCGCCCCGAGCGCCGCCGCCGGGAGCGGCCGGGACTTGCCCTGAAAGCCGGGCTCGATGCGGTGCTCGCCGATCGCCGACTGCGGCTGGTGATCGGGCGAGGCGAGTGCGGCTCATCCGTCGATCCATCCCGTGAACTCGAGGCGCCAACATGCGGTCCGTCAGGTCGTCATGCCTGCAGCTCAATCTCGCCGGGTTGCCCGGAACTCGGCACGGACCCCGATCGGGACGTAATGCGCCCGGTCGTTCAAGCGGCGAGCGCGGCCACCAGCACAGGTCCCGGTGACGTTCCCCGAGTCTCAGGAAGCCAGGAGCCACCGCAATCCAATCGAGGAAGACGGTCGTTGCTGTGTCTCGATTCTTGACGTTGTGTGGCTCATCATCCATGTCGAGGATGAGCTCTCGGCTCTCTCGGCAGGTAGAAAACCCGTGACCACGAGGTGAACGACCCGATAAGACCCGCCCGGTCGGCAATCTGCGCGCCCGCGATGGACCGCAACCCGGCATGATGGTGGCGATGGAACAGCTTCGCCTGAGCGAACTGGACCAAGCCGTCAGCGAGAGGCCCAGGTGAGCGCGCAGGCGACGGGCGGGTCGCCGGCCGCGCTCGAGAGTGTCAAGGTGGGTCCGACCCCGACGGGGTTCCTCCAGGGGGCCAGGGCGCGGCCGATCACCGTTTGCCTTGCCACGCTCCTCGGCTACGTTCTGCTGTCCGCCCTGATCTTCGGCCGCAAGGCGCTCGGGGACATCGACCATACCGTCGTCGGGTTCGGGCCATATCCGTCGCTCTACGGGCGTGACCAGAGTGCCTATGTGTGGTTTATGGCCTGGGGAGCGCACTCCGTGTTCCACCTGCAGAACCCGTTCATCACCCACGCGGTCTACGCCCCGGGCGGCTACAACCTGGCCTGGGCGGCGAGCATCCTCGGCCCGGCCCTCGTTCTTGCCCCATTGACCCAGCTCCTGGGCCCGATGGCGACGTTCAACCTGCTCGCCGTGCTGGCGCCCGCCGGTGCGGCCTGGGGGGCCTTTCTCCTCTGCCGAGATCTGACGAGTCGGACCAGCTCCGCGATCGTCGGGGGCCTGATCTTCGGGTTTGGCAGCTACGAGACCGGGGTGACCATCAACCACCTGAACCTCGCGCTGGTCGGCCTGCTGCCGATCGCGGCGCTGCTGGTTGTGCGCCGGGCGCGGGGGCGGCTTTCCCGTGTCCGCTTCATCCTCCTGCTGGGCGGTGTGCTCGGGGCACAGTTGTGGATCTCGACGGAGACCTTCGCATCTGCGGTCGTCTTCGGCGCCCTGGCGCTCGTTGTAGGCCTTATCTCACGCGATCGGGCACAGCGGCGCCTGGCTGGGCGCACCGCATGCGAGGCCGCCATTGCCGTCGCAGTTGCCGTCCTGATCGGGCTGCCGTACCTCTGGTACGCCCTGACGTCCACGGATCCGCTCGGGAATCAGTCCGGGTTGCAGGCCGGCGCGGATCTCGCCAACTTCCTCGAGCCGACCGTGGCCACGTGGATCCATCCAGTGACCCGTAGGTTCGCGGCCAACATCCCCGAGACCCTCGCCTACATGGGTCCGGTCCTGCTGGCCGTCCTCGGCCTGTTCTTCCTGGAGTGCAGGAAGCGACGGCTTACCCGGTTCCTCGCGCTGTTTCTGCTCGCGGCTACGATTCTGAGCCTCGGCGGAGTCCTCAGGGTCGCCGGCGAAACGACCAAGTTCGAATTGCCATGGAGCTTCTTCGGAGAACTTCCCTTTCTCTCGCACGCTCTGCCGGAGAGATTCGTGCTGTACGTCTCGCTCGCGGCGGCCGTCTGCGTGGCGCTGTGGCTCGATCGGCCAACGTTGCGCCCCGCACGGTGGCTGGCGGCGGCGCTGGTCATGGTGAGTCTGTTGCCCAACCTGGACGCAGGCCTGTGGGGGACGCGAGTCGACCAGCCGCCACTTCTGGCCAGCACCACCGCGCTCGCCCGCTACGTGCCGAGGGGCAGCACCGTGCTGGCGCTCCCGTTCGGATCGGCCGGCAACTCGATGTACTGGCAGGTCCAGGCACATTTCGCGTTTCACCTGGCGGGCGGATACGTCGGGTGGGCGCTTCCCGGTGAATACAAAGGCCTCTCGATCATCCGGGAACTCCACGGCCATCCTCCGCGGCGAGCGCTCAAAAGGCGTCTCTGTGGATTCATCGGGCTCACCCATACATCCGTCGTGATCGTGCGCGATCACGCTCCCGGTGACTGGCAGGCCATACTCGCGCCGCTGCGCGAGCGGCCGATCCTCCGTGGTGGATTCGCGATCTACAACGTCGAACGGAGTGCGTGTGCGATGCATGGAGCGCGCTCCTGAGGACCCATCCGAACGTCCCCCAAGTCCGGTTCGCGGCCTGGGCTAACTCGATGCCGCCTGGCGTTCGGGGGTGGAGGCTCTGACGGCCGCGACGCGGCGCCGCTAGCTTTCCACGCGTGCGCTCTCGACCCCCCGCCTGTGGGCTCGGCGAAGCCGTAGGAAGACGACGCCGATCGCAATGGTCGTCACAGCGCCCGAGATGACGATTGAGGCCAGCGGGAAGCCAGAGAGTGCGCCCGCGATCAGGTAGGCCAGGCTGCAGGTGTAAATCGACCACAGGGCTCCGCTGATCGCCGACCACAGCACGAATCGGCGATAGGGGAACTCCGACAGGCCCATCGTGGCGTTGACCACGAACCGCAGCCCCGGCACGTAGCGTCCGAACACGATCAGGATCGGTGCGCTCGACCCCATGTATTCGAGGGCGATCGCGGCGTTCTTGTTCTTTTCCACGCGCTCAACCTGGGGCTGGACGCGATTGCGTCCCAGGCGTGCGATCCAATACAGCGTCGAGTCCCCCAGGATCGCGCCCAGGGCCCCGGCGAGAATCACCAGGCTCAGATCCAGCGAACCTTCGGAGGCGAGCGTGGACGCCGCGTTGAGCGTCGTCTCGCCCGGCAGAATCGGGCAGATCGCGTCCCCGAAGATGAACGCAAATATCGCCACGTATGCCCAGTCGCCGGAGACTTCGGAGAGCGAGAACGCATGCGAGCCGCCGAGGCGGTTGAGGATGACCACACTGGCAACCACGAGCACGACGACGAGGGTCGCGCGAAGCACGGCACGGCGGTGACTTGACCAGACGCGCCTCATGGGCCCTCTCCTTCGGTGCTCGCCAGCCAGGCCTCGCCATCGCGGTAGGCGGCTTCGGAGGAGGTGCCGATGATGTCCGTGACGGCGTAGGTCTCCACGTCTCGGTCCAGGTTCGTGCGCCCGGTCCGCTCGAGTTCACCGGCCAGTGAGCTGTCGACTCCGCTCAGGATCAGGCGGCCGCCGACCGCGGCCAGTCGTGCCGCATACGTATCGAGGATGACTCGAGAGGATGCGCCGAGGCGGGTCCGGCCCCGCAGTCGCAGTACCACCACGGGGCGCACCGCCCCCGTCGGGTCGGGGAGCCGCGCCTCGAGCGTCTTGGCACCCGCGTAGTAGAGGCTGCCGTAGACGTCGAGCATCGTCACCTCCTCGTCGGGTAGGACCGCCGGCGCAGGCTCCTCGCGCCAATGTCCATCGCCCTGCGGCACGAGAGCAACTGTCCTCAGGTCGACGGCCTCGATGTTGAGCTGCAGCAGCAGCGACAGCACCACACCGATCGCGACCGCTGTCGCCACGGGCAGCAGCAGCGTCGCAACCAGCGTCGCTGCAAAGCCGACCTGCGAGGTGCGGCCGGTTCGCATGATCGTCCTGATCGCGCCTGAGCGAAGCGACCCGACGGCGGCGAAGATCAGCACGGCGGCGAGGGTCGGGATCACCACTTTGCCGACGATGCCGGAGAACACAACGAGGATCGCAAGCATCCACAGACCGGAGAAGATCGACGCCCAGCGTCCGCGGGCGCCGGCCGCGACGTTCAGCGCCGTCTGGCCGACCGACCCACCGACCGGCTGCCCGCGGAACAGGCCCGAGGCGAGGTTGCCGGCACCCTGCGCCATGAAGTCGCGGTTGGTGTCGGATCCGATCCCGTCGGCGTTGGGCGCGGCCTCGCTGACGCCGACGCCCTGAACGAGGACGATCACCGCCACCGACAGTGCTCCGACAAGGACGCTCGACTTCAGTGCGAAGGAGAAGTCGGGGAGGTGGGGGAGCGGCACGCCGGTGGGGATCGCACCCCCGTCATCGACCCGCGCGATCGAGCTGACTCCGAGCGTGACGAGCGTCGGCACCGCCAGCGCGACGATCGCCGCAAGCGAGCTGATCCGGGTACGTGACAGGACCACCATGATCGCCAGTGCAGCGAGTCCCGCGAGCAGCGACGCAGCCTGGATCTGCGAGGGGTGGGTGAGGACGTTGAAGGCCTTTTCAAGCGCCAGGCTGCCGGTCGCAGGGGCGCCGGTGAAATCCGGCAGCTGGCCGAACACGATGTTGATGGCGATGCCGGTGAGAAATCCGATCATCACCGAGAAGGAGACGAACCGCGCAACGACCCAGCCGCAGGAGCCCTCCGGCCACCATGATCGCGCCGGCTATCACTGTCAGCATGAACAGCGTGGCCGGCCGTTCCGCGGCGTTGAAGCCGCGCACCGCCGACCCCGCTGCCAGCGCGGCCGCGGAGGTGGTGGTGATCACCATCAGCCGCGTGCTCGCCGTCAGGCCGCCCGCGATCGGCCCGGCGAAACTCGCGTAGAGCCCATACACCGGGTTCACCCCGACCAGCACGGCCGAGGCCATCCCGTCGGGCACGCTCCCGATCGCGCCCGGCAACCCGGCAACGGCATCCTTGCCGAGCGTGCCCGGCTCGGGACGCAGGTCGTCGAACATCTATGGAGTCTTCAATCCGCCCCGGACAGGCCCTTATGGGCCGCGACTCAGACCGGCTCGATCTCGCTGGGCCGCCAGGACTTGTCGAAGAACGACGGCAGCGGGTTGTACAGGCGCAGGCAGGTGAAGAAGCCCTTGCCGGGGACGGTTTGGAGCCAGTTGGACTCCTTGCCGGCCGGCGCGGTGGGTCCGATGTAGATGTCGGTCGAGCCGTCGGGGTTGGCCTGGACGGTGCCGGTCTGGCTCCCGAGGTTCGGCATCCGCTGGTCGGTCTGAAGCATCGAGCGTGTTTGGTTGTCGTAGAGGATCAGGGACCAGAAACGGCTCTCGGGGATGCCCGGCGGCAGCGTGATCCGATAGTTGCGGTCGCCGTCGAGGAACTCTCCGTCGCCGCCGCGCATCGCGATCAGGTATTGCGAGCCGATGCCTGAAAGGCGCATGCACATCGCCGGGGTGATCGCGGTGTACGGGTAGAAGAATGCGGTCCGCGCGTTGATCTTGCGCGCTCCGTCACTCGTGGCCTGCTCCACCCCGTCGGCGGTGATCGTGGGGGGCGGGTCGAGGAACTGATAGCCACCCTCGAACAGCATGTTGAACCAGGCCGAGCCGGGGTAGAACGCCCAGCCCTCTTTCTCGCGCGGATCAAAGGACACGGTCCGCGCTGTCGCGTTCCCGACCGCGACAGCTTCGCTGAGGATCTTGCGCATCCGCTCGTCGGGTGCGAATGGCTTCCCCTTGACGATTCCGATCGATGCGAGCAGCCCGAGGATCTCGGGATCCCCGGCGCCGGCAGGCTCGGCTTGGACGACCTCATTGATCAGGTCCCAATAGGAGTCGTCGTTGGGTGCGATTGTGTTGAACGACTTGTGAACGGCATCGACGAAGCGCGTCGGGGGATGCTCGGCCTCAGCCGCAAACGGCCCCTCGCCGGCGAGGAAGGTCGCCACCGATGTCCCCACCCCGCCCGGCTGGTACGGATAGATCTGCAGGCCCTTGCGGATGACGTCCACGGCCGGTGTGGGATCCATGTCGATCATGAACGCTCGGCCGAACCAGACCGCCCGAGTCGTCCGGCAGTGCGAGACGAAGAAGCCGGCCTCCGGGAGCGGGCCGTCGTAGTCGGGGCCGACGATCAGGTATCGCCCGCCGTGGCCGCGGTCCGGCCCCGACAGGCCAGTGTCGGTCACCCAGCCGAACCACATGTCGTCAACCGCGCCAAGGATCCCCGTTGGTGGACCCAGTGCAGGGAGGTCCACCACGATCGGGCCGTCTTTCAGGTCCAGAAACGAGATGAAGTACATCGAGTCGGCGTTTGCGGTCAGGAACAGGGACTCCGAGTCCATCAACTCAGGAAAGGCGAGCACGTCGTTGTCCTCGACCCCGATGCTCAGGAACCCGCGGCGCATCGCCGCCAGCGACGCCCCCGGGAGGCCGTTGATGAAGGCCTCAACCCCGTGCATGAAGTCCAGGTTGTCGTAGAGCAGCTCGGACGTCGCGGGCGAGGGTACCCCGTCGCGAAACTCCAACCGGCCGAGGCGGCTCTCGACCACGTCGGGTGTGGAGATCGAGCTCAGCGTCTCCGCTGAAACTGCGCCGTCGCTGTCACCCATTGGCCGCCTCCCAGTCGATCATTGGTGAACGGGTCAAGGCCAACCCGACCACTACGACGTGTACCGCACGTTGACGTTCTGGATCGTTCCCTCGAAGGGGAACGGCGCCCGGTCGTAGTAGTCCAGCGACACGCGGCCGCCGTGGCAGACGCCGATGTCGAGGCAGTCATTGGCGGTGAACAGCAGGGGGGCGCTGACGGGCACGGTGCCGGAGACGAGCTCATCGCCGTTGACCGAGGCCGTGATGTTCAACGGGCCGCCCGGCTTCACCTCGGCGTACTCCGTCGAGATCTCGATTGTCGTCGGGCCCGCGGGAAGGCGTGTCGCGGAACGGATCTTCGTCCGCATGACGATGAACAGGTTGTACTCGTAACAGAGGTAGCCATCGTCCATGAAACATGTCAGGCCGCCGCTCGAGCTCCCGAGCGCGTAAAGCACTCCACTCGCGTTCTCCGGGAGCTCGGCTTCGATCGTCACGAGGTTTGCACGGTTGCCCAGCGCCGGCGCGCAGAACTCAGGCATGCGGATGATGTCCGGACCGAAATTCCACTCGCGATAGGGAGTGGAGATGCGCAGCTCGGGGTGCAGCACGACGATCCACAGGCCGCCGCCGACCGGGTAGACGCTGTTGCGAGCCGCCTCGATCGAGAAGGTCTCCTTCATCTGCGCGAGCTTGTCGGGCATCTCGCCCGCCAGATCATGGGCCTGGGAGAAGTCCTCTTCGAGGTTGTACAGACGCCACTCGTCCTGGTCGGGCGTCCATTCGCGGATTCCCGGGGGTGCACCGGGAACCCATGGCAGGCGCGGGCCCGTGGCCGAGGCCATCCAGCCGTCGTGGTAGATCGCCCGGCTGCCCATGATCTCGAAGTACTGGGTGATCAGCCGCCCCGGCGCCTCGGCGTCGTTGAGTGCGTAGGCAAAGCTGGTCCCGTCGATCGGATCCTGCGTGATGCCGTTCACCACCCGCGGGGGAGTGATGCCGAGGAGCTCATAGATCGTCGGCACGACGTCGTTGCAGTGATGGAACTGGCTACGCGGCCTGGGGTCGGCAGCGATCCCCCTCGGCCACCGGACAACCATCGGGTTGCGCGTCCCGCCGAGGTCGGAGGCCATCAACTTCATCCCCTGATAGGGCGTGCTCCCCGCCCATGCCCACCCGGCGTGGTACTGGTTGTCGACCTTTGGCGTGCCGAGCAGGTCGAGTCCGCCCATCTCATCCAGGGTCTGGATGTGCATGTCGACGGTGGACGGGATCTGGTTCTGCGCGAGCAGCTCGGAGATCGTGCCGTTCTGACCCTCGCCGGAGGAGCCGTTGTCGCCCCAGATGTAGAACACCAGCGTGTTCTCGGCCAGGCCAAGCCGCTCGATCTCCTCAAGTACGCGCCCCGCCTGGACGTCGGCGTGCTCGGCGTAGCCGGCGGCGACCTCCATCAGGCGGCGCTGGAAGGGGCGCTGCTCCTCGGGAATGTCCTCCCAGGCCGGCATCTGTGGATCGCGCGGCGTCAGCTGCGCATCCTCGGGTATCCAGCCCTTCTCCTTGGCCCGCACGAAGACGCGCTCACGGTAGGCGTCCCAACCGTCGTCGAACATGCCGGAATACTTGTCGGCCCACTGTTACGTCACGTGATGCGGGGCATGCAGGCATCCGGTCGCCCAATACATGAAGAACGGCTTGTCGGGCTCGAACGACTGGTGGCGGTGTAGCCAGGCGATGGCGTCATCTGCCAGATCCTCGCTGAGGTGGTAGCCCTCCTCGGGCGTCTTCGGCGGAAGCACGCTGGTCGTGTTTCGGACGAGGTTCGGCTCGTATTGCGAGGCCTCACCGGCCAGGAACCCGTAGAAATACTCGAAGCCGATCTCCGTGGGCCAGTTGTGAAAAGGGCCGGCGGCCGTCGTCTCGATCGCCGGCGTGTTGTGCCACTTGCCCCACGCGGCGGTTGAGTACCCGTAGTCCTTGAGAACTTCAGCGCCAAGCGCACTGCTCTTCGGGATCTCTCCGGCATAGCCGTCCCAGTCGTTGGCAAGCTCGGCGATCTGCCCGTTGCCGATCCGATGGTGGTTGCGCCCCGTCATCAACGAGGCCCGGGTCGGCGAGCACATTGCGGTCGTGTGGAAGCGGTTGAAGCCGACCCCTTCGCCGCGGACCTTGCTCAGTGTGTCGGTGCGAACCTCACCGCCGAAGGTGTCCGGCAGACCGGGCCCCGCATCGTCGATCAGGATCAGCAGGATGTTCGGGGCGTCCTCTGGGAGATGGCGCTCTTTGACCCTGTTCTCGTAGGAGGACTCCTGCATCGTCCTTCCGGCACGGCTGGCCGAGGGGGTCGGAGGAAAGGGGAGAGAATCCTGGCCCATCGGCGGGGTATATCACGCAGCTGCCGTGGATAGCCGCGTCGCCCAGCCAGCGGAACTACATGGCTCGCGCCGTCGCCGAGCCGCCGCGATTCAGCTCCTTGGCCAGCAGCCGGATTGAATGTTCCAGCTGCTTGATTGTGGCTTCCTCGACGCGACCCACACCCACGGCGCGATTCAGCCACGCGTTGATCTCGCGGTGCCCCAGCCGGCCGCGGCGGTGCAGCTCGCCGACGAGGCGGGTGCGCTCTCCGCGGAGCTCCGCGCGCTGCTCAAACGCGGCCGCGGGGGCGGGCGGGGAAGTGGGCTCGGGCTCGGGAGGCGCCACCACCGGCGCGGCGGGTGGTGCCCCGGCGGGCGCACCGAACAGGGTCATCTGCGCGGCGAACTCGGCGCTCAGGGGGACGAACTCACTCGTCGGCGACGGCTCGCCGGCGCGGCGTTCTGAGAGCTCGTCCAGCTCGCCCTCGAGATCCTCGCGATGCAGGACCGCGCGCAGCTCGCTTTCGACCTCCGAGGCGTGCCTGCGAAGGACCTGGTCGGCCGGCAGGTAGACCCAGCTCGGCGCGGGTGCCATGCCGGGGGTCGTGCGCACGAAGCGCCCCACGATCTGGCGGAACAGCAGCGGGGTCTTCGCGGCTGTGGCGTAGACGCCCACTCGCAGCCGCGGGATGTCGACCCCCTCCGAGACCATGTTCACGGCAACCACCCAGGGGTCGCTGGAGTCACGGAAGTCCGCGAGCTTCCGAGCGGCGTTCGCGTCGGTGTGCAGAACGACAACCGGCGTCTTTCCCGTGACGTCGTGCAGCAGCTTGGCGATCTGACGAGCGTGGGAGCCGTCGGCCGCGACGGCCAGCGCGCCGGCCCCGGGGTGCTCGGCCGAGCGCAGGGAACGCAGCTTGGCGTCGGCCTCCTTGAGGATCCGAGGTAGGCCGTCCGGGAGCTCGGTCGAGATCGCGGTGCGGTAGCGGCGACTCGCCTCCCGCCCTGTCAGAACCGTCTCGAAGGAGGACTCGATCACATCCTCGCCGCTGCGCCAGGAAAGGCTCCCGTCGAACGTCACGAATGCGACGGGACGGCAGATCCCGTCGGAGACCGCATCGGCGTATGTGTATGCCACGTCGGCCGCGACGACGCCGTCGCCGTCGTAGCTCACGCCCGGGATCGCCGTGGCGTCGGAGCGAAACGGGGTTCCCGACAGGAGCAGCCACCGCCTGGCCCGCGCGAAGGCCCGGGTGAAGCTCGTGCCCCACGCCAGATCCTCTCCCAGGTGGTGTGCCTCGTCGACGATGACCAGAGTGTCCGGCGCGACCTTCGATGCCCAGGCGCCCGGATCGCTGGCGACCCGTGCATAGGTGACCGCGACACCGTGGAATTCCGGTGGAGCGATCGCGCTCGAAGCATCGGGGGCCAGCTGGATCCCGAGCGTCGCGGCGGCCGAAGCCCACTGGCGGGTCAGCGGCGTCGTGGGGCACAGGACGACGATTCGCCTGGCCTGTCGTCGAGCCAGGAGACGGCCGGCCAGCTCCAGGGCCGGGCGCGTCTTGCCGGCGCCCGGGGCAGCGGAGATCAGGAACGGGCCGTCCTCCCAGTCGGCGAGGCGGTCAAGAGCGTGGCGCTGCCATTTGCGCAGCGTCGTGGGAGGAGCCGGAGTCAAAGAGCCCGGCATCCTCCGGCAAGCCACGGACGGATCCCCGCACGGTGCGCCGCGGGGCAGTCGAGGGCCGTTCAGAAGCCAAGTGCCATGCGGAACAGGTCGTAGAGCGCGAGTCCGCTGGAGGCGACGGTCAGGGCGACGATCACCCTCGCCTTGTTGCGCTCGGCGTTGTCCTGCACCTTGGGCGTGATCGGAATGACGCTGCCGGCGGATTTGCCCGGGACCCATACGACGCCACTGTGCCCGCCACGCGGCATCGGGTCGACGTGATCGCTCATCGGCGTCTGTCCGTGACTGGTGCGCCGATCGTCGAGTCGTTGAGTCTCCGCAGCAGTCCATCTCCTGAATTCGACCGCGGACCGAACATCTCGACCAGCACCAGGGTCTGGCGCAGCAGCACCAGTCCGATCAGAACCACCAGCGTGATCTGCGCTGTGTGATCAATGGAGCGGCCGAGCTGGCTCTCGATCGCCGCCACAACGAGCGCCAGCAGCACGGGAACAAACGGTGCGACGAGCGAGCTCAGCGGCATTGCCTCGGGCGCCATGCTCGCCGACGCCTCCATTTCATCGGGGCGCGAGCAGAGCGCTGAAAGGGCGATCGCCAGGTAGGCGAGGACCCACCCGGCATCGATCATGTTGGCGCCGGCGCTGTTGTAGTGCTCGATCTCCGAGAGATAGGCATAGATCCCGTCGAAGGCAGCCATCGCCAGGAGACCTGCCAGCAGACACCACAGCGAGCGCCGGTTGGCCCCCGTCATTCTGCGGATCGTGAGGATCGCGAAGAACGCCAGCATGACGTCGGTTACGGGGTAGCCGATCGTCACGACCCCGCCGAGGGTGCTCATATTCGAGCTGCGCGACAGCGGCTCGATGACCAGCGTCCAGCCTAGAAACAGCACGGCCGTGGCGAGCGCCATCGCGTCGAGCGTGGAACGGGCTTTGCGGCCGCCGCCTCCGGTTGAGGGGTGGACGACGAGCGCCGCCAGCGCGATCGGGATGGCCAGCAGGTAGCCGATGTCGGCGATCGAGGGGGAGGGCACGGTCTCGCGAAGGCCGAGCGCATAGACACTCCAGATCAGTTCCGCGACTGCCCACAGCCCGGTGGCGAGACTAAGCAGCAGCCAGAACCTGCGTGCCGGGCCGCTGTGCCGCACGAAGGCGCTCACGCAGCAGGCGCAGGCGAGCGCGGCGGCCAGCGTGCCCGAGCCGTCATCGACCCAGAGGGTCGCGGTGGCACCGCCCGGTCGAAGCCCGATCCAGGCTGCCACGAATGCCGTCGCCGCGATGGACGCGAGGGTCGCCAGATGGAAGGACCGATTGTCGATCGCGCGGCTCATCACCTTCTCTGGTCGGTCGCTCCGTGCGCCTACCCGTGCGTGTATCCCCGCAGGCTCGGCGGCGAACTACTCAAGGTAGGCGCCCGGGCGCCCTGAGATGTCGGTCAGTCTGCGGCTTCGGCGGCCAGGAGCAGCAGCTGATTGGCCGGGTGCAGCGGGCGCGACTTCGAGCCCGAGGTCTTCAGCCGTCCGGCGGAAACACGATTACGTCCCCCCCGCTTGGCTTCATAAAGAGCGGAGTCGGCCGCTGCGAGCAGGTCGTCAGAGGACATGCCGGGCGTCCATTCTGCGACGCCGGCCGAGCAGGTGCAGGATGCAGAGGATGACGAGCGAATGCGCTCCACGATCTCCGTTCCGCTCCTCAGTTTGCAGTCCTGGATCAGCAGAGCGAACTCCTCGCCGCCGTAGCGGGCCAGCGCATCTCCCGGGCGCAGCCCGCGCCGCCACTCGGCGCTGACCTGCCGCAGGACCTGATCGCCTGCAGCGTGGCCCTGGCGGTCGTTGAGCTGCTTGAACTTGTCGAGGTCGAGCATCGCGACGCAGAATGGCGCTCCGAGGTCCATGGCGCGCAACAGACTCGCATCCAGCGCACGGCGGGTCAGGGCACCGGTCAGTGCATCCGTCTCCGCGGTGGTGCGCAGCAGCTGGAGCGTGTTTCGAGACTGCTGCTCCGCCTGCATCAGCTCCGTCAGATCACGAGTGACCTTGCCGTACCCCTCGAGTGTGCCGTCCGCGGCACGCAGGGCGATGATCGTCACGCTGGCCCAGAAGCGACTGCCATCCTTGCGCACCCTCCAGCCGGCCTCCTGGTAGCGCCCCAGGGCCCGCGCGCTCGCGAGCTCGGCCTGAGGGTGCCTGACCGCAACGGCATCCGGGGCGTAGAGGATCGAGAAGTGCTGCCCGATTATCTCTTCGGCCGCATAACCCTTGATCTCTTCAGCTCCGCGGTTCCAGGAGACGATGATTCCGTTGAGGTCGAGCAAAATGATCGCCTGATCGGTGATCGACTCCACCAGCCGGCCGTGCACGTCCGCGTCGAACATCTGCAGGTTTGGCGAGGATTTGTGTGCTCTGCCCATGCTGGCCTATCGACAGCGATCCCAGCGGCCGGTATCGGTCGACGGACCTATCTTCATGGCGGCGAGGTCCAACGAGACGCGAGGCGTGTTCGCGGGCGACGCCACGTGCGACGCCGCGGCGATGTCCGGTGCGGCGTGCGGCTCAGAGAAGCCGGGGTGCCCGCGCTCGAGAGTCGCGGGGGCGCGACTTGAGCGACTGGGCCTCGACGGCCCTCACCACGGCCTGGCCTTTCGTCATCCCGTGGTCAAGCGCGTATGCAACGAGCTGGGAGCGTGTCAGGCGCCCGAGCTTCATCTGAATGCGCGCGCGATGGGACTCGACGGTACGCACCGAGACGAACAGGAGCTCTGCGATCTCGACGTTCGTGTAGCCCATAGCGATCAGTCCGATGATCTCCACCTCGCGGTGTGTGAGCCCGTCGGGACCGGCCTTGGCGGGCCGGGTGATCGCGCTGAGCACCTCCACGGGCATGTAGGCCTCGCCGGCGGCGGCGCGGCGGACCGCCTCGAGGAGCTGATCCGCCGTGGCCGTGCCGGGGACGCAACCGAGGGCGCCTGCTGCGACGGCGTCGCGCACCAGTCCGGAAGAGTCCTCGTGGCTCACGATCACGAGGGCCAGGCCCGGCATCTGGGCCCGAACATGAAGAATCGCCTGCATCAACGGTCGCTCGGGGCGTTCAAGGGCGAGATCCAGGATCAGCACGTCCGGATGGTGGCCCCGGGCGTAGCGCAGGGCGCTCTCGATGTCGCCGGCGTCGGCCGCCACCGCGACGTCGTCGGAGCTGTCGAGCAGCATTCTCAGGCCGCTTCGCATCAGCGCGCCCTCGTATCCGACGACAACCGAGATCGTCGATCGCTCGCCGGTGGAGGTGCGCGCCCACCGTCCCGGCCCGCTTTCGGCCTCAACCGGCGTCTTGGATGCTCGCGCGCGAAGAGAGTCTCCGCACGGATCTGCGGCGTTCGTGTCCGCCGGCCTCGGGCCGTACATCGCCGGCCCCATCTGCCGGATTGTGCGCATGGTTCCCTATCGTCCCGATTTCGCCTCGCTGGATCGGTCAGGGGACCGATTTGCATAACCGGCGCCCGGCTGTTCTGATGCGCTGCTGCGGCCTCGGCACCGCTCTGGAAGTCAGCCGGAGATCTCCTCATGCGCCGCGGGGTCGCGCGATTGCGCCTCGTCGCGCTCGACGGCCAGCTCCAGTTCTCGTTCCAGGGCGATCCCGAGCAGCGCCTGAAGCTTCACTTCGATCGCGTCGAGGCGCTCGCCCGTTGGCTGCTCGGCGGCCGGCCGGGTCTGCACGGGCGAGTGCTCGAGCGGCCTGCGCTCGTCGATCCGCTGCACGGCGAGCCTGAGCTCGCGCCATTCCTCGCGGGCCGAGGCGAGGAGCTCGATCAGAGCTGCGGTGGCGCGGTCGCGGTGGAGCCGCTCAGCGGCCATCGCCTCGAGCATCGTCGAGAGCGAGGCCTGGACGCCGTCGAGCTCGGCGCCGGCGCGCTCGGGCGCAGCCTCTCCGCTGATCAGCCACTCGGTGCTGACCGAATGGAACCTCGCAAGTGCGTCGAGGTTGTGCCATGCGATGCCGCCCCCCGCCTCCCACTGCTGATAGGCCCGGAGGCTCACGCCTATTCCGGCCGCAATCGTCGTCTGCGGGCGCCGACCGCGCAGGCTTCTCAGGCGGGTCGCGACGCTGGGTTCCTCTGACGATTGCTCAGGCATCCTCGTTCGTCCGGGTAGGAGAGCCCGCGGACGTAGCAGGCTGCAGCAAAACCCATCCTAGCGCGTAGTTATCCGTAGTTAGTCGCCCGTTAAGCCCTATTAGCTTCGCAAGGACTTCGCGTATAGTTCGCGAAGAACGATTCGTTAGGTATTCCAACAGGTTGGCGGCAGTCAACGGGTCAACCAGCGGGGAGCTTCCGGATGTCAAGAGAGCAGGGCATCGCCAACGAAGGCCTCGCGCTGCGCCGTGGAGGCGCGCTGGTCCCGGTCGGGGGGGCCGTGGATGACGTGGCCCCGACACCCATTCGCGTCTGCGCGGCGGCCGACTCAAAGGCCCATGCGTGCACGCCGGATGTCCTTGTGCTCCAGGCCGTCTCCAGGGCCCTGATGGCCTGGGACCCGATCGAGGCCGGAGCCCAGTACCTGTTGGCGGAGCTCTCATCGGCCCTGAAGCTATCGGCGGCGATCCTGTGGATTCCCGACGGGGAGACACTCCTACCGCGGTCGATCTGGGTCGATGAGTCGATCGAGCGCCAGGAGTTTGAAGCGAGCCTGCTCGGCCCGGGTGCCCTGCCGCACTGTGCCCTCGCCGAGCTTGCGCGCGAGCGGCTTGAGCCGCTGCTCGATGTGACGAGCAAGCCTGGCACCCGCCGCTCCGGCGTGTCCGTTGCGGGCCGTTTTCAGGCGATCGTCGCGGTACCCGCCCAGGGGGAGATCGACACCCTCGGTGTGATCGTCGGCTACAGCGCCGACGCCGCTGAGTTCGAGCCCCCGTCGATCGAGACGCTCGGCGCGGCCGGACAGCTGTTGGGCGATCTCATCGAGCGCTGGCAGTTCCAGGAGGATCACGCGCGGCTGACGCGACGCGAGCTGGAGTTGCTGACGCTGGCCTCGCGCGGGCTGACGACCGCAAAGATCGCGGCCCGCCTGTCCCTGAGCCCCTGGACCGTCAAGACTCACTTCGAGCACATTCGCCTGAAGCTGCAGGCACCGGACCGAACCGCGGCCGTTGCTCATGCCCTTCGCACCGGAATGATCGTCTGAGCTCCGCGACGGCGAATACGTCCACGGACCGATAGTGCGTGGGCGATTTGCGTTCGATGGTGATGCATGGAAGCGATTCGTCAACGAAACAAGGAAATCGTGCTGACCGATAGCCCTCCGGACGGTGGCGTGATCGCCACCGGCGCCTCAACCGAGCGGAACCTTCGCGCGGCCCACGAAGTGGCCCGCCTGTCCAGCTGGGAATGGCGGCCCGCGACCAACGACGTGGTGATCTTCCAGGCGCTGCCCGAGAGCACGCTGTCCGCCGGCATGACAGCCGGCGTCGATGAGCTGCTCGCGCAGATGCCCGTGGCCCAGCAGGAGGAGATGACGCGCGACTTCGCCTCCCTTGCCGCAGGGGTTTGCAACCAGCTGACCAGGCGCTTCCCATACGAGCTGCCGCATGGCGAGGCATGGCTGGAGACTCGCTGTGAGGTGGTGCGCGACGCGTCCGGGGAGGTCGTCGGCGTGCGCGGGACAACCCAGGACGTGACAGGTCAGGAGAACGAGTCGAGACTCGTGATGCGCGACCGCCAGTTTCTTCAGTCCACGCTCGACTCGCTGCCCTACAGCATCGCGGTGCTCGGAGCCGGCGGAGAGATCCTGCTGACGAATCGAACGTGGAAGGCCTTTGCGGCCGAGAACGGAGGGGACCCCTCCAACTGCGAGGGGAACTATCTGACGGCCTGCGACTCGGGAGCGGGCGAGGAGTCCGCGGCGGCCGCCGCCGAAGGGCTGCGGATCCTGCTCGCCGACCCGGCGAGCCCTGAGTTCACGATGGAGTACCCCTGCCACAGCCCCGAGAGAGAGCGCTGGTATGCGCTCAGAGCTTCGCGATACGAGGGGCCCGGCGAGGCCGCGGTGGTGCTCAGCCACGTCGAGGTGACCGACCGGCGAAACGCCGAGCGGCGCCTGCGATTCCAGGCCTCTCTCGTGGATGCCGCGAATGCGTCGGTGGCGGCAACCGACGGCGACGGGCGAGTCACGCATTGGAGCCCCGGCGCCCAGGCCCTTTACGGGTGGACGTCCACGGAGGCGACCGGCAAGTTGCTGCGGGAGCTGATCCTGCCGGCGGAGGGCGGGGGGCTGCTCGAGCCCACCCACGAGCCCGACGGCCGCTCGGAGGAAAACCTGCTGGTGTCACGCAAGGACGGCTCGACCTTCCCGGTTTGTGTCAGGTCCAGCCCGTTCACCGAGGCCGAGGGCGGCCGCGCCGGGAGGATTCTCATCTCGATGGATCTCTCCGCCCGCGTCTCAGCCCGCAGACAGCTCATGACCGCCCACAATCACCTGCGGGCGGTCACCGACAGCATGGCCGAGGGGCTCTTCACGCTCGACGGCGAGGGGCGGGTCACCTACCTGAACCGCGCCACCGAAAAGCTGCTCGGCTGGTCTCGCCACGATGTGATCGGGCGCGTGTGGGACGAGGTGTCCCGCTCTCGCGGGCGGGAGCTCCCTGAGACGTCGCTTGGATCGCGTTCGATCTCGGTCACGCAAGGCGCCCTCGGGGTGGTTCACGTCGACGACCACGCCTTCATGCACCGCCGTGGCTATGAACTTCCGGTGGCCTTCACGGCCTCGCCGATGGAGGCCGACGACGGCCCAGGGGGCTGTGTCGTGGTGTTCACCGACATCTCCGAGCGGAAGTCCCGCGAGCGCCGGCTGCGCGACGAACGCGACAAAGGCCTCGTCATCGATCGGATCGCAGGGGCCCTCTCGGAGGATCGCCTGCTGCTCTACGGCCAGCCGATACTCAACCTTCGCACCAAGGAGGTGACGCAGACCGAGCTGCTCCTGAGAATGGTTGAACCCGGCGGCGAAGTGTGCGCTCCGGGCACCTTCCTCCAGATCGCCGAGGAATCCGGACAGATACGCGAGATCGATCGATGGGTCATCGCGCGCGGCCTGAAGATGGCCGCCGCGGGGTTGAACGTGCAGCTCAACATCTCGGCGCGCTCGATCGGGGACCTGTCGGTCATGGAACACATCGAACGCTGCTTCGAGCAACACGGGACCGATCCGGGCAACGTCGTCTTCGAGATGACAGAGACGGCGATCCTCGCAGATGAGGTGGCGGCGATCGCGTTCGCCGAGCGGCTCCATGAGCTCGGCGCGACCCTCGCGCTCGACGATTTCGGCACAGGCTACGGCAGCTTCACCTACCTCAAGCGCCTGGCGATCGACTACCTGAAGATCGACATGGAGTTCGTTCGAGACATCGCCACGAACCCGGCTTCGCGCCACGTGGTCTCCGCGATCGTGGCGCTGGCCCGCTCGTTCGGGCTGCTGACGATCGGTGAGGGCGTGGAGGACTCCGAGACGAAGGACGTCCTGCTCGAGCTCGGCGTCGACTTCGCCCAGGGCTACCACATCGGCCGTCCCACAGCTACCGAGCAGAGCTCAGAAGACGCAGTCCCTGCAGTACCCAGGCAAACATCAACCGCACTGACAGAGGAGACAGCATGGAGCGAAACGACGGCAATCTAAGCGGCCAGGCGAGCCTCGATCAGGAGCAGGCTGTGGTCGGTGTGGATCAGAGCATTGCCGACCGCGAGCAGCTCGTGGCCGAGATCGGCCAGCACAACGTCGATGACGACCAGCAGGCGCTGGACAGCGAGCGTGAGGGTCTGAAAACGGAGGAATTCGAGCGGGCCGTGGACATCGCCCATCGCCAGGGAGAGATCGACCGCCGCCAGCTGCGGAGTCTCGCCAGGCAGGCGCAGCTCGATGGCGCCCAGGATGGCGCTGACGCGCGCCAGAGCCTGGTCGATGCCCAGCAGGCGGAGCTCGAGGCGGCAGATGACGGAGTGCTGCTTTCGGCTCCCGATGAGCACGCGATGTCCGAAGCCGCGCTCGAGCGGGCCAGGAGTGCCCAGCGGCGGGCGGACAGCGCGACTCGCCGGGCTGCCGAGGCGGTCCGGCGCGCGGAGGCCGCCGCTCTAAGGGCCCGTGAACAGATGGATTCGCAGCGGGCGGCACGTACGTGACCCTGGGTGAGCGGCGTCCCCGACTGATAATCGCGGATGACGACCCGATCGTTCGGATGTATCTCGAGCGGGGACTCGTCGAGCATTTCGAGGTGGTCGGAAGCGCAGCGGATCCCGTGGAGGCTGCCGAGCTCGCCGAGGCGACGCAGCCCGATGTCGCGCTCGTGGATGTCGAGATGCCGTTGGGCGGCGGCTTGCGCGCGATCGAAAGCATCGTCGAGTGCTCCCCTGCCACGGCGATCGTGGTGCTTTCAGGCGACGAGTCGGAGTCCTCGGTTCGCGACCTGATGCTCGCCGGAGCTGTGGCCTATCGCCGAAAGGGAGCGGAGTTGGAGCTCCTCGTCCAGTCACTGCTGGCCGCCATCGGTGCGCATGCGCATGCTGCTCCCGAAACGCGCTGAGCAGGCAAGGTCGCGAGTGTTCGGGCGCAGCGGGCGCCCGGCGCGTGGAGGCGAGCCGCCCTCCACGGCGCTCTCGCCCAGCGGCGCCGACCCGGCGATGAGTCCCGGGCTGGCCGCGGTCACCGACTCGGCGAGCTTGATCGCCACCAACCGCGCCCTACGGGCCGCTCTGCCGCTCGATCTGTTCAACGGGGCCAACGCGGCAATCTGCGTCGTGGATCTGGCTGGGCTCCGGGTGGCCGTCAACCCCGAGTATGAGCGTGTCTTCGGCGCCGGTTCTGCGGAGGTCTCTCAATCCTCCGGGGATGGGAAGGACGGCGGCGCGGTCAAGCCGGGATTGATCCCCAGCTCCTTCACGCAGTCGCTGCAGACGCCTGACGGCCTGAGGACGTACCTGACCGCGCGGTTCCCGCTGTTCGGGGCCGATGGTCGGGCGACGGGGATGGCGTCGGTGTCGATCGACGCCACCGATCAGCACCAGGCCCTCACGCAGGCCGTCGAGGCCTCGCGCCTGAAGTCGGAGTTCGTTGCGAACATGAGCCACGAGATCCGCACTCCTCTGAACGGCGTGATCGGCATGACGAACCTCCTGCGCGAAACGTCCCTTGACTCGGTGCAGCGCGAGTACGTCTCCGCACTCGCCGCGGCAGGCGAGGCTCTGCTGACGCTGATCGACGACATTCTGGATTTCTCCAAGATCGAGGCCGGCCGCCTGGAGTTGGACCCGATGGACTTCGTGCTCGCGGACCTCATCGACGAGGTGTGTCTGATGTTCTCCGCCCAGGCGCGACAGAAGGGAGTCACCCTCCGCCAGGACCTCGACCCGAAGCTGCCGACAGCGGTGAACGGCGATCGCCAGCGGTTGCGACAGATTCTCCTGAATCTGATTTCAAATGCCGTCAAGTTCACATCGGCCGGCGAGATCGACATCACCGTGCGCGGCGTCTCAACGGACCTCGTGCGCTTTGAGGTCGCAGATACGGGTATCGGAATCGACCCGCGCCAGGCCCAGCGCCTGTTCGAGTCCTTCGCCCAGGCCGACCAATCGACGACGAGGCGCTATGGCGGGACGGGTCTGGGTCTTGCGATCTCGCGCAAGCTCGTGCGAATGATGGACGGCGACATCGGCGGGCGGCCGCGGATCCCGGCCGGCAGCATCTTCTGGTTCACCGTGCGCCTGCCGTGGGCGGAGACGCCTGAGACCGAGGTTCAGCCCCGTGCCGACCTGGTCGGGCTCAGAAGCCTGATCGTCGCCGCGGATGCAACCGACCAGACGGTGTTGGAGGAGTACCTGATGCGCTGGGGCCTGGTTATCGACAGCGTCGATGATCCAGGCGAGGCGGTCGAGAAGCTCGAGCACGCGACGCGCTGCGGGCGGCCCTACGCGCTGGCCGTGATCGACTCCGCGCTGCCGGGCGCGGGAGCAGAGCTGCTTGTTGAGGCGATCGCACAACGCCCTGCTCTGCGGGGTGTGCGCCCGGTGCTGTTGCGGGATGAGGCCGACTCTGAGCTCGAGCATGGCGAGAATGCTCCGGCAGCCCTGTTCCGGCCGCTAACCGTAGGTCAGGTGTTCGAGGTGATCTCATCCATCGAGAGTGATCCGGCGCGCCGCACCGGTGGCGGCGAGGACCCCCATGATCAGCTGGTGGAGGTGCTCGTCGCCGAGGACAACGCGATCAACCAGACGGTTGCCGCGGCACTGCTGCGCAAGCTGGGCCTGCGAGCGCACATCGCCACCAACGGCGTCGAGGCGGTGCAGATGGCGCTGAGCGGGGATTACGCGGCGATCTTCATGGATTGCCAGATGCCCGAGCTGGACGGCTACGAGGCCACCAAACAGATACGCACCAGCGATCCGGACCGCGTCCTGCCGATCATCGCGATGACGGCGCACTCCCTCTCAGGCGACCGCCAGCGCTGTCTGGCCGCGGGTATGGATGACTACATCAGCAAGCCCGTCGACCTCGCGACTCTGGAAGCGGTCGTTCGGCGGTGGCTCCCCAAAGCGCTGCCCGTGGCCGTGCACGCTCGCGCCGCGGAGCCTCGAGTAGAGACCCCCGAGCCGCTGCTGGACAGGTCGCGTCTGGAGCGGATCGGCGAGGCGTTCGGTGACAGCGGCAACCAGGGCCTCGCCGCCACGTTCATCGACTCCGCCCTGTCGAGTCTCGCGGAGATGGAAACCGCGAGGATCGCCGGCGACAGAGCCGAGTTGCGCCGCGTGGCGCATCGGCTCGGAGGGGCGGCCGCGACGGTGGGTGCAGCGCAGATGGGCGCGCTGTGCATGAGTTTGGAAGCGCAGGCAGCGGAGTCGACGCCTCGGGAGCTCATTGAACGGCTCGAGCGGCTCTCGACGGTCATCACGGAAACGCTTGACCTGATGCGGGGCGGGCTGGTCGGCTAGATGCTGCCGGTGCGGTCCGCGAGCGGCTGCGCTCCGCGTCTCGGCGATGGGGTCGGAAGGAGATCTGAGATCGCATTGCGCTGGCGCTGGGTCAGGGCCTCGATCTGCTTCAGCTCGGAGATCCCCAGCCGGGCCAGCAATTTGCGCGCTCGGACCGACCCCCAGCCGGGCTGCGTCCGCAGGAGATCGGCGACGGTCATGGTCCTGGCCTCCCAGGGGCAGGAGAGAATCAGGCAGCCGATGTCGACGAGGCCCGTGGAGACATCGCGCTTGAGCTCGGCGCGGGCATGGCGCACGGCGTTGGCGCGGTCGAGGGCACGCAGGTGCGCCGGCATGCCAGCGAGCTCGCTCAGTCCGTCGATCGTGACCCACCGACCGCCGCGAGAGGGAAATCGCTGCCCATGAAGGGCTCGAAGTCGGGCTCAGCCTCCGAACCGGCGTCGGCCACGCTCAGCAGGGGGCGCCGTCCGAGTTGGGAGGCCAGGATCAGGCACCTCCTGAGCGTCGTGCGCGAGCCGTCGCGTACGTTCATCGCGAGCGCCGCATCGAGGGCCTCGGCCACCAGGGCCCATGCCTCGGAGTCCTCATCTCCTCGAGCCGACTGGCCGGCGGCCGGCGCTTGCGGCGGCACAGCATGAAGCCGGGGCTGAGCGGAGATCAAAGAAGGCGTTGTGACAGGCATCGGAGCACTTTCCGCGGGACGATGGCGCACCTTGCACCAGCATCGGGCTGACTCGGGCTATTGGCCGTGGACGATCCAGCTAGATGAAGAAATCGCACAATCGGAATAGCATCACCACTGCACGATAGCGCTCGAATTGTCGGAGCTTCAGTAGTTCACCGCGGCAATCGGCCAGCCCTCCTCGCGGACGCGAGAAGCCGTGGAAACCCCGGTATCAGCGGAAAATTCGACTGTTACACTCGGCAATGATCGGCTGCCCGGGCAGTGTGTCCTCGCCCTCCCACCTCCGGTTCTCGAGGTCCCTGCCTTGCGCGTCACCACTCCTCATCCAGCGGTTGATCCACTCCAGCGTCTCTTCGACGCCTCGCCCGTGATGCTCGGGACAGCGTCTCTTGATGGCTACTTCACCAGGCTCAATCCACTCTGGAAGCGAACGCTCGGCTGGACGGTTGAGGAGCTGACGGCTGCACCGTGGATCTCGTTCGTTCATCCGCAGGACGTCGAGGAGACGGACCGCCGGCGTGAAGAGCTTGAACGCGGCGACTGCGCCGAACTGGTCAACTTCGAGAATCGCTACCGGGCACGCGACGAGGACAACTATCGCTGGCTGTCCTGGACCGCGACCCGCAGCGACGGCGAGATCTGTTTCGCCGCCAGGGATGTCACCGATGAGCGGGCCGCGCGACAGGCCCTCGAACAGACGAGCAACGTGATGCAGGCCATCTTCGAGAGTGTCGCCGACGGTCTGCTGGTCACCGACGCGGAGGGGGCGCTGACTTACGTCAACCCCGCCGCCGTCCAGATGCTCGGCTATGAGACGAGCAGCGAACTCGAGGGACGCAATCCGCACAAGACGTTTCACCACAGCCATACGGACGGCAGCCGCTACCCCGTCGAGGACTGCGCGCTCGCCCAGGTGGCGGACGCGGGTTTGCCGATGCACTCAGAAGAAGACAACTTCTGGCGCAAGGACGGCTCGGCGGTGGCGGTTTCCTACTCGTCGGCTCCCGTGCGCCTCACGAAGGGCGTCGGGAGTGTGGTCGCGTTCCGCGACATCACCGAGCGCCAGGCCCGCGAGGGTCGTGTACGACGAGAACTCGAGGAACTCAGCTGGGTCGGGCGCGTCCGAGATGCGCTGAAAGAGGACCGCTTCGTTCTCTACGCCCAGCCGATAGTTGAGCTGGCCACACGCAGGGCGGTGCGGCACGAGATGCTCGTGCGAATGACGGCGACGGACGGCGAGGTGATCGCGCCGGGGGAGTTTCTGCCCGCGGCCGAGGAGCACGGCCTGATCGGCGCGCTGGACCGGCGCGTGCTTGAGCTGGCGCTTCCCCATGCTGCCGCCGGCAACGCGGTCGCGATCAACCTCTCCGGTGACTCGATCAGCGAGTCGGGCCTCTTCCGGCACGTCCAGGAGCGGATCGCGTTCTACGGAGCCGATCCTCAGCTCGTGGCCTTCGAGATCACGGAGACCGCGCTCGTGCACAACGAAGGCGTGGCGCAGGTGTTCATCGAAAACGTGCGTAGGCTCGGGTGCTCGGTTGCGCTGGACGATTTCGGCACGGGCTTCGGGAGTTTCCGCTACCTCAAGCACCTGCCGGTGGATCGCCTGAAGATCGATCAGGAGTTCGTCCGGGACCTGTTCGGTGAGACCGCCGAGGTGAACCGCCATGTGATCAAGGCGATCGTCGCCCTGGCACGTGGGATGGGTCAGGAGACGGTGGCCGAGGGAGTCGAGGATGTGGCCACCAGCGATCTGCTGACGAGCCTCGGGGTCGATTGTGCACAGGGCTACCTGTTCGCGCACCCGGCGCCCGCGACGGTGGTGTTTCCCAACACAGCGACGAAAGGAACAGCCCGTGCCTGAGGACCAGTCACAACACGAACTCGACTCCGATCAGGGAATCGTCGCGTTGGAGCAGGCGGTGGGCGATCGAACGCAGGCGATCGAGGATCGAACGCAGGCGACGCTCGACGCGCAGCAGTCCCAGCTCGACTCAGATGTCCAGGGGGCCGGCGAGGAGAAGCTCGAGCCCGATCACGTGCGACGCCAGGGTCAGGCGACCCGGGCTCAGATCAGGCAGAGCGCGAGCCAGGAGGTTCTCGACGACGCCCAGCGCTCGCGCGATGAGCACCAGCTGCTGCTCGACGGCCAGCAGGACGATCTCGATGAGCCCCAATCGCGGCAACCCGAGAGCCCTCGTGAAGCCCAGAGCCATCGAGCCGCACAGATGCGGGAGCGGGCGGAGGGGATGGAGGCTCGCGCGGATCTGCTCGCAGAGCGGGCAGCGCGGGCGAGAGACAGGGCGCGCGCCGCGGCGGAGCGTAAGTAAGCCCGTCCGAGGCGTGGCGCCGCGGTGCTGTAAGCGCTGTGACAGACCGGTGCTGCCTGGCTGCAGGCGTGCAAGGTGAAGTACTACTCTTCCGATTCGGCCAGGGGGCTGGACGGTGTGGGCGATTTGCCTGCGTCCTCGGGTTAACCACGTCACATCAACTCGTTACGGCAGACCGAAAGGAACTTCATGACAGGTCGTTCTCGTCGCTTCCTCATTCGAGGATCTGCGCATCGCTCCTCAGCTCCGCAGCGCTGTGCTCCGCCGGCACCGCCGGTGCCGCCACGCTACCGACTGTCTCGATCGCGATCACAAAGACCGGGATCACGGTTGGCGGCACGCTGCAGTCCGGTGGTGTCAGTGTTGTGACAACCGCCACGGGAGTGAAGGAAGCGGCACCCACCCTCGTGCTCCTCAAGCCCGGGGTGAGCGCAGCATCGCTGATCTCCTTCCTGGCCACCAACAAGGTCACAGCGGACCCGAATTCGGTGTCCAAATTCGGCTCGATCGTGTTCGACGCGGAAGGTGCCGGCGAAGTCCAGACGACGCTTGCGCCAGGGCAGTACGTGGCGTTGAACGGTGAAGGTGAAAAGTCCTCGAAGTGGGTAACCACCAGCTTCGCGGTCGCCGAATCGGCGACCCCAGCCGTGTTGCCGACGCCCCAGGCCACCGAGAAGACGATCGAGTTCGCCTTCCGCGGAGCGAAGGTGCTCCACGACGGTGAGCTGGTGCGCTTCGAAAACGAAGGCTATTTGGTGCACATGGACCTCGCGTTCGCGGCGAAGAGCAAGAAGGCCGCGGCAAAGATTCTGGCGGGCCTTGCCACGGGCCACGAAAAGGGCCTGAACAAGCTCGCGGGCGGGCCGCCCGTCGGCTTCGCAGGGCCGCTCTCCTCTGGCGCCTACCAGCAGGAGACCGTCACCGCCAAGCCGGGCTGGTATGTGCAGGTCTGCTTCATGCCGACCCAGGATGGCCGGCCGCACACCCTGCTCGGGATGGAGAGGGTCATCCAGATCACCAAGTAGCGCCGTAGCTGCCGGGCGCCTGTCCCTCCGCCGAGCCGCGGGGGGACGGGCGCCCTTCAGCGTCCCGGGCGTCTCGATGAACAGGCCGATCTCCAGAGCTCCTCGATGTCGCTTCGGCGCCGCGTCCTAGCGGCCACGCTGCTCCCAGCGACGCTCGCGGCCGTGGGCCTGCTGTCGAGCGGCTCGCTGGCCAAGGGAACGCTTCGCTCGGACTGCCACTCGGGTGTGCCGCCGATCATCCACGACGGCTTTCCCGAGCCGCCCACGCGCTACAGCCACGACGGGACGCTTGACACCACCCTGCGCGCGTCGGTGAGCCGCGTGCGAATCAACCACCGCTCGGTGCTGGCGATGAACTACGACGGGAGCTTTCCCGGTCCGACGCTGGTGATCTGCGCCGGAGACCGGGTGATCGTCCATCTGCAGAACGACCTCGCGGAAGCCACGAACCTGCACACCCACGGCTTTCACGTCTCACCGACCGGAAACCACGACAACGTCTTCCTGAGAATTCCTGCCGGCAGGAGCTTCACCTACGAATACAACATTCCAAGGGACATGCCGGCCGGGTCCTACTGGTATCACCCGCACCTGCACATGTCCGTCGAGCGCCAGATCTTCGGCGGCCTGGCGGGTGCGATCGTCGAGGAGGGCGGTCTCGACACGCTGCCGGCGCTCCGCGCCATCCCGCAGCGCTGGATCGTTCTTCAGAACACCGAGATCCGCAAGGGGAAGGTGCTGCCCGTCGCACTGGCATCGGAAGGGGCCTCGCCGATATACGTCAACGGCGTGCTCAACCCGACCGCGAGGATCGGGCCCGGGCAGTTGCAGCGCTGGCGGATCTTCAACGCCGACGCCGATCGCTTCGTCCTGCTCAGCCTGCCGCGGGGACAGCAGTTCACGGTGCTGGCCGAGGACGGGCACACCCTCGCGCGCCCGCTGCTCCAGAGCAGGCTGCTGATCGCCCCGGGCTCCCGGCGCGACGTGCTGGTGCGCGGCGGCCCGGCCGGCACCTACGCCGTCAGGGCCGCCCCTTTCGCACAGTTCCCGGGAGGCCAGAAGCTCGCCAACGGCGGCCCGGTCCCGAACCAGACCGTGATCACGTTGCACTCGAGCGGCAAACAGCAGATGACCCGGTTCTCGCCGCAGACCGTTCTCAGCCACCCGGTCGATCTGCGCGGCAGGCCGGTCGACCGCGAACGCACGATCCTCTTCAGCGAGATGACCACGCCGGCAGGAGAAGCCAACTACCTCCTCAACGGCATGACGTTCGACCCCAACCGAACGGACATCGTGATGAAGCTCGGATCGGTTGAGCGTTGGACGCTCGCCAACACGACCGAAGAATGGCACACGTTCCATATCCACACGAACGACTTCCAGGTCGTCAGTGTCAACGGCAGGGCTATTCCATATGTCGACTACGAGGACAACGTCGCGTTGCCGCCGTACTCGCGCACGGTCGTGCTGATGCACCCGACAGACTTCACCGGCCGGTTCGTGTTTCACTGCCACGTCACCTTTCATGAGGACCACGGCATGATGGCGACCGTGGAAGTGGTGCGGGAACCTGCCCTCGCGGCCCGTAGCGCGTCGGTCGTCCATGACGGTGCGCTGGCGATCAGCTCCTCGGCTTACGGCTCACACACCCCGCCGGCGTCCGTCGCGGCGCTCGAGTATTTCTGTCACGCCCTCGGGATCGACCCGCCCCGCGGGCCCCCGGCGGCGCAAACTGCGCGCGAGACGGTGCTCACCGAATGAGGTGATCGGGCGAGAGCTCAGCCGCCGTGCAGCGTGCGGCTGACCAGTGGCCTTTCGCCATGCAGGCCGAGGACGACGACGCGCAACGGGTGCGATGAGCCGGCCCCACGGTAGGTCAGCGTCGCGGTGCCCCGGCTGCTCAGCTGGCCGCGCGCGATCGTGGTCCATCCGCTTCCAGCATGAGCCTCCAGCAGGACCTTCGCGTGCGGCCGCGGCGCCTGGACGCGGATCAGCTTGCCACCGCGTCCCGGGGCACCTGACAGGGCCACCTTGAACGGCGGCGCCACCCCGGCGCTGCGCACGACCACGGTGCCTTTCATGGTCGGGTGAATCGTGCAGCTGTAGAGGAAGGTCCCGGGTTTGGTGAAGGTGACCGAGAAGCTTGTCTGGCCGTTCATCGTGCCGGAATCGAAGGAGCCGTCCACGGCGGTCACCGTGTGTGGCATCAGCGTCGTGTTCGTCCATGTCACCGTTTCACCGACGTTGACCGTGAGCAGCGACGGTTGATAGGCGCGATCGACGATCTCCACCGCCCTGTTCGCCGGCGCGGCCGTCGCCGCCGCCGCGCATGCCGCCACCGCCGCCGCCGTCCCTGCCAGGCCGAGCCGGCGCATCGGAGCTCGTCGCATCAAAGCTCTCACCCGTGGAAATCTAGCGATGATGCTCGCGGGCAAGCGGCCCAAAGGGGTGTAGGTCAGCGATCCGACGAAGCCGAGTCGGCCCCGCCGGCGGCGCTGCCGAGAAAGACACGCACGGTGACTCCGGCTCCGAGAAGCAGGGCCAGCGCCGCCAGGTAACAGGTGAACAGCACCCCGGCGAGCACCAGGAACACGCCAACGGGGGTGCGGTTTGCGGCCAGGCGCATGTAATAACCGGCTGCCGTCGGGGTCAACAGGAGGAAGAGGCCCCCGACCGCCCCGCCGCCGAACGCTGCCCGCCAGTCGACGGTCCCGCCACTCATGACGCGATAGAGGCCGGCGCAGAAGGTGACGGTGATCGCAAGCGAGACAATCGGAACGGCGATCCGCAGCAGCGAGGAGTTGATCCCGAGACGGTCGATCAGTCCCGTCCCGGCCGAGGCGCCGAGGACCAGCAACAGGATGATCAGGGCCAACGCCCCGGCCAGTCCGAGGTTTCGGAGCTTCCCGACCAGGGGACCCATGCGCTCCCGCTCGAGCAGTCGCGACAGGCACCGCTCAAGCACCCCGATGGCCCCCGAGCTGACCCAGACCATCGCCAGCAGCGAGCCCGCGATCAGCAGGGGCGAGTCGTTCTTGGTCCTGAGCACCAGCTGGACGATCTGGTCGTGCACATCGCGCGGCAGCACCGCGGCCGCGCGGTCGGCCAGCGCCTGGGCGTGCGCGTAGTCACCGAGCACCACGGCGGCCAGGGCGGTCAGGCCGAGCGCCAACGGCACGAGCGAGGCCAGCAGAAACCAGGCCAGGGCCGGTACGTCATCGCACAGGCCGGAGCCCCAGTAGAGCGCGGCGAACTCACCCCAGATGCGGCGCACGAGCCCTCATCGGATCGACGCTGTGACCTTCGCCCGACGCTCCAGCCCGCTCATCGGCGAAGCGTACCCGCGGCCTCCCCCGAAGCTCGGCGGCCCCACTCATGACCGGCGAAATCCATTTCTCACCAAACCGATAGGCATTTGCAAAAAGACGATAGGCTAGGCTCGAATCGGTCCGCCAGCAGACCCCTAGGAGACGAACGTGAGCGAGCAGCCCCGACCCGAGACCGTCGCATTGCACGGAGGCCAGGAGCCCGACAGTGCAACCAAAGCGCGCGCGGTGCCCATCTACCAGACGACGTCATTCGTGTTCGATGACACCCAACACGCAGCCGACCTGTTCGCCCTGGCCGTTCCCGGCAATATCTATTCGCGCATCATGAATCCGACCTGGAGCGTGCTCGAGGAACGTCTGACAGCGCTCGAGGGAGGAGTTGGCGCATTGGTCACCGCGTCGGGCCAGGCGGCCACGACGTATGCGGTCCTGAACGTCGCGCGTGCCGGGGACAACATCATCTCCGTCTCCCAGCTCTACGGCGGAACCTACAACCTGTTCGCACACACCCTGCCCCAGTACGGCATCGAGGTTCGCTGGGCTGACGCTGACGACCCCGGCGCGGTTGCCCGGCTGGCGGACGAGAACACACGGTTGGTGTTCGCCGAGACGATCGGCAATCCACGGCTGAACGTCCTCGACGTGCCCGCCTGGGCCGAGGCCGCCCACGCCGCCGGGTTGCCGCTGATTCTCGACAACACGGTCCCGACGCCGATCGGAGCACGGGTCTTCGAGCAGGGCGCCGATGTGGCCGTTCACTCGCTGACCAAGTTCATCGGCGGTCACGGCACCTCGATCGGCGGCGCGCTGGTGGACGCCGGCAGCTTCGACTGGGTGGCCCACCGGGAGCGCTTCCCCGGCCTGACCGAGCCTGACCCCTCCTACCACGGGGTGGTGTGGAGCGACGCGCTCGGGCCCGCGGCCTACATCGGCCGCGCCCGCACGGTGCTGCTGCGAAACACCGGCGCGGCACTGTCGCCCTTCAACGCCTTCCTGTTCCTGCAGGGGATCGAGACGCTGGCGCTGCGGATGGAGCGCCACAACGCCAACGCCCAGGCCGTCGCCGAGCACCTCGATGCACACGAGGATGTCGAGTGGGTCTACTACCCGGGCCTGCAGTCAAGCCCCTACCACGAGGTCGCCGGCCGAGTCCTGCGGGGCGGCTACGGCGCGCTCGTCACGTTCGGCGTGCGCGGCGGCGCCGAGGCGGGCAAGGCCTTCATCGAGAACCTGAAACTGTTCAGTCACCTGGCAAACATCGGCGATGCGAAGTCGCTGGCGATTCACAATGCCTCCACGACTCACTCGCAGCTCAACGACGAGGAGCTCGCCTCCGCCGGCGTGACCCAGGAGACGGTCCGCCTGTCCGTGGGGATCGAGCACATCGAGGACATCCTCGAGGACCTCGACCAGGCCCTGGCGGCCACGAGGTCGCTAGCGACCGCATGAGCGCAGGCGCCGTCGGCCGCGTCGAGACCCGGCGGGTCGTTCTGTTCGATCAGGACGACCCGCTCGAGTTGGAGTCCGGCGCGCGGATCGGCCCGGTCGAGGTCGCCTATGAGACCTACGGCACACTGGACGCCGACCGCGGGAACGCGGTGTTCGTCTGCCATGCGCTGAGCGGCGACGCCCATGCGGCGGGCCATCACGGCGATCCGACCCGTCGCGGATGGTGGGACACGCTGATCGGCCCCGGCCGGCCGGTTGACACCGACCGCTACTTCGTCATCTGTCCGAACCTGCTCGGCGGCTGCGCCGGGACGACCGGCCCCTCGAGCATCGATCCGCGCTCCGGCCGGCCCTACGGTTTGCGCTTCCCGCTGCTGAGCGTGCGCGACCTCGTCACCGTGCACCGGGCACTGCTCGCACACCTGGGGATTGAGCGGCTGCATGGCGCCGTCGGGGGATCCCTCGGCGGGATGCAGATCCTGCAGTGGGCACTGGACCACCCGGGGGAGGTGCAGCGGGCGGTGCTGGTCTGTGCCAGCGCCCGGCTCGGTGCCCAGAACATCGCGCTCACGGCAATCGCCCGCGACGCGATCATGGGCGACCCGGACTTCTGCGACGGGGACTACCTGGACGGCCCGCGGCGTCCACGCCAGGGGCTCTCGGTTGCCCGCAAGCTCGGCCATGTCACCTACCTGTCAGTCGAGTCGATGCGGCGCAAGTTCGACCGCCGGCGGCGTGATCCGAGCCGGCCGATGACGTTTGACAGCGACTTCGAGGTGGAGCACTACCTCGACCACCAGGGTGAGAGCTTCGTCGAGCGCTTCGACGCTCTCACCTACCTGTATCTGACACGGCTGATGGACTATTTCGAGCCGTTTGCCGACGGGGAGGTGAAGCTCGAGCGGGTGGACACCAGCTTCCTGGCGATCTCCTTCGACAGCGACTGGCGTTTCGGTAGTGAACACTCACGCCACATCGTTGACAGCCTCCGGGCCGGCAACGTCGAGGCCCGTCATGTCGAGGTCTCCTCGCCCTGGGGGCATGACTCTTTCCTGCTCGAGAACGAAACCTACCACCGGCTTGTCGCCGACGCGCTGGACCACGCCGGCCAGGGCGACGCGCGCCTGTGAGCTCTCAGTGGTGCAGGTTCTGAATGATCTGGTTGGCCAGGGGCGAGCCCAGCCCCGAGGCCATGTCATATCCGGGCGTGGCCGTGCAGCAGGACACGCCGGGAAAGACGGAGTTGCCGCCGGTGGTGATGTCAAGGAACGACCCGGGATCGTGCGCGGCGATCGAGTAGAGCAGCGGGGGGATGAACCCGGGGTTGGGCAGGCCCGCCTGTTTCGCCTGCTGGTCCCAGAGCGCGATCGTGGCCGCGACAAGCGGGGTGGCGGCGCTGGTGCCTCCGACTACCGAGATGCTCTGCCCGGCGGACGGGCCGCAGCCCGAGACTTCGTGTGAGCAGATGATCACGTAACCGGGAGCGGGATCCGCGAAGGCGGAGACGTCGGGGACCATTCGCTTGGCGCTCTGCGACGGGATCGCGGGCTGCCACCAGGGCCGGTTGGTGAATGTGCTGACGCCGCCCCCGCCCGCGGCGGCCTGTGCGTATGGCGCCGGGTACTCGCTGTCGTTCCACACGCCGGTCGATTCGATCGTGTTGGCCGCCGTCAGCGACAGGTTTGTTCCGCCGACGGCCAGCACCCACGGTGAGGTGGCCGGCCAGGAGGCGGACTTCTGCTCGTCAAAGCTCGTCAGCTGGGAGGTCGGCACACCGTGGGCGCAGGCGGAGGAGCCGCTGTCTCCCGCCGCCACGACGATCGTGATGCCAAGTGCTGCGGTCGCTGCGGCCTGGCGGTTGAACAGGGTGCGGGCCGCGGTGTAGGGCGCGACGCTGGCCTCACACACGCCATAGGAGATGGAGATCACGTTCGGCAGGGGAATGTTGTTCTTAGTCGCCTGCAGCGGTTCAGCGAGCAGCTTCAGGGCGCCGAGCGGATCGGACTGGCCGAGCGCCTTGACCCACAGATCCAGACGCGAGAGCTTGGGCGCGACCATTGCGACGGTCATCGCGTCGAGTGAGCTCTCGAGGATCGGCGCGATGTTCCCGGCGCCGTGGATCTGCATCGCGGTGCCTGTGAAGCCGAAGCAGTTGCGGTAGGCGTTGACATCGGCGATCGGCGTCGGTGCTTCACCGAGGATCGCCACGCGGGCGCCCTGTCCCTGCAGGCCGGCGGCCTGCAACTGGGCGATCCCGTAGGCGCTGAGAATCTGGTTCGGGAACAGTCCGGCGCTCGAGAGGACGCCCGCGGGATACGTGGTGGGGGCGCATCCCGGTTCGATCGTCCCGGTGCGAGTGGGCGTGCCGCCGTCGACGGCGGCGATCCGCGCTCGGGCGCGAGCGGAGGTTGCACTCGCCGAGGCTTTCTGCGTCACGTACAGGCCCAGCCCCGCGACGGTGTCGACGTTCCCGTTCAGGCCCGAGCCGAGCTTCGGCGTGTTGACGGGCAGCGCGACGGACTGGTTGGGCTGCCCGGTCGCGTACAGGTTCCACTTCGTGCCGAACAGCTTCTGGGCGTTGCCGATGCTGATCGTGGCACCCACCCGCAGGTGGGTCACATCGACGTTGGCGGTGACGCCGTAGGGCTTGAAGGCGCCGACGACGGCGTTTCTCCGCGACTGCGACGCACCGTATTTGCTCTGCAGCGAGGACAGGGTGAGATATTTGCCGTAGGTCGAGGAGGCGGGATTGCTCGCCGCCTTGACGGCCTTCTGAATGCCTTCCTGGTTGGCGATCATCCCCAGTTGAAGCGACAGCTTCAGACCGGTCGAGGCGGGTCCAAGATTCTTCAGACCCTTATGGGAGATATCTCCGTAGTCCACGCTCGTGGAGGAGGCGAGGGCGGTGGCGGAGAGCGCGTTCAGGGCCGCCAGGATGATCAGCACCGAGGCCGCCCGTCGCGCGCACGACCCGAGCATCAACGCTGCCGACCCTCCGCCCCGAGGCTCCATCGGCGAGACCCTACACCTCGGCCGCGCCGTTCGGGGCCCGCGAGCGGGACGTCTGTCCGGGCGGGGGAGGAACCTGCGCCGCGAATGCTTCTGCTGCGCGTCTTTGGCGACTCCACGGCGATGGATGGCGTCGCCGAGCGGCTGCGGGAGGCCGATGGCGCTCGCCACGTCAGCTCATCCGATCGCGGCCGCGACGGATCGGTGCTCGTGACGGCCGACGTGCAGCCCGCCTACGCCGACAGCGCGCTGGAGATGATCTCGGTGCTGGGGGTGCCGGCCGAGGACGTATCGCTGCTGCGTCTCGATGCGATCGGGCCGCTGGTCGCATCGGAGGAATCGGCCGCCGTCGGTCTGGGCCGACCTGCTCGGGCAGGCCCGGATCAACGCCCGAACGGCGCTGCGGTATCTGATCTTCATGGCCGTGGCCGGCGTGATCGCCGCATTCGGCGTGATCGATCAGGATCAGGTCCTGATCGTGGGAGCGATGGCGGTCTCACCCGATCTGCTACCTGTGACAGCAGCCTGCACAGGGTTCGTGCTCGGCCGGCCGCGGCTGATCCGCCGCGGGCTCGTGTCGCTTATCACCGGGCTCGCGGTGGCCTGCGCGCTCGCGGCCGCCGTTACCGGGCTTCTCAACCTGTTGGATCTGCTGCCCGCCCATTTCTCGGTCCACCAGGTCGGTCTCGCAAGCCAGGTGCACGTCGAAGCCGAGACGATCATGGTGGCGCTCGCCGCGGGGGTCGCCGGGATGCTCGCCGTGGAGACCCGCGCCAGCGCCGGCGTCGGAGTGGCGATCTCCGTGACGACGATCCCCGCCGCCGCGTTTCTTGGCGTCGCCGCCGGCGTCGGCGAGCTGTCCAAATCGCTTTCGGCCCTGGCCGTGCTCGGCGTCAACGTGGCGATGATGCTGCTCGGCGGTTCCCTGGCGCTGATCGTTCAGCGGCACTTCACGCACTCCCCGGATCGGGCCTCTACGAGCTAGATCAGTCCGATCTCACGCGCCCGCTCGACCGCATCTCCGCGGGAGCCGACGTCGAGCTTGCGGTAGATCGACATGGCGTGAGATTTGACGGTGTGCCGTGACAGGAACAGCCGCTCGCCGATATCGCGGAAGGTGAGGTGCGTCGAGAGCAGGGGAAGCACCCTGAGCTCGGCCTCGGTCAGGCTCGCCACGCCCGGAGAGTCGTGAGACGCCGCGCCCAGTCGCGAATGCAGCTCCGCAGCCTGGGCTCCCAGTACGCCCAGGTCCGGGACGCGCCTGAAGATCGCATCGGTTTCCGCCAGCACAGCCCGAGCCGCAGGCTGATCCGCGAGTTCAAGGTGGGCCTGGGCCAGCTCCAGACGGGTCTGGATCGACGGGGCGGGCAGTGCGTAGGTGAGCGCGGGGAGCAGGCGCTGGGCACGCGCGAGCAGCTCATGGGCGGTGTCCCTGGCGCCGCCGCGAAGAGCTGTCCGCGCGCGCACGGCGTAGACGAGGCCGTTGAGCGCGGAGTCCTCCAGGCGCGAACGCTGCGCCGCCCACACGGCGTGCTCCGCGTGGTCATCGGCGCGCGCCCATTCCCCGCGGGCGATCGCGATCAACGCGCGCTGCGCGAGCGTGAGAGGCAGCACGTTGGGCGCCGCCAGGTCGCGCGCGTCCTCGGCGGCGTCGGAAAACGTGTCATCAGCCGCCTCGGGGGCTCCGCTGAGGACCTGCGAGATCCCGTCGGTCATGACGGCCAGTGGGTGCCAGGGACTGTTCCGCGCCAGCGTGTCGATCGCCAGCTTGGCGTCTGCCGCCATCGCATTCACGCCTTCGCGCGAGCGGATCGCACGAAGCAGCGCCCGCCACGACTCGATCGACTCGCTGCCATGGGGCATAGGACCTGGCCGCTCGCCACATGCGGCCGCAGCGGCCCAGCGATCGGACTCCGTCGGGCGCCCCGTGACCGCATGAAAGAGAGCCCCGATGACAGCCACGCCCGGGTGCTCATCCAGCGGGCTGTGCGACTCGAACCACTTGAACCACTCGTCCACGGTCGCGGTTCGCCCGCTCTGATAGACCGGAAGTACGGCCCGTTCCATCGTGTCAGCCACCCGAGGGATGTCCCTGGCGGCCTGCCCGTATCTGATCGAGGCGACCTCCTGGCCGTGCGCGCCGCACCAGTCGGCCGCGCGCCCGAGCAGCAACGAGAGTTCCTCGGGTCGCGACTCGGCAAGCTCGCCGGCGAGCGTCTCGCGGACCAGGTGATGGCAGCGGTACCACTCCCGGTTTCGGTCGAGGGCGACAACAAACCGGTTCGAGCGCTCGAGCGACGCGAGCGTCGCCGCCGAGTCGCTGGAGTCGAGCACCGCGTCACAGAGTGAGCCGGAGAGCACCTCGAGCATGCTGGTGCGGGTGAGGAAGTCAAGCTCCCGCTGCGGCAGGCGCGCGAGGAACTCCGAGCGCAGGAACTCCACGACGAAGCGATCCTTGCCCGTCAGCTTCGCCAGGCCCTGCGGTCCGGACCGGCTTGCTCTCGCCGACAGCGCAGCCAGGTAGAGGCCGGCGGGCCATCCCTCGGTCCGCGTGAGCAGCTCGTCAAGGTCGGAGTCGGAGGCCTCGACCGACTCGGCGCCGAGGAGCGCACGTGCCTCGTCTCCCTCCATGCGCAGGTCCTCGGCCGAGAGCTCGAGCAGCAGCCCCCGAGTTCGCAGGCGGCCCAGCGGCAGCGCGGAGTGGTCTCTCGTGGACAGCGCCAGCCGGGAGTTGCTGCGCAGGAACCCCGCAAGCGTCAGGAGAGCGTCGATGCAGCGCCGGTTCTGGATCGCCTGTGCGTCGTCGATGATCAGCACGAACGGCGTGGAGATCTGTCCGATCGCGCGGCCGAGGCGGGGGAGGATCTTGTCCTCAACCGAGGCGCCCGGCGAGGCCAGGGCCTCGAACACGTCGGGGTCAAGTCGCGAGACGCGGTCGAGTGCCGCGGCGATATAGGTGAGCAGGACTACTGGATCGTTGTCCTCCTCAGCGACGGATAAACAGGCGCAGCGCCGCTGGCGAAGCGACGTGGCCCACTGGGCGAGCAGCGTCGTCTTGCCATATCCCGCCCCGCCGTGCACGACCACGACCGGCGGGACATCGGGGTCGTTCAGGCGTGAGATGAGCCCGGCTCGGGAAACGCTTCGGCCGTCGATCTGCGGGCGCTGAAACTTCGACTCGAGCAGCTCGAACGTTGCTCCCGTCGCTGCCTCGGCCCGGTCGATCAGTGACGCCATCCTCCCGCCCCTAGAGGGCTGCTGAGGCCGGGCTCGACTGAAGCGCCAGGAATCACCCCACTGACCCTACTCCTCGCAACGATTTCATCCCATCGGGGTGATGTGCCCGATCACAGATTGTGAAGCTGGAGACGACGTTCACGGCCCGGGCGATCAGGAGCAGGGTCGTGATCGCCATTGCAGCGAGAACCGCGGTGGCCATCGGCCACCGCGACTCGCCGGCAACGGGGTCGTTCATAGGGCCTCAGGCGGTCTCAGGCTCGCCGAGCACGAACAGGCCGTGGATGCAGATGACACAGATGGCGAAGATGCCCAGTGACCACCAGGGATGTGCACCGCCGACATCGAGCAGGGCACCGATCGCACCGAGCGATGCCGCGAAGATCCCGATCACACGCCCGAAGGCGTTGCCGGCGAAGAGCGACAGCGATGCGCTGAGCTGGATGACGCCGAGAATGATCGTTATCCATCCCCAGGTGTGCAGGCTGGAGAAGACGTACTGGGTGTCGTTGACGAAAAAGCTGGCATTTCCGACCGCGGCGATGCCATAGATGATGTTCAGGATGCCCGCGATCATCAGGAGGATCCCCACAAACAACGCGCTGCCTACGCCACGCATATGTTCTCCTTCGGTAACGGGCGCCGACCGGCACCCTGTGTCAAGAATGGCCCCGACAGCGCCATTGGATGTTGCTTCGAAGGCATTCCATGCCAGCGGGAACGAATTGCCGTCATCCCGACGGGATGAAATCTGTCCGGCCGTTTCATCCCATCTGGACGATGCGGGCGTCGGGAGCCCTGCGCGATCTTTGAGCGGCCACGCACAAAACCTCGCAACCGTCGCCCTCGGCGGCCTGAAGGGAGCCACATGGCCATTGGACCGGTTCAACTGATCGTGCTCGGGTTCAAGCACCTGGAATTCCACGGCGAGATCGTCGCCGAGCTCGAGCGCCTGCGTGACAGCGACACCGTGCGGGTGATCGACGCCCTGGCCGTGTACAAGGACGCGGACGGCGACATCGAGGTCGCCCATCTCAGCAACCTCTCCAAGGAAGAGGCAATCGAGCTGGGCAGCGTGGTCGGTGCCCTGATCGGCCTCGGGATCGAGGGCGAGGACGGGGCCGTGCCGCGGCGCCGTCGCCGGCGCCGGAGGCCGCTCGAGGATGGCGTTGAGCGCATTCTCCGCGGAGGATGCATGGGACATCATCGGCGACATTCCCGACGACTCCGCCGCCGCGCTGGTTCTGCTCGAGCACCACTGGGCGGTGCCGCTCCGCGACGCGATTGCTCGGGCCGGCGGACTTCCGGATCAGCGATGGCTTCATCAGCCCGCTCGACCTGGTCGAGATCGGCCTCCTCTCCGATGAGGAAGCCGAAGAGCTGCATGCGCTTGAGACAAGCGGCCGGCAGGCCTGATCCAAGACCAACGCATCGGAGAGATCATGTTCGCAACACGCCGAGTCGCGAGACGCACCTCAAGGCGCCTGGCGCGCACGCCGATAGGCCGCCGGCGCCGCCCATTGCGGGCTCATCCGGTTCATCCCGATCGGATGATTGCGCGCCGTTCCGCTTCCCATAGGGTGGCGGTTGACCGGAGTAGACAGTTCGAACGGGGCCGGGACGCCGCTCCGAGAAAGGATCGACCCAGATGCCCGACGCGACCCGACCGCAGCAGACTGCCGATTCAGCGACCGCCGTTCACGCGGCGTGACAGAACCAGACGCTCGACGGTTCCAAGCCCGGGCTGGGAGCAGATCGGACACGTCGCAGCCGCCGGAGGGCGCACCGAACGTTCTCGTTGTGCTGATCGACGACGCCGGCTTCGGGAACCCGAGCACCTTCGGCGGCCCGATCCAGACCCCGAACTACGACCGGATGGCCGACGAGGGCCTGCGCTACAACCGCTTTCACGTGACGGCGATGTGCTCGCCGACCCGCGCATCGCTGCTGACCGGACGCAACCACCACGCGGTTGGCATGGGCGGCATCCCGGAGTTCTCCGGCGGCTTCCCCGGCTATTCGGCGATGCTGCCAAAGGACGCAGCGCCGTTTCCCAAGGTCCTCAAGGAGAACGGCTACTCGACCGCCGCGATCGGCAAGTGGCACCTGACCCCGGAGGGCGAGCAGGGACCGGCGGGCCCGTTCGATCATTGGCCCAACGCCTGGGGCTTCGACTACTACTGGGGCTTTCTCGCCCCCGAGGCCGGCCAGTTCGACACGATGATCGCCGAGAACCAGAAGTTCATCGGCGTCCAGGAGGGCAAGGACGGGGAGGACTTCTACTTCCCCGAGGCGATGACCGACCAGGCGATCGACTGGCTGCACGGGGTTCGCGGCCACAAGTCCGAGAAGCCCTGGATGCTCTACTACTCGACCGGCTGCAGCCACGCCCCCCACCACGTGCACAAGGAGTGGTCGGACAAATACAAGGGCCGCTTCGACCAGGGGTGGGACAGGTTGCGCGAGGAAACCTTCGAGCGCCAGAAGAAGCTCGGTGTGATCCCGGCAGATGCCGAGCTGACCCCTCGCGATGAGCTGATGCCGGCGTGGGACTCGCTGGACGAGAACTCACGACGCGTGTTCGCCCGTCAGATGGAGGTCTACGCGGGCTATTCCGAGAACGCCGACCATCACGTCGGGAGGCTGCTCGAGGCGATCGAGGAGATGGGCGAGCTGGAGAACACGCTCGTAGTGTGGATCTGGGGCGACAACGGGGCCAGCCTCGAGGGAACCCCGACCGGCAGCTTCAACGAGGGCACGATGGTCAACGGCCTGCCGCTGACCGACGAGGAGCAGATGCAGCTCACGCTGAAGTGGGGCGGCCTGGAGGCGTGGGGCACGGAAATGATGTACCCGCACTACTCGAGCGCCTGGGCCTGGGCGAGCAACACGCCGTTCCAGTGGGGCAAGCAGATCGCCTCCCATCTCGGCGGAACGCGCAACCCACTGGTGGTGCGCTACCCACGGACAGCATCGGGGACGCCGGCGGCCTGCGCTCGCAGTTCACCCATGTCAGCGACATCGGACCGACGATCCTCGACGTCGTGGGCATACCGCAGCCGACGAGTGTGGACGGCATCGATCAGCAGCCGATGACCGGGACCACCTTCGCGGCCTCTTTTGCGAACGCCGATGCACCCGAACATCACACCCGGCAGTACTTCGAGAACTTCGGCAACCGTGCGATGTACCAGGACGGCTGGTGGCTCTCGATGCGGATGCCACGGGTCCCCTGGCGGATCGATCCCGAGGAACTGAAGAAGTTTGCGCCCGGCGTGTGGAAACCCGACGAGGACCCGGTCGAGCTCTACTACCTGCCGGACGACTTCTCCCAGGCCAAAGACCTCGCCCAGGCACATCCGGACAAGGTCAAGGAGCTGCAGGCGCTGTTCTGGGAGGAGGCCGAGAAGTACAAGGTCAAGCCGCTGCTCGGAGCGTATGTCGGCGTTCTTCGGCATGCTCCCGCCGCTCGGCGAGCAGCGCATCACGACCTATTACGGCGACGTGCAGAACGTGGCGCCCGGGGCGGTGCCGAGGGTCTACAACCACTCCTACACGATCAGTGCCGACCTTCATATCCCAGAGGGCGGGGCGGAAGGGGTGATCGTTGCCGACGCCAGTCACCTGGGGGGTTTCTCGCTGTTCGTCCAGGATGGGAAGCTGCGACACACCTATGCGTTCCTGGGAGTGTTCGAGTACCGCCAGGAATCCGAGGGGGCTCTGCCGACTGGCGACGTGAATGTGGAAATGGTCTTCAGGGCCGACGAAGCCGCTCCCGCGACGCCCGGTGATGTGACGCTGCTGGTCAACGGGGAGCCCGTCGGGAGTGGCCGGATGGATCACACGGTGCCGTTCGGGTTCAGCGGCTACGCGGGCCTGGACGTCGGGCGCGACAACGGCCTGGTCGTCGACCAGAGCTACGCCGAGCAGGCTCCGTTCGCGTTCAGCGGGACGGTCAAGAAGGTCGTCTTCGATGTCGAACCGCACCTCGACGAGCGGGACGAGCTGGCCCTCCACGAAACCGCTTCGCAGGCGCACACCGTCCGCGGAATCGACGCCTAGGAGTCACGACATGAGCGACGGACAGAAAGACGTGCTGATTGCCGCATACCTCTTCGCCGATCTCGCGAAGAAGGACTTTGACGCCGTCGTGAAGCTCGCCGAGGAGAAGGCGATCACGGTCGAGGGCGTCGTCGTCGTTCAGAAGGACGCCAACGGCGAGGTGGAGGTGCTCGAGACCGGCGACCATCTCGGGCGCAAAGGCGCCAAGGTGGGCGGGGGCGCGGGCCTCGTCGTGGGGCTGCTGGCACCGCCGCTGCTGGCCGCCACCGCCGTCGGCGCGGCCGCCGGCGCCGTTGCCGGCAAGTTCGCCAAACATCGCATCGAGAGTGGAATCGGCGAGAAGCTCGACGCCGCACTGCCGGCCGGCTCGGGAGGCGTGATCGCGATCTATGAGTCCGATGGAGCCGACGCGGTGGACGGTGCCCTGGCGAACGCCGTCAGGAAGTCGGTCGCACACATCGAGGGATCGAGCGCCAAGGAACTGAAGGCAGGACTGGAAGAAGCTCAAGCCGGGATGGGCGGCTGAGCGTGCGCAGTAAATCGAGCGGCAGCGTCAGATCGCGCCGCATGTCCGATATCAAGGAGTTGCCGAGATGAGCACCGCTCAGCCCCGCGTCCTGTTCGTGTACTTCACCTACACCAAACAGACGCTCAGGATCGTCGAAGCGATGACCGAGGCACTCAACGCGCGCGGTTGCGCCGTCGAGCATGCGCAGATCGATCTCACGGACGCCCGCTACACCGCACGCTTCCACGAGTTCCCGATGCCCCACCCGTTCCGCGAGCTGATCGGGATGATCCCCGCCGAGCTGCGCCGGGGTACCGGCGAGATCAGCATCCCCGAGAACGCCAAGAGCGGCGACTACGACCTCGTCTGCATCGGCTCCCCGACCTGGTGGCTGTCCACCTCGGTGCCGATTCGCTCATATCTCGAGTCAGACGTCGCCGGCCCGATCCTCAAGGGCACGGACTACGCGACCTTCGTCGCGTGCCGGCGCTACTACGGCCACAACCTGCGGACCGTCAAGAAGCTCGCGAACAAACTAGGCGGCAAATACCTCGACAGCATCCACTTCGCCTACCAGGGCGGGCAGATTCGCAGCCTGCTCTCGCTGCTCAGCTACCTCGGCAGCGGTGAGTACCGCGAGCGCTATTTCGGCGTTCCGATCCCGCGCACGAACCTGCAGGATGAGCAGCTCGAGGCCGCTCGAAGCTTTGCAAACGGGCTCGCCGATCGCCTGAAGGTCGGAGCGCCCGCGGCTCCCCTGCAGGCGGCACCCGAGAGCGCCTAGATGCCAAACCTCGAATAGGCTCACAGGATGACGAATGAACTAGCGCGTGCGCAGTTCGCAACGACGTCGATCTATCACTTCCTTTTCGTGCCGGTCACCATCGGCCTGGCCTTCCTGGTGGCGCTGCTGCAGACGGCCTACTACCGCAATGAGCGACCGGAGTACCGCCGCCTGACGAAATTCTTCGGCACCCTGCTGCTGATCAACATCGCCGTCGGCGTCGTCACCGGCCTCGTGCAGGAGTTCGAGTTCGGCATGAACTGGTCGGAGTACTCACGGTTCGTCGGGGACGTCTTCGGCGGGCCGCTGGCGATGGAGACACTCGCCGCGTTCTTCCTCGAGTCGACGTTCCTGGGGCTGTGGATCTTCGGCTGGGGGCGGCTCCCCAAGCGCGTCCATCTGGCCTGTATCTGGATGGTGGCCTTCGGCTCGATGCTCTCTGCGATGTTCATCCTCGCCGCGAACTCCTGGATGCAGCACCCCGTCGGCTACGTGATGAACCACCAGGGCCAGCCCGAACTGAACAACATCTGGGCCCTGTTCACCAACCCCACATTCCTGTGGGGCTACGTGCACGTGATCTTCGCCTCGCTGGTGACGGGGGCGCTGGTGATGCTTGCGATCTCAGCCTGGCATCTGCGCAAGGGCAGCGAGGTGGCCGGCTTCCACGCGGCCGCGAAGCTCTCGGTGCTGGTGCTGCTGCCGGCGATCATGCTGCAGATGTTCGTCGGCAACAAGCTCGGCGAGATCGAGGCCAAGTATCAGCCGATGAAGATCGCCGCGGCCGAGGCGCAGTGGGAAAACTGCCAGCCCTGCTCGTTCTCGGCCTTCCAGGTCGGCGGCGGCAAGAACGACCAGACGCCGACCCAGCTGATCGCGATCCCCCATCTGCTGTCCGTGCTCGCGACCGGCACGTTCAACGGCGCCGTCGTGGGGATGAACCAGCTGCAGCGCGAAGACGTCAAGAAATACGGGCCCGGAGAATATGTCCCGAATGTGTTCGTGCAGTACTGGTCGATGCGGGTGATGGCCTACCTGGGCTCCTTGATCGCCCTCCTTGCCCTGTGGGGAGCCTGGCTTCTGCACCGCGGCAGCCTGGACCGCTCGAAGTGGTTCCTGCGCGTCTCGCTGGGGGCCGTCGTGACGCCGTTCCTGATGAACACCGCGGGCTGGCTGTTGACCGAGAACGGACGTCAGCCGTGGATCGTGCAGGGCCTGATGAAGACCGCCAACGCGAACTCCCCCTCGGTCACCTCGACCGATATCTGGATTAGCCTGATCGCCTTTCTGCTCGTCTACATCGCCCTGGGGGCGGCCGACCTGCTGCTGATGCTGCGCTACTCCCGTCGAGAGCTCAAAGACGATCATGACGACGGCTCGGACGCCCCGGGTGCGGGCGCAACCACGATCCCGGCGTTGACCTACTAGGAGCCCGGATGGAGCTGCACACGATCTGGTTCGTGCTGGTCGCCTTCTTCTGGGTCGGATTCTTCGTGCTCGAGGGGTTCGACTTCGGGGTCGGCGTCCTGCACACGATCATCGGCAGGACCGACGCCGAGCGCGAGCTCGCGCTGAGCACAATCGGGCCGTGGTGGGACGGCAACGAGGTCTGGCTGATCGTCGCCGGGGCCGGCACCTTCGCCGCGTTCCCGCTGTGGTACGCGACGATGTTCTCGGCGCTCTACCTCGCGCTGGTGCTGGTGCTCTTCGCGCTGATGGCGCGCGGCGTCTCGCTGGAGTTCAAAAGCAAACAGGAGGGCGCAAGATGGCGCGGCACATGGCGGTGGTGCACGACAATCGGGAGCCTCTTGATTCCACTGCTGCTGGGGGTGGGCCTGGGCGACCTGCTGGTCGGGCTGCCGATCAACTCGAACCACGATTACACCGGGAACTTCTTCAACCTGCTCACGCCCTACGGGCTCTGGACCGGGCTGACGCTGCTCAGCCTCTGCCTGCTGCACGGTGCGAGCTTCCTCAAGTTGCGCACCACCGATGAGCTGCGCGAGCGCGCCCGTGGTGTCGCCCGCCCGCTCGGATGGGCGGCGATCGCCTTGGTGATCGGTTGGGTGATCTGGACGCGGAACATCGCGGGCGGCGCGGACATTCCCGGCCCGGTGGAGGCGCTGGCGGTGATCGCGGTGATCTTCGCCGCTCGAACCGCCGCCACGGATTACGATGGCTGGGCGTTCGCGGCCTCGGCCGTGGCGATCGCTGCGACCGTGGGTTCGATCTTCATCGACCTGTATCCCAACGTGATGGTCTCGAGCACCAACAGCGCCTACAACCTGACCGTGAACAACGCCGCCTCCGGCCACTATGCGCTGACGGTCATGACCGTTGTGGCGGTGATCTTCCTGCCGGTCGTGCTGATCTACCAGGGCTGGTCATTCCACGTCTTCCACGGGCGGCTCAAAGGGCCATCCGCCCCAGACCGTCCCGCTCCCGCGAACCAGCCCGCCAACCCGACGCAGGCGGCGCCACAGACATGAGCGGTCCGCCGCCTCACAGGGTGGTGATCGTCGGCGGCGGATTCGGGGGGCTGTTCGCGGCGAAGTTCCTGCGCCGAGCCCCAGTCGAGGTGACGCTGATCGACCGCGCCAACCACCACACCTTCCAGCCGCTGCTCTATCAGCTGGCAACGGGGATTCTCTCCGAGGGGGCTGTCGCACCGCCGCTTCGCGAGGTGCTGCGCAAGCACAGCAACGTTCACGTCGAGCTCGCGGACGTCACGGAGTTCGACCTCGAGGCAAAAACCGTCACGGCCGTGGTGCCACTGGGGCCCCCGCGGGTCGTGGAGTACGACTCGCTGATCGTGGCGGCAGGCGCCGAGGGCTCCTACTTCGGGCATGACGAGTTCGGCCGCTTCGCGCCGGGCATGAAGACGATCGACGACGCCCTCGAGCTGCGAGCACGCATCTTCGGCGCGTTCGAGATGGCCGAGCTCGAGCGTGATCCCGCCGCCCAGCGAGCCTGGCTGACCTTCGCCGTGATCGGCGCGGGGCCGACCGGGGTCGAGATGTCCGGGCAGATAGTCGAGCTCGCGCGACGGTCGCTGAAAGGCAACTTCCGCCATATCGACCCGGCCAGTGCCCGCGTGCTGTTGCTCGACGGAGGCGAGAAAGTCCTCGCCCCGTTCGGCGAGCGTCTCTCGAAGATCGCCACCCGCGAGCTGGAACGGGCCGGCGTTGAGCTGCACATGGGCTGTCGTGTGACCGACGTGAAATACGACTGCATCATCGTCACCGGCCCTGACGGCCAGGAGGAGCGCATCGACTGCCGCGCGAAGGTCTGGTCAGCCGGGGTACAGGCCTCGCCGCTGGCCGGCCTGCTGGCCGCCGCCACCGGCGCCTCCACCGACCGGGCGGGGCACATCGAGGTGCTGCCAGACTGCACGCTCCCCGGCCACCCCGAGGTGTTCGCCGTGGGGGACATGATCGCCCTGAACAAACTTCCCGGGGTGGCCGAGGTCGCGATGCAGACGGGCATCCACGCGGCGCGGACGATCAAACACCGCCTCGACGGCGACACGACGGCGCGGCCGTTCGTCTACCGCGACCTTGGCAGCATGGCCACGGTCGCCCGGTTCAGGGCGATCGTCAGCTTCAAGGGCATCAAGGTGGGGGGCTTCATCGGCTGGCTGATGTGGGCCTTCGTCCACCTGACCTTCCTGACCGGATTCAAGAACCGCTGGATCGCCCTCGGCAAGTGGCTGACGGCGTTCGTCGGGAGCGCCCGCGATGAGCGGACGATCACCCTGCAACAGGCCTCCGCGCGAATCGTCGCGATGCATGTCGAGGCCAAAATCGGCGAAGAAGACCTCTCGCGCTTCGTCGACGAGCGCAGCGAAACGTAGTCAGCCGCGCTCCTGGCGCCACAGCGATGAGTAGCGGCCGCCCATGGCGAGCAGCTCGTTATGGGTGCCTCGCTCGATGACGCGTCCGCTGTCCATCAGCAGCACCTCGTCCACCTCCTCGAGGCCGGTCAGCCGATGGGTTATCAACAGTGTCGCGCGCTCGCGCGTGGCGAGCAGCAGGTCGGCGACGATCGCGTCCGCCGTCGGCGTGTCGAGGTGCTCACCCGGCTCGTCGAGCACCAGCAGCGGGAAGTCCGCCAGCAGCGCTCTGGCGATCGCCAGGCGCTGGCGCTGCCCGCCGGACATGCGGGCGCCGCGCTCACCCAGTTCCGTGTGCAGGCCTTGCGGCAGCCCCCGGGCCCAGTCGAGCAGCTGGACCGCCGCCAAGGCGTCGTAGAGCTCCTCGGCGCTGGCTCCGCGCCTGGCCAGCAGGAGGTTCTCCTCGAGCGTGCTGTCGAAGACATGGGCGTCCTGGGAGGCCAGTCCGATCAGGGTCCGCCAGCGATCGCCGTCCAGGGCGGCGATCTCGACACCCTCGAGTGCGACCGACCCGCTGTCGTAGGGCAGGAAGCGCATCAGCACCCCCGCAAGCGTCGACTTGCCGGCGCCACTCGGCCCGATCACGGCGACCCGCCGCCCGGGACTCAGGTCGAGGTCCACGCCGTCGAGCGCGGGGCTCCCGGCCCCGGGATAGCTGAACCTGAGGTCGCGCACGCGCAGCGAGACAGGAGGCGCGGGCGGAGCCAGCGGATCGGCCGGCTCCGGCACGGGAGGGGGCGTGTCCATCACCTCGAACACCCGCGCGGCCGAGCGCCTCACCCGCTGCAGCGTCTGAATCGCGGTGGGCAGCGGGGAGACGAGGTCGAAGGCCACGAGCGGGATCAGCGCCACGCCCGCCAGCAGAACGCCGCTCATCGCGCCGTCGTGGACGGCGCTCACGCCAACGGCCAGAGCGCCCCAACTCGCGAGCCCGCAGCAGAGGGTCGTCAGGCCCTGACCGATCCCCGCCGTCCGTGCGCTGGAGCTCGCAATCTCGGTGAGCAGCGAGTCGGCGGCCAGGGTACGGCGGAGCTGCTCGGCGTTGGCACCGTTGACTGCCAACTCCCCTGCTCCCTCGATCATGTCGACGACCGCGGCGGTCAGCTCCGCCCGGGCGGCGGCCTGGCGGGCCTCGCCCAGCGCGGCCAGTCGACCGGTCAGCCATGGCGTGAGGGTCGCGGCGAGCACCAGGGCGAGGAGCAGGATCAGACCGGCGGCGGGAAGCATCAGCCAGAGGACCGCGACGGTGATGGCGCCCACCCCGAGCGCGATAACAAACGGCGGCAGGACACGCAGCAGCAGGTCCTGCAGCGCCTCCACGTCGTGCACCAGCCTCGCCAGCAGATCGCCGCTGCGAAATGCCGGCAGCCCGAGCGGGGCGAGGCGCTCGAGGCGCTGATAGAGCGCGACCCTGAGCTCGGCGAGAACGCGGAAGGCCGCGTCGTGACCGACGAGCCGTTCTCCATAGCGGCTCAGCCCTCGCAGCAGGGCGAAGAACTGAACCCCGACGATCGCCAGCGCCACTGCGGACTCCCGGGGGTGCTGGGCCGAGCGTGAGATAAGCCAGGCCGATGTGGCGATCAGCCCGATCGCGGCGCCGGCCGCGCAGGCCCCGAGGAACGTCGCGAGGACCAGTCGGCCCATCGCCGGACGGGCAATCCCCAGGGTCCTGGAGAGACTCGCCTGGGGACCGTCCTCCTCGGGGAGGTTGGGGTGGTGCTCGCTCGTGGCGGCGGCGCTCATGCGACGACCTCGCTTGGCGAGAGCGCGAGCACCCGGTCGGCCATGGCGATCAGCGCCGGCCGGTGGGCCACCATCAGGACGGTCCTTCCCTCGGCCAGGCGCCGGATCGAGCTCACGACCTCTCGCTCGGTGTCCCCGTCAAGGCCGGCGGTCGGCTCGTCGAGCAGCAGCAGCGGGCTGTCACGGAGAAACGCACGGGCCAGGGCCAGACGCTGACGCTCGCCCGCGGAGAGGCCGGCACCGCGGTCTCCGAGGACGGTGGCCATGCCCGCCGGCAGCCTCCGGACGGCGTCGCTGAGGCCGGCGTCGGCGATCGCGCCCCGGACCTCCTGATCGGAGGCCTGCGGACGACCGAGGCGCACGTTCTCGGCGATCGAGGCGTGAAACAGATGCGGGCGCTGGGGGACCCAGGCCAACCGCGCGCGCCAGGCATCGAGGTCGAGATCGGCCAGCGGAACGTCGCCGATCCGAATCGAGCCGCCGTCCGCTCGCAGCAGGCCGAGCAGCAGCCCCAGCAGGGTCGACTTGCCGCACCCGCTCGGTCCCACGAGCGCCAGCACCTCACCGGCCTCGAGCGTCAGCGAGACGCCGTCCAGGGCCGGCTCTGCGCGCTCGGGATATGTGAAGCGCACACCCTCGATCGTGACGGGGCAGACCGCCGGGTCGGGGACGGCGGTACGCGTGCCGTTTGGCGCGAGCGGGCTTTCCAGCACGGCGAAGACCTGCTCCGCGGCGGACAATCCCTCGGCGCTCGCGTGATAGTTCGCGCCGAGCTGGCGCAGCGGCAGGTAGGCCTCGGGGGCAAGCACCAGGGCGAACAGCGCCGTGTGCAGGCTCATCTCGCCGTTTGTCAGACGCAGCCCGATCGCAACCGCCACCAGGGCCACCGCGAACGTCGCCACCAGCTCCAGGATCAGCGAGGAGAGAAAGGTGATCCGCAGCGTTGCCATCGCCGCGACGCGGTAGCGCTCGCTGATCTCACGAATCCTCGCCGACTGGGCCTTGGCCCTGCCGAAGACCTTCAGCGTGGGAAGGCCGCCGACGACATCCAGGAAGTGTCCCCCGAGGCGCTCGAGCGTCTGAAACTGACGATCGATCCGTTCCTGGGTGCTGGCACCGACCAGTGCCATGAACAGAGGAATCAGCGGGACCGTGAAGGCGATAATGGCCGCCGAGATCCAGTCGCCCCAGAGGACCGCCACGATCACCGCGAGGGGCACGATCACCGCCAGCAGCAGCTGCGGTAGATACAACGAGAAGTATCCATCGAGGGCGTCGATGCCGCGCGTGGCGAGCACGGCGATCTCGCCTGTGCGCTGCTCGCGGGAGTGCTCCAGGCCGAGCCCCGGGAGCCGCTCGAGCAGAGCCCCGCGCAGCTGCGACTTGGCGCGTGCGGAGGACCGGCTGGCGGCCAGCTCGGCGGCCCACGCCACCGTCGCTCGCGCGAGCACGACGACGAGCAGCAGGGCCATCTGCGTATCCAATTGGGCGAGGCTCTCGCGCCCGATGAAGGCGCGCGAGACGACGTCCGCCAGCAGCCATGCCTGGGCGATGATCAGCAACGCCCTGATCACCCCCAACGCCACCGACACGTAGAGGAACGTGCGCGTGGAGCGCGCGTATTGGAGCAGACGGGGGTCGAGCGCCCTCATCGCTCAAGCATGACGAGTCGCTTCACGCGGGCGAACGAGCTCGCGCGGCCGCGGCTTCAGCCCAGCCGCTCGAGCAGATGCTCGCCGACGCGCACCGCGTTGGCCATCGCCGTCAGCGCGGGGTTGACGGCCGAGATGCTCGGGAAGAAGCTGGTGTCGACGACGTAAAGGTTGTCGAGCTCGTGGGCCCTGCAGTCGGTGTTGAGCACCGAGGTGGCCGGGTCGCTGCCGAAGCGGCGGTGCCGGCCTGATGGGCGACGCCGGCGACGGGGATCTTGTTCTCCAGGTAGGCCCAGCGCGGGATCAGGTGGTGCTCGTGCATGCCGAGATGGCCGAGCAGCGAGCGCAGCTGGTGAACAGCCGGTCGCGGGCGGTGTCGTTGCTTGCCTTGTAGTTGAGTGTCAGCCGGCCGTCCCCGTCGACGCTGACGCGGTTCTCCGGCTCGCGGCAGGTCCTCGGTCGAGAGCCAGAAGTCGACGGCGTGGTGGCGACCTCGTGCGAGCGAGAAGCGTCGGCGCCAGCTTCGTCATCAGCGGCTTCTCGCCGCGGTACATCTCGGCGACCGACTTGCCGACCATCTGGATGTTGCCCATCGGAAACTCCCAGGCGTCGCTGGCGAAGTAGTAGTCGTTGACACCGAGCGTCTTCTGGAAGACCGTCGGGTTGGGCTCCTTGGAGATCGCGAGCACGGCCTGGCTGTTGTGGAACATGTAGTTGCGCCCGACCTGATCGGAGCCGTTGGCCAGGCCGTTGGGGTGCTTGCTCGCTGTGGGAGGAGAGCAGCAGCTTGGCCGTGTTGGCCGCGCCGGCGGAGACGACGACGATGTCCGCCGAGTAGGTCTCGCGCTCGCCGCCGCGCTCGACGATCGACCTCTGTCACGGCTCGTGCCCGCGGGGTTGGTGTTCAGCGAGACCGCCTCGGCATTGGTGAGCAGCGTGACGTTCTCGTGCTCGAGGGCAGGGCGCACGCCCGAGCACCTCGGCGTCGGACTTGGCGTGGACGAGGCAGGGGAAGCCGTCGCAGGTCGAGCAGCGCACGCAGTTGCTGTAGGGCATGTTGCCCTCGTCGAGCATCACCCCGCAGGGTGCGTGGAAGGGGTGCAGCCCGGCGGCCGCGAAGTCCTCGGCGAGCTGCGCGATGCGCGGCTCGTGCGAGACGGCGGGATGCGGGTAGGGCGCGCTGCGCGGCGGTTCGGTCGGGTCCTCGCCGCGCGCGCCGTGCACCTGGTAGAGCTGCTCGGCCCGGGTGTAGTAGGGCTCCATCTCCTCGTAGGAGATCGGCCACGCCGGCGAGATGCCGCCGTGGTGGCTGCAGCTCGCCGAAGTCCTCTTTGCGCAAGCGGTACAGCGCCGCGCCGTAGAGCTTCGTGGCGCCGCCGACGCAGTAGTGGACCTGCGGCTGGAACGGCTTGCCCTTCCCGTCGTACCAGGTGTCCGGCGAGACGTAGCGGTTCTCGACGAACACGTCCGCCCGCCGACCAGTTCTGCGGCTCGCGCGGCAGCCAGTCGCCACGCTCGAGTATCAGGATCCGCTTGCCCGACGGGGCCAGATGACGGGCCAGCGTGCCGCCGCCGGCGCCGCTGCCGATGATGATCACGTCGTAGGAGCTCCATCAGGTGATCTCCTCGACCAGCTCGGCGAGGATGATCCGCCCGGCGGCCTCGATCAGCGCGAGGTGAGAGAACGCCTGCGGGAAGTTGCCCAGGTGGCGCGCCGTGCTGGTGTCGAACTCCTCGGCGTAGAGGCCGAGCGGCGAGGCGACCCGGAGCAGCCTTTCCATCAGGTCGCGTGGCGCGCTGCATCTCGCCGACGATCGCCAATCCCGAGACGAGCCAGAAGGAGCAGATCAGGAAGCTGCCCTCCTTGCCCGAGAGGCCGTCGTCGGTCTCCCCGGTGCGGTAGCGCAGCACGAAGCCGTCCTCGGTCAGGTCGTCGGCGATCGCGAGCACGCTCGCGCGCAGGCGCTCGTCGCTCGCCGGGCAGGAAGCCGAAGATCGCCGCCAGCAGGTTGGACGCGTCGAGTGCGTCGGTCTCGTAGTGCTGGCGAAGCACGCCGTCCTTGGTGAGGCCGTGCTCGAGGATGTCGGCCCGGATCTCCTCGGCGGTCGCGTGCCAGGCGCTCTCGAGCTTGCTTATCGCCGCGCAGCGTCCGCGAGCTTTGCCGCGCGATCCATCGCGACCCAGCACATCAGCTTCGAGGAGACGTAGTGCTTGGGCTCGCCGCGCGCCTCCCAGATGCCCTGGTCGGGCTCGCGCCAGACCTTCGTCGCGCATTCGGCCTGCGCCTGCACCAGCGGCCACAGTCGCCGCGGCAGCCGCTTGCTGCGGCGGGTGTGCAGCAGGATCGAGTCCAGGGCGGCGCCGAAGACGTCGTTCTGGCGCTGGTCGAAGGCTCCGTTGCCGATTCGAACGGGGCTGGCTCCGGCGTAGCCGGAGAGATCGTCGCGGGTCGACTCCGCCAGGTCGCGGCGCCCGTCGATCCCGTACATGATCTGCAGGGCCCCGTCGGGGTTCGGCTCGAGGTCGGCCACGAACTGCATGAACTCGTCCGCCTCCCAATCGAGGTTGAGGTAGTGAAGCGCCTGCAGCGTGAAGGTCGAGTCGCGCAGCCAGGTGTAGCGATAGTCCCAGTTGCGTTCGCCGCCGGGCGTCTCGGGCAGCGAGGTGGTCAGGGCCGCCACGGTCGCGCCGGTTGGCATGTAGGTCAGGCCCTTGATCGCCAGCGCCGAGCGCTGCAGGGGGTCGCGCCAGCGATGATCGGGGATCCGTGCGCGGCCGAGCCAGTGTCGCCAGAATGTGGCGGTCGCTGCGAGCTGACCGGTTGCCTCCTCGACGCTCTCGGGTGCCTTCAGGCCCTCCGACCAGGTGAGCGCGCAGTAGACCTGCTCGCCCTGTTTGAGCACATGCCTGGCGCGTACCCAGTCGCCCTCGACACCGACCGCCATGTCGGTTTGCAGCGCAATCGTGGTGTCGGCTCCGGAGGCCTGCGCGCGATGGCCGTCCTCGTCCGACCGTCCAGGAGGCGGGCGTGCGCCCGTAGTCGAAGACCGGCTCGCAGGTCAGTTCGAGCTCGACCTCTCCCTCGAGGCACATCGCCATACGGACCAGGACGTGCTCGGCGTCTTCATCGGTCGGCGGGCGGGTGTGCGGCGTGATCGTGTCGACTCCCCGGCGCGGGCCGAGCGTGAGCGCGTCGCGCACGATCATCCACCCGGTCGGGGTCTTCCAGGTCGTCAGCAGGATGTTGGTGCCCGGCTCGTAGATCCGTGCCGCGGGGACGTTGATCCCGAACGGCCCGAAGCGGAACGAGCCGGCCTGCCGGTCGAGCAGCGTTCCGAACACGCTGGGTGCGTCGAAGCGGGGCACGCAGAGCCAGTCGATGCTGCCGTCGGGTGCGACCAGCGCGCCGGTGTGGCAGTCCGACAGGAACGCATAGTCGGCGATCGGAGGGAACGGCGAGGGCATCGCCGCGCTCTGCGGCATTGCTGCGTCCTCAGCGGCGTCGGCTCCGCCGGGCGCACTCATGACTCCACCCAGGGGCCGTGCCAGGCTCCGAAGCCGGCCAGCAGCGTGTCGGCCTCCGCGGGTCCCCACGTGCCCGGCGCATAGGGGTGGACCGGTGGCGGTTGTTGGATCAGCGGTTCGAATATCCGCCAGGTTTCTTCGACCCCGTCCTGACGGGTGAAACGCGTGCTGTCGCCACGCATCGCATCGAGCAGCAGCACCTCGTAGGGCGTCGGCGCCTCGCCGCCCTGGGTGGCGAACTCGACGTCGAGGGTGACGGCCTCGGGCCCTGACACGTCGGCGCGATGGGCGTCGAGGATCAGTCGTGTGCCGGTCGAGGGGTCGAGCTTGACGACGAACTGATTCGGCTCGGGCCGCCGATGCACGCCGCCCATGAAGCCGAGACGCGGAGGCTCGCGGAACACCGCGCGCAGCTCCGTCTGCGTGGTTGGCAGGCGCTTGCCCGTGCGGATGAACCACGGCACACCGGACCAGCGCCAGTTGTCGATGTCCAGGCGCAGCGCCGCATAGGTCTCGGTCGTCGAGTCCTTTGCGACCCCGTCGATCTCGCGGTATCCGTCGTACTGGCCGCGCACGTAGTGGGCCGGCTGGGCGGTCTGTATCGACTTGAACAGCGAGGCCTTGGCGTCCTTGAGGGTTTCCGCGTCGCCGCTGGCGGGCGCCTCCATCGCGGCCACGGCCACCACCTGCATGATGTGGTTGACGACGACGTCGCGCAGCGCCCCAACGGGGTCGTAGAAGTGGCCGCGGTCCTCGACGCCGAAGTCCTCGGCCATCGTGATCTCGACACAGGCGATGTGGTTGCGGTTCCAGACCGGCTCGACCATCGAGTTGGCGAAGCGCAGGTAGAGGAACTCGTCGGTGCCCATCTTGCCCAGGAAATGATCGATCCGGTAGAGCTGTGACTCCTCGATGTACTGGTGGATCTCCGCCGCCAGCTCTCGCGCAGACGGCGAGGTCGTGGCCGAAGGGCTTCTCGACGACGACCCTTGCGGTCTTCGTCAGCCCGGCATCGCGGAGCTCCTTGATAACGGGGCCGAACAGGAACGGCGGGATCTCGAGGTAGAAGACGGGGGTCTTCGCATCGCCGACGGCGCTCGCGACGCGTTTGTAGGTCGCGGGGTCGGTGAAATCCCCGCTGACATAGGAGAGCCGCGCGGCGAACCGCTCGAAGACGTCCTCGGCCACGGTTTCGCCGGTGCCCTCGATGCATTCGCGGGCGTGCTTCCGGAGGTGCTCGAGCGTCCAGTCATCGCCCGCGACACCAACGATCGGGCAGTCCAGCAGGCCGCGCATCTCCAGGCGGTAGAGCGAGCGGAAGGTCATCACCTTGGCCAGGTCGCCGGTGATGCCGAAGATCACGAGGACGTCGGCGGGCTCGCCCTCGCTGGCGGCGTCGGTGGCCGAACCCTCAGCTGGTGCCCCTGCGCTCATCGCCCCGGTCCTCTCGGTTGTCGCGGTCGTGTCCCGATGGAGACTCCCGCGTGCTGTCGCGCCCGCAACGAGCACGCCCGCGAGCGTGATGATTGCACAGCGACTTTGCCCGGCGCCGTCCCGTCCAGAGGGGTGCGATCGGGGTGCTGGGCCTCCATGTCCAGCGGCCATTGACAGGACCCACGCCGTGCGAGAGGGTGCCCGAACGCGCGGCAGAGCACCGGTCGTGTTCGGACCAGAACGATCTAGACAGAGGAGTGGCGATGAGCGAGCGGAAGGACGCGTCGCAGTTCACAACAAGCCTCAGCGATGAGCTGCTTGGTCTGCTGCCGTTCGAGGATCGCCAGGATTTCGAGGACGCAGCCCGCGGGCACATCGCGGACATCAACGGCTCGGTTGTGCACGGCCCGGGTGGCCGCGTCACATGGGACCCGAACAAATTTGCCTTCGTCGGTGAGGACGAGCCGTGTCCGCCGACCGTCAATCCGAGCCTCTGGCGCCAGGCCCAGCTGTGCGCCAAGGGTGGCCTGTTCAAGGTCGTCGAGCGGATGTATCAGGTGCGCAACCACGACATCTCAAATCTCACGATCGTCGAGGGAGACACGGGCCTGATCCTGTTCGACCCGCTGATCTCCACCGAGTGCTCCCACGCGGCGCTCGAGCTGTACTTCGAACACCGCCCGCGCAGGCCGGTCGTGGCCGTCATCTATTCACACAGCCACGTCGACCATTACGGCGGAGTCAAGGGCGTGATCTCCGAGGAGGATGTCGCCGCCGGAAAGGTCCGGGTGATCGCTCCCGAGGGATTCCTTGAGGCGGCGGTGTCGGAGAACGTCATGGCGGGCAACGTCATGACCCGTCGCGCCCTCTACCAGTACGGCTCGCTGATCCCCTTCGACGAGAAGGGCAACGTCGGGCTCGGTCTGGGAACGGCCATCTCACTTGGCACGATCACGCTGATCGCGCCGACGGAGACGATCACCGAAACGGGGCAGACCCTCGACATCGACGGCCTGACCTTCGAATTCATGCTGGCGCCCGACACGGAGGCGCCTTCGGAGATGCACTGGTTCATCGAGGAGCTCGGTGCGCTGACGGCCGCCGAGAACTGTTGCCACACGCTGCACAACACCTACACGCTGCGCGGTGCGCCGATCCGCGACCCGCACGCCTGGTCGCAGTATCTGGGCGAGACGATCGAGCGGTGGGGCGAGCGGACCGAGGTGCTCTACGGCATGCACCACTGGCCGGTGTGGGGCAGCGACAGGGCCGTCGACCTGCTGAGCAAGGGCCGGGACGCCTACGGCTTCATCAACGACGAGACGCTGCGCCTGGCCAACCACGGCTTCGGCCCGGCGGAGATCGCAGAGATGGTGAAACTGCCCGATGTGCTCGACCGCCACTGGGCGCTTCGCGGCTACTACGGCACACTCAACCACAACGTCAAGGCGACCTACGTGAAGTACCTGGGCTGGTTCGACGGCAACCCGGCAACCCTGCATCCGCTGCCGCCCGAGGACGGCGCGAAGAAGTACCTCGAGTTCATGGGCGGGGCCGAGGCGGTGCTCGAGAAGGCGCGGGCCGCCTATGAGGCCGGGGAGTATCGGTGGGTGGCCGAGGTGGTCAACCATGTGGTGTTCGCCGAACCGGACAACACGGCCGCGCGCGAGCTGCAGGCCGACACCCTCGAGCAGCTCGGCTACCAGTCGGAGGCCGGAACGTGGCGCAACCTCTATCTGACGGGCGCGCAGGAGCTGCGCCACGGCACGCCGAGCGTAAAGCTGCCCTCGAGCGCCTCGGAGGACAGCATCAAGGCGATGAGCCTTGACCTGTTCTTCAACTATCTCGGCGTGCGCCTCAACGGTGAGCGCGCGGGCGGGACCGACATCGCGATCAACTGGGTATTCACCGACACGGGCGAGCGGGTTCTGCTGCGGCTGTCCAACGGTGCCCTGAGTCATGTGATCGGGCGCACCGAGGAGGGGGCCGACACGACGGTGACGCTCACGCGAGCCGCGCTCAACCGCTTCATCCTCGGTCAGACGACGCTGGATGCGGAGGCCGAGAGCGGCGAGATCAGCGTCGAGCCGGATCTGCGAGCACTCGACACGCTCCTCGGGCTGATGGACGAGTTCGACCTCTGGTTCAACATCGTCGAGCCGTGAGCGCGCGAGGCCTCCACTAGCGGCCATGGGCTGGCTGTTCCCCTCCCTTCGCGGCTATGAGCGAGGCTGGCTGCGCGGGGATCTGCTGGCCGGGCTGACCGTCTGGGCGGTGCTGGTGCCCGAGGCGCTGGCGTACGCCTCGATCGCCGGGGTCTCACCGGTCGTGGGTCTCTACGCGGCGCCCGGTGCGCTGATTCTCTATGCGGCACTAGGCAGCTCCCGCCAGCTTGTCGCAGGCCCGATGTCGGCGACGGCGGCGCTGTCTGCGGCGACCGTTGCCGCACTCGTCCCCGTCGGCAGCGACCGGTTCACGGCGATGACGGCGGCGCTCGCGATCACGACCGGCCTGGCAGCGCTGCTTGCCGGCCTGCTGCGCCTCGGGTTTGTTGCCAATTTCATCTCCGAGCCGGTGATCAAGGGATTCATCGTCGGCCTGGCGCTGACGATCATCATCGGCCAGGTGCCGAAGCTGCTCGGTATCAGCAAGGGCACGGGGGACTTCTTCCAGCAGCTGTGGCATGTGATCACACATCTCGGCTCCATCGACGGTCTGACGCTGCTCATCGGAGGACTCTCGCTGGCGGTGATCCTCGGCCTGCGACGGGCTGCCCCGGTGGTCCCCGGATCGCTCGTCGCGGTCCTGCTCGGGATCGTCGCCGTGAAGCTGTTCAACCTCGAGAGCCACGGCATCGAGATCGTCGGCCCGATCAAGAGCGGCCTGCCCACGCTCGGAACGCCGGATGTGCACCTGAAGGACTTCGGCACGCTCGTCGCGGGCGGGATCGGGGTGATGCTGGTCGGCTTCGCCGAGGGGCTCGGCGCCGCCAAGACATACGCCGCCCGCGAGCACTATGAGATCGATGCCAACCGAGAGCTGCTCGGTCTGGGCGGCGCCAACATCGCCGCGGGGCTGTCCAGCGGCATGGTCGTCAACGGGAGCCTTTCGAAGACCGCCGTCAACGGATCGGCCGGCGCGCGCACACAGCTCTCGGGGCTGATCGTAGCGGTGCTCACGATCGTCACGCTGCTGGCGCTGACAGGGCTGTTCGAAGACCTGCCCGAGACGACGCTCGCGGCGATCGTTATCGCGGCCGTGATCGAGCTGGTGGACTACCGGGCGCTGGTCGACCTCTACCGCGCCCACTCGAGACGCCTGGGCCGCGAGTACGGGTTCGTCTCGCGGCCGGACTTCATCGCCGCAATCGCCGCCCTGCTGGGGGTGACGGTCTTCGACACGCTGCCGGGGCTGTTCATCGGGATCGGTGTCTCGCTGATGCTGCTGATCTATCGGGCGTCGCGGCCATATATCGCCACGCTCGGCCGCGAACCCGGTCCTGAGGGCCGCTTCAGCGACATCGACCGCCATCCGGAAAATGAGATTCCCCCACACGTGGCCATTCTGCGAATCGAGAGCAGCCTCTATTTCGCCAACGCCGACGCCGTGCGTGCGCGGATCATCAGCGCGGCATCGGCCGAGGGAATAACCGCCGTGGTGCTCGACGCCGAGACCGTGCCGTTCGTCGACGTGACCGCGGCACGCATGCTTCAGGCGCTCGCCGCGGACCTGCGCCGGCAGGAGGTGCGTCTGTTGGTGGCTCGTGAGGTCGGTCAGGTGCGCGACGTGCTGCGCCACGTGGTCGACGACCCCGAGCTGACCCGTTTCTACCCGAGCGTCAGGGCCGCGGTCGATGCGAGCGAGGAAGGGGCCTGAGTGCTCAGCCGGAGATGCCCGCCCGGGCCTCGGACATCGAGCCGAGTTCGCTGCGCAGTAGCAGGTAGGCGATCCCGCCACCGATCAGCGGGACCAGATAGCCGATCGCCTGGTAGAGGACGACGGCCGACACGGCGTTGTTGTTGTCGACTCCGAAGACGATCAGCATCCCGGCCATACCGGTGATGGCGCCGAGGTTCGCCGGCAGCGGTATCGAGCCGGCCAGGCCACCGATCAGATAGGACATCGAGACCACGGCGAAGCTCGGGACGGGATGGGCGTCGATCGCCAGGAACGAACCCTGCAGGACGGCCATGTCAAAGCCGAGGTAGGCAACCGCGCCGAGGACGATCCGCGTGCTGCCCCGGTGTCGCAGCATGTCTCTGGTGTTCGTCACGGCCGTGGCCAGGGTGACCACGCCCTTGGCGAGCTTCGGCCGTCTGTCGGTGAAGCGCACTGCGAGGCGCTCCGAGCGGCTGGCAATGAACAGCGCAAGCACGAACCCGATCGCGATGACGACGGCCGGCAGCAATGTCAGGGCGGTGTCGTCGGACCCGTTGAACACCCCGCTCCAAAGACCGACCCCGAACAGGATTATCGCGAGGCCGTCGACGGTGGAGTTGAGGAACATCAGTGTGAACTGGCGCTCGCCGACCCGCTCCATAGGCATCCCGAGCCGGTGCAGAATCCAGGCACCGACGCCGATGCTGCCGAGCGTGCCTCCAGGTACCAGCATGCCGCCGCCCAGCTGAGCCCACGCGACGCGCGCTCCCAGGTGCCGGCCGCGAGGGCCCTCGGCGAGCAGGTCGTCGGGGTCGAGGATGCCGCGCCACGAGATCACGTAGCCGATCTCCGAGATCGTCTCGACGAACATCGCGCCGGCGATCCACCGGGCACTGACGTTCTTCAGGTCGCTCAGGGACTTCTCGAGGCCGGGAATGAGCTTGAGGAAGAGGTAGACGAAGACAACGAAACCGAGCAGCCTGATCGCGCGTTTCGTGAGGTGGCCGCGTGCCTCTCGCAACAGGTGCCGGGTCCGGCGTAGCCGCTCGTGGTCGGCGTTCTCGGGGGTTGCTGCGGCGCCGGCCATGGCGAGGATCCTCCCAGCATGCCCGGACCGGGGCCGTAACAACCGGGCTTCACCATCGAGCTAGGATGCGCGCAAGCCCGACGGTCGGCCCGCTGTCCGCTGGATCGGGACCTCGGGGACCGTCGCGATCCGCGGAATCCAGCTGGGAGGAGCCGTTCAAATGCAGCGTTTCAAGGGCACGATCAACGTCGACATTCGCGACTCCGAGCCCGACTGGTCGCCGTTCGAGCCCCCTCGCGCGCCCGAGGGCGCGCCAAACGTCCTCTACATCGTGCTCGATGACGTCGGCTATTCGGCGATGAGCTGTTACGGCGGCCCGATCGACACGCCGAACATCGACCGGATCGCCAACCAGGGGGTGCGGTACACCCAGTGGCACACGACAGCCCTGTGCTCGCCCACACGGTCCTGTCTGCTGACGGGGCGCAACCACACACGCAACAGCATGGCCTGCATCACCGAGGCGGCGATCGGCTTCCCCAACGCCAGCGGCACCGTGCCGCCTGAGAACGGGATGCTCCCGGAGATCCTCGGCGAGCGGGGCTGGAACACCTTCATGGTCGGCAAGTGGCACCTGTGCCCGACCGACGAGATGAACCTCGCCTCGACCCGGCGCAACTGGCCGAGCGGTCGCGGCTTCGAGCGCTGGTACGGCTTTCTCGGCGCGGAGACCAACCAGTGGTATCCGGACCTGGTCTACGACAACCACCCCGTCGAGCAGCCGAGGACCCCGGAGGAGGGCTACCACCTGACCGAGGACCTCACCGACCAGGCGCTGTCGTTCATCAAGGACGCCCAGGCCGTCGCCCCCGAGAAGCCGTTCCTGCTCTATTACGCGCCCGGCGCCGCGCATGCCCCGCACCACGCCCCCAAGGAGTGGATCGAGAAATACAAGGGCCGCTTCGACATGGGCTACGAGGCGATGCGCGAGCAGACACTCGCCAGGCAGAAGGAGCTGGGTGTCGTTCCGAAGGACACGGAGCTGCCCAAACTGAATCCGATCGGCACGCCCGAGACGCGCAGCAGCGCCGACGGCAAACCCTTCCCGGAGATCGACACGACGCGGCCGTGGGACACCCTGAACGACGAGGAGAAGCACCTGTTCGCGCGCATGGCCGAGGTCTACGCCGGCTTTCTCAGCCACGCCGACGATCAGATCGGGCGCCTGCTCGACGCCCTGGAGGAGAGCGAGCTGCTCGAGAACACGCTGGTGGTCGTCGTCTCAGACAACGGCGCAAGCGGCGAGGGTGGCCCGAACGGGTCGGTCAACGAGATGAAGTTCGCCAACGGCGTCCCCGATGACCTGGCGGCGAACCTGGCGCAGATCGACGACCTCGGTTCCACCAAGACCTACAACCACTACCCGACGGGCTGGGCGATGGCCTTCAACACGCCCTTCAAGATGTGGAAGCGCTACGAGTTCAACGGGGGAACCTGCGACCCGTGCATCATCTCGTGGCCGGCCGGTACAAAGGCGCGCGGCGAGGTCCGCGAGCAGTACTACCACGCGATCGACCTGGTGCCGACGATCCTCGAGGCGCTCGGCGTGGAGGCTCCCGAGACGATCAAGGGTCACACGCAGACCCCATTTGATGGCGTCAGCATGCTCGAGAGCATCAACGACCCCTCTGCGCCGTCGAAGCGCAGGACCCAGTTCTATTCGATGCTCGGGTCCCGCTCGATCTGGCACGACGGCTGGAAGGCCGTCACGACGCATCCGACGATGGCCGGATGGAGCAACTTCAACATGGACGAGTGGGAGCTCTACAACACCGATGTCGACCGTGCGGAGCTGAACAACCTCGCCGCCGAGCAGCCGGACAAGCTGCGGGAACTGGTGAACATCTGGTTCTCGGAGGCCGGTGCCAACGGCGCGTTCCCGCTCGACGACCGTTCACCGGTGGAAATCCTCACGACGCCGCGGCCGCAGCTCTCGGCGCCGCGGAATCGCTACGTGTACTTCCCCGACACCGCCGCCGTCAGCGAGTGGCAGACCGTCAACGCGCGCAACCGCTCGTTCGTGATCGGTGCGCTCGTGGACATCCCCGCGCCGGGTGCGGAGGGCGTGCTGTTCGCGATCGGGTCCCGTTTCGGAGGCCACGCGCTGTACGTCAAGGAGAACCGGCTGCACTACGTGAACAACTTCGTCGGCATCACCGAGCAGTTGATCGTGGCCACGGAGGACCTGCCCACGGGAGAGAAGCTGATCCTGTCGGCGTCATTTGAGAAGGAGGGCAACGAGCCGGGCTCCGCGGTCGGCACCCTGTCGCTCTTCCACGGCGACACGAAGGTCGGCGAGGGCCCGCTGAAAACCCAGCTGGGCGCGTTTGCGGTGGCCGGCGCGGGCCTGTATATCGGACGTCACGCCGGCGACCCGCTGACAGACGACTACCCGGGCAGCGCGCCCTTCACGTTCACCGGGGGCACGCTCCATCGGGTGGCTGTCGATGTCAGCGGCGAGCCATACGTCGATCTCGAGCGCGAAGCCGAGATGCTGCTCAGACACGAGTAGGGAGGCGCGAACGATGAGCGAGCTGCTCGCATCCTGGAACGACACGGCCACGCGCGCGTCGATCATCGACTTCGTCGAGCGGGTCACCCGCGAGGGTGGTCCGGACTATGTCCCACCGGCGGAGCGCATCGCGGTGTTCGACAACGACGGCACGCTGTGGTGCGAGAAGCCGATGCCGATCGAGCTCGGCTTCATCCTGCGGCAGTTCGCTGCGATGGCCGAGAAGGACCCGTCGCTGCGCGAGCGCCAGCCATGGAAGGCAGCCCACGAGCAGGACCACGCCTGGCTGGGAGGGGCGATCACCAAGCACTACCACGGTGACGACGCGGACATGCAGCTGCTGATGGGCGGCATGCTGCACGCGTTCGCCGGCATGACCGTCGAGGAATACGAGGAGGGCGCCGGCGCGTTCCTGCGCGGCGGCAGCCACCCGACCAACGGACGCGGCTTCTGCGACTGCGGCTATCTGCCGATGATCGAGCTGCTGCGATACCTCGAGACGGCCGGGTTCACCAGCTACATCGCCTCCGGGGGGGACCGCGATTTCATGCGGCCTGTGACAGAGGAGATCTATGGCATCCCCTTCGAGCGGGTGATCGGCAGCTCGAACGCCCTGAGCTACCAGCACGATGACGAGGGCGGCACGCTCGTCTACCTGGCCGAGCCGGACTTCTTCGATGACGGCGAGACGAAGCCGGTGCGGATCTGGAGCAGGATCGGCCGCCGGCCGCTGATCGCCGGCGGAAACTCCAACGGCGACATCCCGATGCTGCATTACACGGGCGCGCGGGGGCTGCGTCTGCTGCTGCTGCACGACGATCCTGAGCGCGAGTTCGACTACACCGCGGGAGCCGAGGAATCGCTCCAGCGCGCCGCCGAGGATGGCTGGACGGTGGTCAGCATGAAGAACGACTGGGCCAAGGTCTTCGCCGAGATCGAGCAGTAGGCCGGAACGTGGGGCAGGCCATCGGGCAGGTGCTGTCGTTCGGGATCGGGGTTGCGCTCAGCCCGGTGCCGATCATCGCCGTCGTGCTGATGCTCGCGACGCCACGGGCGCGAACGAACGGGCCGGCGTTCATCGCCGGGTGGGTCCTCGGCCTGGCGGGGCTCGGCACGGTCCTGCTGCTGGCCGCCAGCGGCGCGGAAGCAAGCAGCTCCTCTGGTCCGGCGGAATGGGTGAGCATCGTCCAGCTGATCCTCGGCGTCCTGCTGCTGCTCGCCGCCGGAAAGGAGTGGAAATCGAGACCGGCTGCGGACGCCGAGCCCGAGTTGCCGAAGTGGATGAAGGCGGTCGACGAGTTCACCCCGCCGAAGGCCGCCGGCATGGCGGCGCTGCTCGCGACGGTCAACCCGAAGAACCTCCTGCTGACCGTCGGCGCCGCGGCCGCGATCGCACAGACGGGCGCCAGCGGGAGCGATCAGGCTGTCGCGCTGGCGGTGTTCGTGGTGCTCGGCACGCTCGGCCCCGGGATACCGGTGGCGATCTACTTCCTCATGGGCGAGCGAGCAGGGGCGATCCTCGGGAACCTTCGTGACTGGATGGCCCGCCAGAACACGGCGATCATGGCGGTCCTGTGCCTGGTGATCGGCGCCAAGCTGATCGGCGATGCGATCAGCGCGCTAGCCTCCTGAGTCGCACATGTGTCGCTGGCTCGCATACACCGGCTCACCGCTGCCGCTCGAGGAGGCGCTGTACTCACCCGCCTACTCATTCATCGATCAGAGCCTGCACTCGAGGCTGGGCGCAGAGGCGACCAACGGCGACGGCTTCGGCGTGGGCTGGTATGACCAGGCGCCGATGCCCGGTATCTTCCGCAGCGTCGAGCCGGCCTGGAACGACCAGAATCTGCGCGAGCTCGCCCAGCACATCCACTCCGGGCATTTCTTCGCCCATGTGCGCGCGGCGATCGGATCGGCCGTGCAGATGACCAACTGTCATCCGTTCCGTCACGGACAGTGGCTGTGGATGCACAACGGCTGCATCCACGACTTCGCGAAGTTCAAGCGGGACGTGGCGCTGGCCATCGACCCCTCGCTGTATCCGCAGCTCGCCGGGCAGACGGACACCGAGATCCTGTTCCTGCTCGCGATCACCTTCGGTCTGATGGACGATCCGCCCACCGCCGTGGCCCGCGCGATCGGATTCGTCGAGGAGCGGGGTCGCAGCGCGGGCGTGGAGTTCCCCTTCCAGGGAACCATCGCAACGACGGACGGGGAGACCATCTGGGTTTTCCGCTACTCCAGCGAGGGCAAATCGCGCTCGCTGTTCTTCTCGAAGGATGTGCCCGGGCTGAGAGCCCGCTTCCCCGATCGGGAGATCCTGCATAAGGTCTCAGACGACGCCCGTTTGATCGTCTCCGAGCCGGTCGGCGACCTCCCCGGCGCATGGAGCGAAGTCCCCGAGTCAAGCTACGGGGTCGTCGGTCCGGGCCGCGAGGAGCTGCTGCCCTTCACCGTCATTGCGCCCCCGGCGAGCGTCGCCGTCGGCTCGTAGCGTTAGAGGATTTCCACCAGGCCCACGCCGATCAGGTACAGCCCCGCCACGGCTGACGCGATGACCGCGATCAGACGGCCGTTGCGGGCGAACCAGGCGTTGACGTTCTCAAGCACGGTCGCGCCACGGGCCGGAAAGATCAGCAGCAGCAGCATCGGTATCTCGATCAGCCACAGCATGATCAGCAGTGCCTGAACCAGGTAGAGGAGCTGCTGCGCGGTCGAGGCGTGGGTGTCGGCGATGGCTTTCACAACACCGATGAAGATCGGAGAGGGGATCAGATAGAGCACGACCCCCAGCAGCAGCACGAGGCGGGCGCTCTCCAGATAGCGATCCGTTTTTGAGGGCCCGGCGTCCTTCTTCGGCGAATTTGGATCGCGTTTGTGCAGGCGGGCCGCCAGTCCCAGCAGCACCACGCCCGCGGCGATGTAGAGCCCTGCGCCGATCGTTCGCGTCGGTGCGTCGGCGCCGCCGACTTCGGTGAACAGCAGCAGCATCAGCGAGCCGGTGACGAGCACCGTGAAGAACGCTCCGACCACCAGCAGCAGCACGCGAAGGCGGACCTGGGTGCCGCGGCCCAATGCGATCACGACGGCCAGGGCAGGCGGGTAGATCGAGGCCGCGAGGGCCAGGGAGACAGCTTCGGAGGGCATCCCTACTCAGCTGAGCCCGACGATGCCGTTTCGGATCAGGGCCGCTGCGAGCAGAACCAGGATCACCGCCGCGAGGGTCCTCGCGTGAAGCTCCAGCCATCCCCGTGCGCCGCCGAGGACGGTTTTCGCCCGCGCCGGAGCGACGGCGAGCATCACGATCGCGATCAGCAGCGGCAGCAGCGAGACGACCGCAAAGCACAACCACAGCAGGATGTATTCAGAGGCGCTCGGATTGGTCTGGGAGATGTCCTTGAGCGCCACCGGGATGAACCCGCCGGGATTGGCGAGCGTCGCTCCTGCGGCGATGATCGCGACCACCGGCGAGGAGGCGACCTTGCCCATCTGCTCGATCATTCCGGCGACCCGTTCAGGGTCACGAGGCCGGCGCAGGAAGCGGACGACGAGGGCCAGCACCACCACGCCGGCGACGATGTCCACGACACATACCCATGTCTTGGGATTGCTCGATTCGGGCGAGGCGGCGACGTTGCCGATCACGAACGCGGCCACCACGCCGATCACCATCGTGATGCCGAAGGCCCCCAGGAAGAACCAGAAGCCGGTCCGCAGGGGACGGTCGCCGAGCACGAGCGCGAACACCGTGAACGACAGCGTGGTGGGCGAGAGCATCGCCGCCAGGGAGACGAGTACGAGCTCGCTGTAGACCCCCGTCACAGGCTCAGTCCCTCACCACGCGGGCGCGGTGCGCCCGGTGCTCAGGCCCGTCGTTCGCGCTCGGCGTAAAGGCCATCGACTTTCGACATTCCTCGAGGTGGCAGCACGCCGCCGATGATCCAGGCGATGGGGACTATGAAGCCGATGGCGAACAGGACCCAGCGCCGGTTTCTGAGCGTTTTCAAGCCCAGGACGATGAACAACAGCAGATAGATGACACCGAGCAGGACGTACATCAGGAATGCTCCGATCGTGGTGGAGTGACGCCGCGCGATGCGGCGGCCGTGTGGGTCAGTCGCCTCGTCGCTGGTCTTTGATCCTGCGCGAGCCGAGCGTGTCCGCCAGCGCGGTTGTGATCCAGATGATCAGCGCCGCCGGAATGTAGGCCCCAACGCCGTGAATGTTCATGCCGCTGACGATTGTGTTGACGATGATCAGGCTGATGATCGTCGCGGCCAGGGCCAGCAGCCCGGCCAGGGCGACCGACGGCTGGCGGACGAGCACTTTCAGCGCTATCACCTGGACGACGACGTGCACCAGCCAGAAGATCAGGGTCGCCTCGACGAGTGCCGTCACCGAGATCGAGAAGGAGCTCAGGATCGCCGAGGCGAGGAGCAGCCCCACGGCGATGCCGATCAGTGAACTGGCGAAACGGATCCCCCAACGGTGCAGCATGCGCGCGTCATCCTACAGGCGCGTGTAGTGGCCCCCGCTCATCGTTGGACGCGGTGGCGGCGGCGTGAGCGCATCTAGAGTCCGCTGGGTGGATCGCGAACCCTTCGAGACTTCTCGCGCCGGAGGCGCCACGGACCGGATTGTCTTCCTGGGGCATTCCACCGTGCTGATCGAGCTCGACGGGGTTCGTCTGCTCACCGATCCGCTGCTGCGGGGGCGGGTCGCGCATCTGCGCCGTCAGGTCCCGGCCGTTGACATGGAGTTGTGCGCCGATCCTTCGGCGGTGCTGATCTCCCACCTGCACCACGACCATGTCGATCTCCCGTCGCTGCGCACGCTCGGCCGTGGCACCCCGCTGATCGTTCCGCGTGGCGCGGGCAGTTGGCTTCGCTCGAAGGGTTTCTCAGATGTCTCGGAGGTGGGCGTCGGCGAGACCGAGCAGATCGGTCCGCTGGTCGTGACCGCGACGCCGGCGGAGCATGACGGCGCTCGCGCGACACGGGTCGCGCGAGCGGATGCCCTCGGCTACCTGATCGGCGGCTCGCAGACCGTGTATTTCGCCGGTGACACAGCGCTGTTCGACGCCATGGCCGACATGGCGGGGGGTCTGGATGCGGCGCTGCTCCCCGTTGCGGGCTGGGGGCCGACGCTCGGGCCCGGGCACATGGATCCGCTGGACGCGGCCCGGGCGGCGGCGCTGCTGAGGCCCAGGGTCGCGGTTCCGATCCACTGGGGGACGTTCCTGCCGATCGGACTGGCCGCACGCCACCGGGCCGCTCTCGGGGAGCCACCACGCAGCTTTGCCGATCATGTCTCGCGTCTGGCGCCGGATGTGGAGGTCCGGATTCTCCCCCCGGGTGGCGAGCTTGCGCTGGCCGGCGTGTGAGCGGCGGACGGGGCTCGGGAGAGGATTGATTCCCCGTCCCGAGCCACGTCTGCACCGCTAAGGGCGCGCGCCTCTCAGCACTTTTTGTCGGTGACTTCCTTGACTTCGCCGGCCGACTTCTTCAGCGCTTCGAGCTCCGTGCCGACGCTGCCGATCGCGCTGACGATCGTCGAGGTGGACGGTGAGCCGACGACCTTGTTCACTGTCGCTTCGAGCGCGGACACCGAGCTCTTCATCGAGTTGATCTGCGGTTCAAATTCGTTCCCCACGGCGGTGGTGAGTTCTTTCGCCGAGGTGCCGACCTTTTCGACATCGGTCTTGATCGTCGAGATGTTCGTCGGGCTCAATTCGGCCCCTTCGAGCGTCTTGACTGATTCCTTGAAGGTGTTGACCTGGGCGCAGTAGGCCGGCTTAGTCGAGCTGCCGCAGCCGGTGAGCAGCACGGCCCCGGTGACGGTGAGCGCGGCGAGGACGGCGAGCGATCTGAGATGCATGGTGTTCCTTTCGGCTGTCATAGAGGGCTCGGCCATCAAGCTCCTCGCGGCAACCTAACCGATCCTCTGCCGCCCGGCGATTCTCCCTGCCCGTCGTGCATCATCTTGTAGCGTCCGCCATCAACTTTTCCTTCAGGGGGTAGGGCAGTGTCCACGTTTGATGACTTCCGCAGGCTCTGGTGGCTGCTCGTGCTGTTCGGCGTGGTGACGCTCGGGGTGGGCATCTTCTTCGTCGTCTCGCCGCACGAAACGCTGAGTACGTTCACCGTGATCGCGGGGATCTTCCTGCTGGTCGATGGGCTGCTGGCGATCTTCCTCTCGATCTTCTCCAAGGGAGACGGCCGCGGCCTGTACGCGCTGGTCGGCGTGCTCAGCGCGATCGCAGGCCTCGTCCTGATCAAGAAACCGTTCGGCACGCTGGTCGTGTTCACGTTGGTCTTCGGCGTCTGGCTGGTGGTAGCCGGGGTCGTGCGACTCCTCTCCGCACTTGCCACGCCCGAGGGGAGAGGCGGCAACATCGTGATCGCGATCGTCGATCTCGTTGCGGGCATCGTGATCCTCTCCTGGCCCGAACTGGGCATCGCCACACTGGCCGTGATCATCGGCATCAGCCTGATCTTCCGGGGCATCATGTTCATCGCCGCGGGCGTGGTGCTGCGTGGCGCGTCCCCCGAGACACCTGTTCCGATCAGTGGCGCCTGAGGGCAATCCCGAATACGGGGAGGCGGCCAGGTGGGACCCGCAGGCTCCCCGGTTCCGGCTGGTGCGCGTGCTCGTGTCATGGCTGGTGGCGACCCTGGCGGTCGAGTTTGCGGCCCTGATCACACCCGGCCTGAGCGTTCACAGCGACATCGGCGCGGTTGGGGCGGCGGCGCTCATCGCGATCCTAAACGCGCTGCTGCCGCCGATCGTGGCGGCGCTTCGAATCCCCTTCACCCTGGCCCTGGGGTTCGTGCTGGTGCTGCTCCTGGACGCGCTGATGCTGGTGATCGTCGCGGAAATAATTCCCAGCGCGATCACCGTCGACACGTTTGGAACGGCCCTGTTGGCCTCGATCGTGATGGCCGCGGCGAGCGTCGTGCTCGAGGTGATCTTCGGCGCCGACGACGATGACACCTACACGCTCCGTGTGATTCGGCGGATCTCCCGGCGGGGAGGCTCGCCGACGCCGACGGACGCGCCGGGGATCGTCTACCTGGAGATCGATGGACTGGCGCTGCCGGTGCTGCAGCGCGCGATGCGCGACGGCCACGCCCCGAACCTGGCTCGCTGGCTGGAAGAGGACACCCACTTGCTCGTCGAGTGGGAGACCGACTTCTCATCGCAGACCGGTGCCAGCCAGGCGGGGATCCTGCTCGGCTCCAACGAGAACATCCCCGCCTTCCGTTGGGTGGAGAAGGAGACGGGCCGGCTGATGACCTGCTCGGCGCCGGCGGACTGCGCCGAGATCGAGGCACGCCACGCGACCGGACAGGGGCTGCTGATCGACGGTGGTGCGAGCCGCGGCAACCTGCTCTCCGGCGAGGCCGACGAGGTGATCCTCACGGTCAGCCGGATGGAGGCCGAGAAGCGAGCCAACCCGGGCTACCGCCCGTTCCTGGCCAACGGCTTCAACGTCACCCGCGCGCTGGTGCTGTTCGGCTGGGAGGTGATCCTCGAGCTGCTCTCCGCGACACGCCAGCGCCGGCGCGACGTTCGCCCCCGGGGGCACCGCGGCGGGTACTACCCGTTCCTGCGCGCCGCCCTGTGCGTCGTCGTGCGTGATCTGATCGTGTTCGGCGTGCTCACCGACATGATGAAAGGGCGCCCCGCGGTCTACGCGACGTTCTCAAGCTACGACGAGGTCGCCCATCACTCGGGACTCGAGCGGGCCGACACGATGGAGGCCCTCTACGCGCTCGACGAGCATTTCGGGCGGATCGCCAGGGCCGCGCGCTACGCCCCCCGGCCCTACAAGCTCGTCGTCCTCTCCGATCACGGTCAGACCCAGGGCGCGACCTTCAAGCAGCGCAACGGCTACGGCCTGGACGAGCTGATCGAGCGCTCACTGGAGACCGGGAGCGTCGCTCGGCTGACGGGCGGAGACGAGAACGACGCCGCGGTTGGCCAGGCGCTCAACGAGGCCACGGGCCGCTCGGTGTCAGACGCCAAGAAGCCGGCGGACGGGGTGGCCGACCAGGACGTCGTGGTGCTGGGCTCGGGGAATCTCGGACTGGTATATCTGATGGAGGAGCCGCGACGGCTGACGCTCGAGGAGATCGAACGGCGCCATCCCCGTTTGGTTCCAGCGCTGCGCGAGCACCCTCACGTGGGCTTCCTGCTGGTGCGCTCGGCCGAGCACGGCGCCGTGGTGCTCGGCGCGAACGGCATGCGTCACCTGGCCAGCGGTCGCATCGATGGCGAGGACCCGCTGGCCGGGTTCTCCGAGACCGCCTCCGAGCACCTCAAGCGCACCGACGGCTTCGAGCACGTGGCGGACATCATGGTGAACAGCTTCTACGACGCCCAGCTCGAGGAGGGCTGCGCCTTTGAGGAGCTGATCTCCTTCCACGGCGGCATGGGCGGGCCCCAGACGCGTCCGTTTCTGCTCTACCCGACGGAGCTCTCGCCGCCGGCCGAGCCGATCATCGGCGCGGCCGCCGTGCACGGCATCCTCACCGGCTGGCGGCACTCCCTACAGGGTGAGCGCCAGCCCGCGCAGTAGCACCGAGGGCCGAGCGGCCGAGCCGATCTGCGACCGTTCGACGTGTGAGCCACGTCAGCGCTTCCAACCTCGCCTACGCCCACCCGGGCGGGAGCACCCTGTTCGAAGGGGTCTCCTTCAAGATCCCGCCAGGTGCTCACGTCGGGGTGGTCGGCGTCAACGGGGTCGGCAAGAGCACCCTGTTCCGCGTGATCATCGGCGAGCTCGCGGCGGATGAGGGGGACGTGGCAACGGGCGGGCGGCTCGCCTACATGCCGCAGGACGTCGGCGTCACGGGCGATCAGCGGACGGTCCGGGAGCTGCTGCTCGAGCTGTGCACCGGCTCGTTGCGCGAGGTCGGCGAGCGCATGGGACGGGCGGAGACGGCGCTCTCCGCGGGCGCCGAGGAGGCCGGGATGGAGCTCGGCGAGGCGATCGGTGAATGGTCGGAACTCGGCGGCTATGAGCTCGAGGGGCAGTGGGATGCGGCCTGCCGGAGGATCGTCAGGCGAAGCTTCGCCGAGCTCGCCGAGCGGCCCGCGATCACGCTCAGCGGCGGCGAGCGAAAGCGCCTGCTGCTGGATGTCCTGCTCCGTGGCGAAGCCGACATCCTGCTGCTGGACGAGCCCGACAACTTCCTTGACATCCCGGCCAAGCGCGAACTCGAGGAGCAGCTGTGCCGGAGCAAAAAGACGATCCTGGTGATCTCCCACGACCGCGATCTGCTCGCCGGGGGCGTGAATGTCATCCTCACCCTCGAGGGCAACGGCGCGTGGCTTCACCACGGCTCCTACGGGACCTATCCCGAGGCGCGCGAGACACGCCAGCAGAAGCTCGGCGACGCGGTCGCTCGTTGGAACGAGGAGGAGAAACGACTGCGTGAGCTGGTCCGCATCTTCAAGGAGCGGGCCCGTTACTCACCGGAACTGGCCAAGCGGGCCAAAGCGTTCGAAACGCGGTGGAAGCCGCTTCAAGGAAACCGGCCCGCCGCCCCCGCCGGTCAACCAGCAGCAGATCAAGGTGCGCCTGCGCGGGGCCGACTCGGCGCGGCGGGTGCTCGATCTCCGCGCGCTGGGCGTCCCGGGCCTCGTCAGGCCCTTCACCGACGAGGTCCACTTCGGCGAGCGGATCGGGATCGTCGGACCCAACGGCGGCGGCAAGACCCATCTGATGCGGATCCTGAGCGGCGAGGAGGCGCCTGGGGAGGGCGAGCTGGTCACCGGGCCCGCGGGTCAGCGCCGGCCTGTTCACGCAGCTGAACGCTCGCACCGACTTCACCGGCCGCGGCGTCCTCGAGGTGGTCGAGGAGCGCCTTGGCGCGACCCAGCCGAGCATGGCGAGCACTGGCCCGCTACGGCCTGCAGGACGCCGCCAATCGGACCTATGACACGCTCAGCGGCGGCCAGAAGGCACGGCTCGAGATCCTCTGCCTCGAGCTCGAGGGCCACAACCTGCTACTGCTGGACGAGCCGACCGACAACCTCGACATCGACTCCTGCGAGGCGCTCGAGCAGGCGCTCGAGGGGTTCGATGGCACGGTCGTCGCCGTATCCCACGATCGTGCCTTCCTGCGTCGGCTGGACCGCTTCCTGATGGTCCTCCACGACGGCACCGTGCTCGGCCTGCCCGATCCCGAGTCGGCGTTGGCGGCGCTGAGCCGGCCGGAGGATGCCCGGACGGCCCGTCTGGCGAAGGCGCTCTAGCCTCCGGCGAGCGGACGGCGGGCGGCCGCGCGTAGGGCGACCTCGAGTTCAAAGCGGCTGTCCGGGTCTGAGAGCTGCTCGCCCATCAGCTCGCGCAGGCGGGCGATCCGGTAGCGCGCGGTCTGGGGATGGAGATTCAGGGCCTCTGCCATCGCCACCGCGTTGCCGCCCAGCTGCACGTAGGCCAGCGCCGTCGCGCTCATGCGAGCGCGCGCGTTGGGTGTGAGCTCGGCGAGCCCGCCAAGGCACCGGGCGGCCATGCGCTCCACGACGGCCGGCGCCTCGCTGACGAGCAGATCGCCGAGGATCTCATCGGCCACCGTCAGGCCGTCGCGCGCGGTTGTCTCGAGGGCCGCCCGCGCGAGTCCCCATGAGCTCGGCAGCTGAGCCAGGGGCACGTCAGGGCCAAGGCCGGCCGGCAGTCCCGCGGCGGCCAGCCTGACGGTGTCCAGGCGTCCGGGCCCGGAGGCATCGGGAACGACCACGCAGCCGACGCCCTCGCAGGGCGCCCCGAGCACGTCCGGTTCGGCGCGGCGCAGAAACCCGGGCAGGCGCTCGACGGGAACAGCCACCACGGCCGCGGTCCTCGGAGGCCTCCACCCGACGGCCGCGGCCATGAACGGCAGCTCGGCCAGCATCATGCCGCTCATCAGGGCCGCGACGAGCTCTTCGCGGCGGCGCTCACGTGCCCCGGCGACCTCCGACTGCGCCTGAGCGTAGCCCTCGACGGAATCGGCGGAGAGCTCATCGATGTAGGCGAAGATGGCCTCCGCGAGGCGGGCCACGGTGACCTGGTCGAGCCCGGCGCGCTCGCCGGCGCGCGCGCAGCGGCGCCAGGCGACGCGGGCCCCGACCCGGTATGCCGCCTGCAGCGAGTCCAGGGTCCTGCCGACATGATGCTCGCCTCGGCCGAGCGCGACATAGACGCGGCGACTCGCGCCGTCAGCAGAGTCCGGATCGCGGATCAATGCCACGAACCGGTGCAGCGCCTCGTCGACCCCCGTGCGGACGGCTGCCCCGAAGCCTCCCTCCAGCGGACGCGCATACTCGGGGACCTCGTTGCCGATGGCCTGCATGATCTCCGCCGTCAGGGCGGGCAGCTCCGGCTCGAGCACATCCGCCAGCTCACGCGGCAGCTCGCGCCACGGTTCCTCAAATTTGCGCATCTATATGAGTATAAATCTCTAACGATTCTCGTTGTTCGGCGCAGAAACCATCGCGATGCGCATCTAGGCTTGCTTTATGTCAAAAACTGAGAAGGTCGCGAACCTGGGTGGCATCGTCGTTCCTTTCGTCGGCTTCATCGCTGCAATCGCGCTGTTGTGGAACAGCTGGGTCGATGCGACCGACCTGGTCATGCTCGCTGTCCTCTATCTCATCACCGCGCTCGGGATCACCGTCGGCTTCCACCGACTGCTCACCCATCGCTCTTTTCAGACCTACACCTGGGTCGAACATTCCTTTGCCGTGATGGGGTCCCTGGCAGTCGAGGGCTCGGTTCTCGACTGGGTGGCCGACCATCGAAAGCACCACGCCCACACCGACGAAGAGGGCGATCCCCATTCGCCCCACGTCGGAGAGGGAGGCGGCGTCAGCGGCCTGTGGCATGCCCACATGGGCTGGCTGACGAGCACCCAGGGCCAGGCGGACTGGAAGCGCTACGCCCGCGACCTCTACGACGACCCCACGATGCGCCGGATCGGGCGGCGGTTCCCGCTGCTGGTCGTGCTGTCGCTGCTGATTCCCACGCTGCTCGGCTTCGTGCTGCACGGATTCACCCTCGAGGGCGCCATCCGCGGCTACATCTGGGGAGGGCTCGCGCGCATCTTCCTCGTACACCACGTGACCTGGTCGATCAACTCGGCCTGTCACTTCTTCGGCAGCCGCCGCTTCGATGTGGACGACCACTCGACGAATCTGGCCTGGCTGGCGATCCCGTCGCTGGGCGAGTCCTGGCACCACAACCACCATGCCTTCCCGCGCAGCGCCCGTCATGGCCTGCGCTGGTGGGAGCTCGACATCTCGGCGCTCACGATCGCCTCGATGGAGCGAACCGGGCTCGCGTGGAACGTCGTGCGCATCGCCCCCGAGCGCCAGGCGGCCAGGAGGATCACGGGAGTCTCCAGCGAGGGGCTCACCTAGCTCGCCGGGACTATCCTTCGAGGCCTGGGTTGGGCAACGGCGAGAGAAGGCGGGGCGGGAGTGACGGTCATGCTGTTCCTGCTGGTCCCGCTGGTGCTGTTCCTGTTCGTCCTGATCTTCAGGATGAACCACGCCAAGCACTTCGCTCCCCAGGCCTACTACCGCAAGAAGCGCGGCGGCGCCCCCGTCGCCTACGAATTCGAGTCGCTTGGCCCGAGGCCCCGCAAACCGCCGCCCTCTGATGAGGGCGACGGCGCGGCCTGATCGTCCCGGGCGCCGCCGGCGGCGGGGCTATTCGTAGACGAACGTGGCGGCGGGGGCGGCCGAGCTTCCCTTGCCGGCGACCTTCGCCTGGACCTTCACGGTGCCTTTTTTAGCCTTGAAGGCGGCCGGGGTCAGCATCGTGCAGACGGTGCTTGACGCGCATTCCACGGCCGTGGCGGGGTTCTTGCCGAACGCGAACGTCGTCCCGCCTGCTCCCGGTTCGAAGCCGCTGCCGGTGACCGTGACTTCGATCCCGCCGGCGGTCGGCCCGTGGCCGGGGCTCACCGCGGCGATGGTCGGCCTGCCGTAGGTGTAGCGGTCGCCGCTGACCGGTTTGCTTTCGCCGTTTTCGGTGGTCACGATGATGTCCACCACGCCGACGCCCGCCGGTGCGGTCACGGTGAGCGAATCGGGCGTGTCGGCGGTGATCGCCGTGGTTTCCGTTTCGCCGAACCTGACCGCCACCGCATGCGCGAGGTTCTGCCCGTCAAGGGTCACCGCGTTGCCCCCGGAGGATTCGCCTTTGCGCGGTTTGATCTTCGTCACGATCGGCAGCAGGCCCGCTTTGAAGGTCGTGAAGGCTTCCTCTTTGCTGTAGGTCGTTCCCGAGGCATCGACGGCCCTGATGCGAACCAGGTAGGCCGTGGTCGGGGAGAGCCCCGTCACATCTGCCGATACGGAGGAGAATTTTTCGCCGCTCGGGGGGAGGGCGCTGCAGTTCACCTTCTGCCCGAGCGCCGGCGTGGTTCCGTATTCGAACGTGCAACCGGTGATGGTCTCGCCCTGCGGGTCGATCCGCGCCCTGAACGAAGCCGATTCGTCGGACAGTTCGGTCGGCCTCTGGATCAGGACCTTTGCCACCGAGGGGAGCGTGGCGAAGCCGGAGCCGCCGCCCATGGCGGTCCCGCGCAGGTTCGTTGCGACGAGACGGAACCGGTAGGACGCGCTTTCGGCGAGACCGGTCAGCTGCGCGCTGACCGCGACCGGTGCTTCGCCCGAACCGACGCCCGCCTGTTCGCAGGGGGTGGTGTGTTCTTCGAAGGAGGTCGTGCCCCACTCGAAGAAGCAGCTTTCCACCGTCGCCCCGTTCGGGTTCACGAATCCCCTGAGCGTCGCCGTTGTGTGGCCCACCGAGATCGCCGGTTCGGTGTTCGCACGCGGCGCCGCCGGGAGCGTTTCGAGATTCGCCCGTCCGCCGTGTTCGAGGGCGAACGAGTTTCGCGCCACGACCCGGTAGTAGTAGACGGTGCTTTCCTCCAGGTCGCTGACCGACCCGTGGACGAGCACCGGCGAGCTCCCCGCGCCCGGCGCCGTCGAGCAGGCGACGGTGCTGGAGAGTTCGCTCGGGACGGTGCCGTATTCGAAGAAACATTCGGTCACTTCGGCATCGTTCGGCGTGATCAGGCCGCTGAAGGTGGCTGACATGTGCCCGACCGCCGCAGGGCCTTCGGTGTTGGCTATCGGCGCGGTCGGCAGCGTCGTGAAGGGCTTCGTGGCGCCGTTGCTTTCGCCGGCCGCGCTTTTGGCGTGGATGCGGAAGAAGAACGCGGTAGTTTCAGGCAGGCCTTCGACAGTAGCTGTCACCGGGACCGGCGTTTCGCCTTCGCCGGGCGAATAGGAACAGGGAACGCTGCTGCTCAGCGCAGATTCCGAGCTGCCGTATTCGAACACGCATTCGCCGACCGGAACACCGTTGGGGTTGACCATGGCGTTCAGCACCACGCTCGTGCGCCCGACGGCGCTCGCCCGTTCGGTTTCGGCCGTTGGCGCGCCGCCGCTTGCGAGCGCCATCGCGCCCGTGGCCAGCACCACGATCATCACTAGCGGCACGGCGACAAACGGCCTGCGCGCAGCGCTGACGACTCGTCGGACTGCACTCCCTCGCATGTGTGCCTCCCTCAAATCCCCCATATCCGGACACGCCGGCCTCCCTCGAAACTAACCGAACTTCGGAATCCGGTCAACCGCCGGGACGATGCTCCGTGTTACCGGCCGCCGGACTCCTACGGTGATGCGATGGGCGGGCGATTCGGATAGTTTCGGCTCATGCGCAAGCTCCAGAGCCAGGGGGTCCACCACATCACGATCGTCGGCGCGGGACGGCACACCTCGATCGACTTCTGGGAGGGCGTGCTCGGGATGTCGTTCGTCTTCGAGCAGCCCAATCTCGACAACCCGGCCGAGAGCCACCTGTACTTCGACCCGGGTGACGGGCGGCTGATCACGGTCTTCACGAACGAGGATCGCGTTGCCGATCCCGAGCGGACCCCGACCGACCCGGGCTGCGTGCATCACCTGGCCTTCTCGGTCTCCCAGGCGACCTTCGAACAGGCCGTCGAGCGGCTCGACGAGCGCGGCATCCAACACAGCGGCGTCAAGGATCGCGGGTTCATGGACTCGATCTACTTCAAAGATCCGCTCGGCCTGCTGATCGAGCTCGCCTCCTACCGGTTCGAGCCGCCCGCCGGGCACACCCATGCCGGCGTGCTGCTCGAGGCGCACAGGATCCGGGTTGAGCGCGGCGACTACAACATCGCCCCGGTCCACCTGGCCGATGCGATCGAGAACATCACCGCCCGGACCCAGCCCTCGCTGTCGGAGGACCGCTCCGCGCGCGACCCCTACTGAGGCTCGCCACGCCGCGCTCAGGCGGCGTCGGCTGCCGACCCGCGAGCCTCGACCGGTGGGCCCGGCCTGAGGGCTCACAGTGAACCAGACCACCTTGCCCTCGTCTGCGGCTCGACGCCCCAGCATCGGACAGGGCTTCGACGACTTTGAGCCCGCGACCCGTAGGGCTCCCGCGGGGTCGGTGAGCGGACGGTCGGTCGTCCCTCGCCCCTGTCGCGGGCCTCGACTCGGATCACCCCGGCCGACTGCTCGATCTCCATCTCGAAGTCGGAGTGCGCGTGCTGAACGCAGTTGGTTGTCAGCTCGGAGACCATAAGCTCGACCGCCTCGATCGTTTCCTGCGGCTGGTCGCCGCAGCGTCTCGCGGACGAACCGCCGGGCCTGCCCGACGGACTCCCTGCGGCCGGGAAAGCTGCGGCGGCTCTTCATGGCTCCACCTGAAGGACGCCCGTGAGGCCGGTGATCTCGATCACTCGCCTGACGATCGGCGACGGGTCACGGATCTGGACGACTGTTCGACCTCGGCCGCCGTCGGCACCAGTACCGAGATCCCCGCGCTGTCCATGAAATGCAGCGCGCTCAGGTCGAAGACCACCCGCTCGGCATGCTCGCGAGGACCGCGGCCACCGCCGCGCTCGAGCTGCTCGACGTTCGAGCTGTCCAGTTCGCCGGCCAAAGCCTCGTCGACCGGCTCCGCCGGGCAGCCGCGGGCGAGCGTCGCCTCGATCTGCAGCTCCACCGCGCCGTCCTCTAGTTCTGCCATTGGATCCCCACGATCGCCGTATCGTCATGATGGCCGTCCGAAGCAAGCTCGCCGCGGGAGCATCGCAATCAGTCCCTTCAACTCGGCCATACCCGCCGGCGGCGGCCCCGCGGAGCCGCGCCAGGCCCGTATCGATCATCTCTCCGCGACGCTCGACCAATCCGTCCGTGAAAGCTACCAGCGTCGTCCTGCGGCGGAACCGACGATCTCGGCTTCCGCGAATAGCCGGCTCACCGGCCACGCCGATCGGCGCGCTGGGCGGTCATCTCCACGAACCGCGCCTTGCCGTCCTCGATCAGCAGCGGCGGCAGATGGCCGGCGCTGGCGAGCGTCAGCCGTGCGCCTCGACATCGATCAGGACACACAGGACGGTCGCGAAGTAATCGTGGCTGGCGCCGTTGACGTACCGGGAGAGCCGCTGACAGGACAGCCGCCGGGCCGCGCGTCATGAGCGGCGTAGGCGAGGGTCGCGTGGCGCAGCGAGGCCATCGTGGTGGCGGCCCGCAGGCCGTGTCCTGAGACGTCGCCGATCACCAGCAGCGCCCGGTGCTCACCGGCTGCGACCACGTCGTACCAGTCCCCGCCCGACCTCGACCCCGGAGCTGGCGGCGACGTAGCGCGCACTGACCTTCAGTCCTCTCACCTCCGGCAGGGTCTCGGGCAGCAGGGCGTGCTGGAGGGTCTGCGCGATGCTCCGCTGCTCGGTGTACATCTGCTCGATCTCGCCCCTAGCGCGGTCGAGGCTTCACCGCCAGCTCCTCCGCACGTCGGCGGCACTGGCGAGGCGGTCGGCCAGCAGCGCGGCCGCGAGCGACAGCAGAAGCACCGAACACGACGACGATCCAGGGCAGGACGCTGAAGAAGTTGCCACCGAGACTTCCCCGTGGCGTGACGACCAGCGTCAGCGCCCGGTCGCCGAAGGGCACCGAGGCCGAGGCTTTGCGCCCGGTCACGGGCAGCTGTCGCAGGCTCGTCACGAGCAGGTCGCTCGGCGTGTGCGGTGTGGCCGAGATAGATCGCGTAGTTGAGGTCGGAGAAGGCCGTGTTCTTCTCCAGCTTCGAGCGGCGGTTGGCCGCCAGCTGAGGTTTCGGCGTAGATCGACGAAGCCGTGGCCCGACCGAGTCGTGCCGAGAACGCGTAGCCGATACCCGGCATCGCCGCATGAAGCAGCCCAGCACGCTCATCGTGTGGCGACTGGGCGGCCCGGGCGAAAAGTTCGTGGCCTGGGCGCCCGTGAGCCTTGAGGCGCGCGGCCGATCGCCGCGACGGCGTCGGGATGGGCGCCGCCCAGGCGCCAGAGCGAGGCAGCCGAGACGAATTCGCGCCCGGCGCCGACCTCGGGTTCGAGCAGGGCCCGCAACGCGCCACGTTGCCACCGGTCGCTTCGGCGAGCTCTGCGGCCGAGGCGAGCTCGGTCTGGTTGGTGCCGAACAGCGGTCCTGAGCACGCAGCCCGAGCTCGCTGTGCCCGCAGCCCCAGCAGCCGGTTCTCGTTGCGGTCGTAGAGGAGGATCGTCGTGACCGCCAGCGCGCTCGCCACGAGGATCCGTAGCAGCACGATGAGGGCAACCGGGGAGGGCCGGCGTGAGCTGTGACCGGGACACCGCGCGAGTCCATCGCCGCGCAGCCTTCCGGGGGACCGATACCCGGCGCGGTAGGCGTCCATGGCGCCCGCCGCGCCGCAGGTCGGTTGACGGGCCGGCGGACGGGCGGCACTCGGATTGAGGTGCAGCGGCTCACGGACCGGGGAAATCCAAGAGCCAACCTGAAAACTAGATCCGGGCTTGCGCCCCGCCCCGAAGGGGCCGCGAGCCCGAGGCGGCAAACTACGGGTCCGGCGTCGGCCTCAGCGTGGTGGCCGCTGGCGATCCGCCCGAGCGCCGGTGCCTTTTCGGCGGCAGCGGGGGCGAGCGTGCGCGAGTGCCTTTTCGCAGCCGTCGATGCCCCGCAGATCCTCGACGGCCGTGTGGATCGCGTCACCCGGAGTCGGGGTCATCGACCCACGCGAACCGGCACCTCGTGAATCGCCAGCCGGTGGCGGCGCGCGAGATACAGCAGCTCCGTGTCGAAGAACCAGCCGTCATCCTGGATCTCCGCGAGAAGCGGCGCGATCGCGTCTCGGCGAGCGGCCTTGAAACCGCACTGGGCGTCGGAGATGCCGAGCCCCAGCAGGCCTCGCAGCAGGATGTTGTAGGCGCGCGAGATGCTCTCGCGCTTGAGTCCACGGGTGACCTCGGCGCCGGGTGCCAGCCGTGAGCCGATCGCGAGGTCGGTCTGGTTCTCGAGCAGCGGTCAGGAGCAGCGCCGCCAAGCACTGAAGGATCGGTCGAGAGGTCGATGTCCATGTAGCCCACGACCTCGGCTCGGCTTGCGCCCCAGGCCGTCTTGCAGCGCATTGCCGCGGCCCTTGATCTCGAGGTGCAGGACGCGCACCCCCGCCAGCTCAGCGCCGAGCTCCTCGGCGCACGCAAGCGTGCCGTCGGTGCTCGCGTTGTCGGCGATCGTGATCAGGATCGTCTCGCCGAAATTGCCTCCATGTAGCTGTGAAGCGCCCGGACGCTGGCCTCGATGATGTGCTCCTCGTTGAACACGGGCAGCACCAGCTCGATCACGGGGGTCACAGCAGCGGCGATATCGGTGTCCGGTGAGGTTGGGGGGATGTCGGTGGCGGTGTTCATGTCCAACAGGATCGGACACGGACCTTTTGCCGGGCTGAAGGCAGCCTGAGAGATTCCTGAGTTCCCGCCCGCCCGCTCGCCCGTCAGGCGGCGTCCGGCCAGTCGGCCGGCCCCGGCTCGCCATCGCCGTCCGCCGGCTTGGGGCCGCCGATCGCGATTACCTCAAGGCCGTCGGGGCCGCCCTCGAACGCGCGCACAACCTCCGGTGCCACCCGCAGGACGTCCCACTGGCGCAGCTCCTGCAGCTCGCCGTCGAGCAGCGACCCTGCCCGAACCCGAGACGACGACGTAGGCCTCCTCCTGCTCGCGATGGCTGTGGGCGATCGGGCTGCGCAGGTTCGGCCCGTAGCTGAACAGGCTGACGCCGAGGTCCCGCGAGTCGAGCTTGCTGCGCCCAAACCGGCCTTCGATCCCTGGAGCGCGGTCGCCCACGACATCCTCGAGCTCGCGCAGGTTCACGACGGTATAACTGGACATTGGCTCTCCTCTGATCGGCGAAGTCTGGTTGAGCATGCACCCTAACCGTCGGCGTGCTCCGCCCGCCCGGCGCCGGGAGTCAGGATCACCAGCGTGCGGATCCCCCGCTGCTCGGCCCCCTCGACCGGTAGAACCTCGATGTTCAGCGCCATGCCGTTGAATCGCGGCCGCTGAGGCATCGCGGCCGTGTTCTCCCGCGCCGGATCCAGCTCGCCGAGCGCCCCCGACAGCTCAGCCAGCCATCGATCGAGCTCGGCCGTCCCCGGGCAGGACGCCGCTGCGATGACGAAGCCCTCGAGGCCCTCGGGCCCGGCCGCCCTGGTGAACGCCAGCAGCGGCGGGGCGATCGCCGCGGCGAGCTCGCGTATCCCGCCGGATGGCGGCGGCGCGGGAGCGCCCCAGAGCTTCTCCTGCCGCCGAGCCGGCGGCAGCAGCGCCAGGGTCGGGGAGGTGCTCGGGTCGGAGCTCTCGCGCGCGAACCGCTTCATGTCGCGCTTGTAAATCACCTCGAACTTCTCATCGACGGCGTGCGACAGGCTGATCTGGAGTGCCCCACAGAGCGCTCCGAGCTCCGCGTGGAAGGCCCCAATCGACTCGGTCAGCGATGGGAGCTCCCCGGGCGAGCGAGGAAGCTTCGGGCCGTCGTAGTAGTTGACGACCCTGGCGATCTGGCCCGCGGCCACGACCAGGCCCGAGGCGGAGGGCCGCCCGCTCGTCACGGGACGGGGCCCCTGCGGCTCGGGCACCTCGATCCTGAACTGGTCTGCCAGCGCGGTCGTGATGATCCACAGGTCGGCCAACTCCGAAGCGAGGTCCCCCGCGCCCGGTCCCGTCTGCACCAGCAGCTCGACCAGCTCCCCCAACTCCTCCAGCAGTCTGGCGACGGCGGCAAGCGGTCGCCAGTAACCGCCCGCCTCGAGCATCGTGCGGCGTACCTGGGTCTGCCGCGAGATGCCCTCCGGGCCGGCGGGGGTCTCCGGCGCCACCGCTCAGTCGACCTGGAGCAACTCGACGCCCGCCGTCTCCAGCACGTCCTGGCCGTCCAGCACGGCGTAGCCCGAGCGGAAATAGAGCCTCGCCACTCCGGCGCCGGCGATCAGCTTGGCGCACGGAGGGCAGGGGAAGTCCGTCACATACATCGCCGCCCCCTCGGTCGGCCGCCCGAGACGGGCAGCCTGAGCGATCAGCGCTGCCTCGGCATGCACGGCGGTTGAGAGCTCCAATGCGACCCCTTTGTAGAAGTTGCTGCGCGGGTCTCCGGCCGCGTAGGCGCTCAGCCGGTGGGGGCGGTGCTCGTTGACGGCGCTCGCCAGCGTGCCGTCGGCGAAGCGGATGGCCGCGCCGACCTGACGCCACCAGTCCACGCTCCCGCCGGCAGCCTCCTGGGCCGCGCCCGCGAGCTCGCCGAGCAGCTCGTCCCCCGGCGGAACGGACACCGCCCGGGGCCGCAGCAGCTGCGCCGTCCTGGTCTTGTCCCAGCGCAGGAAGACCGTGTCGAAGCGGATCTCACAACCCGAGAAGAAACGCTCGGCGACCTGGTAGCTGATGTCCTCCGCAGGCATCGTCAGCGACGGTTTCTCCAGTGCCAGCCGCTCGGCAGCGCCGATGTCGAGGACGGAGACCTCCGAGCAGATGCCCCAGGCCTCGATCGCCGCCGCCACGTCACCGGCGGGCAGCGCACGGATGTCCTTTGCCAGTGGTCGGTATTCGCTGTGCAGCTCCGGGCCGAGCAGGTACAGCGGCCGCTCGGCGCCGTGGGTCTCGATAAAGCGCCGGTAGCCCTCGTGGAGCACCGGGATGTAGGCGAGGAGCGCCTCGCTCATCCCCGACGCAGGATGCTGTCGATCAGCCCCGGCAGGACGTCGGCCAGCTTCGGGCCGAGCTGCTCGCCCAGGTTCATGTACATCTGGCGGATCCGCTCGCTGGTCGTGACCGAGGCCTGGCGTTCGATCACCTCGATCCGCCCGCACAGCTCGCCCAGTTCCTCCAGGTCGCTGTCGCTGTAGGAGTGATCCTCGGTCAGCACCAGCACGTCGGGGCGCACAGCCTTGATCAGTGCCCAGCGCTGTTCGCCCTCGTCCTTCAGATAGATCAGGTCGACGGGCCGCTGGTAGGCCAGCAGCTCCAGGCGCTCGCGCTCGGGGACCATCGGGCGGTCATCGCCCTTGCGCCGGCGGATCTTCGCGTCGCTGTCCACGCCAACCGCCAGCACGTCGCCCTGCTGGCGGGCACGCTCGAGGTACTTGACGTGGCCCAGATGGATCAGGTCGAAGGAGCCCGAGGTGAGCACGACCGCGTAGCCGAGGCCGCGCAGGTGGGTGACCAGCCGGGTCATCTCCTCGAGCGTCGGGATGAGACGCTCCTCGAAGTTGGCGTTGGGGCTCAGGATGCCGGTGTTGACTGCCATCTATGCTCGTGCTCTCGGACGCCTTCCAGGGGAGGACGACGCACCTTAGTCCATCTGGGAGAGCCTTCAGACTTGCTCGCCCACCGAGGAGACCGAGACCAGGACCGTGCCCGACTACCTGCCATTTGACCAGCGCCGGCCCAGCACGGCCTATCGCGAGATGCTGATCGCCATTCGCGATCAGGGCACCCGTGTTGAGACCAAGCAGGGCGGAGGGGCCCTGGCCCTGGCGGGGCACTGCATGCGCTTCCCGATGGCCCACGGCGCGGCCGTCATCACCGAGCGCTCGATCAAGGGCTTCGTCGGCAAGGCCATCGGCGAGCTGTGCGCGTTCATCAATGGAGCGCGCACGCTCGAGGAGCTGGCCGCCTTCGGCTGCGACTGGTGGGGGGCCTGGGCGACGGCGGAGAAGTGCGAGGCGCGGGGCCTTGAGCCCGGAGACCTCGGCCCGGGCTCCTACGGGCATGCCTTCCGCAACTTCACCACGGACCTCGACGGCGAGGACCCCGGCTTCGACCAGCTTCCCCATCTGATCCAGAAGATCCGCGATCTTCCGCTCGACCGGACGGCGCTGATGAGCCCCTGGATACCGAACGCCAACCACCGCCAGCAGGACGTTCGCTCACGCAACACGATCGCCCCGTGCCATGGCTGGATCCACGCGCTGGTCTTCGGCGAGGACCTTCATCTGATCCACAACCAGCGCTCCGGCGACACCCCCATCGGCGTGCCATCGAACATGGCCCAGTACACGGCCCTGGGCCTGATGCTCGAGCAGCTCACCGGCTACCGCTTCGCCGAGTACGTGCACTGGATCCAGTACGCCCACATCTACGAGGATCAGCTGCCGGCCGTCGAGCAGATGCTGGCCCGCGAGCCGCGGCCGCTGCCGACGCTCAGGATCAACGAGGCGGGCCGGCGAATCACCGACATCCACGACTTCCGGGCTGAGCACTTCGAGCTCACCGACTATGAGCCGCACCCGGCGATCGCCGGCATTCCCGTGGCCACCTGAGTGATCTCGCTCGTCGTCGCGCACAGCCGCAACCGGGTGATCGGCCGTGACGGCGGGCTGCCCTGGCGGCTGCCCGGCGACATGCGCCACTTCCGCGAGCTGACCACCGGGCACACGGTCCTGATGGGGCGGCGCACCTACGCATCCCTGCCCGACGCCTTCCGCCCGCTGCCCGGGCGTCGCAACCTGGTGCTCAGCCGCGACCCGTCCTTCGCGGCCGCCGGCGCCGAGGTGTTCGCCGATCTTGCCTCGGCGCTCGATGCCTGTGGCCGGGAGTGCTTCGTGATCGGCGGTGCCCAGACCTACGAGGAGTCCCTGCCGCTCGCCGGAAGGCTGCACGCGACCGAGATCGACGCGGAGATCGAGGGCGATGTGCTCTTCCCGGAGATCGGCTCGGGCTGGCAGATCGTCCATCAGAGCGAGACACTGTCCGAGAACGAACTCGCCTACCGGATCAGGACCTATGAGCGCACAGCGCCCCCTCTATAACCTCGACGCCGCTCGCGACGAGCAGCAGCGGTCCTACATGGAGGAACTCGAACGCGGCGGAATCTGCGTGTTCTGCCCCGAGCACGTCGCCGAGTACCACCGCAATCCCGTCGAGTATTCGGGCGAGCACTGGTACCTCACCCGTAACGGCTACCCCTACGAGGGAGCGGCGGCGCACTACCTCATCGTCGCCCGCCGTCATGTCTCGAGCTTCGATGAGCTCCCCGACGAGGCCGGCGCCGAGCTGTGGCAGATTCGCCGTGAGCTCAAGGCGCAGCTGGCGCCCGCGGCGATCGCGACCGTCGAGCGCAGCGGGGACATGCGCTTCAACGGCGGCAGCGTCGCCCACCTCCATGTCCACCTCGTCGCCCTCGATGAGGAACCCGCGAAGACCGTGCGCTTTCGGGTCAGCGCGCACGCCGGGCCCTAGGCGGTCACAAGATCGGCGGGATCTGGTTAACAAGCCACGGATCGCGCTCCGGCCAGCGACGCTGAGGGCGATCCCGCCCGAGCGAGGAAGTGAAACACTCACGCTGTGGAGAGCTTCCCGCTCAACGGCAAGGTCGCGCTCGTCACCGGCGCCGCCCGCGGGATCGGCCTGGAGACCGCTCGGGCGCTGGTCGGCCGCGGAGCCTCCGTCGTGGTTGTCGACCTCGACGAGGCGGCCGCGACACGCGCCGCCGCTGAGCTCCACGACACCCGTGCCTTCGGGCTGGCCGCGGATGTCACGGACCGAGGCGCGATGCAGCAGGCCGTCGCGAGGACGGTCGAGCGTTTCGGCGGACTGGACGTGGTGGTCGCAAACGCCGGCATCGCGTCCAAGGTCGCCACGTTCCGTGCCATGTCCAGCGAGAGCTTTGAGCGCGTCCTCGAGGTCAACCTGATGGGCGTCTATCGGACCGTCGACGCCGCTTTGCCTCAGATCGTGGAGCGCCGCGGACATGTGGTCGTCATCTCCTCGATCTACGCCTTCACCAATGGAGTCGGAGCCGTCCCCTACGCGATGAGCAAGGCCGCTGTCGAGCAGTTCGGCCGTGCACTGCGCGCTGAGCTCACACCTCACGGTGCCAGCGCCAGCGTGGCCTACTTCGGCTTCATCGACACCGAGATGGTCCACCGGGCGATCGATGCCGACCCGCTGGCCGAGCGGATGCTCGAGACGCTTCCGAAGCCGCTGCACAAGCGACTCTCACCGGTCGTCGCCGGCGAGGCGATCGTCAAAGGGATCGAGCGGCGCCGGCCCCGCATCATCCGGCCCCGCCGCTGGATCGATCATGTCGCTGCTGCGCGGGATCCTCGGTCCGCTCGGCGATGCCCACCTCGAGAAGGACCTGAAAGCCCGGGCGCTGATGCTCGAGATCGACGCCAGGGCGGGCGAGGACCAGCCCACCACCGCCTGAGGTGACGATCCTCGGGATCGACCACGTGCAGCTGGCTGCGCCGGCCGGCTCGGAGGAGCAGGCGCGCGCTTTCTACGGCGGTCTGCTGGGACTACAGGAGATCGACAAGCCCGAGCCTCTGAGGGTGCGCGGCGGCGTCTGGTTCGGGTGCGGCGCCCATCAGCTGCACATCGGTATCGAGCAGCCCCACACACCCGCCCGCAAGGCTCATCCTGCACTTCTCGTGGCTCCCGGGACGCTCGAGTCCCTGGCCAAGCGGCTCGAAGCTCGCGGCGCGGAAGTAGATTGGGACGAGTCAATCGAGCAGTTGAAGAGGTTCTACACGCATGATCCATGGGGCAACCGCATTGAGCTCGTCGAAGGCCCGTAGCTGCCGGGGGGTCGTGGCTGCACTGCTGGCGGCGACGCTGGGCGCGCTCGCGCTCTGCGCCGGCGCCCAGGCCGCCGGCGCGGCGCACATCATCTCGGTGCTCAACTCGCAGCGCACGGCAAACAGGATTCCCGGCGCAATCACGGAGAACACCGCCTGGAGCGCGGCATGCCAGGCACACGACTCCTATGAGCACGCGAACAAGGTCGTTCGGCCACGAAGAGCTCGAAGGCAAGGCCGGCTACTGCGCGCAGGGCAACCTCATCGCGCGCACCTCGGTCCTGGCTCAGGGAATCTCCTGGGGAGCGACCGACCCCTACGACAACGCCCCGTTTCACCTGTTCGACCTGCTCAACCCGAGGATCAGCTCGACCGGCGCGGCCGACTTCGCCGGCTTCGGCTGCGTCGAGATCGAGCTCGGCACGCTGCGGGCGGCGCCGGCCCAGGCCGTGACCTACACCTATCCCGGAGACCACGCCCGCAATGTCCCTCCTTCCCAGGCCGCCAAGGAGCTCCCGATGACGCCGGCCCAGACGCTCGGCCTCGCGGCGAAGGCGACGGGACCGAACCTGTTCGTCTACTTCGACGGACCGTGGAGCAACGGCGCGCGCGCACAGATCAGCTCGGCCACGCTCAGTTCGGCCCACGGCTCCGTTGCACTTCGCTGGCTGGACAACGACACATCGAACCTGCTCGCCCCGACAGGCGCGATCCTGGTCCCCGTCAGGCCGCTGCGGCCCAAGACCGCCTACAAGGTCAGCGTTACCGGCACGGTTCTCGGCGTCCTCCCGGGCAGCAGCATCGAACAGGCGCTGTCCTCCTGTGGCGGACCCGATGAAGGCGGTGCCGTGAGCTGCGCAAGCCCCGCGCCCAGCACCTGCGTCGAGGAATTCGCGACGCAGCTCTCGTTGTGCGGCCTGAGCCACTCATGGCCCGTTGCCGATCGTTTCTCGTTCACGACCGGGCGGAAATGAGCGAGCAGGCATCGCTGCGGTGGGCCCGGGACGAGGCCGACATGCAGGGCGCGCTCGCGGTCAGGATGCGCGTCTTCTGCGAGGAGCAGGGAGTCTCGGCCGAGGAAGAGCTGGATGGTCGCGATGAGCAGGCCAGCCACCTGGTCGCGATCGGCCCCGAGGGGCAGGTCGTCGGCACGCTGAGGCTGCTGTTCTCCGAGGATGCCGTGAAAGTCGGCCGTGTCGCAGTCGAGCGCCCCTGGCGGGGGAAGGCCATCGCCAGCCGGATGCTCGGCATGGCGCTCGAGGAGGCGACGCGCCGGGGTGCCCGTGAAGCCCGACTGGCCTCCCAGGTGGAGGTGATCGAGCTCTACCGGCAGGCGGGATTCGAGGTGAGCTCGGAGGTCTTCGAGGAAGCGGGGATCCCTCACGTATGGATGGTCCGGGCCCTCTGAAACTCGGGCTCGTCATCTTCGACTGCGACGGGGTGCTGGTCGACTCCGAGCCGATCTCCAACGGCGTCCTCGCGGTGATGCTCACCGAGCAGGGACTCCCCACCACCCTGCCCGAGGCGAAAGCGACCTTCCAGGGCATGCTGCTGCAGGACGTCCGCCTCGCCGCCGAGGCGCGACTCGGAAAGGCTCTGCCCGAGGGCTGGCTCGAGCAGTACGAGCACCGCCGGGCCGCGGTGTTCGACGCCCAGTTGACACCGATCGCCGGCGCCGGCGAGCTGGCAGGTGCGCTGCTCGAGTCCGGACATGCGATCTGCGTCGCCTCCCAGGGCAAGCCTCGAGAAGACCCGGCGCTCGCTCTCATTGACCGGGCTCGACGGGCTGTTCGAGGAGCGTTGGCGATTCTCCGCCGAGCAGGTGCCGCGCGGCAAGCCCCACCCGGACCTGTTCCTTCACGCAGCCGCCACGATGGGCTTCACGCCGCCCGAGTGCGTTGTCGTCGAGGACACCCCGTCCGGCGTCACAGCGGCACGAAGAGCCGGCATGCGGGTGTTCGGATACGCCGGGGAAACCGAGCCCGCGGTCCTGGAGCAGGCCGGCGCGCACGTCGTGAGAAGCCTGGGGGAGATCCTGCCCCTTATCCGCGGCGGCATCGGCGAGGGTTGACAGTCAAGGAAGGCTCTGCCAGGATCCGCCTTCGCACGGGTGGAGGGGCCGTGCCGACGTCGAGGAGGAACCGTGCCAGAGCGGACGGGGATGTGCTCACGCAGGGGGCGCGAGGATGATGCAAGGACGCGGAGGCCGCGTTGGTCGGCGGGCCCGCTCGTCCGCGCTACACGAGCATTCCAGGTGTCGGTATCGGTAGTCGCAGCACTGCTTGGGATCGCAGCTCTCGGCGCCACCACGGCGGCCGCCGAACGGGCAACCGGCGCGCCGCAGAACACCGCCAGCCCGGCGGTTTCCGGCATGCCGGCCGAAGGAAGGAAGGTCAAGGCGATCCGCGGGACCTGGACCGGAGCTTCGCCGTTTCGTTACGCCGACAGCTGGTCGCTGTGCAGCGCCTCGGGCACCGAATGCGAACCGATCGCCGGCGCCGGCAAGACCTCCTACAAGCCGGTGAGGAGCGACGTTGGCCATCGTCTGGAGGTCACGATCAGGGCCAGCAACAAGGACGGTGTCGAAGAAGCGACCTCTGCGCCCAGCGCGATCGTCGCTCCGGCTCCGCCGAAGCGACGCAAGCCGCCGACGGTCAGCGGCGAAGCGGTGGACGGACGGGTGCTGAGCGTCGGTGAAGGAACCTGGAAGGGCACGACGCCGCTCACGTTCACTTATCAGTGGGAGCGCTGCAAAGGCCAGTCCTGCCAGCTCATCTCAGGTGCCACCGAAAAGACCTACCGTGCACAGACGGCCGACATCGGCTTGAAGCTCCGCACCCTCGTGGTGGCTCACAACGGCGCCGGCGAAGCGAGCGCCAAGTCGAAGGCCAGCGCGAAGGTTCTCCCCGGCTCGCCCATCGACCTCGGGCCGCCGAGCATCTCGGGCATCGTCCTTCCCGGCCAGCAACTGACGGCGAACAACGGGACCTGGGTCGGCACCCCTCCCTTCAACTACACCTATCAGTGGCTCAGCTGTTCGCCCTTCGGCGGCGGCTGCACAGAGATCCCGGGAGCCACCGAAGACGTCTACACGGTCGGGACCGGTGAAATCGGCGATGCCTTCGAGGTCGTCGTCACCGCCACCAACGCCGAGGGTAAAGCCAGTGCCACCTCACCGGAAACGAGCATCACCGGCGGCGGGGTGCAGGCTCCCGAAGACGTCCTTCCGCCGACGATCCTCGGGCTCAGCGTGACGGGCCAGACCCTCACAGCCACGGAAGGGATCTGGAAAGGAACCGAACCGGCCTACGCCTACCACTGGGAGCTCTGCAACGCCTCGGGCGCATCCTGCGAACCGATCGCCGGCGCGAGCGAAGCGAAATACACGATCGCCACCGGCGACGCCGGTGACACGCTGCGCGTCATCGTGACGGCCTCCAACTCCGCGGGCACCGCATCGGCCACCTCCGAAGCGACGACCCAGATCCTCGGCGTCGGGCCCGTCAACACCGAAGCGCCGACGGTCTCGGGGACCGCGACGGCGGGTCAGCTGTTGACGGCGTCGTCGGGTAAATGGACGGGCACCGAACCGATCCTCTACGAATACGAATGGCTGCGCTGCAACACGTCCGGGGCGGAATGCGCGACGGCGCAGGCGCCGTCGATCCTGGCGACCTACGCGGTCGCCGCCGCTGACGTCGGCCACAGGCTGCGGGTGAAGGTGATCGCGAAAAACATCGCGGGCACCGGCACGGCGGAATCTTCGCCGACGGGCGAAGTCGCCGGGGTGTTGCCGGAAGACGTTCTGGCGCCCGCGATTGTCGGTCTGTCGATCACGGGTCAGACGCTGACGGCGACTGAAGGCACCTGGAAAGGGACGGAACCGATCAGCTACTCGTTCCAGTGGGAACTTTGCGGTAAATCGGGGGCGGGTTGCGAACCGATCCCCGGTGCGACGAAATCCACGTTCACGATCCCGGATGGTGACGCTGCCCACACGATCCTCGTTGTGGTGACGGCGAAAAATGTGGCGGGGTCGGTCTCGAAGGCCTCGTCTGCGACGACCGAAATCCTCGGCGTCGGCCCGAAAGACACCGAAGCGCCGACGGTGTCGGGGACCGCGACGGCGGGTCAGCTGTTGACGGCGTCGTCGGGTAAATGGACGGGCACCGAACCGATCCTCTACGAATACGAATGGCTGCGCTGCAACACGTCCGGGGCGGAATGCGCGACGGCGCAGGCGCCGTCGATCCTGGCGACCTACGCGGTCGCCGCCGCTGACGTCGGCCACAGGCTGCGGGTGAAGGTGATCGCGAAAAACATCGCGGGCACCGGCACGGCGGAATCTTCGCCGACGGGCGAAGTCGCCGGGGTGTTGCCGGAAGACGTTCTGGCGCCCGCGATTGTCGGTCTGTCGATCACGGGTCAGACGCTGACGGCGACTGAAGGCACCTGGAAAGGGACGGAACCGATCAGCTACTCGTTCCAGTGGGAACTTTGCGGTAAATCGGGGGCGGGTTGCGAACCGATCCCCGGTGCGACGAAATCCACGTTCACGATCCCGGATGGTGACGCTGCCCACACGATCCTCGTTGTGGTGACGGCGAAAAATGTGGCGGGGTCGGTCTCGAAGGCCTCGTCTGCGACGACCGAAATCCTCGGCGTCGGCCCGAAAGACACCGAAGCGCCGACGGTGTCGGGGACCGCGACGGCGGGTCAGCTGTTGACGGCGTCCTCGGGTAAATGGACGGGCACCGAACCGATCCTCTACGAATACGAATGGCTGCGCTGCAACACGTCCGGGGCGGAATGCGCGACGGCGCAGGCGCCGTCGATCCTGGCGACCTACGCGGTCGCCGCCGCTGACGTCGGCCACAGGCTGCGGGTGAAGGTGATCGCGAAAAACATCGCCGGCACCGGCACGGCGGAATCCTCGCCGACGTCTGAAGTTCAGGGCGTACTCCCGAAAAACACGATCGCGCCTGTGGTCGTCGCCGCTCCCGTCGCCGGGACGCCGGCGGTGGCGACTGAAGGCACCTGGAGCGGCACGGAACCGATCACCTACGCATTCCAGTGGATTCACTGCACGAGCAAAGGCGTGTGCAGCGAAATCAGCGGTGCGACGAAAAGCGCCTTCACACCGGTGATCGGCGAAATCGGTATGTCGCTCAAGGTCAAGGTGACCGCCAAAAACGTCGCCGGTACGGCGGCGGTGGAATCTGCGGCCACGATTCCGATCATCTTGTGAGGTTGCCGACGCGAGGCGCCGTCGGAGCGCATTGGGGAGCGCGCTGTCGCGTCAGCAGGCAGAGCGTGGGGGGCGCGGAATGGAGCTCCGCGTCCCCCCGCGCTGTGAGCGAAACCCGAAGCTAAGCGGCGGCGAGCATGGCGGCGGCGACGGCCCCTGGCGCTTCCAACGCTGGCCAGTGAGCGACCTCCCCCAGCGCGAGAAACGGAGCGTCCGGTAGGCGCTCGCGGATGCGCTCTGCCATATGCGCGCCGGATACAGGGTCGAGCATCCCCCAGATGAAGCCGAGCGGTACGTCCGTCTGCTCGAGCGCTGAGGTCCACCGCGCGCCGTGGGTCTCACGGTCGGTGATGTATTTGATCAGGAGGTGGGAGATCCGCTCGCCGGAGTCGCGCGCGGTCGCCTGCCAGATCTCGCCGCTGTCGGCCGCGGCGTCAAACCCCGGCGCGAACGTCGGCGCCAGGCCCATGACGAACAGCTCCTCGTTGACCATGGCGCTGATCTGCGGTCCCTGCTCGCGGTCGAGCAGTGCGACCTGTAACGGTTGCGGTCGGTGCAACTCGGGATAGACGCCGCCGTTGAGCAGCTGGACTCCTGTCAGCTCGACCGCGAGCTTGCCCTCGGCGCGGCGCGCGAGCAGCTCCTGCGTGACGGAGACGGCGTAGTCGTGCGCGACGATCCGGGTCGACGTAACGCCCTCGTGTGCCCACACTGCCTCCACCAGGTCCGCCTGCTCGAGCAGCGAGTAGCGGTGGTCGGCCGGCTTCTCGCTGGCGCCGAAGCCTAGGAAGTCGGGGATCACGAGCCGATGTCCGCCGAGCAGGGGAGCCACCTTCGACCAGTCGTGTGAGGAGCTCGGGAATCCATGCAGCAGGGTCACGTCCGGCCCGGCACCGTCGGCGCGCAGGAAGACCTTTCGCTCGGAGCCTCCGAGCCCGAGCGGAACCCGCTCGCCGCCGTTCCACCACGCATGGACATCCACCATCGAAGCATTATCCAGTCCCGGCCGAATAGGGTGTGTCCGATGCGAGCACACCACGTGAAGGTCGAGCACCACTTCGCCAAGCCGCCCGAGCGGATCTTCACCTACCTCTCCGAGCACGAGTACCTGGCTGACCTGTTCGGCGCCAAGATCACCAGGCTGCGCGATGGGGACAGCGACCGTAACGGGGTCGGCTCCGTGCGCAGCCTCAAAATCGGCCCGGCGCCGGCGTTCGAGGAGACCGTCACCGAGTTCGTGCCGTACGAGCGGATCGTCTACCGGATCACCAAGGGCACGCCTCTGCGCGGCCACGTCGGGGTGATGACGTTCGCGCCCGAGGGAGAGGGGACCCGGTTCCTCTATGACATCCGCCTCGCCTCGCCGATCCCCGGGCTCGCCGCGATGGTCAAGCTTTCGCTGACCCGCTCGGTCAACAAGGGCCTGGCGAAGGTCGAGCAGGACGCCTGAACCTCACGCCTGTCGGTTGAGCGCGAAGGCGCATCGGGCTGTGCATCCTCGGATGGGCCTATCGTGCTGAGCTCGTGTCTTCTCCGTCCTTCTCAGCATCGCTCTACCGAGATGAGGCGATCCTCCGGTTTCCCTACGACGAGGATCTACGCCAGCTGCTGCGTGCGATCCCTGGCCGTCGCTGGGATCCGGGGGAGCGGGCCTGGTGCCTGCCGCTCGGCCCTGAGCAGGCGGAGGCGCTGGCAAGGATCCTCGAGGCGCTGCCGGGGGAGCCGGACGTCGAGGAGTCGCTGAGCAGGGCGATCCGGCGTGCCCGGGCCCGACGGCCACGCCGGCAGTGCGTCGTGGAGCTCGCCCGTCCGGACTCCGATTGGTGGTTCAGCTTTGCGACGGACGGAGCGCCCGAGGCGGTCGCGGCGCTGCTCGAGCATCCCGAGGCACGCGAGATCGAGGCGATCGGCAGGGCGCTCATCCCCGTCGATGAGCGCTCGGCGGCCCTCGTCAGCTCACTCGACGGTGGTGCAGGGGGCCTGCTCGCGAGCGACGGCGCCAAACGCACGATCCGCGACCGCGAAGGAAGGCCCGCGCACACGCCTACCAGCGGTGAGCTCGCCCGCAAACGCCATGACATCGAATTTCGCCGGGACCGTCGGGGGGCCCATTGGATCCTGATCGGAGAGCGTGCCGCGGCGATGGCACGGGTGCTGGCCGGCCGCCTCGGACTGGGTTCGCGCGAGGGGCCCGAGGGGAGCGTCGGGCTGGCGGCGGTGGAGGCTGACGCGGAGCGCCTCGGTGAGCTGCTCGGACACATCGAGGATGTCGAGGTCGACCCTCGCATCGGGGCCTGGCTGCACCGGGCGACGACCTGGCGGGGAAACATCGAGGTCGAGGGGACCGCCGAGGAGCCGGTGTTCATGCTGATCGGAGATTTCGACCGCCTGCCGAGCGAGCTGCGCGAGCGTGCCACCCGTGCGCCGGGCGGCGCGACCGTCCCGCTCACGGAGGAGTCCTGGCGGCTGATCGATGAGCGCCTCGAGGGGTGGTCCAGCCCGGCGGCCCGTCGCTGCGTCGCCGCACTGGAGGAGGGTCGTCCCGCGCCGCCGGCGGTGCTGGAGTGCTCGGTGGTCCATGAGGACCCCACGTTCGTGCTGGCTCCCGGGCACGATCCCTCGCTGGTGGAGCGCTTTGCGGCGCTCAAAGGTGCTCTGCTACCACTCGGCGGCACGGCGGCGGCCCGGGAGCATGCCGTCCTGCCGGCGATCCGCGCCGACCCGTTCTGCGTTCCCGAGCTCGACAGATTGCTCGCAGAGGGGCGAGTGTGGGTCGAGGAGGACGCGCTTGCTCTGCTGCAGGAGATCCGCGAGGAACATGCCCGCTCGGCAGGCCTCGTCGCGTTGTCGGCCGCCGAGGATGCGGAGCTCGAGGTCCCTGGCCTGGGCGGCGAGCTGAAGCCCTTCCAGCGTGCCGGGGTGAGCTATCTGCTGCGCCGCCGGCGCTCGTTCCTGGCCGACGAGCAGGGCCTAGGTAAGACGATCGAGGCGCTGGCGACGGTGCAGGCGGCCGATGCCTTTCCGGCCGTGGTGGTCTGTCCGGCCAACCTCAAGCTCAACTGGGTGCGCGAGATCGAACACTGGCTGCCGGGCCGAACGGTGCGGCTGCTGTCCGGCCTCAGCCGCTCCGCGGGCCCCGGCGACGCGGAGCTGACGGTCGTCAACTACGACATCCTCGATGCCCGTCTCGATGAGCTGCTCGCCGAGCGCCCCGCGGCGGTCGTGATCGACGAGGCGCACTACTGCAAGAACCCGGCCGCCAAGCGGACGCGTGCCGTGCAGAAGCTCGCCGCCGGCGTCCAGGACGATGGGCTCGTCCTGGCCCTCAGCGGCACGCCGATCGTAAACAGGCCGACCGAGCTGATCTCCCAGCTGAGGATCCTCGGCCGGCTCGAGGACTTCGGGTCAGGGGTGCAGTTCGGCACGCGCTTCCGTGGCGGCGATGCACACCAGCGCCTGCACTGGCACCTGCGGGCGCGCTGCTATGTGCGGCGCCTGAAGAAGGACGTGCTGCCGCAGCTGCCGGCAAAGACCCGGGCGGTCGTGCCGGTCGAGCTGGACAACGAGTCTGAATACCGGCTGGCCGAGCGCGACCTGCTGGCGTGGCTTCGCTCTCAGCCGTTGGACCTGAGCGAGCTCGACGCGAAGGTTGCCGCTGCGCTGCGGGCCGAACGGCTGGTTCGCCTCAACGCGCTGAAGCTGCTGGCTGCCCGCGGCAAGCTCGCCTCGGCCCTTGCCTGGATCCACGACTTCACCACCTCGGGTGAGCGGCTGGTCGTCTTCGCGCGCCACCGCGAGGTCCAGCGCGCGGTGATCGAGCGGTTCCCCTCGGCGCTGCACATCCTCGGCGAAGACCGTCCCGGCGAGCGGGATTCGGCGTTGCGTGCCTTCCAGGCTGCCGACGCCCCCGGAAACCAGCTGATCGTCTGCTCGATGGAGGTCGCCGGGCAGGGCCTCACCCTCACCAGGGCCTCAAATGTCGCCTTCCTTGAGCTCGACTGGACGCCGGCCAAGCACGACCAGGCAGAGGATCGTTGCCATCGGATCGGCCAGCGCGACGCGGTGACGGCCTACTACCTGCTGGCCGCCGAGACGGTGGATGAGACGATCGCCACGCTGCTGGAGCGCAAGCGGGCAGTGATCGAAGCGGTCACCGATGGGCGCGAGGAGGACGAGGAGGGTGTCCTTGATGCGCTCGTCCGAGAGCTTCGCGGCACGCCCTACCGCCACCTGCGGGCGGTCGCCTGACACTCAGGGGTTCAGTACCAGCTCGTTCATGATGTCCCCCCAGGTGTCGACGAGACGGGCTTCCATTTCCATCAGCTGCGATTCGAACTGCGCCGAGCGCCGGGCGATCGGCTTCAGGTCAGGTGTCTCAAACCGGGCCAGGCCCGCCGGGAGGACCCCGAGCGAGACCCAGTTCGGGATGAAGCTCTTCACGAAGGGAGCGGTCGCGGGGGGCAGCTTCCTCCAGCCGCTGGAGGCCCACGCCCTGATGTCCGCGCATACCGACGGCTTGCTCAGGCCGTAAAGGGTGCGGAGCATCCTCGTGTACTCGGCGACGGACCGGTTTATCGAGCCGCTGCTCCAGCGCAGCCCCGCGACGGAGTGCAGATAGGCCGCGACGGCTGGTCGATCGACCGTACCGCCGGTGAGCACCATCAGTCCGATCAGCTCATTGCTCAGCTGCGTCGATTCGCCGTCCTGGGGCGAGCCCGATGCGGCCGCGGGGCACTCGCCGCGAACCTGCGCGACGATTCCTTTGACCGCCGCTTCGCTACGCGCGATGTTGGCGTGGCCGGCTGCGACGAGGGCGTAGTTGGCGTGGACATAGGCCCTCGTCGCCGAGGCGTCGGAGGCCGTCGCGGCCGCTGGCACGGCCAGCGCGCCGAGCAGCACCGTCAGGCTCACGAGCAGTCTTCTCCCCATGCTCTGAGGGTAGGTGATCACCTCAGCTGGGCGCCGGGCGGCTACTGGCCGTGACGTGCGCCTCGCGGTCGTCGTCGCGGGTCGGCAGCTCGCCCGTGGGCATCGGCTCCTTGCGCTCCGCGAGCGCCTTCAGCCGTCGCAGCGACTCTCGGTTGCGGGTACGCACGAGTGGATCGGTGAGGGCGTTGAAAAAGAGCCTGCTGCGAGCGTCGGCGGCGACCTCATCCATCTCAACCCTCGAGCCGCCCGGCGCGGGATGCACACGAAGCGTCACATAGGCCCGTGTGAAGGGCCTGGCCTTCACAAGCAGCCTCAGCGAATGCGGAGCCTCTGCCTCGAGAACTTCGGAATGATCGGAGAGAGTTATCGGCCAGAGCCCGACCTTGTGGTCGAACGCCGTTCCCACCGCCGGCCAGTCGCGGTCGGCGCTGCGAATCTCACGCGAGCCCACCACCCAGCGAGCGAACGATCGAGGGTCTGAGAGCACCTCGAATACGCGCTCGGGCACGGTGCCGATGTCGATCTCGTTGTGTGCCACGTTGCACTGGTGACCCGCGATCGGTCCGCTGAAACGCCAAAGGGGGCACGTGCAGCTCGGAGGGCGCTCGGGTGATTGACCGACCGAGGGCCGGGTAGGGGTAGACCCTGATCCCGACCCCCGACAAGGAGACACAATGGCTGAGCTGACCAATCTGGAGAGCAAGATCGCCGAGGTGCTCGGCCTCGCCGCGGCATCCAAGGGCGCAGTGGAGACCGTCAAGGGAATGCTGGAGGACGACGAGCGGGAGCTTGCCGGGACGTTGGAGCGCATGCACCAGCAGGCAGCCGAGACGGAGGAGCGCTGCACGGCCGTTGCCGGCGAGTTCGACGGCAAGAAGACGGCGATCCTGGACGCGGCACGCGAAACCAGACAGGAGGTGGTCGAGATGATGAAGACCTACCTCGCGGATGAGGAGGACGCTCTCGACGGGTTCGAGTTCCTCACGATGGCTGAGGCCGGCGAGGTCGGTCACTGGGCGATCGTCAAAGAGCTCGGCGAGCGAGCGGGGATCGCCTCCGTCAAGGACCTGGCCGGCTGGGCCCTCCCGATCCAGGAAGAGCACCTGGCGACGGTTCTCGAGAGCTCGCTGCACCTCGCCGGGCAGGAAGACCCCAACGAGGCCGCGGAGTAGAGCCAATCGGAGGTAACCGGCGAGCACCATCCGCCGGGCCGATATTGTGGCCGCGGCATGAGTGAGCTACGCAAAGCGACCCTGCCGCTGGCCGGCCTCGGCTGTGCGATTGCCCTGATCGCCTGCGGGAGTGCCTCATCCGCCTCGACGCCGGCGGCCGTTGGTGCATCCGCTTCGCAGGCCAATCCGGTGGCCGTCTCGCCGATGCCGGGCACGCCGGACGCTTCGCCCAGCACCCAGATCAGCTTCCTGGGGGGCGCCGGTACGAAGGTGGGCAGTGTGACCGTCACGGGCTCCTCCAGTGGAGTTCATGGCGGCGTCCTGAGGGCGTACTCGACTGGGACGGGGGAGAGCTTCCTGCCGAGCCACCCCTTCCGTGCCGGCGAGAAGGTCACCGTGCACGCACAGATCATCGCTGGGCCCAACACGGGGTCCGCCAGCACGAGCTTCACGATCGCCCACCAGTACTCGGTCAGTCAGAAACAGTTCCCGATCAACCCGGGCGACCCGAACGCGATCCAGCACTTCAGCTCGGCTCCGGCCCTACAGCCATCCTCGGTGAAGATCCTGACGGCGGCGAAGCCCTCGGCGGCCCCGGGGGATCTGTTCATGGCGCCCTACCAGGGAAAGGGCATGCCGGGTCCGATGATCAGCGACCAGGCCGGAAACCTCGTCTGGTTCCACCCGCTGCCGGCAAACACGGCAGCGACCAACTTCAAGGTGCAGCAGTACGAGGGCAAAGAAGTTCTGAGCTGGTGGCAGGGGCGAATCCTCGAGGTCGGCTTCGGGCAGGGCGAAACGATCATCGCCAACAACTCCTACGAACAGATCGCGAAGATCCGCGCCGGAAACGGCTACCACGAGGATCTCCATGAGGTCCGTTTCACGCCCGAAGGCACCGCCTGGATCGACGCCTTCGACCCGATCAAGATGAACCTCTCATCGCTGCACGGACTGTCCAACGGCGTGCTCACGGACTCGGTGGTGCAGGAGGTCGACATCAAGACCGGCCTGGTCATGTGGGAGTGGCACGCCGACGGGCATGTGCCGCTCAGCGAATCCAACAACCCGGTCCCCAAAGCGAGCTACCCCTGGGACTACGTCCACATCAACTCGGTCGATCCTGGCACCTCAGGCGACCTGCTGCTCTCCTCGCGCAACACCTGGACGATCTACGACGTCGACCTTCGCACCGGTGCCATCCGCTGGCGCCTCGGCGGCTCGCACTCGAGCTTCAAGGGACCATCCTCGACGCGCTTCTACTGGCAGCACGACGCCGAGTTCCAGCCGGGGGGCGTCATCTCGGTGTTCGACAATGCGGCGAACCCGCCAAAGGAGAAGCAGTCGAGGGGGCTGCTGCTGTCGCTCAATCAGGGCAACCACACTGTGAGCCTGGTCAAGGCGTTCACCAACCCGACACGCACACTGCTCGCCTCGAGCCAGGGCAACACCCTGACCCTGCCCGGCGGCGACTGGCTGATGGGTTATGGGGGGCTGCCGGACTTCACCGAGTACGACGCGAGTGGCCACGTGATCCTGGACGGTCACCTCGGCAAGAACGTCCAGGACTTCCGGACCTATCTCTCACCCTGGACGGGCCATCCGAAGAGCTCGCCGGCCGTCGACGCAAAGCCCGCAGGCACGGGCACCGTGGCGGTCTCCGTGAGTTGGAACGGGGCCACCGAAGTTGCCTCCTGGAGGGTGCTGGCGGGTAGCTCGGCGGGCTCTCTGTCCCCCGTTGCCAGCGGAGCCAGGACCGGGTTCCAGACGACGATCTCGGCGCCCACGGCCGGCCCATATGTCCAGGTGCAGGCACTCGACTCGCAGGGCAACGTGATCGGCACCTCGGCCGCGGTGAAAACCTGAGAGCCGCCCGTCTTGCTGTCGGGCTGCTCGCGCTGGTGGCCGTCGTGCTCATTCCGGCGGGAAGGACCTCCCGCTCGGCCCTTCAGATCTCGCTGGCGGCTGACACTCAGCCCTCCTCGGCCGCGGCGTCGCTGGCCGGAGAGGCCTCATGCGCCCCGGCGATGCTCAACCGATCGGCCGTGGTCGGGGGGCTCGTGACCGTCTCGCCGCTGCCTGAGAGCCGTGACGCCTCGCCGGCGACCCAGATCAGTCTCCGCGGCGTCCCGGCGGCGCAGCTCGCCGAAATCGCGGTGAGTGGCTCGCGCAGCGGGCGTCACCCTGGCCGGCTGCTGGCCTACTCCCAGGGAGACGGGGCGAGCTTCGTTCCATCGCGGCCCTTCTCTCCGGGCGAGACGGTCTCCGTCCACGGGGCGGTCCTGTCCGGCTCGACCCGGACGAACCTGGCCTTCAGCTTCACCGTCGCGGTCCCGGACACGTTCGGAGAAGCCGGCGGCAGCCCCGCTCCCCCGGCCAAGCCCAGTGATTTTCAGAGCTTTCGCTCGCGAGGCGACCTCAAACCGCCGAAGGTGACCGTTACCGCGCATTCCGCTGCGGCAAGCCCGGGCGAGGTGCTGTTGGCGCCCTATTCGGGCCCCGGGCAGTACGGCCCGATGATCCTCGATGAAAAAGGGGGCCTGATCTGGTTCAAACCGCTGAGTCCCTCCGGTGCGAGGGCGGCCGACCTCAGAGTTCAAAGCTGGGAAGGCAAGCCGGTCCTGACGTGGTGGCAGGATCCGCTGGTCACAGCGACGAGCCACAAGTCGGGAATCGTGATAGCCGACAGCTCCTACAAGGTGATCCACGTGGTGAGGGCCGGAAACGGATATCAGGCGGACCTCCACGAATTTAGGATCACACCCAACGGCAGCGCCCTGATCACGGTCTATGACGGGATCGACTGCAACCTGTCGGCGATCGGCGGGCCCGCCGCGGGAGCGGTCGCCGACACGCTGATGCAGGAAGTCGACATCAGGACGGGGCTGGTTCGCTACGAGTGGCACAGCCTCGACCACGTGCCGCTGACCGACGCCTACGTCGCACCCCATCCGGGCAGCCAGAAGGAACCGTTTGACTTCTTCCACATCAACTCGGTCGATCCCCAGCACGACGGCAGCCTGCTGATCGACGCGCGCAACACGTGGAGCGCCTATGACGTCGATCAGAGGACCGGTCGCGTGCTGTGGCAGATCGGCGGGAAGCACTCCAGCTACAAGCTCGGCCCGGGCGCGATGACGGCCTTCCAGCATGACGCCCGCCAACAGGCCAACGGCAACCTGACGTTCTTCGACAACGGCGCGACGCCGGCCGTGCATCCGCAGTCGCGGGCGATCGAACTTTCGCTCAGGGCGAGCGGAAAGACGGCCACCCTCACGCGCCGGGTGGAGCACTCACCGTCGCTGATAGCCGGTAGTCAGGGCAACCTGCAGGTGCTGGAAGACGGGGACTGGATGATCGGCTGGGGCCAGGCGCCCTGGTTCTCAGAATATGCCCCGAATGGCAGGGTCCTGTTCGATGCGCACCTGCCGCCCGGCTATGAGTCCTACCGGACCTTCCGCCAGGAATGGAGTGCCCAGCCGTCGGTCCCGCCGAGCTTCGCCTACGTGCCCTCGGGAGCCGGGGCCGGCGTCTACGCGAGCTGGAACGGCGCCACCGGCGTTGCCTCCTGGCGCGTCCTGGCCGGTGGCAGCGCCAGTGCCATGACGCCGCTCACAACACGCGCCCGGAGCGGCTTTGAGACCGCGCATCACTCTGCCGCGGGCGCCGGCCGCGGGCAGCTTCATCGCGGTCCAGGCGCTCAGCCCTTCGGGTGGCGTTCTCGGTGCTTCGGCCCCGAAGCACCTCTGAGCGCCGGACGCTCGCGGGGTGCCGGCGGACCCTGGTGGTCCGTCAGCTGCCCGACAGTGTCTTCCGAGCGCGTCCTGCGCCGGGTGGCCGCCTTGGCGGCGGCCACCCGGGCGGTTGAGAAATAGTCGGCGAAGCCGCGGCCGTGAGCGGCCTTCAGGCGCTGGGGAAGGGGCTCGCGAAGCTCATGGGCGAAGGCGTGTTCGTGCTGTTCGAAGAGGCCCTGCTCGAGCGGGCTGTGGTCTGCCCCGTTGTGGATCTCCAGCCGTCCGGCGGTGGTGGAGTAGTCGTAGAGCTCGGCTTCGCGACCGGCGGATATCGGTTCGATTCCTTCGTCCGGCCAGTGCGAGTAGGTCGCATACTTCGCCTCGGGCGTGCGCAGCGAGACGATGTGCAGTGGCGCGTCGGCGGAATACGGTTCCACGGCGAACTCCGTCACGACCTCGTCGGTCGCGTGCAGGATGTAGGGACGTCCGGGGGCGTTCGGGTTCGCCATGATCGCCGCCAGGTCGAGGCGGCCGGCCAGGTGCGCATAGTGAGCCTCCGCTCGCCAGGCGTTCGACCCGGTGCCGATCGTGAGCATCAGCGGCGCCAGATCGACGCTCGAGGCAAGCTGGGTCCTGAGCGTCCCGGGCGCGGTGGTCAGCTTGCCCCGGGGGTCCTTGACGATCAGCGGCACGCGGGTGGCCTCCTCATAGGCTGCCGCGCCCTTGCCGCGCAGGCCGTGCGAGGCGCCATACTCGCCATGATCGGAGGTGAACACGATCACCGTGTTGGCGGCGACCTCGGGGCGGCTTTCAAGCGTCCTCATGACGTTGCCGATGTGGCGGTCCACCTCGCGCTGGAGCTTGGTGTAGAGATCGAGGAAGGCCAGCCAGATCGGCACGGCTTCCGGACCTTCGAAGGGGACCGGGCCGAACGAGGCGGCCGCCGTCTCCTGCAGCGATCGCTGCAGGCGCGGCTTGCGCCGCTCGTCCAGCAGTTCCGGGGTCTCGAAGTTGGGAGGCAGCCGGCGCACGGTGGGGCGTGCCGTCGCCTCGGCGGCGACCCTGTCGCTCCACACGTACCACCAGGCGATGTCGTGAGGGTTGACGAAGGAGACCGTCGTGCACCAGGGTTCAGAGCCCCCTTCGGCGCGAAACCACTCGTCGAAGCCGGCGGCGATCTTCGGGTCGGTGTGCCATCCCTGCCCTGGGCCGCCGTCGGGCGAGGGGTAGATGCCGCCGGAGAAGCCGTAGGTCTGGAAGGCCGCTTCCCCAGCCGCCGGGGACCAGTGGTTGTCGTGATGGGTCAGATGCCACTTGCCGAGCCAACGGGTCTGATAGCCGTGCTCGCGGAGCATCGTGCCCCAGGTCGGGAAGCCCGGGTCGAGGGTGCTCCCCCCGGTGATCATGCACCCGGTCTGGTGGGTGTAGAGGCCGGTCAGCATCGCCGCGCGGGCCGGCGTGCAGTCGTTCGAAGCGGTGTAGTAGCGCCCGAAGGTGATGGCATCCTGACTCAGGCGGCGCAGGTTCGGGGCCAGCTGCATGCCCATCGAAGTCGCCGAGAACCACTGCGGGAAGCGCAACTGGTCGACGACGATCACGAGGATGTTCGGCTGGGCACTCGAGCGCCGGCGCTTGCTGGTGGCCGCCGGCACCGGGGGAACGGCGGGGGCGTTTGAGGAGTCCGCACCGCCGTCGGCGAGCGCCCGGATCCCGAGGCCGGCGCCCGCGGCGACGCCGCCCGCGATCAGCGTCCCCTTCAGGAACGTGCGGCGATCGACTCTCCTATGCTGCTCGGAATCCATGACCTATTTTCGGGCTCTCATCCTGGGGCCGGCTCTGGCCCTTGGTATGGGTTTGGCCGGCCTGACCGCCATCGCAGCGGCGCAGTCCGCGCCAACGTGCGTTCCCGCGAGCCTCAATACTTCGGCTCTGCAGGCCGGGGCCGTAACAATATCGCCCCTGCCGGGCACCAGGGACGCTTCGCCGCAGACGCAGATCAGTTTTCTCGGGGTCCCGGCCTCGGAGCTGAGCGTGCAGAGCGTCACGGGGACCGTGAGCGGCCTCCACAGCGGCCAGCTGAAGGCGTATTCGCAGGGGGACGGGGCGTCGTTCCTGCCAAGCCGGCCATTCGACCCCAGCGAGCGCGTCACCGTCAGGGCGCGCCTGCGGGCCGGGGGTGTCTCCCATTCGATCCTCGACGTGTTCGTCGTCGCCGCCCCCGACACGATCAGCTCCACACCCGAGACGATTCACTCCGGAACGGCGGCTCAGGAACAGCACTTCCGCTCGCGTAGCGATCTGCGCCCGCCGACCGTGACGGTCACCGCGAACGGCCCCGGCGCAGCGCCCGGCGACATCTTCACCGCGCCCTATACGGGCCCCGGGCAGGCCGGTCCGATGATCCTCGATCCCTCGGGGGGGTTGCTGTGGTTCAAGGCGCTGCCGCGGGACACCTTCGCCACGGACCTGCGGGTCCAGGAATACTCCGGCAAGCCTGTGCTGACGTGGTGGCAGGGGAACATCTCGGTTCACGGGTTCGGCACGGGCGAAGGGGTGATCGCCGACAGCGCCTATCAGGACATCGCCCACGTGCGCGCGGGCAACGGCCACCAGGTTGACCTCCACGAGCTGCAGCTGACCCCTCAGGGGACGGCGCTTGTGACCTCCTACTTCCCGATCCTCTGCAACCTGTCCTCGGCCGGCGGGTCCTCATACAGCGGCCTCACCGACGGGGTGATGCAGGAGATCGACATCCGGACGGGCCTCGTGATGTACGAATGGACGAGTCTGGACCATGTCGCGCTGAGCGACTCCTACGCATCGGCGAAACGCTCGACGGCGCCGTATCCCTACGACTTCTTCCACATCAACTCGATCAACCTCGACCGTGACGGGAGCCTGTTGATCTCCTCGCGCAACACCTGGACGATCTACGACGTGGCGGCCGCGACGGGACTGATCAATTGGCGTCTGGGGGGCAAACGGAGCACCTTCAAGAACGGCCCCGGGACCAGGACGGCGTGGCAGCACGACCCGCGCGAACTGCCGGACGGCTCGATCAGCCTGTTCGACAACGGCTCCTCGCCGACCGTCCATCCCCAGTCCCGGGGGATCGTGATCAGCCTGAATCCCACGACCGGGGAAGCCACCCTGGTGAGTCAGTTCTTTCATACCCCGGGCCTGGTGGTGGAAAGCCAGGGGAACGCCCAGGCGCTGTCGAACGGCGACTGGTTCGTCGGCTGGGGACAGGAACCGTTCCTGTCGGAGCTCAGCCCGCAGGGGACGACGATCTTCGATGCGCACTTCCCCGTTCACACGCAGGCCTACCGCAGCTTCCGCTTCCCCTGGGTCGGCTCTCCGGTGCACCCGCCGGCATTCGCATACGTGTCGAGTGGAACCGGCGCGGGCACGGCCTATGCGAGCTGGAACGGGGCCACCCAGGTCGCCTCGTGGAGGCTGCTGGCGGGCGCCTCGGCGAGGTCGCTCAGGTCGATTCTCACGGTGCCGAGAGCGGGCTTCGAGACGGCGATCAAACTTCCCGGAGGGACCTCGGGTCCATATTTGAGCGTGCAGGCGCTGGATGGGACCGGGAAGGTCCTCGGCAGTGCCGCGGCTGTCTCCGAGCCCGGCCTCTGAGTCCTGCCGCTAGGTCGTCTTCGCCTGCGATTGGCGGGCGTGGCCGGTCAGCTGATCGAGGCTGAGGGCTTTCGCCGGGGGACCCGTGAGGATCCGCTGCGAGCCGACCTCGAGCTCGGGGCCGACGTGGATCAGCTCCCCGGGATCGAGCGCTCGCCAGCCAGGGTCGGCGTCCATCCGCTCGCTGGCGATGGTCACGAGCGGCTTGCTCACGCCGTGATCGGAGTGGACCCGTGAGCCCAGGTGGCTGGCCTGCTCGAGCGCCTCGCCGGCGCCGCGCTCGAGCACGAACAGCTCGTGCGTGTCGGGATAGCGAAGTGCCCACACGTCGGTCGCGGTGCTCAGCACGAAGTTGATCGACAGCAGCGGCAGGTTCTCCGCCACCCAGCCGCAGGCGCTCCTTATCCCGCCCGCCACATCCCCGTCATGGGCGGCGATTTCGTGCGTGATCAGGGCGAAGAAGCGCTCGGAGTCCGTGTCGCCCTCGACCAGCGACAGCGACGTTCCGATCTGGCGCTCGAGTCGGGGGAGGTCCTCGATCACCCCGTTGTGCGCGAACAGCCGCCCGGCCTGCTCGAAGGGGTGGGTGTTGCGCAGCTCCAGGCCACCGGTCGAGGCGAAGCGAATATGAGCGATGAAGGTGTGCGAGGAGACCTCTCGGGCTCGGGTCGCGAAGTCGCGATCGCCGTAGGCCGCCAGCGGCTGCTTGCTCAGGGCGGGCCGGCCATGCTCGTCGAACCAGCCCAGTCCGGTGCCGTCCGGCTCGCGGTGGCTCTGGGCGGAGAGGCTGTCGGGGGCGTCAAGCAGCCAGAAGGTCGCCTTGGCCCGCTCTGGACCGGCGCTCATCCCGAACAGTCGGCACATGGCTTCAGGCTACCCCCGCCGCGGTGGTGTCAGACTCCGGGGGTGGCGCTCCGGCCCCGAATGACCTCGGCCCGCAGCCTTCTCGTGTGGGCATTCCTGTTGCTCGCGTTGGCGCTCGGGGGGCTCGCCCAGGGCACCGCCGGCGCCCGGGCAGCCACCACCGCGCAGCCGCCCCGGCGCTTCAGAATCCCCGCATCGGCGCTTCAGCTCGTAGTCGTCTCGAGCCCCTCCCGCGACCCTGCCGATCGCCTGGCGCGGCTGCGCAGCTTCCGCCGGGCGAGCCCGACCGCGCCGTGGCGGGCGGTGCTCGGTGCCTGGACCGCGGAGATCGGCTCGGGCGGGCTCAAAGACGTGCGCCGTGAGGGTGATCACTCGACCCCGACGGGGGTGTTCGCGTTCGGAGCCACGATGTACGGCAACGAACCGGATCCCGGCGGTCTGCATGAGCCGTACCGGCGCCTCGGCTGCGGGGACTGGTGGGATGAGGACCCCTACAGCAGCGCCTACAACCGGTTCATGCAGGTCGGCTGCTCCTCGACGCCGCCGTTCGCCGGATGGTCGGAGGCGCTGTGGACCGAGCGGAGGGCCTACCCCTACCTGGCGGTGATCGATTTCAACGAGCACCCGACGATCTCCGGCGCCGACGCCCCGGGCTCGGGGATCTTCCTGCATGCCTGGATGGGGGAACCGACCGAGGGCTGTGTGGCGCTGCCGATTCCGGAGCTCCTGCGCGAGCTGCGCTGGCTCGAGCCCGCCGAGCACCCGGTGATCGAGATCGGCACCGCCGCCGAGGTCGGCAAGGGCCCGGGGTGAGAGGCGGAAGGGGGGGGATTCGAACCCCCGAGACGGGGGTTGCCCGCCTGCCGGTTTTCAAGACCGGTGCATTCAACCGCTCTGCCACCCTTCCGCGCTGAGCGAAGGCTAGTCGACGGGGCGAATGCCCGATCGCGCCGGCAGCCTCTAAACTGGCAGCCCTGCCTCCGGGAGAGGTGGCCGAGTGGCTGAAGGCACTCGCCTGCTAAGCGAGTATGGGGATCAAACTCCATCGCGGGTTCGAATCCCGCCCTCTCCGTTTTACGTGATATCTGCGCCGAGTAACCTGAGCCTGTGGACGGAATGAGCTCATGAGCGCAGCGGAGCCGGGCGTGGCTGGTCATCGGGCGCCGCCGGCCTTCCACCTGCTGGCCAAGCCGACCGGCGCGCAGTGCAACCTCGACTGTGACTACTGCTTCTTCCTGTCCAAGGAGATGCTCTATCCGGACAGTCGCTTCCGGATGTCCGATGAGCAGCTGGACACCTACCTGCGCCAGCTGATCGAGGCTCACTCACAGGTCCAGGAGGTGACGATCGCATGGCAGGGCGGGGAGCCGACGCTGATGGGACTCGACTTCTTCCGGCGCTCGGTGGAGGTCGCCGGCCGCTACCTTCGTCCCGGGCAGCGTGCGCTCCACACGATCCAGACCAACGGCACGCTGATCGATGCCGAGTGGGCGGCCTTCTTCAAGGACAACGATTTCCTGGTCGGCATCTCGATCGACGGCCCGCGGGAGATCCATGACGCCTACCGGGTCACCAAGGGGGGGCGGGGGACCTTCGACAGGGTGATGGCCGGTCTCGGTCACCTGCGCGAGGCGGGGGTCGAGTTCAACGCCCTGACCACACTGCACGCCGAGAACGCCGGCCGGGGGCTCGAGGTCTACCGCTTCCTGCGCGATGAGTGCGGCGCGCATTACCTGCAGTTCATCCCGATCATCGAGCGGGTGCCGGAGGCTGCCCTGGACGGCACTGTGCCCTGGTCCTCCTGGCGGGATCGGCCGCTGTATGTGCAGCGCGGCGAGGCGGTCACCGGACGCTCGATCACGGGCGAGCAGTACGGCCAGTTCCTGATCGACGTGTTCGAGGAGTGGGTGCGGCGGGACATCGGTGAGGTCTTCGTGCAGATGTTTGACGTGGCCTTGGCCAACTGGGTCGGCGAGCCGCCGGGCCTGTGCGTGCACTCGGAAACCTGTGGCAGCGCTTTGGCGCTGGAGCACAACGGGGACCTGTACTCCTGCGACCACTACGTCGAGCCGGACTACCGGCTGGGAAACATCGAGCAGACGCCGATGGTCGAGCTCGTCGGCTCGCCGGCTCAGCAGGAGTTCGGGCAGGCGAAGTTGGACAGCCTGCCCCGGCAGTGCGTTGAGTGCGACGTGCGCTTCGCCTGCCACGGGGGCTGCCCGAAGGATCGCTTCACCAGAACCGCCGACGGAGAGGAGGGCCTGAACTATCTCTGCCCCGGCTACCTGGCCTTCTTCCATCACGTCGACCGGCCGATGCGCGTCATGGGACAGCTGCTCGGGCGGGGCGGCGCACCCTCAGATATCCGCGGTCTGTACGCGGCCGAGGACGCCAGGCGGGACCCGGCCGCGCCGTGCACATGCGGCGGCCCGTCCGGCTGGGGGCAGTGCCACGGCGCGCCGGTGGGCGCGCCGTGACCTGCAGCTTCTAGCTCAGGCGGTCTCGGGCTCGCCGAGCACGACCAGGCCGTGAATCACGATCACGCAGATCGCGAACACGCCGATCGCCCACCAGGGGTGGGCCCCGCCGATGTCGAGCAGGGCGCCGATCGCGCCAAGGCTGGCGGCCACGAGGCCGACGACGCGGCCGTAGGTCCCACCGCCGAACAGCGACAGCGACGCGGTCAGCTGGATCACGCCCAGGATGATCGTTATCCAACCCCACGTGTGCAGGCTCGAGAACACGAACTGGGTGTCATTCACCCAGAAGTGTGCGTTCCCGACGGCGGCGATCCCGTAGATGATGTTGAGGATCCCCGCGATCATCAACAGGATCCCGACGAACAGCGCGCTTCCGGTGCCTCTCATTGCCTACTCCCTTGGTTTAGCGCCTGCGGCGCTGATTGATGGACAGTTCTTGGCCCCCTCGAGCAACGGCCCGGAGCGTGATTTCACGCCTCTCGTGGTCCGTATGGTGCTCCCCCGGTACGGCATGAATGACTCGGAGTCCAACAGCCATCTTCGATGGCGGCCTCCCGTGCTCCTGCCGTAGTTTAACGAAGCTTTAGGTTCGTAAACCGGCTGGGCGGCGCTCAGAAACCCACGATGATCGTGGCCATGGTGCCGATGGCGAGAACGATCGCCGCCGCCGTCAGGGCGCCGACCGTGGATGTCGAGACGGGCTCGAAGCCTCCCCTGCGGAGCGCCTCGGCGCTGCGCCGTTGGCGAACCGCCCCGATCAGAAGCACGCCGATGGCCAGCAGCGCGTAGCCGAGCCCGAGCGCCCTCAGCGGCCACAGCGCCCCTTTGCTGAGGCCGGGCAGGAGCCGTCCCACCCCGACCGCGAGGGCGGCCGCTGCGATGCCGGTACGCCACCATGCAAGCCAGGTCCGCTCGGCCGCGAGCCAGGTGCGGCGCGAGGGGTCGACATGCGAAGGGTCCGGCGGCTCAGCCATTCGCTCAAAAGTAGCGGACGGGTCGGCCCGCTCAAACATCGCTCAGCGGCGGGAAACGTCTTCGAGGTAGTTCTGGACCCAGCTCTCCGACAGATCGTCGGACTGGCGGCTCATGGACCTCCGAGCAGGGGCGTCCGAGGGCGGGCGCTCGAGACGCAGCGACTCGAGAACCCGGTCGACCGTTGCGTCCAGGTCGCCGGCAACCTCCTCGTAGAGGATCGTCAAGGGCCGCTGCCCGATGCGGAAGAAGAACCCGCGCCAGGCATCCTCGTGGCGGCGCAGCTGATCGAGCAGGTGATCGATTGCGTCGAAGGAGTAGACGGCACGCTGATCGGGCAGCGGTGCGTCGTCGGGCTTGCCCTCGGCCTTGCGCCAGACCCAGGTCTGCAGGGCTCGCCAGAGCGAGACGGCCTGGCGGACCTTGTCGCTGCGGGAGACGAACACGTAGCGCAGTTCGGGGAACGCGGTGTTGAGCAGCGACCCGTCCCCCATCCCGCCGAAGCGGGGAATGCCTCGTGTGAGCTCGAGGAAATCGTCGAAGTAGCCCCACATCATCTTCGCGCCGAAGATCCCGTTGGGTGTTGTTCCCTCGCGCAGGGCCGCCTCGAGGTGCAGGCCGTAGTCGTCGCGGTTCCAGGTCTGCACGCGTTCGGAATCCCGGTCGAGCTGCGCATCGTGGGGGAGCAGACGCAGTACTTCGGGGCTGCGCAGGCCCCAGAAGTACTCGCGCGGGCGCCTCGGCACCCCGGTCTCCTTGAGCGCCTCGAAGTACTCGCGGGGGCGGCCCGCGAGTCCGGTCGCTTCCAGCGTCTCGCACAGCAGGGTGCTGCCGCTGCGAGGCGTCGCACAGACAAGGTAGGAGCGCTCTGGCACAACTCGCTCGGGGGTGTTCGAGTCTCCTGCGCTCATGTGATCACCATGGTGGGCTCGGTTGTAGAGATCTGGTCGGGGTCGTTCAATTCGGCTCCCACCGGGGGGCTGGGGTCGCCGTGCAGGAGTGGGTCGTTCGTCTCGAGCATCCAGGCATGCAGCCGGCCGGCCAGGTCGTTGCGAATGTCCTCGAACTCGGGATCGCCGGCCAGATTGGAGGCCTCGTTGGGGTCGAAGTCGAGGTCGTAGAGCTGCTCGAAGGCGACCGTGCGCCGGGCCCAGCCGCGTTCGATCAGCAGGGTCTTGCTCGGTGAGTCGTCGCAGTTCACGAGTACCGGGGTCGTGCGCTCGCCGAAGCGGCGGATGTACTTCCAGCGCTCGGTGCGGATCGCTCGCTGGGGCTCATAGGCGGCGTGCCAGGTCATCTCCGCGAAGAGCTCCTCGCGGATCGAGTCGGCCTCGCCGTTCATCAGCGGGGCGAGCGAGGTCCCCTGCAGGAAGCTCGGCGGCTCGATCCCCGCGAGCTCGCACAGCGTGGGGTAGACGTCGAGGTGGGAGACGAGCGCGTCGATCACCTTGCCGCCGCTGAAGCCCGGTCCGCGGAGAATCAGCATCACGCCCAGGCCGCGATCGAACAGGGTCGCCTTGGCGCCCGGGAAGGCGAGGCCGTGATCGGTGGTGAAGACGATCAGGGTGTTGTCGGCGAGCCCGTTCGCGTCGAGGGCCTCGAGCACCGAGCCCACGCCCTGGTCAAGGGAGCGGGCGCTGGCCTTGTAGGCGGCCATGTCCCTGCGAGTCTCCGGCGTGTCAGGGAGGTTGGGTGGTGGAATCGAGTAGAGCGAGTCGCGCAGCGAGGGCGGGTTGAGGAAGTCGCGATGCGTCTCGAAGAAGCCGACCGACAGGAAGAACGGCTGAGGCGGCATTTCGGCGAGTGTCTGGATCGCCGCCGGGGCGACTGTCTCCACCTTGGTCGTGGGGATCTTCACGACGCGATCGAAGCCGATGATGTCGGGGCGCTTGGCGATGTGCTGCTCGCCGATCAGGACCGAGTAGTAGCCGGCCTCGTGCAACGGGTGCACGAGATGCTGCTGGTAGTCGTTCAGCGACCAGCCGCGGTGGGCCAGGCCCAGCATGCCGTTGTTGTGGCCGTACTGGCCCGTCAGCAGGCAGGCTCGCGAGGCAGAGCAGGTCGGCGCGGCGCAGAAGGCCTTTCGGAACAGCACCCCCTGATCGGCCAGGCGCTGAATGTTCGGCGTGGGGACGGGGTGCCCGTAGGGCTGCACGAACCGGCCGGTGTCGTGGGAATGCAGATAGAGGATGTTGGGGGGAGTGGTTGCCATCTGGATGGGCTCGATCGGTAGCCTAGAGGTTGTTCAGTCGATCGGTTGAGAATCGCGCAGTTGCGCGCGGGAGAAAGGAACTCTATGGCCAGCATCCTTTTCGAGCAGGCGGGGATAGACGTGTCGGAGGACGTGGACGAGGTGCTCAGCCGTGTTGTCAACTCCCGCGACGGTCTGCGGCTGGCGAATGGCTCGATCCTGGCTCCCGCGGGCTGGATCGTTCTGACGGAGGCGGCCACTGGTGAGGCGCTTTATGTGCAGGTCTCGCGGGTGGGCTACGTGCGCGAGGGATAGCTTCGCCTGATCGAAGCTGGCGTACCCTGTGGGGATGCCCGATGCGGTGATCTTCGAGGGCTCCGCCACGGCGCGTGCCCGGGACTGGCGCGACGCGATGCACGCCGCGGTGTGCGATCGGATCGAACCGTGGGCCCACGGCACGGTGGCGCGCGCGAGCCGGTTTCCGACCTACTACGACTTCAATGTGCTGCGCGTGGCGGACGACTGCGGGCTCACCGTGGGCGAGCTCGAAGCGGCGGCCGACCGGGCCCTCGCGGGCCTCGGTCATCGCCGGGTCGATTTCGACCTGATCGAGTCGGGCCAGGCTCTCCGCGGCGGCTTTGAAGCGGCCGGCTGGAAAGCCACCCGCCTGGTCTGGATGCTTCATCAGGGGGCACCCCCGCCCCGGCGCGCGCGGCGGCGGGGGACGTGGCGGTTGAGCAGGGCTCCTACGAGGAGACCGAAGCCCTCCGGCAGAGCTGGCATTTCGAGGACCACGGGGAGCTCGAGTTCGAGGGCTATCGACTAGGCGCGAAGGAGATCGCGACGGCGAAAGGCGCACGCGTGCTCGTCGTTCGCGAGGCCGATGAGCCGATTGCCTTCGCACAGCTCGAATGGGAGGGCCGCTCGGCTGAGATCAGCAGCGTCTACGTCCACCCGGAGCACCGCGGACGCGGCCTCGGCACGTCGCTGACCGCGGCGGCGATCGTGCATGCCGAGGGGGCCGAGGATCTATGGATAGTCGCCGACGACGAGGACCGGCCGAAGGACCTGTATGCGCGTCTGGGGTTCAGAGGGGTCTGGACGACAATCGAGTTCCTACGGCTGCGATGAGCGTTCCGGCCCCCGATCCCCAGCCTGGATCACTGCTCAAGCGGACGGCTCTGGCGGCGGCCACGGCCTTTCTGGCGATCAACCTGTGGACGGGTGCTCCGCTGATCGCTCTGTGGGTCGGCTCGCAGGTGGTCGGCGAGACGGTCCTCAGCATGAAGGCCGTGTTCGTCGTGGTGATCGTGCTGGCCGTGCTGGTGTTCTCGATGGCCATCGCACTGGCCTGGTGAACTCGACCTATGACCGGCTCAGCGGCCGTGCTCCCGGTGAACGGCGGCTGCCCTGGATGCGCGGCATGAACGGCGATCAGGGCATCGAGCAGCCGGGCTACGGTGCGGGAATATCACCGCTCGAGCGGATCGTCATGACGAGCGTCTACCTCGCGGTGATCAGCTTCCTGGTGTGGTTCTTCTTCTTCGCCGGCGCCCCGACGCCGTCGCTTTAGGGCCCTGCTCAGCCCTTGCCGGCGATCGAGACGGTGGCGACGGTTTCACCGGCTTTGAAGGAGCTGCCGAAGAACTGCAGGCCGGCGGGGGTCAGCGACGCGGGAATCTTGCTCAGCGACACCGCATGCCTGCTGCCGACGGTCTTGACATGAGTCGTTGAGAGCTTGAACAGGGCGACGTTGGACGGCGTGAAGTTGCTCGAGGTGAGCACGAGCGTCGAACTCGAGCCCAGCGACGCCGAGGGGTTGCTGGCGCTCGCGCTGGATGAGCTTTCGAAGAAGCCGGCGATGCTCAGGTGGCTGGAGATCGTGAAGCCCCCTTTGGAGGCGACGGTGCCGCGGCCGCTCACCGAGTTCAAGGTGCCGCCGCTGATCGGGAAGGTGAACGTTCCGGTGCTCGACGCGGTCGCCGGTTCGGTGGCCGTGGTGGTGATGCCGACCGTCGGGCTGCCGCCGCTGATCTTCGACCAGCTGGTCGTGGAGAAGGCGATCGTCAGGGTGCCGCTTTTGAGCTTGACGGCGACGCCGCGCTTCTTCTTGGCCGCGATCTGGGCGCGTGCCGTGGCTGGGGCGGCGTCGATCAGCAGTGCCGCGGATGAGGCCAGGGGGAGCGTCAGGGCCGCGGCGAGTGCGACTCGGCCGGGGTGGATGTGATGGAACCGCGGCATGTCTGGAACCTCCCTCGTCGGCTGGGGGCCAGGGTGGCCCCGGTGGGAGAAATCATAAAGTTGGAACTCTGCGGGGGCTACGTCGTTTTGACGTAGCCCCGATGCCGCCGGGCCGTCAGACCTTGACGATCACCTTGCCGGTGTTGCCACCCGTGAAGAGCAGGTTGAGCGCGTCGGGGGCGTTCTCGAGGCCCTCGACCAGGTGCTCGGATGACTTGAGCCTGCCCGAGGCCAGCCATCCGCCGACCTCGGCCTGGGCTGCGGGGAAGCGGTCGAAGTAATCGAGGATGATGAAGCCTTCCATCCGCCCACGCCTGATCAGCAGGTTGATGTAGTTGACCGGTCCGCTTGCGGCCTCGCGGCTGTTGTAGCCGGAGATCGCCCCACACAGGACGACGCGGCCCTTGAGGGCGAGCTGGCCGAGGCAGTCGTTGAGGATCTCGCCGCCGACGTTGTCGAAGTAGAGGTCGATCCCCTCGGGGCAGGCCTCGCGCAGGCGGGCGGAGACCTTCTCGTTCTTGTAGTCGATCGCCTCATCGAAGCCGAGCTCCTCGACGATCCATTTGCACTTCTCGGGTCCGCCGGCGATGCCGACGACCTTCTTGGCGCCCTTGATCTTGGCGATCTGCCCGGCGGTCGATCCGGTCGCGCCGGCTGCTCCGGAGACGACGACCACATCGCCCTCCTTGACGCGACCGACGTCGGTCATGCCGAAGTAGGCGGTCATGCCGGTGATACCGAAGATGCTCAGCGCGGCGGTCGGTGAGATGCCCGGAGGCAGGGGCTGCATGGCGCGTTGTGCGGAGTCGGCGAGCACGTAGTCCTGCCAGCCGGTCATGCCGAACAGCAGGTCGCCCTCGGAATAGGCGTCGCAGTTGCTCTGCAGGACCTCGCCCACGCCGCCGCAGCGAATCACTTCATCGATGCCGATCGGAGGGAGATAGCCGGGTGCGTCATCCATCCATGTGCGGATGGTCGGGTCGATCGACACATAGCGGACCTTGACGAGCGCCTCGCCGGACTGTGGGCTCGGAACCTCACCCTCCTCAAGGCGGGTGGTCTGCTCGTTGACCATGCCGGTCGGTCGCTCGGCCAGCACGATACGGCGGTTGCTGTCGCTCATCTGTTCCTCATCCCCCTGATTCGGGCCGGCACGGCCTCGGGCTTGTCGATCGCGTCGGGCGACGCAGGTCTGATCTTAGGGAGCGGGCTGGGCCGCGGGCCTGGTCAGCGACTCGAGCAGCAGGACGAACGAGCCGAAGGAGCGCCCGGTGGCTTCCGAGAGCCCGATCTCGCAGGTCCGGTTGCTGCACAGACAGGCGCTCGGTGATGCCCCGGCGAGCTCTTCGCGTGCGGGTTGCATCGCAGCCGCTGGGAGCTCCGGGTGCAGCAGCCCACGGTCGCCGGCGGTACCGCAGCAGGTCGGGTTTGTGGGTTCGAGAACCTCTTCGGCGAGCGCCTGCGCGATCTCTCGCATCTGCTCGGTCAGCCCGAGGTGAGCGGCGCCGCAGGTGGGGTGCACGAGCACCGAGGGGAGGCGTGGCCCAATCGTCAGATGCTCGAGCAGGGTGTCGTGCACCCAGGCGATCGAGTCGATGATCTGGATTTTCCCGAATACCTCGCGCTGGGACTCCTCGAGCGCGGCCGGGACCTCGCTGAGCAGGCTGTGGGTGCATGAGCTGGCATCGACGACCAATGGCAGGCTGCCGCGGTCCGTCCAGGCGATGATCGACTCGGCGATTCGCCTGGCCATCAGCTCGTGACCCCGCTGATAACCCTTCGAGCTCCACGGCGTGGCGCAGCAGTTGCCGGCGAGATCCTCCGGGATCCACAGGGGGCGCCCAGCCCGTGCGGAGACACTCAGCATCGCCTCGGGGAGCGATGGCCTCGAGCGCTCGCCCGGAGAGTTGCCGAAGATCCGGTTGAGGCAGGCCGGGAAGTACACGGCGGCCGCCCCCTCGCGTGCGCTCCATGGCACCGGCGGCGCGGGTGGGGGCATCGCGGGCCCCCAGGCGGGCAGCAGCTCGCTGGAGACGGCCTCTCGGGCGATTCCCGCGAGTGTGCCGGCGGCCCGATCTCCGAGCGCTCCTCCCGCGCGCAGCGATGCCCGGGCGCCACGTTCGACGGAGGCCCAGTGACGGGCGGCGGTGAGCGCGGCCCGCTCCGCACGCTCGGAGTGCTGTGCCGCCCTCAGCCGCTTCACCAGCTTGCCGGTGTCGATCCCGACCGGGCAGTGCAGGCCGCAGGTGCCGTCGGCCGCGCAGGTCTGCAGGGCGTCGTAGTCGTAGTCCTCGAGCAGCGCCTCGAGGACGGGAGAGCCGGCGGGCTGGCGGGCCATCTCCCGGCGCAGGGCGATCCGCTGGCGGGGGGTGGTGGTCAGGTCGCGGCTGGGGCAGATCGGCTCGCAGAAGCCGCACTCGATGCACTGGTTGGCCTCGGGCTCGATCTGAGGTGCCGACTTGAAGTTCCTCAGGTGGGCTCCGGGATCGTCGGTCAGCAGCACCCCGGGGCCGAGGATCCCGTCAGGGTCGGCCAACTGCTTGATCCTGCGCATCAGGCCGGTGGCCTTGGCGCCCCACTCGCGTTCGACGTAGTGGGCCATGTTGATGCCGGTCCCGTGCTCGGCCTTCAGCGAGCCGTCGTAGCGATCGACGATCAGCTCGACCAGGTCGCCCATGAAGGCCTCGTAGCGCTCGACGTCACCCTGCTCGCCGAACTTGGGCGTGAGCAGGAAGTGCAGGTTGCCCGCGGATGCGTGGCCCGCGAGGCTGGCCAGGAAGCCGTGGCGAAGAAGCGTCGCCTGCAGGTCCTTGGCGGCCTCTGCGACCCGCGCCGGCGGCACGCAGACGTCCTCGATGATCATGCTCACGCCGGGTTCGCGCATCGCCGCAAGCAGCCCCTGCATGCCCTCGCGGACATGCCAGAGCATCTTGACCTCCTCGGCCTGCCGGGTGAAGCGGGGCTCATCGATCGGGCTGCGGGCGCGCAGGATCTCGAGCGCCTGGAGCTCCGGTGCGTCCAGGCCGGCGGGCTCTTCGGCTCTGAACTCGACCAGCAGGGCCGCCGAGGTGGGGGGCAGCTCCTTCCAGCGCTCCGGGGTGCCCGGCATGTTCCAGGCGGCCGCGATCAGGGTCGGGGCTAGCATCAGCTCGGTTGCGCTGGCGCCGGCGGCGACGAGCTCCCCGACGGCGTCGACGGCCGTGTCGATGTCCTCGAAGAAGCTCAGGGAGAGGCTGGTGTTCCGGCCCAGCGGCACGGTCTCGAAGACGACCTCGCCGATGAAGGCGAGGGTGCCCTCCGAGCCGATCAGCAGGCGACGGAAGATCTCCAGCGGCGTGTCGGCGTCGAGCAGGGCGCAGAGCCGGTAGCCGGTGGTGTTCTTGATCTCGAACTTGTGTGCGATCCGCGCGCAGAGCTCGCTGTTGGCGCGCAGCTCATCGCGGATCTCCAGCAGGCCGGCGGCGAGCTCCGGAGCGGCCTCGGCAAAGCGCTGCTCGGCGCCCGGTGCCGCCGTGTCGATCACGGTGCCGTTGGGAAGTGCGAACGTGAGCGAGCTGACAGTGCTGTAGGAGTCGGCTGTGACGCCGCAGCGCATGCCGCCCGAGTTGTTGGCGACGACGCCTCCGATGCAGGCGATCTCCGTGCTCGCGGGGTCGGGGCCAAGCCGCCGGCCGTGGCGGGCCAGCAGCCGGTTGACATGTCCGAGCACGACGCCTGGCTCGACGCGGACCCGGGCCCCGCCGTCTTCCACTCGGGCGGCTTTGAAATGCCTGCGGCAGTCGAGCAGGATGCCGTCGGTCTGAGATTGTCCGTTCAGGCTCGTCCCGCCGGCGCGGAAGACCAGCGGGGTCGAGGTCCTGCCGGCGAGCGCCAGCACAGAGCCGACCTCGCCGATGTCGCGCGGGATCGCGACGGCCCGTGGAATCGAGCGGTAAGGGCTCGCGTCCGAGGCGTAGCGGATCAGGTCCAGTGCCCTCGTGCCGACGCCGTCGGGGCCGAGGGCGGCCGTCAGTTCTCCGGCCAGCGGCTGGGGCGTCCCGGAGGCTACCCAGTCGGGGGCGGCATCGGGCGAGCCGCTGCCCCCCGCGGCCGTGACCTCGGGGGCGATCCGCCGCGCTCTGGCGGAAAGCGTTGCCACCGTCAGTCGAGCCACATGCCGCTGGCTACCGGGACCTGCACCAGGCGCGGACCGTCCTGGGTGGCGATTGCCGCCCGCAGGGCCTCGGTCAGCTCCTCGCGCCCGGAGACCTCCTGCGCCGGAACGTTGTAGGCGCGGGCGATCGCGGCCACGTCCAGCCCGGCCAGATCGAGGCCGGGAAGCCCCGAGGCACCCTCGAATTCGGCGAACCACTTGAGGATCATGTACTCCTCGTTGCGGAGCACGAGGAAGGTGACAGGTACCTTGTAGGCCGCCGCCGTCCACAGCGCCGTGATTCCATACTGCGCCGAGCCCTCGCCGAGCACGCAGATGACGGGTCGTGACGGCTGGGCCAGCTGCACCCCGACGGCGGCGGCGATACCGAAGCCGAGACCGCCACTCGCACTGAAGTAGTAGCTGCCGGGCCGGGAGAGCCGCAGGCGGTTGCGCAGCGCGACTGTGCTCGAGGGGGTCTCCACAACGGCGATCCCGTCGCTTGGCCAGACCTCAGCCAGGGCAGCCATCGCGCTCGAGCCGCTGATCGGATCCGCCTCGGCGGGCTCTCCCGGCGCTGGACGCGGGGTCGGCGCCTCGCGCTCGGAGGACTCGAGCAGCTCGAGCAGGCGCCCCAGCGCAAGCCCGACGTCGCCGACGATCGCCTCGCCCATCGGCGCGCGGGCGGCCTCGCCGGGATCGCAGGTGATCTGCACCAGCGAGGCGCCGGGCGGCAGTAGCGGGCCGGGAATGTAGGGGTAGTACGGAAACACCGAGGAGCCGACGACGAGGATCAGATCGTGGCCCGCAAGCGTTTCTGCGGCCGGACCGATCGCGGGGGGCAGCACGCCGATGAAGTTGGGGTGGCTCTCCGGGAATCCGATTCGCCCCCCGCCCGGGGCAGGGGTGGCCCACACGGGAAGGCGCTGGCGCTCCGCAAGCGCCACGGCGGCGTCCCAGCCGCCGGAGGCGTCGATGTCGGGACCCGCGATCAGGACGGGGTTGGCGGCGCTTGACAGGCGACCAGCGAGCTCCTGCAGGGCGTCGGGGTCGGGCGTGGTGCGGCCCGTCACGGTGCGCGCGATGGTGTGCGCGGCGGTCTGCTCGTCGGCCTCCTGGGCCCAATCGTCCATCGGGATCGAGACGAAGGCCGGCCCGCGCGGCGGAAGCGAGGCGTGATGGATCGCTCGGGCGATCGCAGCAGGGACGTCCTGGGCGCGCGCCGGCTCATGGCTCCACTTGACGTAGGGCTCAGGACCCTTGACGGCTTCGCGGTTCGTCAGGTTGGCCTCCATCGTGATCTGGGGGCGGACCTGCTGGCCGGCCGTCACGAGCAGGGGGGAGCGGTTGGCCTGGGCGTTGAATATGCCGCCGACTGCGTTGCCCACGCCGGGGGCCGTGTGCAGGTTGACGTGGGTGGTCCGCCCGCTGGCCTGGGCAAAGCCGTCGGCCATGCCGACGACAGCGAGCTCCTGCAGGCCGAGGACGTATTTGAAGTCCTCGGGGAGATCGGCCAGCATCGGCAGCTCGGTCGATCCCGGGTTGCCGAAGATCGTCGTCATCTGATGGGCCCTGAGCAGGTCGAGTGTGACTTCGCGGACGGTGGCCATAAGGGGCGGATCCTCTCTCTCAGGTGGACTCGGGAACGGCGACCGCGAAAACGATGTGGCGGCGGGCGAGGCTGAGATAGGCATGCAGCTCGACGGCGCCGCCCTCCAGCGGAGCGACGGTGACGTCGGTCAGCGTGATGAAGTCGCGCTCGGATGCGTTCAGCACGTCGGAGACCCGGCTGCGGTAGCCGTCGCGGGCAAGCGTCAGCACACCCTCGATGCGGTGGCGCTCGGTCTCGATCCTGACCCTCTCCTGGCGGTGTTCCACCTCGGACGGGACCCTCTGATCCTCACTCATCCACTCCATTATCGACGCTCGGGCCTCAACGGGTCACGAGGTAGCTGCGCGAGACGCTCGCGCGCCGGCCCGTGGGGCCTGCGGCCAGCACCGTGACGCGCGCACGCAGCGACCTGTGACGGCCGAGTTGGCGACGCAGGGTAGCCAGGCCGCGCGGGCCGATACGCAGGCGAACGTGGCCCGCCAGTTTTGCCGGCAGCGCGCGCGCGACGGCGAGCAGTTTCACCGAACGTCGGGCTCCGGATGCTCTGAGCGTCGCGCTGACGAGGATCTTGCAGCCGCGCTGGCAGGCCACCGTGATGGACACGCCGCGGCGCGCGAGCACACCGGCGGGACGCGTGAGGCCGACCTGAAGGACGGGCGCGACATCCAGCGGCGGAGGCCAGCTGCCCGCGATCGCGCAACCGGTCGGGGACGGGCTGGACAGGTCGAAGCGCTGGATGCGGTTGTTGTTGGTGTCGGCCACGTAGACGGAGCCTTCGCAGCCGACGGCCAGTCCGGTGGGCTGCGAGAACTGCCCGAGGCCGGTGCCGCGGTCCCCCCACTTGGTGATGAATCGCCCGTCCGGCGAGAAGACCTCGACGCGGTTGTTTTCTCCGTCGAGCACGTAGACGTTTCCGGCGCCGTCAAGCGCGATCCCGTCAGGGGTGTGGAAGTGCCCGTCGGCGGTGCCGCGTGTGCCCCATTCGCCGAGCACGGCGCCGCCCGGAGAGAGCTTGACCACGCGGTTGTTTGCGCTGTCGGCGACGTAAACCTCGCCGGCGGCATCGACGGCGATCGCCTCGGGATGGTTGAAGGAGCCGGGCGCCGTGCCGGCCGCGCCGGAGCCGCCTTCGGCTCCCCAGCGGGCGCGCAGCGTGCCTTCGGGGCCGTACACGAGGACGCGGTTGTGGTCGGTGTCGGCAACGTAGGTCTGATCGCCGGCCGCGGGGCCCGAGACGGCCACCGCGGCGGCGCCGCTGAGCTGCGCGCCGCCGAGGTCGGCGGGTCCGCCTGTTTCGGAGAGATAGGTCCCGTCTCCCCAGAAGCGCGCCAGCCGGCCGTCGGCGGGGTCGGCGACGAGGACGGAGCCGAGCGGGTCGACGGCTATCCCGCCGGGCTGGCTGAGGCCTCGGAAATGACCGGTGGTCGCACTCCACTGGCCGTCGTAGAGCTCGCTGCCCGGGGCGAACAGCTCGACGCGGCTGCCAACGGTGTCGGAGGCCAACAGCCGCCCGGTGGGATCGATTGCCATACCCCGGGGGGCGGTCAGCTCGCCGGGGCCGCGGGCCGAGATGCCGATCGACCGCAGATAGTCACCGACGGGGTCGAACACGTCGATCCGATCGTCGGCGGTGTTGGCGACGTAGGTGTTTCCGGCGGGATCGGAGGCGAGGGCCCGCGGAAAGGCCAGCTGGCCGGGTTTGGTTCCGTAGCCACCCCAGGCGCCCGCGAAGGCGAGCTGCGGGGTGAGCTTCACGACGCGGTGATTTATGTCATCGGCGACGAACACCTCACCGGCGGCGTCGAGGGCGACCCCGTAGGGAAAACCGAACTGGCCGGGTCCCTTGCCGTTGCTGCCGACCATTGTCACAAAGGCGCCTTCGGGCGTGAACTGCTCGATGCGGTGGTTGTCATCGTCGGAGACGATGACCTCACCCGCGTTTGCTGCCACGCCGCGGGGATAGTTGAACTGGCCGGGCGCGCTGCCCTTGGTCCCCCAGGCCATCACTTCGCCGCCCTGCAGGTTGAAGCGCTCGATGCGGTTGTTGCCGCTGTCGGCGACATAGACGAAGTTGCCCGCGACGGCGATACCCCCGCCGGGCGGCTGGGTGAAGTTCTGCGAGGAGCCGAAGTTGAACTGGCCCGGTTCTGCGCCGCGGCGTCCCCAGGCGGTGAGGAATGTGCCGTCGGCGTCGAACTTCTCGATCCGGTCGTGGCTGGAGTCGACGACGTAGACGTCTCCTTCCCCGTCAGTGGCGAGACCGGCGATCGGGCCGAACTGGCCGTGGCCGCCGCCGAAGGAGCCCCACTCGTCCCTCGAAGACACCCAGCGAGCTGAACTTCTGGACCACGTAGCTGAGCTGGTCTGCGACATAGATGTCCCCCTGCGGCCCGACGGCCACCGCCTCGGGAAAGCGCAGAACCCCCTCGGCGCGCTGGCCGATCACCGCCGCCGCTCGATACGGGCAGGCCTGGGCGCCGACGCCGAAGCAGGCTTCGGCGCGTGCCGGGGCGGGCGCAGCCCAGCCCCCGCCGGCGCAGAGGGCAACGGCCAGAACCGCGATCAGCCGCGGGTCGTAGCTCCGGGCAGGCGTCGCAGGGGCATCGCCCTATGCAAACACGGCCGCCCGCCCGGGGTCGCGGTGGCGCCGGGCCCGACTCTCAGATGATGCGCTCGGGCGCCCGGGCGGGCAGGCCGCGCGCGGGCCGGCGGGACGATCGTCGCGCGGCCCGAGGCGGAGGGGTGGTTCAGCTCTTCGCGGACGATGTAGAGCGGGCGGTGCTTGACCTCGTCGTAGATGCGCCCGACGTACTCGCCGATCACGCCGATCGCGATCAGCTGGATCCCGCCGAGCAGCAGGATGGCGATCGTGATCGAGCCGAAGCCGGGCAGATAGGAGTCGGTGATCCGCAGCACGATCACGACGGGGATCGCGATGAAGGCGACGCCGGCCGAGAGAATCCCGACATAGGTCGCGAGCTGCAGCGGCAGATGCGAGAACGAGGCGATCGCGTCGAGTGAGAAGCGCAGCATCTTCCGCAGCGTGTACTTGGTCTCGCCGGCGTGGCGGGCGTCGCGCTGGTAGGAGACGGCCGTCTGGGTGAAGCCGATCCAGACGGTCATGCCGCGCAGGAAGCGGGAGCGCTCGGTCATCGCCAGCAGGGCATTCAGGGCACGGCGGTCGAGCAGGCGGAAGTCGCCCGAGTTCGGCTCGAGATCGACCTGGGCGAGCTTGTCGAAGAGCTTGTAGAACCAGGAGGCGGTCGCGAGCTTGAAGGCCGTCTCGCCGTCGCGCTGCTTGCGGACCGCATAGACGACGTCCGCGCCCTGGCTCCACTGGGCGATCATCTCGGGGATCAGCTCGGGGGGGTCCTGCAGGTCGGCGTCGATCATCGCGACGACGTCGCCGATGGCGTGCTCGAGCCCCGCGGTCAGGGCGGCCTGGTGGCCGAAGTTGCGCGACAGGTGGATCACCCGGACACGGGGGTCCTCGGCGGCGATCTTGTCGAGCAGCTCTGGCGTGCGGTCGCTTCGAGCCGTCGTTGACCAGGACGAGCTCGAAGTCGTAGTCGGCGACCGCGGCGGTGGCGCGGGCGACGAACTCCTCGACCAGCAGCTCCTCGTCGTAGACGGGCGCCACGACGCTCAGCAGGGTGGGGGTGCGAAGGGGTTCGTCCGACATGGTCTTCTGGTGTTCTGGCGCGGGTCTTCAGCGACCCGCCTCGCATGATCCTCCACGGTCTTCCTAAGCCGCCGCTCAACTTATCGTTCATCCTTCGGATGAATGACCGCTCAGCAGACCCCGCCGCAGGGACCTCCCACCAGGGTAGCGGGAGCGGCCGCGCGTCTGCGTGCTCCGGTCCTGATCCAGTTCATCAAGTTCGGCATCGTCGGCGTCTCCAACACGCTGCTGACGTTCATCGTCTACACGCTGCTGCTGAAGGTGCTTCGGCGTCTGGTACCTGCTGGCGTCGGCGATCGGCTTCATCGTCGGGGCCACCAACGGCTTCATCCTCAACCGGAAATGGACCTTCGCGCGACCACGTCGGGGACTCGCTGACGCCGGTGCGCTGGGCCGTCGTGCAGGGCGGTGGACTGGGCATCAACGAGCTCCTGCTCTACCTGTTCGTCGACAGCGCCCACCTGGACAAGCTGCTGGCCCAGGCGTTCGCGACGATCGTCGTGACAGTCAGCACCTTCTTCGTGAACCGCGCCTGGACGTTCCGCACGGCTGCCGCCCTCGCTCTCGGCCTGACGGCGCGCAGCCGGGCCGCTCGGTCGCGAGCTACCTGAACACGGCCAGCAGGGAGAGCCCGGCCGGAATCCTCCCGCCGCGGCCGATCAGCGCCGCCTCGAGCGCCAGCGGCCGCTCGAGCACCCAGTTCAGCGGTTCGGGCGGGATCCAGAGGTCGAGGCTCGACTCCGTCGTCTTGGTGTTGAACCGGTCCAGTACCCGCAGCAGGATCGCGACCGGAAGCAGCAGCGAGTTGAAGTAGGTGGTCCGCGACTGCTTCCACCCGGCCTCCTCGGCGACGCGGCGCAGCGAGCGAGTGGGTGTATCGGCGGTGGTGGTGGTTGATCTCGTCGTGTCCGCTCCACAGCCACTGGTAGGCGGGGACGGTCACGAGCAGAGCTCCACCGGGCGCCACGGTGCGCCGCAGCTCTCGCAGGGCGCCCAGGTCGTCCTCGAGGTGCTCGATCACATCGAGGCTGACGGCGAGATCGAAGCTCGCATCGGCAAACGGCATCTCGAGCACCGAGCCGGCGATCACCTCGCCGGAGTTGCGCCTGCGGGCGAGCTCGACGCTCGTGTCCGAGAGCTCGACCCCAGTGACCGCGCCGTGGCGGGCCAGCTCGATCATGTTGCGCCCACTGCCGCAGCCGGCGTCGAGGATGCGGGCGCCCGCGGGCAGATGGAGGTCGTTCAAGACCTTCTCGATCACCGTGCGGCGCCCGCGATACCACCAGTGCCGGTCCTCGGCCTGATGCGTCTGAAGCTCGTAGTCGCGGTCCATCGACCGACCATCTTTTCCTAAAGCTGCCCCTTCGCGTCTTGCGCCCACCTGTCGGCTGCTCAGCCGGGTGGTGGCGAGGACCTCACCGACCAGTGGATCGAGCCGTGTTCGCCCCGCCAGGCCGCCAGCGCCCTGCCGCTGGCGGGGTCCACCGCGACGGTCGCTCCGGCGACGGGTCCGGGGGATGCGATCAGCTCGGCGGGGCCGAACCGCGTCGTCCCCGGGGCTGTCTCGGTGCCTCGCGCGGCGAGGATGCTCTGGTGCCCCAGGTCGAGATGCCCCGAGGCTGAGAGCTGAGGCTCGGTCCACAGCACGATCGCTTCGTCGTAGGGGCCCGGCGCGAGCGCGCTGAGCAGGGCATCTCCGCCGGGTGCGGTGATCGTCGAGACGCTCTGCATTCCGCGTTGGTCGATCGGCGCCGTGCGCAGGACCCAGTGCCCGGCGGCTGCGCCGTCCCAGGCGGCCATGACGCTCTCCGAGCTCAGGCGGATCAGTCTCGGCGAGCCGTCGGGGGCGGGCAGGCCGCCGGGATCGGCGTAGCTCTCGATCAGCTGCGGTGTCCCGAAGCGGACCCCCGGCGCCGAGTAGTCGAAATAGATCCGTGTCCCCGCGCCGCTGCTGAGGGCCCAAAGCACCATGGCGCGATTGTCATCGCTCAGCAGCGCCGCCACATGGGGGTGCTCGCCCACCCGTCCCAGCCGCTGGGAGCGGTGCGCGACGCCCGAGGAGGGCAGGTCGCGCACATAGAGCTCACCGCGCACGGACCACACTGCAAGCGCGTCGCTGCGGTAATCCATCGCCAGCGCGAGCGGCAGGGCGCCGACCGTTTGCCGCCCCGACAGGAGCGCGCGCCGTGCCCCGCGATGGGCGAACCAGCGCTCGATCTCGACCGCCAGGCTCCCGGATGTGCTCGAGGGGGAGCTCGCGAGCAGCCCGAGGTCGCCCAGGTAGGCGGTGCTGAGCGCGCCGGCCGGCGAGAGGCCCACGGCCGCTTGCAGCCTCGCAAAGCTGTGGCCCGAACGACCCTGGATCAGGACCCCCCGCCGGTGCTCGGCGGGGTCGCTCCCCGCGATCGCGATCAGGCCGTGCGGGGCGGTGGCAACCTGTAGCGGCGCGAGGACTCTCAGCGGCTTGCCTGAGGGGGAGCTCGGCGCCTTCGGCGGCCCGGGCACGGTTTCGGGGCCGAGCGCGTCGAGCATCGCACCGCGACCAGCCGGGCAGCCCGCGGCGGGCGACCAGACGAGCGCACCGCTTCCCGTGGCCTTGTGGGGGGCATCGTCGGGAAAGACGACATGAGGCGTGCCGGAGGCAGCGCATGAGCTCACGGCGGCAGGGGCGGACCACGGGGTCGCACCGAGCGAGGCCGGCGCATCGATGAAGCCGAGGGTGGCGGCGGCGGCCGCGGCGATCGTCGCCGCGGCCAGCCGGGCCGTGCGTCCGGAGAGGCTCAGGAGAGAGCCGAGCGCAGAAAATCGACCGTCCTGACCCAGGACAGCTGGGCGGCGTCGGGGTCGAAGGTTCCCAGCCGGTTGGTGTCGTTGAAGAAGGCGTGACCCTGGTCCTCGTAGAACTCGGCGGTCACGTCGGTGCCGGCGCTCTCAAGCTCGGCGACGAGTGCCTTCGCATCCTCCACGGGAACGAATTCATCGCCCGTGCCGAAGTGCAGCAGGACCGGCCCGTCGACACCCTCGAAGTCGGGCTTGCCGTGGGGCATGACGTAGTAGTAGCTGACGGCCGCGGCGATGTTCGGGCAGGTCGCGGCCGCCCACACGGCGAGGCCGCCGCCGAGGCAGAAGCCGACCGAGCCGACCCCCGGGCCGCTCACGCCTCCCAGCCCGCGGAGATACTCGGCGGCGCCGCACATGTCCTTCTCGGCCTGGTCCATCGAGAGGGCCATCATCTTCTGTTCGGCCTCGCTCGGCTGGGCCGTGGTCTCGCCGCGGTAGAGATCCGGGGCCAGCGCGAAGAAGCCCTCGGCGGCGAAGCGGTCGCAGACCGAGCGGATGTGCTCGTCCACACCCCACCACTCCTGCAGGACGATGATCGCGGGACCCTGCTCGCCGTCCGGCGTTGCCAGATAGCCCGGCGCGCTGCCGGCGCTGGTGGGGAACTCGATGTCGGGCATGTGGCGTCTCCTTGATCGGTGGTCTGGGCGGCTTCGGGGCGCACGGCCGCAGCGGCGCGGGCAATCCTTGCACGTGTTGCTCGCGGGATGCTCCACAACCTTTGGCCCACCCGGTTGTTCTTAGGCCTGGCAGCGTCTGGGCTGCCGCACTGGCGGAACTAGTCAGACCAATCGAACAGCTAGGGGGCGGACATGGACCGCAGGATTTCTTACGGTCGGATGGCGGTTGTCGTGCTGGCGGTGTGTGTCATCTGGGCCTTCGCGGCAGCGGCGAGCGCGCTCGCCTCCCCCGTCTCGGTGGGGACCTCCGGGTGGTACTGGGGAGATCCGTTTCCCCAGGGTGAAACGCTCAACCAGGTCGCCTTTCAGGGCGCCAACGGGTATGCCGCAGGCGCGAACGGGACCGTGCCCCGCTCCAACGACGGGGGCGTCAGCTGGCAGGGCCTTTCGAGCGGCACGGCGGTCAATCTGACGCTGCTCCAGGAGGTGGACGCGAACACGGTCCTCGTGGGAGGCGGCTGTGCGGTGCGCGAGTCACTCGACGGAGGGGCGAGTTTCCATCGCCTCGCGGTGGACGCCTCGGAAGCGAGCTGTCCGAGCGACATCGCCGGCCTCTCCTTCCTCAGTCCGAGCACCGGCTACGTCGAGCTTGCCGACGGCACGGTCCTGCAGACCGGCGACGGTGGACAGAGCGTCCAACAGCGGACGTCGGTGCCGCTCGCGGGCGGCACGGCCGAGCAGATCTATTTTCGTACCCCTTCGCTCGGCTTCGCCGTCGTCAGCGACGGCAAAGGCGGGCGCATCTATCGCACGACCGACGGTGCCGGCTCCTGGACGCAGGTGGGCGTCAGCGCGAACGACGAGCCGCTGTTCGGGATCTACTTCGCGACCCCCACGGTGGCCTACGCGGTCGGCGGTGGGCAGGCGGGGTTCGCACCTCCCTTCAACGGCACCGAGGTGCTGCTGAGCGAAGACGAAGGCAGGACGTGGGCCGAACGGCCGCCGGCCTCCGAAGCCTCCGCCTCGGCGCAGAAATCGATCACCCTGCCAGCCGGGACGCCACCGCTCGCCCTGCACCAGATCGCGTGCAGCGACCCACTCAACTGCGTGATCGCGACCGGGACCAAGGCCCTGGTGAGGACGACTGACGGAACCCTCAGCGGGGCGCTCGTGACCCCCGCCGAACAGGCTCTCTCATCGCTCGCGTTCACGACCGGCCTGAACGTTGTCGCGGTCGGCGAAGGCGGGGCCACGGTGCTCTCACCCGACGGCGGAACGAGCTTCCCGTCGCAGATCTCACATCGGCTCAGCGTTGAATTGAACAACTCGATCCGCGTCGGAGCATCGCCGCAGGACGCCTACGTCGCCGGTCATGCGGGCGTGATCGCCGCGAGCACCGACGCTGGCGCCGAATGGGGTCTGATTCACGTTCCCACCACGGCCAACCTCGCGGACGTCGCCTTCCCGACGGCCGCGACCGGCTTTGCGGTTGACGCGCGCGGCACCGTCTTCCGGACCACGAACGCGGGGGCAACGTGGGCCATCGAGGCCAGTGCCGGGGAAGTCCCGTCGCGTCTGCTGGCACCCGATTCGAACACCGTGCTGCTGGTGGGGCCGACGGGCCTGCGCCGCAGCAGCGACGCCGGGGCGACGTTCGCGCCGGTGTCCGGGAGTGTCATCGTCGCCCATCGCCATCGGCGCGCGATCAGGCGCAACCTGTCGGCGTTCCCGCTGTTCGCGGGCGCACAGCAGGCCGGGTCGGCGCTGATCGCCTGGGGCGATGAAGCAATCGAGTCGCTGGACGGCGGCGTCAGCTGGAAGCTGATTCCCCGTCCGCTCGCCAACGGCAATGTCGAAGCGGTCTCGTTCGTCACACCGAGCACCGGGTACGAGGTCTCCCGCCAGCGCCTGTTCTTCACCCGCAACACCGGGCGCACATGGACTGAGATCTCATCGCTCGGCACCCAGGCGCTCGGAGGGGAAGGCATGCTGTCCTTCTCGAGCGTGCAGGACGGCTACGCGTTGACGCGTGTGTCGGCCAACGCCGAGACGCTGCTCAGGACGAGTGACGGCGGGCGCAGCTGGCAGCCCGAGCGCCTGCCGCGCCACCTCCTGTCGGTCATCGCGGCGGGCCCGGTCGACTACGCCGCAGGCGTCGGGGCGCTGTTCGCCACGACCGACGCGGGCGGATCGGCCGCCGCCTCGACGATGACCCTCGGGCTGTCCGGGTCGCACCGGCTCAGCAGGGCGAAGCTCAAGCGAGCCCGAGGGCGGGTCAGGCTGACGGGGCGGATCGCTCCGGCGCAGGGAGGCGAGCTCGTGCGGGTCTCCTATCGCACGGTCGGGCGTGCCGCGTGGCACAGCCTGAGCACCAGGGCCGCCTCGAACGGCTCGTTCGCGCTGACGATCTCCGGTCTCAGCGCGAGTACGGACTTCGTCGCTCAGTGGAGCGGCGAGGGCCCTGTCGGGGGCGCCGGCTCACCGGCCGTCCTGCTAACGGTGACGCGTCGGTAGGGCCGGCCGGGGCCATGTGGAGTCGCGCGCGCCGTCGGGCGCGCGCGGCTCCCACGAACTTCAGCTGCGCAGGGTCAGGACGTGTGCGCTGGCCGGGTCGATCCTCCCGGCAAGCAGATCCCGGTAGGCGCCCTCGAGATCCTCGGGCCCCGCGCCGTGAATGACCTTCAGCCAGCCGGCGACCCAGTCCAGATACGGGCGCCAGGAGTCGGCGATGCGCTGCTCGAGGCCGGCCCGTCCCCAGTCGGAGCTTCGCTTGACGACCCGGTCGGGGGCGAAGAAGAAGGTCGGTCGCGGGCCGGGGAGCTCGTCGGGCACCGCGCCCATGCTGTCGTGGTGGGTGGCGCCGACCACTGCCGAGTGGGCCAGGTCGTCTGCGAAATGCCGATGGACGGCGCCGCGCACCTCTGCGTTGCCGGCCATGTCCACGTATACCGCGCGACCCTCCGGGAGGTCGTCGAGCTCGTCGTAGGAGATGACGTGGTCATAGACCCCCAGCCCGCGGGTGAACTCTGCGCTACGGGCCGAAGTGAGGCCGATGACCTCGGCGGCGTGATCCCGGGAGAGCAGAAATGCGAGGGCGCTCGCGGTCTTGCTCGAGGCGCTCGAGAGGATCACGGTCGGAGCCCCGAACATGTCGCTGTCACGCAGGAAGTCGTCGATCAGCCAGGATGTGAAGAACAGCGGACGCAGCAGCATCTGCTCATCCTCGTGCTCGGCGTCGTAGACAGGGTCGGCCGAGGTGGCGGAGTATCCGTTGTAGGCCGCCGGCAGAGCAGCTCGGTGTGTCGCCCCGTCCACGAAGCCGTGCGGCCCGACGCGGGTCGGTTCGACGAGCAGCTCGCTGGATGGCGGCAGGTAGCCGTAGACCCGCGTGCCCGCCTCGAGCCCCTCGGCCTCGCTGGAGCTCACCTCGGCAAAGCCCCATACCGGCATCCGACCCCATCCCTCGGGGGCGACGAAGAAGTTCCAGTAGGACATCGCGACGCCGAATTGGGCGTAGGTGATGTTGTTGGACGTCAGGCCGAAGTGGTCGATCCGCAGGACGGCCTGCCCGGGTCCGGCCTGGATCGGCTCCCCGTCGGCGACGCGCGTGCGCTCGAGGTCATCCCTGGCGATCAGGAAGTCCATACCCGCCACAGCCTAGTTATCCGGCTCGGCGGTGGTCATGCTGCCGACAACCTGACCGTCATCGCCCGGACAAAGCTCGAAGAATCGATATACGTCTCTGTGACGTATGTCATCGGACCAAGCCAGAGACCCCGGCACGGACCGCCGCCTTCTCGAGCTGGTCGGCGACGTCTGTGGTCTGCTGGACATGGACGAGCTTCGCTGGGGACTGCTTGACGCGATCAACCGCGCCCTGCCGTCGGATTACGTGTCGCTCAACGAAGTCGGGCCGGGACCGGACGACGTGGTGGCTCTGCTGCGACCCGAGGGGCGACCCGAGGATTTCGAGTTGTGGACCGTCCATGCCCACGAAAATCCGCTGTTGCAGTACTACCAGCAGACCCAGAACGGCCTGGCCGTCCGCTTCTCCGACTTCGTCACGCCTGCGGAACTGCACGCGCTGCCGCTCTACAAAGAGCTCTACAGGTCGATGGGCGTCGAGCACCAGCTCGCCTTCACGCTCCCCGGCGGCCCGCGCCAGGTGATCGCGATTGCCGTCAGCCGGGGCGAGCGCGACTACTCCGACGCGGAGCGCGACTTCGCCAACGAGGCGCGGCCCTATCTGATCCAGGCCTATCTCAACGCGATCGCCTACGAGGCCGCCAGGGCCGGGGCCACGGCTCCGCAGACCACACCGATGCTGGAGTCGCTGCGCTCGGCCGGGCTGACACCGAGGGAGGCCGAGTCGCTGCGTCTCGTGGCGCTCGGGCGCTCGAACCATCACGTCGCCAAAACACTCGGCATCAGCCATCGGACGGTCGGCAAGCACCTCGAGCGGGGCTTTCGCAAGCTCGGCGTCGGCGACCGCTCCTCCGCCTCGGCGAAGGTCTGGGAACTGGCCGGCGCGGCCGCAGAGACCCCGGCGCCGGGCGAATCAGTGGCGATGGGTAAGGCTTAGCAGCGACTCCTCGGCGCGCGCCTCCGCGCGCGCGGCGGTGTCGCCCGGCGGCAGCCGTTCGAGCATCCTCGTTTCACGCGGGGCGATCCCGAAACCGAAGGCGATCAGCGCCAGGCAGGAGCCGCCGAGCATGACCTCGACTGCGCCGAGAGCTTCTGCCAGCGGGCCGGCCAGGATGTAGCCGAGAGGCAGCAGGGCGCCCGAGATCATCCAGTCAAAGGAGCTGACTCGCGAGAGGCTGGCCGGCGGGATCCGCTCGGCCAGGGCGGTCGTCCAGAGGATGTCGAAGATCGCGATGCCGGTTCCTCCGATCAGCGCCATCGGGAGAACCAGGAACAGGGTCACGCCCGAGGCATAGAGGATCGCCGCCACGGGCCAGGCGGTGATCGCGATCATCGCCGTGCGCATCGGGAATCGCGGTCGCCAGCCGATCCCCACGACGGCCCCGACGATCGTCCCGATCCCCAGAGTCGCCTCGAGGATGCCGTAGACCGAGACATGCCCGTACTGGCCCTCGGCGATCAGCGGGCCGAGCACGAACCACGGGGCAAGGCCGAAGAATAGCGCCGCGCAGAAGGAGAACAGGGTCGCCCAGACCCACTTCCGGGCACGGACCTCTCTCGACCCGGCCCGTATCTCAGAGAACACTCCTGGCCGCTGCGCGGGCTCGCCGTCGGCATCGAGCGCCACGGGCACCACGGCGCCGCGGTGGCGGGGGCGGACCCGGGTCAGGAATGCGGCGCTGAGGAGGAAGGTGACCGCATCCAGCCCAAAGGCCCAGCCGGCGCCTGCGCCCAGGACGAGCGCGGTGGCAAGCGCCGGGCCTGCGAATTCGGCGATGTTGTTGGACATCGCGGTCAGAGCCCTGGCCGGCTGGATGTCCTCCTCGGGCACCGTCTGAGGAAGCAGCCCGTCCGCGGCCGGGCGGAAGAAGGCCTCGGCGCTGCCGAATCCGATCTCGATCACGACCAGCTGCCAGATCGGCACGGTGCCCGCGAAGATCAGGATCGCCAGCAGACCATGAAGTGCAAAGCGGACCAGGTCCGTAGCGATCATCACGCGGTGACGCGGCAGGCGGTCCGCCCATACGCCCCCGATCAGCAGGAACACGATCAGCGGCAGCGTCTGCGCCGCGAGGACGATCCCGAGATCCGTCGCGCTTCCGGTGCGCTCGATCACGAACAGCGCCAGTGCGACCATCACCAGGTAATCCCCGATCACGCTCGCGGACTGCGCCAGCCAGAGGAAGCGAAAGTCGCGATGCGCAAGCATGCGGCGGATCTCGAACAGGCCGGTCATCCCGCCGCTGAGCTTGACGCACCCGCGGGGGCGCGCGTGAGAATCGTTGAAACGCTAGGTGTCCAGCGGCCAGGGGCTCGGGACCGGCTTCCAGGGCTCCTGCAGCCAGTCGGCGTAGGCGACGGCCGGCTCGTTCGTATCCGTCGCTGAGGAGGCGTCGTAGCGCGCCGCCACGTCGTTGACGGGGTAGAACGCCTCGTCCACTCGGCGCGAGCCGATCATCAGGACGGCGCATGGACCCGTCCCGGCACCGACGAAGACGTGGCTTACCCCTGCGGGGCAGTGGCAGAAGTCCCACTGGCGCAGCGCATGCTCCTCGCCGTCGAGGATCGCGATGCACTCGCCGTGGAGCACCAGGAAGTCCTCCTGGACAGGCTCGCGGTGATAGCGGCAGTTGGGCTGGCCGGGCTGCATGATCTGGACGTTCACACCCGTTTCGGGCCATGCCCGGTCCTCCACGTCGACGGGCTCGAGTTGGAGTTGCAGCGCTCGCCGGGAGTGACTCCAGCCCGGTGCGTCGGCAAGGTTGAGGATCACCGTTTCGTCCATCCGCTCAGACCTCGCCCTCGTAGTAGTCCACGTTGCCGTCCCGGCGGTGGAGCATCACCTGATCGGCATCGTTGCCCGACCACACGCCGACCTTGTCGCTGTCGGGATAGACCGCGAAAGCGGGCTCCCGGGCGCTTGAGAACATCAGTGCCCGCGCGGCCTGCTCGCCGCGGTTGGTGGTCTTGTGAGCCCCGTCGGGCCCGGCCGGGAACGCTGTGATATCCCCGGCGGCGAGCGTCTCCTCGCCCGCGGGGGTGCGCAGTATGAGCGACCCCTCGACCACCAGCAGCCACTCCTGCTCGTACTCGTAGTGATACGGGCACAGGCTCTCGCCGGGAGGCACCTCGAACAGCCTCACGGCGAGGTCGGTGACCCCCAGGGCTTTCGAGATCTCCGCTACCCCCGAGCGGTAGCCGGCCGGGTCGGCTCCGTCCCACTTCATCTCCGCGTCGAAGACGTTCTTGTGACTCACCGATCCGATTCTTCCACAGGCCGAGACCGTCGCCGCTCAGCCGAGCCCGAGCTCTGAGAGCGCCGCGCGGGCGGCTTCCTCGCCGCACATCCCGTGCACGCCGCCACCCGGGGGCGTCGAGGAGGAACAGAGGTAGACCCCCGGCATGGAGGTGCGGTAGGGGTGCAGCGAGGGGGTAGGGCGCAGGATCGTCTGCATCAGCGTCGCCGCGCCCGAGTTGATGTCGCCGCCGACATAGTTCGGGTTGTGCTGCTCGGCCGCCGCCGCCGTCACCGTGGCCCGGTCGAGGATCAGCTCGCGGAAACCGGGGGCAAAGCGCTCGATCTGGGCCTCGATCCGCTCGGTCATGTCGACGTCCGAGCCCGACGGCACATGGCAGTAGGCGTAGAACGTCTGTTGGCCCGCGGGTGCGCGCGAGGGGTCGATGACCGACGGCTGGACGGCGATGCAGAACGGTCGCTCCGGGTGTCTGCCCGAGGCCACCTCGGCCTCCCCTCGGGCGATTTCCTCGAAGCTGCCCCCGATGTGGATCGTCGGCGTCTCGCGGCAGACCTCCGCGCTCCAGGGCACGGGCCCTGACAGCGCCCAGTCGACCTTGCAGGCGCCAGGGCCGTAGCTGAAGCGGCTGAGTCCTCGGCGGTAGCCATCTGAGAGCCTGGATCCGGCGATCTCGGTCAACGCCCGCGGTGTGATGTCGAGCAGCCTCACCTCTGCGTCGGCGATCTCCTCGATGTTTCGCACCCAGCTGCTCGTGCGCACGGTCGCCCCGCGCTGTTCCAGCTCGGCCGTGATCGCGTCGGCGATCCGGGCGGAGCCGCCGGCGACCACGGGCCAGCCGACGCCGTGGGCGAGCATCCCGAGCAGCAGCGCGAAGGCCCCGGTGCCGGGGGCCGTCAGGGGTCTCATCGAGTGGGCCGCAAGACCGCCCAACAGGGCTCGGGCCTCGGCGGTGCGCAGACCGGCGGCCAGGCCTCTGGCCGGCAGCAGCCCGAGGGCGCCGAAGCGGGCCAGCGCGAGCGGATGGCGAGGGGGGCGGAGCATCGGTGCGAGAACCGCGGGAACGATCTGCTCGAGCTGCTTCACGAGTGGCGCCATCGCGCAGCTCGTAGCGCCGGGCGTCGCGGCCCAGGCCGCTGGCGGTCTCCGCGACCGATCCGGTGACCGCGACCGCCCCGCCTCCATCCAGCGGGTGCGCGAATGCGACGCGGGGCGTGAGCAGATCGAGGCCGAGCTCGGCCCGGAGAAAGAACGGCGAAGCCGCCAGCAGCGGATGCACCGTGGAGCAGACGTCGTGGATGAAGCCGGGGAGGGTCAACGCCTCGGTCCGCACTCCGCCGCCGAGCGTCGGGGCGCCCTCGCGGACTTCGACCCGCAGTCCCGCGCGTGCGAGGATGAGGGCGCCGGCCAGGCCGTTGGGGCCCGAGCCGACGACGATCGCATCGTGTGCCGGGCTCACAGTTCCACCACCGCGCCCTGCTTCGCCAGCGAGACCTCCGGATCACTGCCAAAGCGCTCTGCGATCCGCTCCAGCGCGGCATCGGTGCGGTCCGGGCGGTGGTGGAACAGAACCACCGCCTTGCACCCCGCGCGCCGGGCCAGCCCAAGCGCGTACTCGCCGCAGGAGTGTCCGAAGCGCCCCTCGGCCGGAAGCTCCTCGAGCAGCAGCTGTGCGTCGTGCACCAGCATGTCGCTGTCGCCCGCGAGCTCGAGCGCCGCCTCGTGGTACTCGCCGAAGCCGTCCGGCCCGGCCCCGAGCGCCGTCGGGCGGTGGTCGGGGATGTAGGTAAGCGTCGAGTGGCCGTCGCTGATCCGATAGCCGAATGTACGCCCGCCCTTGTGCGGGACCTCGCGGGCCAGCACCGAGAAGCCCGCGATGCTGGTGCTCGCCGGGAGCCAGCGTCCCGAAGCTCCACTCGCCGCGCAGGTCGGTCGGTTCCATCGGGAAGTGCGGCGGGGACATCGTCCGGGCAAGCACCGAGACCGCGTCGGCGCCGTCGGGCTGCTCGGGCAGCAGAAGCTCGATCCGTGCGCCGTCATGATCGCCCGCGGTGAAGAACGGCAGGCCCTGGAGGTGATCCCAGTGAAGGTGGGTCAGCAGGATCGTGCCGTGGTAGGCATCTCCCCCGAGCAGCTCGCTGACCGCCCGGATGCCCGTCCCGGCGTCGAGGATCAGCGCCGGGCGATCTCCGTCGTCGTGGCTGAGCGCGAGACAGGATGTGTGCCCGCCGTAGCGCAGGAAGTCGGCGCCGGGGGCTGCGGTCGAACCGCGGACTCCGCAGAAATCGATGCGCACGAAGTCAGTTCCGACTGGGGCTCTTGCGCTGCTCGCGCTTATGCCCCGAGGAAAGCTCTGCGAGCGCGTCGCGTTCGAGCGCGGAGCCCTCGACGCATGCCACCCGGCAGGCCGTCACTGCGACAAGCGTTGACGTGCGCAGGCCACCTTCGAGGTGGGCCCGCTCGCCGAGCATCGCGCCCGGCCCGTACTCGGCGAGGCGCTCGCCGTCATGCTCGACGCGCAGGACCCCGTCGAGCAGCAGGAACACCTCCGTGCCCTCCTCGCCCTGGCGGACGAGCGTCGTGCCGGCCTTCACCTTGCGGATCGTCGGCTTCGCGGCCCCGCTCATCAGCTGGGCGGACAGCCTGCGCTCGAGCGCCGTCTCGACCGCGGTGACCAGGGCCTTCGACTCGACGTCGCCCCACGGCGTGTGCCGGCCGAAGGACTTGCGATACCAGTCCTTGAAATCGGCCAGGCCCGACTTGTGCGACAGCCGGCCCTCGGCGTCATAGACCCAGTGGCGGGGGAAGCGGCTGGCGCCGCTCATCGCGCCCTCGGCGCTTCCGTCGGCGTGGATCGTCAGCGTCATGGTCGTCCAGACCAGCGGTGCCTGCCATTGCACGAATGGCCGCCGGCGAACACGGCGCGGAGCAGGGACGCCTGTCCGCCCGCCGGTCGTCTGGGTGAAGCGGACGTACTCGCGGCGACGCTCGGGATCGCGCATGATGTCCGGCAGGCCGAAGGCCTCGAAGGTGCGCGAGACGGGGCCGACCTTCACGGTCGTTGCGCCCATCATCCCGCCGCCGCTGTAGCCGCACTTCTTGATCGCCCCGGAGCGATCGGTTTCAACCCAGGCGCTGAGGATGTTGGCGAAGCGAAAGCGGTCACTGTCGCGCAGCTCCTCGATGCTCTCGATGGTTTCCGGGGGCGGGACGTCGTAGTGCGCCAGGCCGGCGTCGAAGGCGAGCCTCATGCTCCCCTCGATGGCCTCCGAAGGGATCCAGGAAAGTGACGTGATCGAGCTCTCGTGACGCATGGGCGGCTCAGCTCGAGACTACCCGATCCCAACGCCGTCCTGCCCGACCGGGGGCGTGCCCTCGGCCTCCTCGGCCGTGTCCGGATCGGTCGGCTCCGCGGCGTTCGGTGACGGGCCGATCGTCCAGACTCCGAGCTTCGCGACACGTCCGCGTATCTCGAAGTCGCCGACATGCACAAGATCCTCCGCACCCGAGCGCATGCGGTCGCGCGTGGTCTCCGAGATGAACAGCATCGCGTCATAGCCCTTCGTCAGGCCCTCAAGGCGCGAGGCGGTGTTCGTCGTGTCGCCGATGGCCGTGTATTCCAGGCGCTGCTCCGAGCCCACGTTGCCGGCCATGACCGTGCCGCTGTTGAGCCCCACGCCCATTTCGAAGTTGCGCTCGAACCCCTGTGAGGTCAGCCAGGCGTTGAAATGATCGAGGCGGGGCCCGACCAGCTCGCGGGCCGCTCGGACCGCTCGCTCGGCGTGGTCCTCCTGCTCCAGAGGGGCGCCGAACACCGCCATGATCCCATCGCCCATGTAGGCGATCAGGGTGCCGCCGGCCTCGAGGATGGCCTCGGTCATCTCGTTCAGGTAGTGGTTGACGACCTCGATCACCCGCCCGGCGGGCTGGGTCTCGGAGAAGCTCGTGAAGCCACGAAGATCGGAGAACAGCACCGTGCAGTCACGCTCGACCCCGCCGAGGCGCAGGTTCCCGTCCGTTTTCGCGAGGACCTCCTCGACAACCTCTCCCGGCACGAAGCGCGAGAAGACGTCGCGAACGCGTTCGCGCTCGATGGCTTCACCGACGTAGAGGACCGCCAGCGTCCCGAGTGTCCCCAGAGCCAACGCGAGCAGGGGATAGACGAAGGTGACGATCCTGCCGTTGTTGAAGGCGAGCTGTGTCGCGATCGTGAAGACGATCGCCAGGGCGGCTGCGTCGACCATCGAGCGCCAGCGGCGCAGGCGCAGGCTGCCGAGCGGAACCGCCACGCCCAGCAGCGTGATCAACAGGATGTTCACCAGCCCCGATGCGTTTCGCAGCGGCACCCCTTCGAGCAGCGTGGCGGCCGCATTGGCCCAGATTTCCGGTCCGGGCATCACTTCGCCGTAGGGCGTCGAGTGGAGGTCCTGGAGGATCGGCGCCGATGCCCCGACGATCACGAGCTTGTTCTTGAACGTCCCGGGCGGGGCTTCGCCTTTGAGTACCTTCGCGAAGGAGATCGAGTGGAAGGTTTCGATCGGCCCGGCGTAGTCGATCGGCACCGTGCCCGAGCTTTCGAAGGTCGAGGGGGCGATCCGCTTTCCCGTCATCACTTCCGCTGCGACCTTGGCGAAACTGCCCAGGTGGTGGTATTCGCGAGCCACACGGCGGGCCGAGCCGTCGGTGTCGAGGGTCAGTACGACCTCGGCCGGACGGGCCCCGATTTCATGTAGCAGCGCCGGCACCCCACCGAAGATTTCGGTTTCACCATGCGCCCCGACCCTTGATGCGCCGAGCACGACCTTTCCGTGAGCGCCGGCGATCGCTTCGGCCAGGGCCAGGTCGTCCTTTTCATCGGTGCGCGTCGTGAATTCGATATCGACGGCGATGGCTTTGGCGCCGCCTTCGTTGATGTGTTCGATCGCCTTCCCCTCGTAGGCCCGGGGAAACGGGAACTGCGGTTTCAGTTTGTGCGCTTCGAGTTCGGAGAACGTTGCCGGATCGATCGCGACGAACTCGATATCCGCAGGCGCCTTGCGGCTGCCGCGGATCGCGAAGCGTGCGTCGATCGTCTGCAGTTCGCTGCGGTGTAGGAAACCCGTCGCATAGGCGGCGATGCCGATACCCGATGCCAGGGCTGCGACGACCAGCAGCGAGATCGAGCTTGCGTCTCCTGCTGCGCGTCGCGCCCATCTGAGTGCCCCCGTTTGGCTGTGGACCGGACCGGCGCGGCGATGCTAGCCGAGAGAGACCGGGCGGCTACGTCTCGATGGCGTAGTGGCAGGTTCGCCGGCCGGACCGCAAATTCCGCATCTCGGTAAAGTCGCGTCCGCAGCGCGGCCCACGCGGGTCGGCTCAGGGGGCTTCAATTGGGCGTAGGTAATCGCATCACCAGCAGGTTCCGGCGGGCAGACCCGGCCGTCGCGTTGCTGGTCGCGGCCGCCGCGTTTGCGGGCGTGGTGGCGCGCGCCGCGCCGGCGTCCGCGTTCGCTCAGAGCGGATCGTTGTCCGCCCTCGCCTCGCCGTTTGAATGTGTCGGTGAAGAACTTGAACCTAAAGCGGTATGTGGGACCAGCGTTCACGCGGGTCTGAGCAACATCTTCCAGTCGCAGATCAGCCCGGACGGGAGGAACGTCTATTCGGTCGCCACAAGCGGTGATCTGATCGAGTACTCACGCAACCAGGCGAACGGCGCGCTGACTGTGATCGGCTGCATCGCTCCCGCCGGGGGGTCGCAGTGCGCACCGGAAAACGAATCGGCCGTCCCGGCGATCGAACACCCGACGGCGCTCGCCATCAGCCCAGCCACGGGCGCTGACGTCTATGTCGCCGAGTCGGGCGGGGTTCTCGAGCTCGAACGCAACGCCGAATCAGGGCTCCTGAGCACGCTCAAGGGGGAGAAAGGTGAAACGGCCTGCGTCGAATCCGGCGCCTCCGGTGAATGCGAACAGAAGAACGCCCTCGGCTTGGGCCAGCCCTACGGCGTCGTGGTCAGTCCCGACGAAAAGACCGTGTACGTGACGAGCGTCTCCGGTGAAGCGATTGCGGAGCTCGAACGCAACACTGAAGCCGGGGGCCTCTCCGGCCAGCTCACCCCGATCGCCGGCCACGAATGCATCGGGGGTTCCGACGAGCGGCTGTCCCGACGAAGCCAGGGGAATGGTCGAACCGATCGGGATGGTCGTGAGCCCGGGGCTCGGCGAAAACCTCTACGTCGCGACCGGCGCGAGCAAAGGCGATGGTGACATCGCGGCGTTCTCACGCGACACGACAACCGGTGTGCTGAAACAGCTCGAAGGAGAACAGCGGTGCGTCAGCTCGACCGTCGGCTCCTGCAAGAAAATCAAGGCGCTCGAGGGAAGCGAGGATCTCACGATCACGCCCGACGGCCGGTTCATCTATGCGGCCTCCTACAACGACGACGCGATCGTGGCCATGGAACGCGAATCCAGCGGTCAGTTAGAACAGCTCGCCGGAGAAGACGGCTGCGTCTCGAACCTCGCCGTCACCGGTTGCAGGCAGGTGTCAGCCGAAGAAGCGAGGCTCGGGGGATCTCGGGGTATCGCTCTGAGCCCCTCATCCGGTGCCGATCTCTATGTCGCAAGCGCCAGCGAAGACGCGGTCTCGGGGTTCGCGGTGGACGAAAACACGGGCACGCTGACACCGTTTGAAAAGCCCTACGAGTGCGTCACGACCCAGCTCGAAGGCTGCGGGAGCTCGGAAGTCCACTCATCAGGGTTGGCAGGCCTCGAAGGAGCTCGGCGGTTGGTCGTGAGTCCGGACGGGACAAACATCTACGTCGCCGGCCAGGGCGGCAACGACCTCGTCGAGCTGAGCCGCACGATCACCCCGACCATCACCCAGGTCGAACCGGAAGGCGTCGCTGAACCCGGTGGGACGAGGGTCACGGTCAACGGGACCGGTTTCGCCGAAGGGGCCGCCGTGATGATCGGCGGAGTGCCCGCCGAAGATGTCGTCGTCGAATCCGCCAATTCGCTCACCGCGGTTATTCCGGCGGGCACCGGCATGAAGGAAATCGAAGTGGTCAACGGGGCCGGGAGATCCAACGGCGTCCCGGTGTCCTACCAGGGCGGCGGCCTCGACCTGGCCGGCTACTGCTCGACTCTCGGTGACCCCTCGATCGTGCTTCTGCGCGGAGAAGTCGAAGGCCCGGAATTCGCATACGACAACTGGGCCTGTGTCACTCCTTCGGGAGCGAAGGTGGCCTTTACGAACCACGGCGCGCCACCGAGCATGGCCGGTGCCTGCGCGGCCGGATACCCGCTCGTGAGCACCTACGCATATCCCGAGAACCCGGACAACGCCTACGCGTGGGGCTGTCACATCGTCTCCTCGCCGGCGCTTGAAGCCGAGCGGATCATGCCGAGCCCCTCGCCGGGCACGACGGCGAAAGTCGCGACGGCGAAGACCGAAACGGTGCCCGCCCCGGTGCTTGCAAGAACGGGGAATGTCGCCCCGGTCTCGGGCTCGGTGCTCGTGCGGCTGCCGGGGTCGAAGAAGTTCGTCTCGCTGACCACGCTCACGTCGATCCCCTTCGGGACGGTCATCAACGCGACCGCCGGCCGTGTCCTTGTCACAACGGCAGCCCCCCACGGGGGTACTCAGACGGGCGAATTCTTCCAGGGTGAATTCATCCTCACCCAGGGGGCCAACGGGATGGTGGAGGCGACGCTGACCGGCGGTAACTTCTCGGTCTGCCCGACGGCTCGGGAGCGGGCTCACAGGGCGAGTGCCAGAGCGGCAGCCAAGCACGCCTCCCCGAAGCACATCGTGAGGAAACTGTGGGCCAACGCCCACGGATCGTTCTCGACCAAGGGAAACTATGCGGCCGGTGCCGTCGCGGGCACGGAATGGCTGACCGAGGATCTCTGTGAAGGAACACTGATCCGGGTCACCCGGGACAAGGTCAAGGTGACGAACCTCGTTCACCACCGGAGCAGGCTGGTGCTGGTCGGGCACTCCCTGCTGGTCAAGGCTCCGTAGGCGCGGTAGCGGGAATCAGTTGCAGCCGGTGATGCCGCCGTCCAGCGGGATCACGGTGCCGGTCATGTAGGCGCCTGCCCGCGAGGCCAGGAACAGGGTCAGGCCGGCTACGTCGTCGGGACGGCCGATCCTCCCCAGTGGGACGCTCTGCTCGATCGCGCTGCGCGACGCGGGGTCCGACAGCGCAAATGCCATCATCTTGCTCTCGAAGGGGCCTGGGGCAATCGCGTTGACGGTTATCCGCTCACCGGCCAGGCGCTTGGCCAGGTGCCTCGTGAGCATGTGCACGGCGGCCTTGCTGGCGCTGTAGCTGTAGTTCTCGACCGACGGGGTCCGCAGCCCGTCGATCGAGCCGATGTTGATCACGCGCGCTGGATCCTCGTCGGTGGCGGCGGCTCGTAGCGCTCCCAGCAGCCCGACCGTCAGGTGAAAGACCCCCTCCACGTTGGTGTGGGCGACCCGGTCCCAGCCGCTGGCGGGGAACTCCTCCAGCGGTGCTCCCCAGACGGCCCCGGCGTTGTTGACGAGGATGTCCAGCGCCGGGAAATGCGCGCTGGTCGCAGCTGCAAGCGCTGCAGCCCCCTCGGGGGTCGAGACGTCCGCCGGGATTGCCGTGCACTCGCCGATCGAGGCGAGCTCGGCGGCTGCACCCTCGACATCGGCCTGCTTGCGCGAGGAGACGATCACCTTCGCCCCCGCTCGAACGAGGCCCGTGGCGATCATCAGCCCGATGCCCCGCGAGCCGCCGGTAACGAGGGCGGTCTTGCCCGAGACATCGAACAGCTCGCTCATGGGTCAGTCAGAGAACTCGGCCGGGCGCTTCTCGAGGAAGGCGCCGATGGCCTCGGGGGGTGCCGCGCCGAAGGTCGCCATGATCTGCTGGCGGTCCTCGTACTCGGCTGCGGTCTGCTCGCTCATCTCGAGCGCCGACCACATTCCCTGCTTCGTCAGCTGTACACCCCAGGGCGCGAGCGCTGAGATCTGCTGCGCCGCCTCGAGCGCCCTGGCCTCGAGCGCCTGCTGCTCGACGACGTCGGCCACCAGGCCGATGCGCAGCGCCTCCTGAGCATCGAAGCGCCGTCCGGTCAGCATCAGCTCGTGTGAGCGCGACGCGCCGATCAGGCGCGGCAGCAGCCAGCTGGTCGCCATGTCGCAGTTGGACACGCCGATGTTGATGAAGGCCGCCCGGAAGACGGCCTCCTCCGCGGCATAGCGAATGTCGCAGCCCAGCGCCAGGGCGAGGCCGAAACCGGCCGAGGGGCCGTTGACGGCGGCGATCACCGGTTGCGGGAGGCGGCGCAGGGCGAGGATCAGGCTGGACATGTGCCGCTGGTTGGCGAGGCGGTCTCGCGACTCGTCGCTGCCGGTGTTGCCCGGCGCCGCGCCGTATCCGTGAAGGTCGAGACCCGCGCAGAAGCCCCGCCCGGCACCGGTCAGGATCACCGCGCGGCAGCCGCGCTCATAGGTCAGGTTGCGAAGCTCCTCGTGCAGCGCCTCGCACAGCTCCGAGGTCATCGTGTTGAGCTGCTCGGGACGGTTGAGCGTCAACCGCACCACGTGGGCGGCGGGCTCGTCGCGCAACAGGACCTCGGCCATCGGGCAATCCTATGTCGTCGGCCGCCGCTCTGCCCATATGTGAGACTCCCCTCTGTGCCGGCTGGGGCTCCGAGGGTTGCGGTGATAGGCCACGTCGAGTGGGTGCAGTTCGCGCGCGTGGATCACGTCCCGGCGCCCGGCGAGGTGGTCCACGCGAGCGACCCATTCGAGGAGCCGGCCGGCGGCGGAGCCGTTGCGGCGGTGCAGATAGCCCGTCTCGCGGGAGGCTGCACGTTCTTCACGGCCCTCGGCGACGATGAGCTCGGCCACCGCTCGGTCACGCGCCTGGCCGAGCTGGGCGTGACCGTCAGGGCGAGCTTCCGCGACGCTCCCACCCGGCGAGCCGTGACGCTGCTCGACGGCGCCGGCGAGCGGACGATCACGACGTTCGGCGAGCGCCTCGACCCGCACGGGGCCGAGCGAGCCGACTGGGAGGAGCTACGTGAACTCGACGGCATCTATTTCACCGCCGGGGACGTCGACTCCCTGCGCGCGGCACGGGCGGCGTCAGAGGTTCTCGTCGCCAGCCCGAGGGCCCGGCACGCACTGGGGCATGGGGTCGAGCTCGATGCGCTGGTGCTGAGCGGCGAGGATCAGATCGAGCTGCGCGACGCCGAACCGGTTGAAGGTGACGCCGAGCTGCTCGTCTACACCGAAGGCGGCCGGGGCGGGCACTACCGCTACCGAACCGGTGCCGTCGGGCGGTGGGATGCGGCGGAGCTGCCGGGCCCCCGCGTGGACTCCTACGGCTGCGGCGACTCCTTCGCGGCCGCGTTCACCTTCGGTCTGGCCACCCGCGGAGGGCTGGCGGATGCGCTCGCCCTCGGCGCCCGCTGCGGTGCCGCCTGCCTGGCGTCCCGTGGTCCATACGGCGGCCCGCCGGGTCAAGGGGCCCCGGGACTGCGGAACTGACAGGATCCCCGCATGGACTTCGAGCAGATCACCACAGAGACCTCCGGGGGGATCCTCACGATCACTCTCAGCCGCCCCGACCGCCTCAACGCCTGGACCGGGCGGATGGGCGAGGAGCTGCGCGCCGCCTTCGACCTCTCCGATGCCGACGATGAGGTCCGGGTCGTGATCGTCACGGGCGCCGGGCGCGGCTTCTGCGCCGGTGCCGACCTGGAGTCCGGCGGCGACACATTCGACTACAGCAAGCGCGACACGGCGGGTGCGGCTGGGCCGCGACGGCGGCGGCGAGTTCACGCTGCGGATCTTCGACTCCAAGAAGCCCGTGATCGCCGCGATCAACGGCCCCGCGGTCGGCGTGGGGGCGACGATGACGCTGCCGATGGACGTCCGCCTGGCCGCCGACGACGCCAAGCTCGGCTTCGTGTTCGCCCGCCGGGGGATCATCCCCGAGGCCTGCTCGAGCTGGTTCCTGCCGCGCGTGGTCGGCATCAGCCGGGCGATGGAGTGGGTCTCCACGGGGCGCGTGTTCAGCGCCCAGGAGGGCCTCGACGCCGGCCTGATCCGCAGCATCCATCCCAAAGACGAGCTGCTCGGCGCCGCGCGCGAGCTGGCCCTGGAGATCGCACAGAACACGGCGCCCGTCTCCGTTGCGCTGGCCCGTCAGCTGATGTGGCGGATGCTCGGTGCCGAGCATCCGATGATGGCCCACCGCGCCGACTCCCGCGGGATGGTCGCCCGTGGGCAGTCCGCGGACGTCGTCGAGGGGGTCACCTCGTTCCTGGAGAAGCGCCCGGCCCACTTCAGCGACAAGGTCTCTGACGGCCTGCCCGATGTCATGCCCGGCTGGCACGCGCCCGAGTTCGAGTAGTCACAGGGACGGCAGCTGCTGATGCTGTGAGAGCACCGGGGCGAACAGGTCGCCCAGGTGTGCGACCCGCTCGAGCACGGCGCCCGCCTCGAAGGACAGTCCGCCGGCGTCCCCCTCGGTCAGCGCGTCGCGAATCTCCTGCCACTGCAGTGGGGTCGAGGCAGTGGGGCGGGTGAGCGCCCTCAGCGAGTAGACGCATACGGTCGTCTTGCGGGCGTCGTTCTGGCTCCAGTCGATCAGCACCCGTCCGGTTCGCCGGGTCTTGGTCATGCGTGAGACCACCAGCTCGGGCTCCGTCTGCTCCAGCAGCTCTGCGACCGCGCGGGCGAACGGCTTGGTCTGCTCGTAGCTCACCGCGTCGTCGTTGAGCGGCAGGTAGATCTGCAGCCCCTTGGACCCCGAGGTCTTCGGATAGCTGGCCAGGCCCAGCCCCTCGAACATCCCGCCGAGCAGCACCGCCACCCTGCAGCACTCGAGCAGCCCGGCCGGCTCGCCCGGGTCGAGGTCAAACACCAGCGAGGTCGGCCGGTCCATGGCCTCTTGGCGGGCCAGCGGGGTATGCAGCTCGATCGCCGCCAGGTTGGCCAGCCAGATCAGCGTGGGGAGGTCTTCGGCGAGTGTGTAGTCGATCGGCTTGCTCGAGCTGGGCACGGTGGCGGTGAGCACCCAGTCGGGCCTGTGCGCCGGCGACTGCTTCTGGAAGAAGGACTTGCCCTCGACACCGTCGGGCCAGCGGGTGACAGTCAGCGGGCGCCCGCGTAGATGGGGCAGGAGAACCGGCGCGATCGCGGTGTAGTACTTGATCAGCGCCCGCTTGGTGAACCCGGCCTGCGGATAGATCTCCTTCTCGAGGTTCGACAGTTTCAGCTCGCGTCCGTCCACCCTCGCGATTGCGCTCTTCGCGCCATGCTGCTCGATCTCCAGCGACCCAAGCCCGTCCTCGGCGGGCGGCGTTACCGGCGCCTCGCGCCCGGCGGGCTGGGGGCCGGTGTCCTCGCGCACCACGAGCTCGGCCGCCTTGTCCTCGCGCAGGCCCTTGTAGGAGGGGTGGCGGATGTTTCCTGCCGCCGTCCATTCGGCGAACTCCACCTCCGCGATCAGGCGGGGCTCGCAGAACAGCGACTCCTTCGGCGGCTTGCCGAGCGCGAACGGGGAGTCCGCGCGGGCCAGCGGCGCGATCAGCGTTTGCAGCCGCTCGAGCTCGGCATCGGTGAAACCGGTGCCGACGCGCCCGACGAACCGCAGCTCCCCGTCGGGGTCGTGCACACCCAGCAGGAGCGCGCCGATCGTCGAGCGCCTGCGCCCTCGGCCGGCGAGCCAGCCGCCGACGACGAACTCCTGGCGGCCCATGGTCTTGATCTTCAGCCAGCTTCCCCCGCGGGCGCCCGGCTGGTAGGTCGAATCGAGGCGCTTGGCGACGACCCCCTCGAGCCGCTGCTCGACGCTGGCCTGAAGCAGCTCCCTGCCATGGCCGACGACGTGCTCGGGTGTCTGCCAGCTCTCGCCGGTGAGGCCGAGGCCGATGAGACGCTCGCGCCGCTGGGCGTAGGGGAGGCCCATCAGTGAGTGGCCGTCGAGCCACAGCAGGTCGAAGATCACGTAGGTGACCGGGGTGCGCTTGGCCAGGCGGCGGGCCTGCTCGCGTGATCCCACGTGCATCCGCTGCTGCAGCGAGCCGAAGCTGGGCCGGCCCGCCTCGTCAAAGGCGACGATCTCGCCGTCGAGCACCGCCCGGTGCGAGCCGAGTCCACGGTCGATGCGGGCAAGCTCCGGGTAGCTGTCGGAGATGTCGTTGAGGTTCCGGCTTTCAAGTCGCACCTCGCCGGGGCCGGCGTAGGCGATTGCGCGGACCCCGTCCCACTTGATCTCAAAGGCCCAGTCGTCGTCGGGCACGGGAAGCGAGTCGGCGCGGGCGAGCATCGGCACGATCCGCTCGGGCATCGGCTCGCGGGAGCCGTCGGCGGCGGGATCCATCCGATGGATCATCCAGTCCTTGGGCGGCTCCTCCTTGTCGATCGGGAAGAGCGCGTAGCGGGCCTCGAGGCGCTCGCCGTGAAGCAGCACCTCGATCTTGCGCGGCTCCCACTTGATCAGCTCGAACGTCCCCTGATCCCAGATCTTCATGGTCCCCGCCCCGTAGTTGCCGGAGGGGATCTCGCCGTGGAAGCCCAGGTACTCGATCGGATGATCCTCCGTGGCCGCGGCGAAACGGTTCTCGCCCGGCTCCTCGGGAATCCCCTTGGGAACGGCCCACGAGGCAAGCGCGCCGTCGTGCTCCAGGCGCAGGTCCCAGTGCAGGCGGCGGGCGCTGTGCTCGTGAATCACAAAGCGGGGCAGTCCCTCGGCCGGCTCGGGCTGGGATGGAGGCGGCTCCGGGGTCGCTGTGAAGTCGCGTTTGCGCTCGTAGCGGCCGAGCTTCTTCGGGTCGGCGGGGGCCCGCCGTCGGCCCCTCTGCGGGGGCGGGGCCATCTAGCGTTTGGCGGTGGCTCGTGAGCTGCGCTTGCCGGTCGAGCCCGCTGCTTTCCTCCCGGCGGATTTCGGCGCGGCGGCTTTTGCCGGTGCTTTCTTCGCGGTTTTCGCGGCCGCCTTGCGTTTGCGCGGTTTGGCGGTGCCGTCCTCCTTCTCGCGCGCTCGCACGGCCTCGAGGCTGGCCTTGAGCGCTCCCATCAGATCCGGTGCGGGGGCGGCCACCTCCTCCGGCTCGGGCTGGACGGCGATCTCCTTGCCCTCGGCCTTGCGCTCGATCAGCGCCAGGACCTCTTCGCGATAGGTGTCGGTGTAGCGGTCCGGGTCGAAGTCATCCGCGAGTGAGCCGACGAGCTGCTTGGCGATGTCGAGCTCCCGCTTGGTGGTCTTCACGTCCTTCAGGTCGGCGATCTCGTCGATCCGCTCGGCGGGCAGGATTTCATCGGCGAAGATCATCGTGGCCATGCCCAGGACATCGCCCATCGGGCGGATCGCGACGAGGTTCTCCTTGGAGCGGATGACCACGCGGGCGATCGCCACCTTGCCGGTCTCGCGCATCGCTTCGAGCAGCAGCCGGTATGGCTTGGCGCCACCCGGTCCGGGAGCCAGGTAATAGGGCTGGTCGTAGAAGACGGGGTCGATCTCGGAAAGCTCGACGAAATCCTCGATCTCAATCGTTCGCGTCTTCTTCGGCTGAAGCGTCTCGAGCTCGCCTGGCTCGATTACGACATAGCGGTCGGGAGCGAGCTCGTAGCCCTTGACGATGTCCTCGTAGGCGACCTCCTCGCCGCTCTGCGGGTCGACCCGCTTCTGGGAGATGCGCACACCGCTCTTGCCGTTGAGCTGGTGGAAGCGGACGGCCTTGCGGTTGATGGCGCTATAGAGCTTGACGGGCACCGTGACCATGCCGAAGCTGATCGCGCCGGTCCACATAGAGCGGGGCATGATGCAAGTGTTACCACGCCGGGAGCGGCGTAAACAGCTCTGCAAAGCGACATGCCTGTTGTTTGGGAGATGCGCGACACTGTCGCCGTGAACACGATCCCCCTGCAGGAGAACCCGACCGAGCTGCTTGCGCAGCTGCTGCGCTTCGACACGACCAACCCGCCGGGCAACGAGCGCGAGTGCATCGACTGGATCCGCGGGCTGCTCGAGGGGCTGGGTTGCGAGGTGAGGATTGTGGCGAGCACGCCGGAGCGGCCGAACCTGATCGCTCGGCTCGCCGGGGCCGGTGTCTCGGCTCCGCTGTTGCTTCAGGGCCATGTCGATGTGGTCGCCGCCGGCGGGCAGTGGCGCCATGGGCCGTTCTCCGGCGAGATCGATGACGGCTACATCTGGGGCCGCGGCGCCCTTGACATGAAGGGCGGGGTGGCGATGATGCTGGCCGCCTTCATGCGCGCCGTCGCCTCTGGCCGTGTGCCGCCGGGCGACGTGATCCTCTGCCTGATGTCCGACGAGGAGGCCGGCAGCGAGCTGGGCGCGGAGTTCCTTGTGCGCGAGCATCCCGAGCTGTTCGCCGGCGTGCGCTATGCGATCGGCGAGTTCGGAGCCTTCTCGCTGCCGCTGGCGGGGCGGACGTTCTACCCGATCATGGTCGCCGAGAAGCAGGTCTGCTGGACGCGCGCGATCCTGCGAGGGCCGGCCGGGCATGGCTCGATGCCGGTGAAGGGCGGCGCGATGGGCCGGCTCGGACAACTGTTGGCGAGCCTCGACGGTGGGCGCCTACCGGTCCACGTGCCGAGCGTCACGCGGGCAATGGTGGAGGCGATCGCCGAGGAGCTGCCGGCTCCTCTCGCCCTGCCCCTGCGCAGCCTGCTCAAACCGGCGCTGACCAATCGGGTGCTGGATCTGCTGGGCGAGCGGGGGAGGCTGTTCGATCCGCTGCTGCACAACACCGCCAGCCCGACGATCGTCGAGGGCGGGCACAAGATCAACGTGATCCCGGACGAGGTTTCGATCGAACTGGACTGCCGTCTGCTGCCTGGCTATGCCCCGCAGGACATCTTCGCCGAGTTGAGGGCTCATTCCGGGGTCGAGATCGAGTTCGAGGTGGTCCGCCACGACCCCGTGGCCGCCGAGCCCGACCTGGCGCTGTTCGGGATGCTCGCCGACACGCTGCGGGAACTGGATGCCTCGGCTCGGCCGATTCCGATGCTGCTCCCGGGGGTCACCGACGGGCGGTTCTTCTCACGGCTGGGGATCCAGACCTACGGCTTCCTGCCGATGCAGCTGCCCGAGGACCTGCGCCTGATGTCGTTGATCCATGCCCCCGACGAGCGTCTGCCTGTCGCGTCCGTCGAGTTCGGCACAAGGGCGATCGAGCGGGCGCTGGAACGCTTCAGCTGAGCTGCGCGCTCAGTGGTTGCTGGTGCGCACGTTGCAGTGCGCGGCTCGCAGGGCCCGGCATACGGAGATGTAGCCGGGTCGCGGCACGTAGTGCGCATCCATCAGGCCCGCATCGAAGCGGGTGGTGGCGTTCCCGCCGGTCCAGTCGAAGAGATAGAGGCGCTTGATCTGCGGATACTTGCCCGCGACGCCGAACACGTATTTCAGGACCACGGCGGCCCGCCGCAGCCCTTCGCCGTCGTGGTTGGTGAAGAACGGCCCCAGGTTCACGATTCCGCCGGTCTCGGTGAGCCAGACTTCGCCGCCGAGGGCGTGGACGAGTTCGCGCGTACGCCAGCTTTCCAGGCGGTTGACGTCGGAATAGTTGTGCAGCCCCCAGACCCGCGGCATGATCGTCTCGAGCCGTCCGATCTCGTGCTTGAATTCGGCGATGTAGCTCAGCGTGGGGCCGATGTCGCGCGCGTCGAGGATGTCGAGGCCGCTGACGGTGCAGCCCTTGCAGACCCGGATCAGGGCTTGGTAGTAGCGCGCGGCGGCGGCGGCCGAGGGGCTCGCGAGGGCGCCCGGGATGTTCCCCCGGTTGGCCTCGTCCCAGGACTGGTATTCGCGGATGTGGGGGAACAGGCGGACGAACTTCTGCACGTCCCGCTGATAGCCGGCCACGCTGGGCAGCGTCGTGGGCGTGTACTCGGAGTGGTAGAAGGCGACCAGGATTTTCTGGTGGCGCGCTTCAGCGGCTCGGATCCACGTCGCGGCCTGCCTCAGGGAGTAGGGCCGCACGGCAGCGTCGTAGGGCGCGATGTAGCGGGTGATCTTCGTATGCAGCTGCTGCCACAGGGGGTTGGTGAACATCTCGGGGTGCTCGTCCCCGATCCCGGTCGTGAAGAACGAGGCGGCGTGGGCGCGGGCGTGTGGCGGATCGGCCGCAACAGGGGTGGCGGGCAGTAGCGCGGCGAGGACGGCGAGCATCGCCAGCCCGGCGCGCTGCACGGCTGCGGAGCGCCTGACGGTGGTTGTGCGGGACGACGAGGGCAGAGCGTTCGATCGTAGTGACTGTCCAGGCCGGCCGCGACGGGTCCTGGGTAGCGGCGTGGGAGACCGCGGGATTCGCTAGCGTCCGGCGGCCATGCGCCGCCTTCGTGTAGCCCTGATGGCCGCCGCAATGCTCATGGGCTGCGGCACAGCGGTGGCCAGGGCCGCCGGCGAGGGCGAAATCTGCAGGGAACTCCGCGAAGACACGGGGCTGCTGCGTCTGCCGGGTCCCGAAGGGCACCTGTCGGTGCTGGTGACGGGGGACTCGATGAGCTATCCGATCGACCAGGAGATGGGGATCGAAGCTCCGCGGGGGATGGTCGTCCACGCCGATCGCCACGACGGCACGGGACTGACGACGACGACCGTCAACTGGCCCCGCCTGGCGGCGCGGCAGGTCGCGCGCTTTCACCCGGACGCGACGGTCATCTCGCTGGGCGGCCGCGACGGGGGCATCCCGCTGCCCGATCCGGCCAACGGCGGTCTGACGGAATGCTGCGGGCGACGATGGCTGCGGCTCTACGCAGATCTTCTGCGTCCGCTCGCCCGCTCCTATATCCGGGGCGGGAAGGGTCACGTCTACTGGCTCACGCTGCCGGCCCCGGAAGAGGCGCTCAGAGCGCCGCTGTATGAAGCCGTCAACCAGGCCCTGGCCCTGCTGGCGAGCGAATTCCCGGGCGAGATGTCGCTGATCAATGTCGCCGGGGTCGTCTCGCCTGGGGGCTTCCAGCATGAAATCTCATACGAAGGGCTCCAGATCCGCCCGCGCACACCCGACGGCATCCACCTGAACCACGGCGGCGCCTGTGTCGAGCGGAGCCTTGTCGTCGCCGCGATGCTCCAGGACGGTCAGCTGCTGCCGGCCCGCGGTGCGTTCGGTGTGCCGCTGGGCTGGGGTTAGAAGCCTCTAGGTGAACTGCGTGTACTTGTGGAACACGACCTCGTGTCCCCTGGTGCAGGTCACGCTGGCGTCGTACTGAACCGCGATTTTGGCGTAGCGGTTCTCGCGGCAGCGGAAGCCGTCCACGCCTGAGCAGGTCCCCTTGACACCGCCGTGTTTGAGGCGGCACTGGTCATAGCTCTTGACGAGATGCAGCGCGAAGCCACAGCTCGCTCCTCCGCTGACGCCGACATAGGTCACGTAGGTGGGCCCGAGCGACTCTTCTTTGCCCTTGATGCGGCAGGCGCTCGCGGCGTGGGCGCGGGGGGGCGTCTGAGCGGCGGGCGCCGCGGCGACGATCGACAGCGCGGCGAGTGCGGTCAGGGTGGCGGTCAGGGCGGGAAGGTGGCGGCTGCTGGGCATCGATCGACTCCTCGGGTCCGGGACGGGCGCAAGGATCGCATGTCTCCCCGGCGGACGCGCCGGTAGCGGCTCGCAGGGGCGGGCCGATCGCATAGTCTGGCCGGGCTCCCGGTCCTCCCGCTGCCGCGCCGGCCGCGGCGCTCCGCTCGACACGTGCTCTTTCCCTCCGTTCAGTTCGCGATCTTCTTCCCGATCGTCCTGGCGCTCTCGTGGGCGCTGATGTCCAGGCCGCGGATCTGGAAGCCGTTCATCATCCTGGCCAGCTACGTCTTCTACGCGGCGGCGAGCTGGCGCTTCGCCCTGCTGCTCGGCGGGATCACGTTGGGCAATCAGGCGGCAGCGGCGCTCGTGGGGCGGACCGAGGACGACGGGCGCCGGCGCCTGATCGTGGCGGGCGCCGTGGTCCTCGACCTGGCGGTGCTGGGGGTGTTCAAGTACTACTCGTTCTTCGTCTCCCAGGAGGCCGAACTTCTGCACCGGCTCGGCCTCGGGACGCCGCTGCCGTTGGTGACGATCGCGCTGCCCGTCGGGGTCAGCTTCTACACCTTCCAGGCGATCTCCTACGTGGTCGATGTCAAGCGCCGGCTGGTGGCTCCGGCGAGCCTGATCGACGCGGCCGTCTATCTGAGCTTCTTCCCACACCTCGTGGCCGGCCCGATCGTCAGGGCGCGGGAGTTCCTGCCGCAGCTGGCGAGCCCGCGGGATCCCGAGAACGTTGCCGTCGGCCCCGGTGTCGCGCTGATCGCCCTCGGCCTGATCAAGAAGGTCGTGATCGCCGACTACCTGGCGCGGACGGTGGTCGACCCCGTGTTCGCGGTGCCGCAGGCCTACGGCGGCCTGGATGCCCTGTTGGCGGCCTATGCCTACACGGCGCAGATCTACTGCGACTTCTCCGGCTACACGGACATGGCGATCGGACTGGCCCTGTTGATGGGATTCGTCTTTCCCCAGAACTTTCGCAGCCCCTATCGGGCGACGGGCTTTCGCGATTTCTGGCGCCGCTGGCATATGACGCTGTCGCGGTTCCTGCGTGACTTCCTCTACATCCCGCTGGGAGGGAACCGGGCCGGGCGCCTGATGATGTATCGCAACCTGATGATCACGATGCTGCTGGCCGGGCTGTGGCACGGGGCGGCCTGGACATTCGTGCTGTGGGGGGCCTTTTACGGCGTCGGCCTGTGCCTGGAGCATGCCTTCGGCGGGCGGCTGCGCCTGCCGGGCTGGCTGCGCTGGCTTGTGACCTTCAACCTGGTCGTGTTCGGCTGGATCCTGTTTCGCTCACAGAGCCTGTCGCTGTTCTGGACGTTCCTCTCGCGCTTCGCCCACCCCGGCTCGCCTGGTCTGTGGACTGCCCCCGTCGTGATCGCGATCGTTGTGGTGATCGGTCTTCAGCTGCTCCCGCCGGAACCGCTGGCGAGGGTGCAACTGCGGATCGAGCGCCTGCGTCCCGTTGCCCTCGGGATCGGCCTGGCACTCGTCATAGTGCTGGTGAGCGCCACCGTGCCCAGCCAGGGCGTGCCGCCCTTCATCTACTTCCGGTTCTAGCTTGAACGCTCCCCGACAGCCCCGCGACGACAGCATGATGGGCCGCTTCTCCGACGTTCGGCTCCGTCGGTCGCGAGCCCGCGATGCGGTCTTCGTGATCTTCTTCGCGGCCGTGGTGCTCGTCCTGGTGCAGGGGTCGTCGATCCGCAAGGCCGGCGACAAGCTCAAACCGGGGGTCGAACGAGACGCTGTCCTGGCGGTGGGGCGTCCGGCGGCAGACATCGCCGATGGGCTTCCCTTTGCCGCGGCCAGCACGAAGGCGACGGCCTTTCTGGAGCCCGAACCCAACCTGGGGGGCGCCGGCGGTTTCCAGCAGGCGGCGGGCGGTGCAGCTCGGGACGGTCACGGCCGATGCCTTCGACCCGGCGACGATCGGCGCCAAGCCACCGCCACGGCGCAAGCTGAAGACGCTGCTGGTGACGGGCGACTCGATGGTCGAACCACTCGATGACGACCTGGCTCAGGAACTCTCCCCCAAGGGAGTCCACGTGATCCCCGAAGCGCATCTGGGCACCGGAATCTCTGAAACGGTGAACGTCAACTGGGCCAAGCTGGCGGCCTACCAGGTCGCTCACGACCATCCGGATGCAGTCGTGATGTTCATCGGTGCCAACGAGGGGTTCCCGATGCCCGGCCCGAGCGGCCGCGAAGTCGCCTGCTGCAGCGCCGAATGGACCGCGATCTATGCCAACCGTGTCAGGCAGATCGCCAACACCTATCGCCAGAACGGGATCGCACGCGTGTATTGGATCACGCTGCCGACGCCGCGTGATCCGGAACGCCAGACGATCGCCCGTGTCGTCAACGCGGCGATCCCGGTGGCCGTGGCTCCCTTTGCCGCCCAGGTCCGGGTGATCGACAGCGTCCCGATCTTCACCCCTGGGGGCGTCTATCGGGATTCGATGAAGGTCGACGGCACGCCCACGATCGTCCGTCGCTCCGACGGGATCCATCTCAACGAAGCCGGCTCCACGGCTGCTCGCGGGCTATGTGCTGGGCGCGATTGGCAAGGACTTCACCTACTGACCGCGAAAACTGGCCAGCTGGCCAGTATCATGCGCGCGACAACGGGTGAGCGAGAGCGGAGGTTCTCAGTGGCAACGGCAGACATCGATATCAAGAACGTCGAACTTACGCCCCGCGAGCACTGGGTCGACGGGCCGCCACACGAGCTGTTCCGCGAGATGCGCGGCAAGTGCCCGATCCACTGGACGGAGAGCTTCGAAGAGTTCCCGGAGGAGGCCGGCTTCTGGTCGGTGACGACGGCCGATGACATTCACACGGTGAGCCGCGACTGGCAGACCTACTCATCGGAAACCGGTGGCGTGATCCTGGCCGCCGCCGGCTTCCCGATCGAGCTGGCCAGGGCGATGTTCATCGGCATGGACCCGCCCAAGCACGATCGTCTGAAGGCCCTGTTCCAGGCCGGCTTCACACCGCGGCGGATCGCCGCGCATGAAGAGGCGATCCGCGCGATTGCCGTCAGGGTCCTCGACCGCCTCGAGGGCGCGGAGACGTGCGACCTGGTCGAGGATGTGGCGCAGCCGATCGTCGCGAGGGTGATCGGGAGCTTCATGGGCATCGCCGAGGAGGACGATGTGATCTGGGCAAGGCTGATGAACTCAACCCTCGCCGCGGGCGACCCGGATATCAATCCCGACGGGGTGGAGGGGGCCGTCGAGAAAGACGTCCCGGAGATCTTCGAGCGCTGCCGGAAGCTGATCGCCGCGCGCAAGGAGAACCCGACCGATGACCTGACGACGGTTCTGGTCAACGCCGAGGTCGACGGTGAGAAGCTGGAGGAGCATGAGATCGTGATGGGGTTCTTCCTGTTGATGGCGGCCGGTAACGACTCGACCAAGGCCACCTACTGCAGCGGCATGCGGGCACTGATGGAAGACCGCTCGCAGCTGCAGATGCTCGTGGATGATCCGAGCCTGATCCCGGATGCGGTCGAGGAGTCGCTGCGGATGTTCCCGGCGTTCGCTCATTTCCGTCGCACGGCCACCAAGGACACCGAACTCCACGGTCAGAAGATCAAGGAGGGCGAGAAGGTGGTCATGTGGTACGCCTCCTCCAACCGCGACGAGACCCGTTTCGAGGACCCGGATCGCTTCGATCTGAGGAGGAAAGCCGACCACCAGGCGTTCGGCGCGGGCGGCAGGCACTTCTGCCTCGGCACGGCCCTGGCGCGCCTGGAGCTGCGGGTGATGATCGAGGAGACTCTCAGGCGCTACCCGAACATCGAGCTCGCGGGCAGGCCGGTGTTCACTGAATCGATGTTCCTGAACCAGCTAAAGACGCTCCCGGCGAAACTCGTCCCCTAGTTCGCCGCCGGCGGGCAGCGCGGCGCGTTCAGGTTGCCAGCAGGCGGGTGCGGAAGTGTCGCCCGACGGCGTCGCCCAGGGCGCCGGGAGTCTCTGCGTGGGTCACGCTGAAGCCCGCGTCGGTGACGATGCCCAGGACATCGTGGCTGGAGAAGCGGTGGGGGTGCGCCCGGACGAACGTGGTCTCGCGCCATTTGCGCTGTGAGATCAGTTTGAAGCGCGCTTCACCCAGCACCGAGAAGGTGTCCACGGCCACGTAGAGCAGACCGCCCGGTGCAAGCACGCGGCGGGCCTCTGAAAGCACGGCGCCCGGGTCCTGGACGTGGTCGAGCATGTTCTCCATGGCCACGAACGTGAAGCTGTCGTCGGCGAATTCGAGGTGCTCGGCCTGCCCGACATGGCGCACAGAGGATTCCTGGCAGGCGCGGACCAGTGCGCGGCAGGGCTCGGGCAGCTGCCAGTCCTCGGCGGGGGTGGGCTCGATCGGGTCGAGCGTGTGCAGCTCTCCGTGGCATTCCAGGAAGTGCATGCAGCCGACGCCCAGGGGCCCGATGCCGACCTCGAGCCAATCACCGGGCGGCGCCGTGAGGTGCGGCATGACCCACTCGGCGGTCTGGATCGAGCCGGCTGCTGCGCGGCGAAACTTGTTCACACCGAAGCGTGCGGTCGACCAGAAGCCGCGCTCCGCATCCTGGGCGTCCGCCCACCGCTCGCTCGAAACCCCTGACATCCCGGGCGCGAGCATACCGGCTGGGGTCAATCCCCGGTGACTGAGAACTCCGCCACGACGGGGGCGTGATCGGAGGGCTTGCTGCCCTTCCGTGCGTCCCTGTCGATGTAGACGTCTGTGACAGCGCCTGCGAGCTGGGCGCTGAGCAGCAGCAGGTCGATGCGCATGCCCATTCCCTTGTGAAACATGCCTGCCCGGTAGTCCCAGTAGGTGAACGGCTCGCCCTTCAGTGCTCTCGGCTGCAGGTCAGTGAGGCCGACGCCGACCAGCTCGCGGATGGCCTGGCGCTCGGGCCCGCTGACGTGGGTCGAGCCGTCGAATGCCGCCGGGTCCCACACATCGGCGTCGGTCGGGGCGACGTTGAAATCGCCGCACAGCGCGAGCGGTCGTCCCTGGACGAGCTCGTTCTCGGCCACCACCCGCAGGGCGCGAAGCCAGGCGAGCTTGTACTCGAGGTGCGGGCTGTCGAGGCTGCGGCCGTTGGGGATGTAGAGCGAGGCGACGCGGACGCCTTCGCAGGTGGCCCAGATGGCGCGGCGCTCGGGGTCGGGAAAGCCGGGCTGCCCGTCGAAGCCGCGCTGGACATCCTGGAGGCCGGCCCGGGCGAGGATCGCGACGCCGTTGTAGCCACCCTCGCCGTCGGCCGCGGCCTCGTAGCCGAGCTCCTGCAGCTCGGCGAACGGGAAGGCCGCGTCGGCGACCTTCGTCTCCTGCAGGCAGAGCACGTCGGGCTCGACCCGCGCAAGCCACTCGAGCACCCGCGGCAGCCGGGCGGGCAGCGAGTTGACGTTCCAGGTCGCGAGCCGCATCGCGCCGGTCACGCTCCGCCGGCGAGCTCGACGGCAGCCTCGACGAGCTCGGTGTTACCCGGGGCGGGGCTTCCGTCGGGCAGCGTCAGAACATCCTCGAGGCCGATGCGCACATCGTGCCCGGCGGCGATCCCGGCGTTGAGAACCTCCCACGTCAGCATTTCGTAGCCGTGCCACAGCTGGGGCACGTCCTCGGGAACGAGGGCACCCACCGCTTGTGCGTCCTCGGCACCGCCGTCGACCTCGACCAGGGCCCTCAACACCCGGTGCACGAATGCGCTCGCCGCGAACTCCCGGGCATCATCCACCGTGGCCAGGCCCGCCTCGACACCGATTCCGGCGTGCAGGGCGGCCCGGACCAGACCGGCCCAGCCGGACTCGCTCAGGTTGACCGAGACGAAGTCCGGCGGTGTCCGCCAACGCGAGATGGCCGCGGCGCGCGCGAAGGGGTCGGGGTCGATCTCCTCGGCGGTCGAAAGCCCGACCGGCAGATCCGGAGCCGCCGACCTGATCGCGGCCACGGCGGCGTCACACTCCCGAGCCGCCATCGTCTCGCGGCCGTCGCCGTCGCGCGGGTGAACATGGACCGCGAAGGCCCCCGCCCGGCGTGCCGCCGCGGCATCGCGCGCGAGCTCGTGGGCGCTCTGCGGGACGCCGGGGTGCTCCTCGCGGCTGCGAGCACCGTTCAGGCACGCCTTCACGGCCATGTCAGCGTGCCTGACGTGCTTCCCGCGGCGGCAGGTTGACGGGTTTCAGGCCGCCTGAAGGACGATGACCGGAATTACGCGTCCTTCGGTTTTCTCGGCGTAGTCGGCGAAGTTCGACATGCGCTCTGCCTGGGTGTTGAACAGACGGTCGCGCTCCTCGCCCTCGGCCTCGGTGGCGGTCACGTCGATCGTCTCGGGGCCGACCTCGATCTGGACGTTCGGGTGGGCCTTGAGGTTGTGGTACCAGTCGGGGTTCGTGGGCGCCCCGGCCTTGGAGGCGAAGATGACATAGCTATCCCCGTCAGGTAGGTAGACGAGGGGGTTGATCCGGGCGGTGCCGGTCTTCGCGCCGGTGTGGTGGAGCAGCAACAGGGGCGCGCCCTCGAACATGCCACCGACACGCCCTTCGTTGGCGTGGAACTCCTCGATGATTTTGGCGTTGAAGTCTGCGGGTGAGGTGGACACGGCACGCTCCTCTTTGGCTCGAAGTCGGTGGCGGCCGATTCTACGCTTGAGGAGCTCGGCGCTCACAGGAAGCTCGTGCGTGCTCGCAACTCTCTCGTTTTCCAAGGGTTCGAACGAGCATGGGGGATCGTTGGTGAGGCTCTGTGGCCGGTGTTTGTGCGCAGTGCTCCTGGCGCTCGTTGGCAGCCAGGCTGCGGCGAGTGCCGATACCTGGTGGCCCGCGGCGACGGTGTTTCCGATTGCATCCCGAATTGGCCTTGCGGCGAACCGGGAAGGGGGCATGCTGATCGTCGACGGCAGGGCACAGAACCAGGCCGCCTTCTGTGCCCCCGCGGCGAAGACATTCGTGCTCGGTGGTCCTGCGCCGGCCTATCAGTTCGAACTGGCCGGCTACGGCGGACGGGTGATCCCGGGGAGTCCGTCGTTCGAGCCCGACGGGCGCTCGGTGGGTCTCTTCATGTCGCAGGAGCTCCACTCCGAGCCCGTGTCTCTTCTCGAAGGGCCATCAGCCGCTCCAGCCGCGCTGCTGGCGGTTGGTCCTCCACCCGACCAGATATTCCAGACCAATACATTCGTACTGTCGCCGAGCGTCGTATCCAACGCCGGCCCGGCCGGGGACATTGCTCTTGCGGGGGTCGGCGACACGCGGCAGTTGACAACGATCCTGAGGGGTTCGCCGGGAACGACCGAATGGTCCGGGGAAACCCTCCCCGGTTATCCCCAGCTGAAGGCCCTGGCTGTCGACGGGCTCGGTGACACCACGGTCCTCGCGCGCGAGTTCTCCACGACTGGAAATGAAGAACCAGCGTCTGCGTTCTTCGCCCGCCGAGGGCAGCCGTTCACCCCACTCTCAGTGCCCGGCAGCTACTTCACCTCGATTGCCTCGGGCACAGAAGGACGCACGGCGATCGCGGGTTACACGGCCTCGGGCCCTCAGGGCCCGGGCCTCTATCTGAGCCGTCGTGAATCCTCGTACAGTCCCTTCGGCGAGCCGGTCCTGCTGTCGCGCACGACAACCGACTCACGACCTGCGCTCGCCTATGACGGTGCGGGGAATCTGACGGTCGCCTGGAGCGAAGCGGGCGGCATGGCGGTCGCAACCGCGACCCCCGGGGAAGCAGTCGGGGTGCCACAGTTTCTGTCCGCACCCTCCTCGGCGATCGCATCCGACGAGCAGCTGGCCGTCGAACCGGGGGGTGAGGCCGTCCTGGTCTGGGCCGGCGGTGCGCATGACGAATCGAATGGCGTGGGCCCCGGCGGATCAGGTGGGCCGGGTCTGCAGGGTGCCCCGGCGCCGTTGCTTGCGGCGGTTCGCCCGACGCGGGGTACGTACTTCGAAGCGGCGCAAGAGCTGGCCCCGGCTGCCCGCTACAGCGAAGGCCTCTATGCGAACCAGCAAAACTCCGCGCCGCGGGCAATCGACGCAATCGGCGGCGGCAGGGCAATGGTGGCCTGGCTGGAACAGGGGGCGTCGGGGCCCGAGGTGAAGACTGCGCTCTACGCATCTCAACCTGGCTGCGCGACGCCCCCGACTCCTGTCCAGGTCAGCCCCAAAGTCGCCCGGCCCCGCCTCACACGCGCGGGGCACCCACATCGCGACGGCCACCACCTGGTACTCGGTTACGTGTCGTGCACCGCCGGGTGCAGTGTGGCAACACGTGTCCTCGCAGGTCCCCGGTCGCACAGGCGATTGGTGGCCCGAAGCACTGCCAGATACTCGACCTCGGGTCGAAGGGTCCTAACGGCAACACTGACCACGGCCGGCCTGCGGTTGCTGCGCACGAGACCCCGGGCGGCGCTTGGCATCGAAGTCAGATCGGACGGCCCCGCCGAAAGACCGGTGCCGAGTCGCTGGACGGTCAGGCTGGTGCGTCGGGCGTGATGCCCAGGTCGGCGAAGGCACGGCCGCGGTCCCAGTAGAAGATCAGCCGAACGACCTTGCCCTCGCGGATGCGGAACAGGTTCGCCCGGAACTGCTCTACGTCGGCCCCGGTGTCCTTCTCGCGACCGTGCAGGCGACCGAGCACCAGCACGCGTTCCTCGTCGACGTCTCGGTACTCCTGCGCCTCCGGCTGTGCGTCGTCGAGTATCTCGAGCATGGCCCGCCAACCGTTCTCAATCGCGGCGGCCCCCGTGTAACCGCCGCTGACCGGCCCGCCGAAGCTCACGCACTCGATCTCGGTGTGGGCCCAGTCGGTGGTGCGTGAGAAATCGCCAGCTTCCCAGGCCTCGTAGATCGAGCGGACCAGCTCGACGTTGTCGACGCTCATCCGGTGAGTATCCCACGGGAGAATCGGGCGTACTCGGCGCGACCCGTCGGCTTGAGAGGGTGTAGGTTGCCGGCGGACCACCAGAACAAACTGAGCGAGGGCAAAATGTCAGATCAGTCTCTAGATGGGCTCGGTCCCGTTGACTACGTCGTCGTCGAGTTTCCGGCCGGCGCGAGCAACTTCACGGGCGAGATGGCGTCAGAGCTGTTGGCGCTCGTCGACTCGGGGACGATCCGCGTAATCGATGTCCTGATCCTGACCAAGGATGCGGACGGCGTGGTCGAGGCGATGGAGCTCTCAGACATCGCCGAGCTGGGAGAGCTGCAGGCGCTGGAGGCCCAGCTGGCGGAGTTGCTGGCCGAGGAGGACGTGGAGCACCTGGCCGCCGCCATGGAGCCGGGCAGCACGGCCGGCGTGCTGATCTGGGAGAACCTGTGGGCGGCGCCGTTCGCATCGGCGGCGCGTCGGTCCGGAGGCCAGCTGATCGCCGATGGAAGGATTCCGATCCAGGCAATCGTCGCCTCGATCGAGGCCGAAGAATCCCCTACAACCGGAGGAGAGTGACATGCCACTCAGAGCAGCCCGCAGAGGAAGAGTCGGAGTGATCGGCGCGCCGGTCGCAAAGACGGCGGTTGTCGCCCGAGCCGTGAAACCGGGCCCCGCTCCGGTTGCCAAGACGGCCGTCGTGGCCGCCGCGGTCACGCCCGGGCGCCGTCGGCGGCGCATCTAGCCGGCAGTCCCGCCGTCAGCATCGGCGGGCTAGGTCGGATTGGCGGTAAGCAACGCCCGCACGACGTCGACCGCACGCTCGGTCTGCGGTTCCTCGCCGCCGGCGAGGGTGGCCCACTGCAGTGCGGTTGCCACCCATACGACCACGTCGATGTTGGCCTCCAGGGCAGTCGCATCCCCGGGATGGTCGGCCGAAGGTGAACGGATGTTCCGAGCGCCCGGGCGCTCAAACGCGGCGCAGGTAATCGCTGAAGTGCCGTGTGCCTCGTTTGGCGGGGACGCAGGTGTGAAAGACGCGGATGGTCCGGTAGCCGGCACGTGCGCCCACGAAGCCGGCGACGCGCACAGTGACGGCGCCGCGGGGCATCCCCACGAGGCTGACACGAGCTGAGCGAGCTGTGCCGGGGAGCTCGCGGTAGACGCGCCCGTCGAGCGTCACGATGACGCGGGTCAGGCGAGCTCCGCGGGGGACCCGCCAGCTGATCGCCTCCAGGCGGGCGCTGCGGCACGGCGCTTCGCTGCCGGCGGTCCTGGCGGCTCCCGCGCTGCTCGGCGGGGAGTTCGAGGTCGACTGCGAGGCCGGCGTGGCGGGCGGGGAGGCAGGCGCGACGAACCGGTAGGCGCCGGAGTCGCAGGGCTCGCCGCTGCGGGAGACGCCGCGCTGGTCGGTGGCGGGGCAGCTGCCGGCTACGCCCGCGCCGATCGCGGGGCTGGCGGCGAGCAGGGCGTCGGTTTCGGTGTTTCCACCGTTCTCCGCGAGTGCGGCGACGCCGAGGGCCGGTTCGCTCATGCCGGTTCGATCACCGGTGACGGCTTCGCTGAAGCAACTGCCATCGCTGTCGATGTTCCCGCCCCGATCTGCCGATTCGGTCCTGGCGGTGCTCGCGGTACCGGCGCAGTCCCCGCCGGTGTTCTGAGCGACGATCGTGTTCTCGATCTTGAGATAGGGGTAGCCCGAGCCATCGAAGGGCGCCAGTCCGCCGCCGTCCCCGGCTTCGTTACGGACGATCGTGTCGTTCAGGAGAACCTCTTCGGCCTGTGGGGATTCGCTGTTGCTCGCCAAACTGAGCGCACCACCGCCCCGCGTGGCGCGGTTGCCTTCAAACGTGTCGTTCGTGAGGAGGAGCTCGCCCCCGTAGCCATCGAAGAACGCACCGCCTTCTTCGGAGCTGGAGTTGCGCACGAACGTGGAGCGGCTCACGGCGGTTTCGGTCAGGATGCTCATGAGGGCCCCGCCGTCGTAGGAGCTGTGGTTTTCGCTGAACGTCGATTCGGTTACCGACAGCGGGCCGGATTGTTCAACGATCAGCGCTCCGCCCGCCCCCGCCTCATCTCTGGAAAACGTCGAGCGTTCCACCGCGATCGGCCCAAAGGCTTCGTCAAACAGCGCGCCGCCCCCGTTTTCCGTCATGTTTTCTTCAAAGCGGCTGCCAACGATGGTCAGCTTGCCGGTTTCCCCTGCGCCGTCAGCCCGTAGCCACAGCGCCCCGCCGATGGCCCCTTCGTTTTTGGAGATCGTGCTGTCGAGGACTTCGACGGGCTGTTGCGAGGTGTGCTCGCGGTCGAACAGCACGCCGCCCTTGCCGCCGTGGGTGGCGCTGTTGTGAGTGATCGTGTCGCCGGTGAGCGTCAGGGACCCGTCGTAGACGCTGAACGCGCCACCGTTGACCGAAGCCTTGTTGGATTCGATCGTCGAGTCCTCCACCGTCACCGAGGAGCCGGTGCTTTCGATGGCGCCCCCGATGTTGTGGCTGAGCACACAGCGCGTCACCGTCAGGGTGCCGGCGTTGAGCAGTCCGGGGCCGCCGAAGTCGCGGCCGCTTTTTTCGACTGCGAGGTCGGATACTGAGAGGCTCTTGCCGCCTTGGACTTCGAAGGCCGGGCTGAGTTCATCGGTCGTGATGATCGTTTCACCGGCCGCGGCACCGTCGATCGTGAGGGAGGTCGTGCCTCCGTTGACCGGGACCGCCCCGCCCAGGAGGTATTCGCCAGCGGGCAGCGTGATCGTGTTTGCGCCGCCGGTGTTCGCGGCGGCCTGCGCCGCTGCGCGCAGCGTACACGTGGATCCGTGGGTCGATTCGCAGGCCGTCCCGCCGGAGTTGGCGAGCGGGGCGTCGGTCGTGTCGGTGACGTTGAAGGATTCGGCGCCGGCGCTCGCCGCACAGGCGAGCGCTGCGAGCATGGCAACGGCCATGACGCTCAGGGCGTTGACGAGCTTCGGCCGCGAGCGCATGCGCACCTATCGACCACCGCCGATGGTCCCTTGAGGAACCTGCGCCTGCGGGCGCATAAGCGCAGCGCACAGCAAACGGGCCGGTTGGGCGCTGCTGCTTCTAGTGTTTTTTAGGCACGCATGTGTGGTACACGCGCGTGCCGGTGATGGTCTTGCCGGTGGTGGTGAGGACGGTGATCTTCACGACGTAGCGTCCCTTGGGAAGGCCTCTGAGGTTCACGGGCGCGCTGATTTTCGTCCCCGATGAGACGTGCACCGAGTGCCCGTTGACGTACACGGTCACCTTTCGGTACGTCAGGCCTGCGACGGGGCGTATGTGGATCGTGAAGGCACGCTTGCTCAGGCAGACCTTGTTGGAGGGCACGGTGACGACGCCGCTGGAGCCGAAGACGGCCGCGGTCGGGGTCCCCAGGGTCAGAGAGATGTTGTCGGCGTAGCCGTCGTTGTACTCACCTTCGAGTCTGGTTGAGGTGATGAGCACCTGAATCGAGCGGGTTCCGGCCGGGACGGTGCCGGTGGCGGTCCTGGCAAGCAGCGCCGTTTCGTTCTTGCGTTCGGCGGGGGTGACGGGTCCGATCGTAAGCGAGCCAAGGGCAGCGTTGGCTGCACTTAGATAGGTGGCGGTTACGACCGCGTTGTCGCCCTGGGAGGAGAAGCCGCCGAGGTCTCCGCTGAGGGTGGCGGGCTCGTGGCCGGCATCGATTTCGGCCGCGTCGGCGGCGACGCTGACGGTCTGGCTGGCGGTTGAGATTTCGCTGTTTCCGCCGGCGAAGAAGTTGACGGCTCCTTCGATGCTCTTGCTGTTTGCGACGCTGGGAAAGCCGCCTTCGGCTTCGTACTTCAGGGCCGTGAATTCCCCGGTGACGGCCCAGTCGGGGGGCGGCACTATCGTCTGGCTGCCGGTCCCTCCGGCGCCTGTCTCGGCGCCCGGATTCTGGAGCACGTTGCCGGTGTAGCCGGCGGCGGCGACGGTTCCGGGGGTGAGTGCGACAGCGACAGCGACAGCGGAGGCGAGTCGTCTGGCGCTTCGTCGGCTGCTCGCTGTTCGGCGGCTCAGAGGCAAGGTGCAATCACCTTACCGCCATCACCGACAGCGAGCATGCCGTGAACCGGTCGTCCCTATCGGCCGGATCTCTGGCGCCTGCTGTAGGTTCCGAGGATGTCGGACACAGGCCCAAGGCCCATGGTTCTCCCCATGACGGGTGGCTGTGGCTGCGGCCTCGTCCGGTTCGAGATCGACGCGCCCCTGGTGGCGGCGGCCTACTGCCATTGCACTCGATGTCAGCACCGCACGGGTACCGGCATGCAGGCATCGGCTCGCCTGGCGCCCAGATCGCTGAAGGTGATCGATGGGGCCGAGCAGCTGCGTGGCTGGAATGCCGGGAGCGGTCTGGAAAAGGTCTTCTGCGCCAGCTGTGGCTCCGCGGTGTTCGCCCGCGAGCCCGACGCCGGCGAGATCCGGATCGTTCGTCTCGGTGCGATCGACGGCGACCCTGGAGTACGGCCGCAGGCGCATCAGTTCGTGGCCTACGCCGCTCCCTGGGAGCAGCTGCCCGACGACGGGCTGCCGCGTTTCGAGGAGGGGATCACCGGCTGAACAATGGGCGCGGCGGGTTTCGAACCTGCGACCTCTCGCGTGTGAAGCGAGCGCTCTCCCACTGAGCTACGCGCCCTGAGGGGCCAAGTCTATTGGCCTCACGTACGCTGCCGCCATGCCCACCTCGGAGCCGACCCCGTCGCTGGCCGAGATCGGCCGGCAGTGGGGGCGGATCGGCTGCATCGGCTTCGGTGGACCGCCGGCGCACATCGCCCTGTACCGCGAGCTCTGCGTGACGCAGCGGCGCTGGCTGAGCGAGGAGCAGTTCGAGCGGGCGCTCGCCGCGACAAACCTGCTGCCGGGACCCGCCTCCACGCAGCTGGCGATCTACTGCGCGTGGCGCCTGCGCGGATGGCGCGGAGCGATCGTCGGCGGTCTGGGCTTCATCCTGCCCGGCCTGCTGATGATCCTCGCGCTGTCGGCGCTGTTCCTGTCGGGCTCGCCGCCGGCCTGGATCCGCGGGGCCGGGCTGGGAGCCGGCGCGGCCGTCGCCCCGGTGGCGGTGTTCGTGGGGCTGGGGGTGGCGATCCCGATCTGGCGGCGTGCGGCGGAGTCGACCCGGCCGCGCCTGGCCCTCTATGCGCTCGCGGGCGCCGCGAGCGCTGCGCTTCTGGGGCCCGGCCTGGTGCTCGTGCTTCTGGCCTGCGGCGGGATCGAGTTCCTGTGGCAGCGCGGGCGCGGCGGTGTCCTCTCCAGCCAGCTGGCCCCGCTGATCGCGCTGGCCGCGGAGCCGGCAGGAACCGGGGCACTCGTCTGGACGGCCCTGAAGGTCGGGGCGCTGTCATTCGGCGGTGGGTTCGTGATCGTGCCGCTGATGCAGTCCGACGCGGTCGGTGCCTACCACTGGATGACCGAAGGGCAGTTTCTCAACGCCGTTGCCCTCGGGCAGATCACCCCGGGGCCCCTGACCCAGACGGTGGCGGCCGTGGGATATGCCGCCGGGGGCTTTCCCTCGGCCCTGCTGGCGGCATTCGTCGCCTTCCTGCCGTCCTTCTCCTTCATTCTGCTGGGGGCGGCGCGCTTTGAGCGACTGCTCGGCAACGAGGGGGTGCGAACGTTCCTCGCAGGGGCGGCACCGGCGGCCGCGGGAGCGATCATCGGCTCGGCGATACCGCTTGCGGGTGCGCTCAGCGAGACCTGGCAGGCCGTGCTTCTGGCGGCGGCCGCCGTGGCGCTGGCGATGCCTCGCAAGAGCATCGTCGCGACCCTTCTGCTTGCCGGGGTGGCGGGATCGCTGCTTGTCCTGCTCGGCGCACCGCTACCCGGTTACTAGCCGGCCCCGAGGCCGTTCAGCCACTCAGCGGCCGCGCCCCGGTTATCTGCCAGGCGAAGGCCAGCATCGAGGATGCCGTCAGATCGATCGCCGGCTCGACTGTCGTGTAGGACTGCTCGTTGTCAGCGAAGACGGCCGCGTTGTCGAAGCGGGGGAATTCATCGACACCGTCGGGCGGACAGGGGCGCATGCCGGAGACTTCGCCCGAGCTCGCTTCGTCGCTCGGGCCCTCGACGGCTGCCCCCGCGAGCACCGGGGGAGTGCCGTCCAGCGAGCCCACCAGGTTGGCGACCTGATGCGACGGACAGCTCGGGTAGACCGTGCCGTCGCCGATGATCAGCGAGGAGCCCCAGGCGTTTGCTCCAAGCACGTTGCCCAGCCAGCGCTCGCCCAGCGTCGCGAATGTGTCGCCGCCGGTCAGCTGGTCGTACTCGGAGGCCATCACGGCGAGCCCGTCGCCATGGGAGGTCGTGTCGGCGGCGGCCCACGGAAAGCCGAAGCCGAAGGGATCCTGCCGGGACTGCTGCGTGGCGACGGTCAGCTCGCGGTGCAGGTCATCGATCACGGCGCTTTCGCTTGTGGGGAGACCCGCTGGGTTGCCCGCCGCACGCAGCGCGCGAACCAGCTCAAAGTGGGCCAGGCCGCTGACGTCGTACAGGTTCAGGGAATCGGAGCGGCGGCGCGAGTACCTGATGTAGGCGCCCGCCCAGGCGTCCGCCTGAGCGAGGTAGAAGGAGGATTCGGTGTGGGGCAGGCCTGTCGGCAGGTCGCTCGTCGAGGACAGCGCGTCCGCCAGCTCGGTCGCTCCGAGCTCGAGATCGTCGCGCCATTCGCGCTCGGGATAGAAGCTGAACGGGATCGTCGTCAACAGGTGCCCCTTGGGGTGGGTGTTGGCCAACCCGAAGATATGCTCGCCGGCCCGCAGGCATCGTTCGGCCAGCAACGGGTCGCTGGCCCTGAAGACCTGGAAGCACAGGCCGAAGGCGGCGGCATCGCGCCCGGCGATGTTGGGGCTGACCTTCGAGCCGGCCGGCCCGGCCCGAAAGACGGGGCGATGACGGATGTATCGATACAGCGGATCTTCGCCACCGAAGCCATCGTCTGCCTGAGGCAGGCGCCAGATGTCGTGGTCGCTCACCGTCCGGTGGTTGCCCGCGCCGATCCCGACCTGGTAGTAGAGCGTCCCGGTCGAGTCGTCCCACATGCGCAGCAGCCATTCCACGCCGAAGCGCGCCTCGGAAGTGAAGTCGGCGCCCGACCCCGGTCCCATCTGCGAGGGGAAGTCGCGAACGCCGGCGAGCATCTCATCTACGGTGTAGCTGGTCGTCTGCACGAACTTCAGATAGTCGCCGGCGTCCCACCATCCGCCCGATGCGTCGATCGTCTGGTGCAGAGATCTGAGTTCCTTCTTGAACGAGCCTTCGCGATTCACCCGCGGGGTCGCGTAGGTCATAGCGTCGGCGTCATTGAGGTGGCCCGGGGCGCTGCGCAGGGCGGAGGGGATGAATTCGGGGCCGTCGCGCTCGTTCTCATAGAAGGACAGGGCGTTGTGCAGGGGGGTCCCGAAGAGGGCCGAAGCGGCCGCGATCGCGAACGGCGGCGAGGTCGCCGCAGCGGTTCCCGCCAGCACCAGCCGGTAGGAGCCGCTCGCCTGGAGGGAGTCGAAGTCCACCGGGTAGACGTCCGGGAACTTGCTGCTCCAGGCTCCCGCCGAAGCCCCCAGTGTCCCGTCGAGCACCACGGTCCCGTCCGGACGCTGGACGGTGAACGGAGCACCGGAGTCGGGGAAGGTCGTGATCACATAGGCGCGCTTCGCGGCGTCGGTCACGTAGCCGACCTGGTTGACCCGGACGAAGGCCTGCTGCGGTTCGCCGGCCCGCGCCGGGGCAGACGACGCGAGCAGGGCGAGCCAGGCCGCCGCGAGCAGAACCGCCACGCCCCGTCGTCCTTGACCCGCAAGCCCGCCCATCACCCAAGTCTTACCGAAACCGTCTGAGATCGCCGAGGGCGAGCCGCCTCGGGCTCAGAGGGCCGCGAGCTGAACCACGATCAGGGCCGCGATCGAGGCGAAACAAAAGAGGTGCTGGCGCAGCACCATGCGGGCCAGTGCACTCTGGCTCGCCGCCTCGTCGCGGCGCTCGCCAAGTCGCACGGCGCCGGGCACCGTGCGCGCGCCCGCCAGCAGGATCGCCATCAGGGCCAGGCCAAGCGACGCCCAGGCCGCCCAACGGGGGCTGAGGCCTTCGGCGAGCTCCACGATGATCGCGGCCAGTGTGGCGATCATCGTCAGGGCGACCAGCCGGTTCATCGGCCGGGCGGAGGTGGTGACCCGTGCGTAGTAGGCGCAGATCGAGGCGAGGACCGGCTCTGGAAGCTCGCCGGCCGGGTGTCCGATGACCTGTACGTCGAACATCAGATCGAACCACAGGACGGCGAGCAGGAAGCCCCCGCCGGCTGTCACGAAGGCGCTCACGGGCGCGGGACGCTCACGAGCCCAGGCGAACGCCCACGTGCGGATGCAGCCGAAGGTTCGCTTCGGAGTAGCTGTCCACGAGCTGCTGAACTTCGCTCTGCGTCAGCGAGTGCCCGAACGCGGCTGCGCCGCCGAGGTGTTCATAGCCCGCCAGCAGGTGTTTGCCGATCTGGGCAGCCGCGAAGTGCCCGTCATAGACGCTCTCGATGTAGAGCGCCACGTTCTTCTTTGCAAAGCTCGCCGACGCCGGGGGTCCTCGTTCGAGCTGGGCGAGCATGTAGCTGATCTGCCGCCAGCCGCGCCCGGCGAGGATCGTGAAGCTGCGGTAGGTGCCGGCCAGCCCCGACGCGGGACCCGTCAGTGCGCGGGAACGTTCTTCGCTGAAGGCCGGTGGCAGTCTCAGCGCGGCGGCCTGCATAGCCGCTTCGCCGATCAGTTTCCGGGTCCTGGCGCCGGCCGGAGCCGGGAGGCCGTTGACCACCGAGGGCCACGCCGCGCGGCTGGCCCGGGCCTCTCGCTGGACGCTCACCCCGGCACTCCTCAGCGCCTGCGCGGCAACTACGAGGTCTTCGCGCTGGACCCGCAGATCCGTTTCAGTGGCCTGGCTGTTTGAGCCGCAGCCGGCGCCGATCAGAGCCGCGCCGCCCATCAGGAGCAGCGCCGCTCTGCGGGCCGAGCCGCGGTTCACGAAGGCGGCCTTCAGCTGCGGTTCAGGAGACCTTCAGCATGTCGATGATGAAGGTCAGCGTGGAGTTCGCCGGAATCGAGCCGCTGGCTTTCGCGCCGTAGCCGAGGGCCGGCGGGATCACGATCAGTCGGCGTCCGCCGACTTTCATGCCCACGACGGCTTCTTCCCAGCCTTTGATCACTTCGCCGCCGCCGATCGTGAATTTGAACGGTTCTTTGCGGCGCCAGGAGGCGTCGAATTCCTTGCCGGTTTTCCAGAGCCCGCCGACGTAGTTGACTTCGACGGTCGAGCCCTGTTTCGCTTCCGCGCCGGTCCCCTTGATTACTTCCACCTTGACGAGGTGGTTCGGCGGGGTGTTACCGACACCATGGGGGATTTTCGGCTCTTCGGAGAGCGGACCGGTGGTCGGCGTGGTGGCGGCACCCGAGGAGGCCGTGGTCGACGTGGACGCGGTCGAGCTCGTCGACGAGGTCGAGCCGGTGCCGGTGATCAGCGCGTTGTCGGCCTTGCTCTCGTTGCCGATGGTCAGCGTGCTCGATCCGCCGGAGCTTCCGCCGCAGCCGGCGATCAGCGCGGCGGCGCCGAGCAGCGCCAGGGCGGAGAGTGCACGGGCGCGAGTGGGGGAGATGGTTTCTCTGAAGTAGTTCACGGTCGCGCAGCCTACCGGAACCACACCCCGTCGGTCGCGGCTGATCGCTCGACGCTAGGATCACCGCTGGACCGTGCTAGGCGGGGATGTAGCGGCGCCCTGAATCCGCAATCCGCTCTAGCGGGGCTGAATTCCCTTTCGAGGGGTTTCCGCTCCGGTCGCTCCGCAGTCCGGGGCGTCGATGGTCCGGGTCCCGCGCGGTGTCGGCTCGCGAACCAGGTCAGGTCCGGAAGGAAGCAGCCTTAAGCGAACACCGGCAGGCGCAGCGGGAGTTCCCGGACCGGAGCCGCGGGCGGCGACAGGCGACCGGCAGGTGGAGTCTCGACAAGGGGTGCACGGTCCAACTAGGAAGGGCAGCGCCGGAAGATGATCCACGAACGGTTGGCTGCGGTCGCGACGAAGCCGGGCGGGACCGAGACCGCCTCGTGGGGGTCCTTCGGGTCGAGCACGTAGTCGCGTTCGACCTCGCGGCTCGCCGGGTCCGTGTAGACCCCATGTGAGATCTGCCCGACCTGGGCGCTGCGGATCCGCTCGGGGCTGGCCCTCAGATAGAGCGACAGCAGCGGGATCGGCGCGTGGTTCGGCACCCCGACGGGTCCACAGGCGAGCGTGATGGCCCCCGGTCTGACCAGTGCCGTGAGGTCGTCTTCGATCTTTTCCTGCCTCGCCAGTTCGGTGAATGTGCGATTGGCCGAGCGGTACTGCGACGGGGCATATGCGAGCAGGGCGAGAACCACGACGCCGCCGAGTGCCATCCAGGGCAGCCGGTGCCTGTCACCGGGCTCCAGCTTCGTCCAGCCGAACACGCCGGCCCCGCAGAAGATGCAGAGGATCGCCGCCGCAAGGAACGCGTAACGGCTGTTGATCGGCAGCCCCACCGTCGCAAAGGCGGCGAAGACGAGCACGGCCACCACGCCCAGAAGCGCGCCGGGCAGCGCTCGTCCTGTGAGCCAGCGCAGCGTCAGCAGGCCGCCGATCGCCGCTCCCAGGAGCACCGGCGGGCGCAGGATTTCGCCGAGTCGCCGGGGGATGTACTCGGGGACCTTGGCGATCCCCGTCTCACGGTCGAGCAGCGAGGCGGTGTGACGGGTGTTCGTCAGCGACCAGAACGGGTTTCCGGTGATCAACAGGTCGCTGCCCAGCCAGATCAGTGGGCCGGCCGCGGTCAGCAGCGTCACCAGCACGATCTGGCGGCGCTCGGAGATCGGCTCTCCCTGCGGCAGCCTTGCGCGCACAGCCGCGGGGAGGAGCCCCAGCAGATAGAGCCAGTAGAGACCGGAGAACACCCAGGCCTCGGGGCGCAGCAGGCCGGCGAGCGCGAGCAGCGCGAGAACCGGCGCACCGGCTCGCGGGCGGCGGACCTCCACCAGAACGGCCCCGAGCACGAACATCAGGTAGGGAATGTCGAGATATGCCCTGACGCCGTATGAGAGCACCGGCACGCGGGTCAGGAAGATCGCCCCCGCGAGCAGCCCGGCGGCTGTCCCGAACCACCGGCGGGCGAGGCTGTAGATGATCCAGCCGCATGCGGCCAGCGCGCCGAAGGCGAGGGCCAGGGTGACATCGAGCGTCGCATGGGTGCCCAGCGGGTACAGGATGAGCCCCAGCAGCTCGAGCAGCGGATGGGGTGTCGGCGCGATCGGCACCCCGTAGGCCGGCGTTTCACCGCGGGCCAGCTGCCCGCCCCAGGTCAGCGCGTAGAGCGTGTCGTAGTTGGCGAAGGCGACACCCGCGATCAGCCGCAGCAGGATCGCCCCGAGTACGATCGCCGAGAGCGCGCCGAGGCGCCCGTGCAGTCGTCCGATCGAGTCCTTCACGGCGCGGACGCTACCCGCTGCAGGGTCGATCGAGCACTCCCCGCGGCCCGGATAGACTCAGCCGACGGTGTCCGCAGAGCAGCAGCCACAGGAGCAGGAGCGATCCCTTTACCGCCGGCACCGGCCCCGCAGCTTCGCCGATGTCGTGGGCCAGGAGCCCGTCGTGAGGACGCTGCGCCATGCCGTGGAACGGGAAAAGGTCCACCATGCCTACCTGTTCGTCGGTTCGCGCGGCACCGGCAAGACCTCGATGGCAAAGATCCTGGCGGCCTGCCTGAACTGCGAGCAGGGCCCCACGACGCGAGCCCTGCGGGGTATGCGACTCGTGCCGGTCGATCGCCGCGGCGACGTCCCTCGATGTGATCGAGATGGATGCCGCCTCGAACAACTCAGTCGATGACATCCGCGAGCTGCGCGAGAGCGTCGCCTATGCGCCGGTCAGCGGCCGGCGCAAGATCTACATTCTCGACGAGGCGCACATGCTCTCCACGGCCGCCTGGAATGCCTTCCTCAAGACGCTCGAGGAGCCGCCGCCGAACACGGTCTTCGTGCTCGCCACCACCGAGGCCAACAAGGTTCCGCCCACGGTCATCGACCGCTGTCACCGCTTCGACTTTCACCGCCCGACGGTCACCCAGATCGCGAGCGTCCTCTCGCGGGTCGCCCAGGCGGAGTCGATCGAGATACCGCCGCCGGCCGTCGCCGCGGTCGCCCGCTCGGCGACGGGGAGCTTCCGCGACGCACTGGGAACCCTGGAGCAGCTGGTCACCTACAGCGGCTCGGTGATAGCCCTCGAGGATGTTCTGGCGGTCCTCGGCGTGGCCGACTCGCGGCTGCTGATCGGGGCGGTCGACGCGGTCGCCGCGGGCGATCCGAAGGGAGCCCTGCGAGCGCTCGAAGAGTGTCTCGAGCAGGGCCGCGACGCGTCGTCCTTCGCCAGCGGGCTCGAGGCCCGGGCGCGCGAGCTGATGATCGTGCAGACGCTCGGCGAGGTCCCCGAGGAGCTCTCGCTGACGCCCGAGGCCGACAGCGCGCTGGCCGAGCAGGCCGAACGCGTCCCCCACTCCACGGTCCTGCGGCTGCTCGAGCTGCTCGGCGAGGGCCTCGAGGCGATTCGTGCCGGCGCCGATGCCCGGACCCGCCTGGAGCTCGCGCTGATCAAGTCCGCCCGGCCCGAGGTCGACGGCTCCCTGCGGGCGCTACTGAGCCGGATCGAGCGACTCGAGGAGGGGGGAGCTCCCTCGCCGGCGCCGGCCGCACAGGAGATCGCCCGGCCGCGTCCCTCGGAGAGCACATCGGCTGCGGTCCCGTCGGCGCCCGTGCCCGCTGCGCCTTCCCCCGCCCCTGTTCCCGACGCGGTACAGCCGCAGGCACCCGCTGCGCTTGAGCCCGAGGCCCATGCCCAGGGCACGCCGGCCCCTGCCCCCGAGGCCGTTCCTCCCCCGGCCACGGCTCCGTCCGCGGTCATGGAGCCGCTCGCGCCGGGTGAATCCACCGTCGAGTCGCTTCAGGAGCTCTGGCCCGCGGTCGTGGACCTGGTGCGCAGCGAGAACGCGCTGATCGGGGCCCTGATCGCGGAAGCCAGGCCCGTCGAGGTGCGCGGCGAGGAGCTGACGATCGCCTTCGGCTCCCCGTTCCTGAAGAAGAAGGCCGAGGACCCCGCCAACCGGTTGATCGTGGGCGAGGCGCTGAAGGTCGTCACGGCAACCCGCTGGAAGCTCACCTACGAGCTTCGTGAGGATCTCGGCGAGGGCTCCTCCGAGGCGCCCGAGGAGCACACCGAGGAGCGTTGGCTGGCCCGGTTCATGGAGGAGTTCGACGCCGAGGAGCTGCCCGGCGAGTGGGGGTCCTCGAGTCCACAGGACCCGTCCCTGGCCGAGACGAGCGAAGCACAGTCCGCTACCGGCAACGAGAAAGGCGCCTGATGGCAAAGCAACCCCGCATGCCCAACGTCCAGCAGATGATGCAGCAGGTCCAGAAGATGCAGAAGGACATGGAGCTCGCCCAGCAGGAGCTGGCGAACGAGATCGTCGAGGCCTCGGCCGGTGGCGGCATGGTCACGGTGAGGATGAGCGGTGGCCTGGAGCTGAAGGGGATCGAGATCGACCCCGCTGCCGTCGACCCTGAGGACGTCGAGATCCTCGGGGACATGATCATGGCGGCGGTCAACGAGGCGCTGCGCAAGGCTCAGGAGCTGGCCGAGAGCAAGATGGGCGGCGCAACCTCGGGCCTCGACCTCGGTGGGCTCGGCGGACTCGGGCTGCCAGGGCTGTGAGCACCTCCCACGCGCCGCCGGTTCAGCGGCTGGTGACGGAGCTGTCGAAGCTCCCCGGTGTTGGCAGCCGCACCGCCCAGCGCCTGGCCTTTCATATCCTTCGCGCCTCCGATGAGGATGCCGTGGGGCTGGCGGATGCGATCCGCGAGGTCAAGGAACGGATCCGCCTGTGCGAGATCTGCTTCAACCTGACCGACGAGGTCCGCTGTCGCATCTGCGAGGACCCGCGGCGCGATCAGGAGCTGATCTGCGTCGTGGAGGAACCGGGCGACGTCATCCCGATGGAGCGAACCCACGAGTACCACGGCGTCTACCACGTGCTCGGCGGGGCCCTCTCGCCGATCGACGGGGTCGATCCCGAGGACCTGAAGATCGCCGAGCTGCTCGGCCGCGTGGAGGCTCCCGGCGCAGTTGTGCGCGAAGTCGTCCTGGCCACCAACCCCACCACCACGGGCGAGGCCACGGCGCTTCACATCGCGGAGGAGCTGCGCCGGCGGGCGCCGGACATCAAGGTGACGCGGTTGGCCAGCGGCCTGCCGGTCGGCTCGGACCTCGAGTACGCCGATGAGGTCACCCTGGGCAAGGCCTTCGCCGGACGCCGGGCTGTGTAATCCTCGGGGTCATGTCCGATCTGATCTGCATGAAGTTCGGGGGCACCTCGGTGGCCGACGCCGAGCGCATCAAGCGCGCCGCCCGCAGGATCGTCGAGAAGCGCCAGGAAGGGCACTCGGTGGTGGCCGTGCTCTCGGCTCGGGGCAAGACCACGGATGAGCTGATCACGATGGCCGAGGAGGTCTCAGAGCATCCCGACCCCCGTGAGATGGACATGCTGCTGTCCTCCGGTGAGCGGATCTCCTGCGCCCTGTGCGCGATGGCCATCAACGACCTGGGCCACCGTGCAATCTCGCTGACAGGCTCCCAGGCCGGGATCGTGACGGACGAGTCCCACACGAAGGCGCTGATCCTGGATGTGCGCGCGGATCGCATCCGGGCGGCCCTGGAAGAGGACCACATAGTGCTCGTGGCCGGCTTTCAGGGCGTCTCGCAGAACGCCAAGAACGTCACCACGCTGGGCCGCGGAGGCTCGGATACGAGCGCCGTCGCCGTCGCCGCCGCACTGGGCGCCGAGGTCTGTGAGATCTACACGGACGTCGCGGGCGTCTACTCGGCCGACCCGCGGATCGTGCCCGATGCCCGCAAGCTGGACTTCGTCTCGTTCGAGGAGATGCTCGAGATGGCTGCCTCCGGAGCCGGCGTGCTGCAGCTGCGTTCGGTCGAGTACGCCCGCAATCACGGGGTGAAGATCCACGTCCGCTCATCATTCGACGCGGAGCCCGGTACCGTTGTCGTAGCCGAAGGAGAAACGATGGAGCAACCGCTGATCACCGCTGTGACCCACTCCGTACAGGAGGCGCGGATCACCCTGACGGGCGTCCCCGACACGCCCGGAGCCGCAGCGCGCATCTTCGAGGCCATGGCGGGAGCGAACGTGAACGTGGACATGATCGTCCAGAACGAGCCCGCCTCGGCCGAAGGACAGGCCGAGATCTCCTTCACCATCCCGCGCGAGGACCTGCACACCGCACAGGTGGCCCTGGAGCCGCTGACGGGTGAGGCGTTCGGCAAGCTGGCAACGCACGAGGAGATGGGCAAGGTCTCAATCGTCGGTGCCGGCATGCGCTCCCACCCGGGTGTGGCCGCCAAGGTCTTCGGCGTGCTCGCCGGCGAGGGGGTCAACATCGACATGATCTCGACCTCGCCGATCAAGATCTCCTGCGTGATCGACCGTGACCGCGTCGAGGATGCGGTGCAGGCCCTGCACGGGGCCTTCGAACTCTCCGGCGAGGGAACCATCGCCGGAGAGGAGCCGTTCCGCGCCGGGCCCTAAGGCGCCCGGCGCTCGCTGGGCGCCCTGGTGTCAGAATGTTTATGGAAACCGCGCATGCGGTATGAGGGAGCACAGAGATATGCGTACCGTCAGAAGACCTCGTAAATACATTGCAGCCCCGTGGCTGACCCTGCTCAGGCCTTTCCTGCGCTACAGCCGCTCGCGCGACGCCTACATCCTGCGGGTGATCGGTGGCACGCGGGGACCCGTCCTGCGCCACGACCGTCGCTTCGGTGGGCATTTCGACGGCGTCGAGCGCAGGCACGCCTCAGCGACCTGAGTCTCGCCGCAGCTGGCGCTTCAGCTCTCGAGCGACTGCTGCAGGCGCTCGAGTACCCGCACGACGCGCAGCCCGCTGTACCCGTCCGAGCGCGGCGCTGTGCCCGTGCGGATCGACTCGATGAAGTGCTCGCACTCCAGTCGCAGCGGCTCGACGTTGGGGATCCTCGGCGAGAAGATGTCGCCTGAGCGGGCGATGTACTCGCCCCACGAGCGGGTGTCCTCGTCGAAGCCCTTGTCATAGACGGTCAGCTTGCCCTCGATCAGCATGTCGTCGAACGCGGCCATCCGCCTGCCGCCGACGACCGTGATGCGCCGCTCCTTGTGGGGATCAAGCCAGGAGAGGTGCAGGTGGGTGACGACGCCGGAGGGGAAACGAAGAAAGCAGAAGACGACGTCCTGGACCGGGTCGCGCACGTATGCGGCGCCCTGGGCGACGCACTCGATGGGCTCCTCGCCGATCAGGTGCAGGGCGACCGACACGTCGTGCGCGCCGAGGCTCCACAGGGCGTTCTCGTCGGCCCGGAGCTTGCCCAGGTTCAGGCGATTGCCGTAGATGTAATAGAGGTCGCCCAGCTCACCGGAGTCGATCAGCTCCTTCAGGCGCGTCACGGCCGGGTGATACTCGAGCAGGTGCCCGACCATCAGGATGCGACCTGCTGCCTCGGCGGCCGCGACGGCTCGTTCAGCGTCAGCGGCGCTGGTCGCCAGCGGCTTCTCGACGAAGCAGTGCTTGCCGGCCTCGAGGACAGCGACCGCCAGGTCGGCGTGGGTCGGCACCGGTGTTGCGAGGACGATCGCGTCGAGCTCGTCGTCGGCCAGCAGCTCGCTCAGATCGGCGGTGGTGCGGGCCGACGGGAAGGCCGGGGCGAGCCGCTCCGTCGCCGCGGATGATTCGTCGCACAGCCAGGCCACCTCGCAGTCCTTGATCAGGGCGAAGTTCCGGGCCAGGTTCGGGCCCCAGTAGCCGAGGCCGGCCACGCCCAGGCGGATCGTGCGCTCGGCCGGGAAGCTCACAGCTCGCCGATCGCCTGGACGACTCGGGTTGCCGCCCGTCCGTCGCCGTAGAGCTCCGGGCGCTCGGCGGGCGGCGCGCTCTGAAGGGCGGCGAGCACGGCGGCCGGGTCAAGGTCGACGAGGGTGTTCCAGCCCGTCGCGACGGTCTCGACCCACTCGGTGTTGGCGCGCAGGGTGATGCAGGGCACCCCGGCAAGGTACGCCTCCTTCTGGACGCCTCCGGAATCGGTCAGGACGGCTCGTGCCTGGCAGACCAGAGCGCTGAACTCGGCATAGCCGACGGGTCCGGTCAACGTGAGGCCCGGGAGGGCTTCGAGGCGGCCGATCAGATCGCCGTCGATGAGCCTGGCCCTGGTGCGCGGATGCAGCGGCAACAGGACGGGCGCGGGCAGCGCCTCGATCAGCTCGACGAGCGCCAACAGGCGGGCGGGGTCATCGACGTTGCCGGCCCTGTGTGCGGTCAGCAGCAGGTAGCCGGACGGATCCAGGCCGTAGCCCGCCGGCACCGAGCTGTCGGCGCGGGCCGCCGGCTGCCAGCGCAGGGCCACGTCCACCATCACGTCGCCGACGACGGCGACACGCCCCGCGACGGACTCGCGGGCGAGGTTCTCGGCCGAGGTCTCAGACGAGCACAGCAGCAGCGCCGAGAGGTGATCGGTCAGCACCCGGTTGAGCTCCTCCGGCATGCGCCGGTCGAAGGAGCGCATGCCCGCCTCGACGTGGACGACCGGGATCCCCGACTGCGCTGCCGCGAGAGCGCCCGCGAGCGTCGAGTTGGTGTCGCCGTAGACGAGCACCGCGTCGGGTGACTCCCCGGCCAGCAGCGGCTCGAGCGCGGCCAGCATGCGCGCGGTCTGGGAGGTGTTCGAGCCACCGGCGATGTTCAGCTCCCTGTCGGGGCGGGCGAGTCCGAGCTCGGCGAAGAAGATCGCCGACAGCGAGTCATCATGGTGCTGGCCGGTGTGCACCAGCAGCTCCTCGTGAGCCTCGCGCAGCGGACCCGAGACGGCGGCGGCCTTGATGAACTGGGGCCGGTTGCCCACGACGGTCAGGATGCGCACTCACGCCAGCCTAGAGGCTCGTGTCCCCGGCTAACCTCTGGCGTGGTGAGCGTCCGGCACGAGATCCCCGGTCTGATCGTGACCGAGCGAGTGCATCGGCTGCCGCTCGATCACTCTCGGCCCGACGGCGAGACGCTGAGCGTCTTCAGTCGTGAGGTGGCCGCCCCGGACGGTCAGGAGCGCCCGCTGCTGGTGTTCTTCGAGGGCGGCCCGGGATCGGAGGCTCCGCGCCCCTCGCTCAGTGCGGCCTCGCCGCCGTGGCTCGAGCGTGCGCTCAAAGACTTCCGGCTGCTCCTGCTCGACCAGCGCGGCACGGGTCGCTCGAGCCCACTCGGCACGCAGCTGGAGGGAACGGCGGCCGAGCAGGCCGATTACCTGGCGCATTTCCGGGCCGACTCGATCGTGGCCGACGCGGAGGCGATTCGCAGGGAGCTTCAGGTTGAGCGCTGGAGCATCCTCGGGCAGAGCTTCGGCGGCTTCTGTGCGATGCGCTACCTCTCGGCATCGCCCGAGGGGTTGCGCGAGGCCCTGTTCACCGGCGGGGTGCCGCCGCTCGAGGCATCGATCGACGAGGTGTACACGGCGACCTTCGAGCGGATGCGCGAACGCAACCGGCGCTTCTACGCGCGCTACCCGGGCGACCGGCCGCGGATGCTCGAGCTGCTCGAGCTGACCCGCTCGGAGCCGCTGGAGCTGCCCTCGGGAGATCGGCTGCACCCGGCCCGCCTGCGTCAGCTGGGCGGCATCCTGGGGATGAGTGACGGCTTCGAGCGGCTGCACTACCTGCTCGAGCTGGATCCCTCCTCGCCGGGCTTCCTGCACGATGCCGAGCAGGCGACGACGTTCGCGCGCAACCCCATCTACGCGATCCTGCACGAGGCCTGCTGGGCAAACGGGGGCGCGACGAGGTGGTCCGCCCAGCGGATCCTCGACGGGCTCCCCGACTGGCCCGCCGAGTATCTGACCGGCGAGCACATCTTCCCGTGGATGTTTGATGAACCGTCCCTTGAGCCGCTGCGCGAGACGGGCCGGCTGCTGGCCGAGCGGGACTGGCCGGCGCTGTATGACGCCGAGCGTCTGGCGGGCAACGAGGTGCCCGGTGCGGCGGTGCTCTACACGGAGGATCCTTATGTCGAGCGGCGCTTCTCCGAGCAGACGGCGGCTGGCGTCCCGGGGCTGCGGCTGTGGCAGACCAGCGAGTACGACCACGACGGCCTGCGCAAGGACGGCGAGCGGGTGCTCAGCCGCCTGCTGGACCTGGCCCGGGGACGCCTCTGATCAGGCGGCTGCGCCGACGACCGAGGTCGTCCAGTCGATGACCGAGGTCGGCCGTACGACGTGGCGGTTCAGGCCGAGCTCCTTGGGGTCCAGGCCCAGCGCCAGACCGACCAGCTGGGGCAGGTGCAGGACCGGCATGTCCAACTCTCGCCCGACGACCTTCTCGGCCAGCGGCTGCTGAAGGTCGAGGTTCAGGTGGCACAGCGGGCAGGGAGTCACGAGACAGTCGGCGTCGGCGTCGACGGCGTCGCCGAGATGGCGACCGGCCTGTTTCAGCGACGCGTCCTTGTTCATCGTGATGATCGGAAAGCCGCAGCACTTGCGCATGCCGGCGTACTCGATGACGGTCCCGCCGAGCGCCTCGATGACCATGTCCAGGTAGTGGTCGCGGGGTTTCTCCGCATCGATCCCGAGGCGGTCCCGGGGCCGGACGATGTAGCACCCGTAGAACGGGCCCACCCGGAGGTTCGTCAGCGGCCGCTTGACGCGCGCGCTGAGCGCATCCAGGCCGATCTCCTCGACCAGCAGCCAGAGGAAGTTCTTGTTGGTCAGGCCCTTCTCGTAGCTGAGGCCCTCGTTCGACAGGGTCGAGTTGACGTGGTCGCGGTACTCGGCGTTGGCGTCGAGGCGTTCCTGGCACTCGCTCTGGGCGCCCTGGCAGGTGGAGCAGATGTTCATCATCATCTCCGCTCCGTCGACCTGCTGGGCGAGGGCGAAGGTGCGGGCGTTGAGGGTGTCGGCGAGCTCCTGGTTGTGCTCGGCGATCACGCCGGCGCCGGTGCAGCAGGCGCGGTCAAGCTCGACCAGCTCGATATCGAGCATCGGCGCGACCTTGGCCATCGAGCCGTGCAGCTCGGGAGTGAAGCCTCGACTCACACAGCCGGGCCAGTAGGCGACCTTCATTGCTCGGTGCTCCCTTCGGTGCCGTTGGTGGCCTCATCGGTGCTCTCCGTGGCGGGCTCGCTCGCGGCGGGCACGGCGGCGAGAGCCACCGGCTCGCTTGTGTCGGGCTCCGGCGCTTCGTCCTCGCCGGCGATGTAGAGGTTCAGCTCGTAGCGCTCCTCGCGGCCTTCGATCTTCTCGTAGATCGACTGAACGCTCGCGAGGTCCGCCTTCGCCAGCTTGTGCGGTTTCAGGGCGCCCATCGGCGTGACCTTGCCGCGCACCAGCGCCTTGAGGATTGCGGGCAGCGAGCTCAACAGCTCTTTGCCGGCCGCCGGGTGGAATTTCCCGAACCAGGAATCGCCGCCGTAGGAGCGGGGCAGGAGCTCGGCCTCCCACAGCAGGCCGTTGTCCTTGACCAGCGTCGAGAAGGCGTGCTCGTGGCGCACCCCGTTGTTGGGGTCGGTGATGTGCTGGTCGGAGCTTGCGATCCTGCGCAGGCGCATGATCTGGCCCATCGGGTTGACGCCCTTCGGGCAGGCCTCCACGCACTTGAAGCAATGGGTGCAGTCGAAGATCCCCTGCGGGTCGTGGGAGAGATCGTCGAGCCGCTCGAACTGCTCGGCGTCGCGCGGGTCGCCGACGAAGCGGTAGGCCTTCGCAAGGGCGGCGGGGCCGATGAAGCCCGGGTCCACCTCCATCGCCAGGCAGTCCGAGACACAGGCGCCGCACTGGATGCAGGCCATCGTCTGGGTGACGTCGACCATGGACTCTTTGGGGACGATGTACTCGCGCTCGGGCACAGGCTCCTTGGCCAGCAGCCAGGGGGTGACCCGCTGGATCTTTTTCCAGTGCACGGCGTCCATGTCGACGATCAGGTCCTTCAGGACCGGCATGTTGCCCATCGGTTCGATCTCGATCACGCCGTCCTTCGCAGAGGCCTTGGCGGCGTCGAGGTGGGTGTGGCAGGCGAGCGACGGTTCGCCGTTGACGCGGATCCCGCAGGAGCCGCAGATCGCCTGGCGGCACGAGCAGCGGATCCCGATCGAACCGTCGAATTTGTCGCGGGCCTGGAGGATTCCCTCGAGCACCGAGCGGTGCGGCTCGAGCTCGACGGTGTGCTCGTCCCAGTAGGGAGCCTCGCCGGACTCGGGGTTGAAGCGGCGCAGGCGGAGGGTGAACTCCTCGGGGGGCCTGTGGATCTCAGCCATCGCTTGTGCTCCTGCTCTGTCGAACTGTTTGGGTGGCGCTGCGTGATTGTGGGGCCATCAGTATTTCCGTACCTCTGGCTGCCACTGTGTGAAGGTGACCTCGGAGTAGCTGACCTCCGGCGTGCCGTCCCTCAGGGTCAGGTCGATGTGCTTGAGCCACTCCTCGTCGTTGCGCTCGGGGAAGTCCGTGCGGTACTGCGCGCCGCGGGACTCTTTGCGCTCGATCGCCGCCACGACCGTCGCTTCGGCGCAGTCGATCATGAAGCCGAGCTCGATCGCGCCGAGGACGTCCTGGTTGAAGACCGTTCCGCGGTCGTCGATCCAGGCTTTGCCGGATTCCTCGCGCAGGCGATTGATGATCTCCAGGGCCTCTTTCAGACCCTCCTCGTCGCGGAACACGGCCGCGTGCTTGTTCATCGTGTCGCCGAGCTCGTTCTTGATGTCCGAAACCCTGCGGCCGTCGTGGGGACGGGCGATGATCTGCTCGAGCTCATCGGCGTCGCGCTTGAGCTGGGGGTTGGCGTCGAGCTTGGGCGGCGCCATTCCGGCGGCTCGGGCGGCAGCATGTTCGCCGGCCCGGCGGCCGAAGATCAGGGTGTCCAGCAGCGAGTTGGCGCCGAGGCGGTTCCCGCCGTGGACCGAGACGCAGGCGACCTCGCCGGCGGCGTAGAGGCCATCGATCGAGGTGCGCCCGTCGACGTCGGTCTTGACCCCGCCCATGATGTAGTGCTGCCCGGGCCGGATCATGATCGGCTCGCGTGTGATGTCGACCCCGGCGAAGTCCCGGCCGAGGTTGACGATCTCGCGCAGCGCCTCGAGCGTGCGCTTACGCGGGACCACCGTGACATCGAGGTAGATCCCGGCGCCGTCGGGACCGACGCCGCGGCCCTCGTTGATCTCGATCTGCTCGGCCCGCGAGACGACGTCGCGCGAGGCCAGCTCCATCTTGTTGGGCGCGGATTTCTCCATGAACCGTTCGCCGTTGGCGTTCAGCAGATGCGCGCCCTCGCCGCGGGCGCCCTCGGTGATCAGCATGCCCGTCTCGACCAGGCAGGTCGGGTGGTACTGGACCATCTCCATGTCCATCAGCGGCGCGCCCACCCGGTAGGCCATCGAGATTCCGTCGCCGGTCACGATCAGGCCGTTGGTGGTGGGGCGGTATGCCTGACCGGCGCCACCGCAGGCGAGGATCACGTTCTTGGCCTTGAAGACCTCCAGCGAGCCTGTGCGGATGTCGCGGGCGATAACACCGCAGCAGCTGCCGTCCTCGTCGGTCAGCAGCGAGGTGGTGAACCACTCCTCGTAGCGCTCGACGGTCTCGTGGTGCTTCATCAGCTGCTCGTAGAGGACATGGAGCATGGCCTGGCCGGTGATGTCGGCCACATATGCCGTCCGCTTCATCGAGGCGCCACCGAAGGCGCGCAGGTCCATCTCGCCGCGGTCGTTGCGGTGGAAGGTGACGCCCATGTGCTCGAGCTCCATGACCTCCTGGGGCGCCTCGGAGCACATCACCTCGATCGCGTCCTGGTCGCCGAGGAAGTCCGAGCCCTTGACGGTGTCGTAGGCGTGCGAGCGCCAGTCGTCGTCGACGCTGATCGCGGCGTTGATGCCACCGGCTGCGGCAACCGAGTGCGAGCGGACCGGATGGACCTTGCTCATGATCGCCACGCTCGCCCCCTGCTGGGCGGCGGCGAGCGCCGCGCGCTGGCCCGCGAGGCCGGCGCCGATGATCAATACGTCATGTGCGGGCATGGACTCCTGCAGTCGATCGGGGGGAAGGGGTTGCGGGGAGGGACTCTATAACGAGCGGGCCTTTGAGCCCCGGCCCCGCGCTCCTGGGCAGGCCCGGGCGGCCCGGGGTCAGGTTGCCGGGGCCAGAGCCTTGCGGACCTGGGCGAGGGTCACGACCCCCTGCAGCACGCCGTCGCTGTCGACGGCGACCATCGCCCCCAGCCGCCCCAGGCCCTCGGAGCCCAGCAGCGACTCCAGCGGCGCCTCTTCGCCGATCTGCACGGGCAGATCGGACTCCAGGACGTCGCTCACCGCGAGCGCCGGGCGGCCGGCCGCGATCTCGGTCTCGACCCGCTGCTGGCGGACCACCCCCAGGAAGCGCCGGGTCGGGTCGACGACGACGAACCAGGGCCAGCGGTAGCGCGTGAAGAACTGCTCCTGGGCATCCAGCAGGCTGAGCGCCGCGTCGATCGTGACGGGCTCGCGATCCATGATGTCCGCGACCCGGATGTTCTGGATGCGACGCCCGAGGGCACCCTGAACGACCGCTGCGCTGGCCGCCTGGAAGAGGAAGTAGGCCAGCACCATCGTCAGCAGATCAAGGCTCGACTGGCTCGAGGCGAAGGACAGCAGCCCCAGCAGCCCCAGGCCGACCGCCAGCGCCTGCCCGGCGCGCCCTGTGGCCTGGGTGGCCCGGTTGCGGTCGCCCGTGCGCCGCCAGATGATGGCCCGCGCGATGCGCCCGCCGTCCAGCGGGAAGGCCGGGACGACGTTGAAGATGAACAGGATCGCGTTGACGAAGCCCAGCCAGCCCGCCAGCGCCAGGGCCGGGGTGGTGCGGAAGCCTTCGCGGGTCAGGGCGACTTCGGTGAACGTATGCCCGCTGGCCAGCAGCGAGCCGGCGGCCACGCAGAGGATGAACAGCAACAGCGTCACGGCCGGGCCGGCGGCGGCGATCTTGAACTCCTCGCCCGGCGAGGCCGGCTCGCGGCGCATCTGGGAGAGACCGCCGAAGAACCACAGGTCGATCCCGACGATGCCGATCCCCAGTCGCCTCGCCACCAGGGCATGCCCGAGCTCGTGGAGGATCAGCGAGATGAAATAGCCCAGGGCGCCGGCGACGGCGATCAGGTAGTCCGTCGTCCTCGTCCCGGCGATGACGTTGTTGAAGTAGCTCGAGAGGTAGAAGATCAACAGGAACAGGACGAAGAACCAGCTGGCGCTGACGCCGATCCGGATCCCGAAGACCCGCGCAAGCTGGAAGTTCCGACGGGGCCTCATATTTCGATGGTAGGTCGCCGCGGGCAGCCGTGGCCCGCCCTGCGGGCTACAGCTCCGGCCGGGACCGGGCGATGATCGCCTCGAAATCCACCCCGGCGGGGAGGGTTCCGTACTCGAGGCCTCCATCATCGCCGAGCCGCGACGAGCAGAAGGCATCGGCGACCGCGGGATCGCCGTGGCGCAGGAGCAGCGAGCCCTGCAGGCAGAGAGCCATCCCTTCGACGACGCGGCGGGCGCGAGTTTCGAGCGTCGCCGGGTCGGAGAACTGCTCCTTCAGCGTGCCCACTCGCGCATCCAGGCGGCGGTCCGCTCCGCCCGCGAGCTCCACCTCCTCGAAGAACACCTCAAGTGAGCGGGGTGAGCTCCTCAGGGCCCGCAGGACGTCAAGGCTCATGACATTGCCCGAGCCCTCCCAGATCGAGGCCAGCGGAGCCTCCCGGTAGAGACGGGGCATGCCCGACTCCTCCACATATCCGGCGCCGCCGTGGCACTCCAGGCACTCGAAGGCGTGATTGGGCGCGCGCTTGCAGGTCCAGAACTTGCCGACCGCCGTGGCGAGGCGCTTGAACAGCTGCGCGTCGCTTGAGTCCTCGCCCGCGTCGGCATCGGCGTGGGCTTCGTCGTAGGCCCGGGCCAGCCGCATCGCAAGCGCCGTGGTGGCCTCTGACTCGACACACAGGTCAGCGAGGACATTGCGCATCAGGGGCTGGTCGATGAGGTGCTTGCCGAAGGCACTGCGGTGGGCCGTGTGGTGCAGCGCGTTCACAAGGCCCGAGCGCATCCCGGCCGCCGAGCCGATCACGCAGTCGAGCCGTGTGTGCCCGACCATCTCGATGATCGTCGGCACGCCGCGGCCGGGCTCGCCGACCATCCTCGCCCACGCGCCGTGCAGCTCGATCTCCGATGAGGCGTTGGAGTGGTTGCCGAGCTTGTCCTTCAGGCGCTGGATGTGAAAAGCGTTGCGGCTGCCATCGGGCAGGATCCGCGGGAGCAGGAAACAGGACAGGCCCTCCTCGGTCTGTGCGAGGACCAGGAACAGGTCGGACATCGGCGCCGAGCAGAACCACTTGTGTCCCACCAGCTCGTACTCGGCTCCCGCGCCTCCGCCGTTGAGGGGATGGGCGACCGTGGTGTTTGCGCGGACGTCCGAGCCACCCTGCTTCTCGGTCATCGCCATGCCGGCGATCGCCGAGCCCTTCTCCGAAGCCGGAATCAGGCGGGGGTCATAGGTGGTGGCCGTCACGAGCGGCTCCCACTCGGCGGCGAGCTCCGGTTGCGCGCGCAGTGCGGGCACGACGGCGAAGGTCATCGTGATCGGGCATGCGAAGCCGGCCTCGGCCTGCATCGCCGTCATGTAGAGGGCGGCCCGGGCAGCGTGCGGTGCCTGCTCGGTGGTGGTCCAGGGCAGCGAATGCAGCTCGTGCTCGACCCCCATCTTCATCAGCTGATGCCAGGCGGGATGAAACTCGACCTCGTCGATCCTGTGCCCGTAACGGTCGAAGGTGCGAAGGACCGGCTTGTTCTCATTTGCCAGTCGTCCCCATTCCTGCTGGGGCGCTCCGCCGATCACGCGGCCCAGGGCCGACGCCCGCTCGGTCACCCAGCCGGCGCCCTCGCGAGAGGTCGCCTCGACAAGAGGCCTGTTGGAGGCGAAGACGTCGATCCCCTCGAGCGGAGGGACCTGGTTGAAGACCTCATGTGTCTTCCAGGGGGCGCTCCCCCCGGCGGGTTGGGAGACGGTGCTGGCCATCCACAGACAGTCAATCAGAGTTGCGCCATTGCGTGTGGGTGGCTGGGAGTACATTTGTCCGCGTGGCAACCGGCCTACACAGGTCACAGAGGGCGTTCCTCGCCCTGGCGACGGGGGTGCTCCTCGCGGCGTCGCTCGCCGGTCGCGTCGCGGATGTCGCGGGCGCCGCGCCGGTTTCGCGGCTGGCCTATGTGACCGGTGGGACCAGCTCCCCCTCGGCCATCTGGAGCGCCAACCTCGACGGCTCCGGAGCCCAGCTGCTCGGACCGGGTACCGAGCCGCTGCTCTCTCCCGACGGGCTGACTGTCGCGGCGGCCCTTTTCGGTTCACGGACCGGCGAAACGCCGGGACCGGAAATCGCGCTGTATTCCACTGCCGGCGGGCCTGTGCGGACCTACTTGGCCTCCCCGCCGCCACCGCTCAGCCATTGGCCTGGTCGCCGGACTCTCGATATCTGGCGATCGACGTCTACTCCACCGCGCTTCGAGACATCGCCCAGCGCTCCTCTCTGGATGTGCTGGACACGAGCACGGGGATCGTGACGACCGTCGCCCATGGAGACATCTACGGCGCAAGCTTCTCGCCGGCCGGAACCGGCGAGCTCGCCTACGCCCGTGCCGCATCGGAGTCACTTTCAGCCGCGGTGAATGTCTTCACGACGATGCCCGACGGGAGCGCCACGCGTCAGATCACCGGAGACGGCAGGAGCCTCTATCCGGTGTGGGGAAGTCGCTACCTCGCCTACGACCGCGAGCGCCTGCGCCGTAACGCCGCGCCGCAGTTTCAGATCTGGCTGCGGGTGATGCGACCCGGTGGTGTGACTCGCAGGCTCAGCTCGCTGCGGGTCTCACCGCTGGTCTCGGGCCTTGTGCCGATCGCCTTCTCGAGGTCCGGCACACGCCTGCTCGCCGAGTTCGTCGGTCAGGACACGAGCGAAGCCTGGGTTCTCACCAGCAGGGGTGGTGGCGCCCGCAGGGTGACATCGCATGGGCGCTCGGTGATGGCGGCGGGAATCTCCGCCGACGGCAACAGCGTGCTCGTCGATGAAGGCTCCTTCGAGGAACCGCCGTCGAAGGGTCGGATCGCCACCAAACCCTTCGCCGGGGGAACGGCCAAGGTGCTCGTCGGCCACGGCGCCCAGGCCAGCTGGAACGGCTGAGGCCCCCCGGACCGGGCGTGTCAAGGCTGCGGCGATAGCATCGGGCACCCCTCCACACCCCCAGACCGCAAGGATCCGCATATGGCCAAGATCAAGGTGAAGAACCCGGTCGTCGAGCTCGACGGCGATGAGATGACAAGGATCATCTGGTCGTTCATCAAGCAGAAGCTGATCCTTCCCTATCTGGATATCGACCTGAAGTACTACGACCTGGGCATGGAGCACCGTGACGCGACCGATGACCGCGTCACCGTCGAATCGGCCGAAGCCATCAAGGAGTACGGCGTCGGCGTGAAGTGCGCGACGATCACCCCCGATGAGGCCCGGGTGGAGGAGTTCGGGCTGAAGGAGATGTACCGCTCGCCCAACGGGACCGTGCGCAACATCCTCGGCGGTGTGATCTTCCGCGAGCCGATCGTGATCTCCAACATCCCGCGGCTGGTGCCCGGCTGGACCAAGCCGATCGTGATCGGCCGCCACGCCTTCGGCGACCAGTACCGCGCGACGGATCTCGTCGTCCCGGGAGCGGGGAAGCTGACACTCACCTACACCCCCAGCAGCGGCGAGCAGCCGATCGAGCTGGATGTGTACGACTTTCCCAGCGGCGGGATCGCGATGGCCATGTACAACCTTGACGAGTCGATTCGAGACTTTGCCCGCGCATCGCTGCGCTACGGCCTGGATCGTGGATACCCCGTTTACCTGTCCACGAAGAACACCATCCTCAAGCGCTACGACGGCCGTTTCAAGGACATCTTCGCCGAGGTCTTCGAGGCTGAGTTCAAGAGCGACTTCGAGGCTGCCGGGATCACTTATGAACACCGGCTGATCGACGACATGGTGGCTGCCGCCCTGAAGTGGGAAGGCGGCTACGTCTGGGCCTGCAAGAACTACGACGGGGACGTTCAGTCGGACACCGTCGCGCAGGGCTACGGCTCGCTCGGGCTGATGACCAGCGTGCTGATGACCGCCGACGGGAAGACCGTCGAGGCCGAGGCCGCACACGGCACGGTGACCCGCCATTACCGGATGCATCAGCAGGGCAAGCCGACCTCCACGAACCCGATCGCCTCGATCTTCGCTTGGACCCGCGGCCTCTCCGCGCGTGGTCGCATGGACGAGACCCCGGAGGTGAGCGCCTTCGCAGAGACCCTCGAGCGTGTCTGCATCGAGACCGTCGAAGCTGGGAGCATGACCAAGGATCTCGCCCTGCTGGTCGGCCCGGAGCAGCCCTGGCAGACAACCGAGGAGTTCCTCGCCTCGATCGACGAGAACCTGCGCAGCGCGGCCGCCTGAGAGCCGCGGCCGGAGCACAATCCGAAACCAACAGCCAGACCCTCAGGAGATGAACTACCAGTGAGCAATCCAGTACGCGTAACTGTGACCGGCGCAGCCGGCCAGATCGGCTACAGCCTCGTCTTCCGCATCGCCAGCGGAGCGCTGCTCGGCCCCGACCAGCCGGTGGACCTGCGTCTGCTCGAGATTCCCCAGGCGATGGGCGCCCTCGACGGGGTGGCGATGGAGCTGATCGACTGCTCCTTCCCCCTGCTGGCGGGCCTCGACCTTCATGACAACCCCGATGACGCGTTCGACGGCGTGAACATCGCGCTGCTGGTCGGGTCGCGTCCCCGCACCAAGGGCATGGAGCGGGCCGAGCTGCTGTCCGCAAACGGAGCGATCTTCACCGTTCAGGGCAAGGCGCTCAACGAGCGGGCGGCCTCCGACGTGAAGGTGCTGGTCGTCGGCAACCCCGCCAACACGAACTGCCTGATCGCGATGAACAACGCGCCCGACATCCCGCGTGAGCGGTTCACCTCGATGATGCGCCTCGATCACAACCGGGCGGTGGCGCAGCTCGCCAACAAGCTCGCGGTACCGGTCACCGAGGTCAGCGAAATGGGCGTCTGGGGCAACCACTCGCCGACCATGTATCCGGACCTGTTCCACGCCAAGGTCGGCGGCCGTCAGGCGGCCGGTGCGGTCGACGATCAGGCTTGGATCGAAAACGACTTCCTGCCGAACGTCGGTAAACGGGGCGCCGCTGTGATCGAGGCGCGCGGAGCCTCCTCCGCGGCATCTGCGGCCAACGCGGCGATCGACCACGTCTATGACTGGGTCAACGGCACCGATGGCGGCTGGGTCTCGATGGGCGTCGCCTCTGACGGCTCCTACGGGGTTCCCGAGGGCCTGATCAGCGGCTTCCCCTGCACCTGCGAGGGCGGCGAGTACAAGATCGTCGACGGCCTGGAGATCAGCGACTTCTCACGCGAGAAGGTGGACGCCTCGGTGGCCGAGCTCGTCGGCGAGCGCGACACCGTCGCCGACCAGGGTCTGATCTAGCAGGCGGCCGGCAGCCGCCGCTGCCGTCCCGTCGGAAAGACAAAGAGGGCGCGGTAACCACCGCGCCCTCTGTCGTTAATCACATATTCCGAAGGTAAGAACCTTCACACAAACCGGTCTCTCTCCAGGTCGAAGTCAAATCCGACGAATCGACTCAAGTCCGACGAGTCCGGGACTTTAGGATTTGGGGTACCAGCCCCGGCCTTTCTTCTCCACCTTCTTTTCCTGCTCGAGGCCGGGAAGGACCCTGTAGAGGTAGTTCTGCTTGATTCCCATCTTGGCGGCCAGCTCGGGGATCGTGATGCCGGGCTGCCCCTGGACGAACGAGAGCGCCTCGGCTGCACGGGTGCCGCTTCCTTTGCGACGACCGGCGCGGCGTTTACCGCCGGCTTTGGCGGGTTTGCGAGCTGGTTTTGCAGCGGCTTTTTTGGCGGCTGAGCCCCGCGGCCTGCCGGGGCCGCGTTTGCCGGTCGCGACATCCGCGGCGGCGCGGACCGCAGAGGTGCCGACGCCGGCAAGGGCGGAGGCCGCGGCCTCGAGGCGGTGGTACTCATCAACGAGCGGTCTGAGCTCTTTCAGCCGCTCGGTTATCTCCTTGCGCTTCTCATCGAGGAAGTCTGTCACGGTCAGTCCTGTTCACTTGCGTCGATGTGAGCACGGTCACATCGCTGGTTCATCTGACACTACACCAATCCCCTCAGGCTGCTGGACGCTGAAGGTGAGCTCGCAGTCGTTCCAGTGAGCGGTTTGCCTCACGCTCGGGAATGCCGCCGACGAGTGCACGGCTGGCGATCGCTCCGAGCGGGCCCAGCGGCGGGCGGAAGTCATTTCGGTAGTCAAAACGGGTCCCCTCTCCCTCGGGACTCAGCAGGTACTCGGTATGCGCCTTTGAGCGCGCAGGGCCCCGTCCCTCCCAGATCGCGTGCTCGTTGCGAACGCACTCCGTCAGCTCCCAGCGGACCTCCAGCGTGACTCCCCGGAGGTGGATCTGCTGATCCATCCTGTAGCCGAGGTGGGGGTTGCCGTCCTCTGCCCGCAGCAGGCGCCGGTGAATGGTCACCCACTCGCCGAGACAGTGGGGATTCATCACGGTCTCCCACACCTTCTCGGGGGGTGCCTCAATGTGGATCGAGGTGGTGACGAGGCTCATCGGCGACAGCTCATCAGCGGGCCGCCAGCGGCTCGGCGCGTTCCCACTGCCACAGGGCATGTTCGACCGCGGCGTCGAAGGAGTGCAGCCGCACGCCAAGACGCTCAGCGGCATGATCGGCCCGGGGCAGCAGATCGCCCTGCAGTCCTTCCATCAGGGGAAGCACCAGTTCCGGGTCCTCCTCGGCGATTGCCGCCGCGACGCGAGCCGCGAGGCCTGTCAGGTTCACTCCGATCCTCAATGTCGGGCGCCCGATCAGCATCAGATCAGCGATCCGGCCGAGGATCTCGCCGTAGCTGAGGACATCGGGCCCGCCGATCTCGAGCACCTCGCCGGAGAGCTCGCTGTCGGCGCAGGCCAGCAGCATGGCGATCACGTCGCGCTGGTCGATGGGCTGGGTCCGGAACCGCTGCCAGGCCGGCAGCGCGATGACGGGCATGCGCTCGACCAGCCGTACCAGGAGTCGGAACGAGCGCGATCCGGCGCCGAGGACGATCGAGGCGCGCAGCGCCAGGGAGTCGGGGACGGCGTCCATCAGCACCCGCTCGACGGCCGCACGGCTGTCGAGGTGGCGGGAGGCATGGGGGTGATGCCCCGGGCCCGAGGGGCCCCATCGCGGCACCAGCCCGCCGAGGTAGACGATCCGGCGAACGCCGGCGGCCATCGCGGCATCTGCGAAGTTCGCGGGCCGCGGCCTGCTCGCGCTCGACAAAGCTCGCGGCCTCCTGGTTGCTCTCCATCGAATGGATCAGGTAGTAGGCCACCTCGACGCCGTCGAGCGCCTCGGCGAGGCCCTCGCCTGCGACGGCGTCTCCCTGCAGGATCCGCGGTCGGGGCCCGGGCCCGCGCGGTTGCGAGGCGCGCATCCGGGGCGCGTCACGGGTCAGCGCGGACACCTCGTGGCCCTGCTCGATCAGTGCCGGCAACAGCAGCGAGCCTACGAAGCCGCTGGCGCCGGTGAGGAGGATCTCCACCGCTCGAATGATGACGCCCTCGGACCGCTGTTCACGGAAATCGCCGGAAACTGCGGGCCTTCCGTGTCCTTTGTCACACGAACGTGACTCGTTCCCTCCTATTTCCGGGTACCCGTGTTTTCTTCTGCGATTTGCGGGCTGAGGGGTGAGTCGGGCTTGAGTGCCTCGGCCGGCCGTGCTTTGATCGCTCGCCCGTGCTCCGAATGGAGTGCGTCCCGTCAAAGTTCGACTCCAGGCAGGGTACGTGCAGGCAACACAGAGCAGGCGAGCGTCCAGTGGCAAGCGGGCGGCCCCCAGGGTCAGCTGCGAGCAGTGCTTCTTCCGCGTCAACCTCCTCTGTGCCCTCGAGCTCGAGGAGCCGTGCGCGACGTTCAGGCCGCACGAGGCCCAGCTCAAACCGCCGCCGCAACTTCGCTTCGTCTTCCGCCAGGAGCGTCGCACGCGGGCTGCCTGGGCTTTCCCCTCCGCGCAGGAGCAGGCCGCCCTCCACAGCTGAGTCCCCGCTAGAGAACACCCGTCCCCCGCTGAGTACGGGGATCGGTGCGGGGGTATATTGGACCCAGACCTGCAAGCTCTCAGCAGAGGCGGTGGCAACGATGGCAGCGAAAGACAAACTCGGCAAGGCGTCAGAGGCAGCAAGGACTGCAACTGACAACCGCTACGTCCAGCGGCTCATCGAGGACGAAGAACTGCGCGCGAGTCTTCTCTCGGCGTACGGCGCGGCACGCAGCGCCTACGGACGCATGACCAACGGCAAGCCCGTAACGGAGGCGCTGTTCGAGGACAAGAAGCTCCAGGAGGAGCTCAAGAGCGCGATCAACTCGATGCGGGACGCCACCGGCGCCCTGCGCGAGCCTCCCGCGAAGGCCTCGAAGCGACGTGCGACGGCATCGGCCGGGCGCTGATGCTCGCGGCCGTCGGGGGGCTGCTCGCGATCGCTCTGAACGAGGGCCTTCGCACGAAGATTCTCGACCTCCTGTTCGGAGCGGAGGAGACGTTCGACTACACGTCCACCACCGCTCCCAGCAACGCCGCCGAGCCCGCGGGCATGGCGAGCGCCTGAGACGGACGCAAGGCGGGGATCGATGAGTGCTGCCGAGGTGACAGTCGCCGACCCCGCCGACGGCGAGGGGGCGGTTCCAAGCGCCGCCCCCACGCGCCCGCTCTCGGGCGAGAAGGCGCAACGGATCATCGATGCGATGCGCCGCAGCGTCGCCCGGCGTGGCACGACCGGCTCGACGTTCGATCACGTCTCGCGTGAGGCGGGCGTCTCCCGCGGGCTGCTGCACTACTACTTCGGCACCAAGGAGCAGCTGCTCGTCGAGGCCGTGCGCCGAGACGGCGAGCTGCGGATCGAGCGCCTCGAGCAGCAGCTCTCGACGGCCAAGACGGCCGACGACTTCATCGACCTGATGGCTCAGAACCTTCAGGAGACCGTGCGCGAGGACCCCGATTTCGTGACCCTCGTGTTCGAGCTCTTCACACTCTCGCGTCGCAACAAGGACATCGCCGTGGAGTACGCCGCGCTGATGCGCCAGACGCGCGATCAGGTAGCCGCGATGCTCGCCCAGGCCCAGCAGGAGGGAATCATCCAGCTGCACGCCGAGCCAGACGCCGTGGCGGAGATCCTGTTCTCGCTCGGTGACGGTTTCGCGCTGCGGATGCTGTCCGAGCCCGACCGCGATTTCTCCACCACCATCCGTGCGGGGATCACCTGCGTACGGGCACTGCTGAGCGACTGACGTACCTATACTGGCGCGCCGATGCCGATCTACGAGTACAGGCGCCCCGACGGGACGACGTTCGAGATTCAACAGTCGTTCAGCGACGAGACGCTGACCGTCGATCCCGAGACGGGCGTCCCGGTCACGCGCGTCTTCCACGCCCCCGCCGTGCACTTCAAGGGCAAGGGGTTTTACAACACCGACTACGGCACCCGCAACCGCCAGCGCGAGACCGCCGCGGCGGCGGAGAAACCATCAGCCGAGAAAAGCTCTGAGAGCTCCTCGAGCTCGCCCGCCAGCTCAGAGAAAAAGTCCGAGAAGTCCGAGAAGTCCTCGGACAAAAAGGACTCCAAGCCGGCCGCCAAGAAGACCTGAGGCGAGACCCCGGCCGCGGGGATCAGCCACTCATGAATTCCGCGACGGCTGCCTGCTTCGCCGATTCGGTGATCGTGAGGCCGTCCTCGCCGTCGGGGAGCGTCGTCGCGCCCGTCGGCTTGAGGATCTTGGTCGGCGGAGTTCCCGAGATCGCCAGTCCGCCGAACAGCGCGAGCAGGGTGGGCCCGCTCATGTCGGAGATGATCGTCGGCGGGGCATTCCAGGCGATCCAGGGGAGGCGAAAGAAGCTTGACGGCGAGAGCAGCCGGTCCTTCATCGAGTTGAACAGGACCTGCTGGTGCTGCTCGCGCTGCAGGTCCGTCTCGTTCGGGGCGCAGAGGTTCTCGCGCGTACGGGCGATGGCCAGTGCCTGGCGGCCATCGATGTGGTGGGTGCCGGCCTTCAGCCGCAGCGTGTAGCCGCCCTGGCTGAAGCCTCCGTCGAGGCGCGAGATGATGCAGCCGCCGGTGTAGTCCACCCCGCCCATCGCGTCGATCAGCGCAGGAAAGTTTTCGAAGTCGACTTCGACCACGTGGTTGATCGGGATGCCCAGCCAGTTCTTGATCACCGTGATCGAGCCGGCGGGCCCACCGAACTCGTGTGCGGCGTTGATCTTCTGCAGGCCGTGCCCCGGAATTTCGACCACCATGTCGCGGGGGATCGACAGGCGGGCCGAGTGCCCGCCGCCGGTGCGGATCAGCATGATCGTGTCCGAACGTCCCGGACCGGACTTTTCCGCTCCCGGTTCGCGGCTGTTCTTCTGGCGGCGGTCGGAGCCCAGCACGAGGATGTTGTTGGCCGAGGTCAGCGGACTGCCGGCCGAGTCGAGCACCGCCGAGACGTTCCCCGGGGGAGCCGTCCGGTTGAAATGGGAGCTCACCAGGAACAGCACGAGTGAGAGGCCCAGCCAGCCGAGGATCAGCGCGAAGAAGCCGACGATCAGGCGTTTGCGCGTCGTCCAGCGCCGCCACGCCGATGGGCGGCCCGATGCTGCTGCTGTGCGCCGCGGAGTCCCCCCGCGCGACGGACCGGCTGCCCTGTCCGGTGACCCCGCGGTCCCGCGAGGGGCCGCGCCGCTCGGCGCGGGGGGCGGCCCGAGCTCATCGTCTCCGCGCGCGAACAACCGACGGCGGGCGCGGTAGCGGTTGTACTTGGGCTGCTCGTCGCGGTCGTTGCCCATCCGGAGGACCCTATATTTGCCGCATGACTCCCACCGAGGCGCCGGTAGGGCGTCTGATCGTATGCCCGACTCCGATCGGGAACCTCGAGGACATCACGCTGCGGGCGCTGCGCGAGCTGCAGGCCGCTGACGTGATCGCCTGCGAGGACACCCGCCGCACACGGATCCTGCTCGAGCGCCATGACATCCAGGGAACGCTGATCAGCCTGCACGAGCACAACGAAGGGACCCGGGCTCGCGAGCTCGTCTCCCGTATCGCCCGCGGCGAGACGGTCGCCCTGGTCTCCGATGCGGGCATGCCGCTGATCTCCGACCCGGGTTATGAGCTCGTGCGGGGCGCCCTGCGAGCGGAGCTTCCGGTGGACGTGCTGCCGGGGCCGAGCGCCGTGCTCACGGCCCTGGTCGCCTCCGGGCTCGCCCCCGCGACCTGGCGCTTCGTCGGCTTCCTCCCCCGCGCCCGCGCCGAGCGACGCGCGCTGTTCGCGGAGACCGCCGAGACGCTGATCGCCTTCGAGTCGCCCCGCCGGCTGGCCGCCACGCTCAGGGAGCTGGCCGAGCTGGACCCGCAGCGGCCGGTGGTGGTCTGCCGCGAGCTGACGAAGCTCCACGAGGAGGTCGCCCGCGGCAGTGCCGTCGAGCTGGCCGAGCACTTCGGGGCGAGCGAGCCGCGGGGCGAGATCGTGCTGCTCTGCGGCCCCGCGGCGGCGGGCGGCGCGTCGCGCGAGCAGGCCCTGCAGGCACTGCGCGAACTCGTCCAGGCAGGAGCCAGGGCGCGGCCCGCGGCAACGGCGCTGGCCCGCCTCACCGGGCTCTCGGCCAACGAGCTCTATCGAGGGCTCGTGGGGACGGGCAAGTAGCCTGAGGGCCCGATGCCCTTCTACGTCACGACCCCGATCTACTACGTCAACGCGGCGCCCCATCTGGGTCACGCCTACACGACGATCGCCGCCGACGTGATGGCCCGCCATCATCGCCAGCGCTCCGAGGATGTCTTCTTCCTCACCGGAACCGACGAGCACGGCGAGCCGGTCGCCGACGCCGCCCATGCGCTCGGCCTCGAGCCGCAGGCGCTGGCCGACCGCAATGCGGAGCGCTTCAAGGCGCTGGCTCCCCAGCTCGGTGCGAGCAACGACTTCTTCATCAGGACGACCGACCCGCAGCACGAAGCGGTCGTGCAGCGCGTCCTCTCCGCGGTGCGCGACAACGGCTACGTCTACGAGGGCACCTACGAGGGCTGGTACTGCCCGCGCTGTGCGGATTTCAAGGCCGACAACGAAGTCGACGAGGGCAACCGCTGCCCGATCCACCACATCGAGCTCACCCGCGAGCAGGAGGAGAACTACTTCTTCAAGCTGTCCGCCTTTCAGCAGCAGCTCGAGAGCCTCTACGAGCAGCGCCCCGATTTCATCGCCCCCCGCACCCGCTACAACGAGGCCCTCTCGTTCATCCGCTCAGGCCTGCGCGACGTGCCGCTGAGCAGGCACAAGCTGCGCTGGGGGGTGCAGGTCCCGTGGGATCGGGATCATGTCTTCTACGTCTGGTTCGACGCGCTGCTGAACTACTACAGCGCGCTCTCCTACGCGCAGCCCGGGGAGGACCTCACGGAGCGGTTCTGGCCGGCCAGCTACCACCTGATCGCGAAGGACATCCTGCGATTCCATTCGGTCTACTGGCCGGCGCTGCTGATGGCCGCCGGACTCGAGCTGCCAGAGCGGCTGTTCGTCCACGGCTACCTGCTGATGGAAGGCGAGAAGATGAGCAAGTCGCTCGGCAACGTGCTCGACCCGTTCGTGGTGATCGAGCGCTTCGGCGCGGATGCGCTGCGCTTCTATCTGCTGCGCGACGTCCCGTTCGGCCAGGACGGCTCGGTTTCGACCAGCGCCTTCGAGCTGCGCTATGAGACCGAGCTCGCCAACGAGCTGGGCAACCTCGCCAACCGGACGATCAGCATGCTGCTGCGCTACCGCGACGGAGCGGTGACGGCCGGGTCACTCGACGAGAGGCTCGCGGCGGACTTCGCGGGCCTGCGCCAGAGCGTCGCCGCTCAGCTCGACGGGGCCGAGATGACCGCCGCGCTCGAGGAGATCTGGCAGCGCGTGCGGCGGCTCAACCGGTATGTCGAGGAGCAGGCTCCGTGGCGGCTGGCCAAGGACCCGACGGCGGAGGCGCAGCTCACCGTTGTCCTCGCAAGCCTCGTAGAGGGCCTGCGGGTTGTCGGTGTGCTGCTCTGGCCCTACATGCCGACGAGCATGGAGCGGCTGCTGGACGCGCTGGGCGCTCCGAGCACCGCGCTTGCCGGGGCCGAGTTCGGTGCCGGCGATATCAAGGCGGTCCGCGCCCTGGAGGCGCTGTTCCCGAAGAACCTGCCCGCCGCGGAGTCCTGAGGATGATCGACTCCCATACCCATCTCGAGATGTGTGAGCCGCCCGACACGGAGCTGATCGCCGCCGCGCTGGAGGCCGGGGTCACACGGATGCTCACCGTCGGTGTCGACAGCGCATCCTGTCGCGCCGCTCTTGCCGCGGCCGAGCTGTTCCCGCAGGTCTACGCGGCGGTGGGGCGCCACCCCAACGCGGCCGGCGGGTTCGACGACGCCGACCTCGCCGAGCTGCGTGCGCTGGCCGCTCACGAGCGTTGTGTCGCGATCGGCGAGACGGGTCTTGACTTCTATCGCGAGGGAGCCACCGCCGCGGATCAGCAGCGAGCTTTCGCGGCGCAGATCGCGCTGGCGCTCGAGACGGCCAAGCCGCTCGTCATCCACTCACGCGCCGCCGACGATCAGACCCTCGAGCAGCTCGCCGCCGAAGCCGACGGTGTCAGCGTGATCATGCACTGCTTCTCGATGCCCGACCGGCTCGATGAGTGCCTCGGCCGCGGCTACGCGATCTCCTTTGCGGGCAACGTCACCTACCCGAGCGCCGGGGACCTCGCCGAGGCCGCCCGCCGAGTGCCGGAGGATCGGCTGCTGTTGGAGACCGACGCCCCCTACCTGACGCCGCAGGTCGTGCGCAAGCAGCGCAACCAGCCGGCCTTCGTGGCGCACACGCTGGCCTTCGTCGCCGAGCTGCGGGGTGTCGCCCCCGAGCTTCTCGGCGAGGCGGTGCAGCGCAACGCGGCACGGCTGTTCGCGTGGGAATGAGCACCGTGGCCGAGGCGCCGGTCCAGCCCAGCCTGCGCCGTTTGCGGCGTTTCGCGATACGCCCGGATCGAGACCTCGGTCAGAACTTCCTGATCGACTCGAACATCCTCGGCGTGATCGAGCGGGCCGGCGAACTCGATCGGGCGGACGTCGCGTTGGAGATCGGCGGTGGCCTGGGGGTGCTCTCTGAGTTCCTCGCCGAGCGGGTCGGCCACGTGCATGTGGTCGAGATCGACGAACGCCTGCGCGAGGCACTGCTCGACGCGACCTCCGAGCACGCCAACGTCACGCTCCACTGGGCCGACGCGATGACTCTGGAGCTCGGCACATTGAGCCCGGAGCCCGGCAAGATCATCGCCAACCTGCCCTACGGAATCGCCGCAGGGGTCCTGCTGCGAACCGTGCAGGAGCTCCCCTCGGTGACGCGCTGGGTGGCCATGGTCCAGCGCGAGGTCGGCGAACGGCTGGCCGGCTCCCCCGGGATCTCGCTCCTACGGGACGCCCTCCGTGCTGGCACAGCTGGAGTGCCAGGTCGAGGTCCTGCGGGCGATCCCCCGCAACGTCTTCTTCCCGGTGCCCAACGTCGACTCGGTGCTCGTCGGGATGCGCCGCCGCGACGACGGCCACGCGCGCCCGGTGACGCCGGCCCTGCGCTCGCTGGTGTCGGGCTCCTTCGCTCATCGCCGCAAGACGCTTGCCGGCTCGGTTGCCCTGGCGGGGGGAGCCCCGGGGCGTTCGCGCCAGCAGCTGCGCGACGCCCTCGAGCGGCTCGGGCACCCACCGGACGCCCGCGCCGAGCGCCTCACGCCTGCGGACTTCCGCGGTCTGGCGGAACTGCTCGGGCTGTGAGCGGCGAGACACGCGTGCTGCGGGCGCTGGCCCCGGCGAAGGTGAACCTGGGGCTGTTCATGGGCCCCGTTCGTGAAAGCGACTCCAAGCACGAGCTGGCCAGCGTCATGCAATCCATCTCCCTGGCCGACGAGTTGACGATGCAGCCCGCTCCGGCGGGGGCAGGCGAGGATTCCCTCATCTGCCCGGGCGTCGAGGGGCCCGCGCAGGAGAACCTCGCCGCGAAGGCGCTGTGGGAGTTCCGCAGGCACAGCGGCTGGAATGGGCCGCCACAGCTGTTGAAGATCGTCAAGCGGATACCGGTCGCCGCCGGCCTGGGAGGGGGCTCGGCCGACGCCGCCGCGGTTCTGCGACTCGCCGCTGAGGCCTCGGGGCTCGGCGATCGAGAGACGCTGCTTGCAATCGCCGCGGACCTCGGTGCAGATGTGCCTGCCCAGGTCGAACCGGGCCGCTGGCTGGCGACGGGCGCCGGCGAGCAGCTGCGCCATCTGGCGCCGCCGCAGGGGGACCTCGGGATCCTGATCCTGCCGGCGGGCTTTCCGCTCTCGACCGCCGCGGTCTACGCCGAGGCCGATCGGCTCGGGGTCGCCCGCACCCGCCGGGAGCTCGGCGAGCGAGCGGGCGAGCTGAGCAGCGCGCTGGAGCATGGGGCCCCGCTTCCGGCCGCCGGCGAGCTGCTGCACAACGATCTGCAACGGGCGGCCGTCTCACTGCGCCCCGAGATCGCCGAGACCCTGCGCATGCTGCGCGGGATCGGCGGTGACCCGGTGATGCTCAGCGGCTCGGGACCGACGGTGATCGGGCTGTTCTCCGGATCCGGCGGCCGGGCAGGGGAAGGGCTCGCGCTGGCGCAGCTCGCCGCCCAGACGATCGGCGGTCGCGACCCCGCGGCAATCTGCGCCGTCCCCGTGGAGGCCTCCTTCGGCGAGGTCCTCGAGCTCTGAGCGCCCCTCCGCGGCTAAAGCCCGCCGGCCACGACAGCACCCCGGCACCGGCGGGCGACAGCTGCGTGCGCAACAATCTGCCGCTAGATCATGAGCAGAACCTCAATCAACGAGCTGGTGGCCGGTGGTAGCGCCGTGATCGGATTGGCTCTCTACACGGGCTTCATACTGCGTCCGGCCTGGACGGCCTACTCGAGGCTCTGGGAGCGGATGGCCGCGGCCGTCCTCTCCCTCTACGTGCTGGCCCTGCTGGTGGGGGCCGGAGTGGCCGGCGCCCTGGCCGCCGTTTACTTCTGGGGCTGAGACATATGTCAGACCTCGCGGCTCTGGACGCGATCACTGAGGCTGTGGAGTCGGGGGCCGGCCTGCCCGAGGTCGTCCGGGCGGCCGCCCGGGCCCTCGATGCCAGCCTGGCCGTGACCGACGCCTGGGGCGCGACCCTGGCCGTGGCGGCCCGCTCGCCGGCGGAGGAGCGCGCGCTGCTGTCCAAGGGAGAGGGAATCTCAAGCGCGCCGCTGCGGGTGGCGGACACCGTGGTCGGCACGCTGCACATGCGAGCCAAGACCGAGCCGAGCGCCTCCATGCAGCGCCTGATGCTGACCATGATCGCCTCCGAGGTGGAGCGCGTGAGGGCACCCGAGCGCGTCTCTGAAACAGCGGCTGCCGACTATCTGCGAGCGATCCTGCGGCGCGAGCTGACCGACCGCGAGCAGCTTCTCGGGCGGGCCCACGAACTCTCGCTTGCGATCGAGGAGGGGGCCAGCATGATCGTGGCCCGCGCCCATCCGCAGGCCCCGACCGACGAGGGCTGGCGCGGGCGGGTCCGGGCCGTCGCCGAGCGCGGTGCCCGGGCGGTCTCCAGCCGGGCGATCGCGGCGCTCTCCGAACGTGACGGCATGCCCGCAGCCGAGGTTCTGGTACTCGTCCCGGGCGGCGATGAGGCCGGATCGGCTCGCGCCGCCGAGACGATTCTGCGCGAGATGGAAGCCGGCCTGTCCGGCTACACGTTCGCGCTCGGTCGCAGCCGGATCACCGAGGATCCCTCGGAGCTGCCCCGCGCGGCCAGCGAAGCCCTGCTCGCGGCGAACGTCGCCCAGGGCTCGCCGGATGGCGCCCTGGGCCTGGCCTTCGAGGAGACCGGGGCATACCGGCTGCTGCTCTCCGCGATGAGCGAGAACCCCGCCGAGCTGCAGCGCTTCTACGCCGAGACGGTCGAGCCCCTGGTCGCCTACGACGACCAGTACGAGACCGACCTGGTGCGGACGCTCGAGACCTTCCTCGAGGCCGATGGCAACGTCGCCGGCACCGCGCAGCGGCTGTTCACCCACCGTCACACGATCTACTACCGCCTGGAGCGCGTCCGCGAGCTATCGGGCCTGGACGTCAGCTCCAGCGACGGACGGGAGAAGCTGAGCCTGGGGCTGAAGTCGATGCGCGTGCTGGGGATCGCCTCGCCGGGCGGCCCCGCCTCGGAGGCCGGCGCCGAAGCCGGCCGCGTGCCGCGCCGCTCCGGCCGACGCACCTAGCTGACCGATTCCGGCCGACGCACCTAGCTGACCGATTCCGTCCGGCGCTCAGTAGCGCCGGACGGCGAACTCCATCGCGTAGGTGCCGCCGCGGGAGCCGGCACGCAGGACGCCGGGCAGGGCGGCCTTCACGGCGACGCCGGTGTCGCGATAACCCCCGGTCAGGATGATCGCCCGGTGCGGCGGCGAGGCCATCCATTCGCGCACCACATGGCGCGGCGTGCTGAAGCTCGCGCTTCCCCAGGCGATGTTCTGACCGACTGAGATTTCGGCGTGGGGCGTCCTGTAGGCGGTCGTTGAGATCAGCGACATCGGGGTCTGTCCGCTGGGGCGAACATCGGCGAAGTAGTCCCAGCTGACCATCGTGCGCACCTGGCTCACGGCGACCTCGGTGAGCGGCACATTCGCATGGACGGCACGCAGATGATGGGCGGCCCGGATGTCATTGACCAGACACAGCGTCGCCGCGGCCGCGGCGGTCGCGTTGGCGGCGTCGGGACGAAGCTGTTCGCCACGGCAGGCTTCGCCGGCGCGCGCACCGGCCGGCGCCGCGCCCAGCGCCAGAGCCACCGCGAGCGCGGCGCACAGCATGCTCGGAGTTCTCGCACGTCGTGCCCGCAGAGTGCAGGAATCGTTGCAGGGAGACTGGATGCATGCGCCATTGCCCCGGTCGGTGGACCTCAAACATCGCCTGCGCAGGCGACTATTCTTGCTCTGGCCCCTGGGGGGTCGTCCAATGGCAGGACATCAGGTTTTGGTCCTGAGAATCGGGGTTCGAGTCCCTGCCCCCCAACTGCCGCCGGGATCGTCGGCGCAGCGTCTAGCATCCTCGGTGTGAGCGCGCCCACCGTTCTGATCCTGGCTGCAGGCCGAGGGACGCGAATGCGCTCGAGCACCCCCAAGGTCCTGCACGAGATCTGCGGCAGGCCGATGATCCTCTGGCCGGTGACCGCAGCGCTGGAGGCGGGCGCCTCACGGGTGCTCGTCGTCGACTCGCCCGAGCGGGCCACCGAGAGCGTGCTTCCCGACGGGGTCGAGCTGGCGGTGCAGGAGCGCGCCGACGGGACCGGCGGCGCGGTGCGCGATGCGATCGAGCATCTCGGGGAGAGCCTCGAGGAGGGCGCGCCGGTGCTGATCCTCAGCGGTGACGTGCCGCTCGTCAGCGCCGAGGCCATCCGCGAGCTCGTCGATGCCCATTCCGCTTCGGGTGCCGCGGCCACGATGGCCACGACGGTGCTCCAGGACCCCTCGGGCTACGGCCGCGTGGTCCGGGACGCGGACGGCGCCGTGCTGAAGGTCGTCGAGACCAAGGAGCAGGGCGACTCGACCCAGGCCGAGCGGGAAATCCGCGAGGTCAACACCGGGATCTTCGTGTTCGCCGTGCATGCCCTGCGCCAGGCGCTGCCGCGGCTCAGCTCGGATAACGCGCAGGGGGAGTTCTACCTGCCGCAGGTGCTCGACCTGCTGCGCAGCGACGACGCCCACGTGGCGGCCCACGAGGTGGCCGACGAGCGGTTGGTGCTCGGTGTCAACGACCGGGTCTCGCTGGCCCACGTGCGCGGGCTGGCCCAGCAGGCGATCCACGAGCGCCACATGCTGGCGGGGGTCACCATCGTCGATCCGGCGAGCACGGTCATCGATGTCGCCGTGCAGATCGGCCAGGACACGGTGATCGAGCCCTTCACCAGCATCCGCGGCGCCACGACGATCGGCTCCGGATGCCTCATCCGCCAGTCCTATCTTCTCGACTGCGAGCTCGAGGACGGCGCCGGCGTGGGGCCGTTCGGCTACCTGCGCCCGGGGACGATCCTCCGCGCAGGCTCGCGGGTTGGGACCTTCGTCGAGGTCAAGAACTCAGACATCGGTCCCGGCTCGAAGGTGCCGCACCTCTCCTACATCGGCGACGCCGACGTGGGGGAGCGGACGAATCTGGGCGCCGCCACGATCACGGCCAACTACGACGGGCGCAACAAGCACCGAACGAGCGTCGGCTCACGGGTGCGAACCGGGGTCGACACGACGCTGGTCGCGCCCGTCTCCGTGGGCGATGACGCCGTCACGGGCGCCGGTTCGGTGATCACCGACGAGGTTCCTCCGGGCGCGCTCGGGATCGCCCGCCAGCGCCAGTCGAACATCGACGGCTATGCCGATCGCCCGGCCGGGGCCTCCGAGGAGCCATGACAGACGGCTCCCGGGCCTTCTTCGATCTCCATCCGATGTTTACACTTCGGCGAAGATGAGCGCGACGGAGCCGCGCACGCAGCCCTCGCGGGCGAGCCTGCCGATCGAATACAACAAGCGCCTGATGCTCGTCAGCGGGCGGGCGAACCCGCAGCTGGCGATCGACATCGCCGACAAGCTCGACGTCGAGCTCGGCGGTGTGATCCTCAAGACCTTCTCCAACGGCGAGGTCTACTGCCGCTTCGAGGAATCGATCCGCGGCGCGGACGTGTTCATCGTGCAGCCGACCTGCGGCAACGCCCGCACGGGCGTCACCGCCAACGATTCGCTGATGGAGCTGCTGTTCATGATCGACGCGGCCGTCGGGGCCTCGGCACACCGCGTGATCGCCGTCACCCCCTGGTTCGGCTATTCCCGCCAGGACAAGAAGTCCTCGCCCCGCGAGCCGATATCGGCGCGTATGGTCGCGCGGATGCTCGAGGCGGCAGGCGCCGACAGGGTCCTGACGATGGACCTTCACGCGGGCCAGATTCAGGGCTTCTTCCAGAAGCCGGTGGACCACATGACGGCCCTGTTCATGCTCACCCAGTACTTCTCCGACCTCGGCCTGCCGGACCTCGTCGTCGTCGCTCCGGATGCCGGCAGGGTCAAGCTGAACAAGAAATTCGCCTCGAAGATCGGTGCCGAGCTGGCGATCCTCGACAAGGAGCGCCCCGCCCAGCAGGTCGCCGAGATCGGCTACGTGATCGGTGATGTCCGCGGCAAGACGGCGGTCATCGTGGACGACATCATCGACACCGCCGGAACCCTGAAGGCCGCGGCCCGGACGGTAAAGGAAGCGGGCGCGACGAAGGTCTACGCGGCGGCCACCCACGCCGTTTTCTCGGGAGACGCCTACGAGAACCTCGAGGAGGCCGGCTTCGAGGAGATCGTCGTCACAGACACGATCCCGCTCGACCCCCGGCCCGGCCGGCCGGCGAACATACGCGTCCTGCCCTGCGCCGAGCTGCTGACCGACTCGATCCGGCGGATCTTCGTCGACGATTCCGTCAGCGAGGTCTTCGGCGGCGAGAACCAGCTGTTCTAGGCGGTGTCCGCCGAACCGATCGAGTTTCCCCCGCGCAGGGGGCTGAAGATCAACTGGACCCGCAAAAGGGTCCTGATCCTCGTAGTCGGCGTCATCCTGTTTCTTGTCATCAGCGTCCTGCTGGCGAGCTTCCTGCAGACCGAGAACGTCGAACGTGACGCGGACCTGGCGCTGATCCAGGCCGAGACCAAGGGCGAAGTGCAGAGCATGCTCAATCAGATCTCGGGCTGCCGGGCGAGCCCGGCCTGTGTGGCCTCCGTCAAGGCGAATGCAGCAAATCCGCGCACCCGCCGACCGGGCTCGGCGAAGATCCTCCTGCTGAACTCGCCGACGGCCTACTCGCTGTTCGGCGCCGCGGGCAAGACCCGGTTCGCCTGGACGGTCGTAGGCACCCTGCCGGTCGTCCAGTGCATCGACGTGAAGCGCACCGGCAGCTTCCTGACGGGGATCACCGTTCAGCTGACCGGACTGAGCGCGCCGATCTCCAACGAAGGCGATTGCTAGAGTCTCCTTTCTTCCGATGGCTTCAAGCACCACAAAGCTCACCGTCAACAGCCGCAGCGCGGCCGGTTCGCGTGCGGCCCGGCGCCTGCGCCGTGAAGGCCGCGTGCTCGGCGTGCTCTACGGCGGCGGCGAGGAGGCGGTCGGCTTCGACGCCGACGCCCGCGAGCTGCGCCACGCCCTGGCCGGCGCCGGCGCGGTGCTCGACCTGTCCGTCGACGGCGGCAAAACGACACCGGTGGTCGTCAAGGAGGCCCAGCGCCATCCGGTCCGTGGCGAGACCGTTCACATCGACCTGCTGCGGGTCAACCTCGACGAGGCGATCAGCGCCGTTGTCCCGCTCGAGCTGCTGGGCACCGACGACGCGCCGGGCGTCAAGGAAGGCGGGATCCTCGAGCAGATCACCCGCGAGCTGAACGTGGAGGCGCTGCCGACGGCGATTCCCGAGTCGATCACCCACGACGTCAGCGAGATGCAGATCAGCGACACGATCGTCCTGTCCGCGATCGCGGTCCCGGACGGGGTGACGCTGCTCGACGACCTCGAGGAGACCGTTGTCGCGACTCTCTCGCCGCCGCGCCTGCAGTCCGAAATCGACGAGGAAATCGAATCCGAGACCGAGGTTGTCGGCGAGGGCGCCGATGGCGACGCCGGCGCAGACGCGGGCTCGGAGGACTCCTCAGACGGGGAGTAGCGGCCCCTGCGACGCCCCTTCGGCGGCGGTGGCGGGACGGTCGACTGGCTGATCGTAGGGCTCGGCAATCCCGGCCGCGAGCATGCCGCGACCAGGCACAACGTCGGCTTCATGGCGGCAGAGCAGCTGGTGGAGCGCTGGGGGCTGGGGAAGGGACGCGACCGCTTCCGCGGACGGATCGCCGAAGGCCGTCTGCCCGCCTCGGCCGGTGAGGGCGCCCGTCCGCCGCGGGTGGCGGTGCTCTGCCCGCAGACATACATGAACGATTCAGGCCGCTCAGTCGGTCCCGCGCGGGGCTCATTGAAGGTAGACCTGGACCACGTGATCGTGGTCTATGACGAGATCGACCTGCCCTTCGGGGAGATTCGCACCCGCATGGGCGGCGGCCTGGCGGGACACAACGGCCTGAAGTCCCTCAAGCGGGAGCTGGGCAGCGCGGAGTTCATCCGGGTGCGGGTCGGCGTCGGGCGTCCCGACTCGACCGACCCGGAGATCGTCTCGGCTCACGTTCTGGGCCGCTTCGCCGAGAGCCCATCCGAGGTGTCAGAGCTGATCGGGCGCGCCTGCGAGGAGGTCGAGCGGATCGTCCTCGGCGGGGAGCCGGGAAACTAGATGGCGGTTGCCGAGGGAGCCCTCAGGAGCCTTCTGGGGCTGATCGGGGAGGACGAGCAGGCCATGCGCCTTGCCCGCCACGGCGGGCACGCCTTCGTCTCGAGCTCGCTGCGCCCCTACCTGATTGCCGCGCTCGCAGAGCTCGATGAAGGCTCCCGTTCGCGGCCGACCCTGGTGGTGGTCGGCGACGATCGCGCCGCACGCGACCTGGCCGGCGACCTGCGTGCCTGGCTCTCGCCAAGGCGGGTCCGCTACTACCCGTCCCGGGGTGTGGCCTACGAGTCCCATCTGGCACCGCCACCGCATCTGGTGGGTCTGCGGGTCGCGGCGCTGGACGCGCTGCTGGATGCCGGAGGCCCGGGCCCGGCGCCTGCCGAGGGCCACCCCGTCGTCGTGGTCAGCGCCGTCGCGCTGTCGGAGAAGGTGCCCGACCCGTCGCTGCGCCCGCACTCCTTCACGCTGCGCGTGGGGGAGCTGTTGGACCTCGACGAGTGTGCCGCGGAGCTCGTCGGTGCCGGCTACGAGCGAGTCGATCAGGTCGAGGAGCGTGGTCAGTTCGCCATGAGAGGCGGCCTGCTGGACATCTTCCCGGCCACCGAGGAGCGGGCCGTGAGGGTGGACATGTTCGACGTCGAGATCGAATCGCTGCGCTGGTTCTCGACCTTCACCCAGCGCTCGCTGGGTGATGCGCAGGAGGTCGAGATCGCACCGGCCGCGGAGCTCGCGGCCGAGCATCGAGAGCTCGCCGAGATGGCCGCCGAGCAGCTCCCCTCCAGACGCCTTGCGGCCGGTGAAGGAGCAGAGGCCGAGCGTCCCGACATCGCCGAGCTGCTGCCGGTGGAGCGCTTCGGCGCGCTGTTGGATCTGATCGGCGATGAGGCCGAGCTGCTGATCGCCGCCGAGGAGGAGCTCGAGCCGGCGCTTGCGGACCAGTGGACCGATGTCTGCGCGGCGTTCGGCGACACCGATGCCCACCATCTCTATGTCAACCCTCAGGAGATCTCAGCGACCCTCAAGCGGCGCGCCCGGGTCTGGCTCTCGGGCCTGGCCGGAGGCCAGGAGTTCGAGATCAGGGCGCAGGCGGCCGACACGACCGCCCGCTCGCTGGCCGAAGCCGAACCGGAGCTCGAGAAGCTGGTCCGCTCGGGCTACCGCACGGTTGTCAGCTTCCCGCGGCGCGGCGAGGGCGAGCGCACGGCATACAACCTGGCCCGTCTCAAAGCGAGCTGGCTGGGCGAGCAGTCCAACGGCTCTTCGGCGGTCGCCCGCCAGGTGCTCGAGCCGTCGCTGCGGTTCGTGACGGCATCTCTGCGCGAGGGCTTCGTGGCGCCGCAGCTGAAGCTGGCGGTCTACCCCGAGCACCGGCTGATGCGACGCCGGCGGGCCGAGCGGGGCCGCGCGGGCGGGGCACTCGGCGGCAACCGGCGTGGAGCGCTGCGCTCGTTCACCGATCTGCGCACGGGAGACATCGTCGTCCATGAGGACCACGGGGTTGCGCGGTTCGCTGGCTTTGAGACGCGGACGATCGCCGATGTCACGAGGGACTACCTGTACCTCGAATACCAGGGCGATGACAAGGTCTTCGTGCCCACCGACCAGCTGGCGAAGATCTCGCGCTACGTCGGCGCCGGTGGCGAGCATCCGCCGCTGAGCAAACTTGGCGGGACCCGCTGGGACACCATGAAGGCCCGGGCCCGGCGCGCCGCCCAGGAGCTCGCGGGGGAGCTGCTCAGCCTCTACGCCGAGCGCCGCCGGCGCAGCGGACATGCCTTCGAGGCGGACTCGGACTGGCAGCGGGAATTCGAGGAGCGCTTCCCGTTCACCGAGACGCCCGACCAGCGCGAGGCGATCGAACTGGTCAAGGCCGACATGGAAGCGCCCCGGCCGATGGACCGGCTGATCTGCGGCGACGTCGGCTACGGCAAGACCGAGGTGGCCCTGCGGGCGGCATTCAAGGCGGCCGGCGAGGGCAAGCAGGTGCTGATGCTGGTGCCGACGACGATCCTCGCCCAGCAGCACTACGGGACCTTCGCCGAGCGCCTGGCGGACTACCCGTTCACGCTCGAGCATGTCTCGCGCTTCCGCAGCGCCGCCGAGCAAAAAGCGGCCATCGACGGATTTGCCAAAGGATCCGTTGACATCCTGATCGGCACCCATCGGGTCCTCTCGCGCGATGTCAGGGCGAAGGAACTGGGCCTGCTGATCGTCGATGAGGAGCAGCGCTTCGGCGTCAAGCAGAAGGAGCTGCTGCGCCAGTTGAAGCTGAAGGTGGACGTGATCTCGATGTCGGCCACGCCGATCCCGCGGACCCTGCAGATGTCACTGGCCGGCCTGCGGGACATCTCGGTGATCGAGACACCGCCGGAGGGCCGCCGGCCGGTCAAGACCTACGTCGGGGAGTACGAGGAGGAGCTCGTCAAGCGGGCGATCGAGCGCGAGCGCGAGCGGGGCGGGCAGGCCTTCTTCCTGCACAACAGGGTCGAGTCGATCGAGGAGACGGCCGAGCGGCTGCGGGCCCTGTGCCCCGGGGTGCGCTTCGCCGTGGCCCACGGGCAGATGGCCGAGGGCGAGCTCGAGAGCGTGATGATGGACTACCTGCGCGGTGGCGCGGATGTCCTGGTCTGCACGTCGATCATCGAGTCGGGCATCGACATCCCGCAGGCCAACACGCTGATCGTCGAGCACGCCGATGCCTTCGGGCTGGCGCAGCTCTACCAGATCAGGGGCCGCGTGGGCCGTAGTCGCGAGCGCGCCTATGCCTACCTGCTCTATGACTCCGCGGCTGCGCTGACGCCGGAGGCGGCGCAGCGGCTGTCTGCCCTGTCGGACTACACCGAGCTCGGTGCGGGCTTCAAGATCGCGATGCGCGACCTCGAGATCCGTGGCGCCGGGAACCTGCTCGGCGACGAGCAGTCCGGCCACGTCGCGGCGCTCGGCTTCGAGCTCTACATGCAGATGCTCGACGAGGCCGTCAAAGCCGCGGAGCCGGAGGGAGAGGGCGAGACCCTGGCCGAGCCGGTGCGTCTGGACGTGAACGTCGACGCCTATGTGCCGGCCGACTACGTCCCTTACGAGCAGGCCAAGATCGAGGTGCACCGGCGGGTCGCAGGCTCGCTGGAGGTCGCCGATGTGGAACGCCTGCGCGAGGAGCTCATCGATCGTTTCGGTCCGGTGCCCGAGCCGCTGGAGAACCTCCTGGCACTGCAGCGGGCGAGGATCAAGTTCGGTCAGGCGGGCGCACAGACGGTCAGCTTCAGAGGCGACCGGCTGGCGGTCGTGCCGATCGAGCTCGACTCGGCCAGGGCGCGGCGACTGCGCGAAGAGCTGCCCGAAGCGCTGTATGAATCAGGGCGCTCACAGGTCTCCGTTCGGATCCCGAAGGACGGCGCCGAGCGCTTCCCCAGCGTGGTCCGGGCCGCCGACGCGCTGCTCGCAGTGGTTCGCGAAGCCGCTTAGCAACTCCTTAAACTCCTTAACCAAACGTTGATGTCTTTCCGCTAGAGTGCCCAACTCGATGACCAAGAACTTCCGTCTGATCACGGCGCTCGGCGCCGTTTTGTTTGCCCTCTTTGGCCTCTCCGCATGTGGCGGCGGGGTTCCGAGCAACGCTGTCGTCAACGTCGACAGCGCCGGCCCGATCACCAAAGAAGCCTTCAACCACTGGATGTCCGTCGCCGCCTCATCGGGCGCCGCGACCACGGGCGCCAAAGTGGTTGTTCCCGATCCGCCGAGCTACAGCGCCTGCATCGCGCACCTCGAAGCGACGACGGCGAAACCGGCAAAAGGCCAAAAAGCTCCGACCACCGCACAGCTCAAGACTCAGTGCGAAGAGCAGTACAAGTCGCTTCAGCAGGAGGTTCTGGGCTTCCTGATCTCCTCATCCTGGGTGCTGGGCGAAGCCAAATCGCTGGGTATCAAGCTGAGTGACGAGGAAGTCAAGAAGCAGTTCGAAAAAATCAAGACGCAGCAGTTCCCCAAAGCTGCCGAATTCGAAAAATTCCTCGCCTCCTCCGGCCAGTCCGTCTCGGACCTGCTGCTGCGTGTGAAGCTCAACCTGCTGTCGCAGAAAATCCAGCAGAAGATCGTCAAGGCGAAATCGACTGTGACTCAGGCCCAGGTGCAGAAGTACTACAACGAAAACAAGTCTCGCTACGGATCGCCCGAAAAGCGGAATGTGCGCATCATCCTGACCAAGACGGAAGCTGCCGCAAACGCCGCCAAGAAGGAAATCGAATCCGGTAAGAGCTTCGCCTCGGTCGCCCGCAAGGTCTCGATCGACCCGACCAGCAAGGCCAAGGGCGGAGAACTGGTTGGCGTCATCAAAGGCTCCGAGGAGAAGGAACTCGACTCGGCGATCTTCTCGGCCGAACTGAACAAGCTCAGCGGCCCCGTCAAAACCCCCTTCGGCTACTACATCTACGAAGTCCTGAGCACGCAGGCCGCGACCCAGCAGAAGCTCGCGGCGGTCGAAAAGACCATCAAACAGCAGCTGACCGCGCAGGGACAGCAGACGGCTCTGAGCAGCTTCGTCAAGGAATTCAAAAAGAAGTGGCTCGCCAAAACGGACTGCCGCTCGGAATACGTGGTGGCCGACTGCAAGCAGTACAAAGCGCCGAAGACCACGTCGACGGGCACCGGCAGCACCGCGACGACCACGCCCACGACCGGCGGCTGATCCGCACCAGGTCGGCGAGGCCGGGCCGGGTGTGGTGACGGTCGAAGTGGGCAAGGAGCTGGGAGGCCCCGCATGAGTCAGATCGAGCGAATCCACGCCCGTCAGATCCTCGACAGCCGGGGCAACCCGACGGTCGAGGTCGAGGTCACGCTGGCCTCGGGCACGACCGGACGCGCCGCGGTGCCCTCCGGGGCCTCGACCGGTGAGTTCGAGGCGACCGAGCTGCGCGACGGCGGCAAGGCCTACGGAGGCAAGGGTGTCACGAGGGCGGTACAGAACGTCGAGGGCGAGATCGCCTCGGCGCTGACCGGAGCGGATGCCGGTGACCAGGCATCCCTGGATGGAGCATTGATCGAGCTTGACGGCACGCCCAACAAGTCCCGGCTGGGCGCGAATGCGATCCTGGGCGTCTCGCTGGCAAGTGCCCAGGCGCAGGCGGCGGAGGACGGCCAGCCGCTGTGGCGCCACCTCGGCGGCCCGGCGGCGTCACTGCTTCCGGTGCCGATGATGAACGTGCTCAACGGCGGAGCCCACGCCGACAACAAAGTCGACTTCCAGGAGTTCATGGTCGTTCCACTGGGAGCGCAGAGCTTCGCCGGCTGCCTGCAGACGGGAGCCGAGGTGTTCCATTCCCTCAAGCGGACCCTGCACGGCCGCGGCCTTTCGACCGCCGGCGGGGACGAGGGCGGCTTCGCCCCCGACCTGTCCTCGAATGAGGAGGCGCTGAAGATGCTCGTGGAGGGCATCGAAGCCGCCGGCTACGTCCCGGGGGAGGATGTGGCGATCGCCCTGGACCCGGCCACAAGCGAGTTCTATGAGGACGGCCTGTACGTGCTCGAGCACGAGGGTCGCAGCCTCACGGCGGATGAACTCAGCGACTACTGGGCCGAGCTTGCCGGGCGCTACCCGATCGTCTCGATCGAGGACGGGATGGCCGAGGAGGACTGGGACGGCTGGAAGACGCTCACCCAGCGCCTGGGCGACGCTGCACAGCTTGTCGGGGATGACGTGTTCGTCACCAACACCGAGCGGCTGCAGCGCGGTATCGAGCTGGGCGTGGCCAATTCGATTCTGATCAAGGTCAATCAGATCGGCACGCTCACCGAGACACTGGCGGCCGTCGCGATGGCCCACGCCGCCGGCTATACGGCGGTCATGAGCCACCGATCGGGCGAGACCGAAGACGTCACGATCGCCGACCTGGCCGTGGCGACGGGCTGCGGGCAGATCAAGACGGGTGCGCCGTCGCGCTCCGATCGGGTTGCCAAGTACAACCAGCTGCTGAGAATCGAGGAGCAGCTGGGGGCCGACGCACGGTTCGCCGGGCGGGCAGCCTTCAGCCGAGCCTAGATCGGGGCGGGTCGCGGGAACCCTCAACCGCGGGAAGGATCTTGGGGGCCGAGGGCGAAAAGGCGTGGCGATGCCCAGCGCCTCGGCCACATACGCCCCACCGCGCACGCGCGCAGGCGCGGCGGCGCGAGGATCGGCCCGGCGCGCGAGCGCACGTGGTGCGGCCGCCCGCGTGCGCTGGGACAGGCTCGGGCGGATCGCGATGCTGCTGGTGCTGCTGGCACTGGTGCTGCTGTATGTGAGCGCCGGAGCCCACATGCTCTCGAGCTGGAAACAGGCGAGCCGCGACAACGCCAAGGTGGCGGTTCTCGCGCGCGAACACCGGGCCCTGTTGAGCCAGCACAACGCCCTGAGCAGCGAGAGCAACCTGGAAATCCAGGCCCATCAGCTGGACATGCTGCGCCCGGGCGAGCGGCCCTACGTCGTGCCCAACCTGCCGCACAACTGAGCGCCGCTCAGCGCCGGCTCGCTGCTAGCCTCGGCGCGTGTCCTACGAGAGCGCCTTCTACCAGTGGCAGCAGGGGGAGCGCAGGCTGCAGCGGGCGCCGCAGGAGCGCCAGAACCTGCTCGAGCGGGTCACCTCGGCGCTGGTCGCCGAGCTGCGCCGGCGGCTGGGCGGCAAGTTCTCGGCACAGGAGCTGGCCGACCTGTACGACGCGGGCACCTCGTGGTGCCTGCAGGTGGCCATGAAGGTCGCTCCCGAAGACGCCTGGGCGTGGGAGGCGGGGATCGTGACCGACGCGGCCTTCGCGCGCTACCTGCGCGAGGCTTCGGACTATGCAGGCGGCAGGCGCATGGTCGGCGCCTGAGCCGGACTACTCCTCGTCGTCGTCGCCGATACGGCGGATGACGATGCGGTCCTCCTCGACGGCAACCTCGACGGGCCTGTGACCTGCCCAGTGCTCGGCATAGATCGGGTTGTCCTGGATCGCCGGGTCGAGCCACAGTCCGTAGCCCTCCTCGCCGTGATCGAAGGTGCCCTCGATCGGCCCGGTTTTGCGCACCGCCACGCCCGCGGCGGCCACCACGGCGGCTGCGTCGTTTCGGGCGGGCCTCGGCATCATCGTCCTCCGCAGGTCCGTCGCCGTTCTCTGCGGCCTCGGCGCGAGCGCGCTCGGCCTCGGCTTCGGCGGCTTCGAGCTCGGCCGCGATCAGCGCGTCATCCTCGGCGCGCAGATCGATCTCCTCGGGGTAGTCCCCGCCGGGCGCATCGGAGCCGACCTCATCGCCGGTGAGGTCGTTCTGGCGCTTGAACTGCTCGATGTCGCGGACGCTGACCTCGAGCTGGTGGGCCACCCAGGCGTCGGTGCGGCCCTGGCGCACCCAGGCGCGGATCTGATTCAGGTGCGGACGCAGTGATTTCCGGGGCATGAACGGTCCGGGAGACTAGCGCAAAGCACCTTCGAGGGGCGGCGCACGGTTCACGGCGCTCCTGCGGCGCGTCGCTTGGGGCTGCCGAAGGGCCACAAATAGCGGGGTCGGGGTCGCGTTCCCCCGGTCCCGAGGTTATGCTTGCGAGCACCCGGGGGCAGGGGGTGCCCGTCGGCAACGCCATTCGGCAAATAGGAAGGTGCACCGAAAATGCTGGTTTTGACGCGCAAGTCCAACCAGAGCATCATGATCGGGGATGAGATTGAGGTTTCGGTGCTGTCCGTGATGGGCGAGAAGGTTCGGATCGGCATCCAGGCACCGCAGAAGGTGCCGGTCTTCCGCAAGGAGATCTACCTCGAGATCCACCGCGAAGGGTCGGGCGTCGCACCGAAGGCCGCCGCTCATGCGACGGACGAGGTCGTCGAGGTGGACGAGTCGCTGCGCGAACTGGGCGAGGGCACCTAGCTCCGCGGCCTGACGGGCTCGGGCTGCTAGCCGAGCAGCAGGTAGAGCGTCCGGAACATCACCACGGTGACAATCACCGCGGTCAGGATCAGTGTCGCCACGAGCAGGGCGAAGCGGACGGAGCCACGCTTGTGGCGCTTCTCGACCTCGCGCTTGCGGGTGCGATGCTCGGCGGTGCGCCGCAGCGAGTCCCGTCGGCGGCGATCGAGCGTGATCTCCTTGACGAAGGCCCGCTCCCACTCGGCGAGGCTCTGACGCATCTTCATCGGGGGAGTCCTGCCCGGTTAGGAGCCGACGGGCGTCTTCGCCCGCTCGTAGACGGCGATGAAGCGGAGATAGTTCTCCGCGATCTTGCGGGCCCCGGCGGCGCGCTCGATCTTCCCGTCCACGTAGGCCTTGAGCGGGTCCCACCAGATCGAGCGGCCGATGGCGAAGCCGATGAATCCCTCGACGGGGGCGGCGGCCGCCAGCCACTGGTCGACCTTGGCGTCATCGGCGCCGCGGCCGAGCACCACGCAGACGACCTCGTCGCGGCCGCCGGTGCGGGCCTGGGCGACGAGCATCTCGCAGTCCGTGCGCTCATCGACACCCTCGATCTTCCAGATGTCCACGACGATGCCGTAGTCCTGGATGTCGGCGATCGCCCGGCGCATCAGCTCGGGACGCAGCTCGGCGTCGTAGCGCTCGTCATCGCCGTCGACGGCGGCCAGCTGCGCCTCCTCGGCGGGGACGAGCAGCTCGAACAGGAACTTGCGGTCGTGCTCGACGAGCCAGTCGCTGAGTCGCTTGAGCTTGCTGAGCTGGACGGCGTTTTCCTGCGCGTCGCCGTCGGGGTTGTAGCGAACCAGGACCTTCGTGAAGTCGGGGTGGAAGCTCGAGATGTGCTCGCCGAAGTCATCGCCGTACTGGAAGTCGAACATGTTCTGACCCGAGCGCTCGGCGGGCATGGCGAGCTTCAGGCCCTTCTCCAGTGCCTCGGCGGGGACGGTCGAGCCGAACTGCTCGTCGACCAGGACGCCCGTCACGGACGGGTCTGCGCCGGCGCTGACGGCCTGCAGCAGGCCCTCGAAGATCAGGTGCTTGGCGTCGGCGATGATCGCCGTCTGCTCGGAATCGGGCTCGCCCTCGATGCCGAAGAACTTCTTCTGGAAGGAGCCGCGATGGTCGAAGGCGAGTATGTAGAGCTTCTGGTCGTATCCGAGGTTCATAGCCCTGAGTATTCCAGAGGGGTGCAGAGCGGGGTCGAGAGGTCCATAGAATGGGGGCGTGAGCTCCGGTGCCGACCTGTTCGTGGTGTGCAAGCAGTGCGGGTCCGAGGTCAGCCCGTACATAACCGAGTGCCCCTACTGCGGCAACCGGCTGCGCCGCCGCGCGCCGAAGCTGCCGCGGGTGAACGGGCCGGAGAGCTCGGCGTGCCCGTCGCCAGGGCCTCGGATCGCTGCTCGGCGGTGGCAAGGGGAGCACCCGTGCCAAGCCCCGCCGGCAGGTCTCCCGGGCCGGCTCGGACCGCTGGGCCGCCAGCCGCCCCTACGCGACGATCGCGATCGTCGCGGCGGCCTGCGCCGGCTTCATCGCGATCCAGGCGGCGCCGTTCATGTTCCAGCACATGATCCTCGGGCCGAGGATCGAGAACGGCCAGCTTGTCACCGGGGTTCACGGCGAATGGTGGCGGCTGATCACGACCCAGTTCGTGTACTTCCGCGGCGGCGGCGCCGGGGTCTATGCCTTCCTGGCGATCGGCTCGGCGGGCCTGTTCGGCTGGCTGCTCGAGCGCCGCCATGGTCCATTCGTGGTGCTTGCCCTGTATCTGGGCGCCGGCGTCACCGGGGCGCTGGTGGCGCTCGCGAGCTATCAGCTGCCGATCGTCTCCGGGGGCAACGCGGCTGCGCTCGCCCTGCTGATGGCCTGGGCGGCGCCGGACCTCGTGGCGGCGCGCGCCGGTCAACCCTACGAAGGCGATCTGGCGGGAGCCGGGGTGATCGCGGCGCTGCTGCTGGTGGTCCCATTCGCGCGGCCGGAGGCCAGCTGGCTCGCGGGTGTGACGGGTGCGCTGATCGGCCTGCTGGTCGGCCTGGGCCTGACCAGGCTGAGCGATAGCAGGGCCTGATGAAGCCTATGATTGTGAGGCTATGACGATGACCCACGCCGTCGTTCTGATCGAGGCGGAGCGCAACGCTCTCTCCACTCTGGGCGGTGACCTGGCGGACATCGAGGGTGTCGCCGAGGCCTACTCGGTCACCGGCGAGTGGGACTTCGTGGCGATCGTCAGGGTCCCCGACCACGAGCAGCTGGCGGAGGTCGTGACAGCTGAGATCGGTGGGCTCTCGGGAGTCGTGCGGACGCAGACGATGGTGGCCTTCGCCGCCTATTCGCGCCACGACCTCGAGCAGCTCTTCTCGATCGGCGAATGACCGTCTGAGCGCGATGGCCGCAGTACCGATGAAGCCCGAGTACGGGCCGACGCTCGGGCAGCTGCTGGCGCCCCGTTGGAACGCCGCCCGGAGATCGGTGCGGATCGCGATCATCGTGGCCGCGGGGCTGTTCGTGGCGGCCGTGATCGGACTTGGCCTGTCGCTGTTGGATGCCCACTACTCCCAGGGTGGTCCGGTTCCGTTCAGCTTCAGCTACAAGGGGCTCTACAGGACAACCCCGGATCCGGGCGGATATGTGAAGCTCCACGCGCTCGAACCGGACGGGTCGCTCAAGTACTCCTACGCGGTCGAGCCGCTGCTGCTGCCGCCCTACACCGGCGGACTGTCCGGGGAGCTGCCCGTCTATGCGACGGCCTACGCGAGGGAACTGGCGCAGGAGGATGAGCACTTCGTCCTGCGCGGCGAGGGCAAGACCCGGGTCAACAAGGTGCCTGCCTACCAGGTCCTCTACACGACGAAGATCGACGGCCGCGAGTTCTTCGGGCGCAACGTGCTGCTGCTGCCGGAAAAGCCGGGCGTGCGGCGCGGGGTGAAGATCGTGATGCTGAACGCCGCGACGGCGAGCTCCAAGGTCAAGGACCCCAGCGAAGTCGCCTCGGAAGGCGTCCTGCTGAAGCCGCTGAAGACCTTTACGTTCGGCTAGTAGCCGACGGAGGCACGGCGGGCGGCGCGCTCGAGCTTGCGTTCTTCGCGAGCGGCCTTGCGCACCGGACCGAGTTCACCGTCGCCGTGGCTCTTTGTCACGATCGGAGCGGGGGGTGTCGTCGATTCGACGACCACCGGGGGGGCTTCGGGGGCGGGGGTGGTGTCGGTCGGCGTGGTGACGGGCGCCGGCGGAGGTGTCTGAGGGCTGGTGGCGGTGGTCGGGAGGGCGGTGGTTTCTGTCGTGACCTCGGTGACCTGCACGGGAGCGGGTTCTTCGGTCTTGGCCGGCACGGTGGGCGTCGCTGCGGCCGGCGTGACCGCGACCGGGGTGGTGCTGGTCACGGCCGGGAGGACGGCGGGCTTGGTCGTGGCGGCCTTCTTGATGGCGTGGTGGCTGGCCGCCGCGGCAACGACCCCGCCGGTTGAGGGCTGGGTGCGGATCTTGGCGACGACCAGCGGCGGCGCCTGGGATGCCGGCACGGCCGTCACGGATGCCGAGGCGACCGGCGCGTGGTGGTGGCGGGCGGGCATCGTCACGGCATGATCGGCGGCCACCGCCCCGGCTGTTACCAGTGCGGCAGCGGCCAGACCTGCGACGGCTTTGGTCGCCAGAGCACCTGCGCCGGCGGTCATCAGGCCTCCGGCAAGACTGCCACCACCGGCCGCTGCACCGGCGCCGGCGGCGGCCCCGGCGCCACCGGCGGCACCCACGGTTGCACCGGCCCCACCGGCCATGTGACCGGCACCGGCAGAGGCACCCATCCCCAACTTGGTCAGGATCAGCTTTTTGAGCATGAACAGCGGCGCGACGGGCAGGATCGCGGCGAGGGCGTGGTTGTTCTGCTTGAGCTGCTTCTTGAAGAAGCCGCAGCGCTCGCAGCCGCGCACGTGGCGGCGGGCGGGCGTTGAGAGCTTGGTGAGGCCCTCGGCGACTTCGCCGAGCTCGAGGCGGACCTCGTCGCAGCTGAGCTTGCGTGCCTCGGCGGCCTCTGCGAGGGAGATGCGAGCGCGGACCAGCAGGGACTTGACGGAGGGGACGGTGGTCTCCATGGCGGCGGCGATCTGTTCGTAGGACATCGCGTCGATCTCGCGCAGCAGCAGGGCCGTGCGCTGGGTCTCGGGCAGATCGTGGACGTCGGCGATCAGCTCGCGGAAGCTCTCGCGGCGCAGGACCTTGTCGCTGGTCGACAGGCCGTTCTCGGCGAAGTGAACATCCATCGAGTCGACGCCGGTGGCGGTGTTGCGGCGGAGGTGGTTGAGCGAGCGGTTGCGGGCGATCCTGTAAAGCCAGGGCCGCACGTTGATCGGGCGGTCATCGGCCAGGACGGCGTTGAAGGCAGCCGCGAAGACCTCCTGCAGGACGTCCTCGGCGTCCTCCTTGGAGCCGAGCATGTGGCGGCAGAAGGACAGCAGGCGAGACTGGTAGCGCGAGCAGAGAACCTCGAAGGCGGCGTGGTTGCCGCGACGGGTCATCTGGATGAGGCGCTCGTCCGGTTGCAGGCGCAGCAGAGCGGACGGGCCTCGAAGGCCCGAGATGCCGCTCGGATTCGGTAGTGCTGAAACCTCCATCGATGCTCCCCGCGCTGCCATCGCCCTTGCTACTTGCCCTATAGACACCGTAGCAACCGCTTAGTTGCGCGATTTATGGACCTTTTAGGGGCCTGGAGCTCCCTTAGACTGGGCCGCGCTCGCCCGGGTGGCGGAATCGGCATACGCAATCGACTTAAAATCGATGGCCCTGAGAGGGCATGTGGGTTCGAATCCCACCCCGGGCATGTCTGGCGAGCATCGAATAGAGTCGCAGCGATGGCGAGCGAGAGTGCCCAGGAGACCCAGACCTACCACGGCGGGCGCCTGATCGCGCGCCGTTTGAAGGCCCACGGCGTCAGCCGTCTGTTCACGCTGTCGGGCGGGCATCTGTTCTCGATCTACGACGGCTGTCGCGAGGAGGGCATCGAGCTGGTCGATGTGCGCCACGAGTCCACGGCGGCCTTCGCGGCCGAGGGCTGGGCGAAGGTCACACGCGAACCGGGCGTGTGCGCGCTGACAGCCGGTCCGGGTGTGACGAACGGCATGAGCGCGATGGCCTCGGCGCAGGCCAACCACTCGCCGATGGTGGTGCTGGGCGGTCGTGCGCCGGCGCTTCGGTGGGGTCAGGGGTCGCTGCAGGAGATCGACCACGTTCCGTTCGTGCGGCCGCTGACCAAGCTGGCAGCGACGCCGGAGTCGACAGCGGAGATCCCCGGACTGGTCGATGACGCATTCGCGACGTCGATGGCGCCGCACAGCGGCCCGACATTCGTGGACTTCCCCTTGGATTACGTTTTCATGGAGGCCGAGGAGCCCGAGCCCGATCCGGCGCCCGCGGGGCTGGCTCTGGCCGGTACCCGGATCGCCGACGGCGCGGCGCTGCAGCGGGCGGCCGACCTGCTGGCCGGAGCGGAACGGCCGGTGATCATGGCCGGCACGGATCTGTACTGGGGGCGCGGCGAGGAGGCCATGTGCGCGCTGGCCGAGCGGCTGCGGATCCCCGTGTTCCTGAACGGCCTGGCCCGAGGCTGCATGGCGGCGGACAACGAGCTGTTTTTCTCACGGGCCCGTTCACAGGCGCTCAAGGGCGCCGACGTGGCGCTGGTGATCGGCGTGCCGATGGACTTCCGTCTGGCCTTCGGCGCGTCGTTTGGCGAGGACACGGAGATCGTGGTGATCGACAGCGCGGAGTCAGAGCGTGGGCACCCGCGGGCGGTGGCGGCGGAGTGTTACGGCACGATCCCCGGCACGCTGGCGGAGCTGGCCTCCGCGGGCGGAGGCGGGGCTCTTCCGAGCGAGGACTGGATCGCCGAGCTGCGGGCGACCGAGACCGAGCGCCGCCAGGCCGAGCGGGCGGAGTTCGAGGATGACCGCAGCCCGCTGCACCCGATGCGCCTCTACGCGGAGGTCGCAAAGACGCTGGACCGGGACGCGATCGTGATCGGCGACGGCGGGGACTTCGTCTCCTATGCGGGGCGGGTGGTCAACAGCTATCAGCCGGGCTGCTGGCTTGACCCGGGCCCATTCGGCTGTCTGGGCACCGGTCCCGGCTACGCGCTTGCGGCAAAGCTTGCTCGACCGGACAAGCAGGTCGTGCTGATGGTCGGCGACGGGGCCTTTGGGTTCACGGGGATGGAGTACGACACGCTTGTGCGCCACGGGGTGAACATCGTCGGGGTGATGGGCAACAACGGCATTTGGGCGCTTGAGAAGCACCCGATGGAGTTCCTCTACGGCTATTCGGTGGTCGCCGACCTGAGACCGGAAACGCGCTACGACCAGGTGGTCGAGGCACTGGGCGGACACGGCGAGATGGTCTCACAGGCCGATCAGGTCGGCCCGGCGATCGAGCGGGCGTTCTCCTCGGGCAAGCCGGCCCTGGTGAACGTGCTGACGGACCCGACGGTGGTCTATCCGCGCAAGTCCAACCTCGCCTGAGGTCAGGTCGGCCTCAGCCCAGCCCGGCCAGGCGCAGGGCGCCCCCGTAGAGGATGTCGTGCTCGGACACCTCGATCTGCTCGAGGTCCAAGACGCGCATTGCCACGGACAGCAGGATCATGCCGGCGATGATCGTGGGAGCCCTGTCGGGGTGCAGTCCGGCGACCTGTCGTCGCTGCGCTTCGTTCATCTCGGCGAGCCTCGCCAGCAGCAGTTCGACGGTGGCCAGCAGCAACGGGTGACCGTGCACTCGGCCGGCGTCGTAGGGTTCGAGCTCCTGTTCCATGGAGGCCGCGGAGGTGGCGGTCCCGGCCACGGCGATGCCGCTGCTGACCCGGTCCCGCTCTGCGGCGGGGACCGCTGAGAGAAAGGCCTCGCGGGTGTCCCGGGCCAGGGCAGCCAGCTCGTCCGGGTGGGGAGGGTCGTGGTGAATGTGGCGCTCGCTCATGCGGACCACTCCCGCGGGGACAGAGACGTGGAAGCCGGCCGAGCGCCCGACACCGACGATGAACTCGGTCGAGCCGCCGCCGATGTCGATCACTACTGTCGGCTCGACGGCGGCCGGGCGGCCGGACATGGCGCCGAGGAAGGTCAGCTGGGCCTCCTGCTCGCCGCGCAGAATCCGAGCGTCCAGCCCGTAGTCCTCGCGAACCCGCCGGGCGAAGTCCTCGCCGTTGGCAGCGTCGCGGACGGCCGATGTGAGGACCGCCAGGTTGGAGCTGCAGTCGTTGGCATCGATCTCGCGGCGGTAGTCGGCGAGGGTCTCGAAGACCCTGGCAATTGCCTCCTCTGAGAGTGAGCCGCCGGCGTCCACGCCGTCGCCCAGGCGGGTGACCCGCGAGTGGCGGGCGAGCTCCGCGATGGCCCCGCTGGCAGGGTCGACATCGGCGATCAAAAGCCGCGTCGAGTTGGTACCGATGTCCACCACCGCGACGCGCACGTCGGGGATGGTAGTGCCAGCGCCGCGGCTCAGTCGATCTGCCCGCCGTCGAGCAGGACGGCGGCGGCTGCAGCGGGCTGCTCGACGTGGTCGCGGTGCGGGTGGGGCTGCAGAAGGGCGGGCTGGATGTCGTTCTTGCGGATGGCGACGTAGGTGACCAGGGCTATGAACATGACCAGCGCGACGGCGCTGACGAAACCGTCGCCCAGGCCCAGGCCACCGCCGGTGCTCTTGGAGAAGCCGTCGGCCAGCGAGGCCCCAAGGGGCCGGGTGACGATGTAGGCGCTCCAGAAGGCGACGATGGGGTTCAGGTTGAAGCGGGCCCAGCCGATGGCCGGGATGGAGATGATCACGGCAAACAGGACAGCCGAGCCGAAGAAGCCGATATTCAGAGAGATGGCGGTCAGGTCACCGGCAGCGGTGCCGAGGGCGAAGGTCGCGAGGACGGCGGCCCAGTAGAACTGCTCGCGCCGGCGGGTGGTGATGGTGTGGATCGAGAGGGTTCCCTCGCTGCGATACCAGACCAGGAAGATCGCGCCGACCAGCGCGGCATACAAGGGCGTCGTGACCGCGTAGGGGAGGGAGGCTCCGTCGTGGACGCCGTCGGCGGCCATGGTGCCGAAGATGGCCACCATCATCACGGCGAACCAATAGGGGGCGGCGCGATATTCGCGGGTGCGCAGCTGCAGCCAGAGCGCGAAGGCGAGGCCGAAGATGCCGATGGCCGCTGCCAGGGGAACGCTTTCCTGGCCGAGGAAGTCCGACATGGCCTCACCCATCCCGGTGGTCAGGAGCTTCAGCACCCAGAAGATCAGGCCGATCTCGGGCACCTTGGCGGCGATCGGCTCCAGGCGGCCCTGCCGCGTTCTCGTGCGGGTCATCTTGAGGGGTCCTTTTCTCTCCCGCCAACCGGGAGGGCGTCCCAATCTCGGCGCAGGAGGGGGCGGTAAGCGGGCGCAGCAAACTATGAGAGCGGGCTTAGGCGCAACTAAACAGACGATGAGAGGCGTTTGATGTTGGCCCCGATGAGGCGCCGTTGCCGTCGTGCCCCGGGTTGACTGTCTCTGCTAGAACATTAGGAGCGACGCGGGGTGGAGCAGTCTGGTAGCTCGTCGGGCTCATAACCCGAAGGTCGCGGGTTCGAATCCCGCCCCCGCTATTTGAAAAGGCCCTGCTGATGCGGGGCTTTTTTGTTGGCAGAAGGTGCTCGGCAGCCCGGGCTTGGTACCAATTTGGTACCAATTTTTCGATGGCCCGTAGGTGTAGCGGCCCGAGGCGACCGCTTCTTGGCGATCATTGAGCTCCGAGCGTCATGGATCGGATGCCGCCTAAGCGGCCTTCCATAACGTGGCGGTGGAACTCTCGTTATTGAAGCCCCATTCCGCTCGCGTAAATACCTGACGGCGCCGCGCGCGCTAATAACGCTGCTTGAAATGACACGACGAGGGAGGCCTCCTTATTTAAGGATATGATGGATTTCGTGAATAGTGCCAATTTGGGCCATGCGGCAGGAAGGAGTTGGTTTGCCGACGTATGAGCACCGTGCCGGTCGCCTTCTGTCCCAGCCGTCGGGGTACCGCGCGTTCATTCCAGCCCCCCTCCCGCCCGAGCCGCCGGTGGAGATGGATGGCGAGCTTCTGGCGCTCCTCTCGGACGCCGATATCTCGTTGGGACGCCTGGACGGGATCGTCAAGGTCATCCCCGACCCCGACTTCTTTGTGGCGATGTACGTTCGGCGCGAGGCGGTGCTCAGCTCCCAGATCGAGGGAACCCAGAGCACTCTTGAGGATCTCCTTGAGGTCGAACTCGAGCCAGCGGCGCAGGATCGGCACTCAGACGTTGGCGACATCGTGAATTACATAGCCGCGATGAATCACGGCTTGGTGCGCATCGACGAGCTGCCCCTATCGCTCCGGTTGATCCGGGAGATCCACAACGAACTTCTGCGAGACGGCCGGGGTGCCCACGCGACGCCCGGCGAGTTCCGTACCAGTCAGAACTGGATCGGGCCCGCCGGCGCGTCGCTCAAGCAGGCGACGTTCGTTCCGCCTCCGGTCTACGAGATGAAGCAGGCCCTCTCTGACTTCGAGGCGTTCCTACACGCCGAACAAGACAACGCGTTGCTGATTAGAGCCGGCCTGGCTCACGCGCAGTTCGAGACCATCCACCCCTTCCTCGACGGCAACGGCAGGGTCGGGCGGCTGCTGATCACATTCCTACTCGTCCACGGGGGAGCCTTACGCCAGCCGCTGCTCTATCTGAGCTACTACTTCAAGCTCCATCGTGCCGAGTACTACGACCGGCTCATGGCCGTGCGACTGCGGGGGGATTGGGAGGGTTGGCTCCGGTTCTTCCTTCGCGGCGTGGCGGAGACAGCGCGGCAAGCGACTGATACGGCCGAGCGAATATTTGAGCTCCGAGAGCGTCATCGAAGCCTGGTTCTGAGCGACACGGGTGCGAACGGGCTGAAGCTCCTGTCGATGCTCTTCCAGCGGCCACTCGTCAATGTCAACGTCGTTGGACAAGACCTTGAAGTGTCGTTCCCGACGGCAAACAGACTCGTCGCCCGATTCGAGGAGCTCGGCCTTCTGCGTGAGGTCACCGGGCAGCGTCGCTCGAGGCTCTTTCGCTACGAGCCCTACCTCAAACTTTTCGACGAGCCCGCGCCTCCCGATGAGGAGAATGTGCCCACGCAGGGTACGGAAGCTGGGACGTGACTCGATGCCACGTCTGCCGCGGGTAACGCCCAACACAATCACCGAGATCACGCGTCGCGACATCTTCGACGCGATCACGATGGAGAACGTCGCCTGGGCCGGGCGACTCGACGAGCCCGATTTCCTCGACCGCATCTGGGACCTGGCCGATATGTCGTCGGAGGATCATCGCTTCAAGGATGCGGCCGGCGACATCTGGCAGCACCGCATCCACAACCCGGAAGACTGGGAGGACGACTGGGTCTTCACTGACAGCCGATTCGATCTCATGCACGGAGACGACGAGATGCTCGTCCGCTTTCTGGCTGAGATGGTGCATCCAGCGGTGCGCACTGACGTCGAGGAAGCCCGTGAGCTCGTCGACACATTCAACGAGAAGCTGGCCCCTGACGGCTGGGTACTGACTGAGACCAAGCAGATCTCCGGACGGCCCGTCTTCGAAGGCCGGAAGATCAACAGCGCCAAGCAACCGACAACCGCCCTGAGGCTGCCTGAGTACAAGCGGCTGCGCGACCCCGCGGTCTTCCACGAGCACCTGCGCAGGATCGACGCTGGCCTTGCCAACGATCCGGCCGCAGCCATCGCGTCGTCGAAGGAGTTGGTCGAGTCGGTCTGCAAGGTCATCTTGGACGACTACGAAATCGAGTATCGCTCCAAGGATGAGTTGCTCGACCTCTACAAGGCCTCCGCGAAGGCACTCAAACTCGATGCGGAGTCCGTGCCTGCCAACCGGAAGGGCAGCAAGGCAGCAGAGGGCGCAGCCCGCTCACTGGTGACGACCGTCCAGCGGATCGCCGAACTCCGAAACGAGCTCGGACTCGGCCACGGCCGCAATCGCACAAGCCAGGCGCTCACGCGGCACGCGCGGCTTGCCTTCAACACCGCGTCTGCGGTGACCGAGTTCTTGCTCGACACGTGGCATCAGCGTCGAAAGGACGATGCGGTCGTCGGAGACACAGGACGTTAGTTGGTCGCGATCGGCAGTCGGGCGTGCTGTGTCGCCTGATGGGACGTTGCAGGGGCGAGCGGTACTCGCGTACGCTGCGAGGACGATGAGCGTGCGGACGAAGGGCGGGATGTACTGCCCGCGTTGCAAAAGGCCGGTCGCGGCGGAGCGCACGGGACATGCCGTCCGCAACTCGCTCGGGGCGGCGATCACCGCAGGCTTGTCACTCAAGACGGAGCGCTGGCACTGCCCGGTCTGCGGCGGACCCGTCGAAAGCGAGCGGTTTCGCAAGATGGTCGCGCCGGCTGTGTCTGTCGAGCAGCCCGAGGGGACCGTCCGGGTGACGCTCATCCACTCGGGCCCGAACAAGAGTCCGGCACTCAAGGTGTATCGGCGCCTCACCCATGCCAGCCTGAAAGAGGGGTATGCAGCCTTCGAAGAGGTCCCGACGCTGATCGGGTATTTCCCGCTCGCGGACGCCGAGCGGATGCGCACCGAGCTAGCGGGGGCCGGGTGCACCGTCGAGCTCGCTGGCCCGACCACCAACGAGTCGGCGACGACAGAGGACCGGGGCCTCGCCGACGAACTGGGCGCCCTGGCGAGACTGCATGAGACGGGCGCTCTGTCGGCAGACGAGTTCGCGGCGGCGAAGGCGCGCCTGCTCGATCACTAGCTATGCGGGGCTGGGCTCGAGCGGTAATGGCGGCAACCGTGATGCTCGCGGGGTGCGGGGGCGTCTCGCAAGGCTCGAGCGGGTCTCATCCTTCCACGACGCAAGCCGTGGCGAAGGTCGCGCCGCCGGCGCCCTCTCCAACACAGGACCGCATCTTTACCGCCGTGTCTCCTACGGGCACTCCGACGGTCAAGGTGACCGCGAACGCTGACGGGAGCTGCTGGGAGGGCAGTCTTCTAACGCCCCGCTCCGAAGCGTGGCGCTGCACGGTGAACAGTGAGATCGAGGATCCGTGTTTCACCTCGGGATACGAGACGGTCGTGTGCCCCACCGGTGGGCCGTGGACCGACAAGGGCGTCGAGGTGCGGCTCGAATCGCCGGTGTCCTCGTTGCACGGGAACACGGGGCAGTGGCCGAGCGGGTCGCCGCGGATACCGTGGGCGCTGCAGCTCGCCGACGGCTCCGACTGCCAGCTTGTCTCGGGGGCAACCTCCGTAGTCGACGGGATGCGCCAGAACTACGAATGCAGGCCCGACGGCCTCTGGCTCTATGGCGGCCCCAACCGTGACACGCCCGTCTGGATGATCTTCGGCAACGGCGCAAACTCCTCTGAACTGACCCAGCGCCCCGTCGCAATCGCGTGGTACTGAGTGCTCAGCTTGACTAGCGGCGCGCTCGCGCATGGTCGCTCGAGGCCCGAGTGGCAATGCGGTGTTCGCCGCCGACTAGTGAGGCTAACCTTCGAGATGGCGGTGCTGTAACAGGTGTTACACGGTTTGTAACCGCGTGTTACACTGAGCTTATGACGCACCAAGACCACCCCGTCGCCGAGCACTACGCAGCAAAGCTTGAACGGCGACAGGGCTACGAACGACTCGCGCTCGAGCTTGGCCGTGAACACGCAGGCCTTGTCGACGATCTAGCAGCGAGCAGGCAGACGATCATCGCCGAGTTGATGCCGAAGGCGGCTGAAGTGGGCATTGCATTCGGCGCCCTGGCAGATCTCCTCGGCGTCAGCCGACAGACGCTCTATCGATGGAGGGATAGCGTCAACCTCAAGCGCGCCATCGAAGCAAACTAGGTGTCGAGTAGACATCGGCATGGCCTCACGGTCGTCCGTCGACCCGATCGGTGCTGATTCCTAAGCGGCAATCGAGGTTCGACCCTGGCGGGGGCATTTGGCGAGATGTTCCCCATCGACGGGGGCAACTACCTGTCATGGCTGGTCGAGAGCGGTGCGTTGGGATCTCCGACCCGCGCGTGCGGATCCCCCGGCCAGACGGTTAGCCCGAAGTCGTGCTGCGAAATCCGCATGCCGGAGTTAGGGAGCGTCAGACGCGTCTTGTCGAAGACAACCAACGCATCCTGCCCCCCATCGGCCTGAAGCTCTTCCGGGATCAGCCACGGATGCACATCCCGGCCCGCGAGCTGGTCCGTTGATGATCCGAGCGTCCCGGTCTTCGTAGTAAAGACCTGCGCCATGCTGGTCTCGGCGCCATAAGTGAGTTCGGACATGTACTCCTGCCCGAGTGTGACGCACGAGATCGGAACGAACGTCGTGTGTCGAGGAACAAAATCGTGGATTCCCCTCCCCGCGAGATCGATCATCGCGGCACCGTAGATCTCATATATTCCGTCGTACGCAGCCATGACTTCCTGTGGGACGGTGCGCGGGTTGAAACTGGCGAAGTCTGCGGCGTAGCAGCGCCCTAGGAGGAGTTCGTAATAGTGGGCGGTGAGCACGCGGACCATCATGTAGAACTGCTCCTCGACGTCGGAGTCCCCCGACAAGATCTTGGTTGGCTGTCCACTCGTTACTGCGTGGTGCACCGCCTGGAACACGAGTGCCTCGTCAGTCCTATTCGCGCTGAGTGGCTTAAGGTTGAGTCGCAGGGTTCGCTCGCCAAACGCGCTTTGTATCCCCATCTTCAGTTCGGTGAGGTCGTTAGGTGATGGCTTTCGGCCGAGGTGGTTCGCTTCGAAGTGCCTGATGGACGAGTCGAGCAGGCGGCGGCGGCACGCGAGCAGGCTGACGTAGTAGTCGAAGCACTTAGACCAGATCTCGTCCTCGATGTCGGGGCGCAAGACGATCGCGGGATGCCTGTCCTTGAGCGCCGCGCGAAGCGGATGGCCCTGATTGCGCTTGAGAAAGGGGACGAGCTCGCGCACAACGCGAGCGGTCACGTGGACGCGGCCGGGCTCAGCCAGCAGCATCTCCCACCACTCGTCGTCGAGCCACGTCAGGTTGGTGTCGATAAACAGCGCGTGGTCAGTGTGCTTCGGGAGGTGTTCCATCTGACCCTTGACGTCGGTCGTGAGGCGCGGGCCGTGACGAAAGCTGAGCCGTGGGATAAACGTCGGGTCTTCGAACTTCTCCCGCGGGATCGGAAGCGAGACGGGCTCGTTCCCGTGGTCCTTCTCAAGGAGTCGACCGACTCCGGTGAGCTTCCTCGTACTCATCGCAGGCTGAGTCTAGGAGTCCGAACGCTTGCTCTGGACTAGCGAGACACATGACCACTCGAAACGGCCGTTCGGGCAGCAATGACAAACAGATAGCTCGCCCGTAGCGCGCTGTCGTGCGGCTAACGTTCCTTCCATGCCCGAGACCGTTGTACTGCGCCAGTTTGCATACCTCGATTTCGAGGAGGATCTCGACTCAATCGCGGAGGCGGCGCGGGAGGCCGGCCCAGACTTTGAGATTGTTGTGCAGCGCGTCGACCCGAACGGCCCACACATCCGCGGCGTGACGGGACAGTCGATCCTCGAAGTCGTCGCGTCGGGCGCCGCAAGCTACGCCTTCGGGAAAGTCTCAGATGCAATCATCGCCAAGGCACGCGCGTCATGGAAGGCGAGACACCTACCGAACCACTGGCCGAGGACGCACATCGTAAAGATCCTCGGCCCAGAAGGCGAGGTTCTGCGGGAAGTGAAAGTCAGCGATGACCCGCCACAGCAGACCGCCGTTTAGCTCGTGAGCGCGCCGAGCAGCCGGACATCACCGATGGCCGACTGACGCGCTGTCGCGGGCCATATCTTGAGCCAGTGCGCGGTCATCAATGCGTGCCGGGCCAGTCCGGCGGCTTTGAGCGAGACATCAGTTCACGGTTTGGTTCAAAGCGCACCTGCGGCGCGCCAGGGGCGTCGCGGCGCCGAGCTCCTTACGCCTCAATGGAGAAATCAGTTGCTGCGTTTGCCCTGCAATGGGCTGTCGTCTGGTTGTCTCAGAACGTGTCGCAAGCATCGTCAGGTTGGCGACAGGTTAGCGTCACCAAAGAACCACGGGTTTTGGCTCTCTAGAGCCACTCTGCCTGCCCCGAGATGATTCTGGGCGTGGTGGGTCGGTCATTGACCACCCCCCTCTCAGCTTCGCTGAAATGGTGATGGTCAATGACCTGTGATGGAAGGTGGAGGGGGGCAGGCAGAGTGGAGTAGGAAGGTTGGTTGGAAGGTGATGGATGAAGGTTCAGATTGAGAAGGAAGAAAAGAAAAAACAACAAAAGGAAGAAGAAAAAGCAGTGGGTAGCTGGGTGGTGGGGGCCGTCGCCGGGGGCGGGCGGCCGTAGGAGAGCGCAGTGTTTCGGGGGTGCCGTGGTGTCTGTTGGAGGGCGGCGAGCGTTGGTTCGCGCGGCGTTGGCGGCAGCGTTAGCTGAAATCGTCGAACGAGCGAGAGGCAGACTGGAGCGACGGCAGATGGCTAGGGGTCCAGTGGTGCCGAGGTTGACTCGGGGGACGTTGGTCTTGTGGCCCGCGCGGCGGCGGTCAGGGAGGGAGTCGCGTCCGCGTTGCCCGTGGGTGAGCACCAGGTTTTAGAGCAGCCCGGTCGGGCCGCGTAAAGCCCTGCCTTCGGTCGCCTTCGGCGATCCCTGTCGGGACAGGGCTTGACCCGTCCCGGCCGGCCCGCTTGGTCGGTGGTCGTGCTCACCCACGACCAACGGAGGAACCCGATGACCCAGCAGACGGCCGGCAAGACGCGAAGAAGAAGGCAGGCGGAAGCCGACGGAGCAGGAGCGTGCCGAGCGGCGCGAGCAGGACCGCGAGCGGATGGATGCAGCGACCAGGGCGCTGCTCGATTCGGAGGGGTGGAGGAGGTGGGTGACGGTCCGTTCGAGGAACGGACTGTCGAGGTACTCGTTCGGGAATCAGCTGCTGATCGCGATGCAGTGCCCGGACGCGACGTATGTGGCCGGCTTCAAGGCGTTCCTCGAGCTCGACCGATGTGTCCGAAAGGGCGAGCGGGCGATCAGGATCCTCGCGCCGATGACGGTCAAGACCAAGGATGGAGAGAAGGCGAAGACCGCCGGCCAGGAGCAGGGCGATGGACGGCGCGTCGTGTTCAGGGCGGTGCCAGTGTTCGATGTGTCTCAGACCGAGGCGTTGCCGGACAGCGAGCCGGTGCCGCTGGCGCCGCCATCAGAGCCGGTGGATGGCGACAGCCACGAGGCGCTGCTGAAGCCGCTGGGAGAGGTTGCGGCAGAGCTGGGCTTCGCGGTGAGCCCGCGGATGCTGGACGGCACGGCCGAGGGATGGTGCGACGAGGAGAAGAAGGAGATCGTGATCAACAGCGGGATGGCGAAGAACGGTCAGGTGAGGGTTCTGGTGCACGAGATCGCGCACGCAATGGGAATCGACTACGGCGAGTACGGCCGCCAGACGGCGGAGGTCATGGTGGACACGATCACCTACATCGTGTGCAGCTCGGTGGGACTGGACGTGTCGGGGTCGAGCATCCCCTATGTCGCCGGCTGGGGCGAGGCTGGCGAGCTGGACGCGATCCGGGATTACGCGGAGACCATCGACGGGTTCGCGAGGATAATCGAAGACGGCATCCGCATGAGCGCGACAGACGCGTAAAGACTGTCGTAACTTGACAGTAAGATCATACGAGCGTAGTCTCGTAATGATCGAGTGTTCCCTGTCGCCGGGAGGCGCCTGATGGCTGATGGCCCACAGAACAACATTGGAAAGGCGTCCCGAAGCGTGGTCGCGGAGATCGACGGCCGCCTGAAGTCCTTGGACGAGCAGCTGGCAGCGCACGAGGAGCTCCTCCGCGAGCGCGATCGTCTGAGAGCAGCGAGAGCGACGCTGCTGGGCGAGGGCCCGGCGGGTCAGATCACCCAGGACGATGTGGCGGCGTATCTGGCCGAGCATCCGGGTTCCCGTCCGGGGGAGATCGCGGAGGCGCTCGAAGTCTCCTCGGCGCGTGTCTCGGCACACCTGTTCCGTGGCAAGACGACACGCTTCGTGAGCCGCAGCGACGGGTGGCATCTGAGGAACGCAAAGCGCGACGGAAAGGCGGGACGATGACTGCGGGCCTTCTCGAGCGCAGTACCTTTGGCGCGCGGCGGATGGCCGCCACGAGACCGCGCGCCGCCAACACTGACGCTCAGCTCCTTAGGCGACGTGATCTGGACGCGCTGGCGTGGGTGGGCGAGCAGTACGCCGCCCGCGTGGATCACCTTGAGACGCTGATGGGCTGCTGCCCACGGACGGTCCAGCGAACGGTCGCAAGGCTGCGGGAGGCCGGCCTGATCTCAGTTCGCCGCGTCCTTGTGGGCGAGCCGGCCTGGATCCTCCCGACCGCAGCGGGCCTGCGTGCGTGCGGTTCGAGCTTCGGCGTGTGGACCCCGAGAATCGGCCTGCTCTCTCACGTGGCGGCGGCCAACGACGTGCGCCTACACATCCAAGGGCGCTCGCCGGGCGTCGGAATGGATCTGCGAGCGGGCGTTGGCGCGGGACCGAACGGGCCGCGAACACCTCCCTGACGGGGTGGTCCTCCACGACGGTCAGCGGGTGGCGATCGAGGTGGAGCTGACGATCAAGAGCCGCAGACGGGTGACGGCGATCCTCGATGAGCTCACCGCCCGCTACGACACGGTGCTCTACTTCTGCGCGCCCGGCCCGCACCGGCTGCTGAGCGAGTTCGCGGACACGGGCCGGTGGCCAACCCTGGGCATCAGGGAGCTGCCGGCCCGGGAAGCGCAGCCCCCCGCGTGAGCGCCGCGGCCACATCGAGAGGCGTGTTCGGTCGCAGGCGTAGACAGCGCTCCGCCAACGAGCCAGCCGCAGCAGGTCCACGACCGCCTGATCGGAGAAGCCGAGGGAGAACGAGGCTTTACGCTGGCGACCCGTCTGGCAGGCGAACGGGCGCTCCCGGTTGATCAGGGCCTGGTGGTCCTGTCCCCGAAGCGTTTGCGCCACCACGTCCTCGTCTGCGGAGCCACCGGCTCAGGAAAGACGGAGACAGTCCTCCGTCTGGCTTATGCGGTCGCGAAGTGCAGCGACGCCCCCGTCTTCTACCTGGACGGTAAGGGCGACCGCGAGACAGCGGAACGCTTCGCGGGCCTCATGGCCGACGCGGGCCGGACGACGCGGGTGTTCCCGAACGAGCCGTTCGACGGCTGGCGGGGTGAGGGCCATGAGATCCACGGCCGGCTGATGGAGGTGATCGACTACTCGGCGGACGGCCCGGCCTCGTGGTACCGAGACGTCGCGAAGAACGTGCTCCGACTGGTCTGCGAGCACCCGGACGGGCCACCCCGCTCCAGCGGGAGCTGTTCTGGCCCGGATGGACCTTGACTCTCTGAAGGCCGCGCACGTGGACTCGAGCGCACCGGCGGCCCTGACGGCCCAGCAGGTGAGCCAGGTCCGGCTGCGCTACGAGGCGTTCTTCGGGCAGACCCGAGGGGCCCTGGACGGCAGCTGGACATGGGAGGACACGAAAGCCGCGTACCTCCTGCTGGACAGCCTCTCGCTACGAGAGGAGGCATCCGGCCTGTCACGGCTGCTGTTCGAGGACTTCTCCCACTACTTCACAACCCGTAAGGCGAAGAGTCAGTTCGCGATGCTGATCGTCGACGAGTTCTCAGCACTGGCCGAGGGATCTGGCATGGACGCGAGGGTCGAGCAGGCGCGTGGGTTCAACACGAGCCTCGTGCTCGCCCCCCAGGTGGTGGCCGGGATGGGCGACGACGCACAGGCGGCGAGGATCATGGGCTCGGTCGACACGGTGATCTGCCACCGGGTGAACACACCGGAGGAGATCATCGCCCTCGCGGGCACCAAGCGTGCCATGGAGTACTCGAGCCAATACGCCGATGAAGGCGCCACCGGCGCCGGGTCCGCGAGGATTCAGCACCAGTTCAAGGTCGACCCCAACAAGGTCCGGGGACTGCCGCCCGGGCAGGCGTATGCGATCAGCCGTGGCAGAGCCATGAGGATCAACGTTCTCCGGGCCCCCGATCTGAGGGCCTCTTTGCCGGCTGCGAAAAAGGATGAGAGGGGTGAGGGGTCCCTCTCCGTCGCCAAGGCGGTACCCGAGAAGCCAACCGTGCTTCCGTTCTAGTCCTCAGGGCCCCTTCGGCGGGCGGAGTTGCGGCGGACTTTCTAGCCAGGTTGTCGTCGGAGTGCGGCAGGGGATCCGGTTGTAGTCGGGTGTTTATCGTGTCGCCCGCGCCTGGTTGGTAGCTTCGTCTTCGGATTCGAACGATCAGAAAGGCTCGGGCTGCATGCCAACGAGTAAACGCGTAGCGAAGCCAGCGAAAGCGAAAGCGGCGACGAAAGTCAAAGCAACAAGAGCCAAAGCTAAAACGGCTACCAAAGTCAAAGCGACCAAAGCAAAAGCGGCGACGAAAGCGACGAAAGTCAAAGCGGCGACGAAAGCCAAAGCGACGAAAGCGAAAGCTAAAACGGCCACCAAAGTCAAAGCGAGCAAAGCCAAAGCGGCGACGAAAGCGACGAATGAGCCATCCTGGGTTTGACGGAGACTTCGATCGCCGGTTGTCGGCGGGAGGAGGAGTCTCTGAGAATGGCGAGAGCGAGGAAGTACCCGGAGGAGTTGCTGGAGCGTGCGACGCGGCTGGTGTTCGAGTCTGGCCGGCCGATTGCGCATGTTGGGCGTGATCTGGGGATCGCCCCAGAGACGCTGCGGAAATACGTGCGGCAGGTCGAAGCGGATGAGGGCCGGCGCAAGGATCTGTTGAGCAGCGAGGAGCGCGAGGAGATCAAGAAGCTGCGCCGCGAGAACAATGAGCTGCGCAGAGCCAATGAAATCCTGAAGGCCGCGAGCGTGTTTTTCGCGGGCGAGCTCGATCCACACCGTCCGAAGTGAGCATGTTTATCGCGGAGCACCGCGAGCGCTTCGGGGTCGAGCCGATCTGCCGGACTCTGGGCGTGTCGGCGTCCGCCTATTACGAGCGCGCGACAGGCCGGCGTTCAGCGCGTCGCGTCGAGGATGAGCGGCTGCTCGCCCGGATCCGTGAGGTCCACGAGGCCAACTATCTGGCCTACGGATCACGCAGGATGTGGAAGGCGCTGCTGAGGGCCGGTGAGAGCGTCGGGCGTGACCGTGTCGCCCGGCTGATGCGTCTGCACGGGATTCAGGGCGCGAAGCGCCGCGGCAAGCCCTGGCGGACCACGAAGGCCGATCCGCTCGCCAGGCGTTCGCCGGATCTCGTGGAGCGCGAGTTCGAGGCCGCCGGGCCTGATCAGCTGTGGTTTGCGGACTTCACCTATCTGCGTTGCTGGGAGGGGCTGGTGTTCTTCAGCTTCGTGATCGACGCTTACAGCCGGAGGATCGTGGGCTGGCAGTTCGCGGCGCACATGCGAACCACGCTCGTCCTGGACGCCCTGCGGATGGCTCTGCATCAGCGGGCACCGGGCGCCGATGTCGAGCTGGTTCATCACTCCGATGCGGGGAGTCAATACACCTCGATCGACTACACGCAGACACTCGACGATCACAACGTTCTCGGGTCGATCGGCACGGTCGGCGATGCCTATGACAACGCGGTCGCTGAGAGCTTCGTCGACAGCTTCAAGACCGAGCTCATCGCAGACCGCTCCTGGCCCACTCGCTCACAGCTCGAGCTGGCCGTCGTCGAGTACGTCGCCTGGTTCAACAACGAGCGACTCCACGAAGCACTCGGCGACCGGCCACCCCGAGAACTCGAGGAGCTCTACGCTCTGAAAGACAGGCCAACCCCACCCATCAAATCAATGTTGGGAACCAACTAAACCCGTCTCCGTGGAACTCAGGACGGCTCAGAAAGTCAAAGCGGCGACGAAAGCCAAAGCGACCAAAGCGAAAGCTAAAACGGCCACCAAAACCAAAGCGACGCCACGAGCGAAAACGGCGAGCAAAGCGAAACCGCGGCCCAGCAAAAAACGGTAGGTAGCCCGCGGGGCATCCCGCGAGCCCGACAAGTCATGAGGGCGCCGAGGCAACAGGGGGTTCGTTCCATGCTGCGCGTTGAGTACCGAGCCTCACGTTCCCCTCCAGCCGACGTTGTGACAAAGAGCCGTCGGTGGCGGGGCGGCGTTGTCCGTTCGGGCGGGCCGCCGTCATGAGTTCTTCGCCGGGGTCGCGCAGCCTCTTGCGGAAAACTACGAGGGGGGTCTAAAGGCCGCTCGTCTCGACATACCTATGACGGAGAAGCCAAGCGGGCTTCTCTCATAGGCAAGGAGACGGCCATGACCCAGTTGTTGAGGCAGCTTCGGCTCCCCTCTATCCCGGCGTCCGCGTTGTATGCGGCGACGGTGCTCTCGGAAATCCCGGTGATCTTCATGCGGATGCTGCTGACGCTGGCGGTACTCGCGTTGATCCTGCTCATAAAAGGCGACAACCCGGCGGACGCGGAAGGCCTGATCGAACTCGCGTTGGTCCCGACGGCGTGGGCGATCTTCGCGCTGGTCACCCCGTTGGGTGGTGGCTGGTGGTGGTCGCAGAACCTGGGTGGACGCGAACCGTCTGAGCGGGAGCGGATCGCGTATCGGGATGCGGTGGAACTGCTGTTGGCTCACGCCACCGGGCCGGTGCGTCTCCCGAGTCTCTGGTTTGTAGTCGATATTCCCCAGCCGGACGCGGCGGTCTGCGGCGAGACGCTGATGCTCTCCCGCGGAGTGCTGGAAAGTGACTTCCTGCCGGCGGTGCTGGCGCACGAGCTGGGCCATCTGAACACGAGTGACGGGAAGCTGACGGCGGCGATCAACCGTCTGATCATCAACCCGCTGCCTCTTCGGCGCCAGCCGAAGCAGCCGCGGGACATGCCGCCGATGATCATCCCGGCCAACCAGGTGCTGTTGGGAATCACGTTCATCGGCGCGCTGATCTGGCTCCTACGCAGGGCGGTCCGCTTCGCGAAAGGCGGCCTGGCGCTGACGATCCTGGCGCCGTTCTGGGGCTCCTACTGGCGCGAACGCGAGTACATCGCCGACGAGTACGCCGCAGCCCTGGGTCAGGCGGATGAGTTGGCGGACTTCCTCGAGGTCCACGCTCTGATCCATGACCACCCGGTCCCGCTGATCTGGCTGACCGAACACACCCATCCGCCGACGGAGCTACGTGTGGACAAGCTCCGCAAAACAGGGCCGATCGCACACCTCGTAGCTGCGGGGTCGGAACCCGTCAAGGCCGCCCCTGCGGGACCGCCTGCGGCGGGGCCTCACGGCCCGGCCTTGACAGAACCCAACCCCTCCGCAGGAAGAGCAATCAGGTCGGCAGGGAAAAACCTGCCGACCTTCGGAGGCCAAGACCAATGAGACGACAGCCGAAACGAATCATCAGCGTCAGCGACAAGATCACGCCGGCGGACGTCCGCGCCGGGGCCGCCCGGGTGCTCGGGCGCGCCCGTAGGGTGGTCGAGCAGCGGACGTTCTCGCCGCTGATCGACGCGAAGGCCGCCGGCCGACTGCTCGGCGTGCCGCACACCTGGCTCTTGGCGCAGGCGCGCATGGGGCGCATCCCGCACCAGCGGCTGGGGCACTACGTCCGTTTCGATGTCGATGACCTGCAGGCATGGCTGCGGGAGACGCGCTCAGGCCCGCCGCTCGAGGACTCCCGGAGGCCTGAGCGATGACGACGCCGCGGAAAGGCAAGCGGTCGTACGGGTCAGGATCGATCCTCCGGGAAGGAGATGTCTGGTACGGCAAGTGGCGGGTCGGGGACCGGCAGGTCAAGCGCCGGCTCGGGCCTGTCCGGCCCGTCGGCTCCAAAGAAGGACTCACCCGCTCCCAGGCCGAGGCGGCGCTGCGACGGCTGATCAGCGAGGTCAAGATCCTCACACCGGAGGAGCGCACGACATTCACCGACGCCGCCGAGCGCTACGTCCATCACCTCGAGCACGTGATCGGACGCAAGCGCTCGACGATCCAGGACTACCGGATCATCACCCACCGCCACCTGGGCCCGCACTTCCAGCACATGCCGCTCGACCGGATCGCGCCGAAGCACGTCGAGTCCTACATCACCAAGAGATCGCGAGAGGGCCTGGCCGTCAAGACGATCACCAACCACCTCAACTTCGCCCACGGCGTTTTCCGCTTCGCGATGAAACGAGGGTGGGCGACCACGAATCCAGTCGCCGCAACCGACCGGCCACGCGCCCCGCACGTCGACCCCGACATTCGCTTCCTCAACCCCGAGGAGCTCGAGGCCCTGCTCAGGGCGGTGCCGCTGGACGACGCCCTGGGGCCGACCGACCACGCGCTCTACATGACGGCTGCGATGACGGGCCTGCGCCAGGGCGAGCTCGTCGCGCTGCGGTGGCGAGACATCGACTGGCCCGCAGGCGTCGTCCGCGTACGACGCAGCTACAGCCGCGGGGAGTGGGGTACCCCCAAGTCGAGGCGCTCGAGCCGGGCCGTGCCGCTGGCGGATCGCGTCGCCGCCGAGCTCGACGCGCACTTTCGCCGGTCGGCGTACCGCGGCGACGACGACCTTGTCTTCTGCCACCCGCAGAGCGGTGATCCATACGACGCCTCCCATCTTCGCAACCGTTTTTACGCTGCGATGAAGACCGCCGGCATGGGCGACAAGCGCGGACGAAAGGGTGGCATCACATTCCACTCGCTACGGCACACGTTCGGCACCCGGATGGCCGCCGTCGGCGTCCCGATGCGTACGCTTCAAGAGTGGATGGGCCACCGAGACTTCACGACCACCCTCATCTACGCGGACTTCGCACCGGATCCCTCGGGCGGCGCGGTGTTTGCCGAGAGGGCATTCGGCGCCGACCCCGTAGTCGAGGTCGAGGGCACGACCCCTCTTCGCGATCCTGTCGATGACTCCACCGCTTAGCGCTGCGTGTGGGCGCGGTCGGCGTCGTCTGGCAAGACTCGCCCACTGCGCCGGCGGCAAGCCATGACTACGCGCCGTCGGCCAAGGGGTCGCCAAACACGACCACATCACCACCCGCCGTCGTGACGGTCGCGGCGTGGACGCCGCTGAGCGGCCTCACGCAACCCGGAAGCAACCCGCGGTCCGTAAGCCAGAACTACACTGCGTGGCTAACGGTCTGGTACGCGCGACGCGTCCGAGAACTCACGGAACAGGCCCGTGACGACGAAGGCGACCTGCTCACCCACATCGACGGCGTTGTCGCCGATCCGCTCCAGCGCTCGGGCCACGAGGGTCATGTGCATCGCCCACTCGCGCGTGTCGGGGTCATCGCCGATCTCGATCGCCAGCCTGAAGATGTCGCGGTTGAGGCGGTTGATTTCGCGGTCCTGGCGCACCAGGTCCTCGGCCAGCGCCACGTCGCGGCCCGCGAACGCGGCCTTGCACTGGACGACCTCCGAGCGCGCGAAGGCACCCATCTTGGCGAGCGCGTCGAGCATTTCGCCATGAACCGGCGGCTCGTAGCCGGAGAGGGGAATCATCTTCGCGATGTTCACGCACTGATCGCCCATGCGCTCGATGTGCTTGATCAGATGCAACAGGGCCGCGACCAGCCGCAGGTCGCCGGCGACCGGTGCCTGGAGGGCGAGCAGCGAGAGGATCCCCTGATGAACCTCGAGGTAGCGCCCGTCAACGCGGTCGTCGTCGGCGATCACCATCTGGGCCAGCTCGACGTCCTGGTGCTGAAGCGCCTCGAGCACTCTGTCGAGCTGCTCGACAATCAGGTCCAGGCCCCCCAGGGCGTGATGCTCGAGCTCACGAAGCTGCTCCTGGAAGTGCGAGCGTCCCTGTCCGCCTTCGGCTGTCGGTGCGGCGTCGAGCCGGTCGTAGGCGAGTGAGCGCGGGCCGGACGCGGTGGCGTCCCCGTCGCTAGCCGAACTTTCCGGTGACATATTCCTCAGTTCGGGAGTCGCTTGGTTTGGTGAAGATCTCCTGGGTCGGGCCGACCTCGACCATCCGCCCGTCGAGCATGAACGCGGTGCGGTCGGCGACCCGGGCGGCCTGCTGCATGTTGTGGGTCACGATCACGATCGTCACCCGCTGCTTGAGCTCCTCGATCAACTCCTCGATTTTCAGCGTCGCCACGGGATCGAGCGCCGAGCAGGGCTCATCCATCAGGATCACCTCGGGATCGACGGCAAGCGACCGGGCGATGCACAGCCGCTGCTGCTGTCCCCCCGACAGGCCGGCGCCGGCCTCGGTCAGGCGATCGGACACCTCGCTCCACAGGCCCGCGCCGCGCAGGGCGGACTCGACCTTCGCATCGAGGTCACGGCCCCGCTGCCCGGACAGGCGCAGGCCGGCGGCGACGTTGTCGTAGATCGACATCGTCGGGAACGGGTTGGGCTTCTGGAAGACCATGCCGATCGCCCGGCGCACGGCGACGACGTCCACCGAGGAGTCGTACAGGTTCATCCCCTCGAGCAGCACCTTGCCCTCGGCGTGGGCGCCCGGGATCTCCTCATGCATGCGGTTGATGCAGCGGACCATCGTGGACTTGCCGCAGCCTGAGGGCCCGATGATCGCTGTCACCTCGTTGGCTTTGAACTCGAGGTCGATGCCCTTGACCTGTTCGGCGTCGCCGTAGAAGGCCTTCAGCTGCTCGAGCTTGACGCTGAAGCCCGGCTTCGCGATCGCGTTCTCCCCTGAATCGCCCGATGAGCGCTGGGATGCCATGGGCGAGAGCTCGGCGGACTCGCCCGGTCGGGCCTGCGCCTCCCGGGCGGTCGAGCGCCCGAGATCGGCCTTCTGCCCGGCATCCATGTCAGTCACGTCGTCGACGCGGCGGGGGGATGTCATACGAGCCGGCTCCTTCGCGAGATCAGTCGGGCGATCAGGTTGAGGATCAGGATCATTGTTACCAGCGTGAGAGCAGCGCCCCAAGCCCGGTTGACGATCTCCGTGCTCGGCGAGTTGACGTCGTTGTAGATTTGCACAGGCAGCGAGTTCATGAACCCGCTGAGGTTGTAAGTCGTGGTCTTCGGAGAGCCCGCGGTGAACAGGAGCGGCGCCGTCTCACCCGCGGCGCGTGCCACGGCGAGCAGAATCCCCGTGACCATCCCCGGCAGGGCGGTCGGCAGCACGATTTTCATGATCATCTTCCAGCGGGGAGAGCCGAGCGCCAGCGCCGATTCGCGCAGCCCCGCGGGGACGAGGATCAGGATCACCTCGGCCGAGCGAATCACGACCGGAAGCATCAGCAACGAGAGGGCCAGCGAGCCCTTGTAGCCGGCGAACGAGCTGCCGGTACCGATGATCAGGACGATGTAGATGAACAGTCCGAAGACGATCGACGGGACGCCGGTCAGGACATCGACGAAGAAGCGCACGACCCTGGCGAACCAGCTGTTCCTTCCGTACTCGACCAGCCACAGCGCGACACCGACGCCGACCGGAATCGAGATCAGGGAGGCCAGGGCGACCATCTCGATTGTCCCGAGGATCGCGCTCTTGATGCCTCCGATATCGGAGTTTTTGAAGAACGTGTTGCCGGTCGGATCGGTCGTGAAGAAGGTCGAGCTCCAGGCGCCGAGGCCCTTTTTGAGCAGGTAGTAGATGATCAGGACGAGCGGGATCAGGGCGAGGATCGTCGCCGCGAGGATCAAACCACGAGCCAATTTGTCCTTGCGCCGGCGCCCCGGGCTGACGCCAAAGCGGGCCGAGAGGTCGGCTGTCGAAGCGGGAGTGCTCATGCCCCCGCTGCCACCCCGGCGACCATCGAAGCGCCCCCGGTACTGGGGTCGGTGGTGCTCTGTCCCGTCCTGCGGGCCGCGCGGACGACCAGCACCCGGGCGAAGCCGTTGACGAACAGGGTCAGGACGAACAGCAGCAGCGCCGCGGCGAACAGCGCCGAGCGATGCAGGCCCTGGGCCTCGCCGAACTCGTTGGCGATCACGGCGGCAAGGGTGTAGCCCTGTCCGAACAGCTGGTGGCCGAGTTTGGGCGCGTCCCCGATCAGGATCGTCACGGCGATCGTCTCGCCGATCGCCCGGCCGAGGCCGAGCATGGCGCCGCCGACGATGCCCGAGCGACAGTAGGGGAGGACCGCAAGGCGGATCATCTCCCAGCGCGTGGCGCCGAGCCCCAGCGCGGCCTCCTTGTGGTCGGCCGGCACGGTCGCCATCACCTCACGGCTGATCGCGCTCACGATCGGCAGGATCATGATCGCCAGCACGAGGCCGGCGACGAAGTAGTTGGGGATCGTGACCAGCCCGCCGCCGATGAACGGCACGAACGACAGCTTGTCCGCGACCCACTGCTCGGCCGGCTGCAGCTTCGGGGCGAGGAAGAAGATTCCCCAGAGTCCATAGACGACGGATGGGACCGCGGCCAGCAGCTCCACGAGAATGCCGAGGGGGGCCCGCAGCTGCCGCGGGCAGAGCTCGGTGGCGTATACGGCTGAAGCCACCGCCACCGGAACGCCGATTATGAGGGCCAGGGCTGAGGTGATCAGCGTTCCGACCACGAGTGGCCAGGCGCCATAGTCGCCGGCGCTGGGGTTCCAGTTGTTGTTGAAGACGAACCCGAGGATGCCTTCCTTTTCAAAGGCCGGACGCGCTTCGCCGACCAGTTCGAAGAAGAAGAACACGATCAGCACCAGGATCAGTGCCGCGAGGACCGTCAGCCCGTACTTCAGGACACGGTCGGGTAGACGTGCCAGCGGCGACCGCGCAAGCAATGAGCGGTCGCCGCCGGATGCAGATGCTGCCTCCACGAGTCCGTGTCTACCTGATCCGTGGAGGCGTTGTCACGTCCTCAGGAGATCGGCGAGCCGTTACACAGAAGGCCCGCAACCGCCGCCTTCGACTTTGTCAGGACCGAAGCGGGCAGTGCGGCGTAGTCGGCCTGCGAGAGAACCTTCTGCCCTTCACCGAGACCGTATTCGATGAATTTCTTCACGTTCTTGGCCGCTTCTTCGCCACCCGGAGTACCGGCCTTGCAGAGGTCCTTGTTCACGATCGCGAACGTCTGCGAGGTGATCGGGTACGCCGTGGGGCGGGCGAGTTGATGACTTTCAGGCCGAGGTTCGCCGGGACCGTCAACGCCTTCGCCCGCCGCACTCGTCGAGGCGAGCGTCGGCTCGATGAACGTGCCAGCTTTGTTCTTTATCGCGGCGTAGGTGAAGCCGTTCTGGAGGGCGTACGCCTGCTCGACGTAGCCCACGGCGCCGACCGTCTGCTTCACGGCGGCGGCGACGCCGGAGTTGCCCTTGGCGCCCGTGCCTGTCGGCCATGGGACTTCCTTGCCTTCGCCGACCTTGCTCTTGAATTCGGGGTTGACCTCAGAAAGGTAGCTGGTAAAGCCGGAGGTCGTGCCCGAGGAGTCCGAGCGGTGGATGACCGTGATCGCCGTGCTCGGCAGCGTTACGCCAGGGTTCAGCGCCGTGATCTCGGCGTCGTTCCAGCTCTTAACCTTCCCAAGAAAAATGTCCCCGAGAGTCTTGCCGTCGAGCTTGAGGCCCGACTTGACGCCGGGGAGGTTGTAGGAGACGGTGATTGCGCCCAGGAACATCGGGATCTGGACAGCCGGACTGCCGTT
>CAVURZ010000003.1:0-135223 GCA_963744035.1 uncultured Solirubrobacteraceae bacterium | reverse complement strand
CTTTTCGCCGTTGCAGGCGTAGGTCGTGCTGGCGCCGGCTACGAGCTTCGTGCCGCCTTCTTTGCAGTTGGTGCCTTTCGGCTCGACGCTGCTGGTCACGCTTGCACCCGGGGTGCCGTTGGTGCCGTTCGTTCCGTCTGCGCCTTTGGCTCCAGCGGGGCCTGCAGGCCCGGTGGCTCCTGGCGCTCCGGCTGCTCCGGCCGGACCGGCCTTGCCCTTCAAGGAAGCCAGAACACTCGGCTTGATCTGCTTGGTCGAACTGATCAGGTACTTCTGCGCGGCGAACGCGCCGCCCGTCATCGCGAACACCAACGCGATGGTCGCAATGACGGTCGCTGGGGTTATGCGTCTACGTAGTGCTGAGAGCATCGGTTATCTCATCTCCTATGAGTTAGACGTGGGAGCGCTCAGCGCTACACACGAGGACTTGGCTTGAGATTGGAAGCTGGGGGTGCGGTGCAGCGCGAGCGGGTGTGGGCTCGAGCGCTGCAGGTCGACGCCGTGGCACTTGCTCCGTGGGAGGCACACTTCACGGCCTCGGAAGAGGTCAAGGTGCGTCGCGGTGTCCATAACCGCGCCGGGAAAATCGCCGCCCTGGTAGCCGACCGGGGCGGTGTTCTAAACCGCGCCGGTGTCAGAGGGCGGTCAGAGGAGCTGTGAGGGAGGGCAGCTGGAGCTGGCGTCCCGACGGCGGCTGTACGACCGCCGGAGTCGAGGTCGGACATGTGCGAGGCCAAATGGCCGGCGACGATGTTGCGCATCTCCCCTTCATCTCCCCTACGTACGCTGCTTCCCCACCGGCAAGAACTGAGGATCATCCTCCTCTCCTCCCGGCCCAAATAAACGACGCCGTGGACGCTACATGATTTCTCGGCGGTGTGTCAAACGGCAACCGTCAGTGTTCCGACGAGCGCCAGATAAAGGGGTGTGCAGGTCTCGCCCCAGACGGCCGCAAACGCCGTAAACGCGGAAGTGGTGTTTTCGGTGGTAGACGGCCGCGTGAGGGCCCCGGGAGCCGCTGGCGGGCGGCGGCCCAGACTTCGAGAATCAGACGGAATGGAGCGGGCCGGTCGCGAGACCGCACGATCGTCGCGGCGCGCGTCCCATAAACACGTCGCTGCAGGTTTGCCCACCCAGACGCACGATCCCGCGAAGCGAAGCCACATGCCGGCGAGCCGGGCGCAGGGTGGGAATCGTGCAATGCATGCCGTCCAGGGGTTGGGTCGCGCCGCAGCATCCGAGATCGATCACGGGGGGTTCCGGGCCTACAGCAGACGGGTCCGCCCGCAAGGTGGCGGACCCGGGCGAACAGATCCCGGCCGATTCGGGCAGAAGCTGCCGCCTGGGCCTGCTCGTCCACGGCTATCGGGTTCAGCGCCTACGAGCACCCCCGCTCGGGAACCGGCCTCATGACCCGCACCTCCCCCACCCTCTTGTCAATAGGAAGGCATCCGCATAGCCGGCATTCGCCGGGCGAGTGCTCCACCGCAGACGCACCACGTGAGGAGCAGATAGCGGACCGTCCGTCGACCCTGAAGAAACGCAGCGGTGGCAGTCCCCCGGGGCGCGGATCCGCGCCCGCCTTAGGCCCGTCTCGACGATGCGATAAACGCGTGTGGCAGGCGCTTAGGAACCGTGCTCACCGTCCCCCCCACGCCTGCGTGGGCTAGCCGAAAGGCGGACCGCCGACGAGTCGGGCCACGTGCGTAAACAGACGAATAGCATTTGACGTGAAAAGCATCGGTGGCCGCAGGCTGGACAGGAACAACAAACAGTGCCCGGGGCCCGGCCAAACCAGCGGGCGCCTCCCGCCGAGAGCGCAGGAAAGATGCCGGATCTTCGGCTACGGTCCCAGTCCGCGATGGCATCACGACGGACGACCAAGTCGGCGATAAACACCGGCTCGCAAAACGGCCAGGCGCCGGGGCACCGGGAACGGCTGACGGCCGCGATGATCGCCGCGGCGAACCGCGATGGATACGCCGGGGCGACCGTGACCGCCGTGATCGCCGAGGCCGGCGTCTCCCGCCCCACGTTCTACGAGCACTTCAAAGACCGCGATGAATGCTTCGCCCAGACGCTGGAGCAGTGCCAGGGGCAGCTGCTCGACTCGGTCCAGCAAGCGATCAACGAAGCGCTCGGAAAGGACGCCCTCGCAGCCGCGATCGGCGCTCTGATCGAACACGCCCGCAGAGACCCCGCCGCCACGCGGTTCCTCACGAACGAGCCGCTGGCCGCCACCCGCCTCGCGCTCGACGCACGCGACAAGCACCAACAGGAGATCGCGAAACTCATTCAAGGAGCCCAGAAACGGCTCGCTCACGACGCCGCCACCGTGGATCTGCCGATGACGATCGTCGTCGGCGCGATCAGCAGGATCCTCGGAAACCGGCTCCGTCGCGGCGATCCCGGACTCACGAGCATCCACAGCGAGCTATTCGATTGGACCAGCAGCTATCGGCGACCTCGCGCCAACCAACGCTGGCAGACCCTGAAACCTGGCCCCGCGCCCAAACAGCCGGCCGTCCTGCTCGAGAAGCTGATCGGCGAGGCACCCCCCATCCCCCGCGGCCGGTCACGAATGAGCCGCGAGGAAATCGCCGTCAACCATCGCGAACGAATCCTCCACGCCATCGCCCAGCTCTCACAGGACAAGGGCTACGACGCAACGACGACGGCCGACATCACACGCGAGGCAGGACTCGACGCCAAGGTCTTCTACCGCCTGTTCGCAGATAAGCGAGAAGCATTCATGAGCTACCACGAGCTCGGGTTCCAGCAGCTGATGGCGGTGATGGCCGACGCGTTCTTCAAAGCAGACACGTGGCCGGAGCGCTCATGGCGCTCAGGAGCCGCATTTCTCGGCTTCCTGGCAAGGGAGCCGCTGGTGGCGCACATGGGGTTCATCGAGTCGTATGCGGTGGGGCCCGCGGCCGTGCAACGTGTGGAGGACAGTCATGTGGCGTTCACCGTGTTCCTGCAGGAGGGCTACCAGTGGCTCGGGCAGACCGGGAATGACGGTCCGCAGCCGCCGAGCAAGCTCGCGCTGGAAGCGATCATCGCCGCGATCTTTGAGCTGGTGTACCTGCAGGTGCGGGCGGGGAAGACAAAACAGCTGCCGCGGCATCTCGGGCTCATGGGAGCGCTCGTGCTGACGCCGTTCCTCGGGGTCGAGGCGGCCAACGCGTTTATTGAGGGGGCCGGCGGGTAGGCAGGGCGCGCGGTCGCGGCGATCGACGAGGGCGGGCCGGGAAAGGATGTGGCGGGTGTTGGGGTCCGAGGCCGCTGGCGGTTCGCGGCCTGTACACGTAGACCCCCCTTCGGGCCGGCCGTTTCCGCCCAACTTCCAGACAGGCAGCGGTGCGAGCCCGGCGGGGGTCTCTGTCACAGAACGCGCGCCCGCGCATCTATCCCTATAGGAGATGTGTGGCCAGCAAAAATAAACATCGACCTATCGGTTTCTGTGCCAGCGGAAAACATCAATGTTCAGCCAACCACGGGGGTTATGACTGTGCTGATTCGCGGTCGTACTAAAAGCCGTTCGCTGCATGCCGTGTCCGTCGGGTTCGTGTGTGCCGTCTCCTGTCTGCTGCTCGGCGCGTTCATGGCGTCCACCGCCAGCGCCGCGATTGAAGAAACGTCGCCGTTACAGCAGCAGATCACCGGGCCGGAAGCGCTCGCCGAGAGCCAGGCCCAGGAGATCAACCTGTACGCCACTGAACACGGCGTCAGCACCGAACACGCCGAGGAAGTGCTCGACCTGCAGACGAAGGCCGACAACCTTCAGCACGACATGCGGGCCGCCCTCGGCAAAAGCTACGCACAAGTGTGGTTCGACACGGCGAATAACGTCACTAACCAGGTGGTTATCGATGTGGGGCCCGGCGCTGACACGGCCACCGCGGAAGCCGTCCTGAAGGAAACGAGTATCGAACCCGGGCAGGCGCGGATCATTCATAAGCAGTGGAACGAGACCGAACTAAGAGCGGCGGTCTCTCAGCTCGACGAACAGCTCCAGCCGCAGATCCGCGCCGGGCTCGTGAGGGTCGGTATCGCTGCCGAAGCGAACGTGCAGATCACGGTCGCCGCTGAAGCAACCGACGGCGACAGACAGTCGATCGAGGCTGCGACCACCGGCAACAACGTGCAGCCCACCACGGTGGACTCGTCAACGTCAAAGTTCAACGTGGTATCGACCGCCTACGAATCCCCCGGCTACGGCGGCCCTCCGGTCATCGCGGGCATGTACTACGACGTCAAAGAATGGGAGTGCACTACCGGCTTCTACGCAAAATCACCGGTCAACTCGGAAGCGTATTTCCTGACGGCCGGCCACTGCACAGGCTCAGGTTTCGGCGCACGCGCCTGCACCTCGGCCACCAACTGCCCGAACCTCGGGAAAGACGTAGGCGGCTGGGTCGGCCCGGGCGGCGACTACGGACTCCTGATCGACCAGCACCAGACGACGACCTGGCCGCCTTACCCGGCGATGATCGTCTGGAGCTGTTGCGGTGGGACGCTGCCCGTGTACGGGGCGACCTCTCCAACGATCGGCGAGAGCATCTGCCATACGGGTTTCAACTCGGAGGCGCACAGCAAAGGCACCACGTGTGGGACCGTGAAACAGCTCAACGTGGAAGTCCCGTATGAAGGCGGCGCGAAACCTGTCGAGGACGAACTCGGCGGCTCCGGCTACTGCGTGTACGAGGGCGATAGCGGCGGCCCCGTGTTCGATCCAAATAACGCGTATGCGAAGGGGATAACCGACGCTGCGGAAATCGAAAAAGGCCATGAAGGTGAGTGCGGCAAAGCGGCATTCAGCACTGACGCTGCGCTCGCGGCCTCCGACATGGGGGTCACGATCGCGCACCTCTAACGGCGCGCCGATCCCAACTATCGGACTAATCTAGACCCAACGACAGAAGCGAGGAGGCACGACGATGCGAACGCGTGCAACATCGAAACACCAGGGCCGCAGGGCAGGCGGCACAGCTGCGCTAGCAGCCGTAGGCCTCCTCGTGGCTCTCCTGCCCGGAGCCGCACTCGGCGGCACCAGCAGCGAAGCGAACATGCCAGACAACCTGCTCGCCAACCCGGGGGCCGACGTCGAAGGCGCCGGCACCCCCGGATGGGAGGGCACCACGGGCTACAAGGAGACCGCTTACGGCGCCCCCGGTGAATACCTGAGCGAAAGCCAAGCGCACGGCGAAGCGGGAGCAGGCTATTTCGAGGGCGGCTCGAGGTTCTTCGACTCCGGCACCGAATCAAGCGCGACACTCACCCAGACGGTGAACGTGTCGAGCCTCTCGGAAACCATCGACACAGGCAACGAGGGGCTCGTGTTCGGCGGGCATCTCGGCGCCGCCGGCAACTCACCTACCACGGTCAACATGCAGGTGACACCCCTCGACGGGAATGGCGCGGCCCTCTCGGCCGCGGAGGTACTCGACGGCCCCACCGCCGCCGAACGAGCAGACCAGACAAAGCTGGTAGGAGTCACAGACCAGCGGATCGGTAGCGGTCTCCCCCGCCTGCCCGTCGGCACCCGAAGCCTGCGGGTGCAGCTGGTCGCGAACGGCTCGCACGGTTTCGCCGACGAGCTCTACGTGTACCTACGACCCACCGAACCGGGCGACACGCTCCAGCTGGTGCAAAGCATGCCGGCCGGGCATCCGCCGCGTATCTCGTTCAGCGGCAAGATCGCCACCAGGTCGGTGCACGGCAGGCCGATGCTCGCGACCGGGCTAACGGTGCGTTGCCCGGGCCGAGCGAAGGCGTGCAGGGTGTCCCTGTCGGCGGACGCCAGCTACAAGCCGAGCCCCGTACTCCACGCGAGGACCACACCCTTAGTGCGTGCCCCGCTAGCCGTACAGGCCGGCGCGGTGACGGTGCTCTCCGTCCCGCTGACGTCCGTCTCCCAGCGGGTGTTGAGCAGTCACGCCCGTGTGACTGTGCGCGAGAGGGTCGTCGTCAAGCAGGGCGGCCGATCCGTTGATCTCGTGAGGTCCGCGGTAATCGTTGTCGAAAGCTCGGGCGGCGTAACACCTGTCGCCTGAGCGGTGCACGGGGTGAGCGGCCGGAAACTCCCGGCCGCTCACCGCCAGCGCCGACGGAACCGCCGGCACTCGCACCGGCCGCAGTCATTGCCACGAAGGTAGTGGTCGTGATCAGCACGAACATGCCGCACCGGCAGCAGGCACGCCATCGACCTGACTGGATCCGACCGAACGCTCGGAGCTGCTCCCCGAGTCTGTCGACCGCCGGGAGCCGCCAGGGGGTCCGGGGTCATACCCTCCACTCCTCTGAGAGGCGCAGGAGAGCTCGCTGTAGGGCGCCGGCGACACTTAGGGCGACTCTCACCCATTGGGCACCCTGCTGAACCTGGGGGACGTCGGGCGAACATTTAGACGCTCGACAGGGCGATCGTGATCGTCGCGCCTGAGCAGGCGCTCTGATCGGTCGTGGCTAGTTCCTTGAACGACACAGGCTCACCGTCCGCAGGACACCCGCCCGCGGAGTCAGCCTCGAGAGCCGCACCCACCCCAACGTCCCTGATAAACGTCGCTGCGGACGCCGTAAAGTCCCGACATTGCGGGCAATCATTACCGTCGCTAGCCGCATTAACAATGGATGAGCGGGCGGCATCTCCCCTCCTAGCCCTGCTATATGCTCGCCGCGCAAACAGCTTAATGGGATTTTTGAGCGGACCGCGTCGTGCCGCCGCAAGCACCCAACCGAGCGCTCCTTCTCCAACACGAATGTCAACACTGCGAGAGAGGTAAGGACGCAAAACAGGATGGCGAGCGACCGGAGGGGCACGCAACGGCAGCGACTGGTCGACGGGCTCATCCGTGCCGCAGGACGCGACGGCTATGAGAGCACGAACATCACGCGGATCCACAAAGAGGCCGGGGTCTCACGACCCACGATCTACGAGTACTACGCCGACCGGGAAAGTTGCCTCGCTGAGGCGCTCGAACAGATCAGTGATGAGCTGATCGAGACGGTAAGTGCCGCTGTGGCAGCGAGACCGGCTGAGCTCGCGACCGAGGCCGCTCTCGGGGCGTTACTGGAATTCGCCGACCACGAGCCCGCGAAGGCACGCCTGTTCTTTGACGACAGCATGCGCGCCGGAGCGAGTGCGCTCGACATACGCGATCGGAGCATCGACGCCGCCGCCGAGATCATCGAGAAGGCCCACGAAGGCCTTGCCGACCAAGCTGTCGTGCCGCGGATACCGATCGCGCCACTGCTCGGCGGGGTGTATCGATTGCTCGCTCCACGGCTGCGCAGAGGAGAACGAGGACAGCAGAGCACGCGCGACGGCCTGCTCGCGTGGATACAGCTCTACTCCGAGCGTGGAACGGGCGGAAGTCCCAAACCTGAACCGCAACCGACGCGGCCAGACAGCGTCCTCGCGCATGCCCCACCGGGCATCCGAGGCGGCCTGGGGCCGCCGACACGAGGAGAGAGCAGCGAGATAAAACGGCGACGGATTCTCCGCGCCATCTCCGAGCTCGCGAAGCGCGACGGCTACGACAAGCTGACGATCACGCAGATATCGGCCGCGGCCGGGATCCACCCCCGCCTGTTCAAGAAGCAGTTTCCCGTGAAGGAGCAGGCATACGTCGCGCTGCACGAGCTCTACTACCAGCAGGTCATGGGCGTCGTGGCCAGCGCGTCCAGCAGCGGACGTTACTGGGAGCGGCGGATCTGGGACATGACCAGAGATGCCGCTCATTACCTCGACGAGAATCCCGACACAGCCTGGGCGACGTTAGTCGGTGGATACACGGCCGGCGAGCAGACGGTCGCCACGATCGAGACCGGCGCGATGTCGTTCACGCTGTACCTGCGTGAGGGGGACGTGCGGCAGGCCGCCGACGAGAGCAGGGGTACGGCCGACGAGCCGCGCCCAACGATCACGCACGAGGCGATCGCGCGGACGGTCTTCGAGATCGGCTACCGGCAGGCGCGAAAGACCCACCAGGCCGGAGCCGCTGTCGGCCCGGTCACGGCGTTTAGCGCAAGCGCCCCACAGGTCGCGTGGATTGCGCTCGCGCCATTTCTCGGGGCCACCGTGGCACGGAAGGTCGTCGAAGGCTGGGTCGACGAGACACCACCGGTCGGGCCTGGCCCCGGCGCGGACGGCTGACCGTCAGGCGCCGAGAAGGCTCTGTCCGCAGACCCGGATCGTGGCGCCGTTGATCCCGCCGGCGGCCGGGCTGGCGAGCCAGGTGACTGCCTCAGCCACATCGATGGGAAGCCCGCCCTGGCGGAGGCTGTTCATCCGCCGGCCGGCCTCGCGGATCGTGAGCGGCATCGCGGCGGTCATGGCGGTCTCGATGAATCCCGGAGCGACCGCGTTGATTGTCGCGTCGTTGGCAGCCAGCCTCGGCGCGAGCGCTTCGACCATCCCGATCACCCCGGCCTTGCTGGTGGCGTAGTTGCCCTGCCCGGCGTTGCCGGCGATCGCGGACATCGAGGAGACACAGACGATGCGTCCGTTCGCGTTCAGCAAATCCCTCGCCAGGAGCTCATCGTTGATGCGCTCCTGGCTCTCGAGGTTGATGGCGAGGACCTCGCTCCAGCGCTCGGCCGGCATCTTGGCGATCGTGCGGTCGCGCGTCACGCCAGCGTTGTGAACGATTACGTCAACGCCGCCCGTGAGTGCCTCCGCGATCTGCTGCGGGGCCTGTACCGCAGTGATGTCGAGTGCGAGCGCGCTGCCGTTCAGGTGCTCCATGGCGCGCCCGAGCTCCTGCTGGGCCTGGGGAACGTCGAGGCCGATCACCCGTGCACCGTCGCGGGCGAGAGTGGCCGCGATCGCTGCTCCGATCCCGCGGGACGCACCCGTGACGAGGGCGACCCGCCCATCCATGGGTCGGTCCCAGTCGAACCTCTCGGGGGGTTCGTCGCCGGCTCCGATCCGTACGACCTGTCCCGAGATGTAGGCCGAGCGGGGTGAGAGCAGGAAGCGCAGTGTGCAGGGCAGCTGCTCCTCCGCGCCGTCGTGGACATACACGAGCCCGACGGTGATCCCGCGCGCACCGAGCTCCTTGGCGAGTGAGCGGGTCAGGCCCTCCAGGGCCCGCTGGGCGGTCCGGGCGGACGGTGAGTCACATTCCTCGGGCGGGGCGCCGAGTACGACGACGCGCCCGCATCGCTCAAGGCGGCGCACGGTGAGGTGGAGGAAGCCGTGAACCTCGGTGAGATCGCGGGAGTCGGCGATCCCTGAAGCGTCGAAGACGAGCCCCTTGAGCCGTTCCGTGGTCGTGTCGGCTCCCTCCACTCCAGCCTCGGCGAGGGTGCCGGTGACGACGCCATCCAGCCGGCCGCCGGGCGCGGCACCGATCAGGACATGCCCATCGATCAGCGGCGCGCCGGCGCGGTGGCGCTCGAGCTCCACCGGCCGCGGGAGTCCAAGGCGCCCCGTGATGGCGTGGACGAGGGGCCTGCGGACAAAGCTCGCGTAGCGATCCGACATCAGACGCCTCCGGCGCTCTCGAGCATCATCAAGGCACCCTGACCCCCGGCGGCGCATACGCTGATGACACCGCGCCCGCTGCCGTTGTCCGACAGCTGCTTCGCAAGGGCCGGGAGGATCCGACCGCCGGTTGCCGCGAAGGGGTGTCCGGCCGCGAGCGATCCGCCGTTGACGTTCAGACGCTCGCGCTCGATCGAGCCGAGCGGACCGTCGAGACGCAGGCGGTCCCGGCAGAACTCGCGATCCTCCCAGGCGGCGAGGGTGCAGAGGACCTGCGCCGCAAACGCCTCGTGGATCTCCACGAAGTCGAAATCCTGAAGCGTCAGTCCGGCCCGCTGGAGCATGGTGGGCATCGCGTGGACGGGCGCCATCAGCAGTCCTTCGCCCGCCTTCGCGTGATCGACGGCGGCGGTCTGCGCGCCGGTGACGTAGGCGAGGACCGGCAGGTTGCGTTCGGCGGCCCAATCCTCGCTTGAGAGGAGCACGGCGGAAGCCCCGTCGCTGAGCGGCGTGGAGTTGGCCGCGGTCATCGTCCCGGCGGAGCCGCCGAACACCGGTGTCAGCTCGGCGAGGCGCTCAGCGCTCGTGTCCGGGCGCAGGTTCTGGTCGCGGTCCAGCCCTAGGTGCGGAGTGATCAGCTCATCCATGAACCCCCGCTCGTATGCCGACGCGAGCTTATGGTGGCTTTCGACGGTCAGCTGGTCCTGGGCCTCGCGGCCGATGTTCCATTCGGTGGCCATCAGTGCGCAGTGCTCGCCCATCGACAGGCCGGTGCGGGGCTCCTCGTTCCTTGGAATCGAGGGCATCAGGTGGGACGGCCGCACGCCTGCGAGAACGCGCACCTTTCCGCCGGTTGAACGCTGCCGATTGGCCTCGAGCAGCCGGACACGCAGTTCGTCGTTCAGAGCGATCGGAGCTTCGGATGTGGTGTCGGCGCCGCAGGCGATCCCGGCCTCGATCTGGGAGAGAGCGATCTTGTTGGAGACCGAGATCGCGGTCTCCAGGCCGGTTGCGCATGCCTGCTGAATGTCGTATGCGGGTGTCTCTGCGGAGAGGCCGCTGTCGAGCAGGCTCTCGCGGGTCAGGTCGCGGTCGCGGGAGTGCTTCAGGACGGCTCCTCCGGCGACCTCGCCGAGACGCTCTCCCTCGAGTCCGAAGCGCTCGACCAATCCCCCGAGCGCTGCGCTCAGCATCTGCTGGTTGGACACGTGCGAGTACGCACCGCCCGAACGGGCAAAGGGGATCCGGTTGCCTCCGACGACGCAGACTCGGCGCGGCGCCCCGCTCAGCACGGTAGGCGCCTGCGGGCCGCCACGCTGGGCGGGCAGAATCGGTGTGTTGGTGTCAATCGGGTGATCGCGGTTTCGGGAGGCAGGCGGTAGGCCGCGCCTAAATTACCAGACAACCCAAAGTCGTATAAACGTTCTTGTTCCGGTAGTCTTGGAGCGTGCCTGCGCCGGCGAAAGTTCGCGATTGTCGCCAAAACCCTATGAAGCAAGGGGTTTGGCACCATCCAGATCGGATTGACCGCACCCTGTTGCGCCGTTCTGTAAACGCCTACGTGGGCATATCTCAATCAGTGTCCGCTCTTTCTCCGGCGAGGCCCTGATGTACCTCTTCGGTGTCACTGCCTCGCCAGCCGGCCCGGCCGAGCGGGATGCCGCCGTCCGGCTGCCGCCCGCCGTACAGCTACCCGGTCCGCTGCAGACGATCCGGTTCAGCCAGCGCCAGATCGAGTTCGTGTTCGCGGCCGGGCGGGAGCATGGCGACGTGTTCTCGATGAAGGCCGGCGTCAAAGGCGGCGCGATCGTCACGAGCCACCCCGACCACGTCCGGTCGCTGTTCACCGCCAAGCCCGAACAGGCGCCGACGCTCGCCAGCGAGTCCGCGCTGCGACCGATCCTCGGGCCCAGCTCCGTGCTCACCGCCAACGGTCCGACACACCTACGCCAGCGCAAGCTGCTGCTCCCGCCGTTCCACGGCGAGGCGATCGACCGGTACAGCCAAATGATCCAAGCAGCAGCCGAACAGGAGCTGGACCGCTGGCCCATCGGACAGCCGTTCCCGCTCGCACCGCGCATGCAGGCGATCACCCTGCAGGTGATCATGTCCGGCGTCTTCGGTGTGGAGGGGCAGCCGGCTCGCGGCACGCCCGAGCACCTGCTGCTGGAGACGATCAAGCAGCTCGCGGCCGCGTCCACCTCGCCGATGGCGAAGCTGGGCGAGATCCTCAACCACGGGCGGACCGAGCCGATCGGGATGTTCCGCAAAGGCGTGAAGCTGCTTGACCAGGGCGTCTACCCCGCGATCAAGGCACGCCGGGCCGCGGAGAACCTCGACGAGCGCAGCGACATCATGTCGATCCTGCTCGGTGCCCGCGACGAGGATGGTGATGGGCTCACCGACCAAGAGCTCCGCGACGAGCTGCTGACACTGCTGCTCGCGGGCTTTGAGACAACCGCCAACTCGCTCGCCTGGACCTGGGAGCGACTGGTCCGCACCCCGGACGCGCACGACCAGCTCCGTCACGCCGTCCGCGGCGGCGAGCAGACAGAGGAGGTGGTCGAGGCGACGATCACCGAGGGGATGCGCAACCGGCCCGTGATCCCAATCGTCGGACGACGCGTTGCCGTCCCCTGGCAACTCGGTGAGTACACCGTTCCCGCCGGGACAGCGATCAGCGCCAGCATCCTCCTCGTCCACCACCGCGAGGACCTCTACCCGGAGCCGTTCTCGTTTCGCCCCGAACGGTGGAAGGACAGGAAGCCCGGCACCTACGAGTGGATCCCGTTCGGCGGTGGCACCCGCCGCTGTCTCGGCGCGACCCTCGCGATGGCCGAGCAGCGCGTCGTGCTCGCCACGATGGCGAAACGACTCGAACTGGAGGCCGACCGGCCGGAGTCCGAGCACGCACAGCACCGTAACGTGACGATGATCCCCAACCGCGGCGCACGCGTCGTGCTGCGGGAACGGTTCGCGGCGTGATCACGATCCGAAAGCTCAGGGCAACGCCGCGCGTGCTCCCGATGTACGCGCGCGCAGCCGTCGCAGCCATACCGGGCGCCCGTGAGCTGCACTCCGTCCCCGGGAACGGCGGTCAGATCCCAGGCCAGCGCTACGAGCAGTACCCCGCCCGAGCCAAGCCGGATGCGCTCGCCGCCTACAACCAGCTGTGCGGGTTCCCGGTCAGTGAGCACCTGCCCGCGACCTACCCCCACCTGCTCGCGTTCCCGCTGCAACTGATGCTGATGACCGACGGCGAGTTCCCCTACCCGCCCGTCGGGCTCGTCCATATCGAGAACAGGATCGACCAGCATCGACCGATCCCCACAGGCGAGCAGTTGCACATCGCCGTACACGCGCAGCCCCCGCGGGCGCACCCGCGCGGTGAGGCGTTCACGCTGATCACGCAGGCACGGATCTCGGGTGAGAACGTGTGGGAAAGCGCGAGCACGATGCTGCACCGCGACCGCCCGTCCAAGCGCGGCCCCGGACAGGAAAACCTTCACGATCAAGCTGGCGCAGCGGAAGCCACGGCCACAACGGATGACTGGCCAGCCGAGGACGCGTGGGCTCTCCCAAGAGACCTCGGACGGCGCTATGCCCGGGTTTCCGGAGACCGCAACCCGATCCACACGAGCGCCCTCGCGGCACGCCTGTTCGGCTACCGCGCCCCGATCGCACACGGCATGTGGACCAAGGCGCGAGCGCTCGCCGCGCTCGGCCCACAGCCAGACAGACACAGCATCGAGGCCAGCTTCCGCAAGCCGATCATCCTGCCCGCCGCCGTAAAGCTGACCCACCGCGACAACGGCGAGGAAACCGAATTCGCGGTCCGAGACACGCAGCGGCACCTCTCACACCTGCGCGGGCGGGTTTGGCAGCCCAGCCTGCAAACAAGGCCCGTCGCGAGCCGGGCGCACGCATGAGCGCGACACGACCGGGCCTGGCCGAGCGAAGCATGGGCGCGGGACTCCGAGCATTCGGTCGCGTGGCGGGCTCAGACACGCTCGAGCGGCTCGGCGTGCGACCCGCACTCGGCCGCGCAATCAGGCAGGGCAGCAAGAACGGGTTCCGGACCGCCACACGTGCCGGGCGGACCTTCAACGCGGCACGGCAGCTGGGAAGGCCCGAGCGGCCCAGCGCAGCCAAACCCTCCGGCCTGTTCGACCTCACGCCCGACGAAGAGCAACAGCTGTTCAAAGACTCGGTCACCGCGTACGCCGCCGAGAAGGTCAGACCGGCCGCGGCGGACGCCGACACCGGCTGCGCGACACCGGCGCAGCTGATCGAGGAAGCCGACGAGCTCGGGATCAACATGCTCGCGATTCCCGAAACGCTCGGCGGCGTCACCCTCGCGCAACCGACAGTCACGGGCGTTCTGGTGGCAGAAGCACTCGCGCACGGCGACCTGGGGATCGCCTACGCGATCCTCGCCCCCGGCGCGGTCGCATCCGCGCTCAGCCACTGGGGCAACGCGGACCAGCAGGCGACCTATCTGCCCGCCTACACCGCGAGCAACCCGCCGGCCGGCGCGCTCGCGATCCTCGAGCCCCAGCCCCTGTTCGACGCAATGGCACCGGCCACGACCGCCCGATACGACGGGGCCACCTGGCTACTCAACGGGACCAAGACACTCATCGCGCGCGCCGCAGACTGCGAGCTGTTCATCGTCGCAGCGGCAACGCCTGAGGACAGGCGCATGCTGTTCATCGTCGAGTCCGGCAGCCCAGGCCTAAGCGTCGAGCCCGAACCGGCCATGGGGCTACGCGCAGCCACCACCGGACGACTCACGCTCGAGAACGTTCGCGTCCCCGGCAGTGCCCTCATCGCCGACGGGGACCCCGGCATCTACATCGAATGCGTGCACCGCGCACGAATCGCATGGGCCGCACTGACCACCGGCACGATGCAGGCAGTTCAAGACCATGTCATCCCCTACGCCAACGAACGCACCGCATTCGGGGAACCAATTTCCAACAGGCAGGCGGTCGCGTTCACGATCAGCGACATCGCGATCGATACCGAAGGCCTGCGCCTCGCCACACTCCGCGCCGCCGCGCGGGCCGACGAACAGACGGCCTTCGCGCGGGAGACCGCGATCGCCCGGCAACTCGCCGTGATGCACGCGCCACGCGTCGGCTCCGACGGCATCCAGCTACTCGGCGGACACGGCTACATCAAAGAGCACCCCGTCGAGCGCTGGTACCGCGACCTGCAGGCTTGCGGCGTGATGGAGGGCGCCCTGCTCGTCTGACGCGAGAGCGGGCAACCACGCGATGATCAGCCTCGAGACACCACGCAAGTTCAAGCCACTGATCGGCCAGGCCAACCAGCTCGCCAGCGAGATCTTCCGGCCGATCTCCCGCAAGTACGACACCAACGAGCACGCCTACCCCAAAGAGCTCGACATGCTCGCCGCCCTGATCGAAGGCATGAACGAAGGCAGCGACACACGGAGCGGGTGCCGCCGGCGTACGCCGCGAGCAGAGCAGCAACGGGGACGGCGGAACGCGCAACGGCTCGAACCTCTCCACTGCCCTTTCGATCATCGAGCTGGCCTGGGGCGACGTCGGGTTGCTGCTCACGATGCCCGGACAAGGACTCGGGAACTCCGCCATCGCCTCCGTCGCCACGCAGCAGCAACTCGAGACCTACGGCGGACGCTGGGCCGCAATGGCAATCACCGAGCCAGAGGCCGGATCAGACAGCGCAGCCATCCGCACCACCGCGCGCGAGGACGGTGGGGACTACATCCTCGACGGCGAGAAGATCTACGTCACGAGCGGCGAGCGCGCTGAACTCGTCGTCGTCTGGGCCACGCTCGACCCCAGCAAGGGCCGCGCCGCGATCAAGTCGTTCATCGTCGAACGCTCCAACCCCGGCCTCAAACTCGAGCGCGTCGAGCACAAGCTCGGAATACGGGCATCGGACACCGCCGCGTTCCGGCTAGAGAACTGCCGGGTACCTGCCGACGCGCTGCTCGGCAACGCGAGCATCGACGGCAAACAGGGCTTCGGCGGCGCGATGCAGACATTCGACAACACGCGTCCCCTCGTCGCCGCGATGGCGATCGGCGTCGCACGCGCAGCGCTCGACGAGACACACAAGCTGCTCGGGGAATCCGGCTCCTACATCGACTACGACCGCGCCGCGCTCACCCAGAACGCTGCCGCCGCCCGGCTGCTCGCGATGGAAGCCGACTACGAAGCAGCACGACTGCTCACACTTCAGGCGGCCTGGATGGCCGACAACAACAAGCCAAACAGCCTCCAGGCGTCAATGGCGAAGGCCAAGGCCGGCCGGATGTGCGTCGAGACCACCATCGGCTGCGTCGAGCTATGCGGAGCCGGCGGCTACAACGAGCGCCAGCTGCTGGAGAAGTGGGCTCGCGACGCCAAGATCCTCGACATCTTCGAGGGCACCCAGCAGATCCAGCTGCTGATCGTCGCGCGCCAGCTGCTTGGGAAGACCTCGGCCGAACTGAAATGAGCTACGCGGCGCCTCACCGGCGCGCGGAAGCCGAGCTGGTGAGAGAACGGCTTCTCGACGCGGCCAGAGACGAGCTCCTGCACCGTCCCTGGGCGGACATCTCGATGCTTGAGGTTGCCAAGCGCGCACACGTCGGAAGGACGCGGCTCTACCAAGAATTCGGCTCTCGCGCCGACTTCGAACGCGCGCTGGTCTCGCGGGAAGCGGGGGCGCTGCTCACTCGTATCGAGCGCGCTCTCGAGGAAAGCAAGGAGCACCCCAGGGAGGCGCTTGCCGCCGCCTACGACGTGTGCGCCGCCGCTGTCGCAGATCGCTCCCCCGCCGTCGAGCTGCTGCGCGGGGAGATCTATTCTGGCGGTCGCAACATGACCGGCGGTGAGTCGCTCCTGATGACAGCGAACAGAGCGATTACGACGGCGCTACAAGACACCTGGCCGACAATCGAGCCCGTCGACGCGGAGCTGGTCGGGGAAGCGCTCCTACGCCTGGCGAGCAGCGAACAGATGTCCGACGGACGCCGGACCTTGACCGGCGTCGGTGTCGCGGAGGTCCTCGGGCCGTACCTGAACGAGGCGCTGGTGAGAGGCCGACGGGGCGTGCGCAAACCCGCGCTGAGGTCGGTCCCGCCACGCAGCGCGTAGAAATGTGGCCACGGGAAGGTCCGTCGGCCAGCGACTGCCCGAGATCAGGCGATCGCCCGGATTGTGCGGCGTACCGCGCGCACCGTGACGATGCCCAAACCGGCCAGAGACAACGCCATCCGCATCCGGATCATCGCCGCATGACCGGTCGAGCGACAAGTACCGTGTGACAGGCAGTAAACATGATCGTGGAGGTTATTCTATCTCGACATGACACGTCGTATGCCTCATACCAAAGGCGCACAAATGACTCGTCTGACTCTCACATAAACAGTGATGTAGGGTCTATCTGGGGCGCCATCGGCGGTGAAATCGAATCGGTTGGGGAGAGAGATCCAAGTGGCCAGCACATCGGAGACGACGAGAGCTCGTTCAGGCCCCGAGGGGAATGCGCCGCAAGAAAGCGAGCGGCGCCGCCGGCTTCCGCGCAGTCACGAGACGCTGCGGCGCGAGCGCCGCGACGGGCCGCTCAACGCGGCCCTCAAGAACATCATCAAGACCGGGCGTCTCCTCGTACTTCATGGGAGCTCGCTCGGCGTGGACGACCGCTGGCGCGACGAACAAGCCGCATGGCGCAGCCAAAGCACGCTGATCCTGCGCGAGAACTTCGAGCTCGAGGCCGCGACCGAGTTCCTGCACGCCACACACGCCGTGCTCGTGCCGGGGACCGCCCGCCCAACCGACGCCAGCCAGGTTCGGGCGGTCCGCGACGGGACCGAGCTACTCACGGCGCTTCGAAGCACACTCGGTGGGCAAGGGAGCGAACGGTGAGCGTCAGCGCCCGCGGTGGCACGGCCTCCCAACACGAAGGCCTCGCCGCGTGAGGATCGAGCTCGACAGGTCAGAGCGAGACGTGCTGGTTGAGCTACTCAGGACGCTCTTCGCCTACGCCGGAGTACACCATGGGGAGCGAGATCCACACTGGCTGTTCCTCGCCCGCACCCGCGGCGAGCTCGCGAGCCCCTCCCCGCCGTGGATGCTTGAAGGCGAGCCCTCGAGCATTGCGGCGTTACTGACGGGCGAGGAATGCACCGCGCTGCGCCGGCGTGTCGGGCCTCTGGTTGCCGCAGGCTGATCGAGGCGGTTCGCGGAACCCGGCGCGCCTTGCGCACGTGTTCGTCATCGTGGGTCGGTAGTTCGAGCGCGCTGGCGTCGCGGAGGTGCAACCTTGACAATGCTGACGCTTTTAGGACCAGCTCTCACAAACGAGAGCGGCTCTCGCCCGTTTGTTTCTGTACACGGCGGGAACGAGAGGCGATATGGATACGGCTAAGACACGATCGATCGATGCTGACCTGCGCCGCGCAGCGCGGGCATTCCTCAACAGCGAGGGCCTCAACCGCAACGAACTCGCCGTGTTCGTACGCGAGGCGCTCGACTCTGGGATGTCGTTGAGTGAGATCGGTGACCTAACCGGTGTCTCAGCGGACGAACTCGCAGCACTCTCGCGATAGGCCGCCACCGCTCGCAACGTGTTGCCATCCTGAGAATCATGCGGGGGGTGGCGCATCGCAGGAGTACGCTCCGCCTGGCTGGCCTCCCCACAACGCCTTCCTCGGGCGCGGGAGAGGCGAGCAACGGCGCGGCTTATCCCTCTGCCGCGCCCCCCTGGAGGGGGTATAGCGCGGTGCGTGCCGTCCCCGCGGCGCGCACCGCCAACTACCCGTCGGAGGGACTCAGGCGGCCTCGCCGCGCGTCGCCGAGTTGTGTCCATCTCGCTAAGCGTCGTTACCCGCACCCTCGCTGGGGTATTCGACTGTGCGACGGCCTCTACGGACAGACGCCTCAATATGAATGAGGCGGAGAGGACCGAAACGGCACCGTTGGCCCGCGTGGTTTGAGGTCCTCCGCTGCGCAGCCATTGAGTGCATGGCGGCGGCGCGCGTCGATCACGAACGACGCGCGCCGCCCAGCCTTTCTGGGCTCCGACACCTCGAATTCTTTACGAGGATCGCCCTCTGGTGCGAGATAGTTGCCTCATGACCCACCGCGCGGCCACCGCGCCAGACTTGACCGAGCTGACTGGCCGGATGTTCCAGGCGCTAAACGAAGGCGACATCGAAACGTTCATCGGAGCTCTCGGTCCGAACCCGGTATTCGACGTTTCGCCATGGGGCTTCGGGATCTATGAAGGTAACCCCGCGATCCGCCGATTCCTCGAAGACTGGATGGGCAGTTTCGACGCATACGAGCGCATCCCCGAGACGATTGACCATGTCGGAAACGGGATCGTCTTCGCCGCCGCAGCCACCCGTGGCACCCCCGCGGGCCGCCGCACGCAGATCCGCCTCTCGGGCGCATCCGTGGTCGTCTGGTCGGCCGGAAAGATCGAACGGGTCAACAACTACCGAGACACCCGCGCCGGACGACGAGCCGCAGAACTCCTAGCCGAAGAACGAGCCCAAGTACCGCTCACCGCCTGACGGTCCCCGAGGGTGATCTTGTTGGTAAGGCTGGTGGCACCCTCGGCCTGGCGTTTCATTGGTCTTGGCCTCCGAAGGTCGGCAGGGCTCTCCCTGCCGACCTGATCGCTCTCCCCGCGGAGGGGTCGGGTTCTGTCACGGCCGGGCCGGCAGGCCCCGCTGCAAGCGGCCCCATCGGGGCGGCCTTGACGGGTTCCGAGCCCGTAGCTACGAGGTCCACGATCGGCCCCGTGTTGCGGAGCTTGTCCACCCGCAGCTCCGTCGGCGGATGCGTTTGTTCGGTCATCCAGATGGACGGGACCGGGTGGTCGTCGATCAGGGCGTGGAAGTCCGCCAGCTCCTTGGCCTGACCCAGCGATGCGGCGAACCGGTCCGCGGTGCACTCGCGCCCGCGCCAGTACGAGCCCCAGAACGGGGCGAGGACTTTCTGTACGAACCCGCCTCGGGCGAACCTCAGCACCCTGCGAATCAGCCAGAGCATCGCGCCGAAGAAGGTCATCGCCAACCTCGACTCCTCGGAGGTCATGATGACCGTCGGCATCTGGGTCGGAGGTTCTGGCTGGTCCGGCCGGCGGCGGTTTGGTCGCGGTAGCGGGTTGATGATCCGCCGGCTGATCGCCGCCGTCAGCTTGCCGTCGCTCGTGTCCATGTGCCCCAACTCGTGGGCCAGCACCGCCGCCAAGTAGTCGCTTTCCAGCATCCCCCGGGAGTGCATCAGAGTTTCGCCGCAGACCGCAGCGTCGCGCCCAGTCTTGTCGATCTCGATCAGCAAGCCGGGGAGAGGGCCGCCCACAGGCATCGCCGCGCTTATTGGCGGCGAGCAGTGCGCCGCATTGCGCTCACGCGTGGGTCGGCACGTCACCCGGGCGAAGCACCCGTAACGCGAACCCCCTCCCACTGCGGTTTCGTCACAAACCCGATCGAAGTCGGAGGGTTGGTACGGGGCACGGCTTAGCGGGCGTCGTCGCATCGCCGTAACACGGCCGAGCCGCGCATTCCGACCGTCCCTGTTCGGTTCAAGCATCGTCCCAGATTCCAGGAGTTCTGGCGGGCCTACAGCTCAGCCCTAGGCCAAAAGCGCCGTCGCGAGTGGTCGCTGAGCAGTCCAAGTCGTTTGTCACAAATCTCGACTTCGGGGATCTTAGGTACCGAACGAACCACATCGGGGACGGGGGGCAGTAGCTCTAGGGGGGCTCATGATCACGCTCACACACACCATCGACTACGTAATCATGCTGCTCGTCGCCGCCGGCGTCGGCGCGATCGGAGGTCTCGGAGCCGAGCTGCTGATCAAGCGCTCCGAAGTTACTGGGACGATCGAAATCCCGCACAGCCTCAGGGGAACACAGTTGATCGCGCTTGGGCTGCCGGCGAGCATGATCGTCGGGGGAATCGCCGCGGTGGCGGTCCTCTATTTCTTCTCGCCCGTGTCCGAAACGGTCATCTCAAGCGCGAGTGGCATCGCGACGGTGACACACACCTACGATCTGGTCAAGCTCGTTCCGCTCGCTCTCATCGTCGGCTCCGCAGGCCCCGCATTTTTGGCTTCGGCCCAGTCGCGACTCGCCTCCGCCCTCAACGCGCAAAAGGTCGAGTCGATCGCCGGCGCAGCGAAGAATCAGATCTCACAGGTCGAAGAGTCGGCCAAGGCAGCCGTCCCCGGGGCGATACGCAAGGCGCTCGCCGAGGAGCTCCCCGGCACCGATGCCGCCACCCTTCAACGAGTAGCCGATACGGCCACCGGTGCCCTCGCCGACGAACTGGCCCCCCAGGTTCAGGTCGCTCAGGATCAGATCGATGCGCTCACACCGAACATCCCCTCTGAGGGCCCAGGTCCAGACTCGAATACGTCGCCCGGCGGTCCGCCGGAAGCAAACGGGGGCTCGGGGCCACCCGAGCGCTCATAGTCGCTCCCGTCGGTTCATCCCTGTCGGTATGCGAGACGAGCGACCCGCTGACCCCCCTCGTAACGAGCCGGAGACGTAACGTTGCAGTCGTTGCCGGCAAGTAGGGGAGTGATGGATCGCGTTCGTAACTTCGAACTGCTCTATGCGAGTCACGCTGCGGCGGTCAAGGCCTACGCGCTCCGCCGCGCGGACCCTTGGCTCGCAGACGACGTGGTGTCGGACGTATTTCTCGTCTGCTGGCGCCGTATGGAGGATGTTCCGGAGGAACCGCTGCCGTGGATGATCGGAGTTGCGCGGAGAGCCCTGAGTACACGACGGCGATCCGAAGACCGACGCAAAGCGCTCTCTGATCGAGTCGCCTTTGAGACTCCCGCAGTCACTTCACAAATCAGCCATGACGACGGAACACTGCTTGAGGCGATGCGCTCGCTGAGCGACGACGACCGCGAACTCCTACTGCTAACGGCCTGGGAGGGGCTCAGCCCGAGGCAGGCGGCCATCGCGACAGGCGCGAAGGCGCCCACGGTCCGGGTACGGCTGCTGCGAGCCCGCAGACGTCTCGCAGCAGCACTCGCCGCCACAGATCCGAGAGGCGACACGGCGACGTCCACAGCACCGGCACCAAGAACCTCGGAGGTATCCCAATGACCAATTCAGACGCACTTGACCGCCTACGCGCCGCGGACCCCGTGCCCGAGATGCCTCCCGTTAGTCCGGTAGTCGAGATCGTCTGCAGACTTCCTCAGCCCCCCTCAGATCGTCATCGTCCACGCCGGAGGGCGGCCACGTTGCTCGGGGGAGCTGCGCTTCTGGCCGTGGCCATATCGTTCCTCGTGATCTCGACGGGATCCCCGCCGACGAATGTCGTCTCGGCCGCTTACGCAGCCGTCGCGAGGAACGACGGCGTTGTTTACGCCGTATTCGACACGCATGCGGCGGGCTCGAAGGCGGCCATCCGCCAAGAACAGTGGGTGGATGCCGCCCACCACGCCGAACGCGAAGTGGTTCTTTTCGGCAAACACGTGACCGAACGTGTTGCGATTGGGAATCGCGGCGAATCGTGGTCAAACGATGCCCCGGGCCGCGTCATTGTCGAGAGCGGGACAAACGCCCACCTAGGAATAGCATTCGGGGGCCTGAGCCTCTATGGGCTCGGCGGCGTAGAACTGTTTCGGCAGCTGTATCGCGCTCATCGCGTCGTGCTCACAGGTCATGAGCGGCGATCCAACCAGACCTTATGGCGCCTCGAAACCACGGGCGACCAGTTCGCCGGCACCAAGGCGCGCCTCGTCGTTCTTGTAAGTCCAAAGAGCTATCTACCTGTCGTTCAATCCGTCGAGGACCTAAGTGACCCAGAGCACGCGAAAGTGTTGAGCGAAAGCCGCGTCTTGCGCTATGAACATCGCGATGGCACCTTGTTGGAGCGAGCTCTCAATCTCCGTTTGCGGCACCCAACCGCGCGTGCGGAGCAAACCGAAGGGCCCGTCTTTCGCTCTGGGCGACTCGCCGAGACTACTCATCCGGGTCCCTGATCGCTGACTTCGCTCACTCGGAGCCGGGGGGAACGCCCCCCGGCTCTCGTGATCCGACCGTTAGCCCGCCACAGCCAGCCTCGGCGAGGAGGTGAACTCCCCGAGGTCGATAGTTCCGAGACCGGAGTCGAGGGAATCACTGGCCGGGACTACAGCAGCGGCGACATTCGAGTCCGTGTCCGTCGGCAGTGCTGTCCGCGTGCCCTGGGTGTCGATCAACGCCGGCGGGACTCCTCCAGCCGGAACTATTGCAACGACTGTCACCGTTGCGTTCGCCTCTCCTGCCGCCTTGGCAACGATCGATACGGCCTGCCCATCTCGCACCTCGTCAAGCGTAGGACAGCCGACACCGTAGCCGCCGTCCGCCATGCTCACGTAGGTACAGATCCGCTCCCCAGCCGGCGCAATCCAAACCCGTTGGCGCGATCCAAGGATGTCGGCCGGTCGCGCATCCGCGAGATCGGCACCATTCGATGGCAGCGTCGGATCAGGGACCAGTTCGGCATCTTCCTGCTGTTGCTGAAACTGCGCCAGCGCACCGGCATCAGCGGCCTCGAGCGGGTGGCCAAGCGCCGGTACAACTGAAACCGCATCGACGTCTGCAGAAGCGCCTTGCCCCGAGCTACCGGCGCCTGCTCCGCTCGCCACCGCTGTGGCGAGTACTGAGAACAGCGCGATCACGGCGGCGACCCCGCATACACCCGAAATACGTACAGTCGGTTTCATATTTGAAGCTCCTCTCGTGTCTAGAAGTCCACGTGCGCGTTTACTTCGGCGTATCCGTGGTAGTGGTTGATCCAGCTGCCGTTGTAGTAGTTGATTCCTAGATAGGAGCGGTACGTTTCGTTTACGTTGCACACGTATTCCTGTGTCTGAGCATCGCCTGCGCAGACCCACTGGTTTTTCGGACTCAGCATGTGTGCATAGCTTTTCGTGATTAAGTGCGAGCGCGGATCCGAAGTACCGAGTCCGTAGTTGCCTGAGAAGCACGGTGCGCAATATGCGTCCGTCGATGCTGAAGCGGTTAGCGCGCTGCCAGCAAACCACGCGCACGACACCCCGATCGCCATCGCTAAAGCGACGATGAGCGCGAGCCTGCGGCTCGCCGCGGACCGTCTTCCGTGGAGAGAATTCATGGCTACACCTTTCTGGTCATGCGGGCGTGCTTCGGCTCGTACCCCCGAGCGCCCACAGTTCGTTTACTTCTCCCACATAGATGCGCGACCACACGCGTTGTGACGCGATCTTCAGTAGGTCGGGCCGCGGTGGGAAGACCTCCCGGAGGCCACATCGACCGGCGACCCTGGCTCCAGTGACGCCCTGAACGTTACCGAGCGAGCGCAGCGGCTTGCGCACGGGGCCATGACCAATCTCCATGCCATTGCCAGACTCAGCGGACCACTGCTATTCGTACCACCCGTTGAAGAAGCCGCCTTCGGTGTCGTGGTTGTGGAGGTACGGTTCGCCGATCACGTAGAACGGCAGGGTGTAGAGCGCGAACGAGCCCCTGCCGACGCAGTTCGATTCGATTTCCCGGATGCCCGCGCACACGGCGCGGTTTTCCCCTTTGCCTTCGGAAAAGAACAGTTCGACTTTGTGGTTTAGGAAGCCGTTCTGGCCGCTTTCGAGGTGGTAGCTGTTACCGGCCCAGTGGACCTTCGCGGAAGCCTGGGAAGCGAATGTCCCGAACGCTGCCACCGCGGCGACCACTATCAGTGCGCGAATCTTCTCCATGTTTAGCCTCCCACGACCGTTTGCGTGTTCGTCACCTGTGCGCTGGATTCCAGCGACCAGGTGTTCCCGGCGGCCGGGACCGTCTCGCTGCGGCCATCCCCGAATGTCACTTCGACGGCCGACACGTCGTCCGGCACAACCCCGACCACGATGTTCGTCGCGTTGTTCGGGTTCTGAAGTTCAAGCATCGTCCCGGAGTCCATTGGTTCCGCCGTCGCGCAGCTGATCGCCAGGCCGTAGGCGCCTCTGATCACCGGCTGGTGACGGGAGGCCAGCACACAGATCCCGCCTTCGGCGCTCTTCGCGATCCACGCCGATACGTCAGGCGCGCTCACCGTGAGTTTTCTGATCGTGTCCGCGAGTGGCCCACGACCGGCCGAGCCATCGGGTTGCTGGGCCGGAAAGACAGGACCTTTTGCGCCCAATGCAACGGCTGTTGGACTGCCGATCACTGCGACTGGGAGGCCGCTCGGTTCGTTACTGGCAAGTGCCGCGTAGGTGGCCGGCGGGGGTGCACTGGCTTTGGCCGTCGTTTCCGAGTCGCTTACGAGCAGGACGAAGACGACGACTGCGGCGAGCCCGACAAGTCCCCCCAACAAGAATCCACGATGCCCCCTAAGCCGGTGTGTTGGTGGCCCGAACATTTGAGCGCCTCCTCGGTCATGTTTCGTCACCGCCTCCCACCTCTTCGATCCGAACGGCCCCAAGGCGGATATCCCTCAGATAGATCCGCCCGGCCCCGTTTTGTGACGGAGGGCAGGTGACGGCCGTCACAGAACTGGCGCCCACGCATCTATCGGTCGAGCGGCGCTCAGCCGTCGCTCGACCAGGTGGCCTGAAACTGAGGAGTTGCGAACGTGCTGGACGATGTGCGCGGGCCGTTCCGCGCGCTGCTGGATGGGCAACGCAGCCCACAGCAGACGGCTGAGATCATCTGCGCCGAGGCACTGGGGCGTGACAATGGCCAGTGGCCTTGGTTGTGGCTTCTCTGGGCGGCCCTGAGCGCTCCCTGCGCGAGTGGACAGCGGGAAACGGAACGCGCCGAGGAAGACATGAGGCGCGCTGCCCAAGAGTGGCTCGCGCTCTCAAGCGACGAGTTGGAATGGCGTCCTTACTTCGACCGCTGGCTTGGCAGGACCCTGCGATGGCAGCCTGCCGTCACGAAGCCCCTGCGAGGCGTTTCAGCACCCGCTACCGAGAATCCGCGCCTTCGTCGCCGCCCGAAGATCGAGATTCAGAAGCGGCAATCTCAGCGCCGCGGTGACTGTGCTTGAGCGAGCTTTTCGGCAACCGCCGGCCTACCCGGCCGAGAACAGGGGGGCCTCAAAGAGCCGCAGCGGATCGGCAACCGCGGTAGACGGCTGATTGCCAGCATGGGAGGCGCCGACCGACACACCCACTGGTGCCGCCACACGCAGCGTGTGACCGTAGCTCGAGAAATGAGTCGTCGAGTTGAGCTTGGCAATACCACGGGTCGTCCGACCCGAGAACGACTCGGACACCAAGACCGGGCGACCGCGGGTGTCCAGCGCGACACGCACCTGCGCGTGGACCGCGTCGTAATCGTTCGGGGCTGGTGACCCACTGGCCGCCTCGACGACCGAGGCGAGGTTGGAACTGAACGAGTAACGGACCACCGAGACACCATCGACGACTGCGGGGCCCAAGCGGGTCACCTTCGACCCCGTCTTCTGCAGGATCCGTAGCAGCCCGACCGGTTCGGTCACCGTCGCGCTTTCCGGCGAGGCCAGCAGCGCCACCCGTGCCCCGCCCGCCAGACGGGCCGCCCGCCACGGCGTCACGGTCACCTTGGCGCCGCGCCGATGAGACTCGCGCGTGTAGAGGGCACCGTTGATGCGCCGGTCCTCAACCGAAACGCCCGCGGACGGTACTCCGACCACCGTTTGGTACCGGCCGCCCGCGAAGTCGATCACACCGTGCTCGGTAAAACTGCCGAGCAGACGACCCGCGAGCGACGCCGTGGTCGTCGAATGAAATGCAACAGACCGTGACGCCACAGCGACCGCCGGGGCTCGGTTCACGGGAGACAGCGCCTCGGCGGGACGACTCCGCTCGAGCAGAATCACCACGATCAGCGCGACCGCGACAGTGGCAACCGACGCGGCCACGACGAGCCGACGCGAAGGTGCTCGGTGCGGCGCCTCTTGCTCGGCCCGCGCCCGCTCGCGAAGCTGATCCCCGAACCGGTCAACCGAAGGAAGGCGCCACGGGTCAAGCGGATCACGAGGCGTTGCCATCACGCCTCCAATGCCTGGACCGCATCATTCACCTGGCCGCTCGCCCGCAGGGTCCGCAAACCCCTTGACACCCGGGCTCTGACCACCTGGTTGGAGACACCGAGCTGAGCGGCGATCTGCGAATACTCCATACGCTCGACGAACCGTAGCCGGATCACCTCGCGCTGATCCTCAGGCAGCAGGCCCAACGCCTCCTCCATGTGGCTCCGAGCAGCCTCGGCCGCGGTCAAGCGCTCGATCTCCCTGTACTCCGCGTCCGTTGGCTCGGGACGCTCCAGGCCGAGACGGTCCAGCGCAGCTGTCTCCACGCGGTTCAACCGCCAGAAACGCGCGAGCTCGCTCCGTGCGATGCTCCACAGCCAGGCCGCCGCCTGCTCGTCGCTCGTCCCGCGAAAGTCGCCCCTCTTCTCGAACGCCTTCGCGAACGTCTCCGCCATCAGGTCGAACGCACGATGAGGGTCATGGACCCGGCCGGCGAAGAACCGCAGGACCGACGGTGCAATCGACTCGTAGAAGTTCGCGAACTCCTCGGGGGCGTCGCGCGAGCGGGCCAGGGCGCCTCGCTCGCCGTGGCGGAAAAAACGACGGGGTGTCGTCATCGGACGCGCCGTTCCCGCGCCGGCAGTCGGGAACGCACGGGGTCCGTTTGACCCTTGTAGACACGGGGCTCCATCGTGGCTCAAACGATACGGCCAAGGGCGTTTGGGAGCAAGCCGCGCCAGCGGTATACGCGCCTTCCGCGGGGCGCTATCGAGCAAAGTGACCCCGTCCTCGTCTCGCCCGCCACGCCGCCGAACGTTGGGCGAGCAGAGGTACCGTGCCTCAGCTCTCCCGATCCTGAGTTCTTCGGCGTAGGTCGTGGTTAGGATTCGCATCCGCCCTTTGGCAGTCTGGACCCAAAGATCGGTCATCGTTTTGCTGTAGATCCAGCGACGCCACTCACAGCCTTGGACTTCCCCCCAACAGACCTTCCGGGAGTAGAAGGCATACCGCAGCATGATCCCGTCGCCATCAATCTCAAATCCCTCGGCGCCGCTCGACCCAGCCGTCAACGATCAGTACCACGCCAACGAGTGAAGCGGTCGCGTGAAGGCAAGCCTCGAACGTCGGCCAGTCCTTCGCGAGAGAATATGCCCACACCACCCCTAGGCACAGATGCGGAAACGCGATCCCGCCGTCGGGAGTGCGCCTTGAGGGGGCGCTGCACGAAGCACGATCGCCACCATCAACGCCGTCGCGCCGATCCAACGGCCGTGGCGCAGTTCTCTCGCGGCTGTCCCACCGATCCAGGCACCCACGTGGCATCGAAGCCACTCAACCTGGTGACCCACAGCCCGAGGGTGCGTTACTCCACTGCTCGCTGCCAGAAGCGATAGCCCCGCTAACTGCTCGCGACCTCGCCAGATACGACCCCTAAATGCCACCGCCCCGCGGGGGTGCCCTCCTCCTTGAATCAGGGTTCCCCGCTGTAGTTGCCCATGGTGTCTGGCACGGCGCCTTCTGCGCCGCCGCTCGAGAACTCGCTGACGTGGCCTGCGGCGACCCGGTCGATCGTGTTGGTGCCGCGGTCGATAAACCCGATCGCGTTCTCCGGTCCCACGGTGAGGCTTGCGGGCTGAGGGTCAGCACATGCGGCTGGCGTAGCTATCGGTAAAGCCGGGCCAGTCGAATGGCACCGGCAATCGCGACGCCAGCCCCGACGAAGATGAACAGCCGCTGACCGTCGAGCAGCGACAGAAGACACGCTGAGCACCCAACTAACAACGACACCCCTTGAAACCACTTTTTATATCTCAGACTCATATCGCTTTACGCCAAGGGACATGCCCACTACCTCGCGCAGTTTGCCCCCACTTGGCCACTTCCGTCGGGCTCATTTCGTGAGGTGCACTGGCGCCGGAAAGTGGAATGCCGTACTCCACGGTCCAGACTGAGTTCGAACCTCCTCCCCCCTGTTCCCTCGGACGATCATCGACGCCCATGTCACGAAGGCGGCGAAGTAGGACAATGCCGCTGAGATGTAAACCGCATCAAACCAGTCGATGCTCAATACGGCTTGTCGTAGTCGCCGCACGCGACCCATGTTCTCGGCTCGACAGGACAGCCCGGGGATGCCACGAGCGGCGCTCTCGCGGCCCGGGAGGCTATCCGTCCCGATCGGCGAGGGCTGAACCTTGGCGCGACGAGCCCACCAGCACCGACCACGACTCATGTCCTCTGGAGCGTTGCGACGGTCACATGCGGCCAGCGCAGGCCGTTGAAGTCCAGCTGAACGAGTTGGGTGTATTGCAGCTGGGTCGTGTCCGGCCGACCCTCGGAGCCCGCGATCGTCTCGATCCAGAATGTCGCGTCGACCTCAACCGCCTTGGCGTTGCCTCCTGGAGGGAAGGTTGCCGCTTCGAGGAAGGCCGTATTCGCGGTGCCGCCGCCCTTGACGGGGGTATGCAGGGTGGAGACGACGAGCACCGTTGTGCTCTTCACGGTCTTCCCAGCGAGGCCTCTCGCCAGGAAACTATTCGGGTTCCGCACCAGCTCCTCGGTGACGCCAGGGGCCGCGCGGCGGAACTGCGTGGGGATGGCGAGATTCATCTCCGTGAAGGTCGCCGCCGCTGAGCCAAACGCGGTGTTCGGCGGAGCAGGAGAGCCGACCGGGAAGGGGATGATGTTGTTTTCGGAGATGTGCGGGGCGCTCGCGATCGTCTTCCCGGGTGCCTTGGGCGAGGATCACCGTACCGTGCGGAATCGAGGCCATCCGCGCAACCGACGGTGGCTCCGCTGGGTTGCTCGTCGCGCGGGATGTTCAACCAGATTCCCGGCTCGATATGAAGACCTTCCGTCGGCCTCTCCTTCTCGGAGATCTGCTGCATGTAGCTGATCCCGAACATGTTGATGTTGGGCATCAGCAGCCCGCGGTTGGGGATGCTCCCTGGAATACGGCTGAAGGCGATCTTCTCGGTCGTCAGATTGAGCTCGAGGAAGCGGTCCTGGCCGCCGTTGGCCAGCGGGTGAGGACGCCAGATTGTGTTAAAGCCCTCGCCCTGCCAGGTAGCCGCTTCCTCGCCTCCGAGCAGCCCAGCTAGAGGGCCGAGCAGCGCCTCGGCGGGCGCCGCAGCCGCCCCTGCCTGTGCGCCGATGTCGCTCACAAACGCGAAGTAAGGGTCCGTATGGCGCAGTTACCGTCATCGTCGCTCCTCGTGGATGGACTGCAGGGTCTAAACAGTTAGATCCGCAGAGACGCGATTTGTGACCAGCGCATGCCGAGCCTCCGATGAGCGTTCGCCCAGCTTGACTGGAGTCGTGCGATCACACTTTGGCGACCCGAGGGGCTTGAGCTGCGGATCCCGCCGCACCTCGATCTGGGGGTGCGATCGCGGCTTCGCCAACGATGCCGCGTGGATGTCCCCTCCGCTTTTGCGGATACGCCGCGAGAACTGGGACGACTGGCTGCGTTTCGCCTCCCCTCACTGCTCGATGAGACCGACCCCGTCGAGCCGCGCTAGGCGCTCGACGACGCCGCAAAACGCGCGCTCGACGGGAGCGGACGCGGGCGCGTCGAGGATTTCTTGCGGCGATTGCGAGAGGGCGAATAACCGAGTTAGCGCCGAACTCAGATCACAACTGTTCCTTGACGAGCGCTCGTGATGGGGGACATCAATCGTCCAAGCTTCTCATCGCGCAGGTGATTGCGGGCTCCGTCCGTTAGTTAGCGTCGCCTTGCGCAATCCCACACTCCCGACGATGACCGATTTGTGAGGCGTGGCGCTCGAGGGAGGACGGTGATTTAGATAGGCGACTCGGAATCCCTCGTGCGACGCGCAGGATCGCGTAACCACGAACAGCCCAAACGAGGTCGTCGTGATCGTTTCGTTCGCCCTGACCTTCCGGCCCACGTCTTGGGTTACTCCGGGCCGGCCGCCCGCCTTGCATGCGGCATAGCCCTCGATCGAGTATTCGACGCCTGCAGATGCCGCGGCGTACGGCGCCCTGAACGTGACCTCGCTCTTGTAACACGGGTAGAGCAGGTACGCGGCGTCGCACGCCGCACGGGACTGGGGCAGCAGCGTGAGGTGGATCGGGGCGTGGAGGCTACGTGTCGGATTGGAACGTCTTTCCTGTTCGCGGACACGTCGCGGCAGCGCCAGGGGACGAGTGCCCTGCGGCTCGTGAACCACGACGCTGCCGAGGGCGGTGGGTTGCGGCAGCCCGCCCGCGAAGCGGACGTATTCGACCTTGAACGTCACCGCTCGGCTGCAGGCGTCAGAGAGAACTCTCGCGACGGGGATCGTCACAAGGGCGCCGGCTGCAAGATCGGCTTCTGACCCCGATCCCGCTAGGCCGCCGTGGCAGGTGGGCGCCGACACCGAATAGCTCTGATTCGCGTTGGTGACGGGGTAGGGCGCGCGAAAGCTGATCTGTGCGCCCGTGATGACATGGTTGTGGACGTGAAGCTGGACATGAAGGGGTGGATGCACGACCGGCAGCGCCGCGGGACGTGGCGGCGGGACTTCGGACAGGCCGCATGAGGCCTCGCGCAGGTGGCCCCGGTCGACGCAAGGCCTTCCGGCGTAGCTGTAAGTGATTGCGCTCAGCGCACCATTGGGAGCCGCCGGTGAGCTGTAATTACCCGGTTCGTCTCGGCCGTCGGTCTCGCTGACGCTCCCCAGCTGCCGTCCGCTGGTGTACCGCTGCACGATCAGATATGCGCCAAGGCCCGGGAGCACCGGCTCGGTGTGTGTCTTCGAGCCTTCCCGGTACGTGACGCTCACAGCGTGGGTTCCGAGTAGGCCGAAGGAGAGCTCGCGACGGTCGGCCGGCAGAACGGCGCCCTGGCGAGTTGTGGTCGACGCGCTGAGGCCGAGCCCCACGCTGTCGCCCGCATAGATATCTCCGGGACTCGAGCAGTTTCCCGCCAGCCACCCGGCGTCGCGTTCCAGCACGTCGGGGAGCGCGTCGATCGGCAGCGGGTGGAACAGCCCGTCATCGTGAAATGCGCCGTCGACGCCGAGCTCGCCGAGCTGGCCGTTGTTGACCCGGCCGACCTGCACACAGATCAGTCCGCGCGTGGTGTGGATGATCCGCATGCCCCACGGCAGGCCACCAGCCGGGTCGGCCACACGCATCGGCAGGAGCCGCGCGCCGCCCTTGACCGGAATGCCCTCGCCGGCCGTCGCGACCGGGGCCCGCACAGTGCCCACCGGTGAGCCCGTCAGGATCACTCCAGTCGCCGCGAGGGTGATCGCCGCGGTCGCCAGGAGCAGCGCCAGGACGATCAGCGCGATGCGCAAATTGGTGTGTGTGCGGCCCCGTTTTGAAGTGCCCGCATGGCGGGAGCCAAGGAGCGTTGGGAGCCCCCGGCGGTGGGCGGGGCGGCGTCCTGCTGCCAGCACCAGCTCCTGCCCGAACCTGTCCATCGCGTCCATACCTCAGGCCTCCCTCATTCTCGTCCGCAGCTCAGCAAGCCCGCGGCTCACCCGCTTGCGGACCACCGACTCCGAGCACCTCAGGCGCCGGGCCAGCTCGTCGTACTCGGCCTCTTCGAGGACCCGTCCTTCGATCGCCCCGCGCTGCTCAGCCGACAGCCGCTCGAGCTCCTGGAGCGCCGCGCCGCCGTCCGCCGCCGCTGCCCGCTGCTCCACCCGCTCGATGTCCTCGTCGCTGAACACCAATGGCTCCAGGCCCAGGCGCCTGCGTGCCCGGTCCTCGACCTGCCCGCGGCGGATCGAGTCCACCAGCTTGTGGTGGGCGATCGTGAACAGCCACCCCAGCGCCGAGCTCCGGTGCGGCCTGTACCGCGGCAGCGCCGACAGGGCCGCCGCGAATGTCTCCGCCGTCAGGTCAGCAGCCAGCTCACGGTCGCCCGTGCGCCGAAGGAAGAAGGCCAGCACCGCGTCCACACGCCTCGCATAGAAGAGCCCGAACGCCTCCGCGTCCCTCCTGCCCGCGACAAGAAGCGCCTCATCGGCACGGTCGTCATCGACGTCCACAACCAGTACATCGTGAAGGACCGTTCTTTGTGACGCAGGCGCACGCGAGGACTGGCTCTCGCGCTTGTTCTGTCCCTGGCCCGCGCGGATGTTGTGATCACCGGATCCCCTCTTCGATCACCCGCGCAAACGAGTCGATCGTCTCCGCGTAGGTCCGGATCGCGTCGAGCTCGCCGGCCTCACCCCATCCAGCGACATACGGCACGCTTGACCCCGACACGTCCAGCCCCACCGAGCTGCACACGATGTAGGTCACCGTGTCCACCAGCACCTCTGCCCGCTGGCGACCGTACCCGGCATAGTCGATACCCAACGCGTGCGCGATCTCGTGGATCAACACCCGCACCTGACCGTTCTTTGCCATCGCGCTGTTGATCACGATCTCTTTCTTCTTCTCATCGCACCAGCCCTCGGCCGTGCCGTTGAGCGCCCGCCGGCTCACCCGGTAGCCGAGCTCTTTCGCGATTCCCTCCAGCGGCTTCAGCAGCCCGTCGTGGCTGTCGCCGTCCACCGGCTCTGACGGCGGGGTCAGCGGCACGGGCTCCCTGTCCGGCAGGACCTCGGTCTGAGAGACATCGAACACTGGCACCGCCCTGAAGACCACCCTCCGGTCATCACCCTCCTTGCCCTGCGCGTTGGCCGTCTCTCTGCCCTTGGTCTTGATCGTCATCGGCGCGAGGATCCTGATCGCCCGCTCGCCCTTCCTCACGCAGCGCTCCAGCTCGAGGAATGCCTTGAACCCGGCGACATACGTCGCCTCCGGACATTGCGCCGCGATCAGCAGCTGATTCCCGAACGAATACCTCGACAGCCCGTTCCTCGAACGCACCATCACCCATCTCCTCCACCCCTCCGAATCAAGGAGTGCCCTGGTCGCTGCATCCATCCTCTCGCGGTCCTGCTCGCGCCGCTCCGCGCGCTCCTGCTCCGTCGGCTTGCGCCCTGCCTTCTTCCTCCGCGTCTTGCCGGCCGTCTGCTGGGTCATCAGGTTCCTCCGTTGGTCGTGGGTGAGCACGACCACCGACCAAGCGGGCCGGCCGGGCCGGGTCAAGCCCTGTCCCGACAGGGATCGCCGAAGGCGACCGAAGGCAGGGCTTTACGCGGCGCGGGCGGGCTGCTCTAAAAGCTGGTGCTCACCCACGGGCAACGCGGACACGACTCCCTCCCTGACCGCCGCCCCGGGAGCCACAAGACCAACGTCTCCCGATTCGACCTCGACACCACGGGACCCCTCACCACCTGCCGTCGCTCCAGTCTGCCTCTCGCTCGTTCGACGATCCCAGCTAACGCTGCCGCCAACGCCGCGCGAACCAACGCTCGCCGCCCTCCTACAGACACCACGGCACCCCCGACACGCTGCGCTCTCCTACGGCCGCCCGCCCCCGGCGACGGCCCCCGCCACCCAGCTACCCGCTGCCTTTTCTTCTTCTTTTTTGTTGTTTTTTCTTTCTTCTTTCTCAATCTGAACCTTCATCCACCACCTTCCAACCAACCTTCCTACCCCACTCTGCCTGCCCCCTCCACCTTCCATCACAGGTCATTGACCATCACCATTTCAGCGAAGCTGAGAGGGGGGTGGTCAATGACCGACCCACCACGACCAGAAACACCCCGGGGCAGGCAGAGCGGCTCTAGAAAGCCAAATGTCCGAGCCGTGGCCGACCAGAAGCTGACGCCAAACCTGACGCGCGTTACGACAGGCATGGCGTCAACCGCGGCTCTGCAATTACGGTGTACTGGCACGACTGACGCGCCCGTCGGGCGGCTTGACGGCACGCTATCGCCCAGAATGTAGCCATGCCCGACGAGCCGCAAATCTTCGTACCCGGCTGGGTCCAGAGCACCTCAGGGCTGCTCGTACCCGCCAGCGTCGGCAGACTGCCCGCGGCCACTGCCTATCGCGGCCTGCCCACGGAGCTGCGTCCTACGGTCAGGCCAATCGCGTTTGCTGGTGCTCCGCCGAGCTCGCTCGATCATGTCTCCGTGTTCCTCGACGAGGCAGCGATCGGTGCGCACCCAACGACTCTCGCGGGCCTACGAGAGCATCTGTCAAAGCTCCCGTTCGAGCCCGCGATGAATGGGATTGCACAGGCAGCCGGTAAGGCATTCGGACTACGCGGCAACACTGTCGAGCAGCTAAAGCTCGCCCGCGAGATCTACAGCGATCCGATCTACGCTCGCATCGAGCACTTCTTTGCCGAACACGACGACGCCGAGCTCTTCTCTGAGCAGCAGGTCGCTGTGCTCGCCCGATTGGTCATCGAAGAGGCCGACGAAGGGGACCTCGCGGCCGGCATGTCCGAGGCGCAACGCGGTCTGCTGACTGTCGCGATCATCGCCGCAGGTTCCATCCTCGAGGAGACCGCGACCAGGGCCGCAGAGAACATGCGCGACGCGACCGACTGGCTGGCGTTCTTCCTACAAAACGGCGCGTACAACAGCAAGCCCGCTCCCCTCGGCGAGTTCGTCCGTGCCAGGCAGCTGTTCGGCGTGATCGCGCGTGAGTCCCAAATGCGCGACGAGCGGTGCCCGCTGGATCAGTGGATGAGCGACGATTACCGCTTTACGATCGAGGAGCAGTTCACGCTCGGTTTCGCACTCGCCGCGATGTCCCACGCCTGGGACACGGACGCTAGCGCGGGCATGCGGGCAGGCATCCGCGCTCAGGACTTCGACGACCTCCTCTCGCGCTTGGGTATGACTGATCGGCGCGAGGAGGCTCTGCGACTCATCTCCGGTGACCGGGCTACCTTCGCGGCAGAGTTCGCGGCCGCAGGCACGGATCCGGCCCACATCGCATGGGAGGTTCGCCCTTTCATGCGTCGGCCGTTCCTGCGTCTCGCAGATGACAGCATTCTGCTGGTCTCGCCGCGCGGGATGAAGGCGTGGCTCTCAGACGGCTTCCACTACCGGTTGCTCGACAGCGCCCAGAATCGCTCTGCAGCGGACGGCAAGCTCAGCCGGCGCTACACCGCCTACTCCGGCGAGCTGCTAGAGAAGCACGTGCTGCGCTTGGCGCGATCGGCATACGGGGACCGTCCCCTGGGCGGCGGACGCGTCTACGGCGAGCAACCCTATGGCAAGGCCGATGCGAAGACCTCAGATGTCGCAATCGACCTCGGGCTCGACCTAGTCCTGATTGAGGTGTCCGCTTCGCGCCTTCGCGCCGACAGGCTGATCCTGGGCACACCGGAGGAGTTCGCCGAGGATCTCAACCGCCTCCTCATCGGAAAGATGAAACAGATCGACGGTTGCATCACGGCAATGATCTCTGGTGTGGCCCAGATCCCCACTGGGGCGCCCGAGATAGATCTGACTCGCGTGCAACGGATCTGGCCAGTTGTGTTGAGCGCAGGCACCATCTCCCAAACGGAGATGCTGTGGGACTACGTCCGCGCCCGGAGCACAGGGATTCTGGCGCAGGCAAAGGTGCAACCCGTGACGCTGCTCGACCCGGAGGATTTCGAGCAGCTGATGGGCCTCGCTGAGGCTGGACACGATCTGAGCGCAATCCTCGCCGGCAAGACCGCAGAGCCATACCGAGACCTTGAGCTCGCCGTGTATCTCAACGAAGCACCCGGAGCGCCCCGCGAGCGCCCCCGCCCCGCGGCGATCGAGGCGCTCTGGCAAGACACAATCAAGGAGGCTAACGCGATGCTCGAACTCAACGAGGCGCCAGCGGGTGACCTGCCCGAGTAGCTTGATCGGCCTCATACATGACCAGCAAGGTCTGGAAGATGAGACGGCGGGAGTCTTCCTCACGGAGAATCTCGCCCTCGCGAAGGCCAGCATGCTCTTGCCGCTGAGCAAGGTCGCTAACCGATCGCCAGTAGCCCACCAGCGCATTGAGGAACCGCCGCTCCGTGGCGCTCTGTGTACTGAGAGCAAACACCGCACGGAGCTTGTCCTGGGTTCCGGAGATTCCGGCCGGATCGACCTCATGTTGGCGCATCAGGCCATCCGCGAGGGCCGCCAGCGCCTCGCGGCAATTGTGCCCGACTTGAGTGGCGTATCTCTCCGGGCCGGCCCCGAAAAACACCTGAGAGTCAATCCACTTCTCGTAGGCCTCTGGATGTCTCGCCCGAAAACCTGGCGCGTCGACGTAGCGCTGGATGAGTAACTCAACGGAGGCATGCTGGTCGGCGAAATGTGTCTTTCCGGACGCGCGAAGACCCTCTACCGTCACACGCTTGTGAACCCGGCTGAGCGCCCGATAGCAGCTAGCTTCCCGCGAAGATATGAGGGGCTCACAGGTTGGCCGAGGCTGTCTGCGACCGTTGTACAGAACAGAGGCGCAAACGGCCTGATACCTATTCGATTCCGCGCTGTTAGCCACTGATCGAGCAATCCCGCGGTCATCGAGTCAATTGAGATCGTGGAAGCTGGGTGCCTCGAGGTGGACGGGACGGAGAGCTGGCGACTCTTAGGGTCGTAGCCACTGCTGTCGATCCGCGTTAACTGCACAAGCTTGAGGCGGTACTGGTACGCCAGCCAAAGAAGCGCCCTATCCCGCGTATCCGTCGCACTCGCCATGCGGAACGCATCAAACACCGCACCGACCTCCTCGCGCGAGAGGACGGGCGTCGGCAGCCGCCGGCCCTTATTCGCCGGTGCACGACCCGAGTGGTAGCCAGGCTTTGTAACCGGCCCCCGACCCGTCCGCCCGCGCGTGGGCTTGCTAGTCGTGGGAATACGCTTTCGCTCGCTCATTGACCGTAAGCGACATCGTACGACTAGCCGAGGACACCACCCGTCACGGCACAACTCGCCGAGATGCGATCTCGAGGCGCTTTTGCGAGACAACGGCTCCCCTGGGGAAACCGCCATCCAGCACGCACTTCCTCGATGGAGCTAGGGGGACGCGAACCCCGACCTCGTGGGTGCGATCCGGACGCTGTGACTCGTTGGGCCCGCGGACTCTCTGTCTCAGTACCTTACAGAGCTGTAGCTAGCTGATAATCTGTGGCGACGGTGTCCGCATCCACCAACGTAACGAGCGTCCCGAATAGCGGGACCAGCGGGCAAGCGGACCTGCCCCAGTACCGAGCTGCGCTGGCGCAGCTCGCCCAAGAGCGCGAGAGGCTCGCGCCGATGTAAACCGTGCCATGCAGGGAATCGCGAGCCTGCTACCGGGAGCGATTCAGGCCGGTATCACGCTTGTCGATGCCGCCCAGCTGACCGGCTTGAGCCGTCCGACTCTCTACAGAATGCTCTCTGAGAGTCGTGAACTTAGGCCGCACCGCGAGATAGCCGCACAGTTTGAGCAGGCGCTCGAGCTGAATCACGGGTCTCTGCCGGCTGAACTCGCGTCTAGTTTCGGGACATCAGTCGAGCAAGTCTTCGACGCTCTGAGCGGTCTCTATCCACTTGTTGCCGACGATTTCGCGGCCCTCGGACAACCAGCCCTCACCAGCCTGGTTGAGCTCTTGCCTGAGCTCGGCGTTCCTGAGCGAATCGTGCTCGCCATGCTCTTCCTTCAGGGCCAGACGACAGACTACGTTGCCGCTTCCACTCAGCTTCCGGGCAACGAGGTGTTGGGGTGGGCAGCCCTTGGTCTGCTCCGGTTGCTACCGCGCATTCGCACCGCGCAGGAGGACCTTGCCGAGCACGCCTCGACGGCGGTCAAAGTCGATCGGCGTTATCGCGTCGGCGATCCCCGTCGTCACCGGCGGTTCAACCTCTAGGCCAGTGCTCTAGGAACGGCAGGGGGAGGTGGTTAGGCAGGGGAGACGCGCGGACTACGGGCCGCGATTGTCTCGATGATTCGATCGACACACGGATGGTGCCACCCCCGTTTGCGCGCCTCATCGCTGAGCAATTGAGCTTGGGTGGCCACCCGCTGCACTAGATCTCGGCGAACCCGGACAAACGAGTTCTCGTTGAGGTTAAAGTCAGCCGCCAGGTCGGCGAAGTGGATCGAGGTGATCAAGTCTGGATCGAGCTCGTCGCCAATGCTCAGCGAGAGCGTCGTATCGAGTTCCGGGTAGGCAGCGGTAGACACAACATCGTAGAGCGGCGCCAGGTGCACGCCCTCCTCGGAGTGCATCAGCGAGATGTTCTTTGCGTGCGCGTCGGCGTTGCCAACTAGGAAGTTGAAGACTGCCGCTTGAGCCCCCGCCAATCGATCGAGACCGGGCGACGGAGAGTGTTGGTCAAGCAGACCAGCGAGCTTGGCGTACGACGGCTGGGTCCATTCTTCCTTCTGGTACTTGAAGTCGGGGGTAAGGCCGAGCGCCTGGCAGAGATCCTCTTGATGCGTCCTAAGAGGAGGGGAAGTCTCGAGGTCCCGGTCGTAACGCTGAACGACTAGACAAGGCCGATCGGCGAGCTGAATCAGCTCTACCTGCGCCGCAGCGAGTCCGCAGTTCTCAGCCAGGCGCATGCAGAAGTACTCGTTGGTCGCGATGCCCGGGTAGCCCTCGTCTGATGGCTCGGGCTTGAGGATGTGGGTGCTCGGCATACCGTCCAGCGGCTCGCCGAACGAGCCGTCCTCAGAACGGACGAGCACCGCCTTGTTCTGGACGCCAGCGAGACTCAGCCGGAGGCGCCCTTTACCGCTCATGCCTAGTGGGTGGCGCGGAAGGTCCTTGATAAGCGCATCCAACTCCTGCTCCGCCAGCCATCGCACCGAGGGAGTTTGCGACAGCCGCTTCGCTTCAAGAATCTGGAGCGCTCCGGCGCAGTCCCGGCCGATCTCGGACAAGAGCCCGTAGGAGTCGCTGCTGGCGATCTTTAGCTGACTAGCGATCTGTTCGCGAGCCGTCCCCTCGGGCAGCAGAGCCTCAAAGAAGGGCCTACTCTGCGCTGGACTGAACGGCTCATCGGAGATTGGCAGCGCCAGCGAAATCAACCTTGGCGTGTTCGAGTAGCTGAAGAAATACTCGCGGGAGCGATCGTCTACCCGTTCGAGGCGCCCAACTTCGTCGCGATCCCAATAGACCCCAAGGCTCATGACCCACCCCGGCGGCGAACTTCGAGCTCGAGTCCCAACGCCTCGAGTATCCGGGTTAGGACGTCGAGCCGGACCGTTGGCTCGCCGTTCTCGACGCGATGGATCGAGCGGACGGCAACGTTCGCTACAAGCGCAAGCTTTTCTTGATCCATCCCCTGTTGACGGCGCGCCTCGCGTACCGCGCGCCCAAGTCGCTCGGATGTTGGCTCGATAAGATTCATCTGCGTGATCGCGCAGATTCTAGCCGATTATTCGTATTTGGTTCAAAATATGCGCGATCGTGCAGATTTGTTTGCATTTGCGGTCCGGATCAAGTTATCTGCGCGATCACGCAGATATTGGGTTTGCCCGCGGATACCCGTCATCGGCAGGAACGCACGAACGCGAGTCGCCGCACCATAGGACGGCTCTGTCAGTGCTTAGCGCGCTCCGCTTCGAGTTGCCGCACGACCGCCGTGGTACGAAGCCGAAACGTAGCCATCTGGACACTGACGTTGTATGCCTCGGCGATCGCGTCGGCGTCCATCCCACGGATCCGAGCCGGGCAAGACCTTCAGCGCACTAAAGGCCCCGCATCAGCAGGGCCTTTTCGAATAGCGGGGGCGGGATTCGAACCCGCGACCTTCGGGTTATGAGGCCGGACCGGAGGGTCTGTGGGGTACCGTGACGCATGGTTCAAACGAGCTTCGCGGAATCACCGCCGGCTGGGGTCCGTGTCGCCTCAACCCATACCTCGCCTTCGAGAACCCTTTGGAATCCGATCCACAAGGCGTTCATCGCCGTCTGAATGACCTCCTCGCGCGGCACTCCAGGGTGGTCGGCCCACCAAATTGCCAACCCCTGGAGCACTTCCCGCAGCACAATCCATGACATCTCCGTGCCCGCTGCGGTGTCATTGCCTGCGACCCCCGAGGCGTAGTTCTCCTCCACCAGAACCGGCACCAACTGCGCTCTGCTTCGAGCAGCTACCTCGGCATGCATCGCCGCGACCTTCGCGTCTCCGCTCGTGTCTCGAAAGAGCATTCGCGCCGCGAACGGGTGCGCTTCGATGTAGCTAAACCAGGCGCCGATCGAGCGCGCCGCCTTCTCCTCAACTGTACCCTCGCCGCCGAGGTATTGCCGCCAAATCTGGCGCAGTTCCGCGAAGTGGGCTTCGAGGAGGCACTTGAAGAGGTCGAGCTTGGACTCGAAGTGGTCGTAGACAACAGGGGCGCTTACCCCCGACCGCCTCGCAATTTCCTCGATGGACGCCCCGCGGTAGCCGCTCTCGGCGAAAACCGCAGTCGCCTCGGCGGCGACCCTATCGCGACGATCGGCACGGCTCATGCGTGTTCGAGTGGTCAGATTCCACCGATCCCGTTTGACAACCTAATGATGCCTAGGTAGCGTGGGGGCCACCTAGTAAGCATTAGGTTATCGTCAACCGACGGAAGGGCCCAGCGATGATCGTCTCGATCCACCTGACCGACACCGGTGCGCGCGGCGCGGCTTTGGTCCTGCACCGATCGCCCGACCCCGCCGATACGCCCGGGCTGACCTACGCCCAGACCACTATCACCGCGCCTCTCGGTCGGTCGCTATTGCCGGTGCCGCGTCTAGGGCGAGTGGCGATGATCGCCGCCTGGGATGACGACGATGCGCTCGATCGGTTCACACACGAGAGCCCCCTCGCAGCGCGCTTTACTGGCGGCTGGCAGGTTCGGCTGCAACCGCTGCGGGTCTTCGGCGCCTGGGCAGGGATGCCGGGGCTACCGAGGGTGGCACTTCCGATCGCCGACGCTGAGCCGGTCGCCGTGCTCACCCTCGGCCGGCTGCGACTGAACCGGGTGCTGGGTTTCCTACGGAGCTCGGCCCCCGCCGAGGGCGCTGCGGTCGAACATCCGGCGATGCTGGCCACCGTCGGCCTCGCCCGCCCGCCTCACCTCGTCTCGACCTTCTCGCTGTGGCGAAGCGCCGCCGAGATGCGCGAATACGCCACGGCTACCGCCGGCCCCCATCAAGCGGCTGTCGACGCTGACCGCTCGCGTCCTTTCCATCATGAGTCAGCCTTCATCCGCTTCCGCCCCTATGACTCTCGGGGGTCGTGGAACGGACGCGATCCCCTGCGCCGGTAGGCGACCACGGGCCCCACGGATGATCCGGTAGCTCGCCTGGACTCTGGGCATTTCTATCCCCAAACGCAAAGAAAGGCAGATAGAAGCATTTCGATTCTTGATCGTCGAAGGAGAGCATCTGGACTCGCTCTCTCATAGATCGTGGGGGCCCGGGGGGCGTCGATCCACGCCCCCCGGCGCTCGGGCTGAGCCTGCGCGCGGACACGATTACTCGACGAGCCGACGCGGCCGTGAGCCCGCATACTCGGAGGTGCTCCCCGGAGATCGTTCGATGCTGATGTCCCGTTTGCCCGCGCTCGTCGGAGACGTTTCTCGTGAATGCGCGCTCGCATAGGTTCGTCGTGCCTTGGGGCCGTGGCGGGCGGCCAGATCGTCATAAACCGCCGCGTCCGGTAGCCCTGGGATCACAGGCCGTAAGGTCCGGCCCCTTACCGCACGGTCTAAGGCCAGCGTCAACCGCGACCTATCCCGATGCGATCGAGCACTCGCCTCAGTAGAGAGGATCCTGCCGAGTTCGATCACGACAGAGACGGGAGGCATGATGCGAACGTTCAAAACGACTTCGGTCATATCGCCGGACGAACGCGGGGTGGGCGGGACCGTCGCTCGTGCGCGGCGAGCAGCCGCCGAGCTCACCCCCCAGGCGATTGAGCAGATCGCCCAGCGCGTGGCAGCGCTTCTGCACCAACGCTCCGACGAGCAGCCGCTGCGCCAGGTTTCGGCTGGGCTGGTTGACGCGAGTGAGCTGGCTCGACACCTGGGCGTGACCCGCACGTGGGTCTACGAACACTCCAACCAGTTGGGCGCGATCCGCCTCGGCGACGGAGCGAAGGCGCGCCTTCGATTCGACCTCGCCGTCGCGACGGCCGCCGTAAGCAACCGGAGCGGAGACCGGCCAGACACGGGAGACAGTAGTCGCACGGCCAGACCGGCGGGGCGGCGCCGCGGGCGATCGCCGGCGTCCTCTACTCCGTTGCTGCCGATCAACCCACCGCGCAACCGCGGCATCCTCGCCCGGCTCGCCGGAGCCCGATTCAGCGGACGGCGATAGAGGATGGCCCGTGTTAAGGCTGGAACCTCCGAAGTCCGGGTGCTGAGGGATGGGACGCGGGCTTTCCGTCTGCGCTTCCTGTTCCGCGGCGAACGAGAGATCGTCACCCTCCACGAACGTGCGGGATGTGAGTGCGGATGCGGCGGAGGATGGGACGAGCCTGCCGCGCGCACCGAGCTCGGAAACATCCTGGCACGCGTGCGAGCCGGTGTGTGGGAGCCACCGAAGCCTGCGGACCAACACGCGAGCGCCGCGCCGCAGGGCGGCAGGACCACCTTCCACGACTACGCCTCTGGATGGCTGCACGCCAAGGTTGACGGGGTGCTCGGTGAGGGCCCGATCGACGCGAACACCGAGGCCGACTACCGCTGGCGCCTGTCATGTCACCTGCTGCCATTCTTCGCCGCCCACCAGCTCGGCGAGATCGATCGCGCGCTCTGCCTGGCGTTCAAGGCGCACAAGTTGCGCGAAGCACACGATCTGCGCGAGGCGATCGCTGCGGGCGCCGAGATCCGCGACCAGCGTGGTCGCCGCCGTGTACCGCTCTCGCCAGCCTCGATCCGCAAACTGATTGACACGCTCGCTGCGATCCTCGACGACGCGATCGAGGACGGCCACATCGACCACAACCCAGCGCGCGGTCGCCGCATGCGCGTGCGGGTGCCAAAGCCGACCCGGACGTTCCTCGAGATGGACGAGCTTGCGTGCCTGCTCGACGCTGCCGCTGCGCAGGAGCGGCCGCTGCCGCAGGCAGAGACGGGCACGACGCCAGGGCCCACGACGGCACTCGTCGCACATCTGCTTGCCCAGGGCCTGCGGCCCCACCAGGTCGCCACGCAACTGGGCCTGGCCAGGTCGACCGTGAGCCACCACATCGGACGCCTGAACGCCAACGTCGGCGCCGGCTACGTCGGGCGCCGGATCGTTTGCGAGATCCTCGGCCGCTCCGGTATCCGCGCGAGCGAGCTCTGCGATCTGCGGATCGGCCACCTCCGGCTCCACGACCCGGACGGCTCGCGGTTCCGGATCCGCGACGCTAAGACCGAGACGGGCATCCGCGAGGTGCAGATGAGCCCCGACCTCGTGGCGGCGATCCACGAGCACATCGAGCGACTGCGGCGGATCGGCGCCAATACCGGCGCTGACGCCTACCTGGTGCCCAACCTCCGCGGCGGGCGAATGGCCCGCCAGCGCGTAGGCGAGATCGTCAGCGAAGCGGCCGTCCAGGCGAGCGAGGAGCTCCTCAAGCGGAGTCTGCCGCCGCTGCCGCACACCACACCCCACACCCTCCGCCGCACCTACATCTCGATCGCCCTGCTCGCCAACAGCTTCGACGTCAAGTGGGTCATGAGCCAGGTCGGCCATGCCGATTCGAAGATGACGATGGATGTCTACGCGCAACTGGAGCAGCGGGCCAAGCGCAGCCACGGCACGAACTTCGACCAACTCATCCGGGACGCACGCCGCAAGCTGGACGAGGCACCCTCCACACCCCTGTCAACATCGGGATCGGCGGCTCAAAAGGCACCGAAAAGGCACCGGGGCGAAAAACGGGCGAATTTCCGGTCCGTGTCCGCCGCTCAGCGCGACTCAAAAACAGCCGCTGAGCAGGGAAAACAGGGAATGGCGAGACCCGGATTCGAACCGGGGACACCACGATTTTCAGTCGTGTGCTCTACCAACTGAGCTATCTCGCCGTGTCGGCCTGCGATGGCCGAGGCCCGATGCTACCGAGTCACCGGCTCCTCAACCCCGTTCCCAGGCTTCGAGATAGGGCAGCGGATCGATCGGGTGCCCGGTGGCGGCCTGCCAGCCGCCGACCCAGATCTCGAAGTGCAGGTGGGGGGCGGTGGCATCGCCGGTCTGCCCGGCCTTGCACAGCTGCTGGCCGGCCGATACGCCCTGGCCTTCGTGGACGGTGAACGAGTTGGCCATGCAGTGGGCGAACATGAAGTCCAGGCCGTAGCCGGTGTGCTCGACGACGTAGTAGCCGGCGCCCCCGGCCTGGTAGGAGGTCGACTCGATCGAGCCGCTCAGCGGCGCCAGGTCCGGAGTTCCTTCAGCCGTCAGCACGTCCTGGCCCTGGTGGATGTGTCCTTCGCGCGGTGCCCCGAAGCGGTTTTCCGGACCGCCGAAGTTATGCGGTCCGGCAACCGGGAAGACGGCGCCGTCGGCAACGGTCTGGGCCGGTGTCGGGGCGCCGGCTTCGGTGGGGGACGGGGTTGGCGTGGGGGTCGGCGTGAGGACCTTGGGTGCGGCCTTGACGATCAGGGTCGCCTCGCCGGAGCTGTGAGCGCTGCGGATGAGGTTGCCGTTCTGGTGGTCGTGGGCGCTGATCGTCACGCGATAGCTGCCGGGGGCAAGACGGGCGCTGGAGGGCCAGGGGACGGTCAGCCGGCGAGAGGTGTGGACCCAGCCCATGGTGGCCGTCACGACGGTCCGGTGGGTGTGCAGGTCGGTGATCAGGACCCGCATGGAGACGGTCCCGACGCCGCGCTCGAGGACCTCGACGGTGACCTTCGGCGGACGCCCGGCAACGGCGCTGGATGGCACCTTCAGTTCGGAGACCACCGGCCGGGTGACACTCGTGGACACGCCGAACTCGCTCCCGCCCGAGGATGCGGACGAGGGCGAGGGCGCTACAGCACCGCCCGGTTCACCGGCCGCAACTGCGCCGGTCGCCGGGATGATGAATGCTGCTGTCGTCAGGGCCCCGAGGACGGCCCAACGAACGAGTGTCATGGGGTTCTCTCGACCCGTGGCGGGCCTGACCCGAGACCTGCGGGGGGAATTGCAGGGGACGCGCGGGGCTTAGCCCCGCTCGAATTCCTCCACGAGCGACTCATAGGTCAACCGGAGGCCCTGGGCGATGGTCACCTGGGCACGCCAGCCGAGCTGCTCGGCCGTGTGGGAGGTGTCCAGGCAGCTGTGCTGAAGCTCCCCGGGGCGCAGATCGGCGAGCTCCGGGGTCAGCTGGACGCCCGCGACCTCGCTGAGGCCGGTCCAGATTCCCATCACGTCTGTTTCCACGCCGGTGGCGATGTTGTAGGTGCCGGACGTGCCCGAGGCGGCCAGCAGGGCCGAGACCACGTCGGACACATAGACGTAGTCGCGGGTCGGTTTGCCGTGGCCGTAGAGTTTCGGGACGCGTCCGTTGTAGATGTGCTCGGCGAAGATGGCCACCACGCCGGCCTCCCCGTGGGGGCTCTGGCGGGGGCCGTAGACGTTGCCCAGCCGGCAGACGGCATGAGGGATGCCCGAGGACAGCGACCAGGTGTTCACATAGGCCTCGGCGGCCCACTTGGAGGCTCCGTAGGGCGAGAGCGGCGCCGGGATCCAGGTCTCGGCCGTCGGCCGGGGGGCGGCGTCTCCGTAGAGGGCCCCGCCTGTGGAGGTGAACACGACCGGTGCCCCGCAGCGGCCGGCTGCCTCGACGACGTTGAGGGTTCCGCGGACGTTGACTTCGCAGTCGCGGCCGGGGTCCTGGACGGAGGCCACCACGCTGGCCTGGGCGGCCAGGTGAAAGACGGACTGGGGCTGAAGCTCCTCGAAGGCCGCCGACAGGGCCTGGAAGTCGACGATGTCGATGCGCCGCAGCTCGGCGGCCCGTGCGACCCGCTCGGCCAGGCCGGCGGAGAGATCGTCGATCACGATCACCTCGCGGCCGTCGGCCAGCAGGGCGTCGACGACGTGGGATCCGATGAATCCGGCCCCGCCGGTGACGATCGCGCGATTGCTCACGCGGGGAAATCTATACGGAGGCCGTGGAGGCGGTGCCGCTGAGCAGGCCCTCGACGGCTTCGACGGACTCGTCGATCCGCTCGAGCACGCACATGTCACGGCGTTCCCGGGGCAGGCTGCCGCCGACGGCGGGGCCACCGAGGACGATCGGCAGGTCGGGGTGGCTGGTGCGCAGATCGCGCAGGGCCAGCTCGACAGACTCGGACTCGCCGCCGGCTGTGGCGCCGAGCACGACCAGGTCGGGGGACTGGCTCTCGATCATCGTCAGCAGCCGCTCCGCCGACAGGTCGGTGTCGAAGATCGTCTGAAATCCGGCCGCGGCCAGCTGGTCGTGGACCATCTGCAGGCCCAGCGTGTGGTGGTCGCCCTCGACGGATGCCAGCAGGACACGCTGGCGGGTCGGTTCGGTGCCCCCGGTCATGTAGCGGTACAGCGTGGCCAGCACCCGCCGCACGATGGTCGAGGCGTGCAGCTCGTGGTCGGGGCCCAGGGCACCGGATTCCGAGAGCACGTCCAGGCGGCGGAGGGCCGGGCCGATCACCTCGGCGTGCAGGGTGGTCGGGCTGATCCCGTCCTCGATGGCAGTCGCGATGGCCCCCTCGGCCATCTCGGCGTCACCGCGCTCGAGGGCCGTCGCGAAGGTCTCCAGGGTGCTCTCGACGAGCGCCTCCGGGTCGGAGCGCAGCTGCTCGCGGGCGTCCGGGCCGGAGCGGCCGAGGACTTCCATGAAGGCATCCAGCAGCACCGGGTCGAAGTGCCGTCCGCGCTGTTCGCGCATCATCTGCACGGCGTCCTCGACGGAGAAGGCCTTGCGGTAGACGCGGTCACTGGTCAGGGCGTCGAAGACATCTGCCACGGCTACGATGCGCCCCTCGATCGGGATCGCCTCGCCCTTCAGGCCGCGGGGGTAGCCGCTGCCGTCCCACTTCTCCTGGTGGCTCAGCGCGATCGTGGCAGCCATGTCCAGGATCGATGAGGAGGAGCCCCGCACCAGGCGGTGGCCCTCCTCGGCGTGGGTCTCGACGATGGCCCGCTCCTCGGGAGTCAGCGGCCCGGGCTTCAAGAGGATCGCGTCGGGGATGGCCACCTTGCCGACGTCGTGCAGCGGGGCCGAGTGGCGCAGGCGCTCGCAGAAGTCCGCGTCCATGCCGATGTGCTCGGCCAGCAGGACCGAGAAGCGCCCGATCCGCTCGATGTGCGCGCCCGTGTCCTCGTCGCGGAACTCGACCGCCATGGACAGCCGCTGAACGGTCTCGGCCTGTGCGATCTCGAGCTCGGAGAGAGCCCGTTTCAACTCGCTGGTGCGGCTGTCGATCTCATCCTCGAGGACGCCCAGCCCTTTCTCGCCGAGCTTGCGCCCAGCGGCGAGCGAGGCGATCACCAGGACGACGGCGAAGACGGCGCCCAGCGCCGAGATGCCCGCCAGGGCGATTCCCACGGCAGCGGCGATGCCCAGGGCGGCCCAGGCCAGGAGGATGGGCGTCGGGGACTTCTCGGAGGGAGCGCCGGTCCTGCTGGCGGCTCCTCGCCGGGCGGCTGGGGAGCGCCGCTCAGCCACTGGCCGGCCCGCCCTCTGGCCCGAGGGGCCGTCCCGTCCGACTCCATGCGGCGAGGACCCAGACTCGGGCCCTTGAAGAAGGCTTGCTTGCAATGCACCGTTCACTGAGAACTCTCGCGTCCTTGTCCGGTCCCAGGTTGTCGCGCGTCATGGCCCCCTTCGACGGGCCTGGGAGCGCGCTTGATCGGGCCTGCAAGGCACTGGACATATGGACGAATCGGCTGTTTAGCCTCCGTTCTGTAGCTTGCTGATGTCAATTGCGTTCTTTGGCGCCGTCAGGGTGACCGGCTGATCCCAGCGATCGAGGGTCACTTTGCCGCTTTCGGTGCCGCTCTTGGCGATCTCCAGCGGGTAGGGCTTGCCGGTTGTCGCGACGTAGAGGGTGCCGCCCTTGGTGGTGTCATGCAGGGCGATTGCCTTCTGGCCGTTGACCGTCGCGGTGGACCCCTTGGTCAGCGTCCCGTGGCTCGCCAGGGCGCTGTCGACCAGCTTGCTGAGGTTGGTCAGCGACGCCAGCGAGGCCAGTTCGCCGCTGTTGGCCGGCGCCTTCAGCCAGCGTCCCTGCAGCAGCTGAGCCGCGGCCGCGCCGCCGACATGCTTGTAGAAGGAGGAGCTGCCGTTGATGTAGACGGAGCCTTCGACCTGGATCAGCTGGATCGTGAAGCCTTCCTGGCCGATCGTCCCCTTGCCGCCCTTGCCGGCCAGCAGTTCCATGTTCAGGGTGATCGGCTTGCCTTCGCTGTTGATCGAGCCTTCGATGTGCACCGATTTGGCTTCCGAGGCCGCCGTTTTGGTCGCTTCCAGGATCGCCGAGGCGGATTTCGATTCGATGCCGTTTCCAGAGGAGGACGAGGAGGAGCCGCAGCCGGCCAGCACCAGGGCGAGTACGAGGATGCCAAGCAGCAGCGCGACGGGGGAAGTCCTTCTCAAATAGCTCATCGCGCAGACTCTAGCCAGCGTCGCCGTCGGGCCTAAAGCTGAGAGGCGTCCGTCGGCTGGCCGAACAGCAGCCGGCCGGTCAGCTCCCAGGTCGCCGGCGCGACCATCATGTGCTGGGTGGCCACATTGGCGTCGCGGAATCTGCGCTGCAGAGGACTGCTGGAGTAGATGGAGCTCCCCCCTCCGGCGCGATACATCGCCGTGGCGACGCCGGCCGCCGTCTCCGTCGCGTGGGTCGCGGCGAGGCGCAGACCGAGCTTCAGCTCGTCCGAGAGGGCATCTCCGTTCTCAGCAGCTTTCCATGCCGAGTCGATCTGCTCCAGCGCCAGGGCCCGGGCCGCACGCAGGGACGCCTCGGCGCGTGCCAGCTCGGCCTGCACCGCTGGCCGTTCGCCGAGCGAGCGCGAACCGGGCGCGGGGCGCTTGGCCTGTGCGAGCGCCAGCAGCTCATCGACGGCGCCGCGGGCGATGCCCAGGGCGACGGCCGAGATGCCAAGGGCCAGCAGCCCGAACAGGGGGAAGGCATACAGCGCTCCGCGCTCGCGGGGGCGATCGGTGAACAGAGAGATGCCGCGGCTTGCGGAGACCGCGCAGGCCTGCGCGGTGACGTCATGGCTCCCCGTTCCGCACAGGCCGGAGACGTTCCAGGTGTCGATCACCTCGACCTCCGATGAGGGCATCGCCATCAGCCTCACGTCGGGCCGGCCGGACTCGAGCATCTCGGGGGCCTCGCCCTCCATCACCAGGCAGCCGCCGAGCATCCAGTCGGCATGGCCGATGCCGCTGGCGAAGGCCCACCGGCCGTCGATGAGAAAGCCCTGCTCCGTTCGCCGGGCCCGGCCGCTCGGCGCGAACACGCCGGCGGCGATCGAACGCCCGCCGCCGAAGATCTCGGTCGCATCCTCGACCGGCAGGTAGGCGCCCAGCAGACAGCTGGTGGAGGCGATCATCGCGCACCAGCCGACCGCACCATCGCCCCGGCCCAGTGCTTCAAGGGCCATGAACATCTCTCCGGCCTCGGCCTCCGGTCCGCCGAGCGAGCGCGGCAGGCAGAGGTGAAACAGGCCGGCCTCGCGAAGCTGCTCGATCAGCTCTCCGGGCAGGGCGCGATCACTCTCGGTCTGCTCGGCCAGGCCGGCCGCCAGCGGGGCGATCCTCGAGGCTGCCTGCAGCGGTGACTCGGACACGTCGGCTGCCATCCCCCGGAGACTATCTCGCGTCCAATATGGTGATGGCGATGACCCCGCCAGACCTGCCGGCGAACCACACCTCGGTCACACCTCCGCCGAGCCCCGCCCGGGTCAAACACCTCTATCACAAGCATTTCTCCGACAAGCGCAAGGAGCGGCGGCTGCTGTCGACCGGCTCGTTCTTCGTGACGTTCGCCTCGGTGCGTGCGATCACCCACGCGATCCGCGCCGAACGAGGGCCGTTCCGCAACATCACTCCTGGCGGGCGGCACATCCACCACATGACCTTCGGCATCTGCGGCCTGCTGGCCGTCGGGTATCTGTGGATGTTGGAGGTCGGGGTCGCCGAAGGCAGGTGGGCCTCGCGGGTGACGGCGGCGGCCTACGGCAGCGGCGCCGCCCTGACCCTGGACGAGTTCGCCCTGTGGCTGAACCTGGCTGACGACTACTGGACCAGCCAGGGCCGCGAGAGCATCGACGCGGTCGTGCTGTTCGGCTCGCTGCTGGGCCTGTCATCGATCGGCAGCGGCTTCATCCGCGAGCTGATCGGCCGCTGATCGCGGCGATCTGCTGGAGCGCGCGCCGGCAGGCCCGGGGGGTTAGACTCGGGAACGGCAGGGCAGCCAGGTGAAGTGGGGAGAGCAGAGGGAGATGAAGGGCTTGGTTGAGGGACTCGGCACGCCTCCGCACGGCGCGGGGCGCGGACGGACGGCGCGCGGCGCCGCGCTGGCGGCGGTTCTAGTGCTGGGGCTGCTCGGCTGCCTGGCGACAAACGCCTCGGCCGTGATCGTCCAGCTGCCGGGCAGGGCCCTCAGCTACATGCCGGCGCAGGGCCCCAGGGCGCTCAGTGCGAAGACCTCCAAAGCGCCGCTGACCTACCACGGCGGTCCGGTCATGAGCTCCAACAGCAACTACACCCTTTACTGGGCACCCTCCGGCTCCCCGGCCTATCCGGCCGGCTATCAGGCAGGGGTCAACCGCTACCTGGAAGATCTGGCCCATGACAGCGGCGGCCTGCTGAACACCGACTCTGTCCTCACCCAGTACGGCAACGGCCTGGGGGAATTCGCCAACTACGACTCGCACTTCGCGGGCGCCCTAGCCGACAGCGACCCCTATCCGGCGAACGGCTGCGCGGCAGCGCCGATCTGCCTGACGGACGCGCAGCTGCGCAGCGAGATCGCGAGCTTCGTGGAAGCCCACAAACTGCCCAGCGACCTGCAGCACGAGTATTTCCTGCTGACCCCGCCGGGGGTCGAAAGCTGCTTTGAAGCCAACGAAAAGTCCTGCTCCGACGGAACCGCCCATCCGGGCTACTGCGCCTACCACGGCTTCATCCCCGTCAGCGGCGGCGTGATCATCTACGCCAACAACCCCTACGTTGCCGGCCTGTCCTGCGACCCCGGCGAACAGCACCCGAACGAAAATCCCTCCGACGCGACGATCGCCGGGGGCCTCGCCCATGAGCACAGCGAGTCGCTGACCGACCCCGAGCTGAACGCCTGGTATGACAGCAAGGGCCAGGAGGCGGCGGACAAGTGCCGGACCTTCAAGACCAAGACCGAATTCGGCGAACCGCTCGGCGTCGCCCCGGACGGCGCTGACTACAACCAACTCATCAACGGCGATGAGTACTGGTTCCAGCAGGAGTGGAGCAACCTCACGGCCGGCTGCTCCCAGCGCCTGGCCCAGCTCCCGGTCCTGACGAAGCTGGCTCCCAAGAAAGGCCCGGTCGCGGGTGGCACGACGGTGAGCATCACGGGTACCGGCTTCACCTCTGAAGCGATCGTCCGGTTCGGCGAAGCCAAGGCGTCCGGTGTGCTCGTCAACTCCGCCACCTCGATCACCGCGAGCTCGCCCGCTCACGCCGCAGGAACCGTGGATGTGACCGTGACGACGGCGACGGGCACCACCCCCCTCACCAACAAGGACCACTACAAGTACAAATAGCCCGAGCCCGGCGGCTCAGCCGCCAGGGGTTTCGGCGGCCTTCTTTTCTTCGCGGCGGCGTTGGCGTTCTTCGCGGCGCTGCTGGAGTTCGGCTTCGCTCCTGGGAGGCCGGGAGACCTGTTCGGGTTTGCGTTCCTTGCGCTCCAGGACGCGTTCTTCTTTGGTCCGCGGCGGATGTGAGGGGCCGGCCGAGGCGCGTTCTTCATGTGCCCGCTGGCGTTCTTCTTCGGTCTTGGCCACACGGGGCTGGGTGGTGGCCAGCCGTTCCTGGCGCGCCCGTTGATGTTCGGCCTGGCTCTGGGCCCGCGCGCCGGGGGCCCGTTCTTCGAGCTGATGGCGGCGTTCTTCTTCGGCCCGGTGCTGCTGTTCATCGCCCCGGCGTTCGCGTTCTTCGCGACGCTGGATCCGTTCGGCGTCGCTCTTCGGGCTTCCCGCCGGAGCGCCGGGAACAGCCGCCAGCAATCGCCCGTCGCTCGTGGTTCGACCGTTCCCGCCGCCGCCTTCACCGGCCGCAGCCTGGCTCGAGGAGCCACCCCCGCCGGAGACGGCCCCCGAACGGCCTTCACGCAGGGCCGCCTGGATACCCGCCGGCGTCTGCGCCGAGGCGCGGTCGGCCGCCGTGGCCACCGAAACAGGATGCGACGGTGCCGGCGGCGCGGAGGGGCTGATCAGAACCGAGGCGCCCGCGCCCGCGCCGGCTCCCAGGAAGGCAAGCCCGGCCATCACCTTCAGGGCGAGCGCTTTGAAGCCGCCGCCGGCGACCCCGGCCGCTCCGGCCGCGACCGAGCCCCCGACTGCCGTTCCGCCGGAGTAGCCCGCCGGGTCGGTGGCCGGGGCGATCCCCAGGGCCTCTTCCAGGGCCCGGTACTTGAGCATCAGCGACGGCACCAGCGGCAGCAGCACGCCCAGGTGGCGGCGCTGGCTGGCGACGCCGTCGGCGTAGAGCCGGCACTCGTCGCAGGAGCGCAGGTGCCGGCGCAGGCGGCTTCTCAACAGCGCCGCGCCGCGCGCCGTGGCCAGCTCTTCGCGGATCTCGGTGCAGTCGGCCTCGCGGGCCGTGCGCTCGGAGATCAGGTTCGAGCGTGCCTGGCAGATGAAGGCCTTCACCTGATCTGTCTGGACGCCCAGGACCGAGCCGATTTCGGCCTGGCTGAAGCCGTGCAGCTCGGCCAGTACCAGTGATGCCCGCTGGGACTCGGGCAATGTCCGCAGGCCCTCGATCATCTGGCGTACCTCCTCGCGGAGTTCCAGCTCGCGCAGCGGGTCGCCGTTCAGCGCCTGCTCGCCGTTCAGCTCGACCCAGGGCCTGCGGCGGCGCAGGATGCTCAGGCAGTGGTTGCGAGCGATCGCGAACAGCCAGGGCCGCAGCACGACCGTGCGCCGATCGGAGCGCAAAGCCCGGTAGGCGGAGGCGAAGGTCGCCTGGACGGCATCCTCGGCGTCGTGGCGGGAGCCCAGCATGTAGACGCAGAAGGACAGAAGTTCGGCGGAGTGGCGGTCATACATCGCCTCGAAGGCCGCCGAGTCGCCGTGACGCACGGAGGCGACCAGCCGCTCGTCTCCCACGAGCCGCAGACGGACGCGTGAGGCGGTGGTCATCGCCCCGAGCCTGCAGTCAAAACGACAACACCCTGCTTCCCCATACGACCCTCTCCATGATGCTTCAAGCACTCCCGCCTGTACCCATCAAACCTACTCGCCTCTCACCATCCCTTCAAGGGCCGGCGGCCGGGCCGGTTAGACGGTTCGGACGCCTGGAGCCGCGAGCAGCTGCTTGAGGATCGCGGCGTGCTCGGGTTTGCTCAGCGGCGCGTATCCGCCACCGCTCTCCAGGCGGCCCAGCGCAGCTTTCGGGGCGACCTCGGCGGTCAGCGGCCCGTCGCTCACGAGCGCCACCCAGGCCTCGACGCGAAAGGGGTAAACCCAGGGCCAGCGCTCGCCGCCGGGACGACCCGGCTGCCAGCTCGGCGGCCCTGTGATCTCACCCTCGGCGAACACCCGCGACTGCAGCGGCGCATGAAGCAGCACGCGGTCGCCGCCGGCCATCTGCGGCTGGCGCTCGCGCATGGCGGGGCCGGTGGCAAGCTCGAAATCCTCCAGGCCTCGCCGGGGCATCCAGTCATCCTCGTCTCCGCCGGGTTGGGCGGGGGCCAGCGATTTGAGCCAGTACTGCGCCATCTCGATCCCTTCGGTCGGCTCAGGAACCTACAGGGGCGCCGCGGGGCTACGGTGCGTCGTCGGACTGCGGTGCAGCCTCGTAGATCGACTGCAGCTGCAGGTAGGCCGCCAGGCCCTCGGGTCCAAGCTCGCGCCCGATACCGCTGGCCTTGACTCCGCCGAACGGGGCGGCCGGGTCGAGCATGTAGTGGTTGATGCCGATGCTGCCGGTCTGCACACGCCGCGCAACATCCTGGGCGCGCTCGGGGTCGCGGCTCCAGACGCTGCCGCCGAGCCCGAATTCGGAGTCGTTGGCAATCGCCACGGCCTGATCGACGCCGTCGTAGGGGATCACCGCGAGCACCGGCCCGAAGATCTCCTCACGCGCGATCGTGTCGCTGTTGTCGATGTCGGCGAAGATCGTCGGCTGCACGAACCAGCCGCGGTCCTGCTCCGGCGGGCGACCGCCGCCGGCGACGATCCGCCCGCCCTCGGCAAGGCCCTTCTCGATGTAGCCCTCGATGCGCTCACGCTGACGGGCGCTGGCCACCGGGCCGACCTGGGTCGCAGGGTCCAGCGAGTCGCCGACCACGAGCGCGTTGGCGAGGCCGCTGAAGACCTCCAGGACCTCGTCGTAGCGTCCCCGCGGCGCAAGCACCCGCGTGCCGATGTTGCAGGTCTGCCCGTTGTTGGCCATCGTCGCGGCGAACAGGGCTTCGGTGGAGCCGGCCAGGTCCGCGTCGTCGAGCACGATCGCGGCCGACTTGCCGCCGAGCTCCAGCGTGACGGGGCGCAGCAGCTCACCGCAGCGCCGCGCGATCACCCGGCCCGCCGCAGTTGACCCCGTGAAGGCGACCTTGTCGATGCCCGGGTGTTCGACCAGGTAGGCCCCGACCTCGCGCCCGGCGGGCACGATGTTGACGACGCCCGGCGGCAGCCCGGCCTCGCTGATGGCATCGGCCAGCAGCAGGCTGTCGAGCACCGTCTCCGGGCTCGGCTTCATGACCACGGTGCAACCCGCGGCGAGCAGCGGGGCGAGCTTGAACATCGCGAGGGTCTGCGGGTAGTTCCACGGCACGATCGCGCCGACGACGCCAACCGGCTTGCGCAGCACGTGGATCGTGCCGCCGAGCAGCCCGGGGCGGTCTTCCTGCAGCGCCGTCTGGCGGATCAGGCCGGCGTAGTACTGGGCGAGCAGGGCCGGGAACAGGGCCTCGACCTGCAGGGCGAATGAGATCGGCATGCCGTTCTGCATCGAGACGCGGTGCGCGATCTCCTCGCCGCGGCCCGCCAGCGCCGCGGCAAGGCGCTCGAGCGCCTGCGCCCGGTCCTCGCTCGACCAGGACGACCAGCCGCCGGGATCATCGAAGGCCCCGCGGGCAGCCCGCACGGCGAGGTCGATATCGGCGTTCGTCCCGTCGGGAACCGAGCCGATGATCTCCTCGGTGCTGGCGGCCTGCACCGATATGCGCCCCGTGCCCTGCGGGGAGATCCAGTCTCCTCCGATGAAAAGCTCGTTGCTCTCGATGGTCGTCTGCGTGCTCATCGCTTCCCCCTATGGCCACTGATCGGTGGAGTTGGAACGGCAAGATCAACGTAGTCGGTCTGCACTCCCCGGCGCAAGGGGGTCCGGTTGCGTGACCCCCTCGCTAGCGCCGACGGGCATCGCGATGGAGTGCCGGGCTGAGGAAGCAGCCGTCGGCCGGGTGCGAGGTCGGCGCTTGTTCAGCAGTTGCCGCAGACAGACCCGACTCCGTATGATTTTTCGGGAGCCGATTGCAGAGTCGGCGCGTCGAGAATCAGAGTGTTCGGGGGCAGTATGCGCAGATCAGGATTCGTGTCTCTGCTTCGTCTGCTGAGCGCCTGCGGGCTGGTGGGAGGCCTGGCGCTGATTCCCTCCACGCCGAGCTTCGCCGAAACGCCGCCGCCACTACCGGAACCGAGTTACGTCTACGAACAGTTCCCGTCGGTCGCGATCGAAGTTCAGGGCACCTACACCGAGCACTACACAGACGGCCTGGGCGACACCGAAATCGCCGACTTCAACTTCCAACTCAAACGGGAATTCACCAGCGTGACGCTGGGCTCTGGCACCTCGCCGCCGAACCCCGACGACTTGGGCATCGGCTTCGATGCCGGTCCGGATCATCTCGAAGGAACCGGCACCTATGAATTCGTGCTCCATCAGGAAAACCTCGAAGAACCGTCCACCTGCGACTACCTGCAGAAGAGCACCGAACCGCCGCCGGCCAACGGGGCTCCGGGGATAGGCCTGACCGAACTCGACTATGTACCCGAACAGATCGGGGCGATGTCGGTGAGGTTCGGCTACCCGCTGTCAGGCAGCCTGATCTCGGTGACGGCCGGCAATCCCGAAGATGCCGAACTGTGCTCAGAGCACTCAGGCGTCGGCACCTCGGGCGACCCCAGCTCGGACATCGAATACCTGCTGGCGCTATCGCCGAGCAACATCTTTTACGTCGACCTCACGAGCGCCCAGGCAGAACAGACATTCAAGTTCCCCCACTCGTTCTCGAGCAACATCAACGGCGACCAGGTCGACCTCAAAGACGAAGTGGTCGTCAAGGTCGACCGGATCCCGCATCTGGGGCCGCCGAAGAGCGAAGGAGGACCGCCACCCGAACAGCACGGACCGAGCACGCCGATCTCACAGCCGACCAAATCCGAAGAACCGCATGTCCCCGAACCGGAAGTCGAAGGGAACCCTCCCGAGATCACAGGCGGCGGCGGGACTCCCACGAAACTTCGCACCGGCATAAACGCGAAATGTCCGAAAGCCGAGAAACCGTGCACGGTCACGGGAATTGCGGAAGCCGAACTCCCAGCCCCACGACCGTCGGGCAAGGCCAGCGCCGCGAGCAAAGCCAAGGTCCGCCGCGTCACGTTGGGCAGGACCGTCTTCTCATTGGCGGCCGGCGCGCACAGGTCGGTGTCGATCACCCTGACCAGGGCCGGCGTGGCGTTCCTGCGGGCACACCCTGGAGTCCGGGTGAAGATCCTCGTCGGAGTCTCGGCGCCCGGCTTCTCCAAGGCGAGCAGGACGCGGACAGCGAAGCTGCGCCTTCCGAATAGACGCCGCTAGGACAGCGTGTTTGTCAGTCCGCGACCCAGGTCCTGGCCGCGGCGAACTCGTCGAGTCCGTAGACCTTGACTTCGCCGGGGGTCATCCAGGCGAAGAACGCGAACGCCTTTGCGAGCCAGTCCACGTCGGTCACGATGGCCGAGCGCTTCCAGGCCGAGTGGTGCCCGATGCCGAGGCCCAGGCCCGTCTTGATGTCATCGAACCAGGCCGCCGGCTCGAGGCCATCGAAGGTCCTGATCATGAACAGCATGCGGATCTCTCCCGCCGCGGCCGCTCCGTGCAGCACAGGCTCGAGAACCTCGCGATAGTCATCCCGGGTCATTTTCCCTTCGGCTCGAAAGCCGATGGTTCCGGGTGGCATGTCCTCGATGCGCTCGATCATCGCTTTACAGCCCGATTGCGACGTACTTGGTCTCGAGGTACTCGCTGATGCCCTCGAAGCCGCCCTCGCGGCCGAAGCCGGACTGCTTGACGCCGCCGAACGGCGCGGCGGGATTGGATACGACGCCCTGGTTGAGACCGACCATGCCGGTCTCAATTCCCTCGCAGACCCTGAAGGCCCGTTCGAGGTCGCGGGTGTAGACGTAGGCGACCAGGCCGTACTCGGTGCGATTGGCCGCGGCCACTGCCTGCTCCTCCGTGGAGAAGGTGGCGACCGGGGCGACCGGACCGAAGATCTCCTCGTCGAGCAGCCGCGCCCCGTCGGGGACGCCCGACAGGACGGTCGGCTCATAGAAGTAGCCGGGCCCGTCCGGGCGGCCGGCTCCGATCAGGACCTCGGCGCCCTTCGACACGGCGTCATCGACCAGTTCGGCAACCTTGTCGCGCTGGTTCTGATCGATCAGCGGCCCGACGTCGACGTCGGGCTCGGTGCCCCGGCCGACGGTGAGCTTGCCCATCCGCTCGGCCAGGCGCGAGGCGAACTCCTCGGCGATCGACTCGTGGACGTGGAAGCGGTTGGCCGCCGTGCAGGCCTCGCCGACGTTTCGCATCTTGGCCAGCATCGCCCCCTCGATCGCGGCATCGAGGTCGGCATCCTCGAACACCACGAACGGGGCGTTGCCGCCGAGCTCCATGGAGACCCGCAGTACCTGGTGGGCGGACTGTTCGATCAGCGTCCGGCCGACCTCGGTCGAGCCCGTGAACGACAGCTTCCGCGTGCGGGAATCCTTCAGCAGCGGTTCGATCACGGCACCCGAGCGCTTGGCGGTGATCACGTTCAGCACCCCGTCGGGCAGGCCGGCATCCTGAAGGATCTTGGCCAGGGCGAGCATCGACAGGGGCGTCTGCTGGGCGGGCTTGACGACCATCGTGCAGCCCGCCGCGATCGCCGGCGCGAGCTTGCGCGTGCCCATCGCGGTCGGGAAGTTCCAGGGCGTGACGAACACGCACGGCCCGACCGGCTGGCGCATCGTGAGGATCCGGCCCTTGCCGGTCGTGTTGACCATGTAGCGGCCGTGTATGCGGACGGCCTCCTCGGAGAACCAGCGGAAGAACTCCGCCGCGTAGGCGATCTCCGAGCGCGACTCGGCAACCGACTTTCCCATCTCCAGGGTCATCAGCAGAGCCAGCTCATCGGTCTGCTCGACGATCGCCTCATAGGCCCGGCGCAGGATCTCGCCGCGGTCGCGGGGAGCGCTCCTGGCCCACTCGGCCTGTTTGCCGGCGGCAGCGCCCAGGGCGGCCATCGCGTCCTCCGGGGTCCCATCGGCGACCTCGATCAGGGTCTCGCCCGTCGCGGGGTCCTCGACGCCCAGGCGGCCGCCGCCGCTGGCCGGGCGCCACTCGCCGTCGATCAGCAGATCCGTCGGCACGGCGTCGAGAACATCGCGCTCACGATCCCCGCCAGTCATCGTGCAGCCCTCACGCCGACGCCCTGCGAACCCGACCTCGAACCCATGGGATCTCCCTCTCTCGACCGCGACCGTCTGCCCGCTCGCGTGTTCAACGAAGAGCAGATGGACCTCACCGGCTCAACCTATCACCGCCCCGAAGGGCTCCCCGCGAGAGCCCTGCGGCCCGCGAGGAACATCGCTCTGGCGCTCGGCGCGGCCCTCGTGATGCTCGCCTCGATGTCCGCGACGGCCGGTGCCTCCTCACTGATCATCGAAGGCGCCGGCGACGGGCACGGCGTCGGCATGAGCCAGGAAGGCGCCCGTGGCTACGCCCTGCACGGCTACACCTACAGCGCCATCCTGGCCCACTACTACACCGGCACCACCCTCGGCCAGGCGCCGGCCAAGGAGGTCGTCAAGGTGCTGGTCGGCTCGAAGGTGAAGCGGATCCCGCTGGAGCGCTACGTGCGCGGCGTCGTCGCCGCCGAGATGCCCGCGAGCTACCCCGCCGCCGCGCTCGAGGCGCAGGCCGTCGCCAGTCGCACCTACGCCCTGACCTCCCACGCGGGAGGCTCGCGCTTTGACGTCTACTCCGACACCCGCTCGCAGGTTTACCGGGGAGCCGCAGCCGAAACGGCCGCCTCCAACGCCGCCGTGGCTGCCACCGCGGGACAGATCGTGCTCTACGCCGGCAAGCCTGCCATCACCTACTTCTTCGCCAGCTCGGGAGGCATGACCGAGAACGTCGAGAACGGCTTCCCCGGCGCCGAACCGGAGCCCTGGCTGCGAGGGGTGGTCGATGCCTACGAAGGCACCGCCTCGAAGTGGAAGCTCGACCTCAGCTTCACCGTCGTGGCACGCATGCTGCACGGTCTATTCAAGGGCTCCTTCAGGGGGATCGAGGTGCTCAAGCGGGGCGTCTCGCCGCGCATCCTCAGCGCTCGGGTGATGGGCTCGCGCGGGGCCACCGTGATCGGCGGTCCGGAACTGGCCGGCCGCCTCGGGCTGAGCTCCACCTGGGCCTACTTCAGCATCCGCAACGGCTCCGTCGTCAAGCCCGAGGCGGACCACAGCGGGCAGTCCCGCCAGGGCACCCCGACACCTCCCGCATCGACCCCCGTGGGCGGACAGGGCGGGGTCGCGCCGACCTCCGGTGGGAGCGCGACGGGGGCCTCCGTCAGCACCAACGGCGGCACCTCACCGACCGCCTGAAAACGCCGCGCTCAGTGGCGGAAGCTCGCCTGATTCGCATATTCGAATCCGAAAATGCCGCAATTTGCACACATTTTGCGATTTGAAGTGATCTAGAACATTCGTCCAGGGGAAAAACCCGGTGAACGCTTCTATGCCTGGATCGGCTGACAAGCTCTCACCCCGCGTGGCCCTCTCGGCGTCACTGCTGACCCTCGCCGGTCTGCTGACATTCGCACCGGCCGCCCTCGCAGAACTCCCGCTGCTTGAAGGCCCGGCCAAATCGGTCACGCCCGTCGTCCAGGCCGCCGCCGCGCCTGTGCAGAAGCTCGTCACGAGCCCCGCAACACAGGCTGCTCCGGCACCTGCCCAAGCGCCCGTGGCAAACACCCTCAAGCGAGTCGCCGGAGCGGCCCAGGCAGCCGGCGTCCCGGCGACCGTCACCGGCGCCGTCAGCCATGTCGCGGCAGCCGTCCCGACAGGGGTCACGAAGACCGTGACCTCCACCGTCGGCCGGGTGACCTCAGCGGTACCCACCGGCGTCACCAGGACGGTCAGCGGAACCCTCTCCACGGTGTCGGCCGCCGTCCCCACCGGGGTCACGAAAGCGCTCACCGGGACGCTCAACCGTGTCACCTCCGCGGTGCCTGCCAACGGAGGCTCGGCCAGCGTCCTTCCCGGTGTCGTGCAGACCTTGACGCGGACAGCGGCGCCGACACTCTCAAGCGTTGGCTCGACAGTCTCGGGGGCACTCACGGCGAGCGGCGCGCCGCCCCTCGTCGGGCGCCCTCCCGTGCCGCGGATCCTCGAAAGCTCCAGCTCGCGTCCGAGCTCGCCGGCCTCCGGCGGCGGCCCGACGGAGTCGAGGACCGCACAGCCGGTCGGCGCGTCGCAGGATGCTCCCGCGCCCGCCGCTGCCGGCGGCGTAACGGACGGACCCCTCGCCGCCGGCCAGCTTCCCCAGCAGCCCACCGGAGCCGTCCTCGCGAACCACAGCTCGCGGACCGCGCACCCCGCGGCCGGCACCGATTCGCTCGGTGGCCCCCGCGCCGCACAGACGCTCACGGCCCCGGCCGCCACGCCGACGCAAGCCGCCGCCGGAGAAAGCGGCGCAACCGCTGCGCGGCAGGCGCCGCTGGCCCCCCAGCCGAGCCCCGGCGGCAGTGGCCCCGCGGGCGTCGCCGGCCCCGGCGGCGGAGCCCCCGCCGGACTGACCCTCTTCACCCTCGCGGGCCTCCTGATGGCAGGAGGCCTCTGGGCGATGCGCCGCCTGCGGATCGCGAGTGATCCGCTGCGCCCGGTGCCCTTCGTCCTGATTCCAGAGCGCCCCGGCTAGAGCAGCCCGGGAGTCACACCTGGCGCCGATCGCGAGTGATCGCGCGCCCACTGGAAATCAGAACGAAGCTCTGAAAGGAGCAAAATCAATGAAACGCCATGTCATGGTGTCGGCGCTCAGCGCCCTCGCTCTGGCGGCCGTCCCGAGCAGCGCGCTCGCCGGTCAAAGCCAAGGCGGAGGACCGCTGGGAGGGCTGCTCAAGCAGACCCAGTCGGCAACCAACAGCAACGAAACGAACCAGACGGCCGAAAGCACGGCCAAGAGCAAGCAGGCCAATGTGAACGTCCCGATCTCGATCCTGAGCGTGGGCGCGAACAACGGCGACGTGACGCAGTCCAACACCGGCAAGACCATCTCCTCGGCGTCGAATGACAACGGCACCGGGCAGAGCAACGGTCAGAGCCAGAGCGGGACTGTGACGCCTGCTGCTCCCGACCCGAAGGGTTACGACGCCGGCGGCAGCGCTCCGCAGCAGGAGCAGAGCCAGTCGGCGAGCAACCAGAACACGACCAACCAGACGGCCGAAAGCTCGGCGACGAGCAAGCAGGTCAACGTCAACGCTCCCATTTCGATCCTCAGCGTGGACTCGAACAACGGGAACGTCGACCAGTCCAACCACGCGACCACCGGGTCCTCGGCGTCGAACAAGAACGGCACCGGGCAGAGCAACTCGCAGAGCCAGGACGGCTCCGCGAGCGGCCCTGGCGCGCCGTCGGGACCGCCGCCCCAGGGCGGCAAGGGTGGGCCCTCGGGTCCCCCGCCCAGCGGCGGCAAGGGTGGACCTTCGGGGCCGCCCAAGAAGCACTGCCCGCCGAAGGGCGGCAAGGGTGACCCGTCCGGTCCCCCTCCGTCCAGCGGCAAGCCGTCCGGCCCGCCGCCCTCCGGTGGCAAGCCGTCCGGGCCTCCCCCGTCGGGTGGCTACGGCGACCCCGGCAAGGGTGGCAAGGGTGCCCCGCCGAAGCTCGATCAGAGCCAGTCGGCCAGCAACGAGAACACCACCAACCAGACGGCCGAAAGCACGGCAAAGAGCGGGCAGAAGAACATCAACTCCCCGTTCTCGCTGCTGAGCCTCGGCTCCAACGACTCGGGCGCGCAGTGCGGCCCGGGTGGTGGCGTGACCCAGTCCAACGACGCCGGGACGTTCTCCTCGGCGAAGAACAGCAACGGCACCGGTCAGAGCAACTCGCAGAGCCAGAACGGCTCCCTGGGCCTCTGACGGTGAGTTAGTCGCCTGAGGCGGCAGGGTGCCCCGGACTCGCACGGGGCATCCCCGCCGCCGGCGGACATAGGCTCTGGAACATTCGTCCAGCAAAAACGCAGAAGCTCAAGGATCACGGCCTGTTGCCGAAAGGCGGTGGCATGAGCGCCAGACGCGCGGTCCTGGTCCTACTGGCGAGTGTCTCCGCGATGCTCTCCCCGGCCTCGGCCCTGGCGGCTCACTCTTCGGGCACCCCCGAACAGATCGCCTGGGTGCGCCGGGCGGCCGGAAACTTCGTCCGGGCCGAGCTGGCCGGCAACGCCGCGGGCGCCTGCGCGATCCTCAACGCGCCGCTGCGGGCGACGCGCGGCCACCGCACCTGTGAGCAGCGCTGGCAGGTGCGTCTGCAGACCCTGTCTCACACGCCGGGCGCACACCGGCGGATGCAGGCCCAGCTGCGGGCGATCGGCCGTGCGGCGGTGGTGATCCACGGCGATGTTGCCGCGCTTGAACTGAAAAGCCCACTGCTGAACGGTCCGAATCATTTCCTGTGGACCGAAATGTGCTGGATGCTCGAGGGCTGAGCATCTAGGCTCCGGCGATGGCCGGGCCACTGCTGATCGCCGACGTCCCCTGGCTGCTGTACCGCTCCTACTTCGCGCTGCCCAAATCGATCTCCGACGCCGAGGGCCGGCCGGTCAACGCGCTGCTGGGAACGGCCAATGCGCTGCTGGGGCTGCTCGAACCGTCCGCCGGACGCCCGACGCCGCGAGCCGTGATCGCCTGCATGGGCGCGGAGGAGGCCGCCTACCGGGTAGGCCTCTACCCGGCCTACCATGCTCACCGGGACCCGATGCCGGACGAGCTGCGCCGCCAGTGGGGGCTGGCCCCGAAGCTGCTCGAGGGGATGGGCTGGACCTATGTGACCCACGAGTCGCTGGAGGCGGACGACGTGATGTTCTCCTTCGCACGCGCCGAGCAGGCGGCCGGCGGCGAGGCGCTGCTGCTGACCGGCGACCGGGACCTCTACGGCGCCGTCGGCGAGGGGGTCAGCGTGGTCGAGCTGAGCAAGGGCGTGATCTCCGGGCTGATCGACCCCGCCGGGGTCCGCGAGCGATACGGGGTCGATCCCCGGCAGGTGCCCGACTTCATCGCGCTGCGCGGGGATCCCTCCGACGGGCTGCCCGGGGCGCCGGGCGTGGGCGCAAAGACGGCGGCTGAGCTGCTGCGCGAACACGACAGCCTCGAGGGCGTCATCGCTGCCGCGCAGGCCATCACGTCCGGAAAGGCCCAGGCGGCGAAACCGCTGACCGTGCGGATCGCCGCGGCGATCGCGGAGAACGCCGGGCTGCTGGCGGACTTCAAGGAGATCGCAACGCTTCAGACGGTCGAGGTGGCGCTCCCCGGCGAGCAGCCGACCGACCATTCCGGCGGTGCGAAGGTCGCCGCCGAGCTGGGCATGCGCCGCCTGGCCGAGCGCCTGGAGAAGCTGGCTAGGGAGTGAACTTGACGGTGATCACGTCACCGTCGGCCATCGTGTAGTCGCGGCCCTCGAGGCGCAGCGTGCCCTTGTCCCGGGCGCCCGCGTAACCGCCGGCCTCGACCAGCTCGCGCCAGCCGATCACCTCGGCCCGCACGAAGCCCTTCTGGATGTCCGAGTGGATCTGCCCGGCGGCATGCCACACGGACAGCCCGCGGCGCAGGTGCCAGGACTGGGCCGGCTTGGCCTCACCTGCGGTGAAGAAGACCTGTAGCTCGAGCAGCCCGAAGGCCTCTTTGACGACCCGCTCGAGCGGGGTGTCGACGACGACACCGTCCGCCGGCAGGGACATCAGCTCTGAACGCATCGCGGCCGCCTCGTCGTCCTCGAGCTCTGAGAGCTCCGACTCGATCCGCGATGAGACAGCCACGACCCGGGCGCCCTGGGCGGCGGCGTGCTCGGCGATCGCCGCGGGGATCTCCTCGGAGCCCTCATCGACGTTGGCCACGAACAGCACGGGCTTGGCCGTCAGCGAGCCCAGGTCGCGGGCGGCGTGGGGCGCCTCGTCGGGAACCGGCACGACGCGGGCGGGGCGTCCGGCCTGCAGTGCGCCGATCACCTCGGTCAGCCAGGCCTCTTCGGCGATCGCGACACGGTCGCCGCCGCGGGCCTGTTTGCCGACTTTGTCGATCCGCTTTTCCGCGGTCTCCAGGTCGGCCAGGATCAGCTCGGTCTCGATCGTTTCGATGTCCGCCAGCGGGTCGACCCGGCCCTCGGGGTGGATCACGTTCTCATCGCCATGGGCGCGGACGACGTGCACCAGGGCGTCGGTCTCGCGGATGTTGGCCAGGAAGCGGTTGCCCAGGCCCTCGCCTTTGTGGGCTCCTGCGACCAGCCCGGCGATGTCGTGGAAGTCGATCGTGTCCCAGACGATCTCCGAGGAGTGCACGGTCTGGGAGACCTCCTCCAGGCGCCGGTCCCGCACCGGCACCACGGCGACGTTCGGCTCGATCGTGGTGAACGGGTAGTTGGCCGCCTCGGCGCCCGCTTTGGTCAGGGCGTTGAACAGCGAGGACTTGCCCGCGTTGGGCATCCCCACGATGCCGATCCTCGTGCTCATAGCGACGTCCTGGCGGCGGAGGCCTGCGCGGCCTAGCCGAAGCCGACCCGCGGCTCCGGGCTCTCGGAGCTCACGTAGACGACCTGCGCGAGGTCCAGCCGCACGGGGCCGTCCTCGCTCTCGATGTCGTGCCAGCCCTTCTCGCCCAGCGCCTTCATGAGCGCCTTGTGCTGCTCGCCGGTGACCCGGATGGCCAGCATCTGGCCCCCCTGGAAGCCGATGTTGAGACGGATGTTCGTTGCCATCAGTGACCCTCCGCAGGCTGGACTATCTCGGTTAGCACGCCCAGGCTCGAGCGTGGATGGATAAAGGCGACCCGTGACCCGCGGATGCCGATCCGTGGCTCGGTGTCGATCAGTTGGGTGCCGGCGAGCTTCAGCTCATCCAGGGTCGCCTCGATGTCGCGCACCTGGTAGGCGACGTGATGCAGGCCGGGGCCCTGGCGGGCGAGGAACTTGCCGACGGGCGTGTCGGCCCCCAGCGGGGCCAGCAGCTCGACATGATTCTCGCCGAGGTCCAGCAGCACGGCCTCGACCCCCTGCTCATCGACGACCTCGCGGTGGGCGAGAGACATCTGGAAGCGGTCGCGGTAGAGCTCGAGCGCTGGCTCGAGCTCCTCGACGGCTACTCCGATGTGGTCGATGCGGCTGAACACCCGGAGCAGTCTATAGCCGCTTGGTGCCGCCCTCCTCCGAACCGTCTCCCAGCTGGATCGGGGCCGGTCCCGGCGGCGGGGCGACGGGGCTGGCGGCGGCCACGACACGCAGACCCAGGCCGGGCCGGCGCTCCAGGCGCGGCACACCGTCCATGATCCGTTCGATCGCCTCGCGCTCGAGGACCTCCCCCTCGAGCAGCTCGCCGGCCAGCTCATCGAGCTGGGTGCGGTGGGAGAGGATCAGCTTCTGCGCGGCCCTGCGGGCCTCCTCGATCAGCGCCTGGCGCTCTTCGTCGCGCAGCCGCAGGGTCGTCTCGGACAGGCGCACGTCGCCGTCGGGCGAGCGTCCCACGCCGGCCGTGCCCATGGCGTAGTCGTGGACCATCGAGTGGGAGATGTCGGCGACGCGCTTGAGGTCGTCCGAGGCCCCGGTGGTGATCGCGCCGAAGACGATCTGCTCGGCGACCCTGCCACCGAGCAGGACGGTCATGTAGTCGAGCAGCTCCTCGCGGGTCTTCAGGTAACGGTCCTCGGCCGGCAGGTTGAGCGTGTAGCCGAGAGCCTTGCCGCGGGGCACGATCGAGATCCGGTGGACCCGGTCGACCGACGGCAGCAGCTCGCCGCAGAGAGCATGGCCGGCCTCGTGGAAGGCGACGACCCGCTTCTCGTGCTGGTTGAGGACGCGCTTCGACTGGACCCCGGCGATGACCCGCTCGATCGCCCCGTCGAAGTCGGCGGCCTGGATCTTCGTGTCCTTACGCCGCGCCGCGAAGATCGCGGCCTCGTTGCAGATGTTGGCCAGGTCGGCTCCGGTCAGCCCACTGGTCTGCTGGGCGACCAGGCCCAGGTCGACGTCGCCCATCGGCTTCTGGCGGGTGTGGACCTGCAGGACTCCGAGGCGGCCTTTGACGTCGGGCGGGGAGACGAACACCTGGCGGTCGAAACGGCCCGGGCGCAGCAGGGCCGGGTCGAGCTTCTCGAGCAGGTTCGAGGCGGCGATCACAACGACCCGCCCACTGGAGGAGAAGCCGTCCATCTCGACCAGCAGCTGGTTGAGCGTCTGGTCCTTCTCGCCGGAGATGTCCATCCCGCGGCGCCCGCCGACGGCGTCGAGCTCGTCGATGAAGATGATCGCCGGTTCGTGGCTGCGGGCGATCTGGAACAGGCGCCTGATGCGCGCCGCGCCGAGCCCCGCGAACATCTCGACGAAGGACGCGGCGGACTGGGCGAAGAACTGGGCGCCGGATTCGTGGGCGACGGCCTTTGCCAGCAGCGTCTTTCCCGTACCCGGGGGCCCGTGCAGGAGGATGCCCTTGGGCACGGTCGCGCCGAGTGCCTGGAAGCCCTTCGGTTCACGCAGGAACTCGACGATCTCGGCCAGCTCGGCCTTGGCGTCATCGACCCCGGCGACGTCGGCGAAGCTGACCCGCTGCTTGGATGCCGGCTTGATCTGCTGTGGCTTGGTCTTGGGCATCACCTTCAACATCCGCCACATCACGACGATGATGATCGTGAAGAACAGGATCGCGATCACCGGCTCCCAGTTGAGGGCCCAGTTCTGGACCTCCTGCGCGAATGAGGTGTGCACGACGGGGGCCGCGATGGTCTCGTGGATGTGGGCGGCCGCCTGGTTCGCGGCCGCCTTGGCCTGCGCGTCGCTCACCGTCGAGTGCGAGGCGAGGGCATGGGCGGCGCTCACGCGATGAGCTTCGCCGGCGGCGGTCGTGGTCGTCCCCGTGGCTTGACCGGGGGACGTCTGCGTGGACCCGCCGCCGGTGGACGCCGGCGTTGTTGTTCCGGCTTCCTTGCTCATCCCGTCCTCGACTCCCTGTAACGCACCATCCGTGGCATCGTCGTTTCATTATGCGGGTTGGAGGCCCCGCTGTCGAGGACTGATCGTCTCAGCCCAGAACAACCCTCGCCAGGTCTCGGTAGAGCTCCGTCGCGAAGGTCAGATCGCGAACGTCGATGCGCTCGTCGGCGCCATGGACGAGCGGGGCGGTCTCGAGCATCGACTGGTGGCGATGGGGAAAGAAGCCGTAGGCGACGCAGTCGGGGAAGGCCAGACGGAAATGGCGCGAGTCGGTGAAACCGGGCAGGACGACCGGAACGGTCCTCGCGCCGGGGTCGCGCTCGGCGACCCATCCGGAGATCGTGTCCATCAGCTCGCTCGCGATCGGCGAGCGGTTGCCCATCACCCGCTCTGAGAACTCAAGGCTCCAGCCGCCCTCCTCGGGCGTGCCGAGCACCTCGCGGATGTCCGCCAGGACCTCCTCTTCGCCGAGGCCCGGCGGCACGCGGCAGTCCACTTTCAACTCCGCTCGACTGGGAATCACGTTGATCTTCTCCGAGGCGCGGATGCGGGTCGGGGTGAAGGTGACGCCGAACATCGGCTCGAACATGATCCCCAGCCGGGGGTCGGCCCCAGCCAGGCGGGCGAGCGACGCGGCGGGGTCCGCGGGGTCCTCTCCGATGCCCTCGAGGAAGGCCAGCGGCTCGGCGGTCGGCCGGTAGCCGGGCTGGCGTGCGGCCAGGCGCTCGAGCACCGGAGCCATCTTGAGGAGAGCGTTCTCCCCCATCCCCGGCATCGACGCATGGCCCGCCACACCGTCGGTGGCGATGGTGAAGCGGAAGACACCCTTCTCGGCGCAGCAGACGCCGTAGCAGCGTTGGCCGGCGTACTCGAAGAAGGCGCCGCCGCCCTCGTTGATGAGCATGTCACAGCGGACCTTCTCGGGGTGGTTCTCGGTGATCCACTGTGCTCCCAGGGCGCCGCCGGTCTCCTCGTCGACAACGGCCACGATCAGCAGATCGCCATGCGCGGGGCGCCAGCCCGAGCGGGCCAGCGACGCTCCGGCCGCGATCTCCGCGGCGACCTGCGACTTCATGTCAAGCGCACCTCTGCCCCACAGGTAGCCCTCGGCGACCTCCCCCGACCAGGGGTCGCGAGTCCACTCGCCTGCGTTTGCCAGCACCGTGTCGGTGTGGCCGAGGTAACACAGCGTCGGACCGCTCCCGGCGCCGCGCAGACGGGCGATGAGGTTCGGGCGATCGGGCTCCGCGCCGAGCAGCTCGCACTCGAAGCCGGCGGCCGCGAGGTGAGCGGCCAGGAACTCCGCGGCGGGGCGCTCATTGCCGGGAGGGTTGACGGTGTTGAAGCGGATCAGCCCGCTGAGCAGCTCCTGCGCCTCGAGCGCCGGCTCGCCGTCCTGCGGGCTCATGCCGGCGTCCGCACGCCGATCTCCGCGATCTCCTCGTTGCTCAGGGGGAAGTGGCAGGCCGCCAGGGTGCCGGTGCCCTTGCTCTCGAGCGCCGGGTCGTCGATCGAGCAGCGCTCCTGGGCCTTGGGGCAGCGGGTGTGGAAGCGACAGCCGCTCGGCGGGTTGGCGGGACTCGGCACGTCGCCGGTGAGAAGCCGGCGGGCATCTTTCCTGCGCGAGGGATCGGCCACGGGAACGGCCGAGAGCAGCGCGCCGGTGTAGGGGTGACGCGGCGCGCCGTAGAGGTCGTCGCCGCTGCCGATCTCCACGACCTTGCCGAGATACATCACGGCGACCCGGTCGCACATGTGACGCACGACCGAGAGATCGTGGGCGATGAAGATCAGGGCCAGGCCGAACTCGCGCTGCAGGTCGCGCAGGAGGTTCAGGACCTGGGCCTGGATCGAGACGTCCAGGGCGGACACGGGCTCGTCGGCGATCAGCAGCTTCGGTTTCAGCGCCAGAGCACGGGCGACGCCGATCCGCTGGCGCTGCCCGCCGGAGAACTCGTGCGGGTAGCGGTTGTAGTGCTCCGGGTTCAGCCCGACCGTCTCCATCAGCTCCTGGACGGCCTTTTTAAGCTCGCCCGTGCTCTTGTCGAGGCCGTGGATCTTGAACGGCTCGCTGATGATCGAGCCGATCGTTTTGCGCGGGTTCAGCGACGAATAGGGGTCCTGGAAGATCATCTGCATGTCGCGCCTGACGGCCTTCAGCTTCGAGCCCTTCAGGCGGGCGATGTCCTGCCCCTCGAATGAGATCTCGCCGGAGGTCGGTTCGAGCAGCCGCATCACCAGCCGGGCGGTGGTGCTCTTGCCGCAGCCGGTCTCGCCGACGATGCCCAGTGTTTCCCCGCGGGCGACATCGAAGCTGACGCCGTCCACGGCCTGGACCGCGCCGATCTGATGCTGGAAGAGGATCCCGCTGGAGATCGGAAAATGCTTGACCAGGTTGCGCACCCGCAGCAGCGGCTCGGAGGAGCCCTCCGCGAGCACCGGGGCGGCGAGGGCCTGCTCGCTCCCGGCCGGACCGCTCATGCGGGCTCCCCGGGGAGCGCGGCCTCGGCGATGCCGACCGTCGCGACGGCCTGCTCCGGTGTGCCGCCGGCGACGAGCTCGGCCCACAGCCGGCGGCGGACATCGACCTCGAGGAGACACGCCACGTCGTGTCCCGGTTCGTCCCCGACCGGCTCAAGCTGAGGGTCGATGCGGGCGTGAGAGGGCTGCGCATAGGGACAGCGGGGATGGAAGTGGCAGCCGCTGGGCGGGGAGATCAGGCTGGGCGGCGTGCCGAGGATCGGGACGAGCTGCTCGTCACGCGGACTATCCAGGCGGGGAATCGATCGCAGCAGGCCCCAGGTGTAGGGATGCTGGGGTTTGGCGAAGATCGCCTCTGCCGTGCCGGTCTCCACGATCCGCCCGGCGTACATCACCGCGATGTCGTCGGCCACCTCGGCCACGACGCCGAGATCGTGGGTGATGATCAGGATCGCCATGCCGAGCTCGCGCTGGAGGCGTTCCATCAGTGCCAGGATCTGCGCCTGCACCGTCACGTCCAGCGCCGTTGTGGGCTCGTCGGCGATCAGCAGCTTGGGCTCGTTGGCGAGGGCCATGGCGATCATGGCGCGCTGGCGCATTCCGCCGGAGAACTCGTGGGGGTAGGCATCGACGCGTGTGTCCGGGTCGGGGATCCCCACCAGTCCGAGCAGTTCGACGGCCCGCTCGCGGGCCTTCGCGTTGGAGACATCGCGGTGGGCGAGGATCGCCTCGATCAGCTGCGCCCCGACCTTGTAGAGGGGATGCAGGGCCGAAAGGGGATCCTGGAAGATCATCGCGATTTCGTTGCCCCGGACGGCCCGCAGCTCGTCTTCGGGCAGGCTCACGAGGTCGCGGCCGCCGAACATGATTCGCCCGGAGATGTTGGCCCCCTGGCGGCGGGTCAGCCCGAGCGTGGTCATCGAGGAGACGGTCTTGCCGGAGCCGGACTCGCCGACGATGCCGAGTGTCTTGCCCGCCTGCACCTCGTAGCTGATCCCGTCGACGGCGTGGACCAGTCCATCCTCGGTGGGGAACTCCACCTTGAGGTCTTCGACCCGGAGCAGCGCCTCAGGAGAACTCACGAGTAGCGCACCCGCGGATCCAGGTACGCGTAGCCGACGTCGGCCACGATGTTGGCGATGATGATGAACATCGAGGCCAAAAGAACGGTGCCCTGGATCACTTCGAAGTCCGAGTGAACGATCGACTGGTATGCCAGCAGACCCACGCCGGGGATGTTGAAGACCGTCTCGATCAGCACCGCCCCGCCGAGCAGGACGCCGATTTCCAGGGCCAGCAGGGTGACGATCGGGTTGATCGAGGCGCGGACGCCCTGTCTGAGCACTCGCTGGTCGGTGAGGCCCTTGGCTCGGGCCGTGCGGATGTAGTCCTCGCCCATGGTCTCGATCAGGCTGCCTCGCATCAGGCGGGCGAACACGGCGGCGCTGCCGGCGGCCAGGACGCACCACGGCATGATCAGCGAGGTGAACCATTTCCAGGGGTCTTCGGTGATGCCGACGTAGCTGCCGGAGCCGGGGAAGATCTTGAACTTGCCGATGTCATCGGAGAACAGCAGCAGGGCCAGCAGGCCGAGCCAGAATTCCGGTGCGGAGATCAGCACCAGCGCGGTGCCCATCGAAGCCCGGTCGAGGAAGCTGCGCTGCTTGATCGCGGAGATGATGCCCACCGTCAGGCCGCCCACCATCCAGACGACCGCGGCGCCGATGGCCAGCGATGCCGTCGCGGGGAGGCGTTCCTTGATCAGGTCGGTGACGGACTCCTGGCTGTAGTAGCTGTAGCCGAAGTTGAAGTGCAGAACGACGTTCTTCAGGTAATCCCAGAACTGCTGCGGCAGCGACTTGTTGAGCCCGAGGACCCGTTCGATTTCCTTGACCAGTTTGGCCTGCGGGTCGCGACCGGCCCTCAGGAGCGCCGGGTTGCCGGTCGGCAGCACCCGGAAAAGGATGAAGGTGAGGGCGCAGACGATGATCAGGAGCGCGATGCCCCAGATGATTCTGCGAATCACGTAGCCGGTCATCTACCGCCGCGGTGAGGGTCGTTGACGTCCGGGTTGCGCATCTGCCGTGGAGATCTCTCTAAATAGTGGTTTTCGCGGGTGAGGCTTGATTACCACGATCGGGGGCCCCGCTAGCAGCGGGGCCCCCTCTCGTGTCACTTCAGGCCATGCCTACTTCAGGGACGTGTAGCCGTAGTCCCACTCGCCGACGTCCCACAGGTCGCCGACGCCGTTGACCTTGCTTCCTGTGATGTTCGCCTGCTTGTCCCAGTCGAAGGGAACAGCAGCGGCCGTGCCGACGATTTCTTCGTCGATCTTGGCCCAGGCGCTGGCGCGAGCGCTCTTCCCGTTGACGCTTTCCGCGGCTGTGATCGCGGCGTTGATTTTCGGGTTGTTGAGCTGCGACCAGTTCACGTTCCCCGTGGGGTTGATGAACTTGCCGCTGAACGTGATGCCGAGCACCGTCTGCGGATCCGAGAAGTCCTGGATCCAGCCGACGCTCGGGCAGACGTCGATCTCTTCTTTCGGCACGTTGCAGTACTTCGCGTACATCGTCGACGTTTCGACGAGCGTGAACTTCGTGGTGAAACCGAGGTTCTTGAGCGTCTGGTTGACGATTTCCGCGTCCTGTTCGGCCGGGTTGCCCTTGGCGCCGACGATCGTGATCGTCTTGCCACCGGTGTATTTACCGCTCGGGAAGCCGGCTGCCTTGATGTACTTTTCGGCCACCGACATGCTGCCCTGAACGTTTTCGTTGAAGTCGAACTTCGGACCGGCCGCTCCACCTGACTGTTCGAAGCCGGTGATCGTCGGGAAGATGAAGTGCGTCCCGATTTCGGTCACGAGCTTTCCACCGCGCGCCTTGTCCATCGCTTCACGGTCAAGGGCCGCATAGAACGCCTTGCGGAGGTTTTCGTTCGTGAACACACCATGGGCGTTGTTCAGACCGATGTAGTGGCTTCCGGCACCCGGTGAGATCTCCATCTGGCTTTTGTATTTTTCTGCTGCAAGCCGGACGATCGACTGGGCGGGCGGTTCGTTCTCGACGATGTTTTCGCCTTCCAGAACCTGGCGGCCGATGACCGCGTTGGTGCCACCGATCTTGATGTTGATCTGATCGAGGTATGCGGGCCGGAAGTCTTTGCTCGCGTCCCAGTTCGGGTTGCGCACAAGGGTTGCCGACTTGCCCGGGAAGTAGCCGACCTGCAGCACTTTGCCTTCGGCGTTGTTTTTGAGCATGTACGGCCCGGTCGCGACCTGGTAGTTGCCGTAATCCGACGGCTTGTGCTTGTCGTACTTTTCGGCGTATTCCTTCGGCACCGCCGCCGTCAGCGGCAGGACCAGGGACTCCGCGACAAGCGAACCCTTCGGTTCGGTCAGTTTGAAGACGATCGTGTGCTTGTTCGGTGTCGTGATCCCTTTGACCGGTCCACCGGTGCCCTTTTCGATTCCTTCGACGGAGTTGAAGTAGGCGTGGATGTAGGGGTTCGCGACGTTCGGGTTGTCACCGCGCTCGATCGCGTAGGCGACGTCTTCGGATGTCACTTCACGGTTGACCGGAGGGCTGAACTTGATGCCTTCCTTCAGGTGAACCGTGACCGTCTTGTTGTCCGAGGAGACTTCGGGCGGGCCTTCGGCCATGTCCGGGCTCGCTTCGGTCGAGGTGTTCGGCTTGTTCGAGTACAGCGGCCGCTGGGTGGCGAACACGACCTCATAGTCGAGCGAGTAGTAGGCGATCCCTGGATCGAGGTGTTCGAAATCGGTTTCGTCCAATACCTCCAGCGTGCCGCCCTTTTTGCCGCCTGTGAGCGACTCCGTGGTCGGGTTCTCGTATGGAGCGGTGTTGAGCGTGCCCGATGCGTTCGTCGCGGCGGTTGTCGAGCTGCTGCCCGTGCTACTCGAGCTGCTCGACCCGCACGCTGCGAGCACCAGACCCAACACGGCAACGAGCCCTACGGCCGCCACCGATCTAATCGACCTCATTAAGACGCCTCCTGTGTTGTGTTCCGATTGCCACGGCGGACAGATCCGTCATGTGGCGTTCCTCGGGTTCAGGGCGTCTCTCAGCCCGTCGCCCAGCAGATTGAAAGCCAGCACGGTCAAGAGCAGAGCCGCGCCGGGGAAGACCATGTACCACCAGGCCGTCTGAAAGATCGGCGTGGCCGAGGCGATCATCTGGCCCCAGCTGGCGGTCGGGGGCCGGATGCCGACCCCCAGGAAGGAGAGAGCAGCCTCGATCAGGATGTTCGTGGGGATCTGCAGGCTGGCGAAGACGATGATCGGCGCAGCCAGGTTCGGCAGGATCTCGCGGAACATGATGCGCATGTCCGAGGCACCCAGGGCCCTCGATGCATCGATGAACTCGCGCTCGCGCAGTGACAGGACGAGGCCGCGCACGATTCGGGCCATGTAGGGCCAGGTTCCAAGAGCGATCAGGAAGATCACGACTCCCAGTCCCGGCTGGATCGCCCCTCCGAGGCATCCCTTGACGGCGCAGGCCGCGCCGATCCCGATCCCGAGCAGCAACAGGGGGATCGAGAGCACGACATCCATGAACCGCGAGAGCAGCGTGTCGGCCCAGCCGCGGTAGAAGCCTGCCGTCAGGCCGACGATCACGCCGATGAAGGTGGAGATCCCTGTGCCGACGATCCCCACGATGAGCGAGGCCCTGGTGCCGTAGATCACCCGGGACATCACGTCCTGGCCGAGCTGATCGACCCCCATCGGATGCGCCCATGACGGCCCGTCGGGGGAGCCGAATTCATCGGTCAGGTTGAGATTCTGGACGTTCGGGCCGGGGAGGCCAAGGATTTTGATCACCAGCGGCGCGAAGATCGCCAGCAGGATCAGCAGGATGATGAAGATCAGGGAGGCCATCGCCACCCGGTCGGCCTTCAGTCTGGTCCAGAACAGCTGCCCCGGCGAGCGGGCGGCGATGTCGCCTGTGAGTCCGAGGATCTCAAGCTCGCCCTCGGAGGAGGGAAGAATCTCCGCGCTGCCGAGGCTGCTCATCCTTCTATGAGCTCCTCGAGGCGGCGTTCTTGGCTGCGAATGTCAAGCATCGAATCTACACCTTTGACGAGAACCACGACGCACCTGCTGTCCAGCAGTTGCCCCGAATCACCGAGTATCACTCCCCAGGCGAGCGATACTCACCCGCATGGACACCCTTTTTGGCGAGGATCCCTCCGCTGAGGGCACCGGCTCGGGCACCCCGCAGAGCCATGGCGCCGCGGGAGCGCCTTTGGCCGCACGCGTACGGCCAACGGGCCTTGAGGACTTCGTCGGGCAGGGCCACCTGCTCGGGGACTCCTCGGCACTTCGCACGGCGATCGAGCAGGGCCACCCGCACTCGATGCTCCTCTACGGCCCTCCCGGTTCGGGCAAGACGACCCTGGCAAGAATCGTTGCAGCGGGCTCAGGAGCGGCCTACGAGGAGCTCAGCGCGGTCGCGGCGGGCCGCGCCGAGGTGCGCGCGGTGATCGAGCGGGCGGCTCACCGCCGCGCCACCAGCGGCGCCCCGACGATCCTCTTCCTCGACGAGATCCACCGCTTCAACAAGGCCCAGCAGGATGCCCTGCTGCCGGCCGTCGAGGAAGGCCTGCTGACGTTGATCGGAGCGACCACCGAGAACCCGGCCTTCGAGGTCAACGGCGCCCTGCTCTCGCGGATGCGGGTCTACGCCCTGAAGGCCCTCAGCGTCGAGGAGCTCGAAACGGTGCTGCGGCGGGCCGCGGGAGACGCCCCGCCGGTCGAGCCCGAGGCGATCAGCTTCCTGGCCGTGCGCAGCGAAGGCGACGCCCGGACCGCGCTCAACGCGCTCGAGCTGGCCGCCGACACCGCGGCCGAGCTCGCCGAGCAGACGATCACCCTGGCCCGCGTCGAGGACGCCCTGCAGCGGCGGGCGGTGCTGTTCGACAAACAGGGCGATCGCCACTACGACTACATCTCCGCCTGGATCAAGGCGACCCGCGGGTCCGACCCCGACGCCTCGCTCTACTACCTGGCCGTGATGCTCGAGGGAGGCGAGGACCCGCGCTTCATCGTGCGCCGTATGGTCATCCTGGCCTCCGAGGACATCGGCAACGCCGACCCGGCGGCACTCTCGCTCGCCACGGCCGCTGCCGCCGCCGTCGAGCATGTCGGCCTGCCGGAGGCGCGCTACGCGCTGGCCCAGACGGCCATCTACCTCGCGCTGGCGCCCAAGTCCGATGCCGCCGGCCGCGCGCTCGGCGCCGCCCAGGCGCACGTCCGCGACCACGGCGCCGGGGCGGTGCCCGCATGGCTGCGCTCGGGACCGCTCTCAGACGCTCGCGCCGCCGGGCAGGAGCTCGACAGCTATGAGAACCCCCACCGCCGGCCCGGGCATACGGCCCCCCAGGAGCTTGCGCCGGAGACGGTCGCGGGGATCCGCTTCTACGAGCCCGACGAGGCCGAGTCCGTGCTTGCCGAGCGCCTGACGGAAATCCGCCGGGCCCGCGGCCGCGAGGCGGGATAATCCAAGCCATGAGCGTCACCGCAGGCGAGCCGGTCGAGCAGCTCAGGGCGCGCAACCCGGCCACGGGCGCCGACCTGGGCACGGTCGCGATGACCGCGCCCGAGCAGATCGCCGGGGTTGTCGCTGACATCGACAAGGTCCAGCCGCTGTGGGCGCTGCTGCGGGTCTCCGACCGGGCCCGCTACATGCGCCGGATGGCCCAGGCCGTGATCGACGACTTCGACGAGCTCGCCGACATCCTGCTCGCCGAGCAGGGCCGCCCGCGCGCGGAGATCTGCTCCCTGGAGCTGCTGGCGGCAATCGATGCCCTGAGCTGGATCGCCGAGGACGGCGCCGCGGTGCTCGGCGGACGGCGGGTCGTGACGAGCCGCTCGATGGCGATCGCCAAGCGAGGCCGAATCGCCTACGAGCCCTACGGCGTGGTCGGCGTGATCGGCGCCGGCAGCGCCCCGTTCGCCCAGCCCCTGGGCCAGATCGCGGGAGCCCTGCTGGCGGGCAACGGGGTCGTCTTCAAGCCGGCTGCCCGAGCCTGTCTGGCGGGCGAGCGGATCGCCCGCGTGCTGGCCCGGGCCGGGCTGCCGGAGGGGCTCGTGCGGATCGTTCACGGCGGAGCCAGGGTCGGCGTGGCCATAGCCGAATCGCCCGTCGACAAGGTCCTGTTCACCGGCTCCCCGGCGGTCGGGCGGACCGTCGCGCAGGCCTGCGCCTCGCGCGAGAAGGAGGTCACCGTCGAGCTCGGCGGCAAGGACGCGATGCTGGTGCTCAGCGACGCCAACCTGCCGCGGGCCGTCGCCGGCGCCCTCTGGGCGGGCTGCGCCGGAGCCGGCGAGGCGAGGGGCTCGGTCGAGCGGATCTACGTCGCGCGGGAGGTCTATCAGCCGTTCCTTGCGGGCCTCGTCCGCGGCGCGCGAGAACTGACCGTCGGCGATCCCGCCGATGAGCGGACACAGATCGGGCCGCTCGCCTCCTCGCGGCGGCTGGCCCACGTCGAGGAGCTGCTCGGCGAGGCCGTGCGGATGGGGGCGGCGCTGCACTGCGGCGGCCCGGTCTCCCCCGTCGGGCGCCACGGCCACTACCACGCCGCGACGGTCCTGACCGGTGTCACGCCCGAGATGCGCATCGCCCGCGAGCCGGTCGACGGCCCGGTGCTGGCCGTGTTCGCGGTCGACTCCGAGGAGGAGGCGATCGCGCTTGCGAACGACAGCGACTATTCCCTCGGGGCCTCGGTATGGACGGCCGACCGCTACCGCGGGACGCGAATCGCGCGCGAGCTGCGCGCGGGAATGGTCTGGCTGAACGACCACCTCCCCGGCCCGACCGTCTCGCGCGGGCCCTGGGGCGCCTCGGCCGGCGGCGGACTCGGGCGAACGCTCGGCCAGGCGGGGCTGCGGGCCTGCGCGCAGGAGAAGCTGATCACCTGGGACCCGCCCGCGATGCGAGGACTGTGGTGGGGGCCCTACGACGCGACCACCGTCAGGGCAGCCCGGGCGATGGCCAAGCTTCGCTCCGACCGTGAGTCAGACCGCGAGCGGGCCTGGCGCCAGGGCGCTCTGACCTTCGCCCGCGCCGGTGCCCGGGCCTTCGGCAGGGGCGTGCCCCGCCGCTAGCGTCCGCGCCGGACGGGGGAATCGAGCCGCTTGCGGCTAGTCTTGATCCATGCCCGCCCAGGCCTACGCAGGCAAGGAGTGCGTCTGTCAGCTGCGCAGAGGAATCTGCGACCAGAGCTGTGTCCAGGGGATGCTGGATACCCCCTTCTACATCGCCTGCCTGAAGCTGACCGGGCGGCGCTGCCTGGTCGTCGGCGGCGGCGAGATCGGCGTCGAGAAGGTCGAGGGCCTCCTGGCCTGCGACGGTGAGGTGACGGTGATCGCGCCGGAGGTCGAGCCGGTTCTCGAGGAGTACGCCGCCGAGGGCTCGATCCGCTGGGAGCGCCGCCCCTACGGCGGACCGGCCGACCTCGAGGGGATCTTCATGGTGATCGCCGCGACCAACGACACCGACGTCAACATCGCCGTCTTCGACGATGCCGAGCGGCGGGCCATGCTCGCCAACGTGGTCGACGTGCCGCCGCTCTGCAACTTCATCCTGCCGGCCATCGTGCGCACCGGGCCGCTGGCGATCGCGATCTCCACCGCGGGAGCCTCGCCGGCCCTCGCCAAGCGGATGAAGCGGGAGATCGAAGGCCAGTTCGGCGAGCCCTACGCGCGCCTGGCGATCATGCTCAACGAGGTCCGCGGCTGGGCCAAGGGCACCCTGCCGACCTACCAGGACCGCAAGGTCTTCTTCGAGGGAATAGTCGGCGGCGACCCCGACCCGGTGGCCCTCCTGCGCGAGGGCGATGAGCAGTCCGTGCGCGAGCTGATCGCCCGCGCGCAGAGCGCCAGCGAGCTGCAGCTCTCCTGAGGTCGAGCTATGGCCGTGCTCGAGGTGGACGGTCTCGCCCGCCACTACGGCGAACGTGAGGCCCTGACCGACGTCTCGCTGACGCTGGAGCAGGGCCGCACGCTGGTGGTCTTCGGCCCCAACGGCGCCGGCAAGACGACCCTGCTGAGGATCCTGGCGACGCTCCTGCGCCCCCACGCGGGCTCGGTTCGCGTGCTTGGCGCGAGCATTCCCGATCAGTCCTGGGCGGTCAGGGGCCGGGTCGGCCTGCTGGGGCATGAGCCGCTGCTCTACCGCGAGCTCAGCCCGGCGCAGAACCTGACCTACCACGCCCGCCTGCACGGAATCGACGGCTCACGGGTCGAGGAGGTGCTCGAGGCCGTGGCCATCTCCTCCCGGGCCGGCGAGGCGGTGCGCAACCTGTCCCGCGGCATGGTCCAGCGGGTCGCCGTCGCGCGGGCCGTCCTGCACGAGCCCGACCTGCTGCTTCTGGATGAGCCCTATTCCAACCTCGACCCGGCTGCCGTGGAGCTGGTGGCGCCGCTGATCGGGCCCGGCTCGGGGCGCACCAGAGTGATCTGCAGCCACGACCCCGGCGGGGGCCTGGCAGAGGCCGACCTGGTTCTCGGCCTGCGCGAAGGCCGTCCGGTGATGCTGCGTGCCGCGGCCGAGGTGACCCCGGAGGAGATCACGGGGCTCTACCGATGAGCAGCGCGCTCCAGACCCCGATCGAGCAGGCGCCGCCGGCTCCTCTCCAGCCGGCAAGGCCCCAGGTCGGCCTGTGGCGCACGGTCCGGGCGATCCTGCGCAAGGAGCTGCGGGTGGAGCTGCGCACGCTGGAGTCAGTCCCGGCGATGACCCTGTTCTCGCTGACCACCTTCGTGATCTTCCACTTCGCCCTGAACCGCAGCAGCGTAGAAGGGGACCTGGCATCGGGGATCCTCTGGGTGACGCTGCTGTTCGCGTCGATCCTCGGCGTCAACCGCCTGTTCGTGGCCGACGCCGAGGAGGGCGGCTTCGACGGGTTCCTGCTGGCGCCGGTCGATCGCAGCGCGATGTTCATCGCCAAGGTCCTGACGCTGCTCGCCTATCTCCTGGCACTCGAGGTCGTCGCGGTGCCGGCCTTTGCCCTGCTGCTGCTGGGCTCGCCGCTGGGTCCCGCCCTGCCCGGGCTGATCCTGACCCTCCTGCTGGGCGACATCGGCGTGGCCGTGATCGGCACGATGGTCGCCGCGATGGCCGTCCGCACCCGCTCGCGGGACCTGCTGGGGCCGCTCCTGGCGCTGCCGCTGTTCGTTCCGATCGTGATCGGCGGCGCCCGGGCCACGGCGCCGCTGCTCGAGTCCTCTCACGCCACCTTCCCCGCGGGCCGCTGGCTGGCGACGCTCGGGCTCTATGATCTTTTGTTCGGGCTGATCGCCTACGCCCTGTTCGATTTCCTCCTGGAGGACTAACCCGATGTACGGCAAGGGTCTGCGCGCTCTGAGCATCTCCACCGTGGCCGCGATGTCGCTGGCCCTGGCGCTCGTGTTCTTCTACGCGCCCCTGGAAGCAGAACAGGGCTTCCTGCAGAAGATCTTCTACGTCCACGTGCCCCTGGCGATCATCTCCCTGTGCGGCTTCGTGATCGGCGGCCTGCTGGCGATCCAGCACCTGCGGACCCGCGATTCGCGCTGGGACATGCGCTCCTACGTGGTCATCCACATGAGCCTGATCTTCGGCCTGGCGACCCTGATCACCGGCTCGATCTGGGCCAAGGGCTCCTGGGGGCACTGGTGGGTCTGGAATGAGCCGACGCTGGTCTCGTTTCTGATCGTCTTCCTGCTCTATGCCACCTATCAGCCGCTGCGCTTCGCGATCGAGGACCCCGAGCGCCAGTCGCGCTACGCCTCGGTCTTCGCCATCACCGCCGGCGCGTTCGTGCCGATGAACTTCATTGCCGTGCGCCTCTCCACGGCCTATCTGCATCCGCGTGTGCTGGGCAGCGCCTCGAACCTGCCGGGCCCGATGAGGCTGACCTTCCTGGTTTCGCTGGGCGCGATGAGCCTGCTGTTCGCGACGCTGTGCAAGTACGAGCTGACCGCCAAGCACACCCGGGCCCAGGTGCGGGCACTGCGCCGGCGCCTGTCGGGCGAGACCGCCCGGGCGCCGCGCGGGCGCAGTGCCGCGCCGACGGCGGCCCTGCCCGCCGCGAGCGCGCCGAGGGCCGCATCGTGATCGGCCTGGTGGTGGCCGAAGTCCCGGCGCTGCCGCTGCACACGGCCGGCAAGTACGTGGCCGGCGCCTACATCGTGCTGTTCGCCCTCGTGCTCGTCTACCTGGCGATCATGGCGATCCGCCTGAGCCGCATCGAGAGCGATCTGACCGAACTGCTGGAGCTGGCCGAGCAACAGGGTCAGGGCCCGCCGCCGCCCGCCGCCGGCACCACCGAGCGCGAGGCGACGCTCGCCTACCCGGTCGAGGGGCATAAATGAGCGAGCTGCTGGCACTGGGGATCTCGCACAAGACGGCCCCTGTCGCGCTGCGCGAGCGGCTCGCCTTCACCGAGTCCGAGGCGGTCGAGTTCGCCCGCACGGCGACGAGCACCGAGGAGGTCCGCGAGGCGGTCGTCATCTCAACCTGCAACCGCACCGAGGTCTACCTCGTCGTCGGTGACCCGGTGCAGGCCGAGGGCGACGTGCTGAACCTGCTGGCCCGCCGCGCGGGTATACGCCCGACCGAGCTGGCCGAGGCGATCTACTCCCCGCGCAACTGCGATGCGGCCCGCCACCTCTACCGGGTCACCTCGGGCCTGGAGTCGATGATCGTCGGCGAGGCAGAGATCCAGGGCCAGGTCCGCCGGGCGCATGAAGCGGCCCTCGCCGCGGACTGCACCGGGCCGCTTTCCAACCGCCTGTTCGCCGCCGCCCTGACGACCGGCAAGCGCGTCCGCACCGAGACGGCAATCGGCTCCAGCCGCGTCAGCGTCCCCTCGGTGGCCGTCGACCTGGCCCACAGCGTGCTCGGCGAGCTCGAGCAGCGCCACGTCGTGATCCTCGGCGCCGGAGAGACCAGCGAGCTGACCGCACGGGCCCTGGCCGACCAGGGCGCCGGCACGATCTTCGTCGCCAACCGCCACGCCGACCGGGCCCTGAGCATGGCCCAGCGCTTCGGCGGGTCGGTCGTCGGGCTGGACAAACTTCCCGAGCAGCTGCTGCTGGCCGACATCGTGCTGTCCTCCACCGCCTCGCCGCACCCGATCGTCGGGCGCGAAGAGCTCGAGCTGGTGATGGCCGGGCGCGATCAGCGGCCGCTGCTGCTGATCGACATCGCCGTTCCCCGCGACATCGACCCCGGCTGCGGCGAACTCGACGGGGTCACTCTGTACGACATCGACGATCTACAGGCGGTGGTCGCGCGAAACCTCAACACGCGCGCCGAGGAGGCTCCGCGAGCGCTTGAGATCGTCGAGGAGGAGATCCACCGCTTCGCCCGCTGGCTCGGCCAGCTGGACGCCCTGCCGACCGTCACCGCCCTGCGCGAACTCGGCAACGGGATCGTCGAGCAGGTGCTGGCCGAGAACGCCGGCCGCTGGGAGAGCGCCTCCACGCGGGACATCGCCCGGATCGAGGCGGTGGCGCGGGCCGTGATGGGCCGGCTGCTGCACGAGCCGACGATCCGCCTGCGAAGCCTCGGTGGCGAGCACGGCCACGCCAGCCTCGAGCTGTTCCGCGAGCTGTTCGGACTGCGCACCCTCGAGGGCACGGGCGAGGACGACGGAGGCGAGCAGCCTTCCTCGGAGGAGCTGGCGGAGGTCCATGACCTGTCCGCGCACGCCCCCGACGGGCGTTCGCCCCGCAGGGTGCGCCGACGCCGCGAGGGCTGATGCGGATCGGAACCCGCCGCAGCGCGCTGGCGCTGGCGCAGGCGGAGATGGTGGCCGAGATGCTGGGAGGGGCCGAGCTGGTGCCGATCGTGACCGGCGGCGATCGCGGCGTGGGCATCGGCGACAAGTCGCGCTGGGTGGCCGAGCTCGAGCAGGCCCTGCTGGAGGGCCGCATCGACCTCGCCGTGCACTCCGCCAAGGACCTGCCCGGAGAGCGCTCGCCGGGCCTGGAGCTGCTCGGCGCCCCCGCCCGGGCCGGCGCCGAGGATGTCCTCTGCGGCAGCTCCGACCTGGCCGGCCTGCCGGGCGGCGCACGGGTCGGCACCAGCAGCGTCCGTCGCCTGGCACAGCTGCGCGCCGCGCGCCGCGATCTTGAGGTGGTGTCGCTGCGGGGCAACGTGGACACGCGACTGGGGCGCCTTGCCGAAGGCGCCGACGGGCTCGACGCGATCGTCCTGGCCCGTGCCGGGCTGCAACGGCTCGGCCGCACCGGTGAGATCGGAGGCGTCCTTGACGCGGAGCGCTTCGTGCCTGCTCCCGGCCAGGGGACGCTGGCGCTCGAGGGCCGCGCCGATGACGAGGCCGCGCGCGGCGCGGTGGCCGCGATCACCGACCAGCGGGCCTTCGCCTCCCTGCTGGCCGAGCGGGCGCTGGCGCGCGAGCTCGGCGCCGACTGCGACACGCCGCTGGGCGCCCACGCGATTCCCGATCACCGAGAGGGCCTGCTGCTGCGCGCCTGGGTCGGCCTCCCCGACGGCTCGGCCTGGGCGGGCGATCAGCTGACCGGCGAGCTCGGCGATCCCGAGGGCCTCGGCCGGGCCGTCGCCGAACGGCTGCTCACGGTCGGCGCGGCGGAGCTGATCGAGGACGCCCGGGAGGCGGCCGGCGATGGCCGCTGAGCCCCGGCAGGCAGGGCGGGTCTATCTGGTCGGGGCCGGTCCCGGCGATCCGGGTCTACTCACGGCCCGCGCGCTCGAGCTGATCGCCGAGGCCGATGTGATCCTCTATGACCGGCTGGTCGGCCCCGGTGCCCTGGACGGGGCCCGGCCGGACGCCGAGCTGCTGTTCGTCGGCAAGCAGGGGGGCGGCGAGGCGGTCCCCCAGGAGAAGACCGAGGAGCTGATGCTCGAACGGGCTCTCGCCGGACGAACCGTCCTGCGGCTGAAGGGCGGCGACCCGTTCGTGTTCGGCCGGGGCGGCGAGGAGGCACTGCGGCTGCGGGCCGCGGGCATTCCCTTCGAGGTGGTCCCCGGCATCACCTCGGGCATCGCCGCCCCCGCCTACGCAGGCATCCCAGTGACCCACCGCGGCCTGGCCACCGCCGTCGCACTGGTCACCGGTCACACCCGCGAGGACGGCGAGGGAACAGAGAGCCCGATCGACTGGCAGGCGCTGGCCGCCTTCCCGGGCACGCTGGTCTTCTACATGGGCGTCCGCCAGCTGCCGCGAATCGCCGAGTCGCTGATCGCCGCCGGACGCGAGGCCGATGAGCCCGTCGCGGTCGTTCAGGACGGGACGTTGCCGGGACAGCGCTCGGTCCACGGCACGCTGGCCACGATCGCGGAGATCGTCAGCCGCGAGCAGATCCGCCCGCCGTCGGTGACGATCGTCGGCCCGGTAGCCGCGCTGGGCGAGCAGATCGCCTGGCTCCCGCCGCGGCCGCTGGCGGGGCGCACGGTCGCGGTCACCCGGGCCCGGCCCGAGGCCAGCGGGCTGGCGCGCCGGCTGCGGGCGCTCGGCGCGGTCGTCCTCGAGGCCCCCGCGATCCGGATCGCGCCGATCCCGGGACCGCCGCTCGATCCGTCACCCTACGACCTGATCTGCGTGATGAGTCCCAACGGTGTCGCTGAGATGTTCGAGCGCCTGGCCGCCGGTGATCCGCCGCGCGACGCCCGCTCGCTGGCCGCCGCGAAGATCGCCGCGATCGGCCCCGGCACAGCGCGGGCCCTGGCCGCCCACGGCATCCGCGCCGACATCGTTCCCGAGCGCTCGGTCGCCGAGTCCCTGGCCGAGGCCCTCGAGCAGGTCCCCGTCCGGCGGGCCCTGATCGCGAGGGCCGCCGAGGCGCGCGACGTCATCCCCGAGGCGCTGCGCGCCCGCGGCGCGGAGGTGGACATCCTGGCGCTCTATGAGACCGTCGCCGAGACGCCCTCGCCGGAGGTGCTCGAGCAGGCGCTGTCGGCCGACTACCTGACCTTCACCTCATCCTCGACGGTGCGCTTCCTGCTGGCCGCGGCCGGCGGGCCCGAGCGGATCTCGCCCGCGACCCGGCTGGTCTCGATCGGCCCCGTGACCAGCCAGACCCTGCGCGAGTCCGGCCTCGAGCCCCATGTCGAGGCCGAGCGTCACGACATCGACGGGCTGATCGAGGCCCTGCTGGCCGACGCGCATGACAGCGGGAGCGAGGCTTGAGCGCGCCCGCGCCGCTCGTCACGTTCCTCTCCGACTACGGCCTCGGCAACGAGTTCGTCGGGGTCTGCCACGCGGTGATCGCCCGCCGCTGCCCACAGGCCCGGGTCATCGACCTGACCCATGCGATCCCGCGCCACGACGTCCACACCGGGGCGATCGTCCTGCGCGCCACGCTGCCCTACCTGCCCGAGGCGATCATCCTGGCCGTCGTCGATCCGGGGGTCGGTACCACCGGGGCCCGGGGACGGCGGGCCATCGCCGTACGGACCGTGGAGCAGGACCGCCTGCTCGTGGGCCCGGACAACGGCATGCTGATGCCGGTCTGCGAACGACTCGGAGGGGTGGCCGAGGCGGTCGACGTGGGGCGCTCGGATGAGCGCCTGCAGCCGGTCTCCCACACCTTCCACGGCCGTGACATCTTCGCCCCGGTCGCAGCGGCGCTGGCCGACGGCGTCCCGCTGGCGGACCTGGGCGAGAAGCTGGCGGTCGAGGGCCTGCGCCGCCTGAACATCCCCGTCGCGGTGATGACCCCCGAGGGCCTCGAGCTGCACGTCCTTCACCGGGACACCTTCGGCAACCTGATCCTCGACGGCGAGACCAGCCAGCTGGCCGAGCTGGGCGTCGAGCTGGGCGAGGAGCTTTGGGTCAACCACGCGGGCGCCAGGCACAGCATCACGTTCGCGCGGACCTTCGCGGACGTCCACCCCGGCGGCCTGCTGCTCTACCAGGACGGCCTGGGCACGCTCGCGCTGGCTGTCAACCGCGGCTCCGCCGCGGAGTTCCTGAAAGCCGATCGCGATGCCGAGCTGCTCGTGAGCAGACGGTGAGCAGCGCCACAGGGCCGGCCACGGCCCTCGGGCATCCCCGCCTGCACCACCTGCAGATCGACTCCACCAACGACCGGGCCCGCGGGCTGGCGCTGGCCGGGGCGCCACACGGGACGCTGGTGACCGCCGCCGAGCAGACCGCCGGACGGGGCCGCCAGGGGCGCACCTGGTCGGCCCCCGCGGGCAGCTCGCTGCTGATGTCGCTGCTGCTGCGCTGGGCGGCCACCGCTCCCGCCCCGGGTCTGCTGCCGCTGATCGCCGCCGTGGCGGTGAGCGACGTGCTCGGCCCCGAGCCGCTGATCAAGTGGCCCAACGACATCGTCGTGCCGGGCCCCGACGGAGGGCTGGCAAAGCTCGCCGGGATCCTCGTCGAGGGACGCCCGCAGGAGCGCTGGGCGGTGCTCGGCATCGGCGTCAACGTGGCTGTCGAGCTCGACAGCCTGCCGGCGGAGCTCCAGGGGACGGCCGCCACCATGGGTCGCCGGGCGGAGGATGTCGAGCCGCTGCTCCAGGAGCTGCTGGGCGCCCTCGCGGTGCGCCTGGAGCAGCCCACGGCAGAGCTTCTGGCCGCCTGGGGCGCACGTGACGCGCTGCGCGGCCGGCGGGTCCGCTGGGGCCAGGCCGGGGCAGACCGACAGGTCGGTGAGGGCGTGGCCCAGGGGGTCGACGGGACGGGGCGCCTGGTGGTCGCGCTGGACGCGGGCGGGCAGACGGCGCTTGAGGCCGGCGAGGTGCACCTCGCCGCGGATTCGCTCTAGACCAGGTCCGGCGCCGCGCTGCTCTTGCCGCTGCCCTTGCCGGCGGCCTTTGGCGAGCCGCCGCCGGCCGCGGCCGGCTTGGGCGCGGTGCCGTTGCCGGACTGACGCGAGCCCTTGCTGCGCCTGCGCCTGGTGTTCCTGGCGCGACGCTTGGGGAAGTTGCGAAGCAGCTCCCGGGCCAGCGCCGGGGGCTTGCGGGCCATCCTCGTGCGGGCGCCGCGCAGCGCCTCCTCGGCCTCGGGGGTGTGAGCCAGGGCCGCTGCCAGCAGGGCGGCCGCCAGGCGGCGGTCCTGCTTGCGGGCCGCATGGATCAGCCGGCGGGCGTTGCGGGCGTGGGCGCCTCCGGCGGAGTTGACCAGCAGGCCCAGCAGGCGCTTGGTCTCGGGCCAGCGCTGGACGGCGTACTCCTCGTGGACATCGCGGGTGTACTCGGCCAGCCTCCAGATCCAGGCGTTGGCCTGGTCACGCCGTCCGATCCGGCGCTCGACGAGTGCCCGCAGCATGATCTTCGAGGCCTCCTTGCGCTCCTCCCGCGGCCAGCCGCCGATGATGTCGATCGCCTCGTCGAAGGCGTCGGGATCCTTCAGCGCGGCGATGTCAGCCAGCGCACGCAGGCGCAGCTGGGAGCTGGTGTTGCGCTTGACGGCCGTGATCAGGAAACGGCTCTTGAGCTCGCCGGTGCGGTCGAAGTGGAGCATCGCCCGCGCCCGGCGCCAGCCGTTCGGTGCGACCCGTGCTCCGGCCAGGGCGGCCCAGAGGTGCTGCTCGCCGTAGTCGAGGTGCTCGACGGCGATCCGCCAGAGCTCGCGCTCGAAGACCGCGAAACGCCGCTCCTCCTCCGCGCAGACCGGCAGCACCCGGCGCTCCACGCGCATCCGCCGGCCGCGTCCCCGCCGCACCGGTCCGACGACGATCGCCCCGCCCCGGTAGACGTCGCGGTCGAGCAGCGAGTGCAGCGTGACGACGGGGTCGTCGTGCTTGGTGGCCGGGTGGACGAAGTCGACCACGAGGCCGGCCTCCTTGCCGGGGTGACGACGGGTGACACGCCCGACCCGCTGCTGGTAGATCCGCTTCGAGGCCGTCGGGGCGAGATGCACGCAGACCGTCGCCCGCGGGCTGTTCCAGCCCTCGGCCAGCAGCTGCGCGTTGATCAGCACGTCGATGTCGCCGCGCTCATAGCGCGCCAGGATCTCCACGAGCTCGCGCTTGGGCGTCTCGCCGGAGACCGCCTGGGCCTTCATGTTCTCCGCGCGGAAAGCCTCGGCAAGGTTGTAGGCGTGGCGCACACCGGCCGCGTAGACGACCCCGGGGACGCCGTTGAAGCGCGTCTTGTAGAGGTTCGCCACGGCCAGATTGAAGGGCTGCTGGTCGAGCAGTTTGGCGAGCTCCTCCTGGTCGAACTCGGTGTCGATCTCGCCGCGGCGCAACGGCACCTTGGCGATCGTGCGCACCCCCACGCCGGGCGAGATCCGCACGCAGCGCAGCGGCGAGATGACCCCACGCCGGGCGGCCAGCGCGAGATCGAAGCGCGAGGTCTGGGTCGGGAACAGGTCGGTGACATGGCGGGCGATCAACGCACCGGTGGCCGTCATGCCGATGAAGATCGGCCCGGTCCAGCTGCGGATCGCGGCGCTCGTCTTCTCGCCCAGGGCCGTGTGGGCCTCGTCGCAGATGACGATCGTGTAGGCGCTTGAGATCTTGCCGGCGTTGCGCACGAACCACTGATAGGTCTCCACCGTGACGGGGCCCTTGACGGAGTCCTCGCCCTGCAGGAGCGGTTTGCTGATGCGGTTGGTGTAGCCGCGGTCGCGGAGCTCGCCGTTGAACTGATCGACCAGGTTGCGCCGGTGGGTCAGGATCAGCACGCCGCCGGTCTGGGAGGCCTCGACGAAGCCCAGGGCCGCGACGGTCTTGCCGGCTCCCGTGGCGTGCTCGAACCAGAAGCGCTTGGCGGCGTTGGGATCTTCGGGCTGCTCGGCCAGCGAGTCGTCCTCGTCCTCCTCGTCGACCCAGTCGCGCGGCTCCTCATCGGATTCGGTCTCGGTCTCCGGCTCGTCCTCCTCCTCGGCGTCGGCCTCGAGGATGTCCTCGTCCTCGTCCTCGTCCTCGTCGGGCTCCTCCGGCGCGGCGCGCTGAACCGGTCCGAGATCGTCGTCCTCCTCCTCGGCCTCCTCCTCGTCCTGGTATTCCTCCTCGTCCTCGTCATCGTCGGGCTCCGGCTCGGAGGCCTCGACCGCGGGCGAGTCGCCGTGCTCCTCGGCCTGCTCGTCAGGACCGAGGATGTCGGCCGAGGCGAGCAGCTCGGGCGAGGCCGAGGCGTCCGCGGCACTGTTGGGCCCCTGCCCGTTGCGCGCCTGAGCCTCGGCCAGCAGCGCCGTCAGGGTCCCGGAGAGGGCGTCCACCTGGTGCGCTGAGAGGACGGTGCCGTCGACCAGCTTGGGCTCATCATCGGAGAGCAGCCGCTCGAGGCCCAGCAGCAGTGAGAACTCCCGTCTCCAGGCCGTCGAGGGGTGCTTGGCCTTCGGGTCCTCCTCGAGCTCGGCCAGCGCGAGGTCAAGTGCCCGTCGCCGGGGCGTTCCGGGCGCGAGGGCAACCGCCGCATCCTCGCCCGCGTGGACGAAGGGCTCGCGCACGAACTTCTCCGCACGGGTGATGTCGGCGGCAGTTGGAATGGTCGCGGCCGCGAGGGCCACTGAGGTGGACTCGGCCATAGAGGCTCTGGACTTCGAGACAGAGCCGTGGTCGCATGCAACTCCGACACGGCTCAAAAATGCGTCGGCGCCCCGTTGGCGCCTCTCGCCGGAGGCTCTGGTCGCCCCGGCTCTACGTGGACCCAGGATATAGCACGCCGAGGCGCGATTGAAGTGAGGCCCATCTGCGACCCTTACCGTCATGTCGCCCAGACGCCTGTTGCTGGCGGGCTGCACGCTCGCCGTGGTGATCCTGCTGATCGTCGGCCTGATCCAGCTGGGCCACCAGAGCACCGCAGCCACACCGTCGCGCCTGAGCACCGCGCAGATGCAGGCGCGACTGGCGGGCTCTCCCCCTGCGCTGGCGTCGCTGCACGCCCAGGCGAACGAGCTTCTCGGCGGCGGCCTGAGTGCGGTCCGCGCGCGGCTGGCCACCCTGAAGGGACGCCCGACGGTGATCAACCGGTGGGCCTCCTGGTGTGCGCCCTGCCGGGCCGAGTTCGGCGTCTTCCAGGCCGTCTCGGTCGCCCGCGGGCGCCAGGTGGCGTTCTTCGGCATCGACTCCGGTGATCCGTCGCGGGCCAACCCGGAAGCGTTCCTGCGCTCCTTCCCGGTCAGCTATCCGAGCTATTTCGATCCCAACGAGCGCGCCGGCGAGGCGATCACCGAATCCACCTTCACCCCGGTGACGGTCTTCATCAACAGCCACGGCGGCGAGTATGTTCGCCAGGGTCCCTATCCGAGCGTCGCGAAGCTCGAAGCCGACGTCAACCGCTACGCACTGGACGGATGAGCAGATGCCGGAACTGAGGACCGACCCGCTGAGCGGGCATCGCACGATCGTCGCGGGCGAGCGCTCCCGCCGCCCGGGAGGCGAGCCGCGCTGCGAGCCGGCCCAGCCGATCGACGTGGAGGGCGACCCCTTCGCCGAGGGCCACGAGGATCGCACCCCGCCGGAGCTGCTGGCCGTCCGCCCGGACGGAGGCGCGCCGGACACCACCGGCTGGACGGTGCGGGTCGTGCCGAACCTCTACCCCGCGCTCGATCCGCCGGAGCCCGGGGCGCCCGGCGGGCCGGACTCCGTGGAAGAGCCCCAGGCCGGCGGCAGGGGAGCTCCGGAGCTGTTCGTCAAACGACCCGCCATGGGGGCACACGAGGTGATCATCAACGGCCCGCAGTCGGTTCTGTCGCTGTCTGAACTGTCGGCCTCGCAGGTTGTCGCGGCGGTCGACGTCTGGCGCGAGCGGATGCGGGCCCATCGCGACAGCGCCTACCTGCAGCTGATCGTCAACGAGCGGCGCGAGGCCGGCGCCTCGCTGCCCCACACGCACGCCCAGCTGTACGCGCTGGACTTCGTGCCGGCAGCCGTCGCGCGCGAGCGCGAGCGCGCGAGTTCCTACACGACCAGGACCATGGGCCAGAGCCTGCTCGGCGACCTGATCGCCGAGGAGGTGCGCCGCGGCGAGCGGATCGTGGCGATCGACGATGAGGCCGTCCTGATCGCCCCGTTCGCCTCACGGCTGCCGTTCCAGCTGATGCTCGCCCCCCGCCGGCCGCGTGCCCGCTTCGAGGACGACGGGCCCACCGGCGCGGCGCTGCTGCACGACGGCCTCAGCCGCCTGGCCCGGCGCCTGGGATCGAGCCCGCCGCTGAACCTGTGGATCCGCACCGCCCCGCGCGGGGCGGAGGACTTCTGCTGGAGGATCGACATCATGCCCCGGCTGACCCATCTGGCGGGCCTGGAGCTGTCAACCGACCTCAACCTGAACATCGTCGCGCCCGAGGACGCCGCGGCGGCGTTGCGCGAGGCCTGAGCGCCATCGAGCGGCCGGCCGGTTAGTGTGCCCGGCAATGGCACCCGAGGAACGCTTCCTACCCCGCTTCGCCGCCGAGCCGCCGCAGGACCCGCTGCCCTACGGCCGCTGGGAGCAGCGGCTGCGCGACGAGTTCCTGACGGCTGCCCTGGCACTCGAGGGCAAGCCGGAGGACCTCGGCGACCCCGACGCGATCACCTGGTATCCCGACCGGACCTGGCACGGGCGCACCTACGTGCCCGCGACCTCGCTCACCTCGGGCGGCTATGAACTGTTCGGCTATGTCCGCTTCCTGGGCGGCGGTGAGGGCGGCGAGCCGAGCGACTTCTTCGCCCAGGTCGACTTCACCGAGGAGACGGCCGAGCGCAACCCCGACTGGAAGCTCGACCTCTGCGACGAGGTTGTCGGCAGCTGGCGCGGCGAGGGTGGCGCGGTGGCCGAGATGACCCTCGTGTGGGGTCATCCTCTGGTGTCCTCCGGAGCGGTGGCGACGGCCGAGCTGGCCAACCTCGCGGTGGACCAGTGCGAGGTGATCGAGGAGCGCTTCACGCTGCTGGCACCGGACGCCTATCGCCAGGACCTGCTGGAGATCAAGCTGTTCGACGAGCGCGGCCGCGAGCTCGCGCGGGAGTCCCTCTATGCCGGCGAGGACGAGCCCGAGGATGGCGACGACGAGGACCCCTCCGAGGCGGAGGAGTAACGCGCCACACGGGAGGGCCCGGACCGGCTACCTTTTGGCGTGGAGAAGGGGCGCGGGTCTCGAGGGAGGGCCGTCGTCGGGAAACCGAGCAGGAGGGGACGGACAGATGGGGACTCACAGGGGTATGTGGTTGCGCCTTGCGCTGAGCACGATCGGGGTCGCGCTGATCTGCGCCCTGGCCGCCGCAGGTGCCTCGGCCGTGACGGTCAAGGAGAAGTGGCTGGCGGCGCCGGTTGCGCCGGGTACGCCGAGCTCGTTCAACGTGCCGGGCATGCGGTTGAAAAAGAACCTCGACCTCAACCAGGTCGGTGTGATCAAGGTCGGCAAGCCCAGCGCCAAGAACGTGATGGTGATCGAGCCCGGCACCTCGGGTGGAGGCGCCTACTTCGTGGCCCTGGCCAAGAGCCTCGTCGAACGGCTTCCGGGCTGGCAGATCTGGGCGGTCGAACGGCGCGAGAACCTGCTCGAGGACCAGACCTACCTCACCAAGGCGAAGCGTGGGAACGCGACCCCCGAACAGGTCTTCCACTACTACCTCGGGTTCCTGACCGAATCGCCGAGCAACAAGCCGCACACGAAGTTCCTGCCCGAATCGGCGGTGCCGTTCGCCCGCGAATGGGGTCTGAACGTCGCCGTCGAAGATCTGCACGTGGTCATCGAATCGGCCAAAAGCCTTGGGGGCAAGGTCGTTCTCGCCGGGCATTCGCTTGGCGGCTCCGTGGTCACGGCCTATGCGACCTGGGACTTCGCCGGCAAAGTCGGCGCCGACGGCCTCTCCGGACTGGTCTACGACGACGGCGGAAGCGGGCCCTCGACGATCAGCAAGGAAGCAGCCGAAGAACGGCTCACGAAACTCTCGACAAGGCTCGCCCTGGCTCGCCTTCGGCGGGATCGGCGCTCCCTACCTCGGGCTGTTCTCCTCGCTCGGGGCGATGTCGACGCTTCAAGCGCCCGAAGCCGCCTCGCTGGCCGAGAGCTTCGCGCTGCTGCCGTCCTACCTGAAGCCGCATAACGAAAAAGGCGAATTGATCCCGGTCACCAACGAAGCCGAGTTCGGCTTCGGCGTCAACGTCGGCACCTCGCCCCCTTCGCTGGTGGCCGCCCAGGTGCACGCCGGCAAAGGCCTGGAGGAAACAGCCAAAGAAGACGGTCTCGTGGGGTGGGACGGGACGGGGGCGATCTCCCCGATCCATCGCTACGCCGAAATGCTCGCCGGCGCGGGCGTCAGCCGTGCGGACGGCTCGGAGTGGTACTTCCCCGAACGGCTAACGATCGACACGAGCGCGATCGCGGACGGCAACGCCAACCCCGCGCAGGAAGTCTTCGGCGAGCATGCGATCCACGGGCACGAACTGCCGACCTCGCTGAAGATCCTCGCGATCAGCTCCGAACTGGACAAGCTGTTCGGCTCGAGCACGCTCACCGCGGCCGAAGTCCTGGCCGAACAGTCGGGGATCCCATCGAGCAACCTGACGCTGATCGACAGGGAAAACGAATACGCCCACAACGACCCGGCGGCCGCCGAGCCGAACGGGGAAATCGAAGGCAACATCTTCTACAAGGAACTGGTGCCGTTCCTGGAAGGTGTCAGCTGAGCCGACGCACTCGATGAGGCTCACCCCTCCGGCGGCGCGCAGGCGGCGCGCCGCCGGAGGTGGGCCCGGCCGTTCGGCCGGCTATTTCTTGCAGCTGGACTTCGCCGTTTCCTTCGCCGAGGAGGGCAGCGGGGAGGAGTCGATCACTTCTTCGCAGACTTCCCGGGCCGCCGTCTTGACCGCGGTGGTGTCGCCTTTGGCCGCCTTCGAGCAGGCTGCCTCGAGCTTTTCTTTGGCGCCCTGCGGGAGCTTGGACTCCGAGGCGACGATCGATTTGCACTCTTCGACGGCCGCCTGAATCTCCGGGTTCGACGAGCTGGTCGAGCCGGTGGAGGTGCTCGGCGTTGAAGCGGCCGGCGTCGAGGTGCTGTTGCTGGTCGAGGATGAGCTGCTGCTCCCGCATCCGGCGAGCAGCGCTGCACACGACAGGGCGGCGAGAAACATCGGGTATCGCCTTCGGGTCATCGGTCCCCCTGGTTGGTTGTGAGGACATCCGCGCGCGAATCCTCGCCCAGGGGACATCCAGAGTCCGCGGAACCCTAGCGGCCTGCGATACCGACATGGCATATTTCCGGACGTGAGCGACTCGGCGGGATCTTCCCTTCATCCACTCGTGGGCGGCTTCGCCGACGCTGCGAACTACGACTTCGCCCGTCCTCGCTACGGCGGCGAGGTGGTCTCCGCGCTGATGACGGCACTCGACCTCCGGGCGGGCTCGCCGGTTCTGGAGCTCGGCGCCGGGACCGGCCAGCTGTCCGAGGCGCTCGTGGCCGGCGGCCTGGATCTGACGGCCGTCGAGCCGCTGAAGGACACACGGGCAATGCTCGCTCGGGCGATCGGCGCGGAGCGGGTCCTGGCCGGCGTCGCCGAGGACATCCCGCTGCCCGCGGAATCAGTCGAGGCGGTGCTGGCGGCGGACGCCTTTCACTGGTTCGACCAGAGCAGGGCGATGCCCGAGATTCGCAGGGTGCTGAGCGAGCGGGGCGGCGTGGCGATCCTGCGCTCCATGCCTTTGTGGGAGGGGCCGTGGAGTCACGAGCTCGGCTCCTTGATACGCGATACCCGCCCTGCGCACCCCGGCTTCGACGGCGATGGCCCGGCCGTTGCGCTGGCCGCGCAGGACGGCTATGGCCCGGTCGAGGAGATCACCGTCTACGGCGAGCAGGTGACCGATCCGGTGCGGATGCTCGCCTACCTCGCTTCGTTCAGCTGGGTCGGAACGCTCGCCGCAGATGAGCGTGAGCAGCTGCTCGACCGCGCTGCGGAGATTCTCTCCAGGCATGAGATGGGCGAGATCACCCACCGCATCGCCCACCACATCTGGGTGGCCCGGCTGCTCTGAAGCTTGAGCTAGGGCTGCTCGGGGTGCTGCTCGGCCGGCATCTGCGCCTGGGGAGCCGGTGTCACCGGGGCGGCGGGCCGGCGCGGCCCGGAGTTGGCCGGTGCGGCGGGCCGCGGCGGCGGCTCGACCAGTTTGACCTGAGCGTCGTATGTCGCGGGCGGGGCGGGAGCAGGAGCACTCGGCGCCGCAGCAGTGGGAGCAGCCGTGGGCGCAGGAGCGCTGGCAACCCCGACCGGCACGGGAACCGGCTCGGTGGAGGCCGGCGCCGGCAGGTGAACGGCGAGCAGCTCCTCGACCGAGTCCGCCGGCGCGGGCTGGCCCATGAAGTAGCCCTGGGCCATGGCGCATCCCATCTCCTTCAGTGCCCAGACCTGCTCCTGAGACTCAACGCCCTTGGCGATCACCGTCAGCGAGAGGTCGCGGCCGAACACGAGGATCGCCTCGAGCAGCCAGCTGCGGTAATCCTCGTCTTCGGAGGCGGCCAGGGAGCTGCGGTCGACCTTCAGGAAGTCGATCGGCATCCGCTGGAGATCCGAGCGGTAGGCGTAGCCGCTGCCGAAGTCGTCGATCGCGATACGCACGCCGAGCTGGCGCAGGTCCGTCGAGGCGCCGGGCGGCGCCGGTGGCATCGAGCATCACCGTGGTCTCGGCGATCTCGAGGATCAGCAGCGATGCCTCGAGGCCCGACTGCTGCAGCGCGCGGCGCACGTCGGTCGCGAAGCCGTCGCGGTTGAGCTGGTTGGCCGAGACCTTGACGGCAACGGCGACGCGGTGGCCATCGACGTTCCAGGCGGCGGCATCCACGCAGGCCTGCTCGAGCACCCAGCGGCCGATCGGCACGATCAGCCCGCTCTCCTCGGCGAGGGGGATGAAGTCATCAGGGGAGATCTCGCCCTTGGTCGGGTGCTGCCAGCGCAGCAGCGACTCGACGGCCACGGCGCCCTGGGTAGTTGAGATCGAAGATCGGCTGGTAGAGAAGGGAGAACTGGCCTTCTTCGAGGCCGCGGTTGAGATCGTTCTCGAGCACGCCCCGGCCCTCGATGACCGAGCGCATGTTGGCGTTGAAGAGCGTGTAGCGATCCTTGCCGGCGGCCTTGGCGGCGAACAGCGCCATGTGGGCGTCGCGGAGCAGGTCTTCGGGCGTGGCGTAGCGGCCGAAGGCGACCCCGATGCTGGCGGTCACGCAGAAGCTCGGACCGAAGCCCTCGAGTTCGATCGGCTTGTGAAGCGACTCGATGATCCGTCGTGGCCAGCGAGTCCAGGCGCATCCCGCGGGCAGCCGATTCGACCAGCACGACGAACTCGTCGCCGCCGTAGCGGCCGACGGTGTCGTGCGTGCGGATGACGTTGTCCAGTCGTTCGCCGACCGATCTTCAGCAGCTGGTCGCCGGCCTCCGTCGCCGAGCTTGTCGTTGACGTCCTTGAACCAGTCGATGTCCACGAACAGCGCGCCGACCATGATCCCCGACTGGCGCCCGGCGCGAGCGAGCATCCGCTCGGCGCGGTCCAGTGTGAGGCCGCGGTTGGGCAGGCCCGTCAGCTGGTCATAGAGCTCTTCGCGCTTGCGCGGTGCGGCCGGGCGCTGGCATCCGCGGGCCGCGGTCACCGGCGCCGAGCAGGAACACGAGCCCGCCGAACAGGAGGCTGAGGATCGCGCCGCCGATCAGGATCGCCTTGGCGTCGCCGTTGTCGGCGATCGCGGCGGAGGGCGCCGGGGCGAATGTCCGCAGGGTCCAGCCGTTGTGCAGGTTGCTGGTCGAGGTGAGGGCCGTCTGGGGCTGGACGCCGCTGGCGAAGATCGCCGTCGAGTCCGGCGTGTGGTGGCGCAGGCGGATCGCCATCGCCGGTTCGGCGCTGGTGGGCGCCGGCCAGCAGCGGGGTCGGGTTGAGGATCTCTCGCAGCCAGCCGACGAAGGCGGCGCGACGGCCGAGGCCGGTCTTCGGCGGCAGGTTGCCGCGGTAGACGGGGGTCAGGACTTCAAGTCCGCTGCCGTGGGCCAGATGGACGGTGCCGTAGATCGTGGAGGTGTTGTCCCGGGTCGGCAGCAGGGCGCTGTTCAGTGCGCAGTAGTCGCTGCCGGCGGCCGGCTTGAGGGAGGCGTTGCGAGCGACCGCCGCGAGTGCCAGGCAGTGATAGCTGCCTCCGGGAGGGGTGATCTTGAATGCGCTCAGGGTCGCCGCCGAGATGTGCAGACGGGCGCGCTTGGGCACTTCCAGCACCCGGGCCTTGAATTCGCGTCAGTTCCGGCGCCCGGACCAGTGCGATCAGCCCCAGTGACTGGAGCTCCGGGTGCGAGCGAACGACCTTGGCCCATTTCGCCCAGGCCTGGAATTCTGCGGGTGACCCGATCGCGTTGTGGGCGAAATAGGTGCCGGCACTGGTCAGCAGATCTTCACCGTGCTGCAGCGCCGGCTTCAGTGTGGCGGCCACGGTCGTGGTCTGTGGGCGAATGAGCGTCGCGTCGCTGAGGCATCCGAGCGGGCCGTCGAGCGGGCCACGAGCACCGATGCGACGAGGCCCGCGATCACGCAGGCCAGCGCGACGAGCGCCCAGACGGTGCGGCTTGAGGGGCGGCGCGAAGCGCGCACGGCGGGTGCCGCAGGCGCCGGCTCGGCCGGGCCTTTTCCCTGTCCCGGGTGCCACGTGCCGGCGGGCGGCTCGCTCTGCGGCGCGGAGGCGCCGGAGGGCTCGGGAGGTTGCTCGTTGTCAGCCATTACCTCCGCCTCATCGAGCTTCGTGAAGCGTTACTTGAGTAGTGCATTTGTCCACTGCAAGAGCGGACAGTCAACCGGCGCGTGGTAAGAGCGCCCGATCGGGCTTGTCACGGGGATACCCTGTGGGCCCAGACAGATCCACACCTAGGAGATAAGACGTTGAACCAGAGCGCCGGATACAGCAGAGACGAAAAGATGTTCGGATCGGTCGCGACCGTCGGCACGGCCGGCGTCTTCGGCCAGGTCATGGGCCTCGTGGCGGTGACGCTGGTCTTCTTCACCTCGGGCGCCTACCTCGGGCGTGAAATCTCCGAGGGCGCCTCGATCATCTGCTTTATCGGCGGCTTCGTCTGCATCATCGGCCTGAACTTCACCCGCCGCTGGGAGGGCCTGTCGATCACCCTGCTGTTCGCGGCCGGCCTGCTGCTGGGGATGGGGATGGGTGGGGTGCTGACAGCTATGCCGAAACACAGCCCGAAGCCGTCTGGCAGGCGGCCTCGGCGACCGCCCTGTTCGTCGGTGGGCTCGGCACCGTCGGCTATGCCATTCGCAAGGACCTCTCGGCCGACTACCGGACCCTGTTCTTCATGCTGCTCGCCCTGATCGTCTTCGGACTGATCGCCGTGTTTCGTCTCGATCCCCGGCGGCAACCTGATCTATCGCTGCTCGGACTCGGATCTTCGGCGGCTACACGGTCCTCGACTTCAACCGCATGCGCCGTGCGGGGATGGAAGAAGCGGTGCCCCTGGCCGCCGGGATCTTCCTCGACGTGATCAACATCTTCCTGTTCTTCCTGAGGATCTTCGGCGGGCGCAACTGAGCGCCGCGCCGCGCTCACTCGCGGCTTTCGGAACTCCTTGAGCAGGGCGCCTCGTGCAGTTCGCCAGATGATCTTGGATGGCTGGATTGCGTCGCCCGGGTCGCGGGGCACCTGCACCGCGAAGACGTTGTTGACGACGAGCGCCGTGACCCGCGCCGCATGGTGGCGCTTGGAGCTCGGGTTGTTGGGCTCCTTCGCGCCGTAGACGAGCACGACCCTGGCGACCTTGTCCGGCACCACGCCGGATGCCGTCGACAGTTCGCCCTTGCCGACCGTGCTCAGAGCTCTGCCGCGGCGGATCTCGCTCACACTGTAGCCGCCGTAGCCGCCGAACGCGCCCGGTCCGACCGCGTCGAATCCCGCTTCTTCGGCCAGCAGGCGGTTGCACCCTTTCGCCACGGGAACGATGTAGTAGCTGGTGCCGTCGAAGACGCGTGCCAGGCGCACATATTTCAAGAACACACCTTCGCCGTGACCGAACGGCGCTGAGAGGAATTCCGCCGGCAGCGCGTCCGCGGCGGTCTGCGGCCTTCTCAGTACGCCGAGCGTTCTGAGCATGGCGGCACTCGGCGCTCCTTCGCTAGTCGTGGTGGGTCGTTTGAGGCATTCGAACGTCGGCGATGTGACCGCCCCCGCCCCGCTCACACAGGAGAGCAGGGCCGCGACGCCGACAGCCAGCGCCCCGGCCGCCGTCGTGCCTCCCCTGCTCCCCAACGTCCTGCTGTTGAACCGACTGGCCATCTGGAGCCTCCCTTGTCTCGCTCTGGCCGTCTCAGGCTGCTCCCCGTGAGACGTTCCCTCCCGTCTCACATATTAGGACTCTGCCTAGTGGTGGAAGCCGGAACGGGTCTCCTCCTCGACCGGGGTGCCGCCATGCTTTGCGAGCCGGTCAGTTGCCCGCTCGAGGTCGCCCAGCAGCAGCTGCCCGAGGTCGTAGCTGAAACCGTTGCGGACCACGACGCGCAGGACGGCCATGTCGTGGATGTTTTCCGGCATGCGATAGGCGGGCACCAGCCAGCCGCTTCCGCGGAGCACCTCGGAGACGTCATAGACGGTGTAGTTGTCGACCTCCGGCTTCAGTTTGAAGGCGAACAGAGGCAGGCCCTCGCCGCGCGAGATGAGCTCGAAGGGGCCCTGCTGCTCGACACGCTCGGCCATGCCCATGGCGATGTCGCGGCCGGCCTGCTGCACCCGCCTGTAGCCGTCGCGGCCGAGGCGGAGGAAGTTGTAGTACTGCGCCACGACCTGCGCGCCCGGGCGGGAGAAGTTCAACGCGAACGTGGGCATGTCGCCGCCGAGGTAGTCGACGTGGAACACGAGTTCCTCAGGCAGCGCCTCGGGGGTGCGCCAGACGATCCAGCCCACGCCGGGATAGACCAGGCCGTACTTGTGGCCGGATGTGTTGATCGACTGCACCCGGGCGACACGGAAGTCCCACTCCAGCCCGGTGTCGATGAACGGGGCCACGAAACCTCCGGAGGCACCGTCGACATGCATCGGCACGTCAAGCCCCTTCTCGGCCTGGAGCTTGTCCAGCGCGGCCGCGATATCGGCGACCGGCTCATAGACACCGTCGTAGGTCGAGCCGAGGATCGCCACGACCCCGATCGTGTTCTCATCGCACGCGGCCGCCGCACCCTCGGGGGTCATGTAGGTGGCCTCGGCGCTAACCGGCACGAGGCGCATCTCCACGTCCCAGTAGCGGGCGAACTTCTCCCAGCAGATCTGAACGTTTGAGCCCATCACGATGTTCGGCTTGTCGGTGGGCTTGCCGGCAGCCTTCATGCGGTCGCGCCAGCGCCACTTCAGGGCCAGGCCGGCGAGCATGCAGGCCTCGCTGGAGCCGGTCGTCGAGCAGCCCGTCGCGGTCTCGTGCGAGGGGGAGTTCCAGAGGCGGGAAAGCATGTTGACGCAGCGCATCTCGAGCTCCGCCGTGCGGGGATACTCGTCCTTGTCGATCATGTTCTTGTCGGCCGCCTCGGCCATCAGCTTCGCTGCCTGGGGCTCCATCCAGGTGCTGACGAAGGTCGCGAGGTTCAGACGCGCGTTGCCGTCGAGCATCAGCTCGTCGTGGACCACCTGGAAGGCCGTGTCCGGATCCATCTCGGAGTCGGGGATGTTGAAGCGGGGCACATGTCCCATCTCGCCCGAACGACAGAACTGCGGCTGAATGCTCACCGGGATTGCGTCGTCGTGCGGTGACTGGGTGTTGTGCAGCGCCATGCCTGCTCCTCCTGTGGGTTGACGGCCGTGCCGGCCTCGCGGCAGTGATCATGTCATGACCCGCATGCGCGAAGATCACGCCATGACCCGCGAGCGATGGATGGCAGCCTTCTTCGCGGTCGGCTCAGCCTGCTTCCTGATCGGACCGTTCCCGGGGTACATCTCCCTGGTCGGAGAACAAGCCGACGCGATCACCTTCTTCGCCGGCTCGATCTTCTTCACGATCGGAGGTGCGCTGCAGACATCGCTGGCGGTTGCCGAACGGAACTCGGCCGAGGGACGGCCCGCCTGGCTCGCGGCGACGATCCAGTCGGCCGGCACGCTGTTCTTCAACGTGACGACCTACATGGCCATGCACCACGCCTTCTCCAGTCCCGGCTACAACCGCCTGGTGTGGCGCCCGGATGCGCTCGGGTCCGTCTGCTTCCTGGTCTCCGGAGTGATCGCCTATCGCGCCTCGGACCGGCGCGGCTGGCTGCCGGCCCGGCGGGCCAACGGATGGTGGGAGCCGGCCGTCAATCTGCTGGGCTGCATCTTCTTCGGGATCTCCGCGATCGCGGGATATGTCGTTCCCTCGACCGGCTCGATGATCGACCTGGCGGCTGCGAACTGGAACACGGCACTGGGGGCGGCGTGCTTCCTCGGCTGCGCGGTGGCAACGCTGCGGACCGGCCGCACGCTCAAGTCCACACGGCTGCGGCGTCTTCACAGGCTGGAGAGCGCCGTCAAGCGCGACGTCGAGCGAATCGCCTGAGGTGTCCTCGATCGGCACACAGGCGCCGGGCAGCTCGATAGGCCGGGGCGTCCCGGCGGGCTCTGAGCGCCCGCCGATGCCGGACGGCCCGTTTCTGGTCCTGGGACTTCGCCGGGCGGGGCTTGCGGCCGTCGAGGCTCTCGCCGGGATCTCCAAGGACGGGGAGGTGGCCCTGTGGGATGACTCTGCCGTCGCGCGCTCGAAGCTTGAAGCGAACCTGGGTCCGGGCTTGCGGTTTCTGAGGAACGACCGTGACCTCGACGGGATCGGGGCGATCATCAAGAGTCCGGGCATACCCCCGGAGCACCCGGTCCTGCTTGAGGCCCAGCGCCTGGGTCTGCCGGTGCTCGACGAGATGGAGATGGCCTGGCGGCTCTCCTCCTGGGAGATGCTCGCCGTGACGGGCACGAACGGCAAGTCCACAACGGTGGCTCTGCTCGCCGAGGTGCTGCGGGCGCACGGCCTGGAGGCCGCCGTCGCAGGTAACGTCGAATCGTTCCAGGGCGGCCCCCTGTCGGCGCTGCCGCGCGCGCCGGGCTGGGTGGTCGCCGAGGTATCCAGCTACCAGGCGGGGTCGCTCGTCGAGCTGTTGCCGAAGGCCGCGATCTTCACGAACCTGACCCGCGACCATCTTCATCACCACGGCACGATGGAGGCCTACGGGCAGGCCAAGCGGCGGCTGTTCATAGATGGCGAGCGAACGGTCGAGCTGGCCGTGGTCAATCTCGACGATCCATTGGGGCAGAGCCTCGACGAGGAGGTGCGGGCCCGCGGCGGGCGCACGCTTACCTACGGCGGTGCCCGTGGCGCCGATTACCGGATCCTCCACTGCCGCTCACAGCCCGGCGGCAGCGCCGTGGAGCTCGAGACCGCTGCGGGCCGCGTGCGCTTCACCACACGCATGCCGGGACTGCACAACGCCGCCAACGCGGCAGCGACATTGGCGATGGCCGACGGCCTCGGGCTCAGCCGAGAGCCGACGCTCCAGGCGCTCTCGAGCACCGCCCTGCTGAGGGGACGGCTGGAGCGCGTCGACGTGGGACAGCCATTCGAGGTGATCGTCGACTTCGCACACTCCCCCGACAGCATCGAGCGTGTCCTCGGGGTGCTCGGCTCGATCGCCGGGGAGCGCGGCGGTCGCCTGATCGCCGTCGTCGCCATGGCGCCGACCGGAGAGCGCCTCACGCGCGAGGCATGCGGGCGGGTCGCGCGTGCACATGCCGATCATCTGGTGCTCAGCGCCTGGTCGATCAGGGGAGAGCCACAGCTGCTCTCGCTGTCATGGGTGCTCAAGGGCGCCCGGGCCGAAGGCGGCGGAACGCTTGAGGTGGTGCTCGAGCGGCGCGCCGCGATCGCCCGGGCGCTGTCGCTGGCGGTCCCCGGCGACGTCGTGGCGATCCTAGGGCGGGGGCCCATCACCACGCTGGCGATGGACACCAAGAGCCCCTATGCGCACTTCGACGACCGCGAGGTCGCCCGCGAACTGCTGCAGAACGCCGACTAGCTTCCTGCGGCTACCGGCGCTGGCGGAGTCGGTCCAGCGGCGCCGCCAGACCCTGGGCCAAGCGGTAGCGACGAGTCGCAAGCGCACCTTTCACACGATCGAGTTCACCTTCCAGCTCGGCCACCCGAGCGAAGGCGCGCTGGAGTTCGCGGTCGAGCACCTGCACGCGGGCGAGAGCGTCCTCGGCCTGCCCCCGGTGGCGGTCACGCTCCGCTCGTGCCTGGTCGGCCTCCAGTGAGCTGCGCATCGCCTGGCCGTACATCTGCCACTCCAGGCGCAGCAGACGGGCCAGCTCCTCCACCTGCGCCGGGGGCGAGGCGGTCCTCCCCGGCGGGTCCTCGGCCGGTGAGCTCTCAACCCGGCGCCCGGCGAGGTCGCGGATCAGCTGCACCAGCTCAACGGCATGCGTTCGGGCACTGTGGCCGGCGGCCAGGTCTCGATTGGCCTCGCCCATGTCGGCGCGCCAGGCTCCAAGCTCCTCGGCCAGAACTCCGACGGTCGCCGCGGGCGACTCGCTGAGCCCGGCGAAGCCGTCGGCCTCCAGGCGCGGGTATGACTCGGGCGTCACCCAGCCGCCCCCGCCGAGGATGCCGTAGACGTAGACGGCTCGCCCGCAGGCCATCGCCTCGATCGCGCTGCGCCCGAGGCCGACGACGATGTCGGCTGCCCCTATCGCATGCTCGGGCGAGGCGTCCGGGCGCGTCGTGGTGCCGATCCAGGTGACCTCATAGCCGGCCGTGACACATGCCTGCTCGAGCAGATCCCGACGCGGCCCGGCGACGTAGTTCGTCGTCACCAGGACGCGCTGCGGGCGCTCGCGCGGCGGGGGAAGCTCGCGGTAGCGGGCCAGCTCGACAGGCTGGCGCAGGCGGGTGATCGGCGGATGCCAGGCCCGCGCACGCACCCAGTCCCCGACCCGGTCGTTGAGGGCGACCACACCGTCACAGACCTCCGGCAGCTGCGGCGGCTCGTGGAGCACGTGATCGCGGGAGTGGGCGACGAACAGCCGTGTCGCCCCGGGGTAGCGGGTCGCGAGCTCGTGGCAGGTCGCGCCGTCCTGGGAGAGGACCGCATCACAGCTCTCCGGAAGCTCGGCGCCCTCGAGCACCTGCAGGCCGCCGCGGCGGGCGACGTCGGCCATCGCCCCCGGCGAGGGGCTGTAGATCGCCGTCTGATGCCCCAGACGGTCGAACTCCTGCGCCATCGTCCGGGTGTAGGTCTCCATCCCGCCGAAGGCATCGAAGTTCTCGGTGCTCAGCAGGATCCGCACTTGACGCTCAAGCTATCAGCGTGAGGCGCGAGCCAGAATCCGCGGATGCAGCAGGTTGTCCAGCCAGCCGAAGGAGCGGGCGTGGTAGAGGCTCCTCGCACCCTGCTCGCAATGATCGCCGGCGCCCTCGGCGGCTGTGAATCGGACATATTCACTTTCACACCTCAACGACTCGACCAACTGAGGCGCGGACGCCCCGATGTCATCGCCCTCGGCGCTGCAGACCCATGTGGGACAGGTGATCCGCTCCGCCCGGCCGGCGAGAGTGAAGCTGCGCAGCGCCTCCACCATCTCCAGTGGATCCGAGCTCCCATGCACGAGCATCCCGCGGCGGACCGCCCACCCCGCAGTCGGCTTTTTGGCCAGCATCCCGAGGATGGCGCCGACGGCCCGCCGCGCCCACGGCCGTTCGCGCTGAAACGGCCCGGCCAGCGCTCCGGGCAGCCGCTCCAGAAAGGCGGCGTGGAGATCGAAGGCGCCGCAGTCTGCCACGCAGGCGGCCAGGCGATGCTCGGCACTCGCCGCACGTGGAGCGAGATGCGCGCCGAGGCTCAAGCCGATCAGGGCCACCCGCTCGCCGTCCACGTCCTCACGTGTGAGCGCGTGGTCGAGGACCGGCGTGATCACGCTCTCCCAATCACTGCGCAGCGGCAGTCCCTGCTCGATCAGCGCAGCGCCCTGGCCGGGGCCGTCGAAGGCGAGTACGTTGTAGCCGCGTGAGAGGGCCGCGACGCCGTTGGCGAGGTACAGCTCCTCAGCGGTCCCGTCATAGCCGCCGGTGAGAATGACGGTTGCCCGCGGACGGGCATCATCGGCGGCACGAAAGAAGTAGCCGGGCAACGTCGAATCCCCATACGGGATCTGCAACACCTCGCCGGCAGGGTGCATCAGGGCACAGGCCCTGCGAAACATCTCGGTCTGCCGTGCGTAGGCCCGGGCCAGCCGTGGGTCCAGCGGTGCGCCCATCAGCATCACTCCAGCGGTCCGGTGATAGCTCGATGAGCGCAGATAGGCGAGCCGGGCCGACTCCCCATGGCCGGCCGCCGCCTCGCGCTCGGCCAGCGTCGCGACCTTCTGCGCCGCCGCAGACCAGGCCTCATGCCAGCTGCTCAGATCGGCGCCGCGAACAGCTCCCGCGGCCGTGAGGCACTCGCCCAGGTCCGCGCCTCCATACACCGATGAGCCCGCCACCCGCAGAAGCTGCGCGTCGAGCAGCTCGTCCTTCAGCATCAAACGAGTCACGAGGCGGACAGGCTAAAGCAGCGGCGCGATCAATCCCGCGGCGCGGGCCGCCCCGTCGGTGGCGACGGGGGCGTAGCTCACAGGCCGTCCCAGCCGTTCGAGCATCTGCGCCGCCAGGCGCTCGGGTGTCGTGTCCACATATGGCGTCGGGGGCGGCGCGCCGTATCCGGCGAGCCTGTGCGCCACGTGGTGGTTCTGCTCGAAATGGTCCTCGAGCGGCACGTAGATGAACGGCCGACGGGTGGCGATCAGCTCCATCGTCGTCGTCAGACCCCCCTGCACCACGGCGAGATCGCAGCAGGCCAAGGTGCGGAACAGATCGTGAACGTAGCCGCGGACCTGCATCCCCTCGACCGGCGTGATCGAGTTCTCCGCGATCCGCGGCCCGCAGACGAGCAGCAGCTGGGCCTCCGGTACCTCAGCCCGCAGCAGGGCGAACGCGCGACCGATTCGCTCCAGCAGATTCACACCGACACCCGACCCGCCGACGCTCCCGACGATCAGAGGACGGTCGGGGTCGAGTCCCAGTTCGCGGCGGATCGCCGCCGTGTCAGCGAGCTCGGCCGGATCGAACGGGAGCACGTAATCGGTGAACTGGAAGTGGCGATCGATCCAGTCCGCCATCACGGGAAGGCCCGGGCCGAAGGTCCCCGGCAGGATGTCCTCCCGGTTGCCGACGAACAGGGCGCCGTCGCGCAGCCGCGGGTAGCGCTCGACATGGCCGATGTTCTGCTGGTTGTAATCGGCGGCGATGTGCGCCGCGCGCGAGTCGGGGAATCTCCACTCCCCAGCCAGCCCACGAAGTCGGTGATGAAGACGTAGGGGGTGGACTTCAACTCCGGGTTCTCATGCAGGAAATAGTCGAGCTCCCATGCCTCATCGCCCAGCCACAGGTCGTAATGGTCGTCCTTCAGAACCTCGTGGATGAGCATGAAGTTGGCCAGCAGGATGTCGTCCATTTCACGCCAGGCCTGAAAGACATCGAGCTGGTGCTCACCCATTCGCGACTCCAGGTGGGCCGACTCGTTGAACAGCAGAGACGAGGCCGGGTGGATCCTCTCGCCGGCCTCGGCCAGGACCTTGGTCACGGGGTCCTGTGCCAGCCAGACGATCTCAAGGCCCGGGCGAAGCGCCCGCAGCTCGCGTGCAATCGCCAGATCTCGCTGGGCATGACCCAGTCCGATCGGGCTGCAGAGGAACAGCGCCCGCTTCTGTGGGCGGTCGCTGGATCGAACGATCCGCCGCTCGCGCACCGGCACCCCCTCACCGAGGAACTCGCGCAGCACGAGATTGAACTTGACCGGGTCGCGCACAGTGGGGCCGTGGCCCGAGCCCTCGAACATGACCAGCCGTGAATCGGGGATCGCCGCCGCGATCGCCGGCCCGCGCTCCGCCCCGACGATCGCGTCCTCGCTGCCCTGGACGATCAGCGTCCGGCAGGCAACCTGCCCGCACAGCTCCCGTGCCCGATCCGGCGCCTGCCAGCCCTCCTGGCGCCAGAACCGCTCGCCCAGCGCGATCGTCTCAGGGTCGGTCTCAAGTCCCCACGCGACGCCATCCTCGATCGCCTTCGTCGAATGAGGCTCGGTGAAGATCTGACCCTGGTAGAAGTCCAGGAACCCAGCCCAGTCGCGCTCCCAGTAGTGGCGGTTGTACTTCGCCCAGCCCTCATCGGTCGCAAGCGGCTCATCGAAGGGGTAGGAGCCTTCACCCTCCGGCAGTCCCGAGACCGCCGCGAAGGGCGCGATCAGCGCCAGTGAGGAGACACGCTCGGGATGGCGCGCGGCGAGCAGGATCTCCTCCCCGCCGCCGCACCAGGACACGACGTCGGCCCTGGACACGCCGACGGCGTCGAGCACCGCAATCGCATCGCCCACGACGAGCTCGCGGTCATAGGCGCCCACATCGCCGGGCCGATCGGAGCGCCCGTTGCCACGGGGGTCGAACACGACGACCTGGAAGTGCCGTGCCAGGTAGGGAACCTGGAACTTCCACATGCGGGCGTGAACGATCGCCCAGGTCGGCATCAGAAGGACGGTCTGCTCGCGCTCCCCGAAACGCTCCCAGTGGGTGCGCACGCCGTCGCACTCGACAAACCCCTGCTCGACCGGTTTCCAGGTGAGGCTCTCCCCCGCCTGCATGTGCCCGACAGCGCTACTCATGGGCGCGCCTCGAAGACCAGGTTGAAGGGCGTCTCGGCGGCGCGGCGGAAACGTGTGAAGCCACCCGCCGCGACGACATCGGAGATGCGCGCTTCGCCCGCCTGGGCTCCGAGCGCCAGGCCGACCTCCTGAGACAGCGACGCCGGCGTGCAGAGGAACGTCGAGAAGCCGTAGAAGGCCCGACCGATCGGATTGAGGTTGTCCTCGACACTGTCTCCTGCCATCGGCTCGACGATCATCCAGGTGCCGTCGTCCGCCAGCATCTCACGAACCTGCCGCGCCGCTCCGACAGGGTCGCCCATGTCGTGCAGGCAGTCGAACATCGTCACCAGGTCATAGCCCTGCCCCGGCGCCGAGGCGGCTGACGCCGTCTCGAATCGGACGCGTCCCGCAACGCCCTCCTCGACGGCCTTGCCCCTGGCTTTTTCGATCGAGCCCTCGTGGTAGTCCGACCCGCAGAACTCCGAGTTCGGATAGGCCAGTGCCATCAGGATCGTCGAGGACCCCGGCCGCAGCCGATGTCGGCCACCATGGCGCCCGCCTCGAGCTTCGCCGTGACCCCATCCAGAGCCGGAAGCCACGAGGCCACCAGGTTGGCGTTGTAACCGGGGCGGAAGAACCGATCGGTGCCGTCGAAGACGTTGTGGTTGTGCTCGTGCCAGCCGACACCGGAGCCGCTCAGCGCGGCCTCGGTGATTCGCGGCGAGTCGATCACCGCGCCGACCGCAACCTGGAAGAAGCCGGGCAGGAAAGCCGGACTCGTCTCGTCGGTGAGGGCAACCGCCTGCTCGGGCGCCAGCCCATAGGTGCCGCCCGCGGCGTCGTACTCGACATACCCGCCGGCCGCCTGCCCGTTCAGCCACTCGCGCACATAGCGCTCGCTGGCACCGGTGCGCCGAGCGAGCTCGACGCTGGTCAGCGGGCCCTCGCCGGCCAGCGCCCGGTACAGGCCCAGCCTGTCGCCCATCACCACCGCGGCGGCGTTCAGCGTGGCGCCGACCTCCTCAACGGCGCGGAACACGAACTGCTCGAGCTTCGCGGGGTCAACCTGGTCTGTCACAGCCGTCTTCGTCATTTCGAGCTCCTGTGAATTTGAATGGATCTGCGTCGTTCTGAGATCAGTCGAGAAGCGCCGCGCGGGCCTCCTCGAGTCGCTCCGTGAGCGCCTCGCGGGGACCCAGGTAGGCCACTCCGGTGCCGTCGCTCAGCAGCTCGCTGAGGACGGCCACGCCCCTGGCTGCGAGCGCGAGATCGCCGCGCAGCAGATCGGTCAGGTCATCGAGCCGGCCTGCATTGCCGCGGATCGCATCGCGTTGGCCGACCGCGGAGAAGCGCCGCTGTGGCGATTCCCCGGACTCGCGCAGCCGCTGGAGCCCGTCGGCGATCACGGCCCGCGTCGAGGCCCTGGTGAGCTGCCTGCTGCGGGCCCGCAGTTGAGCCGAGGAAGCCGGATCCGCGCCCGCTATCAGGCTGCGGTCGAGCGCCCCTGCATGCAGGCGGGCCAGCAGCTCGGCGACCCGGCCGGGTCGCGTCGCTCGGGGATCGGTCGGGTCGTTCGCGGCGAGGCCGTGCGGCGCGATGAATTCGGTCTGCTGCGAGGGATGAACGGCGGCTGGAAGGGATGTGCTCACGGGTGGCTCCTTGGGGCTGGTGGTCGAGTTCAGCGACCGTACGGCCAGCCCGCCGGCATTCGCATCAGGTGCCCCCCTAGTGGTTGGAACACATGGCAGACTCGCTGGGATGCTGCTTGGGCGTACCCAGGAGCGGCTCGCCATCGACCGCCTTCTCGCCGAGGCCCGCCAGGGCCACAGCGGCTGTCTCGCCTTTGTCGGCGAGCCGGGCATCGGCAAGACCGTGCTGCTCGAATACGCCCTCGGCGAGGCGGCGGAGATGCGTCTCATGCGGGCCCGCGGCGTCGAATCCGAGGCGGAGATCGCGTTCGCCGGCCTGGCCGAGCTGCTCTCTCCCGCGCTCGGGGCGATCGAGCGGATCCCGCCGCCTCAGGCTGCGGCGCTGGAAGGCGCGCTGACCCTCGGGCCCGCCCTGGCACAGGACCGCTTCGCCGTCGGCGCAGCCACCCTCAGCCTGCTCTCGAGCTGGGCGGAGGACGGGCCGGGCCTGCTGTTGATCGACGACGCTCATCTGCTTGACAGCGCGAGCGCCGATGCGCTGCGGTTCGCGATCCGCCGGCTCGTTGCAGACCCGATCGCCGTGATCCTGACCGCACGGGAGGGTGAGCCGTCGCTGCTGGACGGCGCCGACCTGCGGGTGCTCCGCCTGGCGGGTCTCGAGCGCTCCGACGCAACCCTGCTGCTGCACGGGCTCGAGGTGCGGGGAGAGTCCGTCGAGCGCCTCTACCGGGCGACAGGGGGCAACCCGCTCGCGCTGATCGAGCTGGCCCCGGCGGCCGAGCGGCTGCTCACCGCCCCCGGTGACGCGCCGATTCCGATCTCAACCACCATCGCGGAGGCCTTCGTGCGCCGGATCGAGGCGCTGGGAGAGGCAACGCGTCGGACCCTGCTGGTGGCGGCCGCCAGCGATTCGCGGGAGATCTCGGTGATCGCCGCAGCGGCCGCCCGCTGCGGCCTGTCCGTCGAGGATCTCGCCGCCGCCGAGGACGCCGGGCTCCTGACTCTCGGGCAGGGCGAGCTCGAGTTCTCACATCCGATGGCACGCTCGGCCGTCTACGGCGCCGCCACCGGGCGGGAGCGCCGAGAGGCCCATGCGGCACTCGCCGCGACCCTGCCCGACGGGGAGGTCGAGCGGCGTGCCTGGCACCTGGCGGCCGCCAGCATCGGCCCTGACGCCGAGGCCTCTCTGGCCCTCGGACAGGCGGGCGAACGCGCCCGTCAACGCAGCGCATACACGGTGGCAGCGGCGGCATTCGAGCGCGGCGGGCAGCTGGCGACATCCGAGGAGCTCCGGGCGCGGATGCTGTTCGCAGCCGCCGATGCCGCCTGGCTGGGCGGCGACGGTGATCGCACGCTGCGGCTGCTCGAGCAGGCCCGAGATCACGCCGTCGACCCGGGCCTGGCGGCGCGCATCGAACAGCTCCACGGCCACGTGCTGATGCGCCGCGGGCCAGTGATGGAGGGATACCGGCTGATCGTCTCGGCTGCCGAGCAGAGTGCCTCGAGTGAGCCGGAGCTGGCCGTCGTGATGCTCGCCGAGGCCGTGCACGGCTGCTTCTACGCGGGCGACACCGAGGCGATGCGGGCCGCGGCCGCCCGCGCCGGCGAGCTGGCCGACGGTCAGGACTCCGGGCGGGCGAGCTTCTTCGCGGCGATGGCCGGCTGCATGGCGCTGGTCGCCGACGGCAGAGGCGAGGAGGGCGCCGCCGAGGCACGGCGGGCCGTGTCGATCCTCGAGCGGGAGGACGAGCTGCGAGACGACCCGCGGCTGCTCGCCTGGGCCGCCTTCGGGCCGTTGTGGCTGCGCGAGAAGGACGCCGACCGCGGGCTGATCGACCGTGCGCTCGAGCGCGCCCGGGCCACCTCGGCCGTCGGCATCCTGCCGACCCTGCTGCACAACGTCGCACGCCATCAGGCGACCTCCGACCAGTGGCCGGCCGCCGAGGCCTGCTACGACGAGGCCGTTCGACTGGCCCGTGAGACCGGACAGCGCACGGAGATCGCCGCGTCGCTTGCCGGGCTGAGCTGGCTCGAGGCGCGCCAGGGTCGAGAGCGCGCCTGCCGTGAACATGCCGAGGAGGCCGCGATGCTCTGCTCCGAGCTCGGCATGGGCCTCTACGGCGTCTGGGCGATCGCCGCGCTGGCTGAGCTCGAGCTCGCCCTGGCTCGCCCCGAGGCCGCCCTGGCGCATCTCGAGGCGCAGGCCCGGGCTCTGCGCGGACAGGGCATCGATGACGTGGACCTCGCGCCCGGGCCCGAGCTCGTCGACACCTACCTGCGGCTGGGGCGCCCCGAGGAGGCGGCTGCCGCGACGGCCGAGTTCACCGCTGCGGCGCAGGCGAAGGGGCAGCCGTGGGCCCTGGCCCGGGCCGAGCGCTGCCGCGGGATGCTCGCCGAGTCGAGCGAATTCGAACAGTGCTTCGAGCAGGCGGTGCTGTTGCACGAACGGACACCGGATGATTTCGAGACGGCGCGCACCAGGCTGTCCTTCGGGGCCCGCCTGCGCCGCGAACGCAAACGCGTCAGGTCCCGCGAGGAGCTGCGGGCCGCGCTCGATGCCTTCGAAGGACTCGGAGCCTGGCCGTGGGCCGAGCAGGCTCGCGGCGAGTTGCAGGCCACCGGCGAGACCGCCCGGCGGCGGGACACCAGCACGCTCGACGACCTCACCCCCCAGGAGCGCCAGATCGCGAGGCTGCTGGCCGACGGCAGGACCACCAGAGAGGCGGCGGCCTCCATGTTCCTCAGCCCAAAGACCGTCGAGTACCACCTCGGCCACGTCTATCGCAAGCTCGGGATCCGCTCCCGCGAGCAGCTCGCCGCCGCCTTCAGCGAGGACGGCGAGCCCGGGTCCTGAGCCCCGAGCGACGGCCGGTAGGCTGCCGCCATGGCTGTCAACGGCGGACTGCGAAGCGTCGCGGCGATCCGCTACGTCACGCCGTTTCGAGAGGGTGGCTCGCTGCCGGGGCTGATGGAGGCCGACGACGAGGGCCTCTACGTGGTCAAGTTCCGCGGCGCCGGCCAGGGCCGGCGCGCGTTGGTGGCGGAGGTCATCGCCGGTGAGCTGGCGCGGGCGCTCGGGTTCTCGGTGCCCGAGCAGGTGATCGCCGAGGTCGATCCGGCGCTCGGCCTGGCCGAGCCCGACCCGGAGATCCAGGAGCTGATCGTCGGGAGCCCGGGAAGCAACCTCGGCGTCGACTTCCTTCCCGGTGCCGCGACCTACGTGCCGGGCGCCGACTGGAGCCCGGACCCGGAGCTGGCGGCCGGGGTGGTGTGGCTGGACGCCTACCTGACGAACGTCGACCGAACGCCGCGCAACCCGAACCTGCTGGTCTGGCACGAGCGTCTCTGGCTGATCGACCACGGAGCGGCGCTGTATCTGCAACACGCCGGCCTGGTCCCTCAGGAGCACGCCGACAGGCCGTTTCCGCTGATCGGCGAGCACGTCCTGCTGGGATGCGCCGGGCCGATCGGCGCGGCTGATGAGCGCCTCGCGGGCCAGGTCGACAGTTCGCTGCTCGAAGAGATCGTCGATCTGGTGCCGCGGGATTGGCTCGGCGAGGAGGAGGGCCGGGTCTACGTGGACTATCTGGCTCGCCGGCTCGCATCGCCGCGCGGCTTCGTCGCCGAGGCCGAGGAGGCGAGGAGGAATGGCTAAGGCCTTCTCCTACTCGATCGTGCGGGTCGTCCCCCGGGTCGAGCGCGGTGAGAGCTTCAACGCCGGCGTCGTCCTGTTCTGCCGCCAACTGGACTTCCTGGCGGCGCGGATCGGCCTCGACCGGGCGCGGCTCGCCGCCCTGGGCCCGGACACCTCGGCCGAGATGGTCGACGCGCAGCTCGAGGCGATCGTCCGGCTGGCCGCCGCCGATCCCGAGGCCGGCCCGTTGTCCCGCCTCCCGGCGTCCGAGCGCTTCGGCTGGCTGGTCGCTCCGTCGAGCACGATCATCCAGCTGTCCCCGGTCCACACCGGCCTCACCGAGGACCCCGCCGGCACGCTCGAGGAGCTGTTCGCAGAACTCGTCGAGTAGCGCCGGCGCGCTCAGGCCGAGCGGGCTCGCCGGCGGTGATCGCGCCGTCACGCACCTGGGTCAGGATTCCGCACAGCTCCTCGAGCTCGCGCACAAGGTCTCCTCGCCGGTCTGTGAACCAGGTCACCCAGGCGCGCGCTGTCGCCTGCTAAAACGGCGATGACCAGTGAGATTTCCCTTAAAGCATGGTGATTTTTGATGCGTCAGGGCCCGCTCGCCGGCCGCTACCCGGCGGTCGCGACGATGGTGATGTGCGCCCTGATCCCGTACCTGGCGCTGTCGGCGGCGCTCGAGCCGCTGACCCCGATCATCGCCAAACAGCTCCATATGAGCCTGCAGACCATGAGCCTGAGCTCCGGGATGGCCAACGCCGCCTATGCGGCCGGGACGGTGCTCGCGGTCCAGTTCGCCCAGCACCTGCCACAGCGCAGGATGATGGTCCTCTACGCGACGGTGCTCGTGATCGGCTCCGTGCTCGCGGCTGCAGCGCAGAACCCGGCCATGTACATCAGCGGCCACGTGCTGCAGGGCCTGTGCACGAGCCTGCTGCTGATCTCCGCCGTGCCGCCGCTGGCGATCGGCTACCCCGCCAGCAAGCTGCACACGACGGCGATGATCATGAACATGTGCATCTTCGGGGCGGTCGCGCTGGGGCCGGCGCTCGGCGGCCTGCAGGCCAACTCACATGCCTGGCGGCCGCTGTTCTGGATCATCGCGGCCGTCGCAGCCTTCGCCTGGCTGCTCGCGGTGCTGACCTTCGACGATGCACCGCCGGCCAATCCCGACTCGCCCCGCGATATCCCGGCGATCGCGCTGGCGGCGGTCGGCTGCGCCGCCGCATTCTTCGGCGCCTCTGAGCTGTTCAGCCATCCTCTGCTCAGCGCCGAGGTGATCGTCCCGCTGCTCGGCGGCCTGGCGACGATCATCGTCCTGATCGTCTACCAGTTCCGGGCCGCTGAACCGCTCCTCACGATCCGCCCGATGCTCACCAGCACGATGCCCGTGGCTGGAATCGCGGTCGCGCTGTTCGCCGCCGCCGCCTCGGTTTCAGCGACCGTCCTGACCGCGGCCGTGCTGACGATCCGCTACGGGCCGCTGCACGCCGGCCTGCTCTACCTGCCCGAGGTCGGCGGCGCGATCATCACAGCGATCCTGCTCGGCACGATCATCACCAAACGCTCGCTGCACTACCTGCCGCTGGCCGGGATGGGCTTCCTGGCGGCCGGAATCGCAGTGTTCTGCATCGAAGTGCCGTCCAGCGAAGGGGCCACGCTGGTGGCCTCGGGACTGACCGGCATCGGCCTTGGAGCGACCGTCGCACCGGCCCTGTTCGTCGCCGGCTTCTCGCTGGCCTCGGCCAGCCTGCAGCGAGTGTTCGCAATCGTCGAGCTGTTGCGCGCGGTGGCCGCCTTCATGATCGCGCCGATCTTCGTCCACTTCGCCGTGAACTACGGCGGGGGCCTGAAGGCCGGCACCAGCGTCGCGCTGTATATCGGCCTTGGGCTCGCCGTCGTCGGCGCCGGTGTCGGCGTCGCGATCTACGCGCTGGGTGGCGCCCGGCCGCAGACGCCGGACATCGACGCCTTCGTGGCCGGAGAGTGTCCGGCCTGGTATTCGCCGCCGCTGCTGGCGAAGGTGCGCCCGGGACTCGCCGCCGCACAGCCGGCCGCCGAGAGCGCCGGCTGACATGCCGACGAGTGAGCCCGACCCCGTGGCGGAGCGCTCGCCGCTCGGCCCGGTGCTGTTCGCCTACGACGGCTCCGAACTTGCCAAGCTCGCGATCGAGCAGGCCGGCCGGCAACTGGCCCCCGGACGCGAGGCGCTGATCGCCTGCGTCTGGCAGCCCGTCGATGTCGGCTTCGTGGCGATCGAGGGGCAGCACTTCGATGCCGCCGACGCGGCCGCGGTACGCGAGGCCGCGGAGCAGGTCGCCTCGCAAGGTGTATCCCTGGCCGAGCAGGCGGGCTTCAAGGCCGAGAGCGTGCTGATCCAGGCGGCGCCGACCTGGAAGGGACTCGTCGAGCTCGCCGAGAAGCGCGATGCAAGTCTGATCGTGCTCGGCTCCCACGAGCGCAGGGGGCTCACCGGTCACCTGCTCGGCAGCGTCGCCGGTGCCGTGGTGGCCCACTCCAGGGCCGCTGTGCTTGTCGTGCACTCCTAGGGCACTCATACCTGCAGGTCCCAGCCTCCTGAGGAGGCGGCCTCGAGCGGCCAGCTCACCGCATTGCGCCCAGCCTCATGACCTCCGACGGTTGACACCGCGGGGTGGCTGTGGAATCCTGACCCCGTCGAGGGGCGGACCCGGAGGGATGCTCGCATCGACGCAACCGAGGGAGACGGAGGGGTCGTGTTCAAAGGGGTCGCCAGGGCTACGCTGGTTGTGCTTGCTGTTTCGCTCGTGACCGCCGCGACGGCCTCGGCCTTCAGCGCGAACGGAAGCGTCGAACAGGTCTACGTCACCGGGCTGGCCCCGGGCGCCGAAATGTCGTTGCTGAGTTCCAGTGGCCAGACGGTGGCCACCCAGAGCGCGGACACTCTCGGCGGACTGCTCTTCCGGAACGTCGCTCCGGGCAAGCGCTATCGCGTCAAGCTTGCGTCCAACGGCGAAGAATCCGGGTCCATCACCGTCCACACGCGACGCCGCGGCGCCGTGGAGCCGCAAGCATCTACAGGCAGTCGATCCCGGCCAGCGGCTACGGGTACCTGACGACCCGCGACGGCACCCAGCTGGCGATCGACGTGCACCCGCCGACCTTCCCGTCGGGTAAGCATCACAGGTGCGGTACCCGACGCTGATCGAATACGCCGGATACGGCTACGCGAACCCGGCCGGCCCGGAAAGCGGCCTTGCCCAGATCGCCAACGAGATGGGTTTTGCCGTGGTTGACGTGAACATGCGCGGCACCGGCTGCTCGGGCGGCGCCTTCGACTACTTCGAAAAGCTCGAGAACCTCGACGCCTACGACGTGATCCAGACGATCGGCCACCAGCCGTGGGTCCTCCATCACAAGGTCGGGATGTTCGGCGTCTCCTACGGCGGGATCAGCCAGCTGTTCGCCGCCCAGCTGCAACCGCCGGACCTCGAGGCGATCGCGCCGCTGTCGGTCGTCGACGCGACGGCCAGCACCCTCTACCCGGGCGGCGTCCTGAACACCGGCTTCGCCGTGTCCTGGGCCGAAGAGCGCCAGTTCGACGCCCTGCCGGCCGGCCCCTCCACGGGCGAGCACTGGGCCTACGAACAGATCCAGAAAGGCGACACGACCTGTGCCGCCAACCAGGACATGCACGGCGAGGCCACCAACCTGCTCTCGGAAGTCAAAGAAAACGCGACCTACAAGCCGGCTGTCGCCGATGCCCTTGACCCGGTGACGTTCGTGCACAACATCAAGGTGCCGACGTTCCTCGCCTGCCAGTGGGAGGACGAGCAGACCGGCGGCCACTGCGCCGACCTGGCCGAGCACTTCACGGGGACCGAACACAAGTGGTTCAACTTCACCAACGGGGTCCACACCGACTCGCTGGACCCGTACACGTTCAATCGATTGGACGACTTCCTCGAGCTGTATGTCGCCCACCAGTCTCCAAGCAACAACAAGTCGCTTCTGACGACCATCGCGCCGACCGTCTATCAGAGCGCGTTCGGGATCCCCGCGGGCGATCAGATCACGCTGCCGCACGACCCGATTCAGGACCAGACGTCCTACAAGAAGGCATTGGCCGAGTTCACGGCGCTGCCGGAGATCCGCGTGCTGTTCGACAACGGCGCGGGGACGTCACCGACGGGCAACACGACTCCCGGCGACCCCTACCCCGGGTTCGAACAGTCCTTCTCGTCCTTCCCGATTCCCGGGACGGTGGCCCGCTCCTGGTACCTCGGCCCCGAAGGCGCCCTCGGCGAACAGCCCGCCGCAGCTGACGGGGTCGACTCGTACACCTCCGATGCGAACGCCACGCCGTTGACCGACTACACCGGCGGCACCGGATCGGGCGGGCTGTGGGGCAACGCCTCCGAGTGGAAATGGAACTGGGCGCAGCCCGCGGCCGGAACCGACGCGTCCTACGTGTCGGCACCGCTCAGCAGTGACACCACGGCGATCGGCGGCGGCTCGGTCAACCTCTGGGTGAAGTCGGCTACGCCGGATGTGGATCTCCAGGCGACGATCAGCGAGGTGCGCCCGGACGGCAACGAAACATTCGTGCAGAACGGGTGGATCCGCGCGAGCGAGCGCAAGCTGGCGACGACCTCGGAAAACATGTTCCAGCAGACGCCGACGGCGGTCGAACCGATCCCGACCTTCCTGACCGCCGACGTGCAGCCGATGCCGGCCGGCGAATTCGTTCCGGTCACGATCCCGCTGTACTTCGAGGGCCACGCCTACCGGGCCGGCTCGCGGATCAGGGTCACGATCACCGCTCCCAACGGCTCGCAGCCCGTCTGGTCGTTCAGCCAGACCCAACCGGAAGGCACCACGGACAACGTGTCGATCGGCTTCGGGCCCAGCATGCCGGACAGCGTGATCCTGCCGACCGTGCCAAGCGTGACCGTGCCGACGGCCCTGCCCGCCTGCCCGAGCCTGCGCAACGAGCCCTGCCGGCCCTACCAGGCGCCCGCGAACAACGGGTCCTGACAGCCGGCTTCGTCGTACCCCGGCGGCGGCCGGGGTACGTAGCAGTGCGTATGGTCAGGCCGGCCCTATTGCCTGGTCGACCCTGGGGTAGAGCCGGCGAAGAACTCGGCCTCCTCCTGCCCGAGCGCTGTGGCCGGCGGCTCACCGTGCAGGTACTCGGCAGCGATCGCACCCCAATCGGCGCCGGCCCGCAGTTGGCGCAGGACGATCGCGACGATGCCGTGCATCCGGCGGATCAGGATCGCTTCCGGCGGCAGGGTGAGCTGGTTGACCTGACTCCTTGCGGCCGCCCGTTCGTCGCTGTCATGAGGCTCACGATCGCGCTCACGACGAGCGTCCTCGGATGAGAAGCGCCGCGGGCCGGGCAGCGAGTACCAGCTGATTGCCATCTGCATCAGCCGCAGGGCAAAGTCGGCGTCGACGGCGTCGGCTCGTCCTGCTGGCAGGTACCCACCCTCCAGCAGGGCCTGCTTGAGGGCCGTAGCGTCGCCTTCGCGAACGGCGAGCGCGATTGCCCGCTCAGCCGCAACCCGGGACGCGGCGACGTTGCGCACCAGGCCGAAGTCCAGGAAGCAGACCCGGCCGTCGGGGGTGAGGAGATAGTTGCCCGGGTGGGGGTCGCCGAGAGCGATCCGGTCGCGGTAGAGCAACCCGAAATGAAGCCGGAAGACGATCTCCCCATAGCGGTCGCGCTGGCGCTCGCCTGCCCGGCGGACCGTCTCGAAGCCCTCGCCCTCGACATATTCGGAGACCAGGACCCGCCGCGTCGAGAGACCGGTATCCACGCGCGGCACGAGGACGAACGGGTGGCCACGCATCAGGCGCCCGATGCGACGCTGATTCTGGGCCTCGAGCTCATAGTCGAGCTCCTCGGCGATGCGCTCGCGCATCTCGGCGGCCAGTGCCCTGGCGTCCAGGCCGGGGGCAAGTCGCTTGACGAGCGGCAGCAGCAGCGTGGCGTTGCGCAGGTCGGTCTCGACCGCCTCGGCCACGCCGGGGTACTGGATCTTCACGGCCACCTCCTCGCCGTCCACGGTCGTGGCGCGATGCACCTGGCCGATCGACGCGGCGGCAAAGGCCTGCTCGTCGAAGTCTCTAAAGACGCGTGTCAGCGGGCCGCCGAACTCCTGGCGCATCAGCTTCTCCAGATCCCGGAAGCGGACCGGCGGAACATCATCGCGGAGCGCGGCCAGCCGCCGTTGCAGCTCGTCCCGCTCATCCTCGGGGAGACCGTCGAACTCGACCATCGAGATCATCTGGCCGATCTTCATGGCCGCGCCGCGCATCTGCCCTAGCTGCTCGACCAGCTGCCCGACAAGCGCCGCGGTCCGCTCGCTTTCGGCGGTGGCGGCCCGCTCGGGGGTGCGGACCCTGTTGGCCGTGCGCATGCCCGCCCATCGCAGGCCCTGGCCCGTGACGAGGCCGCCGACCCGCGCCGTACGCGCGATACGCCCGGTCGGGAGCTTGCCCGCCTCAGGCGGATCGTCGGGACCGGAGCTCACGGAGACGAGGCTAGCGATACGCGGTAGGTGCAACGTGATCCTTCCCTTACAGTTGAGCCGGTGGAGCCGAAGCCCTTCCCCGGGATCGTTCCCACCCGGGTTGCACTCGGCCTCGCGGCGGCGCGAGGCCGGCGCTCGTGGCGTGACCCCGCGGCACGGGACCGCGCCCGCGCGGCCGCGCGGGCGATCGTGGGCCGAACTACGAACATCGACGCCATCGCGCGCGCACACCTCGCCGCAACGGCCGCGCGCGAGGAATTCATTCTGCGCCCCACGGCCAACGACCGGGTTTCCGTGGACGGCTTGAAGCACCTGCAGGCCGCGCGACGCGACGGGCGCGGGGTCGTGGTGAGCTACTGCCACTCCGGGCCGTTCCCCGGAACCGGCGCGACGCTCGGCAGATGCACTCCGAATGTTCACTGCATCGCCGGGAACTGGATGTTCATCGATCACGCCGATCCGGGGCTGCAACGGCGGGTGCTCGCCTGGCGGGCAATGTTCAACGACGCAGGGGTGCGGCTGTTGAGAGCAAAGGGCAGCTTTCACGAGGCCGTCGCGCTGCTCCGGCGCGGAGAGGTCGTGATGATCGCGTTTGACATGCAGGGTCCGCAGGAGACGGAGTTCCTCGGCAGGCCGATCATGCTCGCCTCGGGTACGGCCCGGATGGCCGTGGCGGGCGATGCGCTGGTGATGCCGAGTGCCCGGCGCCTGATTCGCTACCGGGCGCACTCTGTTTTCTCGCCGGCCCTGGACTCGCGCGATCACGATGACTGGAACTCGCTCCACGCCACCCTGGCGGCCCTGCACAGCCGCTCGATCCTTCTGCGCCCCGCAACCCTGGAGGACCCCTATCGCCCCGGCTCATGGGGCCGTCAGGCGGGGGTGCTCGGATGACGGGAGGCGCGTGGCCGTTACGGAGGCTGTTCCCGCTGCTGGCCATGGCGGGCCTGATCGTCATCGGCATGACGACCACAACCCTGTTCGAGCCGCACATGCTGGGGACAACGGCGTGGTCGCTGCCGGACGATCTGTGGGGGACGCTGACCGCCGCTCAGCGGTTGGTTCACCTGAATGTGGGCGGGCTCTACACGAAGCCCACCGGGCTGATCACCTTCCCCGGCGCCGCCGCGATCCTGACGCCGGCCGTGGCGATCGGCGACGCGCTCGGCCTGTCGCTCTCCCCGCAGGCAGCGAGGAACCCCCAGCCGGCGCTCTGGCTCGTGGCCGGGCCTTATGCGATCGCGATTTCGTCCGTGGCGCTCTTCGCAGCGGACGCCCTCGCCGAACGCCTCGAGGCGAGCCGGCCGAAGCGGGCCTTCCTGGCGGGCGCGAGCGCAGCCGTGCTCTGGAGTGTTGCCGTGGAATGGGGCCATCCGGAGGACGCGGTGGCGCTGGGGCTGCTGCTGTTCGCGATCCTCGCGCTCTCGGAGAACCGGCGGACTCGCTCGGCGTGGCTGACGGGACTGGCCATCGCGGTCCAGCCGCTCGTCCTGCTGGCGCTGCCCTGCATGCTGGCGATGGTCGAGCCGAGGAGGCTGAGCGGCTTCCTGGCCCGAGCCGCGGCGCCCGCCGCGGTGCTGCTCGGCGGAGCGGCCGCTGCGAACTGGAACGCCACCTATCACGCGGTCACCAGCCAGCCGAACTGGCCCCGCATCGACCATCCGACCCCCTGGACTCCCCTGGCCCCGCACCTCGCCGGCGGCGCGGTCGCGGGCGGGCCGTTGCGAGCGGTGGCGATCGCGTTGGCCTGCGGATGCGGACTCGTCGTCTGGCGCAGGCTGGGCGGGAAGCCCTGGAGTCCGACGACCCTGCGCGAGCTTCTGTGGTGGGCCGCGCTTGGCCTGGCGCTCCGCTCGGCGTTCGAGCCGGTGATGGTCGCCTATTACCTGTGGCCGGGTCTGGCAGTCGCCCTGATCGCCGCGACGTGGCGCTGGCGGCGGCTGATTCCAACCTCGGTCCTGGCGATCGCTGTCTCGTTCGGAGCCCAGTCCACCTGGCGCAGCCCCTGGGGCTGGTGGGGGCTGATGATCGCCGGCACAGCGCTGACGCTGCTCTTCGCAGGCATCCCTGCCAGACGAGACCGGGTGCATCAGCGTCCCCGAGCGCCTCGTCGGACCGCCGCCGGGCCCGGAGTTGCGATCAACCGTTTTTGATCGCCGCCACGATGCTCTCCGCGAAGGCATCGGGGCGTGAGAGAAACGGGTGATGCCCGGCGCTGAACTCGACGAGCCGTGCATCCCCCCTGAGTCGCCCTCGCTGCACGTCGGCCGTGGTGGCCAGATCCTCGGTGCAGACAAAGTAGGTGGCGGGCTTCTGGCGCCAGGCGATCTGGCGGGGGGCCTGCGTGAACGGCGCGAGCGATTGACGGGTGAGTCGCTCGAGCGCCTGCTCGGTGGTGGCCTCGTCGCAGTCCTGAAGGAAGAGCTCCCGGATCATCTCGGGATCGACGCCGATCGTGCCGTCGTCGCTCGGCTGAAGCCACGGCGCCGGCTCCGCGCCGGCGATGTCGGACTGGGACTGTCCGGTGTCGGGCATCACCGAGGTCACATACAGAAGCTGGGTGACGCGTTCCTCGGCGCCCGCCTCCGTGATGATCATCCCGCCGTAGGAGTGGCCGCAGAGCACGACGGGACCGTCGGCCGCGGCGATCGCCTGGCGGCACGCCTCGACGTCATCCCCAAGGTCTCCGAGCTGCTCGCCCATCTCGCCGCAGCTCGGCAGTGCCACGGCGACGGTCGAGACGCCGCGCCGGGCCAGCGGCTCGGTCATCTTGCTCCACCACCACTCGGCGTCGCGGACGCACGCGCCGTGAACGAATATGAGCGTCGTCATTGAGGCGGGACGCGGAACCGCAGGATGGTGGCGTCCTTGGATCGCACCGTGCTGAGCGGTTCCAGCTGTATCGGCGGCATGCCGGCCGGCGAGAAGGGGATGCCGTCGCCGAGGAGCACGGGAAGAACGTACACCAATACCTCATCGACGAGCCCCCGCTGAAGGCATTGCCCGGCCACGTTGGCGCCGAGGACCTCCAGGTTCTTCTCCCCCGCGGCGGCGAGCGCCGTGGCTACCGCGTCCCCGATGTCGCCGGAGAGATAGGTCACGTCCGGATCAGGTGTCTCGGGGGGACGGTGGGTGAGGACGAACATGGGGCCGGTGAACGGGTAGTCGACACTGCCCGGCTCCTCGGCCTCCATCCTGTCGCCGACATCCGCGGTGCGCCGGCCGATCAGCATCGCGCCGGTGGCCGCCGCGATCTCCTGGAAATCCTCCTGCGCGACGAAGTCGGCGAGCTGGCGCCCGGCGCCCCACTCCATCACGTCGCCGGGCGCGGCGATGAAGCCGTCGAGGGACATGCACCTGTTCACCACGACCTTGCCGGTTCGATCGCTCAAATCGCTCACCTTTTTCTCCCGGCGGATCTTACGGCTGAACCTGCGGGAGGAAAAGCCGTGACCTGCCGTCTCAGCCTTCGGGGCTGAGCGGCTTGGCCATGTGCATCGAGGTCAGGCGGAAGCCGGCCCGTTCATAGAGGCGGCGGGCGATGTCGTTGCCGGAGAAGACGTTCAACCCGATCGAACTGCAGCCATGCTCATGGGCCGACTGTTCCAGGCCGTTCAACAGGGCCCGGCCGTATCCCTTGCCGCGCTGCTCCTCGTCGATCGCGATGTCATAGATCCAGGCGCTCGCCACCTCCTGGCCGGCCAGCGCCAGCCAGGCATAGCCAACCGGCCCGTCCTCGTCGGTCTCGGCCATCAGGAGCAGCATCCCTGGCGTGCGCGGACCGTCGGGCAGCAGACGATCGGTCTGTGCTTCGGCCAGCTCCTCGGATCGCTCGGGAGGCCATTCGCCAGCCTTGACCTTGTCGGCGGCGTAGTCGCGAACCGCTCGTGCACGGAAGAGCGCGAACTCGGGATCGGTCATCGGGCGCAGGCGCAGCGTGTCGTCAGGCATGGCCTGACTGTAGCTGCGGGCGCGAGAGTCGGGCGATCAGGTCGAGCATCGCGTCGAGCGCGGCCTCCAACGGCATGGTGTCGCGTTTGATCTGCGTGAGGAGCAGGCCGCCCTGCAGGGCGGCCAGCAGGGCGAGGGCGAGCGCATCGGGGTCAGCGTCTGCCGAGAGCCGGCCGCGTGCGTGCATCTCTCCCAGACCGTGCTGGATGGCGGCCTCCCAACGTTTGAAGCCCTCGGCGACGTGGGCCCTCGCCTCGGGATCGGTCTCGGCAAGCTGGCCTCCGAGAGAGCCGATCGGGCAGCCGCCGCTGCAGTGGTGCTCGCGCTGGGCCGCGATCACGAAGTCGCGCCAGGCTCGCAGGCCCTCCAGGGTGCTGAAATCGAACGTCTCCTGGCCGCTGACCATCGTGTCGGCTTGGTGATCGACGACGGCTCGGACCAGCGCCGGCTTGTCGTCGAAGTAGTGGTAGAGCTGCGAGCTCGATACGTCCGCCGCGGCGCGTACGTCCTCGATCGTCGTGTGGGCGACGCCTCGCTGGAAGATCAACTCGGCGGCCGCATCAACGATGCGCTGACGGGTCTCCCGGCCCTTGCGCGTCAGCGGACGAGGAGAGGGGCTGATCGTCGGCATCGCCCAATTCTATCAGCCGAATGGAACGCGTAATCCAGTCTGTGTTAGAGTGGAACACGCAATCCATTTCTCTGTTCATGACGGCCACTCCAAGGGAGACCACACGACATGTCACTTCAAGGCAAGACCGCACTTATCACCGGCGGAACATCAGGCATCGGCCGGGCTGTCGCGGAGCGCCTGGCGGCCGAGGGCGCCGAGGTGATCATCAGCGGCCGCGATCAGGCCCGCGGAGGGGAAGTTGTGGAGGCGGTCGAGGCCGCCGGCGGCAGGGCGCGTTTCATCGCTGCCGACCTGGCGAGCTTCGCGGACGTCAGAAGCCTCGCCGAGGCGTCGAGCGACGTCGACGTGCTGGTGAACAACGCGGGCGTCTTTCCCGGCGGCCCGACTGAGCAAACGACGGAGGAGGCCTTCGACGTCACCTTTGATGTCAACGTCAAGGCCCCGTTCTTCCTGACGGCCGCGATCGCGCCGCGCATGGCGGCAAACGGCGGTGGGTCGATCATCAACATCTCAACGATGGCCGCGACCATCGGCATGAGCGGACTGGCTGCCTACGGCGCGTCCAAGGCGGCCCTGGAGTCACTCACAAAGGCCTGGACGGCCGAGTACGCCGCCCAGGGCGTCCGTATCAACACGGTCGCGCCCGGGCCGACACGCACCCCCGCGAGCACTGCGATGGGCGAGATGTTCGAGGTCCTGGCTTCAAGCACGCCGGCCGGCCACGGCGCAACGCCTGAGGAGATCGCCAACGCCGTCAGCTTCCTGGCCTCGGAGGAGGCGAGCTTCATCTATGGCGCGATCTTGCCTGCCGACGGCGGACGGGTCGCCGTCTGAGCCGTGCTAACCGGCGAACGTCGCGAAGGTCCAGTGGTTGCCGTCCGGATCGGCGACCGTGAAGTCGCGGGATGGATAGTCGGTTTGGTCAGTCGGGTGCACGACGGTGGCGCCGAGCGCGCGTGCTCGCTCCATCACCGCGTCAGGATCAGCGGTGACGACATGCAGGGAGCTCGTCCCCGCCCGACATGGGGTGATCCGCTCGCCGGTGCTGGAGAGCAACACGCGGCCGCCCTCGGGCCAGTCCAATTGACAGTGATGAACGCGTCCCTCCCGCTCTCCGGGGATCATGAGATCCTCGGAGAACCCGAGGCCGAGCAGCCAGTCGCGCAGCACCAGCGCCTCGTCGCTGACGACGCTCGCCCAAATGCTCGGCTGACGGGTGCCACTGGTTCGTACGGTCATCCTCGCCTTCCAGCCTAACGTTGATCGTCACCGGTCTCGACTGCCATCGCCCGTGAGATAACCGCGAAATCCTCCTGTGGGATCTTGAACAGCCCAAGCCGGAAGACGTATCCCCAGCGGCGCTTGTCCCTGATGAAGCTCAGCTTGTCGATCAGGGGTCTGATCGGTGCCTCATCGCTCTTGACGAACTCGACGTTGCGCCGCCACGGTGTGAATTCGGGCGCCTGTTCCACCTGGTAAAGATCGTCGTCGAGGACCCGGCCCATTGCTGTGAAGGCCTGCACCGGCTCGCCGTCCCGCAGGCTCGTCCTGGGCGAGTAGTAGACCATCCAGTCATCAGCCTTCAGCCGCTTCAGGCCCGAAGCCTTGCCGTGGCCCGACTGGGTGAATCCGCCCTCGACACTCAGCAGCACGTGGTCGCGGCTGATCGTGCTCACCCAGTACGTTCGAGAGACCTCGCGCGGCATTTGGCGCCTCGCTAACGGTGGCGACCGGCCTTGATCGTTGCGGGCGTGCTCCCCGTGAACGAGCGGCGGCCCTCTGTGACGCTGAGCCTGAGCGTGATCTTCAGCTTCGCGCCGCTCTTCAGCAGCGCCTTGCCGAGCCTGTTCGGGCGCAGCTTCACGCGCCCGCCGCGGCCCGCCTTGATCGAGATCGTCCCGGTCGCGATCACCTCCAGACGCCTCTTGACGGCGGCTGAGGTGGCGCCGTATGCCTTGATCTGTTTGCCCGTGAACAGGTAATACACGTACGCGCGGCCCCCGCAGCTTTCGCCCTGGTCGCCGTTCTGTTCCTGAGTCGGCGGCGGGCAGTGCATCTCGAATTCCAGCTGGGCGTGGGTGAGCGTGGGCACGATCGCGAACTGCTGAAGCACGAGCGGTTTGATCGGCGGATACACGGTCGGGGTGGGCGTCCCAGTCCCCCCCGGGGCGGGGGCGGGGGCCGGGGCGGGGAGCGGTTCCGTCCCGGGCGGCGCTCCTGCGACAGGGAGCACGCCGTCGAACACGCGCAGGAACCGTTCTTCGCCGACGCCGTACCAGGCGAGGATCCTGCCCGCCGGTTCCATTGCCCACCCGTCCACCGAGGGGGAGCTTTCGGCCAGCGGGGTCAGTTCGGAGGTCCCCTCGTCGATCAGCCCGTCCGCGCCGGACCGGTAGTGGTGAACGATCAGCGAGCGTGTCTGAGCCACGCCGGTCGGGCACGGCGTGCCTTCGCGATGGATGCGGATCATCGGCACAGCAACGTCGGTCCCGGAGGAGAACGCCGTGGCGCCGTAGGCCGGGGTGCTGATGTCCGGCCACGCGCCCGGACCGACAGCTTTGGCTTCCGACCAGGTGCCGAGATGCTCGCTCGCCCCGTCGATCACGCCTTCCTTGTAGACACACCCGCCAAAGCCTTTGTCTGACCAGGCCGCGAGGCCGTCGCCGGCGGAGGTCACGGCGGGCGTCACGTTGGAGATGCTCGTGCCCGTGCCGATCACGGTTGCAGTCGGGAACGTGCCGTTCGGCGCACGCACGGTGGCTAGTGCCCGGTCCGGTGTCCCTTCTTTGATTGAGCTCCCAGACCAGCTCAACATCGCCCAGCCCGACGGGTCGCTCGAGAAGGACAGTTCGTGCACGGCAGGATCGCCGGGGTACGCGACGGCGGTGGGAGCGTCGAATGTCGTTTCGCCGGCGCGCCGCACGACCTGCATCAGCGTCCCCGGTTCTTTCGTTTCATCCCAATAGACCGCCACGGCGCCGCCGTCTGATTGCAGCTGCAGGCCGACGAGCGTCCCTTTTGTCGTCAGGTCGACCGTGTTTTCGGTGTCCACCTCGCCGGCCAGCCCTGGCGTTCTGAACGCCAGCTGCACAGGTCCGCGCGGTTCGTTGAAGCCGATCAGCGCCTCGCCCCCTGGCGCCACGGACAGCAGTCGCGGCACGCGTCCGAGCAGATGGCCTTCCGGCGTCTTCGGTTCGCTGGGTTCGCCGTCCGCCGAGCGCCAGTACACCTTCTTGGCTTCTTCATCGAGGATCACCGCGTCACCGGCCGCGTCGAAGCCCCACACCGGAAGATTGTGCTGGCCGATGCCGGTCGGGAATTCGAACGGCGCTTCAAGGGGCCCGGCGAGTGGACGCAGCGCGAAGCGCAACCGTGAGGGTTCCGCGGCGGGAAAGCCGACCGCGAAACCCTGGCCGCCGGGGGCCATCAGGACCTGCCGGAGATTGTTCCTGTCCACAGGTTCCGGCGTACCCCAGCCCGCGAGCGCGGCGCCGGGCAGCGCCAGGGCGACCAGACAGGCACAGGACGTGGCGACCCCCCAGATACGCATCGCATTACCGTACCTGGAATCGGCGCCGCGTATCCGGGAAGTGGAGCCAAGACCGGGCTCGGGGCCCGGGAGCCTCAGGAGGGGATGCCGGGCGGTCCGATGATCTGCAGGCCGAAGGTCTCGGCGAGTTTCGTGAGGCCGTCGATGTCAGGTGGCTCCGTGGCCGGCGGGGGGATCTCACGGCGCTCGGCCGGCTGCCCGAGGGCGCGTGTGAAGGCCTCGAACCCGGCCGGCTCGGTGACGAGCAGGAAGCGCGCCACCTCCGAGCTGACGATGAACGTGTGTGGCAGACCCTTCGGTCCGAACACGAACGAGCCGGCGGGCGCGACGCTCACCTCGCCGTCGACCCAGAAGGTCAGCTCGCCCTCAAGGACGTAGAACCACTCGTCCTCGCGGGTGTGAATGTGGAGCGGCGATCCGTGGCCCCGTGGCGCCAGATGCTCGATCACAGCAACCCCTGCGCCGGTGGTCTCGCTCGATGCCTTGATCGTCGCGAGCGCGCCGAGGAACCAGTAGGCCTCCCCCTCGCCGGCCCCGACGATGCTCGGCTCTGTGGTGCTCGTGTTGGTGCTCATGGGCTGACCTGCCTCCTTTGATGCGCGGTGATGTGTTGCAGGGAAGCCTCGTGCACGGCGGGCGGTGTTTCCATCCCCCGCGAGCGGGGATCTTTCGCGTAGGACTGTCGCGGGGGGTCGGGATCGTCGGTTAGCATCGCTTCGGTTGGAGGGATCCCGGCACCGACGAGGAAGCGACGGTACTGAGGCGTGAGAGGAGGTGCGAACTCCACGCTGGCCCGTGGGATCCGCTGGCGCTTGATGGGCTCGGTACTCGTCGTGATCACCGCTGCGATCGCAGTCGGGACGGCGATCGTCGGTCCGCTCTTTCTTCGAGCCGGCGGCGATTCGCTGGTCCGGCAGGCGGTAGCAGTTGCGAGCCCGTCCAAGACCAGCTTCGAGCTCACGCCCGTGACCCGCACGACGAGCTTGAGCGGCCTTGCGGCCGAGCAGCGCTCGTTACTGCGAAGCGGACAGCTGACCGGGCTCTACGAACCCCGCACGGTGAAGACGATGCTCAGCACGGTTTTCCTCACCAGCAGGAAACACGAAGTCTATGCGGGCCGACTGACCTACCGCACCGGCATCTGCTCGATCCTCCACTTCAGCGCCGGCGGGTGTCGGGCGGGTCCCCTTGATGCAGTCCTCAGCGACCGGTCCGCGCGCGAGCTTGGAGTCTCTGTGGGGTCGACGATCGCCGCCATCGACCGCAAGCACGAAAGTCCCGTCCGGATTCGGATCACCGGCGTCTATCACCTTCCGAACCTGCACAGCGCCTACTGGTTTGGCGACCCGACGAGCTACTTCGCCTTTGGCCAGAACACCGAAAAGCGCTTCGTCCTTGAACTCGAGGAGGTCGACGATCTGTTCGTCGCGACCCCGGCCGCGCTCGCACTCCCGCCGGCCTACGTGCGATCGCTCACGATCCAGACCGGCTTGCGGTCCGGGACGGTGGGCATCGGGAATGCCTCAGCGGTCATGCGGGAGTTGCTCACGCTGAAACGGCGCGCCGCCGTCGACGGCTTTCAGCTCGAAACCGGGCTTCCGGCAGTGCTCTCCGCGCCCCTGCATCAGCAGAGCCTGATGGACACGATCGTCGTGGCCGCCGCGGTGCAACTCGTCCTGCTGGCGATATGGGTGCTGACGTCGGCGCTGATGCGCAGCGCCGACCTCCGGCGCGCGGAACTGCGGGTTGCCCGCCTGCGCGGGTTCCCCCTTCCAACCCTGCTCGGCGTGACAATCACCGAGCCGGCCGCTCTGTGTGCGATCGGGGTCGTGCTGGGCATCGTCGGGGCTTGGGGCGTAGTGCTGCTCGCATCCTCGATGCTGTTCACACCGGGCACCACGGTGGGGCTCGACACGTGGACGTTCGTCGGTTTCGGAGCCGTGGTCCTGACCATATGCGGCGTTCTGGGACTCAGCTCGGCGCGGTTGCTGCGCGGCTTCGGGCTGGCGGCGCCGTCCCCGCCGTCTGGCGCCGGCCGGTCACGGGTTGTGATCGACGTCGCCATCCTCGCGGTATCGGTCATTGCGCTGGTGGGCGCCGCGACCAGCGGCGCGCTCAGCTCCCACAGCGATCCGGTTGCAGCCGGCGCTCCGGCGATCGTTGCTCTCGCCACCTCGGTGATTGCAATCCGCGTCATCGAATATCTCTGTCGCAGACTCAGCGCCCCTACTCGCGATTCCTCCGCCGTGGCCCTCTTCTTGGCCGTCCGCCAGATCGGCCGGCGGCCGACGGCATTGCGACAAGGACGGACTCTGGTCATCGCCGTCGCTCTCGCGTGCTTCGCGGTGTCCGCGTGGTCGGTCGCGAAAACCAACCGGCTCACCGCGGCGACGTTCTCGATCGGAGCGCGCACGGTCGTTACCGTCAATGCGAATGCCGGGCTGCTCCATCAGGCGGTGAACGCCGTGGACCCGCAGGGGCGTTTTGCCATGGCGGCGATGCAGGTTGCCGGGCCCAGCTCGCCGCTCATCGGGGTCGACAGCTCGCGTCTGGCTCCCGTCGCGGCCTGGCCCAGCGGGACGACCCACGAGAGCGTCGCCGCAGTCAGCCGCGCGCTGACCCCGAAGACGGCCTCCGTGGTCGACCTTGCCAACGGAGCGATGACGGTCTCGGCCGATGTGTCGGCATCCGGGGCGGCGGCCCGGGGGCTCGCGCGCCTGCACCTCGCGGCCTGGTTTTTCAACTCGGTGGACGGGACGTTCACCGTCGACCTGGGCAGGTTGCGCTCCGGGCGCTCCGCCTACCGGAGCCTCCCGCATCCGAACTGTCCCTGCCGGCTGGTTGGTCTTGGCGTTTTGCCCGACGCCAAGCGGGTGCCGAGCTCCGGTCGCATCCACCTCGCTGTCAATGCGATCACCTACCGCTCGGGCAGCGGCGTGGCGCAGAGCGCCCTTGCTGAGCTCGCCCCCTCCGATTGGCGCTCGAGCATGGCCGGTGTTCGCGTCATCGCAACGGGCTCGAAGGTCGGCATCGACATTCCGATGACGGCGGTAGCGGGCGAGATCGGCCTCGGTAGCAGCCCCTCCGTGATGGTCTCTGTCGCCGGCGAACCGCCGGTGGTCCCGGCGATCGTCGGCAGCTCCGCCGAGTCGCTCGCCGTGGGCAGTGGGCAGGACGGCGCGCTGCCGGTACAGGGCCTCGACGGCTACAACGTCGACGTGAGACCGGCTGTCGAAGCGGCCTCTTCTCTACCGCGTGTCGGTTCCGGCGGTGTGATCGCGGACCTGGGCGCGCTCGAACGAGCACAGACGGGGCCCACCTCGCCCTACACCAGCGAGCAGGTTTGGCTCGGACCGGAGGCGCCGGCGAATGCCGTCAGTCGCTTGCGTGCAGCTGGGCTGCAGATCGACCGGGTGGAGCGCTCGTCGACGCTCATCAGCCAGGCCCGCCACACCGGCCCGGCCCTGGCGTACGACTTTATGCTGCTGGCCACGCTCGTCGCCCTGCTCGTCGCGGCGGTAGGCACCTTCAGTGTGCTTGCCGCCGGTGGCCGTCAACGCGCTACCGAGATGGTCGCCCTGGAAGTCACCGGGGTGCGGCGAGGAATCCTCGCCCGTTCGCTGGCAATCGAGGCCGGGATCCTCGCGCTGACCGCGCTCTTCGGGGTCGCCGCCGGCGCGGTGAGCGCCGCGATCGTGTTGCCGTCCTTGCCCCAGATCGCCGCTTCCACCGATGCCCCTCTGTCCTATGCGCTCCCGGCCGGGCTCCTGCTGGCGGTGGCGGCGGGCGCGGTGCTGGTCGTCATGCTCGCCTCCGCATTGGCCGCGCGCGGCATCCTGACCAACATGTCGCCAACCCTGCTGCGTAACGGGGCCGATGATGTCGACTGAGGCACAGATCCCGCCGGGGGCAGACGTCGTGTGCGCCGGACTGGTGCACGTCTATCCGAGCGAGAAGGGGTCCGTTGCCGCCCTGCGTAACGCCGACCTCGTCGTGAAGGCCGGAGAGATGCTGGCGATCGTTGGGCCCTCCGGATCGGGCAAGACCACGCTGATGCTCCTGCTCAGCGGCCTGCTGCAGCCGACCGCGGGCTCGGTATTGATCGGTGGCCAGGACATCACCCAACTCGATGCGGCCAGCCTCAGCCGACTGCGTGCCACCGAGCTCTCGCTGCTGCTCCAGGATCCGCTGCGCAACCTGCTGCCCCATGCCACGGTCATCCAAAATGTCAGCTTCGCCTCGCGTGGCGCCCGCCGGCGCGGCTGGAAGCTTCGCTGGACAAGCGAGGAGCTGGTCGAGCGCATGGGTCTGGCCGAGGTCGCCGACCGGCCGGTGTTCCGACTGTCGGCCGGACAGCAGAACCGCGCGGCGATCGCGGCTGCGCTGGCAACATCTCCGCGGGTCCTGCTGGCCGACGAGCCGACGGGCCAGCTCGACCCTCACAGTCGCGACATGGTGATCGACGCGCTGCGCGACGCGCGTGAGCTGAGCGGTGCGACGATCATCGTGGTGACCCATGATCGAGCCGTGTCCGAGGCGCTTCCCCGCTCGCTGGCAATCGAGAACGGGGAAATCGCCGCTGAGGGCCGCGGCGCGGAGCGCTTCGCGGTCGTGGGCGGCTCGGGGACGATTCAGCTGCCACCGGAGATCCTCGCGCTGTACCCGACGGGAACGCTGTTGGGAGTCAATCTCGAGTCCGGAGAGATCATCCTGAGGCCTCGCGACGAAAGCTCTGGAGAGACCGGCAGTGGCTGAGCAACGACTCTTCGTCGTCGAGGGGGTGACCGTGCGCAGCGCCGATACCGTGCTTGTCAGCAACCTTTCGTTGAGCATCGAGGGCGGTGAGGTGCTCGCCATCACCGGCGCCTCCGGCACGGGCAAGTCCAGCCTCGTCAATGTCCTCGCGGGTCTTGCCGCGCCCTACTCCGGTCGCGTGCTTTACCACGAGCGTCCGATGGCGGCGCAGGACGGCGAGGCGGTGGGACTGATCCTCCAGCACCACCATCTTCCGGGCATGCTGAGCGCCCATGAGGCCGTCAGTCTGCCGTTGCAAGCCCGAGGTCTCATCCGCTCGGAGGTGGCCGAACGAAGCGATCGGACACTCGCCGCCCTGGGCTTGGGCGATCAGGCCAATCAGTCGGTCTGGGAGCTCTCGGGCGGGCAACGCCAGCGCGTGGCAGTCGCCAGAGCGCTGGCGGGGGATCCAGAGCTGATCCTGGCCGACGAGCCCGTCGCCGGCCTGGACCCGGAGTCCAGCGCCGCTGTGGTCAATCTTCTCCTCAATGCCGCCCGCGCGGGCGCGATCGTGATAATCGCCAGCAGCGACCCCCAACTGATCGCCAACTGCACTCGCGTGGTGACCCTGGCCGGGTGACGGGCACGGCGCCGTGATCAGATCACGGTGGCCCCTCCGTCGACAACCAGCTCCATGCCATTGACATAGCTCGAGTCGTCCGAGGCGAGGAACAACGCCGCCGACGCGATCTCCTCGGGGCGGCCCATTTCTCCCCGCGGGATCACGGACTCGAACACCGCCTTCATCTCCGCGGACATCACCGCCACCATCATCGGCGTGGCGACCTGGCCGGGGGTCAGGACGTTCACCCGGATCCTCCTGTCCCTCAGCTCGGCCACCCACACCCGTGCGTAGGCAGGCAGCACGGCCTTGCTCGCTGCATAGACGCTCCAATCGGGGTAGCCCCGGAGCGACGCGTTCGACCCCGTCATGAAGATCGAGCCTCCATCATTGAACAGCGGCAGCGCCTTCTGGACCGTGAACAACGTGCCGCGAGCGTTCAGCGAGAAGGCCGCATCGAACTGCTCCTCGGTGATCTCGCCAAGCCCGCCCTGCTCGCCCACCCCGGCGCTCGCCCACAACACGTCGATCGCACCCTTCTCCTGCTTGACCGTCTCGAACAAACGGTCCAGATCGGCGAGGTCGGCCGAATCGGCCTGCACGCCGGTCACGTTCCGGCCGATCTGCTCGACGGCCTCGTCCAGCGCCTCCTTCCGCCGGCCCGTGATGAAGACGTGGGCTCCCTCGTCAACGAACAACTTGGCACCGGCCAGCGCCATGCCACTTGTCGCACCCGTGATCACCGCGACCTTGCCATCGAGCTTTCCCATGATTGCTCCTTTCGGTTGTTGGTCGGTGCTATGTACACCGATCTGGGTGCTTAACGTACCAGCGATGACGACAGCTATGCACACCGAGGGGTACCCATCTGGGCTACGCTGGGCCTATGACGGAGTTGGAGAAGGGGCCGCGAGGCCTGCGCCGCGGCAGGGGCGCGCGAGAGCGCATCCTCAGCGCGTCACAACAGCTTTTCCGCGATCAAGGCATCAACCGCACCGGCATGGACCAGCTCTGCGCGGTGGCGGAGGTGTCCAAGCGGACGCTCTACCAGCACTTCCCGGGCAAGGACGAGCTGATCGCCGAACACCTACGCCGATTCGATCCCGACATCCTGCCCGAGGTGTTCGACCGCACCGACCTCACCCCGCGCGAACGACTCCTCGCCGCCTTCGACATCCACTCGCCGCTGTGCCCGTTCATCGCGGCGGCCGTCGAGATCCAGGACCCGGGCCACCCGGCGCGCGTGCTTGCCCGCGACTACAAGAAGGCCTTCGCCGCGCGGCTCACCGATACCGCCCGCGAGGCCGGCGCCACCGACCCCGAGCAGCTCGGCGAGCAGCTGGCGCTGCTGCTGGATGGCGCCTCGGCCCGCAGCCGAGTCCTCAACACCGAGACCTTCGCCACCGCCGCCGCGATCGCAGCCGTCCTCATCGACAACGCTGTTCCCACGGCGGGTTGACCGTCCGGACCCGCGATGCCCCCGCCAGGAGTCGAACCTGGATTTACCGCTTAGGAGGACGCGGTCCGAGTAACCGGCGATGCCCCGTAACTGCAGCGTTTATTGGGGTTTTGCGGCCGGCAGCTCGGACCACGCCGCCGGATCAGTCCGGATCCGCTGGGTTTGGGCAGCAGAACACCCTTGCTGCCTAAACGACCTAGCCCCGCCGGGCGTTGGCGGCGCGACTCCTGCTTCTCGTCCAAAGCAGCAGGATGTTGATCCTCATGTTCGCGCCGAACTCTGCTTTGGAGCGACAGCTTCGTGCCACTGGGAGAGCGACGCCGTCGGGGGGGTGTCCCACTTCCAAGGAAGTGGCACGTGCCGTGGTACCTGTTGGCCACGCGGTCTGGCGTTCGCGTAAGAAGTGCTTACGCCCAGTGCTGCTCGGACGGGCCGTCTTCGAGGTCCGGGAGTAGATCTGCGAGCAGCAGGGCGGCGTGCACCTCGGTGGCGCGCTGGTCTGACGAGTGGGCGGAGGAGCTCTTCGGCCTTGCGGACGCGTTGAAGCACGGTGTTGCGGTGGACGCCCAGAGCAC
>CAVURZ010000002.1:0-91698 GCA_963744035.1 uncultured Solirubrobacteraceae bacterium | reverse complement strand
GGGTATCGGGCGCTTCGTCCAGGGTCCTGGCCAGCCAGGCGGCGCGCTTTTCGCAGAAGCCGCCATGGTCCTTGCCCTCAAGCGTGTCGCACATCACCACCCGCAGGTCGTCCACCATGAAGGCATATTGGATGAAGCCATTTCATCCACCGGGGTCTTTGGAAAGGCGTCGCGGAAGGTGGGACGTGAATCGTGGTTGCCCACCGTGCAATAGATCGGGGATGTTCGTGTCGGAGAGAATTTCCTTCAGGGCCGCATATTCATGGGCTGGCCTTTGTCCACCAGGTCGCCTGTCACCACGATGGCCGCCGGCGGGGCTTCAACTGGTCGATGGCGTCCAGCGCGACGCGCAACCGTGCTCGCGGGCCCGGTCCTTGGGCTGGCTGCCGTTGGTAATGTGCAGGTCCGTGATCTGGCGCGATCGTCAGCACGTTTTCCAGGTCCAAAGGTCCCGGGTCCCCGCCTAACCCCTTGGAAAACCGTGGGCACGGTCCTCAAGTCGCAAGGGGAGGCAAAGGCAGATACGCAAGGCTCACTGTACCCGGATCAGGGCCTGCGGGCGAGTTCCTGTTTCCGGGGTGATGTCGCTTCGCCAGGGCTGTGGAACCCGTGGCATTCCACGCATTCGCTGCCCGCCGCGGTCGCCGTCTGTTCCCGGTCTTGCCGTGACAGGTGCCGCATTCGGCGATCTTGGGCAAGGACGTCCTCGGCCTTTGCGGAACTTTCGGCCTTGTGGCAGGTGTCGCAGGTCGGGGGCGCCATCGCGTCCTGGTGATGCTCCGGCACTTATGGTTGAAATCGCCCAGGGCAGGTAGCGGGTAGTCAGCTTCACCGGCGCGACGCGGTATTCCAGCGAACCCCGTCGGCGGGCGGCATGATGATGTGGCAGGCCATAGCAGGTGCCGCCCGGCTCGAAGGCGTCGCGCACGTTGTCGGCGACATAATCCACGGCTTGCTGGGGCGACGCGCCCCGGCATGCCCGGGCGGCCGATGAAGACGTCGGGGCTGGAGAAGTTGCGGCTGGTTGGCGAAATAGGCCTTCAACGCCGCCACCACCTGGTCGGGATGGCCATGGGGCAGAAACTGGTCCTCGCCATTCTTGCGGGTGAAAGCCAGCGAATGGCATGGCCGCAATCCCGGGTCATCTCCACCGGCACAAAGCCGCCGTCGGGCGCGCGTGGCAGTTGGCGCAGGTGAGCGGCGCGCCATAGCCGGCGGCCTTGCCCAGCTCCACCGCCTGGCGCGCCACGCCGCCGGTGGCGCTGAGATGCACGTCATGGCCGAAGATCAGGCCGTCTTTTTCCATCGGATTGGAGGCGAGGCGATTTGTCTAAGCCTGGGCCTGTCGCCGGTCAAAGCCCGCGGTGATGACGGGGCGGAAATCGGGATGATGGCCCCAGTTGGGGACATCGGCGATTTTTGTGTCGGGCAGGCGCTGATTCAGCCGGTGTGGCAATCCTTGCAGTCATTGCGCTTGATCTCGTCGGGTCACCGGCGCGGGCGTCTTGCCGGTTTCGGCCTGGCCGGTGCCGACATGTTCGGTGTGGCAGCTGGCGCAACGATTGTTGGATGGGAGAAGGTCGCCGTCACCCAGCTGTTGATCCGGCGCATCAGATCGGGATCGGCGGGCGCCGCCGCCATCAGTCGGTCATGCGGCGGCATGATCGGCGGCAAGTTCGGGCGGGAATGGGCTGCCCAGATTGCGGGTCAGCGACACGATTTCGGCGCCCCGCGCGCTTTTGTTCAGGTCGGCCTGGTGGCACGACAGGCAGGCGCTGTCGGTCACCGAGACGAAACCCTGTCGGACAGAGCCTGCAATTCTTCTCCAGGAAATGGTGGCCGGGCGAGAGCGCTGCCGCGGTTGCAGGTCAGGCCGGAGCACGATGAGGATGGCATCCTCAAGCTGGTCGCGAAGGGTGAGCCCGGGCCGATACCGAAGCTCAAGCGGGCGGCCTTCCCGTACTGGCGAGCGATCCGCAGAGGGGTCTCACCCGGACCACCGGGGTCGTGCTGACCTGATTCTTTACACCCTCAGTATTCCAGCCGCGCGGGTGTATCCGGAAAGCTCAGGGCGGGGAGCCGAGGAGGGCCAGGTCGTCGGGGGTCAGGTGAAGCGCCGCGCAGCACGTTCTCGTCGAGGTGGGCCGGATTGCCGGTGCCGGGGATGGCCGGACGTTCGGGCCCTGGTGCAGGGTCCAGGCCAGCCGGACCTGGGCCGGCGCCTTTGACCGGTAGCCCCGCGTCGTTCAGCGCCCGCTGGGCCTTGGCGACGCAGTGGTAGGGCATCTGCTGGTTGATCTTGCCGGCCAGCTCGATGAACTCGGTGACCATGTCGAACTCCCGTGCCCGCCAGCTCAGGTAGAACGGGTCGACCGGCATGCAGTGCCCGCCCATGCCGGGGCCCGGCTCGAAGCGCATGAAGCCATAGGGCTTGGTCGCGGCGGCATCGACGACCTCCCAGATGTCGATGTCCATTCGGTCGGTCAGCATGGCCAGCTCGTTCACCAGGGCGATGTTCACCGAGCGGAAGACGTTCTCCAGCAGCTTTGTCAGCTCGGCGGCCTCGGGGCTCGAGACCCGGACGACCTCGTCGCACACGAGACCGTAGAGGGCTGCAGCCCGCTCGGCGCAGGCGTCGGTAAGGCCGCCGACGACCTTCGGCGTGGTGCGGAAGGTGTGGTCGGTGCGGCCCGGATCGACCCGCTCGGGCGAGAAGGCCAGCTGGAAGTCCCGGCCGGCCGAGAGCCCGGACTCCTCCAGCAGCGGCAGCAGGCGTTCCCGGGTCGTACCCGGGTAGGTCGTCGACTCCAGCACCACCAGCTGTTCGGCGACCAGCACGCCCGCCAGCGCCCGGCCGGTCTCCACGAGCGGGCCCAGATCGGGCTCGCGGTTGCGGCTGAGCGGGGTGGGAACGCAGATCAGGACCGCCTCGGCCTCGCGCAGACGCTCATATCGAGTGCCCACGGAGAAGTTCTCGCGAATCTCCGTGAGGTCCGCCGCGGAGACGTCCTCTACGTATGGCTCACCGGCCTCGATCGCCTCGATCTTGCGCGGGTCGGTGTCGACACCTATGACCGCGCAGCCCTCGCGAGCGAACGCGACCGCCAGCGGCAAGCCGACGTAGCCCAGCCCGATGACGCCGATCGTGCGCACCTGCGGGCCAGTCTAGGGGCTCGCTTGGACGGGCCCGGCGGCCTCGAGCTCGCGCATGTCGGCGCGGACCATCCGCTCGATCAGCTGCTCGAAGGTCAGCGTTGCCCGCCAGCCCAGGCGCTCGCGGGCCTTCGCCGGATCGCCGACGCTGGCGACGGCTCGGGCACGGCGCACCAGCGCCGGCGTCGACCCGTATGTGGGGCTCGGGGTCGAGCCCGACGCAGGCGAAGGCGACGCCGGCCAGCTCGGCCACCGTGTGGGGCACGCCGCTGGCTAGAACATAGTCCTCGGCCTGCTCCTGCTGGAGCATCAGCCATGCCCCCTGGACGATGTCCCCGGCGAAGGACCAGTCGCGGACCGCATCCAGCGAGCCGAGCGTCAGCTCCTGCTGGCGACCGAGCGCGATCGATGCCACGGCACGGGTGATCCTTCGCGTGACGAATGCCTCCGGCCGGCGCTCGGACTCATGGTTGAAGAAGATCCCCGAGCTGACGTGCAGGCCGTCGTGCTCGCGGATGGCGCCGACGAGCTGATGCAGGGCGAGCTTGGCGATCGCGTAGGGGTTCGATCGGCCGGCAGAGGGTCAGCTCGTTCTGAGGGCTTTCGGAGGTGTCGCCGAAGATCGCGGCCGAGGATGCCATGAAGACGCGCATCGCAGGGTCTGTCCGGAGCACGGCGGCGATCAGCTCGGCGCCGGCGCCGGCGATCGCGGCGAGCGTCTCACCGGGGTGCTCCCAGGAGCGCGGAATGAACGAGGGCGCCGCGAGGTGGTAGAGCTCCGTCGGGCCGGACCGACGCGACCAGCGCGGACATGGCCGCGGCGTCGGTGATGTCGGCCGCGACAACGGAGATGCGCCCGCGGAGATGCTCGCTGGAGCCGAGTGAGGCCTGCTCGCCGTGGCGGGACAGGCCGGTGACCTCGTAGCCGTGCTCGAGCAGCAGTTCGGCAAGGAACGATCCGTCCTGCCCGGCGATGCCGGTTATCAGTGCGCTGCGGCCGTCCGCCATCGGGCCAGCTTATGCCGGATCGCGCCCGTTGTAGATCGCCGCGAGCTGTCCCGCGATGAGATCCGGCGAGCAGATCTCCCGGACACGCTGCCGGCCGCGCTCGCCGGCGTCGCGGTCACCGGCGAGGGCCGTGATGACCTCGGCCAGGGCCCGCGCGTCGCCCGGCTGGGCGAGGGCGTCGTGCTCGAGGAGCTCGCCCAGCGCGCCGATTCTGCTCGCCGCCACCGGGAGGCCCGCGGCCATCGCCTCCGCCGCGGCCATGCCAAACGTCTCGGCCGAGCGGGACGGGACGATCGCGATCGCCGCATCGGCCCGCAGCCGCGCCAGCTCGGGCTCCCCGACCATCCCCTCGAAGTGGACGTCCTGCCCAGCCGCCCTGGCCTGCAGGGCGGCCCGCTCGGGCCCGTCGCCGGCGATCCGCAGCTGGAGCCCGGCGAGCCGGCAGGCATCTATCGCGACGTCGACTCCCTTCTCAGGCGAGAGGCGCGAGACGACCAGCCCATACCCGCCGGACTGCGCGGAGCGCGACGCAACAGGACCGTGATCGAGCAGCGGAGGCGCAAGCACATGGACCCGCTCGAGGGGCAGCGGGGCGCCGAGCTCGCGCAGACGTTCGCGGGCGAAGCGGCTGGGTACGATCACCGCATCCACATGCTCGAGGAGCCGGCGTTGCCAGAGCGCCAGCGAGGCGCCGTAGGCGATCGCCTCGGTACGGCTCCCGCGGCAGTTCAGCCGCACTCCCGGCAGCGTGTTGCGCCCGTGGCATCTGGTGCACTCGCGCCCCTCGGTGAAGCAGACGCCAACGGCGCAGACGAGGCGGTACTGGTGCAGGTGCAGAACGGTCCGAGCACCGGCCCGCGGGCGGCGGCCAGCGCCCGCCAGCCGAAGGAGGGCTGAAGGTTGTGGGCATGGAGGACGCGCGCGCCGTCGGCCCGCACTGCCCGCGCGACCTCGCCGGGGGCGAGACCGCCGCGGAGCAGGCCGAGCGCGGCGCCCGCCGGCGTGAGCTCGCCGGAGTCCCTCGCGAGCAGCTCAGCGGGTTCCCCGAGCTGCTCGCGGACGAGCCGCAGCAGGTCGCCGACGACGCGCTCCTCGCCACCGGTCCTGCGATAGCGGTTGTGCAGGAAGAGGACCATCGCGGCTGCAAACCTAGACTCTCTGGCATTGATGGGACTCCCTGCCTCGATCGTGATCCCGACGCGCGAGCGTCTGCCATATCTCCGGGTGGCGCTGGCCTCGATCGCCGATCAGGCGCGGGCCTGCGGTTCAGAGGTGCTGGTGATCGACGACGCCGGCCCCTCCGACGCGGCTCGCGAACTGGTCGAGAGCTTCGGCGCCCGCTATGAGCCACATGCACGACCCGATGGGGCTGAACGTCGCTCGCAATACGGGCGTCAGCCGCTCAGAGGGAGAGCTCGTGGTGTTCCTGGACGACGACATCCGGGCGGACGAGGGCTGGCTCGATGCGCTGCTGGCGGCGAGTCGCAGCAATCCGCAGGAGGAGGTCTTCGCCGGGCGAATCCGTGGCCCGCCTTGAAGGCTCGCCGCCGCACTCTTGCGGACGCGAGAAGCCGCCGATCACGACGCTCGAGGAGGGGCCCGAGGACACACCGACGCGCTTTGCGTGGGGTTCGAACATGGCGATCCGCCGCTCGGCGTTGGAGCGTGTCGGGCCGTTCGACCCCACACTCGAGGACGGTGGCGACGAGCAGGAGTGGCAGGAACGTCGCGGCAGGCCGGGCGCTGTACGTGGCCGGCGCACGGCGTCGAGCACCGCCGCAGCCCCGCCGACGCGCGGCTGCGTGCGCTCTGCCCCGCTTCCTACCGGCGCGGACGGGCGGCCAGGCGCTTCGACGCCCGCCGCGGACAGGCCCGCTCGGCCTCTTCGGAGCTGAAGGTGCTCGCGGGCTGCCTGGGACATGTGCTGCGCTTCGCCGCTGCCCGGCGGGCCTGACGATGGCCGCTCACAGCGCGGGGCGCCTGCGCGAGGCCCTCGCGGCGCGCGCCGCGCGGCGCTTCCAAGCCGCCCCCGGCGCGGGCCGGCGGAGGACTTCCTCTCGGGCGCCAGCGGGACCGTCGGCGGGCTCGACTCGCTCGGGCGCAGACTCGACCGACAGGCCGCTCGACGGCGGCGAGCCGCTCACCGGGCGCCGGCGGCGCCTGGCGCGGGCCGCGGCGGCTCGAGCCGCCCCGCCGGCGTGTGCTGGCGCTCGGCGTGGAGCGGCCGGAGCACGCGGCCTGGCAGCAGCGCATCCGCGCCGAGCTCGAGCGCTCGCGCCACGATGTGGAGCTGCACATGACCGCACCGGCGGGCGGCGGTGGCAAGTTCGAGAACCTCAACGCGCTGCTCGCCGCGCACCCGCCGCCGGCCACGACTGGCTGCTCGTGATCGATGACGACGTCGAGCTCCCCCGCGGCTTCCTCGACCGGTTCCTGTTCCTCAGCGAGCGTTTCGCGCTGAGCCTCGCGCAGCCCGGCCACCGGCTGGACTCCCACGCCGCCTGGGCGGTCACGCGGCGGCGGCCGGCGAGCGTGGTGCGCGAGACGGCCTTCGTCGAGATCGGCCCGGTGACGGCCTTCGCAGAGCGCGACCTTCGAGGTCCTGCTGCCGTTCCCGGAGCTGCGTATGGGCTGGGGCCTGGACCTGCACTGGGCGGCCGCTGGCCCGCGCAGCGAGGGCTGGCGCTGCGGCGTTATCGACGCCGTCGCGATCGCGCCATCGCGCCGCGCCCGCGGGCGCCGGCTACCCCCGTGAGGAGGCCATCGCGGAGGCACGGGGCTTCCTCGATCGGGCGGCCCTATCGTGAACGGCGCGCGAAGCCGAAGCAGACCCTGGCCACCCACGGGCGCTGGTGAGCGGCGCCGCGCGCAGAGGGCCGCGCGTGGCGGTCGTCGCCGAGTTCTATCCCTCGCGGCGCGACCCGGTGCTCGGCATCTGGGCGCACCGTCAGGCGCTGGCCGCGCGCGAGGCCGGGGCCGAGATGCACGTGCTCGTGCTCAACCGCCTGGTCCCGCCGCGGGCGGCGCTCGCCGAGGGCCCGGCGACGGCCGCGCGGGAACTGGCCGCCGGGCCGGCGAGCCGGTCGCCCAGACCCTCGACGGGCTGCCGGTACCTATGTGCCCTACGCCTCGCCGCCGCGCGAGCGCTTCTATCCGGCCTGGGGCGCTGGGCGGCCGCGCCGCTCGGCCTGGCGCTCGCGGCGGCTGCGCCGCTCGTTCCCCTTTGAAGTCGTCCACGCCCACAATGCCGTGCCGGCCGGCGACGCCGCCCGGATCGCCGCGGCCGGGGTCGCCGCTGATCGTCTCGGTGCATGGCGGCGACGTCCTTCACACCGCCCTCAGGGCGGCCGGCGGGCGCAACGGCGGTGAGACGGGGCCTCGAGGCGGCCCAGCTGGTGCTGGCCAACAGCGAGGGGATCGCCGAGCTGGCACGCGCCAGCGGTGCCCGCGAGACACGGGTCGTGCATCTCGGAACGGACCTGCCGGCGATCCAGCGGCGTCATCTCGGGGGCGGGCCGTCGAGTCTCGTCACGGTCGGGCACCTGGTCGCTCGCAAGCGTCACGCCGACGTCCTGCGGGCCCTGGCCGTGCTCGGTCCGCGACACCCGCAGCTGCGCTACACGATCATCGGCGACGGTCCGGAGCGCAGGGCCCTGGAAGACGCTGGCCGAGCGGCTGGAGGTCTCCGAGCGGGTGGAGTTCCTGGGCCAGCTCGCGCCCGATGAGGCGCTTGCCCGGGCGCGCCACGCGACGCTCTTCGTGATGCCCTCCACCGAGGAGGCATTCGGGGTCGCCTACATCGAGGCGATGGCCGCGGGAATCCCTGCGATCGGCTGCCGCGGCGAGCCGGGCCCTGAGGAGATCGCCGCGGCGGGCGACGGCTTCCTGCTGGTTCCCCCGGGAGACATCGAGCGGCTGACCCAGCGGATCGACGAGCTCCTCTCCGACCCCCAGCGCCTGCGCGAGGCTGCCCAGCGGGCACGCGCGACGGTGGTCGAGAACTTCACCTGGGAGCGCTGCGGCGAGGAGACCGCGGCCGCCTACCGGCAGCTCGCGCGGTGAAGCCCGTCCTGTTCCTGACGGGCAACGTACCGGCCTACCGCGCCGGCGCGCTGGCGGCCCTGCACGAGCTCGAGGGGATCGAGGTCGGACTGTTCGGGGGCAGCTCGAACCATGGCGGCCCGGAGGGGGAGGGCGAGCTTCCCTTTCCCCATCGCCATGTCCGCCCATCCGAGGTCTACGGCCTGGCCGCCGGTGGCGAACATCGCGCTGTGATCTGCTCGACCGGCGGACGGCTGGCCCTGCTGGGCGGCTGGGCGGGAGCACGGCGTGCCCGTCTGCCGCTGATCCTCTGGGCATCCCTGTGGAGGCACCCGCGCAGCGCCGCGCATGCGCTCAGCTATCCGGCGCTGCGACGGCTGTACCGCTCAGCCGACGCGGTGGTGACCTACGGACCGCATGTCAGCGAATATGTGGCGGCCCGTGGCGCGCGCAACATCCACGTGGCACCGCAGTCGGTTGACAACGGCTTCTGGGGTTCGCCGGCGGTCGCGGCAGCCGGCGCTCGAGCAGCCCGCCGCGGGCGCGGGGATGCGTTTCCTGTTCGTCGGGCGTGACGTGCCCGAGAAGGGCCTGTCGGTTCTGCGCGAGGCCTGGTGGCGCAGCGGCCTGGGATCCACGGGAGCCGTGCTGCTGTTGGCGGGGCCTGGTCCAGCCGGCGCGATCGACGGCGCCATCGAGCGCCTCGGCCGGCTGCCGGCCGAGCGCCTGCGCGAGATCTATGCCGCCTGTGACGTGCTGGTGGTGCCCTCGATCCAGACGGCGACGTTCCGCGAGCCCTGGGGCCTGGTGGTCAACGAGGCGATGAACCGCTCGCTGGCCGTGATCTGCAGCGACGCCGTCGGAGCGGCCGCCGGCGGCATGGTCAGCGACGGCGAGAACGGGCTGATCGTGCCCGCCGGCAACAGCATCGCCCTGGCCGCTGCGATGCGGCGCCTGGCGGAGGATCCCAAGCTCAGGGCGCGGCCTGGGAGCGGCCGGCGCGCACACGGTGCTCGGCCTACAGCCACGCAGGCCTGGGCGGAGGGCTTCTCGGCGGCGCTTGGAACCGTCGGACTCTCCCGCGGCGCATTGGTAGCGTTGACCGATCGCCCTATGAGAGTCATGCGCCTGCTCAGACGATCCGCCCTTGTGGGGCGGCCCGGCTGGCGATGTTCGCGCTGTCGGCCTCGCCGAGCGCGATGGCCGATGTCGGTCAGACAGATCATCACGCCGCTGCCTGCAGAACGAGTCGCTCAGCGGTTTCTCTCAGGCCGCCTACTCCAAAGCTCTCGAAAGAGCTCAGTGCGACGACCGAAGAGTACAGCGACTGCGCATCGCTGATCCGACAGGCGCAGCGCGCGGGAGCCTCCGGCAAACAGACGGGAGCCGGCACGCAGACCGGCGCCGCAGCGACGCCGACGGGCGCGATCGCCGCGACGCCGACTGAGCAGCGCGCGATCGCCCATGCGGCCCAGTCGGGCTCGGCGCCGGTCAGCCTGGGCAGCGGAGATGTGGTGCACCCGGGCGTCGTCCATGCGGACATCGCCTCGGCGTTCAGCACGCTGCCGGGATCGCTGCTGGCGGTGCTCGTGATCATGCTCGCCGCACTGCTCGCCTTCGGCGGCGCCATCCTTCGAAAACGGGCGCGTGACGGCCGCTCCGACTGAGAGCCAGCCCCCCGCGCTGGGGGTTGCTCCCCGCTGACCCCCTGCCCGCTCGGCGCCGCCGCCATCGGCTTCCAGCGGGAGCGGACGCCGGCCGGCGGAGCGGGCTGTGGCTTGGCACGGTCCTGCTCGCGGCGGTCCTGTGCCTGATCACCTTCTACGCCAAGGGGGGGCTGAACCTCGAAACGATGACGCGGACCGAGATCACGCTGACGATCCTCGCGGGCCTCATCCTGGCGCTGGGCGCGATCGCCCTGCGAGGCGGGACCCCCGTCTATGGGCTGTGGCCCGCGATGCTGCTGGCGGCCTTTGCGGCGCTCAGCGCGATCTCGATCATCTGGTCCGTCCAGCCCGATGAAAGCTGGCGCGACGCCGAGCGCCTGCTCGCCTACGCCGCGGTGTTCGCCGCCACGATCGCGGTCGTCCGGTTCGTCCCGGAGCGATGGCCGGCGGTGCTCGGCGGGATCGTCCTCAGCTCGGTCGTGATCTGCGGCTACGTGCTGATGACCAAGAGCCTGCCCGACCACTTCACGGGCGCCAACATCTATGCCCGGCTCTACGAACCGTATGAATACTGGAACGCCCTCGGCCTGACCGCGGCGATGGGCGCGATCGGCTGTATGTGGCTCGGCGCGCGGCGGGCCGGCCACGCTGTGCTCAGCGCACTCGCCTACCCGGCCATGGGTGTCCTGCTGTTGACGCTGCTGCTGGCCTACTCTCGCGGAGCGCTGGTGGCGGTCGCGCTCGGCATGGTGCTGTGGTTCTGCATCGTCCCGCTGCGCCTGCGCGGCGCTGCCGTGCTGATCTCCGGCGCCGTCGCGGCGGGGTCGATCGCCGCGTGGGATTTCAAGACCAGCGCCCTCAGCTCCGAAAAAGTCCCGATCGCCGAAGCCACCAGGGCCGGCCATGAGCTCGGGGCCCTGACGATCGCGATGGTCCTCGTCCTCACGCTCGTCGGCATCGGGGTGTCATTTGCGACCGGTCGCAGAGCGCCCACGCCGGAGAGCCGTCGGCGGGCGGGCACAGTCCTTCTGTGTCTCCTGGGGGTCGTGATCCTCCTCGCCGCAGGCGCGCTGGCGCACAGCCAGCGTGGTTTCACCGGCTCCATCTCCCACGCCTTCAACAGGCTCACCGACACGCACGCGAAGGTGCCGAACACCCCCGGCAGGCTGACGGCGATCGCGAGCGTTCGCGCCCAGTACTGGGACGAGGCGCTGAAGGTCTTCAAGGCCCACCCCTGGCTGGGGGCGGGCGCCGACGGATATGACGTCGCCAGGCTGCGCTACCTGACCGGGCCGCTGCCGGCCAAACATGCCCATGGCTTCGTCGTCCAGACGCTTGCCGACCTGGGCCTGGTTGGGCTGGGGCTGGCGCTCGCGCTGCTGGCCAGCTGGATGGCCGCGGCGGGGCGCGCCACACACCCGTTCAACCGCCGCTGGAGAAGCTGGCGCGAGCTGCGCGAGGGCCGCCCGCCCGCCTGGCGGCCGATCGAGGACCGTGCGCTGACGCGCTACACCCCCGAGCGGGTCGGGATGCTCAGCATGCTGTGCATGGTCGTGGTGTTCGGCGCCCATTCGCTGATCGACTGGACCTGGTACGTCCCCGGCAACGCGATCCCAGCATTGATCTGCGCCGGCTGGCTCGCGGGCAGGGGGCCTCTCTCGGCCGCCCGGGCCGCCGGGCGGCCGGGGCGCTCGGTGCTCGAGCGGCTGCTCCCCGACGGGCGGCCAGGTGCGCTGCGGTTGGGGATCGCTGTCGCCGTGGTGCTGGGTGCGCTGGTGGTGGCCTACTCCCAGCTGCAGCCGCTGCGGGCCGAAGAAAAGAGTCAGGCGGCACTGGCGATGCTCGCCGCGAACCCGGCCGGGGCGCGCTCGACGATCGACAGCGCGGTCTCAGCCGACCCGTTGTCCGTTGAAGCGCTGTTCGCCCTCTCGCGCATCGAGGAAGCCGGCGGCATGCGGGCGCCCGCGCGCCAGACGCTGGCCCGGGCGGTGCGCCTGCAGCCATCGAACCCCAGGACCTGGCTGGAACTGGCACGGTTCGACCTGGCAACCAACCCCCACGCGGCCGTCAACGAGTTCCGGGCCGCGATCTACCTCGACCCGGGCTCGATCTCAGCGGAATCGATCGCCGACGGGCGGCCCGAAGCGATCGCCATCTACAACGAATACATCGAGGCCCTCAGAGCAACGGGCGGCGGCGCTCAGTAGCGGGCTCGCACGGCCCGGGCGAGCAGCGTGCGCGGGCCCGTCAGGGGACCGCTGCGGGTGATCTCGATCTGCTCGAAACCGAAGTCCTCGAGCAGCGCCGTCAGGGTCGCGGCGGTGTAGAACCGAAGGTGATCCGAGCGCGGGTCAAATTGCCCGGCGGACCCCGACGGGGAGAGAGCCGCCCGCAGGAGCGAGAGACGCTCGAGCGACGGGGTGCTCAGGGCCAGCACGCCACCGGAGCGAAGGACGCGGCGCAGCTCGGAGAGCCAGCCGGCCGTATCGGCGACGTGCTCGATCACCTCGCCGGCCCAGACGAGGTCGAAGGAGGCGTCCGGGAGATCCCACCGCGACTCGCTCTGGAGCAGCCGCAGATCCAGGTCCGAGTGCCGGCCGCGCGCTCGGCGCAGCGGCTCCTCGGCAACGTCCACGCCGACGACCTCCGCTCCATCTTCGAGCAGGGCTGCAGCGAACAAGCCTTCGCCGCAGCCGACGTCCAGGACCCGGCCGGCCCCGGCAGCGGACTCCCTGAGGAAGGCCAGTCGGGTCTCCAAACCGGGCGGACGCAGCCCTTCCGGAAGCTCGCGCCAGAGGGCTTCGTGGTAATCACTCGGCCCCATCAGGACAAGGCTATCCCGCTATGAGCGTGCAGAGAAGCTGTCATCCCTTCTCAACCCTACGCACAGCCCATATGTTGAGCCGATGCACGTTTTGGAGGGCGTGGAGATGGTGGACCGGCCTTGAGGGTCGCCCTGGACAGCCGTCCGGCGGCGGACTCCGGCGGCGTCGGACGCTATTCGCGCTGCCTCCTGACGGCCCTGCGCAGCACCGCCGCGGAGGCCGACGAGGTACTCGAGACGAGTCGCCCCTCGGCGACGGTCCGAACTCAGGGCACAGATGTCCTGCATGCGCCGTGGATGGACGGGGCGATGCTCCACAGCCCGTGCCCGATGGTCGTCACCGTGCACGACGTTGCCGAGCTCAAGCGCCGCAGCGAGCACCTCAATCCGAGCCTGCGGCTGCGGCTGCGCCCGCTGGCCGTCCAACGCGCCGCCGGGGTGATCGTGCCGACACAGGCCGTCGCCGAGGATGCCGTCCGCCACCTGCGCCTGGATCCTGACCGGGTCGCGGTGATCGCGGAGGCGGCCGATGGCTCGATGTATCGCCGCTCTGAGGGCGAGATCGCCGCGCTGCGGACGCGCCTGGGCCTTCCCGAGCGCTATCTGCTTTCGGTCGGCGGGCTCGAGCGCCGCGACCCGCAAACCCATATCGCGCGCCTCGCCGCGTCACCCAGGCGGCTGCCCCTTGTGATGGCCGGTCCGACCCGCCGCTGGGCCCACGAGCTTCAGGATGTGATTCTCACCGGCGAGCTCCCGGACGAGCAGCTTGCCGCGCTCTACAGCGGCGCCCACGCGCTGCTCATCTCATCCGAGCGCGAGGGGTTCGGCCTCGCGGGCGCCGAGGCGCTGGCCTGCGGCACCCCGGTCGTCGCCTGCGAGAGCCCGTCCCTGCGCGAGTCCCTCGGCGGCGGCGCCACCTTCGTGGCGGCAGGGGACATGACCTCTCTGATCGAGACGGCCGAAGCGATCGCGCGTCCTGCGCCGGCGCCGTTGCCCTGGAGTTGGGAGGACGCCGCACGGGCGACCTGGAGGGTCTACGAGCAGGCTCTGGCCAGTCGCGAGCAGCCCCGCCTGGCCCCGGCGGCCCTGCGCCGGCGGACGCTGCGCGCTCAGTAGGCGCCGCGCCGCGAGATCACGGCGGGGATCGTCTTCAGGAGGATCGTCAGGTCGAGCGCCAGCGACCAGCGCTCGAGATAGAGGAAGTCGAGGTGGACCAGGTCGTCGAAGTCCAGCTCCGAGCGTCCCGAAACCTGCCACAGGCCGGTGATGCCGGGCAGCACCAGGTAGCGCTTGCGGTGCCAGTCCTCGAGCATCGCGTAGTCGCGCTCGGGCAGCGGGCGCGGGCCGACCAGCGACATCTCCCCGCGCAGCACATTGATCAGCTGGGGGAGCTCGTCGAGCGAGAAGCGCCGCAGCAGGCGCCCGACGGCCGTCAGCCGCGGGTCCTCCTTGATCTTGAAAAGGGCACCTGAAGCCTCGTTGAGCTCTTCGAGGTCGGCCTGCTGCTCCTCGGCGTCGGTGTGCATGGTGCGGAACTTCAGGCAGGGGAAGGGCCGCTGCCCTATCCCCCGGCGAACCGAACGGAAGAACACCGGACCGCGCGAGGAGACCAGCACGGCCAGCGTCAGAGCCAGCAGCAGCGGGCTGAGGAGCACCAGCAGGATCGTCGCTCCGACGACGTCGAAGGTGCGCTTGAGCGCGAAGTCGATGCCCTCGAAGGCGGGTGGGCCGAGCTCGAACAGCGGAACGGACTGCCCGGGGATGAACTCGGCACGATGGATCAGGATCTCCATCGTCGAAGGGGCCAGGCGAACGCGGATACCGCGTCGGTGGCACTGATCGACGAGCTCCACCGCGGCGTCCTGGGGGAAGTCGGGGTCGGCGATGATCACCTCGTCCACGCGAGCCGAGGCGAGCACCGCGTCGAGGTCCTCGAGCGAGCCGAGCGAGCGCAGCCCGTTCGCAGGCAGCGGCGTGGGCGAGAGGAAGCCGACCACGTCGATCACCGAGTTGGGCCCATCCGCCAGCGCATGGGCGACATCGGCGATCTGCTTGCCGCGTCCGACCAGCACGGCCCGGCGCTGGTATCCGGCGGCGCGGAGCAGGAGCGCGGTGACCTTGTCGTAGAGGCCGCGGATCGCCCCGACGTAGACGATCGCGAAGACCAGGGAGCCGTAGAACAGGTAGTAGCTGGAGAAGTGTTCGCCGTTGACCACCGCGAAGATCAAGGCGACCACCGCGACCTCGAACAGCGAGCCGACGATGCGGGTCAGGCCCGGCCGCTGGGCCCGCTCCGCGTAGAGGCCGGAGTTGGCGAACAGCAGTGCGGTCAGCAGGAACGCGAACGGCAGAAACTGCTTGGTCCCGTGGATCGCCCGGGACGCGTCGACCGTGCCGTGGATTGCTTCCTTGAGGACCAGCGCTGTGAAGATCGCGAATGCGATCGCAGCGAAGTCCAGCACCACCAGCGCGACAACCCGCCCGACACGCCGGGCCGTCGAGAGGCGCAGCAGGAAGGCCAGCGCCGGGACCCGTCGCGAGCGGATGTCCCGCTCGAGCTCGGCGACGGGCAGCGCATCCGGCTCCGCCGTTGCCTTGGTCACCCGTGGAACACGTGTACCCCCCGGTGCTCCGGCCGGCGGTCGCAGGCGCGGTGCGGGCGGGGTCGACGTTCCCGACAGACGTGGTCCCATATCGCTGCTCAAAACACCTCCAAGTCCCGGAAGGAGCGGTCCGCGAGGAGCTCTCGCCGAATCGCCCCTGCTCCGCAGCCACGCCTCAGCGAGGGCCACCCCCGGTCAGCATCTCGATCGGGGACCGCTCGAGCGTCAGCTGAAGACCCTCGCGCAGGGAGACAGTCGGTGACCAGCCCAGCAGCTCCTGGGCGAGCGCGATGTTGGGCCGGCGCTGCTTGGGGTCGTCCTCCGGCAGCGCCTCGTAGATGATCTCCGATGTCGAGCCGGTCAGCTCGCGGACGGCCTCGGCCAGTTCCAGCAGCGTGAACTCGTCGGGGTTGCCGATGTTCACGGGATCGTGGTAGCCGGACTCCGACAGCGCGATGATGCCGCGGATCAGGTCGCTCACGTAACAGAAAGATCGGGTCTGGCTGCCGTCGCCGAACACGGTCAGCGGCCGGTTGCCCAGGGCCTGGCGCAGGAAGGTCGGGATCGCACGACCGTCGTGGGGGCGCATGCGGGGGCCGTAGGTGTTGAAGATCCGCACGATCGCCGTGTCGACGCCCTGCTGGCGGTGGTAGGCCATCACCAGGGCCTCGGCGTAGCGCTTCGCCTCGTCGTAGACCCCGCGTGGGCCGATCGGGTTGACGTGCCCCCAGTAGCTCTCCGACTGCGGGTGTTCGAGCGGGTCGCCGTAGACCTCGCTGGTGGAGGCGGTCAGAAAGCGGGCCCGCTTGGCCTTCGCCAGCCCGAGCGTGTGGTGAGTGCCGTAGGAGCCGACCTTCAGGGTGTGCAGCGGCAGGCGCAGATAGTCGATCGGAGAGGCCGGGGAGGCGAGGTGGTAGACGAAGTCGACCGGCTCCTCGATGAAGTAGGGCTTGATGATGTCCGCCTGGACGTAGAGGAACTTGTCCGGGTCGCGGATGTGCTCGATGTTGGCCAGTGAGCCCGTCTCGAAGTTGTCGACGCAGATCACCCGGTTCCCACGGGAGAGCAGCTCATCGCACAGGTGCGATCCAAGGAAGCCCGCGCCCCCGGTTACCAGGCAGGTCGACATCGCATGGAGGATACCCGTGCGGCGGGCGTCGGAACCGTCCGGGAGCAACCATGCACCGCGCAGCTCGGGGCTCCGGGTCCTTATCATCCATGTCGTGGCCACCACCGGCTTGCCAGACGAGGATCTCGAGCGCCTGACCGTCGCACCGGTCGTCGGGCCCGAGGACCCGCGCCGCTTCACCGATTCGGGAATCGAGATCGACGAGCTCTACGACGAGGCGAATCTGCCCGAGCAGCTCGACCTGGGCGAGCCCGGCGCCTTCCCCTACACACGCGGAGTCCACCGCGAGATGTACCGCAAGCAGACCTGGACGATGCGCCAGTACGCCGGATACGCCTCGGCGAAGGAGTCAAACGAGCGCTACCGCTACCTGCTCTCGAAGGGCTCGACGGGACTGTCGATGGCGTTCGACCTGCCGACCCAGCTGGGCCTGGACTCCGACAACCCGCGCTGCCTCGGGGAGGTGGGCCGGACCGGCGTGGCGATCGACACGATCGACGACATGCGGACGGCCTTCGACGGGATCCCGCTCGATGAGGTCTCCACCTCGATGACCATCAATGCACCGGCGGCCTGCCTGCTGCTGCTCTACGAGCTCGTCGGCGAGGAGCAGGGCGTTCCCTCGGAGAAGCTCCGCGGCACGACCCAGAACGATGTGCTGAAGGAGTACATCGCCCGGGGCAACTACATCTACCCGCCCGAGCCGACCATGCGCCTGACGACCGACCTGTTCCAGTACTGCCAGGAGCGGGTCCCCCGCTGGAACACGATCTCGATCTCCGGCTACCACTTCCGCGAGAAGGGCTGCTCGGCCGTGCAGGAGGTGGCCTTCACGCTGTCCTCCGGAATCGCCTACGTGCAGGCAGCGATCGACAAGGGCCTGGATGTCGATGACTTCGCGCCCCGTCTGGCCTTCTTCTTCAACGGCCACAACAACGTCTTCCAGGAGGTCGCGAAGTTCCGCGCCGCCCGCCGGATGTGGGCCCACATCATGCGCGAGCGATTCGGCGCCACCTCGGAGAAGTCGATGATGCTGCGCTTCCACACCCAGACTGGTGGCGTGACGCTGACCGCCCAGCAGCCGGAGAACAACATCGTCAGGGTCGCGCTGCAGGGCTTCGCGGCGGTCTGCGGCGGAACCCAGTCGCTGCACACCAACGGCTTCGACGAGGCGCTGGCGCTGCCCACCGAGCGGGCCGCCAAAATCGCCCTTCGCACCCAGCAGATCCTGGCCCACGAGTCCGGCGCGACGGACACCGTCGATCCGTTCGCCGGCTCCTATCTGGTCGAGTCGCTGACCGACGAGATCGAATCGCGCGCCAACGAGCTGATCGCCAAGGTCGACGCGCTGGGCGGCTCGGTCAACGCGATCGAGTTCATCACGGCCGAGATCGACGAGTCCGCATGGGGCTACCAGGAGCGTTACCGGATCGGCCAGGACATCGTGGTCGGGGTCAACAAGTACGAGGAAGAGGGCATCGAGGTGCCCGACCTGCTGCGCGTGGACCCGGAGTCCGAGCGCGAACAGCTTGACCGCCTGGCCTCCTTCAAGGCCGACCGCGACCAGGAGCTCGTGCAGCGGCGCCTCGAGGAGCTGCGCGAGGCCGCCCGCGGGACGGAGAACCTGCTGCCCCCGATCCGCCAGGCCCTGAAGGACCGCTGCACGCTGGGCGAGACCTGCGCTGCGATGCAGGACGTCTTCGGCGCCTATCAGGCCCGGTTCTGAGCCACCCGCGGCGGCGTGGCGCTCAGGTCCGGGCGATCAGTTTGGCCGCGACCGGGCAGGACCATTCGCCGCTCGGATCCAGGGCGCCGGCGGCGTTGAGGGAGATGAGCATGACCACCGAGCCTTCGTAGCGCTTGCTGCGCGGCTTGCCGTAGGCGAAGTTGATGCCGACTTTCGAGGTCGCGTTGCCCTGGCTCGCCCGGGTGGACCAGGCGCCGTCCCCGAGGCCCCAGTTCGCGTAGGTGAAGACTTCGGCATCTGTCGCAAGCGAGGGAAAGCCGCTGAGCTTGGGAATCGTCATGACCCTTGTCGTTTCGGGGGCTTCCGAGGCGCCCGTTGTCACCAGCACGCAGGTGGTACGCACGGGGCCGATCGTCAGGCCGTGCAGCCGGGTGCCGCTGACGAGAAAGCGAACCGGAAAGGGGCTCGTGCCGTTGACGGGCGCGGTCGAGTGGGCGGTGCCGGTGTAGGTCCCCTGGGCGGCACGCTTGTAGTGATAGGTCGCACCGAGCGCGACAGCGCAAACGGCCAGGGTGGCCATTCCCGCCAGAGCGGCGCACCGGACGAGCATTCGTGACCTCAAGGCGAACTCCCCACTCGAGCTGACAATGAGGCCCGATCATCTCACAGCGGCGGCGGGGCCTGCCGGCCGCGGCGCGAGGCAATAAGGTGGCGGGCATGAGCCCTCTCGCTCCCGCGGCCGCCCTCTATGAATACGTGCTCGGGATCCACATCATCGCCGTCGTGCTGGCCTTCGGCTGGACGTTCGCGCTGCCGATCATGTTCGCCTACGCGGGCAAACAGGACCCGCGCGGACTGCCGATGCTGCACCGGCTCGAAGTCAGGATCTCCCGGGTGCTCTTGAACCCAGCCCTCGTGGTGATCCTGGCGGCGGGCATCTACCTCGCCAGCGACGGGCATCTGTGGAAGGAATTCTTCGTCCAGTGGGGCCTGGCCGTCGTCGTGATCATCGGCGCCGTCGTCGGCGCGGTGATGATCCCCGCCGCCAAACAGGCCGCCGAGGCGGCCGAGGGCGATCTGCAGTCCTACACCGGCGGTGAGTTCACCCCCGGCGAGGCCTACCAGTCGCTGGCCCGACGTCTGACCCTCGCCGGGTCGGCCCTCTGGATCCTGGTGCTGGCGACGATCATCATCATGGCCGTCAAGCCCTGAACAGGCGCGGGGACCGCGATACGCTTCTCGGCATGAGCGAGGGTTATCGGGTGGCGGTGGTCGGCGCCACCGGCCAGGTCGGCACTTTGATGCTGCAGCTTCTGCGCGAGCGTGGGTTCCCGGCGCGCGAAATCGTGCCGTTCGCCTCGGAGCGCTCGGCCGGAAGGACACTCGAGGACGGTTCCGTCGTCCAGCCGTTGAACGACGAGACGATCCAGGGCTTCGACATCGCGCTGTTCTCCGCCGGAGGATCGACCTCGGGCGAGTGGTCACCGCGGTTCGCCGCCGCAGGCGCCACGGTGATCGACAACTCCTCGCGCTGGCGGATGCAGGATGACGTGCCGCTCGTCGTCAGCGAGGTCAACCCGCAGGCGCTCGAGGAGCACCGCGGCATCATCGCCAACCCGAACTGCTCGACGATGCAGCTTGTCGTCCCGCTCAAGGCGATCCAGCAGGAGGCCGGCGTGGAGCGGCTCGTCGTGAGCACCTACCAGGCCGTGTCGGGCACGGGAAAGCGGGCAGTCGAGGAGCTACTCGATCAGTCACATGCCGTTCTGCACGAAAGGCAGATCGAGGCGCCCTCCTCCTACGCCCACCAGATTGCCTTCAACGCCCTGCCGCAGGCCGGCAGCTTCGCGCCCGGTGACGATCACACCGACGAGGAGCGCAAGCTGATCAACGAGACCCGCAAGATCCTCAGCGACCCCGCCATCCGGGTGAGCGCGACCTGTGTCCGGGTCCCGGTCGTGAACGGCCATTCGCTGGCTGTCAACGTCGAGACCTCCGAGCCGCTCAGCGTGGAGCGGGCCCGCGAGATCCTCACCGCGGCCCCAGGGGTGATCGTCCTCGACGACCCCGGTGCCGGCGTCTACCCGATGGCCATTCAGGCCACCGGGCACGATGAGGTGTTCGTTGGGCGACTGCGCCGCGATCCCGGCAACGATCGCGCCCTGGACCTCTGGATCGTGGCTGACAACCTGCGCAAGGGCGCGGCCACCAACGCCGTGCAGATCGCCGAGCTGCTCCACCAGCGCGGCCTCGTGCGGGCGCCGGCCGGCGCGCTCCCAAGCCACTCCTGAACCAGGAGGACCAGCGGAAGGAGTAGGCCGCCGAGGGGCGAACACGTCTGCAGATGATCACCTCGGAGGTTCAGCGGACGCTCGTCAAGTCGCCGCCCGAGCTGTGGGCCGAGTTGAGCGACCCTCAGGCGCTGGCCCGCCATCTTGGCGAGCTCGGCGAGATCCGCATCACACGGGCCGAGCCCGAAAAGCTCGTCGAGTGGGAGGCCCAGGAGGCGCGGGGCAGCGTCGCCATCAAGGCTTCGGGGTGGGGCACCAAGGTGACCCTCAAAGCCAGCCGCGACTACACCGCCCCCGCGATCGACACGTCCGAGCCTGCACCCGCCAAGGCAGGCGAAGCTGTGCAGGAGACAACCGCCGAGGTCGCCCAGGCCGAGATCACGGCTGAGCCAGAGCTCGCCGCCGAGCCGGAGTCCTCAGGGCTGGACGACTGGACCCGCCAGGAGGCGGATGTCGCGGGGGCAGCTGCCGAGACGGAGCCGGTCGACGAGATCGAGCCCGTTGCGGACGTCGACGCCCCTGAGCCGAAGATGGGCTTCTTCGCGCGGCTCTTCGGCCGCCGCCGCAGAAGCAGGGCCGTCGAGCCGGAGTTCATGAACGAGCCCGACCCTGTTGACGAGCCGGCGCTCATGACCGAGCCCGAGCCGATCGACGAACCGACGCCCGCGAGCGAGCCGGAGGCGGCCGAGGAGACGGCCCCGATGACCGAGCCTGGTCTGCTTGACCAGCCCGCCACAGCGACCGAGCCCGATCCGATCGAGGAGCCCGTGCTCAATGCGGAGGTTGAGGTTCAGGGCACCCCGGCCGATGAGCGCGACTCCGAACCGGCCGTGTCGCCGGCGGAGGCAGAGGAAGAGGTCCCCGCGGTCGACCTCGCTGCCGAGTTGAAGGCGGCCGAGGAGGCCGCCGAGGAGGAGGTCACGGCGATTCTCAAGAGCGTGCTCGATCGCCTGGGCGCCGCGCATCACCGCCCGTTCTCGCGCAGCTGAGCCGCGCGAGGCCTAGCGCAGGATCGTGAAGGAGGCGCTCACAACGGGTGAGAGGCCGCTGATGCTGCTTTTGGCGATGAGCTGCAGCCGATAGGCCCCCGGGCGGAGCGCCTTGCCGTGAAGGCGACCGGTGAAGTGCAGGCTGTTGGCTCCCGCGATGTCCACGTGGGTGAGGGTTCCCCGCGCGAGGAAACGCGAACATGCGACGTACCGGTGCCCTCTTTTGCGGTGGGCCGGGGGCGCCGTGCAGCGCTTGCCGCTGCGGACGCCCTTCGTGCGCTCCAGCACCGTGATCGTCGTCGTGGCGGCCTGGCTGTCGAAATAGCTGATCAACGTGCCGCCCTTGCGGGAGACCTTGAAGCGGGAGTGCGAGAGGTGGATGACCGAGAGCACGGGCGCCGCCGGTGCGGTCGTCAGGGTCGCGTCGGCGCCCACCGCTGCGCCCGAGGAGTTGGAGGCAACCAGGCGGTAGTGGTAGGTCGTCCCGGGTGCCAGCCCCGTCAAGGTCGTGCTGATCGGCTGAGCGCCCTCGCCGGCGGGCAGCGACTGCGCGGCGCTGGACTGCCCGTAGGCGGTGGTGGTGCCGTATTCGAAGTGCCAGCTGGTCCCCGCGCCGCGCGGATCAAGCGTTCCAGCCACGACCGCCGAGGTGCGGGTCAGCGACGACGCGGAGCCGGTGGAGGCGGCCGGGGAGGCCTGCTCGAGCTGATAGGCACCGATGTCGGTGGCGCCGAGGAAGCTCCGCGGCAGTCCTTCGAGATCATGTTCTCCGCTGGCGGGGTCCGCCGTTCCCGCCCCGACCGTCGGTGAGCCGGGCGCCTCGTGGAAATCGGTGGCGGAGACGAACACCGGTTCACCGTTCTGCGGATGATCGGTGTCCTGGATCGTCGTTTTCGTCCCTTCCACGTGATCGGTGGACGTGCGCGCGTCGGAGTAGTGCAGCGTCAGGGCAAGTTCGCGGGTTCCACCCGTCGCTTCGATGTCGTGCACCGCGCCTCGGAAGATCGTGTTGGTGGCCTGCGCCTGGGTGGGCAGATTCATCGCATGGAGTTCGAGCGCCACACCGGGCACTTCTGCTGACCTGCCGATGAGCGTGTCGTTGTCGAGCCTGAAGTGTTCGACGTCGGAGTCCTCCAGGGCCACCCCTCCATTGGCGATGATCAGCGAGTCGCTGACGCCCGGCCCCGCCGCTTCGCCTTTTTCGCCTTCGAAGAGGTAGATGCCCCGGCCCGAGCCGATGATGATCGAGCGCTCCACACCCGCTCTCGGGCTCATGCCGATGGCGCCCGGGTGGTAGGCGCCGGGGGCGACATCCTGTTCGACCTGCATGTCCTCGACGACGACGCCGGGATAGATCGACAGGGTGGCGCAGTTACACGACGGGAAGGCCACCGTCTGGCGTATCACCGGACGCGTGGCACCCGGCGCCGGCTCGAGTGTCACGCCGTCGGAGACGCCGATCGAGTCTGTGTGAACGGTGCCGTCAAGTGTGTAGAGGCCGGACTCGAACTGGACGGTGTCGCCGCTGGTCGCTGTTTCACTCGCCCAGATGTACTGGCACGGCTGGGCCGGGGTGCAGGGCAGCGCTTCCCGTGTGGCACCCGGAGCGACGGTCAGCGTGACCGGCGCAGCCGAGGCCGACGCCGCAACGATCGCCGGCAGCACAATGGCCGCCAACAGGGTGGCCAAGCGCCGCCTCATCTCGAAGGTGCCCCCATGTGCGGGACGCTACCAGTGGCCTCAGCGGCAACCGGGCCCGGACAACGGCCTGGGTATGATGCCGCCCCGATGTCCAACGCCCACGACCGCACCAGCGAGGCAGCCGTCCTCGCCTCCTCCCGCAGCGGCGGGCGCAAGGAGCCGCGCCAGAAGGCGCCGGAGAGCTACGAGGAAAAGCTCGCCCAGCTCGAGGAGCTCCGCGAAGCCGCCCAGCACTCATCGCCCGAGGCCGAGGAGAAGCAGCACGCCCGCGGCAAGTACACGGCGAGGGAGCGGATCGAGAAGCTGCTCGACCCCGGCTCCTTCCAGGAGCTCGACACCTTTGTGCGCCACCGGACCTCCGACTTCGACATGCAGAAGAACCGGCCCTGGGGCGACGCGGTGGTGACCGGCCACGGAACGATCGACGGGCGCACGGTCTGTGTGTTCAGCCAGGACTTCACGGTGTTCGGTGGCTCGCTCGGCGAGGTGATGGGCGAAAAGATGGTCAAGATCATGGATCTGGCGGCCAAGATCGGCTGCCCGGTGATCGGCATCAACGACTCCGGTGGAGCGCGAATCCAGGAGGGCGTCGTCTCGCTCGGCGCCTACGGGGACGTGTTCGTACGCAACGTCCGCTGCTCCGGCGTGATCCCCCAGATCAGTCTGATCATGGGGCCCTGCGCGGGCGGCGCGGTCTATTCACCCGCGATCACGGACTTCATCTTCATGGTCAAGGAGACCTCCCACATGTTCATCACCGGCCCCGACGTGATCAAGACGGTCACCGGTGAGGAGGTCGGCTTTGAGGAGCTCGGCGGTGCGATGTCCCACAACACCAAGTCGGGCGTCGCCCACTTCGCCTCCGAGGACGAGGACGCGTGCCTGGAGGACTGCCGCTACCTGATCAGCTTCCTGCCCCAGAACAACCTCCAGACCGCACCCCGGGTCGTCCCGACCGACGATCCCGAGCGGATGGACCCGGAGCTCGACGACGTCGTCCCGGACAACCCCAACAAGCCCTATGACATGCGCAACGTCGTCCGGCACATCGTCGATGACGCCGAGTTCTTCGAGGTCCACGAGCACCACGCCAAGAACATCATCTGCGGCTTCTCCCGCCTGGACGGCTTTGCGATCGGTGTCGTCGGCAATCAGCCGGCGCAGCTGGCGGGCGTGCTGGACATCGACGCCTCGGCCAAGGCGGCCCGCTTCGTGCGCACCTGCGACGCCTTCAACATCCCGATCCTGACCTTCGTCGACGTGCCCGGCTTCCTGCCCGGGACGAGCCAGGAGTGGGGCGGGATCATCCGCCACGGAGCAAAGCTGCTCTATGCCTTCACCGAGGCAACCGTGCCGAAGTTGACGGTCATCACCCGCAAGGCCTACGGCGGGGCCTACGACGTCATGGCCTCGAAGCACATGCTGGCCGACTTCAACTTCGCCTGGCCCACCTCGGAGGTCGCGGTGATGGGGCCCGAGGGCGCCGTCAACATCATCTACCGGCGCGACATCGCCGGCAGCCCGACCCCGGATGAGCGCCGCGAGAAGCTGATGGCCGACTACAAGGCCCGCTTCGCAAACCCCTACACGGCGGCCGAGCGAGGCTATATCGACGACGTGATCATTCCCCACGAGACGCGCCCGAAGCTCGTGCGTGCTCTGCACACCCTGCAGACCAAGCGCGAACCGGGACCGAAACGCAAGCACGGCAACATCCCGCTGTGACAGCGAGATGCCCAATCGCCGACCCGAACTGAAGCTGATCGCGCCCTCCGCGTCGCCTGAGGAGGCGGCGGCCGTCGTGGCCGCGCTGGAGCAGTTCATGAGGGCCACCGCGCCGGTCGCCCAGGCACCCCCCGAGACAATCGACCCGTGGCGCAGAGCGGCGATCATCGAGGGGGTCTCGCGAGAGATTCCGCCCGACATGCCGGACCCCTGGATAAACACCTAAAAGGCGCTAGGCTTTAGCCTCAATATCGTCGCTGCCGCCCACGCAGGGAGTTGCGTGGCGGGCTCGTTGCCCTCGTGGAGGTCTTTTGATGGAGCCAGTGTCTGTCCCCGCCGCACGTGGAACGCTCTCGGATCCCGAGGTGCTCCAGAACGTCCCGGGGCACGTGATCCCGATCATTCAGCGGGAGTACGAGGACTTCAAGACCGAGGCGACCAAATTCCTCGCCGGCGAAACCGAGGAAGACGAGTTCATCAAGTTCCGGCTCAAGCAGGGCGTCTACGGCCAGCGCCAGCCGGATGTCCAGATGATCCGGGTCAAGCTTCCCTTCGGGGGGATCACCCCGTCGCAGATGGAGTCGTTCGCCGACGTCGTCGAAAAGTACGTGCCCCTCAACAAGGGCCACGTGACCACCCGCCAGAACATCCAGATGCACCACATCCCGCTGCCGGACATCGAGAAGGCCGATCCGCGAGCTCGGTGAATCCGGCCTGTCCAGCCGCGAGGGCTGCGGCAACACCGTGCGCAACGTCACCGGCGACCCGTGGGCCGGCGTGGCCAAGGACGAGCTGTTCGACCTCACCCCCTACGCGGGCGCCTACGTCCGCTACTTCGTGCGCCACCCGACCACCCAGGCGATGCCCCGGAAGATCAAGACGGCCTTCGACGGCGGCCCCGTGGACCGTGCGATCAGCGGTATCCACGACATCGCCTTCCGCGCCCGCACCCGCGAGATCGAGGGGCGTGGCGAGGTCCGCGGCGTCGAGATGCTGGTCGGTGGAGGCACCTCCATCATGCCCCGCGTGGCACCGGCGCTATACGACTTCGTCGAGCTCGACAACGGCGACTACCTGAAGATCTCCGAGGCCGTCTTCCGCATCTTCGACCGTCAGGAATGGCTGCGCGTCAACCGTGCACGGGCCCGCATCAAGGTGTTCGTCGACAAGTACGGGATCGACGAGCTGCGCAACCAGGTCGAGGAGGAGCTGAAGGGCGACTGGGTCGCCGAACGCGACTTCTCGGTCAGCAGCCGCCTGTTCCTCGACGACGAGCGCGAGGGCGCCCCGGCGCCGGCGGAGAGCTACGGCATCTCCCAACGGCGACCTGTCGGAGTTCGAGCGCTTCCGCTCCAGCAACGTGGCCGCCCAGAAGCAGGACGGCTTCGTGACGGTCGAGGTCAAAATCACACGCGGCGACCTGACCCCCGAGCAGTTCCGGGGACTGGCCGCGGTGATGCGCGACTTCTCCGGCGGCTACGCGCGGACGACCGTGCAGCAGAACCTGGTTCTGCGCTGGGTGCGCGAGGAGACGGTCTATGACCTGTGGCGGGCACTGTCGGAGCTCGGACTCGGCGAACCGGGTTCGCGCGAGATCACAGACGTCGTCTCGTGCCCCGGGACAGACTCCTGCAAGCTCGGGATCACGAGCTCGATGGGCCTGAACGCGGCCGTGCAGGAGCGGATCGAATCGCTGCAGATCACCGACGAGCTGACCCGCAGCCTGAACATCAAGATCAGCGGCTGCCCCAACGGCTGCGGCCAGCACCACGTCGCCAGCATCGGCTTCACGGGCGCTTCGATCAAAGTCGGCGACCACACGATCCCCGCCTACATTCCTCACGTCGGCGGAGTTTTCGAAGGCGGACAGGTGAAATTCGGGACGCGGCTGAAGCTGCGCCTGCCCTCGAAGCGGATCCCGGATGCGATCGAGCGCTGGATCGCCCATTACGAGGCCAACCGTCAGGAGGGCGAGGAGTGGAACGCCTTTGCCGAGCGCGTTGGCACGGCTGAGCTCGAGGCACTGGTAAAGGATCTATCGATGCCTGTCGACTTCGGTCTTGAGACGATGAATGAGTTCATCGACTGGAACCGCAACGTGCCATTCGAAGTCATTCGCGGTGAGGGCGAGTGCGCTGTATAGATCAGATCAGATGAGCGACCGAGGCCAAAGCGACGAGGCCGGGAAAGATCAAATGCAATCACTTGACAGTCACATAGCCGAGAAGGCAACCCACATCGACCCGGCCCTGAGCCTGACGCACACGCTGCGCGAGGCAGCCAGGCACGGAGCCGGCGCAGTGCTGCTGTGCTCATTCCAGAAGGAGGAGTCGGTGCTGCTCGACGAGCTGCTGCGGCTCGACCAGGGGACCGGGCGGACCGTGAAGATCGCCACGATCGACACGGGCGTCCTGTTCGAGGAGACGCTGCAGACCTGGAAGGCATTCGAGGACCGATACGGCGTGGAGATCGAGGTGTTCGACGCCAGCAGCCAGGGGATCCCCTGGAGCGGGCCGGAGCACTGCTGCTCGGTGGCCAAGGTGGACGCGCTTGAACAGGCCCTCGATGGTGCTGAGGGCTGGATCACGGGGATCCGCCGCGAGCAGGGACCGACCCGCGCCGCCACCGAACTGATCGAGCGCGACGAGAAAAGAGGCCTGTGGAAGTACAACCCGCTCGCCCACTGGACCGACAAGGACCTGTGGCGTCGGATACACGAGCGCGACCTGCCCTACAACACGCTGCACGACCAGGGATATGAGTCGATCGGATGCGCTCCGTGCACCCAGCCGGGCAGCGGCCGCGAGGGTCGCTGGGCGGGGACCGACAAGACCGAGTGCGGGATCCACGTAGAGATCGTCGAGCCCTGACATGAGCATCGCCACCCGTCCTCAGCTGAGTCACCTGCGGGCACTGGAGTCCGAGGCGATCCACGTGATGCGCGAGGTGGCGGCTGAATTCGAGCGGCCGGTGCTGCTGTTCAGCGGAGGCAAGGACTCGATTGTGCTGCTGCGCCTGGCAGAGAAGGCATTCCGGCCTGCTCCGTTCCCGTTCCCACTGATGCATGTCGACACCGGGCACAACTTCCCCGAGGTGATCGAGTACCGCGACCGGCGGGTGCGCGAACTGGGCGAGAAGCTGATCGTCGCGAGCGTCCAGGAGTCGATCGACAAGGGACGCGTGGTCGAGGAGACCGGGCCGAGGGCCTCACGCAACAAACTCCAGACGGTGACGCTGCTCGACGCGATCGCCGAGCATGGCTTCGACGCCGCGTTCGGCGGTGCCCGCCGCGACGAGGAGCGCGCCCGGGCCAAGGAGCGGATCATGTCCTTCCGCGACGACTTCGGGCAGTGGGACCCAAAGGACCAGCGCCCCGAGCTCTGGAATCTCTACAACGGGCGCATCCGCAAGGGCGAGCACGTGCGGGTCTTCCCGCTGTCGAACTGGACCGAGCTGGATGTCTGGGAGTACATCGACTCCGAGCGCCTGGAGGTTCCCTCGATCTACTTCGCCCATCAGCGCGAGGTCTTCCGCCGCGACGGGATGCTCTACGCCTGGCGCGAGGGGACCGAGCTGATCGAGGGCGAGGAGATCTTCACCGACACGGTCCGCTACCGCACGGTCGGCGACATGAGCTGCACCGGAGGCGTCGTCTCCGAGGCGGCCACACTCGAGGAGGTCGTGCTGGAGATCGCGGCGACGACGATCACCGAGCGCGGCGAGACACGAGCGGACGACCGCGTCTCGGAGGCCGCCATGGAGGACCGTAAGAAGGCCGGGTACTTTATGGCCGTTCGAGGGCGCGCTCCGCGCGCCATGTCGGCTCCATCCGTGACCCTCGATCTGCTGCGCTTCACGACCGCCGGATCGGTCGACGACGGTAAGAGCACGCTGATCGGGCGGCTGTTGTTCGACAGCAAGCAGGTGTTCGAGGACCAGCTGGCCCAGGTTGCCCAGGCCAGTGCCCGCCGCGGCGGCGAGGGCACCCTCGACCTGGCCCTGCTCACGGATGGCCTGCGCGCCGAGCGCGAGCAGGGCATCACGATCGATGTCGCCTACCGCTACTTCGCGACAGCCAACCGGCGGTTCATCATCGCCGACTGCCCCGGCCACCAGCAGTACACCCGCAACATGGTGACGGGAGCCTCCACGGCCGACGTCTCGGTCGTCCTGCTCGACGCCCGCAAGGGCGTGCTCGAGCAGTCAAAGCGCCATGCCTTCATCAGCGCCCTGCTGGGGATCCCGCACATGGTCGTGGCGGTCAACAAGATGGACCTGGTCGAGCACTCGCGCGAGCGCTACGAGGAACTGGTCGCGGAGTTCAGCAGCTACAGCGAGCTGCTCAAGGGGGTCAAGGAGATCACCTACATCCCGATTTCGGCACTCAACGGGGACAACGTGGTCTCGCGCTCAGAGGCCATGCCCTGGTACGAGGGCCCCGTCCTGCTGGAGCACCTCGAGCAGGTTGAGGTCGCATATGACCATCCGGGCGACAAGCCGGCTCGCTTCCCCGTCCAATGGGTCATCCGCCCGCAGGGGGGCGACGGCTCGGACTACCGCGGCTACTCCGGCCAGCTCGCCAGCGGGTTGCTGAAACGCGGCGATGAGATCGCCGTGCTGCCCGGCGGCGGGCGCACCCGGATCGCCGCGATCGACACCTACGAGGGCGAGCTGGAGGAGGCCACGGCGCCGATGTCCTTCACGCTGCGCCTCGAGGACGAGCTCGACGTCTCCCGCGGCGAGATGATCTGCCACCCCGACGAGCTTCCCTCCGTGGCCCGGGAGCTTCGGGCGGATATCTGCTGGATGGCCCAGGACACGCTCAAGCCCGGCTCGCGTTACCTGCTCAAGCACACCTCACGAACGATCACCGCCGTGATCGACAGCCTCGAGGATCTGGTCGACCCGCACACCCTGGTGCGCGGGGAGCCGGGCGCGGAGATGCAGCTCAACGACATCGGACGGGTGCGCCTGCGGACCTCGGCCCCGCTCGTCTTCGACCCCTATTCGAGCAACCGCCGGACGGGCAGCTTCATCCTGATCGACGAGTCCACCAACGCGACCGTCGGCGCCGGGATGATCGCCAAGGACGCCTGAGCCCGGGCCCGGTGCACTTCTGCCGCTAAGCTTCCGCGGCCGATGTTCAGCAAGGTACTGATCGCCAACCGCGGGGAGATCGCTGTCCGGATCATCCGAGCCCTCGACGAGCTCGCGGTGGCGAGCGTCGCCGTCTACTCCGAGCTCGACCGCGACGCCCCCCACGTCACCCGTGCCGGCGAGGCCTACAACCTGGGTGACGGGCCGGCGGCCGACAACTACCTGAGCGTCGAGAAGATCATCGATGCCGCCCGGCGCTCCGGGCGCGGAAGCGATCCACCCCGGCTACGGCTTCCTGGCCGAGAACGCCCCCTTCGCCCAGGCCTGCGAGGACGCCGGGATCGTCTTCATCGGCCCGCCCGCCAGCGCGATCGAGGCGATGGGCTCGAAGACCCGGGCACGCGAGCTGATGCAGGCGGCGGGCGTACCGATCGTCCCCGGCACCACCCAGCCGGTGGAGACTGTGGCCGACGCGATGCGGATCGCCAAGGAGGAGATCGGCTTCCCCGTGGCCGTCAAGGCCGCCGGCGGCGGCGGCGGCAAGGGCTTCCGTGTCGCCCTGACCGAGGACGAGCTCGAGGGCGCATTCGAGGGCTCCAGCCGCGAAGGCGAGAAGTTCTTCTCCGACGGCACCGTCTACCTCGAGCGCTATCTGCACGACCCGCGCCACGTCGAGGTCCAGATCCTGGCCGACCGCCACGGCAACGTGATCCACCTGGGTGAGCGCGACTGCTCGATCCAGCGCCGCCACCAGAAGGTGATCGAGGAGTCCCCGGCGCCGGAGTGGGTCGTCAGCCCGGAGATCCGCGAGCGGATCGGGCAGATCGGCGTCAACGCCGCCAAGGCCGTCGACTACGTCGGCGCGGGAACGATCGAGGGACTGTTCTCGGCGATCCAGCGACGGCGAGCCCGAGTACTTCTTCCTCGAGATGAACACCCGCGTCCAGGTCGAGCACTGCGTGACCGAGATGACGACCGGGATCGACATCGTCAAGGAGGGCATCAAAGCCGCCGCCGGCGAGCCGCTCTCCTACGCCCAGTCGGACATCGAGCTCCGCGGTCACGCGATCGAGTGCCGGATCAACGCCGAGGACGCCTCCAAGAACTTCGCCCCGGCCCCGGGCAAGATCGGGCGCTACCGCGAGCCCTCGGGCCCGGGCATCAGGGTCGACTCGGGGGTCCGTGAAAACGGCGAAGTCTCACCGATGTATGACCCGATGGTGGCCAAGCTGATCGTCTGGGACGCCGACCGCGAGCAGGCCACATCAGCGCATGCTGCGAGCCCTCGAGGAATACGAGATCGAGGGCCTGAAGACCCTGATCCCGTTCCACAAAGCGCTGCTCGCCACAGAGGAGTGGGCTCGCGGGGATACCTGCAAAGAGCTGCTCGAGGACAAGAAGTGGCTGAAGACCCTGGCATTCGATCCGCCGGCTCCGCCCTCCGGCGATGAAGAGACGCCGGAGACAGTCGAGCAGAGCTACGCCGTCGAGGTCTCCGGCAAGCGCTTTGACGTCCGCGTCATCGGCCCCCCCTTCGCCGGCGGCGGCGCCGTGCAACGGATCCGCTCCCGCGGGGGCAAGGTCCCCGAAGCGCAGCGACCGCAAGGCCACCAGCGCCGGCGGCCCGGACACCCTTCCCGCTCCTCTGCAGGGCAACATGTGGAAGGTGCTGGTGAAAAAGGGCGACGAGGTCAAAGAGGGCCAGCTGCTCTGCATCATCGAGGCGATGAAGATGGAGAACGAGATCACCGCCCACAAGTCCGGGACGATCGTCGAGCTGCCGATCGAGGAGGGCGCCCCGATTCAGGCCGGCGCCCCGATCGCCACGATCAAGAGCGCCGAGTAGCTTCCCGCGCATCGCGTGACGATCGGAGGGAGTCGCCTCGCGAGGGGCTTGCGCAGGACGACGGCAGCTGAGATTCGTCTCGTCAGATGACGGGATGAGGACCCGGGCACCGCACGCAGCTAGAGCAGAGCTGCAGCGTTGCGCTCGTGAAGGCGGCGCTGCTCGCGGGTGCGTCTCGAAGCCGGCAGCTCGGCCTGCGCGCCGCGCTCGCCGAGATCGTCGAGGTAGGCCAGGTCCTCCTCGAGGACGCTCAGCGTCGCCGCGGAATCGAGCACCGGGCCGTGGCCAGGGACGATGTGCTCGGCCCGCTCGACGAGTGGGCGCAGCCCTTCGAGGGTCGCCAGGTAGGCAGCGCGGCCTCCCCCCGGGCCGAGCATCGGGATCTCGATCGAGGACAGATAGTCCCCGACGACGAGCACGCCGCGTCCAGGGCGCCCAGATGGCCATGCCGTCGGCGGTGTGGCCGTCGGTGGGGTGCAGCTCGAGCTCGCGATCGCCGATCTCCAGGTGGCCCGGCACCGGCAGCGCCTGGGGCGCGCCCAGGGCGAGTGGCCTCGGGCGCGTCGAGGTAGAGGCCTTCGTCGAAGGCGCGCAGCTCGCGCTGCGCGGCTCCGGGCTCGGCGGCCAGGCGGCGGGCGCTGCTCTCCGCACAGCCCAGCGCGGCGCCGGGGAAGGCCAGCGGGCCGAGCAGGTGATCCCAGTCGGCGTGCGTGGCCAGGAGGCCGCTCAGCGGCGGGAACCGTGCCTGCTCGAGGATCGAGGGGAGCATCTCCAGCTCTCCCGGCAGCACCGGCGAGTCGATCAGGAAGCTCTCCCCCGGACCCGGTCCGCCTCCGGCGGGCACCTCGATCACGCCCAGCGGGCCCGCCGGCTCGGGCGCATCGCCCTCGACGAGCCCGCGCACCAGGACGCAGTTGAGATGCAGGAGCGAGCTGGTGATGAGCAGCGCGTCGGGGTGCAGGGCGCGAGCCCGCACCGGCTCAGGTGATTCCGAGCAGCTTGGCGGCCTCTTTGAGGTTCGTGACCTCGGCCGTCGGCTTCTTCTGCGAGGAGTCCAGCGTCTCCTTGTTGCGGTTGACCCAGATCACCGGAACCCGCTGTTTCATGCAGGGAGCGACGTCGTGGTAGTGGCTGGCCGCCACGTGGACCCAGCCCCGCTTGCCACCCATGCGCCGAGCGCACTCGGTGAAGTGGGGCGGTTCGGGCTTGTAGGAGCGCACCTGCTGGGCCGTCACGACGAGGTCGAAGTCGATGCCGATGTGTCGGCGGGTCTGCCCGAGCAGCTTGTCGTCGATGTTCGAGAGCAGGCCGAGTTTGTATTTCTTGCCGAGCTTCTGCAGCTGGGCGGCGGTCTCCTTGAAGGGCATCCAGCGCTGGACCGAGTCCGGCAGGAAGCCCGAGCGCGAGGGCTCGAGCGCCCAGTCCAGGCGTTTGGCGATCTCGATCGCCGTGCGCCGCAGCACCTCGGCGTAGAGCTCGTAGGAGCCGCTCTCGATTTCCCGCTCGATCTCGTGGAACATCGGGATCAGCACGGAGCGGTCGATCTCGACACCGTCGCGAGCGGCCTCCTTGGCGAAGGCGTCGTAGATCCCGGTCTCCCAGTCGATCAGGGTTCCGTAGACATCGAATGTGACGAAGGTGACGTTCTTTGGGATCGGCATCGCGGGGCATTATGCCGCGCCCGGGCCTCCGTCCGCGTTTCGGCGCTCCGTCGAGGCGCCCGGATGCACGCGATCGTTCATCTTGCGTTAGAGTCCCGCGCCGCAAATGGACCTGCTGGAGTACCAAGGCAAGCAGCTGTTCGCCCGACACGGTTTGAGGGTCTCCTCGGGGAAGGCGGTCGACTACCGTCGAGGACGCCGTCGCCGCCGCGGCCGAGATCGGCTACCCGGTCGTCGTCAAGGCCCAGGTGCTGATCGGCGGCCGGGGCAAGGCCGGCGGCGTCAAGCTCGCCGCCGACGAGGCCGAGGTCCGCGAGCACGCTCAGCAACATCCTCGGCATGGACATCAAGGGCCACACGGTCCGGACCGTCTGGATCGAGCACGCCTCGGACATCGCCTCCGAGTACTACGCCTCGATCCTGCTCGACCGCTCCGCCAAGAAGCCGCTGCTGATGTTCAGCATCGAGGGCGGCGTGGACATCGAAGAGGTCGCCGAGAAGACGCCCGAGAAGCTGATCCGCCACCACATCGACCCGCTGGCCGGGCTCTCGCGCGAGGAGGCCCTGCAGGTGGCCCGCGAAGGCAAGGCCGACGAGGACATCGTCGAGGGCGTCGCCGACGCGCTCGTGGCCCTCTACGAGGTCTGGCTCGCAGGAGGACGCGACCCTGGCCGAGATCAACCCGCTGATCGTGACCCCCGAGCGCGAGGTCAAGGCGCTCGACTCGAAGGTCTCGCTCGACGGCAACGCGCTCTACCGCCACCCCGAGAACCAGTCGCTCTCCGACAGCGAGAACGAAGACCCGCTCGAGCGCCGGGCCAAGGAGGAGGGCGTCCAGTACGTCAAGCTCGACGGCGACATCGGCATCCTCGGCAACGGCGCGGGCCTCGTCATGTCGACGCTGGACGTCGTCGCCCAGGCCGGCAGGCTCGCCGGCCAACTTCCTCGACGCCGGCGGCGGATCCAACGCCGAGACGATCAAGCAGGCCGTCGACCTGATCCTCGCCAACACCGCCGTCAAGGCCGTCCTGTTCAACATCTTCGGCGGCATCACCCGCTGCGACGAAGTCGCGGAAGGCCTGATCGCCGCCTTCGGCGAGATCAAACCGACGGTGCCCTTCGTGGTTCGGCTCGACGGCACCAACGACGAGGAGGGCCGCCGCCTGCTGGCCGAGGCCGCCCTGCCCAACGTCCACCCCGCCAAGACCATGAACGAGGCCGCCGAGAAGGTCGTCGCCCTGGCCGCCGGCCAGCCGATCGGAGCAGAGCGCCTGATGTCCGTCCTGATCGACGAGGGAACGCAGCCTCTGCGTCGCCGGCATCACCGGCCGCGAGGGCACCTTCCACACGCTCAACAACCGCGCCTACGGCACCAACGTCGTCGGCGGCGTCACGCCCGGCAAGGGCGGCCAGGACGTCGACGGCATCCCCGTCTTCAACAGCTGGCAGGAGGCGATGGACGAGGTCCAGCCGAACACGGCGATGATCTTCGTGCCGCCCCGCTTCGCCGCCGACGCGATCCTCGAGGCCGCCGCCGCCGGCGTCGAGCTGGTGATCACGATCACCGAGGGCATCCCCGCCCACGACGAGCTCCGCGTCTACAACACTCTCAAGCGCGACCACCCCGGCACGCGCCTGGTCGGTCCCAACTGCCCCGGGATCCTCTCGCCGGGCAAGGCCAACGTCGGGATCATCCCGGCCTCCTTCTTCAAGGCCGGCAACGTCGGCGTCGTCTCCCGGTCGGGCACCCTGACCTACCAGATCGGCAACGAGATCGCCCAGGCCGGCTTCGGCTGCAGCTCGATCGTGGGCATCGGCGGCGACCCCGTTCCGGGTTCCTCCTTCGTCGACATCCTCGAGCTGTTCGAGGCCGACGGCGAGACCGAGCTGGTCGTCCTCTCCGGCGAGATCGGCGGCTCGGCCGAGGAAGAGGCCGCCGACTACATCGCCGAGCACATGAGCAAGCCCGTCGTCGCCTACATCGCCGGCTTCACCGCTCCGGCCGGCAAGCAGATGGGCCACGCCGGCGCGATCGTCTCGGGCTCCTCGGGCACCGCGGCGGCCAAGGCCGAGGCGCTGGAAGCGAAGGGCGTGCGCGTCGGGCGCACCCCGACCGAAGCTGCACAGATCGCCGTCGAGGTGCTCGGCGGCGCCTCGGTCTCGGCTTCCTGAGCTGTCACCTGCCGCGTCCCGCCTGCTGCCGATAGGCTTCGCGCCATGGACGAGCAGGCCGTCGCACAGACGCTGCAGGAGCTCGAGCGAAAGCTCCTCGAGCTCGAAGACGACGCTGCACTCGATCGCCGACGGCGCTCGCTGCCGAGGAGCGCCGTCGCAGCCGCCCGCGCCCCCCGCGCCGGCCCCGCTGAGCACCATGGGCGGATCGTCGACGAGACGATCGACGATCCCGCCGCGGGACCTCGCAGCGCGCCGCCGCGTGCGCCCGGGCCGCCCGGGCCGAGCGTCCCGCTGCGCCGCTCCCGAGCCGCCCCCGCCGCCGGCGCAGGCGCCCTCCGCCGCCGCCCCAGCCGCCACCTCCCGAGGGGCGCCCGCCGGGCCCGGCCGAGCTGCTGCGCTTCCGCGAGCGCCTCGAGCGGGCGGCCAGTGATCTGACCCACGACTACGACGAGTTGCTCGGGCGCCTAAGCTACCCCGCTATGCCCACCAGCCCAGCCCTCCCACCATCTCCTTCGCCCGCGGCGTCCCCTCGCTCGACATCATCGACGTCGAGGGTCTGCGCGACGCCGCCGTCCGTGCCTTCGACAGCGACCCCGAGGGCACGACCGCCTACGGCACCGCCGTCGGCTACCCCCGCCTGCGCAGCTGGATCGCCGACAAGCACGGCGTCGAGCCCGAGCGGGTGCTCGTCACAAACGGCTCGCTGCAGGCCGACGCCTTCCTGTTCGACCACCTGGTCCACGCCGGCGACGAGGTGATCATCGAGAGCCCCACCTACGACCGCACGCTGCTCGGCCTGCGCCAGCGCGGCGCGCAGCTGCACGCGATCGAGCTGCAGCAGGACGGCATCGACACCGACGCGCTCGGCCACCTGCTCTCCCAGGGCGCAAGCCGACGCTCGCCCACATCATCCCCAACTTCCAGAACCCGGCCGGCTACACGCTCTCGCTGCAGCGCCGCCAGGCGCTGCTGGCCCTGGCCGAGGCGCACGACTTCGTGATCCTCGAGGACGACCCCTACGGCGAACTGCGCTTCACCGGCGAGCACGTGCCCACGATGCTCTCGCTGGACGGCCAGCGCGTCGTCTACGCCTCGTCCTTCACCAAGACCGTCTGCCCCGGAGTGCGGGTCGGCTATCTGGTCGGGCCGACCGAGCTGATCGCAGCGCTGACCAAGGAGGCGACGAACACCTACATCTCCCCGAACATGGTCTCCCAGTCGCTGGTCTACGAGTTCTGCGCCTCCGGTGCCATCGAGCGCTCGATCGAGACCGTCAAGACGGCGCTGGCCGAGCGCGCCCGGACGCTCGCCGACGCGCTGCGCTCGCGAACTTGCCGAGGCCGAGTTCGTCGAGCCCCAGGGCGGCTACTTCATGTGGGTCACCCTGCCCGAGGGGACCGATGTCCACGCCCTCTTCGAGGCCGCCGGCCGACCGCGGCGTGGCGTTCGTGAAGGGCACCGACTTCCTGCTCGAGGGCGGCGAGAACACGCTGCGCCTGGCCTACTCCGGCGTCACACCGGCCGAAATCGAGACGGGCGATCGCCCGGCTCGCCGAGGCCTACCGCTCGCTCTAGGGAGTCCCGCGCTCGATCTGCATGGCCGCCTCGAAGTGGGGCGACCAGGGCTGAGCCGAGCCGGTCCAGACCTCGAAGGCAGGCTGGACCCAGGATGCCGTCGTCCAGGCTTCCGGCCTTGATCAGGACTAACTCGGGAAGTACCGCGGAGAGGCTGTAGACACGGGCGCTCCGCAGAGGTTGCAGAAGCTTCCGCTCGGTCTCACCGCCGTGGTCTGTGCCGACGGTGGTGAACGAGGACAGCGAGTCGCCCTCGACCGTGAAGGAGTCGCGGGGCACGCCGATCGACGACGGTGAACGGGCCGCCGGTCTGGCGCTGGCAGTCCTCGCAGTGGCAGACGGCCTGGACCATCGGCTCGGCCTCACTGCTGTAGGTCACGTTGCCGCACAGGCAGTGCCCTTTGGCATCTGTCTGCTGCACCTCACGCCATGACGCAATCGCTACCGCAACCGGGGTCCGCGCCCCTCAGCGCCCGTAGCGCTGGCCGAGCACCAGCTGCTCGGGCAGCGCGGTGCGCTGAGGCGGCGAGGGGTCGGCGATCACCGAGACGGTCTCGGCGACGCTGGGGGTCAGGCGCAGAGCGCTCGCCGGTCGGCGGTCTCGATGACGACCTTCGTCTCGTCGCTCTCGCGCACCGTCCCCTCCATCCCCGGCTCGATGCCCGAGGCCTTCAGGTAGTGCAGCAGGTCCTCGGCCTCGTTCTCGAAGCGCAGGACCTTGACCGAGGCGCCGACCTCGACATCGGCCAGCGGCACCCCCGCGAGGCGCGCTCCGGCGATGATCGGGTGCCCGTGCGGGCAGGTCTTGGCATCGCCGATGGCGGCCAGCATCCGCTCCTCGAGCACCGGCGACATGGCGTGCTCGAGGCGCTCGGCCTCCTCGTGCACCTCGTCCCAGGGCACGCCCAGGACGTCGGTCAGGAAACGCTCGATGAGACGGTGGCGGCGGACGATCCCCTCGGCGTGCTCGGCGCCGCTGTCGGTGAAGGCGATCGCTCGATCGCAGCCGCGGGTGATGTAGCCGTCGCGTTCGAGGCGGCCGATCATCTCGTGCACCGTCGGCGCCGAGAGCTGCATCGCGCGGGCGACGTTCGCGCCGGTCATCGGCAGGCGGGCCTCCTGCAGCCAGAAGAGGATCTGCAGGTACTCCTCCTCGGCGACCGTGGCGGTGTCCGAGCTCACCGGGATGATGCTAGAGGACCGCTCATGAGCGCAACTGCTCGTAAGAGCATTCATCCGCACTGCGGTCATCGCGCCAGCGGCGGAGCTTCGCGCCGTGGCGGATTCGCCCCGCCGAGACGTGGTCGAAGTCGATCTCCACGACCAGCTCGGGGCGAAGGCCGATCCACTCGAGGTCCTTGCCGGCACTCCAGCGACTGGGGTCCGCCGAGCCGCGCTCGCCCGACTCGTAAGGCTCCAGGAAGCCGACGAGCCGTTTCTTCTCCGCCGCGCTGAGACCCGAGCAGTGCCCGACCACGCGCAGCTCCCCGCCGTCGTAGAGGCCGAGGATCAGCGCCCCGACGGTGCCCTCCTCCTTGCCCGGGCGCCAGCCGACGACGACGGCGTCGATCGTCCTGACCCGCTTGACCTTGGCCATCCCCTTCCGCTCCCCCGGCAGATACGGGGCGGTGCGGTCCTTGGCGATCGCGCCCTCGGCCCCCTGCAGCCACACCGCGGCCTCCTCGACGCTCGAGACGGTCGGCATCAGCTCCACCGGGGCGCCCTCGAACCCCGCCGACCCCAGCAGCTTCTCGAGCGCCGCCCGGCGCTCGTCGAAGGGGCGCTCCAGCAGCGACCTCATCGCCGCGCGCGAGCACGTCGAAGGCGACGTAGACGGCGGGCGTCTCGGCGGACAGCCGCTCGATCCGCGAGACGGCCGGATGGATCCGCTGGCCCAGGGCGTCGAAATCCTCGTGGCCGTCGGCGCCGCGGACGACGATCTCACCGTCGAGCACGTAGCGCCCGGCCGGCAGCTCGAGCTCCGGGAAGTAGCGGCCCAGAGGCTTGCCGTTGCGCGACTGCAGGTAGATCTCCGCGCCATCCACGAAGGCAAGGCAGCGAAAGCCGTCCAGCTTGATCTCATAGCGGTACTGCTCACCCTCGGGCAGCTCCTTGCGCGAGAGCGCCAGCTGCGGCTTCAGCGGCGGCTCGATCGGCAGCGCCATCAGCTCTCCTCCTCCTTCCCCTTGGATTTGGCGCGGCTCGGCTGGACCCTCGGCGGCTCGCCCTTCTGCTTGCGGAAATGCGGTGGCCAGGGCGCATCGCCGAGGCCCTCGCGCTCATCGCGGGCGGCCAGCTCGAGCAGGCCGTCCAGGCTGCCCGGGTGCGCGTCGATCCCCGCCGCGGGATCCCCGCGCTCCTTCAGCCGCGCCGGGACCGTCTTCATCGTCAGCTCGGCCGGCTCGACATCGGCGACCTCATCCCACTCCAGGGCGCACGACACGCGCGCGTCGGCCACCGCCCGCACCGAGTAGGCCGAGGCCACCGTCCGGTCCCGGGCGTTCTGGTTGTAGTCGATGAACACGCCCTCTCGTTCCTCCTTCCACCAGCGGCTGGTTGCCCGGCCGGGCATCCGGCGCTCCACCTCGCGGGCCAGCGCAAGAGCCGCCCGGCGGACTTCTTCGAAGCTCTGCTCGGGGTGCAGGCGCACGTAGATGTGAATTCCCCGCGAGCCAGAGGTCTTGGGAAAGCCGCGCAGGTCGTGCGCCTCGAGCACCTCCCGCACGCCGAGGGCCACCTGTCGGACCTCCTCGAAGGGGACCTCCGGGCCCGGGTCCAGATCGACGCGCAGCTCGTCCGGGTGATCGAGGTCCGAGCGGCGGACCGGCCAGGGGTTCCAGTCGATCACGCCGAGGTTCACCCCCCACACCAGGTGGGCGGCGTCGTTGGGAACCAGCTCGCGGGCGTGGCGGCCGCTGGGGAATGTGACGGTCGCCGTCTGCAGCCACTCGGGAGCGCTGTCCGGCACGCGCTTCTGGAAGAACGGCTTGCCCTCCACGCCGTCGACCCAGCGCTTCATCACCGTCGGGCGGTCGCGCAGGCCGCGGACCACCTCCTGCTCGCAGGCCAGGTAGTAGCGGACCAGGTCGAGCTTGCTCAGACCGACCGCGGGGAAGTACAGCTTGCCCGGGTTGGACACCCGCACCTCCTGCCCGCAGACCTCGATGATCTCGTGCTCGCCCTTCTTCGCAGCCATTGCTGGAAGGATGCCCGATCGTGGCTCGCATCACACAGATCCCCACGACGGCGCTGATCCTCTGCGAGGATTTCAGCGCGCGCCTCGGCGCGGTGCGTGTCGGCGAGGCGATCGCCGGCGGGCTCCTCGAAGGTGGGGCCCCGGCGCCCGACATCTGCGCGGTCGAGGCTCCACGGCACCGCCCGCGGACGTGCGCGAGCTGCTCGACGAGGACTCGCTTCGACAGCCGGATGCGTGCCTCCCGCGCGCTCGTGCTGGCTGTCGCCTCGCTCGAGGAGGCGACGCTGGCCGGCAGCCTGGCCTTCGAGGCCGCGACGCGGGCCCGCCAGGGCGGGGTTCCCTGCTACGCGGTCACGGCGCTGCAACCGCCTGAACGCGTTCGACCTGCGGATCCTCGACCTCCAGGCCGTCCTCGAGGCCGGTGCGCGACGCGACGCTTGCGCGGCGCCGGGCGGCGGCTGGCCGCGATCATCTGAGCCTCAGTGCTGGCAGCCCGGGCACCAGAAGGTGAGGCGGTTGTTGTCCCCCTGGCCGCGCTGGCGGATCATCGCCGGCCGCACCGCGGGCAGGGCATGCCCGCACGGCGATAGACGGCCCGGGGCCGGCCATGAACCCATCGACGGCCGAGCTGGCCATCTGCTCGCGGGCGAAGCGCGACGGCCGCCAGGACCTCCTCGTCGCTCACCTCCGCGGTCGCCCGCCAGGGATCGAGGCGGCGGCGAAGCAGCTCTCGGCCTTCCACAGGTTGCCGATCCCCGCCAGCGTCCGCTGGTCGAGCAGCGCGTCCCCGATCGGCCGGGTCGGATCGTCTTCGCGCAGCCTGCGCAGGAACAGCTGCTCGTCGAAGGACTGCGCCGATCACGTCCTGGCCGAGCCCGGTCAGACGCGGGTCGACGCGCACGCGCGCCTCGTTCAGCAGCTCGAGCACGGGACCGTCGAACTCGACGATCTCCGCTGCGCCCACGCGGATCACCAGCCAGGCGCGGCGCAGCGGCCCGCCTCCAGCGGGCGCCCGTTGGCATAGACCCCCCAGGATCCCGCTCATGCGCAGATGGGAGTGGATCGTCAGGCCACCGTCGAAGCGCAGGAGCAGGTGCTTGCCGCGCGCCTCGACGGACTCGACGGTGCGCCCCGACAGCCGCTCGGGCCAGTGATCCATCCGTGGCGCGCCTGCGGTGTGAGGATCTCCTCCGGCACGCGCCCCTCGAGCAGCGGGCCGGATCCGGTTGGCCGCATAGTGGATCGTGTCGCCCTCGGGCATCGACCCCTACGAAAGCAGCGGCCTGCGGGTTCTCCTCGGGGCGATCCTCGGCGGCGAGGCGCCCGATCAGCTCGTGGACCAGCCGGGTCGCCTCGCACGACGGTCCGGTAGTCGAGGTTCGCCGGGCACGTCGCTCGGCAGGTGGTAGTTGGCGGGGCTGCGCCAGTCGGTGATCGACAGCGAGCGTCGCCGTCGGATAGCCGGCCCGGCTGGGGATGATGCTGTCGGTCGAGGCCCGCGCGCGGAAGCCCCGCTCCAGCGGGATCTCCAGATAGGCGGCGCTGTCCGCCAGCAGGTCGCGCAGCCAGGGCCCCGTCGTACTCCTCCATCCAGATCGGCCCCTCGGCCTCGAGCATCACCAGATGGGGCGAGCCGACGGTGTCGAGGTTGACGAAGCATCGTCCGCTCCGGGGTCAGCTCGCCGGCGATGGCGGGCAATGAAGGCCCGGATCCCGTCCTGGAGGGTCTCCTCGGCGCCGCAGGAGACGAGCAGCACGCGCAGCCCCTCCACGGGCTCCTCGCGCAGCAGCTCGGCCAGCGCGACGAGGGCCGCGACGCCCGAGAGGTTGTCGTTGGCGCCCGCAACGGTCGGGCTGCGCCATACATCGGCCACCAGCGCGGCGCCCAGCGCGCCGAGCGCGACGCCCCCCGCCGCCAGCCGGCGGCGGCCGCTGGCAGCCGCCGCCAGCGTGAAGGCCGGGCCGGCCAGGCCGATCCACCATTGGGGCAGCGGTCTTTTCGCCCTGCCCATGCGCTCCGGCGAGAGCTCGAAAAGGCGCCTCTGCAGTCCCTGGTCGAACAGCATGCCGGTCTGCGGAGCGTCGTGGTGGGCTAGCACCACCAGCGTGCGGGCGGCATTGCCGTCGCCCGCGTCGGCGAGCACGTTGACGGTCTTGCGCCTGCGGCGCAGCACGCGCCGGTAAACGCGGGGGCCGTTCTGGGCCTCGTCGACGATGCCGGCGATGCCCGCGGCCACGGCCAGCGCGCCGGCGATCGGCCTGTGGCGCAGAACGAGCAGGGCGCCGGCCACGCCGAGCAGCCCGAGGGCCGTGGCGGTCGGCGGGAAGGTCCCCCAGGAGGGCTCGTCCTCGAGCGAGACACGCACGCCGTCGATCGCTTCAGAGGCGGGCCGCCAGCCACTCCGCGGACTCACGCTCCCCGGCGGAGCAGGGCGTCCGGTCAATCGCCGCAAGGGTCTCGACGACCTCGCGCAGGACCGGCTCGACCCGCTCCTCGGATGACTGGCTCAGCGGGCTCACAACACCATTGTCCCGCTTTGCCTGCATTTGGGCGCCTCCCCGGGCCGCGCCGTGGATCGTTAGGCTCGATGGCCTGATGGACGAGCCCGAGCCCACCCCGAGCCCGGCTGCTCGCTCCCCTCGCCCACGGTCGCTGCCGACCCCCGGCTCCAGGCGCGCCACGGTGATCGGCGCCGGCTCCTTCGGCACGGCGCTGGCCGTCCTGCTGATGCGCGCCGGTGTGCGCACCACGCTCCAGACGAGAACCGAGGAGCAGGCCGCGATGATCGAGGAGCAGCGCGAAAACCGGGTCTACCTGCCCGGCGTGGAGCTGCCCGGCGGACTGCGCGTCGAGTCGGTCTCCGCGGGCGTCGCGCGCGCGGATTTCGTCTTCCTGGCCGTCCCCTCCCGGACCCTTGGGACCGCGATCGACGCACTGGTCGCGGCGGGCCTGGGCCGGCGCACGGCGATTGTCTCGGTCGCCAAGGGCCTCGTTCCTCCGGGCGGGGTGCCGCCGACGGTCGTCCTCAGCGAGCGCTTCGGCGCCGAGCGGGTCGCCTGCCTGGGCGGTCCGGCCCATGCTCAGGAGATGGTCGACTCCGGGGCCGCGCTCGTGGCCGCATCCTCCGAGGAGGAGCTGGCCCACACGGTCGCGCAGCTGTTCATCCGCGCGGGCGTGGTGTGCGAGCAGTCCAATGATCCGATCGGCGTCGAGCTGGCGGGAGCCGCCAAGAACGCGGCGGCGCTCGCGGCCGGCGCGACCGAGGCGCAGGGCCTGAACGCAGCCGGCGCCGCCGCCGGGCACATCTTCGCCGAGGTCTGGCGCTACGCGGAGAGCCTTGGCGCCCGACCCGAGTCGATGATCGGCCTGGCCGGCGCGGGCGACCTGGTCGCGACGGCCCTGGCGGCGCAGAGCCGCAACCGCAGAGCCGGAGAGCTGCTGGCCGCCGGCGTCCCCGCGGCCGAGATCCCCGGCCAGGTCGGACAGGCGGTGGAGTCGCTGGAGTCGGTCCCCCTGCTTGCGCGCGCGCTCGAGAAGGCCGGCGTGGCCGCCCCTGTGACCGGGGCCCTCGGCAGGCTGATCTCCGGAGAGCTTCCGCTGCAGGACTGGGTCGCCCTTGTCAGAGCGACGGTCCCCCCGCCCGCGCTCTGGCGCAGGCGCCCCAAACCCGGCTTCTGGCGTCGCTTCTGGCGGCGGCTGTTCGGCTCGGGCGGATAGTCGCCGGCGCTCATGCCGCGCCCGGCGGCTCCATCAGCGTGCTGATGACCGCCTCATAGACACCCGCCCCGTGCCCGCCTTCGGCCACTCTGACGTTGTGGTGGGCGGCGATCGCCTCGCGAATCGAGGGGTCGCGCTCGACCGCATTGGCGACCAGCCACATGGCTCCGACCTGCTCGGCGCAGGCCAGATCCTCGCGTGAGTCGCCGACCGCAAAGGTCTGATCGAGGCCGTAGCCCCTGATCCGGCGGTGCAGCGCGACAGCGTTGACCTTCGCGGCGCCGAGCGGAACGAGGTGGTAGCAGCGCACATGGGGAAGTTCGGCGAGAGCCTCCGAGCGGCGATTCACGACGCCGTTGTCCACCAGTCGCAGGTTGCCAAGGCCCCGTTCGGCCAGCAGGGCGTCCACCTCGCCGGCGTCGACCAGGCCTCGGAACAGATGCGACACCTCGCGCCCGACGTGCCAGGGCTCGTGGTACTCCAGGCGCCCGGGGTAGCGCTCCAGCAGCATCGCCGGTGCCCCTGAAGCTTCGATCTGCGCGGCAATCGTCGAGCTCGCCGGGAACCATCTCGCCGGTCAGCCAGTGCTCCTCCCCCTCGAGCACCAGGCAGGCCCCGGCCTCATAGATGAAGCTCGCCTGTCCGAGCAGCCGCGCGTCCTCCTCGACCTGAGCCCGCCGGCGGCCGGACATCAGGACCACCTCCACGTCGGCCCGCAGGCAGGCCTGGATGGCCCGCACGCCGTCCAGTGAGACGGCCCCATCCGCGTCATGCAGCAGCGAGGCGCCGCGGCCGAGCAGGGTCCCGTCGAGATCCACGTACAGGCATCGAGTGCCGCTCATGCGACCCTCAGCGAGGCCAGCGCCGGGCGCTCCGGCGGGGCTGCCCCGGATGCGTCCGGATCGGCCTTCAGGCGCCCGTCCTGTTCCAGTCGCCGCGCAACGGTCGCCAGCACGGTCCGCGCCATCGGCGCCAGGGCCGACAGCGGCTGATGGGGGTTGCGGTGCTCGTCCAGATCCACCTGGGCCATCGCGTCGAGCCCGACTGCTCGCCAGACGTCGATCAGCATCGCGATCTCGACCCCGTAGCCGGTCACGAAGGGAATCCGCTCGAGCAGCTCCCGCCGTGCCGCCACCTCGCCCGCCAGCGGCTGGCGGACGCCCTCGAGCTCCGGATAGAACAGGGCCAGGGCCGGCCGAGCCGTCAGGTGGTTGACACGGCCGCCGCCGTCGCCCGGCGGATCGGCCGAGCCCGCCATCGGGCGCCGGTAGAAGGCCTTGACGAAGCTGACCTGCGGCTCGCACACAAGCGGGCCGAGCAGGCCGCTCGCGAAGTGCGCAGAGAAATCCTCGGTGTCGGCGTCCAGGAAGCAGACAAGCTCGCCCTCCAGCCGGCCCAGGGCCCGCCACATCGCATCGCCCTTGCCGAGGACCGGGCCGAACTCCGCCATCAGATTGGCCTCCTGCAGCACACGGGCACCGGCAGCTTCGGCGATCTCCCCGGTTCCGTCGCGCGAGCCGGCGTCCAGCACCACCACCTCGTCCAGTGCACCGGCGTCGCGCAGCGCCAGCAGCTCTCTGACGATCGGCCCGACCGTCGCGGCGCACTCGCGGGCAGGTAGACAGACCGAGATGCTCTGAGTCCGCTCGGCCGCGATCCGCTCGGCTGAAAACGACGAATGGTGGAAGGAGCGGGCTTTCGCCCAGGCCTCCGAAGCGGTGCCTGACATCCGCTCTACTATCTCAAGTCCTTGGCCCTCGACCGGCGAACAGAGCCCTGGAGCAAGCTGCTGGAAGGCGGGCGCGAAGACGGACGCCTGGTGCGCGAGGCGCGCGAGGGCCCGGCCCGGGCGAGCCTCGCAGAGCTTCCCGCCGAGCTCCACCCCAGCCTCCTGCAGGCGCTCGAGCGAACCGGGATCGAGCGCCTCTACTCCCATCAGGCCGAAGCGCTCGAGGCCGCCTGGGAGGGCCCGACGATCGTCACTACGGGGACCGCCTCGGGCAAGTCCATGTGCTTCAACCTGCCGACCCTGGACGCGCTCTGTCGCGACCGCCGCGCCCGCGCGGTCTACCTCTACCCGACCAAGGCCCTGGCTCAGGATCAGGCTCGGGCGCTGACCGCGCTCGGCATGGGGAATCTCGTGCGTCCGGCGATCTATGACGGCGACACTCCCCGCGAGGCTCGGGCGGATATCCGCCGCCGGGCAAATGTGGTGCTGACCAACCCGGACATGCTGCACGTCGGCATCCTGCCCAACCACGCCGCATGGGCTGACCTGTTCGCCAACCTCGCCGTGATCGTCATCGACGAGGCGCATGTCTACCGCGGTGTGTTCGGCTCCCACGTCGCCAACGTGCTGCGCCGCCTCAGGCGCATCGCGGCCGCCTACGGGACCGAGCCCCGGGTGATGCTGGCCTCGGCGACGATCGCCAACCCCCTCGAGCTCGCCGAGCGCCTGACGGGGCTCGAGGATGTCACCCTGATCGACCGCGACGGATCGCCAAGCCCCGAGCGCAAGATCGCGATCTGGAACCCCCCGCTGACCGATGAGGTGAGCGGCGCGCGCCGCTCGGCCCTCGGCGAGGCGGCCGAGCTGCTCTCCGAGCTCGTTCGCGAGGGCGCACGCTCGATCTGCTTCATGAAGTCCCGCAAGGGGGTCGAGGTGCTCAGCCGCCTGGTCCGCGAGGAGGTCGCAAAGGCCGACCCGGCGCTGGCCGAGCGCGTCGCGCCATACCGGGCCGGCTACACGGCCCAGCAGCGGCGCGAGCTCGAGCAGCGCCTGATGGGCGGCGAGCTGCGTTCGATCATCACCACCGACGCGCTGGAGCTGGGGATCGACATCGGCGAGCTCGACGCGGCCGTCGTGGTGACCTTCCCGGGGACGATCGCCTCGCTTCGTCAGATGTGGGGGCGCGCAGGCCGAAGAGGCCGAGGCCTGGCCGTCTACGTCGCCGGCGAGGACGCGCTGGACCAGTTCTTCTGCCGACACCCCGAAGAGTTCCTCGACCGCCCCGTCGAGGCCGCCATCCTCGACCACGAGAGCCCGCTGATTTACCGCCAGCACCTGCTCTGCGCCGCCCACGAGGGGCCGCTGTCCCACGCCGACGGCGAGTTCCTGGGCCCGCGCTGGGAGGCCACCGCGGAGCTCCTTGAGAGCGCCGGCGAGCTGCGCCGCCGGGGCGAGCCCCGCAGCTACGTCCCTCGCGCTTCGGGCGGATACCCGGCGGGAGAGGTCTCGCTGCGATCGGCCTCCAACGAGAGCTTCGCGATCGTCGACGTCTCCTCGGGCGAGCTGCTCGGCTCGACCGAGGCCGCCAGGGCCCACTCGACCGTCCATCAGGGGGCGATCTACATGCACCAGGGGCGCTCCTATGAGGTCTCCGAGCTCGACCTCGAGCGCCGACGGGCCCTCGTCGCTCCGTTCGCCGGCGACTGGTACACCCAGCCCAAGAGCATCACCGACACGGAGATCACGAAGCTGCTCGACCGCCGAGAGACGCTCGGGGTGAAGCTGTCCTTCGGCGAGGTCAGCGTCACCGACACCGTCCTCGCATATCAGCGACGCAGGCTCACCGACCACGCCCAGGTGGACATGTTCGCCCTCGACCTGCCGCCGGTCAGCTTCTCGACCCAGGCGCTCTGGTTCGAGCTGGCACTGGGCGACGGGGTCCCCTCCGATCTCGAGGACATCCTGCCGATGGACGCGCTGCTGGGATCGCTGCACGCGACCGAGCACGCCCAGATCGCGGTTCTGCCGCTGATCGCCATGTGCGACCGCTGGGACATCGGCGGACTGTCGACGAATTTCCACCCCCAGACGGGGGCGCCGACGATCTTCCTCTACGACGGACATCCCGGCGGCATCGGCATCGCCCGGACCGCCTTCACGCGCTTCGAGGAGCTCTGCGAGGATGCCCGGCGGCTGATCGGGGGCTGCGGCTGCTCAAAAGGCTGCCCCTCCTGCGTTCAGTCACCCAAGTGCGGCAACCTCAACGAGCCCCTCTCCAAGGCCGGCGCGCTGCGCCTGCTCGAGCACCTGCTCGAGGGAGCCGGCGAGTCCGCCGTCGCAACGCCGCTCTGACGGCCTCGCCGAGCTGTTGACGCATCAGAGCCCCCCAGCGGGGAAGATGGCTGCCCAGTGAGCTCCCCGCACACGATCATGCCCGCCCAACTCAAGAAGACCCTCCTCATGGCGCTCGTCGCATGCGTCGCGCTGGGCGGCACCGCCGCCGCCGCGCTCGCACCCTCCAGCCAGCTGCTCGTGTTCGAAGGCGCCGGCGGACGGGTGCCGCTGACCGAATGGGTCCTGCGCAGGGACCCGGCCGACAGGGGCTCGGCGCTCGGCTGGGCCAAGGGAGGATTCACGGGCTCTCGCGTGAGGGTGCCGAACGTCGTCAACCCCTCCCCCTACAGCGGCCATGCCGGCGGCCTCAACTACCAGGGCTCGGTCGCCTGGTATCGAGACGACCATCAAGGCCCCGGCCGCCGGGACCTACGCGCTCAGTTTCCAGTCGGCCAACTTCAGTGCGACGGTGTTCCTCGACGGGAAGCCGCTGGTGTCCCACAAGGGATCATTCCTGCCCTTCGAAGGACGCACCGCGCTGAGCGCCGGCAGCCACACCGTGGTCGTGCGCGTCGACTGGCGCAAGCCGGGCAAACAGTCGACCGAAGGCTTCCACCGCACCTGGTTCAACTGGGGCGGGCTCGACGGCGAGGTGACGTTGCGCCCGATCGGGGCGAGCGAGCTCTCGCAGCCGACGGTCTCGACAACGCTGCTCGAAGGCGCCGCCACCGGCACCCAGGCGAGCGTCCGGGTCAACGTCCTGATCAAAAACAACGGCCCCCGGCGGACTCTGTCGCCCAGCGGATCGCTCAGCCGCCCGGGGCAGTCGATCGGGCTGAGCTTCCCGGCGATCACCCTGTCCCATGGCCAGAGTGCGACCGCCACCGCCACCGTGACGGTTGCCGAACCCGCGCTGTGGTCGCCGAAGAGTCCCAGCCTCTACCAGCTGGAACTCGCAGTTCCCGGGGAGAGCACCTACACGGCACGGGTCGGACTCCGCCAGCTCACCTGGCATGGCGGCGTGCTCGAGCTCAACGGCCAACGGCTGCTGCTCCACGGAGCAAGCGTGCAGGAGGACGTCCCCGGCCACGGCGACGCACTGACCGGAGCCGACCAGGACGGCGTGGTCTCCGAGCTGAAGGCGATCGGGGCCAATGTCGTACGCTCGCAGCACCCGCTGGACCCCGCCCTGCTCGAACGCTTCGACGCCGCCGGCCTGCTCGTCTGGCAGGGCCTCGGGCCCGTCGAAGGGGCCGGTAACTGGTACTCCTCCACGCCCGCCCTGCGGGCGGCCGCCGAACAGCAGGCACGCGTCGCGGCGACGGCGGCCATGAGCCATCCCTCGATCTTCGCCTGGAACCTGGTCAACGAGGTCGCCGAGAACGGCCGTGACGCCGCCGAGGTCAGCTACGTGCGCAACCTGGCCTCCTGGCTGCACCGGGTCGACCCGGGCCGGATGGTCGCGGTTGACGTGTGGGGCCGGCACCCGCCGAGGAAGGCCGGGGCGCTCTACACCGACGTGGACGCGGTCGCCGAGACCGATTACACGGGCTGGTATGAAACTCCGAACGACACCGAACAGCAGCTGATCGCCCGCATGCGCGCCCGGCTGGCCTCGATGCAGCGGACCTTTGCCGGCAAGGTGCTGGTGATAAGTGAGTTCGGCGCCGAATCGAACACGCTCAACCCGCCCGGCAGCCCCGGCAGCTACGCCTTCCAGTCCCGCCTGCTGCGGACCCACATCAAGGTCTATGCGGCCGACCCGCATCTCACGGCGATGCTGGTCTGGGTGCTGCGCGACTATCCCCTCACGCCGACCTTCGACGGCGGCTCGATCAGTCAGGTCCTGCCCCACCTCAAACTGATCGAAGGGATCAACCAGAAGGGTCTGTTCACCTACGCCGGCAGGCCCAAGCCCGCCGCGATCGCCGTCGGGGCACTGTTCAAAGCGCTGCCCGAAGGCTGAAGCTCAGCTCGCCTCGGTGAAGTCGAGGGCCGCGGTCTCGACGGTCCCCGCGGTGCGCCCCGGCGCGGCCTGGTAGGTCCAGTAGAGATTCGTGTGGGCGATCACCTGGTCCGGCGGCGGTGCTCCGTAGGACGTCAGATCCTCCGTGGTGTGGGCGTCGGCGACCAGGATCGTGTCGTAGCCACGGGTCAAAGCGCCGTGCAGTGTCGAGCGGACACATTCGTCGGTCTGCGCACCGGTCACGAACAGTCTCCCCACGCCGAGCCGGGCGAGCTCCACCTCGAGGCGGGTGTCCTCGAAGGAGTCGCCGTACCGCTTCTCGATCAGCGGCTCGCCCACCCCGGGCGTCAGCTCGGGGACGATCCGCCAGGCCTCGCTGCCCCGTTCGAGCTGCTCGCTCGAGTGCTGTACCCAGACCACCGGGACCTCCTCCCGGCGGGCCCGCTCGACGAGGCCCGCGATGTTGGCGACGACGGCGTCACGCCCGTGATCGCCGTCGATCACCCCGCGCTGCACGTCGATCACGATCAGCGCGGAGTTGGGACGGTTCTCGAGCGTGCTCACAGACTCTCTACCGCCTTCAGCTACCCGTTTCCGCGAGCGATCTTGCGCAGGTCGATCGTCTGGTCGTAGAGCTTCGCGTCAACACCCTCCTCGAGAGCGATCTCACGAAGCGGGCGTCCTGAGGCGGTCGCCTTTTTGACGATCTGGGTCGCCTTGTCGTAACCGATCGCCCCGTTCAGGGCGGTCGCGACGGCCAGCGTCGCACCGGCCGACGCTTCGGTCCCGGCCTTGTTGACCTGGATCCCGTCGACGCACTTCTCGGCGAATACGGTCGCGGTGGAGCTGAGCAGCCGCAGCGACTGCAGCAGGTTGCGCGCGATCAGCGGGATGCGGACATTGAGCTCGAACTGGCCCTGCAGGCCGCCGACGGTGATCGCGGTGTCGTTGCCGATCACCTGTGCGGAGACCTGCAACACGACCTCGGGGATGACCGGGTTGACCTTGCCGGGCATGATCGAGGAGCCCTTCTGCAGCTCCGGCAGGAACAGCTCGCCGATGCCGGCCCGCGGGCCCGAGCCCATCAGGGCGAGGTCGCCGGCGATCTTTGTCAGCGAGACCGCCAGGACCTTCAGCGCACCGGAGAGCTCGACCAGTGCGTCGCGGTTGGCCTGCGCCTCGAACGGGTCGAGCGGGCCGGCGATCTGTTTCAGGCCTGACTCTTTCTTCAGCCGCGCCCTGACCTTCTCGGCGAACCGGGGATGCGTGTTCAGGCCCGTTCCCGTCGCGGTGCCACCGAGCGGGATCTGACCGACGTGGACGAGCGCCGAGGAGATCCGCTCGATCGCCAGCGCGATCTGGGCCGCGTAGCCCCCGAACTCCTGGCCCAGCGTGACGGGCACGGCGTCCATCAGGTGGGTGCGGCCGGACTTGACGACGTTCTGAAAGCTTTTCGCCTTGCGCGCAAACGATCGCTCCAGCAGTTTTAGGGCCGGGAGCAGTTCGTTCTGCGCCACGTCCAGTGCCGCCAGGTGAACGGCCGAGGGGAACACGTCGTTGGAGGACTGCCCCATGTTGACGTGGTCGTTGGGGTGGATTCCCTCGCCGGCCAGGTTCGCGATGACCTCGTTTGCGTTCATGTTCGTCGAGGTACCCGAGCCGGTCTGAAAGACGTCGATCGGGAACTGTGCGTCGTGGGCGCCCCCTGCGATCTCCTTCGCGGCCCGCTCGATGCGCGTGGCGCTCCGTTTGGAGAGCAGCCCCAGCTCGCCGTTGACAGCGGCCGCCGTGCCCTTGATGCGCGCCAGCCAGCGCACGACCTCGACGGGCACCGTCTCGCCGGAGATCGGAAAGTTCTCAACGGCCTTGGCGGTCTCCCCGCCCCACAACTCTTTATCGCTTGGCATCTGGTCTCCTGATATCCGGGAATCTGCTGCGGAAGGCCCACTCGGGCGGCGCGCTGAAGGCGCTGGACCGCCGGGGCACAGGGCCCAACCCTACCCGCAGAAGGCCGTCAGCTCTCTGGCCAGACCGACGGGATCGTCATAGGCCATCAGAAAGCCTGTGCTCTCGAGCACCCGCAGCTGACCGTGGGGAAGCAGCGCCAGTGCCTCTTCCGCAGGTCCCAGCGGGTTCAGGCGATCCTGGTCGGCCCACAGCAGCAGGACGGGCATGTCCAGCCGTGGGTAGAGATCGAGCAGCCTGCGCTGCGGGCCGCGCGGCCAGGCGCGGGCGCACCTCGACCACGAGCGGGCCAGGCTCGAGTTGCCGGCCATGTCCGCGAAGGCGTGGCGCACCAGGTCCGCGGCCGCGGGATTGCCGCGAGCGCTCAGCTCGATCCCCCGCGAGGGCCTGAAGGCCGCGACGGCGCCATAGGAGAGCAGGACATCCAGGCCCGGCACCGCTCCGGCCCCGGCCGCCGTCTGAATCGCCCCGCGCAGCCTCGACGTCGCGCCGCCGTGCAGGCGGTCCGGCATCAGCACCAGCCGCGACGGGCGCAGGCGGCCGCTTTCGATTGCGTGCAGCAGGATCTCCGCGCCGGCGGCGTGACCACCGACCAACGGCCGAGGCCCGAGCACCTCCGCCGCGAAGCCGCTCATAACCTCCGAGAACCAGTCCAGCGTGTAGGGGTGGCGGGGCCGTTGCTCTGAGTCCCCGTGCAGCGGCAGGTCCGGCAGGACCACGCGGAAGCGGTCCGCGAGCTGCTCCACGGCAGGTTCCCACTCCTTGTGCGAGAGCAGGCCCGAGTGCAGCAGGGCGAGGGGCGGGCCGGCGCCGAGCTCCCGGTATGCGACACGCGCCCCGTCAGCGTGGTGATAGAGGCGCAGTCTCATCGTCCAATGGTATGTGAGCACCTCCGCCTAGAATGGCCCTCCCCGTGAGCGACGCCGCCACCGAGCCACTGCTGCCACGCCGCGACGTCGATCCGCGGCGCGATCTGCCCGACCTCGAGCAGGAGGTCCTCGGCCGCTGGCGCGAGCGTGACGTGTTCCAGGCGTCGCTGCGGGCACGCGAGGGAGCTCGCCCGTGGGTCTTCTATGAGGGTCCCCCGACAGCCAACGGGCCGCCGGGTTCCCACCATGTTCTCTCGCGGGTCTTCAAGGACATCTACCCGCGTTTTCAGACCATGCGCGGCTATCGGGTCGAGCGCAAGGGCGGCTGGGACTGCCATGGCCTACCGGTGGAGATCGCCGTCGAACAGGAGCTGGGCATCCAGCACAAGGCGGAGATCGAGGAGTACGGGATCGCCGAGTTCAACGCCCGCTGCCGCGAGTCGGTGTTCACCTTCCTCGAGGAGTGGGACAGGCTCACCGAACGGATCGGCTTCTGGCTCGATCTCGAGCACGCCTATCGGACCCTGGACGAGTCCTACATCGAGTCGGTCTGGTGGGCGCTCTCGGAGATCGACCGGCGGGGCCTGCTCTACGAGGGCAACAAGGTCGTCCCCTACTGCCCGCGCTGCGAGACGACGCTCTCATCACATGAGGTGGCCCTGGGCTACCGCGACGTCGTCGACCCGAGCGTCTTCCTGAAGCTTCCGGTCTCCGACGGCGAGGAGCAGCTGTTGGTCTGGACGACGACCCCATGGACGCTGCCGGGCAACGTGGCCGTCGCGGTCTCGCCGTCGGCGAGCTACGCGCGGGTGCGCTCTCAGGGAGAGCTGTTCATCCTGGCCGAGGCGAGGGTCGAGGCTGTCCTGGGCGAGGACGCCGAGATCCTCGAGCGGCTGTCGGGGAGCGAGTTGGTCGAGCGCTTCGGCTCCTACCGGGGTCCGATCTTCCCCGCCACCGATCGCGAGCCGGGAGCACTGCCGATCCTGGCCGATGAGTTCGTCACGACCGAGGACGGCACGGGCATCGTGCATCTGGCCCCCGCCTTCGGCGAGGACGACTACCGGGTCGCCGGCGCCTCGACGCAGGTGCCCTTCGACCCGACCGACGCCGCCACCCTCTACAACCCGGTCCGACCCGACGGTACCTACGACGAGCGGGTGCTCGACCGCAACGGCTCGAGCTACGCCGGGCGTGAGGTCAAGGACGAGGCGCTGACCGGGGAGCTGATCGAGGACCTGCGCGAGGCCGGCCTGCTGCTGCGGGTGCAGGACTACGAGCACTCCTACCCTCACTGCTGGCGCTCGGGAAACCCGCTGATCTACTACGCCAAACCGTCCTGGTACATCGCGACGTCCAAGCTGCGCGAGCGTCTGCTCGAGTCCAACGAGACGGTCGCCTGGCACCCGCCCCACGTCAAGCACGGGCGCTTCGGTGACTGGCTGGATAACAACGTCGACTGGGCGCTCTCACGCGAGCGCTACTGGGGCACACCGCTGCCGGTCTGGCGCTGCGCCGCGGGTCATCTTCGCGTCGTCGGCTCCTTCGCCGAGCTGGCCGAGCGCTCGGGCGAGGAGCTCTCCGATCATCACCGCCCCTACGTCGATGACATCAGCTTCCCCTGCACCCACGGCGCCGACTCGGGCGCGCCCTGCGGCGAGCCGATGCAGCGCGTCCCGGAGGTCATCGACGTGTGGTTCGACTCCGGCGCGATGCCGTTCGCGCAGCATCACTTTCCCTTTGCCGGAGAGCAGGTTCTCGACGGCGCCTTCCCGGCCGACTTCATCTGCGAGGCTCAGGACCAGACCCGCGGCTGGTTCTACTCGCTGCTGGCCGTCTCCACCCTGCTGGAGCGCCCGTCTCCCTATCGCAACGTGGTCTGCCTCGGGCTGATTCTCGATGAGGAAGGGCAGAAGATGTCCAAGTCCAAGGGCAACACCGTGGAGCCCTGGGAGGTCCTGGACACCTTCGGCGCCGATGCCTTCCGCTGGTACTTCTTCACCTCCAAGCAGCCCTGGGACGGCTACCGCTTCTCGGCCGAGACGATCGGCGAGGGAGTGCGCCTGTTCCTCAAGCAGCTCTGGTCGACCTATTACTTCTACGTCCTCTACGCCCAGGCCGCCTCGCAGGGACTGGCCGGAGCCTCGGCCGAGCCCCCACCGCAGGAGGAGTTGAGCGACCTCGACCGCTGGGCGCTGTCGCGCACCGCGGCCACCGCCGAGTTCGTGACCGAGCGCCTCGACGCCTACGACGCGACCACCGCCGGCAGGGCCATCGCCGAGCTGGTGGACGAGCTGTCCAACTGGTATGTCAGGCGCTCACGCAGGCGCTTCTGGGACGGCGAGCCCGCCGCGTTCAGCACGCTTCGCACGTGCCTGCTCGCCGTGTCGAAGCTGCTGGCCCCGTTCTGCCCGTTCATCGCCGATGAGATCTACGACAACCTCGACGGCGAGCTCGGAAGCGTTCATCTCTGCGACTTCCCCACGCCCGATTCGATCGCGCCCCGCGATGAGGAGCTCGAGCGTGCGATGGCCCTCGCGCGCGAGACCGTCCGCCTCGGCCTGGGCGCCCGCGGCAAGGCGAAGATCAAGGTCCGCCAGCCGCTTGCCGAGGCGGTCGTGGTCGCCGATGACCGCGAGCGCGTGGCGATCCAGCGACTGGTCGACGTGGTCCGCGAGGAGCTGAACGTCCGAGCGGTCCGGTTCGTCGCCGCGGCGGACGAGCTGGGCAGCTACGAGGTGAAGGCGAACTACCGCACCCTCGGCCCGCTGTTCGGCAAGCAGATGCCGCTCAGGCGGCAGAGGCCGATGGCGGCGCTGGACCCCGCCCATGTCGCCAAATCGCTGCGCGACGGGGCCACGATCGGGATCTCCGTGGGCGGGCGGGAGCACACGCTCTCAGCCGAGGACCTGGTGCTCACGATGCGCCCGCCCGAGGGCTACAGCGTCGAGCGTGAGGGCGCCCACGCGGTCGCCCTCGATCTGGCCATCGACGGCGACCTCCTCGAGGAGGGCCGCGGCCGGGAGATCGTCCACGCCGTCCAGAACGCCCGCAAGAGCGCCGGCCTGCAGGTGGAGGACCGCATCGAGCTGGCCCTGACGGGCGACCGCGCGCTGATCGCGGCCGCCGAGCGCTACGCCGATTACCTCACCGGCGAGACCCTGGCCGAGCAGCTCTACCTCGACGAGGCGGCCGAGGCCGCCGGCGCCGAGATGGATTACCGCGAGGTCGAGACCGTGGACGGCCTCGAACTGAAGATCAGCCTGAGCAGGGCCGACCACCCCACGCTGCCCCACTGAACCGCGGCAGCCGGTTTCGCGGGCCGGCCATCGACCGGTCAGGCCAGCGAGGGCTCCAGCTCCTGCTCGAGCTTCTTCTTGGGGTAGGCGCCGATGACGGTCTTGCACGGGCTGACCACCCTTGAACAGGATCATCGTCGGGATCGAGAGGACCTGGTACTGCGCCGAGGTCTGAGGGTTCTCGTCGGTGTTGAGCTTGACGATCTTCAGGTCCTGGCGCTCGGAGGCGATCTCCTCGAGAACGGGTGCGACGACACGGCAGGGACCGCACCAGGGCGCCCAGAAGTCGACGAGGACAGGGCCGTCTGCCTCGAGGACCTCGGCAGTGAAGTTGTTGTCTGTGACTTGGGCGAGAGTGCCTGCCATGGTGTCTCCTTGATCGATGTACCCCTCACTATACAAAATGAAGGAAGGTCCCCCGGAGGCGCCTGGAACGGCCTCTCAATGGCCGACTGTCACGACCCAGCCGTCGGCCATGCGCACGATCGGCGGGTGGATGTCGGTCAGCGAATTGAACAGGTGTGGTGAGACGTAGACCTCGATCAGCGCAGCCACGACCAGGACCGGCACGGCGATCGGCGACGGTGACGAAGGTTGCGGCCAGCAGCTGCTCCCACTCGCCCCGGCGGCTGGCGATGATCCAGGCCGCCAGCGGCAGGAACAGGGCCACCAGCTCGGGAATCGCGTGGGGCAGCACGCCGAGCAGCAGGAGCACCGGGGAGACGCGCAGGAAGTTGGAGACGCCCGGCCAGGGTGTGGCCGATCAGGTAGGCCTGGGCGCTCAGCGAGAAGGTCGTCGCCGCGACGACGAAGGCGATCGCGAGGCGCCCGCCGTGTTCGTGGACCCAGCGCGAGACGCCGCTGTGATGTTCGGCCTGGAGCGGCAGCGAGCTGCCCGCGATGAAGCCTGCCACGCAGGCCATCGCGTGCAGGGCCAGGACGAGCATGTTGGCGCGCAGGATGTGCAGGACGTCGTTGGTGTCCCCGACCGCGAAGGGCGGCTGCAGCTGCAGGATCTGCGTGTAGCCGGGATCGAGCGTCGCGACCACCCAGACCGCGAGCAGCAGGCCGAACGCGGCCATCGCCGAGCCGGCGACCCAGCTGCCCACGACCCTGCCCGGTGTCCGCTGCCACGCGCGCAGGGTCGCGCGTGTATGGCGCACGCCATGGGCGAACGCGTAGGCCGAAGCGTCCATCACATATGCATCGGCCGCCGGGGACGTCAGCTGAAGCGCAGGAGCGGCACGAGCCACATCGCCTCGGCCGCGATCCGCCAGGACATCTTGCTCTGGCCGAGCTCGCGGTCGCGAAAGACGATCGGCACCTCGGTGACGCGAAAGCCGGCCTGCACGGCCCGGTAGGTGAGCTCGACCTGGAAGGCGTAGCCGCGCGAGCGCACCTCCTCGAAGCGGATCGCTTCGAGCACCTCCCGGCGGAAGCACTTGAAGCCGCCGGTCAGGTCGCGCACCTTCAGCCCGAGCACCAGCCGCGCATAGGTGGAGCCGCCCTCGCTGATGACCTTGCGCAGCAGCCCCCAATCCTTGACTTCCCCGCCGGGGACATAGCGCGAGCCGAGCGCCAGGTCCGCATCGCCCTGTGCCGCCGCCAGCAGGCGAGCGAGGTCCGCGGGGTCATGGGAGAAATCCGAATCCATCTCCATGACGTACCCGGCACCCTGCTCGAGCGCGTGCGCGAAGCCCGCCAGGTAGGCCGGGCCGATACCGCCCTTCTCGGTCCTGTGCAGGACCTTGACCCAGTCGTGGCGCTCGGCCATCGCGTCGACCAGCCGCCCCGTTCCGTCGGGGGAGCCGTCGTCGACCACGAGGATCCGAAAGCCTTCGGGAGAGGCCGCGCCGAGCACGTCACCGGCGGCCGTGAGGATCGCCTCGACGTTCGCCGCCTCGTTGTATGTGGGGAGTATCAGCCAGGGGTCGCCGGGCATGGCTCGCGTACCCTAGAGCGTGGCGGCGATCGGCGGCCCGGTCATCGGGCGCGCGGCTAGGCTGGAGATGTGGCGAGCCTCCCCGCCCTCCAACGGCACGATCGCCGACGCGCTCGAGGAGCTGGGCGACCTCTATGAGCTCGATGGAGCCATTGTGCATCGCGTGGTCGCCTACCGGACGGCCGCCAAGGCCGTACGCGAGGCGTCGGTGTCCGTCGCCGCCCTTGCCGCCGAGGGGCGGGCGACCGAGATCCCCGGGATCGGCAAGACCCTCCAGGAAAAGATCCAGGCGCTCTCGCAGACGGGCGAGATCCCCGCGGCGGTCAAGCTACGGGCGAAGTTCCCGGCCGGCCTGATCGCCCTCACGAGGCTGCCCGGCCTGGGCCCCAAGCGGGCAAGGCTGATGTTCTCCGAGCTGGGCATCGACTCGCCCCAGGCGCTCGAGCAGGCGGCCCGCGCACAGCAGCTGAGAGAGGTCAAGGGTCTCGGGCCGAAGTTCGAGGAGAGCATGCTGGCCGCCCTGCAGGAGCGCCGCGATCACCCCGAGGGAAATGCCGGGCGCGTGCTGCTCACCCGCGCCCTGGAGCTGGGCGAAGAACTCGTCGCCGGGCTCGAGCGGCTCGGCGGCCCCGGAACCCACGTGCAGCTCGCCGGCTCGGTTCGCCGGCGGGCCGACAGCGTCAAGGACCTCGACATCATCGCCACGACGACCCGCCCCACCGCGCTGGCCAGGAGCCTCGGCAAGCTCGAGCAGATCGAGCGCGTCAGCTCAGCCTCGGCGAGCGGCGCGCGGGCACGGACGCACGCCGGCATCGGCGTTGACCTGCGCATCGCCAAGCCCGCCCAGCTGGGAAATCTGCTCCAGCACTTCACCGGCTCAGGCGGGCACAATGCCGCCCTGCGCGAGGCCGCCGTCAGGCGCGGTCTGCACGTCTCGGAGTACGGCATCCTCGATGACGCCACCGGCGCCACCGTCACCTGCGCCGAGGAGCACGAGGTCTATGAGCATCTCGGCCTGGCCTACATCGAGCCCGAGCTGAGGGAGAACAGGGGCGAGCTCGAGGCCGCCGCGCAGCCCGACGGGCTGCCGGTCCTGATCGAGCTATCGGACATCCGCGGCGACCTGCACAGCCACACGACCGCCTCCGACGGGCACAACACCATCGAGGAGATGGGCGCGGCGGCACGCGAGCGTGGCTATGAGTACCTGGCGATCACAGACCACTCGGCCAGTCACGGCTTCGGTGACGATGTCTCCCCGGAGCAGCTGCGCCGCCAGATCGAACTGGTCCGCGAGGCAAACGAGCGACTCGAGGGAATCGAGCTGCTGGCGGGCAGCGAGGTCAACATCCTGCCGGACGGCTCGCTGGACTACGAGGATGAGCTGCTGGCCGAGCTCGACTGGGTCATCGCGAGCGTCCACACGTCATTCGCGATGAACGAGCAGGCAATGACCGAGCGGATGATCACGGCCATCGAGCATCCCCTCGTAAGGGCGATCGCCCACCCCACGGGGCGCCTGATCGAGCGGCGCGAGCCCTACGCGATCGACCTCGAGGCGGTCTTTCAGGCAGCCGCCCGGACCGGCACGATGCTCGAGATCAACGCGAATCCCGATCGCCGGGACCTGTCGGACATCAACGCCAGAGCCGCCGCCCGCGCCGGTGTCTCGATCCTGATCGACTCCGACGCCCACCGCACGAGGACGCTGCAGAACATGCGCTGGGGCGTCGCCACCGCACGCCGGGCCTGGCTGACCCGCGAGCAGGTCGCCAACACCCGTCCCTGGAGCGAGCTGCGCCGTCAGCCCAGCAGGCGGGGCAGCAGCTCATCCGCGACCCGCTGATCGATCGCCGCGCGGCTGAACGGCGCGAGCGCCACCGCCGCCCGCTCGGCGTACCCATCGGCTGGATCCTCCAGGGCAATCCCCAGGGCCTTTGTCAGGTCCTCGCCGATCAGGCGGGGGTCCAGCCGGCGGGCGATCGACAGGGCCGTGTAGGGGCCCGGTGCAGCGGTGCTCACCAGCAGGCACCCGTCGGCCAGCGCCTCCAACTGTGCGGCGCCGTAGTCCTCGCGCCGGGGGGCACAGATGAACACCCGCGCCCGGCGCAGCAGGGCGCGATACTCACCCGCCTCGAGGCGCCCCACCGAGCGCACCGCGGGCTCGCTCTCGATGTCGATCCCGGCGGCCCGCAGTTCGCTCTCCTGCGCTCCCGCGACGACAAGTTCGCCGTCCGGCCGGCGCCCCGGCGTCAGAGAGAGCTCACGCCATGCCGCGAGCACCCGCGCCAGGCCCTTCTTGGCGGGATTGGCGGCGTAGGTGATCGCCGCGATGTCCCGTCGGGCTGCCGGCGGGCCGGAGGCCTCGGCCGGGAGGCCCAGCACCAGTGAGCGATCGCCCGCCCGCGCAGCCGGCGGAACCTCGGCCAGGCCGCCCTCGCTGAGTGCAAGCAGCAGCGGCGCCCGGGCCAGGCGCCTGCGCTCAAGCGGACGCTGCCAGAGCCCGTGGCGGCCCGGCCTGTTTCCGGCGGCCGGTGCGTCGAAGCGGATCGCGCCCGGCCGGGGCCAGAACAGGGCGGCCGTGGTGCTCGAGTAGATGATCGCCCGCGGTGCAACCGAGGCGGGGCCCTTCAGCCGGCGCTCGGCTGCCGCCCTCGCGGCCCGCGCCCATGCGAGGTCGGTGAGCGCCATCGTGCGCAGCGGGCGGGGCCTTGCCGCCGCGGCCACCGCGACGCTCGCGCCGGCCCGCTCGATCGAGGCGGCCAGCTCCTCGTCGGCCGTGCGCAGGCCGGTCGTCGAGCCCAGCGAGACGAGCAGGACATCCAGGGCGCCCGCGGCGCCCATCTCAGGTGACGGCCCCGTTCATCTGTTCGGCCCGGCTGGATTTGAAGCCGGGTGTCCGCAGCAGGGCCATCGGCTTCAGCGGCGATGTGCGCCGAACGTAGAAGCTCGCACCGTCGCGCTCCTCGATCGCCGCGACGGCCGCATCCTGACGACGCCAGGCGAGCGCCCAGATGATCGCGAAACCGGCCGCGATCCCGGGGATCTGCGGCGCCAGAAACGCCAGGCCGCCGGAGAGCAGGGTGAACACGACCAGCGGCCACAGGCGGTTGATGATGATCGCGCTGGGGCGGTGCTCGGGCAGCGTGCTGCTCGACTGGGCGCCGGCCAGCAGGCGCGCGATCGGCGGGCTGGCTTCGCCGCGACGGCTGAGGCGCAGCCCGATCACACTCGCCACGACCCACCAGCCGACCGCCACGATCACGACCAGGCGATTCGAGTCCGCCGCCCCCGCCAGCACGCAGATGGCGCCGAGCGCCGTGGCCGCCCCCGCGCTGAGCAGGACTGTCGTTCTGAGGAAGTCGACGAACCGCACGGCGCTAGAGCAGCGCCTCCAGCAGCCCGCGCACTCCGGCGGGGCCGTCCACCGTCAGGTCCGCCTCGGCCAACAGATCCGGTGGTGTCTCATCGGATCGAACCGCCACGCACAGAGCGCTGTCCAGATCACCGGCGCCATGCAGCGCAGCCAGCGCCCTGAAGGCATCGAGGTCCGTCGTGTCATCTCCCACGTAGACCGCGGCGGAGACGTCCTCGGAGCGCAGCAGCGCCGTGATGCCGAGGCCCTTGTCGAATTCGACCGGCGGACGGACCTCCAGGACCTTGCGGCCCCAGTGAACCGCGAAGCCCTCGCTCTGGGCCCGCTCGGCGATCTCCCGCACGGCGGCCTCGGCGACATCCTCGTTGGGGGCGCCCCGCCAGTGGAACGCGGCGATCGCCTCCTTGTCCTCACCGCGCACCCTGATGCGGTGGTGCTCGGGGGTCAGCGCACGGTCGGCGAAGTCCCGTATCCGGGCCGTCCAGGCCTCGAGCTCCGGGTCGATCTCGGCTCTCGTCGAGCCGGGTCGCAGCAGCTCGCCGCCGTGGTTGCCCAGGTAGGCGATCGTTCCGATCGCGACGATCGACCGCGCCGTCGCGGCACGCCGACCGCTCACGCAGCCGACGACCCCGTAGCGGCGGGAGACCTCGATCAGGACGGCGCGCGTGGCCTCCGGCACGTGGGCATCGTCCGCGTGGCGGACGATGGGCGCCAGGGTGCCATCGATATCGAGCAGCACGGCGGAATGGGCGGGCTCGGAGCGGATCGGCCCGAGCGCCTCCACGAGCGTTGCGGAAGGCGACACCGCTCTAGTATGGCGCGCATGGCAGCCGGTCCGCCCGCTGACGCCCGTGGCCGCTGAGGGCTCGCCCAACCGCACCCTGAAGCTCGTCGCGATCGGAACGATGGCGGGCCTTTTCAGCGGGCTCTTCGGAGTCGGGGGAGGGACGGTGATCGTGCCCCTGGCGATTCTCTGGCTGGGCTACGAAGAGCGCATGGCCACGGCCACATCGCTGGCCGCGATCATCTTCATCGCGGCGTTCGCGGCGGGAGTCCAGGGGCTCTACGGCAACGTCGACGTGACCGCAGCGCTGGAGATCGGACTGCCCGCCGTGCTCGGGGTGCTTTTCGGAACCTGGCTGCAACAGCGCATGCAGGCCGGCGCGATCGCGCTGCTTTTCGCCGCCGTGCTGCTCGCCTCGGCCGTCGAGCTGGTGCTGCGATGATCGGCGCGATCGCGATCGGCCTGGCCGGCGGTGTGATCGCCGGGCTGCTCGGCGTCGGCGGAGGGGTCCTGTTCGTGCCCGGCCTGGTCCTGTTCCTCGGCCTGAACCAGCATCACGCCGAGGCCACGTCGCTGCTGGCAATCGTCCCGGTCGCGATCGTCGGCACGATTCGCCAGGACCGCTACGGCAACGTCCGGCGCGCGGATGCGGTCCTGATCGGCCTGCTGTCGCTCGCCGGCGCCGCGGCCGGGGTGGCGCTCGCGAACGCTCTCAGCGGCCGTGTCCTGCGTGACGCTTTCGCGGCGTTGATGGTCGTGGTCGCCGTGCAGTTGGTCCGTCGAACGCTGCGGCCTTCGATCGGAGCTCCGCAGGATCGTCCACCACCGTGAAAATGGCCTAGACTGATCCCCATGGGACTTGACAATCCTCTGCACATCGCCTTTCTGGTTGTGATCCTGTTGCTGGTGTTCGGCGCCAAGCGCCTGCCCGAGATCGGTCGTTCGCTCGGCTCGGGCATGCGTGAGTTCAAGGACTCCGTCAGTGGTGAGTCCAAACAGCCCACGCTGACCCAGACCACGCAGACCCAGCCGCAGACGCCGGTGCCGGCTCCCCCGGCGCAGGCACCGGCGCCGGCGCCCGCAGAGCCCACCCACCAGGCCTAGAGCGCGCGAGCGCTCCGGCAGCGGCGCCCCGGCGCCAGGCGGGCCCCTGTCCGCTGTCCGCTGTCCGCGGCTAGTGAATGATCGGGCCGGTTTCGACGGCTTCGAAGGCTGAGCCCGGTACCTGCTTGAGCTGTTGCAGGCTCGCTTCGTCCCAGCCCGGCGAGGGCGCCCCGGTGATGTACCAGGGCGACCCGTTGTCCGCGACGATCAGCCCGTATCGCTTGAGCGCTTCCATGATGATCAGCGCCTGGCCCGAGAAGCCCGCCATCGGGTAGTCGGCTTTGAGGCGCAGCCGCAGGCCCATCGGGGGCAGGTTCGGGTCCGAGCTCGAGGAGGCGTCGTGGGTCGCGGGATGGATGTAGCCGCGCTGGGAGGTGGGGACGGTGACCCGCAGCGCGTGATCGATCGCCCCGGCCGCGACCTCCGGGTAGCGCGCCAGCAGCGGGAAGATCGGCAGGCCGGCGGCGTCCGCCGAGGTCCAGCCTTCGGGACGCAGGGCATCGCTGCGCAGGTTGAACGTGGCGCCCGACTGGGCCTTCCAGCCCTTCTTGGTGTCGGCCGCTTTGTAGAGCTCGTAGAGCATGCAGCTGCCTTCCTGCACGACGAGCACGTGCTTGTCGCCTTTGCCGTGCTTGCCGCCCCCCTCGATCGGCGCACCGGTGGGGATCGGGTAGGGCCCGGGGTCCGATTCGGATTTGTAGGCCGTGAACTTGACCGGCACCTTCGGCTGTTCAGGGGGCACGACCACGAACGGGATGCCGTAGCTCGGGTTGTTGCCGAAGTCCGGGTGCAGGTGCGCGCTCAGGCCGATGCTTTCGATGTAGGCCTGCGAGTTCGGGCTCTCGGGCAGCCCGGCGACTTCTTCGTTCAGCGGGTTGTCAGCCGGGAGTATCGGGCAGCCGTACTCGCTGGAGCCGGGCACGACGAGCCGGTTGGCCCGGTGGTGATGCGTGAGCGCCCCCGCCGGCATGGCCGCGAGGCCGAGCATTGCGGCGCATGAGAGCAGCAGGACCGTGCCCCGAGCTGCCCGCAATCGCACTGATCCCCTGATCGCTCTCACCCTGAGAACATCCTAGATCCGTGAGTGGTGCCGGCGCGCCGGCACTGGACGAATGCGCCTAACCGGCGCGTTGCGGCGCGGGGTGCGCTGAGGGCTCGAGCACCGCCGGTGCGGCCTCGCTGAGCAGCGGCGCTCCACAGTGCCAGCAGAAGCCCGCACCGCGGCTGTGGACCGCGCCGCAGGAGCGGCACTCGCCGTGGATTCCGGCCTCGGCGCCGGCAAGCAGCCGCTGGACCTCGCCGAGCTCGCCGTCAACGGCCTGCAGTTCCGATGCTTTGCGGGCCAGGACGTCGAGGCGGTAGTGGTCGCGGATCGCCATCTCATAGGCCAGGCCGCCCAGGTCCCATGTCAGCTCGGCGACCCGCTCGGCAAGCTCATGGCGGCGTCGGCGCAGCTCGGCCATCGAGCCTCCGGCGCCGAGCCCTTCGAGCGGCAGCAGGCCGCCGACAGGTGTCAGCGTTCCCGAGGCCGGCTCATGCACCGCGGTCTCCGGGGGAGCCGAGGAGCTGCCGTTCGTCGTCGTCGCCATGCCCGTCTCAGCCTCCGCCGACTTCGATCGGTTCATCGCCCAGGGCGTTGATTTCTTCCTGGTGCTTTTTGCCGGTCGTCGTGCTCAGTTTTTTCACCTGGGTCGGGGTGACTTTCTTGACTTTCGTCGGGACCGCTTTTTCGGCCTTGGTTTCTTTTTCGCCTTCGGCCGCTTCTTTGGCTGCCTGGCCCGAGCTTGACTTGGTCGTCGAGGAGGTCGTCGCCGTGGGGCTCGAGCTGGACGTCGAGGTGGTCGCAGCGCCGGCGGCCCCGACAGCGCCGAGGCCTTCGATTTTGACGACCTGAGGGCCACTGTTCGTCTTGCTCTGGCTGGCCCAGTGTCCGACCAGAAGACCCACGAACAGGCACAGCAGCAGGATCGCCAGCAGGCCCAGCAGGCCTGAGTTGCGACGCAGCCAACCGTTCAGGCCCTGCTGCTGCACGGGCACGTAGCCGGACGGCCCCAGCTCGATCGTCCCGGGCACGGCCCACGCCGGCGGGGCCTGCGAGCCGGCGCGGTTCTGATCGCTCTGCAGAACGTCGAGGAACGCCAGGCGGACGGGCGAGCAGGGCTGCCCGCAGCTGAGGCAGTAGCGCTGGTCGGCGACCAGCGCCGCGCCGCAGTTGGCGCAGGTCGTCGCCGGCTGCTCGGAGGGGACCGGCATAAGACTCACGTTGCTCACTCCGTCGTCCTGCGGCTCACCCGAAGGCTCCGCCGACGTAGTCGCGGGTGCGGCTCGCACGCGGTTCCTCGAAGATCTGCTCGGTCGGCCCGTACTCGATCAGGTCGCCCAGGTACATGAAGGCGACCTTGTCGGCGATCCGATGCGCCTGGGCGAGGTTGTGGGTCACGACGACCACGGCCAGCTCCCGGCGCAGCTCGCCGATCAGCTTCTCGATCGTGTTCGTCGAGATCGGGTCGAGGGCGCTGCAGGGCTCGTCCATCAGCAGCACCTCCGGCCCCAGCGCGATCGCCCGTGCGATGCACAGACGCTGCTGCTGGCCGCCGGAGAGACGCAGGGCGGGGCCGTCGAGGTTGTCCTTGACCTCGTCGTAGAGACCGGCCCGCTGCAGAGCGTCGATTACCTGCGGCTCGAGCTCCCTGCGCCGCGGGCGCTTGCGCGACTGTTCGCGCAGAGCGAAGGCGACGTTGTCGAAGATCGACATGGGGAACGGGTTGGGCTGCTGGAAGACCATCGCCACGCGAGCCCGCAGGGTTGTGTCGGCCAGCTCGTGGATGTCCTCGCCATCGAGCAGGATCTGCCCTGCGCGCGAGGCCGTCGGGGTGAGCTCGGTCAAACGGTTGAGCGTCCGCAGCAAAGTCGTCTTGCCGCACCCGGAGGGGCCGATCAGGGCCAGCACCTCGCCCTGGTGGATCGACAGCGACACCGACTTGACGGCTTCCTTGGGGCCGAAGTTGATGCTCACGTCCTCGACCTTCAGGCGTTCGGGGCCGGCGCCGCCCGCCGGACGGATCGAGTAGCGGTCGGCAGGCGCACGGGCCGGGGTCGGGGCCCGGTCGAGCACGATCGTGCGCACCGGCGGGACCACGGCGGGCGTGGGCGTGGGCTCGGGCGCCGCCGGGGGAAACCGGGGCTCGCGGCGGGAGGGGTCCTCGTCGGTGTTCATCGCCATGTGAAGCGGATCGAGCAGCATCTCGTCAGGGCTCATCACGCATATTCTCCATCGAGCTTGTCGAACACCATCTTCATCGGATCACTGAGCTAAGCAGATTAGCGTCTTGTTGCCGGGTTGTAAAGCGACCGGCGGGCGGCTCAGACGATGCCCGCGCCGATGTTCATGCCCATCGCGTCGGCCTGCGAGCGACCGATGCGGCCGACCAGCAGATTGAGCCCGAGCACCATCAACAGGAGCACCACAGCCGCGGCGTAGGCCTTCTGCGGCGCGCCCGATTCCCCCGCGGGGGAGTTGTTGTAGATGTAGCTGGTCAGCGAGGAGCCCGTGCCACGAAGCAGGCCCAGCACGGGGGTGGAGCCTTCCGGCTCGATGCGCAGCGTTTCAGCGAGCAGCAGCACGACGATCGCCGTGTCCCCGATGATTCGGCTGACTCCCAGGGTGACGCCCGTCGCCATGTTCGAGCGGACGCTCGGCAGCAGCACGCGGCGGATGGTCGCGATGCGCGTCTTGCCGAGTGCAAAAGCCGCCTCGCGCATGTGCGCGGGAATCGCCTGCAGGCCGTCCCTGGTCGCCGCGAAGATCGGCGGCAGCGCGATCAGCGACATCATCGCGCCGGCCGCGAAAAACGAGCGGCCGTACACGCCGCCGCCTTCAGAGGTGGAGGAGAACGGTGCGAGCAGATGGAGCTGGAAGATCGCCAGGCCGAACAGGGCGATCACGATGTCGGGCGTGCCGGCGATCACCTCGATGCTCGACTCGACCACTCGCGCCAGCCACGTGGGACGCCCGTACTCCGCGATCCACAGGGCACTCAGGACGCCCAGGGGGATCGCGAAAAACAGCCCGATCACGGTCAGCAGCATGGTCCCCAGGATCGGGTCCAGGAAACCGCCCGAGCCGCTCTGGGAGAGGCTCACCTGGGGACGGCTGCCGAGCAGGCTGGGACGCAGATATTCAATTCCGCGGACCCCCATGTAGATGAGGATCGCCGCGGCGATCAGGCACAGCCCGATCCCGGCGGTCCAGGCCAGCGCGAGCGCCAGCCGATCGCGCCAGCGCCAGCTCATCGGCGAGGAGCGCCGGCCGGGGCCGCTTTTCATCTCGCGCGGCGGGCGCATCGGATCGGCGAACACGCTGCTCATCCGCGCACCTGGTACTTGCGCAGCGGCAGCTTGATCAGGTAGCCGGAGATCGAAAGGAACAGCGCCGAGGCCAGCAACAGCAGCGCAAATGCGTACAGCGCGGCACTCAGCGCCGGCGCGGCGATCCCCTCGTGGTAGTCGACGATCGTCGAGGCCAGCGTGCGAAAGGGCTCAAACAGGTAGGTGATGCCGTCGCTGAAGCGGGGTGCGAAGCTGCGCGAGCCCGAGACCATCGAGATCATGATCGCCTCGCCCAGGGCGCGGGCCGTCGCGAGCACCGTCGCCGCGACGATCGCCGGCCTCGCGGCCCTGAGGCTGACCGCGAGGATCGCCCGCACCGGGTTTACCCCCAGCGCGATCGCGCCCTCGCGCCAGGCGTTGGGAACAGAGACCAGGGCCTCGCAGATCAGCGCGACCATGATCGGGGTGATCATCACCGTGAGGATCACGATCGCCACGAGTACGCCCGCGCCGGTGAGCTCGACGGTGTTCTGCACCGAGACCTTCTCGGCCGGCGAGATCAGATGGTTGCCGACGAACGGCACCAGCACGAGGATTCCGATCAGCCCGTAGATGACCGACGGCACCGAGGCCAGCAGGCGGATCACCGGGATCACGATCCGGCGCAGGCGCGCGGGCGCGAGCTCGACGATGAAGATCGAGGAGAGGATCGCGGTGGCCAGGCCGAACAGGACGGCCGGGATGGTGCACAGCAGCGTGCCGTAGATCAGCGGCCAGGCACTCAGTTTGTAGGCCGAGGCGGGCGGGTTGAGGCTCGTCGCCTGCATCGCCTGGAACTGTTCTTCGATGCTCGTCCCCTTCGGGGCGGGCTTGAGCCAGCTGAGGCCGTTGTGCTCGAAGATCGGCCAGGCGTGGACGGCGACGAAGACGAGCATCGCCACCACGCCGAGGGCGATCAACAACGAAACCGCGCCGAGCGTGAGCTCGGCGCGGTTGTCGGACCAGGGGTGACGCAGGCGCTCCAACATCCGTTAGGAGATCGGAACCCACTGTGTCGAGATGATCTTCCTGGCGGCCGAGGAGGCTTTGATCCAGCCGATGAAGGCCAGTGCCGCTCCGGTTGCCTTGCCCTTTGTCACCTCATAGAACCGGGCTGTGCCCGAGTACTGGCCCGAGACGACCGTCGACTTGTTGCAGGCGACCCCGTTGAGGCCGACCGCGTTGACGGTGCCTTTGTCGGACTGGTAGTTGGAAACGAAGCCGATCGAGTTCGGGTCGTTTTCAACCTGCTGGCGCATCAGACCCTCGGAGGGCTCTTCGGCTGCCAGCGTCGAGACTTTCTTGCCTTCCAGCAGAACGGTCTGGAAGTTCGTCAGAACGCCGGCGACCGAGGTACGGCTGATCAGGTCGATCGTGCCCGATGCACTGGCGCCCGAGACGCCGCTCCAGCTCCGGGTCTTACCGGTGAAGATGGAGATGGCCTGCGCGGTCGTCAGGTTGGACAGCGTGTTGGCCTTGTTGGTGATCACGCAGATCCCGTAGCGGGCGATCGGGTAGAAGACCAGGCCTGTGTCCGATTCGAGCGGGTCACGCGAGACGTCGCCGATCGTGGTCTTGCCGGCTTTGACGTCGTTGATCCCGATCTGCGCCCCACCCTGGGCGATCCGGAACTTGACTTTGTTCGGGTGAAGTTTCACGTACTTGGCAGCGAGCAGGGATACGAGCGGATAGGAGGCGGTGGCGCCGCTGATCGAGATTTTGGTAATCGCCAACGCGCCTGCAGGTGCCGCGATCCCGAGCACACCGGCCACCAGGAGGGCGGCGGTTAGACGGCGGGTCCGTGTCATTTAGGTGAGGCTCCGTTTCTTGTTCATTGACAAAGGTTTGACATCTCAAGAGCCCGAACATATCATAATCCCCATAGTTTCGATCCAGATACCCTGTTTTGTGCAACTTGTGCGATACACAGGGTTTACAGCGATCAGGACCTGACCCGAAGACATGGACCAACCCCCCGAAAACCCAACGCCCCAGCCCGCCGCGGCGCAGCCCGTGCGCCTGCCCTCCACGCGGGCGGGTGTGGTGCTGGCGACGGTGATGCTGGCGGTCGGCGTGGCGCTCGGCGCAGCCATCGGGCCGACGCCGGATGCATCCTTCGCCGGCGGCCCTTCGGCATTCATGAAACGGCTGCCGGTGCTGATCGCGGCGATCGAGGCCCGCAACCGCGCGGCCGCCGCAGCCACCGCGACGACGACGACGACAAGCGCGCCGCCGGCCGTCACGCCGCAGGCCACGCCCGCGGCCACGAGCACCACGCCGGCGAAAGCGGCCGAATCGACGCCTGCCGAAACCACGGAAGAAACCCCTGAAAAAACCGAAGGCAAAAGCAAAACCAAAACGTCCACCCTGCCGGCGGTCACGAACGTCTGGCTGATCCAGCTGGCCGGCACCTCCTTTGAAGCGGCGCAGTCAACGGCGACGGCCGCGCCCTACATAGACACACAGCTGATTCCGGCGAGCACGCTGCTGCCGGGCTGGTCGGCGATCCAGGCCACCGCCTTCGCCAGTGAGGCGGCGCTGGCCGAACCGCCGGCCACGGGCGCCGCGCCGCCGCTGCTGCACACGATCGTCCAGCCCCCCTGCCCCGAAGGGGCGGCGGGAGCGACCTGCGCCGCGGAAACCCCGGGGCAGCTGACGGCGGCCGATGAATTCCTGAAGGCCACGCTGGCCACGATCACCGGCACGACGCTGTTCAAGGAACACGGCCTCGTGGTCGTGACCTTCTCATCCGTCGGGCTGGCCGCCCAATCAGAACTTCCCCCAGGAGCGTCGACCTCGACGCTCACCTACCAGCCCCCCGCGGGCGTCGCGCTGCTCTCGCCCTTCGCGAAGGCAGGCGTGCGCTCGACGGTGAGCTTCAACGCGACTTCACCCAGGCAGAGCCTCGAAAAGCTCCTGCACTGAGGAAGACCAATCAACGACCGAACGGAGACCCCGTTGCACGCAACACAAACAGCCCACCCCAAGGCCGCCCTGTGGCTCGCCCTGATCGTGGGCTCGCTCGCACTGCTGCTGGCCGCACCGGCGGTCAGCCAGGCCGAAGAATCCAACCCCAACAACCTCAACTGCATCGGCCAGCTGTCGGCGGGGACCCCAGAAGAAGGCAGCGAAGAACAGCAGGTCGCCTACGCCTTCTACTGCGACGGTCAGATCACCGGCTACCAGCTGGCAGCGCAGGTCCCCCTGACGGGGATCGCGGCCCAGCCGCTCGTCAGCGAACTGACGACCACCGGCCTCACCGGCGGCGGCAAGGCGCTGAACGACACCTTCTCCTGCTCGGGCGAAGTCCCCGGCTACGCGCTGAACTGCGTCGGACCCTCGACCAAGAACCGGCTACGAGCTCGTGTCAGGACAGTTCGCGATCGGGAAAAAGCTCTGCGTCGAGCCGCGCGTCGACCCGCTGCTGACCGTGACCTACGCCTATCTCGAAAAGGGCGTGATCACGCAGGCCATCTCCGGGCCGTTCGATCTGGGCCGTCCGAAAGGCTGCAAACCGGACGCCTACTCGGGCAGCACGCGGCTTGAACCGAAGCCGCTGATCGTCACCCACAAGAAGAAGAAATCCAAGAAGCACGCGAAGAACGCGGCCCACAAGGCTGCTCACCGGGCCAAGAAGGCTGCACACCACAGCTGAGCGGACCTGAACCGTCGGACGGCGCCGCCACGAGCGGTGCCGTCCGTGCGGGACCTCCCTACAGGAGGCTCGTGGTCATGCGTTCGACCTCGGCGATCGAGGTCAGCCCTTCGCGGACCTTCTGCAGGCCGTCGTCGCGCAGACGGACCATTCCTTCGCTCGATTGCCACGCGCGACCATGTCGTCGACCGAGGCGTGCTCGAGGATCATCGAGCGGATCTTCTCGCTGACGGTCATCACCTCGTAGATGCCGACCCGGCCGCGGTAGCCGGAACCCGAGCAGCGCGAGCAGCCGACCGGCTCGTAGGGCTCTGCGCCCGCCAGGCCGTGCTCGGCGAGAACCGCCTCGGAGATTTTCTGGTGGCGCTTGCAGTGCTGGCAGAGCGCACGGACCAGGCGCTGGGCGACGATGCAGTCGACCGCCGAGGAGACCAGGAACGGCTCGATGCCCATGTCGATCAGGCGGCCCAGGGCGCTGGGCGCGTCGCGGGTGTGCAGCGTCGATAGGACGAGGTGGCCGGTCAGCGCAGCCTCGACCGCGATGTGCGCCGTCTCGCGGTCGCGGATCTCGCCGACCATGATCACGTCGGGGTCGGCCCGGAGCATCGAGCGCAGCCCGACGTCGAAGGTCACGCCGGCCTTGGTGGCGATCTGCATCTGCTTGATGCCCGGGATCCGCTGCTCGACGGGGTCCTCGATCGTGAGGATGCTCCGCTCGCCGTCATTGACGACATGCAGCGCGGCGTAGAGGGTCGTCGACTTTCCGGAGCCCGTGGGGCCGGTGACCAGCACGGCGCCGTTGGGGCGTTTGATGGCTTCGCTGAAGCGCTGGAGCTCCTTCGGCTGCATGCCCAGCGACTCGAGGCCGTCCACCACCACCGACTTGTCGAGCACACGCAGAACGGCGCCCTCGCCGTGCACCAGCGGCAGCGTCACGACGCGGATGTCGACGCGCCGCCCGTCCACGGTCAGCGCGAAGCGGCCGTCCTGGGGAACGCGCCGCTCGGAGATGTCCAGGTCAGCCAGGATCTTGATCCGCGAGACGACACCGGCGGCCATCTTGCGCTTGATCGTCGCCGCGGGTGCGAGCACGCCGTCGACGCGGAACATCACATGGGTGTCTCCCTCCTCCGGGTTCACGTGGATGTCCGAGGCGCCCTGCTGGATCGCCTGCGCGACGATCGAGTGGACCAGCTTGATGATCGGCGCGTCGTTGTCGGCCTCGTCGACCATCAGGTTGGCGTCGTCGGCCTCCTCCTCCTCGATCAGGTCTTCGATCGAGTCGTCCATCCGGGTCAGGCGGGCCAAGAGCAGGTTCAGGTCCTCGACCGAGGCGGCGGCCGGGCGAATCCGCCGGCCGGTCATCATGCCGATGTCGTCGATCGTCAGAACGTTCGTCGGGTTGGCCATCGCCAGCACCAGTGCGCCGTCGTCGGAGTAGCCGACGGGGACCGCCTGGTAGCGCTTGGCGGTCTCGATGCTCACCAGGTTCACGGCCCCCATGTCGAGGTCGTAGACCGACAGGTCGACGAAGTCCAGGCCGAAGCGCTCGGCGACGACCCGTGCCAGCTGGTCGTGACGAAGGACACCCCGCTCGACCAGCACCAGGCCGGTGGGGCGACCCTGGGCGCGTGCGGCCGCGACGGCCTCCTCGACCGTCTCGAGGTCCGCGAAGCCGAGGTCCACCGCGACCTCTCCGATCATCCGCGTGGAGCGGCCGGTGCTCTTGGGCGGATAGAGGCCCCCGCCCTTGCCGGGCTCGCGCGGGCTCTGGCGGCGATCCTGCGGCTCGGTCTCCTCAGGCTCGTCCTTTGCGCCACGCCTGGGCAGTCGCAGACCGAGTCCGCCGGAGCCCTTCTCCTGCGCCGCGGCCTGCTGCGGGCCGTTCTCAGTCGCCTCGAGGGTGTCCTCCCTCGGGTCCGTCGCGGCTTTCGCCTGGTTGGCAACGCTTGGCATGGCGGTATCGCCCATCACAGTCCCTATCGGCATCGAGAGACCCCGTCTTGACAGGGATGAGCGGGTTTAGGAAGGAACGCGTCAGCGGGGTGACCGACCGAGCCCGTGCTCGATCGCGCCCTTCACCTGGGCGTCCAGCGCATTGATGCGGTACAGCGCGATCGCCTCGGGCGTCGCGAACCTCTGCGCCGAGGCCGCATCGGCGCCGTGATGGCAGATCACGCAGTGTTCCAGCGCCAGCCGCCGCTCCGCCGCGAGGGATGCGGGCGCGTGCTGCGCGATCAGCCGCAGACCCAGCTCGACATGGCCCAGCATGGCCCCTTCGGGGCTCCGCTCGATGTCCGCTCCGTAGGTGAACTCCCGGGTCTTTCCGAGGTCATGGACGATCGCCGCACTGAGCAGCAGATCGCGATCCAGCCGAGGATGCACGGTGCAGAGCTCCAGTGCCAGACCCGTCACCGCCACCGTGTGCTCGAGCAGGCCGCCGAGGTAGGCGTGGTGCCCGCCGGGCGCCCCACGGCCGGTCCCGGCAGCGGGGCCGGGGACCGAGCAGGGAGCCAGCCTGATCTGCTCGCGCAGGGCGCGATCGCCGAGGATCGCCTCGAGCAGACCGCGCAGGCCGGGGTCATAGACCTCGCGCGCGAGGTGCTCGAGGAAGCCATCGAGCTCGTCCAGATCGCGGTAGGCGCTGGGCAGGAAGCTCCGCGGGTCGGCGCCCTCGGCGCGGCCGATCTCGCGCACGTCGATCTGCAGCTGCTCGCGGAAGCGCTCGACCCGTCCGGCCACCCGGACCAGCTCTCCGCGCTCGAAGCGCCCGGCCAGCAGGTCGGCGTCGCGGAACGCCCGGCCGACGATCGAGCCGGTGCTGTCGCGCAGCTCGACGGTCAGGAAGGGGGCGCCCGCCTTGGTGATCTGGCGCTCCTTGCGCGTACAGGCGAACACTCCGTCCACCTCGCCCCCGGCGCGCAGGGTCGCCACGGTCTGGGCATCCTCGCTTGCGGTGGGGGTGGCGAAGGCCATCAACCCATGATGTACGGTGATTCGGATGCAACCCCTGATCTGGGACCGCCGCCCGAATGGCCTCAGGGCCCCCGCGATGGTGTGTGCCTTCCAGGGATGGAACGACGCCGGTGACGCGGCGTCGAGCGCCGTCTCCTTCCTTGGCAGTTCGCTCGAGGCGAAGCGATTCGCCCACCTTGACTCCGAGGAGTACTACGACTTCCAGTCCAACCGCCCCTCGATCCGCCTCGGTGAGACCCAGCAGCGCGAGATCAGCTGGCCGACCGTCGAGATCTTCGAGGCCAGCGCCCCGCGCGCGACACGCGACATCGTCCTGGTCCAGGGGACCGAGCCGTCGATGCGCTGGCGCTCCTTCAGCGCCCACCTGGTCGACCTCGCCGAGGCTCTCGGAGTCCAGGTTGTCGTCACGCTGGGCGCCCTGCTGGGCGACGTCCCCCACACCCGTCCCGTGCCGATGTCAGGGCATGCCTCGGATCCTTCGCTGCTCGAGCGCCTGAGCATCCAGCCCTCCGCCTACGAGGGCCCCACGGGGATCATCGGCGTGCTGCACACGGCCTTCGCCGACGCCGGCGTTCCGGCCGCCAGCCTCTGGGCGGCCGTCCCCCATTACGTCGCCGCGGCGGCCAACCCGAAGGCCGCCCTTGCTCTGCTCCGCCGTGTGGAAGTTCTGATCGGCGTCTCGATCGACGTCTCCGAGCTGGAGTCGGCGGCCGCCGACTACGAACGCCAGGTCGGGCTGGCGGTTCAGAGCGACCCGGACATCCAGGCCTTCGTGGAGCGCCTCGAGCAGGCCGCCGTGGACGAGGACAGCTCAGCTGCGGATGTTCCCTCAGGCGATGCCATCGCCCAGGAATTCCAGCGTTTCCTGCGCCAGCGCGGCCGCGAGGGCCGCTAGAACCACCGCCTCGCGGGACTACCCCTCGGCTGCGGGGCAGACGATCCTGTAGTCGCAGATCCCGCAGGCGCTGGGCGAAGGGGTCGGCTCGAAATCCTGGGCCATGATCCCCTCGCCGACGCTCAGGACCAGCTCCGTGACCGCCTCGGCGTCGCGCTCGGTGCGGGGCACGGGAACCCGCACGTCATCGAGCACGTAGTAGTAGGCCTGCCGTGAGGAGGCCAGTTTCCAGTCCTCCTTGGCCGCCAGGGCGTAGAGGGAGAGCTGGATGTCGTCCTCCAGTTGCTCGGCCGTCTTGGGACGGGAGGTCTTGTAGTCGATCAGCTCGTACTCGGCCTCGGACCCGTCGGCGAGCCGGTCGACCCGGTCGACCCGGCCGCGCAGATGGTGCGGGCCCAGCCTGAAGGAGAAGCTCCGCTCGAACCAGACCGGCTGTGAGTCCTGACCGTGCAGCCGGGCGTGGTAGCGGGTAAGCGCGACGCGCGCCTTCTCGAGCAGCTCACCGTCGCTGCCCTCAAAGGAGAAGCCGCCGCGGCGCCAGCCGGTGTCGAGCAGGTCGAGCATCTGGGTCAGCGTGGTGCCGCCATCGGAGTGGTAGCGCTCCAGCACCTGGTGCACGGCGATGCCGAAACGCTGGTGGATCGTCTGCTCGGTGGGGATGCGCAGGACCCGCGCGAACTTGTACCGCAGCGGACAGCTGCGGTAGGTCTGGATGTCAGACGCCGACATCGCCAGTCCCTCCCCGCGGCGCGGCAGGAAGGGACCGAGGGAGTGCTCCTCGCGGAATCCGACCGGCGCGGAGGGCGCGTCCTCGTCCTCGGCCCCCAGCAGGGCGTCATCGAGCGTCGAGGTCTGCAGGATCTCGCGCTGCATCGGGGTCGCGGCGGCGAGCAGCCGGACGTTGATGTCGGCCAGCGCCTCCTCGATGCTCTGGCCCTCCGGACGCTGCATCAGGGCCGCCACCTTCACCAGCTCCAGATAGCGCACGACGCCGTGGGAGATGTCCAGGTCCGTGTCGAGGCGCAGCTCGCCGAGCCGCCCGCCGATCCGCGTCACGCCGCCGAGCAGCTCCTCCCGCAGCTGGCCGAGCATCGTCTCGAGACGGTCCGCCGCGGGCGGGGACACGGGCTTCTCGCCGGGCTCGGGCAGGACCGCGGCGAGGTGGCGGGCGAGCTCCCGCGTGCCGGCAGTCGGGTCGCGGGCCACCAGGTCTCGGCCCATCTCGAGCAGCCGCTCGAGACTCTGCCGGTGCTGCTGGGCCTGCTCGGGGTGGAGCATCGAGCGGCCGGGCACGTCGAGCCGCTCGATCAGGCGGGCCAGGAAGGCGTCGGGGGGGTAGATGTCCAGGTCCGCCGAGGCGCCGCGGTGCAGCTCGACGAAGCGTTCGATGCGTTCCCGCGCCTCGGGAGGGACCTGCGGCGACTCGGTCGCGGCGGCGAGGCCGGCGACCATGTCCAGCTTGCGCCTGCGGGTGACCTGGATCACCCGGGCCAGATCGACCTGGCGCAACCCGATCGGCGGACGTGTAAGAGCGCGGACAACCGCGGCGGCATCCTGCGGATCGACCAGCAGGCGCATCCAGGCCAGCACGTCGCGGACCTCGGCACGCTTGAGGAAGCGACCCGCCTGGGCGTCCCCGATGACGGGCGACTCATCGGCCGGCGGGACCGCCGGTGACGCTGTGGCGATCCTCGAGATTGGCACGATTCAAGGATACGCGGGGACGGCGCCGGGACACGGCTAGGCTCTGCATGTGGACGTCATCGATTGGGGCGCCGCCCAGCGGATCGGAGAGCTGATCGCCGGGGTCGGCGGGACGGACACCGGCTACACGGGCATGCGCACCGACGCCGTCGAGCCGCTGGCCCGCGACTTCGCCGACCGTGTCAGCGCCTACAGCCTGCTCGAGACCGATGGCGAGCTGCCGCCCCTGGAGTTCGTCGACCGCCCCGCCTGGATCGCGGCCAACCTGCAGACGATGAAGCCCCTGCTCTCGCCCCTGACCGACAGGCTGAGCGAGCAGGGCGGGGTCCTGGCCGGCCCGATGCGCTCAGCCTCGGGACTGATGCTCGGCGCCCAGGTCGGCGCGCTCACGGGGATGCTTTCCCAGCGGGTCCTCGGCCAGTACGACCTCGCGCTGCTCGACGCGACGGTCACGCCGCGCCTGCTGCTGCTGGCTCCGAACCTCGCCCAGGCGGCACGCAACCTGTCCCTGGACCGGGATGAGCTGGTCCTGTGGGTGACGATCCATGAGATCACCCATGCCGTGCAGTTCTCCGGCGCTCCCTGGCTGCGCACCCATATCGGCGGCATCCTGCGCGAGCTGATCGACGGGCTTCAGATGTCGGTCATCGGCGGCGTCGGCGAGGCGAAGGACGGCAATGGCGCGTCGCACGGCAACGGCGCCGGCGGTGCAAACGGGAGCATCGGCGGTATCCGCCTGCCCAAGCTGCCTGACCCGGGCGAGCTGCGGGCGATGCTCGACCGGGCCCGGGGCGGCGAGCTGCTGCGCCTGACCCTCGGCGAGGACCGTTGGCAGCTGGTGGAGCAGATGCAGGCCGCCATGTCGCTGATCGAGGGGCATGCCGAGCACACGATGGACGCGGTCGGCGCCGAGGTGCTCCCCTCGCTGCCGCGGCTGCGCGCCGCGATGAACCGCAGGCGTTCGAACAAAGGCCTGCCCTGGCGGGTCCTCGAGCGGCTGCTGGGACTCGAGTTGAAGATGCGCCAGTACGAGGTCGGCCGGCGCTTCTGCGACGCCGTCGTCGACGCCGGCGGACCGCAGACGCTTGCGCTGGCCTGGCGGGGCCCGGAGTCGCTTCCGCTGATGTCGGAGCTCGAACAGCCGGCGCTCTGGATCGAGCGCGTCAGCCTCCTGCCGGCCTGACTTCCCGTATTTGCGGGATCGAACGCACGTTCCACCTGTCACAAACTAGTGATGGGCGAAGTCCCGTGGTTACGGGGTGTTCACAGCGTGGTACGATCCGGCTGTAACGATCTTCCAGCAGCGGGTTACAAACAGGTGTTCGCCTCTCGAAGCCGAGGCGCGTATACGAACAGAAACCCAGACCGCACCTCGCATCCGGCGAGGATCGACATAGGAGATCACCCCAAAGATGCCTACCGCCACCACCACTTCTGCAAAACCCGCCAAAGCCAAAGCCAAAGCCGCGCGTAAACCGGCCAAAGCCACCGCTGCCCGTCGCAGCCCGAGCAAAGCCAAAGCGACGACCAAAGCGAAAGCCTCACGGACCCGCACGGTCCACCAGGCCGAGTCGACCGTCCGCCAGGCGCAGACGACCGCTCGCCAGGCTGAAAACGCCGCCCGCGACACCGCCGACGTGTTCGGGACTACGCCGAGCGCGCCGTGCTGATTCCGGTCGGCGCCGCGCTGATCGCCCGTGAAAAAGTCGTCTCGACGGTCACGGACACAGTCTCGACCTACTCCACCGGCACTAAGGCCCAGGCTCAGCTGCGCCGCTTCGAGCGCCGCGGCCTGACGGCTCGCAAAAGGCTCGAGCGCGAGGTTCGCAAAGCCCGCGTCCGCGTTGAGCGCGAACTGCGCCAGCGCCGCAAGAACATCGAGACCACGCTCAACGAGACGGTCAGCGAGATCGATGGCCGCCGCGAGAAAATCGTGAAGAACAGCAGCGAGATCGCAACCCGCGTTCCCGAGCTGGCGACCCAGGTGCAGGAGCGGATCCTCAGCCTGGTCTAGCAACCCCTTAACCCGACCGGCCTGGAGAGGGCCGGACCCGGGAGAGTCTGCCGACCTCATATCCCGTCGGCAGTAGTAGCACCCTCTCCTCCCTCGACCCGCGGGCGGCCCCCACTGCCCGCGGGTCATTTTTTTGCCCTGTTCGCCGCTGTTCACGAGTCGGAGACCGGGACGACGGCCGCGGTTTGCCACAATGGGTCGCTGTGATCGACAAGGATGAGATCCGCCGCTCGCTCGAGGTCGTCATCGACCCCGAGCTACACCGCTCGATCGTCGAGTTGGACATGGTCCGCTCGATCGAGACGAGTCCCAACGGGGTGGTCGACGTGACCGTCTCGCTGACGACGCCGGGCTGCCCGATCAAGGGCCACTTCCAGACCTCTGTCGTGAGCGCCGTCGAGGCGATCGAGGGAGTGACCCACGTCAACGTCTTCTTCGACGTCCTCACCGACACCCAGAAGCAGGCGCTTCAGCAGAAACTCGGCCGAGGCAGCCTGCCGGCCGGCGCGCTGGCGCAGGTCACGAACGTCATCTGCATCGGCTCGGGCAAGGGCGGGGTCGGCAAGTCGACCCTGACGGCCAACCTGGCCGCCGCCCTGAGCGCCGAGGGCAAGCGGGTCGGCGTGTTGGACGCGGACGTCTGGGGCTACTCGATCCCGAGGATGTTCGGCCTCGGCTCGACACGGCCCGATGTCTCGGCCCAGAAAAAGATCATCCCGCTCGAGTCCCACGGCGTGAAGGTGATGTCGATCGGCTTCTTCGTCGAGGAGGACGCCGCCGTCGTATGGCGCGGGCCGATGCTCCACAAGGCCCTGACCCAGTTCCTGCAGGACGTCGAATGGGGCGCCCTGGACTACCTTCTGGTGGACCTGCCCCCGGGCACAGGCGACGTCTCGATGACGCTCGCCCAGCTTCTGCCGCAGGCCAAGTTCCTGATCGTCACGACGCCGCAGCAGACCGCCCAGAAAGTCGCCCGGCGCTCCGCTCAGATGGCGGAGAAGGTCGACCTGGAGATCGCCGGCGTCGTGGAGAACATGTCCAGCTTCACCACCCCGTCGGGTGAGCGCTTCACGATCTTCGGTGAGGGCGGCGGCCAGGAATTGGCCGATGAGCTGGACGTGCCGCTGTTGGGCAAGGTGCCCCTGACGATGCCCCTGCGCGAGCAGGCCGACGCCGGCTCCCCGCTGGTGGCCGAGAATCCCGATGACCCCGCCGCCCAGGCGATCCGCCAGACCGCCCGCGGGCTGCTGGCGATCGCACCTCCAGCACTTCCCACCCTGCCACTCGTCGAGGTCGCGGTCGCCGCCGCGCCGGAGGAGAGCAGGAAACCCGTGGGCATGTCGCTGCCGATGGCCTGAGCGAAGGCCCGCGCCGCAGGCGACATGTCCTCTCTCCGCCCTGGGGCCACGCCTCTGGGCCCTCGCCTCGGCGCGCTCGAGTGGCGCCCCGGGACGCTTGACAAGCACCCGCCAACTGGAGGATCGTCTTCACAATGTCCGCATCCGAGCAGCAGGAAACCGAGTCCGAGAACGCCGCAGAGCCGGCCGCTGAGGCAACCGACGGGCTGGTCGAATTCGACGAACGGCGCGCAAAGATGGAACGGCTGCGGGCCGAGGGGATCGAGCCCTACCCGGCCGTAACGCTGTGGAACACCCGCACCCGGATCGCCGATGTGCTCAGCGCGCACGACCCGGCCGAGCTGGGAGCCGGCGAATATGACGAGTTGAGCTACATCGTCGCCGGCCGGCTGATCTCCCGCCGCGGCCACGGCAAGACCGCCTTCCTCGACCTGCGCGACCTGTCGGGCACGATCCAGGTGGTGCTGCGGGTCGACTCGATCGGGCAGGAGGCCTACGACCGCATCCTGAACTTCGACATCGGCGACATCCTCAGCGTGGACGGCCGCGTCTACGTCACCCAGCGCGGCCAGCTGGCACTGGCGGCGGTCGAGTGCACGCTGCTGACAAAGACGCTTCGCCCGCCGCCGGACAAGCACCACGGCCTCGGCGACACCGGCACCCGCTACCGCTACCGGGAGCTCGACCTGCTGGCCAACGAGAGCACCCGCGAACTGTTCATCACGCGCAACAGGATCATCCTGGCGATCCGCGAATGGCTGGCCGAACGCAACTTCATCGAGATTGAAACCCCGGCCCTGCAGTCGCTGGCCGGCGGGGCCGGCTCGCGACCCTTCACGACCCATCACAACGCCCTGGACCGCGACCTGTACCTGCGCATCTCGGTCGAGCTGTTCCTCAACCGCTGCATCGTCGGCGGCATGGAGAACGTCTACGACATGGGCAAGGTGTTCCGCAACGAGGGCATCTCCCACAAGCACAGCCCCGAGTTCACGATCATCGAGTTCATGTGCGCCTACTCCGACTACAACGACGTCGCCACGGTCACCGAAGAGATGTTTCGGGACGTCGCACAGAAGGCGCTGGGCCGCACCACCATCAAGCGAAACGGCGAGGAGATCGACCTGGCCAAGCCCTGGCGGCGGGTGACGATGCGCGAGCTGATCCTCGAGCGCTTCGGCCTGGACTTCATGGAGTCCACCCGCGAGCAGCTGGCCGAGGTGCTCGACGAGCCGATGGACCCGGCCGCAACCTGGGCCGAGGTGGTCGCGGACATCTACTCGGAGAAAATCGAGTCGACCATCAACCAGCCGACGCATGTCTTCGACTTCCCGCTTGAGCCCTTCCCGATCACCAAGCGACACGCCGTGCACCCCGAGCTGGGCGAGCACTTCGATGCCGTCATCGGTGGCATCGAGCTGGTCAGCGGCGACACCGAGCTGAACGACCCGGTCGATCAGTGGCAGCGGTTCGTCGACCAGCGCAAGCGACGCCTGATCGACGACGAGGACGTGCCCCACCCCAACGACGAGGAATACGCGCGGGCGATCGAGTACGGCTACTCCCCCACCGCAGGGGGCGGCATGGGCGTCGATCGTCTCGTGATGATCCTCACCGAACGCGACACTCTGCGCGAGGTGATTCCGTTCCCGATCGTGAAGGATCTGCGATGAGCACCCAGGGACAAGGCAAGCTGAACCTCGACCCGGGTGTGATCGCCGCCTGTCGCCAGGCGGCAGCGAAGATCTCCGAGCAGGTCTCCGAGCAGATCGCCGGGCGCACCACGGTCTCTGTCGAGCGCAGCGTCACACGGCTGCTCGGCGTCGACGGGGCAGATCAGCTCGAGGCGCCACTGCCGAATGTGCTGGTCGATCACGTCCATGACCGCGGCAGGCTCGGACGGGGGATCGCCTACTGGCTGGGCAACGCGATGATCCAGACCGATCGGACGCCGCAGCAGATCGCCGACGGGGTGAGCGCCGGCGAGCTCGACCTGCTGGAGCTCGAGGTGGCCGAGGACGCGGCCATCCATGCCCGCGTCATCGACGAGTGCCAGGCTCGCCTGAACGAGATCTCCACCCGCTTCGAGGAGCGTGCCGCGATGCGCGAGCGGCTCGGTGACCGCGACGGCACGCTGCGCTACGTGCTGACCGCCACCGGAGACGTCTATGAGGACGTCGTCCACGCCAAGGCCGTCGCCGAAGCCGGCGGGGACATCGTCGCGGTGATCCGCTCGACCGCCCAGAGCCTGCTGGACTACGTCCCCTTCGGCCCGACCACCGAGGGCTACGGCGGCACCTTCGCAACCCAGGCCAATTTCCGGATCATGCGCGAGGCGATGGACCAGTGGTCTGAGGATCACGGCCGCTACGTGCGCCTGTCCAGCTTCTGCTCGGGCCTGTGCATGTCGGAGATCGCCGCCATGGGCGCCTGGGAGGGCTTTGACAACATGGTCAACGACGCCCTCTACGGGATTCTCTACCGGGACATCAACATTGTCCGCGGCCTGATCGACCAGCGCGTCTCGAGGATGATCAACGGCCATTTCGGGGTCACCATCAACACCGGCGAGGACAACTATCTGCGCACGGCCGACGCGATCGAGGCGGCGCCCTCGGTGACCGCCTCGCAGTTCATCAACCACCAGCTGGCCCGCGATGTGGGCGTGCCCGACGCGCAGATCGGCCTGGGAGATGCTTTTGAGATTGATGTTCCCGTGACGAACGGCCTGCTCTTCGAGTGGGCGCAGGCGCAGCTGACGCGGGAGCTGTTTCCCGACTGCCCCGTCAAGTACATGCCGCCGACCCGGCACATGGACGGGAATCTCTTCCGCACCCATGCCGCGGACACGCTGTTCAACCTGGTCACGATCGCCACGGGCCAGGGAATCCAGACGATCGGCGTGCCGACCGAGGGGATCTTCACCCCCCACGTCCATGACCGGGTGCTGGGCCTGCAGAACGTGGACTACGTCTTCAACAGCGCGCGGGATCTCGGCGAGGAGATCGAGTTCAAGCCCGGCGGGATCATCCAGACGCGGGCCCAGGAGGTGCTGGGCGGCGCCCGGGAGCTGCTCGAGCAGATCGCACAGACGGGGCTGTTCGCGGCGATCGACGGTGCCACCTTCGGCGACGTCAGCCGCAAGATCGACGAGGGCCGGGGCATCGAGGGGATCGTCGCAACCGAAGAGGGCTACCTGAATCCGGTCACCGAGCTGATGGGTCAGGCCAGCTATGCATAGGGAGGTCGACCTGACGGCCGTGCGCCCTTACGCCGACCACCTCGGCGACGGGCTCGTGCAGATGAGCTTCACGCTGCCCGTCCCCTATTCCCTGGCGGCCCGCAAGGCGGCCCTGCAGATGGCCGCCGCGATGGGCTTCGAGGAGCCCGAGGTTGTCCACTACGAGCAGCTGACCGAGGGCTACACCTACTTCGTGATGTATGGCCGCTGCACCAAGACGGTCGACTTCGAGGCGCTGCAGGGCGAGGGCTTCGACATCGAATACATGGGCGAGGACGAGATCGAGCATTTCGCCGTGACGCACATCGGGCGCCCGATCGTCGTCGTCGGCGCCAGCACCGGATCGGACACCCACAGCGTCGGGATCGACGCGATGCTCAACCTGAAGGGCTACCACGGCCATCATGGCCTCGAGGGCTACCGGGCCTTCGAGACCCACAACCTCGGCAGCCAGGTGCCCAACAGCGTCCTGCTGGCCAAGGCCATCGAGGTCGGCGCCGACGTGGTGCTGGTCTCCCAGACCGTGACCCAGCAGAACCTCCATGTCCACAACCTGACCGAGCTGGTCGAGATGGTCGAGGCCGAGGGTGTGCGCGCGCAGATGATCCTGGCCTGCGGCGGCCCGCGCGTCTCCAACGAGCTGGCCAAGGAGCTGGGCTATGACGCCGGCTTCTCCAAAGGCACCGAACCGCATCACCTGGCGACCTTCGTCGTCCGCGAGCTCGCCGCGCGCCAGCAGTCCGGCGACCGCGTCCCCGCGGCCGGCTGAGGCCTTGCTGCTCTGTGAGCTGACCGCCTCGGCCCGCCGCCTGGCGCTGGTGGGGCTGGCCAAGAACACCGGCAAGACCGTGGCCCTGGCGGCGCTGCTGCGCGAGCTCGAAGGCGCCGCAGCGACGGTCGGCGTGACCTCCGTCGGCCGCGACGGCGAGGAGCACGACGTGATCGACTTCCGCATCGCAAAGCCCCGCGTCGAGCTGGCCGCGGGAAGCCTCGTGGCCACCACCGACAGCCTGCTGCGCGCGAGCGGGATACCCAGCGAGCTGCTCGAGCAGACCGGCATCCGCACCCCCCTCGGCGAGGTCCTGATCGCCCGCCTCAAAGGCCCCGGCGCGATCGAGGTGGCCGGCCCCAGCGCCGCCGCGGAGATCCGCCGTGTCAGCGATGCGATGCTGGCCCACGGCGCAGATCAGGTGCTGATCGACGGCGCCATCGACCGGCGGGCTGCCTCCTCGCCCGATGTCGCCGACGCGCTGCTGATGTCCACCGGGGCGATCCTCAGCGAGGACATCGAGGAGGTCGTCCAGAAGACCGCCGAGGCCGTCGAGCTGGTCCGCCTGCCCACGGTGGGGGAGGATTCAAAGATCCACGAGCTCGCCAAGCGGGCCGATCGCGGCACCGGCCTGATGATCCCCGAGGACCCCGAGAACGCGGTTCCCCTTCCGGCCCGCCTCGTGCTCACCGGCGATCCTCCGGTCATCGAGGCCTTCCTCGCCGAGGGCGCCCCGCCTCGCGGGCTCCTCGTCGAGGGCGCTCTCCCCGAATCCTTCCTCAACGCTCTGCTGCCGTTCGTCAGGCGCAGCCGCGCTCCCCTGAGCGTGATCGTCGCCGACCCCACCCGGGTCTTCATCTCCGAGCGCTCGGTCGGTTTCTACGCCCGCGCCGGAATCTCGATCCAGACGCTCAGGCCGATCGACCTGCGGGCGTTGACCGTCAACCCCCAGGCGCCCCAGTCACACAGCTTCGACTCGGCGCGCCTGCGCTCCATGCTCGCCCAGGCCATACCGAACCTGGAGATCTTCGACGTGATGCACCCGTCCTACGCCGCGGGCGCCCCGGGCCCGTCGAGAGCGGCCTAGAAGCGGACGCGCTCGCGCTCGCGGGCCTCGCCGTGGCGGCGAGCGACCGCGGCCCGCGTAACAGCGCTGGGAGCCGGGCGTCGGGTGAGACGCGGCTCCGGACGGCGCCGGGGGAGCTCCCCGGCGCCGGCCGGCGCGGTCGGCGCCGCACCGCGCGGAGAGACGGTGCTCTCCATCACGCGGTCCGGAGCCGATCTGAAAGCACGCAGCCGAGCGAACATGTCGGCGAACCGCCAGCCACCGCCGGAGGCACGCAGATCCCGCTGGCGCTCGGCCGCGAGCTGCATTGCTATGTGGTGATTTGTGTTCATAGGGACACTCTCGAACATCTGCAGCGGCCTGCTAACACATTTAGACCCAGCTAAATGGTTGGTGTCCGTTGGATGGAAGTTCCATGATCTGGATGAGCACCAATGATCTATGCCCGATTCCATACTGAGGCCCTGACCCGGGTCCGCTTCGCGATCTCGCCGATGTTCGAGATGATTCGGAGCATCCGCATCGTCGACGACCCGGCCTGCGGCGTGATCCATCTGCCCTGGGTCGAGCGGGCACGAATGGTCACCGGCGATCTCGACCTCGCGACGCTCGTCGCCCTGCAGACCTCGCAGAACTACAACCCCGACTTCGTCAATCCGCCTCCCAACAGTCCTCTCGTCGACTTCGAGGAGGAGTTGGAGGTGATGCTCTCGACACCCGCCGCTCTGATCCGCACGGAGGTCATGGCGGCCTACCCCAACGTTCCCCTGCCGGCGGTCCTCGAGCCCTTCATCGAGCGTCCCCGCCACGCGATCGAGGAGCTGGCGGAGCTGATGCGCGTCTACTGGGAGCGCTGCCTGGCCGACGATTGGCCGCGAATACGCTCGCTGCTTGAGCAGGACGTCCTCTACCGGGCCCGCCAGATCGCCGATGGCGGCACAGCCCGCCTGTTCTCCGACCTCGACCCCGCCGTCAGCTGGAAGGACGGCGTCCTGCAGATCCAGTGCGGCGATCTGTGCGAGTCAGACCTGGACCTCGATGAGCGCGGGCTGCTGCTCGTGCCGAGCGTCTTCGTCTGGCCGAAGGTGACGACCGTCAGCGCCGAGCCCTGGCAGCCCGCCCTGGCCTATCCCGTGCGCGGCATCGGGATGCTCTGGAGTCCCGAGCAGACGGCGCCCCCGGACGCCCTCGAGCGACTCCTCGGCCGCACCCGGGCGATGCTGCTGCTGGCGCTGGACTCACCCCGCTCGACGACCGAGCTGTCGGGCGCGACAGGCATGACCCCCGGCGGCATCTCACAGCACCTCGCGGTACTGCGCGACGCCGGCCTGATCAACGGCCGCCGGGTGGCCCGCTCGGTTCTCTACATGCGCTCCTGCGAGGGGGACGACCTGCTCGCCGCCGCCGGAGCACACGCTCCGGGCGAGGACTCGCAGCGGTCCCTCAGCAGCCAGCGAGGCTAGCTGGCCGCTGCGGCACCGCCACCGCTGGCGAAGTACTCGGCGTTGATCTGCGCGTACTTCTGGAACTCATCCGGGAGCTGGTCCTCGGCGAAGCATGCATCGACGGGGCAGGCCTCGACGCAGGCGTCGCAGTCGATGCACTCCTCGGGGTCGATGTAGAGCATTTCGGCCGCGTCGTATCCAGGCTCGTCGGGCGTCGGGTGGATGCAGTCCACAGGGCACACCTCGACACACGAGTTGTCCTTGGTGCCAATGCAAGGCTCGGCGATTACGTAGGCCATTCGCTTCTTTCTTGGGTCGGTTTGCGGGGACTTCTCAGCGAGAGGGGCATATTGTACGAATCATGCTCCTGCTTACCGGTGCGACCGGCCTGGTGGGGTCCACGCTGCTGAGCAGACTGCTGGCCGAAGGCGTCGAGGTCAGGTGCCTGGTGCGTGATCCCCGGAGGCTCGGCAGCCAGCGCGTTCGCGTCCAGATCGCCCTCGGCGACCTGACCGATCCGCCTTCCTTTCGCAACGCCCTGCGCGGCGTCGACACGGTCATCCACCTGGCCGCCTCGATCCGCGACCAGCCCCGGGGATCGATCGAGGAGCTCAACGGCATCGCAACCTGGCGCATGGTCGAGGCCGCCGAGCGCCAGGGCGTGGAGCGCTTCGTGTTCTTCTCGGCCCTGGGCGCCTCGACCCACCACCGCACCCGTTGCCTGCGGGCCAAGGCCCTGGCCGAGCAGGCCGTCCGCGACGCCGACCTGAGCACCGTCATCTTCGCCCCCTCGATCGTCTACGCCCCCGGGGACCCCTGGCTGAGCCTGCTCGAGCGCACTGCATGGCTGCCGGTGATGCCCGTCTCCGGGCACGGCCGGGCGAGCTTCCAGCCGATCTGGGCCGAGGACGTCGCCGACTGCGTGGCCGCATCGCTGCGCTCCCCGAACGGAGCGCGCCACCAGCGCCACGAGCTGGCCGGCCCGCAGACCCTCACCCACCAGGACATCGTGCGCACCGTCATCGCCGCCTGCGGGCGAAGCCGCCCGCTCTTGAACATCCCGACGCCGATCGTCTCGCGCTCGCTGCGGCTGCTCGAGCGGGCGATGGGAACGCAGGGCCCCGGCCACCTGGGACGAGGCGGAGCTGATGGAGGTATCGATGCTCTCCAGCCGGGGCACCGCCGATGCGCTGGCCCTCGGCGTCGAACCTCACCCGATGGCCGCGGTGCTGCAGAGCGCCTGAGCTAGCCGGAGACGGCCTGGGAGACCGGCGGGCGCCGCTCGGCCCATGGGCTGGCAGCTTCGAGCTGACTCGACAGGGCCAGCAGGCGCCCCTCGCCCGCCGGCGAGCCGACGATCTGCACAGCCAGCGGGAGGCCGTCCTCGCCCTCGTAGAGCGGCAGCGAGATGCCCGGCTGCCCGCTGGCGTTGAAGACCGGTGTGAACGGCGTGAACAGCCCTGAGCGGGTGAATGTGGACATCGGATGCTCGGCGGCGGTGTCCAGCGTCCCCAGCGGCAGCGGACGCTCGGCAAGCGCGGGCGTCAGCAGCGCGTCGTAGTCCGACAGCCAGGCCACCAGCCGCCGCGCGTAGGCCTGCAGCCTGACGGTCGCGTACTGGGCCTCGATCGTGCCCAGTTTGGAGATCATCGAGAAGATCGCCCAGCTCATCGGCTCCATGTCCTCCGCGACCGGCACCCGCCCGGCGACGTGGCCGGAGTAGGCGATCGACAGCGCTATCTGGCTGGAGAAGACGACACCGAACAGCTCTGAGAGCCCGGCCTCCTGCCACGGAGGATCGATCTCGATGACCTCGTGGCCGAGCGAGCGCAGCAGCTCGGCGGCCCTGTCCGTGGCCGCGGCGCAGAGCGGATCGACGCCGGCGTCCGCCACCGGCGAGAGCTTGCTCATCGCGATCCGCATCCGGCCCGGGATCATTTGCCGCGCTGCGTCGCGAACGGCTCCGACGGCGGCGGGGCCCAGGTCGCATCGCCGGGCTCGTAGCCGGCCAGTACGTCAAGCAGGGCAGCCGTGTCGGCGACGGTCCTGGTCAGCATGCCGTCGATCCCCAGCGAGGAGTCCCCCAGTTCCGGCGCCGCGGAGATCCGCCCGCGGGCAGGCTTCAGCCCGACCAGTCCGCAGCAGGCCGCCGGGATCCTGACCGAGCCGCCGCCGTCGTTGCCGTGGGCCAGCGGGACCATGCCGCTGGCGACGGCCGCCGCGGCCCCGCCGGAGGAGCCCCCGGGGTCCTCTCGAGATCCCAGGGGTTGCGCGTCGGGCCGAAGATCCTGGCCTCGCTGGTCGGCAGGATCCCGTACTCGGGAAGCGTCGTGGTGCCGACGATCACGAAGCCCGCATCGCGCAGCCGCCGGGTCACGTTGTGGTCGTAGTCGGCCGCGGAAGGTCTCCATCAGCGCGCAGCCGTAGGTCAGGCGCATGCCGGCGACGGGCACGGTTGTTCTTGATCGCAACGGGCACGCCCGCGAACGGCCGCTGATCGCCGGGGCCGATCTTCTCGGCCGTCGCCAGGGCCCGCTCGCCGTCGATCTCCACGAAGGCGTTCAGCTCGGGGTTCAGCTGCTCGATCCGATCGAGCGAGACCTGCACCAGCTCCCGCGCGGAGATCTCACCCGAGCGGACCATCGCGGCGAGCTCGCCGGCTGAACGGAACATCAGATCGCCTTCAGACATCGTCTCTCCTCGCCGATTGCCGTGGCTCCGTCCGCGGCCAACGCCTGACCCGCGGTCGCGCTTCAGCCTACTCCTGCGCCCATTCCTGCGACGATATGACTCTGCCCACAAGGCAGCTCCCCCCGTCAAGCATCAAGCTCAGAAAGCGAGTGCCATGAGCGCGGTTCAGTCAGCACCGGAGGTCCAGTCGGGCCTTGAAGGAGTCGTTGCCTTCGCCACAGAGATCGCGGAGCCCGACAAAGAGGGTGGCGCGCTTCGCTACCGCGGCGTCGACATCGAGAACCTGGTCGGCTCGGTCCCCTACGAGCAGGTCTGGGGCCTTCTGGTGGACGGCCACTTCAAACCCGGCCTGCCGCCCGCCGAACCGCATGCGCTGACCGTCCGCTCGGGCGACCACCGCGTGGACGTCCAGTCGGCGCTGGCCATGCTGGCCCCCGAGTGGGGCTTCGGCCAGCTGATCGACATCACCGACGAGGAGGCCCGCGACAACCTCGCCAGAGCCTCCGTGATGGCGCTGTCCTTCGTGGCCCAGTCGGCCCGCGAAGCCGGCCAGCCGCCGGTCCCCCAGACGGAGATCGACCAGGGCTCGACGATCCCCGAGCGGTTCCTGATCCGCTGGCGGGGAGAGGCCAACCCCGATCACGTCAAGGCGATCGACGCCTACTGGGTCTCGGCGGCCGAGCATGGGATGAACGCCTCGACGTTCACCGCGCGCGTCGTCGCCTCGACCGGTGCCGATGTCGCGGCGGCCATGTCGGCTGCGGTCGGCGCGCTGTCGGGACCGCTCCATGGCGGCGCCCCCTCGCGTGTCCTGAAGATGCTCGAGGAAGTCGAAGAGACAGGCGATGCGGAGCGCTGGGTCTCCGAAGCGCTTGATCGCGGCGATCGCCTGATGGGCTTCGGCCACCGCATCTACAGGGCCGAAGACCCCCGCGCGCGGGTGCTGCGGCGAACGGCCTCAGAACTCGGCTCGCCCCGCTTCCAGGTTGCCGAGGCGCTCGAGAAAGCAGCCCTGGCGGAGCTCCAGGCGCGCCGGCCCGACCGGGTGCTCGCGACCAACGTGGAGTTCTGGTCAGCCGTGATCCTGGATCTGGCCGAAGTTCCAGCGGACCTGTTCACGCCGATGTTCACCTGCGCCCGCGTGGCCGGCTGGTCGGCCCACATCATGGAGCAGAAGCGCGAGGGCAAGCTGATCCGCCCGACCGCCAAGTACGTCGGCGAGGGTCCCAGAGAGGTCTCCGCAGTCGAATAGCCGCCGAGGAGCGGGCCCTGCAGCGCCGGGGCCCGCTCACCGTTGGGGTCAGCCGGCCTCGCGGGCTATTCCAGCAGGCCCAGCTTGTCACTGAGGTGATGGTCGTCGGTCGTGACCTGCTGGCCCTCGGTGAAGATCGTCTCGCCGCCGGCCTTGGCAGCGGCGGCGTCGTTTGCGACGGCGGCCGCCTCGATCGAGTTGAGCGTCCCGGCGACCTGGGTAAGGCTTGACTGCAGGGCCGCCAGTTCGGCCTTGTAGTTCTTCGGTGCTTCGAGTTGCCCGAAGGTGCCCGCAAGCGCCGTCGCCCGCGCGGCCAGCTTCCTGAATTCGCCGACCAGCTCCCCGTTCGTCTTGCCGGAGGCGTGTGCGACGGCCTTGCCGACAGCTTCCCCGAGCGCGCTCAGCTGAGCTTTCTGGGCCTGGTAGGAGGCCTTGAAGGCACTGGTGCTCGGTTCTGCGCTGCCCGAGCTGCCACAGCCGGACAGCGCGATCAGAGCGGTCAGAGCGATTGGAATCAGCCGTCGCGTCATGGGGCTCCCTGCGATTGTGGACATCCGCCGGCGCCGGGCGGCCCCGCCGCGGGGAGGGTACCCCAGCGCTCCCGGGACCCCCGCACCAGCCCTTAAGCGCGGAGGGCCCGGCGGATGCCGGGCCCTCCTGCCTGCTACCGAACAGCCTGAGCTGCTGGCTACATCATCCCGCTCATGTCGGGCATGCCGCCGCCACCGCCGCCTGCGCCATCCTTCTCCGGCACCTCGGCGACGATCGCCTCGGTCGTGAGGATGTTCTTGGCGATCGATGCCGCGTTCTGCA
>CAVURZ010000001.1:0-412120 GCA_963744035.1 uncultured Solirubrobacteraceae bacterium | reverse complement strand
TCGCCGGGGCCGACGCCCATCGCCCGCAGCGCGATCGTGATCGCGTCGGTGCCGTTGGCGACCCCGACGGCGTGCTCGGCGCCGCAGTAGCCGGCGAACTCCTGCTCGAAGGCCGCCACCTCAGGGCCGAGGATGTAGCGCCCGGACTCCAGCACTCCCGCCACGGCGCCCTGGATCTCCTCGCGCAGCGGCGCCAGAGCGCTGGAGGTGTCAAACAGGGGAATCGGCACGCCGGAAAAGGTTAGGGCGCGGGGCGGCGGTCTCTCAGCCGGCCGCGAGCGCGTCGATGTCGGCGACTGTCATCAGCGAGATCAACTCCTGGAAGCTCGTCTGTGGCTTCCAGCCCAGGTCCCGGCCCGCCTTGGCCGGGTCGCCGATCAGATGGTCCACCTCGGCCGGGCGCACGAAGGCCGGGTCGATCGTCACGTACTGCTCGAAGTCGCCCAGTCCGGCCACCTCGAAGGCGACCTCGCAGCACTCCCGCACGGAATGGGCCTCGCCCGTGGCGATGACATAGTCCTGGGGGTCATCGCGCTGGAGCATCAGCCACATCGCCTCGACATAGTCCTTCGCGAAGCCCCAGTCCCGTTCGGCGTCGAGGTTGCCCAGGCGCAGCTCCTTGGTCAGGCCGTGCTTGATCGCGGCCGCATGCCAGGTGATCTTCCGCGTGACGAACTCCAGACCGCGTCTGGGGCTCTCGTGGTTGAACAGGATCCCGGAGGTCGCGTGCAGGTCATAGGACTCGCGGTAGTTGACCGTGATGAAGTGCCCGTACGCCTTGGCGACCCCGTAGGGCGAGCGCGGGTAGAACGGGGTGGTCTCGGTCTGGGGAACCTCCAGCACCTTGCCGAACATCTCGCTTGAGGAGGCCTGGTAGAAGCGGGCGTCCGGGCAGGTTTCGCGCATCGCCTCAAGCATCCGGGTCACGCCGACGCCGGTGAACTCCGCCGTCAGAGTCGGCTGGACCCAGGAGACAGCGACGAAGGACATGGCCGCCAGGTTGTAGATCTCATCCGGTTTGGCGGCCCGCATGGTGTCAACGAGCGAGCGCTGATCGAGCAGGTCGCCCTGGTGCAGGGTCATCTCCTCACGCAGATGCTCGATCCGCTCGAACTTCTCCGTCGAGGCGCGGCGCACCATGCCGTGGACCTCGTAGCCCTTCTCCAGCAGGAGCTCGGCCAGATAGGAGCCGTCCTGGCCGGTGACACCGGTTATGAGGGCTTTGCGGGCAGGCACCGGCGGGAAGCTTAGACGGCCCGGCCGGCCGGGCGCCGCCTGCGTTTGCGGGCCGGCTTGCGGGCCGGCTCAGACGCGGCCCGCGAGCGCAGCCAGGCGACCGTCGCGGCGATGCCGTCCTCCACGCTGATCCGCGACTCCCAGCCGAGCAGCTCGCGAGCCTTCTCGACCGACGGCCAACGACGCTGGACATCGACTGCGAACGTCGGCAGGTGCTCGAGCTCGAACTCAGCCGGGTCCTCGCCGCAGGCCTCCCAGATGATCGCTGCGATCTCCGCCACGGTGAGCTCACGCGAGGCGGAGATGTTGAAGTCCTCGTTCAGCCCGGCCGGCGAGCTCATCGCCGTGACGATTCCGTCGGCGATGTCATCGACGTGGGTAAGCGTGCGCGTCTGCTCGCCTGAGCCGAAGATCTGCAGCGGCCGCTGCCCGGCCAGGACCTTGTTGATCAGGTCCGGAACGGCATGGGCGATGCCCGGTTCGGCGTCGGGCACCTCGCCCGGGCCGTAGGCGTTGAAGGGCCGGCAGATCGTGTAGGGCAGGCCGTGCTCCTCGTGGGCCGCACGAACGTAGACCTCGCCGGTCAGCTTCGAGAACCCGTAGGCGGAGGTGGGCACCGGGCAGCGGGGCAGGTACTCCTCGGGGGTCGGGAACAGGTCCGCGTTCTCGAAGACCATCGAGGAGGAGACGTAGACGAAGCGCTCCACGCCGGCGTCCAGCGCGGCCCGCACGACCCCGTTGTAGAGGGCGTTGTTGACCTCGGTCAGGGTGTAGGGCAGTTTGTGGAAGTTGGCGATCCCGCCAACGATCGCCGCCAGGTGGATGACCTTCTCGCAGCCCTTCGTCGCGGCCGTGGCCTGCTCGAGTTTGCGCAGGTCGCCGGTATGCACCTCGCAGCCCTCGCGCATCCACAGCGGGGCCTCGCGCTGGTCGGAGACGCGCACCTCGTGATCGGGGTCCGAAAGCAGCCGACGCACGACTGCCGCCCCGATCGTCCCCGCTCCGCCCGTCACCAGGACCCGGCTCATCCGATGGCTCCGAGCGTGCTGAGCTCCGACGCATAGGCGAACACCTGGGCGGCGCCCCAGCAGTTCCACGGATCGACAACCAGGCAGTCTGCGCCGGCGTGCTCGGCGATCGCCGTCAGGGTCTCCGGCCGGCAGAACTCAGAGTGGTTGGCGGCCACCACAACGACCTCGGCACCCTCCAGCGCCTCCTCGAGGCCGAGCGTCGGGGTCGCAACGTGAGGATCGTGTACGACCACGTCGGCCAGCTCCCGCTCGAGCAGCCTGATCAGCTTGTGGGCCAGGGAGTCGCGCTCGTCATCGGTGTCCGCCTTGAACGCCAGGCCGAGCACCGCGATGCGGCGGTCGGCGAGCGAGCCGAGCCTGCGCTTCGCTCCCTCGAGCAGGAACAGCGGCACCGACTCGTTGACCCGCGAGACGGCCAGCAGCATTCCCGGCGCGGCGGAGCGCTCCTCGGAGAAGGTGAAGTCCTTGCGCAGGCAGGTCCCGGCGGTGAACCCGGGCTGAGCGATTCCACCGCGGGGATAGTCGCGGTTGATCAGATCGATCACCTCGAAGACGTTGGCGCCGTAGCGCTCGCAGTCCATCATCAGCAGGTTGGGCAGCGCGAAATGGGTGTAGCGGATGATGTTCGCCCAGATCTTCGCGAGCTCGGCCTGGACCGGGGTGCTCTGCACGATCGGCGCATCGAACACGCCGAACAGCTCCGCCGCGACCTCGCCCGAGCGCTCGCCGACGCCGCCGATGATGCAGGGCAGCGTGTCGATCTCGGCCAGGAACCGCCCGGCAGCGATCCTCTCCGGGGCGTGCGAGACGAACACCTCCTCGCCGATCTGGAAGCCGCGATGCTTGTGCAGGTAGCCGGCGACGAATTCGGTCGTTCCCGGCGCAATCGTCGAGCGCAGGATCAGGGAGTGTCCGGGGGCGAGCACGCCCAGCAGGTCGTCCAGTGCCGCGCGGATGTCGCGCATGTCGATCTCGATATGCGAGAACGACGGCGTGCCGAGCGTGATCACGATCTGGCGCGCGGCCGCGGCGTCGGCCACCCGGTCGCTCAACTGCAGGTTTCCGCCGGCATGGACGCGGTCGAGCAGATCCTGCGCGCCGGTCTCCTCGAAGGGCATGCGTCCCTCGCCAACGGCGCCCAGACGCGCAGGATCGTTGTCGATCCCTATCACCCGCAGGCCCCTTCCGGCAAAGGAGAGAGCCAGGGGCAGCCCGACGCGGCCGAGGCCGACGACGGCGACATCGGCATTGCTCTGCGGAGCGCTCATCCAGCCAAGAGGTTAGCGGTGGGGGCTCCGCCTCAACGCGGTTGCGAGCCCGCGGGGCGACCCATCCGGTAGCGGGCGTACTGGCGGGCGAAGCCGATCACGAAGAGCGGGTTGTAGCGCGCGTAGCGCCGCCACAGCCTGCGTGGCTCGCGGGCCAGGCGGTAGCTCCACTCCAGGCCGTTGCGCTGCATCCAGGGCGGCGCCTGCGGAACGAGCCCCGCGTGGAAGTCGAAGGCCGCGCCGACGCCCACGAGCAGCGGCGCCTGCAGGCGCGGTCGCATCGCCGCCATCCAGAGCTCCTGCTTGGGCTGGCCGGTGCCGACCCACACGACGGCCGCGCCGGAGGCGTCGATCTCGGCTATGACCCGTTCATTCTCGGCTTCGCTCAGCGGCCGGAACGGCGGCGACTGCCCGCCGACGATCGGCAATCCCGGGAAACGCTCGAGCAGCCGCCGTTCCAGCAGTGCGAGAGCCTCCGGGGTTCGACCGCCGTAAAGGTAGACGGGGATCCGCTCGCGAGCCGCGCGGGCGCAGAAGGCCGCCATCAGGTCCGGGCCGTACACGCGGGTGGCGCCGTCGTGACCGAGAGACCGCAGCGCCCACACGAGGGGCTGTCCGTCTGGGACGGCGAGCGTCGTCGCCAGCACGGCCTTCATCGTCGCCGGCTGCTCGCGGGCGCTCATCACGAGGTTGACGGCCGCTGCGGTCACTGATGCTCGGCCACCGGCTGCGATCACACTCGCCATCCAGTCGATCACCTCACGGTAGTCGCTCACCGCCAGGGGAATGCCGAGGATCTCGACGCGCTCGGGCGGCGACGGCACGGAGGCGCCGGGGGGTGTGGAGGCGGCCGGCGGTGTGATTGCGTGAAGATACCCGCCCCCGTGGCAATCGACCTCGACTTCTGGCGTGGCAGGCGCGTGCTCGTGACGGGGCACACCGGCTTCAAGGGGGCATGGCTCTCACTCTGGCTGCAGTCGCTGGGCGCCCGGGTGACAGGTCTCGCCCCCGGTCCCCCGACAAGCCCGTCGCTCTACGAGCTGGCCGGTGTGGCCGGCGGGATGAGCGAGGCTGCCGTCGATGTCCGCGACGCCGCGGCCGTGCGCGAGGCGCTCCGCGAGGCCGCACCTGAGATCGTCCTGCATCTCGCCGCGCAGCCGATGGTCCGGCGTTCGCTGCTTGATCCGGTGGGGACCTATGAGGTCAACGTGATGGGCACGGTGCACGTGCTCGAGGCGGTCAGGGTGGCCGGGGAGGGCGTCAGGGCGGTGGTCGTCGTGACCTCTGACAAGTGTTATGAGAATCCAGGGGCCGGGCCGCACCGCCTGAGAGAGGGCGAGCCGCTGGGCGGCGCCGATCCCTACTCGAGCTCCAAGGCCTGCGCGGAGATCGTCTCCTCGGCATACCGCCGGTCGTTCGCCTCAGTCGATGGCCTGGCGAGACTGGCGAGCGCTCGTGCGGGCAATGTGATCGGCGGCGGGGACTGGGGCGAGGACCGGCTGCTGGGAGACGCGGTTAGAGCCGTCCGCGACGGTACGCCGTTGCGTGTCCGCAACCCGGACTCCGTCCGTCCGTGGCAGCACGTCCTGAACCCGTTGGGCGGTTACCTCGCGCTCGCGCAGGCGCTGTGCGAGGACTCCTCGACCGCTCGCGGGTGGAACTTCGGGCCCCCCGCAGAGGAGGCCCGGCCGGTCCGCTGGATCGTCGAGCGCCTGGTCGAGCTCTGGGATGGGCGGTTGCGGTGGGCGAGCGACCCCGGCGAGAACCCGCCCGAGGCGCAGCGGCTGGAACTGGACTCGGCCGCCGCGGAAGCCCGGCTGGAGTGGCATCCGACAGTGGGGCTCGCCGAGGCCCTGGAGATGCTCGTTCAGTGGCACGAGGCGCACGCCTCCGGCTCGGATATGCGCGCCTTCAGCCTCGCTCAGATCGAAACTCGCGGCGCCTGAGCCCGGGCCGGCTCGAGCACAAAGCCCGCGAGCACAGGGGCGTACGGGGAATTACGAGACTTTTCGTCGGTAAATGCGGATTTGTGAAAGAATTCGCAGCGTTCAAGCGTCCGCAGTGAGCCGCCCTGGGCGGATGGACGTATAGATGGAATCTGGTTCTAGGAGGGGACCAGATGCGATTGGAGGTCGACGTTGGGCTTGAGATGCCAACGCCGACGGGGGCCCCGACCGATAGCGAGATTCAAGGAGTGAGCACCGCGCAAAATAGAAGTGTTCCGCTGGCGACGCCGGATGACGTCGCCGCGTCATCGCTCGCCTCCGTGATGAGCGGCACGTCGGACTCCCGATCGCGTCGGCGCGAGCGCCGGCGAATCGGGCTGCACAGCATTGGCCGACGGGCGATCGACCGGCAGATCGCAAGCGACGCCCGCCTCGCGCAAGAGCGTCGGCGTGTCGCCGCCGAGCTGCACGACCTGGTCATGCAGGACATCTCGTTCGCTCTGGCCCGTGCCCGCACAATCGCTGCCGACCCGAGGCTCGCCTCACGCCACGCCGATGACGCCGTCGCGGCCGGCGAACGCGCCCTCGCCGGCGCACGGGCGATCGTCGAGAGCCTCGCCGGCCGCGAGCGAGTCCCTGTGCTCGAGCTGTTCGAGTCGGGAGTGCGTGCGGCCGCCAGGAACACCCCGGTTTCGATCGAGCTGCCGGCCGGGCCCGGCGTCGAGCCCGATCAGCAGACCTCCGACGCGCTCGTCCACATCGGCCGTGAGGCCGTGACCAACGCCGTCAAGCACGGTGCACCCAGCCGCGTCGCCGTCTCGCTCGCGCACGACGACGAGTGGCGACTGACTGTGAGCGACGACGGCTCCGGCTTCGAGCCGCAGAGCATCGAGGCCGGCTTCGGGTTGAACAGCCTGCGCCGCAGCGCCGAGGCCCTCGGCGGCTCGCTGTCGATCGCCACGTCACCGGGGCACGGGACCAGGATCGAGGTGTCGCTGCCATGAGCGCCCCGACGCCGACGGTGGTGATCGCAGACGACCATCAGATCACCCGGCTGGGAGTCCGCATGGCGCTGCTCGGCGACGGCTTCGACGTGGTCGGAGAAGCAGAGGACCACAAGGGGGCGCTGAGCGCCGTGCTCTCGAAGCAGCCCGATGTCTGCCTGCTTGACATCTACATGCCCGGCGGCGGCCTCGAGGCGGCCCAGGCGATCTCCGAGCAGGCGCCCTCGACGGCCATTGTGATGCTGACGGTCTCAGACTCGACCCAGGACATCCTCGCGGCGCTGCGGGCCGGAGCCGTCGGCTACCTGCCAAAGGACACCCGCCCGGACCGGCTCGCCGCCGCGCTCTGCGGCGTCCTCAAGGGCGAGGCGGCACTTCCGCGGACGCTGGTGGGGCGGGTTCTCAGCGAGTTTCGCGGCCTGGGCTCCCCGACCGCCGAGACGTTGCGGGTCGGCGGGGTCGAGCTGACCCCCCGCGAGTCGGAGATTCTCCGTCTGCTGCGGGCGGGAAAGACGACGATCCAGATCGGCGAACTGCTGTCGCTCTCGCCGATCACGATTCGCCGGCACATCTCCTCCGGTGTGGCAAAGCTGGGCGTCGCCGATCGCGACGCCGCGCTGCGGGCGATCGAGCCCTCCGCCGCCTAGACGAGCCCTTCGCGCACCGCCCTGACGGCGGCCTGCACCCGGGTCGTGACGTCGAGCTTGCCGAAGATGTTCGTGACGTGCTGCTTGACGGTGTGCCGGCTGATGGACAGCGCGCGTCCGATGTCGGCGTTGCCGGCTCCGGCGACGATCAGCTTGAGGACCTCGCGCTCGCGGTCGCTAAGGGAGCGCAGCCGTCCATCGCCGGAGGCGGCGGCTTCGGCTGCAGTGCCCAGCCGCGCGACGAGCACCCGCATCGCTGGCTCGGAGAGCACCGCGCCGCCAGCCGCGGTGACACGGATACCCCCGATCAGCTGCTCGGCGGGTGTGTCCTTGAGCAGGTAGCTGTCCGCGCCGCCGGCCAGCGCCTCGACCACGTCCGCATCCTCCGCGGAGACCGTCAGGACGAGAACCCGGGAGCCATGGCCGGTCGCGGCGATGCCGGCAATCGTCTCCGACACGCCGGGCCCGGGCATGCGCAGATCGAGAACCACCACGTCGGGGGCAAGCTCACCAGCGACCCGGACCGCCTCATCACCGTCCGCCGCCTCGCCCACGACGAGGATGCCATCGGCCTCGAGCACCCCCCGCAGCCCCTCCCTGGAGAAGTGGTGGTCGTCCGCCAGGACGACCCGCAGCTCTTCCCGGGCGTTCATATGATCGAACTTAGTCGAATCGTCGACCGCGTGGCGGTGCGCCGGTCGGTGTGACGGTTCAATAACACTCCGTTTTGCCTCGTAGAACGGGCCTCCGAGCCCTATAATCACGGTGACTATGCGTCGCCAAGTCGGGCTGGTGCTCGCGCTCGCAGCATGTGTCGGCGCGGGGGCTCTGGCCGCATCGGTTTCATCCTCGCGGTCGCCCAGCCACATTCTCCTCGGAGGCACCGTCGTGCGCTCCCATCGCGTAACGCTGCGCGCGGGTGCTCCCGTCGCATTCAGGCTGTCCGCGCACGCTGACGGAGAAATCAGGGACGCGCAGGTCTATCTCGACGGGCACAGCCACGGGAAGCTCACTGTCGGCGTCTACAGCGACGACGGCGGGCGCCCGGGCCGCCTGCTCGGCGCAGGTGTACAGCCAAAGCTTCGCTCGCGTGCGTGGAACAGCGTTCCGATCGCTCCGACCGTGCACGTAAGGGCTCACGTTTCCTACTGGCTCGCCGTGCTCGGGCACAACGGTTCACTCAAATTTCGGGGCGTCGCTCAGGGACACTGCGTGTCTGAGCAAGCGTCGCACGCCCGAGGCGTGAAGCTGCCACTCACCTGGGGCCCCGCGGCAGCCCATCCGGCCCGCTTCTGCCCGCTCTCCGTGTATGCCCCGCGCGCCCCCGAAACGTCCTCGGGAGGCTCATCGGCACCCGCCGCCGGCGCCGTTCCGCCGTCCGGCGCCACCGTCGCGAAAAAGGGGCTGCCGCCCGCCTCTCCGGCTTGTTCGGTGACGGTGTCGAGTGTGGGGGCTGCTGCGTCGGATGTGGCTTCGGCTGGGGCTGGTGGGGTGGTGTGTTTGTCGGCGGGTAGTTATGGGCAGCTGGAATTGTCGGGGGCGCATTCGGGGAATGTGACGGTGGAGTCTGTGCCGGGGACGGAAGTGGTGCTTGCGGGGGTGAAGTTCGCGGCGGGGACGAGTTTTGTGACGGTCCATAATTTTGTGGTGCGGGAAGTGTTTTTGGATCCTGGTGCGTCGCATATCGTGATTGATCACAATGACATCAGTGGTGGGGGTGAGGGTGTGATCAACTCGTCGGTGAATTGTTCGTCGCCCAATGCGCCTGTGTATCAGGGGTGTACGTCTACGGCTCCGGATAGTTTCATCACGATCAGCGGGAACAAGATTCATGGGTTCGGGGAAGGTGGCGGGGAAGATGCTGTGCATCTGAGTAACTGGGAAAACGTGACGATCTCGGCGAATGACATTTATGGTCTCGAGGAGCATGGGAATCACACGGATGCGTTTCAGAGCGTGTTTGGTGGTCATGGGATGTCGTTTGATCACAACTATGAGCATGACAATCAGTCGCAGGGGTTCTTCATCAAGGATGGCGATGCGAGTGATGTGACGGTCTCGGACAACCTGTTTTTGCGGAATGACAATCTGGGTGAGGGCGAGAACAACATTCAGGTGTTCAACACGACGGGTTTCGCGATGACGAACAACACTGTTTGGGATGGGCAGGGTGATCTGATTCGTGCGGAAGGCGCGGCGGAGGCGTTGACGGCGTCGGTCAATCACAATGTTGAGCAGTTGTTCAGCGTGTTTCATGAAAGCGGGCCGGCGTACACGTTGAGCGAGGACTACGACATTTTCAAAGAACGTCCGTCGTTCGCGATCGGCGCGCATAGTTCTGTGGTCGCGAAACCGGTGTTCGCTGATCCCGGGGCGGATGATTACCGGCTGGCGTCGAACCCGAACAGGATCGGCGTGGACTGGGCTCCCTCGGAATACGTCTACGGACCCACCGGCAACTAACGCCGAGGCGACGCCCGCGGTGGGGGTTGACCGACGACGCCAGCGGAGTTCTACTTTGTCGTCCCGTAGGTACTACGTCGCGTGGTGCCGTAGTACCTACACCTTGTGGTCCCTTGGAGACGATTAGGCTCTAAACGTCCACGAGAGCTGCAGTGGGGTTGAGAAGAGGGCATCGAGAAGCCGAAGCGCGGACTACCGACCGCAAGGCTATGGAGGTCCTCGATGCTCAAGCAGGTCCAGCGCAGCTGCTTCACCGCGATTGTCCTGCTGTTTGTCTTCCCTGGCTCATCGGCCCTTGCCGCGCACGGCGTTCGTCCTGCAAAGCCTCGTGCAGAACACGTTCGTCATCGCCACGCGAAGACGTTACGCAGGTCGGCTCGCAAGAAGGGCGCGTCGGTCGGCCGTGCCGGAGTACTGCTGGCCGACACAGCGTCCGAACCGGTGCTGCTCGGCGACAGTGCGGTGGAGGCGCAGCACGATTCACTTGCGGGTGGAACGGCGGAAGTGTTCCGACTCCAGGCGGGCGCCTCCGGCCTGGCGGCGACGGGCCACATATACATCGCCTCCGGGACCACCGCAAGAACCGTGATCTTCGGGATCTACGCCGGCGACTCTGCTCGTCCAGGCGCGCTACTCGGCAGCGGTTCGGCCGCCGTCACATCCGCCGGCTCGTGGGCCACCGTGCCGGTTGCACCGACCGATCTCGTCTCGGGGCGTGTCTACTGGCTCGCGATTCTCGGCCGCGGCGGCACGCTCCTGTACCGGGACCGCGCGCATGGCCCCTGCCCGAGCCAGACGAGCGCGCAGGCGAACCTGTCCGCTCTGCCGCTCGCCTGGCGGTCGGGCTCGAGCTATGCGGACTGTCCCGTCTCCGCCTACCTGACGGCCTCGGCGCCAATCGTGCCGCCGCCGGTTCTCTCCTCGCCCCCGCCGGAAGAAGCACTGGTGGAACCGACCCTGCCGCCGCCCGCGCCCGAACCTGTCGCACCGCTCAACACCGCGCTTCCCGCGCTCTCGGGAAGAGCGGTTGAAGGACAGGTTCTTGAAGCCTCCGCAGGTGAATGGGCTGGGGCCCCGACCTCGCTCGCCTATCAGTGGGAGGACTGCAACGGCGGGGGGACGGGTTGTTCGGCGGTTGCCGGCGCGGTCTCGTCGTCCTACCGGCTGGTGGCGGGTGATGCGGGTCACACGGTGCGCGTGGTGGTGACCGCCACGAACGCCGGCGGTTCGGCCGCGGCTTCGTCCGCCGCCACCTCGGTGGTGCTTCCGCTGCCGCCGGTTGACACGCGGCTGCCGACGGTGAGCGGGTCGGCGGTTGAAGGGGAAACCCTGTCGGCCGCCAACGGCTCCTGGTCTGGCTCGCCGACCACCGTTGAACGTCGCTGGCAGGACTGCAACAGCGCGGGAGCGAGCTGCGCGAACATCGGCGGCGCCAGCGGCTCGAGCTACAGGCTCGCCCCGGCGGACGTCGGTCACACGATCCGCGTTGTCGTGACGGCCACGAACGCCGGCGGGTCAACCGCCGCTAGCTCGGCGCACACGGGAGTCGTCCTCGTCGACGCCCCACCCGCCCCCGTCAACACGTCGCTGCCGAGCGTCAAAGGCTCCGCAATCGAAGGGGAAACCCTCTCGCTTGCGAGCGGATCCTGGACGGGCAGCCCGACCTCTTTCGCATACCAGTGGAGGGACTGCAACGCCCTCGGTGAAGGGTGCCTGAACGTTGACCCGGCGACGTCCTCGACCTATCTGCTCGGCTCAGCGGATGTGGGTGGGACGGTGCGGGTCGCGGTGACGGCGACAAACGCCGGCGGCTCGACCGTCGCTGAATCGCCGCAGACGGCTCTCGTTCTCCCGGCTCCCCTACTCGTCCCGGCGAACACCTCTCTCCCAACCGTGAGCGGCTCGGCGACCGAAGGCCAGACGCTCACGGCCGGGAACGGCGCCTGGTCAGGCGCGCCCTCCTCGTTCACCTACCAGTGGCAGGACTGCGACGCGCTGGGCGAAGCCTGCTCGAGCATCTCCGGGGCCCTCGCGCAGAGCTATCAGCTCGGTTCGGGCGACGTCGGTGACACGGTGCGCGTCGTCGTCACGGCCGCCAACGGGAGCGGCTCGAGCGCCGCAAGCTCGGCACAGACGGCGGTTGTGGCCGAGAGTCCCCCACCGGCGCCGGTGAACACGTCGTTGCCGACGGTGAGCGGGTCGGCGGTTGAAGGGGAAACCCTGTCGGCCGCCAACGGCTCCTGGTCGGGCTCGCCGACCTCATTCGCCTATCAGTGGGAGGACTGCAACGGCGGGGGGACGGGTTGTTCGGCGGTTGCCGGCGCGGTCTCGTCGTCCTACCGGCTGGTGGCCGGTGATGCGGGTCACACGGTGCGCGTGGTGGTGACCGCCACGAACGCCGGCGGTTCGGCCGCGGCTTCGTCCGCCGCCACCTCGGTGGTGCTTCCGCTGCCGCCGGTTGACACGTCGCTGCCGACGGTGAGCGGGTCGGCGGTTGAAGGGGAAACCCTGTCGGCCGGTAATGGCTCCTGGTCGGGTTCGCCGACGTCGTTTGCGTACCAGTGGCAGGACTGCAGCGGTTCGGGCTTGGAATGTGCTGCCGTGTCGGGTGCGACCGCGAGTACTCGGGTGCTCGGTGCGGCGGACATCGGTCATACCGTCCGCGTTGTTGTGACCGCGAAAAATGCGGGCGGCATGGCGCCTGCCACGTCGACGCAGACCGTCGTTGTGACCCCTAAAACGGGGCTCGGCGAAAAAGCACCCGAACCGACATGCACCGTGGAAACGGCGAGTGTGACGACCGCAAAAGCCGACCTTGCGATCAACGGCGAGGTCGTATGCCTCCTGGCCTCGGGGTCGCCGTATGCGGCGATGACGATCAGCTCGGGGCCCTCGAGCACCAACGCGACGCTCGCTCCGGCGAAGGGCGCCCACATCCAGATCAACGGCCTGACGGTCGCGGCCAACCACATCACGGTTCTCGGCCTGCACATCAAAGGCGAGTGCGACATCGGAACCGGCAACGTGCCGGGATTCCACAACGACGCCCTCGAATGGGACGAGTGCTACCAGTCCAGCGGGGATGGCGTCGGCCTGTTCGCCCAGGTCGAAGGCCCCACGCTCGATGAAAACATCACCGTGGCTCATGACCTGATCCACAACACCTCAGAAGGCAGCGAGGGCGACGGCATCCACGTCCAGGGTGCCGCTCACTTCAGCGTCTACGCAAACGACATCTACAACGTCTCCGAACAGCTCTGCAAACCGAAAGTCGGGGAATGCCACGACGACATCCTGCAGGCCTACAACGCCGAAAAGACGACCAATCACGACTTCACGTTCGAAAAGAACTACATCCACGACGTGGATGCGGAGGGGTTCTTCCTCAAGGACGGCGACGTCTCGCCCAACGTGACCGTCCGCGACAACCTGATGGTGCGCAACTCCTGGTCGGCGATCGGCAACATCTGGATCGATGACTGCACCCACAACCTGGTGATCGAAAACAACACGATGTTCGAATCAAGCAACGTCCAGGGGCTCAGCTCGACATGCAAGGAATCGCCGGCGGTGCTGATGTCCCACAACGTGTTCAGCCGCTTCAAGATCAACGGCGAAGCCTCGCACGCCTATTCGATCACGAGTGAACACAACCTGTTCTCCTCGGGGCAGCCGGAATACACCAAAGGCTCGACCGACAAAGCTGAAGCGCTCTCGGAATCCAAATTCGCGTGCGCCCCGAAATGCGGCGAAGGCCATGCGGCCGCGAGCGACAATTACCAGCTGGCCTCGAATCCCGGAAATGTCGGCATCGACTGGAACCCCGGCGCCCAGTCCTACGGCCCGGCGAATTGAGGGTTGCTCCTGGGCCGGGGCCGCCGCGGCTAAAGGCCGAGGGCCGGATGTCGATGTTTGGGCGGCTCCCGTCGCCAACGCCCGAACCGGCGTTCGGCGTGTGAGCAGCAGGCTATCCTGCAGCTTTTGATGCAAGAGGGCGAGATGCAAGATTCCGTGCAGCGGATGCAAGACCCCCGGCCGACGGGTGCCACGAGGCACACGGGGCTCGGGTCGATCGGCCGTGGCGCCGCTCGCAGGCGACTCGTCGCGGTCGCGCCCATCCTGGCCGCGTGTTGGTTGCCGGCGCACGCCGGCGCGGCGCAGAGTGCGGCCCCTGCAGCGAGTCCCGGGGTGGTGCTGCTCGGCGATGTTTCCGTCGGACACCGCCGCCACGTCCTGCCCGTGGGCCGCGCGGAGGCAGTCCAGTTCCGGGCAAGGGCCTCGGGTGTGACGCGCCAGGTCGATGTCTTCCTGGACGCGAAGAACAGAGCCCGCTCGATGGCCGTCGGCATCTACACCGACGCGGGCTCCCGTCCGGGTGCCCGGCTGTCGGCCGGCTCGCAGACGACGCTCGTACCCGGTGCGTGGAACCCGCTCCCCACCGGCGCCGTCCGGCTCACCTCCGGCCGGCGCTACTGGCTTGCTGTTCTCGGTCGTGGAGGTGCGCTGGCCGTGCGGGCGCCCTGGGCCGGTCGCTGCGCCAGCCGAACCGCGCTCAGTCCCGAGACCGGATCGCTGCCGGCATCGTGGAGGAGGGGTTCAACATCGGCTGGCTGCCCGATCGGGGCCTACGCGGTACTCCAAAGCGAAGAACCGGTGGCCGCCGCCGGGCCGTTTCCACCCGGCCTGCCCTCTCCCGTCGGGATCATCGCGACCAACCAGCCCGCGCCCGAAACGCCGCCTCCCCCGGCGCCCGTGAACGTCGCCGTCCCCGGCATCGCCGGCAGCACGGTGGAGGGGCAGAGCCTGACGGCAACCACGGGCACATGGACGGGCGACCCCGCCTCCTACTCCTACGAATGGGAGGACTGCCGCTCATCGGGGAGCGGATGTTCGGTGATCGGCGGAGCGGCGTCCTCGAGCTATCAGCTGACGGCGAGCGACGTCAAACACACCCTGCGGGTGATCGTGACCGCCAAGAACGCGGGCGGGACCGCCGCGGCCACCTCGGAACCCACGGAAGTGGTCGTCGCACCCGCCCCCGGCGCGCCCACGAACACGGCCCTGCCGTTGATCAGCGGCTCGACGGTCGAAGGCCAGACGCTGAGCGCAACCCACGGATCGTGGACGGGCAGCCCAACCTCCTACGGCTATCAGTGGCAGGATTGCGATACGGCTGGAGCCGGATGCTCCGCGATCTCGGGTGCGACCGCCGCCACCCACAAGCTCGGCGCGAGCGATGCCGGCCACACGCTGCGGGTGGTGGTCACCGCTAAAAACGTCAGCGGCTCGACGCCGGCGAGCTCGCCCCAGACCGGAGTCGTCTCCTCGCTCGCTCCCGGCCCGCCCGTGAATACGGTACTCCCCGCGATCAACGGCTCGGAGACCGAAGGCCTGACGTTGACGGCGGGCAACGGCTCATGGACCGCCTCCCCGAGCAGCTTCGCCTACCAGTGGCAGGACTGCGACACCTCGGGGGCCAGCTGCTCGGCGATCGCCGGCGCCACCGCGGTGAGCTACAAATTGGCCGCGAGTGACGTGGGGCACACGATCCGAGTGGCCGTGACGGCGACGAACTCAGGCGGTTCCACGCAGGCGACCTCGGAAGCCTCCTCCACCGTGCAGGCGCCGAGCAGCGGAGAACACTCTCCGGCTTGTTCGGTGACGGTGTCGAGTGTGGGGGCTGCTGCGTCGGATGTGGCTTCGGCTGGGGCTGGTGGGGTGGTGTGTTTGTCGGCGGGTAGTTATGGGCAGCTGGAATTGTCGGGGGCGCATTCGGGGAATGTGACGGTGGAGTCTGTGCCGGGGACGGAAGTGGTGCTTGCGGGGGTGAAGTTCGCGGCGGGGACGAGTTTTGTGACGGTCCATAATTTTGTGGTGCGGGAAGTGTTTTTGGATCCTGGTGCGTCGCATATCGTGATTGATCACAACGACATCAGTGGTGGGGGTGAGGGTGTGATCAACTCGTCGGTGAATTGTTCGTCGCCCAATGCGCCTGTGTATCAGGGGTGTACGTCTACGGCTCCGGATAGTTTCATCACGATCAGCGGGAACAAGATTCATGGGTTCGGGGAAGGTGGCGGGGAAGATGCCGTGCATCTGAGTAACTGGGAAAACGTGACGATCTCGGCGAATGACATTTATGGTCTCGAGGAGCATGGGAATCACACGGATGCGTTTCAGAGCGTGTTTGGTGGTCATGGGATGTCGTTTGATCACAACTATGAGCATGACAATCAGTCGCAGGGGTTCTTCATCAAGGATGGCGATGCGAGTGATGTGACGGTCTCGGACAACCTGTTTTTGCGGAATGACAATCTGGGTGAGGGCGAGAACAACATTCAGGTGTTCAACACGACGGGTTTCGCGATGACGAACAACACTGTTTGGGATGGGCAGGGTGATCTGATTCGTGCGGAAGGCGCGGCGGAGGCGTTGACGGCGTCGGTCAATCACAATGTTGAGCAGTTGTTCAGCGTGTTACATGAAAGCGGGCCGGCGTACACGTTGAGCGAGGACTACGACATTTTCAAAGAACGTCCGTCGTTCGCGATCGGCGCGCATAGTTCTGTGGTCGCGAAACCGGTGTTCGCTGATCCCGGGGCGGATGATTACCGGCTGGCGTCGAACCCGAACAGGATCGGCGTGGACTGGGCTCCCTCGGAATACGTCTACGGACCCACCGGCAACTAACGCCGAGGGATCCCGGGCGCGTTACGGGTGCTGGGCGATTCTGCGGATCGTGAAGCCCTTCGAGGGGGTCGTCCCCCCGGAGGGATCCGCCAGTGAGCCGACGACGCTGCTCGACGTCGTCGAACCGGCGAGATAGGCCCCGATCAGCCGGTTGTAATCGAGGCCGAAGGTCTTCGCGCCCCAGACAGACAGGTCGCGGGCGCCCACGACCGCCAGGGCCAGATGCTCACGGCGCATGCGGTTTATCGCGGCCGTTTCCGCCGAGCCTTCGATCAGCCCGGGGAGAAGGGTGAGCGTGTGCAGCGCCGGCGGGCGATCGGTCATGAAGTAGAGGCCCCCGTCGGTCGGCGCCGCGAGGATCGGTTCTCCGGGCGCGGTCTCGGTGTCGACTCGGCGGACCGCCGCCTGGATGGCGGCGGCGCCGGCGGCCGTCGTGACAAACGAGCCACGCGGGGTGTGAACGAGCGTGTTGTCATGAACGTAGAGCCCACCCAGTGCAAAGGCGGCAAGGCCGACGCCCACCAGGGCAAGTGCGCCGAGAACGGCGGTTCGTGCTTCGGGCCAGCGTTCGGCGATCCGCTGATGCAGGATGCCGAGCATCAGGACCAGGGGCGCTGCGTAGTACGGGGCGTATGAGCCCTCCGCCGTGAAGGCGTTGTAGGCCCTCGTACCGAGCGCCGCGCCGGCGAGGATCAGCGCACAGTCGGCCGGCCAGGAACCTCCCAGGGGCGGCCCTTCGCGGCGCTTCAGACGCAGCAGTGCGAAGAGAAGGACCGCGATGCCGAGCGCGGGCAGCCAGCTCATCCCGAGAATCAGGTGGTGCAGCTCGTATTCGACCGCTCCGCGCTGCGCGCTGAGCAGCCCTGTCGCCGACAGCACGCCGCCGATCAGGGCGATTGCCAGCAATGCGCCCGCCAGCGGCCACAGGGCCAGCAGCCTTGAGAGCCCGCGCCGCCTGCGCCAGCCCAGCGCGCTCGCGACCAGCGCGGCGAGCAGCCCGATGTAGAGACCCGCACGTGCCACCAGCCCGAGCAGGCCCGACAGGGACACCGGCATCCAGTTGCTCTCGGTTTTGGCGCCGACCTTGACGAAATGGGTGGGCCAAAGGTCTTCGTGGATCAGCGTCCCCAGGCCGGCGCGACTTGCGAACCAGCCATAGACCAGGAGCGGGATGACCGCTGCCGGGAGCACGAGCCGCCAGGCCGCTCGCAGGGCCTCGGCGCGTCCGTTCATCCGCCAGCCGGCGCCGATGTATCCGACCGCGGCGAGGCCGCCGGCGAGCAGGAACTCGGGGCGGGTCAGACCGACGAGCCCGAGCAGCAGCCCGGCGGTGAGGATGCGCTCGCGCTTGAGCGCGAGCAGCATCAGCAGCATCAGCAGCAGGCCGAACGTGGCCGAGTTGGTGTGGGGGAGCACGAAGTTGAACTCGGTCCCGGAGAACCCGATCGCGAGCAGCACCCAGGTGCTCAGGCCGGCGACGAGCGGGGTCAGGTACTGGCGTGCAAGGACATAGAAGGCGATGAGGATCGCGGATGCCTGCACGAGGCCGAAGGCGTAGGCCGTCGCGAAGCTCGATCCGAACACCTTGAAGGCCAGGGCCAGCGAGTACAGGCCCAGCGGGCCGTAGTAGTAGCGCACGTCCTGATAGGCCGTGGCTCCGTGCTTGATCAGGTCGGCCGTGGTCAGCTCGGCGCCGGCATCGATCTCCGGGACACCCCACTTGCGCCAGGTCGCAGCGGCCAGAATCGCGAAGCATGCCAGGAGGATGAGCGCGACCGGCCGATCTCCGATGTCCGCCCAGGAACGCCGCGCGGCGCCCGACTGCAGACCGGGCGTCTCCGCGGCGTCCATGTCGGGCGGCCGCTTCAAGGTCGTGGAGCTCATGTCCAGAAAACGCGGGGGATGTGCCATTTCTCGCGGTCCCCTGCACGGTGGGTTGTCATTCCCCCGTGGCACAAGCCCGCCGCCACGTGCCACGTTGGTTTGTCATGGACGACGAGCGTCAGGTCATCGGCATCTCCCCGGCGAGGGAGCACCGCCGACGGCCGCGGCTGTTCTCGGCGCTCGAAGCGGCCTACCCCGTCCGGTTCGTGGGCCGCGATCAGGACGCCTGGCGCGATCTGGACGGCGCAATCCTGATCGGCGACGAGCCGGCCCCGCCGATCGGTATCCCGTGGCTGCGAATGACGGGCGGGGAATCACCCGCGCAGGGAAAGCGCGTCACGCTCGCGCTGGCCGACAGCGACGCGCTCGCGCCGCCGCTTCGCACGGCACGGCTGAGTGACGGCTTCGTGGCGGTGCCTGTACAGGAGCCCGGCGACGGCGAGGTGCTCGGGCGCCTCGACGGCCACCCGGCCTGGGTCGCACCGGCGGGCGCCGGCCTGGACGCCCGGCACGTCACGTGCGCACCCGCCGAGCTGGGCGAGCACGAGGTGCTGCGGGAGCGCCTGCAGGCAGGGCGATGCCTGGCGCTGTTGGCGCTGGCCCACTTCCTCGGCGACCTCCTCGGCGTGCGTCGTGACGCCGCCACCCATGCGTGCTTCGTGATCGATGACCCGAACCTTCACTGGCCGAGCTACGGCCATATCCATTACGGCCGGCTGCTGGCAGACGCAAGAGAGCGCGGCTATCACGTCTCGATTGCGATGACGCCCCTCGATGGTTGGCTTGCTCATCCCGGCGCCGTGCGCCTGTTCAGCGAAGGGGCAGAGCAGCTCTCGATCTGCATCCACGGAAACGACCACTACGGCCCTGAGCTCTCTCGTCACGAGTCCGTCGCCGAGAACCTCGCATTGGCCCGCCAGGCGCTTTCCCGCAGCCGCTCGTTCGAGCGGCGCACGGGGTTGTCCGTCGATCGGGTGATGGTTCCTCCACACGAGCGGATCAGCGAGTCCGCGGCGCTTGCGCTGCGAGCCGCGGGCTTTGAGGGGATCTGCACGACCCGCCCCTACCCGTGGGTTGCGACGTCGTCGGAGGTGTCCTGGCTGAGAGGACCCGTCGAGGCAGGTGCGATGTCGGGTTGGGGCCCATGCGAGATCGTGGCGGGCGGGGTGCCGATGCTGCTCAGGACCGACTTCGTCTATCCCCGCGAGGATCACGTCATTCGGGCGTTTCTCGGGCAGCCCTCGATTCTCTACGGCCACCACGACCTGCTCGCTGACGGGCTCGAGGTGCTCGGCCAGGCGGCGCAGGAGATCAACGGGCTCGGTGAGGTTCGCTGGTCATCACTGGCTGGGATCGCCCGCTCGGTCGCGCCGGCGCTCGACGGCGGCAGCGATCCTGACGCGGACCAGGACCCGGGGCTGCCGAGGCTGCGGGTGCGCCCGATGCTGCGGCGAATCGCCAGCGAGGGCCGCGATCGCCTGCAGGCGATCGGCTGACAGCCATGAGCTTCGCCGCCGGCTACAGAGATCTCGAGCGCCTTCGCACACTGGCGTTCACGACGCTGCTGCGGCGCTCGTTCGGCTCATGCGCGCCGAGTGCGCGGATCCAGCATCCGCTGCGCCTCAACGGCGAGCGTGGGATCTCGATCGGCGCCGACGTTTTCATCGCGTCGAACTGCTGGCTTGCCACCTACGAGCACGAGGGCCGACCGGGCAGCCTGGAGATCGGCGACGGGACAAGGATCACCGGCTACTGCGTACTCGCGGCCGCCGCCAGCGTGAAGGTCGGGCGTTCGGTGCTGTTCGCCCGCAACGTCTACGTGGCAGACCATCGCCACGCGTTCGAGGACACGAGGAGGCCGATCGTCGATCAGGGGTTCGCCGGCGTGGCACCGGTGGAGATCTGCGATGGCGCCTGGCTGGGACAGAACGTCGTCGTGGCGCCGGGAGTGCGGATCGGTGTCGGAGCCGTCGTGGGCGCGAACTCCTTCGTTCGCGAGGACATCGAGGATTACGCGGTTGCGGTCGGTTCTCCGGCGCGGGTCGTGCGTCGTTTCGGCGGCGGCGACAGCTCCGGCCCCCGCTGAGGCGGCCTCAGGCGAGCGCCAGGTCCAGGAGTGCTTCGTGGCGGCCGTGCCAGCTGTTGGCGGCGATGAACTCCGATCGCCAGGTCTCCTCCGCCGGGCCAAGGCGAAGTGCCGTCTGGAAACAGCCGGGGGCGTCCGCCGAGCTGCCCATCAGCACGACTCGCGGGTCGATTCCCCGCATCGGGGCCAGGTTGCTGGCCAGGACCGGCAGACCGGCGGCAAGGTACTCGTAGAGCTTCAGCGGGCTCATCGCTTCGGTCAGTGCCGAGACCCGGTGAGGGATCAGCCCGACGTCGGCTGCGCGAAGGAGGCCCGCCAGCTCGCTTCTGCCCACGGGGGGCCTGATGACCACGTTCCCGGCCGTCTGGAGCGGCCGCAGGTGCGCCTCGTCGAGCAGCGGCCCGATGAGCAGGATGCTTGCCTCGGGATGCGCAAGCGCAATCCCCAGCACGGCGTCGACATCGAGGCGGCCGTCCAGCGTCCCGGCGTAGATCGCCAGTGGGTGGCGTAGGCCGTCCACCGCGGCGGGCGGCGCGGGAGCGCCGCTCCACTCCGCCGGGTCGAGCCCATTGGCGACCACGGCGCTCGGCCCGCGGGGAGCCAGCCTGTCGAGTAGCACCTGCGAGACCGCGGCAACTCGACGCTGCTTCTGGCGCAGGCGCGAGAAGCTCTCATGGTAGGCCGGCCACCAGCGGCGTGCCGGCGGATAGGCCGACCAGTCGTCGGTGGCGTAGAACGTCACGGCGCGCGCCCAGGGCAACTCGGCGAGGCCTGCGAGCAGCGGGTGCGAGACGATTGCGACGGGATCCTTCAACCCCATCCGCCTCACCCCGGCCGCCAGGGCGCGGTCATAGCCGGCGACTGCCCGTTCGACGCCGCGAAGGGAGGTGGGCTCGCGCCGACGCAGGCGTACGGGCTCGAGCAGATGTGCGTCCGGCCTGCTGGGAAAGGGCTCATCCCGGCCTCGGCGCAGGGCATCGGCCACGAGTTTCCGCGGCAGGCTGCGCATGGTGTTGGCTACGAGCGCGCCGCCGACGCGATCGCTCTCGAGCAGCGCGCTCGCAAAGCGAGCCTCGGAGTGAAATCCGCCGTCTCGGACGCAGGCCTGCCAGCTCAGGTAGGAGAAACAGAACACGGCGTCGGCCGCCGGCAGGATCTGTGCCCCTTCGGGCGCTGGTGCGCTGTCGAGCACTCCTATCATCTAAAAAGCAACGTTCGCTGCTCGCGCGGACTTGCGGATGGCCCGTGAATGCAGCTCGCAAGCCCCGGTGGAGCCCAGGCGTTTTGTCTGCGGGATCACATGCCCCGAGCATCAGTCAAAGACGCAGCACTGAGCGGCATCCGCTGGTTCGCGATCACGCGCGCGATCAGCGAAACGTTCGCGATCCTGGCGACGATCGCGCTCGCCCGGATGCTCGCCCCGGCCGAGTTCGGGCGAGCTGCCGTGGCGCTCATATTCGTGCCGCTCGCCGGCATCCTCACATTCGAGGGCTTCGCCTCGGCACTTGTCCAGCGCGAGTCGATCGACGAGGACCACCGCAGGTCCTCGGCGCTGACCAGCGTCGTCGGCGGCCTGATCCTGAGCCTCCTGCTGCTGGGCCTGTGCCCGATCCTCTGGCAGCCCATCTTCGGCGTCGCCACCTCGCGGCTGATCGCGCTGATCTCACCGGTCTTCCTGTTGGCGGCGATCGCCGCCGTGCCCCGGGCGATCCTGTGGCGAGACCTGCGCTTTCGCGTTCTGAGCGTGATCGACATGATCGGTCTGGTGGCCGGGAATGCTGTGGCCGTGGCGCTCGCCCTGGCGGGCCTGGGCGGTGAGGCGATCGTGCTGGGCGCGCTCGTACAGGTGGGTTCGAGTTCGCTCGCCCTGACGGCCGTCGCGCCGCCGCCGATGCCGCGCTGGCACCGCGGCGCCCATCGCGAAATCAGCGCCTTCGGGATCCCGGCGGCATTCGCGGGGCTGGTCGACGTGATGTTCCGGAACGTCGACTACGCGATCATCGCCGCGACGCTGCCGGCGGCCCAGACGGGGATCTACTGGCGGGCCTTCAACCTCAGCGTGGTCTATCAGGACAAGCTCAGCGGCGTGATGCTGCAGCTGGCCTTTCCGGTGTATTCGAGAATCGAGAGTCGCGAGGAGCTTCGCGCTCTGCATGAGCGGGCGGCGCGGGTTCACGCCGCGATCATCTTTCCGCTGCTCGCGTCGCTGATCGTCCTCGCGCCGGTCGCGATCCCGTTCATCCTCGGCAGCGCATGGACCCCGTCGGTCGAGCCGGCGCAGATCCTCGCCGTGGCCGGGATGATCGCCGCCGTCCTGACGGGCTATGCGCAGGTGATGCTTGCGGTAGGGCGTCCGCGGGCGCTGCTGCTGTTCAACCTCGGGATGCTCGCCGTGTACGCCGCCGCCGTCGCTGTGGCCGCCAGCCACGGTCTGATCGTGGTCTCGATCGTCGTCTCCACCGTCTATATGGCGATCCTGCTGGCCGTCTACCGCATTCTGCTGCAGCGCTATGTGGGCATCCGGGTCGCGCGTCTGATTCCCGAGCTCGGCCCTGCCGTCGCCGGCTGCCTCGCGCTGGCGGCGGTGACGGCGCCGCTGATCCACGTGCTCGGGCCGCAGCTCGGCCCGTTCGCCGCCCTGGCGCTCGTCGGCAGCATCGGGATCGTGGTCTATGCCGCGACGCTGCGCCTGGTGTCGCCATCGACCTGGCGTGATCTGACGATGCTCCTGGAGCGTGTGGCGCCGCCGCTCGGCCGGCTCGGCCGTCGTGGGCCGAAGCCCGGCGGGGAGCCCCCGCTCGCAGCTGAGCCCGGCGCCGAACCAGCCTGAACGCCGAACCAGCCTGAACGCCGAACCAGCCTGAACGCCGAACCAGCCTGAACGCCGAACCAGCCTGAACGCCGAACCAGCCTGAACGCTTGGCGGGCGCTACTGCGTGGCGCCGGCGGAACCGGCGTCGCCTGCGCCGAGGGGGTTGCGGGCTCCGCGCCCCTCGTCGCCGTCCACGACCCGCGGCCTCGGGCCCAGGGCGGTCGCGGGAGGCTGGTTGAACGGCGGCGCGACGAGCCCGAAGATGGTTCTCAGCGCCAGGCGCGCGCCGTCGCGCCGCGCCGACGGGGCGCCCGTGGCACGGATCGCGTGACGTGCCGAGACGGCGCCCAGGTAGAGGGCACGGTGCGTCCGACCGAAGTTCTTCTCGGCGTACTGCCGTCTGGCGTAGGCGTCCTGCGCAACCATCCGCGGGCGCACGCCGGCCTTGCTGGCGTGGTGGACGATGGTCATCGCCGGGATATGGCGCACGCGCCACCCGCCGTGCTTGACCCGCAGACAGAGGTCGGGCTCCTCGGAATAGATGAAAGAGCGCTCGTCGAGCAGCCCGGCGGCGAGAATCGCCTCGCGGCGCGCGAGCATGAACGAGCCCGAGGTCCAGTCGCATTCGGTGGTGCGCTCGTAGGCCTCGGGGCTGAGCACGCGCTCCCCGGACCAGGAGGGGTGAATCGGCCAGCGCTCGGAGGCGAAGGCCTCTCCCGTTGCTCGAAGGGCGCTCGGAAACCGGCGAATCGTCGGCCACAGAGTCCCGTCGGCCGTCTCCTGGCGGACCCCGATGAGTCCGACCTCGGGATTTGCATCAAGGTAGGAGACGAGCTCCCCGAAGGTCCCGTCGATCACTTCCGTGTCGGGGTTCAGCAGCAGCACATAACGGGCGTCGGCCTGTTCGATCCCCCGGTTGTTGCCGTAAGAGAAGCCATGGTTGGGTGAGGTCACGACCTGTGCCTCGGGGAAGCCCGATTCGACGAGCTCGCGGGTGCCGTCGGTCGAGGAGTTGTCCACGACGATCACCTGAAGCGTGGCGTCGCCTGCGTGAGCGTAGGCGGTCGAGAGGCAGGCATCGAGCCAGTGTGCCTCGTTGGTGGAGACGATCACGATCGCCAGGTCGGCGCTGGACGGCATGCTGTGATCGCTCGCGTCGTTCATCTGCGTCTCCGCTCGGCGGGCGTCGCGCTCAAGCCGCGCTGGGACGGGCCGTGACGGCGCTCAGCATGACGTCGAGCTGGCGGCGCGCGAAGATCCGCAGGCCGGCCACGTAGAGCCCGCCGCCGAGGATGCCGGCAAGGACGGGCGGTGCGAGGTCTCCGGGGAGCATGCTGCCCAGGGCCCAGCCGATCCCGAAAGAGGCACCGGCCAGCGCATAGAAGCGAGCCGCGTCGCCGAGCAGCCCGGCGGCCAGGCGCGGCGCCTGATCGCGTCCGGCACCAGCGACCAGCAGAATCGCCGCGAAGACACCCGGGGAGAGGAAGAAGGCACCGACGGCGCCGTCAACTCCGAACAGCATGCTCGCGATCGCCGTGGCGGCAAGGTGCAGGAGCAGCAGCGGCACGGCGAGGGCGTTCAGCAGGCCGGCCCGCCCGACGGCGAACAGAACCGGCATCAAGAAGACGGCGAGCAGTGCGCAGACCGTCCACGGGATCAGCAGGGCGGTGAATGTCCGCAGCGTGTGGACCTGGGCCGCCGAGAGGCTCGCCGGCAGCACCGCGTGGACGAGCGGGGCGCCGACAGACGATCAGGGCGGCCATCGCCGGGGCGACGATCATCATCGCGTAGCGAAAGCCCCGCGGGACGGTTTCGGCGACGAGCGTCCGCGCCGCGTGTTCGGGCGTCGCGTGTCATGTCCGGGATGCTCGACATGCCCAGCGCCATTCCGGTCCCGGCGACCAGGTAGCTGGCGAACAGGTAGGCGTAGGAGAGCACCGTCGTGCCGCCCGCCGCGGAGTGGCTGGCGAAGGCCAGGGTTATCGACGAACAGGACGTTGAAGGCTAGGTAGACGGCCGTCCGTCCGAGGATCAGGCCCGCGTCGCGCAGGACCGAGACGAACGAGAAGCGCTCCCCGAGCGACTCCAGGCCGCCGCTGCGCTGAACGCCGACGGTCATCCATGCGCTGGTCACAACGGCCATGCTCAGCATCGACCAGCCGAGGGTCTGCTCGCCGGCGGTGTTCATCAGCGCGAGGAAGGCGATCAGCCCTGCCGCCGAGCCGGCGATGTAGGCGCCGGCGACGATCAGGAAGCGGTCGCGAATCGCCAGCACCGTGGCGCCGCCGGCGGCCCACAGCTGCAGCACCATCGCCACGCCGAGCACGGGCAGGGCCGAGGCCGTCACGCTGCGCCCGCTGGCGGCGAGGCCAGGGGCGATCAGCTGAGCCAGCGGGTGGGCGAGCGGCCCGGTGACGATCAGCACGGGAAGGGCCACCAGCCCGATCGTGAACGCAAACTGGCGTGAGCTGAGGCGGGCGTCGGGGCCTACCAGCAGCGGCACGGAGGTCAGGCGCAGGCTCTGGCTGAAGACGCCGAAGGTCGAGTACAGCGCGAACGCGACGAAGAAGCCGTCGGTGCGGATGTTGGTCCCGAAGCGGCCCAGATAGAGGACCGCCTGGCAGGCCGAGGCCAGCGGCCATCGCGAATGTCGCGACCGACATCGCCATCCCGGCGCGTGCCTTGCGCGGAGTTGGTCGGGCTGCTCCGGCGGCTGGAGCGGGGCCCGCTCCGTCTCGATCGTCAGCGTCTGAGTGCTCATACCCGAGAAACGCCTCGGCGGGGGTATTTCTCGCGGGCGCGCTAGAAGAGGCGGACGCTCGCGCTCGTGAACGAGCTCGTGCTGGCGGTGTTGCCGTAGATGTCCTTGATGGCCGCGGCGAGCGTTCCGCTCACGGCACCGGGGCCGCCGGCGGTCAGGTCTTTGCTGGGGTCGGTGATTTTGGTGACCGTCAGTTTGACCGTGTTGCCGCTGACCGTGGTGTTCGCGGTCACGACCGGGTTGGTGCCGCCGAAGTTGCTGTATTTGGAGCCGAAGGTGTCGCCGGCGCTCCAGCTGCCGGAGCCCAGGCCGCTGACCGTCACGCTGGTCGCGCCGACGATCGGCCGGTTGTAGGTCAGCGTCACCGTTGCGGGGATGGTTGCCGCCGCGATCTGGTCGCTGAAGGTGAGCGTCAGCGACGTCGCCGACCTGGGGCAGGCCCTGGGTCGTACCCGGCGTCGTGTCGGTGATCCCGGTCAGGGACGGTTTGGTCGTGTTGACATGCACCGCCGCGATCGCCGAGGTCGTCTGGTTGCCGGCGAGGTCGGTGACGACGTACTCGTACTCGTAGCATTTGCCGCTCGCGACCGTGGTGTCGGTGAAGGGCGAGGCGAGGCTTGGCGAGCCGATGTTGGCGAAGGGGGTGAAGATGCCGCAGGTGTTGCTGGAGGTCGTCAGCGTCGCCGAAGCCCGCCGCAGCGACGAGGTGGCCGTGTTCAGGCCCGCGCCCACGTCGGCGCCGGAGAAGGTCACGGGAACGGCGGCGTTGGTGTTGGCGGGCGCGCTCAGCGGTCGCCGTCGGCGCGGTGCGGTCGACCTCGACGATGGTCGGTGAGGACGTCGAGCGTTCCCGACGCGGTCGGTGCCGGTGAGCGAGTAGCGGTAGCAGCCTTCGCGCGAGGCCTGTCTGGGTCGGGGCACCGGTCAGCGTGGTCGGCGCGCCGAAGGTTCCGCAGGCGCCGTTGGCAGAGCGTCGCCGCTGCTGGCGCGTCAGCACCGAGCTGACGAAGCCCGACGCCGGCGTCGGCGTTGAAGTCGGTGCGGGCCGATGGCTGAAGGTGCCGGAGCTGTTGTAGGTCGTGGCGCCCGCGCGCGTGCGCCGCGCGTGTTGTTGACGCGTCAGCGCGCCGCCGGTCGGGCCGGTCGCGTCGGCGATCAGGCTGTAGGTGGCGTTGGCCGAGACTGCGCCGGCGTTGTTCGTCGCGATGAGATCGTCGGCGCTGTCGCGGGCTGGGTCGCGCGTGGCGCCGAACGTGTAGGCGATCTGTCCCGCCGCTCTGGATTTCGGTGAAGCCGTTGGCGCTCAGCGGGCTGAAGGTGTAGGCTCTTGATGCCCGTGTCGGCGTCGGTCGAGGACGGCGGTCACGGTGAAGGCGCCGCCGGCCGACGGGCGGAAGTAGAGCGCGTTGGTCGAGGCCTTGTAGTAGGTGTTCGATGAGAGGCCGCTGAAGGTCAGGGCCGGCGTCGACGGCGGGCTCGTGTCGACCATCACGGTCGTCGAGACGCTCGCCTGGTTGCCGACGTTGTCGGTGCCGGTCAGCGTGTAGCGGTAGCAGCCCGTGGGCTCGGCTCTGCGCGGGGCGCCCGGTGATCGTGGTCGGCGTGCCGAAGGTTCCGCAGACGTTGCCGGCGAGCGGTCGCCGAGGCGACCGTCAGCGTGCTCGAGCGCAGGCCGGACGGCGCTGGCGGTCTGGGCCTCGCTGTAGTCGGTGCGGACGGGATCGGCACAGCGGCCCGCTCGTGTTGTAGCTGGTGGTACCGCGCGGCGGTCGCGGCGATGCCGTTGACCGTCAGCGCGCCGCCGGCGGGGGCGGTCGTGTCGGGCACCACGGTGAAGTTCGAGCTGGCGCTCACGTTGGCGTTGTTGGTCGCTGTCACGGTCTGCGCGCCCGATGCGCTCGCGCCGGCTCCCGACCAGGTGTAGGTGCGTCTGGTAGGGGATGTCGTGTCCGTGCCGCCGCCCGCTGGTGAAGCCGCTGAGCGCCGGGAAGATGACGTTCTTGATGCCCGAGAGGCGTCGCTCGTCGCGGCGTTGACGGTGAAGGCGCCCGACTTGCCGGCCTGCGGGTTCGTGTAGACGGTCGTGCCCGAGACGAACGCCGTGCTCCCGCTCGCGCCGGACAGCGTCAGGACGGGCGTCGAGGGCGGCGCGCTGGGTGACGTGAACGGCTGCGGGTCGCTGCGCGCTGACGCCCGTTGCGTCGGTCGTCTGCAGGCCGATCGTGTAGGTCCCGGGTGCCGCGAAGGCGGTGGTCAGCGTCGGCGTCGTACCGGTGTCGGTCGCGTAGTTGCCGCTGCCGTCGAGGTCCCAGCTGTAGTCGGTGATCGTGCCCTGCGGAGTCGGTCGAGGCCGAGGCGTCGAGGGTCACGTTCTGCCCTGTCACGGCGCGCTCGGTGGCGACTCGCCAGCGACGGGGACAGAGCTCAGGTTGACGTCCTTGGAGTGGATAGTGGGCGAAGACCGTCGTCGGGCTCAGCGGCGGTTGTAGATCGCGAGTTCGTCCAGCGCGCCGGCGCCGAACAGCGAGCTGCCGTCGCGCGACATCAGGTAGAGGGTCGAGTTGGCGAAGTTGCCCTGGCCGGTGCCGGCGCTCTCCTGCTGGTAGCTGACCGGCTGGCCGTCGACGTAGGGGGTGATCTCGCTGGCCGCTCGCCGCGGTGGTGTCGATCACGATCGCGTAGTGGTGCCAGGCGCCGGCGCTCGGGCGCTGGAAGAAGACGCTGTTGCGGACTTCGGGGCCGCCGATGCCGATCGCCGAAGGTGCCGCCGAACTCGCCGGCGTTGGGGTCGACCAGGAAGCCGCCGGCGTTTGCGTTGAAGTTCGGGGTGAACTCCATCGCGAGCGCGTCGTTGTTGGCGTACGGGTTCCATTTCAGCCAGAACTCGATCGTCACCTTGCTCGTCCCCGAGAGGTTCAGCGGGATGGCGCCGGAGTCGCTCGCGCCGTTGAAGCTGATCGCCGTGTTGGGTTCGCGATCGCGCCGGGCTGCGCCGAATGTGCCGCCGGTGATCGGTCCCGGCCGAGACGCCCTTGCTGTCGAGGATCGTCGGGCCCGCTGCGTTCGTCGAGGCTGGTAGTAGTCGATCAGGCCGGGGGTGCTCTGGACGGCTTCGCTGTAGTTCGACCGGTGCCTGTTCGAGCGACGGTGATCGTCGATCGTCGTGCGTCGTGGCTGACGCCGTGGTCGTCGGTCGCCTCGATGCCGACCGTGTGCGCGCCCGGGCGTCGCGAAGCGTCGTCGTGACGTTCGGCGTGGTGCCGGTGTCGGTCTCGTAGTTGCCGCTGCCGTCGAGGTCCCACTTGTAGTCGGTGATCGTGCCCTGGTCGGTCGAGCCGCGAGGCGTCGAGTCTCACCGGTCTGGGCGACGATTGACGCGGGTTGGGCGTTGCCGTCAGCTTGACGACGGGCGGCAGGTTGCCGACGGTCACCGAGCTGGGTCGTGCCGGCCGCTGGCGCCGTTGCTGTCGATGACGCGCAGGCCGACGTTCGTACGTGCCCGAGTTCGCGAAGCTCGTCGTCAGGACGGGGTTGCGAGCCGGTGTCGGTCTCATAGGTGCCGTCGCCGTTGACGTCCCACTGGTAGTCGACGATCGCCGCCGCTGGGGTCGGTCGAGCCCGACGCGTTGAGCGTCACGCTCTGCCCGGGCCGGGCCGGGTTCGGCGTCGCGGTGAAGGCGGCCTTCGGCGGCTTTGGTCGACGCCGTGGAGTAGAAGTGCTGGAAGATCGTCGCCGCGCTCAGCGGCCTGGTTGTAGATCGCGAGCTGGTCGAGCGTGCCGGTGCCGAAGAGCGAGCTGCCGGCGCGCGACATCAGGTAGAGGGTCGAGTTGGCGAAGTTGCCCTGGCCGCCGGCCGCGCCCTCCTGCTGATAGCTGACGGGCACGCCGTCGACGTAGGGGGTGATCTCGCTGCCGCTCGCCGCCGTGGTGTCGATCACGATCGCGTAGTGGTGCCAGACGCCGGCGCTGGGGCGCTGGAAGAAGATGCTGTTGCGCGTCGCGCCGGCTGCCGATCGCGACCCCGAACGTGCCACCGAACTGGCCGGCGTTGGGGTCGACGAGGAAGCCGCCGTCGTTTTCGTTGAAGTTCGGGGTGAACTCCATCGCGAGGGCGTCGTTGTTGGCGTACGGTGTTCCATTTCAGCCAGAACTCGATCGTCAGCTTGCCCGTGCTCGAGAGGTTGAGCGGGATGGCGCCGGAGTCCCCGTTGCCGTTGAAGCCGATTGCCGTGGTCGGGTCTTCGGCGACCGCGCCGGGCTGGCCGAAGGTGCCGCCGGTGATCGTGCCGTTGCTCGAGCCCTTGCCGTCGGCGATCGTCGGCCCTTTGGCCTCGCCGAGCGTGTAGTAGTCGATCAGCCCGGGGGTGCCGAGGACGGCGTCCTCGTAGTCGCTGATGCCCTGTTCGAGGACGTTCACGGTGATCTGTCGTGGTGCTCACCAGCCCGTGGCTGTCGGTCATCCTGCACGCCGACCGTGTGCAGGCCCGCGGTGTTGAAGGTGGTCGTCAGGTTGGGCGTGGTGGCCGTGTCGGTCTCGAAGTTGCCGCTGCCGCCGAGGTCCCACTTGTAATCGGTGATCGTTCCCTGGTCTGTCGAGCCGGAGGCGTCGAGCTTGACGTTGGCTCCGACCAGGACGGGATTGGGTGTCGCCTTGAGCACGGCGTTCGGCGGGAACGTGCCGACTGCGATCTGCTTGGTGGTCGTCGCCGTCGCGCCGTCGCTGTCGGTGACCGCAGGCCGACGGTGTAGGTGCCGGCGTTGGCGAAGGATGTGCTCACGGTCGGCGTCGAGCCGGTGCTGGTCTCGTAGGTGCCGTCGCCGTTGAGGTCCCATTCGTACTTGGTGATCGAGCCGCCGGGATAGTGTCGAGCCGGACGCGTTCGAGCGTTACGCTCTGGCCGGCTGTGGGCTCCGCCGGGCTAGCGCTGACGGCCGGCGTCGGCCGCGCCAGCGGGCCGTTCGAGTTGACGTGTTCAGCGATCGTCGGCAGGGCTCAGTTCGCCGCCGTAGACCGCGAGTTCGTCGAGCGAGCCAGAGCCGAACAGCGTGCTGCCGTCGCGAGAGAACAGGTACAGTGAAGAGTTGGCGAAAGCGCCTGCCCCGGTGCCGCTGCTCTCCTTCTGGTAGCTGACCGGCTAGCCGTCGACGTAGGGGGTGATCTCGCTGGCGGCCGGTGCGGCCGAGTTCAGCACGATCGCGTAGTGGTGCCAGACGCCGGCGCTGGGGCGAGCGAAGAAAACACTGTTGCGGGTGCCTCCGATGCCGATCCCGACGCCGAAGGTGCCGCCGTACTCGGTCGCGTTCGGGTCGACGAGGAAGCCGCCCGCGTTTTCGTTGTAGTTCGGGGTGAACTCCATCGCCAGGGCGTCGTTGTTGCCGTAGGCGTTCCACTTCAGCCAGAACTCGACGGTGACCGCTGTGCGACCGGACAGGTTCATCGGGATTTCTCCGTATGAGCCCTTCTCACCCTCGACGGGGTCGCCGCGAGCCGGTGAACCCGATCGACTTGCCGGGGTCGCCGTTGACCGCACCCGGCTGGCCGAGAAGCGGTTCGGAGAGCGACCCGTTTGATTTCCCGGCGCTGTCGGCGATCGTCGTGCCCGTGAGTTCGTCGAGGCGGTAGTAGTGCAGCAGTCCGGCCGTCGAGGTGACCGCGTCGGAGTAGCGGCTGACACCCTGTGCCAGGACCCGCACGCTGAGCGTCGTGGTCGCTTTGGCGCCGGCGCTGTCGGTCACCTGCACGCCGACGGTCACCGTCCCCGCGGAGGCGAATTTCGTTGTGACGGTGGGGGTTGCGCCGGTGTCGGTCTCGTAGGTGCCGTCGCCGTTGAGGTCCCACTTGTAGTCGGTGATCGTGCCGCTGGTGTCGGTCGAGCCGGCGGCGCTCAGCGTGTCGGTCTGTCCCGCCCCGACGGGGTTCATCGACGCGCCCAGAGCTCGCGGTGACGGTGTTGGCGACGTTGACGGTGCGCTCGGTCGTTTCCTGACGGCGCCTTTGCTGTCCGTCGATCTTCAGGAGCACGCGGTAGGTGCCGGGTGTCGTGAAGGTGTGCGTCACTTTCGAGGTCGTGCCCGATGTCGGTCGCGAACGTTCCGCTGTTGTCGAAGTCCCACTTGTAGTCGGTGATCGTCGCCGTCGGGGTCCGTCGAGGCCGAGGCGTTGAAGGTGACGGACTGGTTGATCGAGGTCGTGCTCGGCGAGGCCGTGAACGAGGGCCGCGGAGGCTTGGCTTCGGTCGGCGAGTCGAGGGTGATGTCGGAGGCCGGGGTCGCCGGCGCGACGCCCATTTCCGAGAGCACGTTGTAGGTCGCCTGGTCGATCACGGAGGTTTCTTCGGAGTCGAAGCCGCTGGCCCACTCCATCGTGCCGCTGGAGAAAACCAGCGCGCCGCTGGGTGCCGCGGTACTCGACCGCGCTGACGTTGCTCGGCTCGCCGGCCGGCGGAGTGTTGGCGCGCGCGCGTCCCGCGTCCTGCAGCCAGGAGTCTTCGCTTTGGCGCGTGCTGGTGAGGCGTCAGCTGCTTGACGCCTGCGGGCTCCTGCGCGAGATACGCGGGGCTGGGTCGGGATCTGGTCCCACTCCCAGCCGACGATCGCGTCGGGCAGCGTGGTCGCCTGCGTGCTCGAGAGATGCCGGTGTTGCGCCAGACGCGGCTTGTTCGGCGAATTCGCCGTTCGCGTTGCCGGCGGGGATCGTCAGGCTGGAAGTCGAGCGAGTCGTTGTCGCCGACGTACATCTCGCCCCACAGCGAGTTCTCCGGTTCGTTCGGGCCCGATCCGCCCGCCGCGGCGGTGCGTTCGGGTCGCCCGCGGGAGCGCCGGGGTCGCGCCGCGTGGTGGTCGCGAACTGCGGCAGGATTTCGCCTTTCGGCCCGGTCGCAGGCGGGGTCGTTGGGCGTCCCGCCCGGGTTGCCGCTGCGAGTCCCTGGATCGTCTTGTAACAGACCAGCGTGCGGTGGTTGTTTTCGTAGCGGATCTGCCAGTAGGCGGTGTTGGCGCTCAGCGAGACGATGTTCACGCCGGCGTCGCGGGCTTTCTTGAAGTTGTTGAAAGAGTTGTAGGACCAGTACTCGCTGTGGCCCGAGACGAGGTCGACCTTGTGGTTCAGCAGCGCCGGGCAGGTTCGAGTCGGTCTGGATGTCGTCCGTGTAGGTGACGTCGTAGCCCTGCTGCTCGAGCCAGAAGACGGTGTTGTAGTCGGGTCCGAAGAAGCGGTTGAGTTCGCCGTTGCCTTCCGCCTGCGGGCGGTCGAAGGAGACCGCGACCGCGCGCGGGTCGCCGGCGATCGTGTTGGCGCCGCCGCAGGCGTCGAAGTAGAGGGACTTGCAGCCCCATAGGTTGTAGGCCTCGTAGTCGGCCGTCGGCAGGACGTAGAGGATTTCCGAGGCGCGGCGTCGTTCGCGGACGGGGAAGACGACCGTGTTCTGGATGTTCCCGTCGGCCGGCATCGGTGAGCACGGCCTCATAGATGCCACCGAGCCGGGAGCGATGTTGCCGGGGACCGTGTAGGTGCACGTTCCAGTTCGAGCAGCTCAGTTCACCGGTCGTCGTGTTGCGCGGGTTGCATTCGAAGGTGTTGTTGACCGTGACGTTGTCGCGCCGGCGGTCGGGATCAGCCGCGCGCCGTCGCCGCCGTAGTAGCCGATCCGGTAGACGCTGATGTTGACGCTCGTGCTCGGGAACGACGCCGCAGATCGGTGCCGATCTTGAGCGGCACGTTTTCGCCGAGGTTGTAGCTCGTCTGCGGTGGTGAAGCCGCCGATGTCTTCGCTGTAGTTTTCCATCGCTTCACGGTTGGCGGTCGTCCCTTCGCCCATGCAGTTGTTCTCGTTGACGACCGGGTTGGCGTTGGGGCAGCTGACCGCAGCGCCCGCCGTCGCCGGGCCCGCCAGGGCAAGCAGCAGGACGGCGCCCAGGAGTGCGCCGAGCAGGGACATTGCGCTCCGGCGCCGGGGGGATGTGATCGTGGTCGTGAACATTGCTAACTGGTCATCAAACGTGCCGGGATGCGCACAACTTTCGCCGCCTTGCACTCCCGCAGAGATTTCTTTTCAGCCCGCCGCGACCGGTACGCGCCGGTTCGGCCGTCGAGTCGGGCGCCCGGCGTCCTGATCGTCCTGCGGCGGCCCCCCGTCGGGCGCGGATCCATCGGGCAGTGGCAGCGGCGCCGGACGTGCGCCGGCACTCTTCACCGGATGCGTCGCGGGCGTCGGCTCACGCAGGGCGACGATCATCCCGGCGACGAACAGCAGCAGATATGGGACGTGCGGGAAGGAGAGCACGTCGAACAGCGCACTCGCGAGTGCGACGACCCCGACCGATGCAAACGCCGCGAGGGCGAGCGAGGCCCGTCTCGGATCGGGCCCGCGGATCGTGCGATGCGCCGTGCTCATCATCGAGGCGAATATCGCCAGGTAGGCGAGCACGCCGATCAGCCCCGTCGTGATCAGCAGGCCGAGGTACTCGTTGTCGAGGATCCGGTACTTGTGGGGGTCATAGCTTTCATAGCCGCGTCCGATCAGCGGGTGGCTGATCAGATCCGGTGCCACGGCGCTGTAGCGGGCGGTCCGGTCCGTTGTCGTGTGGACGCTGTTGACGTGTCCCGGCTCCAGCTGGGTGAGGACCGAGCCGAGGGCGCCCGGCGAGGTCAGGTGGACGATCACGCCGAGGACCACCGCCAACCCGAGCATCGAGCGCGCGATCGTCCGTGGCCGGTAGGCCATCAGCAGCAGGATGGCTCCGACCGGGGCGACCAGGCTGGTCTTGCGCGATGTCGCCACGCCGCCCGCGATCAGCAGCCCGATGGCGATCGTGTAGAGAATCCGCCGGCGTCGGGTGGCTGCATCGATCGAGCCGATGATCGCGAAGGGCAGGACCATCGCCAGCATCGCCGCCAGCTCCAGCGGCTCGTCGGTGGGACCGAAGACGTTCAACCGCCCGATCGAGTCCCGCCCGTCGAGGCCTTCGGGGATCGTGACCGGGAGGATCTTCCGCCAGACTTCATAGAACACGTTGACGTGCATCCGGTACTCGACGACGGTCGCGATCGCGACGATCACGCCGAGGCCGACCATCAGCGCGGCGAACCTGGGCACCTCGCGCGGGCGCATGACCGAGGCCACGACGACGAAGAACGCGATGTATGTCCCCAGCAGGACGAGCTTCTTGCCCGACAGGGACACCTCACCCATGTTCGCCAGCGCCGAGGCGTTGAGCACAACCCCGAGGCAGCAGATGGCGAGGAACACGAACAGCGCGATATGCACTCGGGTCAACTGCACCTGAGGCCGGGCCTCGCCGCTCACGATCGCGATGCTGAGCAGCCACAGGGCGATCAGGGCGAGCAGGACAGGTCGATCGGCGGTGCTCGACAACGGCAGGTTGACCGGCAGGGTGACGGCCTCGAAGGGCACCAGGAAGATCATCACCATGAACGCTGCGAGGGCCCACGGGAGGATGCGCCTGGTGTGCGGCCATTCGTCGAGTTCGCCTGTGGGGTCATCGAGCGAATCCAATGCGGCCAACGCCGCGCGTGCCCGTGCGACCCGCACGGTGCGCAGCCGGCGCGCGTAGATGAGGGTCGCTCCGACCAGCAGCACGAGCAGGAAGACGAAGATCATCAGCTGTCGGCGCGCCGAGGTGCCAACCGTTCCCCCGGTGACCGGGCCGAGCATCCGCAGGGTCACCGATTCGGGGCCGCCTCCCCCCGCGGGTTGGCCTTCTGCCACGTGTTCGGCCAGGACCTGCCGCGCCGTCGCGACCATCGTGATCGCGGCTGCTGCGGTCGGTGCCGTGGCGTAGATCGTCAACATCGGGCGTTCCCCGTCGACATCCAGAAGCAGGCGGTAGCGGTCGTCGACGAGGATCGGGTTGGGCGGGGCGGGGCGTTCTGCGGCAATTGCTTCGCGGCCCAGCAGCAGGGTGAACGGACCTGAGGCGGCGACGCTCTGGCCGTGCAGGCCGACGGCCTGCCCGAGCGCGCGCGTGGCCTCCTCGCTCTGCAGGTACAGGGCGTAGCTGATCGCCAGCTGACCCGCCTTTCTCAGGGTGTCCGCGGAGTAGGGGACGACTTCGGCGACCTGTGAGGCGCGGGTGTCAACGAGAACCTCGCCCTGCGCGGAGCCCGAGGAGAGGGTGCGCGCATGCAGGCCGGGCGGTGAGAGCGACGGCTTGAAGCCGACGAGCACCGCTGCGATGATCGCGAGCGCCAGTACGGCGGCGACTGCGTTCACCAACGGGCCGGGGCGCCGGACGGCACGCTCGGACATGGCTCTGCTCAGCGTCGGCGGGCGGCGGCGCCGCCCACGTCCGCGTGCACGTGGGGCTCGCCGTGAGCTGTTGTGAGGGAGCTCGTGTCGAGCGTGACCTCGTCGTAGCCGCCCTCGTGCTCACTCTCCATGGCTGCGTTCTCCTTGGAGCGGCGCGAGAGAACCTCGGCGCCGAGGATTCCCAGCAGGCCCAGGATCAGGATGCCGACGAACGCCGCGAGGGTCAGCGTCTTACGTGTGCTCGAGTTGACGGCGCCGGCGGACGGCGGGCCGAGCTGACGGATCGTGACGTAGTGGGCGGGAGGGGTCCCGGACTGGCGCTGGAGTCGGGTCACGTAGCTTTGGACACCCGGGTAGATCGCGGCGGCGACCTGAGCCGCGGATGCCGCTGTCGGGCCCTGGACGGAGGCTGTCACGACCGGCTCGTCGGTCTGTGCGAGGAAGGTCAGGCGGTACTTGGCGTGCTCCGCCAGCAGCTGGCTGGAGCGGGCTTCGGCCGGCGTCACGACGTCGAGCACCTGGCCAGGGCCGCTGTAGGGGCCCTGGGCGGTGATCTGGCTGACCGGCACGCCGGCCGAGGTCGCAACTTCTTTGAGGACGTCGGCGCTCGTCATCACCTGTGCCAGGACGGACGCCCGCTCGGTCAGAGGCTGGGTTTCCTGCGACAGGTTGGCCAGCGCCGAATCGGGCGAGTCGACCAGCAGCTGCACGGTGGCCGCGCCGGTCGGTACCGAGGAGACACCCGAGTGCACGGCGAAGGCAGCCACGACGGCGATCGCCACAACCGCGCCGGTGAGGAGCCTGCGCGACCAGAGGATCTTGAGTGCCTGAGCGAATTCCATGTTGATCTCAGGTACTCAACGGGACCGGGCGGGGATTGCTTTCACCCGCATCGAAAGTCTCAGCGCGCGAGTCCGCGGGCGGCGAGTTCGGCGGTCGCCTGCTCGACGAGGTCCTCGGGCTCCTGGTCGATCAGCCATTCCAGCAGGCCCCGCATCCCGTCCTCGAGCGAGGTCAGCGCCTCAAACCCCAGCAGCTCCCTGGCGCGCTGCGGATCTGCCACGCAATGGCGGATGTCGCCGGCCCGGTACTGGTCGTTGAGGATCGGCTCGATGTCGAGCTCGAGGCCCTGTGCGAGGGCCTCGGCGATCTGGAGCACGGTGCTGGGCCGACCGGTGCCGAGATTGACCGCGTGACCGGCGGCGGCGTCGGACTCGAGTGCCAGCAGCAGGCCGCGGACGACGTCGGAGACGTGGATGAAGTCCCGCGACTGCCGGCCGTCCTCGAAGATCACAGGGGGCTTGCGGTTCAGCAGTCGCGAGGCGAAGATCGCCGCGACGCCCGTGTAGGGGTTCGACAGCGCCTGGCCAGGTCCGTAGACATTGAAGAAGCGCAGAGCTACGGCCGGGATCCCGTAGGCGGCGCCGGTCACCAGGCACAGCTCCTCGTGGTCGCGCTTGGTGATCGCGTAGATCGAGGTGGGGATTATCGCCTTGCTCTCGCGGGTGCCGATCGGAGTCAGGACATCACCGCAGGCCGGGCAGTGAAGCTCCCACTGCCGGGATAGAAGCTGATCCTCAGCTCGAGGGTTAGGTGCGGTGGCGCCGTGGGTGGGGCACTCGTACTCGCCCTCGCCGTAGATCGACATCGAGGAGGCGACGACGAGACGCGCGGGGATCGGGCGCTGGGCGACGACGCGCTCGAGGAAGAGCGCGGTCTGCATCGTGTTGCGCTCGGTGTAGCGGGCGATCTCATACATCGACTGCCCGACTCCGACGGCCGCTGCGAGGTGCACGATGCGATCGACACCCTCGAGGGCTTCGTCGGCGCGCTCGGGGTCGCCGACGTCGCCGACGATCAGCCTGACCGAGTCGGGAAGGTCGACCGGCTGGCCGAGGTGGACCTGCTCCTCGAGTGAGTCGAGGACGACGACCTCATCCCCGCGTGCCACCAGCTCGCGGACGAGGTGTCCGCCGATGAAGCCTGCTCCGCCTGTGACAAGTGTTCTCATGGGGTCGTCGCCTCGCGATCGTTCGCCGTCCGTGGTTCTGCTTTCGGATCACTCAACGGGTCTGTGCCGCAGGTTCTTCCGCGCGAGGAATGCCCCACCGGGGGCGTTCTTCAAGAACATGGGCACAATTCACACAGAGCCACGGGTTCTCATCGTCTCGCCCGTGCGCAACGAGGCGGCCCACATCGCGCGGGTCGCCAGGGCCGTCGCGAACCAGCAGCACGAAGCCCGCGAGCTGGATCGTGATCGACGACTCCTCGACCGACGGAACCTATGAGCTGCTCGGTGAGCTCGCGGAGGAGATCGACTTCATGACCGTCACCCGCCCTCCGGGCGCCGACCCGGCGGCGGGATCGCGCGACCGGCTCGCCCGCGCCGTCGAGGCGCGCAACTTCAACCTCGTACTGGAGGGTGTCGAGCTCGATCGGTTCACCCACGTGATGAAGCTGGACGGCGACATCGAGCTGCCCGATGACTACCTGGGCGTGCTGCTCGAGCGGTTCGCCGCAGACCCCACCCTGGGGCTGGCCGGAGGCACCCTCGTCGAGCCGCGCGGGGACGGCTACAGGCGGATTGCGATTCCCGCCGACTACCACGTCCATGGTGCCCTGAAGTGCTACACCCTCGAGTGCTTCCGGGCGATCGGCGGGATCCAGGAGCGCCTCGGCTGGGACACGATCGATGAGACCTACGCGCGCATGCGCGGCTACCGGACCGAGAGCTTCCCGGAGCTCACGGCAATCCACCATCGTCCGCTGGCAAGTGCCGACGGGGCACTGCGCGGCCACGCCCGTCATGGCGAGTGCGCCTACATCGCCCACCACGATCCGCTGTGGGTGGCCCTGCGTGCGCTGAAGGTCGCAGGCCGCCGGCCGATCGGCCTGTCCGGGGCGGCGTTTGGATTCGGCTATGTGAGGGCGGCCGTGCAGCGCGTCGAGCGGGTCCCCGACGCCGACTACCGCAGGTTCGCGCGGGAGGAGCTGCGCCGAAGGATGTTCGGTCGCAGCGCGCCGCTGCCGAGCGCGGGCGCGGGGGTGCCGCGGTGAGCTTCAAGGGCGTCGTTGTAGCTCGCTCTGAGACCGGCAGGGCCCGCGGTGTCGCGCACCTGCAACGGGTCGCCAACGCTCCCCTGGTCTGTCACGTGATCGCCGGGCTGCATCGCCTGGGAGCCTCCGAGGTCGCCCTCCTGATCGACAGCGAGGAGATCGAGGAGACCCAGCGCAGCATCGAAGCGGACTGCCCGACCGCGGCCTCGGTCCGCTACATCGCCCGCGGGGAGGACCGGGCCTGGGCTTTGCAGATGGCGGAGTTCGCGGGCGCTGCCACATGTGTGATGCAGGACGCCAACGGCATCCTGGCCGCCGGCAACGGGGCACTCGCCGAGACCGTCGGAGACGCCAATGACCTGACGGCGCTGGTTTACCGATCCCCACCGGGGACCGCCTCGATCGAGCTCTCCGCTCGCCGCGTGGCTCGACTCGCGGGGCTCGACCCCGAAGGGCCCGCGACGGAGCTCGCCGGCGCGTGCGTGCTCGGCCCCGGCGTCCTGCGGCGACTGCTGATCGACGGCGGCCTGGCGCTTGACTGCCTGGATGTCCTGGCGGCCGCGGAGCTGCTGGCCGTGGCGCAGCGGCCGCTGCGGGTCCAGCGCGTGGACGCCTGGCTGGAGCACCACGGCGACGCCAACCGGCTGCTGGCGATCAACCACCTCCTGCTGGACGTGCTCGCGGTGCAGTGGCCCGACTGTGAGCCGCCGCCCGGGACGAGGGTCGAGGGGTCCGTGTCGATTCACCCCAGCGCCTCGGTGCGCGCCAGCACGATCGTCGGTCCCGCGATCATCGGCCCGGGTGCCCTCGTCGCCGACTCCTACATCGGCCCTTACACCTCGATCGACGCCGGCGTCCACATCGAGGGCGCCGAGATCGAGCGCTCGATCATCCTGCCGGGCGCGAGCATCATGCACATCGGCGGACGCCTGGTGGGCAGCGTGGTCGGGCGCGACGACAAAGATCTTCAGAGACTTCTCGCTGCCGCGAGCCCTGAGGCTGAACGTCGGCGACGGAGGCGAGGTGGCGCTGTGCTGAGCGCCTCCCGGGACTCCGCTGCGGATCGCGATGATCCACCTGTCCGACTTCTCGCTGGACTCGCGCATCCAGCGCCAGGCACGGGCCCTGGCCGAGCGGGGCGACGAGGTTCACCTCATCTGCATCGGCGAGCCGGAACGACTGCAGGTCGGCCGGGGGTCGATCGAGGTCCACCCGGTCGGCGCCGAGAAGGCCGGCGGGGGGCCGCTCTCCTACGTCCGCGGCTACGGCGGCTTCATGACCCGTGCGGCCTGGCGGCTGACCCGCCTGGATGCCCGTCTGCGCTTCGACCTCATCGAGGCTCACAACATGCCCGATCTGCTGACCGCTTCCGCGCTCGTGCCGAGGCTGCGCGGCGTGCCGGTGATCCTCAACGTCCACGACACCTTCCCGGAGCTGTTCGCCACCAAGTACGGGCGGGCGCCGGGCGACATCCTGGAACGGGTCCTGGAAGGCGAGGAGCGGCTCAGCTCGATGCTCGCCTCACGCGTGATCACGGTGACCGACCAGGCCCGGGTCCGCCTCGAAGGCCGCGGGGTCGGCGTCGGGCGCACGACCGTGGTTATGAACTCACCTGACGAGCGCGTGTTCGGGCCCGCCCGGGCGCCCAGGCCACTCCCGGTAGAGGGACCGGTACGGGTCATCTACCACGGCGGCCTGGCGCCCCGCTTCGGTGTGCAGACGCTGATCGAGGCAATCCGCACGCTGAGGATACGCGCGCCCCGGATCGAGCTGCGCGTCTGTGGATCCGGTGAAGATCGCGACCGCCTGGCCGCCCTGGCGGCGCAGATTGACCCCGAGCGGATCGATGTCGCCGAGGAGCCGGTCCCGTTCGCGCTGATATCCGCGCTGAGCTCGAGGCCGCCCACATCGGTGTCGTGCCGACGCTCGAGGACCGGTTCACCGAGCTGCTGCTGCCGGTGAAGCTGCTGGAGTACGTCCACATGGGCCTCCCGGTCGTCGCCTCGCGGCTGCCCGGGATCTCCGATCGCTTCTCTGAGGAGGACGTGCTGCCGTTCACTCCCGGTGACCCGGCAGACCTCGCGCGGGCCCTCGAGGCCGTGCTCGCCGACCCGGGAGCCGCGGCGCGTCGGGCCGCCCACGCCACCGGGCGCCTCGCGGACATCACCTGGGAGCGCCAGCGCGAGCGCTATCTGGCGCTCGTCGATGAGCTTGTCGGGCGCGGTCCGGCCGACGAGCCGCTGCGAGCGCCTCAGGCCGCCGCGGCCTGAACCGTCGAGGAGGGCGGCGCCTGGGAGGCATGGACTCGCGCCAGCGCCTCCTGAGCCACCTGCTCGGCCATCCCGAGGACCGACTCGCCGTTCAGCAGGCGCGGGTAGATCTGGCTCGCCGATGCCAGGCGCCAGGCCGCGAACGCCGGGCCAGACGGGGGCCACGCGGGGCTCGTGGCCGAGCGCGTGGACAGGCTCGACCAGCGGTGCTCGCTGGACCGTCCAGTCGACGACGTCCTCGTGGCTGAAGTCCGGTACGAGGCTTCGCGAGCATCTCGGTGAAGCGGCGGTAGATCGACTCGTCGTCCTCGGTGAACTCGGGTGCGTCGGCGCCGCAGTACTTCGGCAGGTAGGCCAGCCGCAGGCCGTCGGTGTGCTCGGTGCCGACCACGTGCGAGGTCTCGACGACGGTCGTGATCGGCGTCGGGTCGCAGATGTTGACCGAGTAGTAGGGCAGCAGCGAGCGGCGCAGCTTGAGGATCAGGCAGACGACGCCGAGGTAGCGCTCCGGGTAGGCCGCAAGCAGCGGCGAGAGCGGACTCCGGCAGCAGACGTCGCAGGGCCGGCGGCTGCAGCGTCACGATCGTCTGGTCGAAGTTCATCGGCGCGCCGTCGACCTGCACGCCGGTGACGGCGCCCGCCTGATCCTGGAGCAGCCCCTCGACGCCCGCGCCGAGGCGGATGTCCGCACCGAGTTCGCGGGCCCGCTCGGCCGCCGCCAGGACCAGCGTTTCGTGGCCGCCCTTGAGTGAGCCCATCACCTCGCCCGAACTCTTCGAGTCGCGTGCCGAGCGCATCCGATTGGTCCGCGCCCAGAGGTAGGTGGCGGGCAGTTCGTCATGGCGGGCGTCGAAGCGCGAGTTGAGCAGCGGCATCCAGATCCGCTCGAGTCACCTCGCGGCCGCAGTGACGGCGCAGCCAGCGCTTCAACTCGACGCTCTCAAGGCGCCTTGTAGTCGCGGCGCAGCTGGCACTGCAGCCACGAACCAGGCCAGGCGCGCCCGCGCCGGCGGCGAGAGCGGCGGGAAGCGCAGGAAGTCGCCGATGCCGTTGAACGGGTGCATCTCGCCGTCGATGAAGAAGCCGACGCCGACGGGGTTGAAGCTCAGCTGGTCGGTCAGGCCCAGCTCCTCCACCAGTCGCGATCATGCGCTCGTCCGAGGGCACGATGACGTGGTAGAAGCGGTCGACCCTGTGGCCGGAGAAATCCATCGCGCCGGCCAGGCCGCCCGGGCGTGGGGGCGCGCTCCAGCAGCGTCACCCGTGCGCCGGCCTGGGCCAGGCGTAGTGTCAGCGCCGTGCCCAGGATGCCGGCGCCGACGACGCCGATGTGCGGTCTGGGCGCGCCGGACATCAGCCGTCCGATACGGCGCGAAGCCGGCTGGCGCCGGACTCGCTCGACTGCTCGCTGGCGGCAGGGATCTCGCTGCCCAGCGGAGAGATCGGCGGCGGCTGGATCCGCCCGACGAGGTGGGCCGCCATCAGGCGGCCGTAGGCGAGGACGGTCGGGCGGAGACTCATCTTCGAGGCGCCCAGGCGGCGCGACCAGTCGTTGACGGTCGGGACCTCGGAGACGGTTGCGCCGGCGTTGTAGAGCTTCAGCAGCAGCTCGACGTTGGCCGCGAAGCCCGGGCTCGCGCACCAGCAGGTAGCCGTAGGTCTCCACCGCCCGGCGCAGGGTCCCCGCACGGTAGATCCGGTAGAGCGAGGACAGCGTGTGGATCTCACGCAGGCCACCCGCGTAGCGGAACACGTTGGAGACGCCCTTGGAGGCGGCGAGGCGCCAGGGCGCGACGCCGAGGATCCGCCCGCCGGGGGCGTAGACCGAGGCCAGCACGATGTCATCGCCTGCGTAGAAGCGCTCGAGCATCGCCGGCAGGTCGCTGAGGTCGGAGGTGTTGTCGGCCTCGAGCGTGATGATCGCATCGTCGTCCAGGGACTCGCCGAGCGCCGCCCGCAGGCCGGAGTTGATCGCCGTGCCGAGCCCGCGGTTGACCGCGTGGCGGACGATCGCGATCGGCAGGCCGTCGGAGTGCGCTTCGATTGCCTCGGCGGTTCCGTCGGTGGAGCCGTCGTCGACGAAGATCACCCGCGCCCCGAGTTCGCGCGCCACGGGGGCGAGCTCGGCCAGCAGGCGCGGGATGTTCTCGTGCTCGTTGTAGGCGGGGATGACGAAGCGGATCATCTGTCTCCTCCTAGGCTACGGCCTGAAGCGGGCGGCTTCCGGCGGTCGCGAGCAATTTCACGGGTCGTTCGTTGGCGGCCGAGTCGCGGACGGCCAGCGCGGCGGCCAGGGCACGGCAGCCCTCTTCGGCGCTGACCGGCTCGGGTGTGTCCTCGAGAACGCATGAGGTGAACGCCTGGAGCTCGGCCTGCAGCGGTTCGATGCGGGGCAGGGCGAAGCGCAGCGAGGCGCCCTCGGCGTCACCGCGGACCCGCGCCAGGTCGCCCCATTCGGTCGGCGCGCCGGTTGACTCGGTGAACCAGACGTCCTGGGTGAGATAGGAGGCGCTCAGCATCCCGGACTCGCCGATGACGGTCATCTCGCGCTTCTTCTCCGGCGTCAGCCAGTTGACGTCCAGCAGGCCCATCGGCCCGTCGTCTCCGAAGCGCAGCAAGCAGGAGATCAGGTCCTCCTGGCTGGGGTGCATGAAGCGGGTGCCCTCGGCGAAGATGCTGGTGATGTTGCGGCCCAGGACAAACTGCATAAGGTCCAGGTCGTGGGTCGCGAGGTCCACTGCGACGCCCGTGTCCATGATCCGCGTGGGCAGCGGACCGACGCGCGTCGAGTGGGCGCGGAAGACCCGGCCGATGCGACCCTCGGCGACCAGCTCTGCGAGCTTGCCGACGGCGGGGTTGAAGCGCTCGATGTGCCCCACCATCAACTTGACCTGGGCGACCCGCGCGGCCGCGGCCATGCGCAGGCCGTCCTCCAGGGCTGTGGCGATGGGCTTCTCGACGAACACGTGCTTGCCGGCCGCGATCGCATCGAGGGCGACCCGCGCGTGATGCTCGGAGGGAACACAGATGCAGACCGCGTCGATGTCATCGCGCTCGAGCAGCCAGCGGTAGTCGGCAACCCAGTCGATCGGGCGGCGTCCGATGCGCTGGCGCGCGGTGGCCTCGTCGGGGTCGGCGATCGCCACGAGCTGCGCGTCAGCCAGCCGCTCCCAGGTCTCGACGTGGTAGGAGCCCATGCGGCCGACCCCGATCAGTGCGACGTTGAGCTGCTTCATCGGGCCACCACCTCGGGGTCGTTTGTCAGAGAAAGCTGGTCGGGGGAGACCGCGGGCCTCGCCCCCACGAGTTCGGCGACGATGCCGGCGATCCGCTGAGCGGCATGGCCATCGCCAAAGATCTGCGGGCGCTCGAGGGGCAGGGGCGTTGCCAGCGCCGCCTGGAAGGCGTCCGGGTCAACACCGACAAGGGTGTTCCAGCCGGTTGCGACGGTGTCGGTCCACTCCGTCTCCTCGCGCAGGGTCAGACAGCGCACGCCCCACAGGTAGGCCTCGCGCTGCACGCCGCCGGAGTCGGTGGCGATCGTCGCGGCGCCGCGCTCGAGCTCGAGCATGCGCGTGTAGGGGACCGGAGCGATCAGCTCGATCGCGTCGGGCACCTTGAGGTCCCAGGCGTTGATACGCGCCTGGGTGCGAGGGTGAAGCGGCATGATCACGGGCAGATCGGAACGGCCGAGGCACTCGAGCACAAGGGCCAGGCGATCGGGGTCGTCGGTGTTGTAGTTGCGGTGCACCGTTGCCAGCACGTAGTCGCCGTCGCCGGCCGGCTGCACCTGCGAGCGCCAGCTCTCGAGCGTGTCGCAGAGCGGGTCACCGGTGACGTGGATCTCGCCGGTGACGCCCTCGGCGATCAGGTTCTCGCGCGCGCCGGGTCCCGGAGCGCAGAGGATCTGGGACAGCCGATCGGTCTCGATTCGGTTGCCCTCCTCCGGCATGTCCAGGCGGCGCGAGCGCAGTCCGGCCTCGATGTGCACGAGCGGAACGCCGAGCTCGGCGGCCGCCCTGGCCCCCGAGAGGGTCGCGTTGGTGTCGCCGCGCACGATCACCGCGGACGGGCGCTCGCGTTCGATCAGGCCTTCGAGGCGTGACTGCCCGAGGGCAAGCTGCTCCTCGCGCGAGCGCGAGCCGATGCCCAGGTTGTGGTCGGGACGGGGCAGCCGCGTGGCCAGGATCTGGCTCTCGGACATCGCGTCGTCGTAGTGCTGGCCGGTGTGGACGAGGATCTCCTCGACGACGCCCGAGAGGGCCTCGCAGACCGGGGCCGCCTGGATGATCTCCGGTCGCGCGCCGATCACCGAGAGAACCCGGTGTGCGGGGGTCGCGCCGATGTCTGTTGGTTGAGCGCTCATCTGTATTCCTAGGCCGCCGCGCGGTTGGCCAGAGTTGGAATCGCCAGCGGCATGCCGGCGCCGCGCATGGAGGTCTGCACGGATTGCACGGCGGCGACGATTTCGATCCCCAGCGCCAGGTTCGAGCGCGGTTCCTCGCCCGTGCGGATCGAGTGTGCGAAGTCTTCGAGCTCCAACCGCAGCGGCTCCTGCGGCTCGACCCGCGGGATCACCACGTCGCCTGTCCGGTAGATCAGCTGGTGCTCGCCGAAGTTGGCCGGCGTCGGCGGCAGCATGTCCATGCCGCGGTCATAGATCCGAACCGGTTCATCAGAGGCCGTGTCGTCGTACTGGACCATCCGCTGGCTTCCCACGACGATCATCTGGCGGACCTTGCGCGGTGCAAGCCAGGAGATCTGAACGTTGGCCGTCTGCCCGCTGGCGAAGGTCAGCGTCATGAAGGCGGTCTCCGAGACGCCCTGCTTGAGGACGCTCGAGCCGGATGCCGCGACTTCCACGATCGGCTGCTCGAGCCAGTAGAGGAGGATCGAGAGGTCGTGCGGCGCAAGGTCGCAGACGACGCCGCCGTCGTTGTACTTGCCGAGGTTCATCCGCGAGGAAGTCACGAAGTGGACATCGCCGACTACCCCGTCGCGAATCAGGTCGCGGATCGTGTTGACGGCGGGGCTGTAGATGAAGGTGTGGCCCGGCATCAGCACGCGACCGACTGATTCGGAGATCTCGGCGAGCTCGTGGGCGTCGTCGAGTGTCGTCGCCAGAGGCTTCTCGACCAGGACATGCTTGCCCGCCTCGAGTGCCCGCTTGGCGAGCGCGTGGTGCGTCGAGGGCGGCGTCGCGATCACGACGGCCTCGACCGATGGGTCGGCCAGGACGGCGTCCAGTGTGTTGACCGTGCGCGCACCGGGGTGGCGTCCGCGGAACGTCGCCGCCTGCTTGCGGTCGAGCTCGACGAGCGCCTCGAGGCGCAGGCCGTCGCACTCGGCGATGTTGCGGGCGAGGTTCGGCCCCCAGTAGCCGTAGCCGACGAGGGCCGTTCCGATGCGCGGCTCGCGGTGCAGGATCGAGTGTCTGGCGAGGGTCTCGCCGTTGGGGGCTGCGACGGTGCTCGGTGTGGATCCGCTGGGCATGATCAGGCAGCTCCCTGCCGGCGCAGGACCACCGGCATCGTCTTGGCGAGGATCCGCAGGTCGAGCATCAGCGATGCCGACTCGGCGTACTCGATGTCGAAGCGGACCATCTCGTCGTAGGTCCGCTCGTTGCGCCCGCTGACCTGCCAGAGGCCTGTCAGTCCGGGCTTGACCTTGAACCGGCGCAGATAGGCGTCGGGGTACATCTCGACCTCATAGGGGATGACCGGCCGGGGGCCGACGAGGGCCATCTGGCCGAACAGGACGTTGATCAGCTGAGGAAGCTCGTCGAGGCTCCACGCGCGCAGCACCCTGCCGACGCGGGTGATGCGGTCGTCCACGGAGAGCTTGTAGAGGTTGCCGCCGCCCTCGTGGTTGCCGTCGATCAGCGAACGCACGTACTCGCGGTGTGGAGTCACGTCGGCGTCCCGGTACATCGTGCGGAACTTGAACATCGTGAAGACTCGTCGGTCGCGACCGACTCGCTGCTGGCGGAACAGCGCCGGGCCGCCGGAGTCGATCCTGATCGCCAGCGCGATCAGCAGGAGGGGCACCGACAGCAGCAGCAGCACGGTCCCCGCGACAAGCAGGTCGAGCGTCCTACGCGCCGCGGCGACGAGGTTGACGCGGAGCCGCGAGGGGGTGGCGAGAGGGGCACTCTGCTCCACCGCAGCCAGATGTCCTCGCTTGCGTGGTTGTGGCGGGGCGACGCTCATATGTTCGAATCAACGCGGCGAGTGGGGCTGGTCTTGTGCGGGCTGCGCAGAACCTGCACAGCCGCCGTCCCAGGCGGCGACCGAGTTGAGAATGTGTGCCAGTTCCCCCTCGTTCATGCCGGGGAAGATCGGCAGCGAGCAGATCTCGCCGGCCAGGCGCTCGCTGACGGGCAGGCTGCCCGCCTCGAGTCCGAGCGACGCGTAGGCGCCCGTCCGGTGAATCGGCACGGGGTAGTGGATCGCGCTTGCCACCCCGCGCTCGGCGAGGTGCTCGCGCAGACCGTCCCGGTCCGCGCAACGCACGACGAACAGGTGGTAGACGTGGTCGGCCTCGGCGAACGGCAGGCGTACCGGATCCACGCCGGCGTCCAGCCCGTGGCGCATGGCCTCCCCGATCCGGCGACGGTCGGAGTTCCAGCCCTCGAGGCGTGTCAGCTTGCGACGCAGCAGGGCTGCCTGGAGTGCGTCGAGGCGGCCGGTCACACCGACCAGCTGGTGGTGATAGCGAGGGCCCTCCCCGTGGGCTCGCAGCAGGCGAACCTGCGCCGCGAGCTTGGGGCTGGAGGTCACGACGGCGCCGCCGTCGCCCCACGCACCGAGGTTCTTGGCCGGATAGAAGCTGAAGCAGCCGGCGTCCCCGAGCGTTCCCACCCGGCGGCCCTTGTAGCGGGCACCATGCGCCTGGCAGGCGTCCTCCAGCACGCTGATCCCCGCTTCGCGGGCCAGCGCCAGGATCGGGTCCATGTCAACGGTGGCGCCGTACAGGTGGACCGGGATCACGCAGCGCACGTTCCTCCGATCGCATCCTGCACCCCCTGGGCGGTGATCAGGTGGGAGTCCTGATCGACGTCGATCAGCTTCGGTGTCGCACCGACGGCGCTGACCGCCTCGGCGGTCGCGATGAAAGAGTTCGCGGGCACGATGACCTCATCGCCGCGACCGATGCCGAGCGCCCGCAGGGAAAGCGTCAGCGCCTCTGTCCCCGAGGAGACGCCGATCGCGAAGTCGCTCTCGGAGTAGGCGGCGAACTCCTGCTCGAAGGCCTCGACGTGGTGACCCAGCGTGAAGGCACCCTGCTCCGCGACTTCGCGCACGACGCCGAGCAGCTCCTCCAGCAGTGCCGGGTCGTGACGGTCCATCTGGGTGAAGGCGACCTCTCGGACGGCGTCTCCCGCGCCGCCCGAGTGTGCCGGGGCTACCGCTGACATTGCACCCTCACGCAATTGCTGCGGTGGTCGCCGGGCCGGCCTGCATGCGCAGGAGCTCCTGCTGCAGAGCACGGCGGCCGCGGTGGTGGAGCCCGTGGATCGAGCTCTCGGAGCGGCCCATGCGCAGAGCGATCTCCGGCGGGGTCAGCCCGATCACGTGGCGCATGAAGACGACGTTGCGCTGCTCCTCCGGGAGTGCGTCCAGGGCGCTCTTCAGGTCGCGTGCGCGGTCGGAGTCCCCGTCCTCGATGTGCCCGTCGATCCCGATCGGCTCCTCGGTGAGGATCGCCCGGTGGCGGCGAAGATGATCCAGTGCAGCGTTGCGCGCAACACGCAGCAGCCAGCCGGAGAAGGGGACACCGCAGTCCTGATAGCGGGTGATGACCGTCATCAGCTTCATGAAGACGTGCTGTGTGATGTCTTCCGCGTCCTTCTCGTCGCGGACGATGCTGCGCACGTAGCCGTAGACGTTGTCGGAGTAGCGCACGTAGAGGAAGCGCACCGCGTCGCGGTCACCCTCCTTGGCCCGGGCGATTGCGAGTCGAACTTCACGCGAGACAGCCGGCGAGTCCTCGAGCGTGCTGTTCGGGCGGAAGCACGCCTGTCCATCCTTGGCATTGAGGCGAAGCACCTAGTTCTCCATATCCGTGGCTAGAAAAACCCCACCCGGAAATTGCCCCCCGGGATAAGTGAAAGCTGATGATCCGGAAGGTCAGCTTTCGCCACAATCGCCCGACGGTCCCCAAAGGGCGTTCAGCTCGTGAACGCTCGAAACATCCATGGTGGGGTCGACTCCGTTCAGTCTCGGAGCCGACTGGGGGAGAGCGCCGAAAGCCCATGAACAAGCGGGTTTTCGCTGTCAAGCCGCGAATCGCCAGTGGCCACGGGGGCTTGAAGGCGAGTTCTCCGGCCGCGTCGTGCGGTCAGGTCATTGAACGCTCGAGTAGCGCGTTGGTGGGAAGTCTCACCCGGCCGGCGCTCGCAAATTACCCACTCGAATCGGAAGTATTCAAAATTCCAATGAGAAGAATCGAAATGGGAGTTCACACTTGTAGTCTCAGTCGCCGTGAGCCCCGTCTTCCTTCGTCGCTACCGGGCCGAGAGATTGATGCGACAGGAGTTCGAGGGGCTGCGCGCACGCGTCCTGTCGGCCGTGGCGGGACGACTTCGCGGGAGCGGCGTCGAGCTTGACGGCGGCGATCTCGATGAGGCCTACGCGCTGGCCTGGCAGGGGCTCTACGCCGCGCTGCTGGAGGGCCGCCCAATCGACAGCCCGCAGGCCTGGCTGACGCTGGTCACATTCCGCAGGGCCGTCGAGGAGCACCGCTCGCGGACGCGCCTGCGCGGCGCAGGCCAGATCGAGCAGACCTCGGAGCTCGACCCGGGCGCACAGGTCGAAGAGGATGATCTGGCAGGCGGCCTCGACACTCGCAACCAGCTCGGTCAGCTGCTCGAGGGCCTGGCCGGTCGCCTGGATGAGCGCGAGCTGCAGGCTGCGACGCTCTGTTATCTGCAGGGTCTCTCCCGCGCGGAGGCGGCGGCGCAGATGGGCATCAGCGCGGGCCGGATGCGCAAGCTGATGGAGGGCGCCGGGGCCGGCGATCCAGGAGTCTCGGGCAAGGTCGGAGCGATCGCGCGGGCGATCGAGCAGGGCAGCTGGTGCGAGAGCCAGGGCTCGCTGATGCGTGCACTGGCCTACGGGATCCTTGACCGCGACGGTGAGCGCTACCGCCTGGCCCTCAGCCACCAGCGCCGTTGCCCGGCCTGCCGTGCCTACGTGGTGTCACTGCGCGGTCTGGCCGTCGCGCTGCCGCCGACCCTGCTGCCGGGATCGCGACTGGCCCTCGCCGGGCTCGCCGGAGGCGGCGCCGGCACGGGCGCCTCGGGGGCGGCCGGGGTCTCCGGCGCCGGGGGCGGTGGACTGGCATTCGCCGGGGGGCCGCTCGGGGCGAAGCTCGCGGTCGGCTGCCTGGTGGCCGTCGGCGTGGGCGCCGGTTGTGTGGGCCTGCAGGGGAGCCACGGACATCCCTCGCGAGCTCCCAGCGCCGTCCTCGCACACCCCGCCCTTCGACAGGCGCTCGCAAAGACGCGAGTCGCGCCGTCGCCGGCCCCGGCGTCAGTGCGCCGAGCCAGATCGGCCCCGGCCAAGTCGAGGGGCGCGGCCGCAACGCCGACCGCCGTGGCGGCGACCCGCGAGTTCGGCCTCGAGGCCGGCCGCTCGACGGGCAGCGCCACCGATTCCCCCGCCCGCGTCCGCGACGCGCCCCGCCCGGCCGCCGGCGAACGGGGTGCGTCGATCAACGCGACGGCCGCCGCGTTGCCGGTATCGGCGGCGGCACGTGAGTTCGGCCCCGGTTAGCGTCCGGTGGCGAGGGCGATCAGGGGCGCGGGAAGATCTTTGCGACCCGCGCGAGCGCCAGCGGATTGCCGCGCGGGCGCAGCCGCCCGGTGGCCATCGCGCGAAGCGGATCGAGGCGCTCGCCGACGATGTCGACCCAGTCCTGCCAGGACAGTCGCAGCCGCACGTCGGCGCCGGGCGCCTCGCCCTGCTCGACGGTGCTCGAGCCGTTGTTGACCCGCAGATTCCAGGCGGGGATGTCGGGATCGGTGAACTCCCACTGCAGCGTCATCGGCTGCGTCAGCCCGTGCGCCGGGTTGACCTGCCGGCGAATCGTGTCGAACAGCAGCGCGACCGTCGCGGGGTCGCGCCCGGCGGGGCCTTCCTTCACGCCGATGATCCCGGCCTTGGCCAGCGCCCGTCCGCGCTGAGAGGTCTCCAGCGGGGTCAGTCCCGGCGGGATCAGCGGCGGCCCGGGAAGCGTCTCAAGCGCCAGCCCGGCGGAGCGGAGCTTGGTGCTCATAGAGGTGAGCCCTTCCACGCCGACGTCGTCCAGGGTGGCGCCGAAGGTCGTTACGTAGCGTTCGTCCCAGCCGGGGGGCATCAGCACCTGGGAGGTGTAGCGGGTGACTTCCCGCAGCAGCTTGGCGACCGCCTTCGGGACCCCGACCGGGTCTTCCCGGTTCAGGTCGGAGAGCAGCTTGACGCCGAAGCCGATGTGGCGCTGCTCGTCGGCGGCGATGTTCTCCATTCCCTTGCGGAATGCCGGAAGCTGATCGCGGCGCTCGAGGTAGCCGCAGATGAAGTGCTGGCCCGGCTGTGCCAGCGCCGCCTCGATGACGACGTGGTAGAGCGTCACGGCGGCCGCCAGCTTGGCGGGCGAGCGGTCGGCCCGCAGCTCGTCGGCCATCGTGTCCAGCCGATCGAAGATCTTGCGGAAGCCCGAGGTCAGCTGGGGCTTGATCGCCTGCAGTCCGCTCGAGGCCGAGCCGTCCCCGATGCCGCATACCTCCTGCATGAAGCGGCGGAAGAAGATCGCATGGCGGGCCTCGTCCACCTGCTGGGTGGTCAGGAAGTACTTCTGCTCCTCGCGGGGCGCGGCGTCGATGTATGGCGAGAGGTTGTCGGCGACGGCGTCCTCGCCCCAGAAGAACAGGCAGTAGTTCCACAGCGCCGCCTGGCGCTCGAACTCCGTGAAGTCCTCGCGCCATTGGCGCGCGTCCTCGGTGAAGTCCAGCTCCATGGCCGACCAGTTGCCGCGCTCCCAGCGCGCATACAGGTCCTCATAGGAGATCGCGTCCGCCGGCAGGCCGGCGACGTTGGGAGAGCCGGGCTGGGTGGAGCTGGTTGCGCTCGCCATCAGATGCCTCCGTCTCGAAGAATGGATAATGAACGTTATCGGAATAGCGAGCGCTCTGGCAAGTAGGATGTCCCGATGAGGAGCTCCTCGACCTCCACGGATGCCTGGACCCCCGATCCCGTCCCCGCGCCCGGCAGGATGACCCGCGAGGAGAGCCGCGCGAACACCCGTGACCGATTGCTCGCGGCAGCCCGCGGCGTGTTCGCTCGCAGCGGCTTCCACGGAGCCTCGGTCGAGGAGATCGCCTCGGAGGCCGGCTTCTCCACGGGCGCGCTGTACTCGAACTTCGAGGGCAAGGAGGATCTGTTCCTGGTGCTCATGGAGCGCGAGATCGAGGAGCACACGCGCGAGGTGGGCGAGGCCGTCCGGGCCCGCCCGTCGGTCGCCGAGCGGGCAGCGGGGGGAGCACGGCAGTGGATGAGCACGATCGAGCGGGAGCCCGAGCTGCTGCTGCTGTTCATGGAGTTCTGGGCCTACGGCGTTCGCGACCCCGAGGTCAGGCCAAAGGTCGCCGAGCGCTTCGCCCAGGTGCGGCGTGCCCTGAGCCGCCTGATCGCCGACGGCGTGAGGGACTTCGATCTCGAGCTGTCGATCCCGGCCGAGCATCTGGCGATCGCGATCGACGCGCTGGCCGACGGGATCGCCCGGCAGAAGCTCGCCGATCCCGATGCGATCCCCGACGATCTGATGGGCCGGATCCTCGAACTGCTGCTCTCCGGCGCTACCCGGCCTCAGGCAGACAGAGGCAGGCGTAGTGAACCGTGAAGAGGCGCTCGGCCATGCCCGGCGCGAGGCGATGGGCACCCGCCCGGAGCGCCCACTTCACGCTCGCCTTCGCACGCTGAGCGGGCGTGTCGGCGAAGAAGCGCTGGACCTCAAGGCCGAGCGGGTCGGCCAGCTCGGCGGCAGGGTTGAGCCCGGCGTCCACCGCGATCCGCCGGGCTGAGACGCGATCCAGGCGGTGCAGATGGCCGATCTCCCGGGCGTGGGCGCGCTTGGCCGGCCGGCGCGCCGAGCGGTTGGCCTCGAGCGGGACCTCGAAGACGACGGCCCTGCAGACACGAGACACCTCGGCCAGCAGCGCCGGCGGGTTGGGAGCGTGCTCGAGCACGTGGGAGAGGATCCCCAGGTCGAAGGAGTCCGCGGCCAGCGGCAGTGTGACGCCGTCGAACGTTCCGACAGAGTCGACAGCGGCCCGCTCCGCGGCGATCTTCACGGCCGCCCCGCTGATCTCCATGCCGACGAGCCGCCCGCCGAAATCCCGCGCGTGAAGCTCCTCCATCAGGGCCCCGTCGCCGCAGCCCACGTCGAGCGTGCTCTGCGGAGCGATGCCCGCGTCGTGGCAGAGCTTGATCACGTGCTCGGCCTTGCCGATGGCACTGAGTGTCCGCCAATCGGCGTAGAGCGCCCCATCCGAGCCCGTGCTCGAGTAGGCCTCCTCATAGAAGTCGATCAGGCTGTCTGAGTCCTCCACCACGAGGATTATTGTGGGCGCGATGACGGCCAAGCTCACGGCGTCGCTGCGCAGCGCGCCGGCGACGGTGCCTGCATTGGTCGCCCTGGCCCTGTTCTTCCTGTGGGCGACCGACCAGTCCGGCTACCCGGTGACCCACTGGGCCCCGGGCGGTCTGCTGATCCTCGGGCTGTTGGCGATCACCGCGGTGCTGCTGCGCGACAGGCTGGCCGAGATGCCGCTCGGCGTCCGCGTGTCGCTCGGCTGCCTGGCGGCCTTCACGGCACTCAGCTACCTGTCGATCCTGTGGGCCGGGGTGCCCGGCGACGCGTGGGAAGGCGCCAACCGCACGCTGCTCTACCTGCTCGTGTTCGCGTTGTTCGCGAGCTGGCGCCAGCAGCCGCTCAGCGCCGCGATCCTGCTCGGTGCCTGGACGCTGGCCCTGAGCTGCCTGGCCCTGTTCACGCTGCTGCACATCGACGCGGCCAGCTCGGCGCGGCTTCAGAGCCTGCTGCCGGGCGGGCGGCTGGTCTACCCCAGCGACTACGCAAACGCAAATGCGGCCCAGTGGCTGATGGCCTTCTGGCCGGCGGTGCTGATGGCGCGCAGCCCGCGCCTTCCCTGGGCGTTGCGGGGGCTGCTGGCGGGGTCCGCGGTGCTGCTCGCCGAGGTCGCCCTGCTGAGCCAGAGCAGGGGCTCGCTCTACGCCACACCGGTGATGCTGGTGGGCGTCTTCCTGCTGCTACCGGGACGGACCAGGACGTTCGCGATGCTCGTTCCGGTGGGTGCGGGGATCGCCGCAGCGGCGCCGGCGGTGCTGCATGTCGGCGATCGCCTGCATGGCGAACAGGTCGTCGCCGGGACGCTGCATCACGCGGTCGTTGCGACGCTGCTCGCGGCGGCCGTCGTCGCCGTGCTCGTCGCGGCAGGGGCCGCCCTGGAGTCGCGGCGCTCGCTTCCCCAGGCCTCGGCCCGGCGCCTCCACCGCGCGACGGGCGCGGTGGCCCTGGCGGCGCTCGTGATCGTGCTCGCCGGCGGTCTGGCCGCGGCGGGAAATCCGGTGGCGCGGGTCGAACACGGCTGGAACACCTTCAAGGGCGGCTACGGAGCCAACAGCGAAACCGGTGACCGGCTCGTCAGCGGGCTGGGGAGCAACCGCTATGACTTCTTCCGGGTCGCCCTGAACGAATTCGCCGCCCACCCGCTGCTCGGGATCGGTGCGGACAACTTCCAGCAGCAGTACCTGGTGCATGGCCGCAGCACCGAGACGCCCCGCTATCCGCACAGCGTCGAGTTGCGAACGCTCAGCCAGACGGGCCTGATCGGCACGCTGCTGGCCCTCGCCGGCCTGGTGGCGGCGCTGGCCGTCGCCGCGAGGGCCGTGCGCGCACCCGACGTTCTCGGGCGAGCGGTCGCCGCCGGCGCTGTGGCGGCGTTCGCCTACTGGGTGATCCACGGCTCCTTCGACTGGTTCTGGGAGTTCGCGGGGCTGGGGGCGCCGGCCTTCGCCCTGCTCGGATTGGCCTGCTCGCTGGCGCCTCCTCGTCCCGAACAGGACGCCTCGGGGGACGATGATGATGAGCTCTCCGCCGAGGAGCCGCGCGGCGGCGGGGTCGCACCGCGGCGCCTGCCCCGGCCTGTCGCGATCGGGCTGGCCGGCCTACTTGGCCTGGTGATCGCCCTCTCGTTCATCGGGCCCTGGCTGAGCCAGCTGGAGATCCAGCGGGCGGCAAAGAGCTGGACCAGCTCGCCCGCGACGGCCTACTCGCAGCTCCGAACGGCCTCGCAGCTGGATCCTCTGAGCGACCAGGCCCATCTGGTCGCGGGCAGCATCGCGCTGCGCCTGGGACAGTTGAACCGGGCCCGGGATGAGTTCTCCGACGCTCTGTCGCGAACCCCGAACGGGGCCTATGCGACGCTCGAGCTGGGTGTGATCGCCTCCTACCGGGGCGAACGGGCGCGAGCGCTGAGATACCTGGAGCGGGCCGTCGCACTCAACCCCCGCGAACCGCTGGCCGTTGAAGCTCTCGAACTGGTCCGCCAGGGCAAGCGGCTGAGCGTGCAGGGGCTGAACCGGGCGATCCTGATCAAAGGTCAGCGATTCTGAACGAAGAGCCGATGAATACCGGGAAATAGCGGCTCTCAGGTGCCGTCCTGTGCGCTACGTTGAGGGTGGATGCGGATGATCCGCTGACACGCTCAGGAAACGGTGTTGAAAGCGTGGAAAGCGGGAAATGGTCGGACAAAGGAATAGGAATCGTGGTTGCGCGCTCGCGTCACCCGACAAGGCAGGGATGCATGGGCGTCAGACGTAGGACAAAGATCAGCAGCACATTCGCGCTGCCAGCAGCGTTGACGGCGCTTGCGCTGATGCTTCCCTGCGCGGCCGCCTCGGCCAACCCTCTGCTGAGCGGATATGGCGGCCCGGGTCAGGGAAGTCAGACGATCATCGGCAGCTCGCTCGTCAATCCTCCCGGCGGCGGCTCATCGGGCTCCTCCGGAGGCGGTTCGGGCAGCGAACTGACCGTCGCGGCGTCCCAGCCGTCGAGCTCCAGTGCGACCACGAAAAGCGCCGGCGCCCGCCACGTTCATGTGACGAAAGCCAAGGGCTCGAAGGGTGCCTCGACGCAGGCTCCGACGGTGCCCGTCAGCGCCGTGCCGACGGCGGACCTCGCGCATGTCTCCTCGAGCGCCTCCGGGGGGACCCTGGGGCTCTCCGGCAGCGACATCCTTCTCGTAGTCTTTGGCCTGATGGCGCTGGCGCTGACGGCCGTTCTGACCCGCCGGTTGACCCGCAGAACCCCCTAGGAACGTATTGGGCTAAAGGGACGGCGCCAAGAACCCGAGAAACCCCATAGGGGCTAGGGCCTCCCACAAATTCATGGACCCACCAAGGATCACCCAGCAGACTTCAACGACACTCCCACTCCGTACGGAGCTGAGTCACGACGCTCCCTGGCCGAGGGCGGCCGCCGACGCCGTCTTCCGCGGCCCACTGCAATGGGCGCTCGAGGGCTACGGCTGGGGCATCGTGCGACGGACGGTCGACTTCGTGATGTTGTGCATCGCGGTGGTGATCGCCCTGGGCGGGGTCGGCGGCGTCCTTGACGCGACGCCCGAGCAGGCTCCGCTGCTTGTCATGCCGCTTGTCGTGACCGCCCTTTTCCAGTTGCGGGGGATCTACCGGACACGCCTGCGGGCCCTCGTGCTCGACGGCCTCGTCCCGGTCCTCAGCGGCGTCTCCGTCGGCGCCATGGCCGTGGCCGTGCTGGGCATGTTCGCGAACGGGCAGGTCCCGAGCCAGAGCGACTGGCTGCGGGCATGGCTGTTCTCGCTGATCGCCGTGAGCCTCGGCCGCGGCGGCCTGTCATATCTGCAGCGCTGGGCTCGCGCCAACCGCCTGGTCGGCAAGCCCGTGCTGATCATGGGCGCCGGGATGGTCGGCGCCCAGGTCGCCCGCCGGCTCGAGAGCCACCCCGAGTACGGCCTCACGCCAATCGGCTTCCTCGATGAGGACCCTCGCTCGGTCGCCGAGGTCGGCGGTCGCGACGTGCCGATCCTGGGCACCGTGGAGGACCTCGAAACGACCGTGGAGCGGACCGGCGTGCGGCACCTGATCGTCGCCTTCTCATCGGTCGCCGACGCTCGCGTCAGCCGCCTGATTCAGCACTGCCACGAACTCGGCGTGGAGGTCTCGGTGATCCCCCGCATGTTCGACACGATCAACGACCGCGTCGGCTACGACACGGTCGGTGGCCTACCCCTGATGTCGTTCAGGGCCGTTGATCCCAAGGGGGTCCAGTTCGCCGTCAAGCACGCCCTCGACGTGGCCCTGGCGATCTTCTTGCTGGTCCTGCTGAGCCCGCTGATCGCGCTCATCGCGCTGGCCGTGCGGCTCAGCTCGCCCGGTCCGATCATGTTCACCCAGCGGCGCGTCGGGCGCGACGGCAGGATCTTCGACTTCTACAAGTTCCGCTCGATGCGGGCCGCGCCCGCCAGCGCGGAGAACGGGCTCGAGGAGAGCAGTGCGCTCGACTTCCTGCTCGCCGGCGACATCGCGCCCGGCGGCGTCGAGGGGGCCGACCGCCGCACGAAGGTCGGGCGCCTGCTGCGCCGTACCTCGCTGGACGAGCTGCCCCAGCTGATGAACGTGGTCCGGGGCGACATGAGCCTGGTCGGGCCCCGCCCCGAGCGGCCCGAGTTCGTGGAGCTCTTCAGGCAGGATATCGTCCGCTACGGAGACCGTCACCGCGTCAAGTCCGGCATCACCGGCTGGGCCCAGGTCCATGGGCTGCGCGGGCAGACATCGCTGGCAGAGCGGGTCGAGTGGGACAACTACTACATCGCCAACTGGTCACTGGGCCTCGACATGAAGATCCTTGCGCTGACCATCCTGGCGCTGTTCCGCCACGCCGAGTAGCGCCCGTCCGACCGCGAGCCCGTCCCACCGACTGGTGGCGCCCGCCGCCGCCCGGTGTCGCCTGTTCCGGAGCCGGTGCTCAGATGCTGCGCTGGCTGGCCCTGCCGGGGCCCATCCAGTACTGGTAGACCCGCACCCGCAGCCCGCTGGTGCCCAGGACCGACGGCAGGCTGACCGTGAAGCGGTTGAAGCGGTTCAGCGTGAACAGGGCCTTGAAGCGCAGCGTGGGGCCCTGGAAGACTTCCATCTGCATGAAGTCGCCGACCGGGCCGGAGCCGGTGGCCACCACGTGCGAGCCGCTGCGGCGGAGCTTCAGGCTGACGCCGCTGATGCTGCCGAAGGGTGAGGCCAGCGCTCGGGAGAGTCCGGCGAAGGCCGGCTTGCGCAGCCCCCGTTCGGAGAGCAGCCCGAAGTCTTCGCTGCGCGAGTCCTCGAGCTTGTAGACGACCGCGGCCGCCACATAGGGGACGCGCGCAAGAGCGCGGAAGGTGTTGGTCACGTTGAGCGCCTGCGTCGCCTGCGTCACGCAGCCCTGCTCCTGCTGGGAGTGATGGCGGGGCCAGCAGCTGGTCCAGCCGAACTCGTCCAGCCACAGCGGCTTGGTGTCGCCGTTTGCGACCTGGACCTGGTGGATCGAGCGCACCGAGGCCAGCGTCAGGTTGTAGTAGTGAACCGACAGCCCGTCATAGAAGCCCTTGATACCGGCTGCGTAGAGCGCCTTGAGGAACAGGCCGTTAGAGCCCGTCAGGGAGCCGCCGAGGACCGTCACCGACGGGTCGGCCGCCTTGATCGCCGGATATGCCGCGCGCAGCAGGGCGGCGTAGCGGGCAACCTTTTCAGGGCCCGCAAAATAGGCTTCGTTGATCTGGTCGGGCTCGCTCCAGACCTCAAGTGCGGCCAGTCCGCTGCCGTAGCGCCGGGCCAGGTAGGCGACGATCGCCGCGTAGGTGGCGGTGTCACGCGGGGGATAGGCGTTGGCGGCGCTGAAGGCTTCCGGGCGGCATTTGCGCAGCAGCTTTGCGGGCGCCGAGGATGCCCAGCAGGGCGTCCGTTCGACGGTCATGATCACCCGGATGCCAGCGGCACCGGCGTCGGCCATCAGGCGATCGGTGAATGCCAGCGCGCGAGGGTCGATCCCGCGGCCTTCGCGGGGTTCGAGTGCCGCCCACGGGATCACGACCCGCACGACCCGTGCTTTGACGCTCTTCGCGACCGCGATCGAGCGGTCAGCTTCAGACGGCGAGGAGTTGTATCCCAGGCCGATCACGTTCAGGCCGCCAAGCGGCCCGGTCGAGCTCGTGCGGGCTCCGCGGCGCGGTGCGGCGGCCGCGCCCGCGGCGAGGCAGACCGCCAGCGCGAGCGCCAGGGCCACCATCAGCGCGGTCCTGGGCTGGCGGGAGGGCATCTTCATAGGTATCGGACAACGATAGAGACGACTCAAGCGATATCCGCCGGTTGCCGGCAAGCGTGCGGGTACGCTGTCGGGCGATGTCTCCGACCTGGATGTGGACTCAAGCCGCAATCGTCGTGTTCGTCGTGATCGGGATGATCATCGCGATCACGAAGCTCGCCTAGCTTCCGCGCTGCCAGAACCGCTTCCTGCGCCCCGCCGAGGAGGCGCCCTCGGGCGCGGGTGGGATCGGCTGATCTGCCAGGACGGCCGCCGGAACAAGCGTCGTCAGCCACTCTGTCAGCGCCCCCATGCCTGCCCGATCGATCTCCTCGGCCAGTCCCGGCGCACGCCTGAGGACGTCATGGGCATCGGAGGTCACGTTGTGGATCAGCCCCTCCTGGGCCATCGCCAGGGCATGCCGGCGGACCTCGCCGCCGAAGCGCCCGACCAGCGAGCCGGCCGTGATCGACATCAGCACGCCGGCACCCGCCAGCGACCGCAGCACATCGTGGTCGCGTTGCAGGGCGGCACAACGCTCGGGGTGCGCCAGCACCAGGCGGTGTCCCCGGCGTCGCAGCTCCAGCAGCGTCGCCTCAAGACCCGGAGCGACCGGGCTGAACGGCGGCTCGACCAACAGCCAGGGCCCGCCGCCGAGGCCCAGGAGGGAGAGCTGAGCCGGATCGAGCTCAGGCAGGTGGGTGATCGCGATCTCCGCGCCCGGCAGGACCGTGACGGGGATCTCCTCCTCGGCAAGGCGCTCGCCGAGTTCGGCGACCAGCACGGCAATCGAGGCGGCATCGTTGTCATAGGACGCCGCCACGTGCGGGGTGGCCACCAGCGTGTCGATACCCGCCGCGGCCGCTGCCCGCGCGAGTTCGAGTGAGCCCTCGATCGTTTTCGGGCCGTCGTCGATGCCCGGCAGGACGTGGCAGTGGAGGTCGATCACCTCATCAGAACCATAGGCGAGCGGGGCGGCGTCACCCGCGAGCGTGACGTCCGGCCGGGTTCAGCCGTGGAAGGCCGGGCTGATCACTTCCAGCCTGTCCCACGGGACCGAATCGAGCGTGTCATACGGGGCCGGCAGCAGCGTGTCGTAGGGGTTCGCGCCACCTTCGCTCGTCAGCGGCGTGGGGTCCTGGGCGGACAGGGCCACGTCGCCGGCCGTGTCCCCGACGATCATCCCGTAGCGCTGAATCGCGCTGGCGATCGCCAGCGCCGGCGGGCTCAGGTGCAGCGCCGACAGGTCCAGGCTCGGGCTGAGGCGCAGGCGCGTCCCCTCGGGGATGGCGTCGGACGCGGTCGATTCGCCGTCGGTCCTGTCGGCCGGCCATACGAAGGTTCCCGAGCGGGTGTCGGGCAGCAGAACTTCGAGGGCGTGGTTGATCGAGCCGCGTTCGAGGTCTTCGATGTGGATCTGCCCGCCGAGCAGCGAAAGACCCGAGGCGCCCGCTCCGAACGGCGCCGGGAACACCCCGTCGCTGCTCATCGCGTTTTCGATCTCGCCGCCCCAGCAGGCGGTCCAGCGGCCGCCTTCTTTGACGACCCGCCAGAGCTCCCAGAGACGACCGGTCGAGGGCTGCCAGACGACGACCTCTTTGTCCGTGCCGCCGGCGGGCAGGGCCGACGCGGGGAGGGGAACCGCTTCGATCTGGGCCTGGAAGCCCGCGAAGACGCCACCGGGCCGCGGGCAGATCGAGCTCTGCCCGACGATCGCCACCGTCGGCGCGCCCGCGGGCACCGTGTAGACCGGAGTGCTCCATTCGGTCGTATTGATGACCATGTGACCCTGATGGGTCGCGATCTGGTGCTGAAAGCCCGCCACGATCGCCGAGGAGCCGCTTGCCAGCGGCGGGTCCGCCGGGAGCAGCTCGTTGAAGACGCTCGCCGTCGAGAAGAGCCGCAGCGGTTCGGCGGGGTTGACCGGGCCGGGCAGCCCTTCACCGCCGCCTTCGCCTCCTGGAGGCGTGGGTGTGCCCGGCGCTCCGGAGGTCGGGCCTCCACCGGCTTCCGGGCCGGTGCCGCCGACGGGCGTTTTGCCCTTGTGGCAGCGGCGCTTGTGCTTGCAGGCCTTCACATGGCGGCGAACAGCCTTGTTGCGGCGGGTCCGCGCCGACCTGCGGGAGGCCTGGCGCTTGCGCTGCCGCGCCTTTCCGTGGGTCGAGGGGCCCGCGCCGGTACCCGATCCGCCTGCCTGGGTGGCGGCGCTGAGGTGCTCGGCCGGCGTCTGTGCTCCGAGCACCGCCGAGCTGCATAATGTCCCGAGCAGGCAACACGCTGCCAGCAGCCCAATCACGCCGGCCCCACGTGCCAGGGGCCTGCGAATGCGGCTGGATGGCTCGGCCTGAGGGCCAGGCTGGACGTCGCGAGGACCCATCGGGTTCAGGGATCGGCTTCGGCAGGTCATTGGTGAAGATCGGTGGCGGGCTCTGGACTCATCGACTCGAAGGCAGGCGCGCGAAAAACCCCTCTCGGGGATCGTTGACAGTACAGCGGACCTTGAATGCTCTTGTGAAATTTCTTAGAAACAGCCCCCACTTTTCCAGTCCGCGAGCATGGCTGGGATCGGCTTCCCTGCTGGGCCTCGGCCTGGCGCTGTCGCTCGCCGCACCGCTGCCATCGCAGGCAAAGAGCACCCGCTGCTATGCGGCTGTTTCCCTCGGTGCGCACTCCGTACGCTTCGCGGTCCGGGCCGCCGCGCTGCCCGATCTCGCGATCCGCCGCTACCGGAGTCCGGTGAGTGTCGCTCAGACGCCGTCCTGCGCAGCTCACGTCAGCTCCGGCCGCAGCTACCGGGCCGCCCTGCGCTACCGGAGCACCACCGGCTCGCTGAAGGTCATTCTGCTGACGCACTCGAGGAGTGCCTGGCACCTCTGGTACACGGCCGCAAAACTCGCCAGGGCTCCGAGGACGAAGCATTTCTCGGTCAACCTGCGCCCGATTCCCGCCGGCGTGGACCGCGTCTCGATCGCCCTCAGCCTTGGCGGCAAGGGAAGCGTCCAGGCCGGAGCCTTCACGCTGAGCGTGCTCCCCGTGAAGCGCGCGCCGGGACCCACCTATGCCGCGCCGGTCACGACGTCGCCGGCGCCGGCCGCCGCCGAAACCCCCGGGCCCGGAAGCTGGGAAGTGCTCGAAACCCCGGTCAAAGCGAGATCGGTCCACGCGATCCTGCTGCAGAACGGCAAGGTGCTCGTGATGGCCGGCTCGGGCAACAGCAAAGAAGCCTTCGAAAAGGAAGAATTCAGGTCCTACCTCTATGACCCCGTGACGAACCAGTGGAAATCGCTGGCCACGCCCAAGGATGTCTTCTGCTCGGGCCACGTCCAGCTGGCCAACGGCAACGTGCTGATCATCGGTGGGACCAGCGCCTACCCCCCGCCGACCGAACCCGGACACCCGCCGAGCACGGAATACAAGGGCGAGAACGCGAGCTGGATCTTCAATATCGAAACCAACGAATACGAAACGGTCAAGTCGACGATCGAAAAAGAACGCTCGAAAACGAAGCTCGAAGAGGAAGAACCCGGGCCTCTGCTGTCCGGGACGTGGTACCCCAGCGCGACAGAGCTCGGCAACGGCGATGTGATCTCCTTCGGCGGCCTGAACGAGCACGGCGTCGGAACGACGAAGACGAACTACTACACGGGACCGGGCAACGCCGGCACGGACGGCGACAACTCCGAAGAATGGGTCGGCTTCGGCAGCACGAAGCTGCAACAGGAGTACACCTGGTTCTGGGGGCTGTACCCGACCATGATCCTGACCGCGGACGGGCGTCTCTTCTACGACGGCAGCCACGTCTTCGGCAAAGGCCTCGAGGGAACCGAATATGCCCCCAGCGGCTCATCGCTCTACTACTGCGCGCCCGGCGAATCGAGCGCCGACGCCCTGTTGACCCTTCCCGACGGGCAGGTGGTCAAACGAATCACCGACACCCCCGGGCTGACGCTCCCCGACGAGCGTGACCAATCCGCCTCGCTGCTGCTCCCGCCGGCCCAGGAACAGAAGGTGATGATCATGGGCGGCGGCGAAACCTACTCGCCCGAAGAGGACGCCACCAACACCACCGACGAGATCAAACTCGATGAAGCCGACCCCCACTGGGTCCCCGGACCGGACCTTCCCCGCGGCACGATGGAAGAAGGTGGCGCGATGGAGCCGATGGGCGCCGGCAAGATGTATGTCTCGGCGGTCGCCCTGCCAAACGGGATGGTGCTGGAGACCGGAGGCTCGCTGGTCCCCCGCAAAGAGAACGTCCTTGAGTCCTCGATCTTCAACCCGAAGACGAACTCCTTCACCTCGGTCGCCCACGACCCGGTCGGCCGCGACTACCACTCCGAGGCTCTGCTGCTGCCCGACGGGCGGGTCATGACGCTTGGCTCCAACCCGGCGAACGCCAACGGCGAAGAAACCTTCGAGACCCGCATCTCGATCTACACCCCCTCCTACCTGACCCAGGGGGTGCGGCCGATGCTGAACCTCGTCGACGGGCAGGCCAACCAGCTCGAAGGATCGGTCAACCGGACGACCCAGTGGGAATACGGGACCGAACACGTCCTCAGCTACAGCTCGCCGGCGAACATCACCTCCGCCGTGCTCGTGCGCCCAGCCGCCGTGACCCACTCTTCGGATCCGAACCAGCGCGAGGTCAACCTGCCGATCACCAGCGACCAAAGCGGTCAGCTGAACGTTGGCCTCCCGTCCAATCCGGACCTGACGCCGCCCGGGTATTACATGGTGTTCCTCGTTGACTCTCAGGGCGTTCCGTCGGCCGCCGCCTGGGTTCACGTCGGGCCGCAGGGAAAGCGGGGATCCTGATCACGGATGAGCGCAGCGGACCGCACACAACAGCCTGAAGGCCCGGAGCCGGCATGAGCGTCGCCGTCGGTGCCCCTCCCCGCCATCTGACGCGCGAGCGCCGGGCTCTGGCCCGTGAACAGCCCCGCGCCATCTCGAGGGCCGTGCTGATCGCGCCGTGGGTGCTGCTTGGGGTCTTCCTGGCCGCCCAGCTCCTGATCAGCTCGCTGGAAATCAGGGGACCGTTCCTGGACGAGGGGATCTATGTGGCGGCAGGCCTGCGAACCCTGCAGGGCCACGGCATAAGCGACAACTACCTGTCCTGGTTCTCAGGCTCACTGATGTGGCCGGTGATCGCAGCGCTCGGCTGGAAGGCATTCGGGCTTGCAGGGGCCAGGGCAGCCGCCGCGATCTGCGTGACGGTGGGGCTGCTCGGCACGGTCAAGGCCGCGGGCAACCTGTTCGGGCCCCAGGTCCGGGCAGCGACGGCGCTGGCCGCGGTGACCAGCGGGCCGGTCATCGCGCTCGCGCACCTGGCGGTGTACGACACGCTGGCCGTGGCAGCCGCCGGCCTCTCGTTCTGGGCGCTGACCGAGTTCCTGCGCCGCGACGACCGTTCCTGGCTGTGCGCCTCGGCGATCCTCTACGCGCTGGCCGTGCTCGCCAAGTACCCGGTGCTGATGTTCGTCGGGCCGCCGCTGGTGTTCCTGATCGTCGCGACCCGCGGCCCTCGGGCCGGAATGGACCTGGGCGTCTTCGGGTTCATCGCGGGCGCACTGCTGCTGATCTACTTCCTGGCAGACCGCAGCCAGCTGACGGCTTTCGAGGCCTTCAGGGTCAACGACAACCCGAACTTCAGCGTCTCGCACAACCAGATCGCCTACTCCCAGGTCTACCTCACGGCCGTCCCCCTGATCCTGGCGATCGCCGGTGCGATGCTGCTGCAGCGTCGCCGCATCGCCCTGGCCCTGCTGAGCGGCGTGATCGGCGCGCCGATCTATCACATGGTCACCGGCAACCCCTCGGGTGATCAGAAGCATGTCGTCTTCGGGCTGCTTTTCATGCTGCCGCTGATCGGGGTCACGCTCTGCCTCGCGATGCAGCGGTGGCGAGCGCTGATCGCCGTGCCCGCCGTGCTCGGCCTGGCCGCGTTCGGGCTGATCCAGGTCGTGCGGATCGACGAGGGCTGGCCCGACCTGCGCGCCTCGGCCGCCGTTCTGGTGCGGGACGTCCATCCCGGGGAAAAACTGCTGGCCAACTCCTCCTGGGTGGACGCCGCCTACCTCTACGACCGCGGACGGATCAACTCCCCATATGACATCTACGACGCCTCGCGGGTCGAACAGCTCCATGATCGCGTGGACGTCTGCAGCTTCCAGTGGTTCATCGAAGTCCCGGGAGGTCAACCATGGCCGGCGTCGATCCGCCGGGCGATGAGCGGCTGCGGGACCTTCAGACTTGTCTACTCCTCGAGCCAAACCGTCACGGGGCTCGGCTCCAACCTGCAGTTCGTGACCTATCGCGCGCCGGTTCAGATCTGGCGCAACGAGCCCGCGACGGCCGCCACGGGGACCGTCCGATGAGCCGGCGGATCATCGACGCGGACTGGCGGGCGCGGCTGGCGGCGATCGCGCTGGTGCTCGGCATGGCCTGGTTCCTGCCATGGCTGGTGGCTCACATCGACCTGTCGCGGGCCTGGATCAGCCTGCCGTTCCTGCTCGCCACCATCGTCGTCTGTGCGGCCTCGCTGGTCTCGGTGATCAACCGCTGGCAGCGCGCAACGCCGGAGCGGGCGCTCGTGGCGGAGGGCGAGGAGCCGGCGGTGGCCGTGATCGTGCCGACGCTCGGTGAGCCGTTGGAGCTGCTCGAGCGGACCGTGCGCTCGGTCCTCGAGCAGGATTGGCCGAGCAACCGACTGTGGATCCTGGTCAGCGACGACGCCCACGATGGGCGCGTCCGCGAGCTCGTCGGGCAGCTCGCGCTGGCCTACCCCACGGCCAGCCTGCGCTACCACCGCCCGCCGCGGGTCGGGGACCCCCGCCGCCGCGGGGACGCCAAGGCGGGGAATCTCAACTCCGCCCTGACACGTCTGCCGAAGAGCATCGAATACGTCGAGACCCGCGACGCGGACGACCTGGTGGGCGATCGGGGGTTCCTGCGTGAGACCGTCGGTCAGCTGATGGCCCATGAGCGGCTGGCCTTCGTACAGACGGCCAAGGCCGGAGCGGTCTCCTCCCACGATCCCTTCGACAACCAGCAGCCCCACTTCTTCCAGTGCGCCATGCCCTCCCGCTACGCCGCCAACGCGGTCTTCCCCTGTGGCTCGGGGGTCGTCTGGCGCCGCCGCGCGCTGCACGAGATCGGCGACTTCCCAACCTGGAACCTCGTCGAGGACCTGCAGTCCGGCCTGGAGGCCCTGCGCCTGGGCTGGGACGGCTGCTACCTGCCGATCCTGGGGGCCTTCGCGCAGCATTCGCCGGAGGACCTGCCGAACTTCATCAAGCAGCGCGGGACCTGGGCCCTGGACACCGTGAGGCTCACCCTGTGGGCCGACAAGCGCGGCCTGCGGCTGCGCCAGCGTCTGCAGTTCTACGAGCTCGGGCTCTTCTACATGCAGGGGCCGGCGACGCTCGTGTTCCTGCTCGCGCCTGTGTTCGGTTTCCTGTTCCACGTCTATCCCGTGGTGACCTCCACCAGTTCCTTCATCGTGCACTTCTGGCCGTTCGCGGCGGCCCTGGAGTTGTATCTGGCCCTCGTGCACCGGCCGATGTCGCTGGAGCAGCTGTGGCGCGCGCGGCTCGTCTGGGCCGGGCTGGCCTTCGTCTACGCCAAGGCCTGCCTGCTCGCGGTGACCGGCGGTCGCGACGGAAAGCCCGGTTACCGCGTCACGCGCAAGGAGAACACCTATGCCTGGCACTGGCAGCAGATAGTTCCCCATGTGATCCTGCTGGCACTGCTGAGCGGCTCGATGGCATATTCGTTCGCCACCCGCGGCCTGCTCAGCAGCTTCGATGTCGGCTCGGCCTATTGGGCTGTCCTCTACGGGCTGCTGCTACTCGGCTTCATCCGTCTCAGCTGGCACGGCCTTGATCTGCGTGGAAGCCGCAGGCGGAGCACCGAGCAGGCTGACACCCGTATGCGACGGGAGTTCGATTGGGCCCACCCGCCGCAGCCGAGGCCGGCTTTCGCACGGGTGACGCCCTCGCATCTGGCCGCCAGGACCCTGGACCGCCAGATCGTCGAATGGAACGGCGCCACCGGCCTGCCCGACCCGTTCCCCGCGACGGCTGCTCAGGACGCGGCGCCGATCGCCGGCGTCGCGGCTGAGGTCTAGGCCGGCCGCTCCCGGGCGGTCAGCGCAAGCACCCCCAGCAGCGCTGCAAGGCAGACGGCGATCGCGAGCACCGGGACGTCACCTCCCAGCACACCTTCAACCGCATCATGTGGCTGGGATGCACGGGTGCCGCCGGCCGACGGCGATCCCTTGAGCGACGCCGCGACGGTGTGCATCAGCAGCAGTGTGCGGGCGTCCGGGAGGCCGGTCACGGGCAGCCCGTACTTGCGCTGGAAGTAGCGCAGCGCACCCTTCGTCCGCGGTCCGAACCCGCCCAGCGGCCTCGAGCCCAGCGGATAGCCCAGCTCTCCGAACAGCCGCTGCGCTTCGAGCACCGTCGCACGCGAGGGAGTACCGGCGCCCGTGGCCGAAGGCGTTCGCGCAGACGCCGCGGGGACAGCCACAAAGACGGCGACGGCGGCGGCCAGCCCGATCACCGCGAGCCCTCGCCGGCCCATCCCTGGCGGGCGCCCTGCGCCTGCCAGGCGAGCGTTTGAGCTGCTCCTTGGCGGCGGCGCGTGCATCGTTGAATGTTACGGGCGGGATCGCGCTTTGAAAAGGGCGGCGCAGCGATTTGCGCCCGTATATGATCGAGCGATGTTCAAGTCCATCCTGGTTGGAACCGACGGCTCGGAGACAGCCACCGAGGCCGTCCGCCAGGCCGTGTCGCTGGCCAAGAGCGTGGGCGCCAAGCTGCAGATCGTCAGCGCCTACGAGCCGGTGTCCTCGCAGCGGCTGGCCGAGGAACGCCGCCAGGCACCCGAGGACCTGCAGTGGACGATCAACCCCCGCGAGGACATCGACGCAACCCTCGCCGCAGCGGCGGAAATTGCCAGTGCCGAGGGCGTCCCCGTCGACGTCTATGCCCGCCAGGGCGACCCGGCGGACGCGATCCTCGACGTGGCCGAGGAGCAGGGCGCCGATCTGGTGATCGTCGGCAACAAGGGCATGACCGGGGCCAAGCGCTTCCTGCTCGGGTCGGTCCCCAACAAGGTCTCCCACCACGCTCCCTGCTCGGTGCTGATCATCCGCACCACCTGATCGGCTCCGGCTGACGCGGGACCCCCGCTCTAAGGTGTCCCCGATGGCGCCCGAGATGCCCGTGACGCTGCAGATCAACGTCGCGCCGACGGACCTGCCGCACGCCCTGCACACGTTGCCCCACCAGCTGCGCTGCTTTGCCGGTCAGGTGCAGGAGATCCTGTTCACCTACGACCTGCACCGGACCGAGCGGGGCGGGCGTTTCGCCGAGGGCTGGGAGGAGCGACGAGGGCCGATGGGGGAGTTGCTCGCGCGCCTCTGCGCCGAGCACCCGTCCGCTCGGATCGCCGAGGTGGACTACAGCCCCGCGCGGATGAGCGAGCTCGCGGCGGAGCTGTTCGGCCCGGGCTCGCAGATGCCCGTCAAGGACACCAAGGGCGCCCCCGTCTACCCCTACTTCCACGGCCTCTTCGAGGCGCGCCACGATCACGTCCTTCATCTCGACTCGGACATGATGTTCGGCGGTGGGAGCCAGCGCTGGGTGGGCGAGGCCGCAGGGCTCCTGCGAGCCCACGAGGTGGTATTGGCCTGCAACCCCCTGGCCGGCCCGCCGCTGCGGGAGGGCACCTCGGCTCCGCCCGGTTCAGTCGCCTTCCCGGGAGTCCCCGGGGGGGTGCGTGTTGAGAACATGAACACGCGGCTCTACCTCATCGACCGCGCCCGGATGCGCCAGCGGATGCTGCCGATGGAGCTGCTCGGGCCGATCCGACTCATCAGCCGCATGAAGGCGAGGCTGCATGGCAACCCCCCATATGGCGCCGCCGAGCTCGTGATCGGCGAGGCGATGCGCCGGGCGGGGATGTGCCGGGTCGACTTTCCCGGCAGCGCTCCCGGCCTGTGGTCCCTGCACCCGCCGTTCCGCTCGCCCGAGTTCTACCGCGAGCTTCCCCGGCTGATCGAGCAGGTCGAGACCGGCCGGATCCCGGAGGCCCAGAGGGGCGACTACGAACTGGGCGATGCGATGCTCGACTGGTCTCGTGCCCGTCGCCGCGCGCGGATCAGGCGGATCTGGGCCTGACGCCGGGCTAATGTCGGAGCTCCGGCGAGCCGACAGGAAACCCGATGAAGATCATCAGCGTCATGACGACCGATTCCAGCGGCGGTGCCGAGTTCGCGGCGCTTGAGATGCTCGAGGCCCTGCGTGGGCGCGGTAACGAGACGGTCATGCTGAGCCCGATGGAGGGGATCGGTCGCGACACCGGCGTCACCGTCCGGTCGATCTCGCTCGGGCCGAAGCTCTCCAGCACCAGCTGGGCCTCGCTGGCCGCGCGCTGGCCGCTGTTGGTCTGGCGCCTTTACCGGGCCCTGCGCGCCGAGGCGCCCTACGACGTGCTGATGGTCCACTACAAGAAGGAGCAGCTGCTGGTTCCGTTCCTTCCACCCGGCCTGCGCCGTACGGTGGTGTGGTCGGAGTGGGGGCCGGTGCCGTTCCCGCTGCGCCGCGGCCTGCCCCGCCGCGCCTACCTGGCGGCAGCGCGGGGGGCCTCGCTCGTGATGGCCGTCTCGGAGGGAACCCGTGCCTCGGTGACCGATGTGGGCGTGCCCGCCTCGAAGGTTCTCGTGGTCCCCAATGTGCTTCGCACGGATGAGATCCAGTTCACGGCCGACGGCCGCGCACGGGTCCGCGAGCAGCTCGGGATTCCGCCGGATGCCTTCGTCGTCGGCTGCATCTCGCGCTTTCACCCCAAGAAGCGAAACGATGTGGTTGTGGAGGCCGTGCAGGGGCTCGACAACCCACAGGTACACCTGATCATGGCCGGAAGCGGAGAGACAGAAGGCGAGCTGCGCCGTCTGGCGACGCCGCTCGGCGACCGTGCCCACTTCATCCCGACGCCGGGGGCGGAGGTACCCGATGTGCTGTCGGCCTTCGACGTCTCGGTCTTCTGCCCGAGCCCGACCGAGGGTGCGCCGCGGGCGGTGATCCTCGGCATGCTCGCGGCCCGGCCCTGCCTGTCGACGGGCGCCGAGGGCGTCGCCGACATGATCCGTCCGGAGTTTGGCGCGATCGCCTCGCCCGAGAACGACCCGGAGAGCCTGCGACCGCTGATCGTCCGCTACCTCGAGGATCCGGCGCGGCTCGCGCGCGATGGTGCGGCCGCACGCGCCCATGCCGAGGCCACCTATGCCGCTCCGGTGGTGGCCGAGCTCATCGAGGGTCTTCTGGCAACCGCGACGGCGAGCAACGCTTGAGCCCCGAGCCCGGTCGCCGCCTCCTGATGATCGAGCAGGGCGGCCGCGGCGGCGTGGCGGACTACACCGGCGAGCTGGTCGCCGCGCTGGCGGGCGAGGGTTGGAATGTGACGCTGGCGACGGCCGCCGACAACCTCTACAGGGTGCCCTCCTCCGTCACGGTGCGGGGTGTCTTTCACTACATCCGGGGCGAGCGCCCCCTCGCCAGACGGGCTCGTGCCCGGGGCCTGGGCCCGCTGATCAACGGGCTGCGGTTCCTGGCGGCCATGCCGCGGCTGATGCGACTGGCGCGGCGTGCGGACATCGTTCATTCGCAGGGCTGGGAGGCACCGGAGATCGGCCTGTTGGCGGTGCTGCTGTTGCGCGCCACCGGAACGCCCATCGTGCAGACCGCGCACGGCACATTCGAGCGTGAGGCCGAGGGCGGCAAACTGCGGCGCCCGCGCCTGCTCATGGCACACCTGACTGCGGCGACGATCGTCCACACGGAGGCCGATCACGTGCGCCTCGGGCCGGAGCTGCGCGAAAAGGTGACGGTGATCCCACACGGCGAGTACGGAGCTCTCGCCCGCCAGGGCGGCGAGCTCGACCGCGACCAGGCTCGAACGGCGCTCGGCCTCGCGCCCGATGTGTCGGCGACGCTGATGTTCGGGCAGCTGCGCCCCGACAAGGGCCTCGGAGACCTGATCGAGGCGGTCGAGCAGGTACCCGGTCTGCATCTGCTGGTGGGCGGGCATGACACGGGGGGGTTGAGCGCCGTCCGGGACCGCCTCGATGCGCTAGGCGAGCGAGCCCTGGTGCGGGAGGGCTATCTCCAGATGAGCGAGGCGGCGCAGCTGTTCCTTGCCGCCGACACCGTTGCGCTGCCATACCGGGAGGCCAGTCAGAGTGGAGTGCTGCTGCTCGCCTATGGCTTCTCTCGCCCTGTTGTCATCTATCCGGCCGGGGGCATGGTCGAGGCGGTCGAGGACGGAAAGACGGGCTGGATCTGCGCCGAGCCCACGGTGTCGGCGCTCACCGAGGCGCTCGCGGATTCTGTCCGTCTCGGTCCCGAGGAGTGCGCGCGGCGAGGGCGCGAGGGGCGTCGCCTCGCCGACGAGCGCTTCGCCTGGCCGGGAATCGCGCAACGGACCGGCGCCCTCTATGAGCGCGTCCTGGCCGCCCGATGAGCGCCGTGGAGGCCCGTTGGGCAGGAGCTGGGACGGGGGCGCCGTATCCAACAGCGATGTTCGGCATGGCGCCAACAAGGGGAGCCCGATGAAGCGCGCCGTGATCCTGGCCGGCGGCGAGGGCACGCGGCTGCGCCCCTACACGACGGTCCTGCCCAAGCCGCTGATGCCGATCGGCGACCGGCCCGTGCTGGACATCGTCGTGCGCCAGCTCAAGCGCCACGGTTTCGAACGGATCACGATCGCCACGGGCTACCTGGCGGAGCTGATCGAGGCCTTCTTCCGCGACGGGGCGAGCTACGGCATCCCGATCGACTACTTCCGCGAGCGCGAGCCGCTCGGCACGGTCGGCGCGCTCGCCCTGATCGAGGAGCTGGCCGGCGAGGACGTGCTCGTGATGAACGGCGACGTGCTCACCGATATCGACTACGGCGCGCTGCTGGAACGACACCGAGCCAGCGACGCTGCCGCGACGATCGCCACCAAGCAACGCGAGATCCAGGTCTCCCTGGGCGTGCTGCGCTTCGGCGAGCTGGACGACCCGACCCGTCTCACCGGTTATGACGAGAAGCCGACGATCGACTACATCGCAAGCATGGGCGTCTACTGCTTCTCTCCTCGGGCGATCGCCCGCATCGAGCCCGGCGAGCGCCTCGACTTCCCCGACCTGGTCCTCAGGCTGATCGCCGACGGCGAGGTCGTTCGTTCCTGGCCCAGCGAGGACTACTGGCTGGACATCGGGCGCCACGACGACTACGAGCAGGCTCAGGAAGAGTTCGAGTCGGTTCGCGAGCGCCTTCTGCCCGGGCTCTAGGCGGCCGCTAGAGCGCGACGCTGACGGCGGCCTTGACAGCCTCGACGACGATCTCGACTTCCTCGATATTCATCGTCGAGCTGAGCGGCAGGGCACAGTGGCGGTCGCCCGTCTCGGCGGCGTTGGCGAGCCCCGAGTCCGGGGCGAAGCGGCTGTACTCGGTGAAGGTGTGCAGCGCCGGGTACCAGGTCGTCTGAATGCCGGCGGCTTTGAGCTCGTCGCGGAAGCTGTCGCGGCTGAAGCGGTCGGGAAGCAGGACCGGGAAGGCAAAGTGGGACGAGCGCTCCACGGCCTGCGCATCGAAGCACAGCTCTATGCCGGGAATTCCAGCCAGGCGCTCCCGGTAGGCCCTGACGGTCGCGCGGCGGGCGTTCAGAGCCTCCTGCAGGCGGCCCAGGCGACTCAGGCCGAGTGCGGCCCGGGGCTCGTCGAGGCGGAAGTTGAAGCCGATGTCGACGATGTCATAGGCCGGGTCATGGCCGCGGTGGCGATCCCAGGTCGTGCTGGTCATCGCGTGCGAGCGCAGCAGCCGCACCCGTGCGTCGAGCTCGTCGTCGGCGGTCGTGACCATGCCGCCCTCGCCGACACAGAGCTGCTTCTTGGAGAAGAAGCTGAACGCCCCCAGCTCGCCGATGGTCCCGACCTGGCGCCCGGCGTCATCGACGCGGGCGCCGATCGCCTGGGCGCAGTCCTCGATCAGGATCAGGCCGCGTTCATCGCACAGCGTCCGCAGCTCATGGATCCGTGCCGGGTAGCCGCAGAAGTGCACCGCGATCACCGCTCGCGTGCGCGGCGTGATGCGCCGGGCCACGTCCTGCGGGTCGAGGTTGAACTCGTACGGGCTGATGATGTCGCAGAGCACCGGCTCAGCGCCCGCATAGCGCGGGCCGGAGGCGCTCGCAACGAACGTGAAGGCCGGCACGATCACCTCGTCGCCGGGACCGATCCCCGCCGCCAGGCAGGCCAGGTGCAGAGCGGCGGTGCCGCTTGAGAGGGCCGCCGCGTGAGGCGTGCCGACGAACTCGGCCAGCTTCTGCTCGAAGGCTCCGGTGCGCGGTCCCATCGTCAGCCAGCCGGACTCCAGGCACTCCATGACGGCCTGGATGTCAGGCTCGGAGACCTCGACGGTGGTGAGGGGGACCTCCCATTCGGCGTCGCTCATGATGCGATCGCCTCCGCCAACGAGGCGGCCACGCGATCCTGGTCCTCGAAGCTCATGCTGGGGTAGAAGGGCAGCGTCAGCTCGGTGCGCGAGGCCAGCTCCGTGATCGGCAGCGAGACGTCGGGGAACCGCTCGCGGTAGGCCGTGAAGCGGTGGATGGAGGGGTAGAAGATGCTCGTCTGGATGCCCTGACCGCGCATCCGCTGGCTGATCTCGGCCTGGCGGCCATCCTGCTCGAGCATGATCGGCATCACGTAGCAGGAGGAGCCCGGCGACGTCGGCGTCCTCGAACGGGACGATCACGCCATCCAGCTTGGACAGCAGGCCGCGATAGCGGCGGGTCAGCTCGCGGCGGCGCTCGATTTCGCTCTCCAGCCGCTCCAGGCGCGATAGCAGCAGCGCCGAGCGGGGCTCATCGAGGCGGTAGTTGAAGCCCAGGCCGGTGACGTCATAGGTGTCGGTCTTGCCGCTGTGGCGCTCCCAGGTACCGCTGGTCATCGTGTGCGAGCGATGCGCCCGGACGGTCGCCGCGACCTCGTCGGAGTCGGTGCACAGAAGGCCCCCCTCGCCGACCGAGAAGACCTTGTTCGAGAAGAAGCTGAATGCGCCCGCGAGACCCCAGGTGCCGAGTTTCCGACCGCCCAGGACCGCGCTCGGGGCATGCGCGACATCCTCGATCAGGGCGATGCCGTGCTCGTCGCAGATCGCCTTCAGGCGGTCGGCTGCGGCAGCATAGCCGGCGAAGTGAACCACGCAGACGGCCTTCGTGCGGGGCGTGATGCGCCGGACCACGTCCTCCGGGTCGAGCATCGGGTGCTCGCGGGAGACGATCTCACCGAAGACCGGTGTCCCGCCGCAGTAGATGACCGCCGCCGCCGTGGCCGCGAAGGTGTAGGACGGCACGATCACCTCGTCCCCCGGGCCGACGCCGGCGGCCAGGTAGGCAAGGTGCAGGGCGGCCGTGCAGCTCGAGACGGCGATGGCATGCCGGGCTCCCAGGTGGGCGGCGAACGCCTCCTCGAAGGCGGCCGTCTTGGGTCCCATCGTCAGCCACCCCGAGCGCAGCGTCTCCGCCACGGCTTCGAGGTCCTGCGGCTGCAGCTGAAGGTCGAACAGCGGCAGCTCGGGGAAGGTCTCGGTCGTCTTCATCACCGGGACCGGGTCAGGGAATGTTCTTGTAGCGGCCGTCGAAGGGATCCCCGAAGGCCTCCGCGTCGAGCGCGGCGATGATCTCGCCGATCCCGTCGGGGACCGTCATCAGGGTCTCGAAGCCCAGCTCGGCGCGGATCTTGTCGAAGCTGACCTTGTAGTCGCGGGGATCCTCGTCGCGACGGACGTAGGACACTTTTCCGCGGTCGATCTGCTTGCCGATCTCCTCGATCAGGTCGAGCTTGCGGTAGTTCTCGCCTGAACGGCCGGCGTTGAAGACCTGGCCGCCGACCTGCTCGGTCGGGGCCTCGAGCACCGTCCGCACCGCCCGGCCCGCGTCACGCACGTGGATGTAGGGGCGCCAGAACTGCTCGCCGAAGACTTCGAGGTCGCGGTCCGCCCACAGTTCGCGGGTGAACTCGTTGACCGTCAGGTCGAAGCGCATCCGCCGCCCGACGCCGTAGACGGTCGCGAATCGCAGGCAGGTCGGCTTCAGGCCGTTCGACGCGCGCCGCCGAGAATCAGCTTCTCCATGCCGACCTTCTGTTCGGCGTAGAGCGAGACGGGCCGCAGCTCGCCGTCCTCGGTGATCGGCACGGTCGGGTCCGCCATGCGGCCGTAGTTCGAGCAGGTCGAGGCGAACACCAGGCGCTCGACGCCCATCTTCGATGCGTCGGCCACGAGGCCCTCGGTCGCCGTCGACGTTGACCTCGTGCGAGAGCGCGGGGTCGATCGCGCAGGCGGGGTCGCCGACGATCGCGGCGAGGTGGACGACCCCGTCGGCGCCGCTGAGCGCGCGGGCCCGTGCATCGGCGTCGCGGATGTCGCCGCGGATGACCGTCACGCCGGCGGCCTCCTGTTCGGCGGCGATGTCCTCCTGCCCGTGCAGCAGCGAGTCCAGCACGCGGACCTCATGTCCCGTCTCGAGCAGCTCGCGCACGAGCAGCGCTCCGATGTAGCCGCTGCCGCCCGTCACCAAAGTCGTTCTCGCCACTTGGATCTCCTGTCCTGATATCGGCCTGAGGTTGCTCGATGCCCGGGTCCGGGCATCTCCGAGGAACCTGGAGACCCGCTGCGCCGCACAGCATCTCAATCGTAGTAGCGCTATCGGCAGGCGTCCCGGTGCGCTTGAGGTTGTGCCCCGCCGAGGCCGATGTAATGGTCGATGCCCCGCCTAGGGGCGTATCTGGATGCAGGGATACAGTGCCCTGGACCCGAACGGATCTACGCGTCATGCCGAGCACAGCAAGTACCGCAACCAGGCAGCGCGCCGCACAGGACATCCTCGTGCAGATCGTCGCGCGGGTCTTCAACCTCGCCCTCGGCGTGGTCGTCACGGGGCTCGTCGCGCGGACCCTGGGCACGACGCTCTACGGCGAATGGTCGACGATCTTCGTGATCCTCGGTCTGGTCGGCTATTTCGCGAGCTTCGGGATGGAAAAAGTCGTGATCCGCGAAGTGGCCGCCAACCCGGAGCTCGAGCACGAGTGGTTCGGGGCGATGATGTTCGTCCGCTTCAGCCTGCTGATCCCCGTGATCATCGCCTCGGTCGTGGCGATCGTGCTGCTGCAGCGCAGCCACCAGATGCTCGTCGCCGGGCTGATCCTGACCGCGACGATGCCATTCGATGGCGTCGGCGTGCTTCAGCTGGTCTTCCAGCTGCGTGTCGACAACCGCGTGCCGATGCTGGTCCTGACTCTGCGTAGCGTGCTCTGGGCGGTCGCCGTGGCGATCATCTACTTTGGCGGCGGCAGCATGGTCGCGCTGGCGATCGCGATGGCCGCCACGAACGCCCTGGCCTCGATCGTGCAGACGATTGCCGCCTCGCGCGCCATGGACCGCTGGCCGCGCCCGTCGCGCAAGCGCCTGCGTGGACTGGTCACGGTGGGCATCCCGCTCGGCGTCGCGGGCGTCCTGATCATGGCCTATGCCCGCATCGACCAGCTGATCGTCTTCCAGAAAGCCGGCAGCCACGCCGCCGGGCTCTACGGGGCGGTCTACGGCATCCTCGACCAGGCCCACTTCGTGCCGATCTCGATCCTCACGACCCTGACGCCGATCATCGCGGCCTCCTGGCCGCTCGAGCGAGAGCGCATGCTGAGAACGGTCAGGCTTGCCGGGGAGATGCTTGCCGTGGCCTCATTGGGTGCGCTGTCCTTCGCAATCGTGGCCTCCGAACCGGTCGTGCGGGCGATCTTCGGGGCCGAATTCATCGACGCTGCCCCGGCGCTGCCGATCCTCGGGGCGGCGTTCGTGTTCATCTGCTTCGGCTACCTGAATGGCAGCCTGCTGACTGTGCTCGGACTGCAGGGGCGGCGCTTCGGATCAGCCTCGCCGCGCTCGTCCTGAACGTCGTCGGGCAACCTGGTCCTGGTGCCGCCATACGGCTTCCTCGCGGCGGCCTGGATGACCCTGGCCACCGAGCTGCTGGTCTTCGCGCTGAGCCTGAGGGTGATCCTGCGCGCGCCTGGAACCCGGGCCGCCCTCGACATCGGGCAGGCGCTTCGCACGTCCTCGCGGCCTTGGTCCTCTGCGGGCGCTGCTGGTGGGTCTGCGCGAAGCCGCCGGCGGCCTCGGCGGTGCCTCGTGCCGGCCGCCTGCCTGCTCTACCCGGCGCTGCTGTTCGGGCTGCGCGCCCGTGCGCCGCGAGGACGTCCGCACGGTCCTGCGGCGCGCCCCGCTCTGAGCGCCGGTCGCAAAGCTAAGCTCTCGCTCCTTGCGCATCCTGTCATCTCGAACCTGTTCCCGCCGGTCGTCCGAGGCGGCTTCGAGGTGGAGTGCGCCGCCGTTGTCGAGCACCTTTCCCGCGCGCACGAGGTTCTCGTGCTGAGCAGCGACCTCGAATCTCCGCCTCGGGTCCCCCTGCGCCGGGAGTGCGACGGAGCTCAGCTTCCTCACCGATGATTCGCGGGGCGCTCTGCGCGCCCCCCTGGCGGCGCTGTCGAGCGCCCGGCACGGCAAGCGGGGCGCTGAGCTTCGAACCAGAGCTCGTCTACTGCTGGAACGCCTCGAACCTGCCCCAGGCGGCGGTGCGGCTGCTTGCCGACCGCCACCTGCCCTTCGCCTTCCGCGTCTGCGATCACTCGTATGGGGACCTCTTCACGCAAGACCAGTTCATGCGCGAGTTGCTTCCCGCGGAGCGCGCCCCGGCAGGCTGCTCTGGAGCGCCGGGTGCCGGGCCGTGAACGGGCTTCCGCAGCTGCGCCTTGATCCTCTCCTTCCGCTGCGCGCGGCGATCTGCTGGAACTCGGAGTTCATCCGCGCCGACCACCAGCCCACCTGCCCTTCGTGGAGCCTGTGCTCGAGCGGCTGCTCCACCCCGTGCCGCCCCACGCGGGCGTCTATGAAGCGGTGGTTCGCAACCCCGCGCCCGAGCCGGAGATCGTATTCCTGGGGCGGGTCACCCCCTATAAGGGTGTCGATGTGGCGATCAGGGCGCTCGCCCTGCTGCGCGAGGAGCGCGGGCATCGCCGCCCGGCTGCAGGTCATCGGCCCCGAGGACGGCTCACCACGGCGCGGAGCTGACGGGCTCTCGCCGGCTCACTCGGTGTGGGCGGCGCGGTCGAGTCGCTGGCCGGGCAGCAGACGCCCGAGGAGGCGGCCGGCCGGCTCGCGCGCGCGCACGTCCTGATCGTCCCCTCGGTGTGGGATGAGCCCTTCGGGCTGGTGCCGATCGAGGGCGCGCTGGCGGGGGTGCCGCGTCGTCGCCGCGGATGTCGGCGGCATCGGCGAGGGACTGCACGATGAGGAGCACGCCCTGCTCTACGCGCCCCTGACGCGCTCGGCGGCTGCGGCGGCACTCGCGAGGACCTTGCTCGAGCCGGAGGCAGACGGCGGCGAGGGTCCAGCGCGCCGGTAGCGCGGGCGCGCGACTTCCGCTCGATCCTATCTGGAGAAGCAGGAGCGGTTCGTCGAGGACGCGCTCGGCCGCGCCGGCCTTTTAGGCCACGGCCCTGCACGCCCGATGCCACCGGCCCCGCGAGAGTTCGAGGGAGGACTAGGATCGATCGATTGACGAGCGGGTCGCGATCGCCGTGCGATATGCGACCCTCAAGCCGAGGACGTTCGCGGACGATGCTGCCAGCGCGTGGAGATCGATGAATTCACACCCGTACGCACGGGCGCGCGCATGATCGCGTCCCTGGCGCAGAGCAAGAGCTCGGGGCCGATGAGCGCCGGCGAGCAGCTCGACCGCGCCCGCGACAGCGAGGTTCACGCGAACCTCATGAGCATCCTGCGCAGGCGCTGGATGGTGATGGCGGGGTCGTCCTCGCCGCGCTCGCCGTCGGCGTCGTCCACCAGCGCAAAGCGGCCAAGTCCTATGCCTCCACCGCCAGCGTGGCCTTCCAGAGCGGCACGCCCTCGGATTCCGCCCTGCAGATCCAGACCGGCGGAAGCGAACCGCAGCGCGAAGCCGAACACCGAAGTCCTGCTCGCCCACTCGCGCGCCGTCGCCGAAGGCGTGCGCAGCCAGCTGCACTCAACCGCCAGCCGCCAGCGAACTGCTCGACGAAGTCGAAGTCGAAGCGGCCGCCAACGCGGACGTCCTGAACATCATCGCGACCACCGGCGACCCGCAGAGCTCGGCACGCCTCGCAAACGCCTTCGCGGAGCAGTACATCGCGTTCCGGGTCAAATCGCAGCTCTCCGGCATCGAACTCGCGCAGACCCGTCTTCAGCAGCAGATCGCCTCGCTCCCCGCCGGCTCGCCCCAGAAGGCGCCGCTCGAAGAATACGTCCAGAAACTGAACGCCCTGAGGGCGGTTGCGGGCGGTGGCGCCAACGTGATCGGGCTCGCCGGACCCGGCAAGCCGGTCGGCAAGAGCCTCTCGACGACGATCATCCTCAGCCTGGTCATCGGTCTTGCCCTTGCCTTCACGATCGTCTTCCTGCTCGAGTCGCTCGACCGGCGGATCAAGTCGCTCGAGGAGTTCGAGCGCCAGTACCGGCTGCCGGTGCTGAGCGCGATTCCCCAGTCGGGCTTCCGCACGCGCCGTGCCGCCGAGCGCACCGAACTGCTCGAGCCCTTCCGCATCCTGCGAAGCGCGCTGGATTTCGCCGCCGTGACGCCGCGACATCGACACGCTGATGCTGACGAGCGCCGTCGCCGGGGAGGGCAAGACGACCGTCGCTGTGGACCTCTCGCACACCATCGCTCTCGCGGGCCGGAACGTCGTGCTCGTCGAGCTCGACCTGCGCCGGCCGACCTTCAGCGAGCACTTCGGCCTCGACGCCCACGATGGGCTGACAACCGCGCTGACCTGCAGACCGGCCCGTCGAGGACCTGCTCCTGCAGCCGCTCGAGGATGTCCCCAACCTCTCCGATCCTCCCCGCGGGGCGCATCCCCTTCAACCCCTCAGAGCTGCTCGGTTCGCCGGCGATCGGCGAGATCATCTCGTCGCTGGGGCAGGACGGGTCGATGGTCGATCGTCGACGCGCCGCCGCTGAACCCTGTCGCCGACGCCCATGTGCTCCTGAACAACCCCGCGATCCACGCCGCGATCCTGATCGCGCGGATCGGGCCGCACGACCCGCGACGACGTCGCCCGCGCACGTCGCGATCCTCGACCACCACATCGTCGAGCCGGTCGGAATCGTCGTCACCGGCATCCGCGAGGCGGGCGAGTACGGCTATGAGTCCTACCGCGGCGAGCAGCCGACGCTTGACGCCGAGATTCCCTCGGCGGTCGCGGCGCCGCGGCGCGCGCCGGCGCCCGCGCCGCCGTCGCGCGAAAAGACGCGCGGCTCCTCCCGCCAGCGACAGCACCAATAGGGCCGCGCGATGGTCGCCTGGCGGCTGAGAGGAACGAGCGAGTCCTGATCGCGGGGATCCTCGCGGCGTGCTGACAGCGCTGATCGCCTTCGTCGGCGGCACAAGCTGGGCACCGCCGGGCTCCTCGCGCCGCTCGGGCTCGCCGTGCTCGTGCTGATGCTCCGCCGGCCGATCGTGATGCTCGGCTTCGTCGTGGGCCTGACGATCCTCGCCGAGGGGCCGGACTTCGGCCTCTTCCACTTCACCGCTCAGCTCTACGCCCACGCGACGGTGATGAACGTCCTGGTCGCACTGGTGGTGCTGTCGGTGGGGCTGGACATGCTCCGCTACAAGCGGCGGCTGATTTTCCCCCGCGCGCTGATCCTGCCGCAGGCCCTGCTGGCGCTGGCGATGATCTCGGGGATCCTCACCGCCCGGACCGCCGGGGTCGGGGCCACGGGGGCGCTTCACGACGAGAACCTGCTCGACTACCTGCTGTTCCTGCCGCTGGCCGTGGCGAACATGGATCTCGAGGTTCCGCAGGTAGTCTCGCTGTTGCGCATCGCCTACGGCCTGGCGATCCTGAAGGCGGTGATCGGCCTGGTGGAGATCGCCGCCGGCTATGGCGCGCCGATTGAGGGCACAGGAGCGCTGACCTACTACGAACCGACGGCCAACTGGCTGATCCTGATTGCGATCCTGGGGATCTTCACGGCCGTTCTGGCCCGCCTTCGCCCGCCGCTGTGGGCGCTGCTGGGCAGTCCGCTGCTGTTCGCCTCGCTGCTGCTCTCCTACCGGCGCTCGTTCTGGATCGCCGCCGTGCTCGGCCTGGCCGCTCGTCGTGATGCTGGCCCTGCGCCCGACGAGCCGACGGATGCTGATCCCGATCGGCCTGTCGCTTGCTCGCAGCCGATCTGGCTGCTCAGCTCGGTTCACCTGGACAACCAGTCGCCGATCGTCGCCCGCGCGGCCTCGCTGTCGCCGACCAAGATCTCCAACAACATCGAAGACCGCTACCGCCTAGACGAGCGGGCCAACGTCGTGGCGGAGATCGAGAAACATCCGATCACCGGCCTGGGCGTCGGGGTCGAATGGCAGGCGACCCACGCGGCCCCTGCCGATCGATCACGAAGGTGGGCGACTGTACGTTCACTTCGCGGCGCTCTGGTTCTGGCTGAAGCTCGGCATCCTCGGCCTGTTCGCCTATATCGGCATGCTGCTCGGGCAGCGGCCTGCTCGCCTGGCGGCTGTGGCGCGGCGCGCGTGAGCCGATCATCCGCGCCTTCGGGCTCGCCTCGGTCTGCGGGTTTGCAGGTCTGGCGGTGCTCGAGACGACCGCGAGCTTCACAGCCACCGACACTCGCTTTACCGTTCTGCTGGCAACCCAGATCGGGCTGCTGGCACTGCTCTCGCGCACCGCAGTCGTCGAGGCGCGAGGCCCAGCGGGCCGTGCGGCTACCGGCTCGCGCCGCGTGGTGGCCTCGCCGCGCCAGGCGGGCAGAGCCAGGTGGTGGCTGCCGCGCCGCGCGGCCCGTGCTCGTACTGTCCTGCGCGCGGAGGTGGTGGCGCGCTGCCGCCGGCGGCCCAGAACCGACTCCACCTCGGTGGTGTAGGAGCCCTTCGGCGCGCCGTTGGACTGCAGCAGCCCGAAGTAGCTCTCGCGGTTGTTGGAGGCACCTTCAGACTGCTGGTCCTGGGCCTGGTAGAGGTACAGGGCCTTGAGCCGGTTCGCCGTAGCGGCTGCGCATCCCGCCGAACACGCCCGGCCAGTGCGGAGGCCGCTTCGGAGTCCGTCATGCAGGCGTTCCAGCCGTAGTTTTCGTATACGCAGTGGCCGTTGTCGACGGAGATCCCAAGCTCGGTGACATAGATCGGGATCGAGCTGGGCGCGCCGTTTGCCGCGGTGAAGTTGACGAGGTTGTCCATCTTCTTCTGCCACGTGGGACCGTAGGGGTGGACGGTCCAGCCGGCGACCCGCGAGGCGAGGTCGGGGACGGCGACGAACATGTTGTTGACCCACGCCGGCGAACCGGTGCCGCCTTCGTCCGCCTGGGCGAGGAGGCCGACGGAGGGGTTGACCGCCTTGACGGCGATCTCGGCTTCCTTGAAGCTCAGCGCGTAGGCCTGGGCGCGGGCCGCGTAGCCGGCGTTGGAGTTGTCGGAGTACTGGTAGGTGTAGCTGGTCTCGTTGCCGAACTCGATGTCGCTGACGGCGACCGAGGCGGGATAGGCCTTGCCGGCCCAGAAGGTTCCGCCGGGGCCGTAGGTGGAGGCCCAGCTGGCCAGGTTGCGGGCCTGCGCGGCGGTGGGGATCGTGCCGGGGAAGCCGGCCAGGGGAAGGACCCTCACGCCGACCCGTGCGTAGCATTCGACGGCCGAGGCGAGCTGCGAGGCGGGCGCGCCGATCGGGAACTCCATCCGCACGCTGCCGGCGCCCAGCGCCTTGACGGTGCCCGGCTCGCTGCCGGCGAGTGTGGTCGGGACGACGCCTGTTTCGAAGTCCTGTCGAGCGACGTTTCAGCTCCGCATCCCGGCGCCGGGGCCTGCGCCCGACCCGGATCCCGACCCGGACCCCGAGCCGCCCCCGGAGCCCGAGCCGGATCCGGCGCCCGAGCCGGTTTCACCGGACGGGGGCGTGGTGGCTGGGTAGGTGATCGTGACGGCGGCTGACCATTCGCTGTTGCGGGCGGCTGTCCGGACGATGTATTCGACGGTTTCGCCTGCGACGGCCGGCGGGGTCACGCTTGTTCCGATCAACGATCAGGCGGCTCTCGTGCGTCGCCGGCCGCGCCTTGGGCGCTTGACGACGTATGCGCCGACGCCGGCGATCGGCGACCAGCTGAGCGTTTCGCCGGAGAGCGTCGACCGCGGGGCCGCGCGGATGCCGGCGAGACGGGTCGCGGCGATCGGCAGGCGCCGCGCGGCGCGTTCCACGGCGGTGCGCCAGGTGGCGCATCGCTGGGGTGGCGCTGCATGCAGCGGGCGAGATGACGCTCGGCGCCCTTCGAGCAGCCGGCTGGCGGAGTTACGGGCGGCGAGCGCGCGGTCGGTGTCCGCTGCGCTGCGAGCCGCGACCGATGCCGCACTCGCTCGATACGAGGCTGGCCGACGAGGCGGCAGGGTGTGGCGATCAGCGGCCATCGGAATCGCCGAAACGGCAGCGATCAGCGCAACACGTGTCCAACCCGGGCGGGAGCTGGTCATTGGAATTCTCCTTCGGTAACCGGGCTATCTCAGAGAGACCCCTGGCTTTGCGAACCTGCCTCGCGACAGGTGTGCCTTTGTCGGGACGGCGCTCCGGCTGCTTCGCCGGCGCCTTCTTGATGTACTGCAAGGGAAGTTTCGGGCTGTTGGGAGTCTCCCGTGAGCGGCTAGGGGTCCGATGGACGCATGTCCACCGCGCGCCCCGTCGGCGAGCAGCCCCGAAAGGGCCTCGATCGAGTAACGATCGAGCGCCAGCTGCCGGCCCCGCCGGCCCAGCTCGCCGGCCCCGTCGCGCAGCACGCCGCATCAAGGGCGGCGGCGAAGGCGTCCGCGTCGGCGAGCGATCAGGCAGTCGCTCGTCCATCGCTGGACCTCAAGTCCTTTGGCGGCCAGCGGGCGTCGCGACCACCGGCAGGCCGTGAGCGAGCGCCTCGACGAGCTTCAGCGGGCGTTCCTCCGCCCTGCAGGAGCGGCACGACCGCGCAGCGCGACGCCGGCGTAGAACGGGCGCAGGTCCTCGACGTAGCCGAGCGAGTGCACGCGGGGGTCATCGCTGGGACGCTCGTCCAGGCCGCGCCCGATCAGGGTCAGCTCGACGTCGGGGAGCTCGGCCCACACCTTCGGCAGGACCTCCTCGATCAGCAAGCGCAGCCCGGCCCGGTTGGGCTCGTAGGTGAACGTCGCCACGAACAGCACCATCTGCTCCGCGGGCGGCTCGAGCGACAGGCTCGATCGCGGCGGCATCGACGACGTTCGGCACGTAGCGCAGCCGCGCCTCCGGGCACAGCTCGCGGGCGCCCGCGAGATCGGCCTCGCTGACCATCCAGGACTCGGCGGAGCGCGCGAGCAGTTCGCGCTCGAAGCGTCGCAGGCGCTCGGCGCCGCGGGCTTCCTCATCGCTGATATCGCTGCGGAAGGCCGACTCGAGGTTGTGAGCGTTGTAGATGACAGGACGCCTTGCGGCCAGCTGCGCCAGCGTGGCGGCCGCCTCGGGGCCGTCGGCGATCACCCGCCCCCGGCCCGGGGCGCCGGCCAGGCGTGCGGCCGCCGAGGCCAGCTCGGGCGAAACTCCGCGGGCGATCCAGTCCGGTACCCCGGCGGCCCGCGCCCGCAGGTAGCGGGCCAGCCTGCGGGCGCCCCGGGAGGCCTGCGACTCGTACAGCTCCACACCCTCGATGGCACGGTAGGCGCCGTCGGGCTCAGGGGCATCGAAACGCGTGTAGAGCAGGTCCACGCCGCGCTGCTCGGCCAGCGCACGGACGATTCCGTAGGTGCGCATCGAGTGCCCCGAGCCCATGGCGGGCGTGTGGGTGGTGACGAAGAGATCTCTCAAAGGGCCTCGATCGCGGCGGTGATCTCAGCGATCCGCGTATCCCAGGAATGACCCTGCAGCAGAACGGGAGCGCTCGGCCCGAGCCGCGGGACTGTCGTGCGGCCAGAGCGTCGTCGAGCAGCGCGCGCGATTCCCGGCGCATCGGCGGCGCGGAGCGACCTCCTCGACGCCCTCCAGGGCAGGCAGCGGTGTCGCCACCACGGGCAGTCCGGCGGCCAGGTACTCGTAGACCTTCATCGGGAAGATGCTGTTGGTCAGCTCGTTGCGGGCATAGGGGATCAGGCCGGCATCGGCTCCGCTGCAGGACGGCCGGCAGCTGGCCATATTCGCGCATCCCCAGCAGGTGGACGTTGGGCTCGGCGGCCAGCGCTTGAGATGTCCGTGTGGGGGTCGCCGGCGCCGACCGGGCCGACCAGTGCGAACGACCAGGCGGGCCGCAGCCGGGCCAGCTCGGCGAGCAGGCCGATGTCGAGCTTGACCTCGGAGATCGCGCCCGTGAAGAGGATCCGCGGTCGGGGCAGGGCATCGACGGCGGGATCGGGCTCGAGGTCCCCGAGGGCCGCGGCGAACAGTGCCGTGTCGGCGACATTGGGCGCCTCCAGGACGTTCTGCGAGAGCGCCCGCATCCGCCGTACAAGCTCGGGCGCACTGGCCAGCACGAGGTCGGCCCTGGACGCAAAACGCGCCTCGGCGGCCCTGAAGCTGGCCGTGTCGATCAGTGCGTGAGCGGAGATGTCATCGACACAGTGGTAGACGATCAGCGACGGATCGAGCCGCTCGATCAGGGCCTCGGCCTGCGGAACATAGGCCCAGAGAATCGGTCGCTCCAGACCCAGCCGTCGGGCCGCACGCCCAACGAGGGCCGCCAACAGGCGGCGGTTGATCTCCCTGACCAGACGGTTGGAGTGCAGTGGCAGAACCAGCGGCGAAAGCACGCTCAGCCCGTCGACCCGCCGTGGCGGGGCGATCCCACGGCGCAGCCGGCGGAGGATTCGGCGTACGTCGCGCCCCGCCAGCTGCGGCCGACGCAATCCCAGCGACTCGACGAACAGCACCCGGTTGTCCAGCGCAAGGCGGGACATCAGGTGGTGCTGGTTGGTCCACAGCTCGGTGTCCCAATCGGCAAATCCGACGCAGACGATGTCGCGGCCCTTGAGGGTAGGCGGGGGGCTCATCGGCGCCATGATCCCAGGCCCCGGGGCGTGTACCCTCGGAGCGGTGGAGCCAGCGCCCCAAACGGACGCAGCGGAGTCGCTCGAGGCGCTGCGTGAACGCTTTGGGCGGGTCGCCGTCGTACACGATTGGCTGACGATCCCGGGCGGCTCGGAGCAGGTCGTCATGGAGCTGCTCGAGATGTTCCCCGCAGCCGAGCTGTTCACCTCGGTCTATGACCCCGATCCCTGGCCACCCAGGATCAAAGACCGGCCGGTCCATCCCTCTGCGCTGAACCGGATACCCGGCGCCACAAGCCACTACCCCAAGCTGCTGCCGCTGATGAACACCGCCTTCAGGCGTTTCGATCTGTCCGGCTTCGATCTGGTCCTCTCAAGCAGCCATGCCTGTGCGAAGAACGTCCGCACGCCGCCCGGCACGCTGCACGTCTGCTACTGCCACACGCCGATGCGCTACGCCTGGGAGGAGGGCTTCCTCGACGGCGAGGAGGTCGGGCGCCTGACACGGCTGGCCCTGCCGCCGCTGCTCGCGCGACTGCGCCGGCAGGACCTCGAGGCTGCATCGGGCCCCGACGTGTTCGTGGCCAACTCGCGCCACGTGGCTGACCGCATCGAGCGCTTCTACGGGCGCTCGGCCGAGGTCGTCCACCCGCCCGTGGATGTCGAGCATTACCTCTCGCTGGAGCGCGAGCCGGGCGATTACTACCTGGCCTTCGGCAGGGTGGTGCCCTACAAGCGGGTGGACATCGCCGTCCAGGCCTGCACGCGGCTTGCGCGAGCGCTGAAGGTGGCCGGCGACGGCCGCGCGATGGATGCGGTGCGTACGGATGCGGGGCCCGGCGTCGAGTTCCTCGGCAAGGTCTCCGAGGGCGATCGCGACCGGCTGCTCAGCGGGGCCCGGGCGCTGCTGTTCCCGGGCGAGGAGGACTTCGGGATCGTTCCGGTGGAGGCGCAGGCGGCCGGGCTGCCGGTGATCGCCTACGGCGTCGGGGGGGCGCGCGAGACGGTTCTCGACGGTCGCACGGGCGTGCTGTTCGAGCAACAGGATGCGACGTCGCTGGCTGCAGCGATCGAGCGGTTCGAGGGCCTGCAACTCGATCCGGAGCTCAGCCGCGAGAACGCCCGGGGCTTCGGGCGCGAGCGTTTCCGCCAGGAGATGGCCGCGGTGATTCAGCGCGCGGTCGGAGGGTAGGGGATGGACATGAACGAGGTGCTTCCCCGGGTCTGGCACTGGACGACGCTGCACCCGAACATCCACTCCATCGTGTCGTCCTACTGGCTGGATGACGAGGGCGTGCTGATCGATCCCCTGGTGCCCGAGGAGGAGGGATTGGAGTGGTTCGAGGCGCGTCCGCTCGCCCCCACCGCGATCATCCTTTCCAATCGCCACCACCTGCGTGACTCGGCACGCTTCATGGAGCGCTTCGGATGCTCGGCGCACTGCAACATCGCCGGTCTGCACGAGTTCGCCGATGGCCCGGCGGTCATTGGGTTCGAGCGCGGCGAGCTGCTCCCCGGCGGCATTCTGGCGCAGGCGGTCGGTGCGATCTGCCCGGATGAGACGGCCCTCTACATACCTCAGTCGCGGGCACTCGCGATCGCCGACGGCGTCGTGCGCGGAGGGCCGCCCGGGGAGGGTGGTCCGATCGGGTTTGTCCCCGACTCTCTGATGGACGATCCGCCCGCCACCAAGCGAGGGCTGCTCGACGCCTATGGCCGTCTGCTCGATCAGCTCGAGTTCGAGCATCTGCTGCTGGCCCATGGCGGCCCGGTGCTCGGTGACGGCCGGGAGTTGCTCCAGGACCTGGTCGACAGCGGGGGACGGACGGCCTTCGAGATGTAGGCTCGAGGACATGCGTGTCCTCGTAACCGGAGCCAGCGGGTTCATCGGCGGCGCCCTGTGCCGCGCGCTGATCGATCGCGGCGACACCGTGTTCGCGCTGGTCCGCCGGCCCGGCTCTGCCCCGCACGGCGCCACACCGGTAACGGGCGACCTGACCGCGGATGCGGGCCTGACGGGCGCTCTGAGCGAGGCGCGACCTGACTGCGTCGTTCACCTGGCCGCTGAGATCGCCTCGCAGCGCAGCGCCGAGAAGGTCTACGAGGTGAACGTCCGTGGCACCGAGCGGCTGATCGCGGCCTGCCAGGAGTTCGCGGGAGCGGACCCCGCGGCCGGGCCCAGAGTGGTGTTCTCCTCGACGGTGGTGACCGGCGAGGCCCACGGCGAGCTGCTCGTCGAGAGCCGGCCGCTGCCGGTCGAGACGCCCTACGGAAGGGCCAAGCAGGCGGGCGAGCAGATGCTCCTCGGCTCCGGTCTGCCGGCCGTCGTGTTGCGCCCGTCCCATGTTTACGGTCCTGGCGGCTGGTATGCCGAAGAGCTTGTCCCGCGGCTGCGCCAGCCCGGGCGCTTCGCCGTGATCGGCAGCGGTGCCAACCTCTGGGATGTCGTCCATGTCGACGACGTCGTCGCGGCCCTGCTGCTCGCGATCGACACCGATGCCGCGCTCGGCGCCATCTTCAATGTGGCCGACGATCAGCCGGTCACGTTCTATGACTTCATGAAGCTCACGGCCGACGCGCTCGGCGTCGGGCCGCCGCGGCGTATACCGGCGAGCCTTGTCCGGCTCGTCGCCGGGGCCAACGCGGTCGATGCGCTCGTTCGCTCGGCCAGATCGAGCAACGAGAAGATCCAGACCGAGCTTGGCTGGACGCCTCGCTTCAAGAGCGCCCGTGAGGGCGTACCCGACGCGATCGCGCGCCTCGGGCTCGCGGCGTAGCTCAGGCCGGCTCGAAGGCCCGCATCGGCCTCGTCGGCAATGTGGCGGGCGATCGCCAGCGAGGAGGTCGCGGCGGGAGAGGGGGCGTTGCGGACGTGAAGTGCGCGCTCCGTGTGGGAGAAGACGAAGTCATCGACCAGCTTCCCGTCGCGCCCGAGCGCCTGGGCGCGGACCCCGGCGAAGGCGCCGAGCACGTCGCGCTCTGAAGCTCGGGGACGTAGCGGGCCGCCGCCCGGACGAAAGCGGAGCGAAGGGCGGCATGGCGCAGCTCGGTGATCCCGGTGCTCCACCAGTTGGCGAGCATGCGCCAGGTTCCCGGCCACGCGAGGGTCTCAAGCAGATCCTGGCTTGCGCACCGTGCCCAGGCGGTAGGCGTCGCGTGCGCCCGCCATCAGTGCCGTCGGGCCGATCAGGACCTCGCCGTCGATGTGCTTGGTCAGGTGGACGCCGAGGAACGGCAGCGAGGGATCGGGAACCGGATAGATCAGCGAGCGGACGAGATGGCGGCGCTCGGGCAGCAGCCGCAGGTAGGCGCCGCGGAAGGGCACGATGCGCGGGTCAGGATCGGCGCCGGCGGCGACCGCGAGGCGGTCGGCCCAGGCGCCGGCGCAGAAGATCGCGTTGCCGGCCTCGGTGGCGCCCTGGGAATGGGACAGGCGCATCTGGCGCTGGGCGATCGAGACGCCCCGTACCTCGCAGCCGGTCGTGATCGTGCCGCCGGCGTCGAGGATGTCGCTCGGCGTAGGCCCGCGCCACACCGGGAAAGTCGGCGATCCCGGTCGCCGGGCGAGTAGCAGCCCGGCGATCCCCGCCGCGTGGGGCTCGAGCTCGCGGATCTCCTCGGCGTCGATCCGGCGCAGCCCGGGCACGCCGTTTGCCAGGCCGCGGCGCTCGAGCTCGGCCAGGCGGTCGAGCTCCGAGCTGTCGGTGGCCACGATCAGCTTCCCGCACTTCTCGCTGGCGACACCCCGTGCGTTCGCAGTACTCATACATCTCCCGCGCGCCCTCGACGCACAGGCGCGCCTTGAGCGAGCCGGGCACGTAGTAGACGCCGGCGTGGATGACGCCCGAGTTGTGACCAGTCTGGTGGGTGGCGATCTCGGGCTCGCGCTCGAGCACGCAGATACGCGCCTGTGGGCGGCGGGCGATCAGCTCGCGTGCGACGGCGAGGCCGACGATCCCTCCGCCGACGACGGCGATGTCGGCGCTCTGCGGTGCGGCTTGGCTCATCGGGGTGATTCGGGAGCCGGCCGGCTACCCCTTCACGGCTCCCGGTCCACCGGGTGCGGTGGCGGCGGCGGCATCGAGCAGGCCGGCGCCGTAGAGCGCTTCGTCGCCTCCACCGCCAAGCTTGCGGGCCGTCGCCCGCAGGCGGGCGGTCAGCTGGGCGGGGGAGGGATGGCGCCCGAGGACGCCGCTGGCGATGACCAGGGCGGCCGTGGCGGCCACGTGGGGCGTCGCCATCGAGGTGCCTTCATAGCCGGTGGGGATGCCGAAGCGTTTTGGCGAGCTGCCGGTGAAGGTGATCTGGAAGATGTCCCGGCCGGACTGTTCGGGGGTGCAGTTCGGGTCGCCCGGAAGGTCGGCGTCGGGGCCGCCGCCGGGTGCCACCAGCGTCAGGCCGTCGCCGTTGTTGGAGTACGCGGCCAGGCAGCCGTGTTCGGTCGTGGCGCCGACCGAGACCACATCGGGCGCACGAGCCGGGTAGGCGACGGCTGTGTGGCCCTCGTTTCCAGCGGCCGCGACCACCAGAACCCGGTGGCGGTGCGCGTAGCGCAGGGCTTCCAGCAGCTCAGGGATGTCCGCGGCGGTGACGCCGGGGGAGAACTCGAGGCTCAGGTTGATGACCTGGGCGCCGTGGTCGACGGCGAAGCGGACGCCTTCAGCGATCGTCGAGGCTTCGCCTTCGCCCTGCGTATCGAGCACCCTCACGGGCATGATCTTGGCTCCGAATGCGAGCCCCGTCAGACCGATCGTGTTGTTGGTCTGCTCGGCGATCGTCGAGGCCACGAAGGTTCCGTGGCCGTTCCGGTCGTTTGGGTAGGGGTTGCGGGCAACGAAGTCATAGCCCTTGACGAACTGGAACTGCCCGAAGTCCGGTGAGCGCCTGAACGGCCCACGGTTGGCATAGGCCACACCGGTGTCGAGCACGGCCACGGTCACGCCGGCTCCACCCGGCGCGCCGTCGGCTGCGACGTTGGCCCACGCCTGCGGGGCATTGACGCTGAACGGCCCCGAGAAGTTCCACTGCAGCTGCTGCCAGTCGCCGGCCGTATGGGTGATGCCCTCGTCGTCGGGGATCACCGTCCCCGATGCGTGAGCGACATAGTCGGGTACGGCCCAGCGCACCCCCGGCGCGCTGCGCAGCCTGTGCAGGGCGCCGGTGACGCTTTCGCCCGCTGCCGGGGAGGTGATGACCGTGCGCGTGCCCGGTTCGGCGCTCGAGGTGGCGCCGGCGCGTGACTCCCTCGCACGGGGCGCCACGGTTGTCGCGTAGCCGACGACGATCCGCGCCGGGCTTCCGGTCGTGTCGGCGGCCGCGCCGGCCGGCAGGGCGAGGCCGAGCAGCACCAGGGAGATCGCCAATGAGACACGGGGCGGGCGGCGGCAGGTAGGTTGGCGACCGGGCAGAGAAGGCATGGTTGTAATGATGAAGCGCCGGCGTGCGTGGCGGGGAGGCACTGTCGCAGACAGCCCGGGCGATTTTGATGAGCGAACGCTTCTTTCCACGCGATGATCTCTTTATGCGGCTCGCTCTACGTGAGGCCGAGCGTGCGTTGGAACACGACGACGTGCCGATCGGCGCGGTCATAGTCCGTGACGAAGAGGTAATCGGCGCGGCTCACAACGAGCGTGAGCTTCGTCAGGATCCGACGGCACATGCCGAGATCCTGGCTCTGCGGGAGGCCTCACGGGCCGTCGGGTCCTGGCGTGTGCTCGAGGCCGTCCTCTACGTGACGCTCGAGCCGTGCGCGATGTGCGCGGGCGCGATCGTCCTGGCGAGGCTTCCACGGGTCGTCTATGGCGCAACCGATCCCAAGGCCGGGGCCTGCGGCAGCGTTCTGGATGTGCTCGGCGAGAGCCGCCTCAACCACCGCCCCGAGGTCTGCGGAGGCCTGCTGGCGCCCGAGTGCGGGGAAATGCTGAGCGCGTTCTTCGCCGCCCGTCGCGGCCCGCGTTGATCTCGTGGCGGGGCTTCCCGGCCGTCGAGTGCGTTAGGCTGGCGACGCCCAATCCGCCGGCTGTGCCCGGGAGCGGGGGAACCGAGTTGTTGGGGCGAGTTCCGCGGTAATCCACGGAAGGCGCAGGTCGCTAGCCCGTCAGCTAACCCCGTCGGCCAACGGACAAGAGGCGAATGCAACGGCGAATGCGCCGTATGGCGCGGACAGTCCTGTACCTGGCTGATCGCGCTGGCGGCGCTCCTCGCTGGGACGCTCAGACGCGCCTCTGCCGTCGGCGTCGGGGGCACCGCCGCTCCAGCCGGTGGCTCGGCTGCCCCGCCGACGGCCCCGACCAGCGGCTCGGGGGGCGCCTCGCCCACGACGCCGACGGTCGCCCCGGTCTTCGCCGCCAGCCCCTACCCGATGAGCAGCGTCGGCTGGGTGTTTCCGCTGTATCCGCTCTCGCATGTCGCACCCAGAAGCTGGTGGACCCAGGACCAGGGTGTCGACCTGGGCGGCACGGCCAATCAGTGCGGCTCGCATCTCGTCGAGCTCGCCGTCGCTTCGGGGACGATCGTCCACGAGGGTCTTGAAGGGTTCGGCCGCTGGGCGCCGGTGCTGCGGATCGAAAGCGGCCCGTATGCAAAACGCCTTGTCTACTACGGGCACGCGAGCCCCGACCTCGTTCCCGTGGGCACCAAGGTCAGCGCCGGGCAGCCGATCGCCGACGTCGGCTGCGGTCGCGTCGGCATCTCCTCCGCTCCCCACCTCGAGATCGGCCTGGAGGCCCGCGGGGGTGACCGACCCGGTCTACCTGCCGAACGTTCGGGCGAAACCTCCCACGAGGTGCTCTGCGACCTGGTCGTCTCCGAGCGCGCGGCCGTCGCCGCGATCCGGGCCCGCCGGGCGGCTGCGAAGAAAGCCGCCGCCCATGCCAGATCGCCAACTGCGATCCCCGCTCGCGCCGATAATCTAGCCTTCTGCATCACCCCCTGGAGGGGTGGCAGAGCGGTTGAATGCGGCGGTCTCGAAAACCGTTGTGCGTCTTATTGGCGTACCGGGAGTTCGAATCTCCCCCCCTCCGCTTAGCCCAGGAATGCCCATTTGATGGGGCATTTCTGGGCTTTTGCGTGTGAGATCTTTCCTAGTTGGTGCCGTGCTTCGCCGGTCCGTGCGTCACATCCGCGGAACGTCAGCTCCCTGTGTGCGGTGGCGCGGCGGGCAGTCGCACGGTGACGCAGAGCCCCCCAGCGGCTCGGGGGGCGAGGGTGAGGATGCCGTTGTGTGCTTGGACAATGCTGTCGACGATCGCCAGTCCAAGCCCCACGCCTGCGTGGTGGGCGCGGACGCGTTCCTCGCCGCGAAGAAATGGCTCGGAGAGCGTGGAGACCATCTGGGGCGCGAGCTTCTTGCCGGTGTTCTCGACAGTGAGCTCCATGCCGTCGGGGCGGGCGCTGGTCGAGACCCAGACCTTGCCATGGTCAGGCAGGTTGTGGACGATCGCATTGTGAACAAGGTTCGTGCTCAACTGCAGCAGCAGGGCGTGTGAACCGATGATGCCTGTCATCTCGCCCGAGGTCTCGATCGTGACGCCGCGCTTCTCTGCCAGCGGGAGGAGCGCTTCGGTGGCCTCCTCCGCCAAGAGAGACAGGTCGACCGGCTCTCGCGTGAAAGAGCCCCGGTCGGCGCGGCTGAGCAGGAGCAATGCCTCCGTGAGGTCGATCGCCCCGGTGTTGACCTCGTGGAGGCGGTCGACAAGCTCGCCGTTGGCGTGGTTCGGATCGTTGCGGGCCACGTCGAGCAGCGTCTTGGTGATCGCCAAAGGGGTGCGCAGCTCGTGGGAGGCATTCGCCGCAAATCGCCGCTGCTCGGCGACGTGTGCCTCGAGCCGCGCGAGGAGGCCGTCGATGGTGTCCGCGAGATCCTTCAGCTCGTCGCGAGGCCCTGCGAGAGCGAGGCGCTCGTTCAAGTTGCGCTCGGAGATCTGGCGAGTGGTCGCCGTCATCGCGCGTAGCGGGCGCAGGACGCGACCCGCGATCAGCCAACCGAGGACGATCGAGACCACGGCCATGATCCCCAGCACGATCACGGACCGGAGGAGCCCGTGGTGGAGTGCGTCGGTCGAATGGCGGACGAGTTCGGCGTATCGCAGTTCGGTGGCAGCGTTCCCGGCGGCCGGCCTGCGTGTGGGCCCGTCCGGGATGAGCACGTTGACCCTGGAGGCGCGGCGAAAGATCAGGTAAGTGGTCGCGAGCAGCGCCGCCCCGGAAATGCAAAACAGCCCGCCGTAGAGCAGGGTCAGGCGAAGACGGACGGTCCGCGAGGGTAGGCGGAGCCACCGCTGAGGGGCGAGCGCGGCGAGCGAGGGGCGGCGCATCCTCAGGGCGGGGGCGCTATTCACGATGTCCTCCTGCGGAGCCGGCGTCTGGCTGAGTGTCAATGCGGTACCCGGCGCCGGCCACGGTCGCGATGATCGACGGCTCGCCAAGCCGTTTGCGCAACGCCGACACCGTGATGCGCACGGCGTTGGTGAACGGGTCCGCGTTCTCATCCCAGGCCCGTTCCAGAAGCTCCTCGGCGCTGATGACACCCCCTTCGGCAGTCACGAGAACCTCGAGCACCGCGAACTGCTTGCGGGTAAGCGCGACGTAGCGGCCGTCGCGGTAGACCTCGCGACGAAACGGATCCAGACGCAGACCGGCGATCTCTCGCACAGGTGGCCTGCTGTGAGCGCGCCTCCGGTCGAGTGCTCTGAGACGCAGCACGAGCTCCTGGAGCTCGAACGGCTTCGTCAGGTAGTCATCGGCGCCGAGGCCGAACCCGGAGGCCTTGTCGTCGAGACGGTCGGCAGCGGTGAGCATCAGGATCGGCATGCCGCTGACTGAGGCGACGATGTGTTCGGCGATCTCGTCGCCAGACGGTCCCGGGAGGTCGCGGTCGAGGACCGCGATGTCGTAGGCGTTTACGCTCAGCAGCTCCAGAGCGGCGTCGCCGTCACCAGCGATGTCTGCGGCAATCGCCTCAAGGCGCAGGCCATCGCGGACGGCTTCTGCCATTCGGGGCTCGTCCTCGACGAGCAATACACGCATCCCCCGATGCTAGAGCCGGCGCATATCGTGGGCATATCGAAAATCACATACGTGCTGGCAACGCTACGCCGCGTTGACTTGAGGCATGAGCTACATCGAACCAGCACGAACGGCATCTCGCCCTACGCGGGTCGATACACGACTGCGGCCGCTTGCCGGCCTTGCCCTGATCGCCGTCGTCGCACTGATCAGCGGGTGCGGCTCAAGCGCGCCCGCCCCCAGCAGCACCGCGAGTAGCGGTGGCGTCAGCAACATCACCGCGGCCGCTCAGAAGGGCGTGAAGTTCTCAGAGTGCATGCGCAGCAACGGTGTCCCTACGTTCCCGGACCCGAACGCGTCGGGGACGTTCACCATCGACGAAGTCGCGAACGGCACGTCGCTGGACACGAGCAGTCCGACGTTCACACAGGCGCTCGGCGCCTGTAAGAGCCTGGAGCCGGCGGGGTTCGAGGGCGGCACGCGCAGCGCCCAACAGCAGTCGGCGGCGCTCCAGTTCGCGCAATGCATCCGCGTCCACGGCGTGAGCGATTTTCCGGACCCGGCTGCCGGCCAGCCCCTCGTCGACACCAATCGAATCCCGTCGGCCTCAACCAGCAGCGGTATGAGCATCCTCAATGCCGCGATGCAGAAGTGCAGCGCCTTGGGCGCGGCGGCGGGAGCCCACAGGTGAGGCGGAGGATTCCGGCGCTTGGCGCAGCGATCGTCGCGGCTGGCATGGCCGTCGGCGGCATTGTCGTAACGTCCGGCGCGAAACATCAGGCTCTCGCCGCGCAACAGTCGCCGGCGAACACCGTGAAGGTGGAACGGAGGGAGCTCTCGGCGACGGTGTCCGAGGCGGGGACCCTGACCTATCGGGCGCGACCCGACGGCTCGCCGTATTCGGTGATCAACCAGGCCCGCGGTATATACACCAGGCTGCCCGCGGCCGGGCAGGTGATCACCCAGGGAAACGTGCTCTACCGGGTCAACAATCGCCCGGTGGTGCTGATGCGTGGCGCGACGCCCGTGTATCGGAGCCTCTCGGCCGGGGCGAGCGGCCCCGACGTGGCCGAGCTCAACGCGAGTCTGGTCACGCTCGGCTACACGACGGCGGCTCAGCTCAACCCAGCGTCGGCCTCCTTTGGGCCGGCCACCACGACCGCCGTAATGAAGCTGCAGGCCGCCCTCGGCGTTACCCAGAACGGCACGCTGACACTCGGGCAAGTGGTGTTCGAGCCCTCCGCGGTGCGCGTGACGAACGTGTCAGCCCAGCTCGGGGGCAGCACCCAGCCCGGCGAAACGGTGATGCAGGGCACCTCGACCATCCGCCAGGTGCAGGTAGCACTCAGTGTCGCCGAGCAGACCACCATGTCAGTCGGGAACAGGGTGAGCATCACGCTGCCCAACAACGGAAGCACCGCAGGTGTCGTCTCCTCGGTCGGGACCGTCGCCACGTGCCCATCGAGCTCAGGCTCCGGGGGGTCGGGGGTGAGCTCCGGCGCGCCGGCCACGGACGCCTGCTCCTCGGGCAGCTCGGGGACCGCTACGCCGACCATCATCGTGGGCGTCACCCCTTCTCACCCGGCCGCCGTCGGCACATGGGATCAGGCCCCTGTACAAGTTGTCATCACCACCGCCAGCGTGCCGAATGCGCTCGTGGTGCCGGTGACGGCTCTGCTGGCCCAATCCGGTACGGGCTACGCCGTCGAGGTCGTCGGCGCAGGTGCGCGCGAGCATCTCGTACCGGTCTCGCTCGGACTGTTCGACGACGCCGCAGGACTGGTCCAGGTCACCGCCTCGGGGCTGGTCGCCGGCCAAGAGGTGGTGGTCCCCACGACATGACCCACGCCCCGCCACCCACGCGCGGCAGCAAGGCGGTCACGGCCGGCAACCGCCTGGCGATCGACGGCACAGCGGTTCCGGTGCTCGCCGTGGACAACGTGACGAAGAACTATCCCGGCGAACCGCCCGTGCAGGCACTGCGAGAGGTGAAGCTCACCATCGGCCACGGCGAACTACTCGGGATCGTCGGCCCCTCGGGCTCGGGCAAGACCACCCTGCTGCAGCTGATGGGCACGCTGGACCGGCCCACCAGCGGCCGGGTGCGCGTCACCGGGCTTGACGTCGCAGTGATGGCCGACGAGGACGTGGCATACCTGCGCGCCACCAGGATCGGATTCATCTTCCAGCAGTTCTTCCTGGCAGAGCACGCCACCGTGTTGGACAACGTCGCCGACGGGCTCCTCTACGCTGGCATCCCCCTCGACCAGCGTCGCCAACAGGCCCTCGACGCCCTCGAATTGGTCGGCCTGGCTGAGCGCCCCAAGGCCCGCCCCACGCAGCTCTCGGGCGGCCAACGCCAACGCGTCGCAATCGCCCGAGCCCTGGTCGGCCAGCCCGCCATCGTGCTCGCCGACGAGCCGACCGGGAACCTCGACCAGGCCACCGGGCAGTCCATCCTGGCCCTCCTCGACCAGCTCCACCAGGCCGGCTCGACGATCGTGCTCATCACCCACGACCATGCCATCGCCGAGCGGATGACTCGGAAGGTGGAAATCCTCGACGGCCGCATCGTCGCTGACACCGGGCCCGCCGCGGGCGCCGACCCCCGCCTACGCCCGCTCGGTCCAATCGGCCAACCAGCCGCCGGCGAACCGCGTGCTCCCTCCGGGGCACCCGGCCGCGAGGAGCCGTCGTGACCGCCACCGCCGCCCTGAGCCGAAGACGCCTACCGCTCGCCGACCTGTTCCGGCTCGCCACCGTCGGACTACGCACGCGGAAGTTACGGGCCGGGCTGTCCGCCCTCGGTATCGCCATCGGGGTGGGCGCCATCGTCGCCGTGCTGGGCCTGTCCGCCTCCTCCCAGGCCGGCCTGCTCAACGAGATCAACCAACTCGGCACCAACCTGCTCACCGTCAGCAACGGCCAGAACCTCACCGGTGGCACCGCCAAATTGCCCACCGGTGCGCCGCCCATGATCGGTCGTATCAGCGGTGTCGAGCAGGTTCAGAGCACCGGGGCGGTCAGCGGCGCCAACGCCTTCCGCACCCCCTACATCCCCACGGTCGATACCAACGGCCTGAACGTCCAAGCAGCATCTCTCGACCTACTCGCAGTGGTCGCCACCACCGTCGCCCAAGGTCACTACCTCAATGCCGCCACCGCCCAAGAGCCCGTCGCAGTCATCGGCGCCGCCGCCGCCGAACTGCTCGGGATCGACCGCATCTACCCCGCGGAGCGCATCTGGGTGGGCGGCCGATGGTTCTACCTCGCCGGCATCCTCAAACCCGCAGCGCTTGCCTCTGCCATCGACACCTCCGTCCTCGTCGGCTACCCAGCGGCAGAGAAATACCTGGGCTTCGACGGGCACCCCTCCACCATCTACCTCCGCGCCGACACTGACCGAGTCAACGCCGTCGACAACCTCCTAGCTGCCACCGCCAACCCGGAGAGCCCCAGCGAAGTCAACGTCAGCCGGCCCTCGGATGCCCTCGTTGCCCAAGCTGACGCCAAGAGCGCGCTCAACGGCCTGTTCCTCGGCCTCGGCGCCGTCGCCCTCCTGGTAGGCGCGGTCGGCGTCGCGAACATCATGATCATCAGCGTCTTGGAGCGCCGCTCCGAGATCGGCCTCAGACGGGCGCTCGGCGCGACCCGAGGACAAATCCGCGGACAGTTCCTCTCAGAGGCGATCCTGCTCGGCTTACTCGGCGGAGCCGTCGGGGTCGCCCTCGGCGCCGTATCGACCGCCGCATACGCCCACACCAAACACTGGGCCACTGTCATCCCCGCCGAAGCCTGGCTCGGCGGCATCGCCGCATCCCTCGTCATCGGCGCGGTCGCCGGGCTCATCCCCGCCCTACGAGCCGCACGCCTCTCGCCGACGCAAGCCCTGTGGTCCGTCTAGCGCACCGACCCGAATCGCAGGATCCACGCTGTCGGATCTTGCGGCCTCCGGGCCCGGGACGCGGGTCCTTGCCCACCATTACCGAGGGGATTACCTCGACTTCAGGCAGCCGCACCAAGCTCTCGGACCGGCTCTCCAGAGCCAGCGATCCAGGGTCGGCCCCGAAAGGGCCCCGGTCGCGAGAACCGTTGTGCGTCTTATTGGCGTACCGGGAGTTCGGGTCTTCCCCCTCCGCTGTGGAGCCAAATCCCCCGTGAAAGTGGGGGATTTGCTCGTTGTGGGGGTATTTCGTGGTGAAGCGCTTAGTGGTAGCGTTTCGCGCGCTTGGCGCCGGTGACGGGACGCGGGGACCGGCCGAAAACGAAGCTCAAGGGGGATCGAGATGCGTGTTGTCATGTCACTGAAGGCCCTGGCCTTGCTGTCTGGCGTCGTCTGTTTTCTGGGCGTGTCGGCAGCCGCCGCTTCTGCCCACGGTTCTCACGATCACCATCGCGGTCAGGTGCGCCACAACACGTCGGAGCCGACGCTGTATGTCGGCGGCATGCTCTCGGGCTACGGCTACGTGAGTCCGCAGTGTGAGGACCCGCACTACTCGACGATTCAGTCGGCCGTCGCCGCTGCATCGCCCGGCAGCACGATTTCGGTCTGCCCGGGCACCTATGACGAAGGTGTGGTGATCGAAAAGCAGCTCACGCTGGTGGGCCACTGGGCCACGATCGACGCGACATCTTCCTCGACGGGCAACGGGGTCCAGATCGTCGGCCCCGGAGGCTCCGGCACCAAGGTGACCGGCTTTCGGATCGAGAACGCGAAGCTCGAGGGGATCCTGGTCGGCACCGCGCCCGTCGCTCCCTCCGAAACCGAGGGCAAGCCCAGCACCGAAGGCGACCCTGTCACCGACGTGACGATCGCCGCCAATGCGGTTGTGGAGAACGACAAAGGATTCGGAACCACGTTCGGCCAGTGCTTCTCGACACCTGAAGCGCCGGGCGATTGCGGCGAGGCGATCCACCTGGTCTCAGTGACCAACTCGACCGTCGCCGGCAATGTGATCGCGCACAACGCGGGCGGCATCCTGTTGACCGACGAGTTCGGGCCGACTTCGGGCAACACGATTCGCTTCAACAACTCCAACCACAACGAAACCGACTGCGGCATCACGCTCGCGGGTCACTCCTCGGCCGCGGTCGATCCGGAAACCGGACTACCGACAGGCAAGGCGGGCGTATTCGACAACCTCGTTGAACGCAACTCCTCGACTGACAATGGTGTCCTCGGCCAGGGGGCCGGGATCCTGATGGGCGGAGGAGGGCCCTACACGGGCGTCTACGGAAACCGGATCATCGGCAACTACGCCGCCGGAAACGGGCTCCCCGGGATCACGATCCATCAGCACCTGGTCGCCGACCTGAACGGCAACGTGCTCGAACACAACGCGCTCGGTACGAACAACCTCGACGGCGACTATGACTTCAAAGCGGCCGCGGCCACGGAAACCACGGGGATCCTGGTTGCCTCCGGCGAACCGCCCACGGGGCTGCCGCCGTTCCTGCTTCCAGGACCCCTTAAGGGCACTGTCATCCGCGACAACTGGATCGGGTACAACAAGGTCGGCATCTGGACGCTCAACGTCGATCCGGCCACGACCACGATCAGCGGCAACACCTTCGGTCCGGGGGTGCTCACTCCGGTGAGCACCAACTGACGGCCGGCTGGGATTCACTCGTATCTGGGTGGCCTGGACCCGACTACGGTACTTCGCAGGGACACCGTCGGCCTGACGCGGCCGTTGTCAGATCAGCGTCGGCCGAGCGGGGCCGTGGAGGCTTCCGGGTAGCGGTCGTATGCCCGCGGCGGCGTGAAGGGCGTGGTCGTACAGCGGAAGAAGAAGGGGAGCTGCTTCACGGACGCTTTGACCTGGAGGCTCACAGGACCGACTGCAGTCTGTCCGTTCGCGGGGTCGTGCCAGCATCCTTCGGGAATGTAGGCGGTACGGCTCTTTGCTCCCTGTTCCACAACCGGCGCGACGAGCACATCGGGTCCGAGCATCCACTCCTGCGTTTGGACGGCGGCCTGTGGGTCGTCTGGGTATTCGAGGTAGAGGGGCCTCGTGATCGGCACGCCGGTTTGATCGGCTTCTCGCCAGAGTTCCTCGATCAACGGCTCGACGCTCTTGTGCAACCGTTGAATCGACTTGTAGATCGCGGTTGTCTGCGGAAAGCTCCACGGGGTGTGCTCGATGATCAGCGCGCCGTGCAGCCTGAACACCGGCGTCAGGGCTGCCCACTCGGCCCAGCGCAGCAGCAGTTCGCGGGTCGTGGGTTCGATTTTGATGGTCTCATCGCCTTCGATCGTGCGGTCGTAGAAGTCCATGTAGCCGCCGATGTCGGTGCCGAAGCCAAAGGCGCCCGTCAGACCGCGGTTGAGCATGTCGGGTGTCTGGGAGCGCAAGCCTGCTGATGCGCTCCAGTCCGTCGCCTCATCGCCTGGGAAGTTGAAGTTCGTGTAGGCGGCGCTACCCGGGTCGCCGCTGTAACCGGCGCGGGTGTAGAAGACGATCTGACGTCCCGGGTGCGCCGCTTCGTACTGCTGGACGATTTCCCGAGTGACGCGGGCGGCGAGGACGGGATAGGCGTTGTGCATCTGCGTGCCCGTCATCCCGTTCGCGAAGTGCATGTCCGGGAGCACCTGCTCGCCGAAGTCGAGCATGAAGCCTTCCGCTCCCATGTCGAGTGCCGCATCGATCCGTGCCTTCCACCACGCGACGGCCGAGGGCTTGGTGAGATCGATGACCGCTGCGTTGTCGCCGAAGTTGTCGCTGAAGATGTAGGGCCGGCCTTCCCCGTCCGTGGCCACGTAACCGCCGTCAACGGCGGCTGCGTATTCGCCGGGGCGTTCGGTTCCGATCTGCTCTTCGCCCACGAAAGGCCGGAAGTACAACAGTGGCTTGATGTTCAGGGCGCGCAGCCGCTGGATCGTTTGGGTGAGGAATTCCTCGGGCAGAAAGCCCCATCCCTCCAGGCGGTAGGCGGAGATCGGGAAGCGGTGTGCCTGAAAGCGGGCCAGGTCCGCTTCGACGGACTCCTGATAGGCCGCCGCGGACTCCGCCGGTTCTTCAACCTCACGATCGATCATCGGTCCCAGGGCCCAAGTCGGGGGCGCCGGCTGGCGGCCGGTCAGGGCACTGATCTTGCCCGCTGCCTGCTTCAGGTCTCCCGGCGCGAAGACGTACTCGAGTTGCGGTTCCGCGGCCTGCACCTGCCACGCTTCGGGATGCCCTGCGTCGAGGCTCCAGCGTGACAGGGCTGTCGTTTCGAGATCGAATCCATATTCCTGGTTCGAGACGAACGAGGACTGCACGTAGTAGGCGGCCTGCGTGCCGTCGGGATAGAGGTTGGTGTCGTCTGGCCGTTCCGGTTCGAACGGCTCGTTCTCCTGGTTGACCCAGTTGAAGAATTCCTGGCCGTGCTGATCGAGCGCGTTGTGGCGCCCGCCGAAGCCGTGAAAGGCCTCGCCGGCGGTGGACGAGAAGGAGTCGGACATCGCGGCGACCCCGGCCGGTTCGCTGGGTGAGGCGAGGAGACGGATGATCGGCCCGGACGACGTCTGCGCGGGATTCAGCGTCACCTGCAGCGTCCGACCGCTGGGGTCGTTCGTCGAGACGGTCAGCCGGACGCCTTCCCCGAAGGGTTCCGCGGAGGTGACTTCCTGAGCCGAGTATTCGGTGCCGGATTCCTCCACTGCCCTCAGGTCGCCGCTGTACTCGCCCGTTTCGTGGCCGTCGAATTTACCTGTCGTATACGTCTGTGGTTGATCACTGCCGACAAGGAATGAGAGGGGCGCATACAACGTTGAGCCATCGGGTTCGGGGGCGGGGTCGATCGCGGATCGGGGGAGTGGGAGTGTGCCGGCGTTGGGGACCTCGCCAAGGATCGGTTCGCCGCCTGCGCCGCTGAAACTGATCCGAAACGGCGATCGCTCAACCGTGGCTCCGGCGCCCGGGATCCGCAGGGAGACGACCTGCGAGCCGATCGTGACTTCTGCCGCGCGCGGAGGACGCGGAAAACGCAGCCGCGCAAACGAACGCGGCCACCACCACGACGATGCGGAGCTGTAGTCCCGCGTGTTCCATCCCCGTGCCCTCCTCCTGCGCCAAGAAACTGACAACGACCCGTGTCATATTAGACGGGAATGACGCAGCGATGTCAAGATCTACCGGTGGTCGCCGGGCGCACCTACGCAGGACGGACGCTCGACGAGCGTCAGAGTGCGCGGCGTGAGCGGCTGATCGCCGCGGGCCTGCAGGAGATCGGCACGGCCGGCTACGCGGCAACGAGCGTAAAGGACGTTTGTGCGCGGGCCGGCCTCACGGAGCGCTACTTCTACGAGCAGTTCGTCGACCGCGAAGCGATGCTCGCAGCCGTGTTCGATCATGTCATCGAGATCGTCTCGGGTATCGCTTTCGCAGCCGCCCTGGCAGCACCCCCGACCGAGGGCGCGCGTGTTCGGGCGGGCATTCGCGGGTTTCTCGCTGCGCTCAGCGAGGATCCTCGCCGCGCCCGTGTGCAGTTGGTCGAGGTGGTCGGCCGGAGTCCCGAGTTGGAGCGAAGGCGCTTCGAGGCGATGGGCAGATTTGCATCCTTCATCGAGGCCGCGGCGCTCGAGCTCAACCCCGCACGTAGCTACTCTCCCGGCTCGCGCAGCCACGCGATCGTGATGGCGCTCGTCGGGGGAACGAACCACCTCGCTGTCGAATGGACGCTCGGAGATCTTGAGATGGAGCTCGACGACCTCGTCGATGCGCTGGTGGCCCTGTTCGAGGCCGCCGCCGCCGTGCCTGAAGCCTGAGTCAGGGGAAACCCGAATCGCCGGGCTCTTACCCGCCAACAGGTAGTTGCCTGCGTTGCGGAAGATCGGTCAATCCGCGTATCAGGGCTGGTGCGCCGCGCGCCGACGAATGGCTATGGCCATCCTCGCGAGCGATTCTGCCGAGGTCCTTGGGCACGACGCTCACCGGGCCCTCTACGAGCACAGTCCCGACGGGGTTCTCTTCACGGCGCCTGATGGCCGTGTACTGGCGGCGAACCCTGCCGCCTGCGCGATTGTCGGCCGAACTGAGGTAGAAATCTGCGCGCTTGGCCGCCAGGGCCTGTGTGATGACAGCGACGAGCGATGGGCCCAGCTGCTCGCCGTGCGCGAGCAGACCGGCCGCGTCCGCGGCATCGCGCGAATGATCCGCGGCGACGGCACGCGAGTTGAGGTGGAGATGGACGCAAAGATCTTCACCGAAGCGTCCACCGGCGAGCAGCGCTCGTGCACGACGATGCGAGATGTCACCGAGCGCGTCGCGCTGGAGCGTGAGCTTGCGCGCGTGGCCGCAGAGCTGCGCGACAGCCGCGCCCACATGCAGGCGCTGCTCGACCACGCGCCCATGCCGATTTCGCTGCGCGACCTCGATGGGCACTTCCTGTTCGCAAATCAGCCGGCGATCGAGTCGCTGAGGGTCAACGACGTGGCGGGCCTGAGTAACGCCGAGGTCTATGAGCCCGCGCTCGCGGTCCAGCTCGATGAGGCGGAGCGATCAGTGCGCCACGGCGGCGAGCCGGTGACCTCCGAGCTGAGCGTGGCGCACCCAGACGGGACCGAGCACGACTATCTGGTCACGAAATACCCGATCCAGAACGTGCGCGGAGAGGTGATCGCGATCGGCGGGATCTCACTGGACATCACCGGGCGGACGCGGGCGGAGCATGCCGTCACCCAGATGGCCTCCATCATCGAGGCAACCCACGATGGCGTTATCGGCAAGTCGCTCGACGGAACGATCCTGTCCTGGAACCCGGGGGCTGAGCGCATCTATGGCTATAGCGCCGAGGAGGCGGTGGGACGCAACGTCGCCTCTCTCCTGCCACCCGGATCCGAGGATCAGCTCCCTGGGATTCTGGCGCGTCTCAGCCGCGGTGAACATGTTCTGCAACTCGAGACGGTGCGCCGCCGCAAGGACGGGGTAGATATCGACGTCGCCTTGACGATCTCTCCGATCCACGACACGCGCGGAGCAGTCGTGGGTGCCTCGACAATCGTTCGCGATGTGACCGAGGCACGTGTGATGCATGAGCGCCTGCTCGCCTCCGAGGAGCTTTTCCGATCCACCGTCGACAACGCGCCCGTGGGGATCGCAATCGTTGGATCCGAAGGACGATGGCTGCGTGTCAACAAGGTGCTGTGCGAGCTGACGGGATTCTCCGAGGACGAACTGCTGCTCAAGAGCTTCGAGCGCCTAAGCCATCCCGACGATGTCGAGTCCGATCTCGAGGAACGACGGAGACTGCTCGCGGGGGAGATCGCCAGCTATCAGGTTGAGAAGCGGCTCAGACGTGCTGACGGCACGACCTTCTGGAGCCTGCTGGCCGTTTCGCCGGTGCACGGCCCCGCAGGCGAGCCGGTGCGACTTGTCTGCCAGATGCTGGACATCTCCGAGCGCAAGCATCAGGAGAGCGAGCTTCGCCACCTGGCGGATCACGACACGCTGACGGGCCTGCCGAACCGGCGTACGTTTGGCGGTCATCTCACCCGTGAGCTGGCCCAGCGCGCCCGCCACGGCACTCCGCTGGCGCTGTTGATGCTCGACGTCGACCACTTCAAGCAGATCAACGACACCCTCGGACACCGCATCGGCGACGCCATCCTGTGCGCTGCCGCCGACTCGATGCGCGCGCGGATACGCGAGAGCGACATCGCCGGGCGTCTCGGCGGCGATGAGTTCGCTGTACTGCTGCCTCAGACCGACCGAGCGGGAGCCGAGATCGTTGCTCGCGACCTTGTCGGGGCGATCGCCGCCCTGCGGCCCGTCGAGACGGACCCGGACCTACGCCTCAGCGCCTCGATCGGAGTCGTCGCTGTCGAGAGGTCAGCGATTGTGGCCGAGGAGGAACTGCTGGACGCGGCCGATGTGGCGATGTACAACGCCAAGGCCGCGGGACGCGGCCGCTACGCCGCGCTCGACCTCGGGGACCTCGGCTCCCACGGAGCGAGCGCTCCGAAAGTGGCCTGAGCGCAGATACGCTTCCGGACCGATAGCCATAGCCCTCGCCGGCCCCGATCATTGCGAGGTATGCGGAGAAAGCGTCGAAGGGGAGTTCGGGGCAGTCAGGCGGGAGTCGCGCTGGTGCTTGTCCTGGTGGCCGCGTGGTGTCCCTCACAGGCGCACGCGGTGCCACCGCCAGCCGGTGAATGGGTCCACTCGGGGGCGATGGGCGAAGCGCGCGAAGGGGCAGTCGCGGCGACGCTGCCGGACGGCCGCGTGCTCGTGGCCGGCGGAGAAGGCTCTGCGCATGAATATCTGGCGACGGCAGAAATCTATGACCCGAACACGGACAGCTGGGTCCCCGCCGCATCAATGCTGGAAGCGCGGGAACGGGCCGTTGCCGCCACACTGCCGAACGGCGAGGTCCTCGTCACCGGTGGAGAAGGCGAAGGCGGATTTCTCGCCTCCAGCGAAATCTTCGATCCGGCGAGCGACAGCTGGAGCTCCGCTGCGCCAATGGGCCAGGCGCGCGAAGGTGCCGCTGCGGCGACCCTGCCCAACGGTGACGTCCTCGTCACGGGTGGAGAAGGCGAAGCCGGATATCTCTCCACGAGCGAAATCTACGATCCGGGCACCGACAGCTGGAGCCCCGCGGCCTCGATGAACCAGGCGCGCGAAGGTGCCGTTGCATCGTCTCTGCCGGACGGCCGGGTGCTCGTGGCCGGCGGCTTTGACGGCCTCACCCTCTCCTCCAGCGAACTGTATGACCCGTCAAACGACAGCTGGAGCACCGGCGCACCGATGTTCGAAGCGCGCAGCTTCGCGGCCGCCGTCACGCTTCCCAACGGTCGCGTTCTCCTCGCCGGGGGCAAGGGCGAATTCAACCAGCCGCTTTCCGACAGCGAGATCTACGACGAGGGGACCGCATCCTGGAGCCCGGGCGAGAGTCTGCTCGAACCTCGCGCATTCCCGGTCGCCGTGACGATGACAAACGGTCAGATCCTGCTGGCAGGGGGACACAACGGCAACGGCTACCTGGACACGAGCGAATTGTTCTATTCGGCCCCCCAGGCCGGGATTGCCGGTGGCGACTTCGGCGACGAGACGGTCGATGAGGCCTCGCCTGCGTCCGCGGTGCTCATCACCAACGTCGGGGCGCAGGCACTGACGATCGGAGGCGCCGCGCTGACCGGGGCGGACACCGGCGACTTCGCCATCACGGGCGCGTCCTGCCTCGGGCGAAAGCTCGCCTTTGAGCAATCCTGCGAGATGACCGTTCGCTTCACGCCGGCGACGGCCGGCGCCAGGAGTGCCAGCATCGTGCTCTACGACAACGAGCCGTCCCCCACGTCCATCGCGCTGGTCGGGACAGGCGTTGCAGCCAACAGCGGCCCTGAAGGCCCCGCCGGTGTACCCGGATCAAATGGCTCAGCAGGCGTGAACGGAGCCTCCGGGCCGCGGGGCGTCCCCGGACTCACCGGTGCCGCTGGGAGCAACGGGGCGCCGGGACCAACGGGAGCCGGTGTGGTGATCGAGCATTTCAGCTGCCACATCATCCGGCGCCACAGAGGACACGCGATGCGCCGCTGCACAACCAAACTGAGCTATTCCCTGATGCCGGCGTTGGGCGCGGGCTCCCATCTCGGCGCGACCCTCTCCCGCGGGCACGTGCTGTACGCGAGCGGATCCGCCGTCGAGCGTGACGGGGTACCGGCACTTCTTCTCGAGTCACGACGGAAGACAGGCAACGGGCGCTACGAACTGACACTCACGCACGGGAGAACACGACAGGTCATGCCGATCACATTGGGCGGTTACCAGGGCTAAAAGTCAACCCTCCCAGATACGTTCGGCGACCGATTGTGACGGCGGCAGAGGTTCGGTAATTGTAAGTACTACAGGCGCAATCGCGCCGAACGGCAGCGGAAAAAGTGAAGGGTGCTCCGCAAAAAGAAGTGTTCGCAGAGCCAGGGGCAGCATCGGCTAGATGCGAAAGATCGGTCAGGCGACCGATCTTGAGGGGGGGAATCTACGTCGATATCGATCCGACAAGGGCAGCGAAGGCGGAGAGGGTGTCCCGCGACGCAGCCAAACCATCGTAAGAGTGAAGGGACCAGCACAAATGGCCCGCAAGCGCGCAGCCTTGACCAGGGCAGGATTGCTCAGCATCGTCACATTGGGCGGCGGCTCAGTCGCGTCCGCTGAAGCAACGAGTAATCAGCGCACACCGGGCTCGTCCCCCCGTGGCAAGCAGAGCACGACCTCCAAGAACAAAGGTCGCAAGGGCGCCCGCGGACCCCGTGGTTACAAGGGTCTCCAGGGTGTCGCCGGCGCTATCGGTGCTACGGGAGCAGTGGGCCCAGCCGGGCCTGCCGGAGTTCCCGGTGCCAACGGCCTGCAGGGTGTTCCCGGCGCCTCCGGCGTCCACGGCGAAACTGGTCCGACCGGAGCTCGCGGCGCGACGGGTAATGCGGGAGCCAGTGGCGAACGCGGCGAAACAGGTTCGCAGGGCGAAGTCGGCTCGCAGGGCGAAACAGGTGCACAGGGCGAAGCCGGCGCTCAGGGTGAAACGGGCGCGACGGGCGAAGCCGGCGCGAATGGTCTGAACGGACTCAACGGCGAAACCGGCGCTACAGGCGAAGCGGGGACCCAGGGCGAAAGGGGCCTCCAGGGCGAAGCGGGGCTTCAGGGCGAAACCGGGGCCGCCGGCGTCAATGGTGAACGTGGCGAAACGGGCTCGCAGGGCGAAACGGGTCTTCAGGGCGAAACGGGTGCTGCCGGGATCAACGGTGAACGCGGTGAAACTGGTTCGCAGGGCGAACGCGGCGAAACTGGTTCGCAGGGCGAACGTGGCGAAACGGGCGCGACGGGCGAAGCCGGCGCGAACGGTCTGAACGGACTCAACGGCGAAACCGGCGCTACAGGCGAAGCGGGGGCTCAGGGCGAAAGGGGCCTCCAGGGCGAAACCGGGGCCGCTGGCGTCAATGGCGAACGCGGCGAAACGGGCGCGCGGGGCGAAACGGGTGCTGCCGGGATCAATGGTGAACGTGGCGAAACTGGTTCGCAGGGCGAAACGGGTGCTGCCGGCGTCAACGGCGAACGCGGGGAAACTGGTTCGCAGGGCGAAACGGGTGCTGCCGGCGTCAACGGCGAACGCGGGGAAACTGGTTCGCAGGGCGAAACGGGTCTTCAGGGTGAAACGGGTGCTGCCGGGATCAACGGTGAACGTGGCGAAACTGGTTCGCAGGGCGAACGCGGTCTTCAGGGCGAAATGGGCGAAGCCGGTGCGAATGGTCTGAACGGACTCAACGGCGAAACCGGCGCTACAGGCGAAGCGGGGGCTCAGGGCGAAAGGGGCCTCCAGGGCGAAACTGGGCTTCAGGGCGAAACCGGGGCCGCCGGCGTCAATGGTGAACGTGGCGAAACCGGTTCGCAGGGCGAACGCGGTCTTCAGGGCGAAACGGGTGCTGCCGGCGTCAACGGCGAACGCGGCGAAACGGGTGCCACGGGCGCGCGCGGCGAAACGGGGGCGCGTGGCGAAACGGGTCTCCAAGGTGGGACCGGCGCGGCCGGCGTCAACGGCGAAACCGGTGCCACCGGAGAAGTCGGAGCGCGGGGCCTGACGGGTCGGCGTGGTGAAAACGGCGAACGCGGAGAAACTGGCGAACGTGGCGAAACTGGTCTAACGGGGGCGCGCGGTCTAACCGGGGCTCGCGGCGAAACCGGTGCGACTGGTCTGAATGGGCTCAACGGCGAAACCGGTGCCACGGGAGAAGTCGGAGCGCGGGGCCTGACGGGTCGGCGTGGTGAAAACGGCGAACGCGGCGAAACCGGCGAACGCGGCGAAACGGGCGAAACGGGTGTGCGGGGCCTGACTGGCCGTCGTGGCGAAACCGGAGAACGTGGCGAAACGGGCGCTGCTGGGCTTAATGGTGCCACTGGAGCAACCGGCGCAACGGGTGCGACAGGCTCGCGTGGCGAAGTCGGTGCACGCGGCGAAACGGGTGCCGGGGAAACTGGTGCGCGCGGCGAAACAGGCCTCCGGGGCGAACGTGGCGAAACTGGCCTGCAGGGCTTGACCGGCGAAACGGGCGCCACCGGCGAAACTGGTGCACGGGGTGAAACCGGCCTCCAGGGCGAAACTGGTGAACGCGGCGAAACAGGTGCTACTGGGCTCGGCGAAACGGGTGCCCGTGGCGAAACTGGTCTTCAGGGCGAACGTGGCGAAACTGGTGAACGTGGCGAAACAGGTGCTACTGGGCTCGGCGAAACGGGTGCGCGTGGCGAAACTGGTGTCCAGGGCGAACGTGGCGAAACGGGTGAACGTGGCGAAACAGGTGCTACTGGGCTCGGCGAAACGGGTGCCCGTGGCGAAACTGGTGTCCAGGGCGAACGCGGCGAAACTGGCGAACGCGGCGAAACAGGTGCTCAGGGCATTCGCGGTGAAACCGGCGAACAGGGTATCCAGGGCCTGTCAGGCGAAACCGGTGCGCGCGGCGAAGCCGGCGAACGGGGCGTCCAGGGCGAAACCGGCCTCCAGGGCGTCGAAGGCGCACGTGGCGAAGCGGGCGAACGCGGCGAAACTGGCCTCCAGGGCAGTGAAGGCGAGCGTGGCGAAGCGGGCGAACGTGGCGAAGCCGGCGCGCGTGGCGAAGCCGGTAACGAAGGCCTCCAAGGCGAGCGGGGTGCCGAAGGACTGCAGGGTGTCCAGGGTGAACAGGGCCCGACGGGGGCCGAAGGAGCACGCGGCGCCGAAGGCCCTCAGGGCGAGCAAGGCTTCGAAGGTGGGCAGGGCGAGATCGGCGAACGCGGCGAACTCGGCGAAACCGGTGCGACCGGCCCGCAAGGTGTCCAGGGCATTCAGGGCATTCAGGGCGAACGCGGAGCGACTGGCGCCAAAGGTGCCACGGGCTCAGCCGGCACGAACGGCACGACCGGTGCAACTGGCGCGACTGGCGCCAGAGGACTTCAGGGCGAACGAGGCACCACAGGTGCCACCGGCACGGCGGGTGCGACTGGTGCGGCCGGCACAAATGGCCTAAACGGGTTGACGGGCGCTACCGGTGCCACCGGTGCACAGGGAGAACGCGGCGAAACGGGTGCTGCCGGCCTTAACGGTGCGACTGGTGCGACGGGTGCGACTGGTGCTGCCGGCCTTAACGGTGCGACTGGTGCGACGGGTGCGACTGGTGCTGCCGGCGTCAACGGTGCGACTGGTGCGACGGGTGCGACTGGTGCTGCCGGCCTCAACGGTGCGACTGGTGCGACGGGTGCAACAGGTTCTGCGGGCCTCAATGGGCTGGCCGGCGCGACTGGTGCCACTGGTGCAACGGGCGCGACCGGGGAAGCTGGTGTCCGAGGCGAAACCGGCCCCCGCGGCGAAACTGGTGCCGCCGGCGTCAATGGCGAAAACGGCGCTGAAGGCGAACGAGGCGAAGCTGGTCTGCAGGGCGAAGCCGGCGAAACTGGTGCAGCTGGCGTCAACGGCGAAAACGGTGCTCGCGGGGAAACCGGCGAACGCGGTGAAATTGGGGCCACCGGTGCGACCGGCGCGACAGGTGCCGAAGGTATCGAAGGTGTCGAAGGCCGTGAAGGCGGTCAGGGCCTCGAAGGCCACGAAGGCCGCGAAGGCCTGCAGGGCTTGACCGGTGCGACTGGGCCTACCGGAGCGACCGGAGCGACCGGAGCAACCGGTGCGACAGGCGCTGAAGGCGTCGAAGGTCGCGAAGGCTTCGAGGGTCTCGAAGGCATTGAAGGTCGCGAAGGTCGCGAAGGACGCGAAGGGTTTGAAGGCCGCGAAGGCATTCAGGGTTTGACCGGTGCGACCGGGCCGACCGGCGCAACGGGGGCCACTGGCGCGACGGGTGCAACCGGTGCAGAAGGCCTTCGAGGGCTGACCGGTGAAGTCGGCGCAACCGGAGCTACCGGAGAAGCGGGCGCCACGGGCGAACAGGGAATCCAGGGCGCTGACGGCCACGAAGGGACCCCCGGGAGCGAAGGTGTCGAAGGCCGCGAAGGTCCCGAAGGCCACGAAGGTACCCCCGGAACCGATGGCACACCCGGCGCCCCAGGCGACAATGGTGCAACGGGTGCGACCGGTGCAACGGGTGCGACCGGTGCAACCGGTGCGACCGGCGAAACCGGTGCGTCCGGCGCCGGGGTGTCCGACGTCGAGACGGTGACCTCGGGCGGTGCCGGAACAACCATCTCGGGTGCAACTCCGATCGTCTCCGAAGAGGAGACAGGCAAATACACCCTCACCTACACGACCGACATGTCGAGCTGTGCAGTGGTGGTGACGCCCAACGCGACAGGCACCCGCCACACCGCTCAGAGCAGCGTGGCCGGGGACACGATCACGGTCGAAACATTCAGCGACGAAGGCTTTGAACCAACGGCCTTCTCACTGATCGTCTCCTGCCCATCGACGTAGTGAGCAGCTGTGCGGCCGCCGGGGGGCGGCCCGCACGAGGACGGGGATGCACGGATGCGATCGACGCGAACACTCTCGGACAGCAGCCGTCCGAGTTTTCTGAACAGCGCTCGAGGAAGCGCGCCCAATCCCTTAGTGAAAGGCGTAAACCAATGAGAACGAAAAGCAATATGAGACTCCGCTCCATCGGCAGGCCGGCGGCGGCTTCGACACTGGCCGCCGCTCTGATCGTGATCGCGGCCGGGTGCGGCGGAAGCACTCCGACCACCGGCACGGCGGCGATCGAGAGCTCGATAACAAAGGCGCTTCTGGTTCAGCGAGGTGCCCACGCGACGGTCACCTGCCCTGCCAAGGTGGAAACCCATAAGGGCAAGGTCTTCACCTGCTATGCGGCACTCAATGTCGGTCGCTACCCGATATCCGTGACCGAGACCGATAGCAAGGGCAACGTCAAGTGGGGCAGCAAGGCAGCCCTGGTGGTCCTCAACACGCGACACCTGAGCAACGCGATCCAACAGTCGGTGCTCGCCCAGCGCGGAGTCACCTCGACCGTCAGCTGCCCGCAGGACGTGCTTCAGAAGGCGGGCCTCAGCTTCACCTGCAAGGCCGTCGTGGTGCACGCCGGTGCCAAAGTGAAGGCAGGTACTTATCAGTTCCGTGCAACAGAGTCCGATTCGCTCGGGCACGTGCGCTATGTCGGAGTCTAAGAAGTCCCGCAGCCCTCGGGCTGGCGCCGCTACCGTGGCTGCCCCGCCGCCGGCGCGGGCGGCCACGGCGCGTCCCGCGCTTTGCCTGTGCATGATCGTGAAGGACGAGGCAGAGGTGATCGAGCGGTGTCTGGCTTCCTGCCGGGACCTGATCGACTACTGGGTGATCTGCGACACCGGATCGACGGACGGCACCCAGGAGATCATCCGCGAGTACCTCAAGGACGTGCCTGGCGAGCTATTCGAGCAGAAGTGGGTGAACTTTGGCCACAACCGCAGCGAGATGTTGGCCAAGGCGGAGCGCAAGGCGGACTATCTGCTTCTTCTGGATGCCGATATGACGCTCAACCAGGACTCGCCGCTACCCGAGTTGGTCGCCGACTCCTATCTGGTCCGTCAGGGCAATGACGGTCTCGACTACCGCAACAAGCGCGTCGTCCGCGGCGGCCTGCGCTGGCGATTCGTCGGTCGCACACACGAGTATCTCGAGTGCATCGATGAAGAGCGAACCGTTGAGCAGCTCGATGCGATCACGGTCGAACATCACGCCGACGGTCGCAGCTGGGACGAAAAGTTCGAGCGTGACCTCGAGATGCTGGGTGCGGAGCTACGGGAGAACCCCGACGAGCCGCGGACGGTTTTCTACCTGGCGCAGACCCACCGTGACCTCGCGAAAGCCAGCGGTGACGAGAAACATCTCAAGCTGGCCCTCGAGCAGTATGAACGGCGGGTGCGAATGGGCGGTTGGGCCGAGGAGACCTATGTGGCGCAGTACCACGTCGGACTGCTGCAGGCGCGTCTCGGCGACTGGCCGCGGGCGATGGATGCCTTCATCACGGCCTGGGAGATGCGCCCATCGCGACTCGAGGCCGTGCACGCACTGGCTGTCGGCCTGCGTGAGCGAGAGCAGTACCGCACGGCCCATCGCTTCACCATGATGGCGGCCGGGCCCCGTGGCATGAGCACCCCCAACGACATCCTTTTCGTGAGTCCCTGGGTCTACAACTGGGGCATGTTGTTCGAGTTCTCGATCACCGCCTACTGGGTGGGCGACCTCGAGCGATCTGTAGCGGCGTGCTTGACGCTGCTCCGGCGCGATGACCTGCCGGCGGCCTACCGCCGCCAGACGAAGGCGAACCTGGAGTGTGCGCTGCAGGATCGCCAGCGCGCCGCGAAGGCGGCCGCGGCGCAGCCCCGCACATTGGAGCACGTCGGTAACCCGACACGCGGCCGCAGCGCATAGCGACTCACCCAGGCCGCCCATCCCCCACCAAGCAGTACTCCGGCGATCACATCGCTCGGGTAGTGGACGCCGAGCAGCACCCGCGAGAGTGCCACGAGCACGGTGATCGCCAGTGCCCCCGCGAGCAGTGCGGACCTGCGACTCGCGACGGAATCGGCCGCGCTCAACGCCAACGCCAGCGACAACCAGAAGGCACCGGCCTGTGTTGAGTGCCCTGAGGGAAAGCTGAACCCGGTGACCGCTTGAAGGTGCACCACGGGCGGGCGCGGGCGAGCGACCAGGATCTTTACGGCGGCCGAGATCATCATCGCGCCGCCCAGCGAAAGCGCCACTCCGAGCGCCTGCACCCGGAGCCCTCTACTGAGGAGCAGCGCGGAACACACGCTCGCCAGCGGTACGAGCACGAACGAGCTGCCCGCCCATGTGACGACTCGTGCGATTTCGACTGCGGCGTGCGAGCGCTGCGCGGAGATGTCGCGCATCAGGCCCACCTCCCCGGAGCCGACCGCGTGCGTCCAGATCTCACCGGCTCCCCAGCCGAAGAGGATGAACGCGGCCAGTCCGGCCAGCAGGCGAAGGGCGCTGCGTAGCGAGTCGGAGCGGCCCGGGCCCTGGGCTAGGCCGTCGGCGCCGGGCACTCGGCGCTCACCAGGTCAGCTCGATCTCGAGCTCGCGCTCGTCGCTCTCGATCTCCAGCTCGACCTTCAACTGGACCTCATCGGGGACCGGGACGTTGAAGTGCATCCCCCCTCGATCGAACTCCAGGTCGTTGTGCCTGTCGAGCATGTCCGCGAGGATTCGCAGTCGCCTGGCTACCTCTGACCTGGTGACGGCTTCCTTCTGCTTGACCTCAAAGATCTCCACTGTGCCTCCCTTGCTCGTCGGATGGAGTCTGTTTTGGTGGTGAGGAGGGAAGTGTGACGGGAACCTGTTCGCGACCCGCCGCGATCCGGGCCAGGGCCCGGGCCGTGGCCCACGCTCCGTCGGGGACCCCGGCCGACGGAGATGCACCCGGATGCGCTCGCGCGATCCTGACCCGCAGGACCGCCGGCATGACCTCGAATCGCAACGGCGGGGAGAGCATCGCGGCCTCCCCGTCGATACCGGCGGCGACCGGACCCTCCGAGTCGACCTCGAAGGCGGGCGCGGAGAACTCGCGCCACGGACGCTCGACGCGGCCCCTTCTGTGACCATCGCCCGCAGGGTCGGAGAGGACGGTTATTCCGAGCAGCCCGTCGTCGATCTTCGGGCGGGTGCCCGAGCCGACGGCCCGGCCCAGTCGATAGCGATTGTTGGACACCAGGATCGCGGCCCCGGAATGGTGCTCATGCCCGCCCGGGCCCCTCCACAGCAGGCTCGGCTGCGGGGCCTCGGGACCGAGCACCTCCGGTACCAGCGTGAGCATCGTCCGCAGCTTCGCCTCGCGGTATCCGGGCTGCTGGACGGCTTCGGCGTAGAGGCCCAATGAGACGTTGTTGACGAACACGCGGCCGTTGACGCGCGCCAGATCGACGCGCCGCTCACCACCATCCACGAACGCCTCCAGTGCACCGACCACATCGTCGCGATCGACGCCCAGGTCGAGGGCGAAGTGGTTGCGCGTGCCCGCCGGAACGCAGGCGTAGGGCAGGTCGAGCTCCGAGGCGATCGCTGCGACGACTGCCTGTGAGCCGTCTCCTCCCGCCATGGCGAGTGCGTCGGCCCCGTCCGCAACAGCACTTCTCACGAGCGTCTCGAGATCGCTGCCCGGCTCCAGTTCGATCGCCTTGATCCCGCGGGCCTCGGCCTCGCGCGCGAGCGAGAACTGCGTGGCCTTCCCGCCGCCGGACTTTGGGTTGTAGAACAGGACCGCGCTGTGTGGGGCGGGGACCGCCGGCAGAGCTGCACGGATCCGCAGGGCGCTGCGCGCGAAGGCCACCTGCAATGCCAGCCCGGCGAGGATCAGCGCTCCCTCGACAGGCAGGCCGTCGCTGAACAGCAGGACGATGGCCGCCACGAGGGCCACGGCGGCTCCGGCTGCGCCCAGCACCCGTGCGACTCCGCGGTGGAGCAACGCGAACCAGGCCAGTCGCGCGGCGAGCAGCACGCAGGCGACCGCCAGGAGGCCTTGCGGGAACCGGGCAGCCATCGTCGCGAGGGCCACGATCAACAGGAGCAGTGCCGCGAGCAGCGAGCCGCCCGCCATGAGTCGCTGGCGGCTCATAAGATTGCCCGTGAGTGACAGCAGATGAGAGCGATCCCCACCGGTCGGCCGAGGCCGCGCCGCTGCGTTGGCTGAGGGACGCCCAGCAGATCGATTCGGCGGTCTACTCGGCGATCGCGGGCACGTCCACGCCCACCCTCGACCGGGGGATGGCGGTTCTCTCTCGCGCGGCCGACCACTCCACGCTGTCGCTGGCCGCCGCCGGGCTGCTCGCACTGCCCGGACGGGGACCGGGCCGTCGGGCCGCCGCCTTTGGCCTGATCTCGGTCGGGCTCACCTCGGCCGTTGTGAACCTGGCCGTGAAGCCGCTCAGCCGCCGCCGCCGACCGGACCGCGCCGCCGCGAGCGTGGCGCCGGCCCGCCACGTGGAGATGCCCCTGTCGACGTCCTTCCCCTCGGGGCACTCGGCGGCCGCGTTCGCGTTCGCGACCGGGGTCGGGCACGTCATGCCGCGGGCTGCTGTTCCTCTGCGGGCGCTCGCGGCGATCGTGGCCTACTCTCGCGTGCATACCGGGGTCCATTATCCCGGTGATGTCGTGGTCGGCTCGCTGATCGGCACGGCGATCGCGCAGGTCGCGGTTCAGGAGCTCGACCAGCGCCTGCCCGGCCGCTGACTAGCTCGCCTCGGCCGCGCGCCTGGCCGCCGCAAAGCCGACCATGCGACCGTTGTCCTCGTCCCAGAGCTTCAGGCGGGTGCTCCGCATGCCGTCGCGCAGGCTCAGGATCGGGACGTCGTGGAAGACCGCGTTCTCGTCGTGGGCGCGTTGAAGGTTGTAGTTGGGGATCCGCGCGTTGAGGTGGTGCACGTGGTGCAAGCCGATGTTGCCTGAGAAGAACTGCAGCACCGCGGGCAGCTTGAGGTAGGAGCTGCCGCGCAGGGCGGCGTCGGCATAGGTCCACTCCTCGCTGCTCTCCCAGTAGGCCTCCTCGAACTGATGCTGGACGTAGAACAGCCAGATCCCGGCCGCCCCGGCGAGCATCACGGTAGGGACCTGAATCAGCAGGAAGTTGAGCGGCCCGATTGCCCAGCACATGGCGGCGACCAGCAGGGCCAGGGCGATATTCGTGCCGATCACGCTGCGGCGCATACGCGGCCGTGCGTCACGTGAGACGATCCGCGGCCCGATCAGCAGTGCCACGATCGGGCCGATGCCGAACATGATCGCCGGATGGCGGAACAGGCGGTAGGCAAGCTGGGAACGCGGCGCCAGAGCGTTGTACTCGCAGATCGTGAGCGTCCTGACGTCCCCGCCCCCGCGGCGCTCGAGGTCTCCCGAGGTCGCGTGATGGATGGCGTGGTCATGGCGCCAGCGGACGAAGGGTGAGTAGACGAACAGGCCCAGCACGGTCCCCATCCAGGCGTTGGCCCGCTTGGATTGGAACATGGAGCCGTGCGAACAGTCATGGAACAGGATGAAGGTCCTGACGAGGAAGCCGGCCGCCGGAATCGAGATCGCCAGGACGAGCAGATATGACACTTCCAGGGCCAGGTACATCCCGTAGGAGAGGGCCAGGTAGGGGAGCACCGAGGTGGCCAGCTCGAGCAGGCTCCGGGCGAATTGAGGCCGTGCATATTGAGCCAGATCCTCGCGCCGGAACGGCGGATTACGACCAGCTTGCTCGCGTGCCCCAGGGGCCGCGGCATTCACACCCACTCCCCGATGCTCGCAGATACGCCACTCGGAGGGGCCACGCCCGTCCGAGTGGCGGCAGCGATTCCTGCCGGCGCAACGAAATGCCCAACACCGCCGGCGTGGCTCACATATGATCAACCTCTGCGAACGGCTTCGCGGGCGGCCCGGCAGGATCGGAGGGCGCCGCTGCATAACGGATGACCTCCCAGACCCACCTGGAGCATGGCTGGATGACGGCTGCAATCGATGCTGGACGGGCGCTCTGCACCCTGATTCTTCTGTGCCTCGGACTGGCGGTGAGCGCTGCCCCGGCGCTCGGCGACACACCTGAACCGGTCATCACCCATCCGCTGGCCGGGTCATGGACAATGCTGCCGTCGCCCACGTTCAGCGGGACCTCGAACGATGAATTCGACCCCCTGACCGTCAGGATCTATCCCGGCGACGCGGTTGCCGGAAGCGCCGTGCAGACGCTTCAGACATTGCTCGGCCCGCTCGGGGGGACCTGGAGCCTGCCGGCCGCGGGCGAACTCGAACCCGGGACCTATACCGCGGTGGCCGAGCAGACAAGCCTTGAATCGGGGGACGGTCAGAGCGCTCCGGTCACATTCACCATCGACACCGTCGCCCCGGATGTCACGCTCGCCGCTCCCGCCGCGCTACTCGCAACTTCGACACCGACGCTGCACGGCGGGGCGGGAGCCGCCGCGGGTGATCTGCCCACGGTCTCCCTGGTGGTGCACCGCGGCAGCTCGCTGTCCGGCACTGTCGCCGAGGAAACCATGATCGAAGCCCAGGGCGAAGCCTGGTCGACCCAGCTGGCGGCGCTTCCCGACGGGATCTACACCGCCCAGGTCAGCCAGTCCGACCTGGCGGGCAACGTCGGCACGAGTGAATCGGCGACATTCAAGATCGACACCACGGCGCCGGCGCCCGCCATCTCCTCGCCGTCCTACGGTTCGGTGCTGAGCGTCAGTCGCCCCGCCTTCTCGGGCACCGCCGGCGACGCCGCCGGCGATCAGCCCTCGGTCATGGTGGATATCTACTCCGTCGGTCAGGGACGCTCGGAAACACTGGTCGAGGCGCTGGGCCCGGTGGCAGTCAGGGATGGCCTGTGGAGCACATCCGAGCTGGGCAGGGAGCTCGCGGATGGCATCTACACAGCGGTGGTCCGCCAGTCAGATCAGGCCGGTAACAGCGGCGCGGGGGAACCGCTGTTGTTCGTTGTGGAATCGCGCCCGCCGGCGGCGAGCGCGCCCGTGACGGCCCTTCCCGCGACACAATCGGCCCTTCCGGTCGCGCCCTCTCCGTCGGTCGCGGCGATCCAGTGGCTGCAGCCGTTTCCGGTTGTGCGGATCGCCGGCGCGGAGACCGTGGCCGGGGCGCGGATCTCGCTGCTCAGCGTGACCGCCCCCGTCGGGGCACGCGTCACGGTCAGCTGCCGCGGCAACGGCTGCCCGGTTCGTTCCGAGGGAGTGCTTGCGGGAGCCGGTCATCCCACTGCCTCGGGCACCCAGGTGATCACCTTCCGGCGTTTTCAGCGAGCCCTGCGCGCGGGTGTGACACTTGACATACGCATCAGCCGGGCCGGGCAGATCGGCAAGTTCGTGCGATTCGTGATCCGCCGCGGCAAGCTGCCGACCCGCCAGGACAGCTGCCTTGACCCCGCCACCGCCAGGCCGATCGCCTGCCCGCACTCGTGAACGGCCGACTGACCTCCTTGCGACACTCCGCGCGCGGCCAGGCCGATGCCGGGACGATCATCATCCTGGCGTCGCTGTGTGCTGCCGTGTTCGCCTGCTTCTTCCTGATCGGCCGGGCCGCAAGTCCGCACGCCCAGTCCGCTGAACCGCCACCGCCGGCGATCGGGGCGGTGGTCGCCGGACTGCCGCTGCGGATGGGCAGCGCGCCGGCCATCGCCGCCGACATCTCCGCGACTCGCGTGCCGTCCCGTCGGCGCGTCGTTTCCGGCACCCCGACGGTCGCGGCAGCTTCCGCGCCGAGCGTCCTGCAGATCTCCAATTCCTCGTCCTCGGCGCCCACCCGGGCGACGCCCACCAAAATCGCGCCCACCGAGGTCACGCCGCCCACCAGTGCGACTCCCCGCCCGACGGCCACGACTCCCGCTTCGAAGGCGCCGGCCTCGACGGGCGGACCGGGCACATCCTTCGACACCTCCGGCTGAGCGTGCCCGCCTCGACACAGCGATTTCCGGCGTTCGCCGTCCCACTGCTGCTGGCGGTTGCGGTGCTCGGCTACCTGACCGGGATGCGCCACGTCTCAGCCACCCGGTCCTCCGCGCCGGCGCCGGCTGCCACGCAGGTCGCCGCGGGGGCCGAGGTCGCCCTCGAATACCCCGTGGGCTGGCGACGGGAACCGGCCGGGCCCGCGATTCCGGGGCTCGTTCTGAGCCGTCCGCTGTGGCTGGGAGCCGACGGGGGAGGGGCCGCGGCGACGGCGGGCCTTGAGGCGGGTTCCTTGCAGGGCACGCCGGCCAGCCCACTGCCGCCGGCGATCCGCTCGCGCCTCCGTGGGCTGCCACGCGTCGAAGTCGTCAGCCTGGCCGCCCTGCAGGCGCTTCGCTACCCCGACGTGCGTCTCACCGGCTACCGCCAGCGCCTGGAGCTCTACGTGGTGCCGAGCCCGGCCACCGGCGAGATCGTGATGGCATGTCACGCGCCGGCCTCGCCGGCAAAGCTTTTGGAGCAGTGCGAGCAGATCGTCTCGAGTGTCTCGCTTGCCGGTCAATCGACCTCCGACGTGACACCGGACCCCGTCTACGCGCATCGTCTGGCGGCCCTGCTCTCCGGCTTGGGAACGGCTCGCCGGAGTGACCGTGCGCGGATGAGCAGCGCCAAGGACACGCGGGTACTGGCCGTCTCGGCGGTCTCGTTGGCGAGCGCCTTCCTGCACGGGGCAGGACTGCTGGCCCGGCTGGAAGCGCCGCCCGTGGCGGGTGCTGCGCAGGTGGTTCTGGCGCGGGCGATGATTTCCGCCGCCGGTGCGTACAGCGCGCTGGCCGAGGCCGCCCGGGCGCGTCACGCCTCGGGCTACCGCGTCGCCCGGGCAAGGGTCACGGGCGCAGAGCTGGGCGTCGATCAGGCGCTTGAGAACTTCGACCTGCTGGGCTACGGAGGGCGGGGCTAGGCGGTCTTCGCCGACAGTGCTTCCCGCTCTGCCCGGTGGGTCGGGCAGAACACGCCCCGGACCTCGCCGCCTGCGAGACCGAAGGCCAGCCAGGACTCGCTCCGCCAGGTGAAGTTGAAGAAGCCGTCAAGGTGGCTGTCGTCGAGGGACTGCGTTCGCGCCCAGGCGGCCTCGGCGACCGCGGCGGGGACGAGTGCCTCACACGAGCAGTCCCCGGACAGGTGGCGCGAGGCAACGCACTTCAGGGGCCTGTCCTCACGGCACTCCCGGGCCCGCGCGAGGCTGTTCATCTCGCTCACAACGCCGGAGCGCTCGAGGCTTGGCGAGGCGTGCGATCTGCTGTCGTGTGTGTGGAGGTTCTGCATCGGCTTTCCTGTGGTTCCAATCGGGCAGAGAAGCTGCCCGATTCGGGCAGTTGACGTCGTCCTTTTGGTACGACACGGCTGATCGGACCGGCTGCTGAAGCGGAATCGGGCGATCTGGACACCCGTTTTAGGTAGTGGTGGGACAATTGTGCGATGGCCGTCCGGGGAGGGGTCTCGCAGGAGCGTTTCGACGCCGTTGTGGTGGGTGCGCGTCTGGCCGGTTGCGCATTCGCCGCTCCTCTGGCCCGGGCGGGCAGGCGGGTCCTGTTGCTCGACCGCATGGCCTTTCCCTCGGATCAGCTCTCGACACACGTTCTGCTTCCGGCGGGGACGAGCGAGCTGGCGCAGATGGGAGCGCTCGGGGGCATTCTCGAGCTCAACCCGAGCCGCGTCAGGTGGGTGGAGGTTCAGGCCGAGGGGAGCGTCTGTCGCGAGCGGTTGCGCGCGGCGCCCGACGGGATCGACTTCGGTGTCTGTGTCCCGCGGGACCTGCAGGACGTGAAGCTGGTCGAGGCGGTCCGCCGCCAGGGCGCGGAGGTGCGCGAGCGCTGTGCGCTGACCGCGGTCACCTGGCGGGCGGGACGAGTCGCCGGCGTGCGCTACCGCGACGCCGAGGGTGAGGAGCACGAGGTCGCCTGCGATCTGCTGGTGGGCGCAGACGGCCGGCGCTCGACGGTGGCCGCGCAGGTAGGCGCATGGAGGCCCTACCGGCTGTCGCGCAACGGCCGCGGCCTGGTGTTCCGCTATCTCGAGGATCCCCTCGCCGGGACCGTCGAGGCGCAGACCTACCGGCAGTGGCGGGAGGGGGACTCGGTCGCCTTCGCCTTTCCCACGACGCCGGCAGGCAGGCTGCTGGTCCTGCTGATGGGACATCGCAACGAGGTCGGGGAGGCGCGCCGCGACCCCGAGGCCTACTGGGCGCGGAAGCTCGCCGAGCACCCCGGCCTGAAGCTCCGGATCGAGGGCGCTCCACCCGGTTCGAAGCTCCGCTCGACAGCCGACACGCCGGCGTTCTTCCGCAGCTCCTCCGGCCCGGGTTGGGCGCTTGCCGGGGACGCTGGACACTTCAAGGACCCCGTCACCGGGCAGGGGATGCGCGACGCGATGTTCGCCGGACGGACGCTCGGCGAGCAGGTTCTGCCCTGTATCGAGAGCCCCGCGGCGCTCGATCGGGCCACCCGTCGGTGGGAGGCGGCCCGCGACCGGGAGTGCCTCCCGGCCTACCATTTCGCGAACGCCGACACCCGCGTCGAGCGCCCGTCGCCGGTGGTCTGCGAGCTGGTCCGTGACGCCGGCAGGACCAGCGAGCCCGACCTCGGTGATCTGTTCGGCCGGGCGCGGACACCGGAGCAGATCGCTCCGCCGGCGCGCTTGGCGCGGCTGCTGGCCGCGGCGCTGCTGCGGGGGGAGCGCCCGCGGGGCGAAACGCTCGCCCGGGCGGCCTCCGAGCTGCGGACAGGCTTCGCGGCTCACCGCGAGATGAGCGCCGGTCAGTTCCGCAGCAGCCGGCCGATAAGCGGCTCCGAGCACCCCGGGGCCAGCTGGCCGGAGGCTCCCTCGCCCGGAGCGGCGCGGACATCCGAGCGAGGGTCCGTGGCGGTGGGCGCGTGACCCGCATCGCCGTGATCCAGCCGGCCCTGACCCTGGGCGCCGTCGAGGCGAACCTCGTTCGCGTGGAGGATCTCGTCCGTGACGCCCACCGGGAGCACGCGCCGGGCGTGATCGTCCTGCCCGAGGCGATCAGCTCGCCAAATGTCTATGACCCGCTGATCCGCGAGGTTCCGCGTCCGGTTGACGGGCAGCCCTTCCAGCTGCTGAGCCGCCTCGCCCGTGAGCTCGATTGTGTGATCGCTGGCGGCTTTCTCGCCCAGCGCGGCGGGGATGCATATGGCACCTACGTCCTGGCTGAGCCTGACGGGTCGGCTCACCTGCACGACAAGGACATTCCGACGGCCTGGGAGCAGTACTTCTACCTTGGCGGCGATGACTCCGGCGTGACCCGCTGCGGAACACTGGATGCGACTGTCGGGCTGATGTCAGGCTGGGAGTGGGCACGCAACCGCACGTCCGGGCGCGTCCGGGCGGCGGGCGCACAGCTGGTGCTGGGAGGCATGTGCTGGCCTTCGATGCCCCTCAACTGGACCGCGCCGGGGGTAGGCATGTGGGTGCGCCGCGAACATGCCATCTGGCGCCGCCAGGCCCGGGAGCTGCCCGGGCAGGTTGCGCGCATCGTGGGTGCACCCGTGGCTCACGCCTCCCACGTCGGCCCGGTCGCAGGGCGAACGCCGCTGGCGCCCGGTCTGGCCTGGCGGACGGACATGCTGGGCGAGTCGCAGGTGTGTGACCGCGACGGGACGGTCCTCGCGCGCCTGTCGCTGGAGGACGGCGAGGGCCATGTCGCAGCCGATGTCGAGCTCGGCCCGCCGCGTCCGCTGGACCCGGTGGGCGATCGCTATTGGATCCCGCGAATGACGCTGAGCACACACTTTGCCTGGCACTCGATGAACACCCAGGGGGCGATCAGCTATCGCTACAACCACGCCCGGGGCCGTTTCCCCTGGCAGGGGCTGGGCGCGGGCGACCTGCCCGATGAGATCGGGCCGTCGGATCTCGCCGAGGCGCCGTCGGCGACGTCCGAGCCGCGACGAGGGTATTTCTAGCTCAGGCCAGGCCGAGCTGCCCGAGGATGCTGAGCTGATCGAAGTAGACGCGCTCGCAGACGATGCGGTCGCCCTCGAAGATGAAGAAGGCGACGACGCGGGTGCGGAACTCGCGCCCGGTCGGCGCGATTTCGCGCAGCGGGCCGCTGTGGGTGCCCAGCAGGTCGAACTCGACGATCACCGCGTCGTCGGCGTGGCGCAACGAGATCAGGTCGTTGCGCTGATCGGGGAAGGCCGTGCGGCTCTCGGCGAAGTAGCCCCGGACGGCCTCCTCTCCGTCGTAGATGTCCCCCGTCGGGATGATCTCGTAGCGGGGGTGGGAAAAGGTCCCGATCGTCGTGTCGAAGTCGTGATGGTTCTCGGACTCCATGTGCTCACGGACGACGGCCTCGCGGCGGGTGCGGAGATCCGTGTCGGGGGCGGCCTGGGACATGACTCGACTTCTACCAGTTGGCGGCGGCGGGCGCTCAGCGGTGAAGAGCGACGCCCCAGCGGGCGACGTGTGAGGCGCCCGGCTCCAGGCGCACGAGCGACTCGCCGCTGCAGAAGGCGTTCGGCGGACAGCTCATCGGCTCTAGTCCCAGTCCGCGGCGGCGCCGAGCGGGGGTGAGGGTGTCGCCGGTGTAGACCTCCAGGTAGGGGTAGGCCCGATCGACCCACAGCTCGACGGTGGATCCGCCGGCGTCGCTGAGGCGGGCGCGGGCCGTCCCGTCGGGGCCGCGGCGCAGATCGGTGAAGGGAGCGTCGATCGCCGCCGAGCCGAGGGGGCGCGACTCGCGGAAGTCCCGCGGCCCCCCGGCGACCGGTTCTCGTCCGTTCGGCAGCTGTCGCTCAGGGTCGGTGGTGATCAGCGTCTCGGCGGGCAGCTCGAGGCTGCACTGATCGATCGTCCCGTCGCCTGGCGAGAGGTAGGGGTGCTGGCCGATGCCGTACGGGCATGGGGAGTCTCCGAGGTTCTGAGCCGTCGTGGTGACCGTCAGTCCGTCGGCTCCGAGGTGGTATTCGACGCTGACATCGAGGTCGAATGGGAAACCGGGCTCCGGATGGATCCGAGAGGCCACAAGCACCCGGTCGTGATGCTGCTCGAGCGCACGCCAGGGACGCCAGCGCAGCAGCCCGTGGATGGCGTTGCCGGTTGCCGGCTCGGTGATCGCCAGCTGGCGCTCGACGCCTTCGAAGGAGTAGCGCCCGTCAGCCAGCCGGTTCGGCCAGGGCGCGAGCACGGCGCCGTGGGCGCCGTCGCAGAGTTGATCGATGTCGTAGGGCTCGAGCACGGCCCGGTCGCCGTCGAAGTACTCTCGGATCCCGCCGCCGACCTCCACGACGGTTGCCCGCTGCTGCCCGGCGGCGAGCTCGAACTGGGCTCCTGACGGGGGCTGTGCCATGCCGGGAGCCTAATACTCCGCGAGCGCTTCCCCCGCGCGCTCGAGGGCCGACGGCGAGCCGGCGATCTGCACCGAGGCGAGCTCCTCCCAGTCGGCCGGGCCGGAGTCCTCTCCGAGGCCCCCCACGACGGCGTGCACGGGCACCTCCGCCAGGCGGGCCCGGTCGAGGATCGCACCCGTGATCTTCCCGTGGCGCGACTGACCGTCCAGGCAGCCCTCGCCGATCACGACGGCGTCCGCGCCGGAGAGCCGACGATCGAAGTCCAGGGCCTGTAGGACGAACTCCGAGCCTCCCTGCAGGCGTGCTCCGTAGAGCGCCCACAGGGAGCCCGCCAGACCGCCCCCGGCTCCGGACATGGGTATCCCCCGGGGATCGCGGGGGAGGCCCTCGGCGATCTCCAGCAGACGGGCGCTCAGGCGAATCACCTGCTCGGGAGAGGCCCCCTTCTGGGGGCCGAAGACCTCGGCGGCGGCCTCGAAGGGGATCAGCACGTCGCAGGCCAGCTCGAGGTCCATCTCGCCGATGCCCCCGCCCCGCTCGATCGCAGCGATGGCCCCCTCGCCGCCGTCGCTGGTTGCCGTGCCGCCGATTGCCAGGATCGTGCGCAGGGCACCGGCTTCCCGCGCGGCGAGGATCAGCTCGCCGGTTCCCGCGCTGGAGGCCCGCTCGGCGTCGCGCTCATCGGCGGTGATCAGCGCGAGACCGGATGCCTGGGCCATCTCGAGGATCGCCGTGCGGGTGCCGGGGAACCAGAGCCAGGGAGCCTGCAGCCCACGGCCGAGCGGATCGTGGCTTGCTGCGCTCCGCCGCTCGCCACCGAGTGCGTCGGCCAGGATCTCGATGGTTCCTTCGCCACCGTCGGCGACTGGGCACTCCTCGGCCTGAACGCCGGCGCGTCGCAGCCCGGCGGCGATCGCCGCCGCCACCCGGGCGGCTGACATGGTGCCCTTGAAGGCGTCCGGTGCGACCAGGATCCGCCGCGGGGCGCTCAAGCGCTCATCGGGCCGGCCGGGGCGGGTGCATCGGCGCAGCCTAGAGCGTTGCCGCGGCCATCGGCCGTGAGCGGTTCAGCTGCGACGGCCGCCGGTACCCCGGCGCATCCGGTTGACCCGGCGCATCTCCTCGACGGCGTCGTCGTAGCCGCCCAGCGGATCGGATGCCCGGCTGCCGAGCAGGTCGGGTTCCACGCGCCGGCGCAGCAGCTCGCCGGCGATCGCGTCCACTCGCTGGGCCTCGGCCCCCGTGCGCGAGCTGACGACCCTTTCGAGCGTGCGTCCGCGGAACAGCAGCCCGACCCCGTCATCCAGAGCCCAGCCGCCGGGCATCGTGCCGTCGCGAAGATGCGCCAGCCAGACCGGCAGCCGCTCGGGCTCGCCGTCGGCGTGGACGGTGAGCGAGCCCTCGAGCAGGCCGAGCCCCTCGATTGGCTCGGGCGGCCCGCTGGAGCGTGTCAGGCCCCACTGGAACCAGCACATCGCGCCCGCGCTCAGGCCCGCCAGCACGGCGCCTCGTTCCCAGGCCTCGACCAGCATCGTGTCCAGCTCGTGGGCGCGCCAGATCGCCAGCAGGTTGCGCATCGATCCGCCGCCGACGTAGAGGATGTCCTGTTCGGCGAGGAGATCGGCGAGCGGGCGCTTGGTCTCGCGCAGGCGGAACAGCGAGAGGTGCTCGGCCACGCAGGTTCGCCCGGTGAAGCGCGCTTTGAAGGCGTTGATCTGGGGAGTGGTGTCGCCCGATGCGGTCGGCAGGAACAGGATCTTCGGTTCGCGGGTGCGCGGGAGCGAGAGCACATAGTCATCCAGCAGCGGGTTCGCCGGCTCCATCGTGAAGCCGCCGCCTCCCATCGCAAAGATCGTCCGCTCGCCGAGCGGCACGGGGCCCGGCTTCGTCATGCAGCCACCGGCGCGCGGGCAAGCTCGGGCAGGGCCGATGGCGGCTGTGCGTCATCGTTGGAGGCGGAGCTGCCCAGGTACTCGGCGTCGAGGCGGGCCTCGCTTACCCGTCCGGCCTTCTGCTGCACCAGAAAGGCCCGGCCACCCGGTCGGGAGCTGACGACGCGCTCGAGTTTGGTGCCGCCGGAAATGCAGGCCGACGCCGTCCTCCACGGCGAACCCCGCTGTCATGCCGTCGGCTACCGCTCGGTGGTACTCCTCGCGGCGGGCCGGCTCGGCGTCGTAGTGGACACAGTTCGAGTAGGGCAGCAGCGCCAGGCCCCGGACGGGCCGCGGGGCGCCGTGGAAGGCGCTCAGTGCCTGCGCGAACCAGCACAGCGACCCGGCCGAGGGGCCGCACATGACGATTCCCCGGCGCCAGGCCCGGCGCAGGATCGAGTCCAGGCCGTGCGCCCGCCAGGCGCCGAGCATGCTGACCATATTGCCGCCGCCGACGTAGATCAGGTCCTGGGAGAGGAGGTGCGCCGCGAGGTCGTCCTCGACCCCGCCGGTGCCCTGGTCGCGTCGGAACAGTGAAACGTGGCTTGCCTCGCAGTCGGGCGAGAAGCGGCGGTAGAAGCGGACCACGTAATGGTCGGCGTCACCGGATGCGGTCGGCAGGAAGCAGACCTTGGGCCGCGGGCGCTCGAGCAGCGAGAGGATGTAGTCGTCCAGCAGCGATCCATCCTTCTCCATCGAGAAGCCTCCGCCTCCGAGTGCCACGATCTGGGGAGCTCTTGGCTGGCATGGATCTGCTTTCTTGCTGGGTGTCCGACGCTGACAGATTGGCCGAGACGGCGCCGTTCACCTATGGACCCACGTCCGAGATCCCTGCGGGGGCAATCGACACCCGCACATATTGCAACCGTCCTGCTCGGCCGATCGAGCGGGGCGTTCTTACAAACCTCTGACGTTTCACACATGTCCGTCCTACAGCCGACGGCCATGCTGCGCCGGTGAGCTATTCGATGGAGACGAGTTCGGTCGCCGCCCCGACAGCGTCCGCCGAGCCGGTCAACACACTTCCCGGCACCTCCAAGCGCGCACGTGCGCGGGTCCTGCCGCTGCGGCGCGTGCGTCCCGAGCTGGCCGGACTGCTGGTGCTGGCCGGCGTGCTGAATCTGTGGGCGCTGAGTCGAAACGGCTGGGCCAACGACTACTACAGCGCGGCGATTCGCTCGATGAGCACCAGCTGGCATGACTTCCTGTTCGCCTCGCTTGACCACAGTGGCGTTATGACCGTCGATAAGCCGCCGCTGGCGCTGTGGGTCGAGGCGCTGTCGGTGCGGCTGTCTTCGGCTATCACCCGCTCGCGATCCTGATCCCGCAGGCGCTGATGGGCATGGCGAGCGTCGCGTTGCTCTACGACCTCGTCGCGCGACGCTTCGGCCGCGTCGGCGGCGGCGATCGCCGGCCTGGCTCTGGCGGTCACACCGATCACCGTCGCGATCTCGCGCCACAACAATCCGGACGCCCTGCTGGTGTTGTGCTCGGTCGCGGCGGTCTGGTGCGCCGTGCGGGCACTCGAAGCGGGGCGCTCGGGTCGCAGCACGCGCTGGTTGGTGGCGGCGGGAGTCTGCGTGGGCCTGGGCTTCGAGACGAAGATGCTGGTCGCCCTGGTTGTTGTGCCGGGGATCGCGGCCGCCTGGCTGTGGGTCGTTCCGGCGGCCCGGGGCCGCCTGCATGCGCTGCGCCAGCTGCTCGCGGGAGGCGTCGCGATGTTGCTGGTCGGTGGCGCCTGGCCGGCGCTGGTCGAACTGACCCCGGCGGCCGATCGCCCGTGGGTTTCGGGCACGAGCGACAACCGCGTCTGGTCGCTGATCTTCGAATACAACGGGCTCGGCCGCGTCGAAGGCCAGCAGGGCGGCCCCGGCGGCTTCGGCGGGACGATGTTCGGCGGCTCGACAGGTCCGCTGCGCCTGCTCAACTCGGCGCTGGGGGGACAGGCGGGGTGGTTCCTGGGCTTCGCCCTGATCAGCGGTGTTGCGATCCTCGCCTCCAGCCGCCTGCGCCCCAGAGATGAGCGCACAGGCTGGCTGATGGTGATCGGCGGCGCGTTTGCGACGACGGCTGTCCTGTTCAGCTTCGCCAGCGGGATCTTCCACCCCTACTACGTCTCCCTGCTGGCTCCGTTCGCCGCTGCCCTGCTCGGCGCGGGCGCATCCGAGCTGCTGGCGGGCAGGGTCAACGTACGAGTGTTCGGTCCGCTGGCCGTCGTGGCCGGAGTGATCTCCGAGCTGGTCGTGCTCGGTGACTACACGGGCCAGCTCACCTGGCTGGTTCCCCTCCTGATCATCGTCGGCGTGCTCGCGTCGGTGGCCTTGCTGGCGCTGGCGGACAGGCGGGTGCGCCTGGTGGCGGTCGGCGCCACCCTGACGGTGCTGCTGATCGCGCCGACCGTGTGGGCCTTCGACACCCTGGGACATGCGACGAGCAGCACCTTCCCCGAAGGCGGACCCGGGTCGCTGCAATCTGGACCGGGCGGTTTCGGCGGACGGCCCGGCGGCGGCGGACGCGGCTTCGCACAGCAGTTCGGCGCCGGTGGTCCGGGCCTGCCGAGCTCGACGCAGAGCTCCTCCGGCGCACCGCTGTTCGGTGCCGGCACGGGCGCCGGCCCGGGCGCGACTGGGAGCTCAGCCGACGGCGGTCCGCCGGCTGTGGGCGGCGCTTCCGGGGGCTTCCCTGGACTGCCGGTTGGTGCGATCGGCGGCGGGCGGCCGGGCCCCGGCGGCCGAGCCGGAGGCTTCGGTGGCAACGAACTGAGCACCAAGGTGCTGTCATACGTCAGGGCCCATGGCGGCGGCACGATCGCCGTATCCAGCCAGTCCGGCGCGGCCTCGGCGATCATCAGGAGCGGGGCCGACGTCGCGGGGATCGGCGGCTTCTCAGGCCGTGAGAGCGACGTCAGCGTCTCCTGGCTGGCCCAGGAGGTCGGCTCCGGAAAGCTCCGCTGGGTCGTCGGCGAAAGCTCGAGCGGGATGATCCCCGCCGATGGCCGGGCGGGCTCGAAAGCCGCCATGGCGGCGGTCGCGCAGGCCTGCAGGAAGGTGACGATCTCCTCAGCGGCGAGCAGCGAAGCCTCGGCGGGCACGACTCGCGGCGCGGGTGCAGGCGGCACGACGCTCTATGACTGTCAGGGGCGGGCGGCGGAGTTGCAGCGGGCCGGCACGTAAGAATCAACGCCGTGCGGATCCTGATCGTCGACGATGACCGGGCGGTGCGGGAAGCCCTGCGCCGGGCGCTGACGCTGGCCGACTACGAGTCCGAGACCGCCGAGGACGGCGAGCAGGCCCTCGAGCAGATCGCCGGCTCGCCGCCGGATGCGGTCGTGCTGGACGTCGGGCTGCCGGGAATCGACGGCCTCGAGGTCTGCCGGCGGGTGCGGCTGCTCGGCAACAGGGTGCCGATCCTGATGCTGACCGCCAGGGATGCCGTGACCGACCGTATCGACGGCCTCGATGTCGGCGCCGACGACTACATGGTCAAGCCGTTTGACGTCGGTGAGCTGAAGGCCCGCCTGCGGGCCCTGTTGCGGCGTGCCAAACCGGAGCAGAGCGGGGGTGCGCTGGCCTTCGCGGAGCTGCGCCTGGATCCTGAGCGCCATGGGGCCGTGGTGGGCGAGAGCTTCGTCGAGCTGACCCGGACCGAGTACCAGCTGCTCGAGCTGCTGCTGCTCAATCCGCGCCAGGTGCTCTCCCACAGCCTGATCTACGACCGTGTTTGGGGCTATGACTTCGGCCCGACCTCCAACGCCCTGCGTGTGTACATCGGCTACCTGCGACGCAAGCTCGAGGACGCCGGGGCGCGCAATCTGATCCATACCGTGCGCGGCGTCGGCTACGCGCTGCGCGAGCCGTGATCCGATGACCCTGCGTGCGCGGATCGCCGCCGTCGCCAGCCTGTCGGTCGCGCTGGCGGTATTGGCTGCGGCGATCGGCCTGTACGTGGCGGTCCGATCGGACCTGCGCGGTGAAGTGGACAGCCAGCTGCGGGCGCGGGCCCATGTGTTCGCGGGGCGTGCGGCGCCGGATGGCAGGGGGTTCGGCGTCGGCACCCCCTATGGCAACGCCGGTGGCGGCCCGCCGCCGGGCTTTGCCGGCGGACGTCTTCCCGGCGCCGTCAAACCGGCTCCGTTCGGCGCGGCCAGCGGCTACGTCCAGTTCGTCTCATCCTCGGGACAGGTGTATGTCCCCGGCGGGCAGGCATCGACGCCGCGGATCGCAGTGACCGCCGGTGATCGAGCGATCGCCGCCGCAGGCAGCGGCTCGAGTCTCTCCGACCGGTCCGTCAAAGGCACCCAGCTGCGGGTCCTGACGGTCGCGGTCGCGCCCGGCAGTGCGGTCCTGATCGCCCGTCCGCTGTCAGAGGTCGAACATGAGCTCAGCCACCTGCTGCTGATCCTGGTTCTGATCGGGGCCGGCGGGATCGTCCTGGCGGCGCTGCTTGGCACGGTGGTGGCGCGGACCGCCCTGGCGCCGATCGGCCGCTTCACCGAGCAGACCGAGACGCTGTCGGGCAGCCTTGACCTGTCGCGGCGCCTGGAGGTCTCGGGCCGCGATGAGCTGGGGCGCCTGGCCGAGAGCTTCAATGGAACCCTCGATGCGCTCGAGCGCTCGGTGGCGGCCCAGCGCCACCTGGTGGCGGATGCCAGCCATGAGCTGCGCACGCCGATCACCTCGCTTCGGGCCAACATCCAGACGCTCGGGGAGGCCGAGCGGCTTCCCCCGGCCGAGCAGGCCAGCCTGCGGGCCGACATCATCGCCGAGCTCGACGATCTGACCGCGCTGGTGTCAGACGTCGTGGAGCTGGCACGCGGCGCCCAACCGGCCGAGTCGCTCGACGAAGTCAGGCTCGACGAGGTGGTCGAGTCGGCAGTCCAGAGCGCCCGACGGCGAGGTGAGGTCAACTACGAGCTCGACCTCGAGCCGACCGTCGTCAGCGGCCCCGCCGACCGGATCGGGCGGGCGGTCTCCAACCTGATCGACAACGCCCGCCGCTGGAGCCCCCCGTCGGGAGGGGTGGAGGTCGCTCTGAAGGACGGGGTGCTCACCGTCAGGGACCACGGCCCCGGCTTCTCCGAGCAGGATCTGCCGTTCGTGTTCGATCGCTTCTACCGCGCCGAGCAGGCTCGGGGCACCCCGGGCTCGGGCCTTGGGTTGGCGATCGTCCGCCAGGCGACGGAGTCCTGCGGAGGGTTCGCCGAGGCCCGCAACGCGGAGGGTGGCGGGGCGCTGCTGCGCATCGGCTTCGGCCCCGCCCAGCCATCGGCGGAGGGGGCTGCGCACGTGTCCGCCGATCGGCGTAACGTCTGAAGACGCTGGGACGCACGGGGAAGAGAACACCGGGCCACGGAAGGACAAACCAGGGGTTCGTCTAATACGACCGTTGAATTACCCGCAACTTTGCGGGTGTTGGGGAGTCCTGAGGGATATATGGGTAGTTGCAGTGAGGGAGTTGCTCGGTTTCTATGAGGAGGTTCGCATGAGGGTGCACGCTCGGGTTTGGGTTCTGTCGTTGATCTGCGGTGTGCTGCTGGGCGCAGTCTTCGCCTCGACGGCGCTGGCGGTGGAAGAAGTGCCGCTGGTCGAAAAGTTCGTCGCGACGAACTGCAAATCCTCGGCGCCCAAATGCGGCGAAGAATTCAAGGAAGAACGAGAAAACCCCCTCACCAAAGAAAAAGAAAAATACTTCGAGCCGAAGGCTGAAATCACAGTCCCAGAAGCCGAAGCAGAAGGCGAAACACAGGCCGGCGGGCGGGTTCCGTACGGCGTCACCGACTTCAAGGTCCTGACCATCCCGGGCGGCAAATACGCCAACGGGACGGTTGAACCGACGGAGCGGGTGACCCACATCCGCACCGACGTCGCACCGGGCCTGGCCACCAACCCGTTCGCGGTGCCGATGTGCTCGACCGCCCAGTTCGGCACCGAACTGGTCCCGAAAAGCGGCTTCTTCACCGCACCGACCGAAGCCTGCGAAGAAAGTGAAATCGGCGTGCAGGACGCGACCGTCTTCGGCGGCCCGTTCGGTGACCTCGCGCTCAAAGGCACGGTCTACGACCTTGAACCGGGCGGGTCGGAAACACTCGAGAACGGACAGAAACTTGCGGCGCTCTACGGAGTCGCGCTGAAACTGCCCAAGCAGATCACCGGCATCCTGCTCGGCAAAGGCTTCAAAGAAGCCGAAGAAGCAGGCGCGGAACCCGGCGTGGGCGGCTTCCCGAGCCTGCCGACACAGAAATACCTCGAGGAACAGCAGTACTACGCCCACACGCTGATCAAAGGCAGCGTGGAATGGGGCAAAGAAGCGCGCGGCACCGGCGCCGGGGACTTCCACGACTTCTTCGAAATCGAAGTCTCCCCCGAACTCCCGCTGATCCGCTCGCGGCTCTCGTTCTTCGGCCAATCCGGAGACGGCGGCTTCATCACGAACGCGACCAACTGCCCCGGGAACCTGACGACCAGCCTCAAAGTCACGGACCTCGAAGGCAAGGAAGCTCCGGTCAAGACGTTCACCACCCCGATCGGCCTGACCGGCTGCAACGAACTCGAAGAATTCGCGCCGAAATTCGCGCTGACGCCGGCCTCGACGCTGAGCGACTCGCCGAATGAATTCTCGGCCGAAGCAGTCGAGGAACACGAACCGGAAGAAACGGACGTGTCCCAGGTCAAGTCGGCCTCGTTCACGCTGCCGGAAGGCATGACGCTGAACCCGGCGGCCGCCGCGGGCCTCGAATCCTGCACGACCGACCAGGCCCACCAGATCTCCGGTGGCATCTTCGCCGAACCGTTCGGCGTCGAATGCCCGTCGGGTTCGAAGCTCGGCACGGTCAGCCTGAACGTCCCGACGCTGCCGGACGGCACGCTGACGGGCAACGTGTACCTGGCGTCAGGCTCGAAATCGAACACGATCACCGACCCGCCATATGACATCTACGTCGTGGCGAACAGCCAGAAGTACGGCATCTCGGTGCGTCTGTTCGGTGAAACGGTGCCGAACCCGACGACAGGCCAGTTGACGACGTACTTCAACACCCCGCCGGAACAGCCGTTCACGGACCTGAAGATCAACTTCGATCGCGGCGCTCTGGCCCCGATCGCCAACCCGCTGCTCTGTGGCACGCCGCAGGGTTCGGCCAGCTTCACGCCGACCTCCGGTCAGCCGGTGTCGACGAGCGCATTCGGTGTGAACATCACCGGCTGTGCCTCATCGCCGCCGCCGTTCGCGCTGGCCCAGTCGACCGAAAACGAAGTCGAAACGGGCGGCTCGCACACGTCCTTCACGTTCAACCTGGCGCGCAGCGATGGCAACGGGTACCTGAAGACGATCAAGACCAGCCTGCCGCTGGGCCTTGTCGGTGCGATCCCCGACGTGACCCTGTGTGAAGAAGCACAGGCCAACGCCGGGACGTGTGGCGCCGCCAGCAAGATCGGGAACGTCACGGTCCTCGCCGGGGCGGGCTCCTCGCCCTACCCGTTCAAGGGCTCGGCCTACCTGACGGGTGCCTACAACGGCGCCCCGTACGGGATGTCGATCGTCGTGCCGGCGATCGCGGGTCCCTTCAACCTTGGTCCTGTCGTGACCAGGGCGACGCTCAACATCGACAAGACGACGGCCCAGGTCACGGCCGAAAGCGTCCTGCCGACGATCGTCAAGGGCATCCCGCTGCGCCTGCGCTCGATCAGCCTGACAATCAACCGTCAGGGCTTCCTGTACAACCCGACCAACTGCACCACGCAGGCCACGCTCAGCACGCTCACCTCGACCGAAGGGGCGACCCAGACCGGGCTGTCCTCGCCGTTCACGGTGACGGGTTGTGAAGCGCTCAAACTGGCGCCGAAATTCGCCGCCTCGACATCCGCGAACGTCTCGCGGACGAACGGCACGAGCCTCACGACCACGCTGACCCAGGTGCCGGGCGAATCGAACATCAAATCCGTCAAGGTCCAGCTGCCCAAGCAGCTGCCCTCGCGTGATTCGACGCTCAAGCAGGCATGTCTGGCGGCGACGTTCGAAGCCAACCCGGAAAGCTGCCCGAAAGGCGCGGTCGTCGGCACGGCGGAAGCCGTTACGCCGACCCTGCCCGGGACGATGAAGGGCAACGCCTACTTCGTCTCCCACGGCGGCGCGGCGTTCCCGGACCTCGACCTGGTGCTCAAGGACCAGGGCGTTGTGGTCATCCTGGTCGGGAACACCGACATCACAAACGGGATCACCACGACGACGTTCGCCACGACTCCGGATGTCCCGGTGTCCAGCGTGAAGGTCAGCCTGCCCGCGAAATCGAACTCGGCCGTCGGAGGGTTCGGTGACCTCTGTCACAAGCCCCTGACGATGCCGACGACGATCACCGGGCAGAACGGCAAGGTCACCAAACAGAACACGGTCATCTCGGTCAGCAACTGCGGGGTGAAAGTGGTCGGACACAAGGTCTCCGGCAGCACGGCGATCCTCACCGTCCAGACGTTCGCGGCGGGCCGTATCAGCGGAAGCGGCAGCTGGCCCAGCAGCGGATCATCGCGCTCGACCAACGTGGTGAAGCAGGTCGCGAAGAACCTCTCGCAGGCCTACAAATCGGTCACCCTGAAGGTGCCGCTGGCCACCAAGGGCCGGAACAAGCGCAAACCGCTCAAGGTGAGGATCCGTGTCGGCTTCCTGCCGAAGAAGTCGGGCCCGCACTCGCAGGCGTTTGTGACGGTCACCTTCCGCTGAGCAGCTTCACAGCGAAGGCCCGCGGGTGGGGCGCCTCGAGCGCCCCGCCCGCGGAGCCCGCTGCTGAGCCGGGCCGTCCCGCCGGCACCCCGAGCCGAAATGGTTCTCAGAAAGACGTGACTGCGGCCGCCCGATGCCCTAGATTGCAGTGATGGATGTCGTTTCAGGTATGGATACCTCTGCGTCGTCGTCTGGAGGAGTGCGGCAGCTGCTCGGGGGTATCCGCCGACTGACCACGATGGCCGACGGTGCCGTCGATGCCGACTCGATCTTCCGTGCCCTGGCCCGCGAGCTGCTGGCCTCGCCGGGCGCCGAGGAGGTCCACATCCACCACCTGCCCCACGGCAGTGAGGGGGAGGACCTGGTCGAGGTCTTCATGTTCGAGGGGGAGGGGCGCCTCAGCTACCTCTCACCGCGCGCCGATCGCCCCCCCGGGGTCGGGTGGGTCGCGCGCACCCGGCGCAGCTTCCTGGCCGCTGACACCGAGGAGTTCGCGGTGAGCGTCCCGCGGCTGACGGCGACGGGCGAGGTCAGCTGCGCGCTGCTGCTGCCGGTGGTTGAGCGCTCGGAGGTCGAGGCTGTCGTGATCCTCGTGCGGCGCACCGACGCCGTGTATGAGCCCGCCTCGGTCGAGCTGGCCGGCGTGCTGGTCGATCAGGGTGCCACCGCTCTGGCCCTGGTGCGGGCGCGCTCGGAGGCCGGCACCGATGCGGTGACCGGATGCATGAACCACAGGGCCATGCGCAGGCGCCTCGATGAGGAGATCGGCCGGGCCATGCGCACCGGCGGGCCGCTGTCCTGCCTGCTGCTCGACCTGGACGACTTCAAGCTCGTCAACGACCGCCACGGCCACCCGGCCGGCGACGCGATGCTACGCGAGGTCGTGCAGGCGCTGGTCGGTGAGTTCAGGGCCTTCGACCGTGTCGCGCGCTACGGCGGCGACGAGTTCGTGGTGATCCTCCCCAACGCCGGGCTTGAGAGCGCCGCTGCGGCCGCCGGCCGGGCGCTCGAGCGTCTCAGCTCGCTGACCGCCTACGCCGGGGGCACGGGCGTCTCGGCCTCGATCGGAGTCGCTCAGTGGCGGGCTTCGATGAACACCGATGACCTGCTGTCCGCCTGCGATTCCGCCCTGCTGCGCTCCAAGCGCCAGGGCAAGGGGCGGGTCAGCCGGGCAGTCGACACCGCCGGCTGAGCGCCCCCGCAGTCGGCGCTCGGACCGGGCTCGCAGGAGCGACTCTGCGAGACTGCGGACCGTCCATGTAGAGCCTCGATTGCCGGGAGAAATACATGTCGGAGAACAGCTTTGGCGCCAGGGGAACGCTCGTCAGCTCCGAGCGGGAGTATGAGATCTTCCGCCTCGAGGCCCTGCAGGAGCGCTTTGACGTGGCCCGGCTGCCCTTCTCCCTGAAGGTTCTGCTGGAGAACCTGCTGCGCACCGAGGGCAACGGCTCCGTTTCGGCCGCGGACATCGAGGCTCTGGCCGGCTGGGATGCCAAGGCCGAGCCGAGCAAGGAGATCGCCTTCAGCCCGGCTCGGGTCCTGATGCAGGACTTCACGGGCGTCCCCGCGGTGGTGGACCTCGCCGCGATGCGCGACGCGATGGCCGAGATGGGCGGTGACCCGAAGCTGATCAACCCGCTGGCCCCGGCCGAGCTGGTGATCGACCACTCCGTCCAGGTCGATGCCTTCGGCACGCGGGCCGCCTTCGGCTTCAACGCCGAGCGGGAGTTCGAGCGCAACCAGGAGCGCTACGCCTTCCTGCGCTGGGGTCAGGGCGCATTCCAGGACTTCGCCGTCGTCCCGCCCGACACCGGAATCGTCCATCAGGTCAACCTGGAGTACCTCGCACGGGTCGTGTTCCCGCGCGAGGCGAGCGGTTCGGGGCTGCCCCAGGCCTACCCCGACACGCTCGTGGGCACCGACTCGCACACGACCATGGTCAACGGCCTCGGCGTGCTCGGCTGGGGCGTCGGGGGTATCGAGGCCGAGGCGGCGATGCTGGGCCAGCCGATGTCCATGCTGATCCCCCAGGTGCTGGGGTTCCGGCTGCACGGACGGCTGCCCGAGGGCACAACCGCCACCGACCTCGTCTTGACGGTCACCGAGATGCTGCGCCGCCGCGGCGTGGTGGGGATGTTCGTGGAGTTCTTCGGTGCCGGCGTGGGTGCCCTGCCGATTGCCGATCGCGCGACGATCGGCAACATGTCACCCGAGTTCGGCTCGACCTGCGCGATCTTTCCGATCGATGCCGAGACGCTGCGCTACCTCGAGCTGTCCGGCCGCAGCCCCGAGCAGATCGCCCTGGTCGAGGCCTATGCGCGCGAGCAGGGGATGTGGCACGACGAGAGCTCTGAAGAACCCACCTTCACCGACACGATCGAGCTTGACCTGGGCTCCGTCGAGCCCAGCCTGGCCGGGCCAAAGCGCCCGCAGGACCGGGTCTCCCTGAGTGGCGCCAAGGAGGCCTTCAGGGAGGCTCTGCGTGACTACGCGCCGTCGGCGGGCGAACAGGCCGATGCCCAGGACGAGGCGCTCGCCGAGAGCTATCCGGCCTCTGACCCGCCGGCAAACGGTTCGCCGGGGCACGACGCCCCCGTGACCCCTGTCGGTGCCCCCTCCGGCGCCGGGACCCTCGTCCGCAACGGCACCGCCAAGCAGGTCACGATGGCCGGGCAGAGCTTTGAGGTGGATCACGGGCACGTCGTGATCGCGGCGATCACCAGCTGCACCAACACCTCCAATCCGTCGGTGATGATCGGCGCCGGGATCCTGGCCCGCAACGCGGTCGCCAGGGGCCTGCGCTCCAAGCCGTGGGTGAAGACCTCCCTCGCGCCGGGATCGAAGGTGGTCACCGAGTACCTGGACCGGGCCGGGCTGACCGAGCCGCTGGAGCAGCTGGGCTTCAACCTCGTCGGATATGGCTGCACCACCTGCATCGGCAACTCCGGCCCGCTGCCCGATGAGGTCTCCGCGGCGGTCAACGAGGGCGAGCTGGCGGTGGTCTCGGTGCTGTCCGGCAACCGCAACTTCGAGGGGCGCATCAACCCGGACGTGAAGATGAACTATCTGGCCTCGCCGCCGCTCTGCGTGGCCTACGCGCTGGCGGGCACGATGGATGTCGACATCGTGGCCGACCCGCTCGGCGAGGACGAGAGCGGACAGCCCGTTTACCTGCGTGACATCTGGCCCTCCGAGCAGGAGGTCGCAGACACGATCGGCGAGGCCGTCCGGGCCGAGATGTTCCGCCGCAGCTACGGCGAGGTGTTCGCCGGGGACGAGCGCTGGAGAGGTCTGGACACGCCCGAGGGCGAGCGCTTCGCCTGGGCCGAGGACTCCACCTACGTTCGCCTCCCGCCCTACTTCCAGGGCATGCCGGCCGAGCCCGACGCGCTCACCGACATCGCTGGAGCGCGGGTGCTTGCGCTGCTGGGGGACAGCGTCACGACCGACCACATCTCGCCTGCCGGCTCGATCAGGCGCGATGGTCCCGCCGGCCTCTACCTGCAGGAGCAGGGTGTCGAGCCGCGGGACTTCAACTCCTACGGCTCGCGACGGGGCAACCACGAGGTGATGATGCGCGGGACGTTCGCAAACATCCGCCTGCGCAACCTGATCGGCGGCGGCGGGCCGCTGCCCGAAGGCGGCTTCACCCGCCACCTGGCCGATGATGGCTCCGCCGAGCAGATGGCGATCTATGACGCCGCCATGCGCTACATCGATCAGGGCACCGACCTCGTGATCCTCGCGGGCAAGGAGTACGGCTCAGGCTCCTCGCGCGACTGGGCGGCAAAGGGAACCAAGCTGCTCGGGGTGCGGGCCGTGATCGCCGAGAGCTTCGAGCGGATCCACCGCTCCAACCTCGTCGGCATGGGGGTGCTGCCGTTGCAGTTCCCAGCCGGGGAGAGCGCGGCGACGCTGGCCCTGACCGGCGAGGAGGTCTTCTCGATCACCGGATTGGCGGGCCCGCTCAATGCCGGTGAGCGCCCGCCGGGCGAGGTCGCCGTCAGCGCGATCCGCAAGGATGGCGAGACCGTCTCCTTCAACGCGAGGGTCAGAATCGACACGCCTCGAGAGTCCGACTACTTCCGCCACGGCGGCATTCTGCAATACGTCCTTAGGGGGTTGCTGGCCCGATGAGTCCCGCTGCACGCAAGCCGAACCGCAGGAAACCTGCGGCCACTTCGAAGGTCCTGCTCGATCTGCTCGCCGCGCGCGGCCCGTCAGGGTACGAGACCGCTCCGGCGGGCGTCTGGCGCGATGCGGCCGGGGAGTTCGCCGAGGTCAGCACCGACCTCGTTGGTACACCGTTGGCGCTGGTGGCGCCCAAGAAAGGTGTCAAAGGCAAGCCCAAACGACTGTTGGTGATGGGGCACATCGACGAGATCGGCTTGATCGTCACCCACATTGACGACAGCGGCTTTCTGTGGTTCGGCGAAGTCGGTGGCTGGGACCCCCAGGTTCTGGTCGGCCAGCGCGTCGTGATCGACACCCGGGGCGGCCCGGTGGTCGGCGTCGTGGGCCGTAAGCCGATTCACCTGCTGCGTGCCGAGGAGCGCAAAAAGGTTGCAGAGATCCGCGATATGCACATCGACATCGGCGCCCGCGACGGCGAGGATGCGAAAGCGATGGTGCGTATCGGCGACGTCGCCGTGATCGATGCCGATCCGGTCGAGCTGCCCAACGGGCGGCTTGCCTCTCGAGCCCTCGACAACCGACTCGGCTCCTTTATCGCGCTCGAGGCGGCCCGGCTCGTGGCTGCGGCCGGCGGCAGCGCGTGGGAGCTGGCGGCTGTGGCGGCGGTGCAGGAGGAGACGACCTTCGGAGGCTCGCGGACCAGCGCCTTCTCGCTTGAGCCCGACGCGGCGATCGTCGTCGATGTCACCCATGCCACAGATGCCCCGGGGATCGAGGTGAAAGAGTCCGGCAAGCACGAGTTCGGCTCCGGGGCGGTCATCGCTCGCGGCTCGACCCTCAACCCGGGTGTGTTCGAGCTTCTACATGAGTCCGCCGAGGCCAAGAAGATTCCCTTCACCGTTCAGGCCGACGGCCGCTCGACCGGCACCGATGCCGACGCGGTCCATCTCAGCCGCGGCGGCGTGCCAACCGGGCTGATCTCGATACCGCTGCGCTACATGCACTCACCCGTCGAGCTGGTCGAGCTGGCCGATGTGAGCGCCTGCGCCGAGCTGATTGCCGCCTTCGCCCTGCGCCTCGGCGCGAAAACCAGCTTCGCGCGCTAGGCGGGGCTGCCGCCCGGGGGGCTCGGCTCTAGGCGACGCTCAGCTCGGTGGCCGGCACGATCTCGTAGGCCTGCCCCGGGGTGCCGCCGATGGCCAGCAGGCGGAGCCCCTGCGGACCGGAGAAGGCCTTTCGCCTGGCGTCCGCAGCGACGCGAATGAGTGTCTCGGTGTCGAGATCCACGCGCTCGCCGTCGACCTCCATCCAGCCTGAACCGGACAGGGTCACGAACACCTCCTCCTGGCCGCTCTCGGCGTGGTCGTGCTCCGGGTAGTCGCTGAAGTTCGGTGGCAGCTGGATGACCTGCATCCCGAAGGCCGTCGCTCCTAGCTCGGCCCTGGCCTTCACGAAGCCACCGCCGAAACCCGCCTCCATCTCACTGATTTTCTTCGCCGTGTATTTGCTCATGGCTCGACCCTAACCGATCGAGGGCAACAGGATCGCGAGCTGGCGCGACTGGGCCAGCACGGTGCCGTCGGCGGCCCAGATGACACTGTCCTCCTCGAAGAAGCCTTCGTGGATCACACCGGCCTTGACCCGGGCGAAGCACAGCTCATGCGGGTCCGGCGCGTCGGTCCGCGGCAGGGCCGCCCGGAAATGGATCGTCAGGTCGACGGTGGGCGCCGCGGACGGCCCGTCCAGGCCCATGAAGGGGGCCGGGATCAGCGCATCGGAGAAGAACGCCAGCGCCGGGGCGTCCAGCGGGCGGGCCTCCGCCAGGCCGATCCAGGCGCCGAACTCCATCGGGTGTCCCGCGCCGGAGAACGGAGGGACCTCGATGCGGGGTTGCATGACCATGTGGCGGGTGAAGTTGGGTGCGCCGTGTGCGAGCCCCGATCCGGCCTGCCGGGAATCGTCCGGTCCCTCCACCGAGGGCAGCGGTACTTCGGCGATCTCCGGGCCCGTCCAGGGCACCGAGAAGGCGCCCAGCGCAAGCGCCACCAGATCCCCGTCCTGCTCGATCCTGGCGGACAGGGTGCTCAGCGAGCGGCCCGCGCGCTCGAGCACGGTGCGGATCCGCACCGGCCCCGCCTCGGGGGCACGGGCGTAATGGATCGTCAGCGAGCGGGGCGCCCTGCGTGGCTCGGCGACAGCCTCCGTGAGGGCACGCAGGAGCATCGCGGCCATATAGCCGCCGTGGGGCCCGCGGCCCGCCTTCCAACCGTCCGCGACGAGCGCATCGAAGTGCGTCTCGGTCCCGCGCTCCCCGTCGAGCGTGACGGCCGTGTCGTGCTCGAACGGGCCCGCTGTCTGCTCTGCGGGGCCGGCGCTCGAGCCGGCCTCAGCCACGAACGAGCCGCTTGTAGGTGATGCGGTGAGGGCGGTCGGCGGCATTCCCCAGCACAGACCGGCGGTGCTCCTCGTAGGCCTCGAAGTTTCCCTCGAACCAGGTCACCTGGGAGTCGCCCTCGAAGGCCATCACGTGGGTTGCCACACGGTCCAGGAACCAGCGATCGTGGGAGATCACGATTGCGCAGCCGGGGAACGCCAGCAGGGCGTTCTCAAGCGCACGCAGAGTGTCAACGTCGAGGTCGTTCGTGGGCTCGTCCAGCAGCAGCAGGTTGCCGCCGCTGCGCAGCAGCTTGGCCAGATGGACGCGGTTGCGCTCGCCGCCGGAGAGCTTTCCGATCCGCGCCTGCTGCGATGAGCCCTTGAAGTTGAAGCCGGCCGTGTACTGGCGCGAGTTGACCTCGCGCTCGCCGACTTTGATGTGCTCGTAGCCTTCGGAGATCTCCTCCCAGACCGTCTTCTCGGGGTTCAGGGAGTCACGCGACTGATCGACATAGGCGAGCTCCACCGTGTCGCCGAGCTCGAGCGTGCCGCTGTCGGGCTGCTCGGAGCCGGTGATCATTCGGAACAGGGTTGTCTTTCCCGCGCCGTTGGCGCCGATCACCCCGACGATGCCGGCCCGCGGCAGGTCGAAGGAGAGATCCTCGATCAGCAGCCGCTCGCCGAAGCCCTTGGACAGGTTGGTGGCGGTCAGGACCTTGGTGCCCAGGCGCGGCCCGGGTGGGATGTGGATCTGGACCTCATCGAGCTTGATGTTGCGGTCCTCGGCGATCAGCTCCTCATAGCGCGCCAGGCGGGCCTTGGACTTCGTCCGTTTGCCCTTCGGGTTGGTCCGCACCCATTCCAGCTCGGCGGCGATCGTGCGCTCACGGCCCTTTTCCGAGCGCTCTTCCTGGGCCAGGCGGACCTGCTTCTGCTCCAGCCAGCTCGAGTAGTTGCCCTCGTAGGGAATCCCCTTGCCGCGGTCGAGCTCGAGGATCCAGCCGGCTACGTTGTCGAGGAAGTAGCGGTCGTGGGTGACCGCGACGATCGCGCCCTTGTACTCGCTCAGGTGCTGCTCGAGCCAGGCCACCGACTCGGCATCCAGGTGGTTCGTGGGCTCGTCCAGCAGCAGCAGGTCCGGCGCCCGCAGCAGCAGCCTGCAGAGGGCCACGCGACGGCGCTCTCCGCCGGAGAGCTTGGAGACATCGGCGTCCGGCGGCGGCAGGCGCAGGGCGTCCATCGCGTACTCCAGCTGGGTGTCCAGGTTCCATGCGTCGGCAGCTTCGATCTGGGCCTGGACGCGGCCGAACTCCTCGGCCGTCTCATCGGAGTAGTTGGCCGCCAGCTCGTTGAAGCGGTCGAGCAGCGCCTTGGTCTCCGCGACGCCGTCCTCGACGTTGCCCCTGACGTCCTTGGTCTCGTCCAGGTGCGGCTCCTGCTCGAGCATGCCGACGGTAGCGCCCGGCGCGAGGGCGGCCTCGCCGCGGTACTCCTGATCGACGCCGGCCATGATCCGCAGCAGCGTCGACTTGCCCGCGCCGTTATAGCCCAGCACGCCGATCTTGGCGCCCGGGTAGAAGGCCAGGGTCACGTTGTCCAGCACCGTTTTGTCCGGCGGATGGACCTTCGACAGGCGATGCATGGTGAAGACGTATTGAGAGGACATCCCCGCGCAGGATAGAGACAAAGGATTCCGGCCCTCCCTCGCTAACGTTGTCGGGTCATGCCCACCACCGTTCTGGATGTCGAGCAGCACCTCCTCCTGTTGGAGCTGGAGGCCCCCTTCAACAAGCGCGACGTGCAGCTGGCGCGCCGCAGAATGGCCAAGCGCTGGCACCCCGACGTGGCTCCTGCCGGCAGGCAGTTCGAGCATGAGCGCCATCTCAAGGCGATCAACGAGGCGGCCGACCAGCTCGAGCGCCTGGCCGAGGGCTCGCGCGGCGGTTCTGTGTCGCAGAACGCGGTCAAAGTCAGCGCCCAGGCGGCCAGGCGCGAGCGCGAGGAGGCCGGCCGGCGAGCCTATGAAGCGGAGGAGCGCGCCCGGGCCCACGCCAAAGACAAAGCCGCCAACGACCCCTTCGGCAGCCGCGTCCCGGATCACTCGGTGGTGCACCGCTATGCCCGCTGCGTCTCATACCCCGAGTGGGGTGTCGGGACCGTGACCGGGATCTATTTCTCCTCCGAAGATCCCGGCGCAGCCGACGTCCAGCAGTGGGCCCGCGTGAAATTCAGCCATGGCATCAGGACGATCCCCGCGGGCAGCCTGCAGTTCGTCGACTTCTCAAAGCCCGATCCCGGTTCCGAGCGGGTCGAACGATTCCTGATCGCCGCTCAGCGGGCCATGGCCGAAGGCGAGTTCGAGCTGGCCGCTCAGAGGCTGATCTACGCCCGTGATGCCGAGCCGCGCAATGTCGCGGTGCTGCGCCTGATGACGCTGGCCTTCTGGAACGCGGGCAAGCTCGAGGAGGCCGGCCGAGCCGTCCGCGACTGGGCCCGGGTCGACGGCAGACGCCCGGCGGCCCATCGCTTCGCGGCGAGGATCTATGAAGACATGGGCGCCCTGGATCTGGCCGAGGAGGCGGCAGCGAGGGCCGCTCAGCGCGGACCGAAGGACGCCGGCGCCTGGGAGCGCCTGGGGCGGCTGCGACTGACGCTGGCGGACCGCGAGGGGGCTCTGAGCGCCTTTCGCAAGGCGATCTCCCTGGGTGCCGGGGATGAAGTCGCCGATCTGGTCTCGCAGGCGCTGGCGCTGGAGCCGGAACCCGCCGCCTGAGCCGGCGCCGCTAGAGGATGTTCACGGCCCGCGAGACGATCAGGCCGATCGTCACCAGCGAGACGACCGACTGAACTCCCATCACGGACTTGGCCATCGGCGTGAGGGGCATCGTGTCCGTGGGCGAGAAGGCCGTCGCGTTGGTCAGGGAGACGTACAGATAGTCGATGAATTTGGGACGCCAGTTTTCCGGCTCGATGCGGTCGTCGCTCATCTGCGGGAACAGCAGGTCGGGGGCCTGATCGTTGCCCACGGCTCGTTTGCCCGGCCCGCCGCGATCGAGCTCCCAGTACCACAGGCCGAAGATCAGGAAGTTCGTCAGCCAGATCACGACGCCCGCAACGAGCAGTTCGTCGCCGTTGCGAATTTTCAGATGGTTGTGCAGCAGCAGTTGGCTGAGAACGCTCAGCGAGTAGATGTTCGCCGCCGTCACGAAGCCGATCATGCCGAGTGCCACGCGCCGGCGGCGCGGATGCTCGATCTGCTCCTTCTTGCGGGTCAAGAGGACCATCCCCGCCAGCAGCAGCGCCTCCAGCCCCGGAACGAGCCAGACCGGTCGAACCGTCACCCGGTCCGGCAGCGACAGCTGCAGCAGGATCGCCGCCAGCACCGTGGCCTGCGCCGGCCAGAAGGCTTCCCCGACGGCCGGGGGCGGGTAGCGCCGGGGAACGGACTGCGCCTGTGGCCCGGCGTCGCTGTCCTCGCTCACGGGGCAGAGCGTAGGGGGGAGGTCGGAGGGTTAGGGCGGGCCGCGGCCTCGCGCATCGGTCCAGCTCGCAGCCGCCCCGCGGGCCAGGGCGCTAGCCTGAATGGCGATGGGACTCGAGAATCCGGTTCACCTGCTGTTCATCGCCGTCGTCGCGCTGGTCGTGCTCGGCCCCAAGCGACTGCCCGACCTGGCCAAAGCCCTCGGTCACGGGATCAGGGAGTTCCGCGAGGCGGTCAGCACCGGAGCCACCCAGGACCCGCCTCCGCCGCCGGTCGCGGCGACGGCTGCCGCGCCCCCGCCGCCGCCGGAGGCGACGGTGGTCGAGCACCCCGGCGCGGACGAGATTCCCGGCGAAGCCTGAGCGCTAGCGAGCGCTGCGCCTGCGCCGCTGCGGCGAGGCGGACTTGCGTTCGCTGCCCGAGACCAGCTGAAGCCCGCGCGTCCGGCCGGCCGGCCGGTGGGCCTGAAGGCCCGGAAGGTCCAGCTCGATCGGTCCCTGAAGGTCACCGGGTGCGACCGAGAACGGGGCCGGCCGGGCGATGTGGAAGCCCTGGGCAAAGTCCACTCCGAGGTCGGCGAGCAGCGCCAGCGTGTCTGCGTCCTCGACGCCCTCGGCGACCGTCTGCAGGTCGAAGTTGCCCGCCAGGGTGAGGATCGCGTCGACCACATGCCGGCTGGCCGAACTGCTCGCCAGATCGCGGACGAACTCGATGTCCAGCTTGAGGAAGTCGACGGGTATCTGCTTGAGGTAGGTCAGCGTCCCGTAGCCCGTGCCGAAGTCATCCAGCGCGATCGCGCAGCCGAGCGTGCGCAGGCCTTCGGCAAACGACCGCGCGGCGCCCTGGTCCTCGACGATCGCCGTCTCGGTGATCTCCACGACGATTTTCCCGGGCGGCACCTGCCACTGCTCGATGCACCGTTCGATGTGCTCCAGCACATCCGGGTCGCCGACCGAACGGGCCGACAGGTTGAGCTGCACGGGGTATCCCGCACCGGCCAGCTCGGTCGCCTGCTTGATCACCCACCAGTCGATCTCGCCGATCAGGGCATAGCGCTCTGCCACCGGGAGGAACTCCCCGGGCGGGGCTACCCGCCCGTCCGGTTCGAGCATGCGAATCAGCAGCTCGTGCTGGATCACCCTGCCGCTGCGCAGGTCGACGATCGGCTGGGCGTGGAGCACGAACCGCTCCTCGAGCATGGCGCTCTCGACCCGGTCGATGATCGCCAGGGTCTCCGCGTCGCGACGGTGTTCCTCCTCGCGGCGCCGGCGCTCTGTGACGTCCTGGAAGATCACGATGCACCCGCGCAGGCCATCGTCGATGTTGAACGGGGTGGCTGTGTAAGCCACCGGCAGCCCGCGCCCGCCGCCGGTCGCGAAGGTGTCGTTCTCGACCCGGATCGTCGTATCGCGGGCGAGTGCCTCGGCGATCGGAGTCTCGAGGAACGGCCGAGTAGGCCGATCGGCATTCTCGAAATCCAACAGCTCGCAGATCTGTCTTCCGCGGAGCTCGCCGGAGGTCCACCCGATCAGCGCCTCGGCGGTCCTGTTGACGTAGGTGATCCGCCCCTCGAGATCCAGCGTGAGCAGGCCCTCGCCCATGAACTCGGTGACAGCCTGGGCGTAGTTGCGTGACTGCAGCAGCTCGGTTTCAGCGGCAACCCGCGCGGAGATGTCCACGGCCACGCCGACGATTGCCGTCGGGTTGCCCTCGGCGTCGCGCACCAGGCGGTTGCGTACGTAGACCGTGAACAGCGAGCCGTCCTTGTGGCGCACCTCCAGCTCGCCGTCCCAGCGGCCGTCGCGCAGAACCTCCTCACCCAGCCGTTCGGCGGCTTCGGCGTTCTCGGGCACGATCAGGTCGCGTGAGCTGCGCCCGATGGCTTCCTCCTCAGTCCAGCCGTAGAGGGCTTCGGCGCCGGTATTCCAGCTGATGACGTTGCCTTCCAGGTCGGTGGCGAGCACCGATGCGTCGATCTGCTCGAGCAGGCTGTCCTGCAGGTCCGGCTCGTCGATCGCGGCGGGTGCCTCACGGGGGTTCCTGGCCGGCATCGCCTCAAGGGCCGCCCGCCAGAGGTCCGTCGGCGCGAAGCGCCGCGCCTGCTCGACGACGCCGTCGACCGGTTCGGCGGCCGGGAGCGGCTGGCGTGGGGGTGCCGGGCTGGAGTTGCCCGCCCGGCCCCTGCGCGAGGCGTAGAGCCGGGCGTCGGCACAGCGCGAGAGAGCTTCCAGCTCGACCCCGTCATCGGGGAACACGGCGATTCCGAGCGAGGCCGGGGCGCGGCTGCCCAGGGCCGCTTCGAGCCTTGCGGTGCAGCTTCTTATCTCCTCGGGCTCGACCCGGCCGAGCAGCACCGCGAACTCATCGCCGCCCATCCGCCCGACGGCGTCGCCGGGGCGCACCGCCGCTTCGAGCGTGCGGGTGAACCAGCACAGCAGTTCGTCTCCGGCGGCATGCCCGAAGGTGTCGTTGACCGGCTTGAAATGGTCGATGTCAAGCGCCACGACCGCCCCACGGAGCCCCTGGCGGGTCAGCTCGGCGATCTCGGCGACGGCTCGCTCCTGGAAGCCGCGGCGGTTCAGGCAGCCGGTCAGCGGATCGGTGCGCGAGGCCTCCGCCAGGGCGCGGTGCTGGCGCTTGTGGTTCTGAGCCTGCCAGGCGCTCATCACGGCCGTGCAGAGCAGCGCGATCGCAAAGCTCAACTGGAAGGCCAGGCTCGAGCCGCCGGCGATCAGCGCGACCGCCAGGTAGCTCCACACGCTGGCCACGCCGACGATCGCCACGGACGCCAATGGATAGGACATCGAGGAGAAGACGACGGGCAGGAAGAACACCAGGACGAGGGGGCTGGCCGTCCCACCATCGGCCAGCGTGCCGACGATCAGCATCGCGAAATCCGTCAGCGTCCAGATCAGGAAGAACGGCTCCCGGATCCTGCTGCGCACGATCTTCTCGCGCGGCAGGAAGTACACGGTGATCGCCGTGAGGAGCGCCAGCGCGAACAGCACCAGCAGCTCGCTGCGGTTCGGCTGATCCCAGGTGAGCGCGACGTAGAGCCCTCCCAGCAACCCCACACCGAGGCTCATCCACAGGGCAGCAGCGATCGTCGCTTCGCGCATTCGCAGCGCGGAGACATCCATCACCTCGGGCTCATGGTCCAGCCTCACAGGGAGTTATCGGCGCAAATCGCGAACCTTTGAGAGCTGATGGGCCCCTGTAGACGGCGGCAGTCCGCGCCGGGCGCTAGGTTCGCCCGATGCGTCTGCTCGTCGCCCGCTGTGAGGTTTCCTATGTCGGACGCCTCTCGACCACGCTCCCGGAGGCCGTGCGCCTGTTGATGTTCAAGCCCGACGGCACGTTCATGGTCTGGGCCGACGGCGGCGGCGCCGTCAAGCCTCTGAACTGGATGACCCCGCCGACGGTGATCGAGCAGGCGACGAGCGAGGACGGCGAGCTGTGTCGGCTGACGGTGCGCCGCCAGCGCCAGGAGGACTGCCTGGAGATCACGATCACCGAGGTCCTCTCCGATGTCGAGCATGAGCTCGATACCGAGTCGGGCCTCGAGAAGGAGGGGGTCGAGCGCGAACTGCAGGAGCTTCTGGCGGCCTCGCCCGAATGGTGTGGGGAGGGTCTGCGGCTGGTCCGCCGGGAGTGGCCAACCGACATCGGCCCGGTGGATCTGATGTGCCGCGACGGTCAGGACGAGTGGATCGCCGTGGAGATCAAGCGGGTCGCCACGATCGATGCCGTCGAGCAGCTGAGCCGCTATCTGGAGCGGATCCGGATGGACCCGGCGATGGGCTCCTGTCGCGGCATCCTGGCGGCCCAGTCGATCAAGCCGCAGGCGGTCGTGCTGGCCGGCTCCCGCGGGATCGACTGCGTGGTTGTCGACGCTGAGGTGCTGCGCGGGGAACGCGAGCCCGAGCTCAAGCTGTTCGCCGCCTGAGCACCGGCCTCGGGGTAGGCTGCGGTCCTTCCACGACCAAGGAGCCCAGATGACCCCGGAGCCTGACGCCGCAGAGCAGCCCGTCCTGACCGAGCGGCGGGACAACGTCCTGTTGATCACCCTCAACCGCCCGGCGGTGCGCAACGCCGTCAACGCCGCGCTGGCCGAGGGCGTCGCAAAGGCGCTCGATGAGCTCGACAGCGACGACGGGCTCTCGGTTGGGATCCTGACCGGCGCCGGCGGGTTCTTCTGCGCCGGTATGGATCTCGGCGCCTTCGTCAAGGGCGAGAGCCCCTGGTATGGCGACCGCGGCTTCGCCGGGATCGCCCAGCGCTCCGCGGCCAAGCCGCTGATCGCCGCGATCGAGGGCTTTGCCGTGGCCGGGGGCATGGAGATCGCGCTGGCCTGCGACCTGATCGTCGCGGCAAATGGCGCGAAGATGGGAATCCCCGAGGCCAAGCGCTCGCTGATCGCCGCCGGCGGTGCGCTGCTGCGCCTGCCCCGCCGGATCCCCTACCACGTGGTCATGGAGCTGGCCCTGACCGGTGATCCCATGCCCGCTGAGCGCTTTCACGAGCTCGGCCTGGTCAACGAGCTGGCCGAGCCCGGCGGCGCGGTCGAGGCGGCTCTGGAGCTGGCGAGGAGGCTTGCCGCGAATGGCCCGCTGGCGCTGATCGCCTCGAAGAAGATCCTGCAGGAGCAGTTCGACTGGTCGACCGCCGAGATGTGGACGAAGCAGGCCGAGATCGCCGGCCCGGTTATGACCTCCGAGGACGCCAAGGAGGGCGCCAGCGCCTTCAAGGAGAAGCGCGACCCTGAATGGAAAGGCCGCTAGCGCTTAGGGCAGCGGGCGCGGTAGGGCCCGCTGCCGGCCGGCCTGCCGGCTAACGCCGCAACTGCTTCTTTCGCTTGCGTTGGGCGCGGATCTCTCGCCAGCGGCGCCACAGCGCGCCCATCAGCGCTCGCCCGGGGTCTTGCGGGGGTACTGGGAGATCGGCTGGCGCAGATCGATGGCGGTCGTGACGATGCGGTTCTGTTCTGTCGCATGGGCGGCCGGGTAGCCCTCGCCCGGGCTGGCCCGCTCGGGCCGGCCGATGTAGCCGAAGTGCATCTCGTGGGGCATGATCTGCATCAGGCGCGGGAACATGTGCGCGCGGGCACCCATGTTGCGCGGCTCCTCCTGTACCCACAGGACCTCCCGCAGGTTCGGATAGCGGCCCATCAGCTCGAGCAGCTGGCCTTCGGGGAAGGGGTAGAGAAGCTCGACGCGGGCAACGGCCAGGCCGTGGTGCGAGGGCCGTTCGGGATGCCCGACCAGGTCGTAGTAGATCTTGCCGGTGCACAGGACCAGACGCGTGACCTGATCGTCCTGAACCCCCGGCTCGGCCAGAACTGGCTGGAAGCGTGTCCCCTCGGCCATGTCGGCGATCGAGCTGGCCGCCTGGGGCAGGCGCAGCAGCGACTTCGGCGTCATCACGACCAGCGGGCGCTGCTTGGCGATCCGCGCCTGGCGGCGCAGCAGATGGAAGTACTGGGCCGGGGTGGTCGGGCTGGCGACACGGATGTTGCCCTCGGCGGCCGCCCGCAGGAAGCGCTCGAGGCGGGCAGAGGAGTGCTCGGGGCCGGAGCCCTCGTAGCCGTGCGGGAGCAGCAACGTCAGGCGTGATGTCTGGCCCCACTTGGCCAGCCCCGAGGTGATGAACTGGTCGATGATCACCTGGGCCGAGTTGACGAAGTCGCCGAACTGGGCCTCCCACAGGACCAGAGTCTCGGGGGCCTCCTGGCTGTAGCCGTACTCGAAGCCCATGCAGGCGAGCTCGGACAGCGGGCTGTTGTGAAGCTCCAGCGGCGAGAGGGCGTCGGGCAGGTTCTGGATCGGGCAGACCGTCTGTCCGGTCTTGGCGTCGTGCAGCACCATGTGGCGCTGGCTGAACGTGCCCCGCTCGACGTCCTGGCCGGTTAGCCGCAGCGGCGTCCCCTCGGTCAGCAGGCTTGCGAAGGCCAGCGCCTCGGCGTGCGCCCAGTCGACACTCTGCCCGGTCTCGTCGGTCAGCGCCTCGCGGCGTCGATCGAGCTGTTTGACCAGCTTCGGATGCACGGTGAAGCCGTCCGGCACTTTCAGCAGCTGCTCGCCCAGGTCGCGCAGGCGGGCCGAGGGCACCGCCGTCTCGACATCCGGGCTCGGCGTGCGGTCGAGCTGGTACTCGCCGGTCGTGTGTTCGCCGCCATGCTCGGCGACTTCGGCGATCTTCGTCTTCAGCCGCTGGTGCAGAAGTGTCATGTTGTCCCACACCTCCTGGCCCTGGCGCTCGACCTCCTCCTGGGAGACGGCGCCCTCCGCAACCAGGCGATCGGCCCACAGCTCCGAGACCCGCTTCTTCGCCTTGATCTTGGCGTACATCTCGGGCTGGGTGTAAGCCGGCTCATCGGACTCGTTGTGGCCAAAGCGGCGGTAGCCGATCAGGTCGATCAGGACGTCATGGCCGAACTCCTGGCGGAACGCGAAGGCGAGCCGCACCGCGCTGATGCAGGCCGGCACGTCGTCGGCGTTGACGTGGATGATCGGCACGTCGAAGCCCTTGGCCAGGTCCGACGCCCAGCGGGTCGATCGGGCGTCATCGGGATCGGTCGTGAAGCCGATCTGGTTGTTCATGATCAGGTGCACCGTGCCGCCGACCTTGTAGCCGTCCAGTGCCTGCAGGTTGAAGGTCTCGGCGACCACGCCCTGGCCGGGGAACGAGGCGTCCCCGTGAATCACGATCGGCACGGCCGCGTTCGTGTCCTGGTGGGCGTGCGGGCCTTTGCGAGCCGTCTGGGCCGCTCGGGTTGCGCCCTCCACGACCGGTGAGACGTACTCGAGGTGGCTCGGGTTTGACTCCAGGTTGACGCGGATGGTGCCGCCGTCGGGAAGGGTGTAGGTGCCCTGTGCCCCGTGGTGGTACTTCACATCGCCCGTTCCGCCCTGCGGGATCGTCGTGACGACCTCGAGCGTCGCGGCGCCCTCGAACTCGGCGAAGATCGTGTCGTAGGCCCGTCCTAGGTTGTGGGCCAGCACATTGAGCCGGCCGCGGTGGGCCATGCCGACCACGACCTCCTGTCCGCCGTGGGCGGCGGACAGCTGGATCAGTTCGTCGAGCATCGGCACCGTCATGTCCAGTCCCTCGATCGAGAACTGGTGCTGGCCGAGGTAGGCCTTGTGCATGAAGCGCTCCAGTGCGTCCACCTTGACCAACCGGCGCAACAGCCGGCGGCGCTCGTCGTTGGTCAGCTCGTGGCGGAAGGTGCCCGACTCGATCCGCTCGCGCAGCCAGACCCGCTGGCGGTGCGAGGCGATGTGCTCGATCTCATAGGCGATCGTGCCGCAGTAGGTCTCGCGCAGGTGGGGAATCGCATCGGCCAGCGTCGCACCGGGAACGTAGACCTGGAAGATCTTGGCCGGGATCCGCGCCTGCAGCTCGGGGGTAAGGCCAAGCGCTTCGGGGTCGAGACCCGGGTCCCCCTCGGGTTCGGATCCGAGCGGGTCAAGGCGTGCTGCCAGGTGTCCGTGGCTGCGTACCCGCGCCACGAAGGTGCTCGCCGTCTGCACCGCCTGCAGCATCTCCTCGCCGGCCGGAAGACCGGGGGCGGCGGGCGCAGCGGCGGCGGCTGCCGGGGCGGGGGTGGGGCGCTCGGGTACCGGACCGAGCTCCACGCCGAGTGCGGAAAAAACATCCTCGTAGAAGGAGTGCTCGCCCTGTAGGTACTCCTCGATCAGCGCAAGGAACCTCCCGGACTCGGCCCCCTGAATGATCCGGTGGTCGTAGGTCGAGGTCATCGTCATGACCTTCTCGGCGCCGATCGAGGAGCCGACAGCTCCGAGTCCGACCGGATAGGCGATCGAGCCTGTCGCGATGATCGTGCCCTGCCCGGTCATCAGCCTGGGCACCGAGGCGATCGTTCCGATCCCGCCGGGGTTGGTGAGCGTGATGTTGGCACCGACGAGGTCGTCGGCCGTAAGTGTGTTCGTCCGCGCCTTCTCGACGAGGGCGTCGTAGGCGTCCAGGAAGGCGTCGAATCCGAGCGTCCCGGCGCCCAGGATCACCGGCACCATCAGCGTCCGCGAGCCGTCCTTCTTCTCGACGTCGACGGCCAGACCGAGATTGACCTGCCCGTCGATGACCCGGTGAGGCTTTCCGTCGACCTCTTCGAAGTGATGGCCCATCACGTCCATCTGCTGGGCCGAGCGGGCGATCGCATAGGCGATCAGGTGCGTGAACGAGACCTTCCGGGGGCCCGCCTTGAGCTGCTGGCGCCGGCCGTCGAGGACGGTCACAGTCAGAGTCCGGAAGCTGGTCGCGGTGGGGATCGAGCGCGACTCGTCCATGTAGCGCGCGAGCGCCGCGGCACTGCCACGCATCGGCTTGGAGCTCGCCTCGACGGTCGCGGCGGCGGCTGTGGCTGCGCCGTTGGTCGACGGGCCGGCCGTCGCGGCCGAAAGGACGTCGGACTTGGTGATCCGCCCGGCCGGGCCGCTTCCCTTGACCGCTGCGAGGTCCACGCCCTCGGCAGCCGCGGCGCGAGCCGCGACCGGTGAGATGCTCATCCCGGCGGGAACCTCCGTGGGCGCGGGTGCCGTCTGCTGAGATTCCGTCGAAGGTGCGCCGTCTTCGGGTGCCGCTGCGGGTGCAGGCGCGCCGGCTCCGAGCGCGATCCGTGCGATCACCTGTCCGACCGTGACCGTGTCGCCCTCCTCCACGAGCAGCTCCGTCACAGTGCCGGTCGCCGGGGAGGGAAGCTCGATGTCGACCTTGTCGGTGGAGATCTCGACGATCGTCGCATCGAGCTTGATCTGATCGCCGACCTTGGCGTGCCATTCGAGGATCGTCCCCTCGCTGACCGACTCACCGGCCGCGGGTGTGACCACATCGACGACGCCGCCGCCGTCGGTCGAGGCCGCCTGCGGTGGCGCGGCGGCGCTGCCGTTGCCCGTCGGCGGGGGGAGCGGGCTGGGCCGCTTCGGGCGCCGGGGGCGCGCCGTTGCCGTTGGGCTCAGCCGGCGCGTCCGGCGTCACGGGAGCGTCCGCGCCCACGCTGATGCGCGCAATCACCTGACCGACGGTCACGGTGTCGCCCTCGGCGACGAGGATCTCGGAGATCGTGCCCGTCGCCGGCGCGGGGAGCTCGACATCGACCTTGTCGGTGGAGATCTCGACGATCGTCTCGCCGACCTTGATCTGGTCGCCGACCTTGGCGTGCCATTCGAGGATGGTTCCCTCGGTTACCGACTCCCCCGCGGCGGGGGTCACGACGTCCACTATCTGCTGGGTCGTCGTGTCGGTGGCCATTGACTAAGAACTCTAGCGCCCTGCAGGGTGCTCCTGTAGACGTTCCTCGCGGATGAACTGATAGCTGCCGAAGAACGGTCCGATCCCGCCCAGCACAGCAACCGCGACGGCGAGTCTGAGGGAGACGATCCGCAGCCTCGCCGCGGCGATGCAGGCCAGCGACATGAGGATCCACAGAATGCCGTGGGTGAGACCCAGCGCGAACGTCAGCGGTTCGGGCTTGCCCGCCGCGAAGGCGCAGATCAACAGCGCCATGTAGATGCACGAGTGTGTGAAGGAGGTCCACTTCAGTCGCTTGAAGCTGAGCGGTCCGGCGGAGCTCCGGGGCTCGATCACATCGACAGCCAGCGCGCCATCCGCGGGAGGGCCTCGCCCGCCTCGGCCGGCCAGGCATCGATCTCACTGGGCCACCAGGCGAACTCGTCGTGCTCCTCGTCTGGTCGCACCAGGACGTCCTGCCCCTCGGCCAGCCAGGCCTGCCCGACGAACATCACCAGTCGCTGGGGCAGGCGAAGCAGCGCCTCGCCGCGGACCCTGGCCGGTGCGACATCCCACTCCTCCTTGAGCTCGCGCACGAGCGTGTCGGCCGGACTCTCGCCGAGGTCCACGGCCCCGCCGGCGCCCAATGCCCAGCGGCCGGCCCAGGAGGAGACCCACGGCGCTCGCCGCCCGGCCAGCCAGCGTCCGTCGGCGGCCCTCGTGATGCACAGGGCGGCGATCGACTGCGAGGCGTCTCCTTCGACCAGGCGCAGTGCCCAGCGCAGCGGCTGCAGCTCGATCACGATCCCCCGCTCGTCCTGGCGGTAGTCCACCAGTCTCGCGGCCAGGCCGTCGTGGCTCGGCGAGCCCCGCTCGCGCAGGGCCTCGATTGCCGCGTCGGCGGCGCCGGTCTTTTCGGCCGAGGGCTCGAAGTGCTCCTCGTGCCAGCTGACGCTGACATCGTCGAGCTCCCACGGCCCGCGGGCGAGAAGCTCGGGTACGGGGCTGGACGGCTCTGACACGCCGGGAAAGGCTATTGAATGCCGGGGGTCCCCGCGTGCCCTGCCGGGTGGCGGCCCTGCGCATAGACTCGCGTCGGTGAGCACGCGCAGGCGCAAGCATTGGGGCTGGGGTCACGAGGATCAGCAGCCGACCCTCGAGCAGGCCCGGGCGGCTGCGCCGGCCCTCTCCGAGCGCCTGGGGATTGAGCTGGGCGAGCCCGAGCAGGCGGTGGCACTCGAGCAGATCGCCCTGCGTGAGCCGCGCGTCGAGGTCCCCGAAGCGCTGCGGGAGATCTGCTCGACGGATACCCACGACCGTGCCGTTCACGCGCTGGGGAAGTCATATCTCGACATCGTGCGGGGCTTTCGCGGACAGTTCGAGCACCCGCCCGACGCGGTTGCCCGCCCGCGCGGCGAGGAGGATCTGGAGCAGCTGCTCGAGTGGTGCTCGGCGACGGGCATCGCCGCGATCCCTTTCGGCGGCGGGACATCGGTGGTGGGCGGAGTCACGCCCGACGTCGGTCCGGGCTACAACGGTGCCGTTTCGATCGACCTGACCCGCCTGGATCGTCTGTTGGAGCTGGACGAGGTTTCGCTGTCGGCCCTAATCGAGGCCGGTGCGACCGGCCCGGGCCTGGAAGCCAAACTGGCCGAGCACGGACTCACGCTGCGTCATTTTCCCCAGTCATTCGAGTACTCGACCCTGGGCGGCTGGATCGCGACGCGGGCGGCCGGTCACTTCGCGAGCATCTGGACGCACATCGAGGACTTCCTCGAGTCCGCGCGGGCGATCACCCCGGCAGGGAGTTGGGAGTCCCGTCGGCTGCCCGGATCCGGCGCCGGTCCCAGCCCCGACCGGATGCTGGCCGGCTCGGAGGGCTCGCTCGGCGTGATCACCAACGCCTGGGTCAGGGTTCAGCGCCGGCCCGAGCATCGCGCCTCGGCGGGCGTGCGGTTCGCCGGCTTCCTCGAGGGCGCGGAGTGTGTCCGCGCGATCTCCCAGGCCGGTCTTTACCCCGCCAACTGCCGGCTGCTCGACCCTGCGGAGGCCGGGCTGACGATGGCGGGCGATGGATCCCATGCCCTGCTGGTGCTGGGGTTCGAGTCCACCGACCACCCGGTGCGCGAGGCGATGGACCGGGCGCTTGAGATCTGCGCGGAGCACGGCGGCAGCGTCTCGCCTCGCGGCGAGGGCCCGGGCGGGGACGCCGTCGGCTCATGGCGCGGGGCGTTCGTTGGAGCGCCCTACGTCCGGGACCTGCTGGTCTCGATGGGCGTCCTGTCAGAGACCTTCGAGACGGCGATCACGTGGGAGCGCTTCGCGGGTTTTCACGAGCGCGTCAGCGAGGTCGCCCGCGAAGCCGTCAGGAGTGTCTGCGGCTCGGGCAGCGTCTACTGCCGGTTCACCCATATCTATCCCAACGGTCCGGCGCCCTATTTCACGATTCTCGCCCCGGCCCGTCGCGGCGGCGAGATCGAACAGTGGACGGAGGTCAAGCGGGCCGTCTCTGATGCGCTGATCGCCGAGGGTGCGACGATCACCCATCATCACGCGGTCGGCCGCGATCACCGGCCCTGGTATGAACTCCAGCGCCCGGAGCCGTTCGCGGCTGCGCTTGCCGGCGCGAAGACGGCCCTCGACCCGGCCGGCGTGATGAACCCGGGTGTGCTGATGAGGCCTCCTCGATGAGGATCGCGGTGCTCGGACCGGGTGGCGTCGGTGGACTGCTGGCCGGCGTCCTCGAACGGGCCGGCAACGAGCTGACCGTGATCGCCACCGAGTCGACCGCCGAGCTGATCGCCCGGCGCGGGATCCGGATCTCGAGCGTCACCTTCGGCGACTTCACCGCCTCCCCGCGCGCGGTGAGCAGACTCGAACAGCCGACCGAGGCACTGATCGTCGCGACCAAGTGGTCGGGCCTGGCGCCGGCGCTCGAGCGGATCGCCATCGATCCTCCGCTGGTGCTGCCGCAGCTCAACGGCCTTGACCACATCGCCGTCCTGCGCGAGCGCTTCAGCCCCGCAACGGTCCTGGCCGGATCGATCAGGGTCGAGGCCGATCGTCCCGAGCCGGGGGTCATCGTGCACACCAGCCCCTTCCTGCTGGTCTCCATGGCCAGCTCCGACCCGGCAATGCGGGTACCGATGGAGCAGCTCGCTTCGGTGCTCAGCGATGCCGGCATCTCGAGCCGGGTGTCGGACTCCGAGGCCCAGGTGATGTGGTCGAAGCTCGTCCGCCTGAACGCCCTGGCCTGCACCACAAGCGCCTACGACAAGCTGCTCGGCGAGATCCGCGAGACACCCGAGCTTCGCGCCGATCTCGTCGGGGCGATCGAGGAGGCCAGCGCCGTCGCGCGGGCCGAGGGTGCCGAGGAGGTCGATGCCGAGCGGGCCATCGCCGAGCTCGAGGCGGCTCACGAGACCCTGGGCAGCTCGATGCAACGGGATATCGCCGCCGGCCGGGTGCCGGAGCTCGATGCGATCGGAGGCTCCGTCCTGCGAGCCGCCGCACGCCACCAGATCCCCTGTCCGACGATCGAGCGCCTTGTCGGTCTGATCGCCGAGCGCGCCGGGATCGACCCGCCGCTGCTCGGCGCCTGAGCGCCGAAGACCGGAGCTACTGCTCGAACGGGTCGGGGCTGCCGGCGGGGGAGAACATCGGCAGCGACTGGGTCGCGATCGCCTCGACCGCCTGCTCCTCCTCCTCGGTCAGCTCCTCGTCATGCTGCCCGTCGCACAGGACCCGGAAGTTACCGGTCACGCCGCTGTCGGCCTGGATCGTGATCCCGGGCAGGATCTCCTCCCCCTCGTCCAAGCCCAGCCGCTCCATGTCGAAGTGAGCCAGGCCGATCCCATGGGCCGTGTGGGTCGGGTTCTCGCGGTCGTGTGCGGCCACGGCCTGCGCGAAGCGCTCGAGGTTCTTGGCGATCTTGCTCGTGTCGCTCATCGCTCTCGCGGAAAAGACTAGCGCCTGGCGGGCGTCCGAACGGCACCGTCACCGGGGCGGCTAGGCTTGCGGGGTGCCCCTGCCAAAACTGGAGATCGTGATCGCCAGCACCCCCCCCGGGCGGGTCGGGCTTCCGGTGGCCGGCTGGTTCGACGGGCGGGCCCGCGCGCAGGGCGCCTTCGATGTTGAGCTGCTCGATCTGCTGGAGCTCGGCCTGCCCTTCATGGATGAGCCGAATCATCCGCGGCTGAAGCAGTACACGAAGGCTCACACCAAGGCGTGGAGCGCACGGGTGCAAGCGGCCGACGCGTTCGTTTTCGTCACCCCCGAGTACAACTACGGGATGCCGGCCGCCTTGAAGAACGCGATCGACTACCTGCATTCGGAGTGGTTCTACAAGCCCGTCGGCTTCGTCTCCTACGGAGGCGTCTCGGCCGGCACGCGCTCCGTGCAGATGACCAAGCAGGTCGTCACGACTCTGAAGATGGTCCCGCTGGCCGAGGCTGTATCGATCCCCTTTGTCGCACAGTTCATCGACGACGACGGCGAGCTCCAGGCCAACGAGACAATGGAGAAGGCCGCCGACGCGATGCTGGGCGAGTTGGCACGGCTGGCCGGCGCGCTCGCGCCGCTGCGCACCTCGGCCTAGCCGGCAGGCCCTGAAAAGCACGATCCCCGCCCGGCTGGGCCGGACGGGGATCGCAATCAGGAACTGCTGTGGTTGCTAGTGAGTGGTGACCCTGAACAGCGGCTGGTAACCCGTCAGGCATTCGGTCTCGCCGAACGAGGTTTCAAGCGCCGTGTTGCCGCATGTCATTTCACCGCTGGTGCTCTGGATGTACGGTTCGGCCGGGTCTTTTCCGATCGAGAGCAGGTTTTCGCCGGCTTCTTCGAGCCCGACGTTCAGTGAGTCGTAGTAGCAACCCGCCGATTTGGTCGAGCACGGTGCTTTGCCGACCGGTTCCGGACCGTAGTCGCTGGTGCTGTAGGAGATGCCCAGAATCACCCGTTTGGGCAGGCGGAGCACTTTCAGGGGAGGGAACTTCACCGTGAAGGATTTCCCATGGAAGCATTCTTTTTTGACTGGTTCGTACCACTGTTCGCCCGACGGACAGTTGACGATGTCGTCGCTCGGGCGGTACGGCATCCCGAACGTCTTGGTGATCGAGCCCAGTTTTTCACCAAGCGCGTTTTTTTCGCCGACTTCATAGATGTTCAGCGTCAGCGGCCATCTGAACTTCTTGGTCGGCTTCGGCGTTTCGCATGTGCCTTTGACGTTCCAGGAGCCGTACTGGCAGCCCCAGGTGGACATCACGACTTCAACCGTCGGCTTGTTGCGTGCCGTGCCGGCCAGTTCCACCTGGCCGCCGAACTCGTGATAGGCGTAGGCCTCAGGGCCGATCGATGCATAGTTCGGTTCAAGCGTGTTGGGAATGTTGCTGTAAACCACTTCGGCCGAGGCCGACGCCGCGCTGATCGCGAACGCGCTGATTGCGGCGAGGGCTGTCGCAACCAGCAACAGCGCCCTGCGAGGAATCCGTTCGGACATAATCGTCTCCATCTCCTTGTGATCTGGTGAGGGATGGGCTCACTGATCACCGGGCCGCCGCAACCGCACACCTCCAGTCACGTTCCACCCCCTCCAGGAGTGCACGGCACTACTAGCAGTGGAGCCCCCCACTTGCTTGGCAAAGGCCAAACTAGGGTCACCTGTGACACTTGTCAAGCTATTGGAACCAGTGCCATAAGCGGCACGTATGGGGAACCGCTCAATGCCGATGGCTGGCCCGGGGTCAGGCCGAGGTTCCGGGCGCGGCCGGCGGGCTCGCGAGGGCCTTGATGCCCGCACGCGCGCGTCGCTGCGGGCGCTTCACGCGGATCTCGCGGGCGGCGATGTAGGAGCCCACGACGAACACCAGCGCACATGTCTGTGCGGCCAGGCCCTGCCATGTCGGATAAATGCCCAGCCACATGCTCCAGGAGTTGGAGATCGGGAAGGGGGTAGGGGTGGTGGACACCCACCCGATCGCCTGCAGGTTGTGAACCGTAGTGCCGACCATCACGGCCAACACCAGCGCGATCAGCGCACCGGTGACGACCAGCATGCGCTTGAACGGAAGCCGGCGTTGCATCTTGAAGGTCAGCGCCCCCACGATCATCGTCGCCGCGAGTCCGATCCCCGCCCCGAGCACCGTCGCCCCTGCGCCGGCGCTGGTCTCCAGGGCCTGCAGGAACAGAACCGTCTCGAGGCCCTCCCGGTAGACGCTCGAGAGCCCCAGCAGCGCGAGTCCGAGCGCCTGTCCGGAGACGAAGCCGAATGTGCTCCAGCGTTCGACGACCCTGCGCCGTCGGTTGAATCTGGAGATCCACTCGCTCCAGTAGACGCGATGAAAGAACCAGTTGGTCACGAGCAGAAGCACCCCGATCGCGATCAGCCCGGTGATCGCCTGCAGCTCCAGTCCTCCCGTGTCCAGCGAGTGCAGGATCAGCTCTGCCAGTACCCAGGTCACGGCGGTAACCGCCAGGCCCGCCAGAGCTCCCAGCAGGACCGGGCGGCGCAGGTGGCGCTTGGCGCCCACGAACGACGCGGTTATCGCCGCCAGGATCAGCACCGCCTCAAGACCCTCGCGAAACACGATGATCGCGGCGTTCGCGACGATCGTCGCGCGGCTGATGTGGACTTCACCGAGGACCTCTTCGGCGATCCCCAACTGCGAGCGCGCCTTCGCGCTGGTGTGGGCGATCGCGGCGGCCGGGGCGCCGTCGCGGGTCATTTCGAGCAGTGAAGGCGAGCTCGCCGTCCCGACGGCGAGGTGTGCGGTGATCTGGCTGTTCAGCGTCGCGTCCTGCGCCGCCAGGCGGCGGCCTGGCCCATTGCCATAGAGCGCGAAGGCGCGCACCGTGGCGAAGGCGGCCAGCTGGCGCTGGCCCTCGCTCGCCAGCCGGGTTGCTTCTTCGAGGGCCGAGTCGATCTGCTGGTAGCGGTGTGAGGGCGCCGGCGGGGGCGCGGTGATCGCCCGCAGCTGCGATTGAAGCCGCCCGGCAAGCGCCCCGACTTCAAGGCTCAGCGGCCAAGGCTGCAGACGCACGCGGGTGGCCAGCAGCATCGAGTTCAGCCGGTCGGCCATGCGCTGGATGCCCGCCGCCCGGGTCGGCGAAGCGACGGTGAGCGGCCGCTCGAGGGCGAGAAGGCGCAGGCGGAGTTCTCGGGCGATCAGACGCACAACCGCGGCCTGATGGATTTCGTGGCTCGGGTCGGCGCCGGCGTACTCGACGGGCAGCAGCGTGAGCATCTGGTCGAGGCCCTGGGCATCGGTGCGCGAAATGGGGCCCGGGGTGGGTGTCCCGCCGCTCGAGGCCAGTGCGCTGCCTGTCGATAGCAGGACCAGAATGCACGCCAGCGTGCACGCCCGGCCTGCGCTCCCGCGCATGGTCTTAGGGTACCCTAACCATGATTTCCTCATCTAGACATCCAACGGATCGAGGAGCGCTCTTATTGCGCCGCGGCAGATCGCGAAATCTTCGCGCCTGCCTGCTCTCCTGCTGCTTGAGCCTTGGCGTGCTGACCATGGCTGGCTGCGGCGCGAGCAGCGCCGGCAGCTCAGCTCATGACGGCGTCGCCTCGCTGAAGTACACGTTGACCGAACAGGGCTGCGTGCCCGTGGAAACCTCGGTGCCGGCGGGCGCCGTGAACGTGACGGCGACCAACGGCGGCAGCACCAAGGTCACGGAGCTCGAGCTACAGAACTCCAGCGAAATCATCGTCGCCGAGCGGGAGAACCTGACCCCGGGACTGTCCGGCTCGTTCACGCTCGACCTGGGCCCCGGCACCTACCTGATCCACTGCCCCGGAGGAGCCGTGCCCGACGGCAAGCTGAAGGTGACAGGCAACGCCACGCCTGGGCACAGCCTCTCGCGGGCCCTGTTGCAGACTGCCGCCCTGCAGTACCGCACCTACGTGCAGGGCGAAACGCTGAAGCTCCTGGAAGACACCCGCCGGTTCGTGGTGGCGATCAAGCAGGGCCGCCTGGAAGAAGCCAAGCGCCTCTACGGACCGACCCGGATCCACTACGAGGCAATCGAGCCCGCCGCCGAGAGCTTCCCTGGACTGGACTCCGCGATCGACGCCCGGATCGACAGCCCGACGGTGCTCGGGGACCTGTCGAAGTGGACCGGCTTTCACCGCCTGGAGATGATCCTCTGGAAGGAAAAGACACTCAAGGGCGCGACGCCGTTTGCTTCCAAACTGCTCGAGAACGTCGAACAGCTGAATCAGAAGATCCCCACCCTGCCGCTGTCCGCTGAACAGCTCGTAAACGGATCCGTCGGCCTGCTCAATGAGATCGACAACGCGAAGATCACCGGCGAAGAGGACCGCTACTCACACACCGATCTCTCAGACTTCCAGGGCAACCTCACCGGTGCCCGCAAGGCCTTCGAGTTCGTGCGCCCCGCCCTGGATGCGAGCGGAGACACGAAGCTCTCCGAATCGATCGCCCAGAAGTTCCACGAAGTCCAGGTCGGATTGAACGTCTACCGGCGCAACACGCCGTTGGGATTCGCGCTCTACGGGGCCCTCAGCCAGCCCGCGAAGGTCGTCTTCGCCAAGCAGGTCGGCGAAGCCGCCGAAGCCCTCTCGGGCGTCGCCCTGAAGATCGCGACCTGAGCGTCCTTCAGGAGACCGGGCTCAGTGCTTGCGCTTGGCCGCGTGCAGGGTGATCGTCTTGACCGTCGTGTGCGTGGCTCCGGCGGAGTCGTGGGCGGTGATCGTCACGCGCGCCGCGAGCGTGTGAGTGCGTTTGAGCAGCGCACGGGCCTTGGCCGAGAGGTGCAGCGTGACTGTCGCGGTCTTGCCGCCGGCGACCTTGAAGGAGCCGGTTGCGAGGGTCAGGACCGACTTCTTGGCGGCGCCGGCGAGGTCCGCGGTGACGGCGCCCGCGGTCTTCACGATGATCGAGCCGATACAGGTGCTCTCGCCCACCGGGCAGGAGACCTTCACCGGCAGAGCCCCCGCCGCGGTCGGCGTCAGCGACGAGCCGCCGAGCAGGCCGACGATCGGGCTGGGGGCGACGCCTTTGGGCAGCGTCGGGCCGGTCGGCGCGGGGAGCACCGCGCTGAGTTCTTTGGCTGCTTTTTCCTTGGCTTCACGTTCGGCTTTTTCTTTGGCTTCGCGTTCCGTCTTTTCTTGGCCGGCCTGGCCTGCCCCGAGCGTTTTGAAACTGGCTTCGTCGTTTGTCATGTTGTGGCCGCTGCGATACCCGTATTTGGTGCCGACGTCGAGGAAGTAGTGGTAGGTGGTTCCGGGAGTGAGTTCGTAGAGCTGCGCTGAGACGTTTTCGGGCGTTTCGCTGAACGGTTGCGGCAGTGGTTCGCAGCCGACCGTTTCTTCTTCGATTTCGTGTGCGCCGTAGCCGAAGTCGCAGAAGGCGCCGCTTTCGCCCGTGACCAAGCCCTCGATGTTCACGGTCGCGTTCAGCTTGGCGGTCGTTTCGGTGATTTCGCTCACCGCCCCGAGCGTGATTTCAGGGGTACGCGAGCGCGGCGTGCCTTCGTAGGTGAATTTGTGTTTGACGGAAAAGCCCGTGGCGCGTGTTTCGAGGGTCAGTTCCCCCGGATCTCCGGTCACCGCTTCGGGCGTGATGACTTTGATTTCGCTGTCTTCGGCTTCGATGCTTGCAGCTGGCACGATCCGGGCCCCTTCGGGGAAGAACACGCTCGCATGGGCAAGATGTTTGCCTTTGATCGTCACTTCTGTGCCGCCGGTCGCGGGACCCTTTTCGGGCGTGACACTTTGGATTTCCGGTTTGTCGTACGTGATATGCAGCGCGCCGCCCAGCAGTTCGCCCCCGCCCTCCTTGCTGGGCGCAAGGTCCTGTCCGATGGTCAGCGGGGCATCCCAGATCGCCAGAACCGATCCGGAACTGCCGTTGTTGTTGCAATAAACATCGGCGGCGTTGGCTTCTTTCGGGCCATCGGCGCTGGCCGATACGGTGAAACCGATCCCTTGGCCGGCGACCACGGGGATGCTTTCGGTCACCACGCGCTCTTCGTCGGGGCCGAAGGGATCTTCCTTGTTGAAAGGGTCCTCGTGCTGCGATTCGATTACGTCGTGCGACGGCGAAAAGCCAGGCGCGAAGATGTCGAGGAAGATCGACGAGTTGCCGGCCTGGCTGCCGTAGAAGTACCACTGCGTCACGGTCCCGTCGTCGATGAACCCGCTCCCGCTGACGACGGCGGCGGTCTCGCTCGTGGGTTCTCCCTGCGCGCCGTTTCCGTTCGCGTAGATGGGGCACGCGCCTTGGACCCCTTCGATGTCCGAGATCGGGCTGATCAACGACCCGGCGGCGAGCACAGGCGATGGAAGTGCCACAAGGAGCGTTACGCCGAGCAGCGACGCTACCGATCCGAGAGCCAACCGTCCCCGCCCTCCCCCTGTCTGGGCTGTGCGCGCCATCGGACCGGAGGCTACATGAGACGACTCTTATGATGCGTTCGACTTGCGCGAGAGCTACTGCTCGATGATCTCGATTCGGTAGCCGTCAGGATCCCTGACGAAACACAGCCTCGAGCCGCCCTCACGGACCGAGTAGGGGGGCTTCTCCGGCTCGATGCCCTGCTCGGCCAGCTTGGCGAGCATCCCGTCGAGGTCGCCGGAGGTGATCGCGATGTGCCCGTAGGCGCTGCCCAGCTCGTAGGAGTCGACACCGAAGTTGTATGTCAGCTCCAGCCGCGGCATGTCTCCGTCGCCCGGCTGGTTCATGAACACATTGATCGCCTCGTCTTTGATCGGCAGCCGGCCGACCTCCTGGAAGCCCAGGGCCTCGTAGAACGCGACCGATCGGTCGATGTCGGTGATGCGATAACAGGTGTGGATAAGTGCCATGGGCGCAGTCTATGCGCCACGGCGCCGCACGCGCCAGATGTGTTCCATCGGCCATCTCCGCGCCCATTCCCGGTCCGCCTCGCTGCGATAGCTGCTCACGGCATCCGCCGCCGGGCGCAACTCGACCAGCGACTCGACCGTGAAACCCTGTGCGATGAACAACGCGATCCATTCGCCGTAGGTCAGCTGGAATCCGATTGCCTCGCCCGGGGGCTCGATCCGCTGTATCTGCTCCCAATAGTTGAGCACCAGCTGCTCACCCGGATGATCGGCATCGGGCGGCCATGCAAGGTCGAGGAGGGGAGTGTTGGCCGAGAACGCGAACAGGCCACCGGGGCGCAGCAGCCGTGCCGCCTCCGGCACAGTCAGGTGAGGGTCGGCGAACGTCATCGCCCCGTAGTCGCAGAACACGATGTCGAAGCTCGCATCATCGAGCGGCGTCGCCTCGGCGCTCGCGTGGATCAGGGGAAACTCGACTCCCGCGTCCGCCATCAACCCACGGGCGTGCTCGAGTTGGCGCGCGGAGTTGTCCAGCGCCGTCATCCGCGCTCCCTGCCTGCTCAGGGCGATCGACCATTGAGCCGCGCCGCAGCCGAACTCGAGGATGTCGCGGCCGGACACCTCGCCCAGGATCTGCAGGTCGGACTCCGGGATCTGCCAGACGCCCCAGGCCGTTCCGCCCGACTTCTCGAGCTGGGGCGCGTGGCGCTTCTGATACTCGTCGGAGAGCTCGTCCCAGCGCTTGCGGTTGACGCTGGCATGGGGTGTCAGGCTCTCCTCTGCGGACACCGGCGGCAGTCTAGACTGGCCGCGTGCGGACGCTGATCGTGGGCCATGGGGGGCGGGAGAGCGCGCTGGCGAGCCGGATGGCCGAGCACAGCGAACTGTTCGCCTTCGTCGGGCATGAGAACCCGTCGATCCTCCGTGCGGCCGGCGGCTCAGGCGGCGGGCACATGGTCGGGGACGTCTGCGATCCCTCCGCCGTGGCCGCCTACGCGCGGGCTCAGGAGATCGACATCGCGATGGTCAGCGCCGATGAACCGCTCCAGGCGGGCGTCGTCGACGCGCTGCTCGCCCAGGGCACCCGCGCGGTCGGGCCGACCGCCGCCGGAGCGGAGATCGAGTGGAACAAGGCGTTCGCCCGCTCCGTCCTCGCCGATGTGGCTCCTGAGGCCTGTCCGCTGCTTCACGTCGTCACGAGCCTCGATGAGCTCGACCAGGCGATGGCCGCCTTCGGCGAGCGCCCCGTCGCCGTGAAGCCCTCGGGGCTGACCGGCGGCAAGGGCGTCAAGGTGATGGGCCCGCACCTGGCCGATCACGCAGCCGCCCGGGCCTATGGGCTTGAGCTGCTCGAACACTGTCGCCCCGGCGAGTGCGTCCTGATCGAGGAGAAGATCGAGGCGCCCGAGTTCACGATCCAGGCGATCAGCGACGGACGGACCGTCGTCTTCCCCAACGCGACCTACGACTATCCCTATCGCTTCGACGGCGACCAGGGGCCCGGGACGGGGGGATGGGCTCGCTGTCACTGGCCGACCCTGAGTTGCCCTTCATGACGCCCGCCCACTACGAGCAGGCCTGCTCGATCATCCAGCGAGTCATCGAGCGCCTTGGCGAGTTGGGCCGCCACTTCACGGGAGTCATGAACTCGGGCTTCTTTGCCACGCCCGACGGTGTCAGCGTGATCGAGTTCAACGCCCGCTTCGGCGATCCCGAGTGCATGAACATCATGAGCCTCCTCGACGGCGACTGGACCGAGACCATGGCCAGGATCTGCGACGCCAACCTGACCCCGGCCGACGTTCCCCTTCGCCCCGAGGCGTCGCTGGTGCTTTACCTGGTCTCGCCCGACTACGCCCTGCGCAAGGGGCCGGCCTATGAGTTCGGCCTTGACGTGGCGGCGACCGAGGCGGACGGCTGCAACGTCTTCTTCTCCTCGGCCGTCGGACTGGGCGGCGATCGCTACCGGACCGTTGGCACCTCGCGCGCCGTCGCGCTCACCGCCACCGCGCCGACACTCGAGGAGGCCCGCCTGCGAATCGTCGGCTGTGCACAGCGTGTGCCCGTCCTCGAGTGGCGTCGTGAGGTCGGCGACGGGGCCTACCTCGATCGCCTGCGCGGTCTGCTCGTGTAAGGATGGCCCGGTGATCATCGAGCGCTCCCTTCATCCGCAGTTCGTCTCGAACACCTTCCTCATTGCCGACGGCAGAGGCGGCCCGGCGCTGTTCATCGATGCGGGAGGCCCCGTCGCACCGCTGATCGACGCGGCCGACCGGCTCGGCCTCGAGCCGACCCATGTGCTGCTCACCCACCACCACTACGACCATGTCTGTGAGCTCGGCGAGCTGCGCGAGCGCTGGCCCGGGATCATCGTGCTGATCAGCTCCAAGGAGCGCGACCTGCTGGCCGGCAGCGGCGAGCCCGAGGGCGACACCTACGGCGCCGCCGGCATGGGGACCGTGGAGGCCGGTCAGACGCTGGAGTTCGGCGAGCTGCGCGTGAGGGCCCTCCACACCCCGGGCCACACGGGCGGGATGCTCTCCTTCCTCGTTCACGACGGGGACTCCCCGATCGGCGCAGTGTTCACGGGCGACACCCTGTTCAAGGATTCCGTCGGCGGCGTCAAAGCCCCCGGCCACACCACCTACGCGGACCTGCGCGACTCGATCATGGGCACCCTTATGGAACTCCCGCCCGCAACGGTCATCCACCCCGGCCACATGGATGACACCACCGTGGGGCGCGAGTGGGAGGAGAACGCCTTCATCCGCGTCTGGCGGGGTCTGGATCCGGAGGGCTCGGAGCCCTGCACAGCGCTCGGCGAGCCCGCCACCCTGATCCTGCTGGGAGCCGACTACGACGGTGGCACAAAGGCCTGGGTCCGTTGGCCCGACGGGAGCGATGACATCGTCCCCGGCTCCAAAGTCGAGCGGGCCGGCTGAGGGCGCGATCCGGCCCAGGCGCCTGCGGGCCCTAGCATGGGGGCCGTGACGCCCGAGAACGAGAAGATCCCGACCTCGCGCGTGCGCCGTACCGCCACCGTGGCCTCATTGGCCGCCAGCGAGTACATGAAGCAGGCAGGAACCCGGGCCGCCAACCTCACCCGCAGCGAGGAGGCGGGTGAAGAGGCGATGTCGCGCCGCCAGCTCGAGACGGCCAAGCAGATCGTCGCCGTGCTGGGGACGATGAAGGGCGCCGCCATGAAGCTCGGCCAGGTGATGTCCTTCCTGGACGTCGGCGTGGTGCCCGAGGAGCACCGCGAGGAGTTCCAGCGAGAGCTGGCCAAGCTGCGCGATGCCGCACCGACGGTGTCCTTCAAACAGATGCGCCGGGTCGTCGAAGAGGACCTCGAACAGCCGGTCTCCGAGGTCTTCTCCGAATTCGACGAGGAGCCGATTGCGGCCGCCTCGATCGGACAGGTCTACCGTGCCCGCCTCGCCGACGACGGCCGCGAGGTGGCCGTCAAGGTCCAGTACCCGGGCGTGGCAGGCGCCGTCAGGGCCGACATGCAGAACCTCGGCATGATCATGGGCCTGCTCAAGCGGATGACGCCGGGCATGAACGTGAAAGCCGTCACCGCCGAGATCCGCGAGCGCATCGAGGAGGAGCTGGACTACGAGCTCGAGGCTCAGAACCAGCGCTCCCTGGCGCGGATCTTCGCGGGGCACCCGTTCATCTTCATCCCCGAGGTTGTCGTCTCGCTCTCGCGCGAGCGGGTCCTGGTGACGGACTTCGTGCGCGGTACCGGCTTCGAGCAGCTGAAGACCCGCAGTCAGGACGAGCGCGACCGGATCGGGGAGATCGTCTTCCGATTCTTCCTTGGCTGCCTTTACCGTCACCGCCAGTTCTCAGGGGACCCGCACCCGGGCAACTTCGTGCTGCTGGACGACGGCCGCGTGGCCTTCCTGGACTTCGGCCTGTTCAAGCGCATGGACCAGGCCGCCGTCGAGCTCGAGCTGGCCTGCCAGCGGGCCGTCATCGAGGACGACCCCGAGGCCCTTCACAAGCTGTTGGCCGACTCCGGCTTCCTGCCCGAACCCGAGAAGGTCAACGCCGAGAACCTGCTGGAGTTCATCAAGGATGCCATCTGGTGGTACACGACCGCCGATGAAATCGTCGAGCTGACCCCCGAGATCGCCACCCAGGTGCTGATCGAAAGCTCCGACCCCCGCTCCAGCCACTTCCGCGAGATGCGCCACCAGGACATGCTCCCGGAGCATCTCTTCGGCAGGCGCATGGAGATGCTGACACTGGCCGTGCTCTCCCAGCTTCGCGCCCGCGGCAACTGGCACCGGATCGCCCGCGAGTGGATCTACGGCGACCCGCCGGTCACCGAGCTCGGCGCCGAGGAGGCCGCGTTCTACGGCCACGCGGGGCTTCCCGCCGCCTGAGGCGGCGTTCCCGGCCGCGAATGCCCGGCGCGGCGTCTCGCCGCTGAAGTACCTTCTCTACTCGCGATGGCAGAAGGGGCTCGTCTGGAGTTGGAGTTGGACCGTGACGTGCGAGCGCCCGCCCGGGCCCGCGCGGAGGTGTCCGAGCACCTTTCAGAGCTCGGCCTCGACGGCGTCAACAGCCAGGTGCTTGTGCTGCTGGTCTCCGAGGTCGTCAGCAACGCCGTGCGCCACTCCTCCGCTGCCGCCGACGCCAAGATCAAGCTCGTCGCGACGGCCACCGAGAAGTCGATCCGTGTCGCCGTGACCGACCGCGGCGAGGGCTTCACGCCGCGTCCTCGAGACCCCGAGCGCCTCGAGGACGGCTACGGGCTCTACCTGCTCGAGAAAACAGCCTCCAGCTGGGGCGTGGAGAGCTCAGACGGCACCACCGTCTGGTTCGAGCTCGATCGGGCCGCGCCCGCTGCCGACTAGCTACAGGACCTGGATCTGGAACAGGCTGGTCGTGCCGGGTCGCCCCGAGGGCAGGCCCGCGGTGATGCCGACCCGCTGGCCCGCCCGGCACCAGCCGAGCTCGACCACCCGCCGCGCCGAGTCCGCGATCAATGCCTCGGTTGTCTCATGGCGCGGCATCGAGGCCGCCTGCACGCCCCACATCAGCCCGCACCGGCGCACGGTCTCCCGTCCCGGCGAGAGCGCATAGATCGGCACAGTCGGTCGGTGGGCGGAGACCAGCCGCGCCGAGCGGCCCGACAGCGTTGGGATGACCAGTGCATCCAGCCTCAGCTCGCGGGCTGCATCACAGAGATTGTGGGCGATCGTGTAGGCCGGGTCGGACTCCGTGCGGCGCACCCGGGTCTCGTTCCAGCGCTCATACGGGGCGATCGCCTCGGCCTGTTCGGCGACCGCTGCCATCATCGCCACGGCCTCGACCGGGTAGGCGCCGATCGCCGTCTCCTGGGAGAGCATCACCGCGTCGGTCCCATCCAGGATCGCGTTGGCCACGTCGGCCACCTCGGCGCGGGTGGGGCGCGAGGAGCTGACCATCGACTCGAGCATCTGTGTGGCCGTGATCGAGGGCCGGGCCGCCAGGCCTGCGAGCGCCAGCAGCTGCTTCTGCACGATCGGCACCTGCGCGATCGGCATCTCGATCCCAAGGTCACCGCGGGCCACCATCACGCAGTCGGCCGCGCTGATGATCTCGGCCGCCCGATCGACGGCCTGAGGCTTCTCGATCTTCGCGATCAGCGGCAGCCGGGTGCGCTCGCGGACGCCTTCGATCTCCTCGGGTGAGCGCACGAAGGACAACGCCACCATGTCGACCCCGATCGACTCGCCGTGGGTGAGCAGCTGCAGGTCCTCCTCGGGCACCGCCGGCAACTGGTCGATCGGTCCGGGGATGTTCAGGCCCTGGCGCGAGGCCACCGCGCCGCCGACCTCGATCTCGGTGTCGATCTCGCCGGCCTCGCCGCGAACAGCGGTGACTCTGAGGCGGACCGACCCGTCCGCCAGGTAGAGGATCGACTCCGGCTCGACCGCATCGGCCAGCCCGGCCCAGGAGATCGACATCCGGTGGGCATCGCCCGCGACGTCCTCGTCGCCGCAGCTGAACGTCAGCGTCTCCCCGGGGGTCAGCTCGACGACGCCATCGAGGAGCGGGCCGATTCGCAGCTTCGGGCCGGGGAGATCCTGGAGGATCGCCACCGGTCGCCCGGCCCGGCCGGCCGCGTCGCGAACCCGCCGCACCGTGTCGGCGTGCTCGTCGAGCGTTCCATGGGAGTAGTTCAGCCGTGCCACGTCCATGCCGGCCTCCACCAGGCGCACCAGGGTCTCCGGGTCGCGCGATGCGGGGCCGATGGTCGCGACGATCTTTGTGCGGCGCATCGTTGGACGGTATCGAGCCATGAGCCACCCGGCGTGACGGGGATAGCATCGAGTGGTGCCCAGACCCACACGGCTGCTCCCGCAGGTCGGATCGCCGGCGCGGATCCTGCACTTCGGCGGTGCCTACGAACCGGCCGTCGTGACCGCCGTCAACGAGCAGGGCCGGCGGCTGGTGGTGCTGGCCGATGGGGGCGAGACGTTCGAGTTCCTGCTCAACGCCGCAACCGCCCGCTTCATCGCCGCCGGCAGTGCGCAGGGTGCCCGCCTGGAGCTGTTGCGCGAGCCGGCCGGCGGCGAGCCTCAGGGAGCCTGAACGTCGGGGAAATGCTCGGCGCAGTGGCTCCGAAGCGACTGTCTGACCCAGTCGCGCTCCTGCGGCGAGGCGACCCGCAGCCGGGCCAGCAGTTCCTTCTGTGATTCGCTGGCCACGCCCGCGATCACCCAGCGGACGGCGAGACGCTCGAACAACAGCTCGAAGGCCCGCTGACGGGCATCCTCACGCGAGAGGACGTTTCCGCTGAGCGCCTCGGCGTAGGCCCTGCGCGAGCCCAATGTGAGCGAGCCCCGCAGTGTCAGGACATTTCCGTCAGGGTCGCTGTAGTCCTCGCTCGGCGCTTCGGGCGCATCCCTGCCCTTCGCCTGTCGGCGCGAGCGGCGCCCCATCCCTAGGTCGTCTCGGCGGCTCGTTCGAGCTGCCCGCGCACGTCCCCCGTGACCGGGTTGGCGTGGCCCGGCCAGGCCGCTGCCGGCTCCAGCGCGGCCAGCTTGCGGATGCTCGCCCGCGCCTGCTCGGTGTCGTAGTTGTAGACCGACATCGGCACCCGCGGCGTACTGTCGCGGCCCCACATGTCGAGGGTGTAGAAGCAGTCCGTGGACAGCGCAAGGCGGTCTGACTCGCGCCACAGCCCGATCTGCCCCGGCGCGTGGCCGGGCAGCTCGATCACCTTGAAGCCCGCGACCTCGTCGCCCTCGGTGAGAGTGTCGGAGATCTTCACGGGGCCGCCATCCCAGGCGTAGCGGTGCAGCAGCAGGTGAAGCGGGCGCATCGCCAGCGGCAGGCCCTTCAGGCCCTCGGGCCAATAGCGGAAGCCGCCGCTGCCCTCTGCATCCTCGACCTCCGCCGGGTGGCACAGGACGGGAACGCCAAGTGCCGCAGCGACGCCGCGGTGGTCAGTGTGCCCGTGGCCCAGGACCACGCGTCGGATCCCGCCCAGCTTGGCCCCGGCCGTCGCCACGGCGCTCTTCATCGTCTTGGCCCCCGCGTCGAACAGCGTCACCCCGCCGTCCTCCTCCAGCAGATAGACGTTGCAGCGGGCCGGCTGGCCCTGGACGACCCAGACACCCTCCGCCACCAGTCGCGCCTCGCCTCCAAGGACACCGGCCGTGAGCCGGGTCTTGGCGTTGAAGGCGCTGCGCATCCGATGTTCGGCTGTCGAGTCCTCGGGCGGCATCATCCCGATCTGGCGCGCGAAGGTCATCGAGTCGGTGAAGGCGTCGTTGCCCGTGATCAGCCCGTCCCTGACGGTGATCAGGTCGAAGCCCTCGAGCTCGATCGGCTGTCCCGTCGGCGCGATGCCGCCGAAGCTCCCGGGTCCCGCGAAGGTGCCGGTGAACCGCCACTGAACACCGCAGCGCTCGCCCTCGGAGATCGTTGAGACGACCTCCATCCGGAGGTCTGGAACGGCCCCGATCAGGCCGCCGATGAACTCCCGCACGCCCTCCGGGGCCACCGTGTCCACCTGGCCGCGCACGTGCTCCCGGCCGCCCTCGGCCCACAGCGAGACGGCCGTCTCGAGGTCTTTCGCCGCGATCGCCGCGAAATAGCGCCGGGCGATCCCCTCGGCCTTGCTGCCGGATATGCGTTTGCGGGTGCTCGCCTGCTGCATGTTGGCGGCGACCTCCTGCACCTTCGCGCCTGCCCCGCTGGTCTTCTCCTCGCCGGCCATCCCCGCCTCCTTGTTCCGCCGCTGAAGAGGCTTAGTCTAGTCTCCGGCGCGTGGCCGATGTGACCAGTCGGGGCGAGCTTGGGCGCGGCGAACGTGTCCTGCCGGGCGTCTACCGGCTCCGCCTGCCCCTGCCCTGGCCCGGCGTGCCCCACTGCAACGCCTGGGCGCTCGCCGCCGGTGACGGCTTCGTGCTCGTGGACACGGGCATGCACAACTCCGAGTCGATGGGCCAGCTCGAAGGCGCCCTGGCGATGTGCGGGCTGCGCCTGGAGGATGCCAGCCTCCTGATCTGCACCCACGCTCACTCCGACCACTGCGGCCAGGCCGTGCCGATCGCCCAGCGGGCCGGCTGCGAGCTGTGGATGCATCCAAGTCACGAGTTGATGAACCGCCTCGTCGAGGATCCGCAGGCCGTCCTTGCAAGGCGCCTGGAGGTCGCCCGTCAGAGCGGCGTGCCCGAGGAGCCGTTGCGCCGCTACGCCGCTCAGCGGGGAACCTCGGACCCGGGGATCGTCGGGCCGCTGAAGGCGGACCGCGAGCTGCTCGACGGCGTCACCGTGCAGAGCGACCTGGGCGAGTGGGTGGCCTATGAGACGCCCGGGCACGCTCCGTCGCATGTCTGCCTGTTCCAGCCCGAGCGGCGGCTGTTGATCTCCGGCGACCATCTGCTGGGGCGCATCTCGCTGTACTTCGAGTACGGCTACTCGCCCGACCCGGTCGGCGAGTTCCTGAGCTCGCTGGATGTCGTCGAGCGCCTCGGCGCGCGTCTGTGCCTGGCCGGGCACGGCAGGACCTTCACCGACGTCCACGCCCACATCCACGGCAACCGCGCGCTGGTCGAGGAGCACCTCTACAAGGTCCTGCAGGCCGTCGCCGATACGGAGCTGACGGCCTTCGAGCTGGTCGGCTCGATCTACGGCGAGGCGCTCTCCCAGCAGAACGGGCAGTGGCTGCTCTCGCAGACCCTCGGCTACCTGACGCACCTCGAGAGCACCGGTGGCGTGAAACGGATCCCCGGCGAGCCCGAGCGCTGGACTGCATAATCGATCGATGCGAATAGACGAGGTCCTTGCCGCGCCCGAGCCGGCCTTCTCCTTCGAGTTCTTCCCGCCCAAAACCGAGGTCGGGGAGCAGAACCTCTACGGCGCTCTGGCGGAGCTGAAGAGCCTCGAGCCCGCCTTCGTGTCGGTGACCTACGGTGCGGGGGGCTCGACCCGCGAGAAGACGATCGAGATCGTCAAGCGGATCAAGGACGAGTGGGGCCTGGAGGCGATGGCGCACTTCACCTGCGTCGGAGCGACAACCCCCGAACTGCGAGCGACGCTCGAGGAGATGCGCGAGGCCGGGGTGGAAAACGTCCTGGCCCTGCGGGGCGACCCGCCCGCGGGGGAGGAGCAGTGGACGAAGACCGACGGCGGCCTCGAGTACTCACGCGAGCTGGTAGAGCTGATCGCCGGGGACTACCCCTTCGCGATCGGCGCCGCCTGCTTCCCCGAGACGCATATCCACGCCACCAGCGCCGAGGACGATTTGAACCATCTGGTGGACAAGGTCGGCGCCGGCGTGCACTTCCTGATCACCCAGCTGTTCTTCGACAACGCCTATTACTTCGATTTCGTCGAGCGGGCCCGTGCGGCGGGGATCACCGTCCCGATCATCCCCGGGATCATGCCGATCACCGGCGTCGGGCAAATCGAGCGGATGGCGGCGAGGTGCGGCTCGGAGATTCCTGCCGAGCTGAGCCGTGAGCTGCATGCCCGTGGCGAGGACCCCGAGGCGGTGCGCGATCTCGGGGTCGCCTACGCGACCCTGCAATGCGCCGAGCTGCTCGCCGCGGGGGCGCCCGGCATCCACTTCTACACGCTCAACCGATCGCCCGCCACCCGGGCGATCCTCAGTGCCCTGAAGCTGGCCCGGCCCTGGCAGAAGGCCTAGCCGGGCTCGATCTCCAGGCCCTCGGCGACGCGCGGCGAACCATCCGCGGTCTCATAGCGAACATCGACCGAGTCGTTCTGGCGGTAGGTACCGACGCCCCAGGCGCCCAACAGCCAGCGCCAGCCGCTGATCTTGTCCTTGACCAGCTCGCGCTGGAAGACCAGTGCACCTTCGCGGACCTGGTAGTCCACGCCGGCCTCCTGCAGAACGCCGTTGAGGTAGACCTCATAGGAGCCCCTCATGTCACGAGGCAGGCGCACCTTCGACGTGCTCATAGAGGCGGAAGTATGGTGGCTCCCCCTCCTTCGCGCCGTTGCAGGGCATCGCTGCGCTGGCGCTGAAACCCGCGCTCGACGATCGCACAGACCTCATCCGGGTCACCCGAGTGCTGCAGCAGATCGAGGTCGCCCGCGTCGATGTGCCCCTCGGCCAGCGCTCGCTCCTTCAGCCAGCTCACCAGGCCATCCCACTCGCCCTCTCCGAACAGGATCGCGGGCGCGTGGGGGATGGTGCGGGTCTGGATCAGGGTGAGCACTTCGAACAGCTCATCGAGGGTTCCGAACCCTCCCGGGCAGACCACGAAGGCGCAGGCGTAGCGGACGAACATGACCTTGCGCGTGAAGAAATGCCCGAACCGCAGGCCGATGTCGACATAGGGATTCAGCTGCTGCTCGCGGGGCAGCTCGATGTTGCAGCCGATCGACAGCGCCCCGGCGTCGCGGGCGCCGCGGTTCGCGGCCTCCATCAGGCCGCCTCCGCCGCCCGTGATCACCGCGTAGCCCGCTGCCCCGAGGCTCTCGCCGAGTCTGCGTGTGAGGGCATAGTGGGGATGATCCGGCGGGGTCCGGGCGGAGCCGAACACGCTGACGGCGCGCCCCACCCCCGACAGGGCCCTGAAGCCGCGGGCGAACTCGGCGGCGATCTCCCGCACGCGGCCGGCATCGGCGGCGAGCTCCTCGGGCGGCTCCCCCTCGAGCCAGGCGAGCAGTTCCTCGTCGATCGTCGCCTGGCGTCGTGGGAGCGGATCGCCGTCGTTCACGGGGCAAGCCTAGGGGTCGCCGATGCCGGCCGCCGCCCGGGCCTCGGGGAAACCGCCCGCACGAATGCGTACCCTGGCTCGGCAATGGTCGAGCCGACCCGGGATGAGATCGCCTACACCGTCCGCCGCTCCTCCCGGGCCCGGCGGGTACGGGTCAACGTCCACGCGCACTCTGGCGTCGAGGTGGTGCTTCCCGCGAAGGCCCCGGAGCGCGCGGCGGCGGCCGCAATCAGTGAGCTGCGGCCATGGATCGAGGCGCGCCTGGCCGAGGCCCGGGTCGCGATGGCCAGCGTGGCCGAGCGGGCCGGGACGCTGCCCTACCTCGGTGCGACCCTGCAGATGGTCTCCGAGCCCGGTCGCAGCCGGGTGCACCGCAGCGGCGATCGGCTGCTGGTCCCCGATTCGGACCCGGTGCCCGCGATCGAGCGCTTCTATCGGCGGGCCGCCCGGGCCGAGGTCGCGGTGCGCCTGGACCGAGCCACGGCTGCCGCCGGTCTCTCCTACAGCGGCCTGGACATCCGCGGGCAGCGCACCCGCTGGGCCTCCTGCTCGAGCAGCGGGCGGATGAGCTTCAACTGGCGGCTGCTGTTGGCCCCCGAACGGGTCCTCGACTACGTGGTCTGGCACGAGGTCTGCCACCTCGAGGTGCTCGACCATTCGCCTCGCTTCTGGGGCATGCTCGAGCGCTACTGGCCGGACTACCGCGAGGATCGCGACTGGCTGGCACGCAACGGCGCGACGCTCGTCATCTGAGCCGGTTGGCGCTCAGACGGCTATGTGCAGCGGGGGCAGGCGCTCTGGGCTGATACCCGACTCGACGCAGGCCAGGTAGGCCAGGCCGCGGTGGATGCCGTCTATGACCAGCACCTCACCGTCGAATTCGCCGATCCGGATCACCACGTCGTCGCGCCAGCGGCGGTCGGCCATGTCCCGTTTGAAGCGCTCCACGCGAAGATCGTCGGCCGGGTCCTCCTCGGGACGGATCGCGCGGCTGCGCTCGCGGTAGATCGAGAGCAGCTGCCCGAAGGTCCGGTGGCCGTCTTCGCCGGTTCCCATAAAGCTTGAGAACAACGTGGGCGTGTCGGCCAGCTCTCCGGGCGACATGGACCTGAAAGCCATTCCGCAATGCTCTCGACGGCCGGATCGCCGTCGTATGGACAAAAGGCCAAAGATCCGGCCAGGCGGTTGGCGCGTGTGCCGCTCAGCCGGGCCCTGCGCCACCCTGCCAGGCGGCGATCGTGAGCGCGATTCCCGTCGCCAGCGCCTCCACCGAGGCGATCTCGACCCACTCGTCGGTGCCGTGGATGGATCCCGCGAGCGGGCCGTAACAGATGCACGGGCCCGATACCGAGCGGGCATCGGTCGTGGCAGGCAGAACCTGCCGCCGGGGCGCGGCTCGGTGAAGGCTTTCGTGTGATCCGATCAGCGCCCGCGCGAGGTCATGGTCGAGGTCGTCGCAGTAGGCGGGCGCGCGGAAGCCTTCGAATGCGACATCCACCTCCGGGGCCGCTGCCCGAACGGCCTCGAGGAGGAGGCGCTGGGCCTGCGCCGGTGATGTCTCGAGTCCGAACCCCAGTCGGACTCGGGCCTCCGCGCGGGCCGGCTCGGAGGAGGGCCACAGGCCGCCCGACAGCGTGCCGATGTTGAGCCGGAAGGGGTGCTCGTGAGCGGCCAGAAAGACCTCGTCGCCCACCGCTTCAGCTCGTCCGGGCTTGCGGTTCATGCGCCGCTCCAGCTCTCGCAGGCCCTCGACGGCACGCAGCAGCGAGGCCGAGCTCGAGCCGCCGGTGCTGAAGCCCGGATGCGCTCCGCCGCTGTGCGCCGTCAGGCGCGCCCAGATCACACCGACACCCGCATGCATCAGCTGCAGAGCGCTCGGCTCGCCGATCAGGGTGCCCTGGGCGTCATACCCCGCGTCCAGCACAGCCTTCATGCCGTTGCCCGTGCACTCCTCCTCGATGACGGAGCTGAAGACCAGCGTGCCCGGGGGCGACCCGCAGACCTCGAGCACAGCCGCCGCGGCGATCAGGTAGGCCGCAAGGCCGGCCTTCATGTCCCCGGCGCCCCGTCCCCAGATCCGCCCGTCGGAGATCTCCCCACCCCAGGGGTCATGCTCCCAATCCTCGGGGGACTCCACCGGTACCACGTCGATGTGGCCGGACAGGTGGAGTGAGCGCCCCGCCCCGGAACCCTCGATCCGGCCCGCCACGCAGGTCCTGCCCTCATAGCTGGAGGGCGGATAGCCCCAGGTCGAATCGGAACCCTCGCCACCCGGCGGGCTCACGGGGATCCTCTCGGTCGCGAAGCCGAGGCTCGCCAGGCGCGCCTCGATGATCCGTTGCGCGCCCTCCTCGTGCCCGAGCAGCGAGCGCTCCCGCACCAATGCCGCGGTCAGCTCGATCAGGTCATCCCGCCGCTCCGCGACGGCGGCCTGCAGGCGCTCGGAGCGCCCAGCCTCGCTCAGCGCTGCTCCATGGGGATGTAGTCCAGGTCCCGGTCGCCCGTGTAGATCTGGCGCGGCCGGGCGATCTTCTGCTCGGGGTCCTGGACCATCTCGAGCCACTGCGCGATCCAGCCGCTGGTCCGCCCGATGGCGAACATCACGGGGAACATCGCGACCGGCAGGCCCAGGGCCTCATAGATCAGGCCGGAGTAGAAGTCGACGTTGGGGTAGAGCTTGCGCGAGGTGAAGTACTCGTCGTCCAGGGCGCGCTTCTCGAGCTCCGTGGCGACCTCCAGCAGCGGGCTCTTGCCCCGCACCTCGAACACGTCGTCGAGATATTTTTTGATGATCCGCGCGCGCGGGTCGTAGTTCTTGTAGACCCTGTGCCCGAAGCCCATCAGGCGCTCCTTGCCGTCCTTCACGCCGTCCAGGAAGGCGGGAATGTTCTCGACCTTCTCGATCCTGCTGAGCATCCGCAGGGCCGCCTCGTTGGCGCCGCCGTGAAGCGGGCCGTAGAGCGCCGCGACGCCGGCGGCGACCGCCGAATACGGGTCCACCTGCGTCGAGCCGACGGCGCGGACGGCGCTCGTCGAGGCGTTCTGTTCGTGGTCGGCGTGCAGGATGAACAGCACGTCCAGGGCACGCTCGAGGCGAGGATCGGGCTCGTACTTGAGCTCGGTCATTTTGTACATCATGCCGAGGAAGTTGCCCGCATAGTTCAGGTCGTTGTCCGGGTAGACGTAGGGCTGGCCCATGTTGTGGCGGAAGGCGAACGCGGCGAGGGTCGGCATCTTGGCCAGCAGGCGGATGATCTGGATCCGCCGGATGTCCTCGTCATGGATGTGGTTGGCGTCCGGGTAGAAGGTCGACAGCGCGCCAACCGACGCGACCAGCATGCCCATCGGGTTGGCGTCATAGCGGAAGCCCTGCATGAAGTCCTTGACGTTCTCGTGCACGAACGTGTGAATCGTGATCTCGCCGATCCACTCCTCGAGCTGGCGCTCCGTGGGCAGCGAGCCGTTGATCAGCAGATAGGCCACCTCGAGGTAGCTGGAGTGCTCGCAGAGCTGCTCGATCGGGTAGCCGCGGTGTTGCAGGATCCCGGCGTCACCGTCGATATAGGTGATCGAGCTGCGGGTGGAGGCGGTGTTCATGTAGGCCGGGTCGTAGGTCATCAGCCCGAAGTCCTCGTCGTCGACCTTGATCTGGCGCAGGTCCATGGCTCGCACGGTGCCGTCGGAGATCGGCAGCTCGTAGGTCCGCCCGGTGCGGCTGTCGGTCACCGTGAGCGTGTCCTCGGCGGGTGCCTGCCCGTCTGAGTGCTCGCCACGGGTTGCCGCCTGGATCTCGGTGCTCATCTGGTTCTCCTGTCCGTGGGGTCCGGTGCTCTGAGAGCAATTATGAGACAAGTCGGCTCGCGTCCCGCCGCCGGCGGCTGCGAACGCTCAGACACGCGGACGGCGGCCCACCGTGGCGACCGCGCGAATGCGGGGCGGCGAGGCGGGCGAGGGGTCCCTGTGGGGTCCGCGGCGCGGGGACCGCGGAGGCCGCGAACGTGGGTGATGCGGGTGCTGCGGGCGCGGCCGCGGGCCGATGCCGCCGTCCTGATCGGTCATCTGATCGGGCGCATCGCGAACCGCCCAACGGACGATCATGAAGAGACCGACGATCGGGATCTTCAGGAAGACCATCAGCCAGAGGAAGGTCCAGACGTCCACTCAGGCGATCGTACTACCCCGGCGCACATCCGTACAAGCCCGCATCATCTGCAGGCGGCGCGAAGCCGCGCCTGCGAGCGGCTCAGTCGCGCAGCGACAGAGGAGTGCCACTGAACTGCGTCATGGCGTGCAGCTCGCCGATCCGCGCGACGATCTCCCCGCCCTCCAGGCGCTCGATCCGATCGGTGCCGAACTCCTCGACGTTGAACGAGGCCAGCACCGTCGCATGGGCCATCGCCCGGCGCAACAGAGCGTCGTCGATCGGCTCGCCGGGATGGGCCGCGATGTAGCCGACCAGACCGCCGGCGAACGTGTCGCCTGCGCCGGTCGGATCGATGACCGACTCCAGCGGATAGGCGGGCAGCGCGAAGAAGCCCTCGCGGGTCAGCAGCGCAGCTCCGTACTCGCCCTGCTTGGCGACGATCACGCTCGGCCCGCGGCGCCCGCTGGAACCGGCGCCCCAGCCCAGTATCTCGCGGGCGGCCGAGACGAGGTTCGGCTTTCCGGTCAGCTGTCGAAGCTCGGCATCGTTGAGGATCACGCAGTCCACGGCCTCGATCGCCGCAACCAGCGAGTCCCGCGCGATGTCAATCCACAGGTTCATCGAGTCGAGCGCCACAAAACGTGCCTCGGGCATCTGGTCGCGAACCGCCAGCTGCAGGTCGGGCTGGATGTTGGCCAGGAACAGCACGTCGCTGGCGCGGGACTCGGCCGTCAACTTCGGCTCGAAGCCCTCGAAGACGCCCAGCTGGGTGTCGATCGTCTCGCGGGAGTTCAGGTCCCAGCCGTACTCGCCCTCCCAGAAGAAGGTCCTGCCGTCCGCGACCCGCTCGATACCCGAGACATCGACGCCGCGCCGGCGCATGACCTCGAGCTGCGGCTCACCAAAGTCCTCGCCGACGGGGCCGACGACGCAGACGTCGTCGAAGAACGAGGCGGCAAGGGCGAAATGGACGGCTGCCCCGCCGAGCATCCGCTCGCGCTTCCCGAAGGGCGTCGTCACAGTGTCGTAGGCGATCGATCCGACAACGGTGATTGGCATCGGCGGGCACCTTAGAGCACGCTGCTGGGCCGCCGTCGCCCGGCCGGGTCCGTCCTGGCGACGGCACTCCGATAGCCTCGGTCCATGCGCGCGATTCAGATGACCGAGTTCGGCGGCCCCGAGGTGCTGAGGCTCGCCGAGGTCCCGATCCCCGAGGCGCGGGCGGGCGAAGCGGTCATCAAGGTGACCCGCGCGGGGCTCAACTTCGCGGACACTCACACGCGGACGAACTCCTATGTCCAGGAGGCCACGCTGCCGCTGGTTCCGGGCGGCGAGGTGGCCGGAACGCTGGAGCAGACCGGCGAGCGTGTCGTCGCACTGGTCGGCTCGGGCGGCTATGCCGAGTACGCCACGGCCCCGAGCGAGCGGATCTTCCCGATTCCCGACGGCGTCGAGGACGGAACGGCTCTGGCACTGATCATCCAGGGCACCACCGCCTGGCATCTGCTGCGCACAGCAGCTCGCCTCGAGAGCGGCGAAAGCATCGTCATCCACTCCGCCGCCGGTGGCGTCGGCTCCCTGGCCACGCAGCTGGCCCGCTCGTTCGGGGCGGGCCGGGTCATCGCCACGGCCTCCAGCCCCGAGAAGCGCGAGCTGGCGATGGAGCTGGGCGCGGACATCGCCCTGGCGGGCGAGGCCGAGGGCCTGAGGGAGCGTCTGATCGAAGCGAACGGCGGGCGCGAGATCGACATCGTTCTCGACTCCTCAGGCGGGGAGGTCTTCGACGCCTCATACCGCACACTGGCCCCATTCGGGCGGATCGTGGTCAATGGGATCGCGACCAGCGAACCCAACACGGTCAGGACCGGATCGCTGCTGCGCCACTCACGCTCGGTGATCGGCTTCTATCTGTTCCACCTGCTTGAGCGCCCCGGCGCGTTTGCCGCTGCGCTGGCCGACCTGTTCGATCGCTCGGCGCAGGGCGAGCTGAGGGCGATCGTCGGGCAGACCTACCCACTCGAGCAGGCTCCGCAGGCGCAGATCGACCTGCGCGCGCGGCGCACCACGGGCAAGCTGCTGCTCGACCCGACCGTCTGATCATGGGCAAGTCATTCGCAGAACTCGGGTTGTCCGAATCCACCCTCCAGGCGCTCAAGGACGTCGGCTACGAGTCGCCCAGCCCGATCCAGGAAGAGGCGATTCCCTCGATGCTCGAGGGCCGCGACGTGATCGGCCAGGCCCAGACTGGAACCGGCAAGACGGCCGCCTTCGGCCTGCCGATCATGGAATACATCGACGCCGAGGACAAATCCGTCCAGGCGCTCGTCCTGACGCCCACCCGCGAGCTTTGCATCCAGGTGACCCAGGCACTGCGCACCTACGGCGCCCAGGGCGGGATCGACGTCGTGGCCGTGTTCGGCGGTGCTCCGATCCGCACCCAGCAGGCCCAGCTGCGCGCCGGCGGGCACGTGGTGGTCGGCACGGTCGGCCGCGTCCTTGACCTGATCTCGCGCCACTCCCTGATGCTCACCTCATGCCGCTTCGTCGTGCTCGACGAGGCCGACGAGATGCTCGACCTCGGTTTCCTCGAGGACGTCGAGAAGATCCTCTCGCTGACCCCGTCGTCTCGCCAGACGGCGCTGTTCTCGGCCACCATGCCGCCGCCGATCCGCAAACTGGCCGACCGCTACATGTACGAGCCCTCGGTGATCAAGGTCGAGGCGGCGACGCTGACGATCGACACGGTCGCTCAGTTCCAGCTGCCGGTGGAGACCAAGCACAAGCCCGAGATGCTGGTGGAGGTGCTGAGCGCCGAGAAACCAGACCAGGCGATCGTCTTCGTGCGCACCAAGATCCGTGCCGACCAGCTGTTTCGAACGCTCAAGGATCGCGGCATGAACGTCCGGGCCCTGCACGGCGACATGTCCCAGGGTTCGCGCGACGGCGTGATGCTGGCCTTCAAGGGCGGTCGCGTGCCGATCCTGGTGGCCACCGACGTCGCGGCCCGGGGCCTTGACATTTCGACCGTCACCCACGTCATCAACTACGACGTCCCAACCTCACCGGACACCTATGTCCACCGCATCGGGCGCACCGGCCGGGTCGGGCGCTCGGGCCGCGCGATCACCTTCGTCGAGGATCGCCAGCAGCGCGAGCTGCTCGCGATCGAACGCCACATCGGCACCGAGATCGCGAAATGGGAGAAGGGGGCGAAGGCATCGCCGACGCCTGTCGAGGAGCGCCCGCGCCGGCACTCGAAGCCTCGGATCTCGCGTAAGGACGCCGATGAGCCCTACGCGAAGCTGGTCCTCGGCGGCGGCCGCGCGGCCGGGCTCAGCGTGGCCGACATCGTCTCCGCGGTGACCTCCTCGGCCGGACTCGACGGCGAGGCCGTTCGCGATGTCGTCGTGCTCGACCGTTTCTCGTTCCTGGCCGTGCCCGAGGGCGAGGCCGAGCGCGTGATCAAGGCGCTGGACGGCCAGCCGGTCCGCGGCCAGGAGCTCAGCCTCGAGCGGGTCGGGGTAAAGTAGGCGCATGTCCACAGCCACGATGCAGACAACCAACGGGCCGATCGTCTTCGAGCTGTTCGATGAGGACGCCCCCAAGACGGTCGAGAACTTCCGCAAGCTCGCGGGAGAAGGCTTCTACGACGGCCTGATCTTTCACCGCATCATCAAAGACTTCATGATCCAGGGCGGGTGCCCCCAGGGAACCGGCACCGGCGGCCCCGGCTACACATTCGAGGACGAGTTCAACGACCACAAGGTCGTTCGCGGCGCCCTTGCCATGGCCAACGCCGGACCGGACACGAACGGGTCGCAGTTCTTCATCGTCACCGCAGACGCCGCCAGCTGGCTGGACGGCAAGCACACAGTGTTCGGCCAGGTCACCGAGGGGATGGACGTGGTCGACTCGCTCGAGGCCGTCTCCACGGATGGCGGCGATCGCCCCACCGAGCCGGTCGGGATCGCCTCGGTCGAGCTCTCAGACTGAGGGCTCCCCCGAGGTTCTAATCGGGCAGCATCGCCGCGAGCCCGTCGAGCACCAGCTCCAGCCCGAGGTCGAAGCCGTTGCTGAGCCGGTCGGGATCGTGCGGCGCGTGCGCGTCCAGGATGACGCGGGTCAGGATCGGGTAGTTGCCGCTCTCGATCAGGCCCTGGATGTAGGGGACCTGGGACTCCATCCACTGCTCCTGGTCCAGGCCCGAGCGACGGACGGCCTCCTCCTGGGAGATCTCCTCGAGTGCCCGGCCACGGACGAAGGCGTCGAGCGTCTCGACCATCAGGAGCATCCCGTCGATATCGAGTCCAAGCCCGTCGATCGAGCTGAGCACCTGCTCGTAGAGCCGGGCCGTATTGGGTCCGAAGTTGCGCAGTCCGGCGCTCGGGACCGCCGCCCAGGGGTGATTCAGGATCATGCTCCGCAGGCCGTGGGCGAAGGAGCGCAGGTCCTCGCGCCACTCCCCCCGGCTCTCAAATCGCAGATCGTTGCCCATCACCACGTCGACCATCAGCTCGATCAGCTCGTCCTTACGGGCGACATAACGGTAGAGCGATGCCGCTCCGACGCCGAGCTCGACCGCCAGAGCTCGCATGGAGACCGCCTCGATTCCCCGCGTGTCGGCCAGCCTCACTGCGGCAGAGGCGATCTCCTCGCGCGAGTGCGAGGGGACGGGCCCACGGTTGGCCCGCTCGGGACGGTCCCAGATAACCCCGCGAGTGGAACCCATTGCGAACAGTGTACTCAGTCTGGTACAGTCCGACCATGGCTACTGCGAACGGCGTACCCAGTGAGGCGGCGGCGACCGAGACTGTCGCCGAGATAGGACCCCTCATCGAGGCCGAGCGGCCGGCGAGCGCCGCCGCCGACGCCGCGCCGGAAACTCCCCGGAACCCGTTGCGCTGGCTCGTGCTGGCAGTGGTGCTGGCCGCGAACATCATGGATCTGATGGACGCGACAATCGTCAACGTCGCGGGCCCGTCGATCCGGCTGGCACTTGGCGGGAGCGCCTCCACCCTGCAGTGGCTGAGCGCCGGCTACACGCTTGCCTTCGCCGTCTTTCTGATCACCGGCGCACGGCTCGGAGACATGTTCGGGCGCCGCCGCCTGTTCCTGATCGGCTCAGCCGGCTTCACGGTGATGTCGGGCGCCTGCGCGCTCGCCCCGTCCTCGGAGGTGCTGATCGTCTTTCGGGTTCTGCAGGGCGGGTTCGGCGCGCTGATGATCCCGCAGGGGTTCGGGATGCTCAAGGAGTGCTTCGCCGAAGATGAGATGAGCAAGGTCTTCGGGATGTTCGGCCCGATCATGGGCCTGTCGATGCTGGCTGCGCCGATCCTCGCCGGCGCGCTGGTGGAGGCGAACCTTTGGGGGGTGGGCTGGCGCCTGGTGTTTCTGATCAACGTGCCAATCGGCATCGCCGCGTTCGCCGGAGCTGTGCGGGTGCTGCCGCGGACGGTCCCGCACCCCGGACTGCGACTGGACATCGGTGGGATGGCGCTGATCGGGGCCGCCCTGACCGCGATCATCTACCCCCTGATCCAGGGCCGGGAGGCCGGCTGGCCGGCCTGGACGTTCCTCCTGCTGGGCCTCGGCGCGGTGCTGCTTGGCGCGTTCGTCATCTGGGTCCGCGGCCGTCCGGGTGATCCGCTGATCGAACCGGGCCTGTTGGCCAATCGGACCTACACCAGTGGGCTCCTCGTCGCGCTTGCCTTCTTCGGTGCGTTCGGCGGACTGCTGTTGTGCGTCTCGCTGTTCGCGCAGCTCGGCGAAGGGTTCTCGCCGGTTCATGCCGGACTGACGCTGATGCCGATGGTGCTCGGGATGATCGCCGGGATGGGCGCGGGGTTCGCACTGGTCGGGCGCCTCGGCCGGCGAATGCTCCATCTCGGCGTCGCGATCGTCGCGGCCGGCACGGTCGTGCTGGCACTCACGATGTCCGGCGCCCACACCGCAACGACGCTGGACCTCGCTCCCGGGTTGTTCCTGATCGGCCTCGGCGCCGGCGCCAGCCTGGGCCAGCTGTTCGATTTCATCCTGGCCGGTGTCGGCATGGACGAAGTGGGCTCTGCATCCGGGGTGCTGGAGGCCGTCCAGCAGGTCTCGAGCGCGATCGGCGTTGCCTCCCTGGGGACGATCTTCTTCACGGCCTTCGCCCACGGCCTGCCCACGCACGCGCTGGCGCTGACCGCATGGGCGTGCCTGGTGCCGATCGCGGTTGCCTTCGCGCTGATCTTTCGGCTGCCGAGGCGGGCCCGCGAGCCACAGATCTGATTGGGTGCGGACATGCGTCTGATCTGGGGGAGCATGGCCGCGCTGGTTTGGCTCGCCATCGGGGCGCACGCCGCGATGGGAATACCTCTCCCCGAACAGCTCGCTGCTGTCAAGGCGGCCGCTGAACCCGGGCGGTTTCAATCACCACTGACGGAGCCGCTGAGCGGCGGCCGGCATGGCGGCGTGCTGCAGGTGCTGGATGAAACGGACTTTGAATCCCTGGATCCCGGGAGGGCGTACTACTCCCTGGATTACGAGGTGGTCTACGCGACGCAGCGTCCGCTGTATTCGGACAAGCCGGACTCCCTGCAGCCAAGCCCCGACCTGGCGGCAGGTCCGCCGCTGATCTCGGCGAACCGGAAGACCGTCACGGTCAAGATCAAGCGAGGGATTCACTTCAGCCCCCCGGTGAATCGCGAAGTGACCTCGGCAGACGTCGCCTATGCGATCGAGCGCGGCGCCAACCCGCACGTCGCAAACCCCTACGTCCAAGGCTATTTCGCCTCGATCGAAGGCATGCCCGATGCGCACGGCGGGCCGATCAGGGGCATCCTCACACCCAACCGGCACGAGATCGTGTTCAAGCTCAGCGAGCCGCTCGGCGGCATCGTCGCCGAGGCGCTGCAGCTGCCGATCACCGCTCCCGTGCCGAAGTCCTATGCCAGGCGGTTCGATGCGCACCGGCCCTCCGACTACGCCGACCATGAGGTGGCCACCGGCCCCTACATGCTCCAGAACAGCCGCGCCGGGAAGGTGCTCGGGATCGGGTACAGGCCCGGCCGCTCGGCGACGCTGGTGCGCAACCCGAACTGGCGGCGCTCGAGCGACTTCCGCCCGGCGTATCTCAACGCGATTCACATCAGGATCGGAGGGTCCGAGGAGGCCGACGGTCTCGCCACGCTCGCGGGCAAGGACATCGTGTTGAACGAACCCCCAACCGCCTCGGTGGTGCGCCTCGCCGCCGAACAGCTGCCCCGCCAGCTCGAGCTCTCTCCGGGTGCGGGCTCTCACTACATCGGTGTCAACAACAAGGTCGGCCCGTTCTCGAACACAGACCTGCGCAGGGCTCTCTGGGCAGCGCTTGATCGGACCGCGATGATCAAGGCGAGAGGGGGTTCGCCGGAAACCGAACTTGCCAGTCACTTCCTCTTCCCGACGATTCCGGGCTTTGAACAGGCGGGTGGCTACGCAGGCCCCAAAGGTCCCGCATTCGACTTCGACGAACACCCCGAAGGGGACATGGCGCTCGCCGAAAGCTACATTCGTCTGGCGGGCTACCCGAGCGGGCGATACACCGGCGGGGAAGTGGTCTCGATCGTGGGCGCGCTCGGCGAACCTGCGGAAGCCGACGCCGAAATCGTCAACCAGACCCTCCTCAAGCTGGGGTTCGTGACGAAGTTCAAGCTCGTAGAAACGGCGGAGATGTATGCGCAGTACTGCAACGTGCCCAAGCGGGAGGTGGATGTCTGTCCGAACGTCGGCTGGATCGCCGACTTCGGCGACCCTCAGACGGTCCTCGACATCACCTTCAACGGAGCATTCATCAACCCCGCCGGCAACGTGAACTGGGGTCAGACGGACGTTCCCGCGATCAATCAGGCGATGACGGCCGCCGAAGCCATCGTCGGCCTGCCCGCCCGCGCCGCCGCCTGGGCGAAGATCGACGAACAGCTGGTCGAAGATGCCGCTGACATCCCATTCGACTGGGACACGCAGGCCAACATCGAGGGCACCGGGGTTCGCGGCGTGGGGGACCTCTGGGACGTGGGGGAGTGGGATTACAGCTGGACATCGCTGGAGTAGACGGACGGCCCACCTCTCCGACTCCGTCGGAGTAACCTAGTTCTCACCCCCCAAGGGGCGTCCCGCCGAGCCGGGGCGAGCGAGCCAGCGAGCGAACGAGCAGGGGAGAGTCTTATGGCGACCGTCGAGCAAGAGGCACCCGAGCGCAACGGGATCATTCAGGACGCGGGAAGCATCCCCGTCGAGAACCCGGCGACCGGCGAGATCGTCGGCACCGTGCCGGACCTCTCGGCCGAGCAGGTCGCCGAGATGGCCGCCCGCGGCCGCGCCGCGCAACCCGAGTGGGAGGCCTACGGCTTTGACGGGCGAGCACGCATTCTGCTGCGCGCCCAGAAGTGGGTGATGGACAACGCCGACCGGGTCGTCTCCACGATCTGCTCGGAGACCGGAAAGACCTTCGAGGACGCTGAGCTCGCCGAGATCGGCTACGCCGGCAACGCCTTCGGCTTCTGGGCCAAGTACGGGCCGGAGTATCTCGCCGACGAACGCATCAAGTCCAGCCAGGTGCTGGTGAAGGGCAAGAAGATCATCAACCGCTACCGGCCACTCGGGCTGATCGGCGTAATCGGCCCGTGGAACTACCCGCTGACGAACTCCTTCGGCGACTGCATCCCCGCATTGATGGCCGGCAACGCGGTGATCCTCAAGCCGTCGGAGATCACTCCGCTGACATCGATGCTGATGGCCGAAGGCCTCCGCGAGTGCGGCCTGCCGGAGAACGTCCTGCAGATCGCCACCGGCCGTGGCGGGACCGGCGCCGCGCTGATCGAGCACGTCGACATGATCATGTTCACCGGCTCCACCAAGACCGGCAGGAAGGTCGCCGAGGCTGCCGCCAGGCGACTGATCCCGGCATCCCTGGAGCTCGGTGGCAAGGACCCGATGATCGTGCTGTCCGACGCGGACGTCGAGCGCGCCGCGAACTTCGCGACCTACTACTCCATGCAGAACGCGGGCCAGACCTGCATCTCGATCGAGCGGGTGTATGTCGAGGGGCCGGTGTACGACGAGTTCGTCGCCAAAGTCTCCGAGAAAGTCCGCGAGCTCCGTGTGGGCAAGCCCGAAGGCCCCGGTTCGGTGGAGGTCGGCGCGATCACCTTCCCGCCCCAGATGGACACGATCAAGGACCACGTCGCCGACGCCGTGCAGAAGGGTGCCCGTGTCCTGGCGGGTGGCAGCCAGACACCGGGTGCCGGCAGGTTCTTCGAACCGACCGTCCTGGTCGACGTCGACCACACGATGAAGTGCATGACCGAGGAGACCTTCGGTCCGACGCTTCCGATCATGAAGGTCCGCGACGCCGATGAGGCGGTGCGCCTTGCAAACGACTCGGTCTACGGGCTCGGCGCCTCGGTCTTCTCCAAGGACACCGAGCGCGGCGAGGCGGTCGCACGGCGCCTGCAGGCGGGCGCGGCCAACGTCAACGACGCGATGATCAACTACACGGTCCTGGAGTTGCCGATGGGCGGCGCCAAGTCCTCGGGCCTCGGCTCGCGCCACGGCGCGGGCGGTATCCGCAAGTACTGCTCGCAGCAGGCGATCGTCGTGACGCCGAAGCTGGCCATGAAGAAGGAACTGTTCATGTACCCCTACAAGTCGCGAACCTCAAGGATGCTGGCGGGGCTGTTCAAGCTGATGTACGGCCGCGGCAAGCGAGCCTAGATGCCGCAGAGCGACCGCGCGATAGCTCCGGCCGACCGGTGCCCGACATGCTCGGGCGCCGGCTGGACGTGGTGGGCTCCCGAGTCCGACCCTCCCCAGGAGGGGCGGTGGGTCGTGTGCCGCGAGTGCATCGGCACAGGGCGCAAGGACAACAAGGGCCGCAAGCGCGTGCAGCCCGAGGGCCCGCCCGCGAGCTAATTCGCCTGGCGGGCCTCGGACTCGGCCGACAACGGAATTCCGAGCAGTGCTTCCATCTCGGGAACGCTCTTCGCCGCGTCGGTGTGGTGGATGACCGCCATCCCCAGCTCCTCGGCGGGGGTCAGGTTGAAGGGCAGGTCATCGACGTAGACGCAGTCCTCGGGGCTGACGCCGGCGCGCTCGGCGCCGAGTTCATACATCCGCGTTGAGGGCTTGCGGATCCCCTCCTCGCCGGAGATGACGACGCCGTCGAAGAGTTCCTCGAACATGTCGTGGGGGTAGCGGTGAACGCCCCAGGAGTTTGAGACCAGGGCCGTCCTTGCGCCACCCGCGCGGGCTCGGCGGACGGCGTCGACCATCGCCACGTCCGGTTCCACGCCGGCGAACAGGCCGTCGATCAACCCGTCGGGCTCGACCTCCAGCAGCGCCGCCAGCTGGACCTCGAAGGCCGACTCGTGCAGCTCGCCCTTCTCGAGGGCGATCAGCAGGTTGCGGGCCTCCGGATCGTTGCGGAAACGTCCCATCAGCTTCTGCGGGTCGATCTCCGCGCGCAGGCAGTGGGCCTGGAATGAGGTGAACAGATTCGTCGTGAGGACGCCGCCCCAGTCGATCAGCAGCGCTGTGCGGGGCGCCGGGGTGGGCTCAGCTGCCATTGGAGACCGCCTCTGCCTGGCTGGCCAGCTCCAGCACGCCGTCGCCGAACTGCTTCAGGTAGGGGTCATCGGTGGTTCCCGCGATCGCCCGCTTGTAGTTGCCCTCCATGAACACCACGCTCTTCCACAGGGCCAGCGTCATGTACCAGCGGATGTCGCCCATCGAGCGGCCCGAGCGCTCCTCATAGAGCCCGATCATCTCGGCCCGGTCGGGAAAGCCCTCCGCCCGGGTGACTGCGCCGAGCGAATCGCGCATGCCGCCCGTCGCATCGCCGGCCTCGGTCCACATCATGCACAGGTAGCCGAGGTCGGCCAGCGGGTCGCCGATCGTGGCCATCTCCCAATCGAGCACCGCCGCCAGCCGGGCAGGCGTGCCGGGCGCGTAGATCGTGTTGCCGAGCCGGAAGTCGCCGTGGACGATCGTCGCCGGGCCTGAGCTCGGCATGTTCTGCGACAGCCATGCGCCCACGCTCTCGACCGCCGGGATCTCACGGGTCTTGTTGAGCTCCCACAGGCCCAGGAAGCGTCGCAGCTGGCGTTCCAGGTAGCCGGTCGGCTTGCCGAAGCCCTCGAGGCCCGCCTCCATCCAGTCGACTCCGTGTATCTCGACCAGCGCGTCGATCAGCTGCTCGGCGATCGCCCGCCGTTCGGTGGGCGAGTCCAGCTGCTCGGGGATGCTCGAGACGATGACATCGCCCTCGACCCGCTCCATCACGTAGAAGGGGCAGCCGATCGTCTCCTCATCCGCGCACACGGCCAGGACGTCCGGGACACGGGCCGGCGTGTCCCTCAGTGCCCGCAGCAGCCTTGCCTCGCGCAGCACGTCGTGGGCGCTCGGCGGGAGCGGCGGGCGGGGTGGGCGGCGCAGCACCATCTCGGCCTCCCCGCGGCGGATCAGGTAGGTGACATTCGAATGTCCCTCGCCGATCGGGCTTGCCTGGATCTCGCCGGAGCCGAGGCCATGCTCGTCGAGGAAGGCCTCCAGGGGCTCGAGGATGAGCAGTGGGGGCCGACTGTTAGCCTGCCCGTCTCGAACGGTCTGGACGATGTCATCAGGTGCGATCGGCTGACTCACGGACCGGAAAGCTATAGCGACCGCAACCTTCTCTGCGCTGAGGTGTCTCAAACGGCTATGCCCAGATTCCGCGTCCTGACATCCCTGCTGCTCTGTCTGATCGCCGCCGGACTCGCCTGTGCGGCGCCGTCATTGGCCTCCCGCGGTCAGACGACCTACTTCGAGGGCGCGACCCAGCTGCTCGAAGCGGGTACCCGGGCGGAATCCTTCCAGCGCATGCAGGCGCTCGGGGTCAAAGCACTGAGGGTCGAGCTCTACTGGGCCTCGGTCGTCCCGTCTGCCGACAGCGCGACCAAGCCGGCCTTCGACGCGACGAACCCGGCGTCCTATGACTTCAGCCGCTATGACGCCGTGCTGGGCGAAGCCCAGCGGCTGCACTGGCCGGTGCTCCTGACCGTCACCGGACCGGCGCCGCGATGGGCGACCTCGAACAAGAAGGCGCCCTATGTCACGCGCCCCGACCCGGAAGACTTTCGCGACTTCATGACCGCCGTGGCGCGGCACTTCGGCAGTGAGGTCTCGGTCTACTCGATCTGGAACGAGGCCAATCATCCGGCCTTCCTGATGCCCCAGTGGAACTCCAACGGCACCCCGGCCTCACCGCGGATCTACCGGGCGCTCTATCAGTACGGCTACGAAGGCCTCCAGGCAGCCGGTCTGACCCACCCCAAGGTCCTCTTCGGTGAGACCGCCCCGACGGGCTATGACACGGTCAACGTCAAGCGCGAAGGCGCGAACGCCCTGCTCCACGACGTGGCCCCGCTGGCCTTCCTGCGCAGCGCCCTGTGCCTCAACGCCAGCTACAAGCGAGCGGGCTCCTGCAGCGAGCTGCAGATGACCGGCTATGCCCACCACGCCTACACACTGCCGGCCGGCCCCTACTACGTCGACCCGCAGAAGGACAGCGTTCAGATCGGCACGCTGTCGCGCCTCTCGAGCGCCCTGGACAAGGCTGCCCGGGCGCACGCGATCCCGGCGCACGTGCCGATCTATCTGACCGAGTTCGGCGTCCAGAGCGTCCCCAACCAGCTGGGTGTCCCCTACGCCAAGCAGGCCGAATTCGACGCGATCGCCGAACGGATCGCCTGGTCGAATCCCCGGGTGGCGGGCTTCTCGCAGTACCTGCTCAAGGACGACCCGAAGGGTGGCGGCTCCGGCTCGCTGGTCCACGGCGGCACCGTCGGCTTCCAGACCGGCCTGCTGAGCTCCTCAGGCGCGGCCAAGCCGATCTACAAGGCCTGGCCGGTGCCGCTGACCGTTTCCAAGCACGGGCACGGCTTCTCGCTCTGGGGGCTGGTCCGCCCGGCGGCCGGAGCGACCAAGTTGACCATCCTGATCCGCACCTCCAAGGGCTCGAGCAGGTACAAGGTTCTGAAGACCGTCTCCACGGAAGCCCGCGGCTACTGGACGCTGAACTCGAACACGCGGGGCATCTACTGGCGGGTCCGCTGGAAGAGCCCGGCCGGGATCACCTATGAAGGGCCGCCGATCGCCGCTCGCTGAGGGCCCTACGATGGGCAGATGCCGGAGCTGCCCGAGGTTGAGATCACGGCCCGCCTGCTCGACCAGGCCCTTTCGGGACGCGAGATCGAGTCCGTCACGGCACCGGGCATCAATGCGCTGAAGACGTTCTCGCCTCCCCTGACCGCGCTCGAGTCCCAGCACGTCGCGGGCGTCAGGCGGCGCGGGAAGAACCTGATCATCGAAAGCGACGGTGGCCTGGCGCTGCTGATCCATCTGATGTCGGCCGGACGTCTTCAGCTCTACGACAAGCGGGCCGGCCTGCGCGACAGGACCTCGCGGCTGCTGGTGCGCATCGCCCCTGCCGAGGAGGGGCCCGGAACCCAGGAGCTGCGCCTGCGGGAGTTCGGTTCCAAGCAGGCCGCCTGGGTGAAGCTGCTGGCGAGCGAGCAGTTGGAGGCCGACGAGGCGCTCGCAAAGCTCGGCCCCGAAGCGTGGCCCGACCCGCCCAAGGGAGCGGCCCTGAAGGAGCTGCTGGCCGTGGCCCGGCCGCTGCATGGGCTGCTGCGCGATCAGCGGGTGATCGCCGGAATCGGGCGTTCGTGGGTCGATGAGATCCTCTGGGAGGCCAGGTTGTCGCCGTTCAAGCGGGGCTCGGATCTCGATGCGGCTGAGCTCACAACGCTGCGCCGGGCGATCGTCGAGACCCTCGGCCGCGCGATCGCCCACTACGAGCAGACGGTCAGCCTGCCGATCCCCGACAAGCTCCCGATGCCGCTGCTGGTCCATCGCCACGAGGGCGAGCCGTGCCCGCGCTGCGGCTCCGAGTTGATGGCCGTCCACTTCGAGGACTACGTGATCGCCTACTGCCCCACCGAGCAGACCGACGGGCGGATCCTCAAGGACCGGCGCATGTCGCGCCTGCTGCGCTGAGGTCCGGCGGGCGGGTCCGGTCGCGGCCGCCGCGGCGCTACCCTCCGGCCCATGGCGATCCAGCGGATGGACCACGTGGGCGTCGCGGTGGGCGACCTGGAGCGCCTGCGAGCGCACGGCGCTGAGCTCGTCGGCGGGGTCGAGCGCTATGAGGACATCTACCGCCTCTGTTACCTCCGCGGGCCAGAGGGCATGATCGTCGAGCTGGCCGAACGGATCACCTGACGAGCGCCGTCCCCGGGGTGCGCGACACGGACTTCCATCGCCAGAAGCGACCTCTCCTGCCGAGGGGTATACCGTCGCTCTGCGACGGGGTGCTTATCCTGAACTCTGATCATGAGTGGATGTCGTCGGCTGTCGGGTGGATGTCGTTGCGGAGCGGTCCGCTACACGGTGACGGATGCCTTCGAGTACGGGGCGATCTGTCACTGCTCTGAATGTCGTAAGACGACCGGCGCGGCATCCAAGCCGTTCTTGGGCATTCGCCAGGAGGAGCTGTCGCTCGTCAGCGGCGCTGATGAGCTTGCGACCTTCGGAGATGAAGCCGGGCATGACACGAGGTGCGCGCGCTGTGGGTGCTTCCTCTACTCGGTGGTGCGCGAAGCCAGGTACGTGCACATCGCAATGGGCTCGCTCATCGACGCACCGACCCGGCGCCCGAACCACCACATCTTCGTGGGCTCAAAGGCCGAGTGGGACGAGATTCTCGATGACCTGCCGCAGTTCAGCGAATACGCACACTGAAGCCCGGAGTTCCTGATTCGTCTTGACGCCGGCCCAAGGGGTTTTCTCGAGGCGGTGGAGAGTCGAGCACCGGTCCAGATATCCTCCCCTCATGATCGAACCCGGCGAAAAGGCACCCGACTTCGAGCTTCCCGACCAGGACGGTCGCGCCGTGAAGCTGTCTGACTTCAAAGGCACCCCGGTTGTCGTCTACTTCTACCCGAAGGCCGACACGCCCGGGTGTACAACCCAGGCCTGCGGCGTGCGCGACCACCAGGCCGACTACGGCAAGGCCGGGGCGGTCGTGCTAGGCATCTCCCCCGACAAGGTCTCCAGGGTCAAGAAATTCCACGAGAAGCAGGAGCTGAACTTCTCGCTGCTGGCCGACGAGGGCCACGCGGTCGCCGACTCATACGGTGTCTGGGCGGAGAAGTCGATGTACGGGAAAACGTACTTCGGCAACGAGCGCACAACCTTCGTGATCGGGCCCGACGGGGTCGTCTCAAAGGTGCTCCGCAAGGTCAAGCCCGCCGAGCACGACCAGCTCGTGCTCGAGGCTCTCGCCGAGGCCGCGCCACCCGTGCTCTGAGGCGAGGTTCCCGCCGGTGGCCTCTCCAGATCGGTTGATGCTGGCGCGCAGCGCCTATGAGGCCTACGAGACGGGCGAGCGGGGCATCCTTGAGGAGCTGCTCGCCGAGGACTTCCGCTTCTCGAGCCCGGCCGACGTCGAGATCGACCGCGACCGCTACTTCGAGCGCTGCTGGCCCAACGCACAGAACATCACGGCCTACGAGTTCCCACGGATGATCCAGGCGGGCGACGAGGTCATCGTCACCTACGAGGCCCGCAGAGCCGACGGCACACGCTTTCGCAACACCGAGATTCTCACCTTCGCGGGGCCAAAGCTGTCCCGGGTCGAGGTTTACTTCGGCTGGAACCTCTAGCCGATGTCGGCTGGCTGGATCCGGACTGGCACGCCTGGGGGGTTGACGGTGGCGGCATGTCTGGTGGCCCTCGGCCTGTCTGCGATGGCGGCCGGTGGTGCACAGGCGGCCTCACTGCCGAGCCTGTCGGTCTCGATCACCTCGTCCTCGATCAGTGTCTCCGGGCCATTGGAATCCGGCGCGGTCAACGTCATCACCAGCGCTGCCGGCGGGCTGAAGGAACCGGACACCGCGCTCATCCTGCTCAAACCGGGCGTGACCGTGGCGGAAGCCGAAACCTATCTGGCGGCGAACAAGGCTTCTGATCCCAACACCGTGAGCCGGATCGGCGCGATCGTTTTCGATTCCCAGGCCCGCGCGGGCGTCACGAGCGAAGTGCAGACGACGCTCGCGTCCGGCACCTACCTGGCTGTCAACGCCGAAGGCCAGCGTTCCGCGAAATGGAGCCGGACCAGCTTCACCGTGACGGACTCGGCCACGCCGGCGACACTGCCCGGCTCCGAGGCCCTCGAGCGGACGATCGACTACTCCTTCACCGGTCCGGCCACGCTGCATCGCGGGGAGCTGGTGCGCTTCGAAAACGAAGGCTGGGTCGTGCACATGGACGAGGCCTTCCCGGCCAGGGGCAGGAGGTCGGCCGAACGGCTCGCCGCGAACCTGCTGGCGGGTCGCGAACGGGCGGCGGCAAAACTGGTCTCGCGGCCTCCCGTGAGCTTCGCCGGGCCGCTTTCCACCGGCGGACTCCAGCAGGAGCGCATCACGGCCCCGCCGGGCTGGTACGTGCAGGTCTGCTTCATGGACACGCAGGATCATCGGCCCCACACGCTGTTCGGCATGGAGCGGGTGATCAGGATCACCGCCTGATCGGCGCCGGGGCTAGCTCGGGCGGGTCATCCCGCCGACGAGAACGCCGGCGCCAAGGTGTGCGCCGAGGACGGGGCCCACCTCGGTGCAGAAGGTCGGCTCGGTCCCGAACAGCTCGCGGCCGGCCTGCACCAGCCGCTCGGCATCCAGCGGCGCCTGGGCATGTTGGACGACCCAGTCGCTCGCGCCGCGGTCGTTGAGCTCCCGCAGGTAGTCGATCATGCGCTCGATCGCCCGAGAGTGGGTGCGCACCCGTCCGACAGGGGCGATCTCGACGCCGAAGGTGAGGATCGGCTTGATCTTCAATGCCGTGCCGACGACAGCCTGGGCCGCGCCGATCCGCCCGCCCTTGCGCAGGTACTCCAGGGTGTCCAGGCAGAACCAGATGTCCAGCGTCTCGCGGGTGCCGCGCAGGCTCGAGATGATCTCCTCGGCGGCCACGCCCTGCTCGGCCAACCCGGCGGCGGCCAGGACCATCAATCCCAGCCCGCCGGCTCCCGTCTGACCGTCGTGTACATGTACCGACCCGGGCTGGTTTTCCTCGGCCAGGATCTTGGCTGCTTCGCGGGCGCTCTGGCAGGTGCCGGACAGGCCCTCGGCGATGTGAACGGAGACGATGTCCCGGCCGGCCTCTACGAGCGGCCGGTAGACGGCCAGGAAGTCGCCGACCGACGGCTGTGAGGTGCTGGGAAGCTGCGGCGAGGCGGCCAGTCGCGCGTAGAAGGCGTCCAGGTCGGTGTAGTCGCGCTCGGGCACCAGCTCCCCGCCCCAGCCGACGTAGAGGCTGACCCGCTGGATGTCATGGCGGTCGAACAGCTCCTGCGGCAGGTAGGTCGTGGTGTCCGTGACCACGGCCACGGTTGCCCCTGCGGCGGTGCCTGCGGTGTCTTGCTCGGCGCTCACTGGCCGGGAAGCCTACGCAGCCGCGGCCGGGAGGGCGTCCTCACCCCAGCGGGAAGGACCCGCTGAAGCTCCCCGCGGCGGGACACAGGAAGAAGCTTCGCCTGGTGTTCAGCTTCACCCGAGGGGCGCTCACGCTGAGTACCGGCGGGGTTTCGCTCGACAGCGAGCCGGTCAGTTTGCCGGCTTCATAGACGCATTTCGCACCCAGGCTGAGCACCGTCAGTTCCAGAACGAGTTTTTTCGTGCCCCTCAGCTTGGCCTTGCCGTTCTTCGTGCTGACCGTCAGCTTCCACGGAAACCCGGCGCCGGCAAGTTCGATTTCGCCGTAGCTGGCCGTCTGGCAGCGCAGCGAGCCCGCGGAGAGGACTTCCGCTGTCAGCAGGCTGGGTGAGCTCGTCGTGAGGACATCCGCCCAACCGGCTTCGCTCGGCACGGCGCAGCTGACCGGGCCGGCCGGGGTTTCGAACGACACCGTGCCTGTCGCGGCGGCGGCACCAGGAGCCGTGATCGCCACGACCGCAATCGCACACGCCAGGCACAGGACCCCGCTTCTCAGCTTCCGCATCGTTCCCCCTCCTCTGGTTAGGGCGATCGCGGGAATCCGACCCCGGCGCCCAGCCGCTCCAGGCTACTGCACCTCAGCGGATCAGGGAGTCCATCCGGCTGGCGGCGATGGTGTCGCGCAGAGTCGTTATGGCGTCATGGCGCGGACGCCATTTCAGCTCTCGGCGGGCCTTCGCCGTGCTCATGATGACCGGCTCGCGGAAGGCCGCGATCCATTGCGCCTGGGAGGGCAGGAACCCCAGCCGGGAGATCATCTCGGCGACCGCGTCCACGGCCAGCTCGGGGACGGGGATCGAGTACCAGCCGAGCTCGTGGGCCAGTTGTGCCACGGTCAGCTGTCCGGCGCCGGCCAGGTTGTAGACGCCGGGCCGGCCGCGGCCGAGGACGCCGGCGCGGATCGCCGTGGCGACGTCGTCGTGATGGATCAGCTGGAACGGCACTCCCGGGTCGGGCAGCACGGGGCGCAGGATCGGCACGCCGTCCAGCAGGCTGAGCACCGGGCCGGGCAGCCGCTCGGAGATCTGCGTGTAGGGGAGGCTGTCGATCAGCAGCGGCGCGTCCGGGCCGGCGACGATGCAGGGCCTGAACACGTAGGAATCGGTGGCCGACTCGTGCAGTGAGTCGGCCAGCAGCTCCTCGACCTCGGCCTTCTGGGCCGAGTAGTAATGCCCGCTGCTGCCGCGCGCCGGGACGTCCTCTGTGAGCGGCTGGGGATTATCGGTGTGAAAGCCATAGGCGGCCACCGAGGAGGCGTAGACGAGACGCTTGACACCGGCCGCCCTGACGGCGTCGAAGACGTTTCTCGAACCGTCCAGGTTGACCCGGCGGCTGGCCTTGGCATTGCCCATGATCATGAAGGCCAGGTGCACGACGACGTCAGCATCCTCGACCAGGCGCGCAACCTTGCGCCTGTCCAGCACGTCGCCGCGCCTGTAGAGGACCTTCTTCCAGCCGCGCTCGCGCGGGTCGAACGGGCGCCGGGCCATGCCCAGGATCCGGCCGACCTCGGGAGCGCTCTCGAGCGCCGCGACGACGGCCTGCCCGATCTCTCCCGTAGGGCCGGTGATCGCGACCGTCAGCTTCTTCGGAGCCCGGGGTTTCCTCCCACCCGTCTTCGGCGCGGTGGCCATCGCACCGTTGTACAGCATCCTCGGCCCGGCGTGGACGCCCGATAGATTCAGCGGCGTGAGCGGAGCTGAGTTTGGTCTTGCCCTGTCGGTGTTCCTCGCCTCCGCGGTCGAGTGCGTCGAGGCGCTCACGATCGTGCTCGCGGTGGGGCTCACGCGCGGCTGGCCGTCGCCGCTGGCGGGCGTCGCTGTGGCTCTGAGCGCCCTCGCGGCGCTGGTCGTCGTGCTGGGGACGGGCCTGAGCGCGCTGCCGATCGGCGCTGTGAAGGTGGTGGTGGGCGCGCTGCTGCTGCTGTTCGGTCTGCAGTGGCTGCGCAAGGCGGTCCTCAGGCAGGCCGGCCTGAAGGCCATGCGCGATGAGACGCTGCTCTACGGAGTCGAGCTCGAGGCCGCAGAGCACGCCCCCCCGCCGCCGGGCGGATGGGATCCCTACGCCTTCGCCGTGTCCTTCAAAGGAGTCCTGCTCGAGGGGCTCGAGGTGGCCCTGATAGTCGTCACCCTGGGCGCCTCCCGCCATGACATCCCGCTGGCCGCCGCTGCGGCGGGCGCCGCCGCGCTCCTCGTGCTGGCAGCGGGGCTCCTCCTGCGCCACCCGCTTTCCCGCGTGCCGGAGAACACGCTCAAGTTCGCCGTCGGGGTCATGCTCACATCGTTCGGGGTCTTCTGGGGTGCGGAGGGCCTGGGGGTTGACTGGCCCGGCGGGGAGGCGATGCTCCCGGCGATCGTCCTCGTGGTCCTGACCTGCTCGCTGCTCGCGGTTCGCCGGCTCCGCATGAGCACCGTCGCGCTGGGCGCCTGAGGTCGCCCGGGCGGGCGGATGTCGCACCTGCAGGAAGCCCTCAGCCAGACCTGGCCGCCGTTCGTCCTGGTCACGGCGCTGTTGCTGATCGGCCAGGTGGCCGGGGCCGACGGCCTGTTCGAGGCCGGCGCATCCAGGCTGGTCCGCCTGCCCGGATCGCCCGTCGGCCTGCTGTCGGCCTGCCTGGTCCTGGTCATGGTTGTCACGGCCCTCCTCAACCTCGACACCGCGGCGGTCTTCCTGACCCCTGTTCTGATCGGTGTCGCCAGGCGACGTCATCTGCCCCCGGCGCCGTTCCTGTACGGCAGCGTCTTCATGGCCAACGCCTCATCGCTGTTCCTGCCGGGCTCGAACCTGACCAATCTCCTCGTCCTCGACGGCGCCGGCGGTGGCTCGTTCTTCCGCACCATGTTCGCGCCCGCGCTGACAGCCTCGGCGGTTACCGCGGCCGGCCTGATCGTGATCCACCGGCGCGCGCTCGCGGGGTCCGGCTCGCACCCTCAGGAGGAGCTCGTCCCGATCCGTCTCGGGGCCGGGCTGATCGGGACGGTCGCGGCCGCCTTCGCGATGGTCCTCCTCCCGAACCCGGCGCTGGCGGTGCTCGGGGTCGCGCTTGCCCTGCTGCTCTGGCGCGCCCTTCACGGCCACTCCCCGGGCGGCGCGATAGCCGCCCTCGGTCTGGGAACACTCTCGGCGCTGTTCGTGTTCTCGGTCGCACTCGGCGTCGCCGTACGGGCGGGGCTGTTCGGCGCCGGATTGCTGCATGGGGCATCCGCGCCGGTCACGGCGGCTGTCGCGGCGCTGGCCACGATCGCCATCAACAACCTCCCGGCGGCCGTGCTGCTCTCCTCGCACGGCACGGCGCATACCCAGGCTCTCCTGTTGGGGCTGAACCTCGGCCCCAACCTCGCGGTGACCGGCTCGCTGGCCGTCCTTTTGTGGTGGCGGGCCGCCCGAGGTGTCGGGGTGACCCCTTCGGCCCTCGCATACTCGCGCCAGGGGCTGATCCTGGCGCCGCTGGCGATCGTGGCGGCGCTGGCGGTCGGCTCGGGCTAGCCCGCCGGGAGAGCGCTCCCTACGCTTGAGCTGTGCCAGCGCTCAACGCTTCAGCCTCGCTCGGGCAGAGCCTCAGCACCTTCTTCGACGCCGTCGGGCAGTTCTTCTCCGACCTGGCAGCAGTGCACTGGGGAGCCCTGCTGCTGGGGCTGCTGTTCTTCGGTCTAAACCTGACGATCCGCTCGCGGGCCTTCTTCAACAGCCTTCGTGCCGCCTACCCGGCCGTCTCGTTTCAGTGGCGGCGAATCTGGGGTGCCTACTTCGCAGCCGTGGGCTTCAACAATGTCGTCCCTGCCCGCGGCGGGGACGTGATCAAGCTCTTCCTGACGCGCTCCTCAATTCCGGGGTCGCGCTACCCCACCGTGGCGGCGGCCTTCTTCGTCGAGTCCATCTTCGACGCCTGCGTCGGGATTCTGGTGCTGCTCTACGCTCTGACCCAGGGTGTGTTCCCGAAGCCGCCGGACTTCGGGAAACTCAGCTCCTTCGACATCTCCTATCTGGCCACGCACTTTCGGCTGACCCTGTTTCTGATCACCGTGCTGGCGATCGCAGGGCTGATCGCCTTTGCGATGCTCTCGGTTCGCGCCACGGCGTTCTGGCTGCGGGTTCGACAGGGCTTCACGATCCTCACCGACCGCCGCCGCTACCTGCGCGAAGTCGCCGCCCTGCAGGCCGTCGCCTGGCTCTGCCGGTTCACGGCCTTCTGGTTCATGCTCGAGGCCTTCAGGGTTGGCGGCTCGGTGGAAAACGTGCTGCTTGTGTTCGCCGTCAACCAGGTCGCCGGCGCCGTGCCGTTCACTCCCGGCGGCGCGGGCGTCCAGCAGGCGCTGCTCGTGAAGGTCTTCGAAGGCAAGGCCAGCTCGGCCGTCGTCGCCGCCTACTCGGTCGGTCAGCAGATCGCGATTGCCGCCTTCACCGCAGCGATCGGCCTGGCGTCGGTGATCTTCATCTTCAAATTCCGCTCGTTCAAAGAGGTGATCGCCGCGGGCAAGGCCTCACAGGAAGCCGAGAAGGAGGCGGAGCTCGAAGGACGCGATCCGCACGAGCACCATGACCAGCCGTCCCCGCCGGAGGAACCCGAGGATCCCTCGCGCGGTCCCGCGCGCGGCGCGCGAGCGCGCTCCTGAGCTACTGAAGGCCCTCGCGGGCCTCGCGCACGAGCGCAACCGCCTCGGGGAAGACGAGGGCCATGACGGTCCTGATCTGCTCCGCCTGGGCCTCGGCGTTGCCCTGTACGTTGATCCTGGCCACGGCCGCGACGGTCATGTCGACGGCCAGCTTGATGGCGTTGTCAGCCCAGGCCAGACGCTGATTTCCCTGCATCTGTTCGGCGAACTCGGCGAGCCTGCGCTGCAGCTCCTCCGGGTCTCCGAACATGTCGCCAAAGCCGCCCTCCATGCTCAGATCATAGACTGCCCTGCTCATGCCCTCCTCAGGCGAGATCCGCGAGCAGGTCGCTGCGGAGACAGAGAAACGCTCGCGGCTGTCCGTACCGGCCTTCGCCGGGGGGTTCCTGTACCTGCTGAGCGCGATCATCATCGCCTCCACGCTGAACGGCGCGCCGACCGTGGGGCTGTTCCAGGGCCTCAAACCGGCCCTCTCGGGAATCGCCAACCCGACGGTGAGCCCGCGCGCCACCGAGGTCAAATTCATCTCCCACCACGCCTTCCAGCTGGTCGCGGGAAGCTTGATCGCCGCCGTCGCGGTGGGTGCGCTGACCTTGATTCTGCTGGTCTTGCTGGACGCGACCAAGTTCCGCCGACCGCGGCTCTGGCCCGCCGCCCGGCCGCTGGTGATCGGCGGCGGCATCGCCGTCGTGGTGGCCACCATCGGGCACCAGATCGTCGGTGCGATCGAGACACACAAATTCGCCGTCGGCAGCGACCTCTCCGCCCACGCCGTCGATCAGGCCCTGACGAAGAGCACGCCGAACCTGATCGTCGCCTACTTCTCGCTGTTCGCCGGCCTGGCCCTGGCGGCCGGGATGATCACCGTGATGATCAACGCCATGCGGGTGGGGCTGCTGGCGCGCTGGATGGCGATCCTGGGGATGTTCACCGCGCTGTTGATCTTCCTGCCGATCGGCGGCGCCGAGTTGCAGGTCGTACCCGCCTTCTGGCTGGTGATGATCGGAGTCCTGTTTGCCGGCAAATGGCCCGGCGGCGACCCGCCGGCCTGGACCGACGGGGTGGCCCGGCCGTGGCCCTCGCGCGCCCAGATGCAGGCCGAACGACGCGGGGAAACAGTTGCCGCAAACGGCGCCGACGCCGCCCCCGCCGCCACCCCGGTGAAGTCTTCCTCCCGCAAGCGCCGCAAGCGCGGCGGGCCTGCCTGACAGAACCCTGACCGGGTCTGCAAGACGCGCCCGGTTTCCTGCTTAGACATCGCGAGAGCGGGAAATCTCAAAGCAGGGAACGAGGGTGCACCTCGGCTCGAGGGCGCCAGACTCGTCGCACCTCGATCAAAGGAGGAGCCATGGCAGCGGCCATCGAACGGGACCCGACAAGGTCACACGCGCCGCCACCTCCTCCGGTCACCACCGCGGCCGGATGGAAACCTGCGGATCCCGGTCCGCTGGGGCTCGCGGGCTTCGCGATGACAACGTTCGTCCTGTCGATGTTCAACTCGAACCTGGTCGACGCGAAGGGCACGCCTGTCGTGCTCGGCCTGGCCCTGGCCTACGGCGGCATCGTGCAGTTGATCGCCGGACTGTGGGAGTTCCGTACGGGGAACACCTTCGGAGCGGTCGCCTTCTGCTCCTTCGGCGCCTTCTGGCTCTCCTTCTGGGCGTTGAACGCCTTCTATGCCAAGGACATCACCGGTAACGTCGGTCATGCGGTCGGCGTGTACCTGTGGGCGTGGGCGATCTTCACCGCCTACATGACGGTTGCGGCCCTTCGCGTCAGCGGCGCCGTGCTGCTCGTGTTCGTGCTGTTGACGGCGACATTCATCCTGCTGGCGATCGGCGCGACCGGACCTCACAAAACGGCCACTGAATGGGGCGGCTACATCGGACTGGCCACGGCGGCGGTTGCCTGGTACGCGTCCTTTGCGGCAGTCGTCAACTCGACATTCGCTCGCACAGTGCTGCCGGTGATGCCGCTCAACGTCGGTGCGAGCCGGCCCGACGGGGAGATGTAAAGTGCCCAACGTGAGCGTCACCGATCAGGATCAGGCCGGTGGGGAGGACCTCGACGCCCAACTCGCCGGCCTGCTCGAGCAGGAGCGCTTCCCGGCGCCCGCCGGCTTTCGCGATCAGGCCCTGCTCAACGACCCGGCGGTCTACGAGCAGGCGGCCGCGGACCCTGAGGCCTGGTGGGCAGGACAGGCCGAGAGGCTCCACTGGTTCAAGCCGTGGGAGCAGGTCCTCGACGACTCCGAGCCGCCGTTCTACAAGTGGTTCACGGGCGGAAAGCTCAACGTCTCCTACAACTGTCTCGACCGGCATGTCGAGGAGGGTCGGGGAGAGCGGGTCGCCCTGCACTGGCGCGGCGAGGAGGGAGATGAGCGCGACATCACCTACGCCGAACTGCTGGGCGAGGTGGAGCTCTTCGCCGGCGCCCTGAAGGAGCTCGGTGTCGGGTCCGGCGATGTGGTCGGCATCTACCTGCCGATGATCCCCGAGGTGGTCGTGGCGATGCTCGCCTGCGCGCGCATCGGCGCGCCCCACAACGTGGTCTTCGGGGGCTTTTCGGCCGAGGCCGTCCGCGAGCGGATGGAGTTCTCCGAGGCGAAGGTCCTGATCACCGTCGACGGGGCGGCTCGCAAGGGGAAGACAGCGGCCGTCAAGGACCGCGTCGATGAGGTCATGGGCGACCTGGAGACGCTCGAGCGGATCGTCGTCGTGCGCAGCAAGGGGACGCCCTGCGAGATGAAGGACGGCCGCGACGTCTTCTACGACGAGATCATCGCGGCGGCGGAGCCCTGCCCGGCGGCTGAGCTCGACGCCGAGCATCCGCTGTTCATCCTCTACACCTCAGGCTCGACCGCCAAGCCGAAGGGCATCCTGCACACCACCGGCGGATATCTGACAGGCGTCTCGGCGACCCACCGCTACGTGTTCGACCTCAAGCCGGAGAGCGACGTGTACTGGTGCGCTGCCGACGTCGGCTGGATCACCGGGCACTCCTACATCGTCTACGGGCCGCTCTGCAACGGGGCGACATCGGTGATGTGGGAGGGCGCTCCGGACTACCCGAACAAGGGGGTCTGGTGGGAGCTGGTCGAGCGCTATGGCGTGACGATCCTCTACTGCGCCCCGACGGCGATCCGCGCCTGCATCAAGTGGGGGGCGCGCTGGCCCGGCGAACACGACCTGTCGAGCCTGCGGCTGCTGGGCTCGGTGGGAGAGCCCATCAATCCCAAGGCCTGGCTCTGGTACCACAAGGTGATCGGTGGCGAACGCTGCCCGATCGTCGATACCTGGTGGCAGACCGAGACCGGCGCGATCATGATCTCTCCGCTTCCGGGTATCACCGAGACCAAGCCCGGCTCGGCCACCCAGCCCTTCCCGGGCGTCTCCGCCGAGGTGCTCGACGAGACCACCGGCGAGACGATCGAGGAGGGTCAGGGCCTGCTCGTCCTGAACCGCCCCTGGCCGTCGATGCTGCGCACCCTCTACAAGGAGCCCGACCGGTTCATCGAGACCTACTTCAAGCGCTTCGGCCCGAAGACCTACCTCGTCGGTGACGCCGCCCGCCACGACAAGGACGGCTACTTCTGGGTGATCGGCCGGATCGACGACGTGGTCAACGTCTCGGGTCACCGCCTTTCCACCGCGGAGGTGGAGTCGGCCATCGTGGCTCACGCCGACGTTGCCGAGGCCGCTGTGATCGGCCAGCACGATGAGGACACCGGTCAGGCGATCGTCGCGTTCGTCACCCTGCAGGGCGAGCTCGAGGGCGACGAGGCGGCCATCGAAGGCATCCGCGCGACCGTCGCCGAGCGGATCGGCAAGTTCGCGCGGCCCAAGCGCATCATCTGGGCCGAGGACCTCCCCAAGACACGCTCGGGCAAGATCATGCGTCGCCTGCTCCGCGATATCGCCGAGGGTCGTGCCCTGGGCGATGTGACGACGCTGCGCGATCCCGCCGTCATGCAGCAGCTCGAGTCCCAGGTCCACGAGCTCCAGGCTCAGGAGGACTGACCGCCGTTCGCACCGACCGGTGCTCGCCTGGCTGAGAGTCCGCTGAGGGGGGCTTTAGGTCAGGGCTGGATGATCTCTGCCAGCAACAGGGGCAGGTAGTACGTCTTGCGTTACTACGTCAAACGTAGTAGTCTGTCTCCGAACGTACCTGACCGAGCAGAGGAAGTGCACCGTGTCGGACGAGCCGGCAGTGAATTCGCCCGAGCCATCCTCCCTGGCGATCGAGACCCGCGGGCTGACAAAGCGCTTTGGCGAGCGGGCCGCCGTTGACTCGGTGGACCTGCAGGTTCCGCTCGGCTGCGCCTTTGGCTTCCTGGGGCCCAACGGGGCGGGTAAGACGACGCTGATCCGGACCCTGCTGGGTCTGACCGAGGCAAGCGCCGGCAGCATGCAGCTGCTGGGATACCCGGTCCCGGCCGAGCGCAGGGCGGCACTGCAGCGGGTCGGGGCGATCGTCGAGGAGCCGCGCTTCCACATGCACCTGACCGGCCGCGAGAACCTGCGCGTGGTCGCCGCCGTCCGCGGCGTCGAGGCCGACGCCCGGATCGAGCCGGCGTTGGCCCGCGTCGGACTCTCAGACCGCGCTTCGGACAAGGTCAAGAGCTATTCGATGGGCATGCGCCAGCGCCTCGGTGTGGCTCGCTGCCTGCTCGCCGACCCCCAGTTGCTGATCCTCGACGAGCCGACCAACGGTCTGGACCCCGGGGGCATCCAGGAGTTCCGCGAGATGATCCGGGCGATGGTCGAGCAGGAGGGGCGGACCGTATTCATCTCCTCCCACCTGCTGGACGAGGTGGAAAGGACCTGTGATGCCGCGGCGATCGTCGACCGCGGGAAGGTCGTCACGCAGGGGCCGATCAGCGAGCTCGCCAGCGGCGGTGCCCGCAACGAACTGATCGTGGGCGTCGGCGAGGGCCAGGCCGAAGCGGCGCTGGCGGCGCTGGCGGGCAACCCCGCAGTGGCCGATGCCCGCTCCTCCGATGAGGGATTGCGGGTGATGCTCGCAGGGGACCCGGCCAGCGCATCCGAGATCAACGCGGCCCTCGTCGGCGCCGGTATCGCGGTGATGCGCCTCGAGCCGGTCCGGCACAGCCTGGAGCAGCGATTTCTGGAGATCACAGCGCGGCTCGATGCCCCGCTTCAGCCTGAGGAGCTCAGGGCATGAGCGCGCTTGCCGTGAGGATGACCAGCGCCGATTTCCTGAAGCTCCGCAAGCGGCGCGGCACGTTGATCTGGGCATTCATCCTGACGCTGGCCCCGCTGCTGATCTATTTCATCGTCAGCGCCGCTCAGCACTCCTCCAACCCCGTCGAACATGCCCCCGCGGGCGGCATCAACGGCTACATCGACTCGCTGCGGATACTCGCCCTGTTCTTCGGGCCGCTCGCGGCGATCATGATCGGAACCGACGCCGGAGCGGGAGACCTGGCGGCCGGTGTGTTCCGCGATCTCGTCGTGACCGGCCGCTCTCGTGTCGCGCTGTTCGCCGCCCGCGTTCCTGCCGCGCTCGGCCTCTGCTGGCTGATCGTCTGCGTCGGCTATGTGCTGGTGGTGCTGGGCACGCTTCTGTTCGCCGACGGAGGCCCCGAACCCAGCGTGTCGCTGTTTGTCAACGGCTTCCTGTTCACGCTGCTCTCGACCGGTGTCATCTGTGTCATCGCGGTCGGCTTCAGCGCGCTGACGGGATCGCGCCCGGCGGCGTTGACCGTGCTGATCGGCTGGCAGCTCGTGGCCAGCCCGATCCTGACCAACATCAGCTCGCTGGGCAGTGCCCGCAAGCTGATTCTCCGCGAAGGCGTCGCCCACTTCAGTCCGGTGTCGCTGGGCGACGGGGGCGGCGGCGGGCACCACGGTGGCCCCGGCGGTGGCGGCGCGGTCACGATGAGCTCCGGCACGGCGATCCTGGTGATGGCGGTCTGGCTCGCCGTTCTGCTCGGCCTGGGCGCCTGGCGGACGCGGACGATGGACGCCTGACCCGCTGGAGGGTTGATTTTCCGACCGTTGGACTCTCCGGGCGTCTCCGGGCGCCTCTAGACTCCTCACTCGTGGGCTCACCCGAACCAGCGAGCCTCCCCGATGCGATCGTCGAGGCCACGGACATCTCCCGCCGCTACGGCGAGGGGGAGGCCGCCGTCGATGCTCTCGTCGACGTGAGCGTCGCCTTCCCGGCCGGACGGTTCACGGCCATCATGGGCCCCTCGGGCTCGGGCAAGTCGACGCTCATGCACATCCTGGCCGGCCTGGACCGTCCCACCTCAGGCAGCGTCCGGCTCGACGGCGTGGAGCTGACGAGCCTCGACGACAAGGCCCTGACGAACCTCCGCCGCGACCGCATCGGCTTCATCTTTCAGACCTTCAACCTGCTGCCGGTCCTGAGCGCCGAAGAGAACATCCTGCTGCCGCTGTCGATCGCCGGGCGCAAGCCCGACACCGAGTGGCTGAGCACGCTGATCGAGACCGTGGGGATCAGCGATCGCCTGACCCATCGCCCGGCGGAGCTCTCCGGCGGCCAGCAGCAACGTGTCGCTGTCGCCCGCGCGCTGGTCTCCCGCCCGGCGGTGGTGTTCGCCGATGAGCCCTCCGGGAATCTCGACTCGAAATCCTCCGGCGACGTGCTCGGGCTGCTGCGTGATGCCGTCGACAACTTCGGCCAGACCGTCGTGATGGTCACCCACGACGCACATGCCGCCGCCTACGCCGACCGACTGCTGGTCCTGGCGGACGGGCGGATCGTCCACGACGGGGAGGCGGGGACACCCGAGCAGGCGCTTGACCTGATGAAGGCCGTCGGCTGATGCTCCGCCTGGTCCTGCGCGGCTTCATGCAGCGCAAGCTGCGGGTGCTGCTGACCGGTATCGCGATCGCGCTCGGCGTCGCCCTGATGGCCGGTACCTACGTCCTCACGGACACCATCAACAGCTCCTTCGCCTCGATCTTCCAGTCGGCCAACAAGAGTCGCGACGTGGTCGTCAGCCCGACCGAAGTCCTCGGTAGCGAAACCCAGTCGGAAACCTCGCCGATAACCGAGGCGATGCTCGAAAAGGTCCGCGCCACGCCGGGCGTGGCGAAGGCGGCCGGGGGAATCTTCGCGGCCGCGAACTTCCTCGACATCCATCACAAGCGGCTCACGACGGGGGGCGCTCCGGCCTTCGTCGTCTCTGAGATCCCGCCTCCCTTCGAGTCCTTCGACCCGGTCAAGGGACGCTTCCCGAACACCGCGACGGAGTTGGCGATCGACGAATCAACCGCCAACCGCCACGGGCTGAAGATCGGACAGCAGATGATCGTCGCTGGCTCGGCGAGCGCCCATCCCTACACGATCGTCGGAATCGTGAAGTTCGCCGGCGGACAGTCCTTCGGCGGCGCCGGGGCGGCGGTCATGACTCCTGCGGAGGCCCAGCGGGTGGTCGGTCTGCCCGGGCACTACGAAGAAATCGCTGTGGCTGCCGACAGCGGGGTCAGCGCCTCGGCGCTGCGTACGCGGCTGCGAGCCATCCTGCCCGCGACCGTCGCCGTCCGCACCGGATCTCAGCAGGCGAGCAAGGAAACCTCGGATCTCGAAAGCAACCTCAGCTTCCTGAAGACCTTCCTGCTGATCTTCGCCTACGTCTCACTGCTCGTCGGTGCGTTCATCATCTTCAACACCTTCTCGATCACCGTCGCCCAGCGGACCCGCGAGTTCGGCCTGCTGCGGACGCTCGGAGGCTCGCGCTCGCAGATCATGCGCTCGGTCGTCTATGAAGGGCTGCTGCTCGGTACCGGTGGCGCCGTGCTGGGCCTGCTCGCCGGGATCGCGCTGGCCCCTGCGCTCGATGCGCTGTTCAAGGCCTTCGGTGCCGATCTCCCCGACAGCGGCACCGTGGTCGAGACGCGGACGATCATCGTCTCGCTTGCCGTCGGGATCATCATCACCGTTCTCGCCGGTCTGCCTCCGGCGCTCCGTGCCACCCGGGTGCCACCGCTGGCGGCGATGCGCGAGGGGGTGGAGATACCGCCACGGCCGCTGCCGACGAGGCGCGCGTTGATCGTCCGCTTCGTGCTCGGGCTGCTGGCGATCATCCTGCTGACGGTCGTCCTCGGCCTCAGCAAGATCGGTCCGGTGCTGGTCGTGCTGTGGATCGCACGTGCGATCCGGTTGGGAGTTCGCCTGCGCCGCGGCGGCGAGCGCCCGGCGCGCCACTACAGAATCGTCCCGGCCCTCGCCAGGGGTCTCGGCCTGCTGGTCAGCTGGCGCGGGATCACCGGCCGCCTGGCGACGGAGAACTCGATCCGCCAGCCCGGCCGGACGCTCGTCACGGCGGCGGCGCTGACCGTCGGACTGGCGCTGGTGGCCTTCGTCGCCGTGCTGGCCGATGGCACCAAGGCGACAATCGATCAGGCGGTCAGCCGCTCCTTCGCGGGCAACCTGATCGTCGAGAACTCCTCGCCCAACTCCGAACAGGGAATCCCCGCCCTCGTGGCCCCGGCTGTGCGGACCGTGCCAGGTGTCGAAACGGTGACACCAATCGCCTTCACGCTCGGTCGCCGCCTCGACAGCTCCAAGAACTCGACCGTCACCGCGATCGACCCGGCCACCTTCCTGAAGACCTACAGGATCGATTGGAAGCAGGGTTCCAATGCGACCCTTCTGAGCCTTGGTGACAACGGCACGGTGATCACCAAGGGCTTCGCCGAATCCTCACATCTGAAGGTCGGGCAGACCGTCGTTCTGCTGACGCCCGCCAAACAGCACGTCCGACTGACGATCCGCGGAATCGTCTCCGACAACGCCCGTCTGCTGCAGGAATTCACGATCACCCTGCCCCTGGCTCGCTCGAGCTTCGGGCAGCGCGACGACGCACTGAACTTCGTCACCTACAAGCCCGGGGCCACGAATGCCGAGGTCCAGCCCGCGGTGGACAGGCTGCTGGCAGCCGACTTCCCCCAGACCAGGTCTCGCACGGCGGCGCAGTTCAAGCAGGACCAGGCCAACCAGATCAACACGCTCCTGACGCTGATCTACGTGCTGCTGGCCCTGTCGGTGATCGTCTCCCTGTTCGGCATCGTCAACACCCTGATCCTCTCGATCTATGAGCGAACCCACGAGCTCGGGATGATGCGTGCGATCGGCACCTCGCGCCGGCAGATTCGCCAGATGATCCGCTACGAGTCGGTGATCACCTCGCTGATCGGCGGGATCTTCGGCCTGGTGATCGGGATCGTCGGGTCCATTCTGGTGACAAGCTTCGCCCTGTCCGGCTCCGGCTACGTGCAGGCGTTCCCCGTCGGCACGCTCGCGATCCTGCTCGTGGTCGCGGCTCTGGCCGGGCTCCTCGCGGCGCAGCTGCCCGCCAGGAGAGCCGCCAGGCTCGATCTGCTTCAGGCGCTCACCAACGAATAGCGGCCCTCCCCGAGCTTCTCTCGGGCGATGGATAAGCTGGCCTTCGCAATGGCTTCAGGCGCGACAGAGCAGACGGACCCGGAGCTGCAGGCCAGCGCCTGGAACCTCGAGCCGCTGGTCAACGGCGAGGGCACCGACGGCGTGCGCAGCCGCCTCACCGAGGCGCTGGAGCGAGCGAAGGTCTTTGCGAGCGAGCACGCCGGGAAACTCGCCGAGCTCGACGGGCCGGGCCTGGTCGCCGCGATGAGCGAGCTTGGCCAGCTGCAGGAGCTGCGTCGGGCGCGGTGGCTACTACGCTGCGCTGCGGTTCTCGACCGACACGGCCGACCCCGCCAACGGCGCCATGCTGCAGTGGGTCCAGGAGCAGGAGACGGCGATCCAGACAACGCTGCTGTTCTTCGAGCTGGAGTGGGCGGCGCTCGACGATCAGCGCGCCGAGGAGCTGCTGGCCGATGACGGCCTCGATTTCTGCCGCCATCACCTGCGCAACATCCGCCGCTACCGCCAGCACCTGCTGAGCGAGCCGGAGGAGCGGATCCTGACCGAGAAGGCACTGACCGGATCGGGCGCCTGGACGCGGCTGTTCGAGGAGCTGACGTCGGTCATCGAGGTTGAGCTTCCCGCGCCCGGCGGGGAGCCCGAGAAGATGCCTCTGGAAGTCGCCCTGAGCCGGCTCTCGATGGCCGATCGGGACGTCCGCCGGACGGCCGCCGAGTCGGTTACCGCGGCGCTCGCCCCGGGCCTTCGCACACGGGCCTACCTGTTCAACACCCTGCTCGCGGACAAGGCGACGGACGACCGTCTGCGCTCATACCCCCATTGGCTCTCGGCCCGCAACCTCTCCAACGAGGCCAGCGACGAGTCCGTGGCCGCCCTGATCGAGGCGGTACGGGGGCGCTATGAGATCCCGCGCCGCTGGTACCGGCTGAAGGCCCGGCTGCTAGGCATCGAGCGCCTGGCCGACTACGACCGCCTGGCCACCGTCACCGAGGACCAGGTCGACTTCCCCTACTCCGAGGCCAAGGAGCTGGTGCTCGACTGCTATTCGCAGTTTTCGCCAGAGTTGGGGAACCTGGTCAAGCGCTTCTTCGACGAGCAGCGCATCGATGCTCCCGTGCGTCCCGCCAAGCGCGGCGGCGCCTTCTGCGCGGGCACGGTCCCGTCGGAGTTCCCCTACGTGCTGCTGAACTACACCTCGCGTCGCCGCGACGTGCTGACGCTGGCCCACGAGCTCGGCCACGGTGTCCATTTCGCGCTGGCCGCGCGGCAGGGCATCTTCCAGCAGCACACGCCGCTGACCCTGGCCGAGACGGCATCTGTCTTCGGCGAGACCATCGTCTTCAGCAAACTGCTCGCCGAGGACTCCTCGCCGGCATCCCGTCTGGCACTGCTGGCCGAGAACCTCGAGGACACGATCGCCACGGTCTTCCGTCAGGTCGCCATGAACCGCTTCGAGCATCTCGTCCACAGCTCCCGGCGCGAGCAGGGCGAGATCTCGGTGGACCGCTTCGGCGAGCTGTGGGCCGAGAGCCAGGAGGAGCTGTTCGGCGACTCGGTCGAGCTGACCGACGGCTACCGCAGCTGGTGGTCCTACATCCCGCACTTCATCGGCAGCCCCGGCTATGTCTACGCCTATGCCTACGGTCAGCTGCTGGCGCTGTCGGTCTACGAGCGCTACGAGCAGCTCGGTGAGGAGATGGTCCCGCGCTACCTCGACATGCTGGCCGCCGGCGGCTCGAAAAACCCCGAGGAACTGGGCGCTCTTGTCGGTATCGACCTCTCAGACCCCGGCTTCTGGTCCGCGGGCCTGGACCTGGTCGAGCGCCAGCTGACCGAAGCCGAAGCTGCCGCCGAGGCGTCCGGTCGACTGACCTGAAGCTCCCGCCCGCCCCGCGGCCCGCCCCGCGCTCAGCGAACCTTCAGGGCGAAGCTCTCCGGCGCGTAGCCGAGCCCCGAGAGCGCTATGTGAATCGTGCCCTTCTTGGTCGGGGAGAGCGTCAGCGCCAGCTTTGAGGCCTGGTGCAGCGCTGTGGTCACGGGCGCCGCGAGTGGCGTGCCGCTGGCCGTCACGGTAACGCCGCTGACGGGGTGCCCGAACTGGTCGGCCAGGGTCAGTGCGAGGCTTGCGGGTTTCGTGCCGAGGCGCTTCGGAAGGCCGTGGACCTTGATCTTCAGGCCGTCGCTTGCCGTCACACGGTGCCCGGCGAAGACCATCGACCCCGACGCTGCCCGCGAGCTGACGCTGATCGTCCCCGTCGCGCCCCGCCGCGAACGGAAGGAGAACACGCGGAAGCTCGGCCCAGAGGGCCCCGGGACGCTGATCACGAGCGTCGCGGGCCCTGAGCCGGTGCCCGTTACCTGCAGCTTGTAGCTCCCTTTGGGCAACTCCAGCGAGACCAGTTTCGAGCCATGGTGGTTCACGACCGCGCCGGGAAGCGTGTCGATCGCGCGGCCCTTGGCGCTCAGCCCGGCCTTCCGGGAGCCCGAGACCGCGGTCACGACGACCGGCGAGTGCGGGGTGACCGTAGTCGCAAAGGTGTAGCCGATGCACTTGTTGAAGGCGGCTTCCACCGTGGGCCCCGCGCCCAGCTGAGGATAGGGGCCGTAGCCGTAGAGGAGATCTTCGTTGCCGGCCGGCGCGATCAGCCCGAAATGGGGCGTGCCGCGCGCCGGGAAGGGGATCGTGGTGGCATGGTCGAGCGCTTGGACGCTGGGGTCGGTGATCGTGATCGCCCCACCGGAGGCCCATTCGGCCAGGCCGGGCAGCCGGTAGGGAACCGGGACCAGTTTCTTCCCGGCCAGCGCCCCGGTGATCAGCACCTTGGCCGCGTTGGGGACGTCGATCACGACGGCCTGCGCGATGCTGGGCGCGGGTCCCTTTCCTTCGAGGTAGGACATGACCTGCTGACGCGCCCCCGGTGCATACAGGAGGATCCCGGCGGTCTGTTCGCCTTTCGGCCCGGTCCCGTAGATCGGCGCGTAGGCGACTGCCCCGAGGGCACCCGACGGGGCCGCTACCGCTCCAAGCCAGGTCAGGATCCCCTGTTGGGTGGGGGAGGTGAAGTTCCCCGACGAGCCGCCGCCCGCGGCGAGCAGATAGCCGGCGAGCTCGGCCGGCAGAACGGGCGCGGTTCCTCCGGCGGCGATATTCAGGGCGGCGTAGGTCCGTTCGGTTCCGGGGCTGCCTTCTTCGAGGGCTTCCAGCAGCCATTCACCGGGGGTCGTCCCGACCAGGACCGAGAAGTGGATCTGCCCTTTCGAGTCGGTTATGCGTTCGAAGGACTTGCCGAGCAGGGAGCCGACGCTGGTGAGGCGATAGGGGTAGACCAAGCGGTTCGATTCGTCGCAGATCAGCGCCGAGGGCTGACCTTCGCCGTAGATGATCGGCGGTGCGATGTGAATCGTCGCCCCGGCGACGGGTTCGTTCTTTTCGTTCAGGTCGGTGATCGTCGTTTCGACGATCGAGGTTCCGGACCCCGAGCTCGCGGTCGGGCTGTAGGTGATCGTGAGGTGATTCGCCGGAAGCGCGATCGAGACCGTGTAATTGCCGCCGTTGTCGCCGTAGTAGCCGGCGCAGTCGTTGTAGACGATCTGCAGTTCACCGGTTCCCGTCGCCTTGGCGCCCAGACCGATCAGGAACGGCGCGCCCGAGCCCACGCGCCCGACGACCGCCCCGTAGGGCATCGCGTCTCCGCCGGGGCCCGGAGGGAGTTCTCCCAGCGGGCGCCCGGCGCAGGTCGAGCCGGCCCCCGCGGCTGCGCCTTCGTGGCAGTCTTCTGATGGCCCGACGTGGCATGTGCCGTTGCCACTCACCTTGATTTCCAGGCTCTGGCCCGCGGAGAGCGTAATTCCGGTCGCTAGCCATTCCGCGCTGCCGGTGGGGAGCGTAAAAGTCTTCGCGGCGGCCGCGTGCGCCCGCGGGTGCGCGGACGCGGCGCCGGCCGTGAGCCCCAGGACCGCAACGGTGATCGCGACGGCGACGGCGCCTCTGCTCAGCAGACGGTTCCCCACAGCTGTCCCCCTCGGTGTGTCTCGGGCCTGGCCATCGCCGGTTTTATACCGATAGTTGGCACCAGGAGAACGGGCCAGAGCCGAAGGTCTACGCACTAGCGACGTAGTCCGGTCGCCGGTTCAGAACAGCCCCACACAGCCGCCCTCGTTTCCTCCTGCGGCGCAGTACGCGCTGTGACGTGGAGGGCGCTCTAGAACAGGCCGATGAACGACGCCCCGGCATGGTGCACGAGGTCGAACAGCGGCTGCGGGATGATCCCGAACACGAGCACGGCCGCTCCGGCCAGGACCGCAACGAAGACGACCTCGCCCTGCGTTCCGCTGGGCGGCTCCGCCACCTCGTCGAGCTCGGGCGAGCCACCGGCCAGCGCCGGCAGAGGACCGGGCGGCCCGGGAGCGGCCGGGGAGGGTGCCTCGGAGCTGCGCATCCACATCGCCGCGATCACCGGCAGGTAGTAGCCGAGTGAGATCATCGAGCCGATCACGATCATCACGCCGAGCCAGGCATATTCGCCCGAGACCGCGGCATCGATCAGGTAGAACTTGCCGATGAAGCCGGCCGTCGCGGGGATCCCGGCGAGGCCCAGCATCGAGAGGGTCATCGGCCAGGCCAGCCACGGCCGGTCGCGTCCCAGCCCGTTGAGCGTCTCGATCCCGTCGCCGCGGCCGGTTTCGCGCTCGCGGGCGACGATCACCGCGAAGGCCGCCATGTTCATCATCAGGTAGACGATCAGGTACAGGGCCGTTGCTTCGACGCCGAGCTTGGTGGCCACGACGACGCCGGCCAGCAGGTAGCCGGCCTGAGCCACGGAGGAGTAGGCAAGCATCCGCTTGAGCGATGACTGCCCCAGCGCGCCGACGTTGCCGACGATGATCGTGATCGCGGCCAGCGCCGCGACCGCCGGGCCCCAGCTGGCCTGAGCTTCGATCAGCGCCACGTCGAAGAACCGCAGGAACACGCCGAGTGCCGCGACCTTCGTCGTGACGGCCATGAAGGCCGTGACCGGGGTGGGGGCGCCCTCGTAGACGTCCGGGGTCCACTGGTGGAAGGGAGCCACCGAGGCCTTGAAGCAGAGGCCGGCGACGCACAGGGCAATGCCGGTCAGCGTGAGCGGGTCGGTCGCCAGGCCGTTGTGCGACAGCGCGAAGGCGATCCCCGCGAAGTCCGTCGTGCCGGTCGCGCCGTAGATCATCGCCAGCCCGTAGAGCAGCGTGGCCGAGCCGACCGAGCCGATGATCAGATACTTCAGCCCCGACTCCAGCGAGTGCTCGCGGCGCATCTCTGTCGCACACAGCACATACAGGGGAATCGACAGGAGCTCCAGGCCGATGAACAGGGCGACCGTGTTCTGGGCGGCGGCCAGCAGCGACATGCCGCCGATCGAGGTCAAAAGCAGGGCGTGAAACTCACCGTGGGCGGCTTCGCGGGCGGCCAGCGAGCGCCACGTGAGCAGCACCGTGCAGGCCCCGCCGGCGATCAGGATCATGTTCAGCAGCAGCGAGAGGGTGTCGATCCTCAGCGCGCCCGCGACGATCGACTTGGAGACCCCCCATTGCCAGATGGTCAGCCCGAGGGCGGTGCCCAGGGCGCCGAGGGTCAGCGCCGGCACGAGCTGCGAGCGGATCCAGTGCGAGCCGAGCAGGCCGAACATCAGGACGATCACCGCGCCGCCCAGCAGGGCGATCATCGGCGAGAGGCCCGCGAATTCGATGTGGGGACCTTTGAGATGGGCGGTGGCCAGCAGCAGGTTCACTTGATCACCAGGTTTGCCTGTCCGGGTTTCGTTTCAAGGTTGGACGCGAAGAAGTGGCAGACCACCGAGCCCGAGCACAGCGAGACGATGCGCGAGGGAGCCACCGCCGCCTTCACAGAGGCTTCGCTGCGGTGCAGGGCCAGCTGCGGGTAGAGCGCCAGGAACAGGATCACGGCAATCACGGGGGCGATCACGAGGCCGTCCATCAGGCCGATCTCACGCGACTCGACCTGCTTGCCGACCCGATTGTGCATGGCCCGGATGAACAGCCGCAGGGCATAGACGCTGGCCAGAACGACGCCGGTGAAGGCGATGATCGCGATCGCCAGCTTGGCTTTGAAGACGCCGAGCAGGATCAGGAACTCGCCGACGAAGTTCGACGAGCCGGGGATCGCCAGGGTCGCCAACGCGACGATCAGGAACATGCTTGCGAGGATCGGCGCGCGGAAGGCGATGCCGCCCATCTCGCGCACATCTTCCGAGCCGCCGGCCCGCTCGGCCAGCAGCGCTGCGATGAACAGCAGCGGAGCCACGACCAGGCCGTGGTTGACCATCTGCAGCAGCGCCCCCTGGGCGCCCTGCGGGTTCAGGGCAAAGATCCCCAGCGTGATGAAGCCGAGCTGTGCGACCGAGGAGTATCCGGCGATCAGACGGACGTTGGACTGGCTGAATGCCTGCAGGGAGCCGTAGATGATCGAGATCAGGGCGATCAGCAGCATCAGGGTCTGGAAGTGGACCGCGGCCTTCGGGAACAGCGGCAGGACGATCGCCATGAAGCCGTAGGCGCCGACCTTCGAGAGCACGCCCGAGAAGACCATCAGCACCTCGATCGGCATTGCCCGGTATCCGTCGGGCATCCATCCGTGCAGCGGGAAGGCCGGCATCTTGACCAGGAAGGCGGCGGCGAAGAACAGGAAGATCCACTCCTGCGAGCCGGTGCTCAGGGGCAGGTGCTGCAGGGAGGTCAGGGCGAAGTCGACATGCCCGCCGCCCTGCTGGGCGGCCAGGACCCCGGTCGCGATCGCGGCCGCGAGCATCAGCAGCGAGCCGACCAGGGTGTAGATGACGAGCTTGATCGTCGCCTTGATGCGACCGGGGTCGCGTCCCCAGCCGCCGATCAGGAAGTAGAACGGGATCAGCATCAGGTCGAAGAAGGCGACGAACAGCGCCAGGTCCTGAGCCAGGAACGCACCCAGCACAGCGGACTCGGCGAGCATGAACTGGAAGTAGAAGAGGCGCGGGCGATCCAGCGGATGGCTCGAGCGGATGTTGCAGGCGAAGGTCGCCGCGGCGAACAGCAGCGTCGTCATCCCCACCAGGAAGACGTTCAGCCCGGTCACGGCCAACTTGTAGTGGATGCCCAGCGAGGAGATCCACATCACGTTCGTGACGTGCTGCAGCGCGACACCGGGTTTGTAGTCGGCGATGTAGCCGATCGACAGGCCAAGGGCGATCAGCGTGCCGAGTAGCGCCGCGAGGCCCGGCAGGCTGACGCCGCGCGCGCCGGGGGCCTCGCCGTCGTTCGGGGTGACGCTGCGGACCGGCAAAAGCGCGCCGAGCAGGCCGCACGCGGCCGGTACCCAGATCATGATCGAAAGAGGCGGCATCAGCTCTGAAGGAGGAAGTAGAAGCTGGTCGCGGCGACGCCCAGCAGCAGCAGGGCGGCGTAGTAGCGGACGAAGCCGCTCTGCACGGCCCGGACCGCGGCCGAGCCCGCACGGACGAGTCCCGTCGTGCCGCCGACGATGGTCTCGTCGATCACCCGCCGCTCGAACACGTCGCGGGCGAAGTCGCCGGCCGCCGAGACCGGGCGCACGACCACGGCGTCGATGATCTCGTCGAAGTACCACTTGTTGATCAGCAGCTGATAGATGGCGCCGAAGCGATTGCGGATCGCCTCGGCGGTGCCCGGCCGCTTGACCCAGATCCGGTAGGCCAGTGCGATCCCGGCCACCCCGATCAGGCTGCCCAGGATCAGGCCGAACGCGAGCAGCCCGTTTTTGGTGTGTGGTTCATAGAGCTTCGAGCCCTGGAACGAGGGCCGCAGGAAGTCGTCGACCACGAAGTCGACTTTGGGGATCTGCACCAGCCCGGCACCCGTGGCGCCGATTGCCAGCAGGGCCATCGAGATCTTCATCGGCAGGGCCCGCTCGGCGATCGCGTGGGTCGGACCGGGGAAGCCGACGTCCATGTCCTCGATTTCACCGGTCGCCGGGTTCGTCGGGTGCTCGGCATGGTGAAGGTGGCCGGCTTCCAGCTCTCGGGCCTCGGCCACGGGCTCGCCGTGGAAGGCGCGGAAGATCATCCGGAAGGTGTAGACGGCCGTCAGGAACGCGCCGATATAGCCGACCACATAGAGCGCCCAGTGCCACCCGCCCTGCTCGCCGGTGACCAGCAGGATCTCGTCCTTGGAGAAGAAGCCGGAGAACGGCGGGACCCCCGACAGGGCCAGGCCGCCGATGATGAAACAGGCGTAGGTGAATGGCAGCGCCTTGCGAAAGCCGCCCATCCTGTTCAGCGACTGCTCGCCGCCCATGGCGCCGATGATCGAGCCCGCCGCCATGAACAGCAGCGCCTTGAAGAAGGCGTGGGTCATCAGATGGAACAAGCCGGCCGCATACGCCCCCACGGAGACGCCCATGATCATGTAGCCGATCTGGGACATGGTCGAGTAGGCGATCACCTTCTTGATGTCGGTCTGGGCGAGGCCGATCGTGCCGGCGACGAACAGCGTCAAAGCGCCGATGACCGCACCGACGTCCTGTGCCGTGGGTGCCAATTCGAACAGCGGGTGCATGCGCGCGATCAGGTAGACGCCGGCCGTGACCATGGTCGCGGCGTGGATCAGCGAGCTGACCGGCGTGGGGCCCTCCATCGCGTCCGGCAGCCAGGTGTGCAGCGGTATCTGGGCGGACTTGGCGAAGGCGCCGACCAGCAGCAGGATGCATCCGGCCACCAGGTCGGGCTCGTTCGTCCCCGGCCCGAAGGCGCCGGCCCGGGCGGCGTGGAAGGTGCGCAGAAAGTCGAGTGTGTGGGTGTGCTTGAAGATGAAATACGTGCCCAGCACGAGGCCGACGTCGCCGATCACGTTGATCACGAAGGCCTTGATCCCCGCCCGGGTGGCGGTCGTGCGCCGGTACCAGAACGAGATCAGCAGGTAGGAGGCCGCGCCGACGAAGGCCCAGCCGACGATCAGGATCAGGAAGTTCGCGGCCAGCACCAGCAGGAGCATCGAGAAGACGAAGAAGTTGAGGTAGGAGAAGTACCGGACGAAGCCCTCGTCGCCCTCCATGTAGGAGATCGAGTAGAGGTGGATCAACGTCGAGACGCCCGTGACCGTGAGGATCATGAACACCGACAGCGGGTCGACCAGGATCGAGAGCTGGGCATCGACGCCGACCGTCGAGGCGTAGTTCCAAAGCGATGAGACCAGCTGGCGATGCACGGGCGAGTGGCCCTGCAGCGCGATCAGCGCGCCGACAGCCGCAAGGAACGACAGGAAGATCGCCGCAGTGCCAATCCAGCCCGCCGTGCGCGCGGGCCAAACGCGGTAGCCGAAGCCGCTGATCAGCGTCCCCAGCAGCGGGAACAGCAGCACCAGCCAGCCGTAGGTGGTCGCGCTCATGAGGTCACCCCCTCGTCAAACGCGACGAAGGCCCCTCGGCCGGCGAAGGTGTCCGAGGGCAGCGTTCGCCTGTCGCGCAAGCGACACGCGAACGATGACCTGGCGCACCGAAGCCTCACCCCTGCAGCTCCCTCAGCTCATCCACATCGACCGGCAGACGGCGGCGGTGGATCGCGACGATCATGCCCAGGCCGATGCAGACCTCACAGGCCGCGACGGTCATGACGATCAGCGCCAGGATCTGCCCGTCGCCGTTACCCCACATCCGCGCGAAGGCGATCAGGGCCAGGTTGCCGCCGTTGAGCATCAGCTCGAGGCACAGCAGGATCACCAGCGGGTTGCGCCGGGTGATCACGCCGAAGGCTCCCAGTGAGAAGACGATCGCCGAGACGCTGAGGTACCAGCCGATGCTCATCCGCCATGCCTCCCCACGCTCTCGGCCGTGGTTCCGCTGTCGCGCGGGCGCAACAGGTCGAGCGGCGTGATGCGCTGTTCATCTGCATCCTCGAGGCCGCCGCGCCGGCGTGCCAGGACGACCGCGCCGACCGCTGCGATCAGGAGCAGGAACGAGGAGATCTCAAAGGCCAGCAGGAAGCGGGTCAGCAGCAGTTTCCCGATGTATGCCGGCGTGCCGTAGGCATGGGGTCCCGGCACATAGCCGGCGCCGTGCCCGCTGACTCCCGCCAGGCCGGTGCCGAGCAGCGCGATCAGCAGCTCGACTCCCAGGGCGGCTGCCAGGATCGCGCCGCCGGTGCGCAATCCGGCGGCCGAGGGGCCGGCTCCGGTCGGCCGCAGGCGTTCGCCGATCGACTCGCCATCGCCGCCGACATACGCCACGACGAAGACATAGAGGACCATCACGGCACCGGCGTAGACGACGACCTGGACGGCGGCGACGAACTCCGAGCGCAGCAGCAGGAACAGCAACGCGAGGGAGATCAGGTGCACGACCAGGGCGAGCACGCAGTAGAAGGGGTTGCGCAGCGCGATCACGCCGATGGCGCCCGAGATCGCGCCGATCGCGGCGATGAAGAACAGGACCGAGCTCATCTGGGTTCCTCGGCCGCGGAGTTGTGACATGGCAGTGAGCGCCAGCCGCGCAGCGGCTCGCGCTCGCCGAGGTGACACGACGGAGCCGTCATTCGCCCTCGTTCCTCAGGGGGGTCCGCTCGAGCGGCTCGGCGAGCAGCATCTCCTTTGTGAAGATCAGGTCGCTGCGGTCATAGTCGGAGAGCTCGTAGTCGTGGCCCATTGTGATCGCGTCGAACGGACAGGCGACCTCGCAGTAGCCGCAGAAGATGCAGCGCGAGAGGTTGATCTCATAGACCGCCGCGTAGCGCTCGCCAGCGGAGACCCGGTTCTCCGGCGTGTTCTCGGCGGCCACGACGCGGATGCAGTCAGCCGGGCAGGCCGCGGCGCAGAGCGAGCAGCCGACGCACTTCTCAAGGCCGGTGTCCTCGAAGCGGTGCAGCTTGTGCCGGCCCCGGAAGCGCGGATAGACGGGCGTCTTCTCCTCGGGGTACTGGACCGTGACGGGGGTTTCGTGAAAGCGCCCGAAGGTCGTTGCGAAGCCGCGGATCGTCTCGGCGAAGGTGCGCCAGGTGCTGCGTGCCGGGCCGGGGGCCGGGGTGCGCTTGACGACGATCACGTCCTCGCCGGGGTTCCAGCCCTCGACGTTCAGGATCGCCTTCGTCGCGGGGTCCGGCTGCTCGGGAGGTGGGGTCTGGGTGGACATCAGTGGGTGGCCACCACGAGGATCGCCGTGACCAGCGTGTTGAGGGTCGCGAGTGGCAGCAGGACCTTCCAGCCGAAGCTCATCAGCTGGTCGTAGCGCAGGCGCGGAAGTGTCGCACGGGCCCAGATGAACAGGAACGTGACCAGCGCCATCTTGAAAAGCACGATGAACGGGTCAACCCATCCCGGGGGGTGGACGCCGAAGGGCAGCAGCCAGCCGCCAAGGAAGACCGTCGTGACGATGCCCGCGACGACCAGCACGTTGAGGTACTCGGCGAAGTAGTAGGAGGCGAACTTGCCGCCGCCGAACTCGGTGTTGTAGCCGCCGACCAGCTCGGCGTCGGCCTCGGTCAGGTCGAACGGCGCGCGGTTGGTCTCAGCGAAGCCGGCCACCAGGAAGATGAGGAAGCCCACGAACTGGGGCACGATGTACCACATGCCTTTCTGGGCGAACACGATCCCGGTCAGCGAGAGGGTCTGGGCGGTGATGATCACGCCGACCAGCGCGAGTCCCTGGGAGACCTCGTAGGAGATCAGCTGCGCGGCCCCGCGCATCGCCCCGAGGAACGAGTACTTCGAGCCCGAGGACCAGCCTCCGAGCATGATCCCGTAGAAGGCGATGCCGCCCATCGCGAACACGTACAGCGGGCCGATCGAGACGTCGATCCCGTAGAGGCCGACCTTGGTGCCGAAGATGTCCTGGACGTTGCCGAAGGGGATGATCGCGAACGCGGCGACGGCCGTCAGGATCGAGATCACCGGCGCCACGGCGAACAGCAGCCCGACCGAGGTGCTGGGCCGGAACTGCTCCTTGGTCAGCAGCTTGAGGATGTCGGCGAGCGGCTGCAGGGCCCCGTACGGGCCGACCCGGTTGGGGCCGTAGCGAGCCTGAAAGCGACCGAGCAGCTTGCGCTCGGCAAGTAGGACGATCGGCACGAGCTGCAGCCCGATGGCGAAGATCACGATTGCCTTGAGGATCTGGATCCACCACGGCTCGTAGTAGCCGACGGTGGCGATCATCCGCGCACCAGGTCCCGGCCGGGGTGCAGGAAGCGCAGGGCCGGCGAGTGCTCGACTTCGGGGGCGTCCCAGACCGACCGGTAACCGTCGCGCTCGACGCCGTCCTCGGCGGGTGCCTGGATCTCGGCGGGGCCGGAGCCGAGCTCGGCCGCGGGGAACGCCGCGGCGGCCTGGCGCTCCTGCCAGCGAACTCCGCGTCCGGCGATCTCCTCGAGCGTCAGGCCCGCGTAGAAGGCGACCGACTCGAACAGCAGCCGCGACGCGCGCGCCCCGCTGAGCACATCGAAGTCGCGCCCGAGGCGCAGCGCCAGCTCGCTGATGACCTGCCAGCCCGCGCGGACCTCGCCGGCGCGGGCGATCGCCGGCCGAAGCCGCTGGATGCGGCCGTCGGGATGCACGACCGTTCCCTCCTTCTCCGCGTAGACCTCGGCCGGGAACACGACGTCGGCGTGCTCGCGGATCGTCTCGGTCATGAAGGTCGCGTGGGCGATCACCGTGGCGGCTTTGGGCAGGCCCTTCTCCCAGAGCCCGCGGTCGGCGAGTTCGAGCAGCGGGTCCGCCTGCAGCAGGTACAGCGCGCTCAGGCTGCCGTCGGCGAGGCCCTGGGCGATCGCATGGTTGTCGCGCCCGTCGCCCGTCCCGGGTGCCTGGAGTCCGGCGCCGGCGTTCGGCAGGACTCCGGCCTCCCGCAGGCCCCTGGCATTGGCAGAAGCGGGGATTTCAAGCAGTCCCGCCCCGTCGATGTTGCTCGTGTCGAGCGCCTCGGCGATCGCCAGCAGCGCACGTGCGCCGGTCTCGCCGCCGGGGCCGGCCGTGAGTCGCTCGCCCCAGAGGATCACGACCTCGCGCGGGCGGCTCTCGCCGTCCTCGGCGCCCGGCTCGGGGTCGGGTCCGCGCAGAACGGCGGCGAGCTTCTGGACGGCCTCGGCATCGCTCCCGGCCCTGCCGGCCAGCTCGCCGACGTCGCCCTCGCCGGAGAGCTCAGCGGCCAGCGCGGCCGCGAAGGCGGCGCCGCCGCCGGGTGAGTAGCGCACGATCGCCCGGGCGCTCGGGTCGAGCGAGCCCTCGCCGGGTGAGGCGACCGCAAGCTGCATGCCATGCCGGCGAAGTCCCTTGCGCAGGCGCAGGTCGAGGATCGGCGCATCGTTGACCGGGTCGGCATCGAGTACCAGGACCGCATCGGCGAACTCCAGATCGGTCGTTCGAGCCTGCAGCGCCGGTGCGCCCAGGGCACGGTGCAGCTCGAGCTCCAGCACCCCGGCCCGGCGCGAGTCGAGATGAGGCGAGCCGAGGGCCTCCCGCATAAGCCTCGTGAGGAGCAGGCCTTCCTCGCTGGTCGCCTGCCCGCCGACGATCGCGGCGCTGTCACCGCCCGCCCGGGCGAGCCCCGCTGCGGCCTCGGCGAGGGCCCGCTCCCAGGTGACCGGACGCAGCTGTCCGCCGTCGCGCAGCATCGGCTCGGTGATCCGCTCATCGACGTGGAAGGACTGGTAGGCGAAGCGGCCCTTGTCGCACAGCCAGCCATCATCGACCTCCGGGTTCTGCCGGGCCAGCACGCGCAGGGCCCGCTCGTCGCGAACGGTGACCGTGACGTTGCACTGGGCCGGGCAGAGCGTGCAGACGGAGCCCGCGCCCTCGATGTCCCACGGCCTTGCGCGGAAGCGGTAGGGGCGCGAGGTGAGGGCCCCGACGGGGCAAAGCTCGATGATGTTGCCGCTGAACGGCGCCACGTAGGGGTGCCCGTCGAAGGTCGCCACGTAGGAGTGCGCGCCACGCTCGAGCAGCACCAGCTGGTAGTCCTCGGAGATCTCCTGGGAGAAGCGGACGCAGCGGTAGCAGAGGATGCAGCGCTCGCGGTCGATCGCGATCAGCGGAGAGAGCTCCAGGGGCTTCACGAAATGGCGCTTGGGCTCGATGAAACGCGAGATGCCGCCGCCCCAGCCGAACGTGATGTCCTGCAGCGGGCACTCGCCGCCCTTGTCGCAGACGGGACAGTCGAGCGGGTGGTTGATCAGCAGGAACTCCACCACCGACTGCTGGGCCGTCTTGACGCGCTCGGTTTCGGTGTACACGACCATGCCGTCCTTGACCGGCGTCGAGCAGCCGGTCTGAAGCTTGGGGATGCCCTCGATTTCGACCAGGCACATGCGGCAGGCACCGACCGGCGATCCGAGCTTCGGCTCGTAACAGAAGACCGGGATCTCGACGTCGCCGAGCTTGGCCGCGTCGACGAGCATCGTGTTCTCCGGCGCCTGCACCTCGCGACCGTCGATCGTGAAGGTGATCGTCCTCGGTTCGGGTCGCGGCACGGCTATGCCCCTCCCTGCTGGGTGCCGGGTTCGCCTCTGTGCGCGCCGGGTGCCTGATCGCCGGCACCGTTCGCCGCCAGCGTGCCGTCAGGGTGCTCCTCGAGGGCCCCCTGGGCGGCCAGTGCGTAGTCAGAGGCACCGTCGCCGCCGAGCCCACGGCTGAGACGGGCCTGCTCCATGTGGGCTTCGAACTCGTCTTTGAACTTGGCGATCATCGAGCCGATCGGCATCGCCATCGCGTCGCCCAGCACGCAGAGGCAGTTGCCGATGATGTGCTCCTGGACCGAGGCCATGATCTCGAGGTCCATCGGCGTCGCCTCGCCGAGGTCGATCCGCTCGAGCATCTTGACCGTCCAGTTGGTCCCCTCGCGGCAGGGGGTGCACTTGCCGCAGGACTCGTGGCGATAGAACTTCGCGGTCTTCATCGCGACGTCCAGGATCGGAGTGGTGTCATCGACGACGATGATCGCCCCCGAGCCGAGCATCGAGCCGGCTTTGCCGAGCGAGTCGAAGTCATAGGGCACGTCGAGGTCCTCGGCCTTCAGGACCGGCGATGAGGAGCCGCCCGGGAACCAGCACTTGACCTTGCGACCCTCCGGCGGGCCGCCGGCGAGGCCGTAGATGATCTCGCGTGAGGGGATGCCGAGCTCGATCTCGTAGTTGCCGGGCCGCTGGACGTGGCCGGAGACGGAGACGAGCTTGGTTCCGGTCGAGGTCTCGACGCCGAGCTTCGCGTACTCATCGCCGCCGATGCGGATGATCGCCGGCACGGTCGAGAGCGTCTCGACGTTGTTGATCAACGTCGGGCCCTGGTAGAGGCCCTGGTTGGCGGGAAACGGAGGCTTCAGCCGGGGGTTGCCGCGCTTGCCTTCGAGTGAGTCCAGCAGGCCGGTCTCCTCGCCGCAGATGTAGGCGCCGGCGCCACGGTGGACGACCAGCGAGAGGGAATGCCCTGAGCCGAGGATGTCCTCGCCGATGTAGCCGGCCTCGCGGGCTTCGTGCAGGGCGGCGTCAAGCGCGTCGGCCTGCAGAACGTACTCGCCGCGGATGTAGATGAAGGAGCGGTTCGCACCGGCCGCGTAGGAGGCGATGATCAGCCCCTCGATCAGCATGTGCGGCGTCTTCTGCATCAGTTCGCGGTCCTTGAACGTGCCCGGCTCGGACTCGTCGGCATTGCAGACCAGGTACTTGTCCATCGTCCCCTTGGGCAGGAAGGAGACCTTCGTGCCCATCGCGAAGCCGGCGCCGCCGCGTCCGCGCAGCCCCGAGGCTTTCAGTTGTTCGAGCACCTCCGCGGGGGTGGTTGCCAGGGCCTTTCGCAGCGACTCGTAGCCGCCGCGGCGTTCATAGACCTCCAGCGTGTTCAGCCCCGGCTCGTCGATGTCGGTGAACAGCAGCAGCGGGCTCTGGGCGGGGGCGGCCATCAGGACTCCTCCTCGGGGGCCGCGATGCGGGCGCGGTCGGGGTCGATGTCGGGGTTGGCGCCGTCGGCCTCGGCCACCTGCCCGCCGGGGTGCGGCGGGAACTCACGGGAGTTGGCGTGCGGGTCGGCGACCGGCCTGCGGGCGAGTTGAAGCTCGGGCAGCACAGGACGCCCGGCACGGATGTCCTCGATCAGCACGGGCGCGTCGGCGACGCTCAGCGGCCCCACGTAGACGCCGTCGACGGAGGCCATCGGAGCGATGTCGCAGGCGCCGAGGCACTCGAAGGAGCGGACGTTGATCGGTTCCCCGTCGACGCCGTCGGCCGCCGCCGCCAGCATCGCCTCATACAGCTCGTCCGCGCCGCGCAGGGAACAGGAGATGTTCGTGCAGACGTAGACGCTGTGGCGCCCCACGGGGCTGGTCTCGAGCATGTCGTAGAAGCTGGCCACCGACTCCAGGTAGGCCGGTGTCAGGTGCATCACGGCGGCAACCTGCTCGATCGCCTCGGGTGAGCACCAGCCGTGCACGCGCTGGGCGGCCGCCAGCGCTGGCAGGGCCGCGGAGCGGCGGTCGGGATAGTTGGCCATGTGGGCCTCGATCTCCGCGCGCAGCTCGGGTGAGACGGACGACTGCTCCAGGTCGGGAACCGGCGCGGGGTCCTTCTCGAGATCCGCGGGCGCATCCCATCCGAGCGGGCTCATCGGTCGATCCCCCCGAGGATCGGGTCGAGCATCGCCGTCGCGGCGATCATGTCGGCGATGTAGGAGCCCTTGGCCATCGGCGCGAGCGCCTGCAGGTTGACGAAGCTTGGGTCGCGCATGTGGACGCGTGCGGGCTTGGAGCTGCCGTCGGAGCGTACGAAGCACGCCAGCTCTCCGCGCGGCGACTCGATCGGGTAGTAGACCTCACCCGGCGGAACCCGGAAGCCCTCGGTGACCAGCTTGAAGTGGTGGATCAGCGCCTCCATCGAGGTCGCAAGCTCGTGGCGGGGCGGCAGCGCGATCTTGCGGTCCCCGGTCATGTGCGGGCCCTCGGGCAGGCCGTCCATCGCCTGGCCGATGATCTTCACCGACTCGTAGATCTCCGCCAGGCGAACGGCGAAGCGGTCGTAGTTGTCGCCGACGGCTCCGACCGGGATCTTGAACTCGAAGTCGTCATATGAGCTGTAGGGGTCGGCCTTGCGCAGGTCCCAGGGGTTGCCGGCTGCGCGAAGCAGCGGCCCTGTGACCCCGAGGCCGAGAAGGGTCTCGACGGGGACGATCCCCGTACCGCGCAGTCGCTGAAGGACGATCTCGTTGGAGTTCAGGATCGCGCCGTACTCATCGGCCCGCTCCGGCATGATCTTCAGGAACTCCCGGAGCTTGGCCTCGAAGCCCGTGGGGATGTCCTCGATCACGCCACCGACCTGGAAGTAGCGCGTGTGCATCCGCGCGCCGGAGGACATCTCGAACAGGTCGAGGATCTTCTCGCGCTCGCGCAGGCAGTACAGGAAGATCGACACGGCGCCGAGATCCAGCGCCCCGGTGCCGAGCCAGATCAGGTGCGATGCGATCCGGTTGAGCTCGAGGTGGATGACCCGCAGGTACTGGGCGCGCTTGGGGATCTCCACCTCGACCAGCGCCTCCACGGCGCCGATGTAGGCCATCGCGTTGAAGTAATAGGAGAGGTAGTCCATCCGCTCCACGACCGGGATCACCTTCCAGTAGGACTTCTCCTCGGCCGTCTTTTCGATTCCCGTGTGGACGTAGCCGATCACCGGTTTGAGGTCCCGGACGATCTCGCCCTGCAGCGTCACCAGCAGTCGCAGCACGCCGTGGGTCGCGGGGTGGTGCGGGCCGAAGTTGAGCGTCAGCAGCTCTTCTGTGCGTTCGCCGCCGCCGCTCTCGGGCTCCTCGAGGGTCGAGAGCGTGATGCTCTGCTCGCGCTGGCGGTAGGGCGACAGCGACGGCGTCTCCGGGCTCACTCGCGCGCCTCCAGCCATTTCGACTCGTCGCGCGTGAAGATCACCGGTTCGCCGCCGACCGGGAAGTCCCGCCGCTGCGGGTGGCCCTCGTAGTCCTCGGGCATCAGGATCCGGCGCAGGTCGGGGTGGCCGCGGAAGACCACGCCGAACATGTCGTAGACCTCTCGCTCCTGGTGGTTGGCCGTCGGCCATTCCTCGGTGACGGAGTCGACCTCGGGTGCGTCGAGGGGAACCCGCAGCTTCACGGTGATGCGATCCACGCTGGCCATGTCCAGCAGCTCATAGACCACGCCCAGGCGCGGCTCCTCGGGGTAGTAGTCGACGCCGTGGACGCTGGCCAGGAAGGCGAAGCCCTTCATCCTCAGCGTGCCGAGCACCTCACGGATGTGGGCCGGGTCCACGACGAGCGTGGCTCGGTCTCTGAAGTACACGGTCTCGAGCGCCGCGTCGCCGACATCCTGAGCGAGCAACTCCAGGCCCGTGGCATCCGGCATCTAAGGGCGCTCCTCGGTCCCCACCGCGTCGTAGCGCTCGCGCCAGCCTGCGTCCGGGTCGTTCTGGACAAGGTCGCGGAGCTTGAGGACCCCATGCATCAGGGCCTCGGGCCGGGGCGGGCAGCCGGGGACGTGGACGTCGATCGGCATGAACTTGTCCGCTGGGACCAGCGCGTAGTTGTTGAAGACGCCCATCGAGCTGCAGCAGGCGCCCATCGAGATCGCCCACTTGGGCTCGAGCATCTGGTCGTAGAGGCGCCGGATGATCGGGGCCATCTTGATCGAGACGCGGCCGGCCAGGATGATCAGATCGGCCTGGCGCGGGGAGGCGCGGAAGGCCTCGAAGCCGAAGCGGGCTATGTCCATGCGCGGCCCGGCTGTCTGGAACTGCTCCATCGCGCAGCAGGCCAGCCCGAAGGCGAGCGGGAAGAAGGAGTTCGATCGCGCCCAGGCCACCGCCGAGTCCAGCGTCGTGGTGAGCACGCGCTCCTGTACATAGCGTTCGAGCTCCTCGCCCTCGAGGTGGGCCGGCTGGTTGGCGCCTTCGAGCTCTCCTCCGCGGAGCAGCTGGTGGGCGTTGAGTGAGCGGACTCGCAGGTTCTTGGGATCGACCGCCGGCCCGAGTGGCTCGCGCTTTATCTCCACTCGAGTGCCCCCCGCCGCCAGACGTAGACGAAGGCCACGAACAGCAGGACGATGAAGACGATTGTCTCGGTCAGCGCGAAGGTCCCGTATGCGCGGAGCTCCACGGCGATCGGGTACAGGAAGATGACCTCGATGTCGAACAGTATGAAGAGCATCGCGATCAGGTAGAAGCTGATCCCGAAACGCATGCCGGACTTGATCTCCGAGGGCAGCCCGCACTCGTACGGATCCTGCTTGTGAGGGGTCGCTCGGCGCGGTCCGATTGCCGAGTTGAGAACGGCGAATGTGACGCCTACGGCGCCGCCGAGCGCAAGGAAGACGATCGCCGGGAGATAGCTGCGGAGCACCGCGCGCTGTTATATCACTGCTTGTGGCAGACTGTTACATAGTGGCAATCGGCTCGATATCGCCGGATGAATGAGGCGGTCCTCGCCGGTGCCCTGGCAGTCGCCGCGCTGAATCTCCTGTCGGCCCTGGTCGGAGCTCTGGCCTATTGGCAGGGTGACCCCGCGAGTCGCGCGGCGCGGGCCTTTTGGCCCCTGCTGCGGGTCGGGCAGGGCTCGGCGCTCACTTTGGCGATCGCCGTCGGCGCCCTTGCCGCATCGGGCAAGCAGCCGAGCGAAAACCTCTTCTACCTCTACGCGCTGCTGCCGCTCGCAATCGCTTTCGTGGCGGAGCAGCTGCGTGTGATCTCTGCCCAGACGATCCTCGACAAGCGCGGCCTTGAGGGCTCCGAGGCGGTCGCCGCCCTGGGTGAGTCCGAGCAGCAGGAGCTGGTTGCGGCGATCGTCCAGCGCGAGATCGGCGTGATGGCCGCATCGGCCCTGGTCGTGGTGTTCCTGGCCCTGCGTGCCGCGGGCACGGCCCACGGGTTTTAGGACGGTGGCCCGTCCGTGCCGGCCTCCGGCCTATATATTCCCCGGCGCATGAAGGTCGCAGCCACGATGCTCGGAATGCTTGCCTGCGCCGCCCTGCTGGGCGCGTGCGGCTCCCAGGGCGTGTCGATCGCCACGACGAGCCCGTACCACCGGGGCGCCATCCTGTTTCGCGACCATTGCTCGGGCTGCCACACCCTTTCCGTCGTGGGCGCGCAGGGCTCGGCGACCTCGATCTCCAACCGTGTGAAGACCAACGGCCCGAACTTCAACATCCGCAAGGAGAACAAGGAACAGGTTCTCTACGCGATCCGCAACGGCGGCTTCTCAGGGGCGATCATGCCCGAGAACATCGTCGTCGGGCCGAACGCCCAGTCGGTTGCCGAATTCCTGGCGGCATACTCCGGGCTCAAGGCCCAGAAGGTGCCGTCCACGAACATCACTCTGTCGACCAAATAGGCGGTCCGCGGGAGCGGCGTGCTTGACCTCAGGGCGATCAGGGAGGACCCCGACGGCGTGAAGCGGGCGCTCGCTCGCCGTGGCGAGCAGGCCGCTGCGGGCCTCGAGCCGGTGATCGCCCTGGATCGGCGCCGGCGGGAGATCCTGCCCGAGCTGGAGGGCCTGCGGGCCGAGCAGAACGAGGCCAACAACCGGATCAGGGCGGCCGCCGATGAGTCCGAGCGCACCCGCGAGATCGAGGCGATGCGCGAGGTGGCCAAGAAGGCCAAGGGCCTCGAGCAGGAGCTCGCGGGCGTCGAGGAGGAGCTCCGGCAGACCCTGGCACCGCTTCCCAACCTGCCCGACCCGACCGCTGCGCCCGGGCCCGAGGACGAGTTGGTGCGCGAGGTCGGAACCGTGGCGCAGCTGGGCTTCCCGGCGCGCGATCACCTGGAGCTGGCCGGGGAGCGGATCGACATGGATCGCGGCGCGCGGCTGTCAGGCTCCCGCTTCGCCTACCTGAAAGGCGACCTGGTGATGCTTGAGCTGGCGCTCGTGCAGTGGGTCCTGGCAAAGCTCCGGGGTCACGGCTTCGAGCCTGTGATCCCACCCGTCCTGGTGCGCGAGCGGGCCCTTTACGGCACAGGGTTCCTGCCCGACACCGAGCAGCAGATCTACTCGCTGCCCGAGGACGAGCTGTTCCTCGTCGGCACCTCGGAGGTCGCGCTTGCCTCTCTGCATGAGGAGGAGATCCTCGAGGCCGAGCGGTTGCCGCTGCGCTACGCCGGCTTCTCGCCGTGCTTTCGCCGCGAGGCCGGTGCCGCCGGCAAGGACACCCGTGGCATCTTCCGGGTGCATCAGTTCGACAAGGTCGAGATGTTCAGCTTCGTGGCGCCCGAGGAGTCCCTCGCCGAGCACGAGCGGATCCTCGCGATCGAGGAGGAGATCCTCGGCGAGCTGGGGCTCGCATACCGCGTCGTGAACATCGCCGTGACGGATCTCGGCAACTCGGCCGCCAAGAAGTACGACTGCGAGGCCTGGCTCCCCAGCCAGGAGCGCTACCGCGAGCTGACCTCCTGCTCGAACACCACCGACTACCAGGCGCGCCGTCTGAACATCCGCATGCGCCACGGGAAGCGCACCCAGATCCTGCACACGCTCAACGGCACCGCCGTGGCCGTGGGGCGCACGATCGTCGCGCTGCTCGAGAACGGCCAGCAGGCTGACGGCAGCGTTCGTCTGCCGGCCTGTCTGACTCCATACGGCGCACCCGCCGAGCTTCCCGCCGTACGCCATTAGTGCGTAGCGAGGGCGAGGAGGGGGCGCCCAGCCGTTATCTTCCGCCGCAATGCGGCGTCGCTCGAGCGCCCGGAAAACGGAGGAGGACCCCAGCATGAAATCACGGAGGAAGTGGCAGGCACTGGCCATGACATCGGCCGCCTCGCTGGCCCTGTTCGCCACGGCCGCGCTCGGCACCGGTGCCGAGGCCGCCGGGTCGCTGACCAAGTGCGGCAGCAAGGTCGTCACGATCCAGGTCCCAACCGGTGTCGGCACCGAAACGACACCCTTCAAAGAGGCCGCGAAGAACATCGAGGCCGGCGGGCTCTCATGTGCGGCCGCGTTCAAGTTCGTGAAACTGCAGCTCACCAACAGAACGCAGACGATCCCCGAGCACTTCAAGTGCAAGATCGCAACGACTCAGTACAAAGAGCCGCGCGGCTTCTTCGCGGAGCGCTGCACCCACAACGGCGCGGTCGTCGTCTACGGCCAGCAGGGCGGCTGAGAGGACTCTGATGACGCGGGGCCCGCGCACGGCGGGCTCCGCGCGGGCGGGGTGAGCTGAGGGTGGCTCCGGGGCGTGGCCCAGGCTGTCCCCGCGGGGTCACTCAGTTGATGTGGAACTCGATCGAGCGTGAGTGCCCGGTGAGCGGCGCGACGGTCAGCCGGTAGAGGCCGGGCGCGAGCGTCCGTCGGCCTGTCAGCCGGCCGTCGTTGCGCCCGCTGATCGCGGCCGCGGTGGCGCTTGGGACGACCCGGCTCCAGCGGATGTGGTGGTGGACCCGGATGCGCCGCGAGAGCGTGAAGCGCACCTTCGAGGCCGAGCTCAGCATGAAGGAGAAGGCGATCTTCGAGGTCGACGGCCGGTGGGCGTCGAGCGCGAAGACCGCGTTGATCGTCAGGCCCAGGGACACCACCACGGGGCTCGAGCTTGCGGCGGTGCCGGTCGGCGCCACCGGAGGCTGCACCGGCGCGGGGTTCACGGGTTTGACGCCGGAGCCTTCATGGATTGGTGAGGGCGGGGTGAATTTTTCTTCCGGTTCTTCCCGCGGTTCTTCTTTCTGTTTTTCTTCGACCGGCCCTTCGCCTTCGCGGGTGCCTTCGCCGGTCGGCACGAACGCCCGGATCCCGTGGGGGGTGCCGACGCCGGTGGGGCCGTCGAACCCGGTTCCGGCCAGGCAGCTGCCCGCCGATTCGCAGCTGGCCGCTGCCGATTCAGCGGCGGTGCACGAGGAGAGGCCTGTTTTCGCGTTGAAGCCCAGCGAGCATTCGCCGTTGGACCCGGCCGTCACATCATGCAGCGTCGAGGGTGCGGCCAGGCGGTTTTCATAGAGCGTCTGGGCCGGGTAGGCCACGCCTCCGGCTCCGCCGGCAAGGGCGAACACGGACGCGACGATCGGTGAGGCAAGGCTGGTGCCGCCGTAGGTGCACCAGTGGACCACATGCCGGCCGGCTTCGGAGTATTCGGTTTCGCAGGCAGAGCTCGAGTCGGTCACGGCGACCCCCGAGTGCGGGTCGGCGTCGGCGGCGACATCGGCCACGACGCGTTTGTTCGAGCAGCCGATCGAGGACCAGTTGCTGAGCGACTGCTGCCAGGCCGGCGCGGTGAACTGAACGCTGCAGCCGCCACCCGACGCGCCGCTGCCGTTCCAGACGGCCTCGCTGGACCATTTGCTTTCAGCTCCCAGCGTCAGGCGCGTCCCGCCGACGGCAACGACATGGGGCGATGCCGCCGGATAGTTGGTGAAGCCCGATTCTTCGGCGAATTCAGCGTCCCAGCCGAGGAAGCCGTTGTCGCCCGAGGATGCCGTGATCACAACTTTGGGGTCGTTGAACGGGCCGGCGCTGTCGTGTCCGACGGTGACCCCTTCCTCGGGGCCGCCCCACGAGTTCGACAGCTCTGTCGCGCCCAGGTTCTCGGCTGTCTTCTCGGCTTTTTCCAGGTCCGCATAGCTGGTCGTGCTCGCCTCGACGAGCAGGATGTGGCAGTTCGGGCAGACCGCGTGGGCCGTCTCGATGTCCAGCGATATCTCAGCGCCCCAGCCGATAGCCGCTTCGGCTTCTTCTTTTTCGGCGTTGGAGCCGGCTTCGGCGGCGAGGAGCGCTTCTTTGGTTTTGGGGAACGGCAGGCTCCCTTCAAGCCCCGTCTCCCCGACCTTCTTGAAGCAGCTGTTCCCGGTCGTGCAGGCCGGCAGGCCGAAGGTGCTCGAGTAGGTGGCCAGGTCTTCTTCGGCCGTCGGGTCGTTGTAGGCGTCGATCAGCGCGATGGTCTGTTCGGAGGTCGCCGATTCCGGCAGTTCGTAGGCTGCGTGGAGATCGGACGGGCGCAGCCCGAAGTCGCCGGCCGCCGGCGAGTGGCTCGCCGGCGCGGCGCGAGAGGCGGCCCGCTGGATGCCGATCGGCGTGTCGTGGGCCTTTGCCTGCGCGCTCAGTGGAACCAGCTGGAGAGCCAGACAGCCGGCATGGTGGGCGCTCGGCGCCGGGCAGGCCGCATGAACGCCGTAGTCGGCCGCGGGGAGAGGCGTCTGAGCTTCCGCCGCCAGTGCGCAGGCGCAGGGCGTCAGCGCGCCTGCCAGGGCAGCCGCGGAGAAGAGCTTCAGGAGTTGGCGCAGACGTCCGTTCATGCTCGGCGATCCAGGATCAGAGTCGGTCGGCGCGGGCGCCTGCTTGAGTGCCGCAGCATCTCGCCAACGTATCGCCGGCGCCGCCGCCCGGTTCCTCATTAGTCTGGAGCTCAGGTGTCTGGACCATTCGCAGCCCTGCTTGCCCCTGAGCGACTCCCGCGCCGAGGAGGCCTGCTGTTCGCGCTGGTCGCGATCGCTCTCTGCACGCTGATCGTATATCCGCTGGCCCATGTTGCTCCGGTCGTCTCGCTCAGTCTCGTCTATCTGCCGGTGGTCCTGGTGGTCTCGACGATCTGGGGCGCCGGCCTGGGAATCGCCACGGCGGTCCTCAGCGCGGCCACCTTCAATTACTTCCACCTGCCTCCCGTGGGGCATTTCGAGATTCAGGATGGCAGCGATTGGGTGGCCCTCGCCGCATTCATCGTGGTTGCCAGCTTCGCCTCCTCGCTGGCCGAGCTGACGCGAGCCCGCACGAGGGACGCTCTCCAACGCCGCCAGGAGGCCGATCTCGCTGCCGAGATGGCTCGGCTGCTGCTGCGCGGAAACAGCCTCGAGCGAGTCGCTGCCAACCGCGGCGGCCCGTCTTGCGGGCGCTCTGGAGCTCAGCTCGGCAGCGATCGAGATGGACGCCGTCGAGGGCGATGATCGCCGCCTGGCCTTCCCGCTGCGGGAGGGGACAAGGAGGCTGGGCACGCTGCTGGTCGGCGCGGACGCCTCGGAGTCGAGCCTGCGTCGGCTGCAGGAGCGCGTGGTGCCCTCGCTTGAGGCACTGATGAGCGCGGCGCTGGAGCGCGAGGAGCTGCTCGGCGGCGTCGTCGAGACGGCCGCCCTGCGCCGTGCAGACACGGTCAAGACCGCCCTGTTGCGGGCCGTCTCGCACGATCTGCGCTCACCGCTCACCGCGATCTCGGCAGCCGGTGAGGCGATCGCCTCACCCGCGATCTCCGCCGAGGAGCGCGCCGAGATGGCCGCGGTGATCGGCGAGGAGACCCGACGCCTGTCACGCCTGGTCGACAATCTCCTGGACCTCTCGCGCCTGGAAGCGGGGGCCGCCGAGCCGCACCTGCTCTGGAGCTCGATGGAAGAGCTGATCGGGGTGGCGATAGCCGAGGTCGGCGCAGCGCCTGAGACCTTCAGCCTGTCGATCGACCGGGAACTGCCCCTCGTCAGGATCGACCCCGTACAGATGGAGCGCGCCCTGGTGAACGTGCTGGAGAACGCGCGGCGCCATTCGGGCGGGCATCCCGTGTCGGTCCGTGCCCGCGCCGTCCGCGACCGCCTGATCGTGCGTATCGTCGACCGGGGGCCGGGGATCCCCTCCGCGCAGCTGGAGCGGGTCTTCGAGCCCTTCTACCGCGCCGGCTCGCCGGGCTCCGAGCACCGCGGCTCGGGCCTCGGGCTGGCGATCGCACGCGGCTTCACCGAGTCCAACGCCGGCACGCTGTGGGTCGAGTCGCTCCCCGGACAGGGCGCGACGTTCGTGTTCGAGCTTCCGCTCGAGGCCGAGGGGGCCGAGCTCGAGCAGCCCGTCTCACAGCCCCCTGCGCATGCGGCCCCGGAGCCGGGGCCCTCGCGGTGAGCGTCGCCTCGCAGCCCGAGCCGACGACCGCACCGCGCATTCTGGTGGTCGATGACGAGCCGCAGATTCTCAGGGCGTTGAAAGTGGTCCTGCGCGAGGCGGGCTTTCAGGTCCTGGCCGCCGACACGGCCGCCGAGGCATTGGACCTCGCGGCGGTGCGCCCGCCCGAGGCGGCGATCGTCGATCTCGTCCTGCCCGACCTCGACGGAGTCGAGCTGACCCGGCGCCTGCGCGAGTGGAGCGAGATGCCGATTCTGGTTCTCTCGGCCGTGGGTGATGAGGAGCAGAAGGTCCGCGCTCTGGAGGCGGGGGCGGATGACTACGTCACCAAGCCCTTTGGCACCCGCGAGCTGGTCGCTCGCCTTCAGGCCGCGCTGCGACGCGCCCGGAGGGTCGACGAGGAGCCGAGCATCAACTTCGACGGACTCGAGGTGGATCTCGCCGCGAGGGTCGTCAGACGCGACGGCGAGACGATTCACCTGACACCGATCGAGTTCGATCTGCTGCGGGTCCTGGTCCGCAACCGCGGCCGCCTGATGACCCACCGCAAGCTGCTCGTCGACGTCTGGGGCCCGGAGTACGTGGATGACATCCAGCCGCTGCGCACGCACATCGCGCGGCTGCGCGCCAAGATCGAGCCCGACGGGGGCGCCGGACGGGCTGCGCCGCGGCTGATCGTCACCGACCCCGGTGTCGGCTACCGCTTCGCCGGCTGAGCCGACCGCCACTCATCGTCACGAAATCGTAATAGCGCCACTCCCGATCGTCACGTGGGCGTGATGGCCGGCGATCAATAGTCACTGCATGGACTTTCTCGCAGTGATAATCGCAATTGGCGTCTTCGCCCTGCTCCTGCTGATGATCGAGGGAGTGGATCGCATATGAGCGGCGCGGACCTGTTCGGTCTGGTCGTGGCGGTCCTGGTGATCGCCTACCTGTTCTACGCACTGATCCGCGGAGAGAACCTCTGATGAGCTTCGCGGGCTGGCTGACGATCATCCTGTTCGTGGCGATCCTCACCGCCGTGGCGCTCCCGTTGGGCAGCTACATGGCGAAGGTCTACACGGGCGAGCGGGTGTTCCTCTCGGTGATCCTCGGCGGGCCTGAGCGGCTGCTGCTTCGCCTGCTGCGAGTCGATACGACACGCGAGCAGGACTGGAAGGCATACGCCAAGAGCCTGCTGGTCTTCTCACTTGCCGGCTGGCTGCTGCTCTATCTGATCCTGCGCACCCAGGACGCCTTTTACGTCCCTCACTCGCTCAATCCCCTCGGGTACCACTCGGCACCCTGGAACGTGAGCTTCAACACCGTCTCATCGTTCGTCACCAACACGAACTGGCAGTACTACAGCGGCGAGACGACGATGACCTACTTCAGCCAGATGGTCGGGCTGACCGTGCAGAACTTCCTCTCCGCGGGGGTGGGCATCGTCGTAGCGGTCGCACTGATCCGGGGCATCGTCGGGCGCAGCGGCAAGGGCATCGGGAACTTCTGGGTCGACATCGTGCGGACCATTCTCTACGTGCTCCTGCCGATCTCCGTCATCGGGGCGCTCGTTCTGGTCTCCCAGGGTGTGATCGCGAACTTCACCACCTACCTGACCGCCCACACCCTGACGGGATTGACCCAGTCGATCGCAATGGGCCCCGTCGCCTCGCAGGAGGCGATCAAGGAGCTCGGCACCAACGGGGGCGGATTCTTCAACGTCAACTCGGCGCACCCGTTTGAGAACCCCACCGGTTTCACCAATTTCTTCGAGATGCTGATGGTGCTGATCATCCCGGCCGCGCTGGTTTTCACCTACGGGCGCATGACCGGCAACCGCCGTCAGGGATATGCGATCTACGGGACCATGATGGTGATGTTCCTCGGCGCCGTCGTGGTCGCCTACATCGCCGAGGCTCACGGATCGCCCGCCCAGCATGCAGCCGGCCTGCACACGGGGGTCATCTCCGGGTCGGGCGGCGGCAACATGGAAGGCAAGGAGCAGCGCTTCGGGATCGCCGGATCTGCGCTGTTCGACGTGATCACGACCGTGACCTCCTGTGGTGCGGTGAACAGCGCGATCGAGTCCTTCACCGGCATTGGCGGAGCGGTGCCGTTCGCCAACCTGTCGGCCAGCGAGGTCATCTTCGGTGGCGTCGGCACCGGGCTTTACTCGATCCTGCTGTACGTGCTGCTGGCGGTCTTCATCGGCGGGCTGATGGTCGGACGCACACCGGAGTGGCTCGGCAAGAAGATCGAGGCCCGGGAGATCAAGCTCGCCGGCCTGGGCATTTTGGTGACCCCGCTGGCGGCGTTGTTCTCGACGGCGCTGGCGGTCGCAACGAGCGGCGGTCGTGCCTCGATCTCCGCTCTGGGTCAGGGGCCACAGGGCTTCTCCGAGTCCTTCTACGCCTATCTCTCCCAGTCGAACAACAACGGCTCGGCCTTCGCCGGATACACGGGCTTCATCCAGCCCAACGCGGGCAACCTCGGCTCGCACGGGATCACCTTCGCGAACCTGCTCGGCGGATTGGTGATGCTGTTCGCGCGATACGCCCCGATCATCTTCGCCCTGGCCGTCGCCGGAGCGCTGGCCGGCAAGCGCGTCACCCCGGCGGGCCTGGGCACGATGCGAACGGACAATTCGACCTTCGCGATCCTGCTGATCGGCGTGATCATCCTCGTCGGCGCGCTGACCTTCTTCCCCGCCCTGCTGCTCGGCCCGGTCGTCCAGGGCCTGACGGGACACCTCTACTGAGATGAAGCGCGACGTCATCACATCCGCGATCGCGATCGTCGTCTTCACGGTCCTGCTCGGCCTCGTCTACCCGCTCGTCATCACCGGGGTCAGCCAGGTCGCCTTCCCGGGCAATGCCGACGGCCAGAAGATCTACGTCCACGGCCGCCTGGTGGGCTCGAAGATCATCGGGCAGAGCTTCCAGAAGCCGGTCCTCCAAAAGAACGGCAAGCCCAAGGAAGAAGAAGGAGAACTGGTCACCGAACCTGACCCCTCCTACTTCCAGAGCCGTCCCTCGGCGACCGAAGGCGGGGCCTACAACGCCGCCGCCAGCACCTTCTCCAACCGCGGCCCCAACGACAAGGCGACCGAGGAAGCCGACGCCGAAAACATCAAGGCCTACCTGGCGCTAGAGAAGCCCTACGACCCCGGCCTGACGGCCGCGACGATCCCCGTCGACGCCGTCAACACCTCGGCCTCGAACCTGGACCCCGAAATCTCCCAGGCCAACGCCTGGATCCAGGCCCACCGGATCGCAGCCGTGCGTCACCTGACGCTGGCCACCGTGAACCACCTGATTGCCGCCAACACCTCGGGCCGCGGCCTTGGCTTCTCCGGCGAAGAGGGGGTCAACGTGCTCGAGCTGAACCTTGCCCTCGACCGACTCACCAAAGGAAGCCACTGATGTCCGCTCAGATGCCGGCAACCGGAGAGCGTCAGGCGATCTCGCTGTTCAAGGGCGAGATCGTCCGCCACGCCCTGCTCGACAGCCTCAAGAAGCTCGATCCGCGTGTGCAGGTCAGAAACCCGGTGATGTTCGTGGTGGAGATCGGCGCGCTGATCACGACCGTGACCTGGCTGATCCAGGCCTTCGGCGGCAAGCCGCTGGGTGGCGGCAGCGAGCCGGCCTGGTACACGTTCGTGATCGCCCTTTGGCTTTGGCTGACGGTTGTCTTCGCCAACATGGCCGAGGCCTTCGCCGAGGGCCGCGGCCGCGCCCAGGCCGACACGCTGCGCGCGATGCGCAAGGAGACCGTCGCCAAAATGCGCGACGGCTCGACGAAGGCGGCGGCCGAGCTGACCCGCGGTGACGTCGTGGTGGTCCCGGCAGGCGAGCTGATCCCGGGCGACGGAACGGTGATCGAGGGCATCGCGACGGTCGACGAGTCGGCCATCACGGGCGAGTCCGCGCCGGTGATCCGAGAGTCCGGCGGCGACCGCAGCGCGGTGACCGGCGGAACCCGCGTCACCTCTGATGAGATTCTCGTGGAAATCACCCAGGAGCCCGGCCAGTCCTTCCTCGACCGGATGATCTCGCTGGTCGAGGGCGCCGCACGGCGCAAGACGCCGAACGAGGTGGCCCTCGGGATCCTGCTGGCAGCGTTGACGCTGATCTTCCTGATCGTCGTCGCGACGCTACGGCCGTTCGGGCTGTTCGCGGGCACCTCGATCTCCGAGACGACCCTGATCGCCCTGCTCGTCGCGCTGATCCCGACGACGATCGGCGCTCTGCTCTCGGCGATCGGGATCGCCGGCATGGACCGTCTGGTCCGACGCAACGTGCTGGCCCTTTCCGGGCGGGCGGTGGAGGCCTCGGGCGACATCGACGTGCTGCTGTTGGACAAGACGGGGACCATCACGATCGGCAACCGCCTGGCATCGGAATTCGTCCCGATGCCCGGGGTCCCCGAGGCCGAGCTGGCCGAGGCGGCCCAGCTCTCCTCGCTGGCCGACGAGACGCCCGAGGGCCGCTCGATCGTCGTGCTGGCCAAGAAGTACGGCATCCGTGAGCACGACATGGCGACGCTCAACGCCGAGTTCGTACCGTTCACCGCCCAGACGCGGATGAGTGGGGTGGACCTCGACGGGCACCAGCTGCGCAAGGGTGCGGGAGATTCGATCATCAAGTTCGTATCCGATGAGGGCGGCTCGCCTCCGCCGGAGCTGCAGCTCGAGCTCGACCGGATCGGCCGTGAGGGCGGCACGCCGCTGGCCGTCTCGCGCGACAGCCAGGTGCTGGGCGTGATCTACCTCAAGGACACGATCAAGGACGGCATGAAAGCCCGCTTCGACCAGCTGCGGGCGATGGGGATCAAGACGGTCATGGTGACGGGCGACAACCGCCTCACGGCGGCCAAGATCGCCGAGGAGGCGGGGGTGGATGACTTCCTTGCCGAAGCCACCCCCGAGCGCAAGCTCGCCCTGATCCGCGAACAGCAGGAGGATGGCCGTCTCGTCGCGATGACCGGGGATGGCACCAACGATGCTCCCGCCCTCGCGCAGGCCGACGTGGGCGTGGCGATGAACACGGGCACCCAGGCCGCCCGCGAGGCGGGGAACATGGTCGACCTCGACTCCAATCCGACGAAGCTGATCGAGATCGTCGAGGTGGGCAAGCAGCTGCTGATCACCCGTGGCGCCCTGACGACCTTCTCGATCGCCAATGACGTGGCCAAGTACTTCGCCATCCTGCCCGCCGTGTTCATCAGCACCTACGCGACCAAGCCGGGCGAAGAAGGCCCGCTGGCGGTGCTCAACATCATGAACCTCGGCACCCCCCAGAGCGCCATCATCTCGGCGATCATCTTCAACGCGATCGTGATCCCGCTGCTGATCCCGATCGCCCTTCGCGGCGTCAGCTACCGGCCGATCGGCGCAAGTGCCCTGCTGCGGCGCAACCTGCTGATCTACGGCCTCGGCGGTCTGATCGCGCCGTTCATCGGCATCAAGCTGATCGACCTCGTCGTGCACAACCTCCTGGGAGGGTGAGCTCCTCCCGTCAATGGCCGCGGCTGTCTGAAGGTCTTCATCGGCATGGCCGCCGGAGTCGGGAAGACCTACCGGATGCTCCAGGAGGGCCACGCCGAGGAGCGTGCCGGGCGGGACGTCGTGATCGGGCTGCTGGAGACCCACGGCCGGGCCGAGACCGCCCAGCTCGCCGAGGGTCTCGAGGTGGTCCCGCGCAGCGGGGTCGTCTACCGGGGAGCCACGATGCAGGAGATGAACGTCGCGGCGATCATCGCCCGCGCGCCGCAGCTGTGCCTGATCGACGAGCTGGCCCACTCGAACGTCACCGGCAGCATCCACGCCAAGCGCTTTGAAGACGTCGAGCAGATCCTCGGGCAGGAATCGACGTGCTCTCGACGGTCAACGTCCAGCATCTGGAGTCGCTCAACGATCACATCACCGAGCTCAGTGGCGTCCGCGTCCGGGAGACGATTCCGGACGCCGTGCTGGGCAGCGCCGACGAGGTGGTCCTGATCGACCTCACCCCTGAGGCGCTGCTCGACCGCCTGCGGGCCGGCAAGATCTATCCCGCCGAGCGCGTCGATGCGGCACTGAACAACTTCTTCCGCATCGAGAACCTCTCCGCCCTGCGCGAGGTGGCCCTGCGACTGCTCGCCGAGGAGGTCGGCGCCAAGCGCCTGACGAGCGAGCTGACGGGCTCCCGCGAGGAGTCCCTGGCGGCCGACGCTCCCCAGGCGGTCGGCGAGCGGCTGCTGGCCCTGATCGAGCCAAATCCGCGTGCTCAGCGGCTCGTCCGCCGTGCCTGGCGCTCGGCACAGCGCCTGGGCGCCGAGCTCGATCTCCTCTGGGTGCGCCCGCCCGGGGGGAGCCTCTCCGAGGAGCAGGAGCGATCCCTGGCCGCGATCTCCCAGCTCGCCTCGGTGCTCGGCGCCAGGATGATGGAGGAGGAGTCCGATGATCTCGCCCTGTCGATCAAGGATGTCGCCGAGCGCCGCGGCAGCACCTACATCCTGCTCGGCTACTCGGCGCCGCGCGCGCGGACTGGCGCGGCTGCGGGTGCCTCTGCCGCAGCGGCTGATGGAGCTGCTGCCGGGCGTCGATGTGCGGATCGTCGCCGACCGCTCGCGCAGGACCAACGGGGAGGGCCCATGAGCGCCTGGACGATCTTCGCGATCGCCGCTGCCGGGATGCTGCTGGGCATCGGCGCCGGCTACTGGCTGCCTCCTCACGGCCGCCTGGCCTACCGCGAACGCCCGCGGCCGGTGCGCCAGATCCTGCTGCCCTTCAGCGGCCAGCAGATCTCCCGCCGCGCCTTCGAGGCCGCCGTGCGGCTGGCCAAGGCCGAGGACGCGACGATCATGCCCGCCTTTCTCGCCACCGTGCCGATGAACCTGCCCCTCGAGAGCGCCCTGCCGCTGCAATGCGCCCGCGGCATGCCCCTGCTCGAGGCGATCGAGCAGCGAGCGGCCTCACAGGGTGTCAGCGGTGGACTCGCGAGTCGGCCGGGGCCGTTCGGCTCGCGACGCCCTGCGCAAACTGATCGAAGCCGAGAACTTCGACCGGATCATTGTCTCCGCCGATGAAGACCCCAGGGCCGGACTGAGCTATGAGGATCTGCGCTGGCTGCTCGAGCGGGTGCCGGCCGAGATCCTGATTCTGCGCCCGGCCCCCGAGGACCGGAGGCGGATCTCCGGTGGAGCGGTCAGTGGGCATTTCTGAGCCGCCCGACGGGCCGCGTATGTTTCATCGGCGATGACCGTCGGCAAGGCCAAAGAGCACGATCCAGATCACGCCGAGGGGTCCAACTTCAGCTTCAGGGTCCCGTGTTTCACCAAGATCGACCAGGAGGCGATCCAGCGGAATCTCTCCGAGGATCACTTCTTCTGGCTCGACCTGACCTCGCCGGGGCGCCGGGAGATCGATGAACTGCACGATCTCTTCGCCTTTCACCCCCTGGCGCTCGAGGACGCCCTGCATTTCGGGCAGCGCCCCAAGCTCGACCACTACGGCGAATACGTGTTCATCGTCTTCTACGGGACCGGCGAGAACCCAGAGACCGACGGAGGCGGCCTGCACGAGGTGCAGATGTTCATCTCCGGCAAATGCCTCGTGACGATCCACAAGGACCCCCTGCCCGCGCTGGTCGAGCAGCTGGAGCGCCTCGACGGTCAGCTGCTTCACTCCGAGCAGTTCCTGCTCTACCGGGTCTTCGACGCCCTCACCGACAGCTTCTTCCCGCCCCTGGCGGACATGGACAATGAGATCGACTCGCTCGAGTCGGCCGTTCTGGCCGGCCCGACCGACGAGCAGCTGCAGCGCCTGTTCGCGATGAAGCGTTCGCTGGTGGCGATGCGCAAGGTCGTCACACCGCAGCGCGACCTGTTCGCCCGCTCGATCGATCAGCTCGCCGAACTGCCGGGGCTCGAGCTCGACGAGCGCGACTACTTCCGCGACGTCTATGACCACCTGATCCGCATCTCCGACCTGATCGACTCCTACCGGGACCTGCTCTCCAGCACCACCGACCTGTATCTCTCGACCGTCTCAAACCGCCAGAACGAGGTCATGAAGCAGCTGGCCATCGTCGGCACGATCTTCCTGCCCCTGTCGTTCATCACGGGCTTCTTCGGGATGAACTTCAAATGGCTCGTGGCCACAGGCATCAATCCGACATGGACCTTCTTCGTGCTGGGTCTCGGCAGCATGCTGTTGACCTGCGTTGGGCTGCTGGTCTTCTTCAGGCGACGCGGCTGGATGTAGCGGGCCGGGCGGCCCCTCTGAAGGCGTCTTGACAAAATCGTTATGCCGCGCGGCGATTCGTCACGCGAGCGTAATTCGCCCGGTGGAACACTCGAAGAGTCTCATTCCCGCGGACTCGGAGGTGAACCATGAAGGCCCCGCAGACCCCTCTGGCGCTGCGACTGCGCACCTTCGTGACACGCCGCCGGCTCGACCGGCAGATCCTGGCCGGGCACGAGCTGCAGTCCAGCCCGGAGCTCGCGCTGCGGGTGCGCCAGCTGACAGGTCCGCGTCCTCGACGGAGGCTCGCCGAGAGCATCCGCACGATCATCCGCCAGGCGGAGCGGGAAACCGCCGCCGCCCCGATCTCGGCGGTCGTGCTTCAGCGCCCGGCCGTGAGACACGGACGGGCCGCGCTGCTCGATCTGGCCGATCAGCTCGAACTCGCCGCGCGCGTCAACCCGCGGGGAATGGTCCTGGCCCACGAGTTCCTCTGCGACGGCTTCAGCCCGCTGCGCGATTCCCGGGCGCAGCTGACCGTGGCAGAGGCGTCCCGCGAGATCCAGGATGCCCTGGCCGTCTGGCCCGCCGTCGTTCACTCCTCAGAGGAGTGCCCGGGCGATCCAGTTGGTCCCGGGCGTGTCGGTCAGCCCGTGCAACAGGATCGAGGCGAAGACGGCAAGTGCCGCGATGTCGAAGATCTGTGGGCCGGCTGAGATCTGACGCGAGAGGATCAGCAGGGAGAAGGCCATCGTGGCGACGCCCTTGGGGCCGAACCAGGCCATGAACGCCTTCGCAGCCGTGCCCAGCTCAGTACCGGCCAGTGCGACCCAGACGCCGACCGGCCGGGCCAGCAGGAACAGTCCGGCCACTACCCCCACGGCGGCCCATCCGCTGGACTCGAGTCCGTTCAGGGTCAGCAGTGAGCCGAACACCGTGAAGATGCCCAGCTTGACGATCTCGATGATCTCCTCCGCGTTCTCTGCGTACTCCTCGCGCAGATCCGGCCGGCGGATACCGAGCACGATCGCTGCCACGAAGACGCCGATGAACCCGTTGCCGTGGGGCGGCAGGACGGTCAGGCCGTAGGTCGCGAAGGCCAGGCCGAGGCCGTAGAGGGCGCGCTGGTGGCCCGAGATTGAGGAGCCTCCCTCGCCCTGCTTGGCTCCCGGCATGATCAGTGACCCGACGAATCCCAGGACCAGGCCGAAGCCGAAGCCGAAGCCGATGTCCTGCAGGACGAAGCGCCACCAGACGAAGTCATGCGTCGTCGGATCCAGGGCCGCGGCGAACGCCAGGACGGCCGGCAGCGCCAGGCCGTCGTTGAGGCCGGACTCGAGGTTCAGGGAGTGGCGGATCACGCGCGGCACCCGTGGGTCGGTGACGACGCCCGAGCTGAGCACAGGGTCGGTGGGCGAGAGCAGTGCACCGAGCAGCAGCGACTCCGTCCAGGTCAGGCCGACCAGCCAGTGCGCCAGCACGGCGACGATCGCCGCCGTGATCGGCATACCGACGGCCAGCTTTCGCAGCGGCAGGCTCCAGTGGCTCTGCAGGAGCTCGCCGTCGACCTCCAGGCCGTCCCGGAAGAGGATCACGATCAGCGCGACCGTGGCGAGGTCGCGGACGAATCCCGAGCTTGAGGAGAAGTCGAGCACTTCCGTCCCGCCGGGGCCAAGGAGGAACCCCACCAGCACGAACACCGCCGCCAGCGAGAGGGCGCTGCGGTTGGCCAGGCCGGACAGCAGGGCGCCCAGCATCAGTAGGCCGCCGAACACGATGGCCGCGGTCTCGAATGAGGTCACTCTTGTAGCGTCCCATACGACCCAGCGATGACCGGCGAACGAGGACACCTGAAGGTTTTCATCGGCATGGCCCCAGGGGTCGGCAAGACCTACCGGATGCTCCAGGAGGGCAGCGCCGAAGCCGACACCGGACGCGATGTCGTCGTGGGTTATCTCGAGACGCATGGCCGGGCCGAGACGCTCGAGCAGGCCGAGGGCCTCGAGCTGGTCCCTCGCCGCCATCTCTCCTATCGCGGAACGCCCCTGGAGGAGATGGATCTGCCGGCGGTCCTTGGGCGCCGTCCGGAGCTATGCCTGATCGACGAGCTGGCCCACACCAACGCTCCCGGCGTGGAGCATGAGAAGCGCTACGAGGACGTTCGCAGCGTTCTGGAGGCGGGCATCGACGTGTTCTCCACCATCAACGTCCAGCATCTCGAGAGCCTCAATGACGAGGTCACCCGGCTGACCGGCGCCAAGGTTCGCGAGACGATCCCCGACGAGGTCCTGGCCGAGGCCGACGAGGTGGTCCTGATCGACATCACCCCCGAGGCACTGATCGCCCGTCTGCGGGCCGGCAAGGTCTACGGCGCCGAGCGCGTCGAGGCGGCCCTGAACAACTTCTTCAAGATCGAGAACCTGGCTGCACTGCGTGAGACGGCCCTGCGCCAGGTTGCCGAGGACGTCGAGGTCAAGCGGCTGGTGCGCGAGCCGGCGCCGATCACCCGCCGCGACGCGGAGGGGCAGCTGCTCGCCGACGAGCCCGGCCCGCAGGCGATCGCCGAGCGCCTCTTGGCGGTCGTCGAGCTCTCGCCGGAGGCCGAGCGTGTCGTGCGCCGCGCCTGGCGTTCTGCCCAGCGCCTGGACGGCGAGCTGGATGTCCTGGTCGTGCGCCCGACGGAGCGCCCGCCGAGCGAGGACGACCGACGTCGCCTGGAGGAGCTCAGGCGCCTGGTCTCGATGCTCGGCGCGCGCCTGCGGATCGAGCAGGGCGATGAGGTGGCGAGCGTGGCGATCGCCACGGCCCGCTCGCTGGGCTCCACCTACGTGCTGATCGCCCCGCCGCCGAGACAGGGCCGCCTGGGCCGCCTCGGCCGCGGGGGAGACCTGCTATCCCGTCTGCTCGACGGCCTCCCGGGAGTGGATGTGCGGATCGTCACCGATCCGACTCTGCGCTCGGCACGGCCCTCCGCCGAAGAGTCCCCCAAACGTGGAGGACTCCCGGTGGCGAGCGGCGAAGGTGTCCCTTCACCGGCCGGCGAAGGCGGATCGGCTCCGTCCGCCGGGCGCCGATCATAAAGATCCCGCAAAGATCGCCGGCGAGCCGCAACCCGACCACACCAGTCTTGTTCTGAGGAGATACATGAAGCCCCCAGCCCGCTCCCTCCGCGCCATCTGCCTGGCCGCCATGCTCGCGGCGCTCGCTCTGATTGCAGCCGTGCCCAGCAGCGGCGCAGGCGCGCCCCGGGCCCACGCCAGCTCCAGCTACCTGACCGGCATCGGCGACGAGCAGACGACGATGTTCTCGAACCCGCTCTACACCCAGCTGCACATGAAAATCGCTCGCTACATCGCCCCCTACGACGCAGCCGTTCGCAGTGACGGGCTGGCCAAAGCACGGGAATGGATCAGCGACGCCGAAGCGCAGCACGAGCAGGTCCTGGTCGCCTTCTACCACTCCGAGCACACCCCGACCAAGATGCCCAGCGTGGCCACCTACCAGAAGGACGTCGCCGCCTTCGTGAAGGACTTCCCGCACGTCCGCCAGTACCAGTCCTGGGACGAGTCCAACCGCGGAAACATCGCCCACGTGCTGGCCAGCCCATCGGCCTCGGCCGCGGCGAAGTACTACCAGGCGCTGATTCGCTCCTGCAAAGGCTGCACGGCCATCGGACTTGACGTGCTGGACGCCGACAACATCACGCCGACGCTTCGCTACGTCTCGGAATTCAAGCGCGAGGTGAAGCGGCTGCACACGGTCATGCCGAAGATCTGGGGCCTGCACAACTACTCGGACGTCAACCGCTTCGAAAGCTGGCGCACCCGTGAGCTGATCAAGGCCTTCGGCGGGCAGGTATGGCTGACCGAGACCGGCGGCATCGTCCAGTTCGGCCCGAGCTTCCCGAACAAGCGCGGCGCCGGCCTGACGCGAGCGGCCAAGGCTTTGAAGTACATGTTCTCCCTCGCCGCCGCGCACTCCCAGATCAAGCGGCTCTACATCTACGACTGGAGTGGCGGGGTCGCCTCGACCCGCTTCGATGCCGGGCTGACGAACGCCAAGGACCAGCCCCGGGCCGGTTATGTGACGGTCTGCCGCCAGCTGCATGGCGCGGCCTGCAGCGTGAAGACAGCCACCAACTGAGCGCCGCCGTCAGGCTGAACTGACCGCCGGCGTCGCCGGGTCGGCCTGCCGGCGTCGCCGGGCATCGCCGGGAGGCTGCTCGCGGCGCAGCGCCCACATCGCTGCCAGCGCCGCCAGGCCTGCGATCACCGCATAGATCACCAGCCGGTCCAGGGGGTAGCGGGCGCCGTCGTGAAGGGTCAGGTTCAGCGCCGTCGTATCACCCGCGCCTTTGATGCTCAACAGGCCCTGGTGGTCGATCCCCAGCACCGTCGGCCCGAGCGCCGCGAAGATCCCCCAGGCCGCCAGGCACAGCACGCCGACGCCCAGCTCCCGTGAGCCGAGCGCCAGGCGCGGCGTGGCCGCCGCTGCGAGCACGACGGCCCCGCCGGCCGCCAGCACGAACGGCCAGATCCCGCCCCAGCCCCGTCCCAGCCCGAACGCCGAGGCGATCGTCGGCTGGAATTCAGCCTTGCTGAGCAGCCTGGCCCAGACAACGGTCTCGTTCTCGTAGCCGACCAGCGGATGGGTGATGGTGGCGATGCAGATCGTCGTGATCGAGACGGCCGCCAGCGCGATCGTGGGGCCCGGATAGCGCTTCAGCGCGAGGCCCAGTGGACAGGCCAGGAAGGGCAGCATGGTGATCATGAAGCGCGGGCCCGGCGAGCCGCCGCCGAAAGGCAGGTAGTAGCCCGAGTTGTAGATCAGGTACAGCAGCGACACCGCCGTGATCGTCAGCGCCTCGGCGCGTTTTCCACGTTTGTAGAGCAGCCAGGTGCCGACCGCGCCGAGGATCAGCACGGGGGAGATCGTGAGCATCCCGCGCGAGTCGAGCAGCAACGTGATCAGGACCTTCGGGCGGGGCGTGGAGATCCCGAAGAAGCCCTGCTGCTGCTGCTTGATGTTGGCGTAGGCGATGTGCGTCCAGGAGCCAAAGGCGGCGTGGTTGTAGAGCAGCAGCGGGATGATCCCGATCAGCGCGCCCAGAATCAGTGTCCCGCCGCGGGCGAGGATCGGGCCCGGCCGCAGCGAGTCGGGGCGCGAGAGCGTGTAGAGCCCCAGCACGAGCGACGCGAAGGCCAGCGGGTACTCCGAGCTCAGCGAGTAGCCAAGCGCCAGGCCCGCCGCGCCGACGAGCAGCAGCCGCTGCGGTCCGGCCCGCTCGCGCATCAGCATCGCGAACGCCGCAAAGCCGAGCATGGCCCCGAAGACATGGGAGAACAGCAGCGTCGAGAAGGGCAGCAGCAGGGTTCCCAGGCCGGCGATCACGGCCGCCGCGCCTCCATAGCCCGGCTCGAAGGCCTCGGCGACCCGCCACACCAGCAGCATCAGGATCAGGCCGGGCAGCACGGCTCCCCACCAGCCCACGAAGTCGATCATCTCGTCTTCGGCCCGCAGGGCCTGCGAAGAGCGCGCCAGCCGCGGTGCGTCGATCGCCGTCAGGCCCTCATAGAAGGGCAGCGAGAAGATCGCCAGGCCCGGCGCCCGCGCGGAGTAGTAGTGGCCCTGGTAGAAGGCCTTGTCTTTGGTCTGGTAGGGCCCCGCGTCGATGTTCTCGCGGCCCGCGTCCAGCGCACGGATCAGATCGTAGTGGGAGCTCTGGTTATCCGACCAGTTCTGCAGCATCACGCCGGCGGCCAATCCCGCGAGCAGGATCGCCGCCAGCGCCAGCCGCGCCGGCCTGCCCCGCGGCAGCAGCCTGCGCCGGGGTTTCGCGGGTTCCCCGGCGGGTGTCTCGGCCGCGCTCGTCACGCCGGAGTCCTCGGGCCCGCTCATCAGTCGCTTCCGTGCAGCGCGGCGGGGCCGGGACCGATCTCATAGATCACCGAGTTGCCGACCGTGTGGCGGGTCACGCCTAGTCCGGCGATCGGCTTCGCGGCGGCCGCCACGGGGTCCGGCGGCTCGGGGATCTCGAGGCCGTGGTCGGGCGGCAGGCCGGGATAGGTCTTCAGGTGCAGGACGACCGTCTTGATGCCGTAGTAGCGGAGCTTCTCGATGCTGGCCTTGTCGGGGAAGCCCTTCATCCCGCCGCGCAGATCATCGACTGAAGGGATGTCGAAGGTGCTGTTGCCGATCGGGATGTCGTAGAAGCCGTTGGTCGAGAAGTACTGCCAGATGCGGTCGTTCACGCCGTTGGTCGGGAGGTCCATGCGCGGTCCGGGGAGTCCGATTTCGGCCTTGCTCGGCTGAGGCACGACGGGATGTCCAAGATGGCCGGCTCCTTCGCCCAGCAGGCCGACCAGCAGGCCGACCCCGACGATCGCTCCCAGGGCGCCGAACGAGTTCCTCTCGCCGAAGCGGCGCGAGCGTTCCACGAGCCACTGTGCCCCCGCTCCGGCGAGCAGTGCGTAGAACAGCGTCGCGGTGATGAAGATCCGCCCCGGCACACGGACGCCGTTCCAACCGGGTGCGTAGTCGAACAGCAACCGGTATGGATAGCCGGCACCGGTCAGCCCCAGGCCCATTGCGAGGATCGAGACGGCGACGATGCCCACCACCAATCCGATCCGCAATCGCTTGGTCAGCGGCGATCCGCCGATCCCGGCCACGCCGAGGATTGCCAGCACGAGGATCAGGCCGCCCGGGAAGAAGACGTCCTCGTTCTTCGAGTGGACGTGTTCGCGCACACCCGAGGTGACACTGCCCCAGACCCGGTTCTCCGAGGAGGCGGACAGCAGCGCCGCGGGACCGGAGGAGTAGTTCTCGACTTCCTTGATCGTCCGCGCGGCCGTCGGGTACTCGTTGGCGACCTTCAGATAGGGGCGGGCCTGGTAGACGCCGACCACGATCAGCAGCACGGCGCCCACGAGCGTGATGGGAAGCAGTCGGCGGGGAATCAGCGTGCCGCGGGCGCGGACCTTCTCGCCGAGGCCGGCCGGCTCGTTGCCCGCGGGTGCATCGGGGCGCGGCGCGAACCACCAGTGCACGAGCACGATCAGGGCGAGGATGCCCAGCAGGTAACAGAACTGCAGCCCCAGGGTGAAGCCCAGGCTGAGCTGCCAGATCGCGGCGATCCAGCCCGCCGTCACCAGGCCGCGCGAGCTGCGGCGGTAGCCGCGCAACAGCAGGAACAGCGCCAGCGGGATGCCGCCCGAGGAGATCACATGGAGGTGCCCCGCCTCGGTGACGCGGTAGGGGGCGTAGGCGAATGCGATCCCGGCGGCCGCGCCGCCGAGCTTGCCCAGGCCGAGCTCGCGGGCCAGCAGGTAGGCCCCGATGAACGACAGCGTCCAGGCGAAGAGGAACAGCAGGTTGTAGCGGACCAGTGCGGCGACGGTTCCGGAACCGAAGAAGGCGGCCGGCCCGTAGCCCAGCAGGGAATCCGAGAAGGCGAGGCTCAGGGGGTGCGGGTAGAAGGCGTTGGAGTCGAACAGGTGCAGCGGGTTGTGCAACATCGCGTGCCCGACCCAGGCGATCTCCCAGGCCGTCCGCACGGGGTCACCGAGGTCGGGCGCGATCCGGCTGGGCAGATGGAGGATCAGCGGCCAGGACGTGAGGATCGCCAGCGCCAGCCCGGCGATCACGACGAGCAGCACCTCACGGCGGGTGAAGGAAGGCGAGGCGGCCCACCTGGCCGGGGCCCGGGAATCGGCGCGGGAGCTCTTCGCGGGGCTCCCCGCGGCGGCAACGGCGCCGTTGGCGCTCGGCTCGCCGGAGCCGGGAGCGGTGCTGGGGAGACTGGGGGGGCCGGCGCTCACGGCCTGCGGGTGTCGGGGGCCACGCGGATCGGCGCAGCATACGGGAGCCGCCTGAGACGTTGCGGCGCACGGGCGGGTGATGCTTGTGCCGCCCCGTCGCCGCGGTTTGCGTAAGACTGCGGCCCATGAAGGTTCTGGTCGTCGGGGCAGGAGGGGTGGGCGCGGCATTTGCCGCGATCGCTCAGCGACGCCCGGTCTTCGAGCATGTCGTCCTCGCCGACGTCGCGATCGAGCGGGCCAATGCGGCGGCGGAGCGCCTCGGCGAGCCCGACCGCTTCAGCGGCGAGCGCGTCGATGCCTCGAGCCGCTCGGACCTCGTCGAGCTGATCGAGCGGGTCAAGCCCGACGCGGTGCTCAACGCCTGCGACCCGCGCTTCAACGAGCCGATCTTCGCGGCCGCCTACGACGCCCGGGTGACCTACCTGGACATGGCCATGACGCTGTCGCACCCGCACCCCGAGCGCCCGCATGAGCTGCCCGGCGAGATGCTCGGGGACAAGCAGCTGGCCGAGCACGAGGCCTGGGAGGCCGCGGGCCTGCTGGCGCTGGTCGGCATCGGCGTCGAGCCGGGCCTGTCGGACATCTTCGCCCGCCACGCCGCCGATGAGCTGTTCTCGAGCATCACCGAAGTGGGCGTCCGCGACGGCGCCGACCTGGTCGTGGAGGGCTATGACTTCGCTCCGACCTTCTCGATCTGGACGACCATCGAGGAGTGCCTGAACCCGCCGCTGATCTGGGAGCGCGAGCGGGGCTTCTACACCACGGCGCCCTTCTCGGAGCCCGAGATCTTCAACTTCCCCGAGGGCATCGGCCCCGTCGAATGCGTCAACGTCGAGCACGAGGAGGTCGTCCTGATCCCCCGCTGGGTCGAGTGCGAGCGCGTGACCTTCAAGTACGGCCTGGGCCAGGAGTTCATCGACGTCCTCTCGACTCTGCACAAACTCGGCCTCGACTCGACCGATCCGGTGACCGTCAGGGGCAACCAGGTCGCACCTCGGGATGTTGTCGCCGCGGCCCTCCCGGACCCCGCCACGCTGGGTGAGCGGATGAGCGGGCGGACCTGCGCGGGCACCTGGGTCAGGGGAACCGGCAAGGACGGCAAGCCCCGCTCGACCTACCTCTACCACGTGGTGGACAACGAGACCACGATGCGCGAGTACTCAAGCCAGGCCGTCGTCTGGCAGACCGCCGTCAACCCCGCGGTGGCCCTCGAGCTGCTCGACAGGGGCGACTGGAAGGGTGCCGGCGTGCTCGGCCCCGAGGCCTTTGCCTCCGGGCCGTTCCTCGAGCTGCTGGGCCAGTACGGCTCTCCGCACGGCGTCATGGAGCTCGACCCGTCCTAGCTGGCCCGCGTCAGGCGCCCGCCACGGCAGCCCCCGCCACGGCAGCCCGCTGACCTCCCGAGTCCCACCAGGCGCGCGCCCGAACCGAGCGCGCGCCCGCACCGCCGTTCAGGCCGCGGTCAGAAGTTGACCGGCGGCGGGACGGCCTCCAGCGGGTGATCGAGGATCCCCGGAGGCGCCGTTTCGCGCTTGCGCGAGAAGATACTCTTTGAAGTAGGGCCGCGAGATGAGCATCAGGAAGAAGCCCAGGATCAGTCCGCCGATACCCATCCACAGCGGCAGGGTGATCCCGAGGATCGGCTTCGAGGACACGTTTTCGGCCTTGCCGTAGTAGATCGCGCCCTTCACGCCCGACGGCGAACATCAGCAGCCCTCCGACGAGCAGAGGCCCGACCCCGAGCAGAAGCATGTTCTGCAGGCTCTTGCCCAGCTCCTTGCGGTAGTAGAAGGCGCAGGCGATCCCGGTGAAGCCGTAGTAGAAGACGATCGGGAAGCCGATCGCGGCGACCGAGTCTTCGAGCACGCTTTCAGAGAGCAGCAGCAGGACGACGGTGATGACTATCGAGAGAGCCGCCGAAGCCGAGCGTCGAGACGGTTGGGGTGAGGTAGTTTTTGTGGACCCGCTGCAGCAGCGGGTGGACGGCTTTCCAGTGCGCCATCGAGAGCGTGGTGCGGGCGGTTGGCAGGATCGTCGTCTGGGTCGAGGCCGAGGCCGAGGTCAGGACGGTGATCACGAGCAGCTTGTTCAGCGTCGAGCCGAGCACGCCGGAACCGAGGGCGTTCAGCACGTCGGCCTGGTTTTCTTCGCTGGTCAGGAAGCCGACGCCGTGGAAGGACTGCGCCGCGGCCGTCACGACGACGTAGATCAGCACCAGCAGGATCGTCGAGACGACGGCCGCCTTGCCCGGGCCCTCGGCTGGATCCTCGGACTCCTCGTTGACGGCCACGCCCGAATCCCATCCCCAGTAGATGAAGAAGGCGACCAGCACCGCCACCGCGAGATCACCGAAGCTCATCGCAAAGGGGTTGATCCAGCTGAGCGACGGCTTGATCGAGCCGGCCGGCGGGTTGCTGCCGTAGACCTTGACGAACGCGACAATCGAGAACAGCGCGAGGATCCCGACCTCGATGCTCAGCAGCATCGTCTGGATTTTCGCCGAGAGCTCGATGCCCCGGTAACAGATCCAGGTCATCAGGACGATCCAAAGGACGGCGACGGCGATGATCGCCCATTTCGATTCGCCGAGTTCGGTGAAGCCGAAGAGCTTGAACGTGTAGACCGCCGCGATGTCCGACAGCGAGGCCATCACGATCACGTCCGCCAGGAAGATCGCCCAGCCGTTGACCCAGCCGAGCCCGGGACCGAAGGCCCGGGTCGTCCAGGCGAACGTCGTGCCGGCATCCGGGTCGGCTTTGTTGAAGTACCGGTAGGCGGAGGCGACCAGCAGCATCGGGATGAATGCGACGATCATCACCGCAGGCGCGTGCACGCCGACGCCCTTCACGGCGACGATGAAGCCGAGGGTCGCCGCAAGCGAATAGGCGGGGGCCGTCGAGGCGACGCCGATGACGATGTTCGAGACGTAACCGACGGCGCCCTTTTTGAGCCCCTTGTCCATCACGCCTGATGTTCCTGATGCGGCGACGTCTCCGGCTGCCATCAAGGCTCCTCTCGTTGGGTGCGCTCGGATGCTGGTGAGGCTTGTGGCGGAAAGCTAAAGGAAACCTATGTTCCGTGATGGCGCCGGTACAAGGGGCACTTGTCCCAAAAAATGTTTCGGGCGATGTACGTTGTGTATAAGAGCGGCAGGGACCCTTTTCCGGGGGAGTCCTTGAAGCGGGCATTTCTGCGGGATAGGCTTGTCCTGATACGTCCAGCAAGTGCGACTCGGCGCAAACAGGGAGATGAGGTAATGGCCACTCCGAATCTGAACGATGCGTCCCATGCCGGCGGTGGCGAGACGAACTCGACCGCGACGACATGGGCCCCCGGGCCCTCGGGGCAGGCACTGAACGAGGACCCCGACCGCCTGCAGCAGCTGGCCCAGCGAAACCTTTGGATGCACTTCACCCGCATGGGCTCCTTTGACGAGCACCACTCCGTGCCGGTGATCGTCAAGGGCGAGGGGTGCTACGTCTACGACGACCACGGCAAGCGCTACCTGGACGGGCTCTCGGCGCTCTACTGCGTCAACGTCGGCCACGGCCGCGCGGAGCTCGGCGAGGCCGCCGCGGCGCAGGCCAAGGAGCTCGGCTTCTACACCAACTGGAGCTACGCCCACCCGCCCTCGATCGAGCTGGCGGCGCGGATCGCAGGGCTCGCGCCGGGCAACCTGAACCGCGTGTTCTTCACCTCCGGGGGCTCCGAGGCCGTGGAGTCGGCCTGGAAGCTGGCCAAGGCCTACCAACGGGCGATCGGAGAGAAGAACCGCTACAAGCTGATCGCGCGCAACCTGGCCTACCACGGCGTGTCCATGGGCGCCCTCGCGGCGACCGGGCTGCAGCCGCTGCGCACGCCCTTCGAGCCGCTGACGCCGGGCGGGGTTCACGTGCCGAACACCAACTCCTACCGCTGGAACGAGGATCGCGACCCGCTCTGGGCGGCCGACGCGATCGAGGAGGCAATCGAATTCGAGGGCGCCGAGACGGTCGCCGCGGTGATCCTCGAGCCGGTCCAGAACGGGGGCGGCTGCTTCGTTCCCCAGGACGGCTACTTCCAGCGCGTCCGGGAGATCTGCGACCGCCACGGCGTGCTGCTGATCTCCGATGAGGTCATCTGCTCGTGGGGCCGCCTCGGTCACATGTTCGGCTGCGAACGCTTCGGCTACCAGCCCGACATGATCACGACCGCCAAGGGCATCACCTCGGCCTACGCCCCGATGGGCGCGGTGATCGCCGGCGACCATCTGGCCGAGCCGTTCCTGCAGGGCAAGCAAGCCTTCAACCACGGGTTCACCTTCGGCGGGCACCCGGTGGCCTGCGCGGTCGCCTCGGCCAACATCGATGTGATCGAGCGCGAGGGCCTGTGCGAGAACGTGCGGGAGAACGAGGGCATCTTCCGCGAGATGCTCGACGGTCTGCGCGACCTGCCGATCGTCGGCGACGTGCGGGGGGCCGGCTACTTCCACGCGATCGAGCTGGTCAAGGACAAAGAGACCAAGGAGACCTTCGATGATGAGGAATCCGAGCACCTGCTGCGCGGCTTCCTCTCGGGCGAGCTCTACAGCCGCGGGCTGATCTGCCGCACCGATGACCGTGGCGATCCGATCGTGCAGCTCTCGCCGCCGCTGATCGCGGGCCCGGCCGAGTTCGAGGAGATCGTCTCGATCCTGCGTCCCGTCCTCACCGAGGCCAGCGAGCGGATGGAGCAGTGGAGCTCACTGTCGCGAGCCTGATCGGCGAGCTGGGCCTGAATCTGGTCTCCGGCGAGGAGTCGGCACAGGCCCACGTGCGCTGGGTTCACAGCACCGAGCTGCCCGATCCAACTCCCTGGCTGAAAGGCGGCGAGGTTCTCCTCACGACGGGCCTGCAGCTCGACGGACCGCGCTCGCAACGCGAGTTCGTGGACCTGCTCGCCGACCACGAGATCGCAGCGCTGGGGTTCGGCACCGGGCTGACACACAAACGGATCCCGGCGGCCCTCATCACCGCTGCCCGCAAGCGCGGCTTCCCGCTGTTCGAGGTGCCATATGAGCTGCCCTTTATCGCGATCACCGAGCGGGCCTTCGCCCATCTGCTCGACGAACGCTATGAGCTGCTGCAGCGCAACATGGTCGGCGACATCCTGGCCGAGGCGCTGAGCGGGCACCTCTATCCGGAGGATCTCGAGGCGCGCCTGCGGCCGTTCGGCATCGGCGAGCGGATCGCCGTGCTCGCCTTCCGGGTGCGCGATGTCAGCGCCGCCGCCTCCGCGGTGGAGCGGGTCCTGGCCTCCGAGGGGGTCGGGAACCTCGTTGCGATCCGCGCGGGGCTGCTGTGCGCCGTCGTCGACGCCGAGAAGAATCTGGACCCCGTTTCCCTGGCCAGGCTGATCCGCGCCGAGCTCGCGACCCGCTTCGGCGAGGTTCAGGCCGCCGCCAGCCGACCGGCGGCCACGCATTCGCTGCGCATGAGCTTCCACGAGGCCCGCTGCGCCCTGGAGGCCGTCCGCCTGCGCAACGGCGACGCTCCAGAGGTTGCCTCCTACGAGGACCTGGGCGCCTTCCAGCTGCTGCTCTCGCTGCAGGACGACGAGGCCCTGAACTCCTATTGCCGCAGCGTGCTCGGCCCGATCGAACAGGGCGAGGGCGACTACGGCGACGAGCTGGTCCGCTCGCTGGACCTGTTCATCGAGCACAACGGCCACTGGGAGAAGGCCGCCGCCGCGCTCTACTGCCACCGCCACACGCTTCGCTACCGGATTCGCCGAATCGAGCAGCTGACCGGGCGCGACTGCTCAAATGCCCGCGACCGAATCGAGTTCTGGCTGGCGCTACGCGGCCGCGAGCTGGCTCGGTGATGATCATGCTTTGCAATGGCTCCCGACACGGGTGCCGTCCGTCACGACAAGGAGCTCAGAACCGATGAGGATCGGGGTACCGACAGAGATCAAGACCGACGAGTACCGCGTCGCGATCACGCCGGCCGGCGTGCGCGAGCTCAGCACCCGCGGCCACGAGGTGCTGGTTCAGTCCGGCGCCGGCGAGGGCTCGGCGATGAGCGACGATCAGTTCACGGCCCAGGGAGCACGGATCCTGCCCGACGCCGACGCCGTGTTCGCGGAGGCCGAGTTGATCCTGAAGGTCAAGGAGCCCCAGGCCGTCGAGGTGGGGCGCCTGCGCGAGGGCCAGACGCTGTTCACATACCTGCATCTCGCCGCCGAGCCCGACCTGGCCCACGGCCTGATGGCATCGGGCGCGACCTGCATCGCCTATGAGACCGTCGTCGACGACGAGGGCCGCCTGCCTCTGCTGGCCCCGATGAGCGAGGTGGCCGGCAAGATCGCGACCCAGGCCGGCGCCTTCATGCTCGAGAAGCCGCTCGGCGGGCGGGGGATCCTGTTGGGCGGCGTCCCCGGCGTGGCGGCCGCCGACGGTACTCGTGATCGGCGGCGGCGTGGTCGGCATGAACGCGGCCTTCATCGCGATCGGCATGCAGGCCGACGTGTTCACCTTCGACCGCTCGATCGACCGCCTGCGCGACCTCGAAGTCGCCTTCGCCGGGCGTGCCTCGACGGTGTACTCATCGACCCTGGCGATCGAGGAGATGCTGCCCCAGGCCGACCTCGTGATCGGGGCGGTGCTGCTCCCCGGTGGTCGGGCCCCGCGGGTTGTGACGCGCGATCAGCTGAAACTGATGAAGCCCCACGCCGTGCTGGTGGACGTCTCGATCGACCAGGGCGGCTGCTTTGAGACATCGCGGCCGACGACCCACTCCGACCCGACCTACGAGGTCGATGGCATCACCCACTACTGCGTCACCAACATGCCCGGGGCCGTGCCGATCACCTCGACCTACGCGCTCACCAACGCGACCCTGCCGTATGTGATCGATATCGCCGAGCGCGGCGTTCGCGAGGCCCTCGACGCGAGTCCCGGCCTGCATGCGGGACTCAACGTCGATCAGGGCGAGATCACCCATCCCGCCGTCGCCGAGGCGCTCGGGCTGCCGGCGCCGGCGTGAGCCCGGGGATGGGCGCCAGGCACAGACAATGACCCGCAATCAAGACCAGGGAGCGATATGAGCAGCTACGCCGTAGTCAACCCGGCCACCGAAGAGGCCGTCAAGGAGTACCCGGAGATCTCCGACGCCGACCTTGAGAGCGCCATCGCCCGCGCCGACGACGCTCAACGAGCATGGGCGGCCGGCTCGACCGTCGCAGAGCGCGCGGAGCTCGTCCGGGCTGTCGGCAGGCTTCACATCGAGCGCCAGCAGGCCCTCGGCGAGATCATCGTCCGTGAGATGGGCAAGCCGATCGAGCAGGCCGTCGGCGAGATTGAGTTCGCGGGCGCGATCTACGAGTTCTACGCGGAGCACGCCGAGAGCCTGATGGCCGACGAGCCGATCGAGCTCCTCGGCGGCGAGGGGACCGCGCTGGTCCGTCGCAGTGCCTACGGCGTCCTGCTCGGGATCATGCCGTGGAACTTCCCCTACTACCAGGTCGCCCGCTTCGCCGGCCCGAATCACATCATCGGCAACACGGTCCTGCTCAAACATGCCCCGCAGTGCCCCGAGTCCGCGGCGGCGATCGCGCAGATCTTCAAGGATGCCGGATATCCCGAGGGCTGCTACGAGAACATCTACGCGACCAACGAGCAGATCGAGCGGGTGATCGCCGACCCGCGCGTCCGCGGCGTATCGGTCACCGGTTCCGAGCGCGCCGGCGCGGCAGTCGCGGCGATCGCCGGGAAGAACCTCAAGAAGGTCGTGCTCGAGCTCGGCGGATCCGATCCGTTCATCCTGCTCGGCACCGACAACGTCGCCGAGGCGGCGGAGAAGGCAGCCGAAGCGCGACTCGACAACGCCGGTCAGTCCTGCAACGCGGCCAAGCGCTTCATCATTCTCGACAGCTACTACGACGAGTTTCTCGAGGAGCTCAAGGGTCGCATGGGTGCCGCAAAGGCGAGCGACCCCACGTCCGAGGACACGGCGATGGGGCCGCTCTCCTCGAAGGCCGCGGCGGAGCGCCTCGATGACCAGGTGAAACGCGCCGTCGACGCGGGGGCCGAGGTCGTGCTCGGCGGCAACCGCGACGGGAACTTCTTCGAGGCCACGATCCTGACCGGTATCAAGCCCGGCGACGCGGCATCCCAGGAAGAGTTCTTCGGGCCCGTCGCACAGGTCTACAAGGTCTCCTCCGAGGAGGAGGCGGTCACCCTTGCGAACGACACGCAGTTCGGGCTGGGCTCGTACCTGATGACCAACGACAGCGCCCAGGCCGAGCGGGTGGCAGACCGGATCGAGGCCGGGATGGTCTACGTGAACCTCGTCGGCGCCGACAGCCCCGAGCTGCCGTTCGGCGGCTTCAAGCGCTCGGGCTTCGGACGTGAGCTCGGCCGCTATGGGGCCGACGAGTTCGTCAACAAGAAGCTGATCCGCAGCGCCTGAGCGCCCGTTTCGCTGGAGGAGCTGTCCGCGCGGCGGGTTGCGCGGACAGCTCCTCCGTCCTCTAGGATCGCGGCGGTGCGATTCACGAGAGAGATCCCAGCCTTCTGGGGCTGGCTTACGGTGAGCCTCACGGCGCTGCTCTCGGTGCTCGCCCTGACGGCGACGGCGACGGCGACGGCGACGGCGGCGGCCGGCGCGACGCCGAAGACGGGGACCTACGCGGCGAGGAGCACGCAGTGTGGGAGCGCCGCTCTGGCGCACCCCTGCTACACGTTCACGATCAAGATCACGAAGGGTCGCTGCTTCGCGATCGGCGACAGCGCCAAGCGAGCCGGCTACTGCGCGAGCTTCAGCCACAAGGACAACTCGGCGATGGTCTTCGCCGACGTGACATGCCCCGACACGACAACGTTCCAGTCGCAGATCCAGGGCCCTGAAATACCGCTGCGCCTGTCCTCCGCCGGCTCACTGCGCTTCTCCTCGCACTCGGGCGTGACAGAAGCCGGCAAGGAGCTCGTCGTCGCCGTCGAAAAGATCACGCTCACAGTGAAGGGCAGCCACGTCGGCGGGACGCTGGTACGCGAGTCCCAGGAGCACATCGGCAACGAACCGCCGATCTGCACCAGCGGGACGGTGGCCTTCACGGCCAAACGGCTTTAGCCCTTTCCGGGCGGCCCCCGGGTTGCAGACACAGAGCAGCCCGGCTGCTACGGTCGTAGTACGGGTGGCGAAGTCGCCCGTGAGGTTCTTTGTCTTTGTTGGCGCTCCGAGCGCGGATGGGGTCAGTCGAATCTCCATTCGCAGCGGCGGCCCGAAGGCCGCCAGAAGGAGCACAACATGAAGCACGCATCATTTGCCGATCTCGGCGTGTCCGAGGTCGTCGTCAAGGAGTTGGCCGATCGCGGCATCTCCAAGCCATTCGCCGTTCAGGGGATGGTCATTCCCGATGTCATGGCCGGCCATGACGTTCTCGCCCAGTCACCCACGGGATCGGGCAAGACCCTCGCCTTCGGCGTGCCGGTCGTCGAGCGCCTGCGCGACTCCGACGCCCGCCCCTCGGCGCTGATCCTGGCCCCCACGCGGGAGCTGGCGATCCAGATCGTTGACGACCTGCGGCCCCTGGCTCACGCCAGGGCGCTGTCGATCGCCCCCGTCTACGGCGGCGCCGGGATCGTCAAGCAGGCGCGCCTGGCCGCACGGGCGCACATCCTGGTGGCCACACCGGGCCGGCTGCTCGACCTGATCGAGCGCCGCGACGTGTCGCTCGCGAAGGTCCGCATCCTGGTCCTGGACGAGGCCGACAGGATGCTCGACATGGGCTTCAAGCCGGTCGTTGACCGGATCGTCAAGATGACCGCCTCCGAGCGCCAGACACTGCTGTTCTCGGCGACCCTCGAGGGCGAGGTCGGCCGGATCGCAAAGGCCTACACGACCAACCCCCGTCGCCACGAGCATGCCCACTCCGAGGAGCGCAAGGGCGATGTCGAGCATCGTTTCGTGACCGTCAGCCACGAGGGCAAGGTCCAGCGCCTGGTCAGCGAGCTGAGCGACTCCGAGCGCGGCCTGACACTGGTGTTCGTCCGCACCAAGCGCGGAGCCGATCGGCTCGTCAAGAAGCTCGCCCACAGCAGCGTGCGGGCTGTCGCGATGCACGGCGACAAGTCCCAGGGGCAGCGCGAGCGGGCACTGGCCAATTTCGAGGCCGGTGTCGTCGACACGCTGGTGGCGACCGATGTCGCCGCTCGCGGGATCGATGTCGCGAACATCACTCACGTGATCAACTACGACATGCCGGCGACGCGCGAGGACTACGTCCATCGCGTCGGGCGCACGGCCCGGGCCGGAGCCAGCGGCATCGGCCTGACCCTCGTGACTCACGACCAGGGCCGCGAGCTGGCCGGGATGGTCGGCGGACTGGGGCTCCACCGCGAGCTCGAGCTCGCCGGACTCTCGAGCCCCGCTGGAACTCCCCAGGCATCCTCCACGCGCTCCCGCCCCGGCGGGTCTCGCAATCGCAGCGGCGGGCGTGGCGGACAGGGAACCGGCGGCGGAGCCAGCCGCTCCGGCGCTGCTCGCTCAGGCGCAGGCCGCGCGAGTGCAGGCCGGGCAGGTGGGGCGTCCTCAAGCGGCGCCTCGCGCCGCGGCCGCTCGGCCAATCGCGGCCGGTAGCTCGCAGGCGGCCGATCCACTGGGCGCGTCAGCTAACGTCGCGGCCATGGAGACGCCGCCGAGCTCGGCAGGGACACCGCAGCCGTTCGGCGAGGAGCCGGACGGCGAGGCGTCCCGCGCCGAGTTGCTCAGCAGGCACGACATCCTGCTGGTGCGGGCCGAGAATCCATCGCCGCTGACGCTCACGGGGACCAACTCGTGGGTCGTCGGACGCGAGCCGGCCTGGGTCGTCGACCCCGGCCCGTCGCTGGATCAGCACCTCGTCGCGCTGTCGCGGGCGATCGAGCAGCGTGGCGGTCTCGGCGGCGTGGTTCTGACGCATGGCCACGCCGATCACTCGGAGGCCGTTCCGGTGCTGCTCGAGCGCTTCGACGCGCCCCTCGCGGCCGCCGGAGGGAATGCCGACGTCGTGCTCCTCGACGGCGGGCAGGTCGGCCCGTTCACCGCGGTCTCCGCTCCCGGGCACGCCCCCGATCACTTCGCCCTGGTCGGAGCCGGTGCCTGCTTCAGCGGCGACGCGGTTCTGGGCAGCGGCAGCGTGTTCATCGCCCCCCACCCGGGATCCCTGGCGGGCTACCTCGACGCGCTTCAGCGTCTGCGCCGTCGGGGAGACTTCGATGTCATCTGCCCCGGACACGGTCCGCCGGTGTGGGACCCGGACCGCAAGCTCGATGAATACATCGCCCACCGAACAGACCGCGAGAACAGGCTGATCATGTCGCTCAAGGCCGGCCGGCGCACGGCCGATGAGCTGCTGGATGACGTCTGGTCCGACGTCCCCGCCGCATTGCGCCCGGCTGCCACCGTGACGCTCGCGGCCCACCTGGACAAGCTCGACGAAGAGGGGCAGTTGCCGCAGGGCGTCGAGCGCCCAAATTTCGAAGGGATCGAGTGGTGAGCGCACCAGCCGTCGGGAACACCGTACGCAACGGGAACAGTGCGACCTCGCAGTCCTCTCCCTTTCCGCCGATCGCCGACTACGGCTTCCTCTCGGACTGCCACACCGGTGCCCTGGTCTCATCCGACGGCTCGATCGAGTGGATGTGCCTGCCGCACTTCGACTCGCCGTCGATCTTCGGCGCGATGCTCGACCGCGGCGCCGGCAGCTGGCGGGTTGGCCCCTACGGCCTCTACGTGCCCGCCGGGCGGCGCTACATCCCGGGGACCAACATGATCGAGACCACCTGGATGACCCCCCAGGGCTGGCTGCGTGTGGTCGATGCCCTGACGATCGGCCCCTGGCACGACAACAAACACGGCTCCAGCCACACGCGCCCGCCGACCGACTACGACGCCGACCACCTGGTCGTGCGGATGGTCGAATGCATCCAGGGCCAGGTGCAGGTGGAGATCGTCTGCGAGCCGATGCTCGACTACGGCGCCACGCCGGCGCGTTGGTCGGTCGTGCAGACCGGCGAGGAGGGCCACTGCGCGATGGATGCCACCGATGACGTCACCGCCTTCCGGCTGTTCAGCGACATCCGCATGGGGATAGAGGGCAACCGGGCCCACGGCCGCCACACGATGTCCGAAGGCGAGAAGCGCTTCTGCGCGCTGTCCTGGACCGAGGGCCTCGGCGGCCCCCACACCGTCGAGCAGGCCGAGGGCCACCTCGAGCGGACGGCCCACTTCTGGCGCACCTGGATGGCTGAAGGGACCTACCCCGATCACCCCTGGCGCTTTCATCTGCAGCGCTCGGCGCTGGTTCTCAAGGGCCTGACCTTCATGCCGACCGGGGCGCTGGTCGCCGCGCCGACGACCTCGCTGCCCGAGACTCCGCGGGGCGAACGCAACTGGGATTACCGCTACTGCTGGATGCGCGACGCCTCGTTCACGCTCTGGGGCCTGCACGCCCTGGGCCTGAACTGGGAGGCCGACGACTTCGTGCAGTACCTGGCCGACATGGAGCGCAACGAGGATGGCTCGCTGCAGATCATGTACGGGATCAAGGGCCAGAAAGACCTCGTCGAGAGCACGCTGGAGCACCTCAAGGGCTACGAGGGCGCGCGGCCTGTACGGATCGGAAACGGCGCCTACAACCAGCGCCAGAACGATGTCTACGGCGCCGTGCTGGATTCCGTGTACCTGCACTCAAAGAAGCGCGACCACATTCCCGAGCGGCTGTGGCCGGTGCTCAAGGATCAGGTCGAATGCGCCTCGCGGGTCTGGTGCGAGCCAGACCAGGGAATCTGGGAGGCCCGAGGCGAGCCGCGCCACTACGTGTCCTCGAAGCTGATGTGCTGGGTGGCCATGGACCGGGGCGCACGGCTGGCCGAACGCCGCGGTGATGACGATCAGTCCGAGGCCTGGCAGGTGATCGCCGATGAGATCCGCGACGACTTGCTCGACAAGGGGGTCGACAAGCGCGGTGTCTTCCGCCAGCACTACGACACCGATGCGCTCGATGCCTCGACGCTGCTGGTGCCGCTTCTGCGCTTCCTGCCGCCCGAGGACGAACGGGTGCGCAATACCGTCATGGCGATCCGCGAGGAGCTGACAGAGAGCGGGCTGGTCCTGCGCTATCGGACCGACTCCACCGACGACGGGCTCGAGGGCGAGGAGGGGACATTTCTGATCTGCTCCTTCTGGCTCGTCTCGGCCCTTTCAGAGATCGGCGAGCACCAGAAGGCCGAGCACCTGTGTGAGCGTCTGCTGTCCTACTCATCCCCCTTGGAGCTCTACGGCGAGGAGCTCGAGGCCTCCTCCGGGCGCCACCTCGGCAACTACCCCCAGGCCTTCACCCACCTGGCGCTGATCAACGCCGTGACGCACGTGATCGCCGCCCAGCAGGCCGCCTGAGGTTCGCGGGAGCTAGTAGCCCGGCTCGCCCGGCAGCAGGATGCGGGCGACCTCGCCCTCGACGACCACGTGGGGCTCGATCGGCAGTACCTCGCGGCCGGTGGCGTAGGCCAGCAGCTCCGTCACCGTCGTGAAATCGCTGAGCTGCTCGAGATGCTTGATGGTCGGGAAGACCAGCAGGATCTCGCCGGACGCGTGGGCGTCAAGGGCGCCCTCGGGGGTGAACCAGCCGAGATCCACGCACTCCTCGCCGTCGACCTTCGGCTCCTGTCCCTCCGGCAGCGATGCCAGGAAGAAGTGCGTGTCGAAGCGGGTCGAGACCGCCGCCGGGGTGATCCAGCGCGAGAACTTGATGAGCTCCTCCGGGCTCTCGAGCGAGATCGAGGCCTCCTCGCGCAGCTCGCGGATCCCGGCCATCCGGTGGGCGGCGTCGCCGTCGCCCTCGTCGGCATCGACGGCACCGCCGGGGAAGACCCATACGCCGCCCATGAAGCGGGCCTTCGGCGTGCGCTTGACCAGCAGCAGCTCGAGCGTCTCCTCGCCGCCTCGCAGAAGAATCACGCTGGCGGCCTGGCGCGGTTTTACGGGCGGCCCCGAGTTCAGGCCCTGACCCGGCTCCCCGATCCCTCCTGACGTGTCCCCCGACGCGCGCATCGGCTGACCCTACCTGTCGGTAATCTTCGGCGCATGAGCGACACCACACAGAGCCCCCGAAGATGAGCGCCACCGAGATCCTCCAGCGCTGGATCTGCGAGTCCTGCGGCTTCATCTATGACCCAGAGGAAGGCGACCCCGACGGCGGCATCCCCGCCGGCACGGCCTTCGAGGACATCCCCGACACCTGGTTCTGCCCGGTGTGTGGAGCGCGCAAGCGCGACTTCACCATCTACGAGGACTAGGGCCCGCGCTGACCGACTGGGAGCACCTGCTGGCGCTTGACGCTGAGCGGGTCTGGCACCCCTACGGCGGGCTTCCGGCCGCCGTCCCCTCGTTGCCGGTCGTCTCGGCCGAGGGGGTCCGGCTGCGCCTCGCCGACGGGCGCGAGCTGATCGACGGGATGTCGTCGTGGTGGTGCGCGATCCATGGCTATCGCAACCCTGCGCTGGACGAGGCCGTGACCGGGCAGCTCGGGCGCATGGCCCATGTGATGTTCGGCGGGCTGACCCACCAGCCGGCGATCGAACTGGCCGAGCGCCTGACGGCGATGGCGCCGGAGGGCCTCGAGCGGGTGTTCTTCGCCGACTCAGGCTCGGTGGCCGTCGAGGTGGCTCTGAAGATGGCCCTGCAGTGCCAGCGCGCGCTTGGGCGCCCACGGCGGACACGGCTGCTGACCGTCAGAGGCGGCTATCACGGCGACACGGCCGGGGCGATGAGCGTCTGTGATCCGGTCGGAGGAATGCATCACCTGTTCGCCGGCACCCTGACCGAGCAGGTCTTCGCCGAGCGCCCGCCCGACGGCTTCGCGGCCGGCCTGGATGAGGAGTGGGCTGCCGGCGTGCGCGAGCTGGCCGGCGCGCACAGCGACGAACTGGCGGCCATCATCGTCGAGCCAGTCGTTCAGGGCGCCGGCGGGATGCGATTTCACTCACCTGAGTGCGTCCGCCTGATGCGCGAGATCTGTGACCGGCACGGCCTGCTGCTGATCCTCGATGAGATCGCGACCGGCTTCGCCCGGACCGGGCCGATGTTCGCCTGCGAGCACGCCGGCGTCTCGCCGGACGTCATGTGTGTCGGCAAGGCGCTGACCGGCGGCTACATGACGCTGGCAGCGACCCTCTGCACCGCGACGGTCGCGCAGGCCATCTCGGGCGGGGAGGGGGGCGGGCTGATGCATGGGCCGACCTTCATGGCCAACCCGCTGGCCTGCGCGGTCGCGCTGGCCTCCCTCGAGTTGCTCGGCGGCGAGGATCTCAGAGCGCGGGTGCAGGCGATCGAGACCGGCCTGCGCGCGGGCCTCGAGCCGATCGCCGAGCTCCCGGGCGTCTCGGACGTGAGAGTCCTGGGGGCGATCGGCGTGGTTCAGATGGAGCGGCCCGTCGACATCGCCGCTGCGACCGCGGCGGCCGTCGCGCAAGGTGTCTGGCTGAGGCCCTTCCGTGACCTGATCTACGCGATGCCTCCGTACGTCATCGGGCAGCCGGACCTAGAGCGCGTGGCGGCCGCGATGTCCGCGGCCGCCACTGCCCAGTCCGAGCTCTGAGCGCTCAGTGCTTCTTGTGCTTCGCCTTGGCCGGTTTGACGGTCAGGCTCTTTGAGATCACCGTTTTCGCCTTGGGCAGGCCGGCGACGCTCACCGTCAGATGGGCGGGGATTTTGTGGAACTTCTTCAACAGCGCCCTGCCCGTCGCGTTGAGCTTGAGCGTGACCTTCAGCGTCTTTCCGGCTTCGATCGACTGCGCGCCCGAGGCGATCGTGACGCTGCGCTTCTTGATCCGGGCCAGCAGGCCGACGATCTTCGACCTGTTGCGTCGCTCGACCGTCACCAGGCTGTCCTTGACCGAGCACTTCGAGCCCACCGCGCCGGTGCACTTGAGCGAGAAGATCACCTTCCCGTTGCTGACCGTGACCTTCCCGGAGAGGGCCCCTTTGCCCGGTGGGATCTTGTAGTTCACGGTGATCGCCGCGCTCTTCGTGATGCCGGCCTGGTCGGTTGCCGTTGCGGTGATCGTGTTCGCGCCCGCTTTCAGGGGCACCGTCGCCGACCAGGCTCCTCCGGCCCCGATCGACGCGGCGACACCGTTGACGCTGACGCCGCTCAGCAACCCGCTGTCGGCAGCCGTGCCGGTCACCGTGACGGTTGCGCTTTCCGGTTCCACGGTGACTCCGCTGGCTGGGCCCGTGATCGCGATCGACGGGGCGAATCCCGCGATCGCCGCTTCGGCCTCGGCGCGGATTTCCGGCAGGCCGAAGCCGGTGATGTAGGTCATCCTGACCGTGGTCGCTCCGCCGGCCGGCACCGCCAGCGTGTAGGGAGCTTCATAGACCGTCTCCTCTTCTCCTTTGCTCGTGGGCACGGTCACTTTCAACGGCCCGCTCGGCGCACGGTCATAGACGAGGGCGCCCTGCGGATTGACCCCGTCACCGGCGTCCGGCGTCGCACTGCTCCACCGGTAGAGGACAGAGCCGGGCCCGGCCGGAACGGGCACCGTCTCACCCGGCGCCGTGCCGGCGAAGGAGCCGGTACCGGGGAACTCGAACGCGCCCAGATTCCCGGGACTTTCCTGTTGTTCGAATTCGTCGAAGTAGTTCACCGCGATTTCGTGCGGTTTCCCGTCGGTCGAGCGCCACGAATCGTGCACCGCGATGACCTTCAGCGCCGAGCTCGTGGTGACGGTTCGTTCGAGCGTCACCCCGGCGGAGACGAATGACGAGCAGGTGGCCACCTCTGGCACCGCGTTTGCTTCGGGCGCGCAGTGCACGAAGGCGTCGCTTTCGGTGTAGGTCGTGTCGCCCGTCGATTCGTTGAAGCTGCGGCTGAGGATCGTGATTTCCGGCGTGCCGGGAAGGGTCGCTTTCACGCGTTCGTTGATCTGGTGTGCCGAGCCGGGCCCGTAGGCGGCCGCGCCGTCCACCTTCATGCTCGGCTCGGTTTCCCCGACCAGGGCGTCTACCACGCCTCCGGCGCAATAGAACAGATAGGGAGTCCGTTCAAGCGACTGGTTGACCAGGTGGGTTTCCACGCCGCAGCGCTCAGCCTGGGTAATGTAGGCCATCGCTTCCAGCGAGCTCAGCGTGACATTCGAGTAGCCGGGTTCGGCGGCGAAGTTTGAGGGCAGCACCAACGGGCCCTGGAAGAATCCCTGGGTGCCGGGTGACAGCGAGTCGCTCGAGCCGACCGGCACCGCTCGCAGACGGCAGAGTTCGTAGTCGTTCCTTGCTTCGAACTGTTTGCGCGGGACGCTCACCGAGAAGGCGCCGCCTGAGACTTCGACTTTTTCCGCCAGCGGCGTGTAGCCGTTGGTCTGGCTCGAGTAGTAGCAGCGGATGTCGACTTCGCTCATGTTCGACGTTCCGGCGATCGTCACGTCGGGCCCCTCCGCGGCTTCGTCGGTCAGCAGATAGGTGGTGCCGGCCGGGGTCGTGATCTGGGAGCTGTTGATCGGCACGATCGCCTGGGCGGACACCGCGCTGATCGCCAGTGCGCCGACGGCGATCGCGAGGACGACGATGAGTGCTGCGGGGTGGCGAGAAGTGGGCAAGGCGGCCTCCGGTGTTGTCGGCCCTGGGCCGAGCGCGGACGGAACTGGACAGCGGCGAGCATAACCGCCGCTCCGGAGCGACTGGACGATCGGACTATCGGTCGCTCAGCGGTGCTTGACGGCCAGCGTGAGGTTCTGCGCGGCGATCCTCGCCGCCGCGCCCGAGATGCCCTGCTGAAGCACCGCGATGTGCAGCGGCAGCTTGTGGAAACGGGCCAGCAGTGACCGTCCCAGGGCGTTCAGCTTGACCGTCACGGTGCGCCGCCCGCCGGCGGCGATCGCCGTCGAGGCGCCGGCGATCGTGACCGTCCTCGTCTTCGCCGCCAGCGCGCTGATGCGCGAGCCGTGAAGCTTCTCGAGCGTCGTCACCGTGACCCGGACCTGGCAGGTGGTGCCGGCCGGGCCGCTGCAGCCCAGCGGCACCGTGATGTTTCCCCTGAGCACCTTGATCGCGCCGGTGCGCCCGGCGCGGGGAGCCTGGACGACCGGTTTGGATGGCGGCGGTGGCGGGGCGGTGTTCACCGGCGACGGGTTGTTCGCGACCGCCAGTCGGCAGCTGGATTTCACCGTTTCGGCGAGCGCGCAGACTTCGGAGATCGTGTAGCCTTGGGCGAAGCTCATGCTCAGGCTGCGCGTACCGGCCGCCGGCAGTTCGAGGCTGTAGGGCATCTGCACGGCGCTGAAGCCTTTGGTTTCAGCGCTGCCGTCCGTCACGCTGAGCGGAGCGCTCGGGGAGGTGTCGAGGATGATCGCCCCGATCGGGTGCGGCCCGCCGGGGGTTTCAGCTGCGGTCCCGTCCTCGCGGTAGAGAATCGCTCCTTCGCCGGCGTTCACCGCCTGCGTCTCGCCCTTGACAGTGCTCGCAAACGCCGTTCCCGCGTCGGGGAACTCATACGTGCCGGGGGAGCTCAGATCTCCAGCCAGTTCCTGCGTGTATATGGCGCTCACTTTGTGGGCCTGTGCGTCCTTCGAGCGCCACGTGTCGGTCATCGAGACGAGTCGGCCGCCGTCGGCGATCGTCCAATCACGTTCCAGCCAGACGCCGGCTTCGGCGAATTTTTCACAGCTTTCCGCGGTCTCGGGAAAGGCGGCCGTTTTCCCTTCGCAGAGAACCAGGGGGTCGGTCTCGTGGATCGACTCCAGCCCGGCGGCTTCGTCGAAGGAGTTTTCGACCGTGACGCTGGGCGGGAGGTTGGACGGTTTGACCCGGGCCAGCATGTTCTCGGCCGAGTAGGGGTCGAAGGCGTTGTGCCCGTCGACCTGGACCGCCGCCCGGCCGGCTCCGGGTTCTTCGCCGTACAGCGCGCCTGCGCATTCGAACAGTTCTTCGCTCTCGCCCAGCTGCGGCGAGTTGACCAGCTGCGTCAGCCCGAGCCCGCAGTGTCCCGCCGAGGTGAGTTCGAAGACAGACGTCAGTGACCGGGATTCAAGTCCATATGCCGTCGGTGTCTGCCCGAACAGCGACCCGGCGACGCGTGGGCCTTCGAATGGCGTGGAGCTCCCGGGAACGAGGGCTTCGGTGTTCGCGTCCGGCACCAGCCGCAGCACGCATGGCGCTTCACCGAGTTCCCCGGCGGTGATCCCGGTCAGTTCGAACTCGTATTCGTCCGTTTTGAGCTTTTCGAAGTGACCTTCTTCGACTTCTCCTTCTGAGAGCGATTCGGCCGCTTCGACGCCGGAATAGCAGCGCACTTCGGCTTCCGGTTCTTCTTCCTTCTTGATCGGTTCGTTCGTCTTGAACGTTCCCTTGATCGTGAACGGTTTGTGCGCCGGGGATTCCAGGAAGTAGCTGGCGTCGGCGGGGCTGGTGATCCGCGAGGAGACGACCACGGCTGCCGAGGCGCCGCAGGCGAACACGAGCGCCGCGACCGCTCCCAGCACTGCGGCGACGGCGGTGAGGCGGATGCGGTTGCTCGGCACTCTGCTCTCCTTAGCTCGTTGCGCGCCGCGGTTCCTCTCGGCGGTCCCCACTGCGATCCAGGCTACAGACTCGCTCTGCTCAGTTCAAAGGGTGTCCGTCGCCGTCCAGCCCGTCGAGCCATTGCCGCCAGGGCAGCGCCGCGCCGGCCGCCACGAGCGATGCTCGCTCACCGGCCGCGAGCCGGGGAAGGGTCGAGACCTCGACGCGCCCCTGCCTCGCGATCGTCTGGAGGTTGGACCGTTCGAGCGGCCCTGGCTCCTGCGGCCACGGGTTCAGCACCACCCCCGCCACCACCAGGCCGTGGGACCTGGCGGCCTCGAGGCTGAGCAGGGTGTGGTTGATCGTGCCGAGACCCGGGCGGGCTGCGAGGAGGAGCGGCAGGCCGAGCTGGACCGCCAGGTCACGGACCGTGTAGTCCTCGGCGAGCGGTACCAGCAGACCGCCGACGCCCTCCACGACGAGTGTGCGCCCCCGGCCCTGGTCATCGACGCCTGCGGCATCTGCGTTTGCCACCAGTTCGTCCGGGTCGAGCTCCACACCCTCCAGGGCAGCGGCCAGGTGGGGCGAGGCAGGCACGGCGAAACGCAGTGGCGCGACCGCCTCCGGGCTCATCCCGGCCATCTCGCCCAGCAGCTCATGGTCTCGCGGCCACTCGCTCTCCGGGGCCTCCGCGAGTCCTGTCAGAACGGGCTTGTGCGCGACCACGGGCTCGCCGGCCGCCGACATCGCGCCGACGAGCGCCGCGCTCAGGATCGTCTTGCCGACACCGGTGTCGGTTCCCGTCACAAACAGGCCGCGCATCGCTGCTCCGGCGCCGGTCTAGGCCGCGTGGGCGGGCGAGCTCTCGCGCTCGAAGTCAAATGGGGCGTTCGAGACCGCCTGAAGCTCCTCGGCGAGTGTGGGTGCGCGCACCGGCCCCGAGTCCGCGTCCTCGCCGGCCTGGGCATCGGCGGCGACGGCCTCGGTCTGTGCGATTCGCACGGCCCGGCCCAGGGCCGTCTCGACCTCCTCCACCTCATGCGCCGGCTCAGGCGCCGGGGAGGTGAACGAGCGCGGGTCCAGGCCCGCGCGATGGGCGGCCTCGGCAAAGATCTCCGCGGCCATTCGCAGCTCCGTCGGGGTGTGCGAGGCCATCGCCGTCAGGCGAAGCCGGGAGGTACCCGGAGGGACCGTCGGCGGCCGGATCGCCTGGGCGAATACGCCGAGTTCGATCGCGTTCTGACACAGGCGCATGGCCGCCCGCTCATCGCCGACCACCAGGGGGATGATGTGCATCTCGCTCTCAGCCACCGGGAACCCCTCGCCTGCCAGTGCCGAGCGCAGGACGCGGGCGTTGGAGCGCAGCCTGGCGACCCGGTGGGGGCGCTCTTCGAGCAGTTCCAGGGCGGCCAGAGCGCCGGCCACGGCGGGCGGGCCGGGGGCGGTTGAGAAGATCATCGAGCGGGCCGTGTTGATCAGGTAGGAGATCATCTCGCTGGTCCCGCAGGCGTAGGCGCCGTAGGAGCCCAGAGCCTTGCCGAGGGTCCCGATCACGACATCGATCTCGCCCTCGAGGCCGGCGGCCGCGACCGCTCCCCGACCATCGGGGCCGACGTTTCCGGTCGCGTGGGCCTCATCGACGACGACCCGGGCGTCATAGATGTTGGCCAGCTCCGCGATGTGGGCCAGCGGGGCGATGTCGCCATCCATCGAGAAGACCGAGTCGGTCGCGATCAGCCTGCCGGCCTTTCGCTCGCCGTGCTTGCGCATGCACCAATCGAGGTGCTCGATGTCGCGGTGGCGGTAGACGACGACCTCCGCTCGCGAGAGGCGGCAGCCGTCGACGATCGAGGCGTGGTTGAGCTCGTCCGAGAAGATCACATCGCTCTCGCCGGCGAGCGCGCCGATCACGCCGAGATTGGCCAGGTAGCCGGAGCCGAACAGCAGGCAGGCCTCGCTGTGCTCGAAGGCCGCCAGGCGCTCCTCGAGGCGCCGGTGGATCGTCATCGAGCCCGAGACCAGGCGCGAGGCGCCCGCGCCGACGCCCCAGCGCATGGCGGCCTCGGCGGCGGCCTCGCGCACCCGGGGATGATCGGCCAGCCCGAGATAGTTGTTCGAGCACAGCAGCAGGACGGGCTTGCCGTCGAGCAGGACGGTCGGGCCCTGGGGGCCGCTGATCTGGCGCAGCCGTCGGGACAGGCCGAGTCCCTCAAGCTCCTGCAGGCGCTCGGAGATCTCCTGCACCGATGCCGCCCTAGCCGACCGGTATGCGGTTGGGGGCGCCGTCCGGCCGCGGCGGGACACCGCGCTTGGCACGGAAGCGCAGCTGTGTCGATGGATCCCACAGCCGCACGTTCAGTTCCACCGGCCCGTCCCCACGGGCGTCCTGCAGCAGCTCATCGACTACGTCGGGCGTCTCGCCCGCGAGCCAGCCCGCCCGGTTGTCCGGTCGCGGGTTGGACGCGTTGTCGGGCTGGCGGGCGACGTTCAGGCCCAGCTCTTCGAACATCGCCCGGTCGGTCTCGGGCTCGTTGCCGAGCGTGGTCAGGAAGTTGCCCATCATGACCCCGTTGATGCCGGCCTGGACGGCGAGCTGCTGCAGCTCGCCGAGGTTCTCGACCCGCCCGCCGCAGAGGCGGAACAGGGCTTCCGGCAGGATCAGGCGGAAGATCGCGATCCACTTGACCGCCTCCCACGGGTCCATGAACTCGCGGTCGCCGAACTTCGTCCCGGGTCGCGGGTTGAGCATGTTGATGGGGACGCTGGTCGGGTTGATCTCCGCCAGCTCGAAGGCCATCTCGACGCGCTGCTCGCGGGTCTCACCGAGGTTCAGGATCCCGCCGACGCAGGTCTCGAGGCCCGCCTCCTTGACGGCATCGATGGTACGCAGGCGGCCCTCGTAGCGGACCGTGCTGGTGACCTCGTCGTAGTAGCTCTGGGAGGTCTCCACGTTGTGGTGAACACGCTGGATCCCTGCTTCCTTCAGCGCCAGCGCGCGCTGCGCGGAGATGTGCCCGACCGAGGCGCAGCGCTTCAGGTTCGTCTTCTCGGAGACCAGCCGCACGCCCTCGAGGTATTTCTCGAAGTCCCGCTTGGACAGGCCCTGGCCCTGGGTGACCATGCAGAACCGGTGCGCCCCCGCGGCCTCGGCCGCCCGGGCGTGCTCGAGGATCTGCTCGGGCTCCATCATCGCGTGCATCGGCGTCTCTGCATCGGCGAAGCGCGACTGCGCGCAGAAGCCGCAGTCCTCGGCGCAGCCGCCGGACTTGGCGTTGACCAGCGAGCACATGTCGGTCGAGTCGGCGAAGCGCTCGACCCGGGCCTCCCAGGCACGCTTGATCAGCGCTTCGATCGCCCCGTGGTCCTCGAGCTCACCGAGGCGCAGGGCCTCCTCGCGCGTGATCAGAGATCCCCGACGGTCTGACATTGCCAAAACCGTATGGGGCGCGGCGGACGTCTAGAGCGCCTTCAGCGCCCGTTCCATCGGGCCGGACGTTTCTCGGCGAAGGCTCGCATCCCCTCGCGCATGTCCTCCGAGGCGAACGATGCCTGGCGCAGCTCGATCAGTTCCTCCTCGATATCGGCCGGCAGCGTGCTCTCGGCTCGCAGCAGCTCGGCGATCACACGCTTGTTCCCGCGCTGGGCCAGCGGCGCGTTGCCCGCCAGCTCGGCGGCCATTTCGAGCGTCAGCGGCTCGAGTGCCTCCGTGCTGGCGATCCTGTTGATCAGCCCCCAGTCCAGGGCGGTGGGCGCTTCGATGTATTTGCCGAGCAGGAACAGCTCACGCGTGCGCGGGACGCCGATCGCATCGATGAACCGCCGCAGGCCCGTGTGGGAGTAGACAAGGCCGAGTTTGGCCGGGGGCATGCCCAGCTTGATGCCCTCGAGTGCCACCCGCAGGTCACACGAAAGGGCCAGCTCCAGGCCGCCGCCGATCGTGTGGCCGGGCAGCATCGCAACCGTGGGGTAGGGGAATGCTTCCAGCGCGTCGATCGCTTCTGTGAACGGGTGGGCCACCAGCCGCTCGGCGCGCTCCTCGAACTCGGCGGCCGGGATCTCACCGATGTCATAGCCGGCGGAGAACATCCCGTGGGCGCCCGTCACGACAACGCACCGCGTCGTCGAGGAGTCGCCGCTCAGCTGTGTGAGGGTCTCGGAGATCGCATCGAGGATCGGGTGATCCAGGGCGTTGCGCTTCGCCGGGTTTGAGATCGTCAGGCGAACGACGCCCTCGGCAGGCTCGTCCACGAGCAGCTTGCCGTCGGCCAGCTCGCGTGGGGAGGACGGGGCGGACACCGGCGGAAGGCTAGCCGAGAGGCGCCGCCCTGCGTTCGGGCGAACGACCGCGCATAATTTCTCCAGTGGGGGAGTTGACGTCGAAACCCGACGCGAACGAGAATCCCTTTGGGACCGCGGCACCCCCTTGGTACAAGGCCCGCACGAACGGGGCTCCACCGCGCCATGCCCGCCGGCTGGCCTTCGCGACGGGCCTGATCGCGCTCCTCTCACAGGGCCATGTCCACGGCTTCGTGGACAAGACGGCCTTCATCCTGCTCGTTCTCGCCGGTCCCGGCTGGGTGCTCGACAGATGGTGGCGCGAGCGCCGACGGCGCGCGAGCGAGGAGCTGCTCCCGCGCTCGATGAGCGCTGCGCCGCCTGGCTCGGGAGCGCGCTGAGAGGTCTACTCGAGCACGACCAGGGTGTCGCCCTCGTTCACGGCCTGGCCCTCCTCGCAGCGGATCTCCGTGACGGTGCCGGCGTCCTCGGCCTCGACGGGCATCTCCATCTTCATCGACTCGAGGATGGCCACGGTGTCGCCCTCGTCGATCTTGTCACCGACCGCGCACTCGATTTTCCATACGGTGCCGGTGATATGAGCCTCTATGTCCGTCATCTCTCCTCCATCAGCCGATCGCAGGACACGTGGCCGGGACAATAGATAGCGCCCCCGACCGATCCTCAGGACCCGAGGTCCTGGTGCTCGTCGCCGCGCGTGATGAGGCCGATCTGATCGGCTCCACGCTGGCCGCGCTGCGGGTCCGCTTCCCCGGCGCGCGGATCTGGGTGGCAGACGACGGCTCGAGTGACGGGACGGGGCAGATCGCGGCCGAACACGGCGCGCAGGTGGCGCGGGCCGAGGGCGTCGGCAAGGGGCGGGCGATGACGATGGCGGCGTTGCTGGCGCTGGGCGAGCTTGACCGCGGCGCCGGGGCCGCGCCGATCGTGCTGCTCTGCGACGGCGACCTGGGGGAGTCGGCCGCGCGGCTCGGCCCGCTGGTGGACGTCGTGGATGCGGGACGGGCCGAGCTGGCGGTCGCCGTGTTCTCTAACTCCGTCGGGGGCGGTGTCGGCCTGGCGCTGGGGTTCGCGCGCTGGGCCATCCGCAGGCGCTGCGGCCTGCAGACCCGTGCTCCGATCTCCGGGCAGCGGGCGCTGACGCTCCCGGCCCTGCGCGACGTGCTGCCGCTCGCCGGCGGGTACGGCATGGAGATCGGCATGACGATCGATGCGAGCAGGGCGGGGCATCGGCTGCTCGAGGTGGAGCTCGACCTGTCCCACCGTGCGACGGGGCGGACGGTGGCGGGGTTCGCACACCGCGGGCGCCAGCTGCTGGACTTCGTCCGGGTCTACGAGTCGCGCAGGGCGTAACCTTGAAGGGCTGGAGAGGTAGAGCGCATTAGAGATGAGCGAGCTGTCAGGAATGCGCGAGCAGGTCTACACGGACCCTCGCCCGAAGGAGTACTTCGACCGCTTTCACGAGCGGGCGCGGACGCGCGAACCCAACTTCGTCTACGAGGCGGTCCGTGTCGTGACCTCGCTCTACGCCTACACCCTGCTGCGCACGCGGGCGATCTCGGTGGAGAAGGTGCCCGGCCGCGGCGGCGTGATCCTGGCGCCCAACCACTTCTCCTTCATGGACCACTTCCTGATGGGCTGCTACATCCGGCGCAAGGTCCGCTTCATGGCCAAGTCCCAGCTTTTCAAAGGGCCGATGGAGCACATCTACAGTCCGGGCGGGGTTTTCCCGGTGCGCCGCGGCGCCCATGACGACGACGTGTTCATCACCGCCGAGTCGATCCTCGCCCGTGGCGGGGCGATCACGATGTACTGCGAGGGCGGGCGCTCGCGGACCGGCAACCTCGCCACGCAGGCCAAGCGGGGAATCGGGCGACTGGCGCTCGAGACGGGAATGCCGGTCGTGCCGATCGCTATCTACGGCTCCTCGCATGTGCGCAACTGGAAGCGGCTGCAGTTCCCGAAGATCACCGTCCAGTACGGCGATCCGATCCGTTGGGAGCCGATCGCCGATCCCTCCCGCGAGCAGCAGCAGGCCGTGGCGGATCAGGTGCTCACCGAGATCCGCGCGCTCTACGGAGGACTCGAACAGCACGGCCGCAAGGGGATCCTGCGCCGGGTTCGCGAGCAGCGCCGCGCCGAGCGTCGCTCGCCGGCCGGCTCGGCCGTCGCCTGAACCCCGCTCGGCAGGGTCGTCGGGGGCTTGGCCTAGGGTTCGGCCGATGGGAGACCGGCTGGACACCGGCGCGGTGATCAGGAAGGTGCTGGACATCTACGTCGATCAGGCATCGGTGCTGATGCCGGCCGCCGCCGTCGTATTCGTCTTCACCGGTGTCCTCTCGACCGTCCTCGTCGTCGCGAGCCCGGGCCTGGCGCTGGTCTCGACGCTGATCGGGCTGGTCGCGATCACGCTGTTCACGGGAATGGTCGTCGAGCTCGTCGCCGACATCCAGGACGGCCGCCGCGACGCCACGCCCAGTCAGCTTCTGAAAGCCGCCGTGCCGGTGCTCGGCTCGCTGATCCTGGTCGCGCTGGTCGCGGGAATCGGCATCGTGATCGGCTTCATCCTGGTGATCATCCCGGGGCTGATCCTGCTCACGATCTGGTCGGTGGCGGCGCCGGTCGTGGTGCTCGAGCGCCCACCGGGCCTGGGCGCTCTGAGCCGCAGCCGGGAGCTCGTGAAGGGCAACGGCTGGGCGGTCTTCGGGGTGATCTTCGTGTTGACGGTGGCAGTGTCGATCCTCGCCGGCGCGATTGAGATCGGCGCCGACTCGGCCGGAACCGGAGTGGGAATCGTCGTGCGGGTGATCATCGGCGTGCTGACGGCGCCGCTGTCGGCGCTCGCCGCGGCGGTGCTGTATTTCGAACTGCTGCGCCTCTCGGGGGCCTCCGCGCCGCCGGTGGCGGACGTCGGGTCCTATCCGCCTCCGCCTCCACCGCCCCCGGAGGACCAGCCGAACCCCTTCGGCTCTCCCTGAATCGCCAGCGGCTGCCCGGCGCCCATTAGGGTGCACCACGATGTCGCCGGCTGACCCATCGGCTCTGCTGCGCCCCGGACTGCTCGAGGGGGTCTCGATCGTTCTGGCCAGGGCGGCCGACGAAGGGGACGATCCGCAGGTCGGCTTCGCTGGGCCCGTTCGGACCCTCTGTGCCTCGCTCGGCGCGCAGGTTGCCGTGTGCGCGCCCGCGACCGCGGGAGAGGCGGGGGAGCGCGAGGCGGCCGCTGATGGCGCCGTCGAGGTGGCACTCCGGGAACTGGATGCTGCGCACGTCCTGGTCGTGGACGGCGCCGGACTGTTCGAGCGGGCCGATCCCGCCGACGCGCTGGCGGAGACGCTGCAGAGCACCTGGGATCTGACCAGGGCGCTGGCGGCTAGGGCCTTCATCCCCGAGTCTGCCGGCGGGCGGATCGTGCTGCTGGCGCCGCGCTCGGCCGCGGGGGCCGGGCATGCCGCGGCCGCAGCGGCGGGTCTTGAGAACCTGGCGCGCACGCTGTCGGTCGAGTGGGCCCGCTACGCCATCACGACGGTCGCGCTGGCACCGGGCCCGGCGAGCAGCCCGGCGGAGGTGGCGACGCTTGTGCGCCTGGCTGGCGGCGCCCGCGGGAGCCTACTTCTCGGGCTGTCTGCTGGATCTCACGGGGCCGCGGGCCGCCGGCGCCTGATCAGCGCTTCTTGGCCTTCTTCTTCGGGGCCTTGTAGAGAAGTTTGAGGTGAAAGGTCTTCTTGACGGTCTTGCGGGCGCTTCCGGAGATGGTCACGGTGACCGTGATGCTGAGACGCCGGCGGGCCTTCAGCAGCGACAGGCCCCTGCGGTTCAGGGTGATCTTCACCGGCGCACTGGCGCCGCTTGCGAGACGCATCGTTCCCTTGCCGATCGTCAGCGGCTTTGCGCCCGCTGTCACCGCGGCGAGGCTGGCCTTGCCTGCGCTCGACGGGACCGACACGGTCGTGGTGACCGTGCAGGGTGTCGCGGTTGCGCTCGAGCAGCTGGCCTTGGCCGGTAGCGTCACCGTTGCCGAGCCGGTGCTCGCGCTCCCGCCGGAGCTCGAGACGGTGGTCGTGGCTGCGCCTTTCGGGGCGGGGCTGCTCGGCGGCGCCGGCGACGGCAGCGTGGGCGTGGGCGTGGCGGCTCGCTTGATCGCGGCATCTACGGAGAACTCGCTGGTGACGCCGGGTTCGCCTCCCCCGGGGACGGTCGTGGCGGTGGAGGAGACGTAGCCGAACGACGCTCCCGGGTCGGCGAAGGTGCTGGTGAAGGCGGCATTCCCCGCGCCGTCGGTCGCGAGGCTGATCCGGCCGAGCAGGGTCTCGCCTTCACCGGCGCCGAAGGGGTTGGCGGTTTCGTCGGCGTACATCTCGAGCAGGTAGTTGGTGTTGGCCACACCGTGCAGCGAGCCGCTGATCTGGAGCGTTCCGGTTTCGGCCGCCGCGGCACTCAGGACAGGCGAGTTCTGTGAGTGGTTCGCGCCCCCCGCCGGCTGTTCGGGGTCCTGCGGGTCGACGCCGAGGGCGCCGGCGCCGATCCCTTCTTCGCTGATCAGGTTGATGCCCAGGCCGGGAAGCGGGATCGTGCTGGTGAAGTTCTCGTTGTTGTAGATCGTGTTCCCCAGGATCTGCACGTTCGGCGGGTGGGGCTGTGTTCCCCCGATCAGCATGCCGCCGGAACGGTTGTCCTTGATCACGTTGCCCTGGCCTGGTTCGATGCCCCCGAAACGCAGGCCCTGCTCATAGCCCGCGATCAGGACGGGCAGCTCGTCGGGTTGAACGCTGCCGGAGGCGCTTACGCCGAAACGGTTTCCGTAGAACGAGTTTTCGCTGCCGGGCTGCGCCGAGGTGTTCGCGCTCTGCGGGCCCAGTTCTGCCGTCGACTCGGCATTGACGGCTTCAAAGGCATATTCGGAGTCGGGCAGACCGAGGGAGTTTTCCCTGGTGGCAGGCTTGGTGTCTTCAGGATTGACGTCGGCCTGTTTGTCCTGTGTTTCGGTGGGGTCTTCCCCTCCCTCGAGCAGCGCCAACCCGTCGTTGAGGAAGCTGTTGGCGTTTACTTCCTCGCCGCCCGAGCCGGAGTCCAGCAGTCCCAGGGCGTCGTTTTCGAGCGTGTTACCGAACACCTGGAGGCCTTTGATGTTCTCCGTCTCCATCCCGATGACCGTGCCCTGGATCAGGTTGTCTTCGATCCGCATCGCCTGAGCCGACGTTTTGCTGGCGGATTTGAACAGGTCGTTGGAGAAGATCCCGATCACCGAGTCGTATTCGCTCGGCAGTTTGTTGAAGGTCGTGAACGGGGTCGCCGGCGCCGTGCCAATCGTGTTGTGGGAGATCGTGTCGCGGTTGAGATGAGTGCCCGCCAGCGTTATGCCCAGCAGGGCGCCCGGCATCGAGTTGCCCTGCCCGGCGCCCGAACCGCCGACGGTGGCGCCTTCGACGTCCGAGAGCATCAGGCCGAAGCCGTCGTGCCCTTCGAGCGCGCTCTTCGGGTTGGCGATCGCTTTGGGGACGCCGAAGGTGTTGCCCTGGACCGAGGGCGTTTCGAGCTTCTGCCCGTCCAGGGATGCCGCGATCAGCAGGTCCTTGAAGGTGTTGCCGGAGCCGGCTTCGCCGACGTGCAGCCCTTTGATCGAGCCGAGCGCAAGGATCCCGAACAGGCCGCCGAAGGGTTCGAGTGGACTGTCGTCGGCGTTCGTGCCGAAGGAGTTGCCGAGGATTGAAAGGCCGTTGATCGGCGCGCCGTCTTCCGCTGTGGCCAATACGCCGAACAGCTGGCCGCCGATCACGTTGGCCGCTTCTCCGCTGCCGCCGATCGTGACGTTGCTGATCGGTTCCTTCGGGACGACCAGCACTCCCATCGAGAACCAGATGTTCTTTTCGTTGAAGCCCTGCAGGCCGTCTTTTTCGAGTTCGTCGGGCGGCGCCGAGAAGCCTTCGCCGTGGACGCCGATGTCGTCCCCCGTGATCTTCGTTCCCGAGGAGGCCTTCTGGAGCAGCACGCCGCCGCCGAAGGCCTCCATGCCGAGCTGGAACTGCTCGCCCGATTCGTGGCGGGCGAGGAGGCCTTTCAGGTATTCGACGAGTTTCTGGCGCCCGTCCTGGAAGAAGATGTCACCGGGCAGCCCTTCGCCCGAGCCGACAACATCGTTGGAGGCGGACACCTCCGCTCCGACGAGGTCGCTGTTGAGGACAGAGTCGGCCAGCTGCTCGTGTTCGCCTTCGAGCAGCACGCCGTCCTTGGTGAAGTGTTCGAGCTGCAGCCCGGTGATGGTCGAGCCCGCGGCCCCGGCGCCCAGTTCAAGCCCGTTGTGTTCGCCCGTTGACAGTGAGGCGCCGCTGATGATCAGCCCGATCTTGCGTTTTCCGGCGACCAGCGCGCCGTGTTGGCTGCGGGCGTCGAGGGCGATCGGGCTTTCGATCTTCGGCAGCTCTTCTTTCAGCGTGACCTTTTCGAGTTTGTCGCCGGGGATTTCGACGGCGACCGGGGTGGGCGTCGCGGATTTGCCCGCGTTGACCTCTTCGATCGCCGCGCGCAGCGTGCAGACGCTTCCGTTTTTGGCTTCCGCCGCGCAGAACCCGTCCCCGGGGGATGCGTCCTTGAATTCCGCGGTGCTGTTGATGACGATCCGATGGTCCAGCGCGATGCTCTCGGGCTCGCCGGCCCCGGCGATGAAGTCCGCTTCGACCGCGCCACCGTTGAGGTCCGAGCGCCCGATCGTGCCCGCATCGGTGTTGGCCCAATAGATGTGCTGGGCATCGACGGCGATCCCGTCGTCCGCGCCTTCGAGACCTGTCATGAAGTCGGGTTCGACGTCGCCTCCGTTGACGCTGGCGCGGCCGATGCCTTCGCCGGGGTCGACTTTGCCGAACTCCGAGCGCGTCCAGTAGACGTATTCGCCGTTCGCCGCGATTCCCCAGATGAAGCCAAGTGGGTTTTCTTCTTCGTCGGGGATGAATTCAGGATCCACTTCGGTGCCGTTGACGTTGGCTCGCCCGATACCTTTTTCGCTGACCCAGAAGAGGTGGTTGCCCGAGATGGCGAGGTCGCCGGCAGGGTCTTCCCCGGTGGTGATGTAGTCCTCGATGACTTCTGTGCCGTCGAGCCGCGCGCGGCCAATCTCGCCGGGGCTTTCTTCCGGGCTGTCGAACCCGTTCGTCCAGTAGACGTACTGCGAGCTGACGGCGATCCCGTCCACGCCGCTGAGCGGCGCGGGACCCGGTCCGACGATGAAGTCGGGGTTCGGTTCGCTGCCGTCGAGCCTCACGCGCCCGATGCTGCCGCCCAGCTTGCCGGGGAAGGATCCGTAGAGGTACTTGTCGTCGGCGGCCATGCGCCGTGGGTCCTCGGCGCCGATGTTCAGGAAGTTGACGTTCGCTTCGCTGCCGTCTGTGCGGGCGTGCCCGATTTTCGATTCGATGCCCGATTCAAAGCCGCTGAGGTGATCTCCCCAGTAGAGGTCGGCCCGCGCCGGGCGACTCAGGCAGAGCGCCAGAAGCAGCCCGAGGCCAAGCGCCGCCAGCCCGATCTGGATCGGGCGCGGCACCCCGGCGCGCTCGTGCATCCCCCGCACCGGGGAAATCATGCCCGACCCGGCGCAAATCCGTCCGTTGGTGCGGTTCCAGCTACGCGTGAACGACGTATGGCCTCCGGGCACCCGTGCGCAGGCCCTGATCAGCGCTCTGACCAGGGCCCTCCTCGCTCCCTGTCTGCTAGCCGCTCATCCCGCCGAACAGGCCGCCGGTCACGTGCAGGGTCTGCCCGTGCACGTAGTTCGACCATGGCGAGCACAGGAAGAAGACGCCGCCGGCGGCCTCCTCGGGGCTCGCGGGGCGGCCCAGCGGGATCAACATTGAGGCCATCGCGCGCATCTGCTCGGGGATGCCCAGCTGGATCTTCTCGCCGTCCTTCTCCATGGTGTTCTCATCGACCTTGGCCTGGGTCAGGCGGGTGTCGATGAACCCGAAGGCGACGGCGTTGACGTTGACCTTGAACTGGCCCCACTCCTTGGCGACGGTTTTGGTCAGGCCGACGACGGCGGCCTTGCCGGCCGAGTAGTTGGCCTGGCCGGCGTTGCCGAACGTGCCCGAGGTCGAGGAGATGTTGACGATCTTGCGGAAGACCTCCTTGCCTTCCTCGCGCTCTTTCTTGGCCGGCTCGCGCAGGTGCGGGGCGGCGGCCCGGATTACCCGGAACGGGACGACCGTGTGGATGTCGAGCATCGCCTGGAAGTGCTCGTCGGTCATCTTGTGGATCGGGGCGTCCAGGGTGTAGCCGGCGTTGTTGACGATGATGTCGATCTTGCCGAAGGAGTCGACCGCCTTCTGGACCAGCTGTCGGCCGCGCCGGGCTTGGTGAGGTCGCCGGCGAAGACGGCGGTCTCGCCGTTGATCTCGCCTGCTGCCTGCTCGGCGACGTCGCCGTCGAGGTCGTTGATCAGGACCTGGGCGCCCTGGGCGACCAGCAGCTCGGCCGTGGCGCGGCCGATCCCGCGTGCCGAGCCCGTGACGATGGCGGACTTGCCGTCGAGTACTCCCATAGCTGATGCTTCTCCTTGTAGGTCGGGGAGAAGGAGTTATATAGGGAGCGCGGTGACGCTCCGGGGCCGGCTCAGGCGCCGGTGCGGACGCCGAAGTCCTGCGTGTACATGCCGCCGGACTGACCGTGGGAGAGCATCCCGGTGTGCGGCGAGACGCCGATGCCGGTGTCCCGGAAGTGCGCGTCGAGGATGTTGGCGCGGTGCCCCGGGGAGGCCATCCATGAGGCGACGACCGCCTTCGGGGTGCCCAGCCAGAGGCTGCCCCAGGCGATGTTCTCGCCGACTTCGAAGCCGATGCGGGAGCTGTAGATGTAGCCGGTCGCGGCGCATCCGCTCAGCGGGGTCTCGCCCGCCGGGGCCGACGTGTTCGAAGTAGTCGCCGAAGGCCATGCTCTCGGTGTGCGCCTGGGCAGCGCGGACGAGCCGTTCGTTCCAGTGCAGCGGCCGGCTCGCCGTGGCGGGCCCGTTCGCGGTTGACCAGGCAGAGGGTCGCGGCGCGTACGAGGCTTGATGTCGCTTGCGCTGGGCGCGAGCCCGCGTCGCGGCAGACGCCGTTACGCGCGGAGAAGAACAGCTGGTCTGCTCTTCCGCGGGAGGGAGATGACGTTGGTGTGACCCTTGGAGCAGCTCGCGTGATGGAAGCTGCGCGTGGCTGTCCGGCGCTTCGCGCCGCGGCCGTGCAGCCACCCGGTCCGGTGGGCTGACTTCGCGGTGCCTCGCGGCAGCGCCGGCTCCAGCCGGGAGAGCGAGCAAGAACAGCGCGCTGATGGCTCCCGCAATGCGGGAGATGGTCGAGCCATGTGGGCATATCGGCCGGGCTCCTCGCAGACATGAGCGGTGCAGCGGAGGTTTGGACACGTTTCGATTGAGCGCTCCCGGGCCTATGCTGGACCGGTGCGCAGGGTCCTCCTCGCCCTCTGCTGCCTTGCGATCATGGGTGCCGTGCTGGCCGTCGGCTGAGCTCCCCGAGCCATACGCCGAGCTCCCCCGAACCGTCCGGGGCGCCCGGGATACCGGCTTCAAAGCCCGGCTGGCTGGGCCTGAACGGGAATACCAGCAACTACCTCGGGCCGCTCGACACCTTCTCGCGGGCCGGGGTCGTGTTCGACCGCAACCTCGAGCTGCAGGCGGGACGGCTGCCCGGAGAAGGGGCGCCGGGCACCCCCGAAGGCGAACTGGAGCATCGCCTGGCCGAGGATCACCGGCTTGGAATGAGCCCCGTCGCGGTGATCGACTATCGCGGCTATGGCCGAACCGGCTATGAGTTTCGTGAAGATCCTGATTTCCCCAGCCCTCGCGACGCCGCCGAAACGGCCACCGGACAGGCGAGCATCGAGGAGTATGTGCGGGGCTTCGTCGCCTCGGCCGCGGCGATCCGCCGGCTGGCGGGGCAGCGCTATCCGGGAACGGAGGTCCGCTTCGAGGTGATGAACGAGCCGTGGGCCTACACGACACCCCAGTACAACGCGGCTCGCTACGGCGAAGTGGTGGCGGCCCTGCTGCCGGCCGCGACGGCCGCCGGGATCCCGGCGCAGGACATCTTCGTCGCGGCCACGGGCGAGGGGTGCACCGCCCAGGGTTGTCAGGCCAACGCCTGGGTGGCGGACATGTACCGCGCCGAGCCTGCTCTGCGGAGCGAGATCGAGGCCTGGTACCTGCACCCATACGGGCCGGCCCGGGGGTCGACGGACTACGGCAACGGCGGTATCCAGGCCGTTCCCGTGATCCGTGGCGGCATGGCGTCGGGAAGGGAAAATCTGATCATCTCCGAGCTGGGCTTCTGCGCGCGGGATGTCAACAACCCCTCGGGACTCTCCGAAGGTGTCAACTGCCACGGCGCCCCGGCGCTCAGCGGCGCCGAAGCCGCGGCGAGCCTGCGCAGCATCCTGGAGCAGGCTCGGGTCTACCACCCCGAAGGCTGGCTGCGGGCCCTGATCATCTATTCGCGAAACGACGGCGGCTGGGCGATGCAACTGCCCGGCGGGGCGCTGACCCCGTCGGGCCGAGCCCTGCTGCGGTTCGCCGCCGAAGCAGGCGCCGGGCTGAGCGGCCGCTACAGGCCGAGGATGCGGCCGAGGATCTCGCGCATGATCTCGTCGCTGCCGCCGCCGATCGGCCCGAGCCGGGCATCGCGGGCGGCCCGCTCGACCCAGTACTCGCGCATGTAGCCGGCTCCGCCGTGGATCTGCAGGCACTCGTCCATCAGCTCATATGACGCGCGCTGGGTCAGCAGCTTGGCCATCGTCACCTCGCGCATCGGTTCCTCGCCGGCGACGAAGCGCCGCAGGGCGTCGTAGGTGACGCAACGGCAGGTGTAGACCGATGTGGCCATGTCGGCCAGCTTGTGGCGGATCGCCTGGTGGCCCGAGAGCGGACGGCCGAAGGTGTTTCGCTGCTGGCGAACTCGGCTGTCTTCTCCCAGGCAAGCTGCATCGCCCCGACGGCTCCCAGGGCCATCGCCAGACGCTCCCACTGGAAGTTGGCCATGATCAGCTTGAAGCCCTCGTTGAGCGGGCCGAGCAGGTTCTCCTCGGGGACGAAGACGTCCTGGAAGGCGATCGTGGCGGTGTCCGAGGCGTACCAGCCGAGCTTGTGCAGGGCCGATGAGCTGACGCCCTCGCCGCGCTCGACGATCAGGAAGGAGATGCCGTGATGCCCGCCCTCCTGTGTGGTCTTGACGGCGGTCACGATGAAGTCCGCGCGCACGCCGTTGGTGATGTAGGTCTTCTCCCCGTTGAGCATGAAGCCGCCGTCGACCCGCTCGGCTTTGCTCGTGATGCCGGCCACGTCGGAGCCTGCTCCCGGCTCGGTGATGCCCAGGGCGCCGATCTTCTCGCCGGCGATCGCCGGGACCAGGAAGCGCTGCTTCTGCTCCTCGGTGCCGAACTTCCAGATCGGCGGGGTCGCGATGTTGATGTGAGCGCCGATGCCCGCCGCCGTACCGCCCGAGCCGGACCGGGCGAGCTCCTCGATCAGGACCGCCTCGTGCAGGTAGTCCCCGCCCTGTCCGCCGTAGCGCTCCTCGTACTTCAGGCCCAGAAGCCCCTGGGCCGCCATCTTCGCGAACGACCTCCGTTGTGGAAACCAGCGGTCCTCCTCCCACTGCGCCGCGTGCGGGGCCAGCTCGCGCTCGATGAAGCCGCGGGCCGACTCGCGCAGCTGCTCGTGCTCGTCGGTGAAGGGAGGGTTGCTCGCGTCCATCCCTCGGCTGCAACCTACCGCCGTGGTGAGCGGCGCTCAGGGTCCTAGGCTCGGAGGTGCGTGTTCCTGCTGATCTTCATCGTGCTGCCCCTTGTCGAGATCTTCGCCTTCGTCGAGGTCGGTCTGGCGATCGGCTGGCTCTGGGCGCTGCTGCTGCTGTTCGCGACCTCCATCATCGGCTTCGCGGATCGCCCGCAGCCAGGGCCGCACGGCCCTCGCGCGAGCTCTCGCGGGCATTCGCCGAGCGCCGCCCGCCGCGGGCCGCCGCGATGGACGGTGCGCTGGGCTCGATCGGCGGGCTGCTGCTGCTGATCCCGGGGTTCGTCACCGACGCGCTCGGGGCCGCTGCTGCTGCTGCCGCCGGCCAAGAAGCTCGTGCGCGGCCTGGGTCTGACGAGCCATTACGGCGGCCGCTACGTCGCCTACGCGGCCACCGCGGGCGCTTCGCCGGGGCACCGTGCGCAGGCGCCCCGCCGACGTCGAGTCGACTGCCATCGAGGAGGATCTCGGGCAGCTGCCCATGTAGCTCAGCCGAAGCGGGGCGGCAGGGCGAGAACCCGCGCATCCGTCGCAGCGGGCCCCGTCCGGCTGTGAGGGCCCGGCGCAGATGTCGGCGCTCTATGGCGCCGGGCGCGGCGGTCCTGGCGGCCGGTGAGTAGCGCAGGCCGCGAAGCGCGCGCAGGTACGGCCCGGCGTCGCTGCCATAGCAGTCGGTCAGCTCGCGCTCCAACTCGGCCAGGGTCACCCCCGGGCGCGGCGGCTCTGCCGAGCCGCGACAGGGCGCGGCGGAGCTCCTCGACGGCCGCCTCGCCGTGCTCGTCCGCACTGGCCCTGCGTCGGCTGCGGGCTCGTGCCGCCAGTGCCAGGGCAGCCACCAGCGCGATCACCGCCGCGACGGCGCCGACGATGGCCAGGGCGGCGTCCGCGGCGGCGGAGCTGGAGCGTCGCGCCACGGGCGGGTGGGTCCGCGCCGTCGAGGGGTTTCCGGCCTTGGCGCTTTCCCCCGCGGCCAGCTGCGCAGCCGACGGTTCCGAGCCGCCGCTGCCGAGTGAGACCTTCAGGTTCTGGGCCGCCGGGGTGGGGTCGAAGGGGACCCATCCGATGCCCGCGAACAGGACTTCCACCCAGGCGTGCGCTTCCGTGCCGTGCAAGGCGAAGGGCGGCCGAGGGCGATCCGCGAGATCCGGTCTGGAAGCCCGAGGCGACCCGCGCGGGCACTCCGTCCATCCGCAGCATCAGGGCCATCGCGCCTGAGAACTGCTGGCAGTAGCCGCGGCGTTCGCTCAGCAGGAAGCTCGCCAGGGGGAACTCCGAGCGGTGCGGGTGGGTGTCATAGGTGAATCCGCGCCGCAGGAAAGCCTGGATGCGAGCCGCCAGGTCGTAGTCGTTGGTGGTTCCGCGGGCCAGCCGGCGGGCCAGTTCAAAGACGCCCGAGTAGGGGGAGGCCTCGATCAGGGCCCGCCCGGAGGAGCTCGCAGAGGCGACCTGCACCACCGGCCCCGCGGTCGCCGGAACCCCGAAGCTGACGTAGGGCTTCATCGCCGGTTCCTTCATACGGCCGGACGCCCGGCATTTCCGCTGCGGTCGGCTGCGGCGTGTAGGCCGTGACGGTGTAGCGGGCGCCGCCGGCAAGGGTGCTCGGGGCTGCAAGCGTGCCATCGGGGGCCGGCGGACCGAAGCTCGCCGCGAACGAGCCGTCGTTCCTTGCCGTGAGGATCTGCCCGGGGCTCAAAAGGTCCCGGCCGGCGAGGGCGCGGACGGTGAAGGTGGTCGTCGTGATCCACCGCGGGTTCTCCGGTCGCAGCGCAAGCCCGCGGGTTTCCGCAGGTGCCTCCCCGGAGGCCAGGAAGCGGGTGCCGTCGAAGCGGTCGAGCTCGGTGGCCCGCCACAGATGCCCCGTCGGCGATGAAGCTTCGGCCATCGTCGCGGTCGAGGTCGACCACGGCAGAGGCCCATAGGTCTGGTTCCAGTTGAAGGCGGTGCTGGCACCGGGTTCGCCGAACGGCTGCCAGGCGCGGACGTTGATCAGGGCGCCCCCTCCCGAGAGCAGCCCCGCCACGAGCATCGCGACGACCGCTCCGGCCAGCAGCCAGGCGGCCGCGCGGCCGTCCTCGGCGCGGCGGGCCCTGCTCGACCAGCCCCAGACGTACAGGGCGGCCAGTGCGATCAGGCCCTGAACCTGCCAGCCGGTCCGCGGCTCGTTGGCGGCGCCGGCCACGTAGAGGCTCAGCAGCAGCCCCAGGGCCAGCAGCCGCCGGCCTGTCCTGTGCCGGTCGCCGGGCCAGAACACCAGCGCGGCCGCCGGGACCAGGACAGCCGGCACGCAGGCCTGGATCGCGATCCGCGCCGAGGACGAGTCGCCGCGGTAAGGCCACAGGCCGTCGAGGCGGCCGGTGCCGTCGCCGAGCGAGCGCGCCAGCGAGCCCCAGTGCCAGGGAAGAAGCTGATGGGCGGCGATCCCGGCGACCCACATCGCTGCGAACAGGGCCAGCAGCGAGAGGCAGGCCCGCAGGACACTCACGCGGAGACCGGAGGGGACAGTCCGCGTCAGGAGCAGACCCGCGGCGAGCCCGGCTGCAATCGCGCCGACGCCCGCAACCCGTACGAATGAGGGATGGGTCAACAGCGAGACGAAGCGCTCCCCGGCGAGCAGGGCCAGCATCGAGAAGCCGAGGATCGCGAGGCCGTCAAGCCGCCAGGCGCCGCGGCGCCGGGTGCGGGTCCGGTGCCGCGAACGCAGCACCCTGGGGTGGGCATAGGCGACTGCGGAGCTCATGCCGCCCTGGCCCGCCGTTGGCCGTCGATCTGCTGTGCCGAGCAGCCGGCCAACGTGAACAGGGTGGGAAGGCCCGGCACGGGATGGGCTGCGAGGCGGCAGTGCGGCCCGGCGTCCAGGGCGCCCGCGGCGTCGTCTGAGGCGGTGACCCTGATCACGCTCAGCCCACGCCGCGCGGCGGAGGTCCTGCGCAGGGCGAGGCCCGACTGCACCAGGGCCATCCGCGCGTGCAGGCCCGGCCAGGCCTGAAGGTCTCCGGCGAGGACGCTCGGGCGGGCCTCGCCGGGCAGCAGGACGAGACAGCCGCCGCGGCGCGCCAGGTGCAGGCAGATCGAGGCGGCCGCCCGAACGGCCCGGTCCAGGTCCTCCTCGCTGGCCGGACGCAGCGCGTCCAGTTCGACCAGAACCCGAGCGTCCTGCTCGGATCTCATCGAGCGTTCCATCAGCACACCCGAGCGCGCCACCGTCGGCCAGTGGATCCTCGAGGCCGGGCTGCCGGGGCGATGGCTCTGCAGCGAGTCAGGCTCCCGGGGAGGTTCCCGTGAGGAGCGCCCGACGCCGTCGAGGAATCCCAGGGCGGCCGCGTCGAGGCGGTGGATGCGAGGCAGTACGAGCAGCTCCGAGCCCTCAGAGACCCGCCGGCGGGTGGACAGGCCGAACGGGTCGGTGACGCTAAGGCGGGCCGGCCCGACGACGTGCCGTCCGCGTTGCCCGATCGCGGCCAGGCCGGCAACCTCGATCGTGCGCTCGGCCCGGAGGTCGAGCTCCTGTGCGCCCGGCCAGGCGGCGAGCGTGCCGCCCGGGAACGGCAGGATCCCGCGGCGCAGCGTGACGCTGACCTGCACCGGCTCGTCCTCCTCTGCGCTCAGCGCGCTGCAGCTGAGCTCAAGCTCACAGCGGCGCGCGCTGAGCGAGACCCACAGCGCCGCCACCGGGCCGGCCAGAAGGGCGGCGATTCCCGGCGCGTAGAGCGCCGGCACTCCCAGGACTGCGGCGGTCGCGCAGAGCAGGACCCCCGTGAGGGTCAGCTCGCGCAACCTGGTCATAGGGCCGGGACCGCGGCGATGGTCTCCTCGACGACGCGCTCGCTGGCGAGTCCCACCGCGCTCGGCTCGACCAGCAGCCGGTGCGCCAGCACCGCCTGGGCCATCGCCTTCACATCATCCGGCAGGGCGTGGTCGCGGCCCTCCAGGGCGGCGTTCGCTTTGGCGGCCTGCAGCAGCATCAGGCCCGCCCGCGGGCTGGCGCCGAGCGCGACCCGCGGGTCCTCGCGGGTGTGAGTGAGCAGGGCCACGACGTAGTCGCGCAGGGCAGGGCTCGCATGGATGGCCGAGGCGGCCTGCTGGGCAAGGCGGATCTGCGCGACCGAGGTGACCGGCTCGAGGTCCCTCACGCGGTCCCCGGCGGCGTGGACGGCGAGCATCTCGGCCTCCTGGCCGCGCGAGGGATAGCCGAGGGAGACACGCACCATGAAGCGGTCGAGCTGCGCCTCGGGCAGCGGGTAGGTGCCCTCATATTCGACCGGGTTCTGGGTCGCGAGGACCATGAATGGCCGCTCCAGCTGCCGGCTCTCCCCGTCGACGGTGACCTGGCCCTCCTGCATGCACTCGAGCAGGCCGGACTGCGTTCGGGGCGAGGCGCGGTTGATCTCATCCACCAGCACCAGGTGTGAGAAGACGGGCCCCGGGCGGAACTCGAAGCGGCCGTCGAGCTGGTTGAAGACGTTGGTGCCGACGACTTCGGCCGGCAGCAGGTCCGAGGTGCACTGGATGCGCGCATAGTCCGCGTCGATCGATCGTGCAAGCGCGCGGGCCATCGCCGTCTTGCCGACCCCCGGTCGGTCCTCGATCAGAACGTGGCCCTCGGCCAGCAGCGCGACCAGCACCTCGCGCAGCACTGCGTCCGGCACCTTGATCGCGGCGGCGATGTTGCTCGCCACACGTGAGCCGAGGGCAGCCGCGTCAGTCGGACTGAACTCCTCGACCGTAGCGCCCATATGAACGGCAATCTTAGGCCCGTGGGCCGAGCGCCGTCACGGTTGCCGCGGCGCGGCGTGGCGGCGAGAGCTCTGCTTTGCTGCGCGAGTGGACCGCGACGCCATATTCAAGCTCTATGACCAGCAGGTTCGACGCGACCCCCATCCGCCTCATCCCGGGGCCGTCGTCGAGCGGGAACCCACCGTCACTCGGATGCTCTGCGATGGCGGCTGGGCGGGGGTTTGCTGGAGCAACCTGGAGGGGTGCGACCTCGACGCGGCCATCGCAGCCGAGGTCGCACGGTTCGCGGAGTGGCCGGGGGAGTGGGAGTGGAAGTACTACTCCTATGACCGCCCGGCCGAGTTGCCCGAGCGCCTGCTCGCCGCGGGCTTCGTGCCGGGCGAGCCGGAGACGGTGCTGGTCGCCGAGCTTGAGGCCCCTGCATGTCGATCAGGAGCTGCCGGTGGGCGTGGAGATCGAGATTCTCAACGACGCGGCGGGAGTCGATGCGCTGGTCGGGATGCTCGACGAGGTGTTCGGCAGCGGTATCGATGGGATGGCGCAGGCGATGCTCGCGGGTATCGTCGCCGAGCCCCCGCGGACTGTGGCCATGGCGGCCCTCTTTGAGGGCGTCCCGATCGCGGGTGGCCGGTTGGAGTTGGAGCCCGGCGGCGAGTTCGTCGGGCTGTGGGGCGGAGCGACGGTCGCGCAATGGCGCGGCCGGGGGGTCTTCAGGAGCCTCCTCGGGCGGGCGATCGCAGTGTCGGGCGAGCTGGGCTACCGCTACGCCCAGCTGGATGCGATGCCGATGAGCCGGCCGATCCTCGAACGGCTGGGCTTCGTCGAGCTCGCGACGACCACCCCCTTCACCCTCGCCGCCGCGCCACTCAGGCGGCCGCCCCGGCGCTGACCTCGGTCGTCCCGAGCGGGAAGCTGACCCCGGTCAGCTGCTCGGAGACCTCCCACAGGCGACGGGCCACAGCCTCGTCCTTGGCTGCCTTCGAACGGCCCACCAGCTTGGCCTTCCCGCGCATTTCCGCGAGGCCGTCGGGACCGGCGTAGCTGTCGCCGGGGATGTCCGCCAGGGCTGCGTAAAGGGTCGGCAGGGCGCCGTCCTCGAGACTCTGGGCGAAGAAGCGGTTGCCGATCTTCATGACCGGGTCCAATGCGGGGTGGGCGCTGTGCGACTGCAGGTTGGTCGCGGCGTAACCGGGGTGCGCGGCCGTCGCGATCACCTCCGAGCCGGCCTGAGTCAGGCGCCGCTGAAGCTCCGAGGTGAACAGCAGGTTGGCGAGCTTTGACTGGCCGTAGGCGGGCCAGCGCCTGTAGCGCCTGTGCTCCCAGTTGAGGTCGTCGAAGTCGATCGCGCCCATTTTGTGGGCGCCCGAGGCGACCGTCACGACGCGGCCCGTGACCTGCTCGAGCAGCAGGTTGGTGAGGGCGAAGTGACCGAGGTGGTTGGTGCCGAACTGCAGCTCGAAGCCGTCGGCGGTGCGGGACAGCGGCGGCACCATCACCCCGGCGTTGTTGATCAGCAGGTCGATCGGGCCGTCCCAGCCCGCCGCGAACTCGCGCACCGAGGCGAGGCTGCTCAGGTCGAGCCTGCGGACCTCGGTCTCTCCGCTCATCGACGCCGCGGCGGCCTGGCCCTTCTCGATCGAGCGGACGGCCAGCACGACGTGCGCGCCAGATACTGCCAGCGAGGCGGCCGCAGCGCGGCCGATACCGCTGTTCGAGCCGGTGATGATCACGGTGCGACCCGTCATGTCGGGCGATGAGGTGAAGCTTGAAGTAGTCATGGACAACAATGTAGACGATGACTACAATGATGTCAACGACTACTTCCTCGGTTAGGCTTCGGCGGATCGTGAAAAAAGAGCGTCCCTATCACCACGGCAACCTGCGCACGGCGCTGCTCGAGCAGGCTGAGAGGACCCTGCGCGAGCAGGGCATCGAGGCGATCTCGCTGCGCGGGCTGGCACGCGATGCGGGGGTCAGCCATGGCGCTCCGCGACGGCATTTCGCCGATCGCCAGGCGCTCCTGGATGCGTTGGCGGAGGCGGGCTTCCAGCGCCTGGGGGCCGAGCTGCGCGACGCCGTCGACGGCGCGGGGGAGGACTTCCAGGCCCGTCTTCAAGCGACGGCGGCGGCCTACATCCGCTTCGCGACGGCCGATGCAGCGCTGCTCGAGCTGATGTTCGCCGGCAAGCACCATGACCCGTCCGGCTCGCTGGAGGAGGTCGCCCTGCAGGCGTTCGCGGTGCTGTTCGAGCTGATCGTTCAGGGCCAGGCCGAAGGCGCTCTCGAGCCCGGCGACCCCAAGCGGGTGGGGCTGGTCCTGTTCTCCACGATCCAGGGGATCGCCGCGCTGGTGACCGCCGGGATCGTCGGCCCGGAGGAACTCGACGAGCTGGCGGCCGACGCGATCGAGCACTTCCTGCGCGGCTCACGAACGGCCGTCTGAGGGCCACGCCGGCGGCGCGGGGCACCGCGCCGCTCGACGCAGCAAATCTCAATAGTTGGGAAGATGGGCTGCATGGGGAGCGAGGACATTGCCCCGGGGCTGGTGCCCGCGACGCACAGGCAGCGCGCGCTGGCCGGGCTCGTGGACATGGCCGTCGGCGGCGTGATGATGGGCTTTGTGTGGCGGCGTGTCGCGCCCGATCGGGGACGGTCGCGCTCCTCGGCAGGTTTCGCCGCGATGGCGATGACACGGGCGATACTCGAGGAGCAGGTTGGCAGCCCCGGAGCCAGGGTGGCCGGGATCCGCACGGTGGATCGCCGGACAGGCAGGCGGGTGGAGATGTGGCGGACGGTTTTGCTGGCCGGCGTGCGGGTGGGCGCGCAGACGCTCAGCCGACGCCTGCAGGGTGGCCCGCAGCAGGTCTCCGAGGATGAGCGCGCGACGAGCGAGCGGGAGCTGCGCGAGATCGAGATTCGCTTCGCCGATGATCCCGACGGGCGCAACAGGGCCCTGATGGAGCATCACAACGAGCACCGCAGGCCCGTCACGGTGAACATCGCCGGCCCGGTCGCGACCGGCCTCGCCGCGGGCCTTCTGCAACGGCGCCTGCGAAGGCGCCTCGCGCCGACGGTGCTGATCAGCCGGAGGGGCTGACCGCCACGCCCGCGCCCGAGGGCGCTGAGCGCGGCGGCCGCCTCCCGGCCCCTTGAGAGTGTCCCGGCCTACAGCCCGTAGGAGCGGCCGATGACGTCGAGCATGATCTCGTCGGTCCCCGCGCCGATCCGGTTCAGTCTCATGTCGCGCCAGACCCGCTCGACGCCGTACTCGCGCATGTAGCCCGCACCGCCGTGGATCTGGATGCATTCGTCAGCCACTTCGCAGGCGATCCGCGAGGCGTGGAGCTTGGCCATCGAGATCTCCCGCACGGGGTACTCGCCGTTGTTGAAGCGCCAGGCCGTCACGTAGACCATCTGCCGGGCCGACTCGATTTTTGTGGCCATCTCGGCGAACTTGTGGCGGATCACCTGGAACTTGCCGATTTCGCGGCCGAAGGCCTTGCGCTCGTGGGCGTACTGCATCGTTTTTTCGAAGCATTTCTGCGCTCCGGCGACACAGCCTGCGGCTCCGATCAGCCGCTCACCCTGGAGCTCCCACATGATGTGGTAGAAGCCCTTGCCGACCTGCCCGAGCACAGCGGTCTCGGGAACGCGGACGTCCTGGAATGCCAGCAGGGCCGTGTCCGAGGCGTGCATCCCGAGCTTCTCCAGGCGCTTCTCGCGGATCACGCCGGGGGCGTCCATCGGCACGAGGAAAAGCGTGAAGCCGTCATAGCCGGCGTCCGCGTCGGTCTTTGTCACGAGCACGATCACGTCAGCCCGGTGGCCGTTGGTGATGTAGGTCTTGGAGCCGTTGATGATGTAGTCCTCGCCGTCCTTGACCGCTCGGGTCTTGATGCCCGAGACGTCCGAGCCGGCGTCCGGCTCGGTGATCCCCAGGCAGAGGATCTTCTCGCCCTTGATCGCCGGCACGACCCACTCCTGCTTCTGCTCCTCGGTGCCGAAGGCCAGGATCGGCGGCATCGCCATGTCGGTGTGCACGGCGATCCCCATCGCCAGGCCACCGGAGTTGGCGTTGGCGATCTCCTCGGCCAGGACCAGCGAGGTGTAGTAGTCGCCGCCCTGCCCGCCGTAGACCTCGGGCTTGTCCAGGCCGAGGAAACCGAGCTCGCCCATCCGCGGGAAGACGGAGTCGGGGAAGGTCGTCTCCTCCCACTCCTCCGCGTGCGGGGCCAGCTCTTTGATCGCGAAGTTGCGAATCGACTCGCGCAGCTGTTCGTGCTCGTCGGTGAAGATGAAGTGCTTCTTCTGGGCCTTGAAGTCTGGCTTCAGGACGCTCGCGGCGGTGGCGGCCATGTGGACGCGTTCTCCTTGGTCGTGTTTGCGCTCCAGCCGCGGACGGGCCGGCGGGTGGTCGGGGCACGCTAACGCAGTGCCGGTGAAAAGTAAACAGTAGAGCTGCTCACTTCCCACAAGGCCGGGATCCGGCTAGGATGCGCCGGTGCCCACGGACAAGGTCCTCTACGCGGTCGCGGAAAACGGCGTCGCGACGATCACGCTCAACGATCCGGACACCCGCAACGCGCTTTCGACTGGAGCTGCTGGAGGGCCTGATCGAGGCCTTCGAGCGGGCCCGCGGAGAAGAGGCGGTGCGCTGCGTGGTGCTGGCCTCCTCGCACGAGAGGACGTTCTCCTCGGGAGCCAACCTGGGCGGCTTTGCGGCCGAGGCGGCACTGGTCCACAAGCACTTCGGCTCGGAGCGCTTCGTCGGGCTGTTCAAGCTGATCGGCGAGCTGGGCAAGCCGACGCTCTGCGTCGCCCGGCGGGCATGTTCTGGCGGGAGCCCTGGGGATCGCCCTGTGCTGCGATCTGATCGTCGCCTCCGAGGAGGCGAGCTTCGGCACGCCGGAGATCAACATCGGGGCGTTCCCGTTCATGATCATGGCGCTGATCTATCGCAACGTGCCGCGCAAGAAGGCCAACGAGCTGCTGCTGCTGGGCGAGCGCTGGAGCGCCGCCGAGGCGCATGCGGCGGGGATCGTCAACCGGGTCGTGGCCGATGAGGAGCTCGACGGGCTGGCCGAGGAGTGGAGCGGGAAGCTGGCTTCGAAGTCGCCGGTGATCATGCGGCTGGGCAAGGAGGCGATGCGCCGGCAGATGGACATGCCGTTGGATGACGCACTTGACTATCTGCGGGCGCAGCTGACGTTGGCGCAGTCGACGGAGGACATAGTCGAGGGGGTCACGGCCTTCTTCGAGAAGCGCGAACCGGAGTGGAAGGGACGCTGATGAGCACCGCCGAGACAAGTTCTCTCCTGAGGCCGCTGGTCGAGGAGCTGCACGAGCGCCGCGCGCAGATCGCGCTGGGGGGAGGCGAGCAGAAGATCGCCCGCCAGCACGAACAGGAAAAGCTGACGGCCCGCGAGCGCCTGGCGCTGCTGATCGACGAGGGCACCTTCGTCGAGCTGGGCGCCCATGGACGCCCCCACTTCTCGCAGCGGGCGATGGAGGGTAAGGACGCGCCGGCCGATGGGGTGATCACGGGCTACGGCAAGATCGACGGGCGGATGGTGGCGGTATGCGCCTATGACTTCACGGTCATGGCGGGCTCGATGGGGATGACCGGCGAGCTGAAGGTAACCCGCCTGCGAGAGCTCGCGCTGACCAAGCGGATCCCGTTCATCTGGCTGCTGGATTCGGCCGGCGCTCGCATCCAGGAGGCCGTCGGCTCGCTGTTCGCCGGCTCGGGGCACCTGTTCCGCGAGGAGGTCGTCATGAGCGGGGTGATCCCCCAGATCGCCGCCCTGATGGGGCCCTGCGCGGCGGGCACGGCCTACATCCCGGGCCTGGCCGACTTCGTCCCGATGGTCAAGGGCCGCGGATCGATGGCTCTGGCGGGTCCGCACCTGGTGCGGGCAGCGGTGGGTGAGGAGGTGACCCAGGAGGAACTGGGCGGCTCGCGGGTGCACTGCCGCAAGTCCGGCGTCGGGGACATGGAGGTGGCCGACGACGAGGAGTGCATCGAGCGGATCAAGCAGTACCTGTCGTTCATGCCGCAGAACTGTGAAACCCCCGCCCCGATCCGCGCTGCGAGCGACCCGGTGGATCGGGCCGACGAGGAGCTGATGGACGTCCTGCCGGAGTCCAACCGCAAGCCCTATGACATGTATGAGGTGATCCGCCGGATCGTCGATGACGGGGAGTACTTCGACATGAAGGGCCAGTGGGCGAAGACGATCATCACCTGCTTCGCGCGTTTCGGCGGGCGCCCGGCGGGGATCGTGGCCAACCAGCCCAAGCATCTCGGCGGGATCCTTGACAACGATTCGGCCGACAAGGCCGCCCGGTTCGTGAACCTGTGCAACGCCTACTCGATCCCGCTCGTGTTCCTGATGGACGTGCCGGGGTTCATGGTCGGCTCGAAGGTCGAGGAGGCCGGGATCATCCGCCACGGCGCCAAGATGCTCTACGCGGTCTCAAACGCCACGGTCCCGAAGATCACGGTGATCACCCGCAAGGCCTACGGCGCGGGCTACTACGTGATGAACGGCCGGGCCTACGAGCCCGACCTGATCGTCGCCTGGCCCTCCGCGGAGATCAGCGTGATGGGCGCCGAGGGGGCGGTCGAGATCGTGATGCGCAAACAGGTCGAGGAAGCCGAGGACCCCGAGGCCAAGAAGGCGGAGCTGATCGATGCCTACCGGCAGATCATCGACGTCTACATCGCCGCCGGCAACGACATGATCGACGACGTGATCGATCCGCGCGAGACCCGCGCGACGATCTGCCGCGGCCTCGAGATGGCGGCGGGCAAGAGGATTGAGCGTCCCTACAAGAAGTCAGGAGTGGTGCCGGTATGACCGTCGAGCCCGTATGCCGGCGCTGGACAGCGTCCTCGATCGCTCATGTGCGATTGCACATTTCGCTCACTGCGTCCTAGTCCAGCTTGGCCTACGAACTCACGGGAGGCGTAAGACAAATGTCATTCGATCATCCAGTCGTGATCACCTGCTCGATCTCGGGGGCGATCGCCAACCGCGAGCAGTGCCCGGCGATCCCCTACACGCCCGAGGAGTACGCGGCCGAGGCCCGGCGGATCGTCGATGAGGGCGGCGTGCACATCCACATCCATGCCCGCAAACCCGACGGCACGCCGAGCTATGAGATCGAGGATTTCCAGGCGATCTCGGAGGCGATCCGCGAGGAGGTGGGGGACGCGGCGATCATCAACTTCTCGACCGGCACGATCGGGGTTCCCGTCGCCAAGCGGATCGAATACCTGCGGGCCTGCCCGCCCGAAGTGGCGGCTCTGAACATGGGCTCGATGAACTACGCGAAGTACTCGCGCACGCGCAAGGAATTCGTCTTCAACATGGTCTTCGAGAACCCCTTCTCGGAGATCATCGAACTGCTCGAGGCGATGAACGAGCTGGGCATCAAACCCGAGCATGAGTGCTTCGACATCGGCCACGTCGGAAGCCTCGCGCCTCTGATCGACATGGGCATCCTGAAAACGCCGCTGCATGTGGACTGCGTGATGGGAGTGGTGGGAGGGATTCCCCCGACGGCACGCAACCTGGCTGCGATGGTGGACAACATCCCCGATGGCTCTCACTGGGGGGTGATCGGCATCTCCCGCGATCAGTGGATGCTGCTCGGCGCCGCGCTCTCGCTGGGCGGCTCGATCCGGGTCGGCCTGGAGGACAACCTCTATCTGCCGGACGGGACGATGGCCTCTTCAAACGGCGAGCTGATCGCCAAGGCACGGCAGATGACCGAAGACGTTGGCCGCCGGCCAGCGACGGTCGCCGAGGCCCGGGAGATGCTCGCGATCCCCCAGCGCGCCGGGAGCCCCGCATGAGCCTGCCACTGGAGGGGGTTCGCGTCCTTGATCTCTCGCGGCTGCTGCCCGGGGGGTTCTGCTCGCTGCTGCTGGCCGACTTCGGGGCGGAGGTCCTGAAGGTCGAGGACACAGGCATGGGCGACTACATCCGCTGGTCGCCGCCGTTCTACGAGGGGGCGCACGAGTCGGCCCGCTCGGCCCTGTTCCTGTCGTTGAACCGCAACAAGCGCTCGATCCGGCTGGACCTGAAGAACGAGCGCGGCCGCGAGGCGCTGCTGCGGCTGGTCGGCGAATACGACGTCGTGCTCGAGTCCTTCCGTCCCGGCGTGCTTGAGCGCCTGGGCGTCGGCTACGAGCGGATGCGCGAGGTGAACCCGGGGATCATCTACTGCGCGATCTCCGGCTACGGGCAGACCGGCCCGAAACGGGACGCCTCAGGCCACGACATGAACTACCTCGGCCTGATCGGCCTGCTCGGGCTGACCGGCGACCGGGGCGGCCCGCCGGTCCAGGCGGCCGGGCAGATCGCCGACCTCGGTGGCGGGGCGCTGATGGGGGCCTTCGGGATCATGGCCGCGCTGCGCGAGCGCGATGGCGCTCCGGGGAGTCCCGGCTCCGGGGAGGGACAGATGGTCGATGTCTCGATGGCCGACGGCGCCCTGTCCTGGCTTGCGATGGTTGCCGGCGCCTACTTCGCCGACGGCGAGGTGCCGCGGCGGGGGGAGATCATGCTGGCCGGCTCGCTGGTCTGCTATCGACCGTATGAGTGCGCCGACGGGTTCGTCTCGCTGGGGGCCCTGGAGCCGAAGTTCTGGCAGGCCTGGTGCCGGGGCGTGGGTCGCGAGGACCTGATCGCGGCGCAGTTCGAGCGGCCCGGATCGGAGGCCCACGGGCAGGTCGTGGAGATCTTCCGCGCACGCACGCGCGAGGAATGGGAGTCCTTCGCCCGGGAACACGACTGCTGCCTCGAGCCGGTGCTCGAGCTCGATGAGGCGCTGGACTCCGACCTGGTCAGGGCCCGTGAGATGGTCGTCGAGTTCGATCAGCCCGGGGCGGAGCGCCCGGTCCGCCAGCTGGGGGTCCCGATCAAGCTGGATCGCACGCCGGGCGATCACGCTCGCCTGCCCGGACCGGGGCTCGGCGAGCACACGTCGGAGGTCCTTGCGGGCGCCGGCTACAGCGATGATGAGATCGCCGAGCTGCTGGCGGACGGCGCCGCGGCCGGCCCGGCCGAGCAGGCGCACTCCCCGAACCTGCGGGCCTGAGGCGCCGGTGAGCGCCGCGAGCGACACGGCCGCCCTGAACGGCTCCTCGCCCGAGGAGGGGCGCATGCTGAAGATGTCCGAGCTGGCCGAGCGCTCCGGGGTCAGCCCGGGGACGATCCGCTACTACCTGCGCGAGGGTCTGCTGGGCGACGGTGAGGACGTGTTGCGGACCAGCAGAAACATGGCCTACTACCCGCCCGACTACGTCGAGCGGATCGTGCTGATCAAGCGCCTGCAGGAGGAGCGCTTCATGCCCCTGCGGGTGATCAAGGGGGCCCTGCGCGAGGAACCCGAGCGGGTCCGGGCGCTGATCGAGCTCGAGGATCGCATCCTCGAGCGGGCCCTGGCCAGCGCCGAGTCCAACAGCCGCGTCTCGCGCAAGCTCGTGCAGGAGCGCTACGGGGTGCCCAAGATCGTCCTCGACCGGCTCGCCGAGATCGGCGTCCTGACGCCCAACCAGCGGGGCTACGACGCCGATGACCTGAAGATCATCGAGGCGATCGCGAACTTCCGGGCCGGCGGCTACGAGGAGGCTCTGGGCTTCACGGTCTATGACACCCTGCGCTACCGCCGGGCGCTGGAGCCGCTGGTCGAAGAGGAGGTGCGGGCCCTGCTCGACCGCCTCGCCGGAGAGGTCGACGTGGAGCGCGCGATGGAGATCGTCGCCGCGGGCACCGAACCCCTGCGCGAGCTGATCGGGGCGATGCACTCCAAGCTGCTGCTGGCCGAGCTGAGGAGACAGCGCGGCGGCTGATCACCAGCGCGCACGGTGGTACTCCATCACGCCTCGGCCGCCGGCCAGCGCGATGCCGCCCGGCAGGGTCCCGGAGAATGTCCCGAATGGCGCGCGGTAGTCGCTGCGAAGGATCAGCAGGTTCTCGCGGCGGCTGCGTTCGGCCTCGGCGTGGAAGTTCAGCCGCGAGCCGTCTGACCCGGCGATCCATGAGAGGTCCTCGGCGAAGCTGACCGGGTCGACCTCGGCGGGGACGCCGTCGCGCCAGAGGGCCCGCTCGCTGCCGCTGGCCGGATCGTTGATGCCGCTGACGAGATTCCAGGCCAGCGCCGACCCGTCGGCGCCGAGACCGACACCCGCGCTCCAGCGCCACTCGGTCTCGCGGGCGTGGTAGCCGGCGGTGTCGTCGATCACCGCCAGGGCCTCGATCGCCTGCGCCGGCCCGTCGTCGAGGCTGAGCGTGCCGGAGGCCGAGAGCCCCGCCTGCTTGCGGGTCCAGACCTCCGAGCGCCCGTGCGGGCAGCGGGCCTCGATGCCGTCCTGTTCTGTGAGCTCAAGCTCCAGCAGCACTCCCCTGTCGCGGATCACGAGAAGCCCGGGGCGCTGTTTCCCGCTCGCCGGCCGCGAGCCCTCGATCAGCTCGATCTCGCCCCGGCGCGGGCGCATCCGCGTCCGTTCGCGAATCGCCGCTCGACCGGGAAGCTGCAGTGCCCAGAAGGTCTGGTGGGCCGGGCCGATCTGCACGCGGGCCGCGCAGGCCATCAGCTGCTCGCCGAAGATTCCGACGTAGCGCCAGCGCTTCAGCGGCCTCATCCCGTCGAACAGTCCATTCGAACCGGGTAGCGGACGAGCCCCACCGGCTGTCACGGGCGGGGTGGGCGGCGTTATGCTTCCGCTTGTTGACTGACCAGTCAATCTATTTCTTGGGGAGTCTGTCCGTGGAGGCGTCGAAAGTAGCCTGCGCGGGAGAGGATGCGATTTGAAGGTCGCTGCTGTACAGCTGAATGCCACCGCCGACGTGGCGGCGAACATGACCGTCGCCGACCGCCTGACCCGCGCGGCCGCGAAGGATGGGGCGCAGCTGATCGTACTCCCCGAGAAGTGGACGGCGATGGGCAGCGAGGAGGATCTGCGTGCCTCGGCCGAGCCGCTGGACGGTCCCGCCATCCAATGGGCTCGCTCGCTGGCCCGTGAGCTGGGCGTCGAACTGATTGCCGGCTCGATCCTCGAGCAGCTGCCGGGCCAGGAGAAGCTGGCCAACACCTCCGTGCACATCGACGCCGACGGGGAGGTCAGGGCGCTCTACCGCAAGATGCACATGTTCGATGTGGAAGTCGACGGCCGGCGCTACCTCGAGTCCGCACTCGAGCAGCCGGGAGAGGAGATCGTCCTTTCGGCGACCGCCGACGGCCTCGAGCTGGGCCTCACCGTCTGCTACGACCTGCGCTTCCCGGAGCTCTACCGGATCCTCGCCGTGCGGGGCGCTCGGGTGATCACGGTTCCGTCGGCCTTCACGCTGGCGACCACCCGCGACCACTGGGAGACGCTGGTGCGCGCCAGGGCGATCGAGAACCAGGCCTATCTGATCGCCGCCAACCAGGTCGGCCCGCACCCGGGCGGGCAGCACTCCGGTGGGCGCTCGATGATCGTGGACCCCTGGGGCATCGTGCTGGCCCAGGCTCCGGACAGCGAGTGCCACATCACGGCCGAGCTCGACCTCGCCCGCCAGCGCGAGATTCGCGAGCGCCTGCCCTCGCTGGCCAACCGCCGGCCGCAGTCATACGCCTGGCCGCAGGAGCAGCCGGCATGAGCGCATCGCGCTCCAAGGCCGCCGCCGACAAGCGCCGGCTGATCCTGGACGCGGCCGTGCGGGTGTTCGCACGCCAGGGCTTTCACGCCTGCCGGGTGTCGGACATCGCCGATGAGGCTGGTGTGGCCTACGGGCTGGTCTACCACTACTTCGCCTCCAAGGATGAGGTCCTGGACACGCTGTTCCTCGAGCGCTGGAACGTGATGCTGGAGCTGATCCGGCGGGTCGACGGCGAAGCGATCCCGGTACGGGAGAAGCTGCGGGCGATCGCCTCGTTCATCATCGACAGCTACGAGCACGACCCGGAGCTGATGAAGGTGATCATCGTCGAGGTCACGCGGGCTGCCAACTCGTTCGGGCAGACGCACATCGGCCAGATCGGCGCCGCCTACGAGATGATCGGCGAGATCGTCACGGAGGCCCAGCAGGAGGGGGTGTTCCGCTCGGACATCGAGGCGCGGTTTGCCGCAATGACGTTCTACGGCGCCATCGAGCAGCTGCTGACCGGCTGGATCTTCGGCCTGCTGCCACCGGGGCCGGAGCATTTCGAGCGCGCCAAGTGGCTGGTCGTCGAGACCATCTGCGGCGGCCTCGAGGCGAACGACGTGCGGCGCACCCCCGTCGCCTGAGGGCCTCTCCCGCCCCCGCGGAGTGCCGACCGGGTTTCGGTATGACAGCCCGGGGGAATAGAGTGGCGCACAATGGAAAACGAGTTGGTCAAGAGACTGATGTGGTCGGCCCTGCTGGCCGGCTGCGCCGCACTGGCGAGCATCGCCGCCAATCGCATGGCCTCGACGCTGTGGCGGCGGATCTTCGACGAGGAGCCGCCGGAGTGAGCGACCCGCGCCGGCCGGACACGCAGCAGAACATCGCCACGGCGATCACGGACATCTCCGAGAAGGCCTCGCTGCTGGTCCGCGAGGAGATCGAGCTGGCCAAGGCCGAGGTCACCGAAAAGATCACCAAGCTCGCCAAAGGCGCGATCGTCGGCGCGGTCGCCGGCGTCTTCTTCCTGACGGCGCTGATCCTGGCCCTGGTGGGCTGCGCCTGGTTGCTCTACTTCTATCTGCCGGTCGGCGACTTCGCCTACTTCTGGGGTTTCTTCGCGATGGCGGTGATCCTCGTCATCCTCGGTGTGATCGCCGGGTTCATCGCCGCCCGGGTGCTGAAAAAAGTCTCCCCGCCGGTACCGACGATGGCGATCGAAGAGGCACAGCTGATCCGCGACACGGTGACGGCGCCGCATGTGGCTGTCCCACAGCCGCCCGTGCCGCCGCCCGCCGGCGCGCCGGTTCCTCCGCCTCCGCCACCGCCCGCCGCGCCCGCCGCGCCACCTGCGCCGCCGCCCCCGCCGGCGCCCGTGAGCCCCGCGCAGGGCGTTGATCCCGCGCCGGCTGCGCCCAGGGCTCCGACGCCGCCCCCGCCGCCTGCACCCGCGGCCGGCGCCGAGACGCTCGACGCGGATGCGATCTTCGAACGGGATCCGAAAGGAGACGAGTCCTGATGGCCCAGCGATCGGCGGAGGAGATCCGCAGCTCGATCGAGAGCAACCGGATGGAGCTGGCGGTGTCGGTCGACCGGCTGCGCGGCGAGGTCGCAAGGCTGACCGATTGGCGGGCACACGCCGAGCGCCACAAGCCTGAACTGATCGCCGGAGCGGCCGTGGTCGGCCTGTTCCTGAGCACGCGTTTCGTGCGCCGCCGCCGTCGCCGCGGTGCTTGACCGCGCCTCCGCGCATCCGAACATCCGCTTAAAGATTTCCTAAAGAGCTTTACCCGCGGCCCGCTCGAGCCGATCGCACGCCTGACCCGACATGTCGGGGAGAACGTGCATGAGCAGCCACGCCATTACACCCAGGAGCAAGCAGGTGGCAGAGGTCGCGATGGCGACGACGATCGTCGCCGGCTTCCCGGTCGCGGTGGTGTGGTGGCTGCGGGAGTCAGGGACGGTCACCTCGGTGGCACTGGCGATCGGCCTGGGGATGGTCATCTCGCTGCTCCTGTCCTATGTCGGTCGAGTCATCTGGGAGACCCGGCCGGGCTCTGAAGACCTGCTTTTCAGCGAGCTGATGGTGTGGGGCTACGTGCACCGTCTGCTCTCCCAGCGGCGCCTTGCCAACGTGCCTGAGCTGCTGGCGCCGATCGGTGACGTGGGCACACAGCCCAAGTCCAAGGAGCACCGGCGCAACGTGAAGCTGCTCGAGCAGCTGGTCTCCGGCATGGAGACGCGCGACCCCTATCTGCACGGGCACTCCCGCCGGGTCGCAAGGCACTCCTGGATGATCGCCCGCCAGATGGCGTTGCCGCGTGAGGAAGTGGCCCGCATCAGGACCGCAGCGGCGATCCACGACGTGGGCAAGATCAACACGCCCACGTCGATCCTTCACAAGCCGGACCGCCTGACCGACGCGGAGTTCGAGGTCATCAAGCGCCACCCGGGCGAGGGCGCGGAGATGGCGGAGGTACTGGACGACGCGGTGATCACAGCGATCGTCCGTCACCATCACGAGCGGGTCGACGGCAGCGGCTATCCGGACAGGCTGACCGGAGAGGACATCCCGCTGGGCGCACGGATCGTCGCCGTGGCCGACACCTTCGACGCGATCACCTCATCGCGGTCCTACCGCTCGGCCAGCCCGCACAAGAAGGCCATAGCGATCCTCAAGGAGGAGGCCGGCACCCGTCTGGACGCCGATGTCGTGAAGGCCTTCTGCAGCTACTACGCGGGCCGCGGCCCGCTGGCGCTGTGGTCGTTCCTGGCGGCCCTGCCGGAGCGCCTGGTGAGCTGGCTGGGCAGCGGCGCCGCAGGCGTCGCCTCGGCCGCCAAGGTGGCCGCAGTCGCCGCGCTGGTCGGCGGCACCGCCGCCGCGACCTCGGGCGTCGCCGCCCACCAGCCCGCAAGGTTCCACCGGCAGGCCACGCTCGTGGCCTCGGTTTCGCCGACGCGCAGGACAGCGACGTTCACCCGCACCTCGAGCTCCCACCGTCCTGGCGCGGTCCGCCACCATGAAGCCGCACGGACCGTCCCTACGATCCCTGCCCGTCGCGTGGCGGCTCAGAGCACCCCGGTGACTAAGGGCGCGAGCCCCGGCACGACGCAGCAGACGGCGGTGACCCAGGACGGCACGGCGACGGGCGCCTCGGCGCCGATCAGTGCGCCCAAGGAAAGCGGCCCCGAACCGCCCGCCGGCGAAGCGCCGGCGCCGGTGGCCGTGAGCGAACCGACCGGAAAAGCCGCTCCGCCGAAACCGAAAATCGAAAAGACCCCGGCCGAAATCAAACGCGAAGAACTCAAGGTCAAAGCCGAAGAAGAAGCCAAGGCCAAGGAAGTCGCGAAGCTCAAACGAGAAGAAGAAGTCAAGGCCAAGGAAGAAGCCAGGACCAAGAAGGAAGCGGAAACGAAACTGCGCCGCGAAGAAGAAGCCAAGGCCAAGGAAGAAGCGAAACTCAAGCGGGAAGAAGCCCGGCGCGAAAAACCGGCGGCCGGCGAAAAATAATTCCGCCTCCTCCCAACCTTCTCCCCGCGGTCCCGTTAACAGGGGGATCGTCCAGCAAGGAGAGGTGGATTCATAGCTGCGAAGAGGTCGCTTTGCGGACCTTTGCGGAGCGATGATCAGATTTGGGTCCCTTTGTAACTTAATGGCGCGGAATGGGGAAGCTCCGGGGCGGGGCAGGAATCCCCGAACCGCCCTGCGCAGCGACCCCGGCCCCCAAGCTCCCGTCGCTGCCGTCCCCTGGCTCTGGCCAGGATCCCTCCGAGGGAGGGGATGGGCCCGGCTGACGCCGGGCTTCGGACGTTAAGGGGCCGGGTTCGGAGTAACGGCGCGGACGTTGAGCGCCGGCTCAGGCGAGCAGAGACCGGGGCACGCCGCCGAGGCCGATCAGGCCGGGCCCGGTGTAGGTCCCGATCACCGGCCCCACTTCCGAGGTGAACAGCGGCTCGGAGTCGAAGATCTCACGGCAGCGCGCGACCAGCCGCTCGGACTGCTCGGGGGCCTGGATGTGCTGGACGACCCATCCATCGGAGCCGGCCTCGTGCAGCTCCTCGGCATAGCGGACCATCCGCTCGAAGGCCCGGCCGGCGGTGCGGACGCGCTCGACGGGGACGATTTCGTACTCCAGCGAGAGGATCGGCTTGATCCGCAGCGTTCCGCCGAGCCAGGCCTGCGCCTTTCCGACTCGTCCGCCCCTGCGCAGGAACTCCAGCGTGTCGAGGCAGAACCAGATCTTCAGGGCCTTGCGCGCCTCGAGCACGCGCTCGACGACGGTGGCCTTGTCGCCGCCGGACCGCGCGGCCGCCGCGGCCGCCAGCACCAGCATGCCCTGGCCGCCACAGGCCGTTTCGCCATCGATCACCTCGACCCGCTCGCCGAGGCCACGCTCGGCCAGCAGGCCATGGGCCTGGCGGGCCGCCTCGCAGGTCCCCGAGATGCCGCCGGCGAGGTGGATCGAGACGACGTCGTTGCCCTGCTCGATCAGCGGCTCCCAAACTGCCAGGAAGTCGCCGATCGACGGTTGGGAGGTCGTCGGCAGTTCGCTGTCGCTGCGCAGGCGGTCGTAGAAATCGCCGAACCCGTCCATGTCGAGCTCCTTGACCGGCTGGCCTTTCCAGCCGACGTAGAGGCTGACCTGATGCACGCCCTGCTCCTCGGCGAGCTGGCGTGGGAGATAGTGAGTGCTGTCGGTTGCGATCGCGACGGGAGCCATGCGGCGCGAGACGCTACAGCAACGTCTCGGCGAGCTCCCCGGACTCGAACATCTCGGTCACGATGTCGCAGCCGCCGACCAGCTCGCCCTTGTGGAACAGCTGGGGGATCGTCGGCCAGTTGGAGATCGCGGAGAGCTCCTGGCGGATACGGGGGTCGGGCAGGATGTCCACGGCGGCGAACGGGACCTCGAGCTGCTGGAGGATCGCGACGGTCCGGGCGGAGAAGCCGCAGGCCGGCGCATCGGGGTTGCCCTTCATAAACAGGATCGTGTCGTGCTCGGAGATGGCCTCTGAAATCGCGTCGCGGATCGGGTTGGCCGCAGGGGCCGCGGCGGTCGGAAACGGGGTGGGGACGTCGCTCATCATCGGTACCGGGTCGAACTGGCTGTTTGACATGGGGAGGCTCCTGGCTGTCAGGGGGTGTTGATCTTGGACGGCGTCTGGGTCTTCAGGGCGAGTGCGTGAACGGCGCCGCCGATCTCTCCCTCGAGTGCTCCGTATACGAGCCGATGCTGCTCGATTCGGCTCATGCCGGCGAAGGCCTCGGCGGTAACGGTCGCGCGGAAGTGGTCAGAGCCACCGGTGTAGTCCTCGACCTCGGCGGTCGAACCCGGGATCGCTGCCTCGATCCGCTGCTTTATCTCGTCGGGGGAGAGCACTTCGCTCACTAGCGTAGAAGATCGCGGGCGCCCGCTCAGCCCCGCTTCACCGGCGCTATACTTTGGAAAGTCTTGGAGCCATCCACAGGAGCTGACGCAATGATCGAGATCACCGACAAGGGCGCGGAGAAGGTTCACGAGTTCCTCTCTTCCCAGGAAGCCGACATCACTCTGGCCGGCCTGCGTGTGGGTGTCCGCGGCGGCGGCTGCTCCGGGTTCCAGTACCAGCTGGCCTTTGACGAGCAGCGCGACTCGGACGTTGTGTTCGAGAGCCACGGCCTGAAGCTCCTGGTCGACAACGAGAGCCTGCAGTTCGTGCGCGGCTCTGTCATCGACTACGAGGAAAGCCTCCAGGGCGCCGGCTTCAAGGTCAACAACCCGAATGTCGTCGCGGCCTGCGGTTGCGGCTCCTCCTTCCGGGTGGCCGAGGAGGAGCAGGTCTCAGCAGTCTGAGGCGGCCGCGGCTGCCTCTGAAGTTCCGGCGATCAGCGACGGTCGCAACCCTTGCGCTGGTCGCGATCACCGCGCCGGCGCTGGTCGGCTGTGGTGGTTCAAACCGGCAGGCGTCTCAGACGACGGCCACCGTCGCGAAACCGGCACCATCGGGTCCGGCACTGGGACTGACCGAGGACAACGCCCAGCTGCTCTGGAACCCCGACGCCTCGGATGTCCCGGACGCACCACCCGCATTCTCCACCGCTCGGCGTGAGCTGAGCGCGCTGCACCCGGCCTATATCCGGCTGCTCGTCAACTGGGCCGCGCTGCAGCCCGACTCCTCGCGGCCGCCGGCGCTCGAAGGAAATGTCAGCGGCTGCGTGCGCGAACTGGGGCCCTGCGCCGCCTACCGCGGGATCGCCGGCGAGCTCGCGGCGATCGCATCCCAGCAGAAGGCGGACCCGGGCGGCTATCAGGTGGTGCTCGACCTGCTGGGCACGCCGGCGTGGGCGGCCGCGTCCCCGCACGGCTGCGAACGGGGCGCCGATGAAGCGTTCGCTCGCCCGCTGAGGCCTGCGGCGATCCTCGCCTACCGGGCCCTGATCGCCGACCTGCTCGCTCTGGGCCGCCGCGAACACGTCGCGCTGCGCTGGTGGAGCCCATGGAACGAGCCAAACGACCCGCGCTTCATCACCCCGCAGCGGGCCACCTGCAGCGCCGATGGGGCGCCGCTTTCGCCGTTGGTCTATGCCCAGCTTGCTCGCGCGGCAGCCTCCGAGCTGGCCTCGGCCGGCCCCGGCCACGAACTCCTCCTGGGCGAGTTGGGGGGCTACTCCGATGGCTCGCCTCACAGGACCAGCGTCGGTCAGTTCGTCGCGGCGCTGCCCGCCGACGTGCTCTGCCTCAGCCACACATGGGCGGTCCATGCATACGCGGTCCAGGGTCGGGCGGAGCCGCCCGACCCGGTCGGCCTGCTCGAACAGGCTCTTGCCGCGCGCGGGGGCTGCGGATCCTCGGCCTCGATCTGGGTGACGGAGGCAGGCGCAGGCGCTGCCAATCCGGGCCGCCCGAGGACGGGCGCGCCGGGCGAAGAACTGGCCGGCTGCGAAGCACTGGCCGCCCAGGTGCTCGGCTGGTACTCGGACCCACGAGTCGCCGCGATCCTGCAGTTCAGCTTTCGCGATGACCCGGCGTTCCCGGTCGGTTTGATCAGCTCGGATCTGTCGCACGCCTACCGGGTATACGGAATGTGGTTGAAGCTGGCGAAGGCAAGAGCGGCCGGACTTGCCCCGCCGACGCCCGCCCAGGCGTGCGCGTAGGCTGGCCCGCGATGGCCCTGCTACCCCAGCGGCTGAGGACGCTCGCCCCGGACTCGATCCGCGACGACGTCCGCCTTCGCGCCGCCGCCGTCGGCCTCGGGCTGATCCCGCCGCGGACGATGCACTCAGAGCAAGACGCTCAAGTTCTACTTGAGGCTGCGGCCGGTGCGCACCGGGTTGTTGAGATCGGCGTGTACGAGGGCTCCTCGGCCCTGGCGCTCCTCGAGGTGCTCGGCCCCGGCGCGGAGCTTCATCTGATCGACCCCTTCGGCCGCCATCCCGACGCGCTGCCGAGCGGCTGGGGTGCGACCGAGTGGGCCACGAGGCGGCTCGTGCAGCGGCGCACCCGGGGCCTCGGCGCCGCGGCCCCGAGGGTCATCTGGCACCCCGAACTTTCGGCTGAAGCGGCCGCCGGCTGGTCGGGGGAGGTCGACCTCGTGTTCATCGACGGGGACCATTCCGAGCAGGGCTGCGAGCTCGACTGGGACAGCTGGTCCCGCTTCGTACGGGTCGGCGGCGGGGTCGTATTCCACGACGCCCGCGAGGGACGGGCCGGCGGTCGCGGCCTGCCCGGGCCGACCGCTGTTGTCGAGCGCCGGGTACGCCGGCAGGGCCCGCCGGACTGGGAGATCGCGGCGGAGGCGGACCGTACGATTGCGGTTCGGAGGGTCTCGCGGGAGCCCTCCTAGGACACCTCCTGACTGTCCAGCCAGCCAGGAAAAATCGCCTGTTTGCAGGACACCACCAGGTTGACGAGTGGTCAATCTCTGTGCTACGGTCGCCGCGACATGAGGTCAGGGGAGGAGATGGGGAGGGAGACCCACGTGCGCTCAGGCGCATGCGTTCCGACAACGGAATCGGGCTGTTCCATGCCCACCGTCCACCCCTTTGGCTTGACCTTGACGGACCATCTGTTTTCTGCCAAGGTCGGGAGCAGCACCGTTGGGCTGAGGATCAGCAGGACGGTTACGAGGGGCTTCGGGACTCGGTCCTGAAGTTGGGGACAGCGAAGCTCGTCGGTCCTTATCAAGAGGGAAAAGGAGCAGTGAATGACTCGAATTAAGGTTATGGGGCTCGCCCTGGTCGCGGTGTTCGCGATCGCGGCGATCAGCTCCGCGGCTGCCTCGGCAGCAGCGCCGATCTGGTACACGTGCGGCAAGGCCGCCAAGAACGAAAAAAAGGAATACACCGGCCACTACGCCGGCAAGGAATGTAAGACATCCGAATTCATGGCGACCGGTGGCAAATACACCCTCGTCCCTGGAGTCGGTAAAGCCAAGGCGGCCAAGACCAAGGGTGGAAAAGCTGTCCTGCACAGCGTCAACCCCGAAGCCAAAGCTGACATTCCTGTCGAATGCGCCTCGTTCAAGGGCGGCTTCACGATCGCTGCACCGAACATCGTGAAAGGCTCCGTCTCGACGTTCTCGAAGTGCAAGGCGCTTGGTGCGCCGTGCCAGAACGTCAAGAAGGAAACCATTGAAACGAAGAAACTCGCCGGTACCCTCGGTTGGATCAGCAAACCGGGCGGCGTTGTCGGTACGGACCTCGCCAACGAAGCGGAACCGGGTGGCATCGTTGCTGAATTCACCTGCGAAGCTCTGGGCGAAATCCGCACCAAAGGCTCGGTCATCGGCCAGAACGGCGGCGACGTCGGTCAGGTCAACGGAGGCTCGACTCTGACCTTCGCTCCGGGCAAGTACCTCGGGAAAGTCGTTTATGACGAAAAAGGTGACGAATACGAACCGATCGTCAACATTCCTGAGTTCGAAGGTGGCTCACCCGACATTCTGAAAACAGAAGTCAAGGGCGCCATCACCGGTCACCCGACCGAATTCTACCCCGCTGGTGGAATCCCCTCGGGTCAGGAAGGCGTAGCAGAAAACAAGGGCGAAAAGGTCGGGATCTACGAAGAAGGTTCCGTCTAATCACCCTCGCCCGCTCGCAATTAGAGCGGGAAGGACAGAAGTTCGAAACAAGCGTGCGGGGCCCTCGGGCCCCGCACGTTGTTTCGTTAACAGGCCGGTTTCCCCGCCCCTTGAGAGTCGCCCGTCATCGGCTCCAACACCCGCCGGTTCCCGCTTGACAACCTTTGGGCGGCCGATAGACTCGATGGCCGACGAGACAGAGAGGGAAGCGTTGAGGGAAGCATCACTGAGTCGTTCTGGGGAGAGCGGCCGCGACATTCGCGGCGCGGTGATTGCGTGCGTCGCCACAGCGCTGCTGGCGTGCCTCGTCCTGGCGTCGTCCGCCTCGGCACTAAGCCAGCGGGGACACGTCTTCGGCGGGAGCTTCCCTTCGGCGAGTGCCGCACTCCAACTCAAGGAACCCGCGGGCGTCGCCGTCAACGAAGCGACCGGCGACGTCTACGTGGTCGACTCGGGCAACAACCGCGTTGTTGAGTTCGGCCCGGCGCCGGCACACAAATTCATCCGCACCTGGGGATGGGGCGTCAAGACCGGCGCCAAACAGTTCGAGGTCTGCGAAGAAGAAGCGAAATGCCACGTCGGGATCGCCGGCCACGCCGCGGGCGAGCTCCACGGCGCTGAGGGGATCGCGGTCGACCAGTCGACCAACAAGGCGCTCGATCCTTCCGCCGGCGACGTGTACGTCGAGACGGTCCTGCCCTACGAAGAAGAAGTGGAAGGGCACGAACGGGAATTCGAAAACACGATCATCGAAAAGTTCCAGCCCAACGGGGAACCGGTCGCCAAAGGCAGTCGCATCAAGGGCTACAAAGAAAAAGGCTTCTCGACCGAACTCTTCGAAGAAGAAGTACACGGCCTGACGGTCGGCGTCGGCGGCAACCTCTTCATCTACAACGAAGAATCCGTCATCGAATACTCGAACGAAGAACCGAACAAGTTCAAACGGATCATCAAGTCGGAAGCCGAAGGCGAAGGACGCTACGGCATCGCGGTCGATTCGAACCCGACAGCGCCGACGCTGTACCTGGGCCACGAAGGCCCCGGCGCGGGAGAACCGCCAACCATCGTCGCCAAGGAGAAAGTCTTCCAGGAAGGTGAAGAATGGATCGGGGAACCGTTGATCGAAGCGCTCAACGGTGAACCCGCCTCCGACGTAGCGGTCGACGAGGCCAACAACGATCCGCTGGTGGACAACGTGGAAAGCGTCTCGGTATATGACACCAGCGGCGAATTCGTGGAGCGGTTCGGTCAGGGCCACCTCCAACGAGGGAGCGGGATCGCCCCCTTGCGCAGCGGGGATGTGCTGGTGGCGGACTCCGCGGCGAACGTAATCGACCTGTTCGAAGCCGAACCTCCGGCCGCACCGCAGATCGACGAACTCTCCGTCGCGGAAATCTCCTCGAGCGTCGCGGTGCTCGGAGCGCAGATCGATCCGACAGGTCTCGCGACGAAATACACGTTCCGGTATGACACCGGCGCGGTTCCGAAGGCCGGCGAAAGCTGTACGGGGTCGTGTATAGAAGTTCCGGTACCGGCCGGGGAACTCGCAGCGGCCTTCGCCGACGACGCGGTGAGCCAGAAAATCACCGGTCTCGCCCCGGCGACGCTCTACCACTACACCGTGATTGCATCCAACTCGAGCGGCACCGTCGAAGCCACCGAACAGAAGTTCCACACCCAGGCCGCGGTGCTTGGAAAACTGCTTCCCGACAACCGCCGCTGGGAGCTCGTCTCACCGCTCCAGAAGAACGGCGCTGCGATCGAAGCGCCGACCAAAGAAGGCGGCCTGATCGAGTCCTCCGAAGACGGCGAACGGCTCACCTACGTCGCGACAGGAGCGTTCCCCGGGGCGGAAGGCAACCGCGCGCCGGAAGTGACGCAGGTGCTGGCCACGCGGGGCGAAAAGGAATGGTCGAACACGGATGTCGACACCAAGCAGGTTGCGGGCCAGGGTGTCGCTCCTGGTTCTGCGCCCGAGTACCGCTTCTTCTCGAGTGATCTCAGCTCGATGATCGTGCAGCCGTTCGGCAATAAACCGCGAGAACTGTATCCGCTGTCCCCGGAAGCCGGCGAATCGACTCCTTACCTGCGCAGCGCGAGCTCTGAATGTCTTGCCTCTCCGGCGCCGACCAGCTGCTTCGACCCCGTTCTTACGAGCTCCGATGTGCCAGCCGAAACCGAAGTTGAAGGGAAGAAACTCAAAACCGAATACGGTGGCCAGACGAACTTCGTCGATGCGGACCCCGGCCTCACGCATCTCATCCTCCAGACATCGGGCAGCGTGGCGCTGAGCGCCGAACCGGCGGGCTCGGTTGGAAACCTCTACGAGTTCTCCGAAGGAGCCGCCCATCTGGTGAGCATCCTTCCCAACGGCAAGCCCGCGGGGGAAAAGCCTGCGAACTTCACCGAAGTCCAGGAAGCTCCGGAACTCGGAGCGAAGGACAGGAACATCGCCCGCGCAGTCTCCACCGACGGGTCGCGCGTGATCTGGACGACATACGGTCTCGGTCAGGCAATCCACCTCTTCGTCCGCGACATGGCCACCGGTGAAACCGTCCGCGTCGATGAACCTCAGGCGGGCGCTGAACAGACAGCGAAAAATGCGCATCCGCTGTTCCAGACCGCGAGTGCCGACGGGTCCCACATCTTCTTCACCGACGCTCAGCGCCTGACGACCGACTCGACGGCGTCCGCGGAAGAGGAAAAGCCGGACCTCTACGACTGCCACCTCGTCGAAAACGAAACGAGCCATAAACTCGAATGCAAGCTCACCGACCTGACCGTCGACTCCCACGCCGGTCAGACCGCAGATGTGCAGGGCCTGATCCCCGGAGCCGGTTCGGATGGCAACACGGTCTACTTCGTCGCCAACGGCGCACTCACCGGCTCCGCGGCGCCGGGGCACTGTGTCCCGAACGAAGCCTCGGCGAACGAAGGCAAGTTCAGGCTCACGGCGACCTGCAACCTGTACGTGGATCGCTTCAACACCGAAACGCAGTCCTGGGCGGCGCCGCAGCTGATCGGCGCGCTGTCTGCCGAAGACGAACCCGACTGGGACAACACGATCCCAGGCAGCCTTACGCAGAACACAACACGGGTCTCCCCCGATGGGAACTATCTGACGTTCGTCTCAGACCGGAGCCTGACCGGCTACCACAACACCGATGTGAAATCCGGCAAACCGGACACCGAGGTGTTCCTCTACAACGCCGGGGGCGAACAGCTGACATGCGTTTCGTGCAACCCGACGGGTGCGCGTCCCACCGGGGTGTTCGACACAGAATTGGCCGGCGAAGGCCGCGGCCTGCTGGTTGACCGGCCGCTGGCGTGGAGCGAACGCTGGCTCTCGGGAACGATCCCTGCATGGACCCACCTCTCGCTAACGGAAGCGCCCTACCCATCGCGGGTCCTGTTCGACAACGGCCGAATGTTCTTCATGAGCGCCGAATCGCTGGTGCCTCAGGACACCAACGGCAAGGAGGACGTCTACGAGTTCGAGCCCCCGGGTGTCGGCGGCTGTACGACGGAAAGCGAAACCTACGGAGAAACCTCGGGCGGCTGCGTCTCGCTGATCTCCTCGGGCTCCTCAGCCAACGAATCGACCTTCCTCGACGCCAGCGCCACCGGCAACGACGTGTTCATCCTGACCTCGGCGAAGCTCGCTCCAGCCGACACGGACACCAACTTCGACGTCTATGACGCGACGATCTGCGGCCAGCCGGGTTCGCACGAATGCCTGCCCACTCCGGCTGCGTCACCGCCGCCGTGCGAAAGCATCGAAGGCGAAAATCCCTGCCGCTCGAGCTCCACCGAACCGGGTGGCGCGTTCGCCCCGCCGGGCAGTAAGAACGTGAACGGCTCGACGAACTCCTCGGCAGTCGAAGTTCTCGGGTCCAAAGAAGCCGGGAAGACGACGACGACGACCAACGCGCAGAAGCTGGCCAAAGCGATCACAGCCTGTAAGAAACTCTCCAACAAGTCCAAGCGCGCGACGTGCGAAAAAGCGGCGGTGCTGAAATACGGGACGAAGGCGCAGAAGCTCTCGGCGACGCTCAAGGCCTGCCGCAAAGTGAGCAACCACAAGAAGCGCAAGTCCTGCGAAACGGCGGCGCACAAGAAATACGGGACCGCGAAATCTGCCGCCCACGGCGCGAAGAGGAGCCGCTGAGAATGCGCCGCAAGAACCTGATCCGTGCCACGACACTCGCCATGCTGGCGAGCGCCGTCGCCGCGCTGGGAGCCGGTGCTGTCGCCGCACCCGCCCAGGCCTCCGCCGGAGCCTGGTGGCTTGCGAACTCGAGCGCCGCGCCGACGAACCTCAAACCGGGTTCCAAGGTGATCATCTACGCGATGGCGACCGACATCGGCTACGAAGACGTCTCCGGAGCCAGCTCCCATGTCGTGTTCTCGGACACGGTCCCGGCGGGCCTCAAAGTCATCATCGAGTCGGGCGAAGCGGGTGTTTACAGGACGTTGAATCAGACCTACAAAACGATCTTCCCGCCCTGCACCACGACCGGACGTGTCTTCAGCTGCTCGCTGGAAGGCGACATCCGACCTGCGGAAAGCGTCAGGGTCCGCGTCGAAGCCGAAGTTGAACCCGGCGTCGAACTCGGCTCGACGCTGACGAACGAATTCAAAGTCGAAGGCGGCCTCACCCCCAAGGGCGGAGCACCGACTGCGCAGACGTTCAAAAAGGAAATGCCCGTCACCGACGAAGCCGTCAAATTCGGCACCGAACGCTTCGAACTGCGTCCTGAAAACAAGGACGGCACGCCCGATACGCAGGCCGGCTCGCATCCCTTCCAGCTGACCACCATCTTCAACCTCAACAAGACGCTCGAACCGTACGTGTCGTTCGGCCAGCCCGCACTGCTTCCGTTCCTCCCGGCGCTGCCCAAGGATCTGCACTTCATCTTGCCGCCTGGCATGGTCGGTGCGGTTGCGAAAGTCCCGCAGTGCTCCGGGACGGACTTCGTGGCGGTCGTCAACGGCAAGGGCAACAGGTGCAAACCGGACTCGGCGATCGGCTTCGCCAACGCGACTCTCGATGAACCGCTGAACATCGGCCCGTTCACGCAGGAGGTGCCGATCTTCAACCTCACGCCGACCAAGGGCGAACCGGCTCGCTTCGGCTTCATCGCACACACGGTTCCGGTTGTCCTGACGACCCATGTCCGCAGCGGAAAAGACTACGCGGTGGAAGTCAGCGTCCATCTCCTGCCCGAGTCGATTGAGATCCTCAACACCGAAGCGACCTTCTGGGGCGTGCCACACGCGGCCGAACATGACAACGCACGCAGCTGGCCCTGCCTGGGTGGGGGATACCTCGGGGAAGAAGAACCATGCGAAGAACTCAAAGACCCGGAACCGCCTGCACTCCTGACGATGCCGACGAGTTGCGACGGCACGCCCCAGGCGAGCGTGCATGCCGTGGCTTGGAGCGGTGAGGAATTCTCAACGACGGAAAACATCTTCAACGCACCGCTCAAGGGCGCCTTTGAAAACTGCAAGTCGCTCCCGTTCGCACCCACGGTGGAAGTGGAAACCGACTCCCACGAAGCGGCGACGCCGTCGGGGTTGACGGTGAAGGTCAAGGTGCCGCAGGAATCTACGGTCTCCGGCAAAGAAGGCGAACTCGCGGAGGCGTCGATCAAAGGCACCACGCTGACGCTTCCGCCTGGCATCCAGGCGAGCGGCGGTGCTTCCGACGGTCTGCTGACATGTACCGGCGACCAGTTCGGCTTCGAACTCGGCGGACTGGGCGAAACGCTCGGCGCGCTGACGGAAAACGACCACTTCAATGAAGCCGAAATCGCATGTCCCGATGCTGCCAAGATCGGCACGGTCAAAATCAAGACGCCGCTGATCGAAGAAGAACTCTCCGGCTCCGTGTACCTGGCGTCCAAGGACACCAATCCGTTCAACTCGCCGCTGGTGCTCTACATCTTCGCTGAAGGACCGGAAAGCAAAGTCCAGGTCAAGCTCGCGGGCGAAGTCAAAATCAACCAGACGACGGGTCAGTTGACATCGACCTTCGAGAACACGCCGCCGGTCGCCTTCAGCGAACTCAACCTGCACCTGTTCGACGGCCCGCGGGCCTCACAGTCGACGCCTGAAACGTGCGGCAACTACAGCGCCTCGGCGACCTTCGAATCCTGGGCCGACGAAGAAGCCGAACCCAACTCGACCGCGAAGCGGACGGCGAACGTCACCTCCAAACCCTTCGAAATCACCTCCGGCCCCCACAAATCAGCCTGCCCGGCGCCCGGCACCCAGCCCTTCGCACCGGGCTTTGAAGCGGGCACCGAAAACTCGAAAGCCGGAGCCTTCAGCCCACTGATCCTGAACCTTCAGCGTCCCGACGGAAACCAGGCGCTGAAAACGCTCAGCATCACCGCGCCGGCGGGCTCCGCGGCGATCCTCGCGTCGGTCGAACCCTGCCCGACGGCTGTCGCGACGGCGCCGGAACCCAACTGCCCCGAAAGCAGTCAGATCGGTGTCTCGACGGCCTACGCAGGCCTGGGGACCGACCACGTCAAAATTCCCGGCAAGGTCTATCTGACGGGCCCCTACAAGGGCGCCCCGTTCGGTGTGCTCGCGCTGAGCGACGCCGAACACATCGGGCCGTTCAACCTCGGCAAGATCCCGGTGATGTCGACGATCACGGTCAACGAAAACACCGCGGTCGCGACGTTCACGAGCGACCCGCTGCCCGAACGGGTGAGAGGCGTCCCGTCGCAGATCAACAGCCTGCGGATCGAAGCCAACCGCCCGAACTTCACGTTCAACCCGACCAGCTGCAAGCCGCTGGCCTTCACCGGCACCCTGACGGGCTACGGCCCGAACGGCAGCTCAGGCGTCGAGAACGTCGAAACTCCGTACCACACCGAAGGCTGTGCCTCGCTGCCGTTCAAACCGACGATCGAAGCCTCGATCGAATCGGCCGTCAGCCGCTCGACCGGCACCGGCCTGAAGATCACGGTCCACTCGGGCGCCGGCCAGGCCAACATCGGCAAAACCAAGCTCGAATTCCCGACCACGATCCCCTCGCGACTGACGACGCTGCAGAAATCCTGCCGGGACACCGTGTTCGACGTGAACCCCGCAAACTGCTCGCCCGAATCGATCGTCGGCACCGGCACGGCCCACACGCCGGTCCTGAAAGCGGCGCTGACCGGCCCGATCTATCTCGTCTCCCACGGCAACGCGGCCTTCCCGGACGCCGAGTTCGTGCTCCAGGGCGAAGGGATCAAGCTGGTCCTCGACGGCAAGACGGACATCGAGAAAGGCATCACGATCTCGAGCTTCGAAGAAGTCCCCGACGCGCCGGTGGAAAGCTTTGAAGTCTCGCTGCCGCGGTCAACCAAATCGGCCTTCAGCGGGTACGGCGACCTGTGCACCGAGAACCCGGTCATGCCGACGAAATTCACAGGCCAGAACGGCGTCGTGATCAACTCGACCACGAAGGTCAACGTGACGGGCTGTGGAGGCGTGGTTCCGTTCCACAAAGAATCTGAACTCGCGAAAAACCTGAAGACCTGCAAAAAGCTCGCGAAGAAGAAGCAGGCCAAATGCATCGCCTCAGCCCACAAGCGCGCGAGCGCCCTGGCGGCCTGCAACAAGGTCAAGAAGGGCAAGAAGCGCACCGCCTGCCAGGTCAAGGCCCGCAAGAAGAACCCGCTGAAGAAGAGTTAGGGGTTCGCCGCGCCCGACGCCCGGCGTCGGCTTGACGGGCGAGCGCGGTTCTGACAGTCTGCGCTGGCGTTGTTTGGCTGTTCAGCCAGGATGGCGCGTCAGGTTCCGGAGGAGGGGTTCCGCGGACCGTCGACTCAACACTCCAAGGAGAGGGAACCAAATATGAAACGGACTCGAGTTCTGGGGCTCGCACTTGCCGCTGTCTTCGCGCTGGCCGCGATCGCCGCCGCCGGTGCCTCGGCTGCACAGCCCATCTGGTACACGTGCGCCAAAGCGCCGAAGAACGAAGCCAAGCAGTACACCGGCCACTACGCCGGCAAGGAATGCAAGAAAGCCGAATTCGTAGCGACCGGCGGCAAGTACGAGCTGGCCCCCGGAATCGGCAAGGGCAAGGCGTTCAAGATCAGCGGCTCCACGGTCGAGCTGCACACGATCCAGCCGGCGACCAAAACCGACATTCCGATCATCTGCGGCTCCTACAAGGGCGAAGGCCTCGACGGCGTCCCGAACGTGGTGAGCAAAGTCAAACTGGTGCTGTCGCACTGCAAACTGCTCAACGCGCCCTGCAAGAACTCCAGCAAGAAGGAAACGATCGAAACCAAAGCGCTGAGCGGCACGCTCGGATGGATCAGCGAACCGGGCAAAGTGGCCGGTACCAAGCTGGCCTCGGAAGCCGAACCGAACGGGCCGATGATCGAAGTGGCCTGCGAAGCGATCGGCGAGCTGCGCGTGATCGGCTCGGTGATCGGCGAAGACCAGGGCGACGTCGAAGCGATCTCAAAGACGCCGACGATCAGCTACGTGCCGGGCCACTACCTCGGTGAAGTGGTGTGGGACGAAAAAGGCGACAAATACAGCCCGCTGGTCAACGTCCCGGAGTTCGAAGGCGGCACGGTCGGGATCATCCGCACGGAAATCAAGGGGTCAATCACCGGCCACCCGGAAGAATTCTACCCCGAACACGGTGTCCCCTCCGGGCTTGAAGCGACGGTCGCCGAGAAGGGCGAAGCCCTCGGCATCTACCCCGAAGGCGCCGAATAACGGCACGCTGAAAACCCCGCTCAGGCGGGATGAACGACGGGCAGATGCAGCGCGTGTGGGGCCTCCGGGCCCCACACGTCGCTTCCAGCACGGCAGTTCTCAGCTCGCGCCCGCGCCGGAGGTCTCGGCCGGACCGGCGCCGGAGCTCGCCCGGAGCTCAGGCCGGCTCGTTGTCCAGCGAATGCCACAGGTAGCGGGAGGCCAGAGTGCGGTGGGGACGCCAGGGCTCGGCGATCTGCTCCATCTGGGTCGGCAGCGGTAGCTCCTCGAGGCCATAGGCCCGTTCGATTGCCCGGCGGATTCCCAGGTCGCCGACGGGCAGGATGTCGGGGCGCTGGAGATGGAACATCAGGAACATGTGGGCGCTCCACAGGCCGATGCCCTTGACGGCTGTCAGCTCGGCGATCACCTCCTCGTCGGGTAGGGCGTCCAGGCGCTCGAGCTCCAGTTCGCCGGTCAGGACGTGCTCGGCCAGCGAGCGCAGGAAGCCGACCTTGGCCCGCGACAGGCCGGCGGCCGCACGCAGCGCCTCAGGGTCGTCGTCGAGGATCTCCTGCGGCGTCGGGGCGCGGCCGGAGAAGCGTTCGGTCAGTCGGCCGTAGATAGCTTTGGCGGCCAGCACAGAGAGCTGCTGCCCGACGATCGCCCGCACCAGGGCGCCGTAGTGATCATCGAGGTCCGGACGGCCGTCACGGGGGTCTCGCAGCGGCCCCACCTCGTCGATCAGAGCGGCAAGGACAGGATCGGAGGCGCGGAGTTTCGACAGCCCCCTGTTAGACAGGGGGATAGGCCTCGGCTCGCCATCGGCTCACCGTCAAGTGCGTTCAGGGCCCGCTCCAGCGACATCGCGATGCACGTGAAGCTGGGGGTGTCCCTGACGGTGAAGCGCGAGGCCTCGGTGGTGCGCAGCCGCTGGACCAGGTCGAGGAACGTGCCGACGTCGTCGGTGTCGAAGGCCACCACGAACTCCTGGTCGTCCAGGCCGAAGGAGTAGGTCGTGTGGTTGTCCACCGTCGGGTATTCGCGGCCCACCTGGATGTGTCCCTGCATGATCCGCCAGCGCTCATCAGCCGGAAGGGCGTACCACTCGCGGGACTTCACGAAGGGGTAGACGAACACGTACTTGCCGCGGAAGCCGCGGGGCACCGTGCGCTCGTCTTCGGAGTACTCCGAGCTCTTGCGCATGCCGAGGAAGGAGTGGCTGATCTCCGACCACCGCATCAGGCCGCTCTGGCCCAGAACGACATGGAACTCGTGGATCCGCTCGAGGTTCTCGGCCTCGGCCAGCAGCATGATCTCGGCATCGCCCCGCGTGCCGATCAGGGAGAAGCTCTGCAGCATGTGCCCGTCGGCGAAGTCCTCGCAGGCGGCCATGAACTCGCGCTTGTCCTGCTCGCGCTGGGCCGCATCGAGGCGCTTCCAGGCCGGGTCGACCTTCAGGAACGTGTACTTGACGAAATGACGGGAGCTCACGGGGGCGATTATCGCAGCGGATGAGAGTTTCCCCGGACCACGCCATTGAGGTTCCGCGGAGCCGCGGACGACCTTCGGGGGGATAAAGTGTCACTCCGTGCGGATCGCGCTCGTCTCGCCGTACTCCTGGACCTACCCCGGTGGCGTCACGCGGCACATCGAGGCGCTGGCTGGGGAGCTGAGCAGGGGCGGCCATGAGCCGACGATTCTCGCCCCCTTCGACCCGGACGATGGGACCTCCCGGCGGCTGCACCGCGGCGCCGCACCCGGCTCGCACCCGATCCCCGAGGGCTTCGTCTCGCTGGGCCGAACGGTCGGCCTGCCGGCCAACGGCGCTGTCTCGAACCTCTGTCCGACCCCGTTCGCCGTGCAGGAATTGCGCCGCGAGCTGCGCCGCGGGAAATACGACGTCGTCCATATCCACGAGCCGGTCGTCCCCGTGGTCAGCTGGGATGCGCTGATGTCCTCCGGGGAGCTGCCGCTCGTGGGGACCTTCCACACCTACTCCGAGAACACCCTGACCAACGGCTTCGCCGCCGTCCCCCTCGGCGGCCGGCGGCGAATGAACCGCCTTCACGGGCGCATCGCCGTCTCCGAAGCGGCGGCCTGGACCGCCCGGCGTTTCTTCGGCGGGCACTACCGGATCATCCCCAACGGCGTGCATCTGCAGGACGTCCCCGAGTCGCAGGCGAATTCCCCCGCGTCCGGCGAGCTGCGAATCCTGTTCATCGGCCAGGCCGTTGAACGCAAGGGCCTGCCGGTCCTGCTGCGTGCCTTCGAGGCGCTGCGCGAGCATGTCCCGGCCAGCCTCACCCTCGTCGGCGCCGCGCCGGAGGAGATCGCACACCTGACCCTGGAGGACTCCGGCGTGACGGCGCTAGGCAAGGTCTCCGAGGAGCGCAAGCTGCGCGAGTTGGCCGCTGCCGATGTGCTGTGCGCCCCCTCGCTGGGCGGCGAGAGCTTCGGCATGGTCCTGACCGAGGCCTTCGCGGCGGCCACGCCCGTCCTCGCCTCGGACATCCCCGGCTACCGGGACGTGCTGCGCGACGGCATCGACGGCCTGCTGAGTGCCCCCGGTGACGCCCTTGCGCTGGCCGAGGCGCTGCGCCGCATGGCCCTCGAGCCGGCCATGCGGGCCCGCATGGCCACCGCCGCCCGCGAACGCGCCGAGCGCTATGCCTGGCCCCATGTCGCGGCGGAAGTCAGCGAGTCCTACGAGCAGGCGATAGCCACCGCGCGCCGGGCCAACAGCCCCTCTGCCACACGGCTCGGCCGGCGCGCCCGCAACTACGGCCTGGCGCCGTCCGATCTGCTTCCGCGGATCCCGGCCCAGCGCCTTGCGAGCCTGCAGGCCCACCCGGCCCTGCCCGCGTCCTCGGGCGACGGGGACCCGGCCGCCGGGCCGCGCAGGATGCGCCGCGTGCGCCGCGCCGCCGTCGGGCTGAGCTCGCTCGCCGGGTTGGGTCTGGCCGCGCTGGCCCTGCAGCGGGTCGGTGTGGCCCGTGTGGCCGCCTCGCTGGTGGCGTCCAAGCCGGGCCTCGTGGCCGCGGGCCTCGCGCTGATGTGTGCCTCGATGTTCGTGCGGGCGCTCGCCTGGCACGCGATCCTGTCGGTCGCGCCGACCTGGAGACGGGCCAAACGCCGCGATGCGATGCAGGGGACCTTCATCGGCGTGCTGATGTCCTCGACCCTGCCGGCCCGCCTGGGCGAGCCCTCGCGCGCGCTGATCCTCGCCCGGCGCCTGGGACGGGCCCGCGAGACCCTGCCGGTCGTGCTCGGCACGATGGTCTCCCAGACGATTCTCAACCTGCTGGCCCTGACGATCCTCGGCGCCGTGACCCTGTCCCGGGTCAGCGTGCTGGACCGCCACCACTCAGATCTGATGCTGCTCGCCCTGACCCCCCTGGCGGTGATCGTGGCGGTGGTGCTCGCGCCGATCCTGATCCCGCCCTCGGCGGTGTCCCGCTTCAATCGCCTGCAGGGGCTGTTGATCGCCGCCCGGGCCTCGCTGCTGAGGCTGCGCCAGGGCCTGGCCGTCTTTCGCCAGCCCCGCGCGGCGGCGCTGGCCACCGTTATCCAGCTGGGGGCGTGGACGCTTCAGTGGCTGTCCTGCTGGCTGCTGCTGATGGCCCTGGGCCTCGATTCGCAGGCTGGAGCCGGCGCGGCGGCGGCGATCCTGTTCGCCGTCAACGTCACCGCCGTGGTCCCGGCCACGCCGGCCAACGTCGGCGTCTTTCAGGCGGCCTGCGTCGCCGTCCTGGCCGGCGCCTACCACGTGTCCACGCCTGAAGCGATCGCCTACGGGATCGTCCTGCAGGCCGTCGAGATCGCCACGGCATTGATCATGGGACTGCCGGCTCTGCTCAACGAGGGAATGTCCTGGCGCGAGGTGCGGCTGCGCACGATCCACGCCGCGCCGGTCCGCCTTCCGGCGCTGCCGGCCACGACCCGCGGGACCGCGGGTGCCGCGGCTGACTGAGCTTCGATGTCCGAGGCCTGGGTGTACATCCTGCGCTGCAGCGACGACTCGCTCTACACGGGCTGGAGCGTGGATGTCCTCCAGCGCCTGACACGCCACCAGGCCGGCACCGCCAGCCGCTATACCGCCAGCCGCCGGCCGGTCGAGCTGGTCTTCGCCCGGGCGATGGCTGACCGCGGTGCGGCGATGCGCGAGGAGGCCCGGATCAAGCGCCTGGAGCGTCCCGAGAAGCTTGCGCTGATCGCCCGTGAGGGCGTCGCTGAGGGCCTCGGCAAGGTTCAGGTCGGGGTGGCGGGCGGTGTTGCGGCATGATGGGGGGTATGGCGACACGACCCCCTGGGCGAAGCGTGAAGATCGGCGAGGACGAGCGGACCGGCTGGTCCTCCGATCGCCCGCGCCGCGACGGCGCCCCGCCGCGCCCCGCCAACCTGACCGTCCACTGCCGGGTGCTGCGCCCGGCTGACCGCCTGCGCTACTCGCCGGGCAGCCTGCTGATCGTCACCTCCGCCAACCCGGCCGAGCGCGACGCCTTCCTGGAGCGCCTCGTGGAGGAGCGCTCGGCGCTGCTGTCAGTGGCCAAGGTGGAAGCCCTGATCGAGGGCCGCGTGCCGGCCGAGCAGCTCTCCGAGAAGGCCTCCGAGCTGCTCACCGCGGCGGTCGCCAAGCGCCTGGAGAACCGCCAGACGGTCGTGCTTGCGACGGAGACCTTCGACGCTGCGGAGCGCGAGCCGTTTGTGCGCGTCGCGGCTGCCCTGAAACGCCCCCGTCACCTGATGCTGATCGAGACGGCCAAGGAGAAGGTGGACGAGGAGCAGCTGGCGCCGCTGAACGAGCTGCGCCGGGCGCTGGACGCAGGCGAGCTCGGCAACGAGGGCTTTCAGACCGCGCTACGCCTCGGCGGTGGCACGGCCTCGGAGGTCAAGCGGATCCTCTTCCGCCCGCCTCCCCGCGAAGACGACTGACCTCCCCGGACCCCGGATTCGGGTAACTCGAATTCCTCGCAGGAACCCTGTCAGGGCTCAGACGTGGTGGCGGTGAGCCCGATACGCCCGCATGGACGAGTCTGCGGCCGCTGTCGCCGAGCCTGCCCATGCATGGGCGATTCATAGCCGTACCCTGAGAGCTGCGACGGCCCGTGTCGCTCATGCGCGCGGGCCGCTCCCGGGACTGCTCGACCCTCGCCTGGTGCGGGCCGAGCTCTACCGTCTGCGCCGTCCTGCCGACGCGGTCAAAGCTCCGCGGCGGGCGCGAGGAGATTCGGCACTCGATGGCCACAGTCGAGCCTGAGCCCCCGACGCGGCCGGCCCCGACCGGCGTGCGCCGCATCGTGTGGGTCTCCTGGCTCGTGGTCACGGGTCTGATGGCTCTGGCCTACTCGCTGGGCGGCCTGATCGGAGTGAGCTGGCTGAACAGCAGCCTGCTCTTCAACCTGCTCGGCGGCGCCGCCGTGGTGGCACTGCTCCTCGGTGCCCGGGCCAACTCGCCCAAGCGCAGACTGCCCTGGAATCTGCTGGCGATCGGCCAGGTCCTGTTCGTCACCGCCGACGTCCTGGCGGCCAACTACGAAAGCCTTTTCGGCGGGCCGCTGCCGTTCCCGTCGGTCGCCGACTCCTTCCATCTGGCCTTCTATCCCTTCCTGGTCGGCGGAATGCTGCTGCTGATCCACGAGCGCGAGGAAAGTCGTGACCGCTCGGCGCTGATCGACTCGCTGATCGTCACCCTGGCCCTGGCGACCCTGCTGTGGGTCTATCTGATCTCCCCGTATGCCAACGACGCCTCGATGTCGCTGTTCACACGGATGGTCTCGATCGGCTATCCCGCGATGGACATCCTGGTGCTCGGCGTGGTCGCCCGCATGGCCGCCGGCAGCCATCGCCGCGAGCCCTCGTTCATCTTCCTGTTCGCCGGCACCGCGATCCTGCTGGTGGCCGACACGATCTTCGGCGCCAGGCTGCTCGAAGGGAGCTTCGAGCCGGGTCTTGCCACCTCGGCCGGCTGGGCAGTCTTCTACGTCATGCTGGGCGCCAGCGCCCTGCACCCCTCGATGCGCCTGCTCTCCGAGCCCGGCCCCGAGAGCGACTCGGGTCTCACCCGCGCCCGTCTCGCGCTGCTGGCCTGCGCCAGCCTGAGCGTTCCGCTGCTGCTCATCCTGCGCCGGGCTCTGGATGAGCACATCGACCTCTATGTCCTGGTCGGCGCCTCGGCCGTGATGTTCTCTCTGGTGCTGATGCGGATGGCCGGCATCATGCGCCGCCACGAGCTGCTCACCGGCCGCGAGGCCGCCCTGCGCGTCGAGCTGACCGAGCGGGCCGTCACGGAGCGCTCGGAAGCTCGCATGGCCGCGCTGATCCGGAACTCATCCGACGTCGTCTGCGTCCTCGGCGCCGACACCCTCGTGCACTACGTGAGCCCGTCCCTGGCCCAGATGTTCGACCACGACCCGGCCGAGCTGACCGACCGCGAGCTGACCGACATCATCCACCCCGATGACGGCCCGCGCGTGCGGGCGCTGATCGCGGCCATCGCCGCGGGCCCCGCCGCGCAGCGCACGACCGCCGAGTTCCGTGTCAGCCACGGGCACGGCGAGGACTGGCGCGACGTCGAGGCGCTCGGCTCGAACCTGCTCGGCGATGAGTCGATCGAGGGGATCGTCCTGAACGTCCGCGACGTCTCCGAGCGCAAGGCATTCGCCGACGAACTCGAGCACCAGGCCTTCCACGACACCCTCACGGGCCTGCCCAACCGGGCGCTGTTCCGAAACCGCGTCGAGCACTCGCTGGCCAGCCGCCGCCGCGACCATCTGCCGGTCGCCGTCCTGTTCCTGGACATCGACGACTTCAAGTTCGTAAACGACAGTCTCGGCCATGCCGCGGGCGATCAGCTGCTGCAGGAGGTCAGCCGCCGCCTGGAGGACTGCATGCGCCCGGTGGACACCGCCGCGCGCCTGGGAGGGGACGAGTTCGCGATCCTGATCCGCGACTCGGAGTCCGAGCTGCACTCGGTCGAGATCGCCCAACGGGTGATGGGCGCCGTGGCCGCACCGGTCGCCCTCGAGGGCCGCGAAGTGGCCGTCGCGATCAGCGTGGGGATCGCCTTCTCAGACCAGAACATGGTCTCCACCCGGGACGCCGAGGAGCTGTTGCGAAACGCCGACGCCGCCATGTACATGGCCAAGGAGAGCGGCAAGGACGGCTACCAGCTGTTCAACCCCGAGATGCACCTGCGCGCGATGGCACGCCTGGAGCTGAAGAGCGAACTCCAGGGGGCGCTGGAGAACGGCGAGTTCACCCTGCGCTACCAGCCGATCATGGATCTCGCCCGCGGCGACATGGCCGGGATGGAGGCGCTGGCCCGCTGGGAGCACCCCGAGAAGGGCCTGCTGGCGCCCGATGAATTCGTGCCCCTGCTCGAGGAAACCGGTCTGATCATCCCGGTCGGGCGCCACATCCTCTCCGAGGCCTGCAATTGGGCGGCCCGCATGCAGAGCGAATGCCCGCGCGAGCCGCCGCTGTCGATGGCCGTCAACGTGTCCGCGCGACAGTTGCAGCGGCCCGAGTTCATCACCGAGGTCGCCGAGGTCCTGAGCGAAACCTCGATCGTCCCCTCGAGCCTCACACTGGAGTTGACCGAGAGCGTGATGATGCAGGACATGGAGGTCAGCCTGCTGCGCCTGGAGGCGCTGCGCAGGCTGGGGGTGAAACTCGCGATCGACGACTTCGGAACGGGCTACAGCTCACTGAACTACGTCCGCGAGCTGCCCGTGGACATCCTCAAGATCGACCGCTCCTTCCTGGCCGACACCAACCCCCAGGTCGCCGAGATGACCGCCTCGATCGTCGAGCTGGCACGGATCTTCAACCTCAAAGCGGTCGCCGAGGGAGTCGAGAACACCGATCAGCTGGCCCGGCTGAAGGGCATGAACTGCGACTTCGGGCAGGGCTTCCACTTCGCCAAGCCGCTGCCGGGCGAGGAGATCTTGGAGCTCCTCAACGTCCAGCGGGCGACCGGGGGATCGGCACTGGACGAGCGCGCTCCCGCATCCCCGGTCAGCTCCGCCGTGCCGCTGTCGGACTCCTAGGATCCGCTAGCCTTAACACCTCAAAACAACGGAGTTGGACACATCAGGGGGGCTGATGCGCAAAGGGATGGTCGGGACATTCGTGGTGGTGCTTACGGCGCTGGCCCTGGCATCGGGAGCGTCGGCGGCACGGTTTGAAGCGAGCCTCAACGGCTCCAGCGGCGAAGGGCTGAGCACGAAGGGCTCGGCGGGAACCGCGGGCGATCTCACGGTCACGCTGAACTCGGACGAATCCATCATGTGCGCAGCCCTGAAGAGCAACGGCCTGGTCAAAGACGGCTCCGGCTTCATGTCAGACGCTCTGCGCTTCTCCAAATGCAACCTGCTCGCCCTGGACAAAAAGGGGCCCCCAGGGCCGGTGCGTTTTGAGGGGCCCATGCACCTGCTCTACGAGTCCGGTCTCGGCGCGGTCGGGCTGACCGCGCCGGAGTCGATCGAGATCGTCGCGCAGAAGTGCACGCTCTCGCTCCCGACGCAGCTGATGGCGCAGGCTCCGGAAGAAGGCGGCGGCGGCGGCGCAGGCGCCGGGAAGGTCCGTGTCTACGCCCATCCGCTGCTTGTGCCGACGAACTCGCTCCATCGCTTCCCGACCGGTCAGCAGCCGAAGCTCGAACTGACCTTTGACCACTCGGCATTCGCCACCTACGGTGGTGGCTGCGCGAGCAAGAGCACGGCCCACCTGCTTCTCACCGGCAAAGTCGTCGAGGAAGTGCCCCGCGGCAGCCTGTCCTTCGGCCTTGCGCCGCCGATCGAAGAAGAACCCGTCTACGCGCTGCCCGTCCTGCCGTCCGGCTGGGTCCACATCGGCGGTTACATCGGGCCCGAACTCGAAGCCGAACCCGAAGAAGAAGGAGAAGGCTAGCCGGCGTCGCCGGCCATCGCGGGTGCGTCCTCGCCTTCGACGCCGCCCTCATCGGGGTCGCTGTCGTCGAGGTCGCCGAACAGCGAGGGGTCACGGCTGGAGCCGCGGATCAGATCGTCGGGGGAGCCGTCCGGCAGCAGGCGGCCCTGGCGGGTGCCGAAGTAGATCGCCTGGGGGTGATGGGCGACCAGGGCCAGCGTGGACTGCTCCGGTTCGGGCGCATATCCGTCGCTGATCGTCATGCCGATCTGGCCGAGATCCAGCAGTTTCTCGACCTTCAGGTGCTCGGACTGCTCCGGCACCGCCGGGTAGCCCCAGGAGTAGCGTCGGCCCTGGGTGTCAGGGATGTCGAGCATCTGGCGCACCCTGAAGTGCAGCCACTCCGCCAGGCCCTCGGCCGTCTGGACGCCCAGTCCGTGGACGAAGAACTGCTCGGCGAACTCGCCTTCGGCCTCGAGCTTCGCCATCAGCTCGGTGACCTCGCCACCGACCGTCACGGCCTGCACGGCGATCACGTCGAGCTCCGGCGGCGCCTTGCCGTCGACCGCCGGCCGGTAGAAGTCGGCCAGGCAGATCCGGTCGCCCTTCGGCTGGCGCGGGCAGACGAACCGGGTCAGCTCGCTCTCGCGATCCTCGGGGTCGAGCACGATGATGTCGTTGCCCAGCGAGTAGCAGGGGAAGAAGCCCAGCAGGGCCCGCGGATGTAGATAGTCCTGCTCTGCCCACATCCGCTCCAGGCGGGGACGGAAGTCATCGCGCAGCAGCGTCTGCCAGGCCTCGCCTTTGACGCCCTTGCCGCCCCAGTGCAACTTGAACAGGACGTGCGTATCGAGGTGGCGGTAGAGCTCCTCCATGTCGACTGGGATCTCCTGGACACCCCAGAAGGGCGGGGTGGGGATCGGCACGTCGGTTCGCGCGGCGGAACGGACGCTGTCGTCAGCGAAGTTCAGCTCCTCCTGGGGCTCCTCGCCCTTCTCGCGGAAGGCCGTCGCGCCGGAGAACAGCTTCTGCTCCAGCGCGCCGCGGGCCTCATCGTCGATCAGCTGGTCCATCACGGCCAGGCCCTCGAAGGCGTCCTTGCAGTAGAAGACCCCGGGCTCATAGACATCCTCGGAGTCTTTGCCGCCCGGGTACAGAGCGCGGTAGCTGAAGGCGCGGTTGATCGCCGCGCCGCCGATCAATACCGGGTAGTTCAGCCCTTTGGAGTGCAGCTCCTGGATGCAGGCGGGCATCTGCTTGGAGGTCGAGACCAGCAGCGCCGAGAGGCCGATGGCGGTGGCTTCGTGCTCCTGGGCGGCGTCGAGGATCGTCTGGATCGGAACCTGCTTGCCGAGGTCCACGACCGTGTAGCCGTTGTTCGTCAGGATCGTGTTGACCAGCGACTTGCCGATGTCGTGGACATCGCCGAAGACCGTCGCCAGCACCACGGTGCCCTTCGTGTAGCCCTCGATCTTGTCCAGGTATTTCTCCAGCTGGGCGACCGCCTTCTTCATCACCTCGGCCGACTGCAGCACGAACGGCAGGATCAACTCACCCGCGCCGAATTTGTCGCCGACCTCTTTCATCGCCGGCAAAAGCACCTCGTTGAGGGTCGGCACCGCGCCGATCTTCTCGACGCTGCGATCGATCCAGTCCTCCACGCCCTCCTTGCGCCGGCGCAGGATGTGGAAGTGAAGGGCCTCCTCCGGCTCCATGCCCTCGGTCGGGTCGGCCGCGCCCTGCGCGGTGTCCTCCTCGCCCTTGGACTCGAAGTGCCCGATGAATTTCTCCAGCGCGTCCTCGCTGCGGTTGAACACAAGATCGTCCGCCAGCTGGCGCTCGTTCTCGGGAATCTCCCCATAAGGGGTGATGTGGTTCGGGTTGACCATCGCCAGGTCCAGACCGGCCTCGACGCAGTGGTGCAGGAACACCGAGTTGAGCACCGCCCGGGCGCCGGGTGAGACGCCGAAGGAGACGTTCGAGACGCCCAGGGAGGTCTTCACATGGGGGATCTCCGCCTTGATCCGTTTGATTCCCTCAATCGTCTCCACCGCCGAGGGACGCCACTCCTCATCGCCCGTCGTCAGGGTGAACGTCAGGCAGTCGAAGATCAACAGCTCCGGGTCCAGGCCGTGCTCCTCGCAGCAGAGGTCACGGATGCGCTTGGCGATCTCCACCTTGCGCTCGGCCGTCTTTGCCATCCCGACCTCGTCGATCGTCAGGGCGATCAGGGCCGCACCGTGGGCCAGGGCCGCCGGCACCACCCGGTCGAGCTTGTCCCGGCCCGCCTCGAGGTTGACCGAGTTGACGATCGCCCGGCCCGGGATCTGGTCGAGCGCCCGTTCGATCACCTCCGGCTCGGTCGAGTCGATCTGGATCGGGGCGGGCTGTGACAGGGAGACCTTCTTGGCCAGGATCCGCATCTGTTCGTCCTCGTCGGCCCGCTCGGTCAGCGCCACGCACAGGTCCAGCACGTGCGCGCCGCCCGTGACCTGGTCCTCGGCGATCTGCACCAGGCCGTCGTAGTCGTCGGCCAGCAGCAGCTCCTTGGCCTTGCGCGAGCCCTGCGAGTTGACCCGCTCGCCGACCATCGTCGGCGAGGGCTCCTGGGTCAGCGTGATCGCCTCGATCATCGAGGACAGGTGCGGCGGGCGGGGGGCCGGGCGGGGTCCGACCTCACGGCCGCCGACCCGTTCGACGATTGCCCGAATGTGATCGGGCGTCGTGCCGCAGCAGCCGCCCACGATGCCGACGCCGTAGCGCTCGACGAACTCCTTCAACGCCTCCGCCAGCGGTTCGGGCTGCTCAGGGAAGATCGTCTCGCCATCGGGACCCTGCAACGGCAGGCCCGCATTGGGGATGCATGCGACGGGCAGCGGGCTGAACTCGCCCAGGAAGCGGATCGCGTCGCGCATGTCCTCCGGCCCGGTCGAGCAGTTCAGGCCGATCACATCCACCTTCAGCGCCTCGAGCGTCGTCAGGACCGCCGAGATGTCCGTGCCCAGGAGCATCTTGCCGCCGTTGGGCAGCAGCGAGACGGAGGTGTGGATCGGCAGCGTGCGGCCAGTGGTCCTGAACGCCTCGCGGGCGCCGAAGATCGCCGCCTTGACCTCGAGGATGTCCTGGGCCGTCTCGATGATGATCAGGTCGGCCCCGCCGTCGATCAGCCCCGCGGCCTGCTCGGCGAAGACCTCGACCAGCTCGCGGAAGCGGATCTTCCCGAGCGAGGGGTCCTCGGATGCCGGCAGGAAGCCGGTCGGCCCGATCGACCCGGCCACGTAGCGGTTCTCGCCCGCCGCCTTGCGAGCGATTTCGGCCGCCCTGGTGTTGATCTCGACCGTGTAGTCGGCCAGTCCCCACTCGTCCAGCTTCAGCCGCGAGCCCTGGAAGGTGTCCGTCTCGAGCACTTCCGCGCCGGCCTCCAGCATCGAGTTGTGCACGCCCTCGATGACGTCGGGACGGTTCAGGATCAGGGCCTCGTGGCACTTGCCCTGCAGGCCGCCGTAGTCCTCCTGGGTCAGGTCGAACTGCTCGAGCGTCGCGCCCATGCCGCCGTCGTAGACGACGACCCGGCGCGAGATGGCATCCAGATAGTCACGCATGTCCCAAGGATGCTAGCGGCGGGCCCGATTTCGGCCCTCGGCGCGAGGGGATCCTGACCGCCTGATCGCGACCGCGGCAAATTGCCCGGACGGCCCTGTGGGGGATTACCGAAGGGCACGCCGGCGTCCGGGCCGATGGTGGGAATTCAACGATCGGCTGCCCCGGAGACGGACCGGGGGCGGGCGCCCGTGCGCCGCGCCGACCTGGACGACCTCGAAGACGACTGGAGTTGACGATGACCGTGGATCCCGCAGTTACCGTGCATCCCGCCGGATATCCGCTGGGGGCCTTTGGTGAGACCTCCCGCGTGCCCTTCGGACGGACGGCCTGCCCGTTTGGGACGAGGGCCTGTCGGCCCTCGGGTGCCGATGCGCCAAACGAACGTCCAGAGATGCTTGAGGCTCGTCGCCCGGCATGCACACTGCACCGCGATGAGCAGCCGGTGGCGCTCTCCGGTTCGGGCCGCGAGCAACTCGAAAAGGCACTCGTCTCATGAATACCGACCACTCAGACCAGGGGGCAGCAATGACGCGCGAGCTCGCACTGCAGACAACATCCGCGGATTTGGAGCTGATCGAGGGAGACCTCGAGGTGCTCGACGGCCTCGAGGAGGCGTTGCATGACCCCGCCGTCGATGAGGCGGTCGTCGCCGTCGTCGGACTCGGCTATGTCGGACTGCCGACGGCGATCGCGCTGCGCAATGCAGGCGCCCGGGTGATCGGCCTGGACTCATCGGCGACCCGTCTGGAGACGATCCGCAGCGGCGCCGCTGAGCTGCTGAGCTCCGAGCAGGAGGACCTTGCCCGTCACCTGGAGGGTGAAGAGTTCGTGCTGACCGAGAGCCCCGACGCGATCAGCCTGGCCGACCTCGTGCTGATCTGCGTCCCGACCCCCGTCGATGACCAGCGCCGGCCCGAACCGGCGATCGTGCGCTCGGCCTGCGCGGCCGTCGTCGCCCACGCCCGTGCCGGTCAGACCCTGGTGCTGACCTCGACCACCTACGTCGGCAGCACCCGGGAGATGCTGATCGAGCCGCTCGCCGAGCGCGGGCTCATCGCAGGCGAGGACGTTCATGTCGCATTCGCCCCCGAGCGGATCGACCCCGGCGTCGAGGGCCACGAGCAACTGCTGACCCCGCGCGTGATCGGGGCCGTCAGCGAGCGCTGCTTCCGTAGGGCCGCGACGCTGCTGCGTCACACCTGCCGGGAGCTTCACCGCGTCTCATCGCCGGAGGCGGCCGAGATGGTCAAGCTGCAGGAGAACACCTTCCGGGCCGTCAACATCGCCCTTGCCTTCGAGCTGGGCGAAGCCTGCAGGACGATGGGCCTTGACCCGATCGAGATCACCGAGGCCGCGGCCACGAAGCCCTACGGCTACATGGCCCACTATCCCTCCGCGGGAATCGGCGGGCACTGCATCGGCGTCGATCCCTATTACCTGATCCACCCGCTACGCGATCAGGGTCGCCCGGCGACGCTGATCGAGACGGCCATGAAGAAGGTCCAGGGCCGTCCCAGGCACATCGTCTGGCGCGCCCACGAAGAGCTCGTCGCCGCCGGGACACGGTTGAGCGATGCCCGCGTGCTGGTTGTCGGCGCCTCCTACAAGCCCGGTGTGGCCGACAGCCGCGAGGCTCCGGCCCGCGAGATCATCGAGCGGCTGCTCGTCGAAGGAGCCAACGTCGACTACCACGACCCACTGGTGCCCGAGATCTCGATCGAAGGGCAGATGCTGCGGACCGTGGACCCCGACCCGCGGCGCGACGCCTCGGGCTTCGGGCCCGAAGACTACGACCTCGTCCTGGTCGTGACGGTGCATCCCGGACACGACTACGGCTGGCTGATGCGCTGCCGCAAAGTCCTCGACTGCACCTACCGCACGGAGGCCGGGCGCGAGCGCCTGGTCCCCTGAGCCGATGAACGTCAACAAGGCACTCAAGATCTGCGCGGCCATCTACCTGGTGGTGCTGCTGGTCGCCGTCATGTCCTACAAGGCCGCCTTCATCGACGTGATGTTCAACAACGTCTTCTTCGGCATCTACAGCGTCTGTGTGGCCAGCTACATCGTCAGCCGTTTCATCTTCAGCCTGTTCTACCGTTCGAAGCCCGACGCCGGGCTCGAGCCGCACATCGCCATCGTGATGCCAGGTTTCAACGAGGAGGAGGCGATCGCCACCTCGCTGCAATCGCTGCTCGCCCTGAGCTACCCCGAGGAGAAGCTGGAACTGATCGCCGTCAACGACGGCTCCACCGACGCCACCCTGGCGGAGATGGAGAAGGTGGCCGCACAGTCCAACGGCCGGGTCAGCGTGATCAACTTCCCCGAGAACCGGGGCAAGCGCGCCGCCATGGCCGCCGGCATCCGCGCGACGGAGGCCGAGGTGATCGTGTTCGTGGACTCCGACTCGACCGTCGAGCCCGACGCCCTGCGCCTGCTCGTCCAGCCACTGGCGGACCCCAAGGTGGGTGCCGTGTGCGGGCACGCAAACGTGCTCAACGTGCGCGAGAGCTGGCTCACCCGGATGCAGGCCGTGCGCTACTTCGTGGCCTTCCGGGTCGTCAAGGCGGCGGAGTCCGTCTTCAATGCCGTCACCTGCTGCTCCGGCTGCTTCTCGGCCTACAAGCGCGAGGCGATCCTGCCGCGGATGGAGTGGTGGGAGAGCCAGACCTTCCTGGGTGTCGAGTCGACCTTCGGCGATGACCGCTCGCTGACCAACTGTGTGCTTCGCGACTGGCAGATCGTCTACGAGAAGAAGGCCGTCTCGCACACGATCGTGCCCGCCACCTTCAGGGCCTTCGTCAAGCAGCAGACCCGCTGGAAGCGCTCCTGGACACGCGAGTCGCTGCTCGTGGCCCGCTTCATCTGGCGCAAGAACCCGATCGCCTCGCTGTTCGTCTATCTGAGTATCGTGCTGCCGCTGATCGCCCCCGTCGCAGCGATCCACGCGATCGTCTGGGGCCCGCTTGCCCACGGCGGCACGCTGCCGCTGATCTACCTGGCGGGGATCTACTCGCTGGCGATGGTCTACTCGCTCTACTACGTGATCTTCCAGGACGAGTACAGCCTGGTCTGGGTCTACGGGATCCTGTTCGTCTTCTTCTACCTGGCGATCATGCTGTGGCAGACCTACTACGCGATCGCCACCTGCCGTACGGCCTCGTGGGGGACCCGCCCGGCGACCGCCGGACTGACCGGGGGCGAAGTATGAGCGCCGTCCAGGCGATCTCCAGCCCGGCTGCCCCGGCTGCCCCGGCGCGGAGCCGCGGCGCGTCGGTGAAGCGGGCGCTGGCGATGCTGCTGCTGCCCGCATCGATCATCCCGGTGATCTTCCTCGGGCCCTCTCTGCTGAGGGCCCCCCGGCACCTCTACGGCATGACCGCGGCCGACGTCCACAGATTGATCTGGCCGCTGGAACCCCGTCGGATGATCCCGCCGACGCTTCCCCCGGTCGACGGGCCGCACGAGAGCCCGGCCGCGCGCCGCGGCGCCACAGTGACCCTGCCGAAGCAAAGGATTCCTCGATGAGGCCGCCCGCGGGGCGGATGGCGGTGGCGCTCGCGACCGGAGGGGCCGTGCTGTTCACGGCCGGCGCCTCCGTCGCGAGCGCGCAGCACACGACCGCCCGCTGCAGCGGACGGCCGGTCACGCGCCTGCACCTCACCCGCGTCGCCGGGCCCCAGGGCCGCCTGAGCTGGCGCTCCACGGGTGGCTCGGGCGCCGTCTACCGCGTCCAGCGGGCCGGCCGGACGGTCGGTCAGACCACGAAGACATCGCTGGTGGTTCGGATCACCCCCGGCCGCATGGCCCTCTACACAGTGCAGGCACTGGGCAGCGGACGCAGCTGCACGGCCAGCCTGAAGGCGGCGCTCCCGTTCAGGACACCCGGCAGCGTCCCCAAGTTCCATGTGATCCGCTACACCAGCACCGGCGTTCTGCTCGGCTGGCACAAGGCCGCCCGCGGCGACGCACCGGTCGAGGGCTACAGGGTCGAGCGCGAAGGGGCGGTCGTCGGACAGACCCCGCACCTGAAGCTGGCCGTGCGCCTCAGCTCAAGCCGCAAGCAGCGGCTGCAGGTCTTCGCCGTGGACACCCGCGGGCATCTCGGCGCGCACGGCCGCACGCTGATGCTCACCGCCCGCGGCGTCAGAGCCGTCGGCGGGGCGCCCGGAGTGCCGAGCGGACTGGCCGCCTCGGACGTCAGCGGCTCCGGTGCGACCATTGACTGGGTCCCGGCAAAGCCCGGCGGCCTGCCGATCGTCGGCTACCGGGTCTACCGCGACGGCAGCATGGTCGGGCAGACCGCGGCGAACTCCATGCGACTCAGCCGCCTCAGCTCGGGCCGTGTCTATGCGATCACCGTCAGCGCCGTTGACTCCGCCAAACGGGAGGGCCCGCAGACCGCGCCGCTGCGCCTGAGCACCTCCCACACCGCGCCGCAGGGCCCCACCGAACTCGGTGCCCTGCGCGTCGGCGACACCTCGGCGACGCTGGCCTGGAATGCCGGCTCGGCCAACGAAGGAACACTGGTCGGCTACGAGCTGTTCAAGGACGGCAGCGCCGTCGGCGTGATCCACGGGCAGTCGGCGACCGTGGCGCTGGCCTCCGAGCGGACCTACATCTTCACCGTGCGGGCGCTCGACTCCCAGGGCTCGTTGAGTGCGCCCGCGCCGAACCTGACGGTCGTGACCACCCATACGCCGCCATCTACGCCGGCCGGCCTCAGCGCCTCCTCGATCACCAGCAACTCGGTCAACCTGACCTGGTCGCCCAGCGCGCCGGTCAGCGGGCGGATCGTCGGCTACCGGGTGTTCCGCGATGAAGTGCCCGTGGGGCAGACATCGACGCCGGAAATGACCCTCCAGGGCCTGGCTCCCTCGACCCGGTACAAAATCACCGTCACGGCCGTGGACTCGCTCGGCGCGATCAGCGAACCGACCGCGCCGATCACCTTCCAGACGGCAGAACCGGTCCCCACCCACGGCCACGTCCAGGCCTTCCTGCTGGCCTCGACCGACCAGAGCTTCCGCGACCTCGAGGCCCATTACCAGCAGATCGGGGTCGTCTACCCGACCTACTTCGACTGCGGCCCCGGCGGCGAAGTGACCGGCAACGACGACCCGCTGGTCACGAACTGGGCGCTGGCACGCAAGATCGAAGTGATGCCGCGGCTGAACTGCCAGAACGTCAGCGACGAGAACCAGATCCTCAACGAACCGTCGGCCCGGGCCGCGATGATCAACAACCTCGCCACGCTGTGCGCCGAACACGGCTACAGCGGTGTGCAGATCGACTTCGAGGGTGCCGCACCCGCCGAGCGCAACCCCTTCACGACGTTCATCTCGATGCTCGCTGAACGGCTCCATTCGGCCGGGCGCAAGCTGTCCACGATCGTCACGGCCAAGACCTACAACGTGCCCACCGGACGCGCGGCCATGTATGACGACGCGGCACTGTCAAGCGTCTCGGATTACATCTTCGTGCTCGACTGGGGCCTTCACTGGCAGACCTCCGGCCCGGGCCCGATCGATGAATACGGGTGGTTCAAGAAAGTCGCCGAATATGTCGCGACGATGCCCAACAGGAGCCGCTTCACGCTGGGCATGCCGATGTATGGGATCGACTGGGCCGCCGGCGGCGGGCCCTCGAACCCGGGCACGCCGCTGGAGTTCTCCAATGTCATGGCGCTGGCCGGCGAGGTCACCACGACGCTCGAATTCGACCCGGTGTCCCAGGACCCGCACTTCTCCTACACCGACGGCGTCGGCGTGCACCACGAAGTCTGGTACACGGACAAGCAGTCGATCGGCGCCCGCGCAGAACTGGCCGTCTCACTGGGCCTGGGCGTCGGGCTGTGGCACCTCGGCAGCGAGGACCAGGGCGTCTGGGAACTGCCGCAGACCGGCGGGGAAGGGTGAGGGCCGCCGGCTCGCGCCGGCGCCCGCCCCTAAGACAGGCGCTCAGGGTCGGCCTGTCGGCGGTCCTCCTGGCAGGGATCGCGACGTCGGCCTCGCCGGCGCTTGGTGCCCGGGTCGCGAGCCGGCTGCCGCAGGTGTTCCTGCTCTCGAGCTCACCGGATTCGCTGAGCGACCTCCAGCGCCACGCCGGCTCGGTCGGGATCGTTTATCCGACGTACTACGACTGCGCCATCCCCGGCGGCGCGCTGACCGGCACGGCCCAGCCGGCGGTCGCCGACTACACGGCCACGCGGGGCCTGCGGGTGATGCCGCGCTTCAACTGCCAGGACGGATCGACCGTCCATCACATCCTGACCTCGCCGCAGCGCCGTGCGGCGACCCTCGCCGCCCTGACGCGGATCTCCGTTGAAGGTGTGAACCGGGGGATCTGCCTGGACCTCGAGAACGACGGATCGGAAGACCGCGGCGCGATGAGCTCGTTCGTCTCAGCCCTGGCGGGCCGGCTGCACGCCCGCCGCCGCAGCCTGACCGTTGTCGTCGCGGGCGTCACCCACGAAGATGCCGCCCGCTCGACCGGCTTCTACGACGACAGCGCGATCGGCGCCGTGGCAGACCGGGTGTTCGTGCTCGCATGGGGCACGCATTGGGAAGGATCGGCGCCGGGGCCGATCGCGACGCTGGCCTTCGTCCGGGGCGTCGCGCGTCACATCGCCTCGCTACCCGACGCCAACCGCTTCTCGATCGGTGCGCCGATGTACGGCCTCGACTGGCCACAGGCCCCGCCCGCTGAAGGCGAACCGTTTGGCGAAGCCAGCGCCTCGCAGTACTCGGACATCCTCGCCCTCGCGGCCAGCGTGCACGCCCGGCCGACGCGGGACCCCGCCTCTCAGGAGCTGACGTTCCACTACAAGGCGGCTGACGGCAGCACCCACGTGGTCTGGTACATGGACGCCCACGCCGTTGACTCAATCCTGCGCATCGCCCGGGAAGCCGGTCTGGGCGTCGGCCTGTGGCGCCTGGGATCCGAGGACCAGCGGGTGTGGTCCGCAGGCGTCCTCTAGGCAGGGGGCCTGGGCTTTCGGCGAGGCCGGCTCTCGGGCAGCTCCCCGGGGGCCCTGCCTGCCCCCCGTGTGAGGAGCGTTACCGCGTGCCGCCCGTCAACGGACTGACCGCCGCTCTCGACCACCTTGCCCTTCGCTCGTTTGCTGCGCTCGTCCCAGCCTCTGGCCCAGGCCCGACCGCGGCCGCTCCTGGCGAATAGAACCCCGGCGAGGGTCGCGGCGATCAACAGCGCTGCTCCGGCCGCGGCGCCAGGATTGTTGGGCAGGACCGCGATTCCCGCGATCAGGACGACCGACCAGACGATCCCCCCGATCACGAGCGACGGTTTCAGCGGCGTGGCGCCGGCGATCGGCGCGGGCGTGGCGATCGGGGCGGGGTTGGCCTGCCGGGACTCCGTTTTTTTGGCGGAGGGGTATTCGTCAGGCGTTTCCTCATCGGATCGGAAGGCGCTCATCGTGAAGGGGATCCCAAGGAGTCCTGTGCCCAAGTCCCGCCCGCCTCCGGGCCCGGCCGTTGCGAATTGCCGGCGGCTCCGGACGGGGCAACAGAGGAGCCCGCCGAAGCGGGCTCCTCTGCCAATCGGGAATGGTGCAGCTACTACTTGATGAAGAGCATCTCCGAGTACTTCGGCAGCGGCCAGAGGTCATCGGCGACCAGCTTCTCGAGCCGATCGGCGACCTCGCGGGCGTCATCCATCGCCGCGATCACGGTGTCACGCATGTAGATGGCCTCCTTCTGCGCCGAGGAGTCCGGATGGTTCTCGTCGAGGTTCGCATCCTCCAGCTTGCGAATCGCGTAGTGGAACTCCTTCACGACCGGCTCGACCTCTCCGACCAGTTCCTCGAGGCCCGTCTCCTTCAGCTCGTTCAGATACCTGACAGCTGCGGGCAGGAGCATCGTGCGCGCGATCGAGGCGGCCGTCTCGGCCTCGATGTTGAGGTTCATCACGTACTGCTCGGTGTAGACGTCGTAGCGTGCCTCGAGCTCGCGCTTGCTGAGGATTTTGTATTTCTTGAACGTCGCGATGGTCGATTTGTCGACGATCCAGGGCAGCGCGTCCGGCGTCGTTTTGAGGTTGGCGAGCCCACGCTTGGCGGCTTCTTTGTGCCACTCGTCGGAGTAGCCGTCGCCACCGAAGACGACCTGCTTGTTCGCGGCCCATGCCTCCTTGACGACGGCCGTGACGGCCTTCTCCAACGTGGCGCCCGACTTTTTCATCGCCGTCGTCAGCTTGGCTGCCAGATCGTCGACGGCTTCGGCGACGATCGTGTTGAGGACCGTGTTGGGGAACGCCGGGGCCGCGGTCGACCCGAGCGCCCGGAACTCGAACTTGTTACCGGTGAAGGCAAACGGGCTGGTCCGGTTGCGGTCCGCCCCGTGCAGCGGCAGCGGCGGCAGCACCGGCGTGCCGAAGCCCAGGAACGAGCCGGCCTTCGAGGGCTGCACTTTGCCGGCCTCGATCGCCGTGAACACCTTTTCCAGATCGGTGCCCAGGAAGATCGAGATGATCGCCGGGGGTGCCTCGTTGGCACCGAGGCGGTGGTCCTGGCCGGCGCTTGCGATCGATGCGCGCAGCAGCTCCTGGTGCTGGTTGACGGCCTGGATGACCGCCGAGCAGAAGAACAGGAACGACAGGTTCTCCGACGGCGTGTCGCCCGGGTCGAGCAGGTTGGCGCCGGTGTCGGTGCCCATCGACCAGTTGTTGTGCTTGCCCGATCCGTTCACACCGGCGAACGGCTTCTCGTGCAGCAGACAGACCAGCCCGTAGCGCCTGGCCGTGTTCTGCAGGATCTGCATCGTGATCATCTGGTGGTCGGAGCCGACGTTCGAGTTCTCGAAGATCGGCGCGACCTCGAACTGGTTGGGTGCGACCTCGTTGTGGCGGGTCTTGATCGGCACGCCCAGCTTGGCCAGCTCGAGCTCGACCTCCAGCATGTAGGCCAGCACCCGCTCGGGGATCGAGCCGAAGTAGTGGTCGTCGAGCTCGTGGCCCTTCGGCGGTTTCGCACCGAACAGAGTGCGTCCGGTCGTCAGCAGGTCGGGCCGTTCGAAGAAGTACTGCTCATCGATCAGGAAGTACTCCTGCTCGCAGCCGGTCGTGGTGAACACGTGTTTGGGCTCGGTGATGCCGAGCAGCTCCAGGGCGCTGACGGCCGCGCCGGAGAGCGCGTCCATCGAGCGCAGCAGCGGGATCTTGTTGTCCAGCGCCTCGCCGGTCCAGGAGGTGAAGGCGGTGGGGATGCACAGCAGCGTCCCGTTCGGGTTCTCGAGCACGAAGGCGGGCGAGGTCGGGTCCCATGCGGTGTAGCCGCGGGCCTCGAAGGTCGCGCGAATGCCGCCGCTCGGAAAAGAAGAGGCGTCGGGCTCGCCCTGGATCAGCTCCTTGCCGGAGAATTCAGCGATCGCGTTGCCCTCGCCGTCGGGGCCGTAGAAGGAGTCGTGCTTCTCGGCGGTCGAGCCGGTCAGGGGCTGGAACCAGTGCGTGTAGTGGGTGGCGCCCTTCTCCATCGCCCAGTCCTTCATCGCCTGGGCGACCTGGTCGGCGATCGTCGCGTCAAGTGCCTCGCCGCTGGAGAAGGTCCGCTGAAGGGCACGGTAGATGTGCTTCGGCAGGCGCTGGCGCTGGACCGAGGCCGAGAAGACGTTGGCTCCGAAGACCTGGTTGTCCTGGAGGGTGAGGTCGGGGGATCCGAGCGCGGATCCGTTGGCGCTCCACTGAGCGGCGGTGACGTTTTGCTGGCGGGACCTGGACATAGGCTGGGTCGATTCCTCCTCAGGAAATTACGGTCGAGGGCACGGACACCGTCGAGCGCGGAGCCGCCGAGCAATCGTAATGACAAGCTTGCGCATGAGGATCACCGGATGGCGAAATCGCCGTGGTGATCTTTGGACAGCGGGCCAGACGCCCTGGCCTTGCGCCCGGGGCGGGCCCGCTCAGCCCGGGTAGACGCCGGTGACGACCTGGCCGGTCGTCGGATCGACGTAGCTCGGCGGCGGTTTCGGGGCCACGTGAACGATGAAGTGGCCCGTGACCGGGGCGCCCGAGGGCGTCTGCGCGTGGGCCTTTCCTGCCAGGCCCGCATTGACGGTGTAGGTGACGGTGTGGACGCCGGGCTTGACGGGGACGACCTTCCAGGCGAACTTGCGGATCTGACCGGCCGGGACCGCGCCGAGCGCCCAGGTGTTGGTGTAGGCCGTCTGCCCGCCGCCCGGGGGGCTGACTTCCTGGCTTTCCACGGGCCTCGTGGCGACCGCGCCCGGGCCCTGTTCGATCACCCAGATCGGCCGTTTGTTGGCCGCCAGCTCGGCGTAGTTGGAGGCGTAGTTGAACGAGTCCACGGTGACCGCCAGGTTGGGCACGGCCGTGGTGCCGGTGTTGCGCACGACCAGCACCATCTGCGTCGGTTTGGCGATCGACTGCTTGACCGGGAAGTAGGAGGCAAGGACCCGCACGTGGTAGGTCGCTTCCTTTTCACCGGAGTCCTGGCGCGAGCCGCCGCCGCAGCCCGCCAGCAGGACGGCGGCCAGCAGGCCGGCGCCGAGCGCGAACGAGCGTGGGGCACCCGGCCGCGCGACGTGGGCGCGACCCCTGACTCCCAAGAAGACTCTCCGCGTCCCCCTCACGATCGGGCCACCTTACCAGTGGCGGTCGGGCACCGGACCCGACCGAACCGGGGTTAGGGGAGCAGACCGTTGTTGCATCGCGTACAGTTATCCGACCACCGATTGCGACCCGAGGGAGGGCCCGGCAGAGATGGTTCGAAGCGTCGCTGAGCGGGCCTTTGTCCCGGCAAGGCACGTACTCGAGGAATTCGGGGACATGATGATCCTGACGGGGAAGACCATTTGGTCTGCCCTCAGGCCTCCGTACCCGTATGGCGGCGAGTTCGTCTCCCAGTTTCTGTTCGCCCTGCGCCTCTGCTGGTTCCCGCTGCTCGTCTCCACGGTCTGCATCTGTTACGCCGCTCCGGGCCTGCAGGCGGCCAACTTCCTGACGATCTTCGGCGCCCTCGACCGGCTCGGGGGGTTCTTCGTGCTGGGAGCCGTTCGCGAGATCGGGCCGAGCGTGACCGCGATCGTGGTCGCCGGCGTGGCCGGCACGGCGATCACCGCCGACCTCGGCGCCCGCAAGGTGCGCGAGGAGCTCGATGCCCTGCAGGTGCTCGGCGTCGACCCGGTCAAGAACCTGGTGGTTCCCCGGTTCCTGGCGCTGATGCTGGTCACAGGCCTGTTCGACATCTACGCGCTGCTGTTCGGGATCTTCGGCGGGATCATCGCCGAGCTCGTCAACGGCCAGGCCCTGGGGCCGTTCTGGGCGACCCTGTTCGCCAACGCCTCGACGACCGACCTGTGGGGCTCGGTCCTGAAGACCACGATCTACGGGGCGATCATCGCGATCGTCTGTTGTTACAAGGGCATGGCCGCCTCCGGTGGCGCCGAGGGCGTCGGCCGCGCCGTCAACGAGGCCGTCGTGCTGGCCTTCACGGCGATCTTCTCCTTCGACTACGTCTTCACCCAGACGCTGCTGGCCACGCACCCACAGATCCTGGTAATCAAGTGAACGAGCTGTTCGCGATGCCGCGGGAATGGCTCGCGGCGACAGGTGAGATCGGCCGCTTCACGGGCCAGATCGTGCGCGACGTCTATGGGCTGCGGGTGTTCCGCTTCTTCGGCGAGTCGCTGCGCCAGTGCGGCATCCTGATCGTCGGCTCGACCACGATCATCTGGACGCTGATGTTCATCCTCGGCCTGCAGTGCGGCATCGAGGGGGCCTACTTCACCGCCGCCCAGGGCGCGCCGGCGTACTCCGGCGTCTTCACTGCCTGGTGCGATCTGCGCGAGATCACGCCCTACGCCTTCGGCTACATGATGTCGGCGAAGGTGGGGACCGGGATCGTGGCCGAGCTAGGGGCGATGAGGATCTCCGATGAGATCGACGCGCTCGAGGTGATGGGCATCAACTCGATGACCTTCCTCTGCGCGACCCGGCTGCTGGCCTCGTGGCTGGTGCTGCCGTTCATGTACATGGCGGGCATCGGCGCCGCCTTCCTGGCCTCCTACATCGCCGTGGTGGATCAGATCGGATACGTCTCATCCGGCGGCTACTTCCTGATCTTCTGGCAGTTCCAGAATCCACCGGATTTCTTATACAGCCTGATCAAGGCCATGTTTATGGCCACGGCGATCGTGCTGGTGGCCTGTTACTACGGCTACAACGCCAGCGGCGGTCCGGTCGGCGTGGGCAAGGCGACGGCCAAGTCGATGGTGCTAAACCTGGTACTCGTGCATGTCATCGGGATGCTCGGAACGCAGATCTTCTGGGGCGCCAATCCGCGCGCTCCGATAGGAGGCTGACCATGGCCGATGCGCACCCGCCCGCCCCGGGCGGCGACGGCGAGGAGTTCGAGCACCACCGCGGCGAGGTTCGCCCGGCCGCGGAGCCGGACGCGATCGAGTTCATCGACGTCCACAAGTCCTTCGGGCGCAACCATGTGCTGCGCGGCCTGAACATGGGCCTGCCGGAGAACAAGATCTCGATGATCCTGGGTCCATCCGGGACGGGCAAGTCGGTCTGCATCAAGCACATCGTCGGTCTGCTCTACCCCGACCAGGGCGACGTCGTGGTGCACGGCCGCTCGATCCCCAGCCTGCCCGACGCGGAACTGTTCGAGCTGCGCAAGAAGTTCGGCGTGCTGTTCCAGGACGGTGCCCTGTTCGGCTCGATGAACCTGTATGACAACGTCGCCTTTCCGCTGCGCCAGCACACCGAGAAGGGCGACGAGGAGATCCGTGAGATCGTCGATCGGCGCCTGCGCGAGGTGGGCCTGTCCAACGCCGAGGAGAAGATGCCCAACGAGCTCTCCGGCGGAATGCGCAAGCGCGCCGGTTTTGCCCGGGCGCTGGTGATGGAACCGGACATCGTCCTGTTCGACGAGCCTGACTCGGGTCTTGACCCGGTGCGCACGGCGCTGCTGTGCGAGCTGATCAAGGAAGTCCACGCCGAGAACGGCGGCTGTTACGTCGTCATCACCCACGACATCATGAGCGCCCGCCGGGTGGCCGAGCACATCTCGGTCCTGTGGAAGGGCAAAATCGTCGAAACCGGCCCGGCGGAGGATCTGTTCGCTTCGGAAAACCCGTTCGTGCGGCAGTTCCTCTCCGGCGAATCGGCCGGGCCGCTCGGCATGGAGTGACGCACCTCTTGCGCTCGACCGCCTGAGGGCGTCCTTTAGAAGATGACCGCGCGGCTGCTCTCGAACCTCGCGGGCGGTGCCGCCCGGCGACCGAGGCTGATCATCACCCTGGCCGTGGTGCTGGGACTGGGTGCGGCCGGACTGGCCCTGCGCCTCTCCCCGTCAGCCTCGACCAGCACCTTCGTCTCGAGCTCCAGCTCGACCTACCGCAACACCCAGACCTTCTATGACCACTTCGGCGAAGAGCCGGTGGTGGTGCTGGTGCGCGGCGATCTGCAGCAGCTGATCCTGGGGCCGGACCTCGCACGGCTGATCGGCCTGGAGGGCTGCCTGTCGGGCAAAGTCCCGGCCGTCGGGCTGGCCAACGAGGGCGGCAGCAACGGGCCCTGCGCGAAGCTGGACAGGCTGGGCACGGTGAAGGTCGTCTTCGGCCCCGGAACGTTCCTCAACGAGGCCTCCCAGCAGCTCTCCCGGCAGCTGGAAATACAGAACAGGGCATCCGAACACCGCGCCGCGGCGGCCGAACACTCGATCTACAAAGCTGCGCTGGCCCGGGGCCTGTCGAGCGGGAAAGCGCGCGAACTCGGCCAGGCCGCGCGTCGCGTCACGCTGGCCGAATTCCGCTCGCAGCTGGTCTCGCTTGCGCTGCAGTACGGCCTGACCTCGCGGCCCAGCCTGCAGAACGCCGAATTCCTGACCCAGGTGGTGTTCGACCCGACCAAGCCCGCCGGCACGCCCAAGCAGCGCTTCGCCTACCTCTTCCCGAGCCGCGATACGGCGCTGATCTCGGTGCGCATGAAGCCCGGCCTCTCCCAGGCGCAGCGCAACCGCACGATCGGCGAGATCCGGGCGGCCACGGAGATGCCCCAGTGGCACCTGACACACGGCCAGGGCTATCTCGTGACGGGCGAGCCGGTGATCGTCTCGGACCTCAGCAAATCGATCACCAGCTCGATCGAGCTGCTGCTGATCGCGGTGCTGATCGTGATGGCCGGCACGCTGGGCCTGATCTTCCTCGGGCGCCCGCGCCTTCTGCCGCTGTTCCTGGCGCTGCTCGCGGCGGCGCTGACCTTCGGCGCCCTGTCGCTGGTCGGGGCATCGCTGACGGTCGCCTCGATCGCCGTGCTGCCGATTCTGATCGGGCTGGCCGTCGACTACTCGATCCAGTTCCAGTCGCGCGTCGCTGAGACCTTCGAGGATGGGGGCCCGGCGGCTTCCGCCGGCGAGGCTCGACGGACGGGCATCGCACGGGCCGCCGGCCTCGGCGGCCCGACGCTGCTGACGGCGGCGGCGGCCAGCGCTGCGGCGATGCTCGTGCTGCTGCTCTCGCCGGTGCCGATGGTTCAGGGCTTCGGCCTGCTGCTGGTCGTGGGTGTGGCGATCGCCCTGTTCTGCGCGCTGACCGTCGGCGCCGCCGTGATGGGAGTGCTGCCGCGCAGCTCCCGGACGGATGGCGCGCCGGGCGGGCGGTCCGGCGGCCTCGCGGCGGCCTGGCGCGGGGCGGGGGAGCTGCTGCGGGAGAACCCCCTGACCCGGATGGTGCTGGGCTTCGCGCTGGGCGGTGCGCTGCGCCGGCCGGGCCGGGTCCTCGCCGTTGGCCTGGCCCTGGCGGTGCTCGGATGGGGTCTTGACACGCAGACCAAGGTGGAGACGGACATCACCAAGCTGGTGCCCCAGAGTCTCGGCTCGCTGGCGGCGCTGGACACGCTTGAGCGCGAAACCGGCGTCGGCGGGGAAGTTGCCGTGCTGGTCTCCGGCCAGAACCTGACCAAGGCCTCGACGATCGCCTGGATGACCGAATACCAGGCCGAGCTGCTCAAACGCTTCGGCTACAGCAACGGGCAGGGCTGCGGCCGGGCGCGGCTGTGCCCGGCCTTCTCCCTGCCGGACCTGTTCCAGACCCAGTCCGCAACCCCCGGCAAGGCGCCGGCGGCGCTCAACCAGGCTGCCGTAAACGGCGTCCTGCGCACGATCCCGGCCTACTTCTCCCAGGATGTCATCAGCGCAGATCGTCGTGTGGCGACGCTGTCGTTCGGCATCCGCCAGATGGGCCTTCAGCGCCAGCAGCAGGTGATCGAAGAGATGCGCGCGACGCTTCACCCGCCGCCGGGGGTTGAAGCCCACCTGGTCGGCCTGCCGGTTCTGGCCGCGCAATCGGGCTCGCAGGTCGCCGACCCGTGGCGGCGCCTTGAGACGCTGCTCGTCGGCCTGGCCGCGGTTGCGCTGGTGCTGATGGTGGCCTTCCGCGGCGATCTGCGCCGGGCGCTGGTGCCGCTGGCGCCGATCTTCCTCGCCACCGGCTGGTCGGCGCTGGTGCTGTTCGTCGTGCGCGTCCCGCTGAACCCGATGTCGGTGACGCTGGGGGCGCTGGTGATCGCGATCTCAACCGAGTTCAGCGTGCTGATCTCCGAGCGCTACCGCTCCGAGCGCCTGGCCGGATATGACACCGTCGAGGCACTGCGCCGCAGCTACCGGCGCACCGGTGCCGCCGTCGCGGCCTCGGGGGTCACGGCGATCGCCGGCTTCGGTGTGCTGGCCCTGTCGGACATCCGGATGCTGCGGGATTTTGGCCTCGTGACGCTGATCGATCTGACGGTGTCGCTGCTGGGGGTGCTGGTCGCGCTGCCGGCGGCCGTGGTGGTCTCCGAGCGCACGGCCGAGGGATCGCGCCGGCGGGTTGGGCGGCGCCCGGGCTCCGACGGCCTGGCGACCTCGGGGGCGGGGCCGGGCCATGGCCCGGCCTGAGCCGGGCGGCGAGGAGGGCCTGCCGGAGAACCCCTCCCAGGCCGCCGAGCCGCCTCGCTACGGCCGCTACGTCGGCGTGCTGGCGATCCTGATCCTGATCTTCATCACGATCAACACGCTTGTCACCAAGCCCAACGGCATCAGCGGCGTCGCACCCGGGGAACCGCTGCCGCCGTTCGCTGTGCCGCTGGCCGCGGACGATCTCAAGGGCGATGCCAACGTCGCCGCGACAGGCGCCCATGCAGCCTGCACGGTGCGCAAACCGGGCGTCCTGAACATCTGCGAACTCTATGAACAGGGCCCGGTCGTGCTGGTGCTGTTCGTCGACGGGGGCTCCTGCCCGGACATCCTCGCCGACCTGCAGACACTTGCCCCGTCCTTCCCGAAGGTCCGCTTCGCGGCCGTCTCCATCAAAGGCGACCGTCCCTCGCTGCGGCGGCTGATCGCCAAGGACCACCTGACCTACCCGGTCGGCCTCGACGACAAGGGCGATCTGGCCACGCTCTACCGCCTGGCCACATGCCCGCAGGTCTCCTTCGCGCTGAAGGGAGGGGTGGTCCAGAGCAAGGCGCTGCTGAGCCGTCCCTCGATCGCCACACTGCGCTCGCGCGTCGCGGCCCTGGCCGCGGCGAGCGAAGCCGCCCACCCAGCGGGATGAGCGCCGCGGTGCCGCCCGCACCGGCGGAGGGCTGGCTGGCGGGGGAGGTCGAGCGCGAGCTGCCCGGGCTGCAGCTGCACTACTGCCAGTTCACCGTCGGACGGGCCGGGTCGCTGCGAGGAGACTCGCCGAAGGACATCGAGGCCCGGCTGCGCGAACTGTCAAGCCGTGTCCGGGGACCGCGTGCGGTCGGCATTCGCACCGAGCCCGTCCCCGGCGCCTACCGTGTGTTTTTTCGCCAGATCGGCCTTGACCCGGACGTCGATCGGACCCCCGGCGAGGCGGCAGTGCTGGAGCGGATGCTGCGCGGCGGCTTCCTCACGGGCGGGCTGCTCGACGACGTCCTGCTGATCGCCCTGATGGACACCGGCGTGCCCGTCTGGGCGCTCGACTCCAGCGCGCTGGATGGCCCTCTGGGAATCCGCACGAGCATCGAGGGCGAGCGCCTCGGACGCTCACCGGACCCTCCGCTGCTGCCGGGGGGCAGGCTCATCGTGGCCGACTCCGAGGTGCCGCTGGCGCCGCTGTTCGGCGCGTGCGCCCCGGACGCCCGCCCAGGACCGCGAACCCGCGGGCTGACTCTGTTCGCGGTCCAGGTCCCGGGTGTCCCGGCGCTTTATGTGGAGGAGGCCCTGTGGAGTTCGGCGAGTGCCCTCCAGGCCCCCTGAGGGCTGCGCTGAACTGCGTCATCTCCCCAGAACCCACTGGTAGACTTGCCCCTTCGAGTCTGCCTCAGGAGAGGGGTTCATGACCCAGCATCAACAGTCGGTGATCGATCGCGCAGCTCCGGTTGGCGGAGCTCCGGATGTCGCGCCGCGAACTCCCCCCGGGCCCTCCACGCCTGACGCTGAGCGCGCCGCCCGGGCGACGCTCAGGGCCCAGATCGCGCGGCTCGAGGCCGAGCTCTCACAGATTCTCAGCGGCCGCTTCCCGTTCATCTCCGTGGAGGCCGCGGCCGCACCGGCGAGCGGGCCGCGGATCCCCGATCTTGCTGAGCTCGAGCGCACCCGCGACCATCTGGCGGGGCGGCTGTCCGAGCTGAACTCCCGCTCCGCGCAGCGCACGCTGCACGAGCACGGCGCCCGCGACCTGCTCGAACGGATGAAACTGGAACCGGGCCGCTACAAGTACTACAGGGTGCCGGTCCGAGACCTGGGGCAGGGGGGCTGTGGCGTCTGGGAAGTTCGCCCCAGGCTCGGGCTCGTCGGCATGCTGGCGGGGTGGTGGGAGCTCACACTCTCGTCAGGCTGTCCGTTAGGAAGGGGGTCGCGTACGCGCGGCCCCGCAGAGTCGCGGTGAGCATCGCCGCCAGGGTGCGCCGCTGACGGTCGGTCATCGAGCCGATTGTCTTCTTCTCCGACATCGGGATCTGCGAGAGGAACTTGCGGCAGCGGGTCTGTCCCCAGCGCCGCTGGCTCATCAGGAGATCGGCCACGGCCATGCTCTCGGCCTCCCACGGACAGTCGAGAATCACCTCCGCCACGCCGAGCTCGCCGGTCGACACCCGCCGCTTGAGATCGGCACGGGCGAGGCGGACCTTGTTGGCGCGTTCAAGGGCCCGCATGTACTGCGGGCCGGCAGGGGCAACCGTCGCTGTCGCGTTCATTTGATGTACATCTCCCCGCTGTCCCGCGAGGGTGCGGGACAACATGCTTGCTCGATATGGACGTGTGGGCGCGCCCTCCATGCCCGCACGGAGTCATCCGCACCGGGCGCAGTTGTCCCGGCGGATCACCCCCCTAGGTGTTCCAAGCAACGTTTGGGGCGTACCCCGAACGGTCATGCAGAGCGCATCTGGAAGCTACGACAGGAACCGTTCCGCGGTCAACAGTAGGTTCACCCGTTCGTGCGCTAGAAGCGGGGTTTTTCGTTTGGCGGAGGACTTGTGAAGATCCGGACAAGTCCGAGGAGTGGTTCGGCCGGCCGGCCGTCCGGTTCACTGCTCGTGGGGTCCGGGAAGCGGTCCGTGCTCGGCCTCGAAGTCGCGCTTGACCGAGGCGAAGATCTCAAGCGATCGATCGATCGTGGCAGCGTCATGGGTCGCCATCACGCTGGTGCGAAGCAGCGCCCCACCCGGTGGCACGGCGGGGTGCAGGGCGGTGTTGACGAACACGCCGGCGTCGTAGAGCGACTTCCACAGGAGCGCCGCCTTCCAGTCATCGCCGACCAGCACCGGGACGATCGGCGTCACGATGCTCAGGGCCTCGCCGGAGCCCGCCCGTCGCACGCCGGGAGCGTGCTCCTGGACGTTGGCGGCGCCGGAGAGCTGCTGCGGGCGCACGACGGCATAGCCAATCTGCTCGAGGCCGCTTCGCAGGCGCTCGGCGTTCTCCAGCACAGCTTCAAGCAGCGGGCGCCCGTCGGGGGAGCGCATCACCCGCAGGGCCGCCAGCGCGGCGCCGACGGCGGCGGGCACGGCGGAGGCGGTGAACAAGAAGGCGCGGGATGAGATCCGCAGGTAGTCGATGACCTCCGCCGAGCCTGCCACGAAGCCGCCGCAGGAGGCCAGTGACTTGGAGAAGGTGCCCATCCGCAGATCGACCCCATCGGCGACGCCGAGCAGTTCGCTGGCGCCCGCGCCGAGCGCTCCGAGGACACCCGCGCCGTGGGCCTCGTCGACCATCAGCCGGGCGCCGTAGCTGCGCGAGAGCTCCGCGATCTCGTGCAGGGGGGCGATATCGCCCTCCATCGAGAAGACGCCGTCCACGACCACCAGCACGCCGCCGCCGTCGCCCTGGGAGCGCTCAAGCATCTTCTCGAGTTTCTCCAGCCGGTTGTGGCGGAAGGGCCGCATCTTGGCCCGGGAGAGCAGGCAGCCGTCGAGGATCGAGGCGTGGTCGCCCGAGTCGACGATCACGGTGTCGCCGACGCCCAGCAGGGTGCCCAGCGTGCCGACGTTGGCCTGGTGTCCGGTGCTGAAGACGATGGCGGCCTCGGTGCCCATCCATTCGGCGATCTCCTGCTCGAGTTCGAGGTGAAGGGGGATCGTGCCGTTCAACAGCCGCGAGCCCGTCAGGCCGGTGCCGTAGCGGTGCAGGGCGTCCTCGGCCCCCTGCATCACGCGCTCGTCGCCGGTCAGCCCGAGGTAGTTGTTCGAGCCGAGCATGATCCGCTCGGCGCCCTCCATCTCGACGACCGGCATTGCCGGCGAGGTCAGGACATGGAAGTAGGGCAGGACGTCGGCTTCGCGAGCGGCCTGCAGAAGCGCTTCGCGGTCGTGGCCGCGGACCTTGGCGAAGACGTCGATCGAGGTTGGCATATAGGGTGCCTCCGCTGTGAGCGTCGAGGTAAGAGCTGTCAAGGGCGGACGAGAGCTGAAAGCTTTCATCGACCTCCCGTTCAGGCTGCATGCTAACCAGCCGCAGTGGTCCCTCCGCTCAAGCTCGAGCGCCGGTTGTTCCTCAACCGGAAGATGAACGCCTTCTTCAGCCACGGCGAAGCCGAATACTTCCTGGCCTGGCGCGGGGGCCGCGTGGTGGGGCGGATCAGCGCCCAGGTCAACCACGCCTTCAATGACTACCAGAAGAAGAACTGGGGCTGGTACGGGTTCCTGGAGTTCGAGGACGATCAGGAGGTTCTCGACGCGCTGCTGGAGGGGGCCGCCGGCTGGCTGCGCGGGCTGGGCAAGGAACGGATGGTCGGCCCGGCTGACTTCGTCATGAACGACGAGAGCGGCGTGCTGATCGAGGGCTATGAGCTCAAACCGATGATCCGCCAGCCCTGGCACCCGCCCTACTACAAAGACCGCATGGAGCAGGCGGGGATGGTCAAGGCGATGGACCTGCTGATGTGGAAACTCGAGGTCTCCGACCGGGCGAAGGTGCTGCCGGTGATCTTCGAGCTGGCCGAGAAGGTCCAGTCCGAGCATGCGATCCGGGTGCGCCCGATGCGCCGCCGCCAGCTGCGCAAAGACATGGATGCGTTCGCCGAGATCTACAACTCGGCCTGGTCGAAGAACTGGGACTTCGTCCCGTTCTCAAAGAAGGACCTGGACGCCTACGCGCAGGAGCTGCATCTGGCCTTCGACAAGCACTGGGCCTTCATCGCCGAAAAAGAAGACACCGGTGAGGTGGTCGGGATGGCGATGACATTCCCCGACATAAATCAGGTGCTGGCGCAGATGAAGGGCAAACTGCTGCCGCTCGGGTGGTGGTACTTCCTGACCAAGGCCAAGCGCACCGACCGGGTGAGGGTCGGCTTCCTGGGGGTCAAGCCGGAGTACCAGCACACGGGCGTCGCGGCGAAGCTGTACGTCGAACATTTCAACGCCGCTGCCGTGCGCCCGCAGACCGGCGGCGAGATGGGCTGGATCCTCGAGACCAACACCGCCATGAACCGCGGTATGGAGGCGATGGGCGGCGTGGTCGTCAAGCGCTACCGGGTCTACGAGCGGATGCTCGCGGGCTGAGCGCCCGCCGGGGAAGGCCCGACAGGGCGCCCGACGCCGGGTGGCGTGGACGCCCTGCCTCCGCCCGCTCCTATGAGTGCTTGGAGCGGCGGTGCCTGAGGTAGAGCGAGTGCTGTGCCCCTGCGGCGCGTCGTGCGGCGCAGGGATGGAACACCCGCATGCTGGTGCCGGTGTGGCCCGTCGTGGACGCCCCGGTGATCTCGACGACGACGGTCCCTGCGGGCCTGCCGGCGAGGCTGACCTCGGCCGACCGGGCGCTGCCTGGGAGACGCTTGTAGAGGACCCCGTTGACCGTGATCACGATGCTCCTGAGATGTCCGCGGCGGGGCGCCTTCCAGTGAAGGCTCTCGACCCTGGCGCTCAGGCAACGGGCCGGGGGCGCCGGTGCGACTGGCGCCGGGGCGCCAACCGGCGGGCCGGCGGCCGGCGGCGCCGGTGCCGGGGCCGGGTTCGAGTCGCGGGTCACGAAGCGGACGAACTCGTTGCCTTCCTGTCCCTGAATCGCGTAGATCCCGCTATGGCCGGCCAGGTCGACGTGCACCAGTCCGCCATCGTTGACGTTGAAGGGCAGGGTGTAGGTCGACCAGGTAGCGGCGGCGATGTCGTACTGGAACAGAACGTCGCCTTCATAACCGCCGTAGGCGAAGAACGTGCCCGATACGGGGTCCAGTGCGCTGCCGGCGACGGGGCCTTCGGTCGCGCCGTCTTCCAGCGGGGTTTCCTGGAGTTCGCTCCAGCTGTCTTCGGCGATGTCATAGGAGGCGAAGCCGCGGCATCCGTCGCCCTGGTCGCCGTAGATCTTGCCGTTGTAGGACTGCAGACCGCCCCACTGTTCGAAGCCGACTCCACACCCGGCGGCGGGGAAGGTGGGTGCGTTTGCGAGCGTCGTGATTTTTTCCGTGGACGGGTTGTACTTGACGAAGTGGGTTTCGTTGGCCATGTAGATTTCTTCCCCGGCCGTGGTGATGTCGGTGGTTCCTTCGCCGAGCGGGTTGGCGACCTGGCTCCACGTTTCCGTGCCGATATCAAAGACCTCGAGTGTTTCCGAGTTCTCGCTGGAGCTCGCGTAGAGCTTGCCGTTCAGGTAGGTGGCGCCGCCGTTGTTGCCGCTGGGGGTCGGGGCTTCGAGGAGTTCGGTCCAGGCGTCGGTCCGCGGGTCGAATCGAAAGGCCTTCGACCCTTCGTATTCAAGGCCATAGATCAGGCCGCTCGTCGGGTCGACGGCCAGGCTGGTGAGCGGGACGGGGCTGGAGGCCAGCACTTCGGCTTCCCCCGGTCCCGCCGCGTGGGCGCCGGTGGCCCCGAGGCCGGCGACGAGCCCCAGCAGGACGATCGTCATCGCCGTCACGGCGCGGCTTTGGAATGCGAGGGCGAACTTCGGTGTTGCGGAGGTCACTGGCCTTCTCCCGAGTCGAGGGTGGGCTTATGCATCGACGGTCGCGACGATGGAGAAGATCGGTCGACGGGCGTATCTCTTGGCGCGCCTCGCAGGACCGCGCCGGGGGCTCAGCCCGAGTGATTTCCAACGAGTGATCTGAGGCGGCCATTACACTTCGCCCGGTGAACGAGGCGGAGGAGATCGAGCAGCTGGGAGCGATGGCCGATGAGGTCAGGATCACCCGCGTGCACCCGCCGCCGGCCTCGCTGCCGGTCCGCGCCCAGAGCCCGATCCCGGCGCGTGCCGCTGCCGCTGCGGCGGCCGGGTCGTTCATCGCCGGAGCAGCCGTCGTGGGACTGGTGAGCCGCTCCCGCCGTCGCTCCTCGTTGCTGAGCTCCAAGCGCCGGCCGCGCCGCTCCACCCGCCGGGTGAAAGCCCGCAGGAGTCCCTCGGCGGCCGAACGGCTGAAGATCGTGGGCAGCCGCTCCTTTGTCGTCGACGTTCATCTGCTCGGCAGCCCCGGCGCAGACCGCTGAGGGCGGGCCTTGACCGGCTCGGTCGAGGTGCGCGAGGAGGTCGTCCCGGTGGGCCCGTTCCGCCTGCCCTCGCGAAACGGCATGGACGGACTGCTGCGCCGCCGCGGCCGGGTGCTCGAGCGCCTGCTGCATGACGGGAGCGAGCCGGTGCTGGTGCGGGTGGCGCAGCCTTCGCCGGACCGCGTCCTGTTCGGTGCGCGAGCCGCCAGCCGCGAGGCGGCCGTCCACGGCATCGAGCGGATGCGCTTTGCCCTCGGCGTCGATGAGGACCTGCGGCCCTTTTTGCGGCGGTTTGCCGATGACCCGCTGATCGGCCGCTCGGTGAAGCGCAGGCCGTGGTTGCGGGTGTCGCGCCGGCCCGAGCCCTTCGAGGCGCTGGTGTGGGCAATCTGCGAGCAGCTGATCGAGTACGAGCGGGCGGCCGCGATCGAGCGGCGGGTCGTGGCGGTCCTCGGCCGGCGCTGGGTCGGCTGGAACGGTGAGCACAGCGGACTCGGGGACTGCCCGGACCCGGCCGTGCTGGCCGGCACGACGCCCGCCCTGCTGCAGTCGCTGGACCTGGGGGCCGGCCGGGCGCGGGCGCTCGTCAAGGCGGCCGGGGAGGTCGCGCGCGGGCGGATCGATCTGCACGACCCCGACCACGAGCGCGGCTGGAAGAGGCTGCGCGCGATCCCCGGGATCGGGTCATGGACGGTCGAGATGTTGGCCCTGCACGGGCAGGGCCGCAACGACCAGCTGCCGGCCGGCGATCTGGGTCTGCTGAAGTTCGTCGGCCGGGCGCTCGGGGGCGGGGATCCCCGCGCGTTCGCCGAGGAAAACGAGGTGCGCCGGTTCTTCGCGCCCTACGAGGAGTTCTCGGGCCTCGCTGCCAGCCACGCGATGGGGATCTGAGGTTGCGGCGTCAGTCCGCGGCGATCCGGTAGCGCCGGCTGCGCGCGTCCTGCTCGAGCAGACCGACCGAGAGCAGCGTGGTCAGGTAGCGGTGGGTCGTGCTGGGGCTCATGCCCAGACGCCCCGCGATGTCGCTGACGGCCAGCGACTCGCCTTCGCCTGGGAACGAGGCCAACACGATCAGGCCCAGCAGCAGCGAGCGCGACAGCCGCGGGTTCTCGGCCAGCGCCTCGTAGCGGCTGATCAGGGTCTCATCGCCGGCCATCCCGCGCAGCAGGCTGGCGATGCCCGGCCCCTCACCGGACTCGCGGATCACGCGGTCGATCTGTGGACCGGTCAGCTGGATTGAGATGCTCGTGTCGTTCATCGAGCTCCGCCGATGGTGCTCCTGCCGCGGGAATGCCCGCGAAGATCCATTCTACAGGACAATATTCCTAACTGGTCATTTTAGAGACACCTGAGGCGTGCCCGACCGGAGCGTGCCCGGTCAGGGCACGAGCACGGCGGCGCCCGTGAAGGCACCTTCACGCAGATCCGCCAGGGCCGCATTGGCCTGTTCGAGCGGGTACTCCGTGACCGTGCTGCGCACCGGCACGCGCGCGGCCACCTCGAGCATCTCGGTTGCGTCGCGTCGCGTCAGGTTGGCGACGGAGCGCAGAGTCCGCTCGTGCCACAGCAGCTCATAGGGGAATGCCGGGATCTCGCTCATGTAGATGCCGCCGCAGACAACCGTGCCGCCGGGAGCCACCGCGGCGAGCGCCAGCGGCACCAGCCCGCCGACGGGGGCGAAGATGATCGCCGCGCCGAGCTGCTCGGGCGGCTGCTCCTGTGAGTCGCCGGCCCAGACGGCACCGAGCTCAAGCGCCAGCGACTGTGCGGCCCGGTCGCCCTCGCGGGTGAAGGCGAACACCCTTCGTCCTTCCGCGACGGCGACCTGGGTGATGATGTGGGCGGCGGCGCCGAAGCCGTAGATACCCAATCCAGTGGCGTCTCCGCACATGCGCAGCGCCCGGTAGCCGATCAGCCCGGCGCAGAGCAGCGGCGCGGCCTGTAGCGGCTCAAAGCCGGCCGGCAGCGGAAAGCAGTAGCGGCAGTCGGCAACCGTGAGGGTGGCCATGCCGCCGTCTATGTCGCGGCCGGTGAAGCGGGCCCGCGGGCACAGATTCTCCCGGCCGGAGCAGCAGTACCGGCATTCCCCGCACGTCCAGCCCAGCCAGGGCACACCGACGAGGCCGTCGGCCTCCAGGCCCGCCGGCGGCTCGCCGGAGAGGACCCGCCCGACGATCTGGTGTCCCAGAATCCGAGGCGCCTCGGGAACGTCGACCTCACCGTCGAGCAGGTGCAGGTCGGTTCGGCAGAGGCCGCATGCCTGGACCTCGAGCAGCAGCTCGCCGGGGCCGGCCTGCGGATCGGGGCGGTCGCTCGCCCGCAGGGGGCTGCCGGGTCGCTCGAAGATCATCGCCCGCATCAGCCTCGCCGCCAGCCATCCGCCATATTGATCTCAGTGAAACAGGTTTGCGAGAGCAGCTCGTGAGTCGGCCGCTGTACTTCAGCGACCCGTCCTCGCTGGAGCACGACCCGCGGGAGTTCTCGCCCGGGCATCCCGATACGCCTGAGCGCCTGGTCGTGCTCGAGCGAGCCCTGGCCGAGCGCGACTGGTTCGGCTGGGAGCGCCGTCAGGCGCCGGCTGCCACGGAGGCGCAGCTCGAGCTGGTCCACACAAGGAGCCACGTGGTCGCGATCCGTGAACTGTGCGAGGCCGGCGGCGGTGCGATCGACCCGGACACCTTCGTCGGGCGCCGGTCCTTTCTGGCGGCCCTGCATGCCGCCGGGGGCGCCCGCGAGATGGCACGGGCGCTGATCGCCGGGGAGGCGGCCATCGGCTTCTGCTGCGCGCGTCCATCGGGGCACCACGCCGAGTCGGGCCGCGCGATGGGGTTCTGCCTGTTCAACAACGTGGCCGTCGCGGCCGCCGCGGGGATCGCCGAATTCGGCCTCGAGCGGGTGCTGGTGATCGACTGGGATGTCCATCACGGCAACGGCACCGAAGAGATCTTCGCGCTGCGCTCCGATGTGCTGTTCGCGAGCCTGCACCAGTCGCCGCTGTATCCCGGGAGCGGTCGGCTCCAGGACGCCGGGCGCGGCCCAGGGGAGGGCTACACGATCAATCTGCCCGTTCCGCCCCAAACGGGGGAGAGCGAATGGATGGAGCTGTTCGATCGAGTGGTGATGCCGGCGGCGAGAGCATTCGAGCCCCAACTGCTGCTGGTCTCGGCCGGCTTCGACGCACATGCCGCCGATCCGCTGGCCGAATGCCGGCTGCGCACGGAGACCTTCGCGATCATGGCAGAGCGCCTGCGCGACTTCACCCGTGCCCGCGGGATTCCGCTGGGCGTGATGCTCGAGGGCGGCTACAACCGCGAGGTGCTCGCCGAGGCGGTCTGCGCGGTGATGCCGGTCCTGGCCGGCGAGGCCGACGCCCCGCCGGCGCTTCCCCGGCCGCCGGGGACGGGACCGCTGAGCGAGCGCGCGATCGCCCAGGTCGGCCGCTGGTGGCCGCTGTCCTGAGCGTCGCTCAGATCCCCTGACCCGGCAGGAACTCGTTGGTGAACGGGGGCAGGCCGAGGCCGGGATCGTGTTTGAGCAGGTGGTGCACAAGCATCCAGCGGGAGAAGGTGCTCCAGTCCTTGGGGCTCTGCCAGCCGTAGGGCTTGCCGGCTTCGCTCGGCACCGAGGCCGGGAGGGTCTGCCTGATCGATTCCAGCTGCAATTGCCTTTCAAGCGACGGGTTGGCCGCCAGCAGGGTGTTCGTCGCTGCGACCGGGTTCGCTCGCACGGCGCGCTGCCCGTTGGTCAGGGCCTGCATGAAGCCCCGCAGATCCTGGCCGTCATGACGGGCCTCGTCCTCCCGGGCGACGACGATCAGCTCGTTGTAGGTGGGCACGCCGGCCTGGTCGATCGGGATCACCACGGGATGCCTGTGTTTCAGGCGCAGCTGGATGCCCTCGTAGTTCCAGAAGCCGCCCAGCGTCGCATCGACCTGGCCGGAGGTCATCGCCGGGATCAGGTTGAAGCCGACGTTGGCTTCGTGGACGGAGCCGGGGTTCACGTTGGCGGCTTCGAGCGCGGTTTTCAGGTAGGCCGCCTGGTAGGGGATGCCCGCCGTGCCGACGCGCTTCCCGGCCAGGTCAGAGACCTTCGTGATGTGCTTGCCGGGCAGCGCGATGATCGAGGTCAGCGGACGTTGGACCAGCGCACCGATCGCGACGAGCTTCAGCCCGCGGTCGCGAGCCAGCAGAAGCTCGGGCTCATAGGAGATCGCCAGGTCCACTCGCCCGGCCGCCAGCAGCTTCAGCGGTTCCGACGGTTCGGCCGGGGACTCCAGCTTGACGTTCAGCCCGACCGCGCGGAAGTCCTGGTGTGCCAGGGCCGCGTACAGGGCGGCGTGGTCGGCGTTGGGGAAGAAATCGAGCATCACGGGGAAGCTCTTGGCGGAGGAAGCCGAGAGGGCGTCCTTCTTGTTGCCGCAGGCGGACAGCGCCAGTAGACAGGCCAGGCAGGCGCAGGCGGACAGGAAGGTGCGGGCTCGGATCACGGGTTGTCTCCTCGGGGTTTGATGCTCCAGGGTGCCAGCTTGCGTTCGATCAGGCCGAGCGCGTGGAAGCAGGCCAGCGCGAAGGCGAACAGGATCGCCGTCCCCGCGTAGGCCCGGGGGGTTTCGAAGTTGATGTCGGTCATGATCTGGCGGCCCAGGCCGGGGTAGGGGCCCGTCGTCGGTGTTGCCACCTCGGCGATGAACGCCCCGATCACACCGACGGTCAGGGCGATCCGTGCGCCGCTGAGAGCGGCAGGCAGGGCGGCCGGGAGCTCGGCCAGGCGGAAGGCCTGCCAGCGCGAGGCGTCCAGGGTCCGCAGCAGCTTGAGCTGGTCGGGATCGACGGCTCCCAGTCCGTCGACCGTCGTGACCAGCACCGGGAAGAAGCAGATCAGGGCGATCACGACGAGCTTCGGCATGATCCCGAAGCCCCACCAGAACACCAGCAGGACACCGATCACGGGGATCGGCACGGCCTGCGAGCCGACGGCCAGCGGATAGACGGCCCGGCGGACCACGGGGAACAGATGAATCAGCGCCGCCAGGACGAATCCGGCGAGCAGCGCGAGGCCGAGCCCGAGCACGACCTCCTCGGCCGTCACGATGAAATTCCGCCACAGCACGCTGCCCCCGTTCCACAACGAGCTGGCAACGTCATGCGGGGCGGGCAGCACTTCGCTCTGCAGGCCGGACTGATCCACGTAGAGCTCCCAGGCTCCGAGCAGCAGCAGGCCGAGCAGGACCGCCGGCAGGATGTTGCGCGCCCGCCGGCTCACGTGCGTCCGCCCGCCAGCATCTGGAGCACCCGCTCGCGGAGCTCCTGGACGGGGCCGTCGGTGCGCCGTCGAGGCCTGGCTACGGCGATCTGTAGCTCCGCCACCAGCCGGCCGGGCCGGGGCGCGAGGACCGCCACGCGGTCGCCCAGCAGGACCGCCTCCTCGACGTCGTGGGTGACCAGGACCACGCTCCGCGGCTCGGCCGCCAGAGCACCCGCGAGCCAGTCCTGCATCTCGGCCCGGGTGATCGCGTCGAGTGCGCCGAAGGGCTCGTCCAGGCACAGCACCGGCTTGCCCGAGAGCAGCGTGCGCAGAAAGGCGACCCGTTGGCGCATTCCCCCGGAGAGCTCTGCCGGACGAGCCTGCTGGAAGCCGTCCAGTCCGAGCTCGGCGAAGCGCTCGCCCGCGCGTCGGCGGGCCTCGGCACGCGAAAGGCCCGCGATCCGCAGCGCCAGGCCGGCGTTCTCCGCTGCGTCCATCCACGGCAACAGCAGGTCGTGCTGCGGCATCAGCGCGGCCGGTTCGGAGCGCACGACGCCGCTGTCGGGCTGCTGCAGGCCGCAGATCAGCTCCAGCACGGTCGTCTTGCCGCAGCCGCTCGGTCCGACGATCGCGAGCACCTCACCCCGCCCGACACTGAGCGAGAGCTCCGCGAGCGCCGTGACCGAGCTCTGCCCGCCGCGATCGCCTCCGAACGTCCGCCCGACTCCCTCGAGCATCACGGCAGGGGCCTCGCCCAACCCGTCGGCGGCGACGGTCGGCGGGTGCTCGAGATCGGTCGGCATTGGCTCCCTTCGCGGGCATTACCCCACAGGTTCGAAGGGTCGACGCCGGGGGAGTCGCCTCCCGGGCGTCATCTCAGCCGGCCTTCCCGCCAGCCCCCCTGGTGTCTGCTGCGGCCGATGCTAGCGCGACGGCCGGCTCGCGGCGCAACGAGGAACGCGCACCGAGCCGCTCAGCCGGCCGAGATGACGGGGCGGGTGAGGGCGCGGACGAAGTCCTCGAGCTGCGAGGTGGTCCAGCACTCGAAGGCGGTGCAGAACTCCTCGTAGGCGGCGATCACCGAATCGCCGTAGTTCCAGTACAGCCTCGGCTCGGGGTTCAGCCAGAAGGTGCGCCCGGCCCGGGAGGCGATCTGGGCGAATACGTCGGCGCGCGGGTCGCGGCCGTTGGTGCGCGCGTCGCCCAGCACGATCACGGTCGCGCGCGGGTGCAGTTCGTCTTCGACCTGCACGAGGAACTCGGTCCACACGCGCCCGTAGTCGGTGTAGCCGGAGATGTCGGCGACGCCGGCGTCCGTGGAGATCCGTTCGCTGACAGTTTTGAAGTTGCGCTCGTGTTCGAAGATGTCGGTGACCTCGGAGATCCGCTCGATGAACACGAACGAGCGCATCTTGCGGAACGTGTCGTGCAGGGCGTGAAGCACCGACAGGAAGAACACCGAGGCCGAGGTGACGCTGGTCGAGACGTCGCAGAGGACATAGATCTCCGGCCGTTTGGGCCGGCGCGGACGGAACTTCAGCTCGACCGGAACGCCGCCGGTCTGGAGTGAGGCGCGCATCGTGCGGCGCACGTCGACGTGGGCATGGCGGCGGTGCCCCCGCTGCTGCATCCCCTGGGTCGCCAGGCGCCGGCGCAGCTGGGTCACGACGCGGTGGACCGCCGCGAGGTCGGCGAGCGGGCCGGAGGGCAGCGCCCGGTCGAGCTCGCCCAGCGGGCGCGAGGGGGGCAGGTTTCCGGTGCGCTCGATCTGCGAGCGCTCGAGCTCGCGGCGCAGCAGCGCCTCGAAGCGGCGCAGGGCATCGCGCGGGAGGCCCTCGTGGCGGGGGTCCTCAACCGGCAGCTCGGGCTGGGGCTCGGCCCGCAGGCCCAGGGCACGCCTGATCCGCTGCACGTCCACGCCGATCACCCCGGAGCCCTCCTGGCGCCGGGCGAAGGCCGCGATGGCCATTCGCGCCAGGTCACGCATTGCGCCCTCATCGCCGTCGCGCATGGCCGCGGCGATCTGGGCGCGCAGGGCGTCGAGCTCGGACTCGCTCAGCTCTCCGAGCTCGGCGAGGTCGCCCTCGCGGATGCCCTCCCGCGAGGCGGCGATCTCCACCGAGCGGAAGAAGAACCGCTCGAAGACCAGCTCGAACACACGGCGGTCCTCCTGGCTCTTGGCCAGCGTCGCGGCCAGCGCCTCACGGAAGTCCTCCTGAGAGGTCCAGCTGATCTCGCGCAGGACCTCGAAGGCATCGAGCATCTCCGAGGTTCCGACCGAGACGCCTTCGCGACGGAGCTCTTCGCCGAGCTCCAGGATCCTGGCGGGAAGCCCCTCGGAGGTGTCCTCAGGCGACATCGCCGGCCGGCGAGCCGAGCTTCAGGCCGACGCGGTCGGCCACCACGTCCATGTCGGTCCGGTGCTTGACGATCACCGACATGGTCTCCATGAAGGTGTCGGAATCGATGTCCTGAGCGCCGAGCAGCAGCAGCGCCCGAGCCCAGTCGATCGACTCGGCGATCGAGGGCGGCTTCTTGAGGTCGAGCTCGCGGACCATGCCGATCACCTCGACCAGGCGCCGCGCGACGGTCTCGGAGAGTTCTGGCGCGTGCAGCTTGACGATTTCTAGCTCGTGCTCGAGCGTCGGGTAGTCGAGCCAGAGGTAAAGGCAGCGGCGCTTGAGTGCCTCGGTCAGCTCGCGGGAGTTGTTCGAGGTCAGCAGCACGATCGGGTGCGTGCGCGACTCCACGCGGCCCAGCTCGGGGATCGAGATCTGGAAGTCCGAGAGGACCTCCAGGAGCATCGCCTCGAACTCCTGGTCGGTCTTGTCGATCTCATCGATCAGCAGCACGACCGGCTGCTCGGAGGAGATGGCGGTCATCAGCGGGCGGGCGAGCAGGAACTCCTCGCCAAAGATGTCCTCCTGTACGGCATCCCAGCCCGTGTCGGTCGCCTCGGCCTGGATGCGGAGCAGCTGCTTGCGGTAGTTCCACTCGTACAGGGCCTTGGCCTCGTCGAGGCCCTCGTAGCACTGCAACCGCACCAGCTCGCGGCCCAGATAGGAGGCCAGGGCCTTGGCCAGCTCGGTCTTGCCGACCCCGGCAGGGCCCTCGACGAGCACGGGCTTGCCCAGCTTCGTCGCCAGGTAGGAGACGAGCGCCGTGGACTCTCCCGGGAGGTAGCCGACCTCACGCAGGCCGGCGGACACATCTGCGACGGAGTCTGGCCCCGGGGACGGTGTGGCGGGCATCGTCAGGGGAATGATAGGCGGCGCCGCCTAGTGCGGGCGGGGCGGCTCCTCCTCGAAGGACAGCTGCTCATCCGGGGAGGGGGGAAAGCGTGGACGGCGGCGCGTGCCGGTGCGTGCGGGGGCGGCCGCGCTGGCGGGTGCGACCACCCGGCGGGTGGGCGCCTCCTCGGTCGCGGGCGGCGCGGGGGTCGCAGCCGGGCTGGGCGAGCGGGGCTCGGACTCACGGCGGATCGTGGGCGCCTCCTGCGCCGCCTCCTCGCGAGGGGCGCCAGGCTCGGGGGGCGGTTCGTCTTGCGGGCGGCCGCGTTCGCCGGCGCCCCGTTGGCGCGGGTGATGCCCGGCGCTGCGCGCCGAGCGCATCCGCGAGCCGGAATAGGCGATCATCCCCGCCGCGGCCAGGGCGAAGAAGATGCCCCACTGCACGCCGACGTTGCCTGCCACGCCGTGACTGGAGATCCCGGGCTTGTCGAACAGGCGGAAGACCAGCAGGGCCCCGGTCCACAGGCCAGCCGCGAAGACGACCGTCCCGTCCCCGCCGGGCATGTTGAATTCACGGCCCTCGGCGCGGGCGAAGAGCAGGTAGATCAGCGCCATCGCGACCAGCAGCACGGCGGCCTCGACGAACGAGAAGACCTGGAAGGCATCGAGGTTGCCTGACTCGATGCCCGTCCTGCCGACGCCGTTCTGCTGGTACCAGGGCAGGAACATGGAGACGAACAGGGCGATCGAGGCGCCGGCCGCCATGCGCCGGTCGCGATCCATCACATGCCACGCTCTCCTCAGGCGCGTCATGGCCGGGCTGCGGCCTGTTCTCTCTGGGCGGGGGCTCTCACCAGCGCCTAGTCTAGGCCCGGGGGAGGGCGCTAGCGGCCGCTGAGCTGGATCGTCCCATGGGCCGTGGAGAAGTTGCCCGCGAGGTCGCTTGCGGTCAGCGTCACCGAATAGCTGCCGGCGGTGGTGGGGGTGACCCAGAGCAGTTTGGGACGGCCGCCGCCGACCGTGGCGCGGTTGGTCCAGACGGTCTTCGATCCACGGCGGATGGTCAGGGTGACGTTCGAGATCTTCGACAGCGAGATCGTGACGCCGGCGCGGGTGCCTCCCCGCAGCTTCGTGCTCAGCAGCGAGACGATCGGCGGCGCCTTCAGGTCTTCGGTGAATTTCTGGGCGGTCGTGCAGTAGATCTGATCCCCCGCTATCTGTGTGCTCTGAGCGCTGGCGTGGGCGCTCGTCGCCGGTGCGCCGGAGCCTCCGGTCGTCGAGCCCGTGGTGCCGGGGGTCGTTGTCGTGGTCGTGTTCGTGGGCGTCGCGGGTGCGGGGCTGCCGGTCTGCGGGAGCCCTTTGCGGGTCCGTTCGCAGAGGTGCTGCAGGAATTCGGTGAGCAGTTCGTGGTAGTTGAGGTTCGATTCGCCGTACTGGTCATAGAGCGACCAGTGGCCGGTGTCGTAGTGGGGCACCTCGGCGCGAGCCTCGGCGTCGCCCGCTTCGAACAGCTTCAGGCCGACCGGATCCCTGGTGATCGAGGTGTAGTCGTAGAGCCCCACGTCGGCCTGGATGAAGCCGTTGAGGATTTTGTCGCTGGGAGCGTATGTGTACTCGGCGTACAGCGAGCCGGCTTTGGTGGCGACACGGACGCCCTGCGGGGGGGCCTGCTTGAAGATTCCCAGCGCCTGCTGGGCGGCCGTCAGGTAAGCGGGTTCTTTGAAGCGCAACCAGGCCCGCGAGAGGACCTGCAGCGCGGTTCCCTGTGACAGGCCGCTGGTCCAGGGCGGCACGCCGCCGTCGAAGTGGAACAGGTACTCCCAGGCGATGCCGCCGGCGCGACTTGAGGCCAGCGGGATGATTTCGCCGACCAGCTGACGCAGGTTGGCGTTTTCGTGGCCGGAGTTGTAGAAGGCGTTGCCCTCGCCGAAGGTGGCCAGCCACTGGATCTCGATGCCCTGGCCCGGGTAGTACTCCCAGATCAGCTTGCTCGGCGGGAAGCTGACCCGCTCGCCGCTCGAGAGCAGCCCTTCGGTCGTCCACCAGTGTCGGTTGCGTTCGAGTGTCAGGAAGACCGCGGGCAGACGCGAGGCGCTGAGCAAGCCCGCCGAGGCGATCGCCTGGACGTTGGCGAGCACCGCGCCGAGCTCGACCCGCCGCGTGCCACTGAGGCGCCCGACGGAGTTTTTCGCGGCGAGGTAGATCGCGTAGTCCTGTTTGTAGGCGGCATCGGTGATGGCGCCGCTGCGGCGCAGGCTCTGCAGGGCCGCCGAGACGGTCGGGCCGTGCGAGGACGCTGCGCGGGCGCGGATCGGCTTCCCCAGCGGAGCGAGGTTTGCCCCGGCCGGGCGTTCGGCCTGGGCCGGGATGGCGCTCGCGGCGCCGAGCGCAAGCAGGCCGAGGATGAGCGCGGCGAGTCGCTTCGCGGGCACGCCGCCGATGCTAGGCGCGCGGGCGCCGCGTGCTGCAGGCGTCCTTGCAGGACGGCCTTGACCGGGTGAGACCACTCACAACCAACACCCCGCGAGGGGCGCCAGTTGCGCCGGTGCTCATTCTTCTTCGAGTTCCTCGACGTCGCGGCCGTCGAGCTCGTCGTCCTCGTCGTCCTGGTCCTCGTCGCCTCCGAGGTCGTCGCCCTCGAGTGCGCCGCCCGGCTGGTGGGCCAGCTGGAAGCGCTCCACCAGCGTGTCGCGGTGGTGTTCGTCGAGCGGCATCTCCTCGGACACCTGAACCCAGTCGGAGGCCTCGAAGTCGTCGACTTCGAACAGCTCGTGATCGACCTCGGGGGAATCGTCGACGACGATCATGACCTCGGTCGACGGGTTGAAATAGGTACCCGGGCGCAGGGCCAGCTCGTCCAGCTGGAAGCGGCGTACGTTCTTCATGGCGCGTTTATACCCGACCGGGCCGCCCGGCTTCGGTCAGGGAGCCAGCTCCTCGAGGGTGCGGGCGACCTCGCTGTCCACGTCGAGCGGCTGCTCGCCCTGGCGCAGGCGGCGCTCGTTGCGCGCGATGACCATCTGGCGGACCTCCGCGACCAGAGCCGGGTCGTGCTCGCGTTCGCCCTCGCCCGGGGACAGCAGCCGGGCCACCTCAGCGTCGACGTCCAGAGCAGGCTTACCCGCGCGGACCAGCCGATCACTGCGGGCGCGAAGCATCTGACGCACTTCAAGCTCCTGCTCGGCGCGGGCCGAGGGGGAGGAGTCGATCGGCCCCTCGCCGTCGGTGTAGTCGCTTTCGCGGGACATTCCGCCCTGGCCGATCTGGTCATACATGCTGTCGCTGCCGCGCGTCACGACGAACAGCACGGACATCACGATCGAGAAGGCGACCGTTCCGAAGACGACGAACGTCAGCCCGTTGCCTCCCGCGAAGCCCGGCAGGAGGATCGCCGAGGTGCCTTGCACCCTTCCGATTGTTGCCGATCTCGCAACTCTCCGCTACCCTGGCTGCCGGAGTTGACTGACCAGTCAATCTATATTTTCGTGCCGGACCGTTAGGAGAACCGAGAATGGTCGATTTCACGCTCACCGACGAGCAGAAGAACCTGCGTGAGATGGCGCATGACTTCGCCGTCAAGGAGATCCGTCCCGTTGCCTGGGAGTACGACAAGGAGGGCACCTGGCCCGAGGATCTGATCAAGAAGGCCTGGGAGGTCGGCTTGATGAACTCCCACATCCCGGAGGAGTACGGCGGAGCCGGCGCCGGCTACCTCGACGGCTGTCTGATCGAGGAGGAGCTCTCCTGGGGCTGCTCCGGCATTCAGACCTCGCTCGGCTGCAACGGCCTGGCGAGCGCCCCGATCGGCCTCGGCGGCTCGGAGGAGACGAAGAAGAAGTACCTGGGCATGCTGACTGAATCTCCCAAGCTGGCCTCCTTTTGCCTGACCGAGCCGGATGCCGGCTCGGACGTCTCGGGTATGCGCACGACGGCCGTCAAGAAGGGTGACAAGTACGTCATCAACGGCTCGAAGTGCTTCATCACCAACGGTGGCTACGCCGACTACTACACGGTCTATGCCAAGACCGACAAGGACGCCGGGCACCGTGGCATCTCGGCGTTCGTCGTCGAGCGCGACTGGGGCGTGGTCGTGGACAAGAAGGAGGACAAGCTCGGACAGCGGGCCTCCAACACCGCGACGATCTCCTTCAACGATGTCGAGGTTCCGGCCGAGAATCTGCTGGGCGAGGAAAACAAGGGCTTCAAGCTGGCCATGGCAACGCTTGACCGCACCCGTCCGGGCGTCGCCGCGATGGCCACCGGAATCGCCCGGGCGGCGTTTGAATTCGCCGTCGACTACTCGCGTGAACGTGTCCAGTTCGGCGTGCCGATCGCGATGCACCAGGCGATCCAGTTCATGATCGCCGACATGTCGACCGAAATCGAGGCGGCTCGTCTGCTGACCTGGAAGTCGGCCTCCATGCTCGACAACGGCGAACGCAACACGCTCGTCTCCTCCCACGCCAAGCGCTTCGCCGCCGACGCGGCGATGAAAATCGCCACCGACGCGGTCCAGGTCTACGGCGGCTATGGCTTCATCAAGGAGTACCCGGTCGAGAAGCTGTTCCGGGACGCCAAGATCATGCAGCTCTACGAGGGCACCTCACAGATCCAGCGCCTCGTCATCGCTCGCGAAACGCTGCTGCCGCGGCGTGTCGAGGAGCCGACGGCCGTTCCCGCCTGAGCCGCTCGACTGAACTGTCGTTGGGGGAGGCCCCGGCCGGAATGCTCGGCCGGGGCCTTTCTCGTTCTCCCCGAACCTCAGACTTCGGTGTTGACCTCGACGGCTTCTTCGCCGGTCAGCGTCAGGGTGCTCGTGAGACCCAGGGCGGCCGGCGCTTCGGCGCCGATCGTGGCCTGCAGGGCGGCGGCCTGTTTCCCGCCTTCGCCCGTTTCGTATTCGCCGGGCTTCTGCAGACCCTTGGTGGCCTTGAACTTCAGCGACTGCGAGCTGGCCATCTTCCCGGCTTTGACCGCCACGAGCGCCGAGCCGCTGATCGTCCAGGGCACACCCGCGCAGCTCAGCGAAAGCAGCGTGCCGCCTCCCTGCCGGTACAGCTGCAGCAGGACCTTGTGCGCGGCTTTGGACTGCCATTGGAGTGTGGCCGAGAGCGGGCTGCTGAGTGCTTCGCCGGCGCTCAACCCCGTTGAGCTGCAGGGTGCGCCCGCCGATTCGCAGCCGGTGAGCCGCAGCGAGATGCCCTGGATCAGCTTGCCGTTGGCGATCGTGCCCGTTGCGCTTGAGGCTTTGCAGACGAGCTTCTTGCGGCCGGGTGTTTCGAGCGTCAGCGACCCTCCCGCCAACGTGACGCCGGCGTGTTCGGCGCCGGGGCTCCATGAGTAGTCCTTCTTGCCCGCGGCGCCGGTGCACTTGGAGCTCCCGTAGGCCCCGCTGCCGGCCGCCCCTTTCACGCAGCGCCCGAGTTCGGGTGCCTGTTTTTCAGATCCGGGCAGGGCGCGGATCATCGTCGTCTCGAGGTGCGGCCTGCCGCCGACGATCGCGGTGACGGCGAACCAGTCCGAGCCGGGCGGCGGTTTGACGTAGCCACTGAGCTGGCTGGCGGGCAGTGTGTGTGCGGTTTTGCTGGATTCGAGCGTTTCCAGGACCGCTTCGGATTCTTCGGCGAAGCCGCCTTCCTGTTCGAGCGTCGGGGTCGAGAAGACCTCGTAGCCTTCGGCGTCCGGGACTTTTTCCCAACTCAGGTGCACGTATCCGGGCGCACTGCTCTGGCCGGTCATTTTGTAGGCCACGGGCGGGGCGAGGTTTTCGAGGATCCCTTCGCCGAGCTGCGGTTGCTGCCCGTCGAAGGTCGCGCTGGATAGGGCCGGATTGAATTTGCCGACGCTCGGCGCATCGGGAGCGACGATGTATTCGATCTGCTTGCTGGTCGTGCCCGGCGGCACTTCACCGAGCGCGGCGCTGAAGGACTGACCCGGCTGGAAGACATAGTTTGCGTGCACCGTCGGGTCGATCGCCAGTTGCACGTTGTAGAGCGGCACTTCGGCCTTGTTCTTCAGGGCGATCTGGATGTGGTACGGCCGGCCTTCTACGAGCGTGCTGGCGTCGCCTTCGACGATCAGTTCCAGCGACTTGACACCGATCACTTTGAGCGGGTTCTTGGTCGTGGCGAGCGTTTCAACCGGGGCGCCCAGTGGTTCGAGCGTCGAGTTGTAGCCGGCCGAAAGCGGGTATTCCCCTTCTTCATCGCCGCGGATGATCCATTTGACGCTGGCCGAGCCCTTGCCGGGGATCTCGCCGAGGCTCTGTGCGAGCGACTGTGCCTGGCCGGTGGGTGCGAGGCTGACGCCCTTCGGCAGGTTCAGCTTGGCCGTCCCGGGGGCGAGGTTGAAGCCTTCTTCGGAGAGGTTCTGCACGACCATGCTGACTTCGTAGAACTGCTTCAGCACGGTCGCCTGGCCTTTGAGGATCAGGTACTGGATCAGCGGGTGCCCGCCGACGTCGCTGGGGACGGCGATGATCGTCGGGATTGCCCCGCTGCTACCGCCCCCGTCGACGCACTCGTCGGGCCCACATGTCCAGCCACCGCCGCCGCTGCCTCCGACGAACGAGCCGGCGCCGTTGACGTATCCGCTGAGCGAGACTTCGCCTTCTTCGAAGAAGGCCAGCTTGATCGTGAACTTGTAGACGTCCTGGTTGGCGGGGTCGCTCGTGTCGATCCCGGCTGCTTCGATTTCGGGCAGCGTCAGTTCTCGCGAGGTCAGTTCCGAGGTGGCGACTTCGCCGCTTTCGAGATGCACGATCGCCGACCCGGCGCCCGAGCCGTTAACGGTGACCCTGGCCGCCTTGGGCTGGTAGCCGGACTCGTAGACGTAGACCGTGTCGCTTCCCGCCGGCAGGCCGGTCAGCGTGGCCTGGCCCGATCCGTCGCTGGTGGCCTGTATCCGCGAGCCACCTGATCCGATGTAGAGGACCTCGGCCCCCGACAGGGCATCTTCGGCCGTGTTACGGACGCTGACATGCACTGCGGGTCCTTCGGGTGGCGCGGTGACCGTCACGATGACTTTGTCGGTGCTCTGTTCGGCGCCCCGCGAGACGGTCAGTTCGGCTTTGTACGTGCCGGCTTTGGCGTAGGCGTGGTTGACGATCGCCCGCCCGGCTCCCTGGGCTTCTTCACCGTCGCCGAACTGCCAGCGGTAGTTGGTGATTTCACTGGCCGGGGTGCTGGCCGAGCCGTCGAGCTCGACCTCCTGGCCTTCGATCGCCGAGAGCGCTTCACCGGCGGCCGCGTGGAGCGGCAGTGCCTGCACGACAGCGGTCTTCGCGGCCGGTTCGGCAGGGTCGCTCTGGCCGGCCGTGTTGTAGGCCCAGACCTCCACCGTCAGGCGATGGCCCGCGTCGGCACCCGTGAGCAGGTAGCTCGGGTCGGTCGCTTCGGCGATCGGCGTACAGCCCGAACCGGCTTCGTTGCAGCGCAGCCACTGGTAGCCGTATTCGATCGGTTCGCGTGACCATTTGCCCGACGACGAGGTGAGTGTTTCGCCTTGCTTCGCCGCCCCTGAGATCACGGGCAGCGCTTCGTTGACCGGCAGTTTTTCGGCGGGTTCGCCTTCGAGGACTTCGAGTTTCGCGCCCGTCGCGGTATTGGCCTCGTGGTAGTAGAGGGTCGAGCTGATCGTCGCGCCGCTGACGTGCGCAAAGCTCCCCGTGCGCGAACTCGCCGTGAGGAACGGGAATGTCTGGCCTTTGCCGGCTTTGAAGCCGCCGACGGGCATCACGTGGAGCGTGCCCGCGATCGTGGCGGCTTTTGTGGCTTCGAGTGCTCCGAAGCTTTCGCCGGAGGCGATTTCGGTTGTGAGCGTCGCCGATTCGGACTGGGAGTAGGCGCCTTCGAGGCGGAGCGTCTTGCCGGCACCGATCTTGAGCGTGCGGCTGTTGGTGAGGTTGCCGGTGATCCTGGGTTGTTGGTCTCCGGCTTGGATTTCGATCGTGCCTTGGTTGGTGAGGGTCCCGGCGGCGAGCGTGATTTCGTTTTCGTAGGCGCCGCACTGGTTGGGGGCGAGGACGATCGTGCCGCTGTTCGTGAACCCGCCGGCAGCGGAGAGGTGCGTGGAGGTGCAGTATTCGGTGCGGCCGAGGACCAGATGCTGGGCGGCCGCGACGTTCCCGGAGAACGCGACATTGCCCACCGCGCTGATCGTCGCCGCACCCGAACCCGTCAACGCCAACGAACCGGCTTCCAATGAAACCGACCCCGGGCCGCTGATGGCGCTCGCGCCCTGGGTGAACGCGACGTTCTGCATGGCCAGCTTCGCGGCTTTGGCGAGCGAGAGCGAGGCGCCCGACGCGTTCACGACGCCACCCAGATAAACGCTCACGCTCACGCCTTCGCCGACGCTCAGTGTGCCTTCGTTGCGAAGGCTGTGGGCTGCGCTTTCGTTTTCAACCACGATGCTGCGGCCAACTGTCAGGGTGCCTTTGTTCTGCAGGCCGCCGCTCAGCGTGCCCTGATAGCCGGAGGAATCCACCGCGAATGTCATCGAGCCTTCGTTGAGCACGGCGCCGTGGATCCTGGGAACCTGGTCTCCGGCTTGGATTTCGATCGTGCCTTGGTTGGTGAGGGTCCCGGCGGCGAGCGTGATTTCGTTTTCGTAGGCGCCGCACTGGTTGGGGGCGAGGACGATCGTGCCGCTGTTCGTGAACCCGCCGGCAGCGGAGAGGTGCGTGGAGGTGCAGTATTCGGTGCGGCCGAGGACCAGATGCTGGGCGGCCGCGACGTTCCCGGAGAACGCGACATTGCCCACCGCGCTGATCGTCGCCGCACCCGAACCCGTCAACGCCAACGAACCGGCTTCCAATGAAACCGACCCCGGGCCGCTGATGGCGCTCGCGCCCTGGGTGAACGCGACGTTCTGCATGGCCAGCTTCGCGGCTTTGGCGAGCGAGAGCGAGGCGCCCGACGCGTTCACGACGCCACCCAGATAAACGCTCACGCTCACGCCTTCGCCGACGCTCAGTGTGCCTTCGTTGCGAAGGCTGTGGGCTGCGCTTTCGTTTTCAACCACGATGCTGCGGCCAACTGTCAGGGTGCCTTTGTTCTGCAGGCCGCCGCTCAGCGTGCCCTGATAGCCGGAGGAATCCACCGCGAATGTCATCGAGCCTTCGTTGAGCACGGCGCCGTGGATCCTGGGAACCTGGTCTCCGGCTTGGATTTCGATCGTGCCTTGGTTGGTGAGGGTCCCGGCGGCGAGCGTGATTTCGTTTTCGTAGGCGCCGCACTGGTTGGGGGCGAGGACGATCGTGCCGCTGTTCGTGAACCCGCCGGCAGCGGAGAGGTGCGTGGAGGTGCAGTATTCGGTGCGGCCGAGGACCAGATGCTGGGCGGCCGCGACGTTCCCGGAGAACGCGACATTGCCCACCGCGCTGATCGTCGCCGCACCCGAACCCGTCAACGCCAACGAACCAGATTCAAGCCTGAGTGGGTCGCTGCCCGTGATCGTCCCCGCGCCCTGTTTCAGAGTGCCTCCGCTGAGGCGCATCGTGCCGTTGCCGTAGGCCGTGATCGCGCCCCCCGTCCCGTTCGTCACGCTGGTGGAGGCTTCCAGTACCACCCCGCTGGAGATTTCAAGCTGGCCTTCGTTGACGAACGAGGCCCCGGCTTCGCTGCTGAGACCGGTGTTCGTGGCGATCTCGAGCTTCCCCGTGTTGCTGATGTTGCCTGGAAGCGTACGGCCACCACCAAGACCCACTTCGGCCTTGACGACGCCGTTGTTCGTGAGGTGCCCAGCGAGCTGTGAGGAGAATCCTCCGCAGGTGCCGCTGTTGAGCGTCACGACGCCGTGTGCCCCGACCGTCGTCCCTTCTGAGGCCGTCAGTTTGATTTCGCCGCAGCTCGCACCGGGGGTCAGGGCCAGCGTCTGCGTGCCCGAGCTCCCGCCGACGGTCACGGTGCCCACCGCGATTGAGCTGGACGTGGGGATTTCGGTCGTCACCGTGTAGGTGCCGGCGAGCGTGATGCAGACTTCTTCGCCGGCCGCGGGGACTTTGCCCTTGCTCCAGTTGCCGGCGACAAACCAGCTTCCGCTGCTGGCTTTGGCCCATGAATTGCACCCGGCGGCCCGGGCAGCCGGCGATCCCAGCAGGAACAGCGCGCTGCAGCAGGAGATTGCCGCCAGCAGGATCGCCGCACGGCTCGACGCACGATCAGTCCAGCACCGCCCACGTGAATCCAGCACGATCGGCCCCCCGCCCGTTAAATGGTTTCCATACCTGCGCCGCCGATCACATGGGACCGGGTGCAGTCCTCCTGCTGGGCTTCTATCTACTCGAACTTGATCAACTAGTCAAGCCGCGCGTGACGATTCTGTGATGTTCGTCCGAGCGGTGACAGGGTGGGTGGGACCGCCCGAGGCCCCACCCACCACCGTCGCTATCTGATGACCAGCGGCGTCCCGTAGTTGGAGACCTGACCGGCATTCAGGACTCGAATCAGGACGCGGTATACGCCCTTGCGCACGCGGACGACCCGGCTGAAGCTGGAGCTGGTCGTGCTCGGGCCGGCTTTGAGGATCGTGCCCCCGGCGAGAACACCGCGGCCACCGACGATGCGCAGCATCCCGACCTGGGCGCCGTTCTCGGCCGGGGTCACCGTGCCGTAGATGCGGGCGTAGCCCTTGCGCTTGGTTTTGGCGATGTGGCTGGTCACCTTGACCGCCACGTTCTCGGTCACGATCGGGCTTACGATCGCCGGTTTGGTTGTCGTCACGACCCGGTACTGGGTGACCAGCGAGGCGCCCAGCAGGGTGAAGTTGAAGCCGCCTGTGCTGGTCGTCAGCTCAGGGTTGCCGACATTCTGGAACCCGGCTGTGAACGGGAAGGCGTTGCCCTGCAGCACGACCTGGCGAGCCGCATTGTCGGTGCCGCTCAGCGCCCCCTGAATGATCACGGGACCCCCGAAGACGACCGGGTTGGGCGAGGCCAGAATGGCCAGCGAAAGCGGAATCTTGGTGGTGGTGAAGGTGTGGTCGGATCCGATCGATGCGCCGGTCGCGTTGACCGCCACGAGGCGGTAGTGGTAGAGGGTGATCGGCTGAAGGCCGCTCACGGCGACCTTCACCGACACGCCTTTGTCGCCCGAGCCGGCGTCGGAGATTGCCGACTGGGAGCCGTAGGCCTTGGTGGGCCCGTACTGGAAGTAGTAGGAGGTGTTCTGGGCGTTGGGGTTGACCGTTCCGCTGAGTGTGGCCGATGCGTAGCTCACGGTTTTGGCTGCGCCCGTCGTGACCCCGGGGCGTGTAGCCGCTGCTGCGGGGGCCGCCAGGATCAGTGTCAGGAGCGCGGCAGCGCCCCCCATCCGGACCGCTCTCGAGCGGGCCCTCCTATTCGTGCTGTCCTGTTTCATGTTGCGCCTCCATTTGTTAGCTGGGTATACCCCCGTCTTTACCCGCAAACCGCCAGCTGGTCGGAAGGTGCGCTTTCCGGCGCACGGCCGCTAGGCTCCCCAGCCCAAAGTCAGCAGAGGAGATACCAAGCATGTTCGTGTTCAAAGCCGCCGTCGTCGGCGCCGGAACGATGGGCGGACAGATCGCCCAGACCATCGCCGCAGCGGGCATCCCCGTGGTGCTCAAGGACATCGACCAGGCCCTCGTGCAGGCCGGCCTGGACGAGGCTGAGAACGTCACCCGCGGGCAGGTCGGCAAACTCGCCGAGAAGGGCAAGATCACCGCCGAGCAGGCCGAGGCCCAGATTGCTGAGATCCTCGGGCGGATCGAGGGCACGACGTCCTACGCCGCATTTGGCGACGTGGACTTCGTGGTCGAGGCCGTCCCCGAGCGGATGGAGATCAAGCAGAGCGTCTTCGCCGAGCTCGATGCCGCGACCCCCGGCCACGCGATCCTCGCCTCCAACACCTCCTCGCTGTCGATCACGGAGATCGGCGAAGCCACCCTGCGTCCAGACAAGGTGATCGGCTTCCACTACTTCTACCCGGCCTCGGTGATGCCGCTGATCGAGATCGTCGAGGGTGAAGAAACCTCCGCTGAGACGGTCTCCGCCACAGTCACCTTCGCCCAGGCGATCCGCAAGCAGCCGATCACCTGTGTCGAGGTCCCCGGCTTCGTGGTCAACCGGATCCTCAACTCCGGCATCTCGGAGATCTGGCGCGAGCAGGAGGAGAAGGGCCTCTCGATCAAGGCGATCGACGAGGGCGTCGGGGCGGCCGGTGTCACGCCCGTCGGGCCCTACTACCTGGTCAACCTGCTGGGCCTGGACACGGTCCTGCACGTGGCCGAGCACCTCGTGGCCTCCTACGGCGAGGAACGCTTCTACGCCCCCAAGTCGATGCAGAAGCTGGTCGCCGACGGAAAGCTCGGCGCGAAGACAGGCGGCAACGGCTTCTACACGCCCGACGGTGAGGCCAACGTTCCGGGCGAGGCCGAGCCGGACATCGAGGCGCTGGTCGAGATGCTCTCGTTGAAGACATTCCTTGAGGCCTGCCTGGTCCTCGAGGAGGGTGTCGCCACCCATCGGGACATCGACTTCGGGATGATGGCCGGCGCCGGCCTTGACCCCCGCCGTGGTCTTCTGCCGCCGTTCATGAAGGCCGATGTCGACGGCCTCGACGTGGTCCTCGAGCGGATGGAGAGCGCGCAGGAGCGCTTTGGCGAGCGCTTCACGCCGCCGACCATCCTTCGCCGGCTGGTCGCACAGGGCCGCCTGGGGCAGAAGACCGGCCAGGGCTTCTACGCATACCCGCAGCCCGACGGCGAGCAGCCCGCCGAGGTGGTCAAACTCGAGACCCGGCCCGACGGGGTCGCGATCGCCTGGCTTGCCAACGGACAGATGAACTCGATCTCCCCGCAGGTCGTCGAGGACCTCTCGAAGGTCTGGTCGCATGTCAAGGGCAGCGGTGTCCGCGCGCTCGTGATCGCCTCTTCGAACCCGATGCTGTTCAGCGCCGGGGCCGACATCAAGGCCTTCACCACGATGGATGAGACAGGCGGGCGCAAGCTGATCGACGAGGCCCACGCGCTGTTCCGCGAACTCGGCTCCGAGGGCATCGCGACGATTGCCGCCGTCAACGGGCTCGCCTACGGCGGAGGCTGCGAGCTGGCGATGGCCTGTGACGTGCGGATCGCCGCCCGGGCCGCGCTGTTCGGCCAGCCCGAGATCAAGCTTGGGATCATCCCGGGCTTCGGCGGCACCCAACGGCTGCCGCGCCTGGTCGGTACCAACAAGGCCCTCGAGATGAACCTCATCGGCGACCCCGTGATGGCCGAGGAAGCCTTCGAGCTGGGGCTGGTCAACCGTATGGTCGAGGACCACGAACTCCTCGACACCGCCCTGATGTGGGCTCGAAAGCTCGCCGCCCAGGCTCCGCTGGCACTGGCCCAGATCAAGCAGGTCTCAGGCGCCGGGGACCTCGACGAGGGGATCGAGGCCGAGAAGCAGGGCTTCGCTGACGCCTTCGCGAGCGCCGACGCCAAGGAGGGCATCTCCGCCTTCCTCGGCAAACGGGCCCCGCACTTCACGGGCAGCTGAGCTGTGGCGCTGCCCGATGCCACAGCCGAGAGCACCTCGTCCTCGAGGCAGGAGCTGACCCGCCTCGCGGAGCTGATCCGCGGAGCCGGCTCGGTTGTGGCGCTGACCGGCGCAGGCATCTCTGTGCCATCGGGGATCCCCGACTTCCGCACGCCCCGGACGGGCCTGTGGGAGAACGTCAACCCGATGGAGGTCGCCCATATCGACGCCTTCCACGAGGATCCGGTCCGCTTCTGGAGCTTCTACGGCGAGCGCTTTGCCTCGCTCGAGGGCAAGCAGCCCAACGGTGCCCATCGGGCGCTCGCCCGGCTGGAGGAGATGGGAATCCTCGACGGCGTCATCACCCAGAACATCGACATGCTCCACCGCCGGGCCGGCACCCGCGAACTGGTCGAGATGCACGGCACGATCGCGACCTGCTCCTGCCTTTCCTGCCACGGCTCGGTGGAGCTGGCAGATGTTCGCGTACGCCAGGCCGCTGCGAGTGACGGGGTCCCCCGCTGTGAGACCTGCGGGCTGCCATTGAAGCCCGATGTCGTCCTGTTCGGCGAGTTCCTGGACCCGGTGGCGCTCACCCGTGCAAAGGCTCTCTGCGAGGGCGCCGACGTGCTGCTCTGTATCGGCACATCGCTGGAGGTCCATCCTGTCGCCGGGCTGCCGCTGGTGACACTCGAGCACGGCGGCTCGCTGGCGATCCTCACCCAGGGCCCGACGCCCCTGGACGACCTGGCCGAGGTGCGTCTGGGAGGCGATGTGGTGGCCGAGCTCGATGGCCTGCTCGCCGCTCTCTGACGGGTCGCATGGCCGCACCGGCCACTGGTCGTCGGCGACGACCCCATGCCGCACAGGCGCCACCTGAGACGTACGCAACCGGGAGCGCGGTCGGGCTGCCTGATCAGCCGGGCAGTCTTGCCAGCGTCACCAGGTACTCGGCAGGCGCGGCCAGCGTCCCATCGGCGGCCTCGTTGGCTTCGCTGTAGAGGCCGATCAGCTCGGCCTTGAGCTGCTCGTAGGTTCCCTGTGGCTCGAGCGCCGCTTTGGCCATGATGAACGGACCCAGCAGGCGTTCGTTGTAGGCCACCCAGCTCTCCGGTGAGTCGTGGGTGAAGGTGATGGTGCGCAGCTCAAACGACAGCTCGGCGGCGCTGGAGGCGAACAGGCCGCGGACGTGCTCCTCAACCCCCCACATCACCGGCGGGCGCAGCTCCGGCGGCGCCGGCGGCATGTAGGAGGCGATCGTCGCGAACATCTGCCCCATCAGCCCCGTGGGCGTCCAGGCGGCGATCGCGATCAGCCCGCCCGGGCGGGCGACCCGCAGCAGCTCCTCGGCCGCCTGCTGCTGGCGCGGCGCGAACATCACGCCGAAGCAGGACGTGACACGGTCGAAGGACCGGTCGGGGAATGCCAGCTGCTCGGCATCGCCCTCCACGAAGGTGATGTGGAGGCCGGCCTCGGCGGCCCTCGCACGGGCGACCTCGAGTAGCTCAGGAGTGATGTCAAGGCCCGTCACGCTCGCGCCGCTCTGCGCCGCCGGGATCGCCAGGTTGCCCGTGCCGGTCGCGACATCCAGCAGCTCCAGTCCCGGCGCGGCTCCGACAAGTTCGGCCAGCAGCGCACCCACGGGAGCGATCGGCCGCGAGATCTCCCCGTAGTCGCCCTGGGCCCACATGTGCCGCTGGCCCTGCTTGATCGCATTCACATCGATGCTCATCCGGTCCCCCGTCGATCGTTCAGGTAGCACCCACGGAGCCACCCCTGGCGAGGTCACGCTCGGGGTCGATATTCCAGCGCTCGGCAAGCTCTGAGAGGCCGGGGTCGATCGCCCAGCGGTCGGGCAGCGGCGAGCCCTCGTGTTCGAGGCTTGCGCCCTTCAGGGCCATCGAGCCGCTGTTGTCGCCGATCGCCCGGATCTCCTCGAGCTCCTCGGCCGAAAGGGAGGCGCCGAGTCCGGCCAGTGCTGCAAGCTCGGCACGCTTGTCCTCGATCAGCTTCGCCGCGGGGCCGCTCTCCTGGATCAGGGTCGGCGCAACACAGCCGACGCTCCTCTGGCCAAGGCACCACAGGCAGGCCAGCTGCAGCATCGTCAACCCGTGACGCTCGGCCAGTGGTCGCATCAGCTCGAGCCTCGAGCGTCCCGCCTCGACCCAGCCGGCGGGGCGAAAGCGCCGGTGGTCGTACTCGGGAAAGTCATGGCCGTCGAGCACGTCGTCGTGGAACAGCCCCCCGTAATCGACGACCCGGGTGATGATCTCGACCCCCTCGCGAGCGGCCACCGGAAGGATGAACTCGCCCGGCCAGGGCTCCAGCGGGCCGAGAATGATCATCGCCCAGTCGATCGTCTCTCCGAAGCGCTCGAGGCAGTCGATGAGGTCCAGCGTGAAGCCGTTTGCCGGCCCCGGAGCGACCCCCACGAGCTCCGTCAGGCCCGCCCGGCGGATCGCCTCCATTCCCGCCCAGACGGCCTCGCTGCGATAGCCGGTGCTATCCGGGTTGTGCAGCAGCAGCAGGTCGAAGTGGTCGACCCCGCATCGCTCGAGGCTGCGCTCGGTGGCCATGCGCAGGTAGGCCGCGTACTGATCCTCGCCGCGCAGCTCCGGGTCGGTGAACCGGGGGAAGCCCTTGGCGCCCTGGCGGGTGCCCTCGTAGAAGTCGTGGCCGATCGCGCCCACGAGGCAGTAGGAGTCGCGATCGAGGCCCTTCAGGGCCGCCCGGAGAGCGAGGTCCGCCGCGCCCGCCCCGTACACGTCCGCGGTGATCACCGTGCGGATGTCCTCGTCCGGCCTGAGCAGCCGCTCGAGACGGTGCTCATCGATCGGCTCGCCGAAGTGCATGAAGCGGCCTCCGCTCCAGGTTCCGATCGCGCTGGTCGTGGGGCCCATGTCAGCTCAGACTAAACCCCGTTGCCGTGCGGGCGCGTAGCGCCGCCTCGAGGCGGCCCAGGGCGTGGCCGAGAACCTCCTCATCCAGTGCGGCCCCGGCGCCGTCGAGAGCCGCCTGCGCCTGACCGGCGACACCCTCACGGAGTTGCTCCAGCTCGGCGATCCGCAGAAGCAGGTCCTGACGGCCCTCCGCGGTCAGCTCTCTCACGGCCGCGCCGAGCGCCTCGTCGAGCTCGACGGCCGCGTGGGGGAGGCGCCCGCTGTCCATGTCCAGCCGTGCTCGCAGGGTCAGCTCCTCGCACAGGAGCGCCCGGCTGCGCCCGCCCATCAGTGCGGCCATGCGCTCCTGCGGCCGGAGCGCCCATGATCGCTCGCGCCGGCGCCTCATTCCCCGGGCGGGGTTGAGGGACAGCTCGCGGGCGTGCAGCCACTGGCCGAGGGAGACCTGCTCGCCCTCGCCCCAACCGGCCCTGATCACGATCGTCTGGGCGGCAGAGACCTCGTGGACGTAGGGATCGGCCGAGGCGATCCGGTGGTAGTGGAGGACTCTGTTGACCGTCCCCACGGCGGCCCGGACCTCGTGTTCCCGATCGAGCCCGTCAAGCCAGGCCTTGGCCTGCTGCTCGGCCGACAGCGAAACCGGATCGATCACCGTGACCCTGGTCGTGTGCACGGGTGCCGGCTCCGGGCTGGCGGGTCGGCCCGCTTCCCCCGGCGCCTCGCTAGATAGCCCAGCGGCCCGCGGGCCTCGCGCAACTCGGCGCCGGCCTTCATCGCACCGAGCGTGTCGATCACGACCACATGCTCGGGCTCCGCCTCGGCGCCGTCGCGCAGCAGATAGCGGCCGTCGGCCGGGCCGAGGGCCCAGGGGAACTCCAGCTGCAGGAAGACGAACAGCCGCTGGGGCATTGCTTCACCGTATCCTTCAGAGACGGCCGTGGGCCGTCTCACCCAGGGCGGGCGCCATCGTCCGTCGCGTTCGAGAACCGGGAGCAGACCATGTCCGAGGCCGGCAACGTCGCAAAAAGCTTGCGCGAGCGACTCGGGGGGACGACCGAGGAGCGACTCGGCAAGGCGCTCCAGGAACTGCTCGAGAACCCACTTCTGACCGGAGCGATCGGGCGGGCCTTCGAGGCGCGCGAGAAGGTCTCCGAGGCCCAGGAGGTCGCCATGGGGGCACTCAACCTGCCCTCGGCCGCCGACATCGAACGGCTCACCCGCCGCCTGCGGGCGGTCTCCCACCGCCTTGAGGGGATCGAGGACGGCGTCGACCGCCTTGACCGGGCGCTCACTCCCAGTGGCGTCGAAGCCCGCCTGGTCTCGATCGAAGCCCACCTGCAGACGCTGACCGACAAGCTCGACGAGACCCTCAAGGCCGCCCCGGCTTCCGCGCCAAGACCGAAAGCGGCCAAACGCAAAGCCGCCAAACCGAAAGCCGCCAAAGCGAAAGTCGCCGCCAAACCGAGGCCGAAAACGACCAAAGCGAAAGCCTCGAAACCGAAACGCTGATCAGACGGGGAGGGCGGCGACGGCGGCCCTGGCACCGCGCTCGACGGCCTCGTGAAGCGTGTCATCGGTGATTCTCGAACGCTGTCCGGTCTCGTCGAAGGTGTCCGAGACGGTCAGCACACAGCCGACCGGCACCGATTCAACCTCGCCCAGGGCGAACAGGGCGGCCGCCTCCATCTCCACAGCGAGCGCATGGTGGCCGCCGCCGAGCGGCCCGCGCTCGTAGAAGAGGTCGACGGTGACGACGGCGCCTGCGCGGGCTCCCTCGGCATGTCGCTCGAGCCCCGCCGTCAGGTCGCCATCGGCCGGGACACGTTCTCCCGCCCCCAGCGCGGCAGACGTCCCATCGGCTGAGATGGCCTCGCGCGCGACGATCAGCTGGCCGAGCGCCAGCCCGGAGGCGATCGCACCGCAGGTGCCGACACGGATCACACGGCGGGCGCCCAGCATGATCAGCTCGGCGAGCACGATGGCCGCCGAGGGGCCTCCCATGCCGGTCGCCTGGATGCTCAGCGGCGCGCCGTCCTCGGCTCGGCCGCTGTAGCCCCAGAGTCCCCGATGGTGGTTGAACATCAGCGGCTTGTCGAGCAGGATCTGGGCAAGCAGCAGTGCCCGCCCGGGGTCCCCGGGCAGCAGAACCCGCTCGGCGAGCTCGGCTGTGGGATGCAGGTGCAGCGTCTCGGGATGGCTCACCGTCCGGACTCTAGAGAAGCTCGTGGGGCGCCCATCGGGCGACGGAACGGTGCGCCTCAGGCGACGGCCCGGGGGCGGGGCGCCGCTTCATCGGAGAGATAGGCCTCGAGCTCGGCAAGGGCGAGCGGGCGGGCGAACAGGAATCCCTGTCCGTGCTGGCAGCTCTCCTCGCGCAGCCGGGCGAGCTGATCCTCCTGCTCGATCCCCTCGGCCACGCAGTCGATGCCCAGCCGTGCGCCGAGCTCGATCAGCGTGTGGACGATCGCAGCGGATTCCTTGGAGGTGGACATGGCCGCAATGAAGCTCTGGTCGATCTTGATCGCATCGACGTCGAACTGGCGCAGGTAGGAGAGCGAGCTCGAACCGGTGCCGAAGTCGTCGATCGCCACGCGGACGCCGAGGTTCTTGATCACGCCGAGCCGCCGGGCCGCCCCCGGGGCGTCGTGCATCAGGGCGGTCTCGGTGATCTCGAGCGTCAGCGCGGCGGGGCTGATTCCGCTGTCCCGCAGCGCGGCGCGGACTTCCGCCGGGAAGTCCTCTCTGTCCAGCTGACAGGCCGACACATTGACCGAGATCCCGATGCAGCGGCCGCCCGACTGCCAGATCGCCGCCTGTTTGCAGGCCTCGCGCAGCGCCCAGCGCCCGATCGGGACGATCCTGGCGGTTTCCTCGGCGAGTGGGATGAATGTCTCGGGTGACACGATGCCGCGCGTCGGATGGCGCCAGCGGATCAGCGCCTCCACGCCCACCGTGTCCCCTCCGGCAAGCGCCACAATCGGCTGATAGAGCAGGAAGAACTGGTCACCGTCTAGGGCGCGTCCGAGCTCGAGCTCGAGCTCGAGGCGCGCGGCCGCGATGCTCTTCATCCTGGTCTCGAACAGGATCGCGCGGTCCTTGCCCGAGGCCTTCGCGGTGTACAGCGCCAGGTCGGCGTCCTGCAGAAGCTGCTCGGCGCTGGGACGCACGCCGACCGCGATCCCGATGCTCACGCTCACGGTGACGCTCCTGCCGTCACCGAGGGTCACCGGCTCGCGCAGCACCTCGATGATGCGCCGGGCGATCACCTCGGGGGGCGCCTGATGGCTGTCGGCGTGGAGCAGGACGACAAACTCGTCGCCGCCCATTCGCCCGACGGTGTCCTGGTCGCGGATCACGCGCTGCAGGCGTTCGGCGACGACCGTCAGCAATTCATCGCCGGCGCTGTGGCCGAAGCTGTCGTTGACGTACTTGAAGCGGTCAATGTCCATGTACAGGGCGGCTGTCGCGATGCTCGGCTCGCGTCGGGTCCTGGCGAGCATCTGCTCCGCGCGGTCGAGCACCAATACGCGGTTCGGGAGCCCGGTGAGCGCGTCGTGCAGGGCCTGGTGGGTGATCTCGAGGGTCTGCTCGCGCACCAGGGAGCGGGCCCGCTCGCGGCCGGTGCCGAGCACATAGACGAGCACGCTCAGCAGCAGGCTGACGAGGATTCCGCCGATGATGAGGATCAGCCCCGTGGAGTCCTGCAGGGCACTGGCGTTGATCGCCGGCGCGGAGGCTTCCATGACCCAGCCGTCGCTGAGACCGCGCGTTGCGGTCTGGCGGTGGGTGGGAACGACCCCTACGGAGAAGTCCACCTCGGAGGGGCCCCTGCGGCGGAGCACGATCGCCGTCTCGGCGCGTCCGCGCCGCGCCCCCGCGATGATCACCTGCGGGCGCAGGGTCGTGCCGAACACGCCCCTGAACCTGCGCCTGCGTGCGGCAAGGGTGCGCGGAATGCCTTTGCCGCGATAGATGGGCGTGTAGACGGCGAGCACGGATTTGGGGCCTGAGGCCAGCGGCTGGTAGGCCGTCAGTCCGGTGTCACGCGCCGTCAGCATCACCGTGCGAAGAGCCGGGTCCGAACAGTAATCCAGCCCCGGCGGTTTCGCCGTGGCCGGTTCGATCTGGCGGGCGAAGGAGAGCCCCACGAGGCAGTAGAACGGCCGTTGCCCGGCGGGGATCACCGTGAATCCCCCTTTCGGAGCGCCGGCGGTCGGTTCGGCATCGCGGCTGGCGATAAATGCCGGCAGACTCGCACGCGGAACAAACCGGACTTCGCCGCCGCCTTCGATCTCGGGATAGTGAGCCAGTACTCCGACCGAATGCGTCCACTGGAGGAATTCCTGCTGGCTTTCGTTCGGTCCTCCTGTGTCGCCGGCGAGGTAGACGCGGGTGCTGAGCACCAGGTCTTCCTCATGCTGAAGAGCGGCGGAGAGCGCGTCGGCGGACGCGTCCGCCGACGCGACGAAGGTCGCACGAGCCCGCTGAGAGTCCTCGCGCGCGACCGTTCTCGCCGCGAGCAGAGAGGCGGCGACCCCCGCGGCGAGCAGCGCCACGGCCGCCAGGATCCAGCGTCGGCGGTGTCGCCCGGCGCGAGCGGCGTCGGCATGGGACCCGGCGAAGGAGAGTTGCGGCGACCCGCGTGGCATCAGCATCCTCGAGTGGTTGGCAGCCCCACAAGCGGGGCCATGCCACAGCCATCGGCGGGATTTCAGACTCGTCCACCGTAGTTGCCCGTATCCGGCCCCCGCAGCTTCCCGGCCCGGGCGCCCCCATCGTCCTTAGACTGGGCTGATGGGAATGACCGCCGCGCCGCCAGCCTGAGTGCCCGAGCCCGGAGAGGATCCCGTGGAGGACGCACAGCCGGCCGCCGAGCTGACGCTCGCCCAGGTCGCGAGCAGGGTCGGCGTCTCGACGGGAACGATCAAGCGCTGGGTGCAGCGCGGCCTCGTCCCGGGCTTCGACGGGCATTGGACCCCTTCGGCCTTCGCCTATGTCCGCGTGGTCGCCCGCCTGCGTGACCGGGGGCACTCACTGGAGCGCATCAAGCAGGCCAGCGACGACGGGCAGCTGGCGATCGGCCCGATCGAGAACCTCCTGAGCTCCTCGGGCACGTTCCACACCCTCCGCCAGTCATCCCGTGCGACGGGCCTTCCACCGGAGCTGATCCGCCAGATCTTCTCGACGATGGGCCTCGGACCGGTGCCGCCCGAGGGCCTCTCCGACGAGGACCTCGAGATGATGCGCTACGCGGCAGCCGTGCTCGCTGCGGGCTTCCCGCTGCCGGCCTACCTGCAGTTGCTGCGGGTCTACGGACAGGTGATGGCGCAGATCGCCGACGCCGAGGTTCGCCTGATGCACCTCTACGTCCACAAGCCGCTGATGCGGGCCGGCGTGCCGAACGTCGAGATCGCCGAGGAGATGGAGGAGATGGCGCGCGAAGTGCTGCCGCTGGCGACGCCGTTCATCGCCTACCTGCACTCACGCCTGCTGTCGCACTTCGTCGAACAGGACATGATCGGACACATGGAGGCCGAGCTCGGCGACGACGGGCTCGAGGAGGGACGGCTGCGCGTCGCGATCGCCTTCGCCGACCTGGCCGGCTACGCCCGCCTGACCGTCGAGCAGGGCGACGAGGCGGCCGTGAGCACCGTCGAGCGCTTTGTCGAGGCGGTCGGCAAGACGCTGCCGGCGGAGGCCAGGGTGATCAAGACCCTGGGCGATGAGGTGATGGTCGTCGGGCCCGACCCGGCGGCGCTGACGGCCTGGGCTGTGGGCCTGCAGCTGGGGATCGCCGCCGGGGAGCCGCCGCCGAGGATCGGCATCCACTACGGCGAGGCGCTCTACCGCGACGGGGACTACTTTGGCCGCGACGTCAACCAGGCCGCCCGCGTGGTCGCTCGGGCAGGGGGCGGCGAGGTGCTTGTGACCCGGCCGGTGGTCGAGATCGCCGACGGGGTCGGCGGCCTGCAGTTCGCGCGCATCGGCGAGGTCCGCCTGAAGGGCTTCTCGGACACGACCGAGCTGTTCGTGGTCTCGGCCCGTGGCACCTGAGGGCTCCGCCGCCGAGGAGGTTCGCGAGGCCGTTCGCCGCAGCGGCATGTTCGCGCGCGACCGCCCCGTCGTCGCGATGATCTCCGGCGGGCGCGACTCGACCTGCCTGCTCGACGTGGCCGTCTGGCTGCTCGGCCCGCAGGCCGTGATGGCACTGCACATCAACTACGGACTGCGCGCGGCGGCGGACGCCGATGCCGAGCAATGCCGCGAGCTGTGCGCGTCGCTGGGCGTCGAGCTGGAGCTGATCCAGGTCCCCCGCGGCTCCTCCAACACGGCCGACCCGGCGCCGGGCGAGCAGGGCGGAGGCAACCTGCAGGCCTGGGCTCGGGAGGTCCGCTACGCCGAGGCCCAGCGCCTGGCGCGGCGACACGACGCCCTGATCGCGGCAGGGCACACCGCCTCCGACCAGGTGGAGACGGTGCTCTACCGCCTGGCGGCCTCGCCGGGGAGGCGCGCCCTGCTCGGAATGGCGCCCGTCGAAGGAAGGCTGATCCGCCCGCTGCTGGGAGTCACCCGCGAACAGACGACCGCCTACTGCGAGGAGTTGGGCCTGCACTTCACAGATGACGAGAGCAACCGCGACGAGCGCTTCGCTCGCACTCGCGTCCGCCACGGGCTGATCGAGGCGCTGCGCCGGGTCCATCCGGCGGCCGAGGCCAATGTGCTCCGCACGGCGATGCTTCTACGCGAGGAGACGGAGCTGCTCGAGGAACTCGTCAACCGCGAGCTCGACGGGCGCTCCAGCGTGCCGATCGCCAGGCTGCGCGAGATGCCCGACGCGCTGGCCAGGCTGCTGGTCGTCCGGCTGGCAGAGCAGGCCGTCGGCGGCTACGTGCCCCAGGCCGGCGGGCGCGTCGAGGAGCTGCTCGCCCTCGGACGCCGCGGGGGACGGGCCGAGCTCCATGTCGGCGGTCAGGCCGGCGCCGTGATCGAGGATGGCTGGCTGCGAATGGTCCGCCTGCCGCCGCGAGCCGCAAAGCTCACGCCGGACGGGGACTAGACTCCCCTTCGTGGCCACACCTGCGCGCCTGCCAGCCGAGCCCGGCCCCGGAGAGGTGCTCGTGAAGGCCGACGAGCTGCAGCGCCGCGTGGCCGAGCTCGGCGCCGAGATCACCCGCGACTATGCCGGGCGCTCGCTGCTGCTGGTCGGCGTGCTCAAGGGTGCCGTCTTCTTTCTGAGCGACCTGATGCGCTACATCGAGATCCCCGTCGAGGTCGACTTCATGGCCGTCGCCTCATACGGCTCGGCGACCGACTCATCGGGCGTCGTGCGGATCCTCAAGGACCTCGACGCGGCGATCGAAGGCCGCGACGTCCTGATCGTCGAGGACATCGTCGACTCCGGCCTGACCCTGCAATATCTGCTGCGCAACCTCGGCTCGCGCAACCCGCGCACGTTGGAGGTCTGCGCGTTGCTGACAAAGCCCGAGCGGCGCAAGGTCGATCTGCCGACCCGCTATGTCGGCTTCGAGATCCCCGACCGCTTCGTGGTCGGCTACGGGCTGGACTACGCCGAGCGCCACCGGAACCTGCCCTTCGTCGCCGTCCTGGAGACCTAGAGAGACGCCCTCCGCCGCTCTCTGAGCTCGTCCGCCATTCGTCGGAATTGCGGGTTTCCCATGGTACGCTAGGTGACTGGTGGCCACGACTTCAGACGGCGCCAAACCCCTGTCATGAGCCGTTTCTTCAAGAGCGCCGCATTCCCGATCCTCATCGTCGTGGTGTTGGCGTTCCTCGCGGTCAAACTCGTCAACCCGGGTACGACCAACCACCGCAAGCACAGCTACCAGACGCTGGTGTCCTCGGAGCTCCCGAAAGGCGAAGTCAAGTCGGTCGAGCTCAAAAACAAGGGCAAAGTCCTCGAAGTCAAGCTGAACGCCAAGGGCGGCAACGAAAGCTATGAAGTCGGCTACATCGACAATGCCGCGCCCGAACTGCTCAAAGAACTGAAAACCGCCGGCGTCAGCTACAACGTCGAATCGGAAAAGAGCAACGCGCTCCTCAGCCTGCTGGTCTACATCCTTCCGTTCCTGCTGTTCCTGGGCTTCTGGATGTTCCTCATGAACCAGGTCCAGGGCGGCGGCTCAAAAGTGATGTCCTTCGGCAAGTCCCGCGCCAAGCGGATGTCGGCCGACTCGCCGAAGATCACCTTCCGTGACGTGGCCGGCGTCGATGAGGCCGTCGAGGAGCTCCACGAGATCAAGGAATTTCTCGAGAACCCGAAGAAGTTCCAGGCGCTCGGCGCCCGGATTCCGACGGGCGTCCTGCTCTACGGACCCCCGGGCACGGGCAAGACGCTGCTGGCACGGGCGGTCGCCGGCGAGGCGGGCGTGCCGTTCTTCTCGATCTCCGGCTCGGACTTCGTCGAGATGTTCGTCGGCGTCGGCGCCTCGCGTGTGCGGGACCTGTTCGAGCAGGCCAAGCAGAACAGCCCCTGCATCATCTTCATGGACGAGATCGACGCCGTCGGGCGCCACCGTGGCGCCGGGCTCGGTGGCGGTCACGACGAGCGCGAGCAGACCCTGAACCAGCTGCTCGTCGAGATGGACGGCTTCGAGGCGAAGGACAACATCATCATGATCGCGGCCACCAACCGGCCCGACATCCTCGACCCGGCGCTGCTGCGCCCCGGCCGTTTCGACCGCCAGATCGCGGTTGACCGCCCGGACCGCAAGGGCCGCGCGAAGATCCTCGAGGTCCACACCCGCGGCAAGCCGCTGGCGAAGGTGATCGACATCGACGCCCTCGCGGGGCAGACCCCAGGGTTCACCGGCGCGGACCTTTCCAACCTGATCAACGAGGCCGCGCTTCTGTCGGCCAGGACCGGCAAGCGCGAGATCGGCCAGGTGGAGCTCGAGGAGGGGATCATGCGCGTGATCGCGGGCCCCGAGAAGAAGACGCGCGTGATGAGCGAGAAAGAGCGCCTGATCACGGCCTACCACGAGATGGGCCACGCGATCGTCGGGCACTTCCTCGAGCACTCCGACCCGGTTCACAAGATCTCAGTCATCTCCCGCGGGCAGGCCCTCGGCTACACGATCTCGATGCCCCAGGAGGATCGCTTCCTGACCACGCGCGCGGAGCTCGAGGACACCATGGCCATGACCCTCGGCGGGCGCGCCGCGGAGGAGATCGTCTTCGGCGAGATCACCACCGGCGCCTCCAACGACATCGAGAAGGTGACCGCGACGGCCAAGCAGATGGTCATGCGTTTCGGGATGAGCGAGAAGCTCGGGCCCCGCGTCTACGGTCACGACCATGGACAGCCCTTCCTCGGCCGCGAGTTCTCGACCGAGCCCGACTACTCCGATGAGATCGCACGCGAGATCGATGATGAGGTCAGGCGGATCATCGAATCGGCCCACCAGCGGGCCCGCTCGATCCTCACCGAGCATCAGGCCGACCTGGACAAGATCTCCAAGATCCTCGTCAAGCGCGAGACGATTGAGAAGGAGGAGTTCAACGCCCTGCTCGACGGCAAGAGCGACGAAGAGGTGTTCGGCCCCGATGAGACCGCCACGCCGCCCGAGCTCCCTGCCGCTCCCGCTCCGCAGGAGCGCCCCGAGCGCGAAGTACCCCGCACGATCCCCCGCCCGGGGCTGGCCGGCGGCACGGCCGAGCTGCGGGCAGCAGACCAAGAGCGCCCAGAGCCGGCCTGAGAAGACGCGCCGTCAGGCGTCCGGTGGGTCTGCGAGCGTGGCGCAATGCCCAAACTCGCCCGAGGCCACGTCCTCACTCCACGTCTTGCCCTGTCGATACTGGCGGCCCTCGCCCTCTCGGCGACCGCGTCGCTGGCCAGCGCATCTCGAGCCTCCGCAGCCTTCGCCGGCGGCCAGCTCACCGCATCGGGCTACGGGGAATACGGAGAGCTCGGCGACGGATTGACAACGGAGTACGTCTACCGCCCGGTTGTGAGCTCCCTCCCCGCCGAAGTCGTCCAGGTGGCGGCGGACTACTACTCGACGCTTGCCGTCACCGCCGGCGGAAACGTCTATGGATGGGGTCTCAACGCGAAGGGGGAGGTGGGTGACGGCACCAAGACCGAAAAAGCCACTCCGCAGCTGATCGCCGGGCTCTCCGGCGTCAAGCAGGTCGCGATCGGCTACTACCACTCGATGGCGCTGCTCGACAACGGAACCGTCGAGACATGGGGGAGCAATGAATACGACGAAATCGGCGACGGGACCAACGGCGGAGAACACCTCACCCCGGCTCCGGTTCCGGGCCTGACAGGCGTCAAGGCGATCGCAGCCGGCGGTTACTTCGACCTCGCGCTGCTCGAAGACGGCGAAGTCAAGGCCTGGGGATACAACGGCTACGGGGAAACCGGCAACGGCGGCAGCGGCGAAGTCAGCTCGCCCACGACCGTTCCGCTGCCAGAACCAGCGACGTACGTGTCGGGCGCCTTCTACAACGCCGCGGCCGTGCTTGGCTCGGGCGCGGTGATGGTGTGGGGATACGACGAAAAAGGCCAGCTCGGCAACGGCGAAAAAACGGAAGCCGTGCGCACGCCGGTGAAAATCAGCCTCAGTGGACCGGCCGTCAGCGTCGGCGGCGGTTACGAATTCGGGGAGGCGCTGCTGGCAAGCGGAACCGTCGAGACATGGGGCAGCAACGAGTACGCGGAACTTGGAGACGGCAACCTCGAAGCCTCCACATCGCCGGTGGCCGTGCCGGGGCTTTCGGGTGTCACGCAGCTGGCCGCGGGCGCCTACTTCACGCTTGCCAAACTCGGAAACGGCGAAGTTGACGGCTGGGGTTACGCCGACGACGGAGAACTCGGTTTCCACGGCGAAGACGTCACTACACCGTCGCCAACCGGGTTCGCGCCGGACGCGATCGGCTTGGCGCCGGGTGACGGGTACAACTACTCGTCGTTCGTGATCGAGGGTGCAGCCGCCAAGGAGTCCGCGAGCTCACTTGCCTTCGGCAGCCAGCCCCTCGGGCGCCCGGGCGCCGCGCAGACCGTCACGCTGACGAACGGCGGGGCGGTTCCGCTCGGGGTGTCGGGATTGAGCATGTCCGGCAGCACGGCGTTCACTAAGACGGCCGACTCGTGCACCGGAACATCGCTGGCGGTGGGCGCCAGCTGCCAGGTCTCCCTCGAGTTCTCGCCGAAATCTGCTGGTGGGAGCTCCGCGATGCTCGCGTTCGTGACGAGCAACTCGGCGGTCTCCACGGCGCCCGTGGCGCTCACCGGCACCGGTGTTCCCAATGTGCCGCCGAAGATCAGCGGGCTGCTGCTGACGTCGAAGTCCTTCGCTGCGGCCCACAGCGGGCCGACAGCCACCGCAGCTGCGGCGGCGACCGGTACCTACCTGCTCTACAGCGACAGCGAGGCCGCGACGACGACCTTCACCGTCAGCGCGTCCCTGCCGGGCATCGTCTCCGGCAAGGCTCACAAGTGCGGCAAACCGGGCAAGCACAGGACCAAGCACCCGAAGCGCTGCCACTACACGAAGGTGCTCGGGAGCTTCAAACACACGGATGTGGCGGGCCTCAACGGGCTGCGCTTCACGGGCCGCGTGGGCGGTCGCACGCTGGCCAACGGGAGCTACACGCTCGTGGGCACGCCGACCTCGATCGAAGGAACGGGAGCCTCCGTCAAGGGGTCCTTCAAGATCGTCCGCTGAGGCTCGCGAAGCCGACGGGGGGCTGACCCCTCCCGGTGGCGGCCGTTTAGGCTGACGGCCATGTCAGCGTCAGAGTTGCGGGGGTCCTTCGCCGTGATGGGCATCGTCAACGTGACGCCCGATTCGTTCTCCGACGGTGGTGCCTACCTCGACGCCGGCGCCGCCGTGGCCCACGCCGTGAAGCTGGCCGGTGAAGGAGCCGAGCTGCTCGACATCGGCGGTGAGTCCACGCGACCGGGCGCCGAGGCGGTAGGCGTCGATGAGGAGCTCCGCCGCGTCATGCCGGTGCTCGAGGGAATCGCCACCCACGGCATTCGTGCGCGTGTGTCGATCGACACCTCCAAGTCCGTCGTCGCTCGCGCGGCGCTCGACGCCGGCGCGAGCCTCGTCAACGACGTGACGGCCCTGCGCGGTGACCCGGCGATGGCCGAACTGGTCGCCGAGGCCGAAGTCGACTGCTGCCTGATGCACATGCTCGGCGAGCCGCGCACGATGCAGGAAGAACCCCGCTACGAGGATGTCGTCGATGACGTCAAGGCCTTCCTGCTCGAGCGCCTGGCCCTCGCCGTGGACGAAGGCATTGATGAGCAGCGCGTGCTGCTCGATCCCGGGATCGGATTCGGCAAGACGGTCGGGCACAATCTCGCACTGCTGGCGCGGATCGGGGAGATCGTCGCAATCGGCAGGCCCGTGGTCATCGGGACCTCGCGCAAGGGCTTCATCGGCCGACTGCTGGCAGACGCCAGTGGGCTCTCCGAGCCGCCGGCGCCCGAGGCGCGCCTGGCGGGAACGATCGCGACGAACCTGCTGGCCTTCGAGCGCGGAGCCTCCGTCTTTCGCGTCCATGATGTTGGCGCCCATTCGTGACGCCCTGTTCCTCGCGGCTGCTACGTTGGGCGCCCAATGAGCGACCCCGGCCCCGACGACGAGCCAGACGACGAGGGCGTAGACCCCGACGAGGAGCGCGAAGAGCCCGCCGAGTCTGTGACGATCGAGATCGCCGGACTTTCCCTCTACACGCACCACGGGGTCAGCGAGGCCGAGCGCGAGGTGGGCCAGCGGCTGGTCATCGACCTGCGTCTGGACGTCGGGCAGACCGACGCCACCGTGACCGACTCGATCGAAGACACCGTCGACTACGCCGAGGTCTGCCAGCTGGTCGCCCTGGTCGCCCAGCAGCGATCGCACCGGACCCTCGAGCGACTGTGCAGCACCATCGCCGACCGGCTGCTGGCCGACTACGACCTCGAGGGCGTCTGGGTCAAGGCGGCCAAGCCGGAGCCCCCGATCGCGCTGCCGGTCGAGGAGGTCTCGGTCGAGGTCTGGCGCGAAGCCGAAGGGTAGTCTGCGCGGGTAACCAAGACTGGAGGAGCACCCGTCATGAACGCCGCAACCCGATTCCGCGAGGCCGTCGAGAACAAGGACATCTCCGCCGCCGCGGAGCTGTTCTCTTCGGACATCGTCTTTCACAGCCCGGCGACCTTCCATCCCTTCGTCGGCATCGAGACCGTTACGGCGCTGCTGACGATCGTCGAGGCCACCTTCGAAGACTTCCGCTACACCGACCAGCTCGAGGCCGGAGACGTCCAGGCGCTGATTTTCCGCGCCTCGATCGACGGCCGCGAGCTCGAGGGGATCGACCTGCTGCGACTCGACGCTGACGGGCTGATCGAGGACTTCACAGTGATGCTGCGCCCTATCTCGGGGCTGTTGCCGTTCGCGCAGGCGATGGGCGAGAAGGTCACGCAGGCCGGCATCGCGACCACCCGGGCGTGAGCGAGGCGGGCCTCCTCGGACTTGGCTCGAACGTCGGCGATCGCCGTGCCAACCTGCAGGCAGCCGTCGACGCCTTGGCCTCGATCGCCGTCGAGGTGACCGGCAGCTCGAGCCTCTACGACACCGACCCGGTCGGTGAGATTCTCGATCAACCCAGCTTCCTCAACGGGTGTGTCTCGATCCGCACCGAGCTGCAGCCGCTGGATCTGCTCGACGCCGTCAAGACGCTCGAGGCCCGGCTCGGCCGCGAGGCATCCGGGGTCCGCCACGGCCCGCGGGCGATCGACATCGACATCCTGCTGCTCGGTTCCCACGAGCTCGCGACGGAGCGCATGACCCTGCCCCACGAGCAGCTGCTCAATCGCCGGTTCGTGTTGATTCCGGCGCTCGAGCTGGACTTCGAGCTGCGCGCCCCGGACGGCCGGCGGCTCGCCGACGCCCTCGCCGGGCTGGGCGTCGAGGAGGGCGTGCGCTGGGCAGGGCCACCCCTGATCCTGCCCAGCACCTGACCCTCGCCGGTCGATCCGCAGAGGGCCGGACCGCGCCCGGAGCTCAGTGCACCACGATGCGCCCCCGCATGCCTTCGGATTCATGAATCGTGCAGCGATAGCTGAACGTCCCGCTGCGGTTGAAGCGAACCGTGAGCGAGCCGCGGCTCATCGTGCGGGAGTGAAAGCTACGGGACGTCACGTTGTGTTCAGTGCCGCCGTCACGCCACAGCCAGGTGACCGAGTCGCCGCGCCTGATGGTCAGGCTCCCCGGATGGAAGCGGATGTCCTTCAGCACCACCGTGTGGCTCGCGGCGTCGCTCGCCCCGCCAAGTGCGGCTGCCGGCGCGATCGTCACGCCGGCCACCGCCAGAACTGCCAGCAGACCGACTCGGTTCCTGCGCATGGGGGCTCCTTCGCTCGGGGACACGGGCCACGTTGCTGCGCCCTGACCAAGAGGACGCCGCCGGGCCGCAAACCTTCCCGGCCCGCTCAGGTGGCGCTGGCCCGCTCCTGCCAGCTGGCCAGCGCAAGCAGCGTCGCGGGGGCAACGCCGCGGCCGGAGACGACACAGAGATGACCGTCGCGGACCCAGCTGACGACGCTCTGTCCGTTAGCCGTCGTGAGGTGGTAGGGGGTGTCGTGCAGCCAGCGCACGGTGCCTGAGCCGACACTCGGCGCCGGGCTGCCTCCGACGATCGCGTAGCCGACCGTCCGCCCGGAGCTGTTGCTGTAGAAGACCGTCTGAATCGTCCTGCCATCGCGGTGGTCCAATCGGCTGCCGCTCGAGCTCCAGCCGAACTTCTCACGCCAATAGGGGAAGGGGATGCCTTCCATCGACGCCGCCAGCTGGCCGTCGGCGCTCGGGTCCTCGGCCGGGGCGGGCATCGTCGCGCCCGAGAGGGCCAGACCGGCTGTCTCCTTGACGCCCAGGCGTTGCGAGCCGGGGCCGGGTAGGGCGAGCACGAGCGCGATCACCACGACGGCGAGCGCGCCGACGCCGATCCCGAGCCGGAAGGCCATCGGCCGCCGCGCGGCGACCGAGCGGCGGCCCTGGGCCGCCTCGGTCATCGCCCGCACGCGGTCGTGCAGCTCGGCCGGCGCCGCGATGTCGATCGAGGAGATCAACTCGGTCAGCTCGGCCTCGGTTCGGGGGCTCTGCTCATTCATCCAATCTCACCAGGAGAGAAGACTCCGCCCGGGCCGGACCCTTCCCCGCGAATCGACGCCGACGGTGAGGACGCCGGCGCGGCCGGCGCGCCGCGCGCCGAGGGCACCTCCGCGGCGGGAGCATCCTCGGGAACCTCGAGCATGCGGGCCACCTGCCTGCGAGCACGGAACACCCGGGTGGTGATCGTCGCCTCGCGCACCTTCAGGGCCTTGCCCGCTTCGCGGTAGGACAGACCGAGCACGTCCACCGCCACCAGCGCAAGGCGGAAATCCTCGGGCAGCTCCGCGATCGTCGAGTAGAGCTCCTGGACCTCGAGGGCCTGCTCGGGACGGGTGGTCGGCCGCGGGTCGGCCGCGGTGACGTCCTCCAGGGTGGTGACCGTCACAGGCCTGCGGGACGCCGTCCGGAGGGTCGTCAGGAAGGTGTTGCGCAGAACGCGCATCAGGTAGTAGAGGTCCTCATCACCCTGCAGGACCCGCGGACGCGAGAGGACCTTCGCGAAGGTCTCCTGGACGAGATCCTCGGCGTCCTCACGCGATCCGCACAGCGCCCAGGCCGCGCGATAGAGGCGATCGACGTGCTTGGTGAGCGACTGCGGATCGAGGGTGTGCATGGCTCAGGCGGGGAGCGAGGCCGTCCGGTGTGGAGGTTCGCCTCCCCAACGCGACTGTAGCGACGGGAAACGCTCAGTCGTCCTGCACGCCTCGTCCTAGGCGGCGGCCTGCGCTTTGGAGGGAAGCCACTCCGCCGGCAGGGTGCCCGCCGGTATCGCCCCGACCATCGGCGGGAAGTAACGGCTCAGGCCGAGCGCCGCGCGCCCGTGCAGGAGAGGTGCGACATCGCCGATCGTTGCCAGCAGGCGAATCGTCGCACCCACCTGCAGGTCGGCCGCGTTGGGTCGCTCGCCGCCGAGGATCCCCTCAGCGATCCAGGCGTCGATCCGCTCGAGCTGTCGCGGCAGGCCTGCGATGTCGCCGCGCGCCGACTCGTCCTTGGCGCCGTTGAGCAGCGCCATCAGTTTGGCCGTCACGGGCAGAGCCGGACGCAGCATCGGCTTCGGAAGCAGCAGCTCGACGTCCTCTGCATAGCTCTCCATCGCCGCGGGGCGACGCACAAAAGCGGCATCGATCAGCCTTCTGGGGACGCTCTGGAGGACCTCATCGCCCCAGCGCTCGGCCTCGAGCACCTTTGCGTAGTTCGGGCTGCCGACCTCTGGCAGCAGCGGCGGCTCAGGCGCCAGCTGATCCAGGCGCCGCATGATCGCCCGCGAGCCGACGATCCGCTCGCCGTCCAGGCGCATGCCCGGCACCGTGCGCCCGCCGTAGCGCAGCGGCCCCACGATCAGCTGTGTCAGCGGCAGCAGATCGACGCGGCGGTAGTCGATCCCCTTCAGCTCCAGCGCCACTTCCACGGCCGCGCAGGGATGCGAGGCCGTGAGCACATAAAGGGTGGGTCTGCTCGGCGCCATCGCCGGCCGAGCATAATGGTCGCCGATGCTGCTCGCCGTCGACGTCGGCAACACCCAGACCCACTTCGGGGCCTATGACGGCGAGCGCCTGCTCGAGCACTGGCGCTTCGCGACCGTTCGCCAGTCGACGGTCGATGAGCTCGGCGCCGCGTTGAGCAATCTGCTCGAGCTGCGTGGCTACGGGTTCGACGACATCGACGCCTCGATCGTCTCCTCGACAGTCCCCCAACTCGAGCCGGAGTGGATCGCCGTGGCCGAGCGCTACCTGGGCCACGAGATGCTCGCCGTGGGCCCCGGGATGAAGACGGGCATGGCGATTCGCTATGACAACCCGCGCGAGATCGGAGCCGACCGGCTGGTCAACGCGGTCGCATTGCGCGAGCGTTTCGACGGCCTCGCCGTATGCGTCGACTTCGGCACCGCCACGACCTTCGACGTGGTGTCCGAGGAGGGCGAGTACCTCGGCGGGTCGCTGATGACAGGGATCGAGATCTCACTTGAAGCGCTTTCCGAGCGAGGTGCACGGCTGCCCAAGATCGAGCTCGCGCCGCCGAGGAGCGTGATCGGCAAGAACACCATCGACGCGATCCGCTCAGGAGTCGTCTACGGCTATGCGGGCGCCTGCGACGCCATTCTGCGCCGTCTTTATGACGAGCTCGACGAGCGCGCCCAGGTCGTGGCCACCGGCGGCCTGGCCCGGCTCGTCGTCCCCTACAGCGAGGAGATTGAGGACGTCGACGACCTGCTGACGCTGACCGGTCTGCGCCTGCTGTTCGAGCGAAACGCCTGAACGCCTGCGACAAAGCCCTTAATGGACTGATGGACGTCGCAGCACGACTTCGAGAGAGCTGGCAGCTGGGCCCCCTCGAGGTGCCCAACCGAGTTCTGCTCGCACCGCTGGCCGGGATCGGCAACTGGTTCGTGCGCCTGCAGGCAAAGCGCTACGGCGCCGGCATGGCCGTCTCGGAGATGGTCTCCTCGCACGCCATCTACTACGGCAACGAGAAGACCTGCACGGAGATGCTGCGGATCGACCCCCGCGAGCGGGCCGGCGGGCCGGTCGCGATTCAGCTGTTCGGCGAGGATCCCGCGGTGATGCGCGCGGCGGCCGAAGTGATCGCTCAGATCGGCGCCGATGCGATCGACATCAACATGGGCTGTCCCGTGCCGAAGGTCAGGCGCACCGGTGCGGGCGCGGCGATGCTCGGCCAGCCGGACCTGGCCGTCGAGCTGGCTCGTGCAGCCGTCGAGGGCGGTGGCGGCCTGCCGGTCACGGTCAAGCTGCGCTCGGGCCTGAAGCCCGGCGATGACAGCGGCTTTCACCTCGCCAAGCGACTGGTCGCCGAGGCCGGCGTGGCCGGGATCGGCTTTCATCCCCGCTCGGCGGCGGTCCATCACAAAGGCATTCCCGACTACGCGCTCGCGGCCAGGCTGGTCGAGGAGCTCCAGGCGCCCGTGATCCTCACTGGCGGACTCAGCGACGCGCACCACGTACGGGAGGCCTTCGAGCAGACCGGGGCCGAGGCAGTGATGCTGGCCCGCGGCGCGCTGGGCAACCCGTGGCTGTTCGCTCGCCTGCTCTCACAAGGCGAGGATGAGCCCACGCCCGAGGATGTCACGGCCGAGCTGCAATGGACGATCGACAGGGCCGCGGAGCATCTCGGCGAGGAACGCGCGACCCGCTACCTGCGCAAGTTCTACCCCTGGTATGTCGCAAGGCTGGGGCTCGATCCGGGAGCGTCCCGCAGGCTGCTCGAGGAGCTGCAGAGCGCCCCGACGCTGGCGCTCAGCCGAGCCCTCCTGGAGGCCGAGCTTCGGCCCGCGCCGCTTCCCGTCTGAGCCTTTCAGGGCCCGGCCGAGCCTCGCTATACTGCTGCGCTCGCAAGCGCCGCCGGTCGCAGTCATCCCCGCTCAGAGCGGGGATTTGCGTGTCGGTGTGGCACCGCCGACCGCGAAGAGGGTTCATGGCCAAGGACGTAATTCTCACCCCAGAAGGTCTTCAGAAGCTGCAGGACGAGCTCGAGCTGCTCTCGACAGAGAAGCGCCGCGAGGTGGCCGAACGCATCAAGGAGGCCCGCGAGTTCGGCGACATCTCCGAGAACTCCGAGTACGACGACGCCAAGAACGAGCAGGCGATGGTCGAGAGCCGGATCGCCCAGCTGCAGGAGAAGCTGCGCATGGCCACCGTGATCCAGGCCTCAGACCTCTCCACGGACATCGTGCAGGTCGGCTCGGTGGTCCACGTCAAGGACGAAAAGACCGGCAAATCGGTCAAGTACACGATCGTCGGCTCCGCCGAGGCGAAGCCGCTCGAGCACAAGCTGTCCAACGAGTCGCCCGTCGGCCGTGCCCTGCTCGGGCACAAACGCAACGAGACGGTCGCCGTCAAGGTGCCGAAAGGGCCGGCTCGCAAGCTCAAGATCACAAAGATCGACGTCGGCCTCGAGTAGGCTCGCCGCGATGAGCGCAGGCGAGGACGGCGAGGATCCCTCCTCCGCAGGGGAGAGCACCAGGCACGGCATCGCCGAGCTGATCGCCGAGCGCCGTGCCAAGGCAGATCGGCTGCGCAGCGAGGACGAGACGGCCTTCCCCTACACGTTTGCCGGGGCCGAGCCGGCGGCGGATATCCACCGCGCCTACGGGCATCTCGAGCCGGGCGAGGAAACCGAGGAGCGCCACCGTGCCGCGGGGCGGATCGCCGCCAGGAGAGGTGCCGGCAAGACCGCTTTCCTGGACCTCGTCGACCGCACCGGCAAGCTTCAGCTGCATGCCCGCATCGATGTGCTCGGTCCCGAGCGCTTCGAGCGGCTGACCTCGCTCGACCTGGGCGATCTGATCGGCGTCGAGGGCTCTGCGATCCGCTCCCGCCACGGCGAGGTCTCGCTGCGCGTCGAGGACTTCCAGGTGCTGGCCAAGGCGCTGCGCCCGCCGCCGGACAAGCATCACGGCCTCTCCGATGTCGAGACCCGCTACCGCCACCGCGAGCTGGACCTGATCGCGAGCGAGGATGCGCGGGCGCTGTTCATCGATCGAGCACGGATCATCTCGGCCGTCCGCGGCTACCTGGACGGCGAGGGGTTCGTCGAGGTCGAGACGCCGGTCCTGCAGCCTCTATACGGAGGCGCGCTGGCACGGCCTTTCACGACCCACCACAACGCCCTGGACCGCGACTTCTTTCTGCGGATCGCCACCGAGCTCTACCTCAAGCGGCTGCTCGTCGGCGGCCTCGAGCGGGTCTACGAGCTGGGCAAGGACTTTCGCAACGAGGGCCTCTCGCACAAGCACAACCCGGAGTTCACGATGGTCGAGTGGTACGAGGCCTACGCCGACTACGAGATCGAGGCCGGCCGCCTGGAAGCCACCGTCCAGGCCGCGGCCGCGGCCGCCCGCTACGACGGCGAGCTCGACTTCTCCTCGCCCTGGGCCCGGGTCGGATTCGTCGAGGCGATCCAGCAGAGCACCGGCATCGACGTGATGGCCCACCCCCAGGCGGCGGAGTTGGCCGCGGCGATCACCGCGAAGGGCCTGTCGATGAAGACGGCCGAGCTCAGCTGGTCGGCATTGGCCGATGACCTGCTGTCCAAGTACGTCGAGCCGACGCTGCTTCAGCCGACCTTCGTGCTCGACTATCCCGTGGCCATCTCGCCGCTGGCCCGCGAGCACCGCACGAAGCCCGGGCTGGTCGAGCGCTGGGAGGCCTTCGCCGGCGGCATGGAGATCGCCAACGCCTTCTCTGAGCTGATCGACCCGGACGTCCAGCGCGAGCGCTTCCAGGCCCAGCAGCGCCTCGAGTCCGAGGGCGAGCAGGAGGTCCAGCCATACGACGAGGCCTTCGTGCAGGCGCTGGAGCAGGGGATGCCCCCCGCCGGCGGCGTCGGCCTCGGCATCGATCGCCTGGTCATGCTGCTCACGGGGCGCGACTCGATCCGCGAGGTCGTGCTGTTCCCGGCGATGCGCGACTGACCGCGCGGTCAGTCGACGATCTGCACCGGGGCGCCGACCGGCAGCCGGTGGGAGAGGTAGAGCACGTCGGCGTTGCGCATCCGGATACAGCCGTGCGAGGGTCGTCCCGGCACGAGCGCCGGTTCGTTGGTCCCGTGGATCCCCACCACGCCGCCCCGCGGCCATTCGGTGAGGCTCGAATAGTCACTTGTGCCGAACGCGAACGGGCCGTACAGGGTGTGCCCCGGAACGCGGAACCGCTCCCGTATCCAGAAGTTCCCCGTCGGCGTTGGCGTCGCCGGAGCGCCCACGCCAACCGGTGCGCTCCAAACCGGACGGCCGTCCAGGTAGAGCGTCGCCCGCAGCAGTGAAAGGTTGACCCTCAGGGCCCAGTGCGTGACGTGGAAGGCTCCAAGCGCCGCGCGCAGAACCCACCCGCTCCGCCCGTTGGGCCTCCCCGGCACCCGCAGGTGCACCCATGTTTCACCGTTCGCTCGGGCGATCTCTTCCAACAGCTCATAGACCTCGGGATAGCCTTCCTCGGTGAGCATGTGCAGACGCCCCTCCGGGGCCGCCCCGGCTCGCGGTCCGCGCAGAATCCGCTCGCTGCGGCGAGGGTTGGCCCAGGTGCTGCTGCGCCGTCCCAGCGACAGGGCCAGCGTCACCGGTGTGCCGGTCGAGGATCTCGCCGCGGATGCCGCCATGCCGAACGCCAGCAGAGCGAGCGCCGCCGCGACCGCAGGGCGCGCGCGCCGGCCGCGGGAGCACCCTGCCGATCGAACGAGCGTCCGCATCGCCGTAGATCGGACCGCCGCGGCTGTCACAGTCACCACAATGGGTACACGGTGACAGGCGTGCGACGCCTTCGGAAGCGGACGCTCCCGGCCGGAGGGGTGTTTCGCGCCACGGCTCTGTGCACCCTGGCCGCCGTGCTCGGGCTGAGCTCTGCCTCGGTCTCGGCGCAGGCGTCCAGCGGGCTGCTCGTGACCTTCGCGCGCCAGGGTCTGTCCGACCTACACCGACATCAGCGCCAACCGCGCCCGCAACGACATCCAGGAGAGCCTGCGCGACCTCGGTCCGACACGCCCTATTCGACCCGGCGAAATGATGGATCCGGCGGTCGAGCAGGCCCACCAGCCGAACTGCACGCCGATCCCCGGCTGGACCTTCACGATGGGCACCGGCTACATCAGTCGCGCCGTCAGCGGGCCGTGGGGCTCGCTGTCGATGGTCACCAACCCGTTCGCGCCGCCGATCATCACCAAGGCCTCGACGCCGCTGCTGGACACGCGGGTCTTCCGACGCGGCAAGACGATCGCCGGTGCGAGACCGTCGAACTGACCCCCCAGCAGGCCGCATCGCGCGCGTCGCCGAACAGCCTCTGGGCGCAGGGCGGGACGCCGCCGGACCCGTCCTCAACCCCCTTCCCGGCCAGTATGGGTTCGGCGCGCTGCGCTGTGCGATCGACGATCTCAACGGCGACAACGTCGAGTGGATCGGCTATCCGACCGGGGTGCGCCACGTGTTCTGCTTCGCCTACTATGTCAAGCCGCCGCCCACCAGCGGCACGATCGTGATCCGCAAGCAGATCGTCGCGCCCCGGCGGGCATGGGCGAATCGTTCCCTTCGAGGGCAACCTGTCCTTCAACGCCGAGCGGGCGCTTCGCGCTTGCCGTCCCAGCCGGGCCGACCAGCGCGCAGGAAACGTTCTATCCGCGCCGAGACCACACCCGGCGCAAACGCCCTGGCAGGCGCACGAGATCGTGCCGCCGAACTGGCGCCTGACGGGCTCAGCTGCGCCTCGAAGACCGGTCACAGCAGCGCCCAGAGCAGCCTCGCGACGCGGAAGTCGCGATCACGCTCGCCGCGGCGGACACGGTCACCTGCACCTACACCGACGAATTCATCCCGCCGCCGGGCGGTCTGCTGCTGCGCAAGCTGACCGAAGGCTCGACCGGCCGCTTCGACTTCGCGGTGACGCCCGTGGCCGGCGGCGTCGCGGTCGCATGCCGCCGCGACGACCACGCAGCGAAGGCGCTCGCCGTCGACGCGACCCCGGGCCCGCTCAGCCTCAAGGAGGGCTCGCTATGAGATCGCCGAGACATCTCCCGCGAGCAGCCTTGGACGCTGGAGCCTCGCCGCGCTCGAATGCGACGGCCATCAGCTCTCGCCGGGTGCGCCCGTCACCGTCTCGATCCGCTCGGGGCAGGGCACGACCTGCACGTTCACGAACCGCTTCACCCCGCGCGGAGCGCTGACCATCACGAAGACGACCACCGGCGCGCTTGCCAGCACCGGCTTCGTGATCACCCCGGACTTCGGCACGGCCGGGGAGTTGCACCAGACGGCCACAACCATCAAGCAGGGCGTGCCGGCGCGGGCGCATGGAAGCAGCTCCAAGGACCTCCCGCTCGGGCACTACCTGGTTCAGGAGACCTACCCGCAGCCCTCCCATGGAGGGCGCTGGGAGCTGACGGCGGTCCGCTGCCGGGGCCGCGACGTCCCGTTCGCCAACGGGCAGGCCGAGGTCACGTTGAGCACCCGGCAGCCGGTGGCGCTCTGCGCCTTCACCAACGCCTTTCATGAGACGCCGCCGCCCGAACCGCCGCCCGGTCCCGAACGGGCGAGCCTTTCGATCTCCAAGCACGCGCTGCAGGGCAGCGTGCGCCTGGGCAGCCCCGTGTCCTACGAAGTCCTCGTGCGCAACCACGGCCCCGGGGCGGCCGAGGAAGTCGTGGTCGATGACCAGGCCGGCGGCCCGGCGACGCTCCTCGGCGCCCATCCGAGCGCCGGCAGCTGCCTGCAGACGCTGCCGCTCTCCTGCACCCTGGGCACGCTGCGCTCAGGTGCTCTCGTGCGGATCCACGTGACGCTGATCCCGCACCGCCCGGGACAGTTCATCAACCGCGTCGTGCTCGGCACCTCCACCCCCGATGTCTCCTACCTGAGCGACCGGGCCTCGGCCACTGTCGTGGTGACCCGGGCGTCCCGCGAAACCCGCGCCGAACACGTTCCGTCATTCACGGGCTGAGCGCTCGCACGGCGTTGCGGGCCTCGATCGCCCGCCGGCTCCGCGGGGCGCGGCTGTAGCGAACACCCGGCCCGCTGGACGGATGTTCGGCGCCGACGGTCAAGCCGGGGCGCGAAGCTGCCGATGACCCCGATGGAGCCGGGGGGGCGCTTGGTAGACTGCTCAACGAGGCGTCATAAGGACCACCAAAAGACCCTTGGGCCATGCCCAGCAGGAAGGAATCTAGACATGTTCGAGCGATTCACGGAAAGGGCGCGTCAGGTGGTCGTCCTCGCGCAAGAGGAGGCGCGCACCCTCAAGCACAACTACATCGGTACCGAGCACATCCTGCTCGGGCTGCTGCGCGAGGAGGAGGGTCTGGCCGCCCGCGTCCTCGAGAGCCTTGACATCACCGTCGAGCGCGTCCGTGCCCAGGTGGTGCGGATAGTCGGCTCCGGCGAGGAGGTCACCTCCGGGCAGATCCCGTTCACGCCCGCGCGCCAAGAAGGTGCTCGAGCTTGCTCTGCGCGAGGCGCTGAGCCTCGGCCACAACTACATCGGCACCGAGCACATCCTGCTCGGACTGGTGCGCGAGAACGAGGGCGTCGCGGCCCGCATCCTGCTCGACTTCGACGCCGACTCCGAGAAGATCCGCAACGAGGTCATCCGGATGCTCTCCGGTCCCGGCGGACGCCGCCAGGGCTCCTCCAGCGGAGCAGGCGCCGGCTCCGGCTCGCCGGCGGGCGAGGGCAAGAAGTCCTCCAAGCTGCTGGACCAGTTCGGGCGCAACCTGACCAAGCTGGCCTCCGAGGGCAAGCTCGACCCCTGCGTGGGTCGCGAGACCGAGATCGAGCGGATCATGCAGATCCTCTCCCGGCGGACGAAGAACAACCCTGTTCTTGTCGGCGAGCCCGGCGTGGGCAAGACCGCCGTCGTCGAGGGCCTCGCGCAGCGGATCACGAGCTCCGAGGTCCCCGAGCTGCTGAAGAACAAGCAGATCTACACGCTCGACCTGGCCGCGCTCGTGGCCGGCTCGAAGTACCGCGGCGAGTTCGAGGAGCGCCTGAAGAAGGTGATGAAGGAGATCACCCAGCGCGGCGACATCATCCTGTTCATCGACGAGCTCCACAACCTCGTCGGTGCAGGTGCCGCCGAGGGTGCGATCGACGCGGCCTCGATCCTCAAGCCTGCACTCGCTCGTGGCGAGCTGCAGACGATCGGCGCCACCACCCTGGACGAGTACCGCAAGTACCTCGAGCGCGACTCCGCGCTCGAGCGGCGCTTCCAGAAGATCACCGTCGACGAGCCCACGATCGACCAGACCGTCGAGATCCTGACGGGGCTGCGCGACCGCTACGAGCAGCACCACAAGGTCCAGATCACAGATGAGGCGCTGCGCGCCGCCGGTGAACTCGCCAGCCGCTACATCTCCGACCGCTTCCTGCCGGACAAGGCGATCGACCTGATCGACGAGGCCGCCTCGCGGATGCGCATCAAGTCGATGACCTCGCCGCCCGCCAACCGCGAGCTCGAGGATGAAGTCGAGAAGACGCGGCGCGAGAAGGAGGCCGCGATCGAGGCACAGGAGTTCGAGAAGGCCGCCTCGCTGCGCGACCAGGAGCGCAAGCTGACAAACAAGAAACGCGAGCTGGAGCAGGCCTGGGAATCAGGCGAGTCCGGCGAGCGGCCCTCGATCGGCGAGGAGGAGATCGCGGACATCGTCTCGATGTGGACCGGAATCCCCGTCTTCAAGCTGACCGAGGCCGAGACCCAGAAGCTGATGCGGATGGAGGACGAACTCCACAAGCGCGTGATCGGCCAGCACCCCGCGGTCGAGGTCATCTCCAAGGCGATCAGGCGCTCACGCGCCGGCCTGAAGGACCCCAAGCGCCCGACCGGCTCGTTCATCTTCCTCGGCCCCTCCGGCGTCGGCAAGACCGAGCTGGCGCGGACGCTGGCGGAGTTCCTGTTCGGCGACGACGACGCGCTGATCCGGATCGACATGTCCGAGTACATGGAGAAGCACGCCGTGTCGCGTCTGGTCGGCTCGCCTCCCGGGCTACATCGGCTACGACGAGGGCGGTCAGCTGACCGAGGCCATCCGGCGCAAGCCCTACAGCGTGCTGCTGCTCGACGAGATCGAGAAGGCCCACCCCGACGTCTTCAACATCCTCCTGCAGATCCTCGAGGACGGCCGGCTGACCGACGCCCAGGGGCGCACGGTCGACTTCCGCCACGCGATCGTGATCATGACCTCGAACATCGGCGCCGCCGAGATCGCGCGCAACACGCCGCTCGGCTTCGCCGTCTCCGAGGACGAGACCGGGATCACCTATGACGACATGAAGAACCGGATCATGGGTGAGCTGAAGAAAGTCTTCCGTCCGGAGTTCCTCAACAGGATCGACGACGTGATCGTCTTCCACAAGCTCCAGAAAGAGGAGATCAAGCAGATCGTCGAGCTCCTGCTGCTGCGGATCCGCGAGTCGATGGCCGAGCGCGAGCTGCAGCTCGAGCTGACCGAGGGAGCCAAGGACCTGCTGGTCGAGAAGGGCTGGGATCCGGCGATGGGCGC